>NZ_CP068159.1 GCF_016728505.1 Corynebacterium riegelii
ACCGCAACAACAGACAGCAGCACCAGCGTGGCAATCAACGCGTTCGCGGAGCCCTTCTGGCGCGCCTCCATCACCTCGCGCGACAGCCACGCGAGCGCCACGACATCCGTGGCAGGCAGGTCGGTTTCGCCCTCGAACTCCAGGATCGCCTTGCGCACACCCGAGTTGGCGCGCGTAAACTGCGCGACTTTCTCGCCGGCGGCGTTGTCGATGATCCAGTTCGATGAGGTCTCGCTGACCAGCGTGTAGCCGCGCCCCTCAACCTCGGCGCGGATGGTTTCGCCGCGCTTCAGCGGGTCGGCGGCACGCACGATTTCCACACCGTCGCGCACCGCGCTGGCCCCGGCCTCAGGCGCAACGGTCAACTCCCAGACTTCGCCGCCAACATTGGCGTGCGAACCAGTGAACACGCCGAGTACCTCAGGACCTGCCTCTGCAAGCAGCTTCGGCGCGTCCCGATCCGTACGATCCCAGCTGACGTAATGCATTAGCAGCCGATCAGTCGCGCAGCCAGGTATGCCTCGAGCTCTGCCAGCGGCACGCGCTCCTGCTCCATGGTGTCGCGCTCGCGCACGGTCACGGCGTTGTCCTCCAGCGACTCAAAGTCATACGTCACGCAGAACGGCGTACCAATCTCGTCCTGGCGGCGGTAGCGGCGGCCGATCGCACCGGAGGTGTCGTAGTCCACGTTCC
This sequence comes from Corynebacterium riegelii, assembly GCF_016728505.1. GTDB lineage: Bacteria > Actinomycetota > Actinomycetes > Mycobacteriales > Mycobacteriaceae > Corynebacterium > Corynebacterium riegelii. The sequence continues at coordinate 694 of NZ_CP068159.1, forward strand.
AGTGCTGACGCAGCTTGTCCGCCAGCTCGCCGGCAGGCCCGGCAAGCTCCGGCTTCTTCGACAGCGGCAACACGGCCACCTTCACCGGCGCGAGGCGGCGGTCAAGGCGCAGCACAACACGAGTGTCGGTGCCTCCCTTAGCGTTGGGGGCTTCTTCTTCATCGTAGGCGTCGATAAGAAAAGCCATCATGGCGCGACCCAAGCCTGCCGCCGGCTCGATGCAGTACGGGATCCAGCGCTCGCCGGACTCCTGGTCGAAGTAGGACAGGTCCTCACCGGAAGCCTCGGAGTGCGTCTTCAGGTCATAGTCAGTGCGGTTGGCAACGCCCTCCAGCTCGCCCCACTTGGAGCCCTGGAAACCGTACGCGTACTCAATATCCACGGTGCGCTTGGAGTAGTGCGACAGCTTCTCCTGCGGGTGCTCGTACAGGCGCAGATTATCCGGGTTGATGCCCAGGTCGATGTACCACTGGTGGCGGTTGTCAATCCAGTACTGGTGCCACTGCTCGTCCTCACCTGGCTTGACAAAGAATTCCATCTCCATCTGCTCAAACTCGCGGGTTCGGAAGATGAAGTTGCCCGGGGTGATCTCGTTGCGGAAGGACTTACCAATGTTGGCAATTCCGAACGGGGGCTTCATGCGTGACGACGTCATCACGTTCTTAAAGTTCACAAAAATACCCTGAGCCGTCTCGGGCCGCATGTAGTGCAGGCCCTCTTCGTCATCGACGGGGCCGAGGTACGTCTTCATCAGGCCGGAGAATTCGCGCGGCTCGGTCCAATTGCCGGGCTGGCCGGTCTCCGGGTCATTGATGTCTGCCAGGCCGTTTGCTGGCGGGTGGCCGTGCTTCTCCTCGTAGGCCTCAATGAGGTGGTCGGCGCGGTAGCGTTTGTTGGTGTAGAGCGACTCCACTAGCGGGTCGGTGAACACCTCGACGTGGCCGGATGCGACCCACACCTGGCGCGGCAGGATGATGGAGGTGTCAACGCCAACCGTGTCGCGGCGGGACTGCACCATGTGGCGCCACCACTGGCGCTTGATGTTTTCCTTCAGCTCAACGCCAAGCGGGCCGTAGTCCCAGGCAGAGCGGGTGCCGCCGTAGATTTCACCGGCCGGGTATACAAGGCCGCGGCGCTTGCACAGGTTAACTACGGTATCGATTGTATTGGCGGGCACTTGGTCCGAGCCTCCTCTTTGCGTCTGAACACTATCGGCATCAGTCTAGCGAAGCGACCAGCAAACTCTGCATGGTGTGGGGAAATGTGCAACATTTACTGGTCCATTTGCAGTAAAATATTCCGGCATGGAACTGACACCGCGGGAGCTTGAGCGCACTGTTGTACTGCTCAGCGCGCTTGATTCGCGGTTGCGGTTGCAGTTGGTGCTTTTGCTTGCCGACGGCGACCGCGCCGTCAACACCCTCGTCACCTCCTTGGGTAAATCGCAGCCTTTGATTTCGCAGCATTTGCGGATTTTGAGGGCGGCGGGGGTGGTGGCGTCGCGTCGTGAAGGGCGTGAGGTGGTCTATTCGTTGACGCATCCGGGGGTAGTTGACGCAATCCACTGGCTTGCGGGGCGGGGGCATTCGGGTGGGGTTGGCGTGGCGGCAATCGCGGCCCCGGGGCTCACCCCGTCAACCCCGAGGCCGCAAAAAGCTTAGCGGTGGGCTAATAGTGGTAGGTATGGCCAAACAGCCCATTCCCAAGATCGGTCCCCGCTCGACGCGACAGCGCACCGCCATCGTGGAGATGCTGCGCGAGGTTGAACGCTTCTCCTCTGCCAGGACAATCCACGGGATGCTTGAAGAGCGCGGCGAACAAGTCGGCCTGACCACCGTGTATCGCACGCTGCAGTCGTTGGCGGAGATGGACATTGTGGACGTGTTGCAGACCCCCGAGGGCGAAACGCTGTACCGCCACTGCGTGAGTCCGCACCACCATCACCATCTCGTGTGCACCAAGTGCGGGCGCAGTGAGGAAGTTGAGGGCGGGCCGGTGGAGCGTTGGGCGGAGGCGGTTGCGTCGCGCTACGGCTACGAGCTCGTGGCGCACGACGCCGAGGTGTACGGCATCTGCCGCACCTGCCAAGCCGCGCGAGCCGAACAAGAAGCACAAGCCGAACAAGAGGCACAGGCCGAGCCGGGGAGGCAGTAGCGGCGCCAAAACTGCTGGCCCGTAGCGGCGCCAAACCGCGCCCGGCGCGCTGGGGTTTCGCTAGGGTTTCGCGAACTTATCTACCGCGCCGCCGAAGCGGCGGTCGCGCTTGGCGTACTCCAGCACGGCGTCGTACATGTGCTGCGGCGTAAAGTCCGGAAACAGCGTGTCCTGGTAGACCATCTCCGCGTACGCCGACTGCCACAAAAGGAAGTTCGACGTGCGCTTCTCCCCGCTCGGGCGCAGAAACAGGTCCACGTCCGGCATGTCGGGGCGGTACAGGTATTGGGACAGCGTGTCCTCGTTGATGTCGCCGGGGCGGATGTTGCCTTCGTTGGCGGCTTGGATGAGGTTACGTGTGGCGTCGATAATCTCGGCCCTGCCGCCGTAATTAATACACATGGCGAGCGTGAGCCCGGTGTTGTCCTTCGTCAGCGCTTCGGCTTCCTCCAGCTCACGCAGCACGGAACGCCACAAGCGCGGACGGCGGCCCGCCCACACGATGCGCACGTTTTTCTCATGCAGCTCATCACGTTGGCGACGCAGCACGTCGCGCGAAAAACCCATCAGAAAACGCACTTCGGAGGCGGAGCGGCGCCAATTCTCCGTCGAAAAGGCATAGGCGGACAGCCAGTCGACGCCCATGGCGATGCAGGCATCCACACAGTCCATAAGCACCGCCTCCCCGCGCCTGTGTCCCTCCGTGCGCGGCAGGCCACGTTCCTGGGCCCAGCGGCCGTTGCCGTCCATGACCAGCGCAATGTGGCGTGGGATGAACTTTGGGTCAATCGCGGGAGGTTGCGGTGTCATGCGTTTGATTATGCCTGCTCCATCACGCGCAGTGACTTCAGCCCGGTTTCTAGGTGATAGTTCAGGTGGGCGGCGGTCAGGCGGTGCGCGGCGGCGGCGTGCTCGGGGCCGGCGGGGTGGTTGTGTTGCAGCAGCCACATGGTGTGGAGGACTTCCGGGTCCACGTCGGCGGATCCGGACGGGCGGCAGTTGGTGCACACGGCGCCGCCTACTGCGGGGTTGAACGCGCGGTGCGGGCCGGGCGCCTGGCAGTTGGCGCAGTTGAACAGGGTGACTCCCCAGCCGGCATGGTCTGTGGCTTGGAGGATGAAGGCATCTAACACCATTGTCGGAGCTTCGTTTGCTTGTAGACGCCCCAACGCAGCCCCCACCAACCCAAACAACCCCGGATCCGCCTCCTCATAAGCCAGCTTTTCTGCGGTTTCCATGATCGCGCAGGCGGCGGTGTAGCGGTCAAAGTTGTCGGTGATTTGGTGGCCGTAGTAGGTCACGGTGTCCGCGCCGGTGATGGTGGCAAGCGCATTGGTTTTGCGTCCGGGGTAGACCTGCACGTCTACCTCCACAAACGGCTGCAGGCGCGAGCCGAAGCGGGACTTGGACTTGCGCACCCCCTTGGCCACGCCACGCACCAGGCCGTGGTGTTCGGTGAGCAGGACGATGACGCGGTCCGCCTCGCCGAAGTCGTAGGTGCGGATGATGTAGGCGCGATCGCGCCAGGAGTTAAAAGCCACCTAAAAGCCCAGCCGTCCGAGGGCTTTCGGGTCCGACTGCCAGTTCTTCAGCACCTTCATGCGCAGGTCCAGGTAGACGTTGGTGCCGGTCAGGTCCATGATCTGGCGTCGCGCGCGGTGCGTAATGCCGGACAAGCGGCGCCCGTCCGGGCCCTCCAGGATGCGCTTCTGGCCGGGGCGCTCTAGGTAGACCACGGCGTAGATCATGGTGCGCTCCGGGTTGTCCGGGTCCGGCACCATCTCATCTACTTGTACGGCAACGGAGTGCGGCAGTTCCTCGCGAAGACCTTTGAGCGCCTCTTCACGGATCAGCTCCGCGATGCGCGTTTCCATGTCCTCATCGGTCACGTGGTCCTGGGGGTAGAAGCGGGGGCCTTCGGGGAGTTGAGAGACCAGGACGTTCAAAAGCACATCCAGCTGCACCTGCTCGGTGGCGGACACCGGCACAACCTCCGAATCCGGCCCTAGCATCTCATGCAGCTCAATGAGGCGCTCGCCCACCGCGTCCTTGGACGTCTTGTCCAGCTTGGTCACAATGCCAACCACCGGCGCCTTCGGGCTGATCTCACGGATCTGCTCATAAATGAAGCGGTCGCCGGGTCCGAGCTTCTCATCCGCCGGCACCGTAAAGCCGATCACGTCCACGTCCGCGTACGTGTCGCGCACCACGTCATTCAAACGCTCACCCAAAAGCGTGCGCGGGCGGTGAATACCCGGGGTGTCCACCACGATCACCTGGGCGTCATCGCGATTGACAATGCCGCGGATCGGGTGACGCGTTGTCTCCGGCTGATCCGCCATAATCGCAATCTTCTCCCCCACCAACGCATTGGTCAGCGTGGACTTACCCGTATTCGGACGGCCCACGAAAGCAACAAAACCAGAGCGGAAGCCCTCAGGTGCGGAAGTGAAATCATGCATAACGCCTAAGGGTACTCAACCTCCACCACATCAAAGGAGGAGCGCGGCCGGACGAGCAGCTCCTGGCACTCAATCAGCGGCAGTTCCGGCAGATTGCGCGTGCGGACCTCGTTGACAAAATCAAACATCGTCGCCCCCAAATGACCCAGCCTGTCGCGGGCTGGCTCATCAAACATTGCCGCGTAGAGTGCGGTGGCGAGGTCTCCGGCGCCGACGACGTTGCCGCCTAAACGTGGCGTCGATAAGCAAAAAGTGCCCTCCGGCGACACATCGATCATGCGCAAAGGATCCGAACCCACCGAGGTAATCAACGCGCGCGACGGCAGATCCACCCCGAGCAGGTTCAGCTCCCACTCATTCGGGGTAATCGCATCAGCCAGCGGAATCAGCACCTCACGAAACACATCCGGCATCTCCGGGCTGACAAAAGAACCAACCTCCTCATTACCAATCACCGGATCACAGATATAGCGCGCCCGCGGATTCGCCGCCTTGATACGCGTCACGGTCTCGCGCACCACCTCCGCAAGCTCCGGCGAACCCAGGTAGCCAGTGACCACCAGATCAACCTGGTCAAACGCAAAACTAAACCCGTCCAGCACATCTTTGACCTGAGCCGGGTCCATCACCGGCCCACCCCAATCGGGGTACTCCGTATGGTTGGAAAAATTCACCGTGTACACCGGCCAGACCTCATGGCCTAAGCGCTGCATAGCAAAGGTAGCCGCCGAATTTCCCACATGCCCGTAGGCCACGTGAGACTGCAAGGAAACGATATTCACGGCGAAAATCCTAACAATCGCTAGAGTGGGGGTACTTCTGTGATTGCAACCACAAACTGCGAAGGGAGAGGCATTGCCCATCTACGAATTCAAATGCGGCGCTGGTCACATATCCGAGCAGCAGCTACCCATGTCCAGCGAGCAACGCACCCGCGAATGCCCCAACTGCGGCGACGTAGCCAACCGGATGATCAGCGCCGTTTCCGTACGACGTGTCGACGGAGCCAAAGCACGCGCCGTCGAAGCAACACAGAAGAGCGCATACGAGCCAGCCGTAGTCAACAGCCTGCCAAGCGCAGGCAACAAACGCGCAACGCCCGTCACGCGCAACCCCCAACACGCAAAACTACCCAAACCCTGAGGAGGATCACCCCATGCCAACCAACCTGTTTCCCCTCGACTCAACCAAGCCATTCACCGAGCAAGAAACACTCGGCCACAACCGCTGGCACCCAGACATCCCGCCGGCGGTCACGGTAAAGCCCGGCGACTCATTCCGCGTTGACTGCCGCGAATGGTTCGACGGCTTCATCAAAAACGACGACAGCGCCGACGATATTCGCGACGCCCCACTCAACACCGTCCACACCCTCTCCGGCCCATTCCGCATCGAAGGCGCCAAGCCCGGCGACCTGCTCGTGGTGGACATCCTGGATGTCGGCCCGATCCCGCAGGAGGAAGGCCCGCTGGCCGGCCAAGGCTGGGGCTACACCGGCATCTTTGCCAAGAAAAACGGCGGCAGCTTCCTCACCGACCAGTTCCCAGACGCCTACAAGGCCGTCTGGGACTTCAAGGGCCAAACCGCAACCTCGCGCCACATCCCGGGCGTGAGCTTCACCGGCATCATCCACCCGGGTCTGATGGGCACCGCGCCGTCGCACGAGCTTCTGGGCAAGTGGAACCAGCGCGAAGCCGCGCTCATTGCCACCGACCCGGAGCGCGTACCGCCGTTGGCGCTGCCGCCGGAGCCGAACGGTGCCGTGCTGGGTTCGCTGGAAGGCGCTGAGTTCGACCGCGTCGCCGCCGAAGGCGCACGTACCGCCCCGCCGCGCGAAAACGGCGGCAACCAGGACATCAAGAACCTGTCCAAGGGCACCCGCGTGTTCTACCCCGTGTATGTGGACGGCGCGAACTTCTCCGTCGGCGACCTGCACTTCTCCCAGGGCGACGGCGAGATCACGTTCTGCGGCGGCATCGAGATGGGCGGCTTCATTGACCTGCACGTTGACATCATCAAAGACGGCATGGCCAAGTACAACGTCAGCGAGAACGCCATCTTCATGCCCGGCAACGTGGAGCCGCGCTACAGCCAGTGGCTGGCGTTCTCCGGCACGTCGGTGACGCTTGAGGGTGAGCAGCGCTACCTGGATTCGCAGCTTGCGTACCAGCGCGCCTGCCTGCACGCCATCGATTACCTGACCACGTTCGGCTGGTCGCCGGAGCAGGCCTACCTGCTGTTGGGCGCCGCGCCGATCGAAGGCCGTTTCTCCGGCGTGGTGGACATCCCGAACTCGTGCGCCACGGTCTACTTGCCTACGGAGATTTTCGACATCGACATCCGCCCCGGCGCCGGCGACCCACCGCGCATCGACCCGGGCATCGGCGCACCGCGTTCGGCGTTCTAAGAGCTACAGCTTTTCGACGCCAAACTGCATCGCCGGATGCGCAAAAAACTCCTGCGACTCAACCAGTTTGAGCTCGCGGGAATCCGCCTCGAAGGTCAGACGCAACATGTCGTAGACCGACGAGGCGGTTTTTGCCAGCGCGTCCGCCGGATCAGCCGAGTTCAGCAGGTGGCCGGTAAACAGGGCGGCGGTGACGTCGCCAGAGCCGTTGCGTTTCATGGGCAGGCGCGGGGTCTGCACCATCCACGTGCCCTCGCTGTTAGTCACCAGCATCTCCATCACGTCCAGCTCGGCGGTCTCGGGGCGCTCCACCGACGTCACCACAACCGTCTTCGGGCCCATGTCGCGCGCCGCCTCCACAGCGGCAAGCGTGGAGTCCAGATCCGTCACGTCGCGCTCCGTGAGATAGCCCAGCTCGAACTGGTTCGGGAAAATGATGTCCGCAACCGGCACCACCTTCGAGCGCAGCATCGGCGGGATCTCATCAGCCACGTGGCAGCCGGATTTCGCGTTGCCCATCACCGGGTCGCACGCATAGATCGCCTTCGGATTAGCTTCCTTGACGCGGGCCACGGTATCGATGATCACGTCCGCGATGGTGGGGGCGCCTTGGTAGCCGGTCAGGATGGCGTCGACAAGCGGGAAAGCCCCACGCTCCTCAACACCCGCAATCACCGCGGCAACATCATCCGCCGGCAACACCGGGCCCTTCCACGCGCCGTAGCCGGTGTGGTTGGAGAAGTTGACCGTGTGCACCGGCCACACCTCATGCCCGATGCGCTGCAGCGGGAACACCGCCGCCGAATTGCCCACGTGCCCGTAGGCCACCGCCGACTGGATCGACAAAATATTCACTCGGAAAACTCCTCCCCCGCGCTCGCGGGAACACTAACTAAAACAGAACGGGTCTTGATGCGGCCTCGGCGGTCACGGCCGCCTTCCGCGGTGTACGTCAGGCCATCCATGCTTATCGACGACCCCGGCAACGGCACACGCCCCAACTCATAGGACAACAACCCGGCAACGGTATCGACGGAATCGAGCACCTCGTCGCCGTACGTGAGCTCGTAGTCCAGGTGGTCGGCGAGGTGGTCGATGAGGTCATCCAGCGGCAGGCGGGCCTGGACGCGCAGCAGACGGGTGTCCGAATCCATGTCGAGGTGCTCGATGGGGGCGGCCTCGTCTTCGTCGTACTCGTCGGTGATCTCGCCGACGATCTCCTCCAACAGGTCCTCCATGGTGAGCAGGCCAGCGACGCCACCGTACTCGTCCACAACAATCGCGATGTGCGTATTTTGCTGCTGCATCTGCTTCAGCAACACGTCCAACGGCTTGGAGTCGGGGACGAACAGCGGCTCGCGCACCACGTTGGTGATGGCGGTTTCGCGGTCGATGGGGCGGCCGTCATCACCAAACATGTCCTTGAGGTAGGCAACGCCGACAATGTCATCGACGTCCTTGCCGATCACGGGCACGCGCGAGTGGCCGGAACGCACCATCAGGCGCGTGGCCTGGGCTGCCGTCTTGTCCTCCTCGATCCAGATCATCTCCGGGCGCGGCACCATCACCTGGCGGGCGTGGGTGGAGGCGAGGTCAAAAATATTCTGAATCATGCGGCCCTCGGTGGTTTCCACCACGCCCTGCTCCTGGGCAATATCCACCATCTCGCGCAGCTCCACCTCGGTGGAGTACGGGCCGTCGCGGAAATCCTCACCCGGGTGGAACACGTTGCCCAGTTTGATCAGCAACCCCGACAGCGGGCCGAGGATGGTGTGGAACGCCACCAGCCACTGCGCGGCGCGCAAGCTGATGGAATACGGGTTGCGTTTGCCCGCCGTGCGCGCGAACACGCCGATGATGCCGAACTGCAGCAACGTCACAGCGGCCACCGCCGCGGTAATCGCCCACACATCGGAGGCGATCAGGTCCATGGCAAGCATCGCGGCAAACACCGCCGCCACCACATCCAACACGGTGCGAAGCATCACCAGCGTATTAACGTGGCTTGCGCGGTTATCCACCACGCGCAGCAACGCGCCGGCGCCACGCACCTCGTCTTTGACCATGCCCTCAACGCGGGCGCGCGAAATCGGCGCCAGCGCCGACTCCACTGAACCAAGCAGGCCGGAGAGCAGCAGTGCGATCAGCGTCGTCACCGCATATGCAAGTGTGAGTGGCACTTAACGCTCCCCTGCCTGCTCGCCGGCCGCGCGCATGCGGCGATCCAGCTCCTCGCGGTCCGCCGCCGACGGAAACGCATGCTCACCCGACGGCTTGTCCTGGTAGGCCACGCCACGGGTGTGCAGCGAGTCGTACCAATCCGACAGGATCTCGTTTTGCAGGGCGAACATCTCGTGCTCGTCGTCCGGGGCAACGTGGTCGTAGCCAAGCAGGTGCAGCACCCCGTGGACGGTGAGCAGCGCAAGCTCATGCGCTAGGTCGTGGCCGGCCATGTCGGCTTGTTTGCGGTCGAAGGCGGGGCACAAGATGATGTCTCCAAGCATGGCCGCACCAAACGGCGATGCGTCTGGGCGCCCACCGCCCGGCGTCAACTCATCCATGGGGAAACTCATCACGTCGGTGGGGCCTTCGAGGTCCATCCAGCGGACGTGGAGGTCGGCCATGGTCGCTTCGTCTACAAGCGTGATGGTCGCCTCGGTATCGGGGTGGACGTCCATCGCACGCAAAGCGAACGAGCAGACGTCCACCAGCATTTCCTCGTTGACGTCGGCTTCACCCGACTCGTTTAGCACCTCAATACTCATTGGCCTGCCTCCAGCTCACGTTCGCGCTCAATTTCTCGCTGGCGCTTTTCGTAGCGCGCCGCGTTTTGCGCATCATGGCGGTCATAGGCCGCAACAATGCGCGAGATCAGGTGGTGGCGCACCACGTCTTCGGCGCGCAGCTCCATAAATTCAATGCCTTCAATGTCGCCCAGGATGCGACGCGCCACGCGCAAGCCAGAGACGGTGCCGCGCGGCAGGTCCACCTGGGATACGTCGCCAGTAACCACCATTTTCGAGCCGAACCCAAGGCGCGTCAGGAACATTTTCATCTGCGCGCCGGTGGTGTTTTGGGCCTCATCCAGGATCACAAAGGCGTCTGACAGCGTGCGGCCTCGCATGTAGGCAAGCGGGGCGACTTCGATGATGCCTGCCTCAATCAGTTTCGGAATCATCTCCGGGTCCAGCATGTCGCGCAGCGCGTCATACAAGGGCCGCAGGTACGGGTCGATCTTGTCGCTGAGCGTGCCGGGCAAAAAGCCCAGCTTCTCGCCCGCTTCCACGGCTGGGCGGGTCAGGATGATGCGTTTGACCTCTTTGTTCTGCAGCGCCTGCACGGCTTTCGCCACCGCCAGGTACGTCTTGCCGGAACCGGCCGGGCCGATGCCGAACGTGATCGTGTTCGCGTCAATCGCATCCACGTAACGACGCTGCCCCGCCGTCTTCGGACGAATCACCTTGCCCTTGCGCGCCACAATCTCCGCGCCCAGGATCTCGGCGACGGACTCCGGCGCCTCATTTTCCATGATCCGCACGGCGTGCACCACGGTATCGGCAGTCACGGGTACTCCGCGGCGCGCCATCGACTCCAGCTCATCCAGCGCGCGCAGGGCGTGGCCGACACGGTGTGCCTCGCCGCGCAGCGTCACCGTCGTGCCGCGCGCGTGCACGTCCACGCCCAAATGTTGGCTGAGTACGCGGACGTTTTCATCGTTGACCCCAAGGACGGATTGCGCGTAGGCGGAATCCAGCTCGATTTTTCGGGTGAGCAGTTCTTCCATAATGCGCTTCAGACTACCAGCGCTTTGTCAAGGTTCCGATCGCACAGAGCCCCGCAAACGCCGCACTTGCCGTCCGAAGCACCTCGGGCCCTAGTTTCACGGGCGTGCCGCCGATCAGCTCCAGCTCATCTGCCCCGATGCCGCCCTCGGGCCCGACAACCAGGTAGATGTCATCGGCAAGCTCCACATCCCTGATCGACGTGGTCGCATCCTCATGCAGAATGAGCTTTTGCTTATCGACGCCACCCAGCCACCCCGACGACACCGGCGCAGCCACCTGCGGCACCCACGCCCGACGCGCCTGTTTGGCGCTGGCCAGGGCCTGGTTTTGCCACTTCTCCACCATCTTCGCCTGCTTGTTTTCCGGCCAGCGGGCGATCGTGCGGTGGCTGATCCACGGGATGATCGCATCCGCGCCCGCCTGCACAGCCAGGTCAACGGCCAGCTCGGAGCGCTCCGACTTCGGGATCGCCTGCACCACCGTCACCCGCGGCGACGGCGCTTCCACCACGTGTTGGGCAACCACGTCGCCGCGGAGTTCATTCTTGGCGGTGTGGGTGACGGTGACGGTGGTGGTCAGGCCGTTGCCGTCTGTAAGCATGATCTGCTCCCCAACCGCAATGCGCTTCACGTGGGCGTGCTGGGCCTCCGGGCCAACGAGCACGCCCGCGCGCGGGTCATCACAGACGAAAAATGGCAGCGACACTAGCGGCGGAACCTATCACGCATCCGGCCGAAGAACCCCTCATGGGCGGTGTCGGACTCGGTGTGGACTTCGGCACTGTCACTGCGAGCGTCCCGCAGCTTGGTCAACGCCTCACGCTCCGCGGACGACAAGTCCGTAGGCACGACGACCTGCACGTGCGCGACCAGGTCACCGAAGCGGTCGGTGCGAAGCAGCGGCATGCCCTCACCATCCAGGCGCACAGTCTCGCCCGGCTGTGTGCCCGCAGGCACCTCGATGACAGTCTGGCCGCCAGCCAGGTTGTCCACCGTGATCTCCGTGCCAAGCGCCGCATCCACCATGGGCACGTTGAGCTGCAGCAGCAGATCGTTGCCGTCGCGAACAAAGTACGGGTGCGGCTCCGTGTGCACCTCTACATACAGATCACCTGCGGGCCCGCCGCCGTGGCCGACCTCACCCTGGCTTGCCATGCGGATACGCATGCCGTTAGCAATGCCCGCCGGGATGTTCACCGTCAGATCACGGGTTGCGCGCACGCGGCCATCGCCGGCGCACTGGCCGCACGGGTCCTTGATAATCTCGCCGTAGCCGCGGCACTTCGGGCAATCACGCGTAGTCATCACATTGCCCAGGAAGGACTGCTGCATCTCTTGCACTGCGCCCATGCCATGGCAGTGATCACACATCACCGGCTTCGACTGGGATTCCGAGCCCGTACCGTGGCACTTCTCGCACACCACGGCTGTATCCACGCTGACCTCCTGCTTCACACCCGTGTAGGCCTCCTGCAAGGTGATGGAGGTCCGCAGCAACGCATCTGCGCCCGGCTGCACACGCGAACGCGGCTGGCGCGCCCCACCGGCGCCGCCGCCGAAAAACGCCTCAAAAATATCGCCCAGGCCGCCACCGAAGCCGGCGCCGCCGCCCATGCCGCCGCCTGCTTCCATCGGATCCCCACCACGATCCACAATGGAGCGCTTCTGCGGATCCAGCAGCACCTCTTGCGCAAGCGAGATCTCCGCAAACTTCTCCTGCGCCTCATCCGACGGATTCACATCCGGGTGGTACTTACGCGCAAGTTTGCGATACGCCTTTTTAATTTCCTGTTCGGTGGCTTCCCGGTCCACGCCGAGGATGCCGTAGTAATCCCGAGCCAAAACGTTCCTTTCTATTCGCCGCGCAGGATGCGGCTGATATAGCTGGCCACCGTTGCAACCTTCTGAATGGTACCGGGGTAGTCCATGTGCGTGGGACCGACAACCCCTAAACCACCAAGTGCCTCATGGCCAGCCCCATATGCAGTTGTAACAACACTGGCGCGGGATAATTCCACGTCCTCGTTCTCGCGCCCGATGCGCACAGACACGTGCTCCAGCTCCTGAGCGCTCGCCAACAGCTTCAGCACCACCACCTGCTCCTCCAAGGCGGCGATCACGCTGCGCAGATCCCCCGGCCCGTGCAGGGTGAGGTTGCCGGCGCCAGCGATCAGCAGGCGGTCCGGCGTGGTGTCTACCAGCGTGTCTATGAGCACCTCGGTAGCCCGGCGCGCCGCCGGCTGCAGGTGCATCGGCGCCGCGTTTGGCAGATCGGCGATGGCGTCGGCGGCTTCGCACAGGGTTTTGCCCACGAGCACGGTGTTGAGGTGTTCGCGCAGCAACCGCACCGCGTCATCATCAATCGGGTGTTCCAGCTCCACGTTGCGCTGGTCCACACGTCCCGTGTCCGTGATCAGCACAAGCAGAAGCCGCATCGGCGCAAGCGCCACCACCTCGCAGTGCTTCACGCGTGAGACCGTCAGCGTGGGCAGCTGCACCACGGCCGCCTGGTTGGTCAGTTGCGCAAGCAGCGTCACGGAGCGGCGCAGGACGTCTTCTAAGTCCACACCGCCATCAAGAAACTGCATAATCGCGTGCCGCTCGGCGACGGACAGCGGCTTGACGTCGTGCAACGCGTCTACAAACGCCCGGTAGCCCGCCTCCGTGGGGATCCGCCCAGACGACGCGTGTGTTTGCTCGATGAAGCCCTGGGATTCCAGCACACTCATGTCGTTGCGGATCGTCGCCGAGCTCACCCCCAGCCCGTGGCGCTCTACAAGCGCCTTCGACCCCACAGGTTCCTGGCTGGCGATGTAATCAGCGACGATTGCCCGCAGCACCGCCCGCCGTCTCACATCCGCCGCACTCATAGCCGTCGATGTTACTCGTGGGCGAGGAGGTCTGTCACGATGCCGTCCACAAGCAGCCTGCCCTTGTCCGTGACCGCAATGCGCTCGCCCACGGTGAGCAGCCCGAGCTTTTCATGCTTATCGACGCCCACGTCAACCAACCCAGCGTCAATCCCCTCCTTCAGGCGCAACCCCAACATGACGGCCTCAAAACGGCGGATCTCTTCGGTGAGCTGTTCTTCTTCAGCAATCGGCAGCTGGCCTGCGGCGAGGATGTCGGCGTAGCGCTCGGGCCGCTTCACGTTATAAAAGCGGCGCGGGTAGATCGTGGAATGCGCGCCCGGGCCCGCACCCCACCACGCGCCGCCGCGCCAATAGAGCAGGTTGTGGCGGCACTGGCCGCCCGGCTTGGCCCAGTTGGAGACCTCGTACCAGTCAAACCCCTGGGCTTCGAGGGTCTCGGCGATCATCTCGTATCTGCGCGCGTAGACATCCTCCTGCGGCTCCGGCAGCTCGCCGCGGCGGACTTTGCGATGCATCGCCGTACCATCCTCCACAATCAGGGAGTAGGCGCTGACGTGATCCACCGGCGTTTCCAAAATGGCGTCGAGGGTTGCGCGCACATCGTCGTCCGTCTCCGTCGGGGTGCCGTAGATCATGTCCAGGTTGATGTGCTGGAAGCCTGCGTTGTGGGCCTCTTTGGCAGCCGCGACCGCGCGCCCCGGCGTGTGACGACGATCCAGCACCTTCAGCACCGGCGTGGACGCCGACTGCATCCCCAACGACACGCGCGTAAAACCATGACCCAGCAGCCCCTCGAAGTACTGCGGGCTCGTGGACTCTGGGTTGGACTCCGTGGTGATCTCCGCGCCTTCGCTAATGCCAAAGGTATTACGGACTGCATTGAGGATACGACCCAAGCCATCCGCGCCAAGGACACTCGGCGTGCCACCGCCAATAAACACCGTGTCCGCGGATCGCTGCACCTGCGCCGCCGCTAACTCCAGCTCACGCTCCAACGCATCCAAATACGTTGCGTGCGAAGTCTCCACCTCGCTCGGGGTATACGTATTGAAATCGCAATACCCGCAACGACTCTCACAAAACGGGACATGCACATACACGCCAAAAGCATCCATGCGAGACATTCTGCTACCTAACCCCGAAACACACACAAAACGCCCCGGCGGCGAAGCGCACGGATCCGCCAATCCATGCCTTCACGCGCCAGGGCATGAGGCGTAAGCGTACCTGAAGTACCCGATCAATCCTTAAGCGCCGCGTCGGCGGCGTTTGGCGGCGACGCGGGCCACGATAGCGTCGATACGCGCGCGCTCCTCCAAAAACTCCGGCGGATTCGTCCCCCGCATCGTCCGAGCAAACGCCGGATGATCCTCAAACACGGTCTCAATCCAGCCGTCCACGGCCGCCTCCACCAGCGCACCAGCACGCGCATACAGATGCGGCAAGCTCACCGCACCCAACTCACGCGCCACCATGTCCGTCTGCTCAAGCACAAACGCCACAACCTCTTCAAGGTGCTGCACCACCAAATCAGTGCGACCCGTCAAGGCGTCCTGCATCATCTGCACCGAATACGGCACCTCGAGTGGGAAGAGGTCGTCCAGGCCCGCAGCGTCGAGAAGCTCAGGCTCCGGGATCCGCTCCTCCGGCTCCGCACTGGCAGACAGGTGCCCGGCGCGCATCCCGGACGTCAGCGCCTGGCGCAGCCCGATCAGCTCGCCGACGATACGGCGGGCGTCCTGGCGGGCATCGTCCACAATCTCGCAGAACTCCGCCAGGCAGTCATCTGCTAGCTCACCGTCATAGTCAGCGATGGCCTCGGCGATGTGCTCAGCGTACTCAGCAACCTCATCGCCAATGTTGTAAATCTCCTGAGTCAACTCACGATGGCGCAGCACAGCGGCCGATTTGTGCATCGCAAGCCTCCCAGGAAACAAACACGTGACAGTAACAGTCAGCGATGCTATTCCACTTCACGCGCCGCCGCGTTAAGGCGCGCCGCTAACGCTGATACAGCTTGTCAATATCCTCCTGGAAACGCTGGAACACCACGTTGCGCTTCACCTTCATCGTCGGCGTCATCTCATCATTTTGCTCCGAGAGGTCACGATCCAGGATGCGGAACTTCTTCACCGCCTCAGCCCGCGACACCGTCGCATTGGCCATGTTGATCGCATCCTGCACCTCAGCACGCAACGCCGGGTCCTGCGCCAAATCCGACAACTTCCGGTTCGCCGGAATGTTGCGGTTAGCCTTCCAGCGCTTCAGCTCTTCCTCATCCAGGGTGACAAGGACGCCGATGAACGGCTTGCCGTCGCCCACCAGCAGTGCGTTGGAAATCAGCGGGTGCTGGCGGATGATCTCCTCCAGCGGCGCCGGGGAGACGTTCTTGCCGCCGGCGGTAACAATCAGGTCTTTCTTGCGGCCCGTGATGGAGACAAACCCGTCCTCATCAACCTCACCCAGATCCCCAGTGTTGAACCAGCCGTCCGTAATCGCCTCTTCGGTGGCCTCCGGGTTCTGCCAGTAGTAGGAGAACACGCCGGGGCCCTGGAACTCGATCTCACCGTCATCATTGATACGCACCGAATATCCATTGACCGGGCGGCCCACGGTGCCGATCTTGTTCGCGTCCGCGTTGTTCACGCAGCACGCCGCGCACGTCTCGGTCAGCCCGTAGCCCTCATAAATAGGCACGCCCATGCCGCGGAAGAAGTGCGACAGATCCGCGCTCATCGCCGAACCACCCGTAATGGCGTACCAGACCGAGCCACCCATGGCTTCCTTGATCTTGCCGTACACCAGCTTCTCGTACACCTTGGCCTTGGCCTTTTGCATTCGCGACGGCCCCTCCGGCGTATCCAACGCCTTCGAGTATTCAATCGCCGCCTTCTCCGCCTCTAGGAAGATGCGCTTGCCCACCGCCGAGCCGTCGGCGGCCTTGTGGTAGGCGCCCTCGCGCACCTTCTCAAACACGCGCGGCACACCCACCACCAGGTTCGGGCGCACGCGCTGCAGCTCCACCGTCAACGTGGAGGTGTCAGACCAGTGCGTCTGCGTCGCCCCCGAAATCGTCCACGCCGTAGACACCGCACGCGCCAACACGTGCGCCAGCGGCAAGAACGTCACCATGCGCTGGCCAGGGTACGACACCTTGCCAATCTCATTTTCCAGAAGCGCCCAGCACTGGTGCGCCCAGTTGCCGTGCGTAATGGCCACACCTTTCGGGCGTCCCGTGGTGCCCGAGGTGTACACGATGGACGCCAGGTCGTCGTGGGTGAGGGCTTGCCAGCGCGCGTCTACAAGCGAGGAGTCCACCGTGCGGCCCTCAAACTTGATGGTCTCCACACCTGCGGAGTTGAACTCATACAAACGCTCCAACTTGGAGTCCTTGTACACACCATCCGGCAAAAACGGGGTCATCAGCTCGGTGTGATCACGCGTCTCACAAAACGCGATCCGCGCCCCCGAGTTCTCCAAAATCCACTGAATCTGCGGCGTGGAACTCGTCGGGTAAATCGGCACAGACGCAGCACCCGCCGCCCAAATCGCAAAATCCAACAGCGCCCACTCGTAGCGCGTCGACGACAAGATAGCCACACGATCCCCCGGCTCAATACCAGCCGCGATCAGGCCCTTCGCCACGTCATAGACCTCTTCCCAGAAGTCCGCGGCGGTCACCGACACCCACTCATAATTACGAGGACGGGAAAACAGCACCAAATGCGGCTGCTCCGTGCACATCGTTGCCAGACGGCGGATGCACGTTTCCTTCTCGTCCAGGTGGAATCCAAGCTCTGTTGTGTACGTGTTCGACGGCATGGGGGCCACTTTAGCGTGTGCTGTGGCAGAATTACTGTTTGTGATGAACGGGGATTTGCTGCTCGAACTCGCCGCGGCCTACGGCTTCGGCACCACCTACCGCGACTCCAACGGGGAGGTGACCACACCCCCGAGGCAGTCTTTTATCAAGCTGTTGCGCGCTTTGGGGCTCCCGCTTGACGACGATCCGACGAACGAACAACTCCAACTCCACCTGGACGCACGCCACCTTGAGCTGGCGACACGCCCCCTGCCGCCAACCGTGGTGGCACCGGAAGGCGAGGAACGCCACTTCAACGTGCACGTGCACGACGGGCATCCGGCGCACTGCTGGATCCGGCTCGAAGACGGCACCTCGCGCGACGCCTACCAGGACGAAAACTGGTCTCAACCTGTCACCGGCGCCGACGGCATCGTGTGGGGCGAAGCCACCTTCCACATCCCCGGCGACCTGCCCGTGGGCTGGCACGAACTGCACCTGGAATCCGACAACTTCACCGACAGCTGCACGCTGATCATCACCCCACGCACGCTGTCCACCAACGAATCCTGCATCCAGGACCCCGTGTGGGGTGTCATGGCGCAGCTCTACTCCGTACGCTCCGAGCAGTCCTGGGGCGTGGGCGACTTCGAAGACCTCGCGCGCCTAGCTGAGGTCGTCGCCGCCGAAGGCGCAGACTACCTGCTGATCAACCCCGTCCACGCCGCGCAACCCGTGCCGCCGGTGGAGGACTCGCCGTACCTGCCCACCTCGCGGCGCTTTGTTAACCCCATCTATATCTCCGTGGAGGCTGTGCCGGAGTATGGGCGGTTGGATGGGGAAACGTTGGCGTCGATAAGCAAAATGGCCCAACCGCTTAAAGCCATGAACCGCTCAGCCGAACCGCTGCAACGCAACGAAGTCTTCGGCACCAAACTGCAAGTGCTGCGCGAACTGTTCTACATGGCTGAGCAGGACCCGAAACGCACCCACGATTTCGAACTGTTCATGCTTGATGAAGGCGAAGGGCTCGCCGAATTCGCCCACTGGTGCGCGCAACAGGCCGTCACCACCGCCAACGCACGCCACGACGGCGCGGAATACCTCGGCGAAACCACCCGCTTCTACATGTGGCTGCAGTTCATTGCGGATGAGCAACGCCGCATCGCGCAAGAGCGCGCCATCGCCGCCGGCATGCGTCTCGGCATCATGACCGACCTGGCGGTGGGTATCCACCCCGACGGCGCCGACGCGAACACCCTTGCAGACGTTCTGGTTGCCGACGCCTCCGTAGGCGCCCCACCAGACCAATACTCACAACTCGGCCAAGACTGGTCCCAGCCGCCGTGGAACCCCCAGGCGCTCGCCGAAGCTGGCTACGAACCCTGGCGCGACCTGCTGCGCACCGTGCTGCGCCACTCCGGCGGGATCCGCGTCGACCACGTGCTTGGCCTATTCCGCCTGTTTTGGATCCCCCGCATGGACACCCCCGCCGACGGCGCCTACATGAACTACGACTACGAAGCCATGGTGGGCATCCTCGCGCTCGAAGCGCAGCGCGCCGGCGCCGTTGTTGTGGGCGAAGACCTGGGCACCTTCGAACCGTGGGTCCAAGACGTGCTGCGTGACAAGGGCATCCTCGGCACCACCGTGTTGTGGTTCGAGTCCACCCCGTGGAACGGCGCGCCGCTGCCCTCGGATCAGTACCGCAACCTGTCGCTGACCGCGGTGGGCACGCACGACCTGCCGCCAACCGCCGGCTACATCCAGGGCGCACACAACGAGCTGCGCCACAAACTCGGCCTCGTGCACGAGACGCTGGAGGAGCTCAACGCCAACGATGCCGTGTGGATCTCCCAGGTCCTTGCCGCCGTGCAGGCCGAGGGCGCATTCGAGGGCACCCCGCTTGCCAAGGTCAACTTCCTAGACAAGGACTTGGGGCAGTACGGCGACGTCGACTCGCTACTGGTGGGGCTCACGCGCTTTGTCGCCTCCACCCCATCCGCCATGACCTGCACGAACCTGGTGGATATGGTTGGAGACGTCCGCATCCAAAACCAGCCCGGCACCAATCACGAGCAGTACTCCAACTGGTGCATCCCGCTTTGCGACGCCCAACGCAACCCCCTCACCATCGAAGACCTCCCCACCCTGGAGCTCTTCAAGCGCGTTGCCGAAGCCTCGCAGCGCGGGCGCTAAACGCCAGCGCTTGCAGCGCCCGCGGTGCGGGGGTGCTGGCATTGCCCCCCCGTGCCCCCTGTGTGCTTGCGGCGCTAGAGCGCGCTGATCGCGGCGGCGACAACGCACATCGCGATCAGAAACCACATCACCTGGGTGACGCGCGACTTGGGGAAGCGCCGCTTCGTGGTCCGCTTCTCCGTGCTTGCCGGGGTTTCAGGCAGCGCGTTTTGCGTATCCTGCGGGTGCTGCGGGTGCTGTGTGTTCAAGGGGTCTGGCATGGCAGTTACGCTACTCCCCTTGGCCGTGGACGTCGGAACCCGCAAGCCCGCGGCGGGTCAGCAGGGGGCGGACGTCTTTGTCGCGGCCTCGGAAAGCACGGTATGCCTCCGTGTAGTCGCGGGCGGCACCGCGCGACAGGATGGTGTCGCGGAACGCCTGGCCGGTTTCGCGGTTGATGCCGCGCTCTTCAACCAGCTGGTAGCCATCAGCATCCAGCGCCTCAGCCCACAGGTAGGAGTAGTAGCCCGCCGAATACCCACCGGCGAAGACGTGGTTAAACCAAGTGGAGCGGTAGCGCGGTTCGAGACCTTCGATGTCCAGGCCGACCTGACGAAGCGCCTGGGCTTCGAACTCGGCGATGTCCACGTCGTCTGCCGGCGGGGTTTCCAGGGAGTGCCACGCCAAGTCAATGGCTGCGGCCGCCAAGTATTCGGCGGTGGCGAAGCCTTGGCCGAACTGTCGGGAAGCACGCACCGCTTCGAGCAGCTCGTCGGGGATGACCTCGCCAGTGTCTACGTGGCGTGCGTAGTTGCGCACGATCTCCGGGGCAAAGGCGTAGTTTTCATTGATCTGGGAGGGGAACTCCACCCAGTCACGCGGCACATTCGTGCCGCTGAGCGTTGGGTAGCGCACGTTGGACAGCAGCCCGTGCAGCGCGTGGCCGAACTCGTGGAAGACGGTGGTGACCTCGTCCACACTGAGCAGATTGTCGGTGATGCTCATGACGTTGACCACCACCGGCTTCGTGTCCAGCAGCGTGGACTGTTCCACAAAGGAGCTCATCCAGGCGCCGCCGCGCTTGGTTTCGCGGGCGAAGTAGTCCGTCAACAGCAGGCCGATGCCGGTGCCGTCGGCGTCTTTCACTTCCCACACATCCACGTCGTCCCGGTAGCCGCGCAAATCCTCGCGCTTGGTCACGGTGATGCCGTAGAGGAGGTTGGCGGCGTGAAACGCGCCGTCTACAAGCACCTGCTCAAGCGGGAAGTACTTGCGCAGCTCGGCGTCATCAACGTCAAGCTCCTCTTCCCTGCGGCGCGCCTGATAGTACGGCCAATCCGCCCCATCCACCTCAAAACCGGCGAGCTCGGAGGCGAGTTTGCGCTCAGCTTCCGCATTCGCCGCAGCCGCCGGAGCCAGGTCCGCAACCAGCGCGCGGGCAGCCTGAGCGGTTTCGGCGGTTTCCTCCGCAATCACGTAATCAGCGTGGCTGGCAAAACCGAGCAGGTTCGCGCGCTCCAGGCGCAGCTGCACGGTCTCGGCGATGATCGCCGGGTTGGTTTCCGCGCCGCGTTGGCGAGAGGCGGTGAACAGATGGCGTCGAGAAGCAGGAAGCTCCAGGTCAGCCTGCAGGGACTGGGTGGTGGGCAGCTCGATGGGCACCACGTAACGGTCGCCGTCGCGGTAGGCCTCGCGCTGCGACTCGCTCAGGCCGGCCAGCTCCTCCGCGCTGAACTCCACGGCAAGGCGCTTCGTGTCAGCGAGCAGGTTGCGCCCGAAACGCTCCGACAACTCCGCCAGGCGCTGGTTGATCTCCTGCAGGCGGGTCTTGCCCTGCGCATCAAGCGTGGCACCGCGGCGCTGGAAGCGGCGCATCAACAGGTCATGCAGGCGCTGCGACTCCTCATCAGCCGGCACCTCAACGGCCTCCAGGCGGCGGTAAAGCTCCTCGTTTTGGTAGATGGAATCCAGGTGGGCGGACAGCTTCGGCACAATGTCGTCTGCAACCGCGTCGAATGCCTCATTGCCGTCGGTGCCTTGCAGGTTGAAGAACCAGGCGGTGACGCGCTCAAGTTCACGGCCGGAACGCTCCAGCGCCTCGACGGTGTTTTCCCACGTCGGGGCGGCTTCGGTGGTGATGGCGGTGATTTCTTCAGCGTGGCGCCGTAACGCCTCAGCGAACGCGGGCTGCACGTCATCGAGCGTGATGGCGGCGAAGTCCGGCAGACCGTAGGGCAGATTCGATGGGGTAAGCAACGGATTTGTCATGCCCACACAATAGCTATGATGGCGCGGGTGAACACCACTGAAGTCACGTGTCCGGCTGGAACGGTCCTCGGCGTCATGGATGATGGCCTGCGCCGTTTCCATTCCATCCCGGTGGTGCAGGCTTCAGGATTGTTTGATAACCCCAGGCCAGCAGAGCTTGGTTTGCTTATCGACGCCACACGCCCCCGCCCCAACGCACCCCACCTCTCGATCACCGCCCCAGCAGCCACGGCGCACGAAGATCTGCCCGTCATGGTGTGGATTCACGGCGGCCGGTTTGAGGAAGGCGACCACACGGAGACGTTTTCCAACCCCGACGGGTTCGCGCGCGAAGGTGTGGTGCACGTGCGCGTGGGCTACCGGCTGAAGTTCCCGGGATTTGTGCAGTTTCCTGATGACACCGCCGCGCACTACCGCGCCGTCGCCGACGTCTCCACAGCCCTGACCTGGATTCAGCACAACATCGAAGCATTTGGGGGTGACCCGACAAACGTGACTGTCATGGGCCACTCCGCGGGTGCCGCGATCGCACTGTGGCTGTGCAGACGCGACCACTACAAAGGCGAATTCCGACGCGTGCTTGCCATGTCACCAGCGTTTCCCCGCCGCGGTTTCCCGCAACGCAAATGGGCCGCGCGTGGCGCTTTGGGCACGCCAATTGCACGCGTGGCGCTCAACCGTCTCTCCCCAACCAAACTCAACCACGCCTACCAGCGCTTCCGCCTGCACTTCCCAACGGACATGGCGCTTGGCCCCTACCCGCTGGAACCTCAAGAGATGGCGAATGTTCCCGTCGTGCTCACCTGCACGGACAAGGAATTCCACCACTCAGGCGCGAAGCTGGACCGCGTGCCTGCGCTGGGCCGTGTCTTTGTGCGTGTCGCCGGACGCACGATGGGCCTGCGCAAGCGTGCCAGCAAAGGCGCAGGTAAAGGCACGGTTACAGGCACGGGCAAGGGCTACACCGCGGGTCAGTTGCTCTCAGACTCCCTGGTGCGACGCCACGTAGACGCGGTCGCCGAGCACGCACCTGGCCCCGTATGGCTTGCGGAGCACGTAGGTTACGCCCACGCCGAAGACCTCAGCGGTATGTTCGCGCCGGACCCATGGTTGTTGACGTTCCTGCACACCGGTGATGTTGGTTGGCCGGAGTATGGGGTGTCGGGGAGGGGTGCGGTGAGGCGTCGTGAAGCAGAAGCCCCAACCGTGGTACACGATCCCCTTGGCTACCTGCGCGACATATTCGAAGACCCAAACAGCAGCGACATCGCCGAATAAGGATGATGGCGGTTCTCCACCGGCACCCCACTCGGTGACACCCAACAGGTACGGCCGTTGATGCTCTCCGTACGGCCACGAATGGGCTGCGAAGGATCATCATCATTGACCTGGTTGTGATAGCGACACAGCACCGCCAAGTTATCCATGTTCGTCTCACCACCACGCGACCACGCGGTGATGTGGTGCAGCTGGCAGTTGTCCGAAACGTGGCGGCAATCAGGCACCGTGCACACCGGGTTGGCCATGCGCGCCAAGTCGCGCTGCTTCGTGTTGGCGTAGCGCTTCGTGCGGTACAGGTTCACGGGCCCCTCCTGCGGGTGGAACGTTGCCACCTCAAGGACCTCGCCGTAGCCCTGCTTGAGCAGTTCGGCGCCGGTGATGGTGGTGCCGTCGGTGAGGCCGAAGGTGGTTTCGTCGGCGTCGCCTTTGAGCAGCTTCAGGTGCTCATCAACGGGGATCAGGACGATTGGCCGACGCACAGCCCGAGACACGCCTGAGGATTTGCCCCGCAAAATGGCCAGGAGTCGTTCCAACATCTGACCCATCGCAGGTTTTTCCAGGTCAAGGTCGTGGGTCAGGGCGTGTTCAACGTCTGCAATCAGCTCCTCATCGTGTGTGAGCGTCATGGTGCGCTTGCGGTCTTTGGATTTACTAAATCGAACGCCATCTTGGCGCGGCTTCTCTAGCTTCGGAATGCGCTGTTTCACCAACGCCATCACCGCCTTGTAGTGGCCGCGCAAGCCAAGCAGCACTAGGCGTAGTTTGTTGCGGGTGCGGAGGCTCTTGATGCGTCGCAGCTCACGCTCGATCATGCACAGTTGGTCTAAGGAAAGGCCCGAGCGGCGCGCCTTATCTAACGCTTGGCGCTGCTTGGCGGCGGAAGTGGCCGCACCGTAATAAACCTCGTGTGCTAATTGCCACTCGCGTACTTTATTGGGCGGAATGCCCGCATCTAATGCTTGTTGCTTATTGAAGTGTTCAAGGACGTCGATGTTTGCTGTTTGCAAAAATTGTTCAAATGGATTCATGCGCAAAACGCTAAGACAAAATCAAGCCTTTGCCAAGGGGTACGCACAGCGCCTGTGGATAACTAAAACAGGTTATCCACAGGCTTCATTGATCCATTTTCAATAAGCCCTATCTGCGCAGGTGGGCGCGTAGCGGCTCATGCAACGCTTCTTCAATAAGCCACGGCGAAAAAACGAACGGCGCAGCCTCAATCGCCGCAGACAACCCCCCGGGGGTAATCCAGGCGCTCTCACATACCTCGTCGGGGTTGGGTTGAATCTGCGCATCCGCGGTCAAGCGTGCCACGAACACGGGGCAGATTTCATTTTCTACCACGCCGGATGCATCCACGGCGCGGTACTGGAAGTTCGGCAGGACCAGCTCAAGCGACGCAAATGCCTCGCGCTGCAGCCCTAACTCAAAAGTGGCGCGGCGGTACACGGCCTCCTCCGGGGTCTCGCCAGGGGCGGGATGGCCGCAAAAGGAGTTCGTCCACACCCCGGGCCACGTCTTCTTCCCCAATGCGCGCCGTGTGAGCAGCAGCTGGCCGTCCTCGTTGAACAGCCAGCAGGAAAAGGCGAGGTGCAGCGGGGTGTCACCGGTGTGGACCTCGGCCTTGTCCGCGGTCCCGATCGGGGATCCGCTGTCACTGAGCAGGATGACTTCTTCGCGCATTAGTTATTCAGATTCCCTTGGAACGTGACATTGCCGATGGTGAACTGCGCGTCCCACAGGTTGCCCGTAGACACGTTGAACGCGTACTTGGCGTTCACCGTCGCACCAGGACCAAGCGGCAGGTCAAGGCCAACAATGTCTACCCCGGCCGCATCCGCGGTCAGCGTCTCAGCGGTGCGCATCTCCCCACCGCCGACGTTGTACTTCAGCGTGGGTTTCAACGCGTCTACAGGCAGCGGCGCATCCGACTCATTGGTCACCACCACCACGACCACGGTGCCGCCGCCCGGAGCGTAGCTAGATCCCTGCCACTTGTACGACAGGTCCATGGCGGGATCCTTGACGCGCTCGCCGTTGATCTCCGTGCTTGGCACGGGCTCAACCTCAGAGCTTGCGAAGGTCTCCGCGGGTCGCCCGATCGTGCTGGTGGGGGTGACGGCCTCCGGGTCAACGTCGTTTTCTCCGGGGGCAGCGCAGGCGGCAAGCGGCAGCAGCAGGCTGAATACCGCAAGTTTTAGGCGGTGGGACATGTAGGCGACGCTCCAAAATCCATCGTTGTGAGTTTGCAGGCAATCCTACAGCCCGGGCTAGTGTGGACCATCATGCAGCCGATCATCCGCGTTCTGCGCAGCACCTCAACGCTTTGGCCGTTCTATCTTGCGGTGGTGGTGGTTTCTTCTGCCGTCGCGGGGTTGAGTTTGCTCAGTCCGTTTTTGCTCCGTGAGGCCACGGACACGATTGTGGACGGCGGCGCGATCCGCACCGTCGTGTGGCTGGCGGTGGGGTTGTTCGCCGCGGAGGCAGGCGCGACGCTGTTGCGAAACGTGTCTGGCTACCTCGGGGATGTGATGGTGGCGCGTATTCGCCAGGTGTTGTCTACGCGCTATTTTGCAAAGCTTCTGGCACTGCCACAGTCGTATTTTAACGGGCAGGTCACGGGCACGATCATCGCGCGGCTGGATCGTTCGATTGCGAACGTCACGCAGTTTATCCAGTCCTTTACTAATAACTTCTTGCCAATGCTGCTTCAGGTGGTGGCCATTTTGGGCATCACTGCCTACTACTACTGGCCGCTGACGGTGCTTCTGGCGTTGCTGTTTCCGTTGTATACGTGGTTGACTGCGCTCACGTCGAAACGCTGGCAGGTGTTTGAGCAGGAAAAGAACGCCAACATCGATGAGGGCAACGGCCGTTTCGCCGAGGTTGTGGGCCAGGTGAAGGTGACCAAGTCCTATGGCGCTGAGGTGCGTGAGCTGGAGAGCTTCGGCCGCCACTACACCAATACGGTGGAGATTACGCGTCCGCAGTCGCGCTGGTGGCATTCGATGGACACGGCGCGCGGCGTGGCCATGAACCTGATCTTCCTGGGCATTTATCTGATTGTGTTCACGCGGACGCTGAACGGCTTTTTCACTATCGGTGAGATGGTGATGCTGATTCAGATGGTGACTATGGCGCGTCAGCCGGTGACCATGATGAGTTGGATTGTGGATTCGGCGCAGCGAGCGATTGCGGGTTCGCGCGATTACTTCAAGGTGATGGATGAGTCGGTGGAGCCGACCGCGAACCGCCAGCTGGTTGCGGCCACTAAGGCTTCCGACATGCCGGAGGTGGCACTCGCCCAGCAGACTCCACTGCCGGTGCGTGAGCCGGTGGTTGCGTTTGATCAGGTTACTTTCGCTTACACGCCTGGGGAGCCTGTGCTTCACGACGTCACGTTTTCCGCCCACAAAGACGAAAAAATCGCCCTGGTTGGCGAGTCTGGTGGGGGCAAGTCCACGATTGTCAACCTGCTTTTGGGCTTGTACCCGGTAACTCAGGGTCGCCTTGAGGTATGCGGCGAAGAGCTGGGCGAGTTGGACGTGGAGAAGCTGCGCGCCACAACTGGTGTGGTGTTTCAGGAGGCTGCGCTGTTTTCGGGCTCTGTGTTTGAGAACATTGCGTACGGCAAGCCGGAGGCCACGCTGGAAGAGGTTGTGGCAGTGGCAAAGCGTGCCAACGCGCACGACTTCATCATGAAGTTCACCGACGGCTACGACACGGTGATTGGTGAGCGCGGTTTGCGCCTCTCGGGCGGGCAGCGCCAGCGTGTGGCGGTAGCGCGCGCCATGTTGAAGGATGCGCCGATTCTGATCCTGGACGAGGCGACCTCCGCCTTAGACACCAAGGCGGAGCGCGCCGTGCAGGCCGGGTTGGATGAGTTGATGGAAGGCCGCACCACCATCATGATTGCGCACCGCTTGTCCACCATTGCGGGTGTGGACACGATTATCACGCTTCGTAACGGCCGCATCGACGAAATCGGCTCGCCCGCTGAGTTGGCGGTCTCCGGAGGTATTTATTCGGAGCTGTTGAAGCTGACTGCGTCCTCGTCTGCGGAGGATCGTAGGAGGTTGAGGGCGTTTGGGTTTGCGTCGGAAAGCATGAGCCCCGATGAGGATGAGGACGAAGACGTCTAGGGCTGCGCTAGCGTAGGGCGCATGCAGTTTCTGGACCTGGATACTTTAAGGGCGCGCGGCACCCGCAAATGGACCGTCTACGGCGATGACGTTATCCCCATGTTCATCGCGGAAAGCGACTTCCCCACCGCACCTGCGGTCAAAGACGCGATTGTTCAAGCCTGTGAGCGCGAGATGTTTGGGTACACACCGGCGCCGGGCGCGCATCGTTTGGGGGAAGCGGTGTCGGATTTCTACGCGTCGCGCTACGGCTGGCGCCCGGAGCCTGCGCGCGTATTCCCGGTGGCGGACGTAGTGCGCGGCGTGCTGCTAGCCATCCAGCACTTCACGCAAGGCCCGGTGATTGTGCCGGTGCCAGCGTATTTCCCGTTCCTGGACATTGCGGATGCCGCCGGGCGCGAACGTATCAACGTTGCAAGCACCCCGGGCCTGGATCTGGCAGAGATCGAGGAGGCGTTTAAAAAGGGCGCGGGCAGCATCATTGTGACCAACCCGTACAACCCGGGCGGCTGGATTTTCAGCGAGGCTGAGCTGGATGCCATTTGTGATGTGGCACGCCGCTACGGCGGGCGCGTGATTGTAGACGAGATCCACGCCCCGCTTGTGCTGGACGGTCAGCACGTGTGCGCAGCGGCGAACAACCCGGATGTGTGCATTACGGTCACAGCGACCTCGAAGGCGTGGAACGTCGCGGGACTGAAGTGCGCGCAGATGATGTTCTCCAACGATGAAGACGTGGCCATTTGGCAGCGCATCAACCCAGTGCTGAAGGACGGTGTGGGCACGCTTGGAATCACCGCTGCGGAGGCGTGCTACGACCACGGCCGTGAGTTCCTCGATGAGGAGGTGGCGCAGCTGAAGGCCAACCGCGATTGGCTTGTCACCCACCTACCGGAGGCGGTGCCGGGCATTAAATTCGAGGTTCCGGCCGCGACGTATCTGATGTTCCTGGATTTCAGCAACACGGAACTCAACGATCCGCGCCCAGCCGCCTGGCTGCTGGAGCACGCAAAGGTCGCGATGAATGAGGGCGCCCACTTCGGCCCGGGCGGTGAGCACAAGGCGCGGATGAACTTTGCTACCAGCCCGGAGATTTTGCGGCAGGCCGTCGAGCGCATCGCCCAGGCCATCCGGCTACGCTAACTGGCTATGCTAACTGGCTATGGAGCAAACCCCTCAGGCAACTGATTTTCTTACGCCTACCCCAGCTGAGCAGCCGTGGCAGCGTCCGGACCCGGAGTGGTACAAGGATTCCGTGTTTTATGAGGTGCTGGTACGCGCCTTCTACGACCCGGATGGTACGGGGTCCGGCACGCTGAAGGGCCTGGAGGAGAAGCTGGATTACCTGCAGTGGCTGGGTGTGGATTGTCTGTGGATCCCGCCGTTTTATGATTCGCCTCTTCGAGACGGCGGCTATGACATCCGTGATTTCCGCAAGGTGCTGCCGGAGTTTGGCACGGTTGAGGACTTTGTTTCGCTTATCGACGCTGCACATAAACGCGGCATCCGCATCATCACGGACTTCCCCATCAACCACACCTCCGATTCGCACGCCTGGTTCCAGGCGTCGCGTCAGGACCCGGATGGGGAGTACGGCGATTACTACGTGTGGACCGATGACCCGGAGCAGTACGCGGGCACGCGCATCATCTTCATTGACACGGAAGAGTCCAACTGGACGTGGGACCCGGTGCGCAAGCAGTACTTCTGGCACCGTTTCTTCTCGCACCAGCCGGATCTGAACTACGACAATCCGCGTGTACAGGAGGAAATCCTGGACGTGATCCGGTTCTGGCTGGACCTAGGCATGGACGGTATCCGCTTGGATGCCATTCCGTACCTGTTTGAGTGCGAGGGCACCTCCAGCGAGAACCTGCCGGAGACCCACCAGTTCATCAAACGTGTGCGCAGGATGTTTGATGAGGAGTACCCGGGCCGCTTCTTGCTGGCTGAGGCAAATCAGCTGCCGCATGAGGTGGTGGAGTACTTCGGTGAGGGCACAGACGGCAAGGGCGATGAGTGCCAGATGGCGTTCCACTTCCCTGTCATGCCGCGCATCTTTATGGGGCTGCACATGGAAAACGCGCAGCCAATCATTGACATTTTGCGCCAGACCCCAGCGATCCCGGAGTCTGCGCAGTGGGGCATTTTCCTGCGCAACCACGATGAGCTCACGCTTGAGATGGTCACGGAGGAAGAGCGCGAGTACATGTACAAGCATTACGCGTTTGATCCGCGGATGCGCGCGAATGTGGGTATTCGTCGCCGCTTAGCGCCGCTTTTGGGTGGGCATCGTGATCGTTTGCAGTTAGCGCACGCGTTGCTGCTGTCGCTGCCGGGTTCGCCGTTTATGTACTACGGCGATGAGATTGGCATGGGCGACAACATCTGGCTCTATGACCGTGATGGTGTGCGTACCCCGATGCAGTGGTCGAATGACCGCAACGGTGGTTTTTCCTCCGCGGACCCGGAGCGTCTCTATCTTCCGCCGGTGCGCAATGACCAGTACGGCTACCACATTGTGAACGTGGAGAGCCAGATGAAGCAGGAGAATTCACTGCTGCATTGGGTGCGCACGTTGGTGCATGTGCGCAAGCAGTACAAAGCGTTCGGCCGCGGCTCCTACATTGAGGTTGAGCACGGTAATGAGCAGGTGCTGGCGTTTATCCGCGAGTACACGGATGAGACGGGCCGCACGGAGCGTATTTTGTGCGTGCACAATATGTCCTCGCGCCCACAGCCTGTGGAGATGGAGCTGGCGCAATACAACGGCATTGTGCCGCGTGAGCTCTCTGGCAGCGTGGAGTTCCCGGCGATTGGTGAGCTGCCGTGGCTTGTCACACTCGCGCCGCACGGTTTCTTCTGGTTCGATATTTCAGCATGATCGATATCACCAAGGAGCGGTTTTTTGGGTCGAAGGCGGGGAGGGTGGTTGGCGGGGGCGTCGATAAGCAAAAAGCCCTCGGCCCCTATACCTGGGAGATTGTGACCCTGGATCTGGGCACGCACCGCGAGAGCTATCAGATTCTTCACGACGGCACACGTGACATCCTTGCCACCTCCCCCGGCGCGCAGACGTATGTGGAGCATATGGCGCAGCTTGGGCAGGTGCACGGGCAGCTGCGCGGGGGTGATGTGCGTCCGATGGGTGCGGAGCAGTCCAACACCAATCTGATTGTTGGCGACACGATTGTGAAGGTCTTTCGCAAGCTTGAAGACGGCCTGAATCCGGACGTAGAGCTCTTAAGCCGCATTGAGAACAAGCATGTGGCAAAGGTGACGGGGTATGTCACGTTGGATGGTCGCACGCTTGCGATGCAGCAGGAGCTGGTTGGCGGCACGGATGGTTTTGTGCTGGCTACGGCAGGCGATTTGGGGGTGGCGGATGCGCGTGCGTTGGGTGAGGCGATTGCCAGCGTGCATGGGTCCTTGGCGTCGGAGTTTGGTGTGGAACAGCGCGCGGGCTCAGCGATTCGCGCCCAGCTGGATGCCAACTTGGATGCGTATGTGGAGCGTGCTTCGGTGCTGCGTGAGTTCGCCCCGGGCCTGCGTGCGCTCTACGCCGCGCTTGATACCCAGGACGTCGACGTGCAGCGCGTGCATGGGGATCTGCATTTGGGCCAGACGCTTTTCGACGCCCCGTTGTGGCACCTCATCGACTTCGAAGGAGAGCCAGCGCGCCCGTTGGCGGAGCGTCGCCGCAAAGACGTGGCGTTGCGCGATGTTGCCGGCATGGTGCGCTCGTTTGGCTACGCGCGTGCCGTGGGTGAGCTTTCGAACTCGTGGGAGCACGAGATGCGCGAGGCGTTGCTGGCTGGCTATGGGGAGTTGGACGGAACGTTGGATGAGGCGCTGCTGGCTGCATATGTGGCGGATAAGGCCGCCTATGAGGTGGTCTATGAGGCCAATAATCGCCCGGATTGGGTGGACATTCCGCTGACTGCAATCAAGCAATTGCTGTCCATCTAGTGGAATCCGTTTCCCAAATTGGACCTTGGAGTGTACTGTCAACTGCATCCTATGCATCACAGCTAACTCCTAGGAGGCAATTATGGGCTCAACCGCAGTCAAGCGGGGCGGGTCTGGAAAGACCATCGCGATCACCTCGCTCGCGCTCTTTTCCATGTTCTTTGGCGCGGGCAACCTGATCTTCCCGCCGATGCTTGCCGTTCAGGCGGGCGACAACTTCTGGCCCGCAATTCTGGGCTTCCTCGGCACCGGTGCCCTCCTGCCGGTGCTCGCTGTGATTGCTATTGCGCTCTCGGGTGCTTCCGTACGCGACCTGTCCCAGCGCGCTGGCACCGTCTTCGGCGTCCTGTTCCCCATTCTGGCGTACCTGTCCATCGGTGCGTTCTACGCGTTGCCGCGTACCGGCGCGGTATCCATGGAAACCGCCATCACCCCA
Source organism: Corynebacterium riegelii (assembly GCF_016728505.1). Taxonomy (GTDB): domain Bacteria; phylum Actinomycetota; class Actinomycetes; order Mycobacteriales; family Mycobacteriaceae; genus Corynebacterium; species Corynebacterium riegelii. Next base: position 32,450 of record NZ_CP068159.1, read on the forward strand.
CTGTTTGGCATTGAGGGCACAGCCGCGTCCGCAGTGTTCAACCTGCTGTTCTTCGGCGCCGCCCTGGCCCTGGCATGGAACCCCTCCACCATCATGGACAAGCTGGGCAAATTCTTGGTCCCGTCTCTGGTGATCCTGCTGATCGTTATGATCGTCGGTTCACTGTTCCGCTGGGACGCTGAGCCGAGCACCCCCGGCGAGCAGTACGCAGACGGCGCGTTTACCGCGGGCCTGCTCGAGGGCTACCTGACCATGGACTCCATTGCCGCCTTGGCGTTTTCCATCGTGATCATCTCCACCCTGCGCATGAAGGGTTTTTCTGAAGGTGGCGAGATTGTCCGCGGCACCATCATCGCTGGCCTTGGCGCTGGCCTCATGTTAGCGCTGGTCTACCTGGGCTTGGGCGGCATCGGCCGTGTTATCCCGACCGGCGGCGAGTACGACAACGGCGCGGGCCTTTTGGCAGATGCCGCGAACCTGACCATGGGCACCGCGGGCCAGATCATCTTCTCTTTGGTCGTGCTCCTTGCCTGCCTGACCACTGCGGTTGGTCTGATCACCGCTACTGGTGAGTACTTCTCCGAGCAGTTCCCCGGCAGCTACAAGGCGTGGGCGATCTTCTTCACCATCTGGTCCATCGTGTTTGCTACCCAGGGCCTGAACTTCATCATGGGCGTTGCCGCCCCGGTGATCGGCTTCCTGTACCCGCCGGCGATTGCACTGATCTTTGTCACCCTGGTTGAGCCTGCGTTCCGCAGCCGCACCCGCTTCACATGGGCAATGTTTTTGCCGATCTGGGTTGCTGTGATCTGGTCCGCTATCGAGACCTTCATCGCCCAGGGGTGGGCTGCCGACGCCCTGCAACCTCTGGTGGACTGGGCGCCGCTGGCCGCAGAAGGCTTGGGCTGGGTCCTGCCAGTTGTAGTGGCGTTTGTCATCGGCCTGATCATTGACTTTGCTAAGCCAAAGCCGCCGATGGTGGTTGGCACCAACGAGGCTGTCGACGGTGAGGTGGTTACCACGTAGCCTCGGGGCTATGAGTACCCCCCTTTCCTTAATTGATTTTTGCACCCGATACCCCGGCGAGTCCGTGGGCAAGGCGATAGAGCGATCTGTCGCCTTCGCCCAGGAAGCGGAAACGCTGGGGTTTTCGCGTATCTGGTACTCCGAGCACCACAACATGACGCGGATCATCTCTTCTGCGCCAGCTGTGCTGATCGCGCACGTAGGTGCCAAGACGGAGAAGATCCGCCTCGGCGCCGGCGGCGTAATGCTGCCCAACCACTCGCCGTATGTGATCGCGGAGCAGTTCGGCATGCTTGCAGAGATGTATCCAGAGCGCATTGACCTTGGTCTGGGCCGCGCCCCGGGTACAGACCAGCAGACGTTGGGCCAGGCGCTGCGTCGTGACCCGCGGGCGGCCGAGAACTTCCCGCAGGATCTGCTGGAGCTGCAGGCGTGGATGTCCAACCAGTCGCCCATGCCTGGGGTTGTGGCCATGCCGGGCGCAAGCACGAACGTGCCCATCTACATCCTTGGCTCTTCCATGTTCGGTGCCTCATTGGCGGCGAAGCTGGGCTTGCCGTATTCCTTTGCTTCCCACTTCGCCCCGCAGCACTTAGAGCAAGCGACTACCTACTACCGGGAAAACTACGAGCCCTCAGAGCGCTACCCGGAGCCCTACTGCATCGCTGCGGTCAACGTGATCGCCTCCGACAGCATGGAAGATGCGGACAGGCAAGAAAAACTTGTTCATAAAGAACGCGTTCGCGCCTTTGTAGGCCGCCGCGGTACCCCCCTTTCGGATGATCAGCTGGAACAAATTATTCATTCCTATCAGGGGCGCCAAATTACGGATATGTTGCGCTACACCGCAAAAGGTACAGGCACCGAGGTGCGAGAATACCTGCAATGGTTTAGGGAGCACGCGAAGGCAGATGAACTGATGATTTCCGTACAAGCGCCTACGTTTGAAGAAACTGTCCACACTATGGGCATTGTTGCAACATCAATGCAATAGTATTCTTCACACACAAAATGGTTTGACCTGGAAAGAGGTAAGGCGTGACTGAATCCGTCCCCAATACCCCCCTACGGCGGCCGCAGCAGCACCAAGAAATCGCTAGCTACCTGCGCGACGAGATTTTCGCAGGCCGTATCCCGGTTGGTAAGTCGCTGCCGTCTGAGGCTGAGCTGTGTGAGCAGTTTGCTACCTCGCGTGGGCCAGTGCGTCAGGCTGTGGCCACGCTGCGTAGTGAGGGGTTGATTTCCTCGGGTCGGGGACGCCGTTCAATCGTCTTATCCAACACGCGCACGGAATCGTTTGAGGAAGTGCTGTGTACCGCTAGCCGCGTGACGCAAATGGGCAAGATCCCGGGCCAGGTTTTGCAGGAGTTTGGCCTCCACCAGGCAAACGACCATATTGCAGAAGCGCTGTGGCTCAATGACACCAAGACGGTGGTAACGCTGCGCCGCATTCGCACCGCCAACGATCACCCGGTGGTGGTGGAGGAGATTTACTTCTCACCCTCTATTTCCTCGACAGTGTTGAGCGTGGATCCGAACGCGGAATCGTTCCACCGCGAGCTGATGCGCAATGGTGTGAACTACAACAATATTTCGCGCAAGGCTCGTGTCGCTCCTGCTACCGAGGAGCACGCTGAGGCGTTGCAGTTGCCGGTAGGCGCGCCATTGCTTGAGATTGAGTTGCGTGCGTTTACGCACACGGGTGCTCCGGTGGAGTATTCGGTGCAGCGTTACAGCACGGAGCAGTTGACCTTCGGGTTGAATATTGTGCGCGGTCATTCCTCACCGTTGTGGATTGAGCTAGAACCAGAGCAGATCGGCTGATGCGGGGCGCTCGGATCGCCGGTGCGTTGACTGCGGTTGGGGTGTTGCTTGCTGGATGTGGGGCGTCCACGCAGCCAAGCAACATGCTGACTGTTGCAGCTTCCGCACCGCCGGCAAGTTTGGATTTCACTACGGTTGGCGGTGCTGCGGCGCCGCAGGCGTTGGTTGGCAATGTGTATGAGACGCTCGTGCGTATCGACGCAACGGGCACCCCACAGCCCAACCTAGCCACATCCTGGGACGTCAGTGATGACGGCACGGTGTACACGTTCCATCTGAAAGAGGGCGTGACCTTTTCTGACGGATCACCGTTTACTGCGCATGATGCGGTGTTTTCCATCAATTATGTGAAAAACGAGTGGACCAACGGGCTGAAGGCCCAGATGGATCCCGTTGCAGAGGCACTCGCCCTTGATAGCGCTACGCTGCAGGTCACCCTCTCAGCGCCCAGCGAACCCTGGCTTTGGTCCATGGCCACGCTGACGGGAGCGATGATGTGTGAGGACTCGATTCCTCGCCTTGCAACCGACCCGTTGGGCACCGGCCCGTATACAGTGGCGCGGTTTGATGAGGGAACGGCGATCACGTTTAAGGCGCGCGATGAACAACGCAGGGATGCGCAAATCCGCTACTTCGCTGATGCGGCAAGCTCCGTTAACGCGCTGCGCGCCGGTGATGTGGATGTGGTTTGGGCGATGCAGGCGCCACAACTCTTGGATGCACTGCCGGAAGAAATCGGCGTGCAGGTGGGCACCACCAACGGCGAGGTGCTGCTCAGTATGAACAACAACGCCGCTCCTTTTGATGATCCGGATGTTCGCCGCGCTGTGGCCTACGCCATAGACCGTGATGCGCTCAACCAGGTGGTGTACAACGGCCTGGCCACTGACACCGGTGGCGCCCCTGTCCCACCAACAGATCCGTGGTTTAGCAACCGCAACTACTACCCCTTCGACCCGGACAAGGCCCGTGAGCTGCTTGCCGGCCGCACACCCGAGATCACGATCACGGTGCCATCGCTGCCCTATGCGCAGACGGCGGCGGAACTGATTTTCTCGCAGCTGCGTGACGTTGGTTTTGTAGTCAACCTCGAAACCGTCGAGTTCCCGGCGGTGTGGTTGTCCAAGGTGTTGAAGGGGGCGGATTATCAGGCGTCGATTATCGCGCACGTTGAGCCGCGCGACATCCCGAACCTGTTTGGCAACCCGGACTACTACCTGGGCTACGACAACGAACACGCCCGCGAGCTGATCACCGCGGGTGATGTGGAAAGCATGCGCCTGGCCGTGGACCAGATCATGGATGACGCCGGGGCCTTGACCTTGGTCAACGCCCCCAACATTGTGCTCACCCGCCCGGGCATTAGCGGGGTAGATCCGAACGTGGTGACAGATTCCCTGCCCCTGGCAGACATCGAGGTGGAGGAATGAGAAACGGCCTTACCCGAGGCGTTGCCCGCTTTCTCGCGCTCATGGTCGCGGCAAGCGTGATTATTTTCGTACTTCTGCGCGCAGTGCCGGGCGACCCGGCGCGTATCGCCCTTGGCGTTACTGCCACCGAGGAAGCAGTTGCGGAGCTAGCCACGCGCCTGGGCACGGACCGCCCCTTGGTTGTCCAGTACTTCGACTGGGTCACAAACATGCTCACGGGCAACTTCGGCATCTCGATGTCCTCGGGGCGCGAGATTACTAGCACCATCTGGGAGCGCGCCGGGGTATCCCTGACACTGACCATCCTTGCCATGCTGCTGGCGATCATCACCGCAGTTCCCCTGGGTATACACCTGGCGCGTACACCAAACGCGGTGCTCTCCGGGCTCACCCAGGTGGGCATTGCGGTGCCCTCGTTCCTCGTCGGCATCCTGGCGGTCAGCGCGTTTTCCGTGCGGCTCGGTTGGCTGCCCGCCGGCGGCTGGGGCACCCCCGCCCACGCCGTGTTGCCAGTGTTTTCGCTGGCCTTAGTGCAGTCGGCGATTCTGACCCGCTACGTGCGCTCGGCTGTGGCAGAAGAGATGGGCAAGGATTATGTGCGTACGGGAAGGAGCCAGGGGGCGTCGATAAGCGAAGTGCTCTATCGCTCCGTTTTGCGCAACGCCGCACTACCCGTGCTGACCGTGACGGGCTTGCAACTGTCCACCATGATCGTCGGCGCCGTGGTGGTTGAGCGCGTGTTTGCGGTGCCTGGGTTAGGTTCGCTGCTGCTGGATTCCGTGGGCAACCGCGACCTGACCACCGTGCAAACCGTGATGATGCTGCTGGTGGCGTTCACGCTGGTGGTCAACCTGATCGTTGACTTTCTGTACGCCGCCATTGACCCAAGGAGCCGTCGATGAAACGCACCGCAGGGTTTGTCATTGTCGGCCTGATGATTCTGCTTGGGCTGTTGTCTTTGGTGTGGACGCCCTACGACCCGCTGCAAGCCGACCCGTTGGTACGCCTGCAGGGATCCAGCCTGCAGCACCTCATGGGCACCGACGAGCTGGGCCGCGACGTGCTATCCCGCGTGATGAGCGGGGCGCGCCTGACCATGGCCGTCGTGCTGGGCGCGGTGAGTATCTCCGCGCTCGTGGGCATCCCGCTGGGCATCTGGGCGGGCATACGTGGGCGCGCCGGGCGCGTGGTCATGGGCGCAAGCGATCTGCTGCTCGCCTTCCCCGCGCTGCTTCTGGCGATTGTGTTTACCGCCGTGTTCGGCGCGTCGATCTGGATTGTGGTGCTGGCCATCGGCATCGCGGGGATCCCTGGCTTTGTGCGCGTGGCGCGTGTGGGCACGCTGCAGGTGCTCAGCCAGGACTACATCCTGGCCGCCCGCATGGCGCGTGTGCCTGGGCCGGTGATTGCGTGGCGGCACGTCTTGCCAAACATCGCCCACCTGGTGATCACCCAGGCGACGGTGGCCGCGGCGCTTGCCATCCTGGCGGAGGCCGGCTTGTCCTTCCTGGGCCTGGGTGCGCCAGCCCCGTTCGCTTCGTGGGGTCGGATGCTGCAAGCCTCGCAGCCGTACCTTGCTACCGCGTGGCATTTGGCACTGTGGCCCGGTTTGGCAATTGTGTTGACGGTATTGGGATTGAATGTGATTGGGGGTTCGCGTGATCGTCGTTAAGGATCTGCGCATTGCAGGCATCCTGCATGGAATTTCGTTTGAGCTGGCGCGTGGCGAGCGCCTCGGCATCATCGGGGAATCCGGCTCCGGTAAGTCACTGACTGCACTGGCCATCATGGGGCTAGTTGATCTGCCGGTTGAAGGCTCCATCACTATCGACGCCACGCAGATGGTGGGCACCCCCGACCGCGTGCGCCGGCGCGTTCGCGGTGCGACGGTGGGCATGGTCTTCCAGGAGCCGATGACGGCACTTGACCCGCTGACCAAGGTGGGCAAACTGGTGCCGCGCGAGCTGCTGGTGGACGTTGGCGTGGATCGCCCGGAGGCCTACCCACACCAGCTGTCCGGCGGGCAACGCCAACGCGTGCTGATTGCGCTGGCGCTCAAACAGAACCCGGACTTTCTGATTTGCGACGAACCCACCACCGCCCTCGACGCCACCACCCAAGCCCAAATCCTGGACCTGATCGACCGGCTAGTACGCGAGCGCGACATGGGCCTGATCTTCATCTCCCACGACTTGGCGGTGGTGCGCCGGATGACCACGCGCCAGCTGGTGTTTCGCGGCGGCGAGATCGTCGCGGGTGACTCTGAGTATGCGCAGGCGCTGGCGGCTGCGGCGAAACCCGGCGCGCCCGCCTCACCCACTGTGCTGGGTGAGCCGGTGGTTGAGCTGCGTGACGTATCGCTGCGCCGCGGCAAGACGCAGGCGCTCGACGGTGTGACGCTGACGGTTCACCACGGCGAACGCCTTGGCATCGTCGGCGGCTCCGGCTCCGGCAAAACCACGCTGATCCACACGATTGCGGGGCTGTTGAAGCCCGATTCGGGGACCGTGACCACCAGCGGGCGGATGCAGATGGTGTTCCAGGACCCGTACGCCTCGCTGGATCCGCGCATGAAGGTGCGCGATTCCATCCGCGAGGCCGGCGTGGACCACGCGCGCGCCGAGGAGGTACTGGGCGCCGTTGACCTGGCCGGCACCGGCGATCGCCTGCCGCGCGAGTTCTCCGGCGGTCAGCGCCAGCGCATCTCCATTGCGCGAGCCGCCGCCCCGCACCCCGACGTGTTGCTTGCCGATGAGCCGGTTTCCGCGCTGGATGTGTCGCTGCGTGCGCAGGTGCTTTCGCTCATTAGCGACACCGTGAACACCAACACCCTCATTTTCATCACCCACGACCTTGCCGTGGTGCGTGAAATCTGCCCACGGCTTGCTGTGATGCAGGCGGGCAGGATTGTGGAGCACGGTAATACCGAGGAGATCTGGGCGAACCCGCAACATGAATACACGCGTGAGCTGATCCGTTCCGTTATCTCCGGGTAAAACGCGGGCAATCACGCGTATTCTCGGTGGCTATGAACCACCCGCAGATCACCGTTGTTGGCTCTATTAACGCGGACTTGACGGTTAACGTCGCGCGTCACCCGAACCCGGGCGAAACCTTGCTCGGCTCAGGCGGTGGTGTGACCGCCGGCGGCAAGGGCGCGAACCAGGCTGTGGCGGCGGCGCGCCTCGGTGCACGCGTGGCGCTCGTCGGCGCGGTTGGCGCGGACGCGAACGCCCATCCTGCAACCGCGCTGCTTCGCGAGGCCAACGTGGACCTCACCCACGTCGAAACCATCAGCACCGAGGTCACCGGCCTAGCCGTGATCACGGTGTCGGAAGACGGGGAGAACACGATCATCGTGGTGCCGGGGGCGAATGTGGGGGTGGATGCGCGGGGCGTCGAGAAGCATAAGGCCCCCGTGGAAGCTGCTGAGCTGGTGCTTCTGCAAGGCGAGATCCCTGCGGACGGGTTTGCGCGTGCCGTGGAGCTGGCGCGCGGGCGTGTGGCGGTGAACCTGGCGCCGGTGGTGGACGTGCCGCGCGAGGCCCTGCTGAAGGCAGACCCGCTGATGGCCAACGAACACGAAGCCGGTCTGATCCTGGAGCAACTGGGCTTGCGTGGTGAGGGCGAGCCTAAGGAGCTTGCGAAACGCCTGGTGGAGGCCGGTTTCGCCTCCGTGGTACTGACGTTGGGTGCGCAAGGCGCGCTGGTTGCCGACGCCCAGGGCGTGCGCCCCGTACCCACCCCAATCGTCACAGCGGTAGACACCGTCGGCGCAGGCGACGCCTTCGCAGGCGCGCTGTGCTACCGGCTTGTCCAGGGCGACACGTTGGACGAGGCTGCCGCATTCGCCGCACGCGTCGGCGCATTCGCCGTGACCAAACCCGGCGCGCAACCGTCCTACCCCACGCAGGCGGACGAGCTGCCTACCTGTTGACGTAGAGCATCAGCGACGCATCCAGCACGTGCTCTTCCACCCGCTCAAACTGGGCAGCAAGGGCGTCGAATTCCTGGCGCTCAATGGCGCTTAACCGCACTTGCTCGCGGGGAACCGGTGTCTGCATGCGCTCATTGTATCGCGATACCATTGCCGCATGGTTTTAGTGCGACACCTCCCCCACCCGACCGGTGACCTGCTGTTTTCCTCCCGCGTTGGTGCGGAGCACGGCGGGATGCCTGTGGTTGCGCCGTGGTTTGCCACCACGTTGGGTACGCAGATGCATGGTTGGGCGGAATCTCTGCCGTGGCATGACGGGGTGCTTTCGCACGAGGGCTTGCGCCTCACATTTACCGCCGAGGACCTCACGTTTAGATTGTCGTGCCGCAACGAGTCTGACACTGTGCGACGCGTGCAGCTTGCCTTGCACCCGTACTGGGCGGTGGACACGACAAGTGCCGCCGTGCGCGGGGTGGACGGCGCGCAGTATTTCGACAAAACCGACGGCCAGCTGAAGCGTTTCTGCGGCGAGGTGCGTTTTGGCCAGGAAGTCGACTACGTTTTTGCCACCACCTCGGAGCTTTTGCTTGCCGACGCTTACCGCACCCTCACCCTCACCCCCACCGGCACCGATCACGCCGTGGTGTGGAACCCCGGCCCGGTGGAATGCGCGAACGCCCCAGGGCTTGGTGATGAAGAGTGGCGGCAGTTCGTCTGCGTCGAACCCGCGCTGCTGGGCCCCGAGCGCGACGGCGTTGACCTACGTCCTGGCCAGGACGTAGAAATCGGCCTTAGGGTGCAGGTATGAGTTTTCACCTAATCGCCCGGCCGCGAAACGGTTGGCTGGCGCTGGCGGAGCTGGCGCTTTTAATCGCGTTGTTTGTGGGCGTGCAGTTTCTCATCGTGATCGCTGCGGGGCTGATCAACCCCGAGCTGTTTATCGAGTTTGCTGATGCGGACGCCGCCGGGCCGAACGACGTATTTATCATCGCGCTTTCCATCATCGCGCCGTTTGTGGCGTCCTGGATTGCGCAAAGGAACCCGGCCGGGCTGGTGTCGGTGGCCAACCGGGTGCGCTGGCGCTACGTGGGCGTTGCCGCGGCAGTAGCAGTGCCGGTATATGGGGTGCTGTTGGTGGTCGATGGTATAAGCGGCGGGTGGACCGTAACCACCTCCACGCTCGCGCTGGTTGTTGCGATGGTGCTGGTCGTGCCCGTCCAAGCGGCCACTGAGGAGTTTGTGTTTCGCGCCGCCATCCCCCAGATTGTGGGCAACTGGCTGCGCCCAGCGTGGGTTGCCTACGGCGCGGGCGTGCTGCCCTTTGTGTTTCTGCACCTCTACAACGTGATCGGACTTGTAGACATCTTCATTTTCGCGCTTTGCGCGGCGTACCTGACGTGGCGATCGAACGGCATCGAGCAAGCGGTGGTGCTGCACGCCGCGAGCAACACGTTCGTGTTCATCACCCAGGCGCTTCGCCCCGACCTTGTGGTGACCACCGATATCTCTTGGGGCGAGACCGCACTCAGCGCCGGGTTGACGGTGGGCGTTACCGCTGGCATCGCGTGGCTCACCCGCGCGAAGCTGCCCGGACCAAGCGAAAGCGCTACCCCGGCACCAGCGCTAGTCCAGCATGGTGAATAGGCCCTTGGCTACGTCGGCGCCGTGGGCCCAGATGCCGTCGTGAAGCCAGTCGTCATGAATCCACAGCTTCAGGTTGCCCACCTTCTCAGCTGATTTGATGGACAGCTCAAACGGCAAATACACGTCCTGGGGGTACAAGATCGCAGCCACCGGCACCGTGTTGTTTGCAACGTCCACGGACTGCGCGGCCAAGTCATCCATGCGGTGTACCTCATCCACTGCTTCATAAAACGGACGGAGCGCCGGGTCCTCCTTGAAGTGCGTGGTGAAGAACTGGTTGCCCAGAAACGTCAGGTCCGCGAACTCTTCGCGGTAAATACGCTCGCCGGACCAGTTGATCGCATGCCCCGGGCGCGCCATCACGCTTTCATGGATCACAGCCCACAGCGGCATCGTCTCCAGTGAGATGATGCTGCCAAGCTGCGCCAGGAAATCCCCACGCAGCCGCATCTGCCCCTTATAGCTGGTAAACGGGGACTCAAACAGGTTGGCAAGGGCGGCGAAATCACCTTCCTCACCAATCAGCACACCCGAGGTGCGCATGCGTATCGACGACAAGCGCTCCCCCGTCGGCATGAACTCCTCATGCGTGTCCACGTGCTTAGCTACTTCTTCGACGCGTTGCTGCATCCACGGCACAGCGTCGAAAAGCTTGAGCTGGCGCTCCCGCAACAACCGGAACTCCGCGCGGTGGAACGCGTCCACGTCCATCTCCGGCTCCGGCACACAGCCTGCCAAATGGGCGCGACGCACCCCGTGCGGGTAGTACGCCAAATAGGCGCCCGCGCACGCCGCGCCGAAGGAATTGCCCAGCACATCCCACTGCTCAATACCAAGGTGGATGCGAAGCGCCTCCGCATCCGCCGCGACATCCGGCGGGCGAAGATGCGACAAGAAGTGCGCGTTGATGCGCTCTGGCGTGGTTTTGTCGACTTTGGTGGATAGGCCGGTGCCGCGTTCGTCGATAAGCAAAATGCGATACCGCTTCAACGCCTCCGGGATCCAGCCCATCACCGTGCGCGGGCCGGGCTTGCCGGGGCCGCCTTGGAAGTAGATCAAGTACGGCAGCGACGCGTCCGTGAACAACTCACGCGCAAACACCGTGATCACGCCTGCGGCAGGGTTCGCACGGTCAATGGGGACGGTGATGGTGTGCTCACGCTGCTGTACGCCAGGAAAATAAACAGTTGAGCTCAAAGGTATCCTCCCAGGTATGCAACTGCACTCGTCGAACGGCATCGGGCACGACTTCTACGTGCCGGAAGACTTTAAGGCCCCGATCCTACCCGAGTGGCGCCTGGCGTTTTTCAGCATCATCATGCCCATCCCGCGCGCCGCCGGACTGGCGAAATATGGCAAGCCGTTTGACTTCGCCACCGCCGAAGGCTGGTGTTACGGCCGTGACAAAGGCGTGCGCACCGTGGAGAACCCGCAGTGGGACCCGGCGCTGGGGGTGTTTCGCAAACCTGAGCCCCGCTACGGCTACTACGGCGACCCCATCATTGAAGGCGGACGGCCCTTCTACAACGACGCGCGCACGCGTTTTGTGGACCCGATGGACAAGGCCACCGGTGCGGCGTCGGTGGATGTAGACGTGGAGCTTGCGTCCAACTGGAGCCACTCAGAACGCAAGGAAGTGATGTGGCACGAAGACGCGATAAAACTCGCCGAACAGCGCGCCGAGCAGCGCATCACGCCTGAGAAGGTGCGCGAGGTGACGATTACTGATGCCGGGTGGGACCCCGCGATCAGCGCCCACCATTTCGTGTTTGAGCCGGTGCGCAACGAAACGTTCTATGAGCTGGTTAATTATGACGAGCAGCGGCCCTGGGAAGACCAAATCCGCGGCGAGCGAAACAGCCACGGCACCGCCACGCTGCGGCTGCTGTCCGCAGAAGTCATGCAGTTCCATGACCTGAACCTGACTGACGTTGCGCCTGATGAGCCGCAGCCAGCACACGTGGTCAGTGACTTTCTGATCCTGAACGTGGCCGCGGAGAACATCTCGAATGCAACGCTTGGGTTTTTATCCGCCACGCTGCACACCCCGCGCAACTCCTCGCAGTTCTACGAGCACGATGATTTCTACGAGGAAAGCCCGCCGCAGCTCTACGCGCTGACCAAGTTCACCAACCTGGCGGTGGCGCGCATTGATGCGGCGTTGGGCAGGGACCGTTCCATGCGCATCGGTTCTGACGGCAGCCTGGTGCCCACCACCGCGCCGGTAGGCTTGCGGGAGGAGACGTTTACGCTGCCGGCACCCCAACGCGTAGCGTTTGCCATCCCGAACCCGGCGCGCCCCAACTCGGTGAACAAGACCCTCGGCGAGGGCAACAACGGCTCGGTCCCCGACGACATCGAAGCGCCCCTTGTGCTTCGCGACGACACCGAAAGCACCTGGGCCTGGCACGAACAATGGGCCTGGCAGATCCTCACCGGCGCGGACTCCTACCCCGAGTCCGTGCCCGCCCAAACGCCTGCTGCGTTACGACGCTTCCTGGCAGCCAAACTCTCCTCCTGGACCGTGTTCACCTCCGACAACGGGGTAGGCATGGTGCGCACCAAATCCGCCAGCCGCGAGGGAATGCGCTACTGGTCCATGGCGGGGTCACGCTTTGTGGATCTGGTGATGCTGCAGATGCGCGCCCAGGCGGGTGAGGCGCACCTGCGCAAGTCCTTGAAGATTGTCGGCGAGAAGAGCGCGGCAAAAAGCGGCACCGCGGAAAAAGACATGCACCACCGCGAGCTGCGCGCGGACCTTGAACGCCTGGAGAAGCTGCAGCTAGATCACATTGAGATCCGCGACAAGCTGTGGTTCCGCTCCGTGCCGGGGCGTGACATTGACACCCGCGTGCTCAAAGGGCTGCAGGAGGCCACCAATTTTGACCAGTTGCGTGATGATTTCGACTCTAAGGTCAAGTCACGTCAAAACGTCATCCGCACCCAGTTTGAGCAGCTTTCGAGTGCGATTGCAGACGAAGAGTCCAAGCGCGCCGAAGCCATGAACCTGGTGCTTGGCTTTGTCGCCGCGGCCATTGGTGCGCCGGACTGGGCGCAGGCCGCCGGTTGGACTGGTCCGTGGGGCAACCTGGGCATGGCGGCGATTATCTTCGTGCTGATGTTCGCCGTGGTGTGGGTGGTGCAGCGCCTCTTTGCGTGGAAGCGCGGCGGCGCACGTTAGGCGCTTACTCCTCGTCCGTGGACAGCGCTGCCACGAATGCTTCCTGCGGCACGGTCACAGACCCGATGGACTTCATGCGCTTCTTACCGGCCTTCTGCTTCTCCAGCAGCTTGCGCTTACGGGAGATGTCGCCGCCGTAGCACTTCGACAGCACGTCTTTACGCAGGGCGCGGATGTTCTCGCGCGCGATAATCTTGGAGCCAATCGCGGCCTGTACCGGTACCTCGAACTGCTGGCGTGGGATGAGCTCTTTGAGCTTCTTGGTCATCTTGTTGCCGTACCACTGGGCAGAGTCCTTGTGCACGATCGCGCTGAACGCGTCCACCGGCTCGCCCTGCAGCAGGATGTCCACCTTCACCAGGTCGCCGAGCTGCTCGCCGGCTTCCTCATAGTTCAGGGAGGCATACCCCTTGGTGCGGGACTTCAGCATGTCGAAGAAGTCAAAAATGATCTCACCCAGCGGCATGATGTAGCGCAGCTCCACGCGGTCCTCGGAGAGGTATTCCATGTTCTTCATCTGGCCGCGCTTGGACTGGCACAGTTCCATCGTGGTGCCCACAAATTCCTGGGGCACGATGATGGTCATGTTCACGATCGGCTCGTAGACCTCGTCGATCTTGCCGCCGGGCCAGTCGGAGGGGTTGTGCACGATTTGCTCAGTGCCGTCCTCACGGATCACGCGATACGTTACGGACGGTGCTGTGGAGATCAGGTCCAGGTCGAACTCGCGCTCCAGGCGGTCGCGGGTGATCTCCATGTGGAGCAAGCCCAGGAAGCCACAGCGGAAACCGAAGCCCAGGGCGACGGAGGTTTCGGGCTCCCAGGTCAGCGAGGCGTCGTTAAGCTGGAGCTTCTCTAAGGATTCGCGCAGCGCCGGGAAGTCCTCCTGGCTGACCGGAAACAGGCCGGAGTACACCATCGGCATGACTTCCTCGAAACCTTCAAGCGGCTCTGATGCACCCTTGGACGCCCACGTGACGGTGTCACCCACGCGTGTCTCACGCACGTCTTTCACGCCCGTGATGAGGTAGCCCACCTCACCGGGACCGAGGCCCTTCGTTTTCTTCATGGTTGGCGAGACCACGCCGATTTCGAGGATTTCCAGCTTGGTGCCGGTGTTCATCATCTGCACCTGCTGGTTGGGCAGCAGCTTGCCATCCATCATGCGCACGTAGGTGACTACGCCGCGGTAGGTGTCGTAGACCGAGTCGAAGATCAGGGCACGAGCCGGTGCGTCAGCCCCCAGCTCCTCGCCGCCTGTGCTTCGTGATGACGGCGGCGGGACCAGCTCCACCACCTTATCCAGAAGCTCCGGCACGCCCTCGCCGGTCTTGCCGGAAACGCGCAGCACCTCATCGGTTTCGCAGCCGATAATGTTGGCGATCTCCAGCGCGTATTTCTCCGGGTCCGCTGCCGGCAGGTCAATCTTGTTCAGCACCGGGATGATCTCAAGATCATTGTCCATAGCCATGTACAGGTTGGCTAGGGTTTGGGCTTCGATGCCCTGCGCGGCGTCCACAAGCAAGATAGCTCCCTCGCACGCATCGAGCGAGCGGGAAACCTCATAGGAAAAGTCCACGTGACCAGGGGTGTCAATCATCTGCAGCACGAACTGCTCACCATCGGCGGTAGTCCAAGGCAGACGAACGTTCTGCGCCTTAATGGTGATGCCGCGCTCACGCTCAATGTCCATGTTGTCCAGGTACTGATCACGCATCTCGCGCGCATCCACCACGTTGGACAGTTGCAAAATGCGGTCCGCCAGCGTGGATTTACCGTGGTCAATGTGAGCAATGATGCAGAAGTTGCGGATTTTCGACGGGTCCGTAAACGTCTCTTCCGCATAATTCTTCTTCAAGGCAGCCATAACCCCAGGATTCTACCGGTGCACACGCAAATGAGAAACACCGGCAAAAAGTGCTTGTGCCAACCTGCCAAAGAACCTAGAGTTGCGTTAAAGAAAGGAGGCGACCATGCGCAGGTTGTTGAAACGCAAACGCGCAGGGTCGCTTGACCGCGGCTTGGCGCTCCTCAACGAACGCTTGGCCAGCCCCGCCGTGCGCCGCGGCAAAGATCTGGCGGCGCGAGTGCAGGTGAAGGCCACCGCGAAAATCCCCCGCAACATCTACTACGCGCCTGATATGGACGGCAGCGCCGAACCGGGCGAGGTGGTGTGGGTAACCGTGCCGTCCCAGCCGCCGAGCGAGCGCTCCATGCTGGTTGTGGGCCGCGACCGCCATGACGTGCTGGGGCTGTTGATCTCGCCCGAGAAGGACCACGCGCAGGACTCGCGCTGGCTGGGCATCGGCTGCGGCAGCTGGGATAGTTCCGGCGAGCCGTGCTGGGTGCGCCTGGATAAGACGCTGTGTGTGCCGGAAAGTGACGTACATCGTCGGGGCGCCACCCTGCCGCCGCTGCGCTTTGAGCGGGTGGCGAACCGGCTGCGGGACCACTTTGACTGGAGCTAGCATTTGGTAACCGCCTGGGCGTACTGCTATTTTTGAGTGGTTGCCCAAAACAGGGCGAATGTGTGTAACGCGGGCAGGACCTTGGGTCCGCGTTTTCGACATCATCGATACCACTAGCAAGAGGTGCAAACATGGCTAACATCAAGCAGCAGCAGAAGCGCGTGCTGACCAACGAGAAGCGTCGCGTGCGCAACAAGTCCATCCGCTCCGCCACCCGTACGGAGATCCGCAAGTTCCGCGAGGCCGTGGCCTCCGGCGACAAGGCTGCTGCTGAGGCACAGCTGCGCGTGGCTTCCCGCAAGCTGGACAAGGCTGTGACCAAGGGTGTGTTCCACCGCAACAGCGCTGCGAACAAGAAGTCCAACATGGCTCGCGCCTTCAACAAGATGGAAGGCTAAGCACTTCCGCTTGATTTACGCCCCCGTGGTCCTTGTGGCCGCAGGGGCGTTTTGCTTTGCGACGCTCCCCCGCGCCGCCAGCTCAGCTAAGCCAGCTCAGCGATGCGGCGCACGGCGTCTTCGACGGCGAACTCCGGGTCGCCGCCTTGGCCTTTGACGGTGGCGTCCAAGTCGGCCACGATGATCACCGCTTCAGAGATCGCGTCCCCGCTCCACTGCCGTGCGGTTTGCATGGTGCGTTTCACACCGTAGGGCGGCATGCCTAGTTGGCGTGCGAGTTGCTCGGGGTTGCCGCGTACGCCGTAGAGCTTGGCAACGTCGCCGACCTTGTAGGCCAGTGCTGCTGCGATGGCGACGGGGCTGGTGCCCAGTTGGAGTGCGCGCCTGGTGGATGCCAGTGCGCGGTCGGCGCGGCCGGCAAGTGCTTGTTCGGCGATGTCGAAGCCGGCGACTTCCGCAACACCCGTGTAGTACTCGCGCACGGCAGCGACGGTGATTTCGCCCTCGGTATCGGCGATCAGTTGGCTCACAGCACTGGCAAGCTCGCGCAGGTCAGAGCCGACGGATTCCAGCAGCGCGGCCACAACGTCTGGGGTGGGGCGCACACCGTGGCGTTTGAATTCGTTGGTGAGCCAGCTTTGGCGGTCCCGGTCACGCAGCGGCGCCACGCTATGCACTTGCGCGATTTTGGCCAGCTTGGAGGCGTAGGCCTTCTGGCGTCCCCCACCGGTGTGCTGCACGATAATGGTCACCCCGGGCGCCACGTCCACGCAGGCGCGCAAGAGTGCTTCGACGGGTTCTTTGCCGGCGAGTTCGGTTTTCTCCACCACCAGCACGCGGTCCTCAGCGAACAGGGAGGGGCTTGTGGCCTGGGCGAGTTCGCTTGCGGTGACGTCGGATCCGCGCAGGGTGGTCACTTCGGCTTGGGGGCCTGCGTCCGCGATGATCTCCTTGGTGGCGCGTTGGGCGAGGAACTCGTCTTCGCCTAAAACCAGGTGCACGGGGTTTTGCATGCGCTCTATTCTAGGGGGCGTGGTTAGGGGGAGCGTGAGGCGTCGGTACGCAAGGTGACCGGGCCGTCGCGGTTGGGAAACACGACGGGGATCCCGCCGATGGTTTTGGTGCCGCGTGGGGTGGGTGGCCCGTCTTCCAACACCACAACCAGCTGTGTGCCGGGTGGGACGGGTTCCACATCGGCGCGCGTGTCCACTACGTGTGCGACAAGCTGGTGTTGGTCCACAACCGGTGCGCGCGGGGATGCAAGGTTGCTTACACACAGCGTGACGACGGCCAACGCCACCGTCAGCCGCGGCCTCCCCGCTAAAAAGCCGTAGATGATCCAGCCGTAGCCCACGATCGCCGCCAAAGGGCCAATCGGCGCGGTGGCCAGGGGTAATGACGCCCCCACCACCGCCACCTTGTTCACCCACCAGGTAAACGGCTGCACAACCAGCAGCAGCGGCACCTCTAACCCGCCGGGCAGCAACGCCAGCACGGCGGCGCACAGGCCAAGGATGGTCACAGGTGCCGTGGCGGGAGCGACAAGGGTGTTGGCCACCGTGGACACCAGCGACACTTGGCCGGCCATAACAGAGACGATCGGCATGGTCACCACATCGGCGGCGATGGCCACGGACAGCGCGCGCACCACAATGTCCGGCCAGCGGGTAAATGCAAGCGCCCGGTACAACAAGGGTGAGAGCGCCACGATGCCGGCGGTTGCGGCCACGGACAGGGCGAACCCGTAGTGCACCGCAAGATCCGTATCCACAAACACCAGGCCGATCACGGCAAGACAGAGCACGTGCATGGGTTCCGCGCGCGTAGAGGTCAGCACCGCGACCATGCCCACCAGCCCCGTCACTGACGCACGCAGCACGCTCGGCTCCGGGCCCACGAGTGCTGCAAACACCAACAGCGCGGCACCCGCGGCGACCAAACGCCAGTGCAACCCAAGTCCCAACAGCGTGGTCAGAACAATCGCCGCGGTAGTCACAATGGCCACGTTGCTGCCTGAGACCGCAGACAAATGCGACAGGCCGGTATCTATGTAGGCCTGTTGTTCGGTAGGCGTTTGCAAGGAGGTATCTCCAAGCACCATCCCCGGAATCAACCCCTGGGAACTCGGCCCCACCGTATGCACAACGGATGCAGCAAAGGTCTCGCGCACGTGCTGTGCAAACGCCGCGAACCCGCTGGGCGCTTGCACCACCTCAAGGGTGCCGTTGAACACGTACGGGTTGACCCCGACAAGCGTGCTCTCCCCCACCGTGCCATGTGCCGCAACCATCGTCCCCGAAACAACGCCCTCGGGCATCTCACGCGAGAACACGGTCAACGTCGAGGGATGCCCGGGCACCACAACGCGCGTCAGCCACGTCTCGCTAGCCAATAACCTGGGTTGCCCAGACACCGTCGCCACCACTGTGTCACCGAACTGCCACGCCTGCGCGGTGCGGTGGCGCACCAACGCCACCACCAACGACGCCAACCCCAACGAACCAACCAGCACCGCCTGCCCAAACTCGCGCCACAAAAGGCACGCCACGACAAACGCAGCCACCACGCACGCGGCCCAAACCGGCCCCTGCCACAGGCACACCAGCGCCGCCAGCCACACCGCCCCCGCCGCGGGCACTAGCCGAAGCTCACTCACAACGTGATCTGCCCTTCCAGCGCCGCAAACTTCGCCGGCCCAATGCCTTTGACCTCCATCAACGCCTCCGGGGTGGCAAACGGCCCGTTGGCTTCCCGGTGCGCCACAATCGCATTGGCCGTTGCCTGCCCCACCCCGTCCAAGCTGGTCAGCTGCTCGGCCGTCGCCGTGTTAATAGAGATCAGGCCGCTCGCCTCCACCCCGGCAACTTCAGGCGCTGCATCCGGGGTGGAGGGTTGGACGAGGATCTGTTGGGCGTCCACAAGCACCTGCGCCTGGTTGAGCACCAACAGGTCCGCACTCTCTTTGGGCACGGCAGCCGCCAGCGCATCGGCCACGCGCGCGCCGGGTGCGAGAGTGACCAGCCCGGGGTGTTCGACCTCCCCCACCACGGACACCACGATCTCGGCAGGCTCGGGCGGCTCCTCCCAGGTAGGTTGCGGCGCGGGCGGTCGGGTAAACGCCCAGGCACCGACGAGCCCCATGCTTATTAGCGCCACCGCCACCGCCTGCTTCCGCCCCACCGCAAACCTGGGCGCCGGGTACTCCACCGGCAGGGTATCTTCCTCACCGGTTGGGCGGGAAAGCTCCTTGATTCTGTCTTTGAGGTTCATGCCTGCAGACCGTAAACCGGCAGCGCAAGGCACGGAAGTGGTGCATGGTGCGACTGTGGATAACACGCGAAGTTATCCACAGAAACGCGCTCTTAATGAAAACAGGGCGCGAGTTATTGAAAATGTAGGGCGGTTTTCAGTACGCACTTGGCGCGCGAGAGGGCACTCACGCGGGCTCGGCGAAGATCACCGACAGACCGATCGCACCCTTGCCGGTGTGGGTGGCAAGTACGTCCATCATCGGCTCCACGAGCACTTGCGAGTGCTGCGGCAGGACCTCTTCAAGCATGAGCGCGAACTGCTCAGCGGCGTCGGCGGCATCCGCGTGCTGGACAGCAGCGAAGACGGGTTCGCCGTCGGCACGCTCAAGCACCAGCTCTGCAAGCCTGGCGAATGCCTTGGTCTGCGTGCGGGTTTTCGCGGCGAGCTCAAACTTGCCGTCGTGCATACGCAGGATCGGTTTGGTGGCAAGCAGGGTTGCAGACAGCGCGGTACCGGTAGACAAACGCCCAGACTTGCGCAGGCCCTCCACCTGTTGCAGGTACAGCCAGGTCTCCGCGCGCTTCAGGGTGTTGACGGCCATCTCCTCGCACTGCTCAAGCGTGCCGCCCTCGCGGGCAACCGTGGCGGCCGCCATGGCGGCTGCGCCAATGGCCATACCCGCGGTATCGGTATCCACCACGCGAACCGTGCCAGGGAACACGCCCGAGGCGGTCACCGCCGCCGACCAGGTCGAGGACATGGTCTTAGTCAGGTGTAGCGCCACCACGCCCTCATCACCGCCGCGCTCCAGCTGGCGGGCGTAACACGCAGCCAGCTCAAGCGCCGTCAACCCCGACGTAGAGCCTTCACCATCGGCGTCTTCCATCACGTGCATCGGCACAACCGTGATGTCGAGCTCCTCGGCGATCTCAGCAGGCAGGCCTGCGGCGGAATCGACAACTACACGCACCGTCATAACGCATCCGGCCCCTGGTTCCAGGCCTCCAGGTACCACTGCACCTCACCGGGGTCTTGCGCACCGTAGCGCGGCATGGCCACCAGCTGGGAGGTGTGCGTATTGCCCAGCCCCTTCAGCAAGGGGTACTGCTGCTCAGCAAACCCGAGCAGGCTAGACGTCAGCGCGGAAATCGTACCGCCGTGCGCCACCAGCAGCACCGCAGCATCGTCCCAGTCGGTGTAGGAATCCATCAGCTCATCCACCACCGGACGCGCACGCTTGGCCACATCCAAGCGGCTCTCGCCCTCTGGCGGTGCCCACGCGGCGTTGTTACGCCAGTGCGCGCGGATCGAGGCGTCCGCGCCGTCAACCTCTGCATGCGTCTTGCCCTGCCACTGGCCGAGGTGGGTTTCGCGCAAGCGCGCGTCCTCAGTAATGGAAAGCCCCAGCTCCCGCGCCACAATCTCCGCAGTCCGGCGGGCACGGATCAGATCCGAGCTGACAATCTTGCCAATGCCAAACTCGCGCAGACCCTTGGCAGCGCGACGCGCCTGTTCTTCACCCAACGCGGACAAGGTGGTATCCAGATGGCCCTGCATCCGCCGGGTGGCGTTGTAGTCTGTCTGCCCGTGGCGCAGCAGAATCAGTCGACGTTTCACGCTTAAAACTCGCGCCTAGTACTCGTCAGCGTCCGGGCCCTCGCCGGCCAGCGGCAGGTCCTCCAGGGTTTCCGCCTCGCGAACGCCAGCGTCGTCCGCAAACACGCCCGGGCGCTGGTACGGCTCAAGACCCTCAACGGCAATCACCGGGCAGTCCGAGTACAGACGATCCAGGCCGTAGAACTCACGCTCCGCCTCACGCTGCACGTGCACCACAAAGTTGCCGTAATCCAACAGCACCCAGCGGAATTCACGGTTTCCTTCACGACGCTTCGGCTCCAACCCAGCCGCCGTCAACTCGGTCTCCACTTCCTCCACAATCGACGCCACCTGGCGCTCCGTCTCAGCGGACACAACCACGAAAATATCCGTAATGGCCATGACGTTTGACACGTCAATCACGGCAATGTTGGCGCCCAGTTTCTCATCGGCGGCACGTGCCGCGATGGAGGCTTGTTCAATCGAAATTTGCGCTGCAGTCAAAAATACGTTCCTTCACGTTTGCTATGAGCCGGCGGTTAATAGCCCCTATTGTGCCACCTGCGGGCGATACAGCCCATGCTTCGCTATATATTGCACCACCCCATCCGGGACGAGGTACCACACCGGGCGCCCTTGCGACGCACGCTCGCGGCAGTCCGTGGACGAGATCGCCATCGCCGGGATGTCGAGGAGATGCACCCGCTCCTGGATGTCTTGCGGCAGCATGTCCTCCGTCAGCTCATAGCCAGGACGCGTCACGCCAACAAACTCTGCCAGCTCAAACATTTTGTCCCAGTCATGCCACGACATGATTGAGCTCAGCGCATCCGCGCCCGTGATGAAGAACAGTTCCGCATCCGGGTACACCTCGCGCAGATCCCGCAGGGTGTCAATGGTGTACGTCGGACCCTCACGGTCAATGTCCACGCGAGACACGGTGAAGCGTGGGTTGGAGGCGGTGGCAATCACCGTCATCAAATAGCGGTCTTCAGCTGGCGAAATCTGCCTGCCCGCCTTTTGCCACGGCTGTCCCGTAGGTACAAAAACCACCTCGTCCAGCGCGAAACGGTGTGCCGCTTCGCTTGCTGCGACGAGGTGGCCGTGGTGGATCGGGTCAAACGTCCCGCCCATCACCCCAATACGCATGTGTTTGGTACAGGGGTTAGACGAAGCGGATGTTGCTGCTCTCAACGAACAGGTTGAAGATGCCCGCGCCGACGGCACCCAGGACGCTCAGCACGATCAGGGCGATGCCCCAGCCCGGGATCTCGGTCTTGTTGCCCTCAGCGTCCTTGGAGGAACCCTCGCCGGAGGACGCCTTCTGCGAAGAGGTCAGGCCAGCCCAGAGGGTGTCGAACGCCTTCGCGGAGCCCTCAGGAAGATTCTCCTTCTTCGTCTTGCACTGGTCCTCGATGATCTCGCCCTTGTCATTGACCGGGCAATCCTTCTTTTCGAAGCCGATCTGATCAGACGGCCTGGTTTCAGCAACAGCGGTGCCAGCGCCAGCCGTGACAGCGACTGCGGTGGCCAGGGAAACAATCACACGTGCAGTTTTCATGGTTCGGAATTGTATACCATTCTCGCTGCGCAAACCATTAGAACCGCGTTTATGTCCGTATTTTATGGACGGGTTTGTCCCGTGCCCTCCAGAATCCACTTCGTGGTGGTCAGCTCCGGCAAGGCCATCGGTCCGCGCGCGTGCAGCTTCTGGGTAGAGATGCCAATCTCTGCGCCCATGCCGTACTGCTCCCCATCCGTAAAGGCAGTCGAGGCGTTGAGGACGACGGCGGCGGAGTCGACGTGGTCCGCAAAACGTCGTAAAGCAAAAGCCCCTTGGGACGCGATGGCATCCGTGTGCCCGCTGGACCATTTGGCAATGTGGGCGATCGCGCCGTCCACGCCGTCTACCTCGGCATACGCAATGTCCATGCTGAGGTACTCCTCGCCCCAATCCTCATCGGTGGCGGGCACGAAGCCCTTGGCGGCGTCGCCGTGGATGGTCACCCCGGCGTCCTGCAACGCGGTGATGATGCGCTGCTTCGCCCCCTCCGGCAAGGCGGAATCCACCAGCACGGTCTCGGTGGCGTTGCACACGCTCACACGCCGGGTCTTGCCGTTGAGCAGCATGGCAATGGCGGAATCAAGCTCCGCATCACGGTCAATGTAGAAGTGGCAATTACCAGTGCCGGTCTCAATGGTGGGGACGGTCGCGTTAGTAACCACGGCCTCAATAAGGCGAGCACTGCCGCGGGGAATCACCACATCAACCAACCCGCGGGCGGTGATCAGATCCTGGACCGAATCGTGGGTTTCACACGGCAGAAGCTGCACGGCCTCACGCGGCAGCTCGTGGGCAGCCAGGGTGTCCTGGAGAATCTCCACCAGCATCGCGTTGGAGTGGCGCGCAGTCTTCGAACCGCGAAGCAGCGCCGCGTTGCCGGACTTCAGGGCAAGACCAAACGCATCAACGGTGACATTCGGGCGGGCCTCATACACCATCCCCATCACCCCAAGCGGCACGCGGACCTGCTTCATCTGGATGCCGTTATCCATCACGTGGCCGCGCAACACCTCCCCCACCGGGTCCTTCAGGCCTGCAACCTGGCGCAGGCCACCCGCAATGCCCTCGATGCGGCCCTGGTCCAGGGCGAGGCGGTCCAGCAGCGATTCAGCCAAACCCTGGGCGCGGCCCTCATCCAGGTCGCGCTGGTTGGCCGCAATGATCTCGTCTGCACGCTTCAGCAGCGCATCGGCCGCGGCATGCAGAACCTGGTTCTTTGTCGGCTGCGGCAGGGTCGCAAGCGTAGGTGCTACATCTTTGGCCCGGCGCGCCTTGTCCAAAACCTCGGCGCGCTCGGCTTCGCGTGGGGTGTTGAGATCAGTCATGCGGCAAGCTTAGCCGAGGCCCGCTGCGCTTATCCGGAAGTTAGTAGCCGACTAGTAGCCAGCCTCAACATCAACCTCGGTGGACATTTTCTCGCCGGCTTCGAACAGGTCCCAGTTCTTCGCGGCAAGGGGGCCGATGCGGCCTGTCATGAAGCGGGGAATGTTCGCTGTGTGCGGGGTGATCACGCAGTTGTCCAGGCTCCACAGCGGGTGGTCCGCCGGCAGCGGCTCGGGCTCGGTCACGTCCAGCCCGGCGCCGCGCAGGGTGCCGTTGGTCAGGGCTTCGGTCAGCGCTTCAGTATCAATCAGCGGGCCGCGGCCAACGTTGATCACCACGGCATTATCAGGCATCTTCGCAATGGTTTCGGCATTGACCATGTGGCGGGTGGCCTCCGTCAGCGGGGCGAGCATGACAAAGTAATCGTGGTTCGCCCACACCTCATCAGACAGCGTCACCGTCTGATCCGCACCTTCCACCTCACGGCCAGAACGGTTCACCGCAGTAATGCTCATCCCGAAAGGCTCTAGGAAACGGATCAAGGTCTTGCCAATGCCGCCGGCGCCGATGATGGCCAGCTTTCTGTCCTCAAACAGGTACTGCTTCTCCGCGAAGATCTGCGTGTTGTTCCACTCATTGCTCACCGCCTTGATGCGGTGCTCCACCGCCAGGAGCAGCGCCAGCGTGGACTCTGCAACCGTGTCGTCATACAGACCACCCGCGTTGGCAAAACGCACACCGTTTGCGGCATGCTTGGCAAAAACGTCTTGCAGGTTTTCCACACCCGCATAAAGAATCTGCACCACCTTGACGCTTTCCGGCAGCTCATCTGGGAAATCATCCGGGCCACCGCCGAAGAGCACCATGTCCGGGTTGTCTTCGAGCGCTACATAAGTGTGGCCTGCGGCCTCCATGTCTGCAATCGGCTGTTCTTTCGGCTTAGGCACATACGTGAACTTCATGCCCGCCCACAGTAGCGGTTACAGACGCGAGGCGTAGTTACTCAAGTAATCCGCATGCACCACAGGCCGGCGCAAGTGCTCCGGCAGCTCATGCGTATGCTGCCCCAGCATGGTGGCAAGCTCGACCGCGTCATAGGCAACTTCGCCACGGCCAACCACGGCGGAATCCGGCCCCAGGATCTCCACAATGTCGCCCGCGTGGAACTCACCCTCAATGCCGGTAATGCCCACAGCTAACAGGCTCGTTCCGCCGCTGGTGACGGCGCTGACCGCGCCGGCGTCCAAACGCAGCACGCCCTCCGCATCGGCGGCATACAACGCCCAGAACTTCCAGGCGGACAGCTTGCGGCCCGGGCGGGTATGGAACACGGTGCCCACCTCAGCAGACCCAAGCGCCTCGGTGATCTTCTCCGTTGCTGTCAACAGCACCGGCACACCACCACGCGCAGCCAGGCGCGCAGCCGAGACCTTCGCGGCCATGCCGCCGGTGCCAAACACGCCACCGTCGCCAGCCTTAACGGCCTCTAGGTCCTTGCCGCTTCGCACCTCATCCAAAAGACGCGCCCGCGGATCGGAAGGGTTCATGTCATAGAGCCCATCCACGTCAGACAACAACACCAGCGCATCGGCGCTGATCAGCGTTGCCACGATCGCCGAGAGCCTGTCATTGTCACCAAAGCGCATTTCAGAGGTAGCCACCGTGTCGTTCTCATTGACAATCGGCACCGCCCCCATCTGCCGCAGCCGGTCAATCGTGCGCTGCGCGTTACGGGCGCGCTCACGCGAACCCGCATCCGACTGGGTCAGCAGCACCTGACCAATCGTGCGACCGTAGCGAGCAAACGACGCACCCCACACCTGCGCCAAGTGAATCTGGCCAACAGAGGCAGCCGCCTGCTTTGTCGCCAAATCCCTCGGGCGCACCTTCAACCCAAGCGGCGCCATACCAGCAGCGATAGCACCCGAAGACACCACAATCACATCAGTGCCGCGGGCGATGCGCTGCTCAATCGCATCCACAATCAGGTCGATTTTGCGTGCGTCGAGGTTTCCGTCAGCGTCGACAAGCGAAGAAGTGCCCAGCTTGACCACAATGCGCCGCGCGGACGCAATCTGCTCCCGAAGTTCTAACACCCCTACCCCTGCCAACGCTCGCGCTCAGCGGCCTCGCCAGCACCGTAATCAAACTCATCAATCAAGCCACGACGAGCCTGGGAGGCACGCTTACGCTCCGCAGCAGACGCACGATCCGTACCGCCCAGACGTGCGTCCTGGCCGCGGCCAGCAAGCGTCGGGTCGCCGCCACGCGAAGGCTCCCAGTCAAAGGAGACCTCACCAATCGTCACCACATCGCCCTCACGCGCACCAATCTTGCGCAGCGCGTCTTCCACACCCGCCTTCTCCAAACGGTCAGACAGGTAGCCCACGGCCTCATCGTTTTCAAAGTCCGTCTGGCGGATCCACCGCTCCGCCTTCTCACCGGTGACAATCCAGCCCTCCGGGTACAGCGGGTCGCGCTCCACCTTGATGCCGTTATCACGGGTGCTCTTCACCTCATTCGGGCGAATCACGATAGGCTCCGCAGGCTTTACCGCCTTCGGGCGAGCCTTGCGCGCCTTTTGCACAACCTCCCACATCGCCCACTTCAGCTCATCCAAGCCCTCGCGCGTGGCAGTGGAAATCAAAAATACCGGCCAGCCGAAACGCTGCTCAATATCCTCGCGCAAAAACTCCGCCAGCTCACGAGCCTCCGGCACGTCAATCTTGTTCAGCACCACAAGGCGGGGACGCTCACGCAAATCACCCAGGCCGGAATCCATGTCGAGTTCCTCGGCGTAGGCATCCAGCTCCGCCTCAAGGGCCTCAATGTCAGAGAGGGGATCACGCCCCGGCTCCATCGTCGCGGTATCCACAATGTGCGCAAGCACCGCGGTGCGCTCAATGTGGCGCAGGAAATCCAAGCCCAGGCCCTTGCCTTCGCTCGCGCCCGGGATCAGCCCCGGCACATCCGCAATAGTAAAGGTGTCATGGCCAGCATTGACCACACCCAGGTTCGGGGCGAGCGTGGTAAACGGGTAATCCGCAATCTTCGGCTTGGCTGCAGACAGCACCGAAATCAGCGAGGACTTCCCCGCCGACGGGAAGCCAACCAGGCCCACATCGGCCATGGACTTCAGCTCCAGGATCAGGTCGTGCGCCTCACCCGGCTCGCCCTTGAGCGCAAAGCCCGGCGCCTTACGCTTCGCAGTTGCCAGCGCCGCGTTGCCCAGGCCGCCGTAGCCGCCCTCTGCAGCCACAAAGCGGGTGCCCGGCACCGTCAGGTCAGCCAGGATCTCACCGTCAGCGCTTCGCACCACCGTGCCAACCGGCACCTCAAGCACCAGGTCCTCACCACGCGCACCATTGCGGTGGTCCCCTTCGCCGTTGTTGCCGCGCTGCGCCTTCACGTGCGGGCGGAACTGGAAGTCCAAGAGCGTGTGTACCTGCGGCGACACCTCAAAAATGATGTCGCCGCCGTGGCCGCCATTGCCCCCGTCGGGCCCACCCAGCGGCTTGAACTTTTCGCGGTGCACAGACACACACCCGTGCCCACCATCGCCAGCTTGCAGGTGCAGCACTGCCCTATCAACAAATTGCGCCATGGGCACAAGCCTACTTGTTCAAGGTTTTCAGGTCTTCGGCGGTAATTGTCATGCGCTCCTCTGCCGTCGCCTGCGACAGGTTGCCGCCGTGGGTGCGGAAAAGGCGCATCGCAATCGCGTCTACAAGCATCCGCTCAATCTTCGCCGCATCCGCAGCGCTTGCAGCCACCGCGGCACGCAGGGCCTCCTCATCAAAGAGGTAGCCCCTCGCCGCCAGGCTCATCACCACCATGTCAGCCGATGGAGCATCTTGCTTATCGACGCCCACCGCATCCCCCTCCCTCTTCATCCCCGGCAGTTCAGCGCCCGGGAAATGCACCGTGGTGTTACCCTTCGTTACCACGCGCACACGCTCACCCTCACTTGTGCGCGATGTTTGTACGTTGAGCACCGAATCCTCAACAAAGCACTCCATAGCAGCGCCGTGGGTGACCAGCTCTGTCAGATCGCACTTCGAGTTCTCGGCAACGATCGTGCGGAAATTCGCCGCGTTCTCAATCCCAACCAGGGCGCCGGAGGCGTTGGAGTTGTTCAACGCAAGGTAATAGATACGGTCCTGATCGAACGTGGCCTCAGCATCGTCCATACGCACCCAGCCCAAGAAACTGTTCCGGGAGCGAAGCCGTGCCCCACTTGACAGGCGCATATTCAACTCAGCGCGTGCAGGCGTTGCCTCCACCACGCAATGATCCAACTCAAGCGTTGCGCCAACAACCGCAATCGGTACGTACTCAGACAAACGATGCGCAGGCACGACCACCACATCCTGCAGACGCACCTCCGCCCCGCCGCCGATCCCAAGAAGCATCGCGTCATCATCCTGCAACAACGTCAGGTCACTGAACATGAGGCGCTGCCCGTTTTCCACCTTGACGCCGTGAAGCCACAGCAAGCACTCCCCTTTATCCTGGTCCGGTCCGGAGAAGGCCACGTTCGTTGCCAGAGGAGCATGCGACAGTGTGTAGCGGCCGGCTTCGAGGCGGATCACAGCTCCGTCAAAGAGCCGGGGCGCAATCACTTCATCAAAGTTGTCACCGTCCTGAGCCCGCCACAGGATCTCGCCGCGTTCCCTGTCCTGGTCCAACTCAGTGAACACGCACACCGACCGGTCCGCGTCCACCTCAGACTGCGCATCAACCTCAAGGGTGATCTGCTCACCATTGACGGAATCAATGGTTGGCGCAAGGAGCGTACTTGCGGAAATCTTGAACGTGGGCCCCTGCGTATCCACCCGCAGTACAGGTGCGATTAATGAACTTCCCGCCTGCAGATGCAGCGCCAGATCCTCCACAGGTGGCGCCAAAAGACTGCTCGCATCCAGACGCATGTGAGCGTCATCTGTAAGCTTCACCCCGCCAATGCGAGAGCCCGCAACAAGCACCTGGGCGCCCTCAAACCCACCGACATAGCCCACGTTGCAAGCAACAAGCTCAACCGTGCCCCGATCACAGACAACCGTGGCGGCACTGTCATTGTCCGCAATCGTGCACGACACCATCTGCAGCTTCGCATCCTCAACCGACACAGCCGCACGCTCATGCCCGTCAGGGAACTCAACCGCACAGTCCTGCATCACTGCTGTGCCCTCAACCACGCTCACCACGTAGGTATCTTGTGGGCCGGCCAGGGTGACGTCTTTCAGCAACGCCCCATCCCGCAGGCTGATCGGCCCGTTAATACGTACCTTATCTGCGCCCGGGCCCTGCAAGTATTGCCCACTCAGCGTCAAGGGACGCCGCAGGAAGTAGTCCCCCGGGCTCAACCAAAGCCCCTGGCCCGGGCCAAGGGTGGCAAGCGCCATCTGCAGGTCAACGGACGGGTCTACAACGCGCGGTGAATTGTCGCTCATAAGTCTCACACAATAGGCCTGTTTCTACACTCCGTGTACAACACCCCGAGTACGCCACCAAAACCTGGTCTACTCGGGGTGTTGTACACGGGGTTTAGAGCGTTTAGGCGTTAGGCGGCAAACAAAAACTGCCCCAACCCGTGCATGGGTTGGGGCAGGAGAAAGCTTTGCTAGCTTAGGCGGTCTCTTCGACTACGCCTGCAGCCTCAGCAGCCTCGAGCACCTCAGCGGAGACGCCTTGGCCGTCAGCCGGAACGATGTTCACAACACGACGACGCTTCTTGATGCCGAACTGCACCGAACCAGCGGCCAGTGCGAACAAGGTATCGTCGCCACCACGGCCAACGTTCTCACCCGGGTGGAACTTGGTGCCACGCTGGCGAACGAGGATCTCGCCGGCCTTGACCTGCTGGCCGCCGAAACGCTTCACACCGAGGCGCTTCGACTCAGAGTCACGGCCGTTCGAGGAGCTGGATGCACCCTTTTTGGTTGCCATTATTCAAATCTCCTTGACGTTGAAAAGTTTGCTTACTTAATGCCGGTGACCTTGACCACGGTCAAAGGCTGGCGGTGGCCCTGACGGACCTTGTAGCCGGTCTTGTTCTTGTACTTGAGGATGTCGACCTTCTTGCCCTTGGTCTGCTCCACAATTTCAGCCTCAACCTTGCTGGAAGCAAGCTTGTCGCCGGTGGTGACATCTGCGCCATTTACGAGAAGGATCGGGGTGAGTTCGACCTTGTCGCCTGCTTCACCCTCAAGCTTCTCGACCTTGACCAGGTCGCCCTCGGCAACCTTGTACTGCTTGCCGCCGGTCTTGACGATCGCGTACATAGAGGGTTACCCCTTCTCTCTTACTCGCCCGCCCCCGGCATGCCTCGGTGACGGAAATGGAACAACATTTAGCGTTTCGGGGCCCGCCTTCTTAGGTGGCAGTGGCCCGCCGTGCCCGCATGCTTGGGCAACGAGGTGCGAGCACCCCAAAACAGCGACTGTCAAAGACTACACCGGAAGGCCGCGATTTACCAAACCCCGGCCTTTCCTGCCGCTATCTGCGAGACGTACGGCGTGTCGCCCTACGACGACCACGGCGTTGCGAGACCTCAACATGCGCCGCCTCACGCTTCGCCTGGGCAGCGCGCTTCTGTGAAGACTCACCACGCTTGCCCTGGGAAGCACCCGCACCCGACTGCGAACGGGTCGCAGACGTTGAGGTGCGACGCGTTGCCCTACGACGCTCACGCGTACGCGGCTTCGCAGCCGAGGAACGGCCAGCGCTACGGCCGCTGCGACCAGTGCTGCGCTTGTCATCACGCGGCGAATCCTCCGCCGCCTCCGCCGGAGCCTCTGCTTCGACGTCAGCCTCTACTGCGAAGTCCTCACGCTTCGGACGGTGATCCGAGCGCGAGTTCCCACGCGTGCGACGCTTGCGGCGCGGCGAGGCCTCAAACTCCTCAACCGCCTCCTCATACGTCTGCGTTGGGGCGTCTGTGTCCGTGGCGGTGCCAGTAGCGGAGTCCGTGGCGGAGTCGGTTGGGGGGTTCACGTTAGCGTCGTCAAGCTGAAGCTCCTTGCCTCGCCCACGGGAAGCACCGCGACGACCGCGGCGGCGCGGACGCTTCTCCTGCGGCTGATCAGTGTCCGCAGTGTCCGTGTCCGCTCCGACGATGATCGAGCCTGCGATCTCATCCAACTCCGCCTCAACAGCCGGGTCGTTTTCCTTCGACGCGGCTTCTTCACGCATCGCCTTCGCTACCGGGTGCTCACCCGTCGGACGGCGGCGGCTATCCCGGCGCTCCCGGCGATCCCTACGGTTGTCGCGATGGCCATGCTGCTCGTGATGCTCGTGGCCATCAACCGGATCATCGCCCACGACAATCCCGCGGCCGCCACACGCCTCACACGGCTGCGCGAACGTCTCCAGCAGACCAGTGCCCAAACGCTTACGCGTCATCTGCACCAGGCCTAGCGACGTCACCTCCGAAACCTGATGACGCGTCCGATCACGCCCCAGCGCCTCCTTCAAACGACGCAGCACCAGATCCTGGTTCTCCGGCAAGATCATGTCAATGAAGTCAATGATGATGATCCCGCCAATGTCACGCAGGCGAATCTGACGCACGATCTCCTCGGCGGCCTCAAGGTTGTTCGAGGTCACCGTCTCCTCCAGCGAACCGCCGGAGCCGGTGAACTTGCCCGTATTGACGTCAATGACCGTCATCGCCTCAGTGCGATCAATGATCAAGGAACCACCCGACGGCAGCCACACCGTGCGCGACAGTGCCTTCTCAATCTGTTCATCAACGCGGTAAACCTCGAACGCGTCCTGGCCGTCGTGCTTGTTGCGGTCAAACTTCACCAGACGGTCCAACAGGTCCGGCGCCACCGACTCCACATACGCATGCACGGTGTTCCACGGCTTGCGGCCGTCTACAACCAGCTCGGTGAAGTCCTCATTGAACAGGTCACGCACAACCTTGACCAGCAGGTTCGGCTCTTCATACAACGTGACCGGGGTTGCGCCCTTGGAGTTCTTCTCCTTCTCCGCGCGGTTCTGGATGGCCTCCCACTGCGTGTGCAGACGGTTCACGTCCGCCGCGATGGCCTCCTCCGACACGTTCTCCGCAGCAGTACGGATGATCGCGCCGCCCTTGCCCGGGACCACGTTGTTCAAAATTTCTTTGAGACGCTTACGCTCCGGCGCCGGCAACTTCCTCGAAATACCCGCGCTGCGGCCACCCGGCACGTACACCAGGTAGCGGCCAGGCAGGGAAATCTGCGTAGTCAGCCGCGCGCCCTTGTGCCCGATCGGGTCCTTGGTCACCTGCACCAGCACCTGGTCACCGGACTTCAGGGCATGTTCTATACGACGCGAGCGTCCACCCAAACCCGCCGCCTTCCAATCCACCTCACCGGCGTAGAGCACACCGTTGCGCCCTTGGCCGATGTCAATGAACGCCGCCTCCATGCTGGGCAGCACGTTTTGCACACGACCCAGGTAGATGTTGCCAATCATGGACGCCTGGGCATCCGAGGTGACGAAGTGCTCGACCAACAGGCCGTCTTCAAGCACGCCGACCTGTGTGATCTTGCCCGCACCGTCATGACGCTCACGCTCACGCACCACCATCGTGCGCTTCACCGACTCACGACGCGCCAAGAACTCCGCCTGCGACACAATCTTGGAACGCTTGCGCCCCTCCTCGCGCTTCTCACTGCGACGACGACGCTGCGCCTCCAAACGCGCCGAACCCTTAATCGCCTTCGGCTCCTCGATCACCTCGACGTCATCATCGTGGTTGTCGTGGGTGTCGTGTTCGTCCTGCTTGTCGTGGTGGTTCTGCTGGTTCTGCTGGCCATGCTGACCCTGTGAAGAGCTCGACCTGCGCGAACGACGACGCCTCGACTGGCCCTCCCGCTTGGATTCCTGCTTGGATTCCTGCTGGTTTTCAGCGGTGTCCTGAGTGTTTGCCTGGTCCTGGTCTTGGCCCTGGTCCTGGTCTTGGTCCTGGTCCGGCTTTTGGCTCGGGCGGCTTGCGCGACGACGCGTCGATCGCGCCGGCGCCTTGAACACCGGCGCATACGCAGCCGCTTCCTCTACCGGCGCCGGGGTGATCTCCGGTTCAACGTCCGTGAGCAGATCTTCCGATTCTTCTGTGTCTTCAGAGTCCTCAACGGTTTCAGCGTCATTGGCGTTTTCAGCTGGTTCGACGTTCTCAGCGCTCTCGGCGAGCTCAGCACTCTCAGCGAGCTCAGCCTCCACCTTGCGCTCAATTTGGTTGATCTCGTTGGCAACGTCCTTGCGCACACGCTGGCGGATCTTCTCATCCGCCTCCTCAGCGGCAGCGCTTTCTTCAGCGCCAGACTGCCCGGACTGCTCAACGTTGTTCGCCTTTGCAGACAACGCGGTCAGCAGCTGCTCTGCCTCCGCGCGCGTCAACGTGGACTGCGCAACCTTCACCAAACCCAGCTCAGAAAGCGCAACAACCAAGTCCTTTGAAGGCTCATCCAGCGCCTTGGCCAGGTTGAACACACGCGTCTTCTCACCAAGCTGGGAACGATCAAACGCCTCAAACTTGTTCTGCGGCGCCGCCTTGACTTCCGGCTTTGTCGCACGCTTACGCGTGCTCTTCTTAGCAGTAGTTTTCTTTGCCGTGCGTTTAGCACTCTTCTTTGCAGTCTTCTTCGCTGCCTGCTTGGTTGCTGGGCGTTCGTTCTGCTCAGCGGATTCGTCGCTACGTGCCACGATAAGCTCCTCTTTTATTGTTGGCCCGTGAAGCGTTCAACACCGGGCGCTGGCGATGTTTCTCGCCGCCGCCGCACAGTGCTGCCACCAAACGGGAACCGTACGGTTGTAAAAAGTCTGGCCCCATTGTTGCACACCGCGGGCAATCCAGACGTTCCTCACGCTGCCCACGCTTGAAAGAGCTCGGCCGTTTTCAACAAATATGCAGGGGAAGATATGCAGGAGCAATGGTCAGAGCGCTTTTTCAATAAGAGGCCTGTTAATGAAAATCGTCCGTGACCTGCAGACCTGCATATCTTCCCCTGCATATTTGTTTCCGTGGCGGTAGTCGAAGAGGCCGATTGAGCCGAGACCGGAGGGCGATTGAGGCTGGCGGCCGAGCACAACCGCCCAAAACCGCCCAAAAACAACCCCCCAAGAAAAACAAAAACGCCCCGCACAACGGCGGGGCGGAAAACAAGCGTTTACTTGTTCGGGAACCAGATGGCGATCTCGCGCTCAGCGGACTCCGGGGAGTCAGAGCCGTGCACCACGTTCTCACCAACGGTCAGTGCGAAGTCACCGCGGATGGTGCCCGGGGTGGCCTTCTCAACCGGGTGGGTGCCGCCGGCCAGCTGGCGCCATGCTGCGATTGCAGACTCGCCCTCAACAATGCCAGCAACCAGCGGTGCGGAGGTGATGAAGTCAACCAGCTCGCCGAAGAACGGCTTGTCCTTGTGCTCGGCGTAGTGCTTCTCTGCGGTCTCGCGGTCTGCGGTGCGCAGATCCATCTCGACCAGCTTGAGGCCCTTGCGCTCGATGCGGGCAATGATTTCGCCGACGTGGCCGTTTGCCACGCCGTCCGGCTTGATCAGAATCAGAGTACGTTCAGTCATAACGCTAAATCCTACCTACACCTGGCTAACTATGCGCGCTGCCTCCTCGGGTGTGGTGTTGCGGAACCAGAGCTGCACCTGTGAGATGGCCATCGGTGTGTTGCCTTCGGCCTTCATGCGGGCGATGGTGGCGCGCTGTTCAGGGTCCAAAACTTTGGGTTTTGCCTGCATGTTGCGGGCTTTGTCCGCAAACCCCCACGCAAGGAGCACAAAGGCGACTCCCAAAGCGGCAAGTGCTGCCCACCGCGGCCAGCCGAGTGGCCCGCTGAACACGGCAAGCAGAGACAGGACGCCGGCGAGGATAAATGCAAGGTTGCGCATGAGCCCCGTTTATACCGCAGGTAGCCTGTGCGCATGCAGTACCGTAGCCCGCTGCCGGATATCACCTTGCCCAACACGGACGTGTTCACCTTCGTGCTGGGAGACCTCCGCAATGACGCGGACCTGCCCGCAATCACCGAGGTAGACACCGGCCGCACCGTTACTTACGGCGAGCTCGCCGCCCGCGTTGAGGCACTCGCCGCCACCATCGCGCCCGGGGAAGTCATCGCACTGCGCCAGCCGAACTCTATCGACTTCGCCGTCGGCCTGCTGGCCATCCTGCGCGCCGGCTCCACCGTCACGCTGATCGGGGCCTTATTGCTTGACGACGAAGCGTCAACCCTCAAACGCCTCTCCCACACCACCCGCGAACTCACACTGAATGAAATCCAACACGGGATCCAGTCACCCACCGCCGGCGAATACACCCCGCCGCTGATTGACCCGCAGTCCATTGCCGCCGTGCCGTTTTCCTCCGGTACTACGGGGCTTCCCAAGGCGGTGGAGCTGACCCACGCCGCAATCACGGCGAACGCCGCGCAGTTCGGAACTGCCCTTCGCGCAAGCGGCATCGAAGCGCAGACGCGAACCTTTGCGCCGCTGCCGTTTACGCATATTTATGGGTTGAATACGTTGCTGTTGGCGTCGTTACGCGCAAGGCACCATATCCACACCACCAGGCGCTTCTCCTTCGAGGAGATGGTGACAACCCACGCAAAACACGGCATTGAGCTGACGTTTATCGCGCCCCCGATTGCCCGCCTTCTGGCCAAGCAGGAATTCGACGCAGCCGCGTTTACTGCCAGCCGCTTCATGGTGTGCGGTGCCGCCTCACTCGATGAGGAACTCGCCCGAAGCGTGGAGCGCAAACTGGACACCACGATTCTGCAGGGCTACGGCACCACGGAATCGGCACCGGTCACACACGTGGGCATCGCCGGGAAATCAACGCCCGGCTCCATCGGCTTTGCGGTACCCAACACACAGTTTCGGATCGTGGACCTAGACACTGGCGAAGATGCCAAAACCGGCGAACTCCTCATCCGCGGCCCGCAACTCATGCGCGGCTACCGCGACCAACCCCCACTTGGGCCGGGCGATTGGCTGCACACCGGTGACCTGGCGCGGCTGCGTGACAACGGCACCGTGGACATCATCGACCGCGTCAAAGACATCTTCAAATACCACGGCTACCAAATCTCCCCCGCTGAGCTTGAAGCCGTCCTGCTCACCCACCCGCAGGTGGCGGACGCCGCGGTGGCAGGCAGGAAAACCGATGACGGTGAGGAGGTGCCGTGGGGGTTTGTGGTGTGGCGTGGGGCGTCGCAAAGCAAAAAGGCTCTGATCGCCTGGATGGCTGAGCGTGTTGCCTCATATAAAAAACTGCGCGGCATCACCGTGATCGATGAAATACCGCGCAACGCCGCAGGCAAAATCCTGCGACGCAACCTACCCCTCTGAGGCGCCCAAGTGCTGCGTGACCAGGTAGCCGCCACGCATGCGACGCTCCATCTCTGAGCGCAGCTTCACAATGTAAAACCACACGATGCCAAAGATGATGCCCACGGCCGTGACCGACCAGTGCACGAAGAAACCGAAGATCAGCGGGATCTGCAGCGCCAGGTTGATCCACAGGGCCCCCGGCGCGCGCTGCGCGAACGCCATGATCAGATGCGCGGCACCCAACACCGTGATGTAGACCCAGTTAAACGTGGTCCACAGCGCGCCGCCGTCCACTTTCAGCACCACCAGCAGGATGAGAAAGACCGTGATGGCCTCCATGACCAGGGTGCCGGACATCACCGGGCGCAGGCCCGCCATCGGGTCTTTTACCGGCGCGTGGCCGGGCCCGAGGGGGCCGACGGGGATTTCGCGTGAATGCTTCGAGCTCACTTAGGGTCCTTTCCAAACAATGCGCGAGCCTCACCAGCGGTGACAACAGAGCCGGTGATGATCACACCGTTGCCGGCCTGCACGCCAGCTTCGTCGAGTTCTTCCTCCGCCAACTCCACGGCTAGGTCGTAGGCGCCGACGAGGTTCGGCTCGACGTGGACGCGCTCATCGCCAAAGATTTCGCGGGCGGTTTCAGCCAGGTCGTAGGCGTCGGCCGCGCGTGGCGACGTATTCTGCGTCACCACCACCTCCGTCAACACCGGCTCAAGCGCCTCCATAATGCCGCGGGCATCCTTGTCACCCAAAATGCCCAGCACGCCGATCAGGCGGGTGAAGTTGAAGTCA
Source organism: Corynebacterium riegelii (assembly GCF_016728505.1). GTDB lineage: Bacteria > Actinomycetota > Actinomycetes > Mycobacteriales > Mycobacteriaceae > Corynebacterium > Corynebacterium riegelii. The sequence goes on from NZ_CP068159.1 coordinate 69,223, forward strand.
CGGCTCAGCGCTGCGGCTAGGGCGCGGGCGCCGTGCGGGTTATGCGTGGCGTCTACAAACGTGGTCGGAGCGGTGTGGACGTGCTCAAGGCGACCCGGCGACGCAGCGTTAGCAAAGCCGGTGCGCACCGTATCCGGGTTTAAAGGGCGCTCAGCCGAGGCACCGAAAAACGCCTCCACCGCGGCCAGCGCCACGGCGGCGTTTTTCGCCTGGTGCTCACCAGCCAGCGGCACGAACACGTTGTCTATCTCGCCAGACAACCCGCGCAGCGTGAGCATCTGGCCGCCGAGCGCCACGTCTGCCGACACCACATCAAACTCACTACCCAAACGCGCAACCGTCGCGCCAACCTCCACGGAACGCTGCAGGATCACATTCATTGCATCCGGCTCCTGGTTGGCAATGATCGCCACTGCGTCCGCGGAGCGGATAATGCCGGCCTTCTCACCGGCGATCTCCGCGACCGTGTCCCCCAGATAATCCATGTGGTCAAGGCCCACGGGCATGATCACGTCCACGTCGGCGTCGACGACATTGGTGGCGTCCCAACGCCCGCCCATGCCAACCTCCACCACGGCAACGTCCACCGGGGCATCGGCGAACGCGGCAAACGCAATGGCCACGGTGACCTCGAAGTAGCTCATCGGGATACCCGAGCGCTCATCCACCATCTGGATGTAGGGCTCGATCTCGCGGTAAATCCGCACGAAGTCGGCTGGGTGGATCGGCTCGCCGTCAATACCCACGCGCTCCGTGATCAGCTGCAGGTGCGGGCTGGTGGTACGCCCAACGCGATTGCCAAACGCCGCTAGCAGCGACTCAATCATTCTGACTGTGGACGTCTTACCGTTCGTCCCCGCCACGTGAATGACCTTGCAGGACTTCTGCGGCTGGCCCAGCAGATCCATCAGCAGCTCAATGCGCTCCAGCGAAGGATCAATGTCCGTCTCCGGCCAGCGCGCGTTCAGCTCCTCCTCCACCTGTGCAAGCGCGGCGAGGTCCTCGTCCGTGACGGGGCACTCGATGGGCGTGTCCTCGGCGGTCTCGGCTGTGCTGCCGTTCGCGTCACCGCTACCAAGCGTGGCCCCAGCCCACTGGCCCAGGTCGATCGAGCGGCCGTGCTCGTCCTCCGACACCTCGAAGCTGCCGAACCCGTTAGGCGTCCCCTTAGCCATTGAGCCCCTCAAGACGAGCGCTCACGCGCGCGAACTCGTCTTGCGCCACACGCTGGCGCTGGCGGATCTTCTCCACCACCGGCTCCGGCGCGTTAGCCAAAAACTGCTCATTGCCCAGCTTCGCCGCCGTGGTGTCCAGCTCCTTCTGCGCCGCCGCAAGTTCCTTCTCCAGGCGCTTGCGCTCAGCGGCCACATCCACCGTGCCCGAGGTATCCAGGGCCACATCCAGGGTGGTCTGGCTCAGGCGCATTTCGATGCTTGCCGACGCCACGAAACCATCACCCGGCTCCTCCACCCTGGCAATCTGGCGCACCATGTCCTCCTGTGCCACCAGGTCAGCTGCGGCAAAGTCCAGCTTCGCCGGCACCTTCTGGCTGGGCTTGACCCCCTGGTCGGCGCGGAAGCGGCGCAGCTCCGTGATCAGCTTGATGGAGTCTTCAATACGACGGCGCGCGTTGAGATCAGTCTCAGCGCCACCGTTGGTGTCCTGCGCGCTCGGCCACGGCGCAAGCGTGACCGTCTCGCCGCCGGTGAGTTCCTTCCACAGCACCTCAGTGATAAACGGCATGGTCGGGTGCAGCAGACGCAACACCACGTCCAACACGCGACCAAGCACAACCTGGGTGTTTTCACCCTGGGCGATGTCTCGCTCCCGCGGAATCTGCGTCTTGGCAATCTCCAGGTACCAGTCACAGAGTTCATCCCACGCGAAGTGATAGAGCTCCTCATTGGCCTTAGCAAACTGGTAATCATCCAGGTAGGCGTCCACCTTGGCGCGGACCTCTTCGCAGCGGTCCAAGATCCAACGGTCAGCGTCCGTCAGCTCCTCGCGCGCCGGCAGTTCATCCACCCGGGCGCCGTTCATCAGCGCGAACTTCGCGGCGTTGAACAGCTTGGTGGTGAAGTTGCGTGCGGAGGTGGCGTTGTCCTCACCAATCGGCAAATCCACACCCGGGTTCGCACCACGAGCCAGCGCGAAACGCAGCGCATCCGCACCGTATTGCTCCACCCAGTCCATCGGGTTGATGCCGTTGCCCAGAGACTTCGACATCTTGCGGCCCTTCTCATCGCGCACCAGACCATGCAGGTACAGGTGCTCGAACGGGATCTGCGGGCGACCATCCTTGCCCTGGCCCAGCACATCCGGGGTTTGTGTTGCGGCAAAGGTGCCAAACATCATCATGCGCGCAACCCAGAAGAACAAAATGTCGTACGCCGTAACCAGCACGGTGGTTGGGTAGAACTTCTCCAGCTCCGGGGTTGTGTCCGGCCAACCCATCGTGGAAAACGGCCACAGTGCAGAGGAGAACCACGTGTCCAACACATCCGGGTCCTGCTCGTAGCCTGCCGGCGGCTCCTCATCCGGGCCAACGCAAACCACGTCGCGGTTGCCCTCAGCGTCTTCCGGCCCGTACCAGATCGGAATACGGTGGCCCCACCACAACTGGCGTGAAATCGTCCAGTCGTGCATGTTGTCCACCCAGTCGAAGTAACGCTTCTCCATGGAGGTCGGGTGGATTTCGGTATCACCCTCACGCACCGCCTCAGCGGACATGCGTGCCAGCTCAGCCACCTTCACAAACCACTGCAAGCTCAGACGCGGCTCAATCGGCTCACCGGAACGCTCCGAGTGGCCAACCGAGTGCACGTATGGGCGCACTTCCTTGACAATGCGGCCCTGCTCCGCCAACGCCTCGCGCACCTTCACGCGGGCTTCGAAACGGTCCATGCCATCAAACTCGGTGCCGGTATGAGCAATGCGGCCCTTCTCATCCAAGATGATCGGCATGTCCAGATCGTGCCGCAGACCCATCTCATAGTCGTTCGGGTCATGCGCCGGGGTGATCTTCACCGCGCCGGTACCCAGCTCGCGATCCACGTAATCATCAGCGATCACCTTCAGCTTCAGGTCATCGCGCAGCGGGTGCTCAAACTCCTGGCCAACCAGGTGCGCGTAGCGCTCGTCCTCCGGGTGCACGGCAATAGCAACGTCACCCAGCATCGTCTCCACACGAGTGGTTGCAACCACCAGGTGCGGCTCATCATCATTGAGCGAGCCGTAGCGGATGGAGACAAACTCGCCCTCGACGTCCTTGTACACCACCTCAATGTCGCTCACCGCGGTCTCCAACACCGGGGACCAGTTCACCAGGCGATAATCCTGGTAAATCATGCCAGCGTCATACAGCTGCTTGAAGATGGTTTGCACGGCGCGCGACAGGCCGTTATCAAGCGTAAAGCGCTCACGCGACCAATCAACTGAGTCGCCGATAGCCCGCATCTGCGTGGTAATCGTGCCGCCGAACTCGTGCTTCCACTCCCAAACACGGTCTACAAATTCGTCACGACCATAGTCGTAACGGTCCTTGCCCTCCTCGGCCTTCAGCTTCGCCTCAACCTTGGTCTGGGTGGCAATACCGGCGTGGTCCATACCCGGCAGCCACAACACCTCATAGCCCTGCATGCGCTTACGGCGCACCAGGGAATCCATCAAGGTGTGGTCAAGCGCGTGCCCCATGTGCAGCTGACCAGTCACATTCGGCGGCGGCAGCACAATGGAATACGCCGGCTTGTCCGAAGCCGGGTCGGCGGTGAAATACCCCGCCTTGACCCAGCCTTCGTAGAGGCGCTCTTCTTGTTCCTTCGGGTCCCAAGACTTCGGAAGGTTCGTCGCAGGGAGGTTCGTCGCTTCAGTCACAACGAACCATCTTAGTCCCTTAGAAAAGCTGCGCCGCTACCTCCGCTTCAGAGCGCAGCGCCTCCACGTTCGCATCAATGCGCGGACGCTGGAAATCGCTGATCTCAAGGCCCTCAACTACCTGCCACTGGCCGTTAGCGCCAACCACCGGGAAGCCGAAGACCAGGCCCTCATCCACGCCGTACTGGCCCGTGGACGGCAACGCCACCGTGGTCCACCGACCATCAGTGCCCTGCACCCAGTCACGCATGTGATCCACAGCAGCAGACGCAGCCGACGCTGCCGAAGACTTACCGCGCACCTCAATGATCTCCGCGCCGCGCTTAGCCACACGCGGGATGAACTCATCGGTGTACCACGCCTGGTCAATCTTCGGCATCACGTCAGCGCCTTCAAGCTGCGCGTAGGTCAGGTCTGGGAACTGCGTATCAGCGTGGTTGCCCCACACCACAACGCGCTCAAACGCATCCGTCGGCGCATCAAGCTTCTGGCCCAACACGGACAGCGCACGGTTGTGGTCCAGACGCATCAAAGCGTTGAAACGATCAGCCGGGACATCACCGGCAGCCTTCGCAGCAATGTACGCATTCGTGTTCGCCGGGTTGCCAACAACCAGCACACGGATGTCATCCGCCGCACCAGCGTTGATTGCCTTGCCCTGCTCGATGAAGATCTTGCCGTTGGCGGCCAACATGTCAGCGCGGGACTCGCCCTTGCCACGCGGCTTCGCGCCAACCAAGAAGGCGGCATTCGCGCCCTCAAAACCTGCACGCTGATCCGTGGTCACCGTAATCCCACGCACCAGCGGCATCGCGGAGTCAGACAACTCCATCGCAGTGCCCTCAGCAGCCTTCGCCGCCGGCTCAATCTCCAGCAACGTCAGGTCCACCGGCTGATCCGGTCCGAACACGTCGCCCGAAGCCACGCGCCACAACAGGGAGTATGCGATGTTGCCCGCAGCGCCAGTGATAGTGACCTTTACCGGCTGTTTCGTCTGTGCCAAATCAGATGCCATTTCTCTCGAAGCCTTTCCATGCAGAAGCTGGTCAGATACACCCTCGAGTATAGGCGCGGCCGGCACAACACCCCGTTTGAGCGTTAGGCGCTTTGCTCCTCGTTCTCAGCCACGTAGCGCGGCTCTTCCTCACCGCGCACCACCGCACCGTTGATCACAACCTCTGCAATGTCCTCGCGGTCAGGCAGGTCATACATCACCGGTACCAGCAGCTCTTCCATAATCGCGCGCAGGCCACGGGCGCCCGTCTTGCGCTCGGCGGCCCTATCGGCGATCTCGCCCAACGCGTCCTCAGTAATGGTCAGCTCCGCGCCATCCATGGCAAACAGGCGCTGGTACTGCTTCACCAGGGAGTTCTTCGGCTCCGTGAGCACGCGAACCATGGACTCGCGGTCCAGGTCCTCCACGTGCGCCAGGATCGGCAGACGGCCAATGAACTCCGGGATCAGACCGAACTTCACCAGGTCCCCCGGCTGCACCTTGGACATCAGGTCCGACTCATCGCGCTGCGCCTTGGAATCAATCTCCGCACCGAAGCCGATGCCCTTCTTCCCCACACGCTCCGCAATCACCTTATCCAGGCCCGCAAACGCACCGGCCACAATGAACAGGATGTTGGTGGTGTCCAGCTGAATGAACTCCTGGTTCGGGTGCTTGCGCCCGCCCTGCGGCGGCACAGAGGCCACGGTGCCCTCCAGGATCTTCAGCAGCGCCTGCTGCACGCCCTCGCCGGAGACATCACGGGTGATGGAGGGGTTTTCGCTCTTGCGCGAAATCTTGTCCACCTCATCAACGTAGATAATGCCGGTCTGCGCACGGTTGACATCAAAATCCGCCGCCTGCAGCAGCTTGAGCAGGATGTTCTCCACGTCCTCGCCCACGTAGCCGGCTTCGGTCAGACTCGTCGCGTCCGCAATAGCAAACGGCACATTCAGCATGCGGGCCAGCGTCTGCGCAAGGTAGGTCTTACCGGAGCCCGTCGGACCAAGCAGCAGGATGTTGGATTTCGCAATCTCCACTTCCTCATCACGACGGCGCGCGCCAAGCACTTTCTGCTCCGCCTTAATGCGCTTGTAGTGGTTGTACACCGCAACCGCCAGCGTGCGCTTTGCCACATCCTGGCCAATCACATACTGGTCAAGGAATGCAGTGATCTCCGAGGGGCGAGGGAGCTTCTCTTCGCTTGCCGACGCCTGCGTGCCCGCCCCCGACAGCTCCTCTTCAATAATCTCGTTACATAGCTCAATGCACTCGTCACAAATGTAAACGCCGCCCCCGGCGATCAACTTGCGAACCTGCTTCTGCGTCTTCCCGCAGAACGAGCATTTCAGCAGGTCTGAGCTGTCGTGCGTTACTGCCATGTACTTTCAAAAACTCCCGCGTGGTGTGTGAGCGTGGTGTATGAGTCCGTCTCGGACAGGTGATCTCTTGATCATACTTGCTCAGTCAAACTCCGACGATTCTAACGCGGGAGGCCCTCACGGCCCGACTCCCTGGGAAAGCTAGAGGGAATCCCCTAGTAGAGTCCACGCCACAACTCTAATTAACTGTGTGAAACCTCACACGCAAAGGAGTTGAAATGCCAGCAACACCAAAAATCCAGCGCGAAGGCTGGGCATCGGCCAAGCATCGCGCGTCCGTCTATCTCATCCTCGCCGTTGTCGGAATTGCCATTCTTTTCGACGGCTACGACCTCGTCATCTACGGCGCCGTCCTCTCCAACCTCCTGGAAGACCCCACCCAAATCGGCGCGCTGAGCCCACAGATTGCCGGCACCCTTGGCTCCTGGGCCATGGTGGGCGTTATGGTCGGCGCGCTTGCCGCCGGCGCGGTTGGCGACAGGCTTGGGCGCCGCAACGTGTTCCTCGTCGCCATCGTCTGGTTCTCCATCGGCATGGCGGTGACCTCGATGGCGCAGTCCATCGTCATGTTCGGCCTCCTGCGTTTCCTGACCGGCCTTGGCATCGGCGTGATCGTTGCCACCGGCGGCGCCATCATCGCAGAGTTCGCCCCGGCAAACCGCAAAAACCTCTTCAACGCGATTGTGTACTCGGGCGTGCCGGCGGGTGGCGTTATGGCGTCGTTAATGGCCCTGTGGTTCCAAGATGCCTGGGGATGGCGCGGGCTATTCCTGTTCGGCGCTTCCCCACTGCTGTTCCTGCTGCCGCTTGCGTACGTGGCGCTTCCTGAGTCGCCGCGTTGGCTGATCACCCGCGGCCGCCACGCCCAGGCCAACGCGGTGTGCGAGAAGTACGGGCTTCCGAAGGACAGCTTCCTTTTCGACCCATCGGCTTCCTCCACCACCACAGCAACCGCCACTCAGGCGAAGTCCGACATTGAGAAAACCGGCTTTGCGGGTATCTTCTCCCGCTCCTACCTGATTGGCACACTGCTGATCGGCGCGATGAGCTTCATCGGCCTGCTTTCCACCTACGGCCTCAACACCTGGCTGCCGAAGATCATGCAGGCAAACGGCGCATCCCCGCACGATTCGCTGTACTCCCTGCTCGTACTGAACGGCGGCGCTGTCATTGGCGGCCTCTTCGCCGCCTGGGTGGCCGACAAGATCGGCGCCAAGATCGTCATCACCTGCACCTTCCTGCTAGCAGCAGTCATGCTTGCGATCCTGCCGCAGTTCAACACTGTCGCCCCTATGTACCTGCCAATCGCACTTGCCGGCATCGGCGTGCTGGGCACCCAGGTGCTGGTCTATGGCCTTACCTCCAACTACTTCGGCACCGCCCAGCGTGCCGCCGGCGTGGCATGGACCGCGGGCTTCGGCCGACTCGGCGGCACCTTCGGCCCGGCGATCGGCGGGCTGATCATCGGCTCCGGCGCAACCCCGAGCACCGCCTTCTACCAATTTGCCGCAGTCGCCGCCGTTGGCGCCCTGTGCACCGCGCTGATTCCGCGTTCCCCAGTTGATCGCGTGCTTGATCAAGGCCCTGTGCCCGCCGCTGCACCCGAAAAGGAACCTGTGCCGGTTGCCCGCTAGATCAGCCTTCATCACAATGGGGCCATGACTCACCTACACGTCACCGAACACGGCCCCACAGAAGGCACTCCTGATCAAACAGTGGTGCTGCTCAGCTCGATTGCCACCACGCACGAAACCTGGAACGCGCTCATCCCAGAGCTTGCGAAGCGCTTCCGGGTGGTGACCGTGGACCACCGCGGCCACGGCCAGTCCGAGACCGCGCCAGTAGCCCCCGGTTCCACCACCGTGGAGGATCTCTGCCAGGACATCACGCAGGCGCTTGACTCCGTGGGCGTCAACCGCTTCCACATCGTCGGACTATCTTTGGGCGGCGCGCTGGCGCAGTGGCTGGCTGCCTACTCCGGCCGCGTGGAAAAGGCAGTGTTCTGCGCAACCGCAACCTTCCTCGGCGGCGAAGAGCGCTGGACCGAGCGCACCACCATCGCCCGCGAACAAGGCATGGGCGCTCTCGCCGACGCATTTATTAAGGCCTGGTTCACCGAAGGCTTCCGCGCCAGCCATCCAGAAAAGGTCAACGAGGTGCGCGAGATGATCTTGCGTATCGACGCCGAAGGCTACGCCCAAAACGGCGACGCCCTCGCCGGCTGGGACTTCGCCGACCAACTTGGCAAAATCACGTGCCCGGTGCTCACCGTTGCCGGTAAGGACGACGCCGGGACCGGCCCCGAGCAGCTCGCCGAGATCGCCGCCGGGGTCTCTGGCCCTGTGCAATCCGCAGTTATCGACGGCTCCCATCAAGTAGCCGTTGAGAACCCAGAAGCATTCAATCGGGTGGTGAAGGGATTTTTGGGGGCGTGATGGGTTAAATTGGTACGTCGATAAGCAAAAAGCTCCGAAAGGAAAAACTCGCGTGAACCGTGTCAAGACCGCTGCCGCAATCGTCGCCACTTCAGCGATGCTGCTGGCCGGTTGCGGCAGCGAGGGTGACGAGGGGCGCCTGGCCGAGCCAGTGTTGGACTTCCCCTACACCAGCACCTCGCAACTGCCGGAGCCAGAAGAAACAACCGAGGAAGAAGAGCCGGAGGAGACCACGACGAGCTCCACCACCACTTCCTCCAGCAAGTCTTCGACCTCATCTTCAGCCACAACGACGTCCACCCGCAGCTCCACCTCCAGCTCCTCGCGCCAAGCCGAGCCGGAGCCGGAGCGCGAACCAGAACCCGAACCACTGCCGGGCGCGGAGTGCGCATGGCCAAGCCAAAACGAGGCCAACGGCCGCGAGTTCTCCACCTTCTGTGACCGCGAGTGGGCCCGCACGATGCTCGACGGCCAGCAGTACTTCTGGAAGGCACGCGGCAACGGCTGGGCCAGCGTCGACCCAGACGGCATGGTTGGTGAGGACGTCTGCTGGGCCCGCGATGACTTCGCCGGCGCACCAGAAGCCATCCGCAACGCCGCGGTGTACTGCACCCCGGCGGAGTAGCGCGAAAGAACGCGAAAGAACGCGAAAGCCGCCCTCTCCCCTTCCGATTCGGTTTCGGGGGTGCGGGCGGCTTTTGTTGTTGCTAGCTACGCGTTCAGCTTGCGGTAATCAAACCTGACTTAGGCCAATTTAGTGCGGAAGTTCGTGGCCGGTGATCGCTTGGATGGTGGCGGCGAGGTCGGGCGGCAGTGGTACGGCGGCGTGGATGGTTTCGCCGCTGACGTTGAGTTGAAAGCTGCGGTATTTTTTGAGTGTTCTTACGAGGCGTTTGATGGATTGCCCACTGCGGGTTTCCATGAGATGCGCAACTGCTAGCGCGGCGATGACAATATTGAGGTGTGCGGTAATCGAGTCTTGTTTCCGCGCGTAGATCGGGCGGGCTTTTAAGTCTGATTTCGACATCCGAAACGACTTCTCGATGTTGAACAACCTGCGGTAATGTCCGATCACTTCCTCAGCGGGAAGAGTAGTCAGGTCAGTTTCGTAGCCTTTGATTCCTGCCAACGCCCGGTGCTTGGCAGCGAGGGCGTAGTTGACTTTCTTGTTCGGGGCAGCAAGGTCAATGTAACGGTTGCGTTTGATGGCGGTCTCGCCGTCAACAGCGCGTTTGGCTTTCGCGATTTGTTCTTCAATACCACGCAGGCTGCGCCGGGCCCGATCGTGGGAGTACTGGAAGTGGGTCACCGAGTTCGGGGTAGCATGTTTGCGACCGTCACTTGCCGAGAGTTGTGTCCAGATCTGGCCGTGGGTGTAAGTAGTGTCTGGATGCTTGCGGCGCCAGGTGTCGATCACCTCGGGCACGGTGGGGGTTTTCACCGACAAGATGTAATGCAAGCCCGCATCGATAAGCGCTTGTTTATTCGCCGCGGAAAACATCCCCGCATCCGCGACCACGGTGACTTCGTCGAGCTGGTAGGCGTCTTGAAACCGTGTAATCATCGGCAGCATCGTGTGAGTTTCGGCGGAGTTGCCAGCAAACGCCCCGACATGCAAAGGAAACCCGGTGGCGTCTGTCAGTAGTCCCACCAGAATCTGCGGTTCGACCCGGCGTTCTTTGGAAAACCCGGGTTTACGAAGCTTATCGGGGGTATCTGTTTCGAAATACAGTGTGGTCACGTCGTACAAGATGAATGCGCCCGGCCCAATCCCGGCATGATGGGCCAACGCCTGGGACAAGATCTCCCCAAACGATTCGGTAGCAAAGCATGCAAGGCGCCTTTGGATAGTGCGGTAGCTTGCGCTGGTGACTCCGACCTCGGCAAGAGTCTCGATGGAATCGAGCTTTGAACCGGGGTGAATGATCCTGGCACGTACAAGATCACGAAACACCAGATCATTACCGGTGGCCGCAGCAAGGCCTAACTCGTCGAAACACGTATCAATGCAGTTCAGCAGGTAACCGGCACGCTGACCGACTACCGGTAGCGGATTATCCACACTGCCCGTTGCAGATGGAGTGTGATCAACTTCGCCGAAATCCAACGCGAGTTGGTCACCATCAACGATGCGTTGGGCTTCAGCACGTAAAAGCGCAAGCTCAGACTCCGAATGCGCCGAACCGACATGCTTCATCCTTTTGGAACCTTTGCGTTCAGAGAACACGACCTGCACCGCTGTTGCCCCGGAGCCGGTTGTGACGGTGCGGATATAAGGACTCACAAAAATCAGACTACTGATCACCCCCGCCACTACCCACTTAGTGCGGAAAATTCTCACACTGACAAAGAAAACCACCAGCTAGCAGTGTCAAGAGTGACGTTGCTCACCCACCCATGGCCTAAGTCGGGCCCGAACCACTGCCGGGCGCGGAGTGCGCATGGCCAAGCCAAAACGAGGCCAACGGCCGCGAGTTCTCCACCTTCTGTGACCGCGAGTGGGCCCGCACGATGCTCGACGGCCAGCAGTACTTCTGGAAGGCACGCGGCAACGGCTGGGCCAGCGTCGACCCAGACGGCATGGTTGGTGAGGACGTCTGCTGGGCCCGCGATGACTTCGCCGGCGCACCAGAAGCCATCCGCAACGCCGCGGTGTACTGCACCCCGGCGGAGTAGCGCGAAAGAACGCGAAAGAACGCGAAAGCCGCCCTCTCCCCTTCCGATTCGGTTTCGGGGGTGCGGGCGGCTTTTGTTGTTGCTAGCTACGCGTTCAGCTTGCGGTAATCAAAGACCTGGTCAATGATCCCGTATTCCTTCGCCTCAGCGGCGGTGAGGATCTTGTCGCGGTCCGTGTCAATGCGAACCTGCTCCGGGGTACGGCCCGAGTGGTGCGCCAGCGTCTCCTCCATCAGGCGACGCATACGCTCAATCTCGTTTGCCTGGATCTCAAGGTCCGACACCTGGCCACGAGTACCTTCAGTTGCCGGCTGGTGGATCAGCACACGCGAGTTCGGCAGAGCCGCACGCTTACCCGGAGCACCTGCAGCCAAGATCACAGCCGCAGCGGAAGCGGCCTGACCCAGGCACACGGTCTGGACGTCCGGGCGAACGTACTGCATCGTGTCGTAGATAGCCATCAGCGCGGTAAACGAGCCGCCCGGAGAGTTGATGTACATCGTGATGTCACGGTCCGGGTCCTGGGACTCCAATACCAAAAGCTGCGCCATGATGTCGTTTGCGGACGTATCATCCACCTGCGTACCCAGGAAGACAATGCGCTCTTCAAACAGCTTGCCGTACGGGTCAATCTGCTTCGTGCCAAAGCTGGTTTCCTCAAGGAACTGCGGCAGCACGTAACGCGAGGTGGGCATCTGGAAAGTCATGAAAAGTTCTCCTCTGTGATTTTGCTTGCGTTGTCGCTTGCCGGGTAGTTACTCGCCGATGGAGTGCACACCAGCCTGCGCGGCGTGCTCAATAACGTGGTCCACAATGCCGTATTCCTTGGCTTCCTGCGCAGTAAACCAACGGTCACGGTCAGAATCCTTCGTGATCTGCTCGAAGGTCTGGCCCGTGTGCTCCGCGATCAGCTTCGCCATCTCACGCTTGGTCTGCGCGAACTGCTCAGCCTGGATCGCAATATCTGCTGCGGTACCGCCAACGCCTGCGGATGGCTGGTGCATCATGATGCGCGCGTGCGGCAGCGCGTAGCGCTTCCCCTTCGTACCGCCAGAGAGCAGGAACTGGCCCATCGAAGCAGCCAAGCCCATGCCGTAGGTGGCGATGTCACACGGGGAGTACTTCATCGTGTCATAAATCGCCATACCCGCGGTCACAGAGCCGCCCGGGGAGTTGATGTAGAGGTTGATGTCACGGGTCGGGTCCTCAGCGGACAGGAGGAGAATCTGTGCGCACAGCTTGTTCGCAATCTCATCATCCACCTCCTGGCCCAGGAAAATAATGCGCTCACGGAGCAGGCGCTCATAGACCGAGTCACCCAGGTTCATGCCAGTCGGCTGCGTCATTGTTGCCGCGTCCTTTCTAGAATCTTTCGCTGCTTTCACTAGTTATTAACGCCACTACCTTACTCGGGCATTTCACTATCGACGCCCACGTTCGCTACCGGCGTACGCCCCCTTCCCACCCCTTTGGCACCTTTGCCCACTTGTGCCCTCTTTCGTCCCGCTCGACACACTAGCCCCATTGCAAACATTTCGATTTGTTACGGATGTGACTGCAAAACCCCAGGGCCCTGAAAGATTTCGCATTTGTTTTCAGCCCGGCGGGTGCAGCTAGAGCCCCAACCGCCCTCTAGGCGCGAGTTTTTGTAAGCGAGGCCGCCTTGTTACGGATGTGACAAACCCGACCTGGGGTTTTGTAAATGACCCCGGGGTCGTTTACAAACTGCGCCACGCTCAACACCGGCGGACCGCCACCACCTCACCACAGACAACAAAAAACGCCCCACACACCCTCATCGGGTGCACGGGGCGCTCGCGCTCAAAAGTTTTACTCGTCGGCGGAAGCCTCGTCAGCCTCGTCCTCGATCTCGCCGAAGTACTCGTTCGGATCGATGGAGTTGCCGTCCTCATCCTTCACAGACGTGCGGGAGATGGCAGCTGCCAGAGCCTTGCCGCGGCGAACGTCGGCGAACAGGTTGCCGATCTGGTTGTTCTGCTGCAGCGTTGCGATGAACTGGTTCGGGTCCATGCCGTAAGACTGCGCGGTGAACAGGATGTGATCGGTGATCTCTTCCTGGGTTACCTCCGGAGCCTCAGCCTCTGCGACAGCATCGAGGAACAGCTGGGTGCGCACAGACTCTTCAGCCTGCTCGCGGGAGTCCTTGTCAAACTCTTCGCGGGTGGTGCCCTGTGCCTCAAGCAGCTGAGCGAGAGCGTTCTCGTCGTGTGCCAGCTGACCCAGGAGCTGGTGAAGCTGGTTGTGCACCTGCTCATCAACGACAGACTCCGGCAGCGGGAACTCAACCTGAGCCAGTGCAGCCTTGAGCACCTCGTCGCGGATGTCGGCAGCCTGCTGAGCCTTCAGGCCCTCCTCAAGCTGGGACTTCGTGGACTCACGCAGCTCTTCAACGGTGTCGAACTCGGAAGCGAGCTGTGCGAACTCGTCATCCAGGTCCGGCAGCTTGCGCTCCTTGGTCTGCTGCACGGTCACCTTCACGGTGGCCTCTTCACCCTTGTGCTCGCCGTACTCGATCTTGGTGGTGAACTCGTTGTCCTCACCGGTCTTCATGCCGCGCAGTGCGGTGTCAAGACCCTTGATCAGGTCATCGGAGCCAACCTGGTAGGTCAGGCCTTCTGCGGAAGCCTCGTCGAGCTTCTCACCGTCAACGGTTGCCTCAACGTCGATCACAGCGAAGTCATCGGTCTTCAGCTTGCGCTTGGTGTCCTTCAGCTCGCCGAAGCGGCCACGAAGATCGTCGAGCTCCTTGTCCACAGCCTCGTCGTCAACCTTGCGGGCTGGGACGGTCACGTCAATCTTGGAGAAGTCCGGAACCTCAATCTCCGGGCGTACGTCGAACTCAGCGGTGAACTCAACAACGTCGTTGTCTTCGATCTTGGTGATCTCGATGTCCGGCTGACCCAGCGGGTTCAGCTCGTTCTCGGACAGCGCACGGTCGTAGCGGGACGGCAGCATGTCGTTGACTACCTGCTCCAGGATTGGGCCGCGGCCAAATCGAGCGTCGATAAGCTGGCGAGGAGCCTTGCCACGACGGAAGCCCGGGATGTTGACCTGCTGTGCAATTGCCTTGTACGCCTGGTCAATCTCGCGACCCAGTTCGTCGAAGGGGACGGAGACGTCCAGCTTGACTCGGGTGTCGCTGAGCTTCTCGACGTTTGTCTTCACGAATAACTCCTGTACTAAATCGATTGAACGGTTATAAAAACCTTGTCGGGGCGACAGGATTTGAACCTGCGACCCCCTGCTCCCAAAGCAGGTGCGCTACCAAACTGCGCCACGCCCCGTGAGTCGTGAAAAACTCACGTCGGGTCATTTTAATACCCGTGCTTATAAGAGATAGCAACGGGTGGCGAAAAAACAAAAAAGCCCCGGTCAGAGGGGCTTTTTCTTGGAGGGAATGACGGGAATCGAACCCGCGTCTTCAGCTTGGAAGGCTGAGGTATTAGCCACTATACGACATTCCCATGCGCCTAAACGCTGCTCAGATGAGCTGCTCGGAACTTTAGCGCAGGTTCACCCGTTGAACCAAACAACAACGAATTTTAGGAGGATTCTTGCTCACCCTTTTGCTCATCGTCCTCATTGTTGGCGCAGTTGTGGTGTTGCTTCCTTCCGGAGGCGGCAGGCAGGTACAGCAGCGGCAGCAGGAGCAGATTTCGCTTGACGACGCATTGGCGGACGCCAAACGCTGGACCGACCGCCTAGGCTCCCAGGTGCTCACAATTTCCGGTAATGACGCCGCGTCAACCCAGGCCATGGCTGACGCTTCCGAGCGCTTCAACGCAGCTTCTGCCGGCCTTGCGGACGCACGCACCCCCAAGCAGGCGATGCTCGCCCGCGAATCTGCGCTTGAGGGCTTGCATTACGTCAACGCCGCCCGCGAAATCATGGGGCTTCCTGCAGGTCCACAGCTGCCTGAGCTTGAGGGGCAGCGCCAGGCGGGCCGCGTGACTGAGCAGCGCTCCATCCGCCAGGAAGACGGCACCGTCGTTACCGCTTCCCCCGTGGCTACTTCGGCTACCCCGCACTACTACCCTGGCGGCGCCGTCGCTGGTCGTCCTGTTCCGGCCGGTTGGTACTCCACTGCGTGGTGGGCTCCGGCGATGATGACAGGTATGTGGGCTGCGTCTTCAATGATGTTCTACTCCGCAATGTTCGCAGGCATGGCTGGAACCCCGTCGCCGGAGGCCTTTGAGGCTGGCGATTTCGGCGGCGACATGGGTGGCATGGAAGGCATGGGCGATTTCGGTGGTGCTGAAGGCATGGGCGATTTCGGCGGCTTTGATGGCGGCGGTTTCGACTTCGGCTTTGACTTCTAACCCCACTATTTTCACCTTTTTCACTTAGGCTAGAGCACGTGAGCACAGCAAACGAACCTCGTAAACGCCTTTCCAGTGCCGCTCGCCAGGCAACGACCGAAGCCTTGGCGGCGGCGTATGCCGACGGCCAGCTCACTACCGAGGAGTTCGACCTGCGTACTAAGCAAGCGTGGGGCGCAACCTATGCCGACGAGGTTGACCACCTCACCGCTGATTTGGATGTGCCGGACGCTAGCGGTTTGCTTCCAGCGAATATGCCTTACGCACCGTTGGCTCCGAAGGCAAACACCAGCCGCGCGCTGTCCATGGTCACGGGTGAGCCTGGGGGCAGCGCCATCTCCGTTTCCGTAATGAGTGGTGTTGGACGCTCCGGCGACTGGCTTGTTGCGCCAAGCCACTTCTCTCTTGCGTTGATGGGTGGCACGGATCTGAACCTGCTCAAAGCTCGCTTCACCGAGGCGCACACCAGGATTAACACGCTTGCCCTGATGGGCGGAGTGCGCATCATCGTGCCCGAAGATATCCGCGTGCTCAGCGAAGGCTACGCCCTCATGGGCGGCTTCGAGATTCACGACGACAAAAGCGTCACCATCTCCCAACAAGAACTCCCCGCGAACGCCCCCACGCTCACCATCGGTGGACTTGCTCTGATGGGCGGTGTGGAGATTGTCCGTATGGCACGCAACGCCGACCCCAAATAATCTCTGTTACCCCCTCATTCACGCACGTTGCTGCCAATGACACTCGGCAGCACCAACGGCGCCTCCCCTAGCAGTGCCCGGAGGTTGCCGTCACGCTCAACCGCGCTGGTCACTGCTTGTATCTTCGCGGCCTTACGCTGCTTGCCTTGCTGGCCTTGACCTGCGCCAGCCACGCCCATGGGGCCACCCGCAAACGCTGTTGCGCGCCCTTGCGCTGCCGGCGCTCCTGGTGCTGCGGTAGTGCTCGTCGATAATGGCGATGCTCCTGCACCAGCACCTATCCCAGGACCAGCAAGCGGTGCGCCGCCAGCAAAGCCACCGACGCCACCGGCTAGCCCGCCAGCTATTCCACCGGCGCCGCCTGCCCGGCCAGCGCTCAACGCTCCACGGTTGCTTTGTTGCCCGCGGCTGCTGCCACCAGCACCTAACGGTCCCATGCCTCCCGCGACGCCACCCGCCGGAGCACCTCCGCCAGCTACGGAGGCCGAAGCAGCAGCACTACCGACGCTGCCGGGCGACATGGTGCTCAGGCCAGCACCTGAACCAACACCACCCGATGCAAGGTTGCCCGGCGCGCCACCAGCCATCCCTGCTCCCGGGGTTAACGACGGGGGTATCGACGGCGCCGCCAACGACGCCGCCTGCGTCTGCGTCGCACCCGCTTTAATCGCCTCAACAACATCTGGGTTGACCTTGCCGTATGCGTTGATGACGTCGTTAGGCGTGGTCGCCCTGGCGAGGTCCGCATGGCCGAGCGCCCTGAATGATTCTTGGATGATCTTAGGCAGCGGGGAGCGCTCGAATGATGGGGCGTCCGGCGCGTTGACCTCCCGGATGTCGAAGGGGTTGCCCGAAAGCTGATCTAAGTCTGGCAACAGCTGGGCGAACGACGGCACCGTTGCCGCTAGCTGCGAGGTTGCCCTAGGTGCGAAGACGGCGAGGTATTGCGCCTCATACGCCGGGCGCATCGCGGGAGGAAGCGCCATGGCTGCCGTGGCGGCCACCGCCGCCATGACGGTCTCTGCCGATGCCAGACTCCCCAACGCCGTGGTGTGCGCGGACATCGCGTCTGCACGGCGAGCGTAGACGTTGCCGGCGCGTTGGATTTTGTTCACGTGCGCGTCGCCACGCTGGACCCATGCTGTCTCCATCGAGGTGGAAAACGAATTCTTCACCTCGAACAGTGCCATCACGGACTCATCCAACGCGCGGGCTGCCATTGTCCAGTTCGCTGCCTCAGCCTCCGCGGCTGCCACGTTCGACGCCGCGAGGAGCCGCTCCAACACCCGCAGGCTCATGGGCGGCACGACCACAGGCGCCGTAGGTGCGAAGCTTGGCGCCTTCGCGTTCGCCAGGCCCAGCGAGGCCTCCATCTGCCCCAACCCCGCGACCAGCGAATCAAGATTTCCAAAGTTGATCGCGGAAAAGGCTCCCGAAAACGAGTCATCGGCACGCTGCATGTTTTTCAGATTCACCTCGGAAACACGCGCGGCATCTTTCAGGTGTGAAGCTAACGCTCGAAAAGACTCCGGCGCTTTGACCGCCGAAACAGCTCCCAACGATTGACCGGCCTCACGAAACCCCGACAACTGCGAAAATGTTGCGAGTATGTTTCGTAGACCTCCCCTACCGGTAAAAAGAACTGATGTTGCCTCATCCCGCAGGAGAGAAATCCCCCGCTTTAGCCCCTCTGTATCTAAACGAACTACTTGGCTCATTCAAAGTCCCCCGAAGTATTTAATGTTTTGGTTACGTTTCGTAAGACACCATCTTAGAGTCAGAAAAGCCATTTGCCAGCAGAAACCGTGTACACTTTAGTGGACATTCGGGCTACCAAACGTCCGGAATAACTGTTCCATCGCCTCGATCGCGAGTGGGCACATCTCTTCGGTTGTTACATCTATAGCGTCACCACCAGCTGAAGCGCCGAATCCTCCACGAGCTGTATCAATCTGGGTGTAACAGAAACCTGGGTAGCCATCCTCAGCCGCGAATGCGAATAGTTCGGGGATGAGTTCCGAACGGTACTCGGGATACAAAAGCCCCTGGGCCTCGATCATCTCCCGGTTTGTGTTGCCATTATCAAAGGAAACAGATACCGCATGCTTCTTCTGCTCTTCGGTGCTCGACACAAGACACGAGTTCAGTCCGACCATCGTCCGCCCCTCGTCTTTCACGATGATCTCCGGAAAGCCAGCCGCTGCGTATTCTTCGGGGGTGATTTCGGTGCAGGGGTTAAAAAGGGAGTCGCCAAGCGAATAGGGATCGAAGTCACCAAACTCCAGCACACCCGATTCGAAGTAGAACGCACGCGGACTCTCCTCCGCGGCGGATTGCGAGGCAGCAACGCTGCCGATCTTCTCTGACGGAACGCATCCGCCCACCAACAACACAGCCCCCGCCAACGCCATGCTGACCACGGTCATCTTTATCTGCATCGTGAATCCCCCCTCGATCGTTCGTTGATAACGCACGGAGCACCCCGCCTAAGGGATGCCCCAGCAAAGTTTGCAGCTACTTACTTGCAGCTACTAGCGATAAAAACGGCAGGTAGCCGGGTGTAGGTAGCTGCAAACGTGATTTCGGGCGCCCGAGCGGCGCTCGAATCCCGCAGCGCTTAGGCGCCCGGGACCTCCGGCGCCACACCGGTCTTCTCGTACTCGGCAAGGATGTCGATACGGCGCTGGTGGCGCTCCTCTTCGCTCCACGGCTGGGACACGAAGGCGTCCACAATAGCCAGCGCCTCTTCCTCGGTGTGCATGCGCCCGCCGATACCGATGAGCTGGGCGTTGTTGTGCTCGCGGGCCAGCTTTGCGGTCTCCACGCTCCATGCCAGAGCGCAGCGTGCGCCCTTGACCTTGTTCGCGGCGATCTGCTCGCCGTTGCCGGAACCACCAAGCACGATGCCCAGGGAACCCGGGTCAGCCACCACGGCTTCAGCCGCGGCGATGCAGAACGCCGGGTAGTCATCAGCGGCGTCGTATTCGTGGGCGCCGCAGTCGGTTACCTCGTGGCCCTGGGCCTCAAGGTGGGCTTTGATCTGGTTCTTTCGCTCGAATCCGGCGTGGTCTGCTCCAAGGTAAATACGCATGCCCACAAGCGTACCCCGGACACCCGCCGGACAAGCGCCGATCCAGCGCAAACCAAGCACAAACCTAGCGCTAGCCAGGCCAAAAACTAGCGCACCTGCGGGTTCTCGGTGCGGGAGCGCTTCATTTCAAAGAAGTACGGGAACTTCGCCAGGCCGACGGCGTGGTCGAACATTTCGCCTGCGTCTTCGCCGGTGGGTACGCGGGTGATGACGGGGCCGAAGAAGGCGGTGTCGCCAAGCTGGAGCACCGGAGTGCCCACGTCGTCCCCAACGGCATCCATCGCTTGCTGGTGGTAGCCGCGCAGCAGGGCATCGTCGCCGTCAACGTTGGCTGCCTCCGCAAAGTCTTCCGGCAGGCCAACCTCCGCAAGGGCTGCGCGGATGATCTCGTCATAGGCGCCGAAGCCCTGCTTGTGGTCTTGGCCTTCCACGTGAATCTTGGTACCCATCGCCGTGTACAGCGCGTCAACCATCTCGGGTTTTTCGTTCTTCACCTTGGCAAAGACACGCGCGGGACCCCAGTTCGCTTTCATCGCTTCTTTGTAGGCTTCGGGGAGGTGGTCGCGACCGTCGTTAAGAACTGCGAGCGACATGGGCACCCACTCCACCTCAACATCGCGGACCTTTTCCACTTCCTTCATCCAGCGGGAGGTCAGCCAGGCAAAAGGGCAAGAAACATCGAAATAAAAGGTAACTTTTGTAAGGCTCATGCGGCCCACTGTAGCGATGTTCAGTAGCGTGGCGCCTATGAAAACAAATCTCACGCGCGATGATGCGCAAACGCGTAAAGCACTGATTGATAACGTCCACTACAACATCCACGTGGATGTGACCGGCAAGGAGCAGTTCACCTCCCGCACGGTGGTCAAGTTTGACTCCAAGGCAGGTCAGACCCACTTTGACCTGGTGGCGGATGAGTTCGAGGCAACCCTCGACGGCGCCCCTACCAACGGCAATGAGCTTATGCTTGTCAGCGGCGCGCACGAGCTCACCGTCAACGCCACCATCACCTACAACCGCACCGGTGAGGGCCTGCACAAGTTCACCGACCCGGTGGATGGCAAAGACTACCTGTACACCCAGTTTGAGCCGGCGATGGCGATGAAGGTGTTTGCTGGTTTTGACCAGCCGGATCTGAAGGCCACCTACGACATTGCGGTGACCGCGCCTGAGGCGTACACCGTGGTGCTCAACGAGGCGGTTGAGGTCACCGACAACGGCGACGGCACCAAGACGTGGACCACCGCAATTGATTACCCGCTGTCCACCTACCTGATTGCGATTGTGGCTGGCGAGTACGAGCGCGTCACGGACACCTACACGTGCACCGGTGACAACGGTGAGGAGCGCACGATCGAGCTTGGGCTGTACGCGCGCGCCAGCCTGATCCCGCACATGGATTCGGAGCGCCTGTTCCGTCAGACGAAGGACGGCTTCGATTTCTACCACGCCAACTTCGGCCGCACCTACCCGTTTGGTGATAAGTACGACCAGATTTTCTGCCCGGAGTACAACATGGGCGCGATGGAGCACGTGGGTGCTGTGACGTACCGCGATGAGTACATCTTCACCTCGGAGCCGACGCCGTACCGCCTTGAGCGTCGTAACGACACGATCCTGCACGAGATGGCGCACATGTGGTTCGGCGATTTGGTGACTATGCAGTGGTGGGATGACCTGTGGCTCAATGAGTCTTTCGCAACCTGGTCCGCCGCCACCGCTCAGGTGGGCATCGGCGAGTACTCGGAGGCGTGGACCACGTTTGCCGCTGTGGAGAAGGCGTGGGCGTACCAGCAGGATCAGCTGCCCACTACCCACCCGATCGCCGCAGATGCCCCGGATATTGAGACCGCGGAGCAGAACTTCGACGGCATTACCTACGCCAAGGGCGCGTCCGTGTTAAAGCAGCTGCAGGCATACGTGGGCTACGAGGAGTTCTTCGCAGGTGTGCGTACGCACTTTGACAACCACGCGTTTGCTAACGCCACCTTCGATGATCTGCTTGGCGCGCTTGAGCAGGCCTCGGGCCGCGATTTGTCCGACTGGGCCGACGCGTGGCTGCGCACCACGGGTGTATCCACTCTGCGTGCGGATACGTCCGATGGCTTTGCGGTGGTACAGGAGTCTGAGGTGTTGCGCCCGCACCGCGTTCGCGTGGGGCTTTACTCGCTTGTCGACGGCACCGTGCGCCGCACCCACCAGGTAGAAACCGACATCCACGGTGAGCGCACGGAGATCCCTGAGCTGGCTGGCGTGGAGCACGACCTGGCACTGGTGAATGATGAGGATCTGACCTACTGCAAGATGCGCTTAAGCGACGAGCACACTCGCTTCGCGCTGGAACACCTGGGCGACATCGAGGACTCGCTGGCGCGCACCCTGGTGTGGTCGTCCCTGTGGGAGGCCACCCGCGACGGTGTCCTGCCGGCTCGTGAGTTTGTGCGCCTGGTGGCGCGCTTTGCGCCTGCGGAGACGCACCCGAGTGTGCAGGAGCGCCTGTTTGCGCAGGGCACCGCTGCGGTGCGTGGGTTTGTGGAACCGTCCTGGCAGACCGAGGGCTTCGACCTGCTCAACAACGCTTTCCGTGGTGCTGAGCCGCGTGCAATTTCTGATCGTGCGCTGGCGCGCCTGCAGCCCAACGATGAGACGGTGGCCTACTTCAAGCAGTTGCTGGAATCCTCCGACAACCAGGAGGTGCGTTGGCTTGCCATCACCACCCTGGTTGCGGCTGGCCAGCTGCCGGCGTCTGCTGCTGATGAAGAGCGCGACGACTCTTCCGAGGGCGCGATCTCTCGCCTGCGCGTGCGTGCGGTTGCTGACAAGGCGTGGGCGTGGAAGAAGCTTGTTGAAGAGGACCTGACCAACCTTGAGGCCCGCTATCTCATGGATGGTCTCACCTTCACCGACGAAGGTTTGGAAGGTTTGGCAGAGGACTACTTCCGCATCGCCCCTGGCTTATGGGACCGACTGACCAATGAGATGGCGCAGCGCACCCTTGAGGGCATGTACCCGGGTTGGGCTGTGGATCAGGTAAGCGTGGATAAGGCCAATGCCTTGCTTAATGATCCACAGGTGCCCTCCGGCCTGAAGCGCGTTGTAGCCGAAGGCCAGGACCGCACGGCGCGTAAGCTGCGCAACCGCACGGTGGACGCTGAAGCAAATAAGTAGCTAGCCGGTATTGACCGCGCGCAACTTTGCGGCATCCGGCCGGATGGCGATGAGGCTGAATTCTGTCAGATCATCGCCAACAAACATGCTGCGAGTTACGCGTTGGACCACCGCGTTGGCGCTAAGGCCCAGCGCCTCGCTCTCACAGTCCGAGGCGCGCGTTGCCGTCAAAATGTCTTCCCACCACAAAGCACCGGGCGAGATGTGCTCGCGCGTTCGCCCCGGCAGCGTGTAGCACGTGGCAAACATCAAGGGATGACTTTCGGAGGAGAACACCACCTGGCGTTCAGTGACCTCGAAACCGGGTTCCACCTTGAATGCGTTAGCCACAGAATGCGGCGCGGGCACGAGGGCCAAGCTGCGAGTTGTGCTTGTTACCCCGCTTTCTTCAGCGGCAAAGTGCTCTTCAAATCCCACCCCAGAGTTCAACTCCAACACTGGCGGGGTGGCGCGGATAAACGTGCCGCCGTTGCGGCCACGGCGGCGCTCAATCAGCCCTTCCGCCTGGATTATGTCCAGTGCGTGGCGGATTGTCATGCGCGCCACCCCAAACTGCTCTACCAGCTCGCGTTCCGACGGCAACCTGTCACCGGGGGCAAGCTCATGCGTCTCAATTCTGGCCCGCAACGCATCGGCAATAACCATATACGCGGGTTTCTTGACCACCGTCAAGCCTCCTGGGATATAAGTCTTTCTGCATGCTTAAACGTAGCTACAGAATCCCCAGCAAGCAACTTAGAAGACACCCACCCAGGGGTGTCGCCTAAAGCTGCGCGAATGCCTGCTCCAGGTCCGCAATCAGGTCAGCTTCATCCTCAATGCCGACGGAGATACGCACCAGCTCACCAGGCACCTCAAGCGCGGAACCGGCCACGGATACATGCGTCATGGTCGCCGGGTGCTCAAGCAAACTCTCCACACCGCCGAGGGACTCCGCGAGACAAAAGAGCTGTGTAGACAAACAGAACTTTTTGGCCTGCTCTTCAGTTTGGAACAGCACGGAAACCATGCCACCAAAGCGACGCATCTGCTTCTTCGCCACCTCGTGGCCAGGGTGAGACTCCAGTCCCGGGTAGCACACACGGGCAACTTCCTTGCGCCCCTCAAGGTACTTGGCCACAGCCTCGGCGTTGTCGCAGTGGCGTTCCATGCGCACCGGCAACGTCTTCAAGCCACGGCCCGTGAGGTACGTATCAAACGGCGATGGGATCGCACCAACCCAGCCGAAGAAGAAGCGCAGCTGCTCCTCAAAGCCTTCGATCAGATCATCCTTGCCGCAAACCACGCCGCCGATCACGTCGGAGTGCCCACCGATGTATTTGGTAGTGGAGTGCAAAACCACGTCCGCACCGAACTCGAACGGGCGCTGCAGGTACGGCGAAGCAAACGTGTTATCCACCACCAACGCAGCGCCCCCCTTCACCTTGGCCACCGCCTCAATGTCCACGATGGACAGCAGCGGGTTCGTCGGGGTCTCCACCCAGATCACCTTGGTGTTGTCCTGAACCGCCGCACCAACCTCTTCGGCATTGGTCATGTCCACCACGGTGTTTTCCACGCCCCAGAGGGAAAACACCTGCTGGATCAGGCGGTAGGTGCCGCCGTAAGCATCGTTGGAGACCACGATGTGGTCGCCGGGTTTCAGCAGGGTACGCAAGACCACATCCACCGTGGCCATGCCGGATGCAAACGCAACGGCAAAGTCAGCACCCTCAAGTGCCGCAACGGACTTCTCCAGCGCGGTGATCGTTGGGTTTCCAACGCGGGTGTATTCATAGCCGCCGCGCAATTCCGCTAGACCGTTCTGTGCAAACGTAGTGGAAGCGTAGATGGGCGTATTGATCGGCCCGTAGAGGCTATCGGGTTCGTAGCCTGCGTGGATCGCTGCGGTCGACGGGCCTGGATTGCTCGTGTTGGTAGACATGCCAAGCATCGTAGCCACAAACTAGACCAAGCTGTTCATTATCGACGATTTATATGCACGCCCACCTTCCCCACTCGCGTAGACTGTGGGCCTGATGAACACCACCTACATATCAGCAGCCGCAGAAAACCTCGAAGAAGCAGTAGAAGGGGTCTCCACGTGGTGGAACGACCCCGCCACGCGCGAGCTAGTGCTCGAACGGCCCCTGAAAATCGCGCTCATCCTCGTCGTCGCGTTCATCCTTGACCGGGTTGCAGCGCACCTGATCCGCCGCGCCACGAATGCCAGGATGAACAACCCCGGCCTTTTGCGCACACGCGAAATTCCAGACACCCCGCAGGGCCGTGCGCAGGAAAGCCGACGCCGACAGCGCCTGAAAACCCTGTCCAACGTGGCCCGTTCAGTGGCCGCCATTATTGTGTGGACGTGGGCGCTGCTGGCCGTGCTTGATCAGCTTGGCGTGAACGTAGCGCCACTGATCGCCTCTGCCGGCATCGTGGGCGTGGCCATTGGTTTCGGCGCGCAATCCCTGGTGAAGGATTTCTTCTCCGGCATGTTCATCCTGCTGGAGAACCAGTACGGGGTTGGAGACACCATCCAGGTTGATGACATTGTGGGTGATGTTGAGGAGATGACCCTGCGAGTAACCACTATCCGCGATATGGACGGCGCGCTGTGGCACGTGCGCAACGGCGACATTGACCGTGTGGGCAACCACTCCATCCACTACTCCGTGGCGCGACTGCAGATCCCGGTTTCCGTCATGGCGGACCCGGATGAGGCCTCCGCAATCATTGAACGCTCAGCACAGGCAGCCATCCAGGAACCGGAGATCCGCGACCAGGTGATGAGCCCGCCAGCCATGCTCGGCCCTTCAGAATTCAACCCCACCTATGCATCCTTCCGCGTTACGTTAAAGACGATGCCGGGACAGCAGTGGTCCGTCGCCCGCTTTATCAACCACCGCATTTTGAAAGACCTGCACGATGCTGGCGTTGTGCTGGAACCTATGGATTCTGTGCTTGTGGGTTTTGGAAAAGAAGAGAAAGGAGCTTGAGGTGGAAATCACCCCAACACCACCGCGCGATGACCAGAAGCGCACACTGTACGAGGACGTCGGCGGCACCGAATTTTTCAGCCGCCTAGTCAAAGGCTTCTACGATCAGGTCAAAACCGATGACCTGATCGGACCCATGTACCCGGAGGATGATTTCGACGGCGCCGAGGACCGCCTTCGCTGGTTCCTCGAACAGTACTGGGGCGGGCCCCGCACGTTTCAGGAAAAGCGCGGCAACCCAATGCTTCGCCGCCGCCACTTCCCCTTCAAAATCGGCATGGCTGAGGCGGAGCGCTGGCTAGCACTCATGGGGCGTTCGTTGGAGCAATTTACTGACGACGAACTGTCGCCCCACCACCGCCACCAACTCTGGAACCACATGCAACGCGTGGCGTACATGATGATCAACCAAGAGCCGGGCAACCCTGCCTAACTGCTAAAAGAGCAGGCTCAGGCCAGCGTTTTTAAACACGGAGCCGTATGGTGCGTCTAGGCGCACCCACCTGCCAGCGCTGGCGACACGCAGGTGGCGTGGGATGTGTGCTGGCGCCTCAAACCCCGGAATCAGGCCCATGGACGTGCAGGTGAAAATCATGCGCATGGGCACTTCAACAGGGGTGTCGGAGGTGGCGTTCGCGGTGATCACCGTGGCGTCGAGAAGCGAGCGCGGTGGCCCTGCCGGTCCGGAGAATTGTTTGGCAAGGCGTTTACCTTCGTCCGCGAGTTGGCGTGCGGTGCTGACCGGCACTTCGTCGCAAAGCTGAAAGCCCTCGACCGGCGGCAGCGCGCCCGGCCAGGAGGCATCCTGCGGGCGGCCGATAGTAACCGTCTGCCCGGTCTGCTTGCTGAGCGTCTCCAAGAATTCCGCCGCCGAAACGGCCGCACCGTCGCGGGAGATCTCCCCCGCCACGCGCCTGGCCACAATGCAATCAAACGGCGTGGTCACAAACACGTTGAGCGCGGCGCCCACCGTTTGGAAACGGGCAAGCGCATGCGGATCTAGGGCCACCGCGCGCTGCAGCAACGCGCGAAGGCCCCCAAGCCCTTGCTCGCCTTGCGGCGTAAAGGAAATAGGTGACACTGGTACTACGCCTGTTTCTACTCCAACTCCCCCGCACCCGGTGCCGCCGTCAGCGACAAAATGCCGATCTCCTGCTTTGTAATCGCACGCGGAGTAGCAGTTGCGTCATCCACCGTCACCTGCACACACTCCACGACACAGCAGACCCTGCCCTGCGAGTCCTTGATCTCCTGGTGGGTAGTAAAAGACGTATTGCCCAAACGCGAAACGTGCGTTTCAATCACCGCAGTTGCCGTATTGGGCAGGATCGGGCGCATGTAGTCTGCCTCCACGCGACGCACAAACACCGCAAAATCGTGGCCCTGCGAGTAGAAGTACTCACGAGCAAACGCAAGGCGCGCCTCCTGAGCAATCTCTAGGTAGGCGGAGTTAGTAACGTGCCCGTAGCGGTCAAAATCCCCCCACCGCAGCGGCACTTCGTACACGTGGACGTTGTTTTCTTCACCCTGTTTTGCCATGCGCTAAACCCTACATGCCAAACACAACCCCGCGCCGAATTCAATCCAGCGCGGGGTAAAAAGCTGCCTAACGTGAGGCTTAGCGGGTAGGCGTTAGCGGGTGAGCTTGCGGTGCGTCACACGCGACGGCTTCGCAGCTTCCTCACCAAGGCGCTCAACCTTGTTCTTCTCGTAGTCGCCGAAGTTGCCCTCGAACCAGAACCACTTGCCCTCTTCAATGTTGCCCTCCCAGGCAAGGATGTGGGTACAGGTGCGGTCCAGGAACCAACGGTCGTGAGAAATCACCACAGCACAGCCTGGGAACTTCTGCAGCGCGTTCTCCAGGGAGCCCAGGGTTTCAACGTCCAGGTCGTTCGTCGGCTCATCGAGCAGGATCAGGTTGCCGCCCTGCTTCAGCGTCAGCGCCAGGTTCAGGCGGTTGCGCTCACCACCAGAAAGCACCTTGGACGGCTTCTGCTGGTCCGCGCCCTTGAAACCGAATGCGGACAGGTACGCGCGCGAAGGCATCTCGTTTTGGCCAACCACGATGTAGTCCAGGCCATCAGAGACTACTTCCCACACCGTCTTTTCCGGATCGATGTTCTCGCGGTTCTGGTCAACGTAGGACAGCTTCACCGTGTCGCCAACGGTGACGGTGCCTGCATCCGGCTCTTCCAGGCCCACGATGGTCTTGAACAGGGTGGACTTACCCACACCGTTCGGACCAATCACGCCCACAATGCCGTTGCGCGGCAGGGTGAACGACAGGTCCTTGATCAGGATGCGGTCGTCAAAGCCCTTGTCCAGGTGCTCAACCTCAACAACCTTGTTGCCCAGGCGTGGCGGGGTCGGAATCTGGATCTCTTCAAAGTCCAGCTTCTTGTACTGCTCCGCCTCAGCAGCCATCTCTTCGTAGCGCTCCAGACGAGCCTTGTTCTTCGCCTGGCGTGCCTTCGGGGAGGAACGCACCCACTCAAGCTCGTTCTTCAGGCGCTTCTGCAGCTTCTGGTCTTTCTTGCCAGCAACCTCAAGACGCTCCGCCTTCTTCTCCAGGTAGGTGGAGTAGTTGCCCTCGTACGGGTAGAGCTGGCCGCGGTCAACCTCACAGATCCACTCGGCGACGTTGTCCAGGAAGTAACGGTCGTGAGTAATGGCAAGGACGGCACCCGGGTAGGACTGCAGGTGCTTCTCCAGCCACAGCACGCTCTCGGCGTCCAGGTGGTTCGTCGGCTCATCAAGAAGCAGAAGATCCGGCTCGGACAGCAGCAGCTTCGCAAGCGCCACGCGGCGGCGCTCACCACCAGACAGGTTGGTCACCGGCGCATCAGACGGCGGGCAGCGCAGGGCTTCCATTGCCTGCTCAATCTTGGAGTCAACCTCCCAAGCGTCAGCGGCATCCAGCTCCTCCTGGAGCTTGCCCATCTCCTCCATCAGCTCATCGGAGTAGTTGGTGGCCATCTCCTCGGCGATCTGCTCGAAGCGCTGCTTCTTCTCAAAGATCTCGCCCAAGCCCTCTTCGACGTTCTCACGAACCGTCTTCTCCTCATTCAACGGCGGCTCCTGCAGCAAGATGCCAACCGTGGCACCCGGCTGCAGGAAAGCTTCACCGTTGTTCGGCTGATCAATGCCAGCCATGATCTTGAGCAAGGACGACTTACCGGCGCCGTTGGGGCCGACGACGCCAATCTTGGCGCCGGGGTAGAAAGCCATGGTGACGTTGTCCAAAATGACCTTGTCACCGATGGCCCTGCGAACATTTTTCATCGTGTAGATGAACTCAGCCACGTGGTATCCCCTTGTGTTAAACAGTGCTTGAAATGCTTTCCACAGGGTACATCACGCACGCCCTTGCTAGAGCGGCAGCAACGTCAGGCGTTTAGACGGCGTTTAGACCAGCCGCTTAAAACGGCCTCCCGTCCTCATCAACCCCTGCCGCGGCACCGACGAGATCACCGCTTGATTCGGCGTTGGGGTCGGAGTTGGACCCAGCGCTAGATGCCGCACCAAAACTCGATGCCATGGGTTTGCGCGGCGGCAGCTGGTCCTCCGCACTTTCACGAGGTTGACTGTTGCGTTCCAGCAGGTCTTCCAGGGACTTCACCTGCACCTCTTCAGTGCCCTCTACCGTGTGGGAGACGCTGGTGGTCTTGCGCGAGTTGATCTGGAAGTTGCTCAAGTCAAACGCCACGCGGGATGCGCGCATAGTAATCCTTGAGCGATTGACGGTCTTGCCGTCTTCGCCGGTTTCTTCCCACGACTCTGTAACCAAACGTCCGGTGATAACAACCGGGCTGCCGCGAAACAGCGACGCCTTGACGTTGACAGCAAGGTCGCCCCAACAATTGACGTCAATGTAGAGCTGGTCAAAGTCCAGCCAGACGTCTTTGCCGTGCTCGTCTTTTTCGTCGGTACGGCGGCGTCGTGAAGAAGCAACGCGCAGTTTGGACAGCGCAGTGCCTTTCTCCCCTACGCAGGCGATGGTGGGTTCTGCAACAAGGTTGCCGTGGATGGTGATTTCGGTGCTCATGGAAGAGCCCCCCTTTCCGTGATGTTCCTTCTAAACAATGACCGGTAGCTACCGGCGGTTACAGCACGCTGTTTTGCGTACCCACGGGCAGAATGTCACGGCACAGCCTGCTTGCCAACCCCCAAAGAAAAAAGCTGTGGATAACCCGGAAGTTATCCACACTTAATGAAAACGCGCAGGTCAGAGCGTCTTACTGGCGGTTGTATTGCGCCAGCATCTCGTTGTAGCGGCGCCACTCCTCATCGTCGTCTTCCTCCGCGCGGCGATCCACCTCACGGGTTTCCTCACGGTCTTCAGCCAACCAGGCACGGAACAACACGCCGAAGACAATCACAAGCGGGAAGGAGCCAGACGCCCAACCGATGCCGCCGCCGGCCTTCTGATCCGCCAAGAGGTCCGGCTCCCACGGCAGCGCCAGCGAGCGGTAGAAATCCTCCGCCAGCACGGCGCTCAGCTGCATGAGGTAGATACCCATAAACAGGTGGATCGGCATGGACACCCACAGCCAGGCAAGGCGGACCTTGGCGCTGGGGCGGCCTGGGATCTCATCAGGGCCGATCAGCTCCCAGAAGTAGAAGTAGCCAGAGACCATAAACACGCCGTTCATAATCACGTGACCTGCGTGTTCCGAAATCATCAGCTCATACAGCGACGGGAACAGATACATCACGTAGAAGAAGGTGACAAACTGCCCCAAGCTCAGCGGCGGGAAGGTGACCACCTTCAAGAACTTGGAGTTTTGGAAACTTTCCGCCCACAGTCGCGGGTTGAATTCACCCTCCGGGTAGGCGCGGCGAATCAGAGTCAGCGGCGCGCCAAGCACCATAAATACGGGCACCACCATGGACAGGATCATGTGCACCGTCATGTGCGCGGAGTAGGACGCCGGCATGTGCAGACCCAGGCGCGAGGACAGCGTAATCACGATGGTCACGCAGCCCGCCAGCCACCACAGGGTGCGCGAAAGCTCCCAATTTTTCACGCGTCGCACCAGGTAGAGGTAGTACACCGCCAACAACAGAGCGATTGCGCTGTAGAGCAGCTCCGGGCGCCACAGGGTTAGCCAGTTGCCCACCGTCAGCGGCTCGTAGAGGTCATAGCCCATCTTCACCTGCATCACGCTGATGTTGAATACCTGCGGCGGGGGCGGCGGGGTGCGCCCAAGCGTTGCCGCCAAGCCGGTAATCAGGGCCATGAGCAGCACTTCCACGGCGGCAAGACGCCCAAACGCGCGCGGGTTGGTAGCAAGCGCCGGGATGGTCTCCTGCCGATGGACAAACCCCATCAGCCCCAGCACGAAAATGCCCACAAACTTGGCAATCAACACCCACCCGTAGTGGTACTGCGTGAGCTGCTCAGGTGAAAGGCGGATCAGCGCGTTGACCACGCCGGAGACCAGCATGACGATGAAGCTCACCAGCGCGATGGTGGAGTACCTGCGCACCGCCTGCTCCATGTTTGGCCCGAGCCTGCGCCCGTGCGCCACCAGCGCCATCAGCGCGCCGACCCACAGCAGCATCCCAACCAGGTGCCAGATAAAGGAGTTAGTGCCAAAGTCATGATTGCCGCCGGAGGCAGAGTGCCCGGTCAGGGCCAGCGGCATGATGGCCAGCACGGAGCCGAGAAACAGCGCCACCTGCGGCCACCAGGTGCGCGCCATGAACCCGCCGACAGCCACAACAGCGGCGATCGCGGCAACAATGAGCCACACCTTGGCTTCTTTGACCTGGTCAATTGCGGTTGACCACGCGCCGGGGCTAAACAGCACGTCTTTCAGGGGTTGTCCCGAAACATCGGAAAGCACCAGCGGAATCATGATCAGCCCGAGGGCCATCATGCTTATCGACGCCCACGCCCCCACCCTCGACGCCACCACCCCATCAACCGTCAACGGCGCCCCGTTGAGGTCTTTGCCCACCTGCTTCGGCGGGATCAGAAACGCGGAGAAGAGGAACGAGCCGCTGGCCAGCGCCGCCAGCATCCACGCCGCACCGCGTACCGCCGGGAGCCCGAACGTGGTTGGCCAGCCTGGGTCAGGAATACCCAACACCGCAAGCGATTCACCGGAGAACAACTGCCCCAGCGTTCCCGCAAGAATGCCCGCAAGAAGCACTGAGGTGAGATAGAACGGCCACGCCGCCTGCACAGACCGTTTTTCACGCATGCCAACAACCCTACGTTTCCAACGTTTTCAAGGCCTAACCGGCTCTTGGTGTTCTTTGTGTTTTGGCCTGCGTTACAATCCCTCGTGTACTGCCTCCATAGCTCAGTGGATTAGAGCAACCGGCTTCTACCCGGTGTGTCGCGGGTTCGAGTCCTGCTGGGGGCGCTTTTGTCCTCAGTCGCGACATAGTTGACAACTCAGTCGCGACATGGTGGACAAACCGGTGCCTCGGTTTTTATTTTTCTGAGGTGCCGGTTTTGTTTTTAGGTCAGTGGGGGTTGGCCTTTTCGCCAGTATGGTTTTTGGTAATTGCGGGATGTGTCGATGTAGTGCTCGGTGATGATTTCGCCGGTCTCTTTTAGCGATGTGGTGACGTGGTTGTCGGTGATGACCATCAGGATGTGCTTGCCGCCGTAGGCGCGTCCGATGCCTAGGTGGTAGAGCCTTCCGGCGTAGCGGATGGTGACCTTGCCGTTGACACCGACGATGTCGTTGCGGATGCGCCATTCGTCATTTGGGTTGTCCGTGGGTTGGGCTTTGGGGCCTGTGGTATAGGCCTGCTCGGGTGTGCGGCGTCCGAGTGCTCGATGGGGCCGCTGTGTGTTGTAGTACCCAGCGAATTCGTCGAGTTGTTGTTGTAGTTGGGTAATTGTTTCTGCTGGTGGTTGTGCTTTGATCCAGCGTTTGAGTGTCTGGTGGAATCGTTCGATCTTGCCTTGGGTTTGTGGGTGCCCGGGTCGGCCGTTTTTCTGTTGAATACGGTGATGGTTGAGGGTTTTCTCAAAGGCGTTGCGCCCTCCTTTCCGGCCTGCGAGTCGTGCTGTGAATACCAGCCCGTTGTCAGTGAGCGTGGATGCGGGTGGCCCATAGGTGTTGATGAGGCGTTGGAGCTGTTCTGCCACTGCAGTGCCTGTAAACGCGTGCTGAGCGGTGATTGACAGCAGGTAGCGGGAGTGGTCGTCGAGGAAGTCGAGGACTTCTACACGAGTGCCGTCGGCGAGGAAAAGGTGGGTGATGTCGGCTTGCCAGCATTCATTGGGCATTTCGGCTTCGAAGCGAATGTAGGAGCTTCGTGGCTTCTTTTGGGGTTGCGGAGTAACTAGGCCTGCGTTGGTGATAATGCGGCGGATAGTGGAGGTTGATGGCACGCGTAGGCCTTGTCGTTGTAGGTGAAAGGCGATGGTGTCTGGACCTGCGTCGAGTCCGGCTCTGGTGAGTTCTTTGCGCATTTCGATGATGTGTTTGCGCAGGTGTTCGGGTATCGCCTGGGGGTGGGTGTGTGGTGCGCGGGATTTCGGGGCGATTGCTTCAGGTCCGCCGGCGTCGAAGTCGGCCAGGATCTTGTAGACGCGTTGGCGCGAGATCCCGAATCGTTTGGCGACTTTGGCAGCTGGTTCACCTTGGTCTCGTACGGCTTTAACAATTGCGAGGTTGCGGTTGGGGCTGTTCATTTGTCAACGATGTCGCGACTGATCCCCGTCTGCCTTCGCGCCACGCGGTGGTTGGGGAGAGTGTCAACGATGTCGCAGCTGAGGTGTCAACCTTCACCCCAGGTAGTTTCCCCTGGCTAAGTGTCAATCATGTCGCGGCTGACCTGTCAACCATCAGGAAGGTTCTCCCAGTCACGCTGTGTCAACTATGTCGTGACTTCGGACACTGCTGGGGGCGCTTTTGCTGGGGGCGCTTTTTCGCCGGCCGTTCGCCGGCTGCTCGCCGCCTGTTCGCCGACAGAATCCACGTTTGCAGCTACCTACCTGCAGCTACCAGCAGAAATTTCGCTTGGTAGCCGGGTGTAGGTAGCTGCAAACAGTCCTCACGCTGGTGCGCTGCCCCTCCACGGCGTACACTTTCCACCATGGAAAGCTTGGAAACCGCACGAGATGCACAAGACGCCCGTGAGGCGCTACGTGCCGCCGAGGACGTGGAATCGCGCGCAACCGAAACAACCACATCACGGCCTTGGGCGTACATCATCCCAACTGGCGTGGTCATAGGCCTTGCGTTTGGCGCGGCACTGATGGAGCAAGTGCTCATCACATTCCTCCTCATCGCGGCCACCATCATCCTTGTTTGGGTCACGGAGACGCGTAGGAAACGCACGGTGCGCATTTCCTACAAGCAGGACATACGCCCGGACGAAGACACATGGAACTCGAAAACGTTCCTGACGTATATGGCTAGCTACACCATCATCTACGTCGGCTTCCAGTTCCTGCCGCTCGGAAACCTCGCAGTGGCAGCCGCCGCCGGAATCCTCATCGCGCTCGTCTTCATCGTGGCGGCTGGACTTACCTGGGGGCGAGTTCCTAAGTGAGCCAGCTCGACCCGACCATCCACCCCATTACGCGCCTGAAGATCTGCGCGGCACTTGCCGCAGCCGGCGCCACTGAGGAAAACATCCGCAAGGAGATGCGCTTTGCGCAGCTGCGCGACATCGTGGACACCACTGACGCAACGCTATCCAAGCAGCTCAGCGCACTTGAAGAGGACGGGTACGTCACCCGTTTCCGCGAGTACGGTTCCAGCCGCGCGAAAGACACCGTGTGGGTCACCCTGACCAACGCGGGTCTTGCCGCGTACCGCGGCCACATGGACGCGTTGCGTTCTATCGCCGGTGAAGATCACGTGAGTGGGTAGGGTTTAGGGTTATGAGTTTCCCGGAGGCGTCGAAAAGCAACTATGCCCTGATCACTGGTGCTAGCCAAGGCATCGGTGAGGCGATGGCCCGCAAGCTGGCCGCGGGTGGTTACAACCTGATTGTCGTGGCGCGGCGCGAAAACGTGCTGATGGCGCTGGCAGAGGAGCTGGCAAGCGCGCACGGCGTGCACGTGGAGGTGTTTGCGGCGGATCTGTCGAAGGAGCGCGACGTGACCGCGCTGATTGAGCACATCCAGAACCGTGAGATCGCCATTTGCGTTAATTCTGCGGGCATTGCCAGCTTCGGCCCGTTCATGCGCCAGGACTGGAACTACGAGGTAGACCAGTTCAACCTGAACGCCACGGCGGTGTTTCGCCTGACCAAGGCGGTGCTGGATCAGATGGTGCCGCGCGGTTCGGGTGCTTTGTGCAACGTGGGTTCCGCAGCCGGTAACTCCCCTATTCCGAACAACTCCACCTACGTCTTTACTAAGGCGGGTGTGAATACGTTTACGGAGTCGCTGCACTATGAGCTGAAGCCCACGGGTGTGCACTGCACGTTGCTTGCCCCAGGGCCGGTGCGCGCGGCGGAGATTCCGGAGGAGGAGCAGAGCTTTATTGACAAGCTTGTGCCCGATTTCCTGTGGACCACGTATGAGTCCTGCGCTGATGACACGTTGCGTGCGATGCGTCGTAATAAGCGTCGCGTAGTGCCGGGCCCGTTGTCGAAGGCGATGGATGTTGTGTCAACCTATGCCCCGCGCGGTTCGCTCTCGCCGCTTTTGGGTTCCTTCTACGCAAAGATGGGAGAAGAGCAGGATGCCTGAGCTTTTGCTTCGCGACGATCGCGTGGTCTGGGTCGACCTCGAAATGACCGGCCTTGACCCCTCCCGCCACGTGATTGTGGAGGTTGCCGCCCTGGTCACAGATGCCAACCTGAACATTTTGGATAGCGGCATTGACTTAGTCGTCCACGCCACTGAGGCGCAGCTTTCCCAGATGGATGACTTTGTGCGCAACATGCACTCCGAAAACGGCCTGCTGGATGAGATTCAGCGCTCCACCGTCTCCATCGAGGAAGCCGAAGAGGCGGTGCTGGA
Organism: Corynebacterium riegelii; assembly: GCF_016728505.1. Lineage (GTDB taxonomy): Bacteria > Actinomycetota > Actinomycetes > Mycobacteriales > Mycobacteriaceae > Corynebacterium > Corynebacterium riegelii. The sequence goes on from NZ_CP068159.1 coordinate 104,810, forward strand.
ACTGATTGCGAAGCACTGCGACCCGAACCACCCGGCGCCGCTTGCGGGCAACTCCATTGCCACGGACCGCATGTTTATCCGTGAGCAAATGCCGCGGGTAGATGCCGCGTTGCACTACCGCATGATCGACGTTTCCACGATCAAGGAGCTCACGCGCCGCTGGTACCCGAAGACGTATCAGAACCAGCCTGATAAAGGCATGAGCCACCGTGCGCTGGCGGACATTGTGGAGTCCATCCAGGAGCTTGATTACTACCGACGCTGCGTGTTCACCCCCACCCCCGGCCCCGACGGCGACGCGGCCAAGGCTGCCGCGATTGATGCGCACGAAGCGTACAAGCCGTACCTATGACGGACTTTTCGGCCAGGGACCTTTCGGCCGCCGAGCAACGCGACCGCGATGCGCTTGACGCTGCGAAACTGTATTACCGCGCTGGCTTAAGCCAGGCGGAGGTGGCGGCGCAGATGGGTATTTCGCGCCCGACGGTGGCGAAGCTTCTGCAGCACGCGCGTGAGCGCGGATTTGTGGTCATTGAAATTGTGGACCCACAGGAGGCGGGCGCGCAGGTTGGCGATAGGCTGCGTGCGCTGTTTAATCTTGATGACGTTCGCGTGGTGCATCCTCCGCAGGCGCCGAGTGGGGCGGGCGATCATCCGTCGATAGTCGATGACCTTGGCATTGCCGGCGCCCGCTTCCTGGAAGAAGTGGTGGAAGACGGTATGTCTGTAGGCGTGTCTTGGGGCAAAACCATGCTGCATGTGGCCCGCAACCTGCGCCATACGCATACCCGCGCACGCCAGATTGTGCAGCTCAAAGGCGGGTCATCGCGCTCAAATTTATCTACGAACAACTTTGAGACGATGAATTTGTTCTGCGCCGCCTTCAACGCGCCGGCGCTTGCGCTGCCGCTGCCGGTGATCTTTGACCAGGTGGAAACCAAGCACATTGTGGAGCAAGATTCCCACATTGCTGATGTGCTGAACCAAGGCCGTGAGACGGACCTGGTGGCCTTTACGGTTGGCTCTGCCCGCAGGGAATCCCTGGTGATGAACCTGGGCTATCTTTCGGACGCCATGGTGGAGCAACTCGTCGGCGTGGCCGTTGGTGATGTGTGTTCGCGGTTTTACACCCACGATGGAGCCATCGCCGCACCTGACATTGACGCGCTGACCGTAGGCATCAGCGTGGAGGACCTGCGTGCGCGTCCGCGCCGCGTGCTCATCGCTGGTGGGACGTACAAGGCGGAGGCAATTGAGACTGCGCTGTGGATGGGATTGGCTACTGACCTGGTGATTGATGAGCACACCGCCCGGCGCGTGTTGGCACTGCACGAGCGCCGTAAACATTTGCAAAAATGACAATTGCCATATGTTCTGAGGGTTTTCTACAATAAGAGACGCAAGAACAGGTTCACTCTCAGGAAGGCGGACATCCGCACCATGGCAAACTCCAGCCAGATTCCAACCACCCAAACCGCTCACATCGTCCCCACCGGACCGATCGCCGAAACCATCCTGATGCCCGGCGACCCGCTGCGCGCAAAGTTCATCGCAGAGACCTATCTTGAGGACGCCGTCCAGTTCAACGCCGTACGCAACATGCTCGGCTACACCGGCACCTACAAGGGCCACGAGGTCTCCGTCATGGGTTCCGGCATGGGCGTGCCGTCCATCAGCCTGTATGCCTACGAGCTGATCCACTTCTTCGGCGTGAAGAAGCTGGTGCGCGTCGGCTCCTGCGGCGGCTTCCAGCCGGACCTGAAGCTCTTTGACATCATCGTCGCATCGTCTGCATCCACGGATTCGCGCTTCCTGGAGCAGTACAACCTGCCGGGTACCTACGCCCCGACGGCCTCCTGGAAGCTACTTTCTGCCACCGCCGAGGAGGCGAAAAAGCAGAACGTGGATATTCACGTGGGCAACATCTTGTCCTCTGACATCTTCTACAACTTCCAAGATGACGTGAATGACCGCTGGACCCGCATGGGCGTGCTCGGCGTTGAGATGGAATCCGCTGGCCTCTACGCCACCGCGGCTGAGGCTGGTGTGGACGCACTGGGCATCTTCACCGTCTCTGACGTCATCGGCTCTGGCGAGAAGGCCACCGCCGAGCAGCGCGAGAGCGCCTTCACTCAGATGATGGAGCTGGCGCTGCCGCTGGCTGCCGTCTAAGCACACCCACCAAGAAATTCCTGACACAGAAAGTCCGAAGCGATGACAACACAGGCCGCACAGGCGGGCCCAAACTCGGGCCCAAACTCAGGCACTGAAACGAAACTCAGCCCGAAGCACGCCGTGCCCATCATTTTGTTCACGTTCGTTTTCTCACTGATCATTGATAACGGCTTCAAGTTCATGACTGACCCGATGGGTGAGGCGCTTGGCTTGTCGCTCAATGAGGTCAGCCTGCAAGCCTCCCTGGCCGGTGTGATCATCGGCATCGGCGCCGTGGTCTACGCGGCGCTGGCAGATGTAGTCAGCATTCGCAAGCTGCTACTCGTGGGCATTGTGCTCACCCTGATCGGTTCTTTGATTGGTTACTTTGGCCAGAGCTCCTGGCCGCTGGTCCTAACCGGCCGCATCATCCAAACCACCGGCCTGGCAGCTGCGGAAACGCTCTACGTTATCTACGTAACCAAGCACCTTGCGCCGAAGGATCAGAAGACCTACCTGGGCTTTTCCACCGCAGCTTTCCAGGCAGCAACCCTGTTCGGCGCGCTGACCTCCGGATACATTGCAACCCAGGTCTCCTGGACCGCAATGTTCCTCGTGCCGCTGGTGCTCGTGCTGGCCATCCCGGTGATTTTGAAAACCGTGCCGGAGGAGGCATCGCTGGAATCCGGCCACGTGGACTGGATCGGCCTCGGCCTGATCGCTGTGCTGGCCACCTCCGCCATCATGTTCATGCAGGCGTTTAACTGGTGGTGGCTGCTGCCGTGCATTGCCGCTGTGGTGCTGTTTGTCATGTACGTGAAGAACGGCAAGCGTCCGCTGGTCAACCCGGAGTTCTTCCAGAACCGCCCGTACGTCACCGCCATCATCCTGGTATTCATTGTCTATTCGGTGCAGCTTGGGTACCTGGTGCTGTTTCCGGCAATGGCAAAGCAGGTCCACGGCCTGACCGCTGATACCGCTTCGTACTTGCTTATCCCGGGCTACACCGCCGCCATTTTGGTTGGTGTGTTCTCTGGCCAGATTGGCAAGTTCCTGCCCACCCGCCCGGCGATCTTCACCGCGCTTTCCTCCATTGTTGTCGCCCTGCTTATTGTGGCGTTCTTCATGCAGGCCGGCCCGTGGGTATTCGTGGTGTCGTCCCTGCTGTTCGCCAGCGGTTTCGCACTGCTCTACGCCCCGCTGGTGGCAACCGCTATTGGCAACATCCCGCCGGCGAAATCCGGTATTGCCATTGGTTTCTACAACCTGACCATCAACCTGGCCGTGCCGCTTGGCATTGCGTACAGCGCAAAGTTGGCAGACCTGAACCTTCCTGCGCCGGGCTTCCTGGCGGATAACGCTGGCACATACCCGATGGTCATGCTGATCTTGGCTGCCATCGCCGTTGCCGGCACGCTGCTCTACGCCGCAATGACGGCACGCATGAAACAGCCAGCCTAAGAACCCAGACATCACTCATACCTTGAAGGAGAACAACCCATGACTTCACTTACTCGCTCAGATGTCGCACAGATGGTTGACCACACGTTGCTCAAGCCGGAGGCCACCCACGCCGACGTGGAGAAGCTGATTGCAGACGCCACCCGGCTGGGCACCTTCTCCGTCTGCGTGTCGCCGTCCATGCTTCCAATCCAGACGCCAGACAACCTCAAGGTAGCCGTGGTCTGCGGCTTCCCCTCGGGTGCAGTACCCACTGAGGCCAAGGCTGCTGAGGCCGCGTGGTGTGTGAACAACGGCGCGGATGAGGTGGACATGGTAATCAACATCGGTGCTGCCAAGGAAGGCAACTGGGACGCCGTGCGCGAGGACATCGCCGCGGTGAAGAAGGCCTGCGGTGACGTGCTGCTGAAAGTGATCATTGAGTCCGCGGTGCTTACAGACGAAGAGATCGTCAAAGCCTGCGAAGCCTCCGTTGCTGCTGGCGCGGAGTTTGTGAAGACGTCTACCGGATTCCACCCGGCGGGCGGCGCTTCGGTGCACGCGGTTGAGTTGATGCGTCGGACCGTCGGCAAGCAACTTGGCGTTAAGGCCTCCGGTGGTATCCGTGATGCCGAAACCGCCCGCGCCATGATCGAGGCCGGCGCGTCACGCCTGGGCCTTTCCGGCACTGAGGCTGTGCTGGACGGTTGGGAGTAGGCCATGCTGCGCGAAGATTTACGCGAGCAAGCACAAACCTGGCTGGCCCACGACCCTGACCCGGAGACCCGCGCGGCGCTCCAAGAGGCACTGGACACAAACGACGAGGAGGCGCTTGCACGCGCGTTCGCCGGACCCCTGGAGTTTGGCACCGCAGGGCTGCGCGGCCCGATCGGGTTCGGCGAGTCCGCCATGAACCAGGCCGTTGTCATGCGCGCCACCGCCGGGCTCATGGCCTGGCTGAACAAGCAGGTGGACACCCCGCGTGTGGTGATTGGTTGCGACGCCCGCCACGGCTCCACCAAGTTCGCCAAAGCCGCAGCCCAGGTTGTCGCCGGTGCTGGTGGCGACGCGATGCTGCTGCCGCTTGGTGAGCCGACCCCGCTGACCTCATTTAGCGTGCGCCACCTCGACGCTGACGCCGGCATCATGGTCACCGCCTCCCACAACCCGAAGTGGGACAACGGCTACAAGGTCTACCTCGGCGGCCGCGTCGCCACAGGTGATGCCGCCGGCGTGCAGATCATCGCCCCCGCGGACAAGGAGATCGCAGCCGAGATTGCGAAAGTTCCCGGGGCCACAGAGCTTTTGCTTGCCGACGCCCACGTCAACCCCGACCCCCGCTCCACCTACATCGAAACCGCCAAGGCGCTTGGCAAACCCGCCGCGGACATCACCATCGTCTTAACCCCCATGCATGGCGTGGGCGGACAGTTGGCGAAGGACGCACTGGGGGCGGCGGGGTTTGGGGACGTGGTGGGCGTCGATAAGCAATGGGCTCCTGACCCGGAGTTTCCAACGGTGGCCTTCCCCAACCCGGAGGAAGACGGGGCGCTCGACTTGGCCGTGGCGAAGGCGAACGAGGTGGGTGCGGACCTGATCATCGCACTCGACCCGGACGCGGACCGTTGTGCGTTGGCGGTCCCGGCGCGCGACACAGCGTCTGCTGGCACCTCGATCGGCGGCGGCTGGGTGAAGCTTTCCGGCGACGAAACTGGAGCCCTGCTCGGCGAGTACAAGGCCTCGCACGCCTCTGGCGGCGCGACGGCCTGCTCGATCGTATCCGGGCGGATGCTGGGCCAGATTGCCAAAGCGCACGGCCTGAAGCACGCCACCACACTCACCGGGTTCAAGTGGATCGGACGCACGCCGGAGCTGGTCTACGGCTATGAGGAAGCCATCGGCCACTGTGTGGACCCCGCCCACGTGCGCGACAAAGACGGCATTAGCGCCGCCATCGTCGCCGCAACCGTGGTTTCTGCACTGAAGGCCCGCGGCGTGAGCGTGCTTGAGCACTTCGACGAGCTCGCCCGCACCTACGGCCTCTACCGCACGCAGCCGTTGACGTTCCGCGTGGAGGACCTGTCCCTGATCAGCGAGGCCATGCAGCGACTGCGCGCTTCGCAGCCGAGCGAGCTCGCCGGTGCGGCGGTGACGGAGTACGTCGATTTGCGTGACGGCTACGGCACCACCCCCGGCACCGACGGCATCCTGATCCGCACCGAGGCCGACGACCGCGTGATCATCCGCCCAAGCGGCACCGAACCGAAGCTGAAGTGCTACCTGGAGGTGGTCATGGACGTTGATGGTGCTGGTTCTGGTTCTGGCGCTGGTACCGGTGCTGGTTCTGGTGCCGGTGCTGGCGCTGTGGACTGGGCGGCTGCCGATGCGCGCCTTGCCGCGCTTTCGGACGCCACCCGCACGTTGTGTGGCATGTAGCCCACTTGCGCGCAAAGACCGCGAAGTCCGTGAAGACCGCGAAGACCGCGAAGGCACTGCCTCTGCGTTAGTGCGACTGGCCTGCGGTTTTTGTTTCCCAGGGCAGTCGTACTAAGGTAGGCAGAGCTGTTTGCAATTAGCGTTTATTGCTAGAGCATGACAGCGATGGTGGCTGTAGTTCAGCTGGTAGAGCACCAGGTTGTGATCCTGGGTGTCGCGGGTTCGAGCCCCGTCAGCCACCCCTAGCGCCGGCGCTCACCTTCGGGTGGGTGCCGGTTTTCGTTTCGTGCAGCGGCAGCACCGAGCACCGAGGGCACCGAGTCTGGTAGCGGCTCGCCCCAAAACACGTTTGCAGCTACCTACCTGCAGCTACCAGCGGAAATTTCGCTTGGTAGCCGGGTGTAGGTAGCTGCAAACTCTCCGCCATCCACCGCCGCCCCACTAGGCGGCTGGCCAACACCCCAAACAGCGCCACGAATATACGTTAGCCTTACCTAACCCACAAACGTGTACGATGTCCTCGATAGACATACCCCTACAAGAACTCGAGGACAGTGATCACCATGGCCGAGCAGGCAAATACCACGGTGCCAAGGCGCAGAGTCCGCAAGGCAAACGAAGCGACGGTGACTGGCCGCCGCCAGCTTTCCCCAGACCTGGTTCGTCTAAGCATGAACTCCCCTGCCCTGGTGGGCCGAGAGTTGGAATTTACAGACCACTACATCAAACTGCTGTTCGTGCCGGAAGGCGCCGACTATTCATGGCCGTTTGATGCCGAGAAGGTCCGTGAGGAGCAGCCTCGCAACAAGCAGCCCGTCACCCGCACGTACACCCTGATCAACCTGGATCCGGCCACCGGTAACTTCGATGTCGACTTTGTCACGCACGGCGACGCCGGCCTGGCCGGACCATGGGCGCGCATAGCTGAGGTTGGCGAGACGTTTGGCTTCTTCGGCCCGGGCGGCGCGTGGGCTCCCACGGCTGACTACGAGCACTTCATCTTCGCCGGCGACGAGTCCGCAGCACCAGCCATCGGCGCCGGCCTGAAGCACCTGCCGGAAGGCGCGACGGCATCCGCCTACATCGAGATCGAAGCCGATGACCGCACGTTCGAACTGCCCACCCGCGAAGGTGTGGACATCCACTGGGTGACCCGCAACGGCGCGACCCACGGCACGGAGCTCTCCCGCGTTGTTCGCCAAGCCGGTGTGCCCGAAGGAAAGAAAACCGGGTGGTTTATCCACGGTGTCGCGGAAATGATTAAGGAGATGCGCCGTTTCCTTTTCGTCGAGTCAGAAATTCCACGCCAAGACGTGTCCATCTCCGGCTACTGGCGTATCGGCATGACGGAAGACCAGTGGCAGGCCTCCAAGGGCGAGTTCAACGCGCAGATTGAAGCCGAAGAGGAAAGCGCCAAGGCCTAACCCAAGGCCTAAGCGTTGGGGTCTTCTGAGCCGCCGGAGCGCTGTTCCCAGCGGAAGTTCCAGTACCCGAGGCCGTCGTAAGGCGAAAGGTCCCCTCCCAGCGCATTCTTCACAATGACGGGATCGCCGCGGCGGACGGTCTCTTGGAACCAGCGGGCGTTCTCCGGCGACGCGTTGATGCAGCCGTGGGACACGTTGGTGTTGCCCCACGCCCAGGCCGCCCACGGCGCGGAGTGGACGTAGATGCCGGAGTAGGACATCTGGGTCGCCCAGTCCACCGGCGTAACGTAGCCGCCTTGGTCCAGGCCGAGGCCGTAGGTGCGGGAGTCCATGACGAGGCTCTCGTGCTCGTCGCCAATCACGTAGGTGCCATTGGGAGTGTCGTAGGAACCGTCGCGGCCTAAGGCGATGGGGAATGATTTCAGCACCTCGCCATTGCGGGTGACAGTCAGGGTCTTGGTGGCGTTGTCAATGACGGTCTCCACGGCATCACCGATGGTGAAGCTGATATTGATGTCGCTGGAACCCCAGGTGCCGCCACCAAAATCGCGCCCGTAGAACTCGGCCGCAACGTCTACTTCGGTGCCGGGCTCCCAGTATTCCTTCGGACGCCAGCGCAGCTCATAAGGGTCGAGCCAGAAGAAGCCGCCTTCGGTGTCGTTGGAGGTCTGAATAGTAATTGCGTCTTCCACCGCCTTGGTGTCCGTGATTGGCACGCTGAAGCGGAAACTCACGGCCTGCGCTACACCAACGGTTGATCCGTCGAGGGGCCCCACAGCTGCCGTGGCTTGCCTGTCCGGGACGATGGTGCTGAACGTGGCGGTTGACGTCTTGCCGTCCACGTTTTTCGCGGTCAACGTGTATGTGCGCCCGTAGCCCATCGGCTCATCGGTGGTCCATTCGGTCTTGTCCGCATTGAATTTGGAGTCAATTTCCCGGCCCTGTTCGTTGGTCATGCTGACCTCGAGCAGTTTGCTTGCCGACGCCACCGTTACCCCATCCCACGGCTCCACCCCCGTCGCACCGTCTTTGACGGAAATGCGTGGCGGTTTAGCCGCGGCAGTGGTAGCTGCTGCGGCACCGGTGGTCAGCGAAGTATCTGCGTCAGCGCCTTGGCTTGTGCCGGGTTCCCCAATGGTGCAAGCAGTGAGTGTGATTCCACACAGCATTAGGCCTGCTAGCCTCGCCGCAATTGCCCTGCTTCGCATTTCGCCGCCCTTCAAGCCCTTCAAACCCAAGCACCATTTGTTGTACCCATGACACGATAGCGTCAAACAGACAAAAAGTTTAAACTCGCAACACCAACACAAAAACCGTCTCTGACCAGGCGATTTCACACATAATAAACACGCTGCTATAGTCATATCCCGTTGCGCCATTAGCTCAATTGGCAGAGCAACTGACTCTTAATCAGTGGGTTCGGGGTTCGATTCCCTGATGGCGCACAAGGGCAAAGCCCCTAGCTTTTGCACAAAGGCTAGGGGCTTTTCGCTACGCTGTCCACATGACTCGTGCATTAGTAATTGTGGACGTTCAAAATGACTTCTGCCCCGGCGGCTCGCTTGCCAGGGTTAAGCGACAAAATGTGTGCTTTTCTCGGCGTGTCGATTTAAGTGACAAAATGTGTGCTTTTCGGGGGTTGGAATGGGCCGGGCCCGGGGTGCTGTGCTGGGGTTATGAGCGTCCTGCCCAGCCGTGTCGGATGGCCCAGGAGGGGTTGAAGTCGGTGTCGATGCCGGTGTCGTAGACTTTCGGCCGGCCGTCGGGTGAGTTGGCTTGGTCGCGTTCACGCATGTGTGCCTGGCGGGCGTGTGCGTAGCCTTTGCGGCCGAAGTCTTGCTCGATTGCTAGCGCCAGCGGGTCATCGTGGTGTTGGGTGTGCAGGTAGAGCCACCAGTCCATGATGATTCGTTGATGTTCGTCAAATGCGCCGCGGTGGGCTCGGGCAAGGTGTTTCAGCTGTGCGTTCACGCCGCCTTCCAGGCTGTTTGTGGTGGTCTTCAGCTCGGTTGTGGTGCGGTGTGGTGGGTTGAGCCAGACGAAGAGGTGGCCTTGTTGGTAGAGACGCTCGAACCGGCGGTAGGCTCTGCGGGCTCTGGGGTGGGTGTACCACCATTGCTGGTTGTCGCGGATGCGTTTTGGGATCTCTTCTGGGGCGACTTGGTTGCGGTAGGTGCGGTCTTTGAGCCAGTCACCGTAGAGGTCATGGAAGCGGTTGAGGCGAAGTACCCAGGTAATTGCCTGGTCACGGGTGGTGATGTGGGTTAGCTGGTTGCCGAGGCGAAGGAGTGCTTTGTGCGCGGTGATTGTTGGTTGGCGTGTGGTGTCTTTGATGGTGTCGCGGCGTACGTGGACGAGGCAGCGTTGGATGGAGGCGTTTGGCCAGCATTGTTTGATGGCCTTGTTTGCGCCACCGGAGCCGTCTGTGGTCACGACTAGGGGTTCGGCGATCAGGTCGAAGAGTTTGGCGTAGTCGTAGGCGGTTTCTCGTGTGCACCAGTGCCAGGCAACGACGTGTTCGCTGGTTGCAGCGACAAGCAGGCATTTTTTGTGGAAGTAGGTGCCGTCAATAAACAGCTGGTCGTAGACGCGGTACGGGTCTGGTTTGCATGGGACGATGATGAACCAGAAGTAGGTGAACCAGCGGATCAATGTGCGCCTGGAGACGTTGTGTGCAGCAGCCACAGCGTCGAGGGGACGCTGGCCGGTGATCCAGTCGATGAAGATGGCAAACCGATATGCGCTGGTCTTAGCCGTGTTCGGGTTGGTGAAGGTGTGCCCGCAGTGTGTACAGCGCCATCGCTGTTTTCCGCTGGAGGTGGTGCCCATTTTCGTGGCGGTGTGCTCGCATGCCGGGCATAGGGGCCTGTTGTGTTTTCTCTTCCTGTGTTGAGTTGGCATGCAGCTGGTTTAACAGCTTGCTGTCGTAGCACATCCAACGCCTGAAGTGGTGGACCTTCCGGTCTATGGTCGGGAATCCCGATTCAACGAGCACTCTCCCGCCGTAGGCCCAGGCAGGCCCGGGAATCCATATCCAAAAAAGCACACATTTTGTCGCTTAACCCGCTTGCCACCGAGAAGGGCGACCAGGTAGCTGCGGGGATCGCGGAGCTTGTAGCGAACGCGAACAACGATGAGTATTCCCACATCCTTGCCACCCAGGATTGGCACATTGATCCGGGCTCACACTTTTCCGAGAACCCGGACTTTGTAGATACCTGGCCGGTCCACTGCGTCGCAGATTCAGAAGGGGCCGCGCTTCGTGCGCCGCTGGACGCGCACAGAGACAAGATTGACGCTTTCTTCCGCAAGGGGGCGTTTACGGCCGCCTATTCGGGCTTTGAGGGCCGTGTAGGCGATGTTGAGGCTGGCGCCCTACTCGCGGACTATTTGCGCGCTGAGGGCATTGACACCATCGACGTGGTTGGCATCGCCACCGATCACTGCGTTCGCGCCACGGTCCTGGACGGGCTGAAGGAAGGTTTCACCGTGCGGGTGCTGCCGGAGCTTTGCTCGCCTGTCGACGCCGCACGTGGCCAAGCCGCACTCACCGAGATGCAAGTGGCCGGCGCGGAAATCGTGGACTAACCGGCAGCTTGCAGCTGCTCCATCTCGCGCATCTCAGCGGTTTGCACCGCAATCATCTCTTTCGCCATCTTCTTCAGGGGGGCGTATCCGCCGTTGTCCACTTCGCCCTGCGTCATCGCGATGACCTCGGCATGGTGGTGGTGCATCATCTCAAGAAACGCTGCTCGAAGCTCATCGCCGGAAAGGTTGCGGAACGCTTCAAGCTGCGAGGGTATGAACATGCCGTTGGCAATGTGGTGGGAGTGAAGCTCCATGTCGTCTTCGATCCCCCACTCGTCGGCCCACGCGAGCATCTGCTCGTTCTCCCGCTCCTGGCCTTCCTTAATACGCTGCGCGAGGTCACGAACAGCCGGGTCTTCCACATCGGAGGCGAGCAACACATCGGACATTTCGATGGCCTGATCGTGGTGCGGGACCATCATGCCAATAAAGTGCACGTCAACGTCGTTCGGGGTGCCATCGCCGCCAGCGTCGCTGCGGAATCGGGGAGCAACAAACAACGCCGCCAGTACAAGCAGTGCGATTGCCAGGATGGCGATGACTGCGGTGTACGGGCGGCGCGGAGAATGGTTTTTGGTCATACCTGTTGATCTTAGCGTTGAGCCAACAGGCGCTGCAGCTCCTTGAGCTCGTTCTTGCGCTTGCGGCTGTTGAAGAACTTAATGCTCAGCAACGCGGCAACACCCACTGCGATGCCACCGATAACCTTCTGCACAGTCTCATCCTGCAGAAGGTTCTTCGCCTGGCCCTTTGCGTTGTCTGCAAGCGCAGAGGGGTTTGCGCGATCTGCCAACTCATCCAAAGTGCTGGCGAGCTGGGTGCGAGTACGAGCAAGCTCGCGCTCAATGTCGTTGATGTCACGTGCCACGGGTAGAACTCCAATCAAAACTTCTCAGTACTGCGAACCACACTAATAGAAAAACGTGTAAAACGGAGAGGCATGACTGAGCAGATTCGACTTGAAGCGGGCGACACCGCCCCAGCATTCACCCTGACCAATGACCGTGGCGAGGAAGTCTCGCTGGCTGATTACGCAGGAAAGCGCGTCATCGTCTACTTCTACCCCCGCGCCAACACTCCCGGCTGCACCACCGAGGCCTGCGATTTTACCAATGAGTGGTCCACCTTTGCGGATGCTGACGTGGCCGTTGTGGGCATCTCCCCCGACAAGCCGGAAGCACTGGCAAAGTTCCGCGCTGATCACGATCTGAAGGTGGAGCTGCTCTCCGACCCGTCGAAGGACGTGCTTCGCGCATGGGGCGCGTTTGGTGAGAAGAACAACTACGGCAAGATCGTCGAAGGTGTGATTCGCTCCACGTTCCTAGTTAACGACGGCAAAATCGAACAGTCCCAGTACAACGTCCGCGCCGCCGGCCACGTTGGCCGCATCCTGCGCGACTGGGGTATCTAGCCATAAGTGGTGCGCCCGGAGAGACTTGAACTCTCACGCCCTAAGGCACTGGAACCTAAATCCAGCGCGTCTGCCAATTCCGCCACGGGCGCATGCGTTAGACACTCTACACTGCTTGACCATTTTGCCCCGCACCGCACGGGGGTAAGGTGTGGGATATGAATGAACAACCAGAGCAACCGCGTCAACGTGTGCGCGTACGCGCCTGGCACATTCTCCTCCTGATCGCCGCGGTGATAACCACCATCTTGCTGGCCAACTGGCAGTGGCAGCGCTACCAATCCGGCACCGGCACCTTCCAGAACCTGGGATACGCCCTGCAGTGGCCGTTCTTCGGGGCGTTCTTTGTCTACGCGTATCGCACCGGAATCCGGATGGAGAACGAAAAGATCGACGCCATCAACGCTGGCAAAGCAATGGAAGACATGTATGAGGCCGATGTTGCCAAATACGGCGCAGACTCCTCCGCCGCTGGCCCAAAGGCGATTGATGAGTCCTTCTTGCCCGAACGCCCACACCTCGACATAGACGAGTACAACGAGTTGTTAACGCCACAGCGTCGACACCAACCAGACCCAGAGAAAGGCAATTCATGACGGAGCCCATTCAGGAGCCCACCCAGGAGTCTCTCCAGCAGCCCGCACAGCCTCGCATTCACCCGGAGCGTCAACGCCGCGTGCGCACTGCGCTGAACCTGTTTTCGGCAGCGGCTTGGCTCACCGGTGTGCTGCTGCTCTTGTTGGTGCTGCGCATGATCCTGGAGTACGGCTTCCACATGGATGTTGCAGCCCTGGCGTGGGTGGCACGCGTGCACGGTCTTGCGTACGTGCTGTTTTTGATGACGTCGCTAAACCTGGGCACCACCGCCCGCTGGCCAGCGGCAACCTGGGTGGTTACCGCCATTTCTGGCGTGGTGCCGTTCTTGTCGTTTGTGGTGGAAGCGAAGCGTCGTAAAGAAGTGAAGCAGACCTTCCAGCTTTAAGACGCAATACCGCAACGCCCGCCCCGCGAAACTGTGGGAGCGGGCGTTTTTCACTTCCGCATTCAGTCTTACGTACGGCCGGCCTTACGTACGGACAGCCTTATGTCCTGCGCGGCTTCCCCCTCCCCAGCGCGTCTTCCCCACTGCCGGAATGACCGGCCGGCGAACAGCGTCCAAACGCAGATATGCAGGGGAAGATATGCAGGTCTGCAGGTCACGGGATTTTTTCATTAAGGGGGCGCTTATTGAAAAAACGCTCTGACCATTGCTCCTGCATATCTTCCCCTGCATATTTGTTGAAAGCGGCCAGCCGGGCGCGGCGGACACGGCGAGCACGGCCAGTCGGCGCGGCGGTCGCGGCGGCGGGGACCAGCGCTAGGCCAGCCCTAGAGCAACGCCGCAATATGCGGTGCAAGCAGCCGCAACGCCTGCCCCCTGTGGGAGCGGGCGTTTTTCTCTTCCGCGGTCAGCTCTGCGGAGGAACGGCCGTCGGCGTCGTTAGGTGCAAACAGCGGGTCGTAGCCAAAGCCGTTCTCGCCACGCGGGGTGTACAGCAGCTGGCCCTCCCAGCGCCCTTCAGCGGTGAACTCCCGCAGCTCTTCGGCAGCACCGGCAGCAGCACCGGCACCAGAACCCGGCACCACCAGCGCACAGCAGGACACAAACGCCGCGGCACGCTGCTCGATGTCCTCCATCTGGGCGAGCAGGAGGCGGTTGTTCGCTTCATCATCGCCATGCGCACCCGACCAGCGCGCAGACAACACCCCCGGCATGCCACCCAGGGCATCCACGCTCAGACCGGAATCGTCCGCCACGCACGCATACCCTGTGGCACGTGCGCCCGCCCGGGCCTTGATCAAGGCATTCTCGGCGAAGGTGAGGCCGGTTTCGCGTGGTTCGGGGTAGGCGGTGACGTCAGCAAGCGAAAGAAGCTCCACACCACGAATATCCAGATCTTGAAGCACCTGGTCTAACTCGCGGAGCTTCTTCGCGTTCCCGGAGGCTACGAGCAGCTTCACAGGCCAAGCGCCTCTCGCTGCGCGCGGATCAGCTCGTTACAGCCCTTTTCTGCCACATCCAGCATCTGGTTGAGCTCGTCGCGGCCGAACAGGCCGTGTTCGCCGGTGCCCTGGATCTCCACGAAGTTGCCGCCTTCCTGCATCACCACATTCAGGTCAACCTCCGCGCGGGAGTCCTCGACGTAGGGGAGGTCGAGGCAGACGTGGCCGTCGATAATCCCGGCGCTGACTGCCGCAATCGGGGCCAGAAGCGGCTCGCCCGGAACCACCCCACGCTCTTTCAGCACGTTGATCGCATCCGCCAACGCCACATACGCGCCGGTAATGGATGCGGTGCGGGTACCACCGTCAGCCTGCAGCACGTCACAGTCAATCTGGATGGTGTTCTCCCCCAGCTGGCTCAGATCCACCGCAGCGCGCAGCGAACGTCCCACCAGACGGGAAATCTCGTGCGTGCGGCCCTTGACCTTGCCACGCATGGACTCACGCGGCATACGCTCATGCGTCGCGGCCGGCAGCATGGAGTACTCCGCAGTCAGCCACCCCTCGCCAGAATCCTTCTTAAAACGCGGCACGCCCTCTTCCACAGAAGCCGTACACATCACGCGAGTGTTACCAAACTCCACGAGCACGCTGCCCGCCGGGTTGGAGGTAAAACCGCGGGTGATGCGAACCGGACGCATTTCATCAAACGCGCGGCCATCCACGCGCGTAAACAAAGCTGGATCAGTCATGCGACCCAGCCTAACTCACACGGTGAATTCCGCCCCCGCCTCACCAAGCACAATCGGACCATCAAACTGCGTGCGAGCAGCCTCCAGGGTGGCCTGCTTATCACTCCACGGCTGGATGTGCACCAACACCAGCTTCTTCACCCCGGCTTCACGCGCAATGCGGCCGGCTTCCTCACCGGACAAGTGCATGCCCTCCGGCTGTCCCTCAGCCGAAGGCCCCCAGGCAGCCTCACACAAAAACAGGTCCGCACCCTGAGCTGCTTTGACTAGCGACGCCGTATAGCCGCTATCCCCCGAATACGTCAGCACTGCACCCGTGGCGTTGTCTTGGACACGCAACGCATGCGACTCTTCAGCGGGATGCTCCACCGCAAACGGCGTAATAGTCACGCCTTCGAATGTGACGGCTTGGTGCTCCTGCCACACACCAACATCAAACGTATCCGTGATGTCAGTTGGTTTATCCGGCCCATCAGCACCCAGTTGGCCAATAAAATCCGCGGTAAAACTCGGCCCATACATCCGGTTCTTCCCCACCGCCGGGCGCTCCGGGTGGTAACGACGCCACACCAACAACGACGCCGTGTCCGAGCAATGATCCGCATGCAAGTGAGAAAACGTCACGTGCGCTGCCGACGGATCAAAGCCCAGGTTACGAAGCCCAGCAAGCGCACCCGGCCCCAAATCCATCACGACGTCCGGGTTGCCCTCAGTGGACACCACGTACGAAGATCCGGGATTGCCCGGCGCGCCCAAGCTTCCAGAGCAACCGATGATGGTCAACTTCATGGATGACACTGTACTAGGTACGCATGACTTCAGCGCTGCACGGCATGAATACGCGGGCCCAAAATACGTTCCGCAAGTTGGTCGAATTTCTCCGGATCGCCGGTGGACTCAAACACGCGAGTCGGTGCGGCAGCGCGGCCTGCTCCCGTGCCGGCTTCGGCGAGCATGTCCTGCTCAGTCAGCACACGCAGCACGTCCTTGGAGGTTTCCTCGGCAGAGCTGACTAGCGTCACGCCGTCTCCAATAGCCAGCTGAATCACGCCAGACAGCAACGGGTAGTGCGTACACCCAAGCACAAGGGTGTCCACGCCGGCTGCCTGCAGCGGCTCAAGGTAGCCCTGCGCCACCCCAAGGATCTGGCGGCCGGAGGTGATGCCGCGCTCCACAAACTCCACAAACGCCGGGCACGCCGCGGCGGTGACCTCCACAGAGGGGTTAAGTGCAAACAGGTCCTGGTACACCCCGGAGGTGATCGTGGCCTGGGTACCAATCACACCGACCCTGCCGTTGCGGGTTGTGGCCATGGCGCGGCGCACCGCCGGCTGGATCACTTCGACGACGGGAACGTTGTAGCGCTCCCGCGCGTCATGCAGAAAGGCGGCCGTGGCCGTGTTGCAGGCGATCACCAGCATCTTGCAGCCGCGTTCTACAAGCTCGTCGCTGATGCGCTGGGCGTGCGCGCGTACATCTGCAAGCGGCTGCGGGCCGTACGGGGCGTGCGCGGTATCGCCGATGTAGATCATGGACTCATGCGGCAGCTGATCCATCACCGCGCGCGCAACGGTGAGTCCGCCAACGCC
The DNA here is from genome assembly GCF_016728505.1 of Corynebacterium riegelii. Taxonomy (GTDB): domain Bacteria; phylum Actinomycetota; class Actinomycetes; order Mycobacteriales; family Mycobacteriaceae; genus Corynebacterium; species Corynebacterium riegelii. The sequence continues at coordinate 121,587 of NZ_CP068159.1, forward strand.
GGAGTCAAAGATCCCTATCGGGGCTTGCGCATCCACAGCATCCACTTGATTCACCTAACGCCTCTGGTTGCCAAACGGGTTCTGCTGAGACAACTGCTTCTCCAGTTGCTTGCGCTGGCGCTTCATCACCAGTGCTGGCGGGTCATCAGAGGTGATGATCATCGCAGCAACTGCACCACCAATCGCACCGAACAGGTGCGCCTGCCAGCTCACGCCCGGGTTGCCGGGGAACATACCCCACACCAAACCGGAGTACAGAAAACCAAGGGTGACGCCCAATACAATCTGCTGGCCGGAACGGTTAAAGAAGCCGCGCACAATCAGGTACGCCAGCCAGCCGTAGACAAGGCCGGATGCACCGACGTGGTTGGTGCCAATGCCGCCAAACAGCCACGTCCCAAGCCCACCGATAATCACCACAAAAGCTGTGACCTCCCAGAACACACGCTTGCCGGAGTAGCCCACAAGGTACGCGAAAATCGCACCCGGCACGGTGTTGCCCAAAATGTGGTCCAGACTGCCGTGCAGCAGCGGGGAGGTGAAGATAAACGGCAGTGACGGCACGTCCAACGGGTGAATACCCATGTAGAGCAAGTTTCCGCCGAAGACGATCGAGTTGATGATAAACACCACCCAGATGGACAGCACGTATAGCGCCGCAAAGCGCAGGCCTGTGCGGCGTTGCGCCCTGCGTTTGCTCTTCGGCTGGCCGAACTGTGGCCCAGGCTGGCCAGGCTGGCCGGGCTGCCCAGGCAGTCCAGGTTGGCCCTGGTAGAAGGCAGGCATCTGAGTTTCTGGGTGGCTAAACGGCCGCTGGAACGGTTTGCCGTAGCCGGGCTGGCCGGTGGGTCCGTAGCCCCAGCCGGGCGGGGTGTGGTGCTGGTTGTGATTCATCGTGGGCCAGCTTAGCTGGCTACCTCACGCCACGCCCGCACCCCATAGGCAGGCTCTGCGTGCATCACCGCATTCACAATTGCGGTTTCCACACACGTCGCGGCAGCTTCACCAAGAGCCATATGCTTCTCGACGTCCAATGCAGCGCCCACTCCAGCCCCCACACCATCGCCACCCACGGACACCGCAAACAACGTGTCTCCGTCTAGGGGTGAATGCGCCGGTCGCACGGCACGCGCGATGCCGTCATGGCCGGTCATGGCCAGCCGCTTCAGGTGCGCTTTGTCCAACGGCGCGTCTGTGGCAATCACCCCGATGGTGGTGTTGAGCTTCGGCGTTGGGCGCTTGAGCGCTGCAAACGCCTCGGTGTCCACGGCTGGTTTGGACGGGTCGCCGTAGAACAACCCGGTGTTCGGATCAATCACAGACCCAACCGGGTTGGCCACGATGAACGCGGCCACGGTGTACTCCCCAACTTTTTGCTGCGCAACACCGAAGCCGCCGCGCAGCACACCTGCGGTTGCGCCGCAGCCCGCACCCACGCTGCCGGAAACCCAGCCGCGGGCCAAGTCATCGTGCTGACTGTCTAGCGCAGCGCGCACAGCCGCCGCACCATCAGCAGCCACGGGGCGGTGCGCGGGATCGCCCACCACCAGATCAAAAATCACCGCCGCCGGCACGATAGGCACCACAGGTCCGTTGGGTACCTCATCACCAAACACCCGAAAACCCCGCCCGTGCTTTTCTAACTCCCCCATCGCCCCATCGGCAGCCGCCAGACCAAACGCAGAGCCGCCGCACAACAAAATCGCGCCGACCTTCTCCACCGTGTTGTACGGCTCCAACAGGTCAGTCTCACGCGTCCCCGGGCCACCGCCCCGGACGTCTACAGCCGCGCGCATACCCTCTGGATCCACGGGGACAATCGCTGTCACACCCGTATCGCCTAAGGATTGGTGGCCGATGGAAAGGGGCAACGAGACGTCCATAAGCAACAAGCCCTACCTAGTCCAACATGGCTTCCAGCAAGGAGTCCTGGCACACCGCCAACCAGTCCATCAGCAACTGGCGGTTCTCCTGGGCGCGCTCCGTGCCCGACGTATCCTCAGACACGTACAAACGCAGGTCATTGAGCGCAGCAACGAAACGTGGGGCGTCCTCCTGATCAATGGTCACCTCAACCCCACCAGTGGGGCCAAGTACCTCATTGACCACCTGCAGGTTCTCAAGCTTCGACTTAATAATGTCGTTCTCGTGCAGGCTGCGAAGCAGGCCGTTATCCCCGTCGAACTCCTGGTCCGCCTCCAACTCAAAGTCCGGCAGCAAACGCGCCAAACGTGGATCCTCCGGTGCTTCCGTATGGCCTGTGGAGACACCCATCATCTCCGCAAACTCATCCTTTGGGGCCGACTGGGCGCGCCCAATCAACGCCTCAGCAACCGTAGCCGTCAGGTTGCCAATCAACTCACGCTCAAGCGGGTCAAAACGGGTGGTGAACTTCACGCCAGAGCGCAACAACCCTTTCTTCCTACGCCATGCTTCCATGATCTACCCCGCCTGCTGCATGGTTGCCCACAAACCGTGCGTGTGCAGCTTCTTCACGTCGGTTTCTACCTTGTCCTTCTCGCCCGAAGACACCACGGCCTTGCCCTCGGTGTGTACCTGCATCATCAACTCGGTGGCACGCTTGCGGTCATAGCCCAACACGGTTTGGAACACGTAGGCCACGTAACTCATCAAATTCACCGGGTCATCCCAGACGATGCACATCCACGGCAGGTTCTCGCTCGTGGTCACCTCAACCTCAATCGCCTCATCAAGCTCGGGCGAAGCGAGCGGGGAGGATGCACGCACCGACTTCGGGTTCGTCGCATTGGAGTGTGTCATGGGTTTCATGGCTCCACAGCGTACCCGAGCGGTCACACAAACAGCGCCGCATGACCACTGCAAGGCCACCGTATGACCACCGCATGACCGCCGTGTGCTCGCTGTGTGCCTGCCGAGGGTAGCCTTGAATACCATGACCGAACAGACGCCGCAGCGTGTAAGCGATTACCGTAGCTCCACGTGCAATGAATCCACTGCGTTTCTTACAGACATGTATGAGCTGACCATGCTCGACGCCGCGCTGCAGGACGGCACCGCCTTCCGCCAGTGTGCGTTTGAGGTGTTCACCAGGCGCCTGCCAGCGGAGCGTCGCTACGGAGTGGTCGCTGGCACCGCGCGTGTGATCGACGCGATCACAAGCTTCCGTTTCACAGAAGAGCAGATCGCCTCTGCACCTTTCCTTTCGGACGAAGCGAAGCAGTACCTGCGCGATTACACCTTCACCGGCGATATTGATGGCTACCGTGAGGGCGATCTGTACTTCCCCTACTCCCCCATCCTGACGGTGCGCGGCACGTTCGCCGAGTGCGTCATTTTGGAAACCGTCATCTTGTCCATCTTCAACTCGGACTCTGCTGTTGCGTCTGCTGCTTCGCGCATGGTGTCTGCGGCGGACGGGAAGCCGATTATTGAGATGGGTTCGCGTCGCACCCACGAATTGGCTGCAGTCAGCGCGGCACGTGCAACCTACATCGCTGGCTTTGACGCAACGTCCAATATGGAGGCCTCCCACCGCTATGGCATCCCGGCCTCCGGCACGGCTGCCCACGCGTGGACGCTGCTGCACGTGGATGAAAACGGCCAGCCGGACGAAAAGGCAGCGTTCAAGGCACAAATTGACGCCGCCGGTGTGGATACCACGCTGCTTGTAGATACCTTCGACATCACCAAGGGCGTGGAACATGCCCTTGAAGTGGCGGGGACCAACTTGGGTGCGGTGCGTATTGACTCAGGCGATCTGGGCATCGTGTCACGCCGCGTACGCAAGCAGCTGGATGAGGCAGGCGCGTTTAACACCCGCATCATCGTCTCATCTGATCTGGATGAGTTCACCATTGCTGGGCTTCGTAGTGACCCGGTTGATGGCTTTGGCGTTGGCACGTCTGTAGTCACCGGCTCCGGCGCACCGACTGCTGGCCTGGTGTACAAGTTGGTGGAGGTTGAAGGCCACGCTGTGGCAAAGCGCTCCTCCGGCAAACGCACCTACGGCGGCGCGAAGATTGCGCTGCGTGCCTACCGTGCGTCTGGCGTTGCTGTCGGCGAGGTGATTCTGCCTTTGGGTTCAGACGTTGAGCGCAAGCCCAACCTGGACTACCAGGAGCTGACGGTGCCAATGATTCGCGGCGGCAAGGTTGTAGACGCAGACTTTGATCTGGAATCCGCACGTTCCCTGCACGCCCAGGCTCGTACGACCCTGCCGTGGGAAGGCCTGGCCCTTTCGCGCGGTGAGGCCGCGATCCCGACCAAGTTTGTCGGTTTCCCGGAGCCGGCCGAGTAAGCGTGGCTTCAGGCGAGAAGACGAGCGACCAGCCGCTGAGCCAAACCACCGAGGACCTGCTTGCCGCAGCGGTGGAAGCCATCGGCGGCGCTACACGTGAGGGCCAGCTGGCCATGGCGCAGGCGGTGACCCGTGCGTTTGATACACAGCGACACCTAGCCGTGCAGGCTGGCACTGGCACCGGTAAGTCCCTGGCGTACCTGGTGCCCGCGTTTTTGCACGCCCAGCGCACCGGCAGCACCGTGGTGGTGTCCACCGCGACGATTGCGCTGCAGCGCCAGCTGGTGGAGCGTGACCTGCCCCGGCTTGCCGACGCCCTGGAGCCGCTCATGGAGCGCCGCCCCACCTTTGCCATCCTCAAAGGCCGAAACAACTACGCCTGCCTGCATAAACTCGCCCTTGATAGCGACGCACCGGAAGCACTTATTGAGGAGGACAACCTCTCACGCATTGGCAAAGAGGTCAAGCGGGTGGCCGAGTGGGCACAGGAAACCGAGACCGGCGACCGCGATGATTTAAGCCCAGGTGTGAGCGATCTTGTGTGGCGCCAGGTGTCTGTCACCTCCGCGGAATGCCTGGGCGCAACCCGCTGCCCGCACGGGGAGTCATGCTTCGCGCAGCTTGCCCGCGAACAAGCCGGCAAGGTGGACGTGGTGGTGACCAACCACGCGATGCTGGCCATTGATGCTTTGTCTGATGTCAACATCCTTCCCGAGCACTCGGCGGTGGTGATCGATGAGGCCCACGAGCTCGACGGGCGTATCACTTCCGTTGCTACCAACGTGATCTCTGGTCGAGCCCTGACCTTAGCGGCGCGTCGCGCCGGCAAGCTCGGTGCGGACAAAGCTGTCCTCGAGGACGTGGTGGATGACGTCAACGCCGCTTTAGCCATTGAGGAGCCCGGGCGTTGGGAAACCATCACCCCACCGGCCCGCGCCGCGTTTGAGGGCCTTTCACGCGCCCTGTCGCGCACGCGCATGGCCATCGGGGATGCCCCACCCGGCGAGTCCGAGAATGACCCTGAGAAGTTCGCTGAGCGAGGCAACCTGAGAAACCACCTTGGGGAGCTCGAGGACGCTGTGGATCGCATCCTGTCCGTGTTTGATGAGGATGACCCCGCCAAGCACCGCGACGTGGTGTGGCTAACCCGCAACGAGCGCGACGATGATGCTGTGTCGGTCGCGCCGCTGTCAGTGGCTCCTTTGTTGAGCACCTCGCTTTTTAGCGCCACGCCTGTCGTCCTCACCTCCGCCACCTTGACCGTAGGCGGCAACTTCAACGCCATGGCGGCAGCGTGGGGGCTTCCCGAGGGCTCCTGGGACCACCTGGACGCTGGTACGCCGTTTAATCCGCGGAAGTCTGGCATCTTGTACACCGCCAAGCACTTGCCAACGCCTGGCCGCGAGGGGCTTTCACCACAGACGTTGGATGAGATAGCTGAGCTGATCACCGCAGCCGGTGGGCGCACACTCGCACTGTTTTCCTCCCGCAAGGCCGCTGAGCAAGCCGCTAAAGAAATGCGCAAGCGTTTACCCTTCGACATTTTCTTGCAAGGCGAGGACACCACCGGCGCATTGGTGGACAAGTTTGCCAAGTCCGAAAACTCGTGCCTGTTTGGCACGTTGACGTTGTGGCAAGGCGTGGATGTGCCCGGCTCTTCGTGCTCCTTGGTCCTCATTGACCGCATCCCGTTTCCCCGCCCCGACGACCCGCTGCTGCAGGCACGTGCGGCCGCCGCGGATGCCGCTGGCCGCAGCGGGTTCATGGAGGTTTCCGCCACGCACGCAGCGCTGCTGCTCGCCCAAGGCACAGGCCGGCTGTTGCGTTCCGTGCATGACAAGGGCGTTATCGCCGTGCTGGATAATCGCCTGGTGACGAAGCGCTACGGCTCGTTCCTACGCAAGTCGTTGCTGCCCTACTGGGAGACCACAGACCCGGATGTGGTGCGCGGCGCGTTGCGGCGCCTCGTTGCAAGCTAGCCAGCTAGCCAGCCGGCGGCACAGCCACCACCGTGGTGGAACCCGGTGCGACTTCCGTAAAGCCCGCGTCTTGCACCGGCACCGCGCCCGGCGTGTTGCAGACTCGCGCAAACTCGACGCCGTCCACTTCACGCACGTTGAGCGCGAACCCTTGCTCGGCCCACGCATGTGCGCTGTTTAGCGGCAGCGCCGCTGCGTAGAGCATGGCGGCGTGCCCCACCTGGGCGGCGGCCTTGCCCAGAGACATGTGCAGGGTGGAGTTGATGTAGATGGTGGGCACGTTGGCGTCGACAAGCAAAAGCTCCGACTGCTCTACATCGGTGCCCTTGATCTGCAGCTTAGAAATGGCATGGGGCACCTCCGCGACGCTGGAGGGCACGAACGCGCGCACCGACCCCACCGTCACGCCAGGTAGCGCCTGTACGTCATCCCAGGCCTTACCGCGGGCGCGGCGGGCAACTTTCCGGATGCGATGCCCGTACCAGCGCCCAAGGCCTTCCTGCCAAAAGCCCGGCTCACCCGCCCTGGTGTCCAAACAGACGGCAACAGTTGCTTTCGCCGCGTCCACCAGCACCTGGTTACGCGTTGGCGGATCCACCTTCGGCAGGTGAATCACCAGCTGCATCGCCTGGACGGTCGAAGGATCATCCGGGTCCTCGGTGCGCTGCCTGTAGTCCGTCCGGGTTTCCGCCAGCAGGCGATGCGCCGCGGCAAACGCCTCACTCGGCTGCGTCACAGCTGAGGCGGCTGGGAATCAACGCCGCTGGCCTCGTTGAAGGTGTCAATTTCTTCACGCGGGATACCCAGCATGTAAAGCACCTCATCCAAGAAGGGGTGGTTAACCGAAGCGTCCGCAACTTCCTTGAGCGCTGGCTTCGCATTAAACGCAATGCCAAGGCCCGCGCGCGAAAGCATGTCGATGTCATTGGCACCATCGCCCACGGCGACTGTCTGCGCCATGGTCAGCCCGGAATCCGCAGCGAAGACCTCAAGGAAATTCGCCTTCGCCTCACGGTCCACAACATCACCGATGACGCGGCCGGTCAGCTTGCCGTCCACAATCTCCAAGGTGTTGGCCCGAACGTAATCAAGCTCCAGCTCCTCGGCCAGATCCTCCAGCACCTGGATAAAGCCGCCGGAGACCACCGCAGTGCGATACCCCATCGAGTTCAACGTGCGAATGGTGGTGCGCGCACCCGGCGTCAGCTGGATCTCTGCAGCAACCTCATCGATCACGGAAGCGTCCAGGCCCGCCAACGTCTTCACACGCTCACGCAGCGACTCTTCGAAATCAAGCTCGCCCCGCATCGCACGCTCGGTCACGGCAGCAACCTCTGCTTCACGGCCGGCGTGCGCCGCGAGCATCTCAATGACCTCGCCGGTGATCAACGTGGAATCACAGTCAAAGCACACAAGACGCTTCGCCCGGCGGTGTAGCCCCGCGTGCTCCATAGCCAAGTCGATCCCCTGCTTAGCGGACAGCTCCGCCAGAGCCCTGCGGATCTTCTTTCCGTCGCCCGGAGTGTAATCCGGCACCGTAATGCGGAACTCCAGGCCGGTCAGCGGGTACTGCGCAATGCCGCGGATGACGTTGATGTTGGCGCCGAAAGATGCCAGGGCCGCACCCAAGCGTGAGACGTTCTCCGCCGTTAGCGGGTTACCCAAGGCAACAACAACGTGGGTGGATTTTTCGCGTGAGCCCTTCGCTACAGCCTCACCAGTTTCGATCGCGACGACCTGGCCAAAGTCAAACAGTGCACTGCGCAGATCACGCTCAAGGTCCGAAAGCACGTCTGGGTTCATGCCCACAAGGGCTGCAAGGTGGAGGCGTCCACGGAAGTTGGTCTGCTCCACATCCAGCAGCTGCACCTCATGGCTGGCGAGTGCCGCGAAGAACTCTGCGGACACGCCCGGCTTGTCCGGACCAGAGGTGCTAATGACGGCCCTTTTCAGACCTGTCTGTAGGGCAATTTCAAGAGGCTTCATAGCGCGGACACTAACACAATGAAGCCCCCCATCTGTCGATGAGGGGCTTCATTGTTGTAATCAGTCAGGTCGCGCGACGTATAGCGCAGCAGGCCTACTTCTCAGCGCCAACCGTGGCAGCTTGGCTTTCGCCCTTCCAGGTAGCCGGCGTGTCAGTGGAGTGGCCGGTGTGTGCCTCGCGGCGCAGGGTCTCCACCATGTGCGGGTAGTGCAGCTCGAAGGCCGGGCGCTCGGAGCGGATACGCGGCAGGGAGGTGAAGTTGTGGCGCGGCGGCGGGCAGGAGGTAGCCCACTCAAGGGAGTTGCCGTAGCCCCACGGATCGTCCACAGTGACGATCTCACCGTAGCGCCAGGACTTGAACACGTTCCAGATGAACGGCAGCATACCGATACCCAGGATCAGGGAGCCGACCGTGGAGATCTGGTTCAGCAGCGTGAAGCCGTCGGTGTCCAGGTAGTCAGCGTAGCGGCGCGGCATACCCATGTTGCCCAGCCAGTGCTGAACCAGGAAGGTTGCGTTGAAGCCGATGAAGACCAGCCAGAAGGAGATCTTACCCAGGCGCTCATCCAGCATGCGGCCCGTCATCTTCGGGAACCAGAAGTGGACACCAGCGATGGTGGAGAACACCACGGTACCGAAGAGGGTGTAGTGGAAGTGAGCAACCACGAAGTAAGAGTCATGCAGCTGGAAGTCCAGCGGCGGGGAAGCCAGCATAATACCGGTCAGACCACCGAAGAGGAAGGTGAACAGGAAGCCCATCGCCCACAGCATCGGGGAATCGAACGTGATGCGGCCGTTCCACATGGTGCCAACCCAGTTGAAGAACTTCACACCGGTCGGAACCGAGATCAGGAACGTCATGAACGAGAAGAACGGCAGCAGAACCGCACCGGTTGCGAACATGTGGTGTGCCCACACAGCCATGGACAGACCCGCAATAGCCAGGGTTGCAAAGACCAGGCCGATGTAGCCGAAGATCGGCTTACGGGAGAAGACCGGGATGACCTCAGAGATCACACCGAAGAACGGCAACGCCAGGACGTACACCTCAGGGTGGCCGAAGAACCAGAACAGGTGCTGCCACAGAATCGCACCACCGTTAGCGGTGTCGTAGATGTGGCCGCCCAGCAGACGGTCATACAGAACACCCAGAGCAGCAGCAAGCAGCAGCGGGAAGATCATCAGAGCGATGATCGAGGTGATGAACACCGTCCAGGTGAAGATCGGCATACGGAACATGGTCATGCCCGGAGCACGCATGGTCAGCACCGTGGTCAGCATGTTGATAGCGGAAGCAACGGTACCGATACCGGTTGCACCCACACCAACGATCCACAGGTTCGCGGACACAGACGGCGTGTGCGTTGCGTCAGCCAGCGGCATGTACATGGTCCAACCGAAGTCAGCAGCACCACCCGGGGTGAGGAAGCCAGCGAGGAACGCGACGATACCCACCTGGGTGATCCAGAAACCAAAGGAGTTCAGACGCGGGAACGCCACGTCCGGAGCACCAATCTGCAGCGGCAGAACGTAGTTAGCAAAACCCCAAACGATCGGGGTACCGAACGCCAACAGCATCACTGTGCCGTGCATGGTGAACAGCTGGTTGAACTGCTCATTGGACAGGAACTGCAGGCCCGGGCTAAACAGCTCAAGGCGCAGCAGCAAGGCCATCAGACCACCGAGGAAGAACCAGATGAAGGACATAATGATGTAGATAATGCCCAGTTCTTTGTGGTCCGTCGTGGTCATCATTTTGTAAAGCTTGGAACCACGACGGGCGTTACCCGTTGGTTCCGGACGAGTCGGCGGGACATAGTTGTCCAGCCTTGGCGCCACAGCGGTCATACGATCCTCCTGACTCGGGCTTTATGCAAAAAGCCACTTAAGGTACCGAATCATCGTAACGATTAGCACATGAAATTGCCAGCCATCACAGGCAAGCTATGCGGCTGAGTGTAGTCCCTCCCCGCCCCCAGCGGGCCGAATTGAACGTGACCCCGGCCATACCCCCAGCTCACCTTGAAACGAAAGACGCCGCGCGCAACCCTCCACAGCAATGCTCGGGGTTCACCCGATTGGGGGTTACACGCGACGTCGATAAGCAAAAGCTCTTTAAAAATCCCAGTCGTCGTCCTGGGTATCCTCCGCCTTACCAATGACATAGGACGAGCCAGAGCCCGAGAAGAAGTCATGGTTCTCGTCCGCATTTGGAGCAAGCGAAGCCAAAATAGCCGGCGACACCCGAGTCTCATCCGCCGGGAAGAGGCCCTCATAACCGAGGTTGTTCAGCGCCTTGTTCGCGTTGTAGCGCAGGAAGCGCTTCACGTCCTCAGTCCAGCCAAGCGGATCGTAGATGTCTTCGGTGTACTGGATCTCGTTCTCGTACAGGTCGTAGAGGATATCGAAGGCGTACTCCTTAAGTTCCTCCTGGCGCTCCGGGGACTCGTCGCGCAGGCCGACCTGGTACTTGTAACCAATGTAGTAACCGTGCACCGCCTCATCACGGATGATCAGGCGAATAATGTCCGCAGTATTGGTCAGCTTCGAGTGCACCGACCAGTTCAAGGGCAGGTAGAAACCAGAGTAGAAGAGGAACGACTCCAGCATAACGGAGGCGACCTTCTTCTTCATTGGGTCGTCGCCACGGTAGTAGGACTCGACAATCTTCGCCTTGCGCTGCACCTCTTTGTTTTCTTCCGTCCAGCGGAACGCGTCGTTAATCTGCGGGGTGGACGCCAGCGTCATGAAAATGTTCGAGTACGACTTCGCATGCACCGACTCCATGAACGCAATGTTCGTATAGACGGCCTCTTCGTGCAGCGTCTTCGCGTCCGGCAGCAGCGATACCGCGCCGACGGTGCCCTGCAGCGTATCCAACAGCGTCAGGTTTGCGAACACGCGCATCGTGGAAAGCTGCTCGTCATCATTGAGCGTGTTCCAGCTCGGAATGTCATTGGACACGGGAATCTTCTCCGGCAGCCAGAAGTTACCCGTGAGGCGATCCCACACCTCAAGGTCCTTCTCATCAGGGATTTCGTTCCAGTTAATCGCCTTCATCGGCTCCGGGTGGGCCGCGACATACGCGTCATAATCACCGTCTTGGACAACAGACTGCAGGTTTTCCTCTTGGCTCATGCAGCTCATCCTACCCCAGACAGCTCATGCAGAGCGCACCGCGTTTACAGAGATCAAACCCCCACTATTTGGGCGAAGAGAGATGATCATTAAACTATTAGGCGATCAATATCACCCGCAATATCACCCGTATGCGACGGAGGTTTGTTCCCATGTCAGTTGCACGAGAGACGACCGCAGAGCCGCTTCTTTCTGCAGTTCTTGACACACTTGGCGGAGAAATTGTCTCCGGCGCCAAGTCAGAGGGTGAAACTTTTACGCTCCAAGACATCTCCACCCGATTCGGCATCTCGCGGACGGTTGCGCGTGAAGCGATGCGCGCTTTGGAGCAGCTTGGGCTCGTTTCTTCTTCACGACGTGTGGGTATCCGCGTCCTTCCAGCCTCCCGCTGGGCAGTCTTCGACCGCTCCGTTATCGCATGGCGCCTAGCCAGCGACACGCAACGCGCCGGACAGATCACCTCGTTGGATGCAGTCCGCACCGCAGTCGAACCAATCGCCGCCAACTTGGCAGCCGGCAACGCCTCCCCCGAGCAGGCGGCCCGTCTTCACGAACTGGCCGTGAAACTAGTCGACTTAACCGAAGCCGGCCAGGGTAACTCCGACGAGTTCCTTGCAGCGGACAAGGAGTTCCACACCCTTTTGCTCCAAGCGTCGGGCAATGAAATGTTTGCCGCCCTGGCTGAGCCGATCATGAACGTGCTCGAAGGCCGTACCCGCTACGGCATCATGCCGGACGAACCAGAACTAGAAACGATGCGCGTACACGTGGATTTGGCTGAAAGCGTGGCTAAGCGAGATCCCCAAGGCGCCGAAGACGCGTCCCGTCGCCTGCTGACCGGCGTCAGCGGGTTTATGGAGATCTAACGGCTTAAGGGACATTTCGTGTGGATAAACCGATACGGATTCCCGGGTCAGCCTGGGATAATGCCGTGATCTTGATTTTGAATCGGTTCCAACAGCCCAATCGGTGAAATCAACACCGGATAGTCCTAGGTCTGTGATAGGGGGACTGCGGCTGGTGCGGTAAGGCCAATTCCTATGGCTAATAGGAATCGGCCGTCGTGTGACGTGTGCGGCCACGGACTGGTTAAGAACGGCAAAACCGCGGCAGGAACCCAACGCTGGCTATGTCCTGCGTGCAACGCTTCATCGATTAACACCCGGGCGCACACCAGCGAGATTCGACACTTCAAAATCTTTATCGACTGGATCCTTTCCGGGGAATCCGCAGACCACTTAGCCAAACGCCTTGGGGTGAGCAGACGGACTTTGACCCGGTGGTTCAAACTGCTGTGGTTTATCACCGTGCCCACGACTACAGACCCCTACCGTGTCTATGACCAAGTCTTTATCGACGGCACCTACTTTCACAAGAAATGCCTGCTGGTAGCCTGCACCGACACACACGTCATCGCCTGGCATTGGTGCCTGCGTGAAAGCTCGTATGAGTACCTAAAACTATTCGACAAAATCGCCCAACCACTCATCGTCACCACCGACGGGTCAGGCGGAGCACTTAAGGCACTGCGCATTAAATGGCCAGGCGTAGCCATCCAGCGCTGCTTAGTCCACGTCCAGCGCAACACGTTTGCCGACATCAGCCGCAACCCGATTCACCCCGCTCATAAAGCAATCCGCAAACTCGGCTACATGCTCGTCCAGATAGACAGCCTTGAAGATGCTGCACGCTTTACTGCTGCAGTCCACCACACCCGCATCACCTTTGCCGATTGGCTTAAACAACGCACCTACCGCAGTGCTATACCTGCAGGCCAAGTACCAAAATGGGTCAGCCCCAACCAGAAATGGTGGTACACCCACCGCAATGCACGCCGGGCATTAAAACGCTTAGAAAAACTCATTCATGACAGACACCTATTTACCTTCCTTACCCCGCCTGAAGGCGTTGTCATGCAGGACTTAAAAGCCACCACAAACCTGTTGGAAGGCGGCATCAACAAACAGCTCAAAGACCTAGCAGGAAACCATCGCGGCATGTTCGATGAGCATCAGCGCATCACCATGGACTGGTGGCTCTACGTCCATACCGAAGACCCGGTAGCGCCACTGGAGTTAGCTAAGCAACAAGACTTCGGACGCCAAGGAGAAAAAGCAGCACGCACCGCCTGGGCGAAAGAACAACTCAAACGACGCGGCCACCCAGACGGGCGACCAGCCACATATGACACCCACATCGACAACGAATGGAACCCCAGCTTAGGCATAAGAAAAGGCTGGGCAGGACGCCCCTAAATCCACACGAAATGTCCCTTAGTACGACACGCCGCAAATCCACACGAAATGTCCCTTAACCCGATCTAACCACGTTAAAAAAGGGGCCTGCGGAAAAACCGCAGGCCCCTTTCATTAGGAATCTAGGCACGCACTAGAGCATGCAGCACTAGAGCATGCAGGAGACGCAGCCCTCAACCTCCGTGCCTTCCAACGCCATCTGGCGCAGGCGAATGTAGTACAGGGTCTTAATACCCTTGCGCCATGCGTAGATCTGCGCGCGGTTGATGTCACGGGTGGTCACCGTGTCCTTGAAGAACAAGGTTAGCGACAGGCCCTGGTCGACGTATTTCGTGGCTTCGGCGTAGGTGTCAATGATCTTTTCGTAGCCAATCTCATACGCATCCTTGAAGTACTCCAAGTTCTCGTTGTCCATGTGCGGCGCCGGGTAGTAGACGCGGCCGATCTTGCCTTCCTTGCGGATCTCAATCTTGGAGGCAATCGGGTGGATCGAAGAGGTGGAGTTGTTGATGTAGGAGATCGAGCCGGTCGGCGGGATCGCCTGCAGGTAGCGGTTGTAAATACCGTCACGTGCAACGTCAGCCTTGAGCTGTGCCCACTCTTCCGCGGTCGGGACGGCGATGTCGGAAGCTTCAAACAGTGCCTTCACCTTGTCGGTCTTCGGCTGGAAGTCCTCCGGGTTGTAGCGGTCGAAGAATTCACCGCTGGCGTAATCGGACTTCTCAAAGTCCTTGAACGTCTCGCCCTTCTCCACAGCAATCTTGTGGGAGGCCTTGATGCACTCGTACATAACTGCAGCAAAGTATGCGTTGGTGAAGTCGAGGCCCTCCTCCGAGCCGTACTCGATGTGCTCACGGCCCAGGTAGCCATGCAGATTCATCTGGCCAAGGCCGATGGCATGGGAAGCGTCGTTGCCCTCGCGCACGCTCGGCACCGAGTCAATGGAGGTGAAATCCGCCACCGCGGTCAAGCCACGGATCGCGGTTTCGATCGTGCGGGAGAAGTTGTCCGAATCCATGGTCATCGCAATGTTCAGCGAGCCCAGGTTGCACGAAATGTCATGGCCGATCGTGTCGTAGGTCAGGTCATCGTTCAGTACCGACGCCGAGTTAACCTGCAGAATCTCCGAGCACAGGTTGGACATGTTGATGCGGCCGGTCTTGACCGGGTTCGCCTTGTTCGCCGTGTCCTCGAACAGGATGTACGGGTAGCCAGACTCGAACTGGATCTCCGCAATGGTTTGGAAGAACTGGCGGGCCTTGATCTTGGACTTGCGGATGCGTGGGTCCTCCACCATCTCCTCGTATTTCTCCGTAATGGAGATATCCGCGAACGGCACGCCGTAAACACGCTCAACGTCGTACGGGGAGAACAAGTACATGTCATCGTTGCGCTTCGCCAGCTCAAACGTCACGTCCGGAATAACAACGCCGAGCGACAGCGTCTTAATGCGGATCTTCTCATCTGCGTTTTCACGCTTGGTGTCCAAGAAGCGCATAATGTCCGGGTGGTGTGCATTCAAGTACACCGCACCCGCACCCTGGCGGGCACCCAGCTGGTTGGCGTAGGAGAAGGAGTCCTCCAGAAGCTTCATCACCGGGATAACACCGGAGGACTGGTTTTCAATGTGCTTGATCGGTGCACCGGACTCACGGATATTGGAAAGCAGCAGTGCCACGCCGCCGCCGCGCTTAGACAGCTGCAGGGAGGAGTTGATGGCGCGGCCAATGGACTCCATGTTGTCCTCAATACGCAGCAGGAAGCAGGAGACCAGCTCACCGCGCTGCGCCTTACCGGCGTTCAGGAAGGTCGGGGTTGCCGGCTGGAAACGGCCGGTCATAATCTCGTCCACCAGCGCGGTTGCTAGCTCCTCATTGCCAGCAGCGAGGAACAGCGCGGTCATAGACACACGGTCTTCAAAACGCTCGAGGTAACGGCGCCCATCGAACGTCTTCAGCGTGTAAGACGTGTAGTACTTATATGCACCTAGGAAGGACTTGAAGCGGAACTTGTAGGAGTACGCACGCTTGAACGTGTCCTTGACAAACTCCCACTCGTACTGATCAATAACGTGCGGCTCGTAGTACTTGTTTTCCACCAAGTACTTCATCTTCTCTTCCAAGTCATGGAAGTACACCGTGTTCTGGTTTACGTGCTGCAGGAAGAACTGGTTCGCAGCTTCGCGGTCCTTATCAAACTGGATCTGCCCATCCTCGTTGTAAAGATTGAGCAGCGCGTTCAACGCATGGTAATCAAGCTGGTCAGCCTGGGATGCAGGCTCCGGGACACTCTTGCCATGTGCGCCGGAAATTTCAGTGTTGGAGGTGGACACGGGCGTTGCCTTCCTTATTTAAATGAGTACGTGACTACTACGCGTGGGCGACGCGCTTCGCATATTTACGAGCATATTTTTCCCGCAAACGCGCGAGGCGCTCAGCATTTTCATCCTGCCTGCTTTCTTCAACAGGCGCATCTACTGGGCCAAGCCCCAAACGCTCAGCGTGTTTCACCAGCTGGCTTCGCACGCGAGTGACATCTTCAGGCGCCCCCATCAACTCAAAGCGATAGAGAAACGGCACCTTACATTTAGCGGAAATAACCTCTCCGGCTCGGCAAAAATCCTTGCCAAAGTTCGAGTTTCCGCCAGCGATAACCCCTCGGATGAATGAGCGGTTGTGCTGGTTGTTCAAGAAGCGAATGACTTGCGGCGGAACCGGGCGTGAATTCTCATGTGTGAGGGAAACCCCTCCCCCGTAGGTGGGACACACAAGAATGTAGGGTTCGTTGACCACAAGCGGTTCATCATTGCGATGCAGTGGGATCCGTTTTGCCGGTAGACCCACCTTCTCCACAAACCGTTTGGTGTTTTCGGTTGTGGATGAGAAGTAGACAAGAAGCATGCCTCTTCCCTGGCCTCCCTTATGCCGCTGCTGCTGCGAGGCCGCGGATACGCTCCGGGCGGAAGCCGGACCAATGGTCTCCATCCACCTCTACAACCGGAGCCTGCAGGTGACCAAGTGCCATCACGTAGTCACGGGCCTCATCATCCAGGGAGATGTCAACCAAGTTGTACTCCAACCCAGCCTTATCCAGGGCACGAGTGGTTGCGCGGCACTGCTGGCAAGCTGGCTTGGTGTAAACGGTGATAGACATTGGCCTTCTTCCTCTTTCCGTGCGGGTTTCCGCTGTCTTCGCGGACATGTTCCGCAACTGGCTAGAAGGCCCTGCGACAGTGCCTTCCCCGATTCTTTTTATGTTTCGCCGATCCCCTCGGCGGCACACCAGAAACACTATACCTTGGGGGAAAAATAGGCAACTGCCACTACATGTAGTAGTTACACTCATGGTATTCGCAGGATGAGGCATGGAAATTACCTACATGTAGTCCTTGGCATGGTGTTTTTGCTTACATCGATGGGATTAATTTTCCCTAAGACTTTTTCGCGGACTGATAACGCTGCCAAAAACGACAAATCCCGCCGCGACAAACGTCAGCAGCGGGATAAAGTCGAGGCGCGTAGCGCTTAGCCCTGGCGGGCCTTGAAGCGCGGGTCCTTCTTGTTAATGACGTAGACCTTGCCGTGGCGGCGCACAACCTGGGCGCCCGGCTTGTTCTTCAGCGACCGAAGCGACTTGCGGACCTTCATCGGGCGCTCCTTTCTGCTCAGATTCCTGCAATTAGCGACGCTCGGCGTGTTGCCGGGTCGCACAACGTCGTTAAATGTTACACGCGCCGGCCCCCGAAGCAAAACCTCTCCGTTTCCTCTTCATTACGATGAGGCTCATGCAATCCGAAATTATCGCCGCATTAGGCGTTGCCCCCACCATCGACCCGGCCGCAGAAATCGACCGTCGCGTGCAATTTCTCGCCGACTATCTCGAGGTCACCGGCACTAACGGCTTCGCCCTTGGCATCTCAGGGGGTCAGGATTCCACCCTTGCTGGCAGGCTTGCTCAGCTTGCAGTGCGCATGCGTATCGACGCCGGCGCCAACGCCACCTTCATCGCCGTCCGTCTCCCCCACGGCATCCAAGCCGACGAGGATGACGCACAGCTGGCGCTGGATTTCATCCAACCCGAAGAAACCGTGACTGTAAACATCAAGGATGCGACCACCGACATGTCCGATGCCGTTGCCAACGCGCTAGGCATTGAACAGCTGGGCGACTTTAACAAGGGCAACGTCAAGGCGCGGATGCGCATGATCGCCCAGTACGCAATTGCCGGCGAGCGCGGCCTGCTGGTCATCGGCAGTGACCACGCCGCAGAAAACGTCACCGGGTTCTTTACCAAGCATGGCGACGGTGCCGCCGACCTCATCCCACTTGCAGGCCTAACCAAACGCCAAGGCGCGGCGATGCTCAAGCACATGGGGGCAGATCCCCGCCTGTGGGAGAAGGTCCCCACCGCCGACCTAGAGGAAGACCGCCCCGCCCTTCCGGACGAGGAAGCACTGGGCATTACCTACGCCCACATCGACGACTACCTGGAGGGCAAGCAGATCCCGGCGGCAGCACAGCAGCGCCTTGAGCACCTCTGGCGCATCGGCCAACACAAACGCCACCTTCCCCCGGGCCCGAACGACACCTGGTGGCGCTAACGCAGCTCTCCGTAGGGGTGAATCACCGTCGCACCCATGGACGCTGCAGCCAGCGCCTGTTTGCGATCCGCCGTAACAAACGGACAGGTCACCCCCAATGACTGCAACCTCGCCCAGGTCCCCACATGCAGAGAATCCAATGTTTTAACCTCACCACTAATAGCAACAGCTGCTGCGATAACCGCATCATCCACGTTGACAAGCGAGACCCTGGATTCCAATTCACGGACATATCCCAAGCCGTAATTCATTCGATGTGCAAAACGGGCAAGTTCCACACGCAGGATGGCCGAACTCACCATTGCACGTCCACGCAGCGTAGTCAGTGCCCACCGGCTATGCGCCTCCTCACCCGTCATCGCAACGAGCACGGAAGTATCCACATATACGAGAGCTTCCGTCTTACCCATCGGATGCATCCCGCAGATTCACCATTACTCGCTCCAGACGTTCCTCACCGCGCTCATCTTCGAGCCATTCCTCCAGAGAAAACTCAAACTGTCTGGGCTTCCAGCCCTCTTCGAAGGGGCGACCCCTCTGAGCGAGGAGTCCGAGTTCTTCAAGTCGGTCCAAACCTGCCTTCTGACTCACCGGGTGTATTTCCGCGATCGGCACTCCCCTATCTGTCACAGTCAACGTCGATCCCTCCTTCATCACACGGTCAATCACCGCACGCGTTTTCTGGTTCAGCTCCCGCATGGAGACGGTCGTGGTGCCTGCCCGTTCAGTCAGCAGCTCCTGCAGACGAACCTCAATTCCCATGCGACACCTCCCTTATGTAATACATGTATTACATTGCAGGGTAGCTGCCGTTCAGACCTCAGTCAACCCCCTAACCAACCACGCGTAGGGTCTCTTCCGCCGCCCGTACCAGCGTAGATCCGTAAGACGGCCCGTGCGTCCACGCGTGTACCGCAAGTGGGTGCAGTTGGTGCACGGCTATGCGACGCCGCCAGTCACACCCAAGCTCTCCGCCTGCGGCGAGGTAGCCGTCCACGATGGCGTCGAAAAGCGGGGCTCCAAAGAGCTCCAACATGGCGATGTCTGTCAGCGGATGCCCGCCGTGCGCCGCCGGATCAATAAAGCGCGGCCCGGTTGAGGACCACAGCAGGTTGCCCGACCACAGATCACCGTGGATGCGCGCAAGGGGCGCGTCCTCATCCTCTGCAAGCAGCGCGTCGCACGCCTGCCGCACAACGTCCAAACCACTCGACGGGAGGTGCCCCACCCGGTGTGCGTGCTCCGCAAACGGCAGCACGCGCTGCTCCACATAGAACTTCGCCCACCGCGTCGTGGGCACACACGACTGCTCACGGGTGCCAATGAAGTTCGGCCCGTCCCAGCCATCTGCCGGCGCACCGAATGCGGCTGCACCCATGACGTGAATCGCTGCAAGTTCTCGGCCAGCGGCCCGGGCTGCTTCCACTGTTGGGCGGGCGGAATCGACTTTTTCGATGATGAGGGTGTTCGCGGCGTCGTTAAGCAGAAGCACCCTGACCACCGCTTGGGAGCCCTCCCGCAACCAGCGAAGATACGCCGCCTCAGCCGCCGCAGCCCCGGGTGCGCTGCCATGCTTGATAAACGTGTCAGACATTGATCCCCTCCAAAGCCAGTAGGAAACGTTTCGCGCGTTCACCGCCGCGGTAGCCGCCGAGGGAACCATCAGCGCGCAGCACCCGGTGGCACGGGATGAACAGCGGCAGCGGGTTCGTCGCGCACGCACTGCCGGCGGCGCGCACCGCCTTCGGGCTACCTGCGGCGTGGGCAAGCTCCGCATAGGTCACCGTCTCCCCGTAGGGCACCTGTGACAACGTGTGCAGCGCCCGCGCACGAAACAGCGTGAGACCGTCCAGATCCAGCGGCACGGTGAACTCACTGCGTGTGCCCGCGAAGTACTCCTCAAGCTGCCGGGCCGCGGGAGTGCGGGCCTCCTGCGCGTGCACAGGGTGCTCAAACGCATCACCAGGCAGCAATACCTTGGTTACACCCCGCGCAGATTCCACCAGGCCAAGACGGCCGATTGGCGTATCCATCTCATACAGCCGCAACTCATACATGCGACCCAAGGTACTGGCCCGGAGGAGGCCAAAGCGACCACTGGAGCATTCACTGGAGCATTTTCACTAGCAGACATTGAAAAACGCCCTCCGTTCCCCCAGGTCACATGTCGCTACATTCGGCCATTTTTGCGTTATCTGCTAGTGGGTTTTGCAGCGTCAGCCTGCACGGCAAACATGCGTACCCACGGGCGTACACTGTTCTTCATATTGATGTCTCCTTAAATCACGAAAACCCACCGGCAGGTGGGCATGAAAAAACCCACCACGTTGGTGGTGGGTAAAAGTGTGTTGGTCTAGCTGGGGATACTGATTAATCGGGTTCCGGGAGATTCTATCCACGCGGTAGTCTCTTTCCAATGGACCATGTTTTTCTCTACGATCTCTCCAGAATCTTTAAAAATTAGGAACGATGGAGTTCCCTCTGGTTGTTCGTCATTGGTCATGAAGAAATATGCCTTAGAGTCCTCATACGCTTCGTTGAGAAAACATTCTTCAGGATAACCAGAAAAGTCAATCACTTTTCGGAATGCATCACGAACGTTGTCGAGCCTTGCCACCTTCTTCTCCTGTCACGACACGGACAACACCAACCGTAGGTTTATAGCCGTCTATTCTAACCCATCGTATTGAACCAGGTAGCGCCTTTTCTGAGGTTGTCACGGATGACGGAACTCTTGCGGAACTCGTCGATGACGGTTGCGTCATAGTCGTCCGAGGTGTTGAGCTTTGCTTGCTCAAGGGTTCAGCCTGGGTGCGCTCAAGGTCGGTCATCTTCTCCCGGTCGATTGCGCCCAGCCGTTCCTAAAGTTCGTCGCGCGCGGGTCCCGGCGGCAAACATGCGCACCCACGGGCGTACACCACGGTTCTTCATACCTATTGCTCCCTGCATGCGAAAACTCACCAGCAGGTGGGCGTGAAAACCCACAACGGTTTTGTGGCTTAAGGGACATTTCGTGTGGATAAACCGATACGGATTCCCGGGTCAGCCTGGGATAATGCCGTGATCTTGATTTTGAATCGGTTCCAACAGCCCAATCGGTGAAATCAACACCGGATAGTCCTAGGTCTGTGATAGGGGGACTGCGGCTGGTGCGGTAAGGCCAATTCCTATGGCTAATAGGAATCGGCCGTCGTGTGACGTGTGCGGCCACGGACTGGTTAAGAACGGCAAAACCGCGGCAGGAACCCAACGCTGGCTATGTCCTGCGTGCAACGCTTCATCGATTAACACCCGGGCGCACACCAGCGAGATTCGACACTTCAAAATCTTTATCGACTGGATCCTTTCCGGGGAATCCGCAGACCACTTAGCCAAACGCCTTGGGGTGAGCAGACGGACTTTGACCCGGTGGTTCAAACTGCTGTGGTTTATCACCGTGCCCACGACTACAGACCCCTACCGTGTCTATGACCAAGTCTTTATCGACGGCACCTACTTTCACAAGAAATGCCTGCTGGTAGCCTGCACCGACACACACGTCATCGCCTGGCATTGGTGCCTGCGTGAAAGCTCGTATGAGTACCTAAAACTATTCGACAAAATCGCCCAACCACTCATCGTCACCACCGACGGGTCAGGCGGAGCACTTAAGGCACTGCGCATTAAATGGCCAGGCGTAGCCATCCAGCGCTGCTTAGTCCACGTCCAGCGCAACACGTTTGCCGACATCAGCCGCAACCCGATTCACCCCGCTCATAAAGCAATCCGCAAACTCGGCTACATGCTCGTCCAGATAGACAGCCTTGAAGATGCTGCACGCTTTACTGCTGCAGTCCACCACACCCGCATCACCTTTGCCGATTGGCTTAAACAACGCACCTACCGCAGTGCTATACCTGCAGGCCAAGTACCAAAATGGGTCAGCCCCAACCAGAAATGGTGGTACACCCACCGCAATGCACGCCGGGCATTAAAACGCTTAGAAAAACTCATTCATGACAGACACCTATTTACCTTCCTTACCCCGCCTGAAGGCGTTGTCATGCAGGACTTAAAAGCCACCACAAACCTGTTGGAAGGCGGCATCAACAAACAGCTCAAAGACCTAGCAGGAAACCATCGCGGCATGTTCGATGAGCATCAGCGCATCACCATGGACTGGTGGCTCTACGTCCATACCGAAGACCCGGTAGCGCCACTGGAGTTAGCTAAGCAACAAGACTTCGGACGCCAAGGAGAAAAAGCAGCACGCACCGCCTGGGCGAAAGAACAACTCAAACGACGCGGCCACCCAGACGGGCGACCAGCCACATATGACACCCACATCGACAACGAATGGAACCCCAGCTTAGGCATAAGAAAAGGCTGGGCAGGACGCCCCTAAATCCACACGAAATGTCCCTTAGTACGACACGCCGCAAATCCACACGAAATGTCCCTTAACCCGGTTTTGTGGCTTAAGCCCACCAAGCACGGCTTAAGCCCACCAAGCACAAAACCCACAAAACAAACAAAAACCGCCCCACCCAACCAGGTGAGACGGTTTCATCTTGTGGAGCTAACGGGATTCGAACCCGTGACCCCCACACTGCCAGTGTGGTGCGCTACCAACTGCGCCATAGCCCCGTTCTAACGGAATTGCCCTGCCGCTTCCCAGCGCTTACGCCCAAGAACCAGCGGAACAACTCCGATTAATATAGCAGCGTCCCAAACAGCAACAAAATCGCTACTCAGAACGCCGTTAAATACGACATCTGTGCCGGTTACTTGGACTCGGTCAGGACCTCAACCCAGGTCTTGCCCTCGTCGGAAACGCCGTCGACGTCCTGGCCCTCAAACCTGACGCGTGGCGTATAGGGATCCTCACCAGTGTCAGTCCGCTGCACATTCAGGTTGTCCATGCCCATCTTCTGTGCGGCTTCAACAAACGTGCTTTCACGAATGTCAGCCACTGCTTCCTCGGAAGCACCGTAGTCCTTCGCCAGGTCAGCCAGCTTGTCCGGGTTGGACTTGCTGATCATCTGCGCCTGGTTCAAGAACAGGTAATCACGCAGGGTAAAGGCGGTATCCAGCTCACCGTGGCTGATCAGTGCGAGTACTGCCGCAAGCGAGTTGGTGGAATGGCTCACTGCGCCGCGGTCCAGGAACACCATGGGGCGAAGTTCGACGTTGATGGAGCCGTCGCGAAGCGCCTGCAGCATTTCCGCATCGGTTTCCTCATGCAGCTCAGCACAGAATCCACAGGAGAAGTCTTCATACAGCTGGCCAGTCGGCGCGTCGGAGTTTGCACCCTTAAGGTGAATTACATCTTCACCATCGGCCCACTCGACGGTGATGCCGGTCATATCGGCCATCTGCGCTTCGCGCATTTCTTCGCGCGCCTTGTTGCCGTTGAAAATGATCAGGCCAAATACCAGCGCCGCAATTGCAATGACGGCTACTACGGCCCAGATGAAGGCAGAGCCGCCTTTGCTGTTGGGGTTCTGCACTTTCCGCGTGGTCAAGGTTCAGTTCTCCTCATGAGTCAAAAATTTGGTCGCCGCAAATTCTACGGGTAAATCGCTAACTTCTTAAATGGGCGATAGATCATGAACGCCGTGGCAATCATGAATCCAATGTCTCGTGCGATGGCCCACAGAACGTCCTCGGGCTGCGGCCGGCGCTCGCCGGGCGTAAAGCAGCCGCAGTCAATCACCATACCGCGCGCATGCACAGTCCACAGGCCAATCACAAACATGACTAGCACCGCCATGGAAACCCACCCGGCCGCACGGATCTTGATACCCAGCAGCAGGAACAGGCCCCCGGCAAGCTCAAGCGGGCCAATGACGTGGGCCAGCAGGTTGGACCAGTAGGGGGTGAAGATCTCGTAGGCTTCAATCGATTGGGTCACCTGCATGTGGTGTCCCAGCTTGGTCGCTCCTGCCACAATCCACATCGCCGCCAAGCCAAACCTGGCCAGTGCTGCCAGAACATCAAGGGCTTTTTGCTTATCGACGCCTACGCTCACCCCCAAAACCCTACTTCCCCAACACCTCCGAAACAATTGCAACCGCCTCGTCCTGCACCCGCTTCAAGTGCTCCTGCCCGTGGAAGGATTCGGCGTAGATCTTGTACTTGTCCTCAGTGCCGGAGGGGCGTGCCGCAAACCATGCGTTTTCGGTGGTCACCTTCAGCCCGCCGATGGCGGCGTTGTTGCCCGGCGCGTTGGTCAGCTTCGCCGTAATCGGCTCGCCTGCCAGCTCCGTTGCCGGAACCTGCTCGGGTGACAGGGCCTTGAGGGTGGCTTTTTGTTCGCGGTTGGCAGGGGCGTCGATACGCGCGTAGGCAGGCGCCCCGAACTGGGCTTCCAGCTCGCGGTAGCGCACCGACGGGGTCTTGCCGGTCACCGCCGTGATTTCAGAGGCCAACAAGTCCAGGATGATGCCGTCCTTATCGGTGGACCACACCGTGCCGTTCTTACGCAAGAAGGAGGCACCTGCGGATTCTTCGCCGCCGAAGCCGACGCTGCCGTCGATAAGACCAGGCACAAACCACTTAAACCCAACCGGTACCTCAACCAGGGTGCGGCCAAGCGATGCCACAACCCGGTCGATCATGGAGGACGACACCAACGTCTTACCCACCGCCGTGTCCTGCGCCCAGCCGTCGCGGTGGCTAAACAGGTACTCAATGGCCACAGCCAGGTAGTGGTTCGGGTTCATCAGACCCGCGTCCGGGGTGACAATGCCGTGGCGGTCCGCATCCGCATCATTACCAGTAGCAATGTCGAACTTTTCGCGGTTGTGAACCAAGGACGCCATGGAGTTCGGGCTGGAGCAGTCCATGCGGATCTGGCCATCCGTATCCAAAGTCATAAACCGCCAGGTGGCGTCCACGTTCGGGTTCACTACCTCAAGGTTAAGCCCGTAAGCTTCTGCGATAGCGCCCCAGTAGTCCACGCTGGCGCCACCCATCGGGTCCGCGCCGATGTGCAGGCCGGATTCCCGGATTGCGGCCATATCCACCACGTTGTCTAGGTCCGCGACGTAGTTACCCATAAAGTCAAAACGCTGCGCGCGTTCATCCAACACCCCGCTGACCGGGACGCGCTTCACGCCCTCCAGACCGCGGCCCAAGTACTCGTTGGCACGGGCGGCGATCCAGTCAGTCGCATCCGTGCCAGCCGGTCCACCGCTTGGCGGGTTGTATTTGAAACCGCCATCGCGCGGCGGGTTGTGGGACGGGGTGATCACGATACCGTCGGCACGCTTCGGGTCCGTCCCCGTCACCCCGCCGGCGAGCCCAGCATTATGCGACAGAATCGCGTGCGAGACGGCAGGAGTTGGGGTGTAGCGCCCCGCAGCGTCTACAAGCACAGGCACCTCATTAGCAATGAGAACCTCAAGCGCGGAAACCATCGCCGGCTCCGACAGCGCGTGCGTATCCCGGCCAATGTAGACCGGCCCGCCGATGTTCTCCTGGCTGCGGTAATCCACAATCGCCTGAGTCGTAGCCAGAATGTGCGCCTCATTAAACGCATTGTCCAGGCTGGATCCACGGTGACCGGACGTACCAAACGCCACCTGCTGGCCCACATCCTGCGGGTCAATCTCACGTGTGTAGTAAGCGGTGACCAGCTCTGCAATATCAATCAGGTCTTCGGGCAGTGCGATCTGACCGGCGCGTTCATGGGCCATAGTGTGTACTCCTTCTCATGCATCAAGGGTGTTCAACATCCATCTTGACGCGTTAGCGGAGTTTCTGCCAGAGATCCTGGCTCGGGAACTAGCATTGCCGGTTATGCAGACCGATCAACTTTCCACTGGGCTTCTTGTGGGCCTTGGCGCAGCACTCGGTGCGAGCCTACGCCATATGGTGACCCTCTACGCAGGCAGCGGCGATACAAGCGCGATCATTGCCATGCTTGTGGTCAACATGCTCGGCTGTGCGGCCATGGGCTATTTCAATCCAGGCCCGTTCTGGGGCACAGGCTTTTTGGGCGGGTTCACCAGCTACTCCATCGTGGCAGCCACCGCGCTGGAGTTCACCATGCTCGGCGCGTTGACCTACATGCTGATCACGTTCACCGCGTGCATTGCCTCCTGGCTGGCCGGAGATGCTCTGAGGGGGCGTCATGCTTAGCAACCTGATCAGTCCAGCGCTGTTTTCTCTACTGTTGACCCTGGCTGCCGTGGCCGTCGGTGGGTTCTTCGGCGGTATCGCCCGCTGGGCGCTGTCGCATATCCCGCACCCACGCGCCGGTACGTTTACTGCCAACATTGCCGCCTGCACCGTGCTGGGCTTTTCCATGGCGCTGCCCGTAGCCTGGCAGATTGGGCTGGGCGCAGGCTTTGCCGGAGCAATGTCCACCTGGTCCACGCTGGCTAAGGAGCTGGGCACGTTATATAAGCAGCGCCAGTGGCGCGAGTTTGCCAAGTACGCTGCAGCCACCGCTGCCGTGGGCATCGTCGCCTTTGGCATGGGCATGATGTGGGGCCGCCGCGGCTTCGGCGCTTAACCAGCGCCCAACCAGCGTTTAGTCAGCAATAGCGTCAAGCGGCGGCGTCTTCGCCGCACGCGTCGCCGGCCACAGTGCCGCCAAAATACCCACAACAATGCTGCCGGCCAGCATGGTCCACACCATATCCCACGGGACAACGATGTGCTCAAGGCCTTGATCTGCAAGCACGGTCAGGAACGTCCACCCGAGCCCCAAGCCCAGACCCACACCAAGGACTGCGCCGAAGAACGCCATCTGCACCGATTCCAGGATGATCATGGTGCGCACCTGGCGGCGGTGCGTGCCCACGGCACGCAGCATGCCAATTTCTTGCCTGCGCTCAATTACCGACAACGTCAGGGTGTTCACAATGCCCAGCACCGCAATCACCACTGCCAAAGACAGCAGGGCGTAAAGGATGAACAGCATCTGATCAATCAGGTCCAGCACTTCGCCGGAGAGGTCGTCCTTTGACTGCACTTGGACCACAATGTCGTGCTTGACCTCGGCCTCAAGGTTGGCGCGGAGCTGCTCGGTTCTTACGCTGCCGTCGCCTTTCACGCCCATCATCATGATGCTGCCGCTGCCGGGTGCCACCTGCTGAGCAAGATCCGCACTGGCAACCGCGGCAAGGAAGATCGAGGACTCATCAAAAATGCCGCCCACCGTCGCTTCCACCACGTTGGTGGAAATTCCCGGTGCTGCCACGGTCACCGTGTCGCCGACTTCCCAGCCGCGCTCTTGCGCCCAGGCAAGCGGCGCGATCACGGTATTGCCCTCCAACTTGGAAGAACCAGCAACCACGTTCATGCTGGTCAAATCCCCTGGGTCCCCGTAGAGCACGGAGGTCGTGCCGAATTGGCCAACCTGGTTGGCGTATTTGCCGTCCAGTGTCAGCGGCACCTCGGTGTAGGCGGCAACGGCACCCACACCTTCAACCTCCGGGATACGCTCCATCAGGTCATTCGGGATGGGGAACGCACCAAGCATCGGGCCAGCCAGCACATAGTCGGCGCTGACTTCATTTTCCGCAACGGTATCCACCGACTGCTTCATGGATGCGCCCAACATACCGATCATGGTCACCAGCGCAATGCCCAGCATCAGAGCAAACGCCGTTGCAGACGTACGCCGCGGATTGCGGCGCGTGTTTGTAGACGCCAACTTCCCTGCCGTACCAAACGGCGCCCCAATCACACGCCCCAGCGGCGGCACAATCGGCAAGCTCATCGCCGGGCCGGCCAAAAACACGCCCGCGATGACTGCCACGGCTGCGATACCGACGAGTTTGGCGCGGTTGGCGGTTGTGGCGTCGGCAAGCATCAGCGCGACAACGCCCGCCGCAATACCTGCAACAATCATGAGTGTGCCCCACACCGTGCGCGTGGTCAGCGGCTGGGGTGCGGCGGATTCGCTGGCGCGCATTGCCGCTACCGGCTCCACGCGTCCGGCCCGCACCGCCGGCGCCCACGCGGAAATCATGGTGACAATCACGCCCACCACAATCGGCACCGCCACCGCCTGCGTGGACAGACCAATCCCTCCTGCTGGCAGCGCCATGCCGTAGCGCTCCATGCCGAAACGGATCGCCGCCACCAGGCCCGCGCCGGCCGCCACGCCAAGTGCCGAGCCAAGCAGGCCAACCAACAGCGCCTCCACAGCAACAGAGCGGGTCACCTGGCTTTTCGACGCCCCAAGCGCCCTCAACAGCGCAAACTCCTTCGTTCGCTGCGCCACAATCATGGAGAACGTATTGGCAATCAAAAACGTGCCAACCAGCAGCCCCACAAGCCCAAACGCAATCAGGAAGTAGGAGACAAACGACAGTGCCTCGCGCACCTGCTCGCTCGCCTTCTCCGCCGCCGCCTCACCGGTGCTCACTTCAAGATCCGGGTGTGCTTGCGCAATCGTGTCACGAAGCGCCTCGGCGTCTACCGACTCATCTGCGGCCAGCTTCAGCGTGGGCACGTACCCCTCGGTGACATACAAGTCCAGGTAGTCAGCTTCAGGGATCAGGAAGCGTAACGACGTCCCCTGCGTCCTACCATCCTCATACAGCCCAACCACACGCACCGTGTTGCGCCCGTTGTTGTCCACCACGATGATCTCTTCACCCACCGCGACACCGTAGTGCTGCGCACCGTTGGCGTTAAGCACGGCTTCGGCTGGGGTGGCGTGGGGGTTGGGCACGTGGCCGTCGATAAGCGAAAAGCCCTCTCCCACTGCCTGGTCGGGACCGTAATGCACCCCGACCAGCGCCATGCCCTGGCGGGTCTGGATGGCCTCCTCATCATCGCGAGCGGCAACCACCACCGTCGTATCCGCGGCATTGGCACGCGCGACTCCGGCAGTATTTCGGATCGCATCCGCCTCCTCCGCGGGAATCGCACCCTTGCCCTCAGCAGGCTCGACCACAACATCAGAGCCCTCGTAGGCGGTGTTGACCGCCGAGTCGAAAGTACGCTCCAACATGTTGGTAAACATCATGGAACCTGCGATAAACGCCGTGCCCAGCACCACCGCCAGGACTGTTAACGCAAGCCGAAGCTTATGCGCGCCAATGTTGCGCAGCGACACCTTCGCCAACGCCGAACGCGAACCCGCCATCAGCCCTCAATCCCAGCCATGATCTGCAAAATCCCATCCATCGTTGGATCCTGCAGCTCTTGAACAATCTGGCCATCACGCAGAAACACCACACGATCCGCATAAGACGCCGCTTTCGCGTCATGCGTGACAATAACCACCGTCTGGCAATCATGATCCACCGCGTGCCTCAGAATGCTCAGCACCTCTTTACCCGAGTTGGAGTCCAGGTTGCCGGTCGGCTCATCACCAAAGATGATCTCCGGCTTACTCACCAGGGCACGTGCACATGCCACGCGCTGCTGCTGGCCGCCGGAGAGCTCACTCGGGCGGTGACTCAGCCTGTTTGTCAGGCCCAGACGCTGCGTAATTTCATCAAACCAAGCCTTATCAACCTTCCTGCCGGCAATATCCGTTGGCAGCGTGATGTTCTCCGCAGCCGTAAGCGTGGGCACCAAGTTGAAGGACTGGAAGATAAAGCCCAAGCGGTCTCGCCTGAGCTCGGTAATTTGCTTGTCGCTTAGCGACGCCAACGCCGTCCCCCCAATCCACACCTCCCCCGAAGTAAACGCATCCAGCCCAGCCATGGTGTGCATGAGCGTGGATTTGCCAGAGCCCGACGGCCCCATGATCGCCGTAAAGGCCCCGCGCTCAAACTCAACATTGACGTGATCCAGGGCAGCAATAGTTGTATCTCCCTGGCCGTATGTCTTTACCAGGTCAACAGCGCGTGCAGCAGCTTCCATGCCTGCAACGCTACCGTGCTGCTTGTGCGGGCAAAAACCGTTGCGCATTCCATCGTCCAGGCCCCGAACCACAAAGCAGGGCTGCTGCTAGTCGATACGTTGTTTCCGGCCGTGTGTCTCTACATTCGACCTGGGGTTTTGTAGGGGTGTTTTCGTTATCGTCTAGCAGGATTCGGGGGGCACAAACACACAAAAAGCAGCCCGTCTGCCACGTGTGTGGCAGGCGGGCTGCTTAATCATGTTTTGAAGTTGTTGGGTCGGCGGTAACCTACTCTCCCACACCCTCCCGAGTGCAGTACCATCAGCGCGGGCAGGCTTAGCTTCCGGGTTCGGAATGGGACCGGGCGTTTCCCTGCCGCTATCAACCACCGACACATCTTGGGGGCCATGTAATGGCGTTCCACTGCCTGTTGTGTACAGGGGGTGGTGTGTCAGATACCGGAAAGTGGACGCGACAGTCACTGTTACATTCAGTGTTTGTGTTGTGTTGTTGTTTGTGTTGGTGGATTAGTACCAGTCACCTCATCACATTGCTGTGTTTCCAGTTCTGGCCTATCAACCCCATAGTCTATAGGGCACCTATAATGAAACCTCATCTTAAAACAGGCTTCCCGCTTAGATGCTTTCAGCGGTTATCCCTTCCGTACGTAGCCAACCAGCGATGCTCCTGGCGGAACAACTGGCACACTAGAGGTACGTCCGTCCCGGTCCTCTCGTACTAGGGACAGCCTTCTTCAAGTTTCAACGCGCGCGGCGGATAGAGACCGAACTGTCTCACGACGTTCTGAACCCAGCTCGCGTGCCGCTTTAATGGGCGAACAGCCCAACCCTTGGGACCTACTCCAGCCCCAGGATGCGACGAGCCGACATCGAGGTGCCAAACCATCCCGTCGATATGGACTCTTGGGGAAGATCAGCCTGTTATCCCCGGGGTACCTTTTATCCGTTGAGCGACACCACATCCACAAGTAGGTGCCGGATCACTAGTCCCGACTTTCGTCCCTGCTCGACTTGTAAGTCTCGCAGTCAAGCTCCCTTGTGCACTTACACTCTAAACACCTGATTGCCAACCAGGCTGAGGGAACCTTTGGGCGCCTCCGTTACATTTTGGGAGGCAACCGCCCCAGTTAAACTACCCACCAGGCACTGTCCCCAACCCAGATCATGGGCCAAGGTTCAGGTATCCACTACGGTCAGAGTGGTATTTCAACAACGACTCCACAACCACTGGCGTAGCTGCATCAACGTCTCCCACCTATCCTACACAAACCGCACCGAACACCAATACCAAGCTGTAGTGAAGGTCCCGGGGTCTTTTCGTCCTGCCGCGCGAAACGAGCATCTTTACTCGTATTGCAATTTCACCGGGCCTGTGGTTGAGACAGCAGGGGAGTCGTTACGCCATTCGTGCAGGTCGGAACTTACCCGACAAGGAATTTCGCTACCTTAGGATGGTTATAGTTACCACCGCCGTTTACTGGGGCTTAAATTCTCCGCTTCGGACTTACGTCCTAACAGGTCCTCTTAACCTTCCAGCACCGGGCAGGCGTCAGTCCGTATACATCAACTTAACCGTCTTCGCACGGACCTGTGTTTTTGATAAACAGTCGCTCCCCTCTCTTCTCTGCGACCCACACCAGCACACTAACCGCATGTGTTAGCTACCGGTTTGGGTCCCCCTTCTCCCGAAGTTACGGGGGCATTTTGCCGAGTTCCTTAACCACAGTTCACCCGCTCGCCTTAGTATGCTCTACCTGACTACCTGTGTCGGTTTCGGGTACGGGCCGTCTACACACATCGCTAGAGGCTTTTCTCGGCAGCACAGGATCACCACCATCACCCATATATGGGCTACGCATCACGCCTTGCACATATAACAACCGGATTTGCCATGTTGTCGTGCTGCACGCTTGCACCAGAATCCAATAACTGGCGTGGCTACCACTCTGCGTCACCCCATCACTTACCTACAACAAATCAGGCCCCACGCATCACCACCAACCACACACCACAAGGGTGCGTATATCAGTAGCTTTGGGTGGTTAGTATCATTGCTTCAGCATTGGTCGCGTGTAGGCGGGTACGGGAATATCAACCCGTTGACCATCGACTACGCCTGTCGGCCTCGCCTTAGGACCCGACTCACCCTGGGAAGACGAACTTGACCCAGGAACCCTTCGTCATTCGGCGGATACGATTCTCACGTATCATTCGTTACTCATGCCTGCATTCTCACTCGCGTGCAGTCCACACCCCCTTACGGTAATGCTTCACCCCACACACGACGCTCCCCTACCCATAGTAAAAACTATGCCGCGGCTTCGGCGGTGTACTTGAGCCCCACTGAATTGTCGGCGCGGAACCACTCGACCAGTGAGCTATTACGCACTCTTTCAAGGGTGGCTGCTTCTAAGCCAACCTCCTGGCTGTCTTCGCGATCCTACATCCTTTTCCACTTAGTACACCCTTAGGGGCCTTAACCGGCGATCTGGGCTGTTTCCCTCTCGACTATGAAGCTTATCCCCCACAGTCTCACTGCTATACACCACTTTTAACCGGCATTCGGAGTTTGGCTGACATTGCTAAGATGATAGTCCCGCTCAACCAACCAGTAGCTCTACCTCCAGCAAGCTTGTATAACGCTGCACCTAAATGCATTTCGGGGAGAACCAGCTATCACGGAGTTTGATTGGCCTTTCACCCCTACCCACAGCTCATCCCCTCAGTTTTCAACCTAAGTGGGTTCGCGCCTCCACAACCTCTTACAGCTGCTTCACACTGGCCATGGGTAGATCACCCCGCTTCGGGTCCAGGACATGCCACTAACAACACCCATTTCGGATTCGCTTTCGCTACGACTACCCCACACGTGGGTTAACCTCGCGACATGCCGCTGACTCGCAGGCTCATTCTTCAAAAGGCACGCCATCACACAAAAGATGTGCTCTGACGGATTGTAAGCGCACGGTTTCAGGAACTCTTTCACTCCCCTCCCGGGGTACTTTTCACCATTCCCTCACGGTACTATCCACTATCGGTCACACTGAGTATTTAGGCTTACCGGGTGGTCCCGGCAGATTCACAGCAGATTTCACGGGCCCGCTGCTACTCGGGGAAAAACACATACACCCAACATGATCATGCCTTCGCGTACAGGACTCATCACCTTCTCCGGTGCACCATCCCAGGCGCTTCCGCTGACACAACCACATCAAGCAAGTCACTGACAGATAACTTACGATGCGCCCCACAACCCCACATGCGCAACCCCTGCCAGGTATCACACACACATGGTTTAGCCTCATCCGCGTTCGCTCGCCACTACTAACGGAATCACAATTGTTTTCTTCTCCTGCGGGTACTGAGATGTTTCACTTCCCCGCGTTCACCCCCATACAGGCTATAGATTCACCTGCAGGTAACACCACATAACTGGTGCCAGGTTTCCCCATTCGGACATCCTCGGATCAACGCTTAGTTGGCAACTCCCCGAGGCTTAACGCAGCCTCACACGTCCTTCATCGGCTCAGCATGCCAAGGCATCCACCGTACGCCCTTAATCACAAACAACGATTCACATACTAAAGAACAAACAAAAAACAGAAAAAACAGAAAAACAAACACACACCCAAACACCAACCTAAAAGGCCAGCATCCAGATGCATGATGCTCGCGTCCACTCTCCAGTTCTCACACACCACACCCACACACCAACACACCACCCAAACCAGGTGACACATCAGCATGAGGCAGTTAGGAACACACACATTCGTGTTGCCCCAGACACCCAACAGCATGCCAACACATACAAACGCTTGTAGAAAATGATTACTGTGCGATACCCCGATATTGCGTTCCACACCACCTTCTGGTGTGGGGTATGCATCCACCCGGATTCTTTAAAACAAAACAGTGGCAGTCACACACTCGGCGACATCAACCACCAACACCCACAACTGTGGGTTAAACATAAAGCTCCTTAGAAAGGAGGTGATCCAGCCGCACCTTCCGGTACGGCTACCTTGTTACGACTTCGTCCCAATCGCCGATCCCACCTTCGACAGCTCCTTTTGACAGGCCACTGGCTTCGGGTGTTACCAACTTTCATGACGTGACGGGCGGTGTGTACAAGGCCCGGGAACGTATTCACCGCAGCGTTGCTGATCTGCGATTACTAGCGACTCCGACTTCATGGGGTCGAGTTGCAGACCCCAATCCGAACTAAGGCCGGCTTTCAGCGATTCGCGTCCCCTCACGAGGTAGCTGCGCGTTGTACCGACCATTGTAGCATGTGTGAAGCCCTGGACATAAGGGGCATGATGATTTGACGTCATCCCCACCTTCCTCCGAGTTAACCCCGGCAGTTTCTCATAAGTCCCCACCATCACGTGCTGGCAACATAAGACAAGGGTTGCGCTCGTTGCGGGACTTAACCCAACATCTCACGACACGAGCTGACGACAACCATGCACCACCTGTACACCAGCCACAAGGGAAACTACATCTCTGCAGCGATCCGGTGTATGTCAAGCCCAGGTAAGGTTCTTCGCGTTGCATCGAATTAATCCACATGCTCCGCCGCTTGTGCGGGCCCCCGTCAATTCCTTTGAGTTTTAGCCTTGCGGCCGTACTCCCCAGGCGGGGCGCTTAATGCGTTAGCTACGGCACGAACCCCGTGGAAGGGACTCACACCTAGCGCCCACCGTTTACGGCATGGACTACCAGGGTATCTAATCCTGTTCGCTCCCCATGCTTTCGCTCCTCAGCGTCAGTTACTGCCCAGAGACCTGCCTTCGCCATCGGTGTTCCTCCTGATATCTGCGCATTTCACCGCTACACCAGGAATTCCAGTCTCCCCTACAGCACTCAAGTTATGCCCGTATCGCCTGCAGTCCCACAGTTAAGCCGTGGACTTCCACAAACGACGCGACAAACCACCTACGAGCTCTTTACGCCCAGTAATTCCGGACAACGCTCGCACCCTACGTATTACCGCGGCTGCTGGCACGTAGTTAGCCGGTGCTTCTTCTCCAAATACCGTCAAAATTCGTCTTTGGCGAAAGGAGTTTACAACCCGAAGGCCGTCATCCCCCACGCGGCGTCGCTGCATCAGGCTTCCGCCCATTGTGCAATATTCCCCACTGCTGCCTCCCGTAGGAGTCTGGGCCGTATCTCAGTCCCAATGTGGCCGTACACCCTCTCAGGCCGGCTACCCGTCGACGCCTTGGTAGGCCATTACCCCACCAACAAGCTGATAGGCCGCGAGCTCATCCCACACCGAAAAAACTTTCCACCACAACAACTACGCCATGGTCCTATCCGGTATTAGACCCAGTTTCCCAGGCTTATCCCGAAGTGCAGGGCAGATCACCCACGTGTTACTCACCCGTTCGCCACTCGAGTACCCAAGCAAGCTTGGGCCTTTCCGTTCGACTTGCATGTGTTAAGCACGCCGCCAGCGTTCATCCTGAGCCAGGATCAAACTCTCCACAAAAACGTTTCAGCAGAAACAGGCCGTGAAAAGCCCAATACCTAACCAAAAACAAACCAACCAACACAACACACCAAAAAGCATGCAATGTCAGCCTGGCTTAAAAAATCCTTGAATTACTTTCGTTTCTTGGCCATCCGACGAGGAAAAACACCAAGAAACAACATTTTCAGCAAAACATCACCATGTGACGCACCGAAACAGACAATGCCACCATCCAAGATTCATGACACCACCAACCGGCACACACCACAACACGTGGCACACACAACAACATTCCACAAACAAAATGCATTGGCACACTATCGAGTTCTCAAACAACACACGCACACCCATCAACCCACCACAACAGTGAGCATCAAAAGAAGCGGAGTCCCAGCGATCGTTTTCCTGCCCGCCACACAAACCAGAGAACCAATCTGCTCTCCAGCGGGGCGTTGTCGGTCTCGCTGACTGGAACTAAGTTACACACACCCACAACACAACACAAATCCGCAGGTAAACCTACATAAACGCAACGCTATAAGTAACGCTATAACGCGTGCTTACTGTCGCTTACGCGCTCAATCTTCGCCCCTAGGGCAGAAAGCTGCTCAACAAAGGACGGGTAACCGCGGTCAATGTGATAGACGTCGTGCACCACGGTCTGACCCTCTGCCACAAGGCCGGCCAGGACAAGGCCCGCACCTGCGCGGATGTCGGAAGACCACACGTCGGTAGAGCTCAAACGCTCCACGCCGCGGATGACTACGTGGTGGCCGTCCACGTTTGCGTCAGCACCAAGGCGCAGCATTTCATCCACAAAGCGGAAGCGGGCTTCGAAGACGTTCTCGGTGATCACGGATACGCCGTCGGCAATAGCTGCAATCGCAATGGCCATGGGCTGCAAGTCTGTAGGAAACCCGGGAAACGGCAGGGTCTGATAATCCACTGCTTTCGGACGCTGGTCCATGCGCACGCGGAAGCCGTTGTCATAGGTCTCCACATCCGCGCCGGCAAGCTTCAGCTTGGACAGCGCCAAGTGCAGGTGGCGCGGCGCAATCCCGGTTACCGTAATGTCACCCTGCGTAATGGCCGCGGCATAGGCCCAGGTGCCTGCCACAATGCGGTCCCCCACCACGGTGTGCTCGATGGGTGCAAGCTTATCCACGCCACGTATCACCAACGTCGACGTCCCCGCCCCCTCAATCTGCGCACCCATTTCATTGAGCATCTCGCATAGGTCCACAATCTCCGGCTCACGCGCCGCGTTATCCAGCACGGTCTCGCCCTTTACCAAGACAGAGGCGGTGAGGATGTTTTCCGTGGCGCCAACAGATGGGAAGTCCAGACTGATCTTCGCGCCAACAAGCTCGCTGGCTTCCGCAACAACCGCACCATGTTCAATGCGCGTGGTTGCACCAAGCTTTTCCAGGCCGGTCTGGTGCATGTCGAGTGGGCGCGAGCCAATAGCGTCGCCACCCGGAAGCGCAACGCGCGCCTCGTGGCAGCGAGCAACAAGTGGGCCCAGCACGGCAACGGAGGCGCGGAACTGCCGCACCGCATCAAAGTCAGCGTTCGGGGAGATCTGAGCCGGGGTGGTGATGTGCACGGTCTGACCGTTGATAAGAACTTCGCAGCCCAAGCCCTCAAGGACCTGCGCCATCAGGGGCACATCCAGGATTTCCGGGCAGTTGTGCAGGGTTGTTGTGCCCTCTGCAAGCAGTGCTGCCGCCATGAGCTTCAGCACACTATTTTTGGCGCCGTCAACCTTGACAACGCCTTCGAGCCGAGTGCCGCCAGTGACTAAAAATCGTTCCTTCACGGCACTAAGCGTACCTACGGCAATGCGCCGATGCGGCGGGCGGCGTTGACCGCCTCGTACCGTGTGTGCGCGCCAAGCTTGCGCATCACGCTGCGCAGGTACGACTTCACGGTCTCCGGGCCAATACCCATTTCTTCTGCCGCTTCAACGTTGGTGTGGCCAAGTGCCACACAGGACAAAACGTCCAGCTCACGTGCGGAAAGCTTGGTGGTCTGCTTGACACGAACCGGGGAAACCATCTGGTCACACAGCTGCTCAAGCTCTTTGCGCAGCGCCTCATCATCAACGCGGTTGGCCAGCATGCGCAGCTTCGAGTGGGTGGCACGCACCTGCTCCCATTCAGCACCGTTCATGACGCGGCCCTGCTTGGCAGAAGCCTTACCACCGTCTTGACGACGCAAAGCCGAATTCACCGCCAAGTCCTGCTCAAGCGTGCGGGCAGTCAGGGTGACCTCTTCGATCACCTTGTCACCCAAGCGCACGGTGGAGTGGACACCAACGTAAAGCACGCCGCGGATCTCACGTTGGACGATCACAGGCACGGCCACAACCGAGTGCAGGCCTTCCTCCTGGATCTGCTTGTCATACTCGTGCGAGATGACGTTGGCGCGCATGTAGTCCGAAACGCCCACTGCTCGACGGGTGGCAACGACGCGTCCGCCCACGCCAGCACCTTGATCAATCACCAGGTTCTGCAGCGCCGGGGTGCGCAGGCCGATCCACTGCGTGACTTGCACGCGGTTATCTGCAAGCAAGGTGCCGTACATCGCTACCGGAATTCCGGTGGCCGTCTTCAGGGCGGTCAGTGCAGCACGGATTGAGTCATCGTCGTCTTTGACCCGTTGGTCATCCACAGTCATGCGCATGATGATAACCCCTAAGCGGGGGTAGCCAAATTTCGCCCCTTGGGAGCTGAGCGTGTGGCGGGTGGGGGCGTTGGGAATGGCGTCGATAAGCAGACTGCTCTGTCTGACGAATAAAAACTAGCCGGTCTACTTTAAAGGTGTATACTGCCAACAGCAGAAAACGAATACAGCAAATACAAGGAGAAACACCATGGCAAAGATTGCAAACAACGTGCTCGAACTCATCGGCGGCACCCCGCTGGTCGAGCTCAACAGCATCACCGAAGCACACGGCGCGAAAGCTCGCGTGCTGGCAAAGCTGGAGTTCTACAACCCGGCAAACTCGGTGAAAGACCGGATTGGCAAGGCCATCGTTGAGGCTGCCGAGGCTTCCGGCGAGCTCAAGCCGGGCGGCACCATCGTTGAGGCAACCTCCGGCAACACCGGTATCGCACTCGCGCTGGCAGGTGCGGCAAAGGGCTACAAGGTTGTCCTGACCATGCCGGAAACCATGTCCACGGAGCGTCGCGTGCTGCTGCGTGCATACGGCGCAGAAATCGTGCTCACCCCGGGCGCTGCCGGCATGAAGGGTGCCGTGGAGAAGGCCAACGAGATTGTGGCGGAGCGCGACAACGCCATCCTGGCTCGCCAGTTTGAAAACGAGGCGAACCCGCTGATCCACTACAACACCACCGGCCCGGAGATCTGGAGCGACACCGACGGTGAAGTTGACATCATCGTTGCAGGTGTAGGCACCGGCGGCACCATCTCCGGTAGCGCCAAGTACCTAAAGGAGCAGAAAGCAGACGTCAAGGCTGTGGCAGTTGAGCCGGCCGCTTCCCCGCTGCTGTCCAAGGGCGAGGCTGGCCCGCACAAGATCCAGGGCCTGGGCGCAAACTTTGTGCCGGGCACGCTGGATCGTGGCGTGCTAGATGAGATCATCGCCGTGACCAACGAGGACGCCGTTGCCACCTCTCGCGAGCTGGCAGTGAAGGACGCTGTGCTCGGCGGCATCTCCGCAGGCGCAAACGTGAAGGCAGCCCTTGAGCTGGCCGCGCGCGAGGAGAACGCCGGCAAGACCATCGTTGTGATCATCCCGGACTTCGGCGAGCGCTACGTCTCCACCGTCCTGTACGAGGACATCCGCGACTAGGAGCTTTTCGCTTGACGACGCCCAACGCCCCCGCCTCCCATGAATCCAACACCACGGGACGCGGGGGTTACGCATGTAAGCTGCCTTCTATGCTGTTGGAGATCATCGCGACTGTCCGTGAGGATTTGGCGAATGCCCGGGACCACGACCCCGCGGCACGAGGCGACGTAGAGAACGCAATTGTGTACTCCGGCCTGCACGCAATCTGGGTGCACCGCCTCTGTCACGCGATGTGGAAACGCGGCTGGAAAGCGCCCGCCAGGATTCTGTCGCAGGCAAACCGATTCTTCACCGGTATTGAGATCCACCCCGGCGCCACCATTGGCAGGCGGTTTTTCATTGACCACGGGATGGGCATTGTGATTGGCGAAACCGCCGAGATTGGTAACGGCGTGATGCTCTACCACGGCGTCACCCTCGGCGGCCAGGTGCTTACGCAGACGAAGCGCCACCCGACGATTTGTGACAACGTGACGATCGGCGCCGGCGCCAAGGTGCTCGGCCCCGTCGTTATTGGCGAAGGCTCCGCTGTAGGCGCGAACGCCGTAGTTACCAAGGACGTGCCGCCGCACTCCATCGCTGTGGGCATCCCCGCGAAGATCCGCCCCAAGAACCCGGGCGAGAAAACCCACTTGGTTGACCCGGACTGCTACGTCGACCCGGGCCACTACACGATCTAGCCGTGCTTGCGCTGGTCTAGGCGCTGGTCTAGGCGCTGGTCTAGGCAGTGCTGGTTTAGGCCAGCGCTGGTTTAGGCCAGCAGGTCTTGATAGTCCGCGTTCTGGTCGATGAACTTCGCCACCGCGGAGCACGCTGGGTCGACCTTCATGCCATCCGCACGCGCTTGATCGAGCGCGTACTGAATCAGCGGGCGTGAGAGCCCCTGGCCGCGGAATTTGGGATCTACCACCGTGTGCGGCAGCACTCGCACATCGCCGCGGTCTGCGTAGCTTGCAAAGCCGGCGACCTCATCACCGATGGTGAGCTCGTACTGGCCCGCGGCTTCGTTCTTGGAAAGCTGGTAGTCGTTGTTAGCCATAGTCACACCCTACAGACAAAACGAATACACCCCTCCCCGCGGTATCACTACCAGCAAGGAGGGGTGTATTTGAGATGTGGCCAGAGCCAGGATCGAACTGGCGACCCCACACTTTTCAGGCGTGTGCTCTACCAACTGAGCTATCTGGCCAGAACTACTCGTTTCCCAAGCAATTCAGCGACCCTGACGGGACTTGAACCCGCGACCTCCGCCGTGACAGGGCGGCGCGCTAACCAACTGCGCCACAGGGCCTTATTTATTTGTTTCTGTGCTGTTGCACGAGTTGATACCTTACACAGACTACGCGACAAGCCACAAATCAGCAGGTAGTTATATGTTTTTAGTGGTTTTGCTTGCCGATAGTGTGCGGACATGTAGCCGCCACAGCGTCGAATACGGCACCCAGGCCCATATCTACGTACGCAAAGCGCCCCGAGGAAAACCTCGGGGCGCTATGGCGACCCTGACGGGACTTGAACCCGCGACCTCCGCCGTGACAGGGCGGCGCGCTAACCAACTGCGCCACAGGGCCGTACCCCCAACGGGATTCGAACCCGTGTTGCCGCCGTGAAAGGGCGGAGTCCTAGGCCTCTAGACGATGGGGGCGCTGAAAAGACAGCCCGCTCATCATAAATCAGCTCATGGATACAAAACAAACGAGCAGCTAGAGCACGTTATCCAACTACCGGCGCGTAGCGCGCACGATCATCATTGGAATCCACCACCTGTGCGCCAAACGGGAAGCAGGTGACCGGGATCAACTTCAGGTTTGCCCACGCCAGCGGCAGGCCAATAATGGTGACAGCCTGCGCCGCGGCGGTAACAATATGCCCAATAGACAGCCAAAGCCCCGCCACAATGAACCAGATGACATTGCCTAACATCCCGAGGGCGCCGACGTTGCCTTGGATCACTTCTCGGCCGAACGGCCAAATCACATAGTCTGCGATGCGGAATGACGCCAGGCCGAACGGAATAGTCACAATGAGCAGACATGCCACAATGCCCGCCAGAATGTAGCCGATAAACAGCCAGATACCGGCAGTAAACAGCCAAATTACGTTCAGGATAAATCGCAGTAGACCCATGTGGGAAGTATAGGCCTTCGAGGCGCTACCCCGGCAGGATCAGCAGACTTGCGGCCATGACTGCCATGCCCGCAACCGTGCCGTACATCGCGGCGTGATGCTTGCCGGTGGCAATCGCCGTGGGCAGCAGTTTGTCCAGACTGACAAAGACCATCCAGACTGACAAAGACCATGATGCCCGCAATCGCAGCAAACGTAATCCCTAGCGTTTGCGGGCCCAGGTAAGGCTGCAGCAGTAGGAAACCAATCAAGGCACCAAGCGGTTCCGCCAGACCGGAGAGCGTGGCCCAGCCGAAGGCTTTCCAACGCGAACCGGTCGCCTCACGCATCGGCACCGCTACCGCCACACCTTCTGGAATGTTGTGGATCGCAATAGCGATTGCCAATGGCGCCGCTAGCGCAGGATCTGACAGTGCTACTGCAAAGGTGGCAAATCCTTCCGGGAAATTGTGGATGGCAATGGCAGCCGCCGCCACAAGGCCAACGTTTCGCATTCGCGCCCGCGAAATCCCGCCGACGCTCAGGTGGTGGGGCTCTTCGTGAGGGTTGATTTCTTCGGGCACGCAGCGGTCTATAAGCGCAATCAACGCAAGCCCGCCGAAAAACGCAATGACACCCCAAAGCTCAGCACGAGCATTTCCGGCCCCTTCAAGCCCAGCGATGCCTTCTGGGAGCAGTTCTACAAAGGAGATGTAGATCATGACACCGGCAGAAAAGCCCAACGCGGAAGCAAGGAACGCCGCTCCTGGGGGCACGCTTGAGCACCACTACAAGGCCGCCCAGGCCGGTAGCAAGCCCGGCCAGCAGCGAGATACCAAGCGCAAGCAGAACTGCGCTGGAGGATGCATCAATGCCCATGCGAAAAACCTAGCAAAGCAAAAGCCCCGAGCACACGACAAACCCCCAGGTACGCAAAATGCCCCGGCGTTAACCGGGGCATCACGGTGGGCCCTGCGGGGCTCGAACCCGCGACCTGCGGATTAAAAGTCCGTAGCTCTACCAGCTGAGCTAAAGGCCCGACGCGGATATCCTAGCGCCCCGCCGGCGCATGCCGGTAATCGGGGCGCGGACTACCCGCGGATGCTGTGGGTCAGGAACACATCAGGAACGCAGTCCTACTTCAGCATCGTGCCCGTCTCTTCAATGCGGGTGTGGAAGTCGAAAGCGTGGCGCAGGTCGTGCGGCGTTGCCTGGTACTTGCACTTGGATGCCAGCTCGACGTACTCCTCCAGCAGCGGACGGTAGGTCGGGTGCGCAATCGAGATCATCTTTGCCACGCGGTCACGCGGTGCCAGGCCACGCAGGTCGGCCACACCGTACTCGGTGATGAACACCATTGCGTCGTGCTCCGTGTGGTCCACGTGGGAGACCATCGGCACGATTGCAGAAATCGCGCCGTCCTTAGCCACAGACGGGGAGATGAACGAGGAGATGTAGGCGTTACGGGTGAAGTCACCGGAGCCGCCCAGCGCGTTCATCAGACGGGAGCCGTTGATGTGGGTGGAGTTGGCGTTGCCGTAGATGTCCGCCTCGATCATGCCGTTAGACGCGATCAGGCCCGTGCGGCGGATGACCTCCGGGTGGTTGGAGATGGACTGCGGGCGCAGGATGATGGACTCGCGGTAGCGCGACGCCTCATTGTTCATCTTCTCTGCGTATTCCGGCGACAGGGAGAACGACGTTGCGGAGGCAACGGTCATCTTGCCTGCGTCAATCAGGTCAACCATGCCGTCCTGGATGACCTCGGTGTATGCCTGGATGTTCTCAAACTTGGAGTCCATCAGGCCCGCCATCACGGCGTTCGGGACGTTGCCCACGCCGGACTGCATCACGTAGCCGTCGTAAGTAAGGCGGCCAGCCTTCACCTCGTTCTCCAGGAAGTCGAGGAAGTTGCCAGCGATCTGCTCGGAAACCTCATCCGGCGCCTTGAACGGGGCGTTGCGGTCCGGGTCATTGGTTTCAATGACGGCAACAACCTTCTCCGGATCAATCTCAATGTAGGTGGTACCGATACGGTCACCAGCCTTCACAATCGGGATCGGAATACGGTTCGGCAGCGCCGGCACGGTCCAGATGTCGTGCATGCCCTCAAGTTCCTCGGACTGCCAGGAGTTGACCTCAATGATGATCTTCTTGGCGGCGTTGAGGAACTCAACGGAGTTACCCACGGAGGAAGACGGGACAATGTTGCCCTCTTCAGTAATGCGGACGGCCTCAACAATTGCCAGGTCAACCTCACCGAAGAAGCCCTGCTCCACCATCATGCCGGAGTGGGACAGGTGGATGTCCTGGAACTTCATCTCGCCCGCGTTGATCTTGTTACGCATCTGCGGGTCAGACTGGTACGGCATGCGGTAGCGCAGCGCGTTTGCCTCAGCCAGCACGCCGTCGCACTCCGGTGCCGTGGAAGCGCCCGTGTACAGGTCAATGGAGAAGTCCTGGCCCTTGGCGTGCGCTGCCTTGGCCTTCTCTGCGATTGCTGCCGGCATGGCCTTGGGGTAGCCAGCGCCGGTAAAGCCGGAGGTACCAACCTTGTCGCCGTGGTTGACAAACTGAACTGCCTCTTCGGCAGTCATGACCTTGTCACGCAGTTTTGCATAGGCGATGCGATCGCTCATGTGATCCCTCTCTCTTCATAAGTACCGGTTACTCACCCCGGCGCGGTGCCGGAAATAACCGATTAGTTACAGTGCGTCCCTATTGTGACCTATAACGCACCGGACGAACGTCGAAAAGCAAAAAGTCCTACCCCCGAAAGTGTGAGTCATGGGAAAATGGACAGCTATGCGTATAGGGGAAATTGAGACAAACTCCCCCGTCATCCTTGCTCCGATGGCGGGGGTGACAAACATGCCGTTTCGCGTGTTGTGCCGCGAAATTGAGCAGGAGCTCACCGGC
Organism: Corynebacterium riegelii; assembly: GCF_016728505.1. GTDB lineage: Bacteria > Actinomycetota > Actinomycetes > Mycobacteriales > Mycobacteriaceae > Corynebacterium > Corynebacterium riegelii. Next base: position 165,957 of record NZ_CP068159.1, read on the forward strand.
ACAGCATCCGGACTCTACGTCTGTGAGATGATCACCGCGCGCGCAATGGTGGAACGCAACGAAAAGACGATGCACATGACCACCTTCGCCGACGTGGAGCGCCCTCGCTCCATGCAGCTATACACCGTGGACCCGAAATACACGTACGAAGCGGTGCGGATGATTGTGGACGAAGATATTGCAGACCACATTGACATGAACTTCGGCTGCCCAGTACCCAAGGTGACCCGGCGCGGAGGGGGTTCGGCGATCCCCTACAAGCGCAGGCTGTACGGCAACATCGTGCGCGCCGCGGTGGCCGCAACCGAAGGCACCGATATCCCGGTGACGGTGAAGTTCCGCATCGGGATTGATGATGACCACCACACGCACCTCGATGCCGGCCGTATCGCCGCCGAGGAAGGCGCTGCGGCTGTTGCTCTGCACGCACGTACCGCGGCCCAGCGCTACTCCGGCAACGCACAGTGGGATGAGATTGCACGCCTGGTGGAGCATATGGACGGCACCGACGTGCCGGTGATTGGCAACGGCGACATTTTCGCCGCCGAAGACGCGGCGCGCATGATGGCACAAACCGGCTGCCATGGCGTTGAGGTTGGCCGCGGCTGCCTGGGCCGCCCCTGGCTGTTTGCGCAGCTTGGCGCCCAGCTGCGCGGCGAGGACGTACCACCAGAGCCCACGCTGGGACAAGTAGCACGCATTATTTACCGCCACGCAGAACTGCTAGCCCAGCACGATGGTGAAGACCACGCGTGTCGTGACATTCGCAAGCACACCGGCTGGTACCTGCGCGGTTTCCCGGTGGGCGGAGAGTTTCGTAAGCAGCTTGCACAAGTCACGTCGCTGACACAGCTTCAGGCGTTGTTGGACACGATTGCTGATTCCACAGAGCTAGCCGACAATGCTGATGATGCGCGCGGCCGCCAGGGCTCGCCCTCCAAGGTCGCGTTGCCTGAGGGGTGGTTGGATGATCCGGAAGATGAGACAGTTCCGGAAGGAGCGGAGATAGAAAACAATGGTGGATAGCACAGGCTTCGGGCGTGACCCGGTGCCGCTGCGCTTGGTGTACCGCGATGAACTGCGCAACTACACCGAGGACATGGTCGCGATGGCCAAGCTTGCTCGGGAGAGCATGCGCCACGCCTCGCAGGCCTTGGCGGATCAGGATCTTGAGGCTGCCGAAGGCGCGATGACGGAGTCCGATGCGCTGGGGGATATCCACCGCAGGTGTGAAGACCGCGCGTTGCAGCTCCTTGCGCGTGAAACCCCGGTGGCTACGGAGCTGCGCCAGGTGCTTGCGTACATCCATGTTGGCCAGGATCTGATGCGCATGAGTTCGCTGGCCAAATCTGTGTCCAAAATCGCACGCCAGTACCACCCCTCCCCCACACTGCCCGCAGAAATAGTTCCGCTGGTGATGGATATGGCCCAGGCCGCCGACACCATGGCCGAGCGGGTCTGCGCCATGATTACGGATGGCACACAGGAGCTTTCGCTTGACGACGCTGACGATGTCATCGACACCATCTCCGCCGAACTCACCGACGCCGCAAAAAGCGAAGCGTGGCAGTACACAAACTGCCACGCTGTTGATACCGCGCTGATTTCTCGCTTCTACGAGCGTTTTGCTGACCACTGTGTCAGCATCGCCCGCCAACTGACGTTCATCGCCACCGCCGAGCGGTAGCTAGGGGTAAAACCCTAGCTACGCACCCTAGCTGCGAAAGGGTTTCGCTGGAGCATTTAGCCGAAGCGGCCGGCGATGTAGTCTTCGGTTTCCTTCTGGTCCGGGTTCTCGAAGATCTTGGTGGTGTCGTTGAACTCCACCAGGTGGCCCGGTCGGCCGGTTGCCTCCAGGGAGAAGAACGCCGTCTTGTCAGACACACGCGCAGCCTGCTGCATGTTGTGGGTCACGATCACGATGGTGAAGTCTTCCTTCAGCTCGTGGATCAGATCCTCAACGGCCAGGGTGGAGATGGGGTCGAGGGCGGAGCACGGCTCGTCCATAAGCAGGACCTCCGGGCGGACCGCAATCGCGCGAGCGATGCACAGACGCTGCTGCTGACCACCGGAAAGGCCGCCACCCGGCTTGTCCAGGCGGTCCTTGACCTCGTCCCACAGGTTCGCGCCACGCAGGGACTGCTCGGCAACCTCGTCGAGCTTCTTCTTGTTCTTCTCACCAGACAGGGTCAGGCCGGCAACCACGTTGTCACGGATGGACATGGTGGGAAACGGGTTGGCCTTCTGGAACACCATGCCGATGGTGTTGCGCACGGACACTGGGTCGACGCCCTTGCCGTAGATATTGTGGCCGTCCAAAAGGATCTCGCCCTTCACCGAGGCACCGGGGATGACCTCGTGCATGCGGTTGATGGTGCGCAGCACGGTGGACTTACCGCAGCCCGACGGGCCGATGAACGCGGTCACGGCCTGGGCCGGAATCTCCATGTTCACGTTCTGCACGGCGTGGAAGTCGCCGTAGTAAATGTTGACGTCTTTCAACGAAAGCTTGGACATCAGTATTTCTCCTGTAATTCGAAGGTGTTACGGCGGGTTACTTCTTCTTCACCGAGTACTTGGCTGCGATGAAGCGGGCGAGCAGGTTCAGTGCAACAACGATGATCACCAGGGTCAGCGCCGCACTCCACAGGCGTTCATTCGCCGGACCGGTGGCGCCGGTCTTCCACATGTCAAGCATGAACAGCGGCAGCGAGGACTGCGGCTGGTTGAACATGTGGGTCAGGTTCATCGCCGGGTTGGAACCCACAAGAATCAGCACTGGGGCGGACTCGCCCATGACGCGTGCAATTGCCAGCATGATGCCGGTGACAATGCCGGACAGCGCAGTTGGCAGCACAATGCGTGCGATGGTCTTCCACTTCGGCACACCCAGCGCGTAGGAAGCCTCACGCAGATCCATCGGAACCACGCGCAGCATCTCCTCAGTGTTGCGCACAACAACCGGGATCATGAGCAGGATCAGCGACAAGGACACGGCGAAGCCCGAACGCTGCTGGCCCAGGATGGTGATCCACAACGCGTAGATGAACAGCGCCGCAACAATAGACGGCACGCCGGAAAGGATATCCACCATGAAGGTGGTCAACTTGCCCAGCCTGTTGCCGTTGGAGTACTCCACCAGGTAGATCGCGGTGAACACACCCACCGGGATGGAGAACACGGAAGCAACGAAGGTTTGCAGCAGCGTACCGGCAATTGCGTGGGCTGCGCCGCCGCCTTCCTTGGAAGCGCGGACACCGACCATGTCCTGGGTCCACCAGGCTGGGTCAACAACGACCTTCCAGCCGTTAATAAGCACGGTGAACAGCACCCACAGCAGCGGGATCAGCGCCAGGATCATGCAGAACCACATGACGCCACCCATGATGGAGTTGGTGGTCTTACGCCCGCTGGAGATGTGGGTGAACGGCGTCGGGTTTGCCGACGTGCTCGGCGCGCCTGCGCTGGGATTCTGGCTTGAGATAGCGGTAGACATTATCTTTGTTTCTCCTGCCTACTTGCTCTTGTTCACAATCGCGCGAGCGATCGAGTTGACAATGAATGTGAGGATGAACAGCACCAAACCAGCGGCGATATAGGCGCCAGCACTGATCGGGTTGTTGAACTCCGCTGCGGCGTTTGCAATTGCGGTAGCAAAGGTAGTGCCGCCGTCAAAGAGCGAACCGCGGTAGTCGTTCGCAGGTGCGACCACCATGTACAGCGCCATGGTCTCACCCAGTGCACGGCCCAGGCCCAGCATGGCACCGGCGATGAAGCCGGACCAGCCGAACGGGATGACTGTCATACGGATCACTTCCCAGCGGGTAGCGCCCAGCGCCAGGGCGGACTCGATCTGGCCTGGAGGGGTCTGCACGAACACCTCGCGGGCGGTTGCCGCGATGATTGGCAGAATCATGATCGCCAGCACAATGCCACCGGTAAGCACGTTGCGCGCCGTGGAGAACGGCGGGGAGTTTTGGTAGGTGGCAAAGAGGAAGAAGTCGCCGCCCCAGCTGTTGATCCAGTCGTAAAACTTGCCCAGCTTCGGGCCAAGCACCTGCGCACCCCACAGACCGAACACGATCGAAGGAACAGCGGCAAGCATGTCCACCAGCGTGCCCAGCGGGCGCACCAGGGACTTCGGCGCATAGTTGGACAAGAACAGTGCAATACCAAGCGCGATCGGCATCGCAAGAATCAGCGCGATCAGCGAAATGGTCAGCGTGGAGAAGAACAGGTTCGGGATACCGAACTGCATGTTCTCCAAGTCGGAGGTGCTCCACGGTCCGCCGTAAGTGAAGAACCCAAGCACACCGCCTTCATTACGGGACAGTGGTGGAATTGCCTGGCGAAGCAGGAAGAGACCAACCGCTGCCACCAACACCGTGATCAGGGTTGCGGAGATCGTGGAGAGAAATTCAAACACTCGGTCACCGGGACGCTTCGCGCCAGCGCCACGGCCGGACGTTGTGATAGCAGATGCATTCGCGTCCTGCTGGTCATCGCCCTGCATAACGGGAGTTGCGGTGGAGCGCTGCACTACCGGATCAGTGTTTGGTGACAGGTCATTGTCAGCCATAATTCGCAGTTCCTTTAGTTGGATGAGAACAAAAGCCTATGGGGCGCGGTTGCCGCGCCGAGTAGAAACTTCCTGCATAGGTACGCCCCCCAATCGACGAATGTCGTGGGGGGCGCACTCGCCATCCGCGCTACTAGCGCGGTGAGCAGACGGTCAAAGACTGCACGCTTTGACTCGTCTTACTGGATTGCGTTGACAGCCTCACGCAGACGCTCAGCGTGAGCACCGGTGACCGGGATGAAGCCCTCAGCCTCCAGCTCATCGTCCTGGTGGTCCAGTGCCAGGTTCAGGAAGTCCTTGATCTGGTTGGAGGTTGCCTCGTCGTAGCCAGCGGAGCAGACGATCTCGTAGGTGGTCAGGATCAGCGGGTAGGAGTCAGCCGCATCGGAAGCGAAGAGCTTATCCGCGTCAACCACCATGTTGTGGCCTTCGGTCTTGAACTCCATGTTGGCCAGAGCGTTGCCAACGGTGTCCTTGTTCAGCTCAACCGGGCCGTGGCCGAAGTCGATGTTTGCCTTGTTGTCAGCGAAGCCAGCCTCAACGTAGGTGATTGCACCGTTGGTTGCGTTAACCTCCTGTGCCACACCGGTGGAGCCGTTAGCGCCGGTGCCAACTTCCTGCGGGAAGGCCTTGCCCTCGCCGGTCCACTTGCCGTCAGAAGCGGCAGCCAGGAACTTCTGGAAGTTGTCGGAGGTGCCGGACTCGTCAGAGCGGAAGAACACCTGGATCGGCAGATCCGGCAGGGTTGCGTCCGGGTTGGACTCAGCCAGAGCCGGGTCGTTCCAGTTGGTGATGGTGCCCTGGAAGATGTCAACAATGTTGTCAATGGTCAGGTTCAGCTCATCAACACCGTCGATGTTGTAGGCAATTGCAACCGGGCCGATAACGAACGGCAGGTGCCACGCCTCGTTGCCACCGCAGCGTGCGGCAGCTTTCTCAACCTGCTCGTCCTTCAGCGGGGAGTCAGAGCCAGCGAACTTCACCTGGTTTGCAATGAAGTTCTTCTGGCCAGCACCGGAGCCGGACGGGTTGTATGCCAGGTTGGCGCCCGGAACTTCCTTGGCGTAGATCTCGCCGAAGTAGTCCATTGCCTTCTGCTGGGAGGAAGCGCCCTCAGCAACCAGTGCACCGGTCTCGCCGGACAGTACGTAGTCGCCAGCAGCTGCGGTCTCAGAGCTCTCAGCCTGGGTCTCGGCAGCCGAAGACTCAGCAGCGGTCTCGGTAGCAGCGGTGTCGGTGTCGTCGGAGCTGTTGCAAGCAACGAGGGAGACAGAGGAAACTGCAACGACGCCAGCGATTGCGGCGGTGCGCTTGATGTTGCGGATCACGGGATAACCTTTCAGGTCATTGGTAGCTCGTTCAAAGAGAATCGGCGCGGGCTGTACGCCTTCGGCACACAGCGCCTCCGATTACTCACAGCTGCTAAACGTAGAACCTCATGGTTAACCGAGGGTTGCGTGCCAAGTGAACAATCAGTGAACACGCGCTCCTCGCAAACATATCCGCAGCGTATCGGCCTATTTCTGGTACATCACATGTGATTCAGCAATTGTGAAACCAGCCTGAGAATATCGCTTCACAGCAGGCTCATTATCGGCCTCAACATAGAGGATGACCTGCGTAGATCCACCCTCCAAGAGGGACTCCAACCCCAACTGCAAAAGCGGTACCCCCAACCCCTCCCCCCGATGGGCTGAAGACAGGCCAATCACATACACCTCGCCGACGTTTCCGGGGTGGCGTTTCGTCCAATGAAAACCTGCCAGCTGCTCCCCCTGGTACAGCAGCCACACGCCTGCCGGATCAAACCAGTCGGTGTCCATTGCGCTGCGCAAACGCGCCAGATCCCAACCGCCCTGCTCGGGATGCCAATCAAAAGCGTCATTGTTTACATCCAGCCACGCCTGCTCCACGTTCTCGCGCCCGAAACGCTCAACGGCCTGCGCGTACGTCAACGCTGCAAAGCCTTCCGGAAGCTCAACCGGGCCGCGGCTAACCTGATCGGCACCGATGGACATAACCAGCAGCTCGCGCACCGGCCGCAGGCCTAAAGACTCCGCTGTGGCTTGGGCCGCGGGCAGGTTGCCGTGGGCCCACAGTTTGGGGTGGTTGACGTTGGCGTCGATAAGCCTGAAAAGCTCCTTCGCCTTACCCTGCCTGCGGCAATCAGGGTGCACGACAAGCTCAACACTGCCGTCCGAGGCTGCAAGGGCCAAGCCGCCATCCACCGTAAAGCGTGCATAATCGCCATCCAAGCCGCGCAGGAACGCCTCCGACAACGGGGCCACACCATCATGGTTTTCCGCAGCTTGCACAAGCTCTAAGTAGTCAGTCATGGTGCCAGGCTACCCTTGAGTGCATGACTGAAAATGAGAACCAAAACGACAAGCTCAACGGCAGCGACGCCGTCAACCTCGCCGCCGAACAATCCAAAGCAACCGCGCACCGCAACATCCCGGGCCTCGGCTTCGAAGAGTTCCCGCTGGAAGACGACACCGCGAACCTGCGCCAGGGCCCCTCGCTTCACGACGGCCTGTTGGCCCTCCTCCCCCTCGTCGGCGTCTGGCACGGCAGCGGCCAAATCAACGAGCAGGGCGAGGAATACGCCTTTGGCCAGCAGCTGATCTTCTCCCACGACGGTGGCAACTACCTGCGCTTTGACTCCCGCATGTGGCGCCTCGATGAAAACGGCGAGTCAACCGGCCCGGAGCAGCGCGAACTCGGTTTTTGGCGCATCTCCGAAAAGGACGAGATTGAAGTTGTGCTGGCCAACCCGCGCGGCCTGGTGGAGATCCTCTACGGCAGCATGCGCAATGAGCGCGCGTGGCAGCTGGAATCTGCATCCACCATCGCCACCGAAACCGGCCCTGCACACCACGGCCCGGGACGCCGCCTCTACGGCCTGATGCCCAACAACAACCTCGGCTGGGTGGACGAGCGCGTGGTCGACGGCGAGCTGGTGCCGTACATGTCGGCAGAGCTCAAGCGCATCGCCGGCTAGCGCTAGCGTGCTGCGGCGGAGATCAGCGCTTTGATCTCCGCTTCATTTTCGGGGGTGGCAAGCTTCGTGCCATCAATGTGGGTCACGCGTGCGCAGATGCGTGTCGACGACACGAGCCACACCGACTCCGCCTTCAACAGCTCGTTGATATAGATATCTTTGGCTTTGCACTTGAAGCCTTCCTTTTCAGCGAGCGCGAAAAGCGCCGCCTGCGTCGTGCCGGCCATGACCCCCGGCCCTGGCGCCGGGGTGCGCATGCGTCCGCCTTTCTTCAGCATGATGACGGTACTTGTGGCACCTTCCAGCACACGGCCGGTCTCGCGCTCCACGTAAATCACGTCATCAGCGCCCTGCTCGCGCGCCCAGCGCAGCGCCGCCATGTTCGCGGCGTAGTTCAGCGTTTTCGCCTCCCCCACCATCCACGGCACTTCCGGATCCGCCACAAACCCGCGCGGGGTGGTCACTACCTTCACACCGTTTTCGCGTTGTTTGCGCACTTCAGGGTCAATATCGCGCACGGTCAGCCACGCGGTGGCCACACCTGTGGTCTCCCGTCCGCGGCTAAGCGTCCAGGTGCATTTTGCTTCCTTGACTTCCTTTGGGTTGCCGCCGCGCTCCCGCACGTAATCCGCCACCGCCTCCTGGGTGGCTTTCAGCCAGTGTTGCGCGTCCGGCACCGGCAGCTGAAGCGCCTCCGCGGAACGGGTGAAGCGCTCCAGGTGGCGCTCCACGTTTCGTGGTTTGCCGTTGCGGATCAGGATGGTTTCAAATACGCCGTCTCCGCGCGTGACGGCTGCGTCGTCCCAAAACACGTGCGGCGTGTTCGGGTTTTGTCTGCGGATGGATCCGCCGTAGGGCTCTACCAGGTAGATGACGGGTTCTGGCGCTAGGAGTGACATATCTACCCATTATGCCCTTATGATCGGGGCCGTGACTCGAATGTTCTCTGTTGATCTTCCTGGTGCCGTTCCTGATCCGGAGACGCATGTTGCGCTCCACTTTGGGGATCCTTTAGCGGAGCAGCGCGCGTTGGCTGAAACGCCGACGCTGATTGACCGCTCGTATTACGACGTCATCGCCGTTTCCGGCCCTGATGCCGCGACGTTTTTGAACAACTTACTCTCCCAGAAGCTCGACGGTGTAGCCGCCGGTTTCGGCGCCTTCGCACTCGACCTGAACGCCCAGGGACACATCTTGCACCACGTTGGCGTGATGTTTGACGGCTCAACGTTCTACCTGGACATGTTGCCGCAGCAAAAGGCGTCGTTCCTTGAGTTTTTGCAACGCATGGTCTTTTGGTCCGACGTCACCATCGAGGAAACCGACCTCGTGCTGGTCTCCACCTTCGGCCGGCCGCTCGACGGCGCCGTTGCCACCCGCACCCGCCGTTTCGGGAGCTTTCTGCTTCACGACGCCCTGTTATCCCCCACCACCGTCACCCCCACCCTGGACGCGTGGCAGGCCGACGGCGGTCGCGTTGCCGGTTTGATGGCGTACACCGCGGCCCGCGTTCGCGCGGTCGAGCCGGAGCTGGGTGTGGATCTTGATGAGCGCTCCATCCCCCACGAAGCGCCCACCCTCATCGGCCGTGGCGATCACCTCGGCGCCGTCCACCTGCACAAAGGCTGCTACCGGGGTCAGGAAACCGTGGCGCGTGTGGAAAACCTCGGCCGTTCACCACGACTATTGGTGATGCTGCAGCTTGACGGCTCCGCACCTGAGCTGCCCGCCCCTGGTGCCGAGATCACGCTTGGCGGCCGCAAGGTTGGCCAGTTGGGCACCGTGGTCCAAGACGCCGACTACGGCCCCATCGCGCTGGCGCTGGTGAAACGCTCTGCACTTACAGACCCCACCGCGTCCCTGGACATCAACGGCGTGGCGGCCAACGTTGACCCAGACTCCCTGCCCGCCGAAGAAGGTGAGCGCGCAGGACGTGCCGCCATTGACAAACTCCGCGGCGGCGTGAATCCGCGCAGGTAGATGGGCGGAGGGGAATTTTTTGGTGGCACCCGCTATTATGTCTGGCAGGACAAATACGATTAGATAAATAGCACCTCAAGGGGGTCACGCCATGGGCCGCGGACGCGCCAAAGCAAAGCAGACCAAGGTAGCTCGCCAGCTCAAGTACAACTCTCCGGAAATGGACCTCGATTCCCTGCAACGTGAGCTTGCAGCACAGGTCCCAGGAGGCTGGGCCGAGGACGACGATGAGGTGGACGACCAGTACGGCGACTACGCCGACTATGCCGACTACGGCAACTGGGACGATGAGGATGAGGACAACCGCGGCCAGCGCCGCGTTGCTCGCTAACTCCCCCACCTTCTCACTGCAGCTCGCTGCCGCAGCCTAACAGCCGCAGCCTAACCGCTGCCTAACCGCAGCCAGCTGCACCTGTTTGCAACGAAAAGAGCGCAACCCCGAGCCAATACGCGGGGTGCGCTCTTTTCGCGTGCCGTTTTTCGGCGCAGCTAGTACTGCGGGTGCTCGCCGGTGAGCAGGGCGCGGGGTTCGTCGTCGTTGGTGGCGGCGCGGACCTCGCCAAGCACCCAGCTATCAATGTGGCGTGCGGCCAAAATGGCTAGTGCACGGTCGCGGTCGCTAGGCGACACAACGGCAACCATGCCCACACCCATGTTGAAAGTCTTCTCCATCTCCGCATCCGGCACCTGGCCGACAGAGCGGATGGTGCGGAAGATCTGGCCCGGGGTCCAGGTGGCGCGGCGCATCTCTGCAACCAGGCCTTCTGGGATGATGCGCTCCATGTTGCCCACCAGGCCACCGCCGGTGACGTGGCAGAAGGTACGCACTTCGCACTCGGCGGCCAGCTCAAGGCAGTCAAGAGCGTAGATGCGGGTGGGTTCAAGCAGCTCCTCGCCAAGCGTGCGGCCAAGTTCCTCGATGTGGCCGTCAAGCGGCAGCCCGGCGCGCTCCAGAAGCACGTGGCGGGCAAGGGAGTAGCCGTTGGAGTGTAGTCCGGAGGATGCCATGCCGATGATGATGTCGCCTTCGCGCACCAGGTGGGGGCCGAGCAGCTCATCGGCCTCGACGACGCCAACGGCGGTTGCGGAGACGTCGTAGTCATCCGGGTTCATTACGCCGGGGTGCTCTGCGGTCTCGCCACCGAGAAGGGCGCAGCCTGCCTGGACGCAGCCTTCTGCAATACCGCCGACGATCTCAGCGACTTTCTCCGGCACAACCTTGCCAATTGCAATGTAGTCCTGCAGGAACAGCGGCTCAGCACCGCAGACGACCAGGTCATCCACGCACATGGCAACCAGGTCAATGCCAATGGTGTCGTGCTTGTCCATCGCCTGGGCAACGGCCAGCTTCGTGCCCACACCATCAGAGCCTGCGGCCAGCAACGGCTCCTTGTACTTGCCCAAGGCAAACAGACCGGCAAAGCCGCCGAGTCCGCCGCGGACCTCCGGGCGGGTGGCGCGCTTGGCGTGCGGCGCGAACAGTTCAACGGCCTTGTCGCCGGCTTCGATGGATACGCCTGCGGCCTCGTAGGAAATCTCGGGGTTACTCATTTACGCTTCGGCGCCTTTCTTCATGCGGCGGACAAGGTCCGCGTTCGGGTTGCCCTCCGGCAAACCTAGTGGGTAATGGCCGGTGAAACACGCGGCACAAAGGTTCTCGGCATCCTGGTGGGACGCCGCAACAATATCGTCAATCGGCACAAACGCCAGGGAGTCTGCACCAATCATGGTGCGGATAGATTCCGCGATCTCCTCATCCGAGCCACCGCGGCCATGGTTTGCAATTAGCTCACCGGGGCTGGCGAAGTCAATACCGTAGAAGCACGGCCACTTCACCGGCGGCGAGGCGATACGCACGTGCACCTCCGCAGCACCTGCCTCACGCAGCATGCGGATCAGCTTGCGCTGCGTGTTGCCGCGCACAATGGAGTCATCCACCACGATCAGCTTCTTGCCTTCAATGACCTGGCGTACTGGGTTGAGCTTCAGGCGCAGGCCCAGCTGACGCAGGGTGTCGGAAGGCTGGATGAAGGTGCGGCCCACGTAGGCGTTCTTCATCAACCCCTGCTTGAACGGGATGCCAGATTCTTCGGCGTAGCCAATCGCGGCCGGGGTGCCGGATTCCGGCACCGGCATCACCAGATCACCCTCGACGGGGTTGACGCGCGCCAGCCTGCGGCCGATTTCAATGCGGGAGTTGTTGACCGTCTGGCCCTCAATCACCGAATCCGGACGAGCAACGTAGACGTACTCAAACACGCAGTGCGCGCGCGTGGTCTCGGCGTAGCGCTTGGAATGCACACCCGTCTCATCAATCCAGATCAACTCGCCTGGCTCGATCTCACGGACAAAGGCGGCGCCCACAATGTCCAAAGCACACGTCTCAGAGGCAACCACCCAGCCTTCTTCAAGACGCCCCAACGAAAGCGGCCGCACACCATGCGGATCACGTGCGGCGTAGAGCGTGTGCCCGTCCGTAATCATGAAGCAGAAGGCGCCGTGGATGCGTGGGAGGAGTTGCTCGCATGCGTCAAGAAGCGTGTGCTCCTCACGAATCAGAGCCGCCAACAACGCAGAGACCACCGCAGTGTCAGAGGAAGAGCCCTGGCCCTGCACGCCATCGGCAGGCACCAGCTTCTTCTCAATGGCTTCCGCCTGCAGCTCCGCGTAGTTGACCAAGTTGCCGTTGTGCGCCAACGCCACATCAGTGCCGTTTGGCGACGTCCGGAACATCGGCTGCACATTATCCCAACTATTTCCACCCGCGGTGGAATAGCGCGTATGGCCAATCGCCACATCACCCTGCAGCGCGCCCAGGACGGTTTCATCAAAAACTTGGCTGACCAAGCCGGTGTCCTTAAACACCACGATGTTTTCCTTATCGCCAACAGCAATGCCGGCGCCTTCCTGACCACGGTGCTGCAGCGCAAACAACCCGAAATACGTCAGTTTAGATACGTCTTCTTTCGGCGCCCATACCCCAAAGACGCCGCACTCTTCCCTGGCTTCACCTTGCACGACCCCTATGGTATCCGACTAGCGCCGAACTGCCGAAAGTGAAACGACCGGAAGCCCCCTCGCAACCTCACCCGCACGCGCGCCGGAGGCGTGGACGTGGGGGGAGGATAACGCGGCGTCGAAAAGCAAAAGCCCTGTTGCAAGCCGCAACCAGGTCTCCGGATCCATCTCCACAACATTCGGCGGCGTACCGCGCGTGTGCCGAGGGCCCTCGACGCACTGCACGGCCACAAACGGCGGAATGCGCAGCTCAACCGCATGCCCCGGCAACTCCTGCGCAAGCGTGCGAGCCGTCGTGCGACACGCCGCCGCAAGCTGCGCACGCGTCGGCTTTACCCCCTCCCCCTCAAGCCACGCAGCCACCGCCGCAACAGCCTGCGTCATTTCCGCCGGATCAACCTGTTTGCTCGCCATAACTGCATAGTGCCATGCCAGCACAACACGCGGCGATGGCTATTGTGTTGCTATGTCTGGAAGCAAGTCCGAAGCACCCGTACCCACCGAAAAGTCGCCCTCCATCACCCTGCGATTTATGGCCGCACCGACCGACGTGCTGCACGCCGGCGCCCAAGGCGTCAACGGCGGACGCGTCCTGGAGTGGATTGATAAGGCCGCCTACGCGTGCGCCGCACAGTGGTCATCCACCTACTGCGTAACCGCCTACGTTGGGCACATCCATTTCACCCGCCCGATCCCCTCGGGCCACATTGTGGAGGTCCGCTCACGCGTGGCCATGACCGGGCGCTCTTCCATGCACATTGTTAATGAGGTGCTGTCGGCGGACCCTCGCCAGGGAATCTTCACGCGCGCATGCGACTGCCTGGTCATCTTCGTGGCTAAGGACACCGAGACCGGCAAACCCACCCCGGTTCCTACATTTGTGCCGTCCACCGATGAAGAGCGCCGCGTAGAGCAAGCAGCACTGAGCCGCATTGACCTGCGCAAGGCCATCGAGGCAGAAATGAGCGAGCAAACCTACACGGACGATTCCACCGCACCGCGGGTTGTGCACCGCTTCCTGGCTAAGCCAACAGACGTGAACTGGGGCGGCAACGTGCACGGTGGCACCGCCATGGAGTGGATAGATGAAGCCGGCATGGCGTGCACCATGGAGTGGTCGGGTGAGCGCACCGTCGCCGTGTATGCGGGCGGCATTCGCTTCTACCGCCCGATTCACATTGGGGATTTGATTGAGGTTGAGGCGCGCCTGACGCGTACGGATAACCGTTCGCTGCACACCTCAATCCACGTGCGTTCCGGCGACCCACGTGGCGGGCGCGAGAACCTTAAAGATGCCATCCATGCGACCGTAACCTACCTGGCTACGGACATTGACGGCACCCCGCTGCCTGCCCGCCAGTTCAATCCGGTGACGGCGGAAGACAGGCGGCTGTGGGAGCACACGCAGGCTCTGAAGGACCTGCGCGGCCAGTACGAGCCGGTGCCTTTGGTGGAAATGCCAAAGGCTACCCAGCGCGTGGACTAGCCTGCGGGTTTAGACCGCAGCGTTCGGTGCCACACTGTGGCCGAAGTGCTGCGGCAGCGTCGCGGCCCAAGCTTCAGCCAGCTCGTCCACTGCGACTTCCTGGTTGCCGAAGGAGAGCTTGCCGCTTGCAGACGTCTCACCAACCACCACAGCCGGCACCCCAACAGCAGCGGCGCGCTCAAGCGCTGCATCAACACGGTCGCGGGACACGGCGATGAGCACGCGGGACGCGGACTCAGAGAACAGCGCGGTGAACGCGTCCTCATGCACGGCTTCCAGGTTGAGGTCTGCGCCCAAGCCGGAGGCGAGCAGCAGCTCGAAGACCGCCTGGGACAGGCCGCCCTCGGACAGGTCGTGGGCTGCGGAAACACCTTCAACGCCGCCGAAGAATTCCGCCAGGCGGGCCTCATTAGCAAGGTCAACCTGCGGCGGCAGGCCTGCCAGGCCCTGGCCGGAAATGTCCTGCCAGACAGAGCCGCCGAACTCCTCAAAGGTCTCGCCCAGAAGAACCAGCACGTGCTCTTCCGCACCAGCTGGCAGGGCGTGCGGGATGGAGTTTTCCACGTCCTCGATCACGCCGAGCACGCCAACCACCGGGGTGGGCAGAATCGGAGTGTCGCCCGTCTGGTTGTAGAAGGACACGTTGCCGCCGGAGACAGGTACGGAGAGTTCACGTGCGCCGTCGGCAAGACCATGCACTGCCTCAGCGAACTGCCACATCACGTCCGGGTTCTCCGGGGAGCCGAAGTTCAGGCAGTTGGTCACGGCAACCGGGGTTGCGCCGGTGACAGCAACGTTGCGGTACGCCTCCGCCAGCGCCAGGCGCGCGCCCATGTTCGGATCCAGGTAGGTGTAGCGGCCGGAAGCGTCAGCGGAGATTGCCACGCCGCGGCCGGACTCCTCGTTGATACGCAGCACACCAGCGTTGGCGTGCTTGGCCTGCACGGTATTGCCACGCACATAGCGGTCGTACTGCTGCGTGATGAAGTCACGCGAGCACAGCGCAGGCGATGCAACCATCTGCTTCCAGGTGCCCACTAGGTCATCGGACTTGGTTACCTCGGTCTTTGCCTGGACGCCATCCAGCCACTCCGGGCGTGCGTACGGACGCTCATAGACTGGGCCCGCATCAATCGTTGACGGCGGTGCATCCATCACCAGCTCACCCTGGTGGTAGACAGCCAGGCGGTCAGTCTCATCCGTCACCTCACCGATGACGGCTGCGCCAACCTCCCACTTCGCACAGATCTCCATGAAGCGGTCCACGTTCTCAGGGGCCACAACAGCACACATGCGCTCCTGGGACTCAGAGGCGAGGATCTCTGCCGCGGTCATGTTCTCTGCGCGCAACGGCACTGCGTCCAGGTCCACGCGCATACCGCCGTCACCGGCAGCAGCAAGCTCAGAGGTAGCGCACGACAGGCCGCCGCCACCCAAGTCCTGGATGCCCACAACAACGCCGGCCTGGTAGAGCTCCAGGCAGCACTCGATGAGCACCTTCTCTGCAAACGGGTCGCCCACCTGGACGGCAGGCAGCTTGCGCTCCTCGCCCTCCTCAAACGTGGCGGAGCCAAGCACTGACACGCCGCCAATGCCGTCAAGGCCGGTGCGAGAGCCGAACAGGATCACCTTGTTACCGGTGCCGGAGGCGAATGCCAGGTGGAGGTCTTCCACCTTCAGCGTGCCCACACAAAGGGCGTTGACCAACGGGTTGCCGGCGTATGCTGGATCAAACACGGTCTCGCCACCAATGTTGGGCAAGCCCAGGCAGTTGCCGTAGCCGCCAATGCCGTGCACCACGCCCGGCAACACGCGTTTGGTGTCATCTGCATCAACCGCGCCAAAGCGCAGCTGATCCATCACGGCAATCGGGCGTGCACCCATGGCCATAATGTCGCGCACAATGCCACCGATACCCGTTGCGGCACCCTGGTACGGCTCCACAAAGGAGGGGTGGTTGTGGCTTTCCACGCGGAAGGTCACCGCATCACCGCCACCGATGTCCACCACACCAGCGTTTTCACCAATGCCGGCGAGGATCTTGGAGGCCATTTCCTCCGTCATGGTCTCGCCGAAGTAG
Organism: Corynebacterium riegelii; assembly: GCF_016728505.1. GTDB lineage: Bacteria > Actinomycetota > Actinomycetes > Mycobacteriales > Mycobacteriaceae > Corynebacterium > Corynebacterium riegelii. The sequence continues at coordinate 182,101 of NZ_CP068159.1, forward strand.
CGCAGGTGCACCTTGGAGGACTTGTACGAGCAGTGCTCAGACCACATCACGGAATAAACGGTCAGCTCCGCGTCCGTCGGCCTGCGGCCCAGGATCTCCTTGATCTTCTGGTACTCATCGTCCTTCAACCCCAGCTCAGCGTATGGCTGCTCAATTTCCGGGGTTGCTTTTGCATTATCGACGGTATCGTTCACCACAGTCACAGCGTCTTACGCTCCAATCTTCGAAATCGCGTCGATGGCGGAATGGAACAGTCCCAGCCCATCAGTGGAAGGGCCGGTGAGGGCTTCGATAGCGTGCTCCGGGTGCGGCATGAGTCCGACGACGCGGCCGGTCTCATTGGTCACGCCCGCGATCGCGTTGATCGAGCCGTTGAAGTTATCGGTGTAGCGGAAGACCACGCGGCCTTCCTTCTCCAGCGCCTCGATGGTTTCTGGCTGCGCCTGGAAGCGGCCCTCACCATGCTTGGCGGGAACGAGGATCTTGTCCCCCTGCTCGAACTTGCTGGTCCAAGCTGTATCGGCGTTTGCCACCTCAAGGTAGGTGTCAACGCAGTGGAAGTTCAGGCCCTGGTTGCGGGTCAGTGCGCCCGGCAGCAGGCCAGCCTCGGTGAGAATCTGGAAACCGTTGCAAATACCCAGCACCGGCATGCCACGCTTCGCAGCGTCGATCACTGCCTGCATCATCGGCGCCTGCGCAGCAATCGCGCCAGTGCGCAGGTAGTCACCGTAGGAGAAGCCGCCGGGGACGACCACCGCGTCGATGCCGTCGAGGGAATCATCCGCGTGCCACAACTGCTTCGACGTAGCGCCGGCAAGGCGGACGGCACGCAGCGCATCTACGTCATCCAGCGTGCCTGGAAAAGTAATGACTCCGATAGTTGCGCTCATCGCACAACCTCGAAGTCCTCGATCACAGTGTTAGTCAACAGGGTTTCAGCCATGTGGCGAAGCTGTTCATCGGTTACGGAATCATCTACCTCGATTTCGAACCGCTTGCCCTGGCGGACGTCAGCGACGCCCTCCACCCCGATGCGGCCCAGTGCACGCAGCACTGCTTGGCCCTGCGGGTCCAGAATTTCAGTCTTGGGCATGACATTGACGACGACTCGTGCCATGAGAATCCTTCGTGTTGAGGGAGGTTGGACGCTTTAAACGCCTTTTCAAGCGCCTTAAACAAGGACGCGCACCAGTATATCCGACGAGGCCACACGCCTTCGAACGTACGTTGACCAGCGCAAAAACCCTGCTACGCAAAATGAACGTGGCGCCAAAGTGAACAACCCCTGAATTCTTGGAAAAGCCTGTCATCTCACCAAGCGGAAACTGAGTGCCGCCGCTAGTTTGATCTTGCTATTGCACACCATTTGTTCAGTTTCCCGAAGAGGTCTCCATGTCTTTTCCACGCAGAAGCCTGAGCGCAGCATTCGCGATTGCGCTGGCAGCAGGTACCGTATCCGTCGTCACGCCAACTGCTCTTGCAGCTCCAGACGGCTCCAACGTTGTCATCAATGAGGTCTACGGCGGCGGCGGTAACTCCGGCTCGAAGTACAGCCACGACTTTGTTGAGCTGTACAACCCGACCGACCAGGACATCGATCTGACCGGTTGGAAGCTGGACCAGCAGTCCGCCAAAGGCAACACGGGCGCAGAAGTCTTCTTGAAGGGCACTGTCCCCGCCGGTGGCTTTTTCCTTATTCAGGGACAGGGCACTCCAGATAAGGGTGCAGGCCTGCCTACACCTGACCAGGTTGCAGAGTTCAACTTCGGCGCCAAGGGTGCAATTGCCGTCCTAACCAGCCCGAGCGGCGAAGTTGACCGAGTCGGTTGGGGCGGTGCGAGCAAGCCAGAGGGCACCTCTGCCGCAAGCACGAGCAACTCCGAGTCCGTCCAGCGCGCGCAGGTAGGCGTGGACACAGACAACAACGCGGCGGACTTCATCGTGGCTGAGCCGACCCCGCAGAACTCGGGCAATGAAGCAGCCCCGCAGCCCGAAAAACCGCAGCCCGAAAACCCGGAGAACCCGGGCACTCCGCAGCCGCAACCCGGCGAGATCACCCCGATCGCAGAGATCCAGGGCACCGGCGCCGCTTCCCCGCTGGAGGGGCAGACGGTGACTACGGAGGGCGTCGTCACGGCTGTGTATGACGAGGGCGGCAAGAACGGTTTCTTCCTCCAAACCGCAGGTAGCGGCGGTGCAGCGAAGAACCCGGGCGATGCGTCTGACGGCATTTTCGTCTATGTGGGTGGTGGGCAGAGTTTTCCGGAGCGTGGGGCGTCGATACGCGTGACCGGCAAGGTCAGCGAGTACTACAAGCAGACCCAGCTCACGCTCTCCGCGATTGAAAAGCTCAGCGAGGCGCTTGAGGCGCCGAAGGCAACCGCGATCGACACCCTGCCGGCCGGCGACGATGCCCGCGAGCCGTACGAGGGCATGCTGGTCCGCCCGACCGGCGCCTACACGGTGACCAACAACTACACCCTCAATTCCACCGGTGACCTGGGCCTTGCGCCGGGTGAGCGCGCCCACCGCACCCCGACGGATGTGGTTGCGCCGGGTGCACCCGCAACCACCTTGCAGAAGCAGCAGGATCTGGAGCTTGTCACGCTTGACGACGGCCGCACCCGCGACTACTTCCGCACCGACAAGAACACCCCGCTGCCGTACATCTTGACCTCTGACAACGGCATCAAATCCATCCGCACGGGCGACCAGGTGCAGTTCCAAACTGACGTTGTTGTGGATTACTCCTTTGACAAGTGGCGATTCCAGCCGCTGCAGCCGATCACCGGCAAAAATGCGGCAGAGGAGCTGCCGATCACGTGGGAGGATTCCCGCAAGACCTCCTACGACGTGCCGGACACTGTTGAGGGTGACTACTCCATCGGCTTCTTCAACGTGCTGAACTACTTCAGCAGCCTGGGTGAAGACGAGAAGGGCTGCAAGGCCTACAACGACATTTACGGCACTCCGATCGCGACGAACCGTTGCAAGGTCCGCGGCGCGTTCTCCCAGAAGGCGTTCCAGGATCAGCAGGCGAAAATTGTTTCCGCAATTAACAAGCTGGACACTGACGTGCTTGGCCTCTCTGAGATCGAAAACACCTACAGCGTGACCGGCAATAAGTCGAAGCGCGACGAGGCGCTGCAGAACCTTGTGGACGCGCTGAATGAGAAGCAGCCGAATAAGTGGGATCTGGTGAAGTCCCCGCAGAAGCTCGGCACCGATGAGGACGTGATCCGCGTCGCGTTCATCTACCAGCCGGCGAAGGTGGAGCCGGTTGGTGAGTCGATCATTTTCGACGACTCCGCGTTCACCCGCACCGCCCGCCAGCCGCTCGCCCAGGAGTTCAACACCATCGGCAACGATGAGGACGACAACTTCGTGGCCGTGGTCAACCACTTCAAATCCAAGGGCTCCGTTGCCAAGGGCGACGAAGACACCGGTGATGGCCAGGGCAACAACGCACGCCTGCGCGCACAGCAGTCCGAGGCGCTGCTTCGCAAGCTCAACGAGCAGTCCCAGTGGGCTACGCTTCCGACGTTCCTGGTTGGCGACTTCAACGCATACTCCAAGGAAGACGCCATCGGTGTCTTCGAACAGGGCGGCTTCAGCATCGTGGAGTCCGAGCGCGACTTCGACCAGGCGTCCTACCAATTCAGCGGCCAGCTGGGTTCCCTTGACCACATCCTTGCTAACGAGGCAGCGCAGAAGCTGATCAAGGACTCTGCGGTGTGGAACATTAACGGCGATGAGTCGAACTCGTTCGAGTACTCCCGCCGCCTCTACAACGTCCAGGACTTCTTCGGCGACGGCGACGACCCACTGTACGGCTACGGCAACCCATTCCGCTCCTCCGACCATGACCCGGTGAAGGTCGGCTTCGGCGAGGCAGCTTCTTCGTCCGAGTCCGACGCCGACAAGCACGATCCCCAGGTCCAGGAAATCACGGTTGCACAGGGCGATTCGCTTACCGACGCCCCAACCGCCATCACCAACACCGACCAACTTCCCGAGGGAACGACCTTCAAGTGGACCACGCCGGTGGACACCAACACCGCTGGCGACAACCAGACTGGCGTGATCACGGTGACCTACCCAGACGGCAGCTCTGAGACCGTTGATGTTGTGGTGAACGTCAAGCCGAAGGCGCGCTACATCGTTAAGGCCGAGATTCAGGACGGCAACCTCGTCGTCACCTACGACAACGGCGAGACCGAGAACCTTGGCAACGTCACCGGCGAGCAGGGCCCGAAGGGCGATAAGGGCAATAAGGGTGACACCGGCGCCGCAGGCCAGGACGGCGTAGACGGCAAGGACGGCGTAGACGGTCAGGATGGCAAGGACGGCGTTGACGGCCAGGACGGCAAAGACGGCGCTAATGGCAAAGACGGTGTCGACGGCAAGGATGGCGAGCAGGGCCCGAAGGGCGACAAGGGCGACACCGGCGCCCCCGGCCAGAAGGGCGACCAGGGCGACAAGGGTGACACCGGCGCCCCCGGCCAGGACGGCGTAGACGGCAAGGATGGCCGTGGCGTCACATCCTTCGAGATCAACGACAATGGCGAGTTGGTCGTCTCCTACACCGACGGCACCTCCGAGAACCTGGGCAAGGTTACCCAGGACGCAAAGGACGGCGAGGCAGGCGAACCGGGCCAGCCGGGCCAGCCAGGCCAGCCAGGTAAGGACGGCGCCAACGGCCAGGATGGTGAAGACGGCGCCAACGGCGCTGACGGTCAAGACGGCGCTGATGGCAAGGACGGCAAGGACGGCCGCGGCGTAACCAACGCAGAAGTCAACGAAAACGGTGAGCTGATCCTGACCTACACCGACGGCACCACCCAGAACCTGGGCAAGGTCAAAGGCGCCGACGGTAAGGACGGCCTCACCCCGACGACGCCGAGCGAAGATAGCAATAAGCGCTGCTTGCCGGCTGCGCTTGGTGTATCCCTGCCGCTGTTGGCCCTGATCCCGCTCGGACTTGCGGCCACCATGGATATCCCGGCGCTGGCACCGGTTAAGGAGCAGATCAGCAGCACGATCGATCCGCTTCCGATCAGCAAGCAAGACCTACAGATCGCTGGCGGTGTGGCGGTAACAGCGGCTGCGGTTGCGGCAATCGCTACGATCGCTGCGGCTTGCTCCACCGACAGCGGGTCCTCCAAGTAATCCCTCCCAGTAATTACATTTGTCGTCTAGCGCTCCATGTGGCTGCTAGACGACATTTTTGTCTGCCAAGAGCAGGGCCAGCCTGGAGCAGCTCGCGGCAGTCCGAAACACCTGAACCCGGCAATTGCCGGCCAGCTGTGGCAGATATCACCGGTTTGGCAACGTGTTGCCGCAGCCCCAAAAAGGCGCACCCGCACCTCAGGCCGTGAACACACCCCATCCCGCACACCGTCTCAAGTGCCCGCAAAACTACCCTTCAATTGAAACCCGTTTTCAGTAGTGGTTTAATCGCCCGCATGCACAAAACGAAAATGATTCCCGGTTTGGCGGTTGTGGCGGCGGTGGCGTTGGTTGGGGCGTCGGTAAGCAGCTGCTCCTCTGAAAGCCAAAGTGATAACGCGGCAGACATCATTGCCACCACCAATGTCTGGGCCGATGTCGCGGCTGCGGTGACGGGCGACGATGTTGAGGCCATTATCAGCGACGCCTCCATCGACCCCCACCACTTCGAGCCCGCCGCGAAGGACCTCGCGCGCGTCAAGGCTGCGAACCTTGTGGTTGCCAACGGCGGCCACTACGACCAGGCGATCTACCGCGTAGCCGAGCAAGATCGCGTGATCTTCGCGGTGCCGCCGCACGCGCACGACGAGCACGACCATGATCATGAGCACGATCACGGTTACGATCATGATCACGAAGGTCACGACCACGAGGGCCACGACCACGAGCACGGCTGGATCGATACCATCCCTGAGTCCATGGACGAGCTGGAGCACGTGTGGTTCGCCACCAGCAAAGTCAAGGACGTGGCAACGCAGGTAGCTGACCGTACCGGCGGCTCCGCGGATGACGTGGTGGCTCGCATGGATGCCATTCAGCAGCGTCTGGATTCCTTCAAGCACGTCCACCTAGCCATGACTGAGCCGATTGCCGCGCCGCTGATCTGGGGTACTGAGCTGCACGACATCACCCCGGAGTCCTACCTTTTGGCAACGCTTAATGAGGTAGAGCCGTCCGCTTCCGCCGTCGCGGAGACCCTCGCGCTGATTGAGAGTGGCTTCCTCGACTTCCTTGTGGTCAACCCGCAGAGCACCAACAGCGCTACGGATCGCCTGGCGCAGGCTGCGAAGGACAACAACCTGCCGATTGTTGAGATACGCGAGACCCCGCCGGAGGGCATGAACTTCCTGGACTACTTTGAACAGGTAGTTGATGAGATTGAGTCGATCGTGAATGCGGCTGAGCCTCGCCCGGACACGGAGCTTCCGCGCTTCAACAATTAAGCTGCTTTTCCGTGATCCTTCGATTCACTGACGCTGCCGTCGACCCGTTGTGGCACGGCCTGGATTTTGAGCTTGACGGTGGTGAGTTCCTCGCGGTGCTCGGGCCTAATGGCGTGGGCAAATCCACGCTGCTGGGCACGATTTTGGGAACGCGCAAGCTCACACATGGCTCGGTAGAGACCAATGGCCGAGTGGGGTTGATTCCGCAGCAGCGGATGTTTCCGCGTGATTTACCCATGCGTGGGCGTGATTTGGTCTCGCTTGCGGTCAATCACCGGGGTCGTGCTGATCGCGCGCGGGTTGATGCGTTGCTTGACCGCGTCGGTGCCACACCGTTTGCGGATCAGCGCGTGGGCACGCTTTCGGGCGGCCAGCAGCAGCTGATTCGTCAGGCCCAGGCGTTTGCACAAGATCCGGAGCTTTTGCTTGCCGACGAACCCCTGCTCTCCCTCGACCCCTCCAAACAGCGAGAAGCCGTAGACAGGTTTGTCGCATCGGGCGCTGCCGTGGTGTGCGTGACTCACTCGATTAACCCGGTGTTGGGCGTGGTGGATCGCGTCTTATATCTCGGCCCTGAGGGACATGTGATTGGTGAGGTTGGCGAGGTCATGCGTTCCTCCGTGCTCAGCGAGCTCTACGGCACCCACGTCGACGTTGCTGAAGTCGGCGGAAAGCTGGTGGTCCTGTGACCACGTTAGAGCTACTGCAACTGGATTTTGTCCAGGCGACACTGGTTGCGTGTGCGCTGCTGGGGTTGCTCTCTGGGGTAATGGCGCCGCTCATTGTGCTTCGCCAGATGTCGTTTTCGGTGCATGCCACCAGTGAGCTGGCGCTGATGGGTGCCTCTGCCGCACTGCTGGTTGGCATCAACGTGGGGGCGGGTGCGATTGTGGGGGCGATCGTCGCGGCCCTCGTCCTGGCAGCGCTGGGTTTGAAGGGCCAGCAAGACTCAGCCGTGGGTGTGGTCATGAGTTTCGGCATGGGCTTATCTGTGCTGTTTATTCATCTCTACCCCGGCAACGCTAACCGGGCGCTTGCCCTGCTTACGGGCCAGATCGTCGGCGTGACGGGACAGGACTTGTGGCTGCTGGCGGCAACCACGGCGCTGGTCATCATCGCTGTAGCCGCACTGTGGCGGCCTTTGTTGTTCGCATCCGCCGACCCAGAGATGGCCGCTGCTTCCGGCGTACGCGTGCGCACCATGGCGTTGATGTTCGCGGTGCTGGTGGGTATCGCTTCCGCGCAGTCGGTGCAGATTGTCGGTGCGCTGCTGGTCATGTCGCTGCTGATCACACCCGGCGCGGCCGCCGCTCAAGTCACTGCCAACCCAGTGCGTGCGGTGTGGCTGTCCATCCTGTTTGCTGAGGCTGCCGCGGTTGGCGGCATGGTCCTTTCGCTCGCCCCGGGCGTGCCGGTGAGTGTGTTCGTGGCGTTCATCTCGTTCGGCATTTACTTGGTGTGCCGGGTTATTGCGCGAATGAAGGACTCGCGAATCAGAGCGCGCTAAAGGTACGCGCGGTAGTCCGCAGGCACGCTACCTGCGCTCACGGCCGCACGGGCGGCAGCCACAAAGTCGCGGCACACTTTCTTCTCCCCTAGCTCACGACCCGAAACCGAAAGCCTGATCGTGTTGCCGCGCTCCGCGCCGCGCACGGCGGCTTTCATGATGTTGCGTCGCCACCACTTCGCCGCGCCAAAGCCTTCGCCTAGGGACAGGTTGCGGCACTGCGTGAACTCGCCGGTGCGCAGCTGGTGGATCCCGGCGGTAGAAGCCGCCAAGCCGAAGCCGAAATCCGGCAGCACGGCCAGAGTGCCCTCAGACATCTGCCAGCGCGGGGGCGCGAACATGTCAAACGCAAAGCCCAGGGATTCCATCTGCCGCGTCGCTCCTTTGAGACGCAACCGCGCCTCATGCTCCGGCAACGTGGCAAACTCCGCGCGCCTACCCTGCACCGCCTGATCGAACCCGTTGAGCAGCACCGCGCGGGTGCCCATTTGCTCTTTGAGCCAGGTGCGGGTGGTGGTGTCTTTGGCGAGGTGCCATTTTGCGTCGATATGCGGGGCAACCAGCAGGGAGACCGGGATGCCCGCATGGTCGAGATTGTCAACGAGGGTGCGGACGCCGTCGAGTGTTTCGCTAAAAATCGAAGAGACAGAAACAAGCAGACGGCCAGACATAGGGATCAGTTTCGCACAGGTTTCCCACTTGCGCTCGCTATCTCAGCTAGCCAGATCACCCGTATCCACCGCACCCGCGGTCACCAGCATCCATGCGTACTCAAACGCGGTCTGCTTCCACTTTGCGTAGCGCCCAGACACACCACCGTGGCCGGCGGACATCTCCGTTTTCAGCAGGAACGGCCCGCCGCGGCCGACTTCGCGCAGTTTCGCTACCCACTTGGCGGGCTCGACGTACAGCACGCGGGTGTCATTCAGACTGGTCACCGCAAGAATTGGCGGGTACTGAACATCCCGGATGTTCTCATAGGGAGCGTACGTCGCCATGTAGTCGTACACCTCAGGGTCGTGGTACGGGTCGCCCCACTCCTCCCACTCCCCAACTGTCAGCGGCAGCTCGGGCTTCAGAATGGACGTCAGCGGGTCCACGAACGGCACGATCGCCTGGATGCCTGCGAATTTCTCCGGGGCCAGGTTCGCCACCGCACCCATGAGCAGGCCGCCTGCGGAACCGCCCTCAGCAACCATCTGCTCGTGCGTGGTTAAGCCCAGCTCAACCATCTTGTCCGCACACGCAATGAAGTCCGTGAACGTGTTGGTCTTGTGCAGCATTTTGCCGTTGTCGTACCACTGTCGGCCCATCTCGCCGCCGCCGCGCACGTGCGCGCACGCCCAGATCATGCCGCGGTCCAACAGGCTCAGCCGCGCAATGGAGAACCCTGGGTCCATGGAGGCTTCGTAGGAGCCATACCCGTACAGCAACAGCGGTGCGGCATCAGCGCTTGCTGCTTTACGACGCACCACCGACACCGGCACCTGCGCCCCATCCGGAGCCTGCGCCCACACGCGAAACGCCTCATAGTCATCCGCGTTGTAGCCGCCCTCAACCTCCTGCTCTTTGAGCAGGGTGAACTTACCGGTGGCCACCTCGTAGTCCAGAAGCTGCGAAGGCTGGGTGTACGAGGTGTAGATCACGCGCACCACGGGTGCGTCCCACTCCGGGTTGCCGGACAGCCCCACGGTGTAGAGCTCCTCACTGAACTCCAGCTCCTCGAACGCGCCGAAGCTCTCCCCCAGCGGCGCCACGGCCAGGCGTGAGATGCCGCCGCGGCGGTATTCCATGAACGCGAAATCGCGGTAGGTGTCCACGCCTTCGATGCGGATGGTGTCGCGGTGTGGGGTGATCACGTGGGCGTCGGCAAGCTTGGGAAGCTCCCCTGTGGGAACTAACGCCACGCAAAAGTTCGGTCCGTGCGCATTGTGGGTCACCACCCAATGCTCCTGGCCTGCGATTTCGGCGAAGTTCACGTTGTACTCAACACCGGATTCACGCGGCCACAACACCTGCGGGACGGCGGTCGGATCTGCCACCGGCACCACGCGATACTCCGTGGTCAGCGAGGAAGACGCGGCGATAAACAGGTAGCGCTCCGCGCGGTCTGCACCCACACCGACAGCAAAACGCTCGTCGTCTTCCTGGTAGACCAGCACGTCTTCTTCGGAGCTGCCCACCTGGTGGCGCCACACCTGGTACGGACGCCACGCCTCATCCGCACGGATGTAGAACAGGTAGTCTTCACCTGCCCAGGTCGCGCCGTAAAACACGTTCTCCAGCTGGTCTTCTAACAGCTCGCCGGTGTCAAGGTTTTTGATACGCAGCGTGAACCGCTCATCTCCCACCGTGTCCACGGAGTACGCCAAAAACCTGCCGCTGGTAGACACCGAGGATGCACCAAGCGCGAAAAACTCATGGCCCTGCGCAAGCTCGTTGCTGTCCAGCAGCACCTGCTCGCCAGGCATGTCGTCGGTAACCTCGGGCGGGGTCCACGGGTCGCCTTCAACCGGCACCCTGCAAGAAATGCCGTAGCTTTTGCCCTCCACCGTGCGGCCGTAGTACCACCAGTTACCTTGGCGACGCGGCACGGACATGTCCGTTTCCTTCACCCGCGACCTGATCTCCTCATAGACCTTCTCCGTCAGCGGAGCCAAGTTAGCGGTCATGGCCTCCGTGTAGGAGTTTTCCGCCTCCAAGTGCGCAATGACCTCGGGGGATTCCTTCTCACGCAGCCACTCGTAGTTATCTACAAACTCGCGGCCGTGGAAGGTGCGCGTGTACGGCTGCTTCGCAGCATGTGGTGGTTGGAGCCGTGCCTGGGAATCAGCCATTTACGCCCCCGGCCAATCCGCGAAACGCTTCCCACTGAGGCGCTCATAGGCCTCAATGTAGCGATCCCGAGTTGCCTCCACCACAGAACCCGGCAGCTCCGGCGGCTGCACGCCACTAGCCGGGTCCCAGTCCGCCTTCGGGCCGGTCAGCCAGTTGCGCACATACTGCTTGTCAAAGCTCGGCTGCACCTTACCCACTTCGTAGGAATCAGCGGGCCAGTAGCGCGAGGAATCCGGGGTCAGCACCTCATCGGCCAAGACAATCGTGCCGTCCGCGTCTAGGCCGAATTCCAGCTTGGTGTCCGCCAGGATGATGCCGTGCTCCGCCGCGTGCTCGGCGGCGGTGGTGTAGACCTGCAGCGTCAGATCACGAAGCTTCTCTGCAAGCTCCGCGCCCAGCTTGTTAGCCATGTACTCGAAGGTGACGTTCTCGTCGTGGTCACCCTGCTCCGCCTTGGTTGCGGGGGTGAAAATCGGCTCCGGCAGCTTTGAGGCCTCAACCAAACCCTCCGGCAGGGCAACGCCGCACACCTTGCCGCGGGCGTCGTATTCCTTCTTGCCGGAGCCGGTGAGAAAGCCGCGGGCCACGCACTCGAAGGGCACCATGTCCAGCTTCTTCACCACCATCGCACGCCCCAGAACACTCTCCGGGATGCGGGGGTCCTCCACGCCGCCAACCAGGTGGTTCGGCACGCCTTCAAGCAGGTCAAAGAAGAACATCGACGTGGCTGTAAGGATGCGTCCCTTGTCCGGGATCGCTGGCTCCAGCGAAAAGTCAAAGGCTGAAATGCGGTCAGACGCCACCATCAGCAGCGTTTGGTCATCTACTTCATAGATCTCGCGTACTTTACCGCCAGAAATATGCTTGTAATCAGAAAGATCTGCGGGCATGCGTCACAGTGTATGCCCTTGGGCAGGTTTTCACGGTGGTAGGCTCCCGCTCATGAGATTGCGCAGGTGGGCGGTTGGAGCCTTTTGCTTATCGACGCTCACGCTAACCTCCTGCACACCCCCTCCCCCATATGCCGAATCCATCGGGGAGACGGGGGCAGAAACCCAAACTCGCTCCTTCGGCAAAAGCGCCGAGGTGGTGACGCGTGATGTGCGCTATGGGGTGCCGGTGGTGTGGAACGTGGACGTCGCAAAGCCAAAGCTCAAAGCCGCAACCCCCACCTTCCCCGAGGTGTTGTGCTTTGCGGTGACCATGACGCCTCAGGAAATCGGCGACTACCCAGTGGACGTCACGGTGGCAGTGCCGAATTTTAGCGCCGTGGCTGGTGATCTAGAGGCGAACTATCTTGACGACGCCTCCATCTGCGGCCCCCAAACCCCACCCCACGGCTACACCGGCGAGCTAGAGGTGGGCACCCCGTTTGAGTTCTACGTGGCCAGCTGGGACGGCCTATACGGCATTCCAGCGACCGGAGTCCGCCTGCGCACGGCGACGCAGACGGTGACCTGGGAGTAACTGCCGGAGTAGCTTGCGGCTACAGGATGTCGCCCGGGCGGTACTGGGCGGCCTCCGGGTGGGCGTCCACAACCTGCTGGATATGCGCCAACACGCGATCCACCTGGGACTCCGCCGCGCCGATGAATGCGTGGCGGTCCGCCAGCGCCGCCTCCAGGTCCTCCTGAGTCAGCGGCAGACGCTCGTCCTTGGCAAGGCGCTCCACCAGGTTCTGCTCCGCGCCACGCTCACGCATATCCAGCGCCATGGCAACCGCGTTTTCCTTGATGACCTCGTGGGCCGTCTCACGGCCAACGCCCGCGCGGACACTGGCCATCAGGATGCGGGTGGTTGCTAGGAACGGCAGGTAGCGGTCCAGCTCGCGGCCAATCATCGCCGGGAATGCACCGAACTCATCGAGCACGGTAAGCATGGTCTCCAACTGGCCGTCGATGGCAAAGAAGGCATCCGGCAGCGCCACGCGGCGCACCACGGAGCAGAACACGTCGCCCTCATTCCACTGCTGGCCAGCCAAGTCAGCCACCATGGTGAGATAACCGCGCAGGATCACCTGGAAACCACCAACACGCTCGCAGGAACGGGCGTTCATCTTGTGCGGCATCGCGGAAGAACCAACCTGGCCTTCCTTGAAGCCCTCGGTTACCGTCTCATTGCCGGCCATCAGGCGGATCGTGGTGGCCAGGCTCGACGGTCCAGCGCCCAACTGCACCAGCGCAGAGACCACGTCAAAGTCCAAGGAACGCGGGTAGACCTGGCCCACCGAATCAAAGACACGCTCAAAGCCCAAACCCTCAGCAATGCCCTGCTCAAGCTGGGCCAGCTTCGCCTCATCCCCACCCAAAAGATCCAGCATGTCCTGGGCGGTACCCATCGGGCCCTTAATGCCACGCAGGGCGTAGCGGCCCAGAAGCTCCTCAATGCGCTCAATGGCCACCAGAATCTCATCAGCCGCGGACGCGAAGCGCTTGCCCAGCGTCGTGGCTTGCGCCGCCACGTTATGGGAACGGCCAGCCATAACCAACGACTTGTACTCACCCGCACGGTTGCCCACTGCCTTCAGCAGCGCCACCGCCTTATCACGCGTCAGCTCCAGTGAGCGGTACAGCTGCAGCTGCTCCACGTTCTCCGTCAGATCGCGCGAGGTCATCCCCTTGTGGATCTCCTCGAAACCGGCCAGCGCATTGAACTCCTCAATACGCGCCTTCACATCATGGCGGGTGATCTTCTCACGAGCCGCAATGGAATCCAGATCCACCTGGTCAATCACGCGCTCATACGCCTCGATCGCACCCTCGGCGACCTCCACACCCAAAGCTTCCTGCGCACGCAACACAGCAATCCACAGCTGGCGCTCCAGGATGATCTTATGCTCAGGCGCCCACAGCGTCGCCATCTCCGGCGAGGCGTAGCGGTTACTCAAAACATTGGCGTTATTCGGTTTCACGGCACTCACTTTAGGGTGATCCTTCCATCAATAGCGGGACGAGCAATGTCACGACGGTAATGCGCACCATCCAGGTTGATCGCGTCAATAACCTCGTAGGCGTTGGCAACAGCGGCCTCAAGCGTCTCGCCCTGGCCTAGGGCGTTGAGCACGCGACCACCCGTGGCCACCAGCTGGCCGTCAGTATCTCTGCCGGTACCTGCGTGCAGCACGCGGGTCGGATCATCCAGGCCCTCGCCAGTGATCACGCCGCCGGTTTTCGGCTGCGCCGGGTAGCCCTGCGCCGCCAACACCACAGTCGCGGCGTAGCCGGGCTTCCATTGCAGGGGTGGGAGTTCACGCAGACGTCCACAAGCAACTGCCCAAAGCGGCTCCAACAGCGGGGTCTCCAGCAAGCTGAGCACCGGCTGGGTCTCCGGATCACCGAAACGAGCATTGAACTCCACTACCGACGGCCCCTCGGCACCCCACGCCGCACCCACATAGAGCAGGCCGCTATACGGGATGCCGCGCTTGACCATCTCAGCTGCAACCGGCTTAGCAACCTCATCAACGATGCGCTCCACCCCGCCTTCCGGCAGCCACGGCAGCGGGCAGTACGCGCCCATGCCACCGGTATTCGGGCCTTCATCGTTGTCATAAGCACGCTTATGATCCTGCGCAGGCAGAAGCGGCACAACCGTCTCACCATCCACCAGGCAGAACAGACTGACCTCCGGGCCGTCCAAGAAAGACTCCATCAGCACCGGGTTGCCCGCCGCAATCACCGCCTGTGCGTGGGCCTTCGCCTCCTCGCGATCATGCGTCACCACAACGCCCTTGCCACCAGCAAGACCATCGTCCTTAACCACGTAAGGCGCGCCAAACGCATCAAGCGCGGCATCAATCTCATCCTCCACCGTCACACGACGCGCCTGCGCAGTACGCACACCAGCCGCCGCCATGACGTCCTTTGCAAACGCCTTCGACCCCTCAAGCTGAGCCGCCTGTTTCGTCGGCCCAAAGGCAGGAATTCCCGCCGCCACCAGAGCGTCTACCGCCCCGGCAACCAGCGGGATCTCTGGACCGATAACTACCAATTCAGCGTTGATCTCTTTCGCCAACGCCACGATGTCCTCTGGGTTTTTCACGTCAACGTCACGAACCGTGGCTAAAGACGCCATCCCGGCGTTGCCCGGCGCGACAGTAAGTTCAACGGAACTGTCTTTGGCTAAACCTGCAAGCAGGGCGTGTTCACGGCCGCCCGAACCGATGACAAGGATGCGCATACAGACAAATTTACAGGTAGCTTGGGCAAGCATGAGCACCGTATTCAGCAAGATCATTGCCGGCGAGATTCCCGGCCGCTTTGTTTACCGCGACGAGACCGTCGTCGCCTTCCTCACCATCGAGCCGATTGCGTACGGCCACACGCTGGTCGTGCCGGTTGAAGAGGTGGATAAGTGGACCGACCTCTCCCCGGAGGTTTGGGCTCACCTTAACGACGTCGCGCAGAAAGTCGGCCAAGCCGTCCTCGAAGTATGCGGCAGTGAGCGCGCCGGCTACCTGATTGCCGGCTTTGAGGTTCCGCATACCCACATCCACGTCTTCCCTGCCAATGACATGAGCGGCTACAACCTGGCTAACGTCATGGCCGCAGACGCCACGGACCCCTCCAAGATGGACGAGGTTGCCGAAGCGCTGAGGCAGGCAATTGCTAAGCAGGCTTAGCAGCTGGCATTGGCAGCGAAATAGTAAATGTTGAACCCTCGCCCGGCGCGGTTTTCACGCTGATCGTGCCGTCGTGCTGCTCTATCAGTGACTTGGTAATGGCAAGGCCCAGACCTGAGCCGCCGCCGGTGCCGCGCGTGCGCGAGGTGTCCGCGCGGTAGAAGCGGTCAAAGATGTGCGCCGCATCCTTCGGATCCATGCCGATGCCGTTGTCTGCAATATCTATAGACACCCGGTCTAGGTACTCCCTGAGCGTCACGGTGACTTCCGCGTCTGGGCCGGCGTGCTTGAACGCGTTAGTGATCAGGTTGGTCAACACCTGGTAGAGACGGTCCGGGTCGCCGTTGACCACAGGCGGGCGGCTGCAATCGTGGTTGATACGCAACACACGATCCGGAAACGCCGCGCCTAGCGAGCTTGCCACCGAGGCGGTCAGCTCCAGCATGTCTACCTCACGCTTGTTCAGGCGCGCTCCCTCTGCACGGGTGAGCGCCAACAGGTCTTCCACCAGCAGCTGCATGCGGGCGGATTCCTCGTCGATCTTGCGGATCACCATGTCCGCGTCCGGCGCCATACCCTTGTTGTACAGCTCTGCGAACCCGCGCACGCTGGTCAGCGGAGTACGCAGTTCATGCGACGCATCACCGACGAAGCGGCGCATCTGTTCCTCTTTCGCTTCTGCTTCCTTCACGGATTCCTGCAGCTGCGACACCATGGTGTTCATGGCGTAAGAGAGCTTGCCAACCTCAGTCTCACGGGACCAGCGGGGGACGCGGCGTGACTGCTCGCCTGCTGCAATCGCCAGTGCGGTGGATTCGACCACCCGCAACGGCTTCAGCGCCCGATCCACCTGGCTGCGAGCCACATAGACAATGCCCAACATGGCCAACGCACCAATCGCGGTCTCAGCAATTGCAAGCGCTGTCAGCGTTCTGCGCTCCTGGTCCAACTTCTTGGCCACGAACTTCACAGTGCCGTCCGGCTCCTGGCGTTTCATGGCACGCCATTGCCGGTTGAAGTCTGCACCGTCTTGGGAGCCAATGGTCTGTCCCTTGTTGAAGCTGCGCAGCTGCGTGTAGTCCGGCGGCGTCGCACTATAGGCCGGCTCCCACAAATGCGTGTAGCCAGGAAACAGCATCCCCTGGTGGAAATCGCTCGGCGCACCATAGGACGGCAGCCATGCGGTTTGGCCGACCCAGGTATCCAAACCGTCTTCGAGCTGATCGTCCGCACGCTGGTACAGCAGCGAACGCATCAGCAGGTAGACCGTGACAAAGCTGAGCAGCATCGCCAGCAAGGACACGGCCACAACCACCGTCACCAGCTTCTTCTGAAGCGGGGTGTTCTGGCCGTAAGACTTGGAAAGAATCATTGACTGCGTCGTGGCGTGTTACTGGCGCGGGGTGCGCAGCACGTAGCCGACACCACGCACGGTGTGGATCAGCTGCTGTTCGCCTTGGTCTACTTTGCGACGCAAGTACGAAATATACGACTCCACCACATTGCCATCGCCACCGAAGTCGTAGTGCCACACGTTGTCCAAAATCTTCGCCTTGGACACCACAACCTCCGCATTCAGCATGAGGTAGCGCAGCAGGTTGAACTCAGTCGGAGAAAGGTCCACGATCTTGCCAGCCTTGGTCACCTCATGCGTCTCATCGTTGAGCGTCAGGTCCGCATAACGCAGGGTGCCGTCGCCCTTCTCATCCTCCATCACGTTTCCGCGACGCAAAATCACACGCAGGCGAGTAATAACCTCCTCCAAGGAGAACGGCTTGGTCACATAGTCATCCGCACCAATGGTCAGGCCGTGGATACGATCCTCCACGGCGTCCTTCGCGGTGAGGAATAGCACCGGCGCATCCAACCCCTCAGCGCGCAGCGTGGTCAAGAGCTCGAAGCCATCCATCCCCGGCATCATCACGTCCAGGATGTACGCATCCGGCTTAAAGGAACGCGCCAACTCAAGCGCCTCCTGACCTGACGTCACGCTCTCAACCTCAAAACCCTGAAACTTCAGGGACACAGTCAAAAGCTCAACAATGTTCGGCTCATCATCAACAACAAGCACCTTTACAGCCGGATTCTCAGCCATGTGTGGGGTCATCTCCTCTTTGTTTCTGCTTGGGTTCGCGTTTGGGTTTTGTTTGGGTAACTGCTCAAACGCGTATCTCACAGATATCTAACACCCACAGACTGTACGTTTCCTGAACGTTTACTGCATGCGCAACAGGAAGTTCCGCGATGTTCAGTTGGAGTGCTCAACCCCCAGCACCCCCAACGACCCCACCCCAGACACACCCGCCCCAAAAAAGAAATGGAGCTGGAGACGAGACTTGAACTCGCAACCTACGGTTTACAAGACCGTTGCGCTACCGATTGCGCCACTCCAGCAATGGGAGACAGCCTACAGAACGAAACCGGAAATTGTTACATCGGCTAGGGTTTGACGGGTGAAATCAATGTGGGACATGCTGCGCGGCTCGCGGCAACGCGTGGCCACAATTGACGCTGCACGAACTTCTCCGCCGCCGAGTGTGCTGGCACCTGTCGTCCTGACGGATCCGACGCAGGTCGCTGCTGTGATGACTATCGCGGCCCGCATCGGGGAGATTCTGATTGCGAACGGCACGACGTCCTCGGACGCGATTGCCCAGATCCGTACCGTGACCTCCTCGTATGGCCTTCACTACTGCCACGTGGATATTACGGTGAATACGATCACGATGAATACGGTGATCGTCGGTAAGGAGAAGCGAACCCCGGTCACCGTCTTCCGTGTGGTGACCATGATGAGTGAGAACTACCACAAGCTGCAGGAAGCTGACCGGCTAATCCGCTCCATCCGTGCCGGCGCGACGCGGCCCGAGATGGCCGAGAAGATCTTGGACGACATTGATCACTCGCCCATCCCATACCGCAACACCCGCTTCCTCGCTGGCTGGTTTGTCATGGGCGCGGCCGTTGCCATCCTGCTTGGCGGCGACTGGCTGATGTCACTGATCGGCGGCATCACCGCGTTTCTGATCATGGGGTTCAACAAAGTCCTGTCCAGAAACTCGCTGCCATACTTCTTCCACTGCGTCATCGGCGGCTTCCTAGCCACCATCCCCGCGGCGGTGTTTTATGACTTCTCGGCACACATCGGCCACACCATCGTGCCCAGCCAGGTCATCGCCTCGGGCATCGTGGTGTTGCTTGCTGGTTTGACGCTGGTGCAGTCGCTTCTCGACGGCATAACGGGCTCCCCCGTCACCGCCTCCGCCCGCTTCTTCCAAACAGTCCTTTTCACCGGGGGCATTGTCGCCGGCGTGGCCATGGGGCTCTACTTTTCAAATCTGGTGGGCGTGAGCCTGCCGCCAATTGAGACGATGCTGGGCAAGCCGTCTTTGGATTCCGTGGTGTGGCGCATCCTCGGTGGCGCCACGGCAGCCGGCGCGTTTGCCGTGACCTGCTTCGCGGAAAAACCCGCGGTATTTTTGTCATTCCTCACCGCGGGCGCAGGTTCCGCAATGTACTACCTGTTCCTGCTGCCGCTTGGCACTGGGCGTTTCATTGCAACCACTGCCTGCGCCATCGTCATCGGCCTCGCCGGCGGTTTGATTGCTCGCCGCTACCTGATCAGCCCGGTGATCACCGCCGTTGCCGGTGTGACCCCATTCTTGCCGGGCTCGGGCATCTACCGCGGCATGTACGCGGTGATGAACGAGCAAATGGTTGTCGGCCTGACTAACATCTTCATGGCAATCGCCACCTGCATGGCTCTGGCCGGCGGTGTAGTCTTCGGCGAATGGATCGCCCGCAAGCTGCGCGCACCGCAAACATATCTGCCATATCGTGCACTGAAGCGCGTTGGGCGGATGACCTTCGGTAGCATGGCCGGAGTATCTCGTAAACGTCCAAGGAGGAATCCCTAGTGCCACCGAAGATCACGGACTCGCGGCCCGCACCCGATGCTGTTCTTGAGATGGAGGAGCAGACCGCAGCAGGCGCACGTCGGATCGTGGCCACCTACGCGGAGGACTTCTTCGACGGCGTGACCCTCATGTCCATGCTTGGCGTGGAGCCGAAGGGCTTTGTGTACAAGCGCTACGCAGAGCAGCTTGAAGCGGAAGCGGCCGAGGCCGAGGCAGCAAAACCTGCCAAGAAGACCACGAAGAAGGCAGCAAAGAAGGCCGCGAAGAAGACAGCCAAGAAGACGACAAAGAAGACCACCAAGAAGACTGCGAAGAAGGCCGCTAAGAAGGCGACCAAGAAAACCACCAAGAAGACGGTGAAGAAGGCAGCCAAGAAGGCTGCAAAGAAGACGACCACCACCGAGTAGTCATGGCGCGTGCGCTTTACGCCCTTGCGGCTGCCGCGGCGCTCACGCTGAGCGCATGCGGCGCCAAGGAGGACATCTGGCAGGTCACTGCGGTCTACACCGATCCTTCGGTCCCGGGTGACCTGCCGCCGGACGCCCACGGCTCCGCCAACTTCTCCCTGTCCGGCAACACAGTGCACGGCACCACCCCCTGCGCTCTCGTCACCGCCCAGGTCACGCTGGAAGATGAGCAGTTGACCATCGATAGCATCGACATGCGGCCACGCACCGACGTCGACTGCATCGGCGGCCGCCTCTACACACACGAGCAGCTCGCTTCCCTTTTGGAGCCTGGTTTGCTTTTCGACGTCAACGTCCACCCCAACTCCCGCCTCTCCCTAGTGAAAGTCGACCCGGACGTTGTGGACGCCCCCATCATCACCCTGCGCAAGCTCTAACTCTGGGTCTTTCACGCTAGGTCTCTCACGTTGGGTCAGTCCGTGCGTGGGGGTGTGATGGTGGCGCCGGGGATGAATTCGGTATCCAGAAGCACGCGGGTAGAAATCCCGGAAGAGCTCCCAGTAGAACTCGGCGAATCTCCGGCGAGGAGATCGCTGAGAAGGGTGGCGGTGGTGGTGCCTTTGAGGTGGTTGGGTTGGCGTACCGTCGATAAGCTGCGAAGCTCTGCTGCCTCAATGCCATCGAACCCGGTGACTGAGAGATCATGGGGCACGCGGTCACCGTAGGCAGCGAGGACGCCGAGTGCCATGGAATCCGTGGTGCACAACACGGCGGTGAGGTCCGGGTGGCGGGCGAGCAGTTCGCGGGCACCATCGGCGGCGGAGTCAATGTCGTTGAGGTGGCGGGTGACCACGGGGACGTTGCCCAGCACGGCGCGTGCTCCTTCGACGCGGGCGCGCTGTACCTCCAGGTCTGCCAGAGTAACGTCAGCAACCTCCCCGTTGAACGGCGTGGAGAACATGCGCTTAGCCAAAATGCCCACGCGCGTGTGCCCGGCAGCCTTCAGCGCATGGGCTGCGGACTGGATCGCCGTGTAGTCATCGATGCCAACAAACGGGGCGTCGACCTGTTTCGGCTGGTCACACACAACAAGTGGCAGGCCGCGGGCGATGGCTTGCTGCAGCTGGGGGTCGTGTTCGGGGACGGAGTAGACCACGATGCCGTCCACAATCGCATCATGCACGCTCGCACACGCGGGGATCAGGGTCAGCGAGTAGTTCTTGATGGAAGACAACCCGGCGAGGAAATCCACAGACGCGCGGTCCTCGAAGGCGAAACTGAGCTCTTCCGTCAGCACCACCCCAACGGCCCCGGTCTTTTGCGTGCGCAAGGAACGCGCCATGGGGTCGGGGCCTGCGTAGCCTTGGGCTTTCGCGGCAGCCAGGATTCGTTCGCGCAGCGCCTCTGAAAGCTGGTCTGGGTTGTTGAAGGCGTTGGACACTGTGGTGCGTGAAACGCCTAGTTCTGCGGCCAGTGAAGCAAGAGACGGCATGCAGCCGATAGTATCGCGTGCCATGCGGCATTCCATGGACTACGGCGGGCTTGAGCGCACTTGGATTCAAATCGACGGCGACCCGGGCACGGCGATCATGTTTTTGCACGGTTCGCGCCAGTCGGCGTCGGTGGTGCGTAACTTTACTAACCGCCAGTTCGAGGGCCTCGGCCCGACGGTGGTGTACCCGGATGGCTACCACCATCATTTCAACGATCTTCGGGTCGGGTTTCAGGAGCGTGCCCGCCGCGACAACATCGATGACGTGGGTTTTCTCACCGCGCTGGCTGGCCGCTTCGACCGGGTTATCGCCTGCGGGTTTTCCAATGGTGGGCAGATGGTGCTCAGGCTTCTGTGGGAGTCACCAATCACCTTCGAGGCAGCAGCGTTATTTGGGGCTTCTTTGCCTATCGACGCCAACGTCATCGAACTCTCCGCCCCCTTCACCCCCACCCCGCTGCTGATTGTCCAGGGCACCGAGGACCCGCTCGTGCCTTACCAGGGCGGTATGTCTGGCATTGGCAACGCGAATCGCGGGGAGACAATGTCCGCCATGGATTCCGCAAGGCGCCTGGCGCGCTACAACGGTGCCGAAACGCAGCACACCCACACGCAGCATGACGGGTACACGGAAGACACCTGGAACGCCCCGGGCGCCCAGCCGGTGAGGTTGGTGTCGGTGGCGGGGGTGGGGCATCTCGTGCCCGTCGATAAGCAACTAGACCCTCGGTTGGGACCGGGGACCGACAAGGTGACCGGGGCGCAGCTGCTTACGCGTTTCCTCGACGCTGCCGGGCAAACTCACTGAGCACCACGCCTGCAGCAACCGAGGCGTTGAGGGATTCCACCCACGGCGCCATAGGCACGGACATGATCACGTCACAATTCTCACGCACCAGGCGCGAGATGCCCTTGCCCTCGCTGCCAACCACGATGACCACGGGGTCCGTGCCGCCGTCGAACGTATCCAGGGTGTGCTCCCCGCCTGCGTCAAGGCCCACGACCATGTAGCCGTTGTCCTTGAACTGCTTGATGGTGCGCGTCAGGTTGGTCTCACGAGCCACCGGAAGGCGCGCCGCAGTACCGGCGGAGGTACGCCACGCAACACCCGTGACCTGCGCGGAGCGACGCTCCGGGATCACCACACCGTGGCCACCAAACGCCGCCGTGGAACGAATCACAGCACCCAGGTTGCGCGGGTCCGTGATGTTGTCGAGCACGACGAACATGCCGGTCTCGCCACGCTCCTTCACGCTAGCGATCAGGTCAAAGACGTCCGCGTACTTGTACGGCTGAATCTTCAAGCCCACGCCCTGGTGCATGCCGTTGCCGGTCATGTCATCCAGCTGCTGGCGCGGCACCTCATGCACCGGGATGCCACGGGAGTTTGCCAAGGTCACAGCTTCGCTCAGACGGTCATCGTGGCCGGTGCCAAACGCCACGTAGAGGGCCTCTGCAGGCACCTTGGCGTGCAGGCACTCCACCACCGGGTTGCGGCCAACCACCAGGTCAGCCTGCTCCTTTTCGTGACGACCCTGATTCCGACGCTGCTGCTCCAACTTCCGCTTGTGCGCCGCGTGGTACACGCGGTCCTCCGCCTTGGGCGTGGCACCTTTGCCGCGCAGCCCGCGGCGGATCTGCCCGCCAGAGCCTTTTGTTGCGCCCTTCTTGTTTTTCTTCTGCTTATCGGGGCGGCCGTACGGTTTCGCCATTTACTTCATCTCCCATTTCGGTCCCTCGGGGGTGTCCGTGACCTCGATGCCAGCCGCTGCCAGCCTGTCACGCACTGCGTCCGCCTCGGCCCAGTCCTTATTCGCGCGCGCCGTTGCACGTCGCTCAAGCTCCGCGCCCACCAGCACGTCGAGTGCCTTGGTGCTGTCACCCGCAGCGTCTTCACGCCACTGGCCTGGGTCGATGCCCAGCACTGCCGCCATCGCACGCACCTGCGCCGCCACGGCGGTGACCGCCTCAACGTCTTTTGCTTTGTTGCCTTCGCGCACGGTGTTGTGGATCTCCGCCAGCGCGCGCGGCACCGCGAAATCATCGCACATCGCGGCCGCAAACGCATCGGTCCAGGTTGTCGGCTCAGGGTAGCCTGCGCGCTTCACAAACTCCTCAATGCGCTTGTAGCCCGCGGCCGCCTCCTGGAGTGCCTCCGGCGAGTACTCCAGCACGCTGCGGTAGTGCGCGGAGCCCAGGTAGTAGCGCAGCTCCACCGGGCGCACCGGCATGGCGTCCAGGGAGAGCACGTTGCCCAAAGACTTGGACATTTTCTCGCCTGCCATGGTCACCCAGTGGTTGTGCATCCAGAAGTTGGCAAAGCCATCGCCCGCCGCGTGCGACTGGGCCTGCTCGTTCTCGTGGTGCGGGAACTGCAGGTCAAGCCCGCCGCCGTGGATGTCAAACTCCGGACCCAGGTACCAGGTGGACATCGCTGAGCACTCCAAGTGCCAGCCGGGCCGCCCGTCGCCCCAGGGGGTTGGCCAGTGCGGCTCGCCCGGCTTGGCTGCTTTCCACAGGGCGAAGTCCAGGGCATTTTGCTTATCGACGCCCCCCTCACCCCTCAAATCCTCCACCCTATTACCCGAAACCGAACCGTAGTCCCCACCGGCCTCGACCCAAGCGTTGACGTCGAAATAGACCGAGCCCTTGGAGGCGTAGGCAAAGCCCTTGTCAATCAAGCGCTGCATGTAATCGACCATCTGCGTCACATGCCCGGTGGCGCGCGGCTCCGTACTCGGCGGCATCACGCCAAGCGCGTTATAGGCGCGGGTGAACTCGCGCTCATAGGTGGACACCCACTCCCACCAGGGCCGGTTGTTTTCGGCGGCTTTGTTCAAAATCTTGTCATCAATATCGGTGACGTTGCGGACAAACGCCACGTCATAGCCGTTGGCCAAAAACCAGCGGCGCACGATGTCAAACGCCACACTAGAGCGCAAATGCCCAATATGGGGGGCCGATTGCGGGGTGGCTCCGCACACGTACATGGAGACGTGGCCGGGCTTGAGCGGCTCAAAATCTCGAAGCGTTTTGGTGGCAGTGTCAAAAATCTTTTGTTGCACGTTTCTTACCCTACTTTGACCAGCGCCGTCGCAATCGCAGCGCGCCCCTCACCGGAGCCAGTAAAACCCATGTGGTCCGTAGTGGTCGCGGACACCGACACCGGCGCACCCAACGCCTCACTCAACACCTGCTGGCACTCCTCGCGCACCGCCGACATCTTGGGGGTCTGCGCGATCAGTTGGGCGGAGGCGTTGATGATGGTGACGCCTTTGGCGTCGCAAAGCAACTTGAGCTCCTGCAACAACTGCACACCGCGCACACCGTCATACTCCGGACGACCGACGCCAACAAACGAGCCAAGGTCGCCCAAGCCTGCGGCCGAGAGCACCGCGTCCACGATGGCGTGGCTGACTACGTCGCCATCAGAATGGCCCTCACAGCCGTCCTGATCAGGGTGAAAAATGCCAGCGATCCAGCACTCTTTGCCCGGCTGGATCTGGTGGGCATCAAAAGCAGTACCAACGCGGAGGGTGGAAAGCGGGTTCGAGGTCTGGGAGGATTCCATGACCCCCGATCCTAGTTGGCGTGGACGACCACCTTCGCCGGGTCATGGTTGAACAGGGAGCGCATCCCGCCGAAGGGGTGCAGCGTGTTCGCCCGGGCGAACCCGCGCGGAGAGACCCACACCGGTGCCCCGCCGCGCATCTCAATGTGGCCGCGGCGAACCACATGCACGTCATCGTCATTGACACGATTGTGATACCGGCACAGGGGCGCCAGGTTGCTCACATTGGTCTCGCCGCCGTTCTTCCACGCTTCAATGTGGTGGATCTCGCACTGGTCCGCGCCACGGCGGCAGTCCGGACTGGTGCAGATCGGCTGCGTGGCCCGCGCCATGTCGCGCTGCTTCGCGTTGGCGAACCGCTCCAGACGGTACTGGTTCACCGCGCCTTCCGTCGGGTGGAAGGCCACCGCCTCCAATTCGTTGTCCCGGTTGGCGGTGTGGGCGGTGAGGAAGTCGGCGCCGGTCATGGTGGTGCCATCAGTAAGCCCGAGCACAACGTCATCGCCCTCGCCACGGATAATGCGCACCCACTCTGGCAACGGGATGAGCAACTGCGGCCGCGGAACAGCATGCGGCACTCCCCCGCCGCTGCGTATAAGCGCAAGGAAATGCTCAAGTAATTGCTCCGCAAGAGGCAAATCTGGGTCCACCTTCTGCAACAACGCGTGCTCCAAGTCGGCGACATCACGCTCATCTGCCCAGAACATCACCCGACGCCGACCATGACGCGACGCCGAAATCGTCATCTTCTTCTCCGGCGCCTTGTCCACACTGGGCAGAATCTTCCTGACCAGCGCGAGCAGCGCCTTGTACGTACCGCGCACGGAGAGCATAGTCAGCCGCAGCTTGTTGCGCGTCCGGTTGTTCTTAATCTGCCTGAGCTTCTTCTCAATGTGGATGAGCTTGTCCAGGCTCACCCCCTGCACACGAGCCTTCTCCCGCGCCTGTCGTTGCTTCGACGGCGACGTCGTCGGACCGTAATACGCGTCATGCACGAGCTTCCAGTTATTCGCAGTTGTCTGCGACATCCCGGCATCCAACGCGGCTTCGCGGTCAAACCCTTCCAACATTTCTATTGCGCCCCCCGAAAGGGCCTCGATCACATTTTTAAAGTTCATGCCCCAAAGATATTGACCAAAAGTGCCCTTCTACAAGGGTTTTTGAGATTTCCCACAGTTCCCAAATTTATGGAACCGAACAGGGTTTGAGGCAGTCTAAATAAGGATGGGGCTTTATGATTCCGCCTCATCAGTAATGCGCTGTGCCAGCATAAAGTCGACCGGAGTGGTGATCTTGAAGGCCAGCGAATCACCCTCAACGGTGGCTACGGGGATGCCGAACCACTCCATCAACGAGGCATCATCAGTAGCCACAAAATCCTGCGCACCCGCAAAGTAGGCCTTGTTCGCCTCGCGCAAGGTGCGCAAGTCAAAACCCTGCGGCGTTTGCACCGCGCGCAGGCGAGCACGATCGGGCGTGGATTCCACGAACCCGTTGTCCACCACCTTGATAGTGTCCGCCACCGGCACAACCGGGATCACGGCTTGAGCACCGTCCTCAACGGCAGCTGCGACACGCGCGATCATCGCCGGCGGTGTCAGTGCGCGGGCGGCGTCGTGGATGAGCACCGTAGCGTCGTCAAGCGGGATGCTCTGCAACGCATTCCACACGGAGTTCGCACGCTCGGCACCACCGTGGACAAACGTCACATCGTGGCCCTGCAGCAAGCGCGCGGCAGGCGACTCCATCTCCGGAGACACCACAACGTACACAGCATCCACTACCCCCGATTGCACCATCGCGCTTACAGAGCGCTCAAGCAAACTGCGGCCGCGAAGCTCCACATACGCCTTCGGCAACGCAGCCCCCAGACGAGTGCCTTGGCCGGCCGCCGCCACAATGGCGATAACTGAGGGCTTAGTCCTCATCCTCATCGTCGAAGCTCAGATCATCCAGATCCAGATCCTCATCATCCACAGCATTCGGATCCTCGCTGATGCCGGCCTTCACCTGCTCCTCGATGATCTTGGCAATGCCGGACTCCATCTCCTCGACCTTCTTCTCATCCACCGGCTCAGCCAGCGCAAGCTCACCCACCAAAATCTGGCGAGCCTTGCCCAACATGCGCTTCTCACCAGCAGACAAACCCTTGCCCTGGTCACGGCGCCACAGGTCACGCACAACCTCCGCAACCTTGTTAATGTCACCCGACGCCAAACGCTCCTGGTTAGCCTTATAACGGCGAGACCAGTTGCCAGCCTCCTCAACGTCGGTTTCACGCAACACCGAAAAAACGCGCTGCAGGCCCTCTTCATTGACCACGTCACGCACGCCGACAAGCTCAGTGTTCTTGATCGGCACACGGACCTCAAGGTCGGACTGAAGGATCTGCAACACCAGGTAGTCGAGGGTTTCCCCACCGATCTCACGCTGTTCAATATCTGCGATCTTTGCGGCACCATGGTGCGGGTACACCACAACTTCCCCGACCTTGAACTCCATACGTCACTCCTTAGTGGCTCAATTGCCCCACAAGACTACCACTGGGAAAGTTAGAAATAACTGGCAGCGGAGACTAGAGTTAATCCCATTGTCATTGCGTTGGTTATTGTCTTGCGCGAAAGAATATCCAGAAAGATTATGGAGGCACTCCCCGTGAAGTCCTTGAAGCCGGTTGCTGCAATCGCTTGCGCTATGGTCCTGGCTGGCTGCTCTGCAGGTCAGATCACCCAGACCGCCGACCAGGTCGCTGCTGTTGATGGCGCCACCGCATTCACCGAAGACGGCGCAGTGTCCGTCCAGGATGTCACCCTGATCCTCACCGAGGATGGCCAGGCTGCACTGAAGTTTGTGGCAACCAACCAGGACACCTCCATGAAGGACCACACCCTGCAGTCCGTAAGCGTTGCCGGCACCCCGGTCAACCTGGGCGTATCCAAGCCGGTGACCTACAACTGCACCCTGGTCTCTGACTCCGCTGAAGGCCTCAACCGCATCCCGCAGTCTGATGATCCGTGCATCCAGTACGTGCCAAACACCGTTGTGAACAAGGACTTCGCGTTCGCAGGCAACGTCCCGGTTTCCTTCACCTTTGACAATTCGACCGTTGAGGTGGACGCGACCGTGTCCGCACCGAACCTGGTGTCCGGCCAGGAAGACCGCGACTTCTCCAAGTAAGCACGCAAAAGGCAAAGTAGAAACACTTGGCCAAAAAGGCGCGGGTAATCCACACCTGCTCTGAATGCGGGTACTCCTCCCCCAAATGGTTGGGGAGGTGCCCCGAATGTGGATCTTGGGGGACGCTGCAGGAGGAAACTCTTGTCAGCACAGGTAGTGCCGCGAAAAGCGGCATCGGGGGTAACGTCAGCGTGACCGCAGGGGCACTGACCCCTGCCACTCCGGCACGCCCAATCACCAAAGTCGCGGCCGACGCCGCACACGCAGTGCCTTCCGGCATCGGTGAGCTTGACCGCGTACTTGGCAACGGCGTGGTTCCCGGCTCCGTTATTTTGCTTGCCGGTGAGCCTGGCGTGGGTAAATCCACGTTGTTGTTGGAGGTGGCGTCGAGGTGGGCGTCGATAGGCAAAAAGGCTCTTTATGTCACGGCGGAGGAGTCAGCTGGGCAAGTGCGGGGGCGCGCGGGGCGAACCGGCGCGCTGCAGGACACGCTGTTTCTGGCCGCTGAATCCAACCTGGATACGGTGTTTGGGCACGTCAAAGAGGTCAAACCCAGCCTGCTGATCGTAGATTCGGTGCAGACCATGCACGCATCCGGTGTGGAAGGCGTTGCTGGCGGTGTGGCGCAGTCGCGCGCTGTGACGGCCGCGCTGACCACGCTGGCCAAGACCACGAACCTGCCGGTGCTACTGGTGGGACATGTGACCAAAGACGGCAACGTAGCCGGCCCCCGGGTGCTTGAGCACCTCGTGGATGTGGTGCTGAACTTTGAAGGCGACCGACAGTCCAGCCTGCGCATGCTCCGCGGGCTGAAGAACCGCTTCGGCGCCACCGATGAGGTTGGCTGTTTCGAGCAGACCGCGGACGGTATCCGTGAAGTGTCGGATCCGTCGGGGCTGTTTTTGAGCCACCGCGGCCAAACCCCGGACGGCTCGGCAGTAACCGTGGCCATGGATGGTGTGCGCCCCATGCTGGCTGAGGTGCAGGCCTTGACGGTAGACCCGGTAAATAAGTCTCCACGCCGCGTGGTCACGGGCCTAGACGGCAACCGCGTGCCCATGGTGCTTGCTGTGCTGCAGGCGCGCTGTGGGGAGCGCACCAACGATAAGGACGCCTACGTAGCCACTGTGGGTGGCGTGCGCATTACGGAAACGGCAACTGACCTGGCGGTGGCGCTGGCCACGTGGTCCTCACTGCACGAAAAACCACTCCCGGAAAAGACGGTGGTGGTGGGCGAAGTTGGCCTTGCAGGCGAGTTGCGCCGGGTGCCTAACCTTGCCCGTCGCCTGCAGGAGGCCGCGCGCCTGGGCTACACGCGTGCGATCGTGCCCGCCGGCGAGAAGGTAAGCGTGAAGGGTATGCGCGTCCAGCAAGTATCCACGGTGGCCGAGGCGATAAGGTTGCTTGCGTGACACTGCGTGAAATCTTGGCCAAGCTCTCCCCCGGCACTCCGCTTCGCGACGGCTTGGAGCGCATCCAACGCGGCCGCAGCGGCGGCCTGATTGTGCTGGGAGATACCCCAGAGGTAACCAAGATTTGCGACGGCGGCGTAACCTTCGACGCCCCCTTCTCCCCCACCTTGTTACGCGAGCTTTCCAAAATGGACGGCGCGGTAATCCTATCTGCCGACGGCTCACGAATCACGCGTGCAAACGTCCAACTTGTGCCCTCGCCGGAGTATTTGACGGTTGAGTCCGGCACCCGCCACCGCGCCGCCGAACGCACCGCCCTGCAGACCGGTGTTCCGGTGGTCAGTGTGTCCGCATCCATGAACACGGTGACGTTGTACCACGACGGAACCCGCCACCGCCTGGAGGAATCCGCCGTGCTGATCGCACGCGCAAACCAGGCGCTTTCCACCATTGAGCGCTACCGGCAACGCCTTGACATGGCTAACCAGCGCCTGTTCGTCGCAGAGATGAACGGCTACGCCACCGTGGGAGATGTAGTGGGCACGCTGCAGCGCCAGATGATGTTGGAGCGCGCCGCCATGGACCTGGATCTGACCATTGTGGAGCTTGGCTCAGACGCCCGCCAGCTGATCCTGCAGCTGACCGAGCTTGAAGGTTCCAACGCCACTGACATTGAGATGTTGGTGCGCGACTACATCGCCGCCGACACGGTGCCAACCGATGAGCAGGTCGCCCACGCCGTGCACGCGCTCGAAGCGCTTCCGGACGCTGAGCTTTTGCACAGCTCTGCACTCGCCCGCCAACTTGGGCTTCCCGCTTCCGAGGAAAACCTCATGCAGTCAGTGGTACCGCGCGGCTACCGCGCGCTTTCGCGCGTACCGCGTGTGCAGAAGTTCCTCATGGATCACATTGTTTCGGCCTTCGGCGAACTGCCGACGATTGTCAACGCCACGCCCGAGGAGCTCGCCAGCGCCGACCACGTCTCCGGCCTGTGGGCGCGCCACATCGCCGAGGGCCTGCGCCGCATTAGTTAACGCCGCATTAGCTAGCGTTTCGCGTTACGCCGTGAAGTTGAACGGCGCGGCGTCCGAAGCATTGTCGCCGATCACCGCGTGCAGGTAGTAAGAGCCCGCCGGTACTGTCTTACGGTCGGTGCATGCGCCCGGCGCGGATGCAGTGCCGGACCAAACGGCCTGGTACGGGCGCTTCTCGCCAGCCGGGAAGGTCTCCTGGCCAACCACGATGGAGGCGTAGCAGTCAGTATCGCTCCACACGCGGGCGTTGGTGGCCATGTCGTAGACTTCGAAGCGCATGTCGCCGTCGTTAAGGTCGAGCACGCAGTCGGTGTCGGTGGGGTTTTCCACTTCCATGAAGATCTTCGGCGAATCGCCCACCTTAAACGACGGGAACTCCGTCAGTGCGGTGATGCGCAGGTCAGACAGCTCGCAGAAGCCTTTCGCGATGGGCTCTTCGCTTGCCGACGCCTCCGCGCCCTCCCCCTCCGTCTCCTCCTTGGTTGCCGCAGTCGTGACCCCGGTGGTGGATTCGGTGGTGGAATCGACATCCTCTGGGGCAGGTACCGTCGGCTCGGTCACAGGTGTGACACTCGGGGTGGAGTCAGTGGTGGACACCGCAGCGTCAGAGCCGTCGCCGGAGTTGTTTCCGGACTTCGCTACCGCGCTTAAACCCCAGACCACTAGGACAACAAGGATCAAAAGAACGACAAGCGCACCGACCCTGCGGCGCACATAGATCTCGTCTGGGAGCGGGCGCTGGTTTGTCATGCCCTCACTCTAGTTCGCGAAATGCTCCCAGACGGTCTCGACGCGGCCGCAGTCAAGCAGGTAGCGAGCCGCCACCACACCCGTCCCCTCTTTGTTAATGGATGGGATGCGCTCCACCAGGTGCTGTGCGGTGATCTTCGCGTGGGTTTCTTCGATCTTCTCGCGGGAGTTCTCGCCCGCCGCACGTGCGGCCAGGACGGACGGCGCGATCTTTTCCATAAACACGCGGGTCAAACCGTGCGGTGCATGCTCTGGGTCCTCCACCGAACCGATCGCGGCACCGATAGCGCCACACGACTCGTGCGTGAGCGCGACGACCAGTGGTACGCCAAGGCCCTCTACGGCGTACTCCACACTCGCCGAAACTGCCGCGTCCACGCAACCGCCTGCGGTGCGGATGACAAACAGATCCCCGAAGCCGGCATCAAACAGCAGCTCGACCGGCACACGGGAGTCGCTACACGCCACGATCGCAGCGACCGGGTTTTGCCCTTCGACGATCTCTGCGCGGCGGCGCGGATCCCTGTGTGGCGTTGTCGCCGAATCTGTAGCGAAGCGCTCGTTGCCTTCCAGAAGGCTGTTCCAAACCTGACGTGGGGAAGAATGTTCCATAGTCACTATTGTTGCACTCATTGTGAGCCTGCAAGACGAAATCATCCACTGGTATTCCGACAACGCCCGCGACCTGCCGTGGCGCAATGAATCGACCTCGCCGTGGGGCGTGTTGGTCAGTGAAGTGATGAGCCACCAAACCCAAGTTGAGCGCGTCGCACCCATCTGGGTGGACTGGATGCACCGCTGGCCCACGCCCGAAGCGTTTGCCGCCGCCAGTACTGCCGACGTCCTACGCGCCTGGGGGTCTCTGGGGTATCCCCGCCGTGCACTTCGCCTCAAGGAGTGTGCGCAGGTCATTGTGGATGAATGCGGCGGGGTGGTTCCGCGTGGCGTCGATAAGCTGCTGGCTCTTCCCGGAATTGGTGAGTACACCGCGCGCGCTGTCGCCGCATTTGCATACGGGCAGAACGTGGCGGTTGTGGACACCAATGTGCGCCGCGTCCACGCGCGTGTGGTGCTTGGGCAGGAAAATCAGAAACCCCGCAAATCCGAAATCGCCGACGTCACCGAGCTGCTGCCGCCCGAGCAAGGGCCCGTGTTCTCCGAAGGGCTTATCGAACTCGGCGCGCTGGTCTGCAAAACCAAACCCGTCTGCGAGGCATGCCCAGTTAGTCAGTGTTTGTGGCGCGAGCGCGGCTACCCCAAGACGTTTGTGAAGGCGCCCTCACAGAAGTTTGCGGGCACCGACAGGCAGGTCCGCGGCAAGATCATGCGCGTGCTTCGCGACGCCCCTGGCCCCGTCCCCCAATCCGACATCGACGTGGTGTGGCCCGACGATGCACAACGATCGCGAGCGTTGTACTCCCTGCTCGAAGACGGCTTGGCCGTCCAAAACGAACGCGGCTACTTCCACCTGCCGCGGTAGGTCATGCCGCCGGGCAGCTTGATCCACACGCCGCCGCGGGAGTTGAACGTCACCGGCCCGACCTTGGTAGACATCGAAGCGCCGGTGCCGGTCTGGTTAATCCAGACGTTCTTGCCAACCTTGTGCCGTTTCCGATACTGAAGACCCATGCGCAGAAGCTTACACTTTGTGCATGTCTCGTTTCCTGAAGTCGCTAGTCGCGACCACGCTTGTCGTCCCGCTTGTTTCCGTCCCCGCCGTCTCCGCCGCACCGGCGCATGCACAGGATCTCAGCGCTGAGTCCCTCTCATCATTGTCATCGTTTGGTTCCTCGGCGGCCGGGGTGCTCTCCAGTGTTGGTGAGCGCCGCACCGGTGAGCGCATCGTGTACGACTCGGTCAACGAGCTGGGCGAAACCGTGCGTGTCAGTGGCGCCGTGTTTGATGTTGACAATGCGAAGGGGTTGGTGGCGTTGGCGCCGGGTACGAGGGGCGTCGGCAAGCATTGTGCTCCGAGCGCACCGAAGGACGGGTTTTCCTCCATCACGGGCAGCTCGGTGAATGTGAACTATGAGGCGCCGGTGGTGCGCCTGCTGAACAAGGCAGGCTACCGCGTGGTGGTCACGGATTACATGGGCTTGGGCGATCGCGGCTCGGCGAAGGTACACACGTATCTGAACAGGATTGATCAGGGCCATGCGCTTATCGACGCCGCACGCCACGTATCCAAACCCGACGAAAAAGTCGCGTTCTGGGGCTACTCCCAAGGCGGCGGTGCGGCAGCTGCAGCAGCCGAATTGGTCGGGGAATACGCCCCGGAGCTCAACGTTGTTGGCACGTTCGCGGGCGCTCCCCCGGCGGATCCGCTGCGCGTGATTGAAGACGCCAGCGTGGACCTCATCACCACCGTCGCCGGCTTCGGCGCGATCAGCTACTCCGAAACCTACCCGGAGTTCAAGGAAGCCATCGATGAGCTGTTGACCGACGAAGGCCGAGAAATGCTCAAAGAGCTGGCCAACGCCTGCGTACTGGACGGCCCCCGGGTGGTAACCAAACCGTTTTCCGCCTACACCAAAACCGGCAAGACACTCGCGGAGGCCGCGCGGACTGATGCTCGCATCTACAACGTCCTCGAACACAACGCCCTTGGCCGCGTAGGCACCTCCGCGCCTATCATGGTGCTGACCAACCCGGATGATGACATGGTGCCGGAACCGCAGGCCACCCAGCTTGCGAGCGACTACTGCACAGTCGGCGCCCCAGTGGAGTACCGCAAGGTACTAGTGCCGGGTACGGATTCGATGCCGCTGTTTACCGCATCAAGTGACGCGTCCTCCTTCCCAGCAAAGAGGGTGCCAGTCAGCGGACACGCCGCACCACTTGTGTTGGAGACGAAAAATGCGATCACCTGGTTAGACGATCGCATGGCGGGCAAGAAATTTACCCAGGTCTGCCCTGGTGAAGAAACCCCGGTGGAGCTCACCGATGAGCTGAACTCTGTGGAGCAGACCGCCGTTGCCCTCGGCGTGCTCGCAGCGGTGGCAGGGATTGTCGGGTTGGGCGGCTGGGCCGCCTACAACCTAGGCCTCATCCCCAGCGAGTGGTTGGCGATGGTGCCGCAGCAGTGGCTGGGGATGATCCCGCCGCTGCCGCAGCTGCCGCAGCTCTAGCGCTACGGCTGGTTAGGTTAGACCGGCTGGGCCGGCTGGCGCTTAGGCCGGCTCCATCGGGCCGCGGCCGCTCGGGCCGTCTTCGCCATCCTCACCGTCACTGTTGCCATCGGAGTCACCGTTTTCGGTGCCGTTGTCGGCGTCGGTGCCGTTGTCGTGGCCCTCGCCGTTGTCGAAGTCAGCAGCGTTGTCCGTGTTCAGGTCCGTGTTCAGGTCCGTGTCCAGGTCCTTGTCTAGGACGGTGCCTGCCGGCTCATCCTCAAACCCGCCGCCCTGGTCAGTCTCGTCCGGGAACTCAGAGGCCGGGCTCTCCGGCTCGACGCGGGACGGGTCGATCTCGCGGACTTCGCTCTCCAGCTCGATGTCGGCCTCGTCAAACGTCTCGGCCGGCAGCGGGCGCGGACGCGGGGTGAACGTCAGCTTTGCGCTCTTCTCGTCGGCTTCGATGTCGCCGTCGACGTCGACAGTAATGATCTCACCCGCACCGATCTCGCCGAAGAGGATCTTCTCGGACAGGATGTCCTCGACTTCGCGTTGGATGGTGCGTCGCAAAGGACGAGCACCCAGCACCGGGTCGAAGCCGCGCTTGGCCAGGAGGTTCTTCGCAG
Source organism: Corynebacterium riegelii (assembly GCF_016728505.1). Classification (GTDB taxonomy): domain Bacteria; phylum Actinomycetota; class Actinomycetes; order Mycobacteriales; family Mycobacteriaceae; genus Corynebacterium; species Corynebacterium riegelii. Next base: position 217,015 of record NZ_CP068159.1, read on the forward strand.
CGTCCGTAAGCTCGATGCCCATGTCCTGAGCAGCCAGGTTCTTGTCCACTCGGGCGATGAGCAGATCAACCATCTGCACAATCTCTTCCTGGGTGAGCTGGCGGAAGACCACAATCTCATCAATGCGGTTGAGGAACTCGGGGCGGAAGTGCTTCTTCAGCTCATCGTGCACCTTGTTCTTCATGCGCTCGTACTGCGCATCCGCATCCGTGGCCGTGCTGCCGGTAAAGCCCAAGCCCACAGCCTTGGAGATGTCGCCGGTGCCCAGGTTGGAGGTGAAGATCAGCACAGTGTTCTTGAAGTCCACCATGCGGCCCTGGCCGTCGGTGACGTGGCCTTCTTCCAGCACCTGAAGCAGCGTGTTGTAGATCTCCTTGTGGGCTTTCTCGATTTCGTCGAAAAGCACGACCGAGAACGGCTTGCGGCGCACCTTCTCGGTGAGCTGGCCGCCCTCCTCGTAACCCACGTACCCCGGAGGGGCACCGAAGAGGCGCGAGGCGGTGAAGCGGTCATGGAACTCACCCATGTCCACCTGCACCAGCGAATCCTCATCACCGAACAGGAACTCAGCCAGCGCCTTGGACAGCTCCGTCTTACCCACACCGGACGGGCCGGCGAAGATGAACGAACCGCTCGGACGCTTCGGGTCTTTCAGGCCCGCACGGGTACGGCGGATGGAACGAGACACAGCACGCACCGCTTCGTCCTGCCCGATGATGCGCTTGTGCAGCTCGCCTTCCATGTTCAGCAGGCGCGAGGACTCGGACTCAGTCAGCTTGAACACCGGGATACCGGTCCAGTTGGCCAGGACCTCTGCAATCTGGTCCTCGCCAACCTCGGCGATATCCTCAAGGTCATCGGAGCGCCACTTCTTTTCCTTCTCCGCGCGCTCTTCGCCCAGCTTGCGCTCGGTGTCGCGCAGGCCAGCGGCCTTTTCAAAGTCCTGTGCGTCAATCGCGGCTTCCTTCTCGCGGCGCACCTCAGCGATGCGGTCATCCACCTCGCGCAGGCCCTCCGGCGCCGTCATGCGCTTAATACGCATGCGCGCACCTGCCTCATCCAGCAGGTCCACGGCCTTATCCGGCAGGAAGCGGTCATTGATGTAGCGATCCGCCAGGTTCGCCGCAGCCTTGAGCGCATCGTCTGTGTAGGACACGCGGTGGTGCGCCTCGTAGCGGTCGCGCAGGCCCTTCAAAATGGTGATGGTGTCTTCCACCGACGGCTCATCTACCTGCACCGGCTGGAAGCGACGCTCCAGCGCCGCATCCTTCTCGATGTGCTTACGGTACTCATCCAGGGTGGTGGCACCGATGGTCTGCAGCTCACCGCGGGCAAGCTTGGGCTTGAGTAACGACGCCGCGTCAATCGCACCTTCCGCCGCACCCGCGCCAACAAGCGTGTGGATCTCATCAATAAACAGGATGATGTCGCCGCGCTGGTTGATCTCCTTGAGCACCTTCTTCAGGCGCTCCTCAAAGTCACCGCGGTAACGAGAGCCCGCAACCAAAGAGCCCAGGTCCAGGGAGTACACCTGCTTATCGCGCAGGGTCTCCGGGACCTTGCCGTTAGCAATGTCGAGCGCCAAACCCTCCACAACGGCGGTCTTACCCACGCCCGGCTCACCAATAAGTACCGGGTTGTTCTTCGTGCGGCGGGAGAGCACCTGCATGATGCGCTCAATTTCCTTGTCACGGCCCACCACCGGGTCCAGCTTGCCTTCCTTGGCAGCTGCGGTGAGGTTGCGGCCAAACTGGTCAAGCACCAGCGAGTTGGAGCGCTCGCCCTGCCCACGCGGGCCCGGGCCGGCAGCAGCCGGGGAACCAGGCGCCGAGGTCGGAGCCTCCGGGTTCTGCGCCTCGCCGCCCTCGTAGCCGCTCAAAAGCTGGATAACCTGCTGGCGCACACGCGGCAGGTCTGCGCCCAGCTTGATCAGTACCTGCGCCGCTACGCCTTCGCCCTCACGGATCAGGCCGAGCAGCAGGAACTCAGTACCGATGTACTTGTGCCCCATCTGCAGACCCTCGCGCAGGGAGAGCTCCAGGACCTTCTTGGCACGCGGGGTAAACGGGATGTGGCCGGTAACCGGCTGGGTGCCGTGGCCGATGATCTCGATGACTTCATTGCGTACGTCATCAAGATTGATGCCCATGGACTCTAAAGCCTTGGCGGCAACACCCTCGCCCTCTTTAATCAGGCCAAGCAGGATGTGTTCGGTGCCCATGTAGTTGTGATTCAGCGCGCGCGCCTCCTCTTGGGCAAGAACGATGACGCGACGAGCGCGATCAGTAAACCGCTCAAACATGTGGCGACCCCTTCTTCAAACAGATTCCCTAAATAGTCGTTCTCACACCATAACGGCTAAGCCCCACACTTCTTCCCTGCATTTCGGACAGTGTGGGGCATTTACGCAGGTAGATGGCAATGTTCGCCCGTAGCGAACACCCATGTTCCTTAGTTCACCGGCAGCACAGCGTTGCCGTACTTCTCGCGGATCCAGTCAGCAGTTTCTTTAGACTGCAACGCCTCGGCCACGGCCTTCACGCGCGGATCATCCGCGGACTCCTGGCTGGCCACAAACACGTTGACGTAGGGGTTGTTCTCCGGGGACTCTGACAGCACCGCGTCATCCACCGGGTCATAGCCGGACTCCAGGGCAAGTGAGGACGCTGCGATGACGCCGTAGACGTTGGTGTCACGAATCGACTGCAGCACCATCAGGTCCTCCACCGGCACGATGTTCAGGTTGCGCGGGTTGTCCTTAATGGACAGCAGGCTTATCGACGTCACCGCCTCCGGATCCAAATCCGCATCCAACGTAATCAGCCCATTCTTCTCCAACAGCAGCAAGCCACGGGCGAGGTTGGACGGACTCGACGGCACCACAATGTCCGCACCGTCCGGGATCTGGTCCGCGGAAGTGATCTTCTCCGAGTACATCGACGTCGGCTCCAAGTGCACGCCCGCCAAATTGACCAGCTGCTTGCCGGTCTGGTCCTCCCAGTCACGCAGGTACGGCACGTGCTGGAAGAAGTTCGCATCCGCCGAACCATCAGCAACAGCCATATTCGCCGCCGACACATCCGTGACGGTCTTGACATCCAGCGTGAACGAGTCATTGACCTCGTCTAAGTGCTCCAGAATCTCCAAGTGCGGCACCGGGGAGGCAAGGATAGTCAGCGCCTCAGATGAAGCACCGTCACCGGCTGCCTCCCCCGCCGAGTCAGAAGGCGAAGAGGCACACGCCGCGGTGGTGAAGATGATGGCGGTGGTGGTGAGGGCGGTTGCGATGTGGCGTCGAAAAGCAAGAAGGCTCATTTACAGCTCCTGGAATTGATCGGCAATAGCTTGGTTGAATTTCGCTGTGGTCTCGGGATGCGCGCGCAAGCGGGACTTCAAGGTGTTCAGGCCCGAGTTCTCATAAATCTGCTGGCCCTGCATGTCCTGGCCAACACCCCGCGAGTCCGGCAGCTCAAGCGTGGGCAGCACCGTGTCAAGATTCGGCGTCAGGAAAAACGGGAAGGAGTAGCGCTCCGACCCCTTCGCCGTAGGCAGGACGCGGTGGCGCGTAGCCACAAGATAGCCATCCGTGGCGCGTTCCAGCAGCTCACCAATGTTGACCACGTACGTGTTCGGGATGGGTTGGACGTCAATCCAACCGTTGTCCGTCTCCACCTGCAGGCCAGAGGAATCCGGCTCAATGTACAGCAGCGTGATCACGCCCGAATCCTTGTGCGCGCCAACACCCTGGGTGGCCTCGTTGTGCTCAACCGCGGGGTAACGCACCAGCTTCAGCAGCGGGAACGGGTTTGCAAACTGCCCATCAAACACCCCTGGGTCCTGGCCAAGCGCCTGCGACCACGCGCGAATAATGTTCTGCGCAACACCCGTGAGGTGCTCGATGTAACCATTCACGGCGCCCTTCAGCTCCGGCACCTGCGCCGGCCACGGGTTCGGCCCCTCAACCACGCGCCACGGGCGCTCTTTGTACTCCGCCTCATCGGGCGCAGGCAGGTCGAAGGAGTAATCCAGCTGCTCGCGCCAGTCGACTTTGTTCTGCGTGCGCTCATCCCCCAGGCAGGAGTAGCCGCGGTAGTGGCGGTTGTTCAGGTTGGAGATCTCGTTCTTTTGCTCCAGCGGTAGCGCGAAAAACTCTTTGGACTTGCTAATTACGGTGTCGCGAAGCGCTTCGTCCACACCGTGGTCCGCCAGGTAGAAAAACCCGATCTCGTGGGTAACTTGGCGGAGTCTGTCCATTTCTTCCGTATCTCCGGCGGCAAGCTTTGCGTAGAAGATGATTGGAAGCGTGGCTTCTGACATGGTCAATCCTTTCATAATGAACAGCTTGGTTCAGTTTCTAGAGGAAAACCCTAGACCGTTTTGTTCATTTTGAAAGTATGCGGCAGGTTTTTATTCAGCAGCCGCCTGCTGACACTCCTCCAGACTGCATTGGCGCAGCGCGGCGTGCACCGCCGGAATCTTCACGTTTGCCATGGACAGGGAGCTCACACCCATCCCCACCAACACCTTCGCAAGCTTCGGATCGCCCGCAGCCTCACCGCACACCCCGATGGGCTTTTTCTTCACGACGCCCACCCGCACCACCCCCCGAACCATCCTCAGCACCGCCGGCTGCCACGGGTCCTGCAACGCGCCGAGTTCGCCATGCATCCTGTCGGCTGCCATCACGTATTGCGCCAGGTCATTGGTGCCAATAGAGGCGAAATCCACCTCCTCCAGGATCTCCTCGGCCATGATCGCAGCCGCCGGAGTTTCAATCATCACGCCCACGTTGGGCAGCCCGTGGGCGCGGGCGCGCTGCGCGAACCAGCGGGCCTCATCTGCCGACACCACCATCGGCGCCATCACCCACAGCTCCGAACCTGGAACCTGTTCGGCGGCGTTCGCAAGCGCCTCAAGCTGGGTGTCCATAAGCTCCGGGTACCGCTGCGACATGCGGATTCCCCGCACCCCGAGCGCCGGGTTTGCCTCTGCCTGTGGAGGCGCTTGCCCAGGCGCTGGCATGGGCGCTTGCCCAGGCGCTGGCGTGGGCACGAACCGCAGCGGCTTGTCCGCCCCCGCGTCCAACGTGCGCACGACCACCCGGCGCCCGGCCGCCGCTTTCAACACAGCAACGTACTGATCGGTCTGCTCTTGCAGGCCCGGCGCGTCATCGCGATCCAGGAAGAGAAACTCCGTCCGGAAAAGCCCCACGCCCTCCGCGTCGAGCCCTTCCATCTCCGCAGCGCTGCCGATGTTGGCCATGAGCTTCACCGGGTGGCCGTCGCTGGTCTGGCCGTTTCGAATCTGGCCGGAAATGCTGCCCGGCCCGGCTGCAACCGCTGCAACCCCAGCCGCTGCTTCCTCAGCCGCGGCTGCCTCCCGCGCGGCTGCCTCCAAGCCAGCGGCTTCCGCGGGTGTGGGGTTGACGTGCACTTCGCCGGTGGTGGCGTGGAGGGAGATGCGGTGGGCGTCGGTAAGCAAAATGCCCCTGACCTGCACCACCGCAGGAATCCCGAGCTGGGCCGCGAGGATCGCCGTGTGGGAGGTCGGCCCACCTGCCTCGGTGACAATGCCCGCGACCAGCGCCGGATCCAGCGCGGCGGTCTGCGACGGCGCCAAATCGTACGCAACGATGATGCTCGGGCGATCAAGATGCGGCGCCCCCGGCTCCGGCAGACCTTGGAGGCGTGCGATCGCACGATCCCGAATGTCGTAAAGATCCACCACCCGCTCCGCGAAGTATCCGCCCAGCTTACGCAGCTTTTGCGCGTACACCTCCACGGCACCTGCCACAGCGGCGGTGACACCTGCGCCGCTCGCCAGCTCCTTGTCAATCGCCTTGACCAGCGCCCGGTCCGTGGCCAAGGCTGCGGTAGCTTCGAGCATGCTTGTGTGCGGCCCGTCCCCTACCGCCCTCACCGACGCCGCAACCGCCTCCAAGGTCTCACGAATCCGCTGGCCGTCGGTTTGCGGGTCCGTCGAAGGAGGCTCGTTTGGATCCACGCCCACCGGCTGCGACACCCGCACAACCGGCGCCGTCACAAACCCCGGACAGACACCGATGCCGCGCAGCGTAACCATGGTTTCTCTCGGCTGCTAACAGATGGGCAGACGCACGCGCAGGTCTGCCGCGCCCTCGCCGTTGACCAAAATCAGATAGTTACTCCAGTGACTGTTCGGCGCCATGTAATAGGCCTCGAAAGACTGATCGGGGATCTCGGCGGAGGTGAACTCGCAGGTCTCGTTGCCGTAGTGCTCCACTGGCTCGCTAGCCGGGATCGCTGTGTCGCGCTCTGCCTCCGAGGCGTACTGGATCACCGTGATGCCAAGCTTGTCGTTGGCGCAGCGGATCTTCGCCGTCTCACCATTGCTGAGCTCACGCGAGGAACACGGCAAGCCGTCGATGCCGCGGCCGCCATCGTTGGCGGCGATGATCTGCGGAAAGTCCTCCGCAACCATCGCGTACGGCTGCTCCCACGGCGAGCCCTGTGCAGTGTCCCGGCCCGCGAACCACCACAAGCCGCCGCCCACAATCGCAACCAGGGCCACCGCCGCAGCAGCGATCGGCCACACCGGGCGCTTCTTCTTGTCAGACGCTTGGCCTTCCTCCACCTTCGGGATCGGCTCCGTCGGGTACTTCTGCTGCTGCGGTACTTGTGTTGCTGGCTGCTGGATCGACGACGTCTGCCTACTCGGCCCATACTGATACGGCCGGCCCGTCAACGGCTCAGCGACTGCAGGTTTCTCTGCCGGTTTCTGCGCAGGCCGTGATGCAGTCACGCCCGATTCCACGCCCGAATCCATCCCCGAATCCATGCCCCCACCTATGTTCATGTGGGCCAGCTGGCGCAGGGAATCCGGCGTCATCGCCGGCGCGTTCGGGTCGTTTAAACGTTGGTCGTACGCTGAACGTCGATAAGGATCTCCCAGCACCGCACGCGCCACCTGCAACTCCTCCAACCCGCCCGGGTTCCACGTGTTGCCAGACTGAATCCGCTGGTCAATCTCCTGGGCCAACGCGGCCGGGTCTTTCGCCCGATCAAGACGAAGCGAGTCATACAGGTTGTAGTGGGCCATCATCCAATCCTCACGGTTCATCCCTAACAGGGATCAAAGTACTCAGCGCGGTCTACCAACACGCGACCATTACCACCGTACTGCGCCTTCGCCCGGCACATCTCATCAACATCGGACAAAAAGTCCAGATACACCGGGTAAATATCGTCCCCGTCGAGCTGCCCGCGTAACGACGCACACCGCCCCGGCACCGTAAACTTCACACTCCTACCCGACGGGTGCACCGCCAACACCTGCCTTGCAATCCTGTGCGCAGTATCCGGCTCATTGTCAATCACCGAATCCAGGATCAGAATGTTGCGGCCATCGCAGGCGGGGTAGCTGGCGGCCTCACCGGCCTCACCAAGATTGACCAGCGTGATGTACGGACTCGACGGGTCCCCCTTCGGCGCGGTTTCAAAGAACTCATCAAAACCGGTCTTACCGCTTGGACACTTGCGCATCTTCACCAAGATGGTCTCCGGCACCCCAATGTCACGCATGTGTGCAGTGTCCCAGCAGGGGGCTTCGCCCCATTTGGTGTCTTCGACGTGGCCGTCGGCAAGCAAAGGCCCCCACTGGTTGCCATCCCACCGCAGGAAGCTGAACTCGTCTGACGACGGCACACCCGCGTACGCAAAACCACCCTCACAATCGAAGAACTTGTGCTGCATGCCTACCGAGTTCGTGGGCAGCAACGCGTTGTCGCACACCGGCGGGGATGTCGGCTGTTCTGTTGGCGTTTCTGCTGGGGTTTCTGCTGGCGCTTCTGTGGAGGACTCCACTGGCGAGTCCTCCACGGAGGTGAACAGCGGGGTCGGCTCCGCGATCTCCTGCACTACTGTGGGTGTGCACGCCACTAGGCCGGCAGCCAGCCCAGCGGCGGCGACGAACGTAAAGATCCCGTGAGAGCGCATGCGCGAATCCTAACGCACGCACGCCAGGACGGCCCGCGCTGCTTCTTTTGCAATGTGGTCTAGCAGTATGCGAGATGCTGCTAGACGATAAAACTTTTCCCCGCTGTTTCCGCAGGTCGCGTTTTGGCGAAAAGGGGCGAAAATACAATGTCGTCTAGCAGTACACGCAGCCTGCTAGACGACATTTACAAAACCCCAGGCCGAGACACAAAAGCCGGGCTCCGCGCGAGCAAAACCGAGTTTGCTTCTAGTTGGATTCTAGTTCGCTTCTAGTTCGCTTCCGGCTTGACCAGCGGGAAGAGCACGGTCTCGCGGATGCCCAGGCCGGTCAGGGCCATCAGCAGGCGGTCCACGCCCATGCCGCAGCCGGCGGTCGGTGGCATGCCCTGCTCCATGGCGGCCAAGAAGTTCTCATCAAGCACCATGGCCTCTTCGTCGCCGTGGGCGGCAAGGCGTGCCTGGTCCTCGAAACGCTCGCGCTGGATCACCGGGTCAACCAGCTCGGAGTAGCCAGTGGCCAGCTCGAAGCCGCGGACGTAAAGGTCGAACTTCTCGGTCACGCCGCGCTGCTCGCGGTGGTCGCGGGTCAGCGGCGAGGTCTCTACCGGGAAGTTGATCACGAACGTCGGCTCGTAGAGCTGGTCGGAGCAGAGGTGCTCCCAGATTTCCTCGACAAGCTTGCCGTGCAGCCAGCCCTCATCCTTCGGCACCTTCAGACCAATAACCTCAGCAATGCCCATGAGCTCCTCAACGGAGGAATCCACGGTCACCTCGGGCTGGCCCGGGAACTGGCGCTGCAAAGCCTCGTTCAAAGAGGGGTACATTTCCATGACCTTCCACTCGCCGCCGAGGTCGTACTCGGTGCCGTCGGCAAGCGTGACCGTCGTGGAGCCGAAGACCTCCTGCGCACAGAACTGCACAAGATCCTTCATGGTCTTCGCACCGTCCTTGTAGGTGCCCCACGCCTGGTAGGTCTCCAGCATGGTGAACTCCGGCGAGTGCGAGGAGTCAATGCCCTCGTTGCGGAAGTTGCGGTTGAGCTCAAAGACACGCTCAATGCCACCAACAACGCAACGCTTCAGGTACAGCTCCGGCGCGATGCGCAGGTAAAGGTCCATATCCAACGCGTTGGAACGCGTGATGAACGGGCGAGCGGCAGCGCCGCCGTGCAGCGTCTGCAGCATCGGCGTCTCCACCTCAACAAAGTCGTGGCCCGTGAGGAACTTACGCACAGCAGCGATCACCTTGATGCGGGTCATCGCGTTGTTGCGGGCAGCCTCGCGCATGATCAAGTCCGTGTAGCGGTGGCGCACACGCTGCTCTTCATTCATGTCCGCAAAGGCCACCGGCAGCGGGCGAAGCGCCTTCGACGCCATGTGCCAGGACTGTGCCTGGACGGAGAGCTCGCCGCGTCGAGAAGCAATAATGCGCCCGGTTACCGAAACAATGTCGCCCAGGTCTGTGTCTGCCTTCCAGCTGGCCAGCGCGTCCTCGCCAACCTCTGCAAGCGACAGCATGACCTGCAGCTGCGTACCGTCACCCTCCTGCAGGGTGGCAAAGCACAGCTTGCCGGTGTTGCGCTGGAACATAACGCGGCCGGCAACCGACACCACGTCCTGGGTCTCCTGGCCAGCCTCCAGGCGGGTCACGCCATCGCCCTCCCCCTCGGGCACGACCTGGTACTTCGCGCGCAAATCACGCAGGCTCGTGGTGCGCTGCACCTCAACGGGGTAGGCCTCACGGCCCTCATCAATCAGCTTCTGGCGCTTGGCGCGGCGGATGCGCTGCTGCTCCGAAAGGTCTTGGCCGTTTACTGGTTGCTCTGCTTGCGAAGTCGTCTGCTTAGTCACGGATGACCATGCTAGTCGCCCGCAGCGATTACTCACACACCGGCAGATCCAGACGCATCTCTTCCGCCTGGTAGCCGTTCACAACAATCAGGAATTGACCCTTGTCATACGGCGCCATCGCAAACGCCTGCGGGTAGGCCTCCGGAATCTCATAGTCCGCAATCATGCACTCGCCGGAGCCCAGCACGGTCGCGTACTCCTCGCCCGGCAAGTCCTGGTCACGCGCGGCCTGGGTTGGGTACTTCGCCACCGAAACACCCAGCTCCTCACCCGCACAGCGGATCTTGGCCTCCTGGCCGGCATCGGGTGCGGCAGACTCACACTCCAGCCCCTGCCAGCCGCGCTTGCCGCCTTTCTTTGCGACGACCCCCGGGTACGCCTGCGCAATCTCCTGCTCCGCCGCGGTCCACTCCTGGCCACGCTGCGTGGTAACAAACCACGCCACCAGCATGACCACAAGCGCCGCAGCCAACGCACCAATAACCCACGGCCACGGGTTGCGCTGCGCGTTTACGGGTTTCGACGGCGGCGTGTAGCCAGACGGGTACGGCTCCGGCGGCTTGCGGTAACCATCCTGCGGGCGCGGCGCCACGGCAGCGGACGCCTCCGCCGGCAGCTCAGAGGATTCAGGCTTCTCAACCGAGGTGACCTCCTGCAGGTAACCCGCCGCGGTGGCGTGGCGGGCCGCCGCCTGTTCATCCACCGGCTGGCTGGTCACCTGGGCAACCACGTTCCAAAAATCGTGCAGGTTGTCCTCGGTGGCCGCCAGGTCAACGCTCGGCCCCACAAGCGCAAGCTTGACCGGCACGTCAGACCACGACGGCTGCACCAGCAGCTGGTCCGCGTTGATGGAACGCGCCAAAAAGCCCGGGTAGCCAGCTGCGTTGTAGGCGTCAACGGCCTCGGCGGCAGCGGTCAGCAGGTCGCGCGCCTCCTCGTTGGTGAAGGTCTGGCCCGCGTCGTGCTTCTCCAGGATCAGGTCGCGCAGCGGCGTACCGACGGTTGCCTCACGCAGCACGTAAAACTGACCGTCCTCGGTCACGCCCGCATGGCGGGGGCGAAACGCGCCGGGTGCTGCGATTTTCTCCAGCTCGGCGTCCAACGAATCTACGTCGCCACCAATGCCGCGCACCTCCGCGGTATCAAACAGCTCAACCTGGACCGCAGCCCCCTCGTCATTGCTCGCCTCATACAGCGTGGAGCCACTCGTGCGGCCGACCTCCACAATCCGGTCGGCGGCAAACGCGAAGCCGTAGCGTTCATTCAGCAGTGCGGCGAGTTGGGGCGCAGACATGCAAGCGAGTGTAGCGCACCCCAGCACTACCTACGCCCAGCCACCTACGCCCAGCCACCTACGCCCAACCACTACTCCTGGCCGGCGTACTTGAAGCCCACGCCCAACGGCAGGCCGACGTTGTCAATCAGGTGCACGCCGTCCACGTCGATGGCGGCGAGCAGGCGGACGTCGCCGGTTTCGGGGGCGGGTCGGAAACCAAGATCACGAAGCTCCAGGTAGACAGGCTCCACACCGGCGGCTGCAAAGATACCGCGGGCGGTCTCCAACACCACGTCCGCACCGTGTTCCGCCGCATGGGCTCCGGCGGTTAAGGCTGCGGAAAGTGCGAGGGCGGCTTCGCGGTGGGCGTCGCTAAGCAAAAGCCCATTGCGCACGCTGATGGCAAGGCCATCCGGGTGGCGGACGGTGGGCAGGGAGTGCAAGAGCACCTCCATACGCAGGGCCGACACGGCGCGCTGCACGGCAACCAACAGCTCGAAGTCCTTCTCCCCCATCACCAAATCGGTGGCGTGGCAAAGGTTGATCGCCGCCAAGATCGCGGCAACCTCACGCGCCACCTCATCGGCCGGCTCCAGGTGATCAAGGCCGGTAGCAACCGCAACCTCGGCGGCAAGCGGGCCGTGGAACACCACGTCCACCTCCTCGCGCGCAAATGCCTCGGGCACTTCCGCCCCGCGGAACACCACAAACGTGTACGCGCCAAGCAGCGATTTGGCCGCGCGGATCAGCTCAACGTGCGCGCCGGTGACGTCACTGTTGATCACCACCAGCGCGATCTTCTTACCAATCTTGCGAAACGCGCGCCCGTACTGCGCCAGATGCGCCTCATCGGTGACTACTACGGCCTGACCTGGTTCAAACGCCATTTATATTGTTCCCTCGTATTTCGCGTACGCCCACAGCTCCGCGTCGGTGGCTTGGGCCTGCTCAGCGTATCTGCGCTCCACGTCCACGTACAACCTCCGCACCCCCGGGTCCGCGATCGCGTCGGCGATCCGGTCCAGCTCAGTGGGGGTTAAGTCTTCGAGCGGGCCGCGTGGGGCGCTAAAAAACTGCTCCTCCAAAGCGGCAATGTCGGGGGAGGCGGTGGTGGTCAGAGCGTGGGCGTCGATACGCAAAATGTGCTCCAAAGCCCGCAGGCGCTGCGCCGCAACAAGGGCGGGGCGCGCCGTGTCCGCGATGGGGATGTTGATGCCGCCGAGCTCCGCAACCAGCAACCCAAGGACGGATTCACCCAGCTCATCGGCCGCGGACGTCACCCACACATCGCCGAACACATTGTGCGCACACATCACAATCGAATGAGCGGTCTCCACATCATCCAACAGCTGCGCCCCAGCCTCCAGCGCGGTGTGCAAAAACATCTGCTGCGGCCGCGCGTGAGCTTCAAGCTTCTCGACGCCCCACCGCACCTGACCCACCCCACCATCCAAAACCACAAGGTCAACATGCACAATGGCGCCCGGATCATCGTCTGCATCGATCGGGATGATGGTGTGCCCGGCGCGCTCCAACGCGTGCGTTAACGGGGTGTGGCCGAAAACGGAACCGACCACTAAACGAGGCGGCACGGGCTAGCTGTCCTGCTCTGGTTTGTTCTGCTCGCTCTGGGCGTTCTGGGCGCGGCGGGCCAGAAGTTCGGCAACGGAGATGGCGTTCGCGTGCTCGTCACGACGCCTACGCCCACCCCTACGCGGCGCCTCCTCCTGCTGAGGCTGCGGCTCGGGCTGTACTTCCGGTTCCTGCTGTACTTCCGGTTCCTGCTGCGGCTCGGGCTCGGGCTGTACGGGTTCCGGGGTTGGCTCCGGCTCCGGGGTCGGCACCGGCTTGACCACCGGCTCCGGCTGCACAGCTTCTTGTGCAGCCTCTTGTTCGCGGGTGCGCTCGCTGATCAGTGTGGACAGCGGGTTCGGGTGCTCGTAGGTCGGCTGCTGGCCGATGCGGCCAGAAATCGCTGCGGCCGACGGTGCGCCTGCCGGGCGGGTGCGCTGCGCGCGGACCTGCTCGCGGGGTTCTTCCGGCACGTTGACCTTGGCAATGCGGGTGGTCTCATCGCTCGACGGGCCCGGTCGCGAAGCAACAGGAGCAGCAGGCTCAACAGGCTCCGCCGGTGCAGACGGCGCAACAGGCTCCGCCGGTTTCGGCTCCTCGATCTCCTGGATGCGGCGTGCAGAGGCGCGCACCGCGGCCGGCTCGTACTCGAAGACTTGGCCGCGCAGCTCCTCCAGTTGGGAGCGAAGCGCCTTGATCTCCTCCTGCAACTCACGCAGCACGGCCAGATCGGATGCCTGCAGGTGCGCCTCGGCAGAACCGGTGACGGTTGCGGGCACCTGGCCGGTTGCCTGGGCGGTTGCGTGCTCCTCTGCCTGGGCTTCGAGCTGGCTGCGGGCCTGCGCAAGCTCGGCTTCGCGGGTGGCGGCGGTGGCCAGGGCGGCGTCGCGGTCACGACGCGTCCGGTCAATCACCATAATTCCTGCAACCGCCGCCCACAGTGCGAAGATCAGCGCGATTTTCAGCGCGTTGGCGGAGTTTGTAAACAGCATGACCACGGTGCCAATGACGGCAAGCACAAACGGGACAACAACCCAAAGGTTTCCGGAACTGCTTTTCGGGCTGCGTTCGGTGCTGTGGTCAGTCATGTCGTTTACCTTAGCTGGCTTGCTCTCCTTGTGAAGGTGGCGACACCTCACAAGCCCGTTCCAGCACTACACCAGCCACCGCAAGCGCCAGCCCGCCCAAAGCCCCCGACAGTAGCGACGGAAAGTCCTGCGCCGCCGCCGTCAACACCGAAAGCTTGGGCACCACGTACACCAGCGCGCCCACGTACGCCCCGCCGAAGACGGCCCCGGTCCACGCGCTCGCCTTGCCCAGCAGCATCAGGTTGGCCACCATCATCGGGTTGATCTGGCTGCGATCAAGGCCCACCTGTCCGTCTTCGCGGCGCTTCTTCACCACCCACGCAAAGAACCCGCAGGCCAGCGCCACAATCCACAAGCTCATGGGCACAACCAGGCTCAAAGACTCCAGCAGGCCATAGAATCGGCGCACCAGAATCAGCGCCGCGGCCGCGGTAAACAGCGCCGCACCGAACAGGCCCGCAATCGAGGTCCGCTTCACAGTTTGCGCACCCCTTGCTCTTCCAGGCCTTGGAGCAGTTCGCTTATGTGCGCCCCGTGCAACTCCCCATCCGAATCAATTTCCAACCACGGTTGGAGAACGAAGCGTCGTAAATGAGCGCGCGGATGCGGGACGGTGAGCACCGGGTCGTCGGAGGTGTAGCCCTCGATCCAGATGATGTCCACGTCCAGGGTGCGCGGCCCCCAGCGTTCCTCGCGGACGCGCTGGGCGTCGTTTTCCAGGCGCTGGCAGCGCTGCAAAAGCTCAAGCGGGGTTTGGTCAACCTCCACCAGCAGGCTCTGGTTGAGAAAGTCCGGCTGGTCGGTTTTGCCCCAGGGCGCGGTGGCGTAGATAGAGCTCGCGGCAACGAGCTCGCCTGCAAACTCATCAACAACCGCGCGCAGGTGTGCACGCGCATCACCCATGTTTGATCCGGCGGATAGCACTGCGCGCATGGGGCTCACATCCGTTTCCGGGAGCGGCGTGCAACCACGGCAACGTCCTCGAACACCGCGGGGATCGGCGCGTGCGGCTTGTGCAGGGTGACCTCGATGGCGTGCAGCACCTCGTAGGTGCGCATGGCGGTCTCTGCGATCTCCACCACCACGGTCTCAATCAACTGGCGCGGCGTGCCGGTGGCAATGGCCAGTGCGGTCTCGGCGAGTTCGGCGTAGTTGACGGTTTTCGTTAGGTCGTCGTCACGCGCGGCCTCTGAAAACTCCAACCAGCAGGTGATGTCTAAGGAAAACGCCTGGCCAAACTCGGTTTCGTGTGCCAACACGCCGTGGTTGGCGTGGAACGTCAGGCCTTTGAGCTCAATCCGGTCAGCCATAAGCTTGATCTTCCTGCTTAGCACCGCGCTGCCAAGCTGCAGCAACATCCACCGCATCCCGCGACACCGCCACCTCGTGCACGCGCACACACCACGCCCCCAGGTGCGCGGACAGTGCGGTCACGGCGGCGGTGGCCGGGTCGGCGTCTACCGGCCCGTGCTGCAGGCCGCGATCTGCACGAATGGCGGTGAGGAACCGCTTTCGTGACGCCCCCACCAACACCGGATAGTCACCCGCAATGAACTCCGGCAGCGCATGCAGCAACGCCCAGTTGTCCTCCGCGGTCTTGGCAAAGCCCAGGCCCGGGTCCACCGTGATCTGCGCCGGATCAACGCCCGCGGCGATCGCGTTGTCGGTGACCTGCTTGAGCACCTCGTGTACGTCGCGCACCACGTCTCCGCCGTGGTCGGCGGCACCCGAGGCACTTTCGAAGCGGGCCGCGCGCCAGTGCATCAAACACACCGGCAGGCCGGTGTCCGCCATCACCCGGTACATGTCCGGATCTGCCAGGCCACCGGAGACGTCATTGATCAGGTGCGTGCCGGCCTCAGCGGCGGCCAGGGCGGTGGCGGCGCGCATGGTGTCCACGGAGGTTTTGATCCCCTCCTGGCTCAGCAGCGAGATCACCTCGCGCACGCGCTGGGCTTCCACCTCGGCGGGCACACGCACGGCGCCGGGGCGGGTGGATTCGGCGCCGACGTCGATAATGTCAGCCCCCTGCGCCACCAACTCACGCGCATGCGCAAGCGCGGCCTCAGGGGCGAGGAACTGCCCGCCGTCCGAGAAGGAATCCTCCGTGACATTCACAATCCCCATCACGGTGGTGCGCCCCGGCGCAGTGATGTCTGCAAGGGTGACGTGACGTTGAACAGTCACAAGCTAGCTCCTAATCAGGCTCATGACCTCTGCGCGCGAGGCCGCATTGTTCTGGAACCCGCCACGCACCGCACTGGTGGTGGTCACCGCGCCCGGTTTACGAATGCCGCGCATAGCCATGCACAGGTGCTCGCACTCAATGACCACAATCACGGCAGAGGCGTCGAGTTTCTCCACCAGCGCGTCTGCAATCTGCGCGGTCAGGCGCTCTTGGACCTGCGGGCGCTTCGCGTACAGATCCGCCAGGCGTGCGAGCTTGGACAGGCCCGTGACCTTGCCGTCCTTGCCCGGAATGTAGCCAATGTGCGCCTTGCCGTAAAACGGCACCAGGTGGTGCTCACACGTGGAGTAGATCGGGATGTCACGCACCAGCACCAGCTCGCGGTGGTTTTCAGAAAACGTCTTCTCCAGCTGCGTCGTCGGATCCTGGTGCAGGCCGGCAAAAACCTCCTCGTAGGCCCGCGCCACACGCGCCGGGGTCTCCACAAGACCCTCGCGGTCCGGGTCCTCACCCACCGCAATCAGCAGTTCACGCACCGCGGCTTCGGCGCGCTCGCGATCAAACGTCCCCATGCTACTTCTCCTCCGGGTGGTCTGGCTGTTCGTGTTCGGGCAGGCGGAAGCCAATCTCCTCCGTTGGGGCCTCTTGCTTATCGACGCCCCCACGCCCCCCATCCTGCCGCCGCCCCGAAACCTCCGGTGCCTGCTGTTGGCCGGGATAGGTCCACCCCGGCGGTGGGGTCGGGCCACCGTACTGCGGCTGGCCCGGTTGGCTCGACTGGCCCGACTGGCCCGGCTGGCCCGACTGGCCCGGCTGCCAACGCGAGGAACCCGGCTTCGCATGCTTCGGCCCACCCATCGCTTCACGTTCACGACGACGACGCTCACGAGTCTGCCTCGACGCCTCCAAAATAGAGAAACGCTTCGGCGGCTCCTCGCCACGTTCCTTGGCCAGCTCCACCGGAGTCTTCACCGGTTCTCGGCCCGGCTGGCGGACAAAGCGGACGTCATGCGCCGGAAGCTCGGGGCGCTCCGGCTCGATGGTGTCAAAAATCGCCTCCAGATCAGGGCGGCGCAGCGTCTCCTTCTCCAGCAGCTTGGTCACCAGCGTGTCCAGCTCATCGCGGTACTTCGACAGGATGGAGTAGGCGGTTTCATGCGCGGCGTCGAGAAGCTCATGCATCTCCCTATCAATAGTTTCTGCAACCGCCGGGGAGTACTCCAAGCTGGCGCCGGCGCCGCGGCCAGAGAACGGATCACCCTGGGCCTCGCCGTACTTCACCGTGCCAAGCACCGAGGACATGCCGTACTCCGTAACCATGGCGCGCGCGATCTTGGTGGCCTGCTCAATGTCGTTGGAGGCACCCGTAGTCGGCGTGCCAAACACCAGCTCCTCGGCGCTTCGGCCACCCATGGCAAACACCATGCGGGCAAACAACTCGTCACGGTTGTACATGCCCTTATCGTCTTCATCCGCAGTCATGGCAAAGCCACCGGTGTTGCCACGCTGCAGGATGGTCACCTTATACACGCGCTCAATATCCTTCAGCGCCCAAGCAGCCAGCGTGTGGCCGCCCTCGTGGTAGGCGGTGACCTTCTTCTCGTGCTCCGAGATGATCTTCGTGGAGCGGCGCGGACCACCAATCACACGGTCCGTAGCCTCCTCCAACGCGTCCGGGGTGATCACGTTGCCACCGATGCGCGCCGTCAGAAGCGCCGCCTCATTCAGCACGTTCGCAAGGTCCGCTCCACTCATGCCGGCGGTGCGCTTCGCCAACGCATCCAAGTCCACATCCTTGGCCAACGGCTTGCCCTTGGCGTGCACCTTCAAAATCTTCGCGCGACCCGTCATGTCCGGGTTGGTTACCGGAATCTGACGGTCGAAGCGGCCCGGGCGCAGAAGCGCCGGATCCAGAATGTCCGGACGGTTCGTCGCCGCGATCAGGATGACACCCTCGCGGCCATCAAAGCCGTCCATCTCAACCAGCAACTGGTTCAGCGTCTGTTCGCGCTCATCGTGGCCGCCGCCCATGCCGGAGCCACGCTGGCGGCCAACGGCATCAATCTCGTCCACAAAGATGATGCACGGCGCGTTCTCACGAGCCTGCTTAAACAGGTCACGCACCCGCGAGGCACCCACGCCCACGAACATCTCCACAAAATCAGAACCAGAGATGGAGTAAAACGGCACACCAGCCTCACCGGCAACGGCACGCGCCAGCAACGTCTTACCGGTACCCGGCGGGCCGTACAGCAGCACGCCTCGCGGGATCTTGGCACCCAGCTGCTCATAAATCGTGGGATCCGTCAGGAAATCCACAACCTCCTGCAGCTCATCCACCGCCTCATCGGCACCAGCCACGTCCGCAAACGTATTCGTCGGGTTGTCCTTATCCAGCTTCTTCGCCTTGGACCCTCCGATGCCAAACATGCCGCCACCGGCCTGCATGCGATACATCAGATACATCAGCAAGCCGAAGATCAGAACCATCGGCAGCATAAAGCCCAACATGGACATCAGGAAGGATTCCTGCGTCACATTCGTCTTAAAGCTGTCGGCGCCAGAGGCCTTCACCGCATCAAAGATCGTTGGAGTAGTACGCGCCGGGTACTGGGTGGAGACGGCTTCGACGTTCTCGCGTTCGTCGACAGTAATGGGCTCTTTCAGCTCAATCCGGACGCGCTGCTCCCGATCATCAATCTGCACCTCCTTGGCGTTGCCCTTCTCCAGCTGCTCAAGCGCAACGGAAGTGTCAACCGGCTGGTAGGCGCGGGAATCGTCCCCAATCAGCGTAAGCAGGTACAGGACGATGAGGGCGGTGGCGCCAATCAGGCCCCACCGCAAAACATTTTGATTTTTGCTCATGTAATCCGTGAAATCTAACTAGCTTCTAGGCTTTAACCCTCAGACGCATCCGAGTACACCCGCGGGTGCAACGTACCCACATACGGCAAGTCACGGTAACGCTCCGCGTAATCCAAGCCGTAGCCAATGACAAACTCATTCGGAATGTCAAAGCCCACATCCATCAAGTCAATCTTGGCGGTCTGCACTTCAGGCTTACGCAGCAGCGTGATCACCTCAAGGCTCTTCGGGTTGCGGCCAGACAAGTTCTTCAACAGCCAGCTCAACGTCAGGCCAGAGTCAATGATGTCCTCAACCACCAACACGTCGCGGCCGGCGATCTCCTTATCCAGATCCTTCAGAATGCGCACCACACCAGAGCTAGTGGTGGAGTTGCCGTAGGAAGACACGGCCATGAACTCCATCTCGCACGGGATGGACAGCTTGCGCGCAAAGTCCGTAAGGAAGAAGACCGCGCCCTTGAGCACGCACACCAAAATCAGGTCCTCTGCGGAATCCTTATACTTCTCGCTCACCTTGTCGGCGAGCTCCTGGATGCGCTCCTGCAGCACCTCCTCCGAGATCAGGATCGCTTCCACATCGTCGCCGTAGCGGTTCGCCGGGACGTTGAAATCTTTGGTGTCATGCAGCTCAGTCATGGGTGCCCTTCCCTGTCTTGTAACCCCGCCTATCTTGCCACTTCACGGCCACACGGCACAACAACTAGCCGCCCAGCCTCACGCTTTACCGCCTGGGAACCGGCCAACTCCACGCCAACCTGGCCGCGCCAATGGGTAACAAGGCGCTCAATCGCGTCGAGTTGGGCACCGTTGGGGTGCACATGCTTTTCGACGAGCCACGCATGAATCCGAAAGCGCCTCACCACCGCGGGCAGCCCGGCCAGCTCCTCGCAGTCCATCTCTGTACTGGCGCTAGCCAGCTCGCGGATAACCTCGTTGCTCTGCGCGATCCGGTCCGCGGTGCGGGCAAGCGCCGGGACGGCGTCGCCGCCAAGCAGCTCCGATAGCGCGGGGATGATCTCTGTGCGCATGGCAACGCGCCGAAACGCCGGGTCCTCGTTCATCGGGTCGTGCCACGGATGTAGGTGCAGCTCTGTACAGGCGCCAACCGTATCGGCGCGGCGCAGGTAGAGAAAGGGGCGCACCAGGTTGCCGCTGCGCTGCAGCATGCCAGACGGGTTGCCGCGCAAGGCGCCCAGCAGCAGGGTCTCCGCCTGATCATCCGCGGTGTGGGCCACCCAGACTTCAGCCCGATCACCCGCAGCTTCCGCGGCTACCTCGAACAGCGCAGCGTAGCGAGCCTGCCTCGCCGCCGCCTCCACGCTGCCGCCACGCTCCACATCCACGTCCACGTGCACGATTCTTGTCGACGCCCCAAGCGCCCGCGCCTGCACCGCAGCCTCACCAGCAATCTGCGCAGATCCCTCCTGCAGGTTGTGGTTGACCACCACGGCCAACACCGGAACGCCCTCCGCAAGAGCCGCAGCCACCAGCGCCAACGAATCCGGCCCACCCGAAAGGCCGATCACAACAGGGCCGCCAGTATCCCCGCCATGGGACGTTTGCCAACACAGGCGCACGGCGCGTCGGCAAGCAAGAAAGTGCGGGCTCTTGCGCGGCCAGAAAGGCTCAGCCATCAGTACTCCCGCAGGATCGATGCCATCTCATCCATCGCCCGGCGCGCGTCCAGGATGTTGGAGCCGTTGGAGAGGAACGCAAACGTGTACACGTTGCCGTTGACGCTGGTCACCGTGCCGGCAAGTCCCGAGGTGTCACCAAGCGTGCCGGTTTTCGCGCGCACCCAGCCACGCCCATCCAGATCCCCGTAGCGGTCGATCAAGGTGCCTTCGCCAGCAGCCACGGGCAGGGTTGCCAGCAGCGTGCGAAGCGGGGTGTTCATCGCGGCGTCCGCAAGAATCTCGTCCAACAGCCGCGGGGTGATCAGGTTCAAGGTGGAAAGGCCGGAGCCGTCTTCGATCACACAGCCGGCGGTGTTGTATCCGCGCTCCGCAAGCACGGTCAGTGGGTCCTTGCCGGTATGCTCCTGAAGCTCACGGGCGATCGCCTCGGCATACACGTTGTCGGAGCGCTTCATCATCATCTCCATGCGCTCCACCAGCGTCGGCGACTGAACCGCCCCAACCTCCTGCGCCCCCTCCGGCACCGGGGCCACACCAACCTCTCCGGCACCTACCTGGTCCGCCACGGCCTGCGCCACGTCCAGTGCCGGGGTGTGCGAGCGCGGCACATCGCCAGTCTCGTGCTCCAGCCCTCGCCCACCGTTGAGCATCAGCGGCTGCAGCGGCGCCACATAGCCACCATCAATATCCAGCTCATCCCAGCCCGGCAACAGCTCCGGCAACCCCGCCCACCGGGAGGTATCCACATACACAGCGTGAGCCCCCTTGCTTATCGACGCCACCACGTCCACCCCTTCCTGCCCCAACCACACATCCCCCGTGGCCTTGATATACACAGCATCCCCATCCCTGTAGACGGTGGTGGTCAGCGTGTCGTTCGGCCCCAACTCATACAGTGCTGCCGCCGCCGTGAGCACCTTGGTAGTAGAGGCCGGACGCAGCGGCACATCCGCCATCTGCTCAAAGACAACGTTGCCCGTGGTGGCGTCAGTGATGTGGGCGTGGAACTGGCCAAGGTTGGGGTTTTGGGCGGCGTGCGTTAAGGCGTCGGCAAGCAGGTGCTGCTCGATCGGTGCCCCGGTAGCCGGGGTGAGAGGCTGGTGTGCCGCGGGCAGCTCGTAGGCCGGGGCGTGCTCAAGCGCCGAGAGCTGCTCGTGCGCCGCAACACCAAAGCCCGCGACACCGCCGACCGCCGTCAACGCCAACGCCGAAACCACCCAAGTACCAATCCGCTGTGCGCTGCTCTTACTCATCGCTGTTGAGGGTAGTACACAGAACTATGTCCTCCAGGAATCGTCCAAACCAGCACAGCGCCCCGTCATAATCGGCAACATCAGCTGGATCCCGAAGGCTCGCCCGAGCTGTGTCGTACAGTTCCTTCCACCCCTGCCCAGGAGTAAGCATCGGCGGCCACGCCTGTCGCTGCCTGTAGCGGAACAGTCTCTCACACAAAAGCTTCGTTTGCCCCAGATCTATTGCCTCATGTTTCTCCAGCAATTGCAGATCCACAAGATCATGGGCTCTTTCGCTTCCAGGTGAAGTAAGAGCATGAATCTTCTGCGCAACTTGGTACTCGGCACCCATAACCGGCGCCGGCTCAGGCGCCGGAAGCCCAATCGCAGTAAACAAATTCACGAGTTCATCAGGCATGGCTAAGTGCGACGACGCTGCGGAACCAATTTCGTTTTGAGCAAGTTCAAAATCGACGCTCTTCCAGCTCTTACCGCGAAAGCCAAGCTTTACTTGGAACTTTGAGGTCACATAATCCGAGGGAACATCAC
The DNA here is from genome assembly GCF_016728505.1 of Corynebacterium riegelii. GTDB lineage: Bacteria > Actinomycetota > Actinomycetes > Mycobacteriales > Mycobacteriaceae > Corynebacterium > Corynebacterium riegelii. The sequence goes on from NZ_CP068159.1 coordinate 239,247, forward strand.
GGGGAGATGGCTTTTTCAGCTGTTTCAAAACACCAGTAAACCCAGCCCAACCGTCACGGAGGTTCTCTTCAAAAAGATCAAGGACGTCATCTTCCGCCAGCGCCCGCGCTGAGTCCACATCCGTAGTTCGTCTCACACCAGTGCCGTATCGAAGCACCATGGCACTACCACCCTTAATAACCATGCCTTCGGGCATCATCTGAGACACCACAACCATGGCCATCAAGAAATGTCGACGGTTCGCATCGTCTTGGCCCAACTCCTGCTGGGCCACACGCGCCTGCAAAGACTGCAGATTGGCGGGTGGGGAATCATAAGTCTTCATCGCTGAATTTCTCCATCAGTTGGCGGTATTCACGGCGCAACAACAACCCTTCCTCGCGCGCTTTCCTGATCGCCGCCACGAGACGCTCTCGCATGATGCCTGGAGCGGCATCCTCGAATGCGGTCACCAGCGGCTGGCATGGGATTCCTTTGTATAGATGAATATCCTCGGCGCGCTTGGGCTTGATAACGCGGATGTTGTCCGGCAGCTCCCTTTGATGACGCTGGGGCGACGCAATGGTTATCACCCTCGGGTTAACGTTTGCAAGGTCAAAAAGGGCTAAGACGGAGTCTTCCGCTAAGTAGGCTTCATCGCCGAGCGATCTCAAGATCCCACGAATCTCCGTGTGCTCATCCGCGGGGTACAACGGATCCCAATAGACGCCACGGTGCACCTTTTCAAAAGCGCCACGCTGGGCAAGCTTGCGCAGCTCAACCTTTGGCACGCCATAATCCGCAGCGATGGTCGGCGTAACAAAACCATCATTCTCACGTGCAGCCTGGCGGAGGCGGTCACGGTACGTTGGTTTTCGTGAAATTAGCCGACTCATGCTTGAAGCGTACTATTTTTAGTACGGTTTAAGCAATAGTTTGTTGGGTAGTTAGCTAGGCGTGTTAGCTAGGCGATCAAGCACCCACACCACCCACGGGGCTGAGCCGCGAAGTACGATTACCAACGAATCCCATTCCGAACCGAGCAAAAGGAGCTTCCCAATGGCTATCGAGGTCATCATCGAAATCCCCAAGGGTTCCCGCAACAAGTACGAAGTAGACCACGAAACCGGCCGCGTCTACCTCGACCGCTACCTGTTCACCCCGATGGCATACCCAGCCGACTACGGCTACATCGACCACACCCTGGCAGATGACGGCGACCCGCTCGACGCCCTGGTCATCACCCCGGAGCCGGTCTTCCCCGGCGTGACCGTCAAGGCCCGCCCGCTCGGCGTGTTCAAGATGACCGACGAGGCCGGCGGCGACGACAAGCTGCTCTGCGTGATTGACGACGTCCGCTACGACCACTACCAGGACATCTCCGACGTCTCCCAGTTCCTCAAGGACGAGATCGAGCACTTCTTCGTCCACTACAAGGACCTGGAGCCGAACAAGGAAGTCACCGGCTCCGGCTGGGGCGACAAGGCTGAGGCCGAGGCGATCCTGCAGGCTTCCCTGGACGCGTACAAGAAGTAACGTCGGCGCTGCGCCCGCGCGGGTCGCGGCGCGCGGCGTGAGACGCCCGGGGTCGCGGCGCGTGGGGTCACGCCGTGCAGCGGCGCCCCCCCCGAAAACGCGTTTGCAGCTACCTACACCCGGCTACCAAGCGATTTTTCCGCTGGTAGCTGCAGGTAGGTAGCTGCATTCTTGGTTTTTGGCCGTGTTGGGCCCAGCCTACCCTAGCGGCAAACGCCACAATCCTGTTACGCTGCAGCCACACCAACTACACCAACTACACCGTCGCCTCAGGGGGAGGCGACACGGGGGATACACAAAAAGGGGGACTTCATGGACCGCGAAGCACTTGCCGCGCACCTACTGAAAAAGGGCGCCGCGCAACATCACAATTGCGTCAAGCTTTCCGCAACGTGTTTTGTCACTGAGGCGCAGTGGCACGCCATGCGCCGCCATGAGCAGGCGTTTCTCCGCTGCTACGCGGCAGGATTGGCGGCGCCGAGGGCGGTGCTCGTGGGACGCTCGGCAGCGCGCGTGGCCAATATGTGGGTGCTGCCCACGGATGCGGAAGAGGTGGAGTTGGCGTTGGGGGGTGGGGCATCGCCGTCGACAAGCCAATGGCCCAAAGGCGTGACGTACAGGCGCTTTACGGTGCCCGACATGGACCTGGCGACATTTCGCGGGGCGCGGCTGACCATGCCGGTGCGCACCGCGGTGGATGTGGCGCGGCTGCACGGCGTGCGGCACGGGGTGGTGGCGATGGACGGGCTGATGCACGGGATTCCGCGCGGCAATCGGCGGGAGGTACGCGACGCGCTGCATGCGGTGATCAGGCGGCTTGCCGGCAAACACGGCATCGCGCGTGCGCGGGAGGCGTTCACGCTGAGCTCCGTGGTGTCGGATTCCCCGTTTGAGTCCCTGTTCCGCGTGATTCTGGCGGAGCACGGCATCGCGGCCCAGGAGCAGATGTGGATTGGGGATTACCGCGTTGACCTGCTGTGGGACAACCTGATCATTGAGATCGACGGCCACCTCAAATACGCCGACGTCCCGCACGAGGTGCTCATGCGGCAACTCGCGCGCGAGAACTGGCTCAAAGAGCAAGGCTACGAGGTGATCCGCCTCTTCCCCGCCGACATCCTGAAAGATGAAACCGCGTGCATCAAGCGGGTCATGGGGGCCAAGTTGCTTGCCGACGCCCGCGGCGTCCCCCACACCCCCACCTCTCCTTACCGGGAGTGGTGAGTGGATTGCTTGGCGTGGTGGCGCACCATAAACGCGCCGAGTAGGCCCAGCACTAGGAACGCCGCGGAAAACCCGATCGACCAGGCGGCCGCCTGCGCAAACCCTGCGGACAGTTGCGTGACCACGGCGTCGCGGGCCGGGCCGAGCTGCGCGGCAAGAGGGCTGTCGGGGGCGGCGCTGCGCAGCTGCCCGATCACCGCACCTGCGGAGGACTGGGTGGCGTGGGAGAGCTGATCGGCCACCTCGCCGGGCAGGCCGCTGACGTTGTTCAGCGCGGCGGGGATCTTCTGCGCCATCGCGGCAGCCAGTGCGGATCCGGCGATCGCGGCCCCCAAGGCGGAGCCGAGTTGGCGTACCGTCGATTGGGTTGCGGAGCCGGCGCCGGAGAGCTCCTCGGGGATGTCTGCAAGCACGGTGGACGTGAGCTGCGCCGATGCCAGCCCCAGGCCCACCCCGTAGACCACCAAGGCGCCGATGGTGAACCAGATCGACGCCTGCTGGGCAACCACCCACGCCAGCACCGCAACACCGATGACCTCCAGCGCAAGGCCCAGGACCACAACCCCGGGCGCGCCGAGCCGTGCTGCTAGATGACGCGCCGCCGCACCCGACCCAAACGCCCCCAGTGCCATGGTGGCGAGGATGGTGCCGGCGGTGAGCGTCGATAAGCCGAGTGCATTGATGAGGAACAAGGGCAGCACGAACATCAGTGAGAACTCGCCGATGGCCACCGTGGCTGCGGTGAGGTTGCCCCAGGAAAACGTGCCGACCTTGAACAGGCTGAGGTCCAGCAGCGCGTCGCGGCCGTTGCGCGCGCGGTGCAGCTCCCAGCGCACAAACAGGCCGATAAAGACCAGACCGATACCGATGGCGAACGGCACCGGCGACATCGACCAGTGTGCCGGCCACTCCCAGCCGCCAATTGCGAGGGTTTCCTTCTTGGTCCACCAGCCGAGCGTGGTTGCCTCAATCAGGCCGAAGACGACTAGGCCGAAGCCGATTGCAGACGTCAGCACACCATCCACATCCACGCCGCGCACGTTGCGCTTGCCGTGCGTCTGCGGCACCCACGCGAAAATCCCCGCCAGGACCAGCAAGCCAAGCGGCAGGTTCACCCAGAAGATCCAACGCCACGACGCGTATTGGGTCAACACGCCACCGAGCAGCGGACCCAACGCCGCCGTACCACTCATCACCGCGCCCCACACGCCGAACGCGGCCGCGCGATCCTTACCCGTGAACAGGGAGTTCACCGACGACAACGTGGCCGGCAACACCAGCGCGCCGCCGACGCCCTGCACCGCGCGGGCAGCGATCAGGCTGCCTGCGCCGGTGGCGGCAGCGGCCAGCAGCGACCCGGCAACGAACAGGGTCACGCCCGCCGCGAACGTCGTCCTCCTGCCGATTCGATCCCCCAGGCGCCCCGAACCAAGCAGCAGCGCTGCGAAAATCACGTTGTAGATCGCGTTGACCCACTGCGCGTTGGTCAAGCTCAGATCCAGGGCGGCGATCATGGTTGGCAGAGCGACGCCAACGATCGTTCCATCCATCACAATCAACGCCAGCCCGGCGGCCAAGACGCCGAGGGCTTTCCAGCGGTTTTGTACGGGTTGTTCTGGGGTTTGTTGGGGATCCTGTTGGAGGGTTTGTTCTGGGGTTTTGGTGGTTTTTGTGTTCACGGCTTTACGGTAGGCCTGGCTGCGGTAGCCCACCATCGACCGATGGGTTGATTTGCTGGCCGCGCCTGCGCCATGCGCCGCGCCGTGTGGCGCCCCCGAAAACGCGTTTGCAGCTACCTACACCCGGCTACCAAGCGAAATTTCCGCTGGTAGCTGCAGGTAGGTAGCTGCAAACGTGATTGGGCGCCGTCGAGAAACGAGGCGCGGGGCCGGCTACACCAGCTGGCGACGGCCGAACGCGAACACGGCCGCGCCCAGAACGGAAGCCAGCAGCAGTGCGATCATGCCCTTGCCAAACGCGTTGGAGCCGGTAGCGGCGTTGATGCCGCGGGTCTCGGACTGGGCCTCAACGGTGGTCACGGCCTTGCCCTGAGCCTCTGCCTCGGCGGCGGCGCGTGCCTGGGCTTCAACCTCGCCACGGTTGGAGGACAGCATGTGGGCGGAGGCGTCGATCTCCTGGGAGGTCGGGGTCACGCCGATGCGGCCGAGGTCGGTGACGAAGGTCTTGCCGTCCTGGTTCAGGTACCAAGCCACGCCGCCGATGATCAGCATCGCCGGCAGCACGATGGCGGCGGCGGTGCCCAGGTCGGAAGCGGAGGAACCGCTAGCCGCGAGGCCTGCGCCCGGGGCGGAGGAACCGGCTTCCACGGCGAACTTGCCGCGGAGGTCCTGCGGCAGGGAGCGCTGCAGCTTGTTCGCAAACTCGATGACCGACATCCAGGATGCGTTGCCAGCCTCAAACTCGGCGTTGACCAGTTCGGGGTTGTTCACAACGTACTTGAAGTCCTTGGAGTAGAACCACTTCTGGCCGTCCAGCTCGCCGGCAAGTTCGCCTGCAACCCAGGCCGGCAAGGACTCAAGGGAGAAGTTGAAGGCCGGGGAGGTGGAGCTGCCGGTGGAAGCCTGCGCGGAACCCTCAGCACCCTCGCCAACCTCAGACAGCGTGGTGGTGGTCATGGTCAGGGAGCGCTGTACAAGGTTTTCGGGCAGGCGCTTGCCGGTGTCCTGGGCCAGCGACCAGATGGTGCGGGACTCGCCCTGGGTTGGGGTGTTGACCTGGGTTTCGTCGCTGACAACGTTGAACCCGTCGGCGGCGTAGAACCACTTCTTGCCGTCGAACTCGGCAGCGAAGGTGCCCGGCGCGAAGTCCGGCAGGGCTTCGGCGGACTCGGCGTCCATGATTACTGCCTGGTGCTTGAGGCGTGCGGCGCCGACCTGGCTTTCCGGTACGGTGCGGCCGGTGGCGGCGGCGAAGTCCAGCAGGGGCATCTCTACCTTGGCGTTGCCGGTGGGGTTGCCCTTGGCGGCTTCGGCGTCGGTGGTCACGGTCAGGCCGTCGGCCATGTAGTACCAGGTCTTGCCGCTGAACTGGCCGGCTTCGGCGCCTACGGCCCATGCGGGCAGGGAGGTGTTGGTTTCGGTTGCGGTGGAGGACAGGCCGTTGGCAATCGGGTCGAGCACGGGGCTGGTCAGCGTATCGACGAGCGCGTTAACACTCGATCCCGACACCTCAGCACTAACAGATCCGTTGGCAGATCCGTTGGCAGCCCCATCGGAGGACTGCGCGGATGCGGTCGGGGTGATGGCGATTGCCATTGCGCCTGCAACGGCGAGGGCGGTCAGTGAGGTGGCGTGACGCTGCATGGTGTGCTCCAAAGGGGTTCAGGGAAGGCTGAAGTCTCAAGCGAGACTTGAAGGTTTACACCACTCTAGTCACACACATTCACATTTGTCACACCCAACACGCGAAAAATCTCAACACGCCAAAAACTCACCCCACCACATCCTCCTGCCCCACCACGCCCACGAACTGCCACCCCACCACCGCATTCGACACCGCTTCTTTGAAGGGGTTGGCGGGTTGGATGCAGGTGATGGTCACCAACCGCCCCGGCACCGCAGCCTCGCCCCAGATTGCGGCGTCGCCGGCGAGGGCGTCCTTGGAGGGCTCGTGAAGGTCGGTGGCCTGGTACTTCAGCCACCACTTGCCGGATGCTTCGGTGCGCAAATACATGGCGTCCCCCACCGCCACGGTGTGCGCCTCGGCGGATGGGTTGTACAGCTTGTCAAACACGGCCGGCACCCCGGCGGCGGCATGGCCTGCGATCACAACGATGTCGCCCGCGTCGCTGCCAGGCAGTTCGTAGGGCTTGGAAGGATCGGTAAATACGCAGGCTTTGGACAGGCTGGCGGGGTCGACGGTGCCGTCGATAAGCCTGCAAGGCCCCTTCTCAAAGCTGGCATTGAGCCCGACCGAGGGGATGGATAAGGCGGTGGGGGCGGACGCCGCGACGTGTGCGGGTGGCAGCTCCGGAGCAACCACTTCCGGTTCCTCCTCCGGTCCGCTGCACGCGCGCACCGGCACAATCACAATGAGCAGCAGGATTGCCAGCGCCACTGCGCGCCGCACATGAAACACCCACTGCGGCGGGCGCGCCTTCCGGTTAGCCATAAAAACACTATAGGGTTGGGGCCTATGAAAACTGTGCAGGTTACCGAGGTTCCGCAGGGCATCCAGCTTATCGACGTCCGCGAGCCCGACGAATACGCCACCACCCACGCCACCGGCGCGGTAAACATCCCGCTGAGCGAACTTGTCGCACGCACCGAGGAGATCGACCCGGACCGTGACATTTACGTCATCTGCCACGCCGGGGGCCGCTCACTGCAGGCCGCCGAGTATTTGGAGAACGCACTCGGGTGGGACAACGTGATCAACGTTGCCGGAGGCACCAGCGCCTGGGTCGAAGCGGGACTTCCAACGGTTTAGACTTGCAATTATGGCCCAATCCCCAGAGTTACCCAGTACGCTGACCAAGTCGCCGTCGTTTCAGATCGAGCGGGTGCGCCGCCACACCAAAGACCTGGTGGAGAAGGCGCTCAACGGGCACGGCACCAGCATGCGCGAGTACTGGGTGCTCAGCTGCGTGCTGGAGAGGCCGCTTTCGCAGCGCGAGCTGTCGGAGCTGCTGATCATTGATGCTTCCGACATGGTGCGGCTGATCGACTGCCTGGAGAAGCAAGAGTGGGTCAAGCGCGACCGGGATCCGAAGGACCGGCGCCGCCAGATTGTCACCGCCACCAAAAAAGGCACGAAGATGCACCACACCCTAGCCAAAGATGTGGCGGCGGCGGAGGACCAGGCGCTTGAGGCGTCTTCAACCAAGCAGCTGAAGAGCATTAAGAAGCTATCGCGCGCGATTTTGGACGAAGAAAGTTAGGGTTTATCCCCGTACTCCATCCCCTGCTTTGTAACTAGGCCAAGATGTCTTCTGAGCATTTGTTGCGCGCCCACCTCGCGCCAGAACCCCGCACCCTTGTAGATATTGTCCGCGCCACCGCCGCCGCCTACCCGGAGGCCGCCGCGATTGACGACGGCGAGGTGCTCACCTACGCAGAACTCCTCGAAGAAGTAGAGGCCAAGGCAGCCGAACTGCACGCGCTGGGCATCGGCCGCGGCAGCCGCGTCGGCATCCGCATGACTTCTGGATCCAAGGATCTCTACGTTGCCATCCTGGCCACCCTCTTCGCCGGTGCGGCGTACGTACCGGTAGATGCGGACGACCCAGAGGAGCGCGCCGAGCTCGTGTTCGGCGAGGCCAAGGTGGACGTGGTGTTTGGGGATGGCGGGATAACTGGGGGTTTTCGGGATGGGGCTGGAGGGGGCGTTGGAGGGGGCGTCGATAAGCAAGAGCCCCTGTTGGACAGTGATGCCTGGATCATTTTCACCTCCGGGTCCACCGGAACCCCCAAGGGCGTGGCGGTAACGCACCGTTCGGCGGCGGCGTTTGTGGACGCGGAGGCGCGGCTGTTTTGCCAAGACGAGCCGCTGGGCCCGGAGGACCGGGTGCTGGCCGGGCTGTCGGTCGCCTTCGACGCATCGTGCGAAGAAATGTGGCTGGCCTGGCGAAACGGTGCCTGTTTGGTGCCGGCGCCGCGCTCGCTGGTGCGCTCCGGACAAGACCTGGGACCATGGCTGATCCGACGTGACATCACGGTTGTTTCCACTGTGCCAACTCTGGCCGGGCTGTGGCCTGCGGAGGCACTCGACCACGTGCGGCTCCTGATCGTCGGCGGCGAGGCGTGCTCCCAGGAGCTGGCCGACCGCCTTTCTCAAGGCCGCGAGATGTGGAATACCTACGGTCCGACAGAAGCGACCGTGGTGGCCTCCGCCGCCCGCCTCCAGCCGGGCAAACCGGTGACCATTGGTTGGGCGCTGGACGGCTGGGATTTGGCGGTTGCGGATGATGGGGAACTGATCATCGGCGGTGTGGGCCTGGCACGCTACCTGGACCCGGCGAAGGACGCGGAGAAGTACGCTTCGTGGGAATCCGGGGATGTGCATTGGCCCCGCGCCTACCGCACCGGCGACCACGTGCGGGTGACCGACGAGGGCCTGGCGTTCATCGGGCGTGCCGACGACCAGGTCAAGATCGGCGGCCGCCGCATCGAGCTGGGCGAGGTTGAAGCCCATGTGGCTGCGTTGGATGGCGTATATAACTCCGCGGTGGCGGTGCAGACGCTCGGCTCCGGTGACAAGGTGCTGGTGGGGTACGTCTCCCCTGAAGATGGGGTCTCGCTGGATGTGGCGGCGATGCGCGCCACGCTGGCCGAGGTGATGCCAGCGGCGCTGGTGCCGCGAATGCACGTGATGGATGAGCTGCCGATTCGCACCTCCGGCAAGGTGGACAAAAACGCGTTGCCCTGGCCGCTGCCCGCCACCATTTCCGCTGAGGGTTTGACTCCGACGGAGCAGTGGATCGCCGGCCTGTGGGTCGAGGTGCTTGGGGTGGATGTGCCCGGCGCGGATGCGGATTTCTTCGCGCTTGGCGGCACGTCGCTTGCGGCTGCGGCGCTGGTCACAAGGCTGCGGGAGCGGGTGCCCACGTTCGCGGTGCGCGACCTGTATGACCACCCGCGGTTAGGCGCCCTTGCTTTGCTTATCGACGACCACGCTCCCCTCACCCACGCCACCCGCGAACGCACCGTGCCCCCGGTTGGTGCCGGGGTGCGCCTGCGGCAGGCGGCGCTGCTCTTGCCGGTGGTAACGCTTCGGGCTGCAACGCCCTTGGTGTGGTTCCTGTTGGCGTTTAGTCTGCTCTCCCCTGTTGCTGCCTTCCCGGTGATGCTGGTGGCGTGGCTGCTGTTTTGCACCCCGGTGGGGCGCGTTCCCATTGGAGCGTGGGGCGCCCGCCTGATCCGGGGGCGGGTTGCGCCGGGCGTGTACCCGCGCGGCGGCTCGGTGCATTTGCGGATGTGGGCTGCGGAGAAGTGGCTGGCCGCCTCGGGCGCTTTGAACATTTCGGGCACCCCGTTTGTCAAGCCGATGGCGCGGATGATGGGCAACAAGATTGGCCGCGATGTGGACTTCCAGACCATCCCGCCGGTGTCGGGACTTTTGACCGTGGAATCGGGGGCTTCGGTGGAGCCGGGCGTAGACCTGTCCGGCTCCTGGCTGGACGGCGCGTCCTTCCACGTCGGGTCAGTGTTTGTGGGTGCCGATGCCCGCATCGGGGCCCGCTCCACCCTCATGGGCGGCACCGAGGTCCGGGCCGGCGCCCATGTGGAGGCGGGCTCCACCGTCACTGGCGTGAAACCGGTGAAGAAGGACGCGCGCTGGGCGGGCTCGCCTGCCCGCAAGGTGGGCAAGTCCGGCAAGACGGCGGCGGTGTTCCCAGACCAGCGCCCGCCGCGGCGCGGCTACTGGGTGGTGCTCTACGCGCTGACGGCAATGGTGATAGCAGGCCTGCCGTTTGTGGCGGCCGCGGCCGGCGTCTGGGTTGGTGTCTTCCTGTTGTTCGCGGGTGTGAATTTCCCGCTTGCGCCGCTGGTCGGCGGCCTGGTGTACTTCTTCGTCGGGTTGGCGTTGACTTGGCTATCCGTGCGGTTAGCGCAGCTCGCGGTCCGACCCGGTACCCACCCGGTGCGCTCCGTCTCGGGCTGGGGCCTGTGGACCGTGGTCCGCCTGCTTGACGACGCCCGCTACCGCTACTTCCCCCTCTACGCCAGCCTCCTCACCCCACTGTGGTTCCGCTCGCTGGGCGCCACCATTGGCAAGGGAGCGGAAATCTCCACGGCAGTTATGGTGCCCAAGCTTAGCGACGTCCGCGACTCCTCCTTCCTCGCCGACGACACCCTCCTAGGTGCCTACGAACTCTCCGGCGGATGGGTCCACTGCGCCCCAGCATCCGTGGGCCGGCGCTCCTTCTTGGGCAACTCCGGCATCGTCGCGCCGGGCAGGAAGCTTGCGAAGAAATCGCTGGTGGCGGTGTTGTCCTCGGCACCTAGGAAGTCGAAGGCGGAGTCCAACTGGTGGGGGTCGCCGCCGGAAAGGATGCGCCGAGTGGCAGTGGCTGCCGAGGGTGGCGATGCCGCAACCTTCGAGCCCACCTTCGCCATGAAGGCGCGCCGCGGGCTTGTAGAAACCCTCCGGCTGCTGGCGCCCGCCGTGCACGGCATGCTGTACGCCCTGTTCGCGCTGGGGGTGGCAAGCATGTTGGACCTGCTCGGGTCGTGGGGCCTCGACGGTGCCGGGGTGCTCAACGGCGCTGCGCTGCTGGCGGCGAGCCTGGTGCTTGGCGGCGTGGTGTGGATGGCGGTCGGTGCGGTGGCGCTGCTGATCACTGTGCTGTTCAAGTGGGTGCTGGTGCGACGCCACCGGGCTGGCGAGCACCCCCTGTACTCCTGGTTCGTCTGGCTCAACGAGCTGCAGGACCAGTTCGTGGAGATGATTGCCGCGCCGTGGTTTTTCAACTGGGCCGGCGGGTCCGGCGCCATGAATGTTGCGCTGCGGATGCTTGGGGTGAAGGTGGGCCGCGGCGCCTGGATCGAGTCCTACTGGTTCCCCGAAACCGACCTGTGCACGGTCGGCGCCGGCGCGACGGTGGGGCCCGGCACCGTGGTGCAGACCCACCTGTTCCAGGACCGCGTCATGTCGCTGGATGCCGTCACGGTGGGGGCCGGCGCCACCTTGGGGCTGAACTCGGTCATCCTGCCGGGCGCCACGATTGAGGCGGGCGCCACCATCGGCCCAGGCTCATTGGTTATGCGCGGCGACACCATCCCCGCAAACACCCAATGGCAAGGCAACCCAGTGGAACCCGTGCGCTAACTCTTTGGGCAGGCTGGGTTGCTGGGTTGCTGGGCTGGGTTGGCTGGGTGCCCGCGGTTTTAGAACGGCGGGCCGTCTGAAGCTTCCTGTGTCTCAGGGAACAACACCGGGTCGGGCGGCACCCCACCGGGCGGCGTCCCACTTGCGGGCACCCCACCTGCGGGCACCCTTGGTTTTCGGTGCCGCAACTTGTACCCCGCCGATTCGGTATGGCCTGTGGTTTGGTTGACTCGGAGTGGTGAGCCGTCGCAGTATTGGACCCCGACGTCCCCGGTTTCGGGGCAGCGTTCCACGTGGCGGCGTCCATCTCTGCCGTCCCGGTGGTCATTGTTTTGCCGGTGGTGCGTGCGGCACAGGCCGATGAGATTGCTGAGGTCGGTGTCTCCACCCTGGCAGTGCGCCACGATGTGATGGATTTCAAGTTCACCGACTGGGCGGGTGCAGCCTTCCCAGGCGCACACCCCTTGGATGGCGAGCATGGCGATGCGCTGGTGGACGTCGGCAAGCCTGGTCCTTCCTAGCGACACCGGCACGCCCGTCACCCTGTCCAACTGGAGAATGAAGTCATCCGCGCCGCCCACGCCAAGGCGCACTAACTCAAGGCAGTTCAAGTCAATGCCGGTGTTGGTTTGGAACGTGGTGGTGTGGTCAGCGTCCGCAAGATCATCCATGGTCATGGACAGGATCAACGACGCCGCACCCTTGCGGTCCTTGTTCTTGTACTTCTCCCAGTTCTGGAGGATGTTCACAAATTCGTCGTGAAGCCGGTGCCATGGCATCCGCGGGTCTGTAACCCCGGCGGCGTTGAGTTCCTTCTCATTAGGAAGGTTCTTATTCGCCGGCAACCCGGCCTGCAGCTGCGCTTTGAACAGCGCGGCGAAAGCAGCCGTGGTGTCGATGGCGATTGTGTGAACCCCGGTCGAGCGGTTTTCGCTGAACCGCACGGCGCGCTGGTCCCACGCTGCGTTCGGGTCGGATGTTTTGTGCTTCCGGTTCGCCCGGCTCACCAGGTTGTCCACGTACTTGCGAAGGTCCTCCGGCGGGCGGATCGCTGCCTCAGCCATGGCCTTCTCCAGGATGCCGGCGCGCTCACACTGGGCAGCCTCGATGAGGTTCTTGAGCGCGCGGTCAATGATTTTCGCCTTCTCGTCGCTCACCTGGCGGGCACTGGAGCGCGCCCGGGCCTTCTTGCCAGCATCTCCCCCGGCATCTCCCCCAGTATCTCCCCCAAGGTCCCCCTCATTATCTCCCCCAGCGTCGGACGGCTCCTCCCCATCATCGTCTCCAGGCGGAGGCTCCGGCGGCGCAAACAAGTCTTTGCCACGACGCAGTCGCGAAAACGCCTCCGCCCCCGACAGCCCCAACACCTGCTTCAAATATTCCGAGGCATACGGGGAACCGACAACCCGGCCAGCACCGTCACGCTCGCATATATAGGCGAATAGCGCGTCCAGAAAAGCCTTACTCTCAAACGCTTTCTCCACACGCTCCAGTGCCGCGTGAACTTCATCAAAGTGGACAAGGTTGGGATCCTCAAGATGCGCAACAAGACCAGATAGACCTGCTTCGATTGAATCAGCATAAGCCTGCAATAGGTGCGTCATGAGAACCCCCTTCCATCACTTTTGGAATACCACTAACAGTAAAACATACCCACCCCACAGTCAAGGGTTTTCCAAAACTTTTTCAAATCTTTTTGCGACCCTGTTAGAGCGATTTCAGATGCCAAAAACACCGCCCTCCCCCAGCACAAAGGCAAGGAGAGGGCGGTTGGGCGCTAAACCTTAGTCACCAATCTGGTCGCGGCCGCGCTTCACAATCAGCGGGTCCGGCTGGCCAACGAGCTCATGGTCCTTGTTGGTGTACTCAAACTTGGACAGGATGTAGCGCATCGCGTTAATGCGGGCGCGCTTCTTGTCGTTGGACTTGATGGTGATCCACGGCGACTCATCCGTATCCGTGTAGCGGAAGGTCTCCTCCTTGGCGCGCGTGTAATCGTCCCAACGATCCAGCGACGCCAAGTCCATCGGCGACAGCTTCCACTGACGCACCGGATCCACCTGGCGGATAGCAAAGCGGGTGCGCTGCTCACGCTGCGTCACGGAGAACCAGAACTTGGTCAGGGAAATGCCGGAACCGAGGATCATGTTCTCCAGCATCGGCACCTCACGCAGGAACTCCGCGTGCTGAGACTCGGTACAGAAGCCCATGACGCGCTCCACGCCGGAACGGTTGTACCAAGAACGGTCAAAGAACACGATCTCACCTGCCGCAGGGAAGTGCTCAATGTAGCGCTGGAAGTACCAAGAGGTGCTTTCGCGTGGCGACGGCTTCTCCAACGCCACCGTCCTCGCCCCACGCGGATTCAGGTGCTCGTTAAAACGCTTGATCGTGCCACCCTTACCGGCGGCGTCACGGCCCTCGAAAATGATGATGTGGCGCTGACCCGTGTCCTTGGTCCAGTTCTGCCACTTCAGCAGCTCAATCTGGAGGGCACGCTTCAGGTCCTCGTACTCATCACGGCTCAGGCGCTCGTCATACGGGTACTGTTCACGCCACGTATCAATCGGGGTTCCGTCCGGTTTCAGCAGCACCGGATCATCTTCATCCGAGTCGTCTACGACCCATCCTTCGGTCGCAGCAAGGTCGATCATCGGCAGTTCGTCGTCTTTGTGGTCAGCCATACCTACTATCTTATTCCCCTTTGACACATACCGCTTGAACACGAGAAACGGGCTTTACCGCGAGTGCGGTAAAGCCCGTTAAAGCTTGGTTTTGCTTAGAGCTTAGAGCAGCTCGAGCAGGCCCTTGACGTTGCCTGCGAGCTTGCCCAGGGAGCCCAGGAGGTTCAGCAGGGTGCCGGTGATGGTCGGGAAATCCTTCTGGTCATTACCGGAGAGGGCTGCCCAGTTCTTGATTGCCTCAGCGTACTTATCCATGATTTTTACCTTTTCTTAGAGCTAGAAGGGTTGATTCTTCGTTTTACTTCTTGACCTGGAAGGCCTTCTTGGTGTTCTCAGCGGTCTGCTCGTTAAAGTTACCGAAGAAGCCGAAGAACTTCGGGGTCTCCTGGAAGAGGCCGGTGAAGTTGGAAGCGAACTTAGAGAAGTCACCGAGAGCCTTGGTGATGGCCTTGAGATCGAAAGGCATGATATTCCCCTTATCGAGTAGGTAGGTGCCAGTGTTTGTCTGGCAAATCTTGACATGTACTGACACCCAGTGGGCGTCACACGAAGTATCTTGCCACAAGGTTCGCGACCGTCAAGAGGTTTCGTTGAAAAATTCTGAACGACGCACAGGCCGCTGCCAGACGGGCCACGTTTACTCGTAATTAACCGCACCGAAAAAGTGTCCGCCACCTGCACAAACAGGTGGCTTTAAGTGAACTCTAATTTAAGAGTTTCAGGAAGCGCGTAACTATTTTTAATTGTCTACCGATGTATAGAAACCCGAATAATTTTCATCACCTGAATGGTTTACACCAATTAGGGGGTAGTGGCCTGAGACACTGTACTCGCGAGCGCCACACTGAATGCACAGGAGTGCCCAGGAGTGCCCAGGAGTGCCCAGAATCGCCCAAAACGCCGCCACAGAGTTTGTAGCTACCTACTTGCAGCTACCAACCGGTTTGCGCGTTGGTAGCCGGGTCTAACCAGCTACAAACAGCGATATGAGCGTGCACAACCACCCCAAACCACCCCACACCACCCCAAAGCGCCACAGGTCCGGTGGTGGGGTGGCTGGAGGGGGCGTGGGGGCGTCGGCAAGCAACAAGGCCCCATGCAAAGCAAAAAGCCCGCACAAGGCGGGCTTCAAGCGTTAAACGGGCGGGCGTTTACATCATGCCCATGGACTCCGGGTCCATGCCTGCGCCTGCACCGGCCGGCTCCGGCTTGTCAGCCACAACCGCCTCAGTGGTCAGGAACAGCGCGGCGATGGACGCAGCGTTCTGCAGCGCAGAGCGGGTCACCTTCGCCGGGTCGGCGATGCCGTTGGCCAGCATGTTGACGTACTCGCCAGTCGCAGCGTTCAGGCCTTCGCCCTCCGGCAGGTTTGCAACCTTGTCTGCAACGACGCCCGGCTCCAGGCCAGCGTTGAGTGCGATCTGCTTCAGCGGAGCGGACAGCGCCTCGCGGACGATCTTCACGCCGGTGGCCTCATCGCCCTCCAGGCCGAGGTCACCCTCAAGCTCCTTGGCTGCCTGCAGCAGGGCCACGCCACCGCCGGCAACAATGCCCTCTTCAACGGCGGCCTTGGCGTTGCGCACAGCGTCCTCAATACGCAGCTTCTGCTCCTTGAGCTCAACCTCAGTAGCAGCGCCAACCTTGATCACCGCAACACCGCCGGCCAGCTTGGCCAGGCGCTCCTGCAGCTTCTCACGGTCGTAATCGGAGTCGGAGTTCTCGATCTCGGCGCGGATCTGCTTCACGCGGCCCTCGATCTGGTCCTGGTCGCCAGCGCCCTGGACGATGGTGGTCTCGTCCTTGGTCACCACAACCTTGCGTGCCTGGCCGAGCAGCTCAATACCAGCGGTCTCCAGGGACAGGCCGACCTCCTCGGAGATGACCTGGCCGCCGGTCAGGATTGCCAGGTCCTGCAGCATTGCCTTACGACGGTCACCGAAGCCCGGAGCCTTCACCGCAACGGACTTGAAGGTGCCGCGGATCTTGTTCACAACCAGGGTGGACAGGGCTTCGCCCTCAACGTCCTCAGCAATGATCAGCAGCGGTTTGCCGGACTGCATGACCTGCTCCAGCACCGGCACAAGCTCCTTAACGTTGGAGATCTTGCCAGACACCAGCAGGATGTACGGGTCCTCCAGCACGGCCTCGCCACGCTCCATGTCGGTGGCGAAGTATGCGGAGATGAAGCCCTTGTCAAAGCGCATACCCTCAGTAACTTCGAGGTCAACGCCGAACGTGTTGGACTCCTCAACGGTAATGACGGACTCCTTGTTCACGGAGCCGTTGCCAACGGCGTACATTGCCTCGGCAATCTTCTTGCCAATCTCCGGATCAGAAGCAGAAATGCCAGCGGTGGAGGCGATCTCCTCCTGGGTCTCTACTTCCTTTGCGGAAGCGAGCAGGGATGCGCAAACCTTCTCGGACGCAGCCTGGATGCCGCGCTTGATGCCCATCGGGTTGGAGCCAGCAGCAACGTTGCGCAGCCCCTCGCGAACCAGCGCCTGTGCCAGCACGGTTGCGGTGGTGGTGCCGTCACCAGCCACGTCATCGGTCTTCTTGGCTACTTCCTTGACCAGCTCAGCGCCGATCTTCTCGTACGGATCCTCGAGGTCGATCTCGCGTGCGATGGTCACACCGTCATTAGTAATGGTCGGCGCGCCCCAGGACTTCTCCAGGACCACGTTGCGGCCCTTCGGGCCAAGGGTGACCTTGACGGCGTCAGCCAGGGTGTTCAGGCCGTTTTCGAGGCTGCGGCGTGCTTCCTCGTCGAATGCAATCATCTTTGCCATGTGGGTTTGATGCCTCAGTTCATCATTCGTCGTTTCAAGCAGGCGCCCGCGACGGCATGGCTGTCTTTCCAGCCCATCTGCTCAAACTTTTTGTTAGCACTTTGTTAGCACTTGCCATGCGCGAGTGCTAGATCCCATTTTTAGCACTCTGACATAGCGAGTGCAAGGTAGCCGGATCACGGCGACAACCGCGGATACGGAACGATCTCCCCACTTTTCCTATGCCTATATAAAGCAGTATCGGGGGTCTTATTGCGTCTCGACGTCTCCTTGCGCCCACCTTGCTGCACAAAGACAACGTAACGCCAGTCAAAATCCCCAAACCCAAAGTCCTCACCATGGAAAGACTCCGCCAGCCCCGCCAAATAGCTGGTCACAGCCCTTGCCCCCTTGAGCTGCTGGACCACATCCTTATGGATGAATTTTCGTGATTTCAGTTCGACGACGGTGATGCGTCGATAGTAAAAGTCCAGCAGAACGTAGTCGGCGCGAGCCCCATAGCGGACTGCGCCTGAAGCCTCCTGCCTGACAAGGCCCTGGTTATCCAACGCGTCTGCTTTGAAGGCAATAACGCCGCCGGGCACGTTGCCCAGCGTCACCTCATAGCCCTCCTCTTCCAGGGTGAGGTGCCCGTTGGAATCTGGCACAGCCACAATCTTGGGCTCAAGTATCTGAAGCACCAACCCCCCAATTCCCCGCATAACTACTCAGCCCATCCAACCATGTCTACAAGACGATTCTGATCATCAATCACGTCATCAAACGAGGTCGCCTCGATACCCTCATCGCTAACGGGAACATCGTGGACGCCGGTAGCGGAGGTGCTGTACACCTTCACCTTCTGCGGATCCAGCGCCATGGAGCGGGTAATCCCCTGTTCACGCAGGACTTCCTCCACATCTTCCGGCGCCGGCACCGCCACAGAGGACAACGACACAAGCGCGCTAAGTTCCCGGACAATGTAATCCGAATGGGTAGTAATCAACACCTTGACGCCCTGGTTATGCACAAGCGCGAGTAGGCGCGCAAGCTTTCGCTGGTTGGCGGGGTGCAGGTTCAGCTCCGGCTCATCAATGATGAGGAAGTCTCCCGGTTTAGCCCGGTACAGAATGTAGAAATTGAGATCCACCAACGACCGGATGGCGCTTGAGCTTGCAATCAATGGCAACGACACTTGGCCGGTATCAAAAGTCAGCTGCTGCCCTGTCGCCTTGTATCTACCGCCTGCCATACCTTCGATCAAAATTTGGATCGCTGGGTTCGCCTTCACAATCGGGCTGGGTTCCCGCCGCATATCAGGTATGCGTCGAATGAAATCAATGTTCGCATCGACAGCTGCTGGGCGCGCGAAGTCATGGTTTCGAACCACCGCTTCCCGCTCCGCTGGGTTTTCGGATTCATATAGAGCATCAAGCAATTGTGCCGCGGTGTAATCCAGCTCCCGCTGGAAGATCACCGCGCCTGTCCGTTCCGCACTGGAAATAAACACGCCCGGAACGGCCGCCCGCAACATCGCCTCAGTGGCGGCGGCACGTACCCAAAACTGGACGCGCTCCGGCGCGACGTCAGCGTACCCGTCAAGTGCCTCAAAGATTAAGGACTGTGTATCAGCATCAAAACGGACATCAAGAAACGCATCAGACCTACCAACTCGAGCGGCGCGCGTATATCCCTGCAGCACGCTGTAGTCCAGATTGAACACCTGAGCGTGAATCTCTGCCTGGGAAAACAGCGCCGAGTCAGCCGCGAAGAGTGAACCAATTCTGCCCGAAACGCCCGTAGAAATACGAGACATCAATTCCTGCAGAGCCGGTTCTAACGGCGCCAGTTCCAGTCGAGCCACACCTTCAGAGTCAAGCTGCTGACTGATCTGCTCAGCGTTTTCAACATCAATGCGATCTTGGCCCGGAAACTGCGCCACACGGCGCCGATGGCACGCCCTGTTTAGAACCCCGAAGATGGAGTGAGCGAGGTAAGTCTTGCCCGTGTTGTTCCCGCCGGTGATGACCGTCATTCCGGCGAGACGAATCTCGGCCGACGGCACTGGACCGATCGATCCGAGGCGAAACAATAGGTCTGCCACTTCAACTCCAAACGCGCGTTACACGCGAACCCCACCGCTCGCGCTCTTGTTTTCCTTAAGCCCCTATTAAACCCGAACCCTTAGAAAAGAGGTCGGAAATGGGACAAGCGCTGACAAATCGTGCAGCGGCCCCTTGCCGGTTCGGCAAACACCCAGGTGGCCGATTTTGCGTCGTCAACTTTGTCAGGCAGGCGGCCGGGCGGCACCCAAACCCCAGCCCAAAACCACCAAAACCCACTACCCAAAACCGTTGACGATAGCAATATAAGCAACCGATAGGTAAAACAGATTTCAAACAGGTACTTTCGTAACCATGTCAAAAACGCCTATTCCAGCCCCGAACCGCGAGCGAATTTTCGCCGACCTTTCCGCTTTAGTCTCCTTCAACTCCCCGCACTCCACCCCCGAGCTGGCTGACCAGCATGAGGCGGCATGCGCCTGGACTGTCCAGGCTCTTGAGCAGCTGGGCTTGGAGGTCACCCGCCACCCGACGGTGGATGACGCGGACACGGTCATTGGTTATAAGGCGCCGGTGGATAACGCGCCGACGGTGCTGCTGTATTCCCACTATGACGTGGTTCCGGCGAATAATCCGGAGGCGTGGACCAGCGATCCGTTCACGCTGACTGAGCGCAACGGCCGTTGGTATGGCCGCGGTGCCGCCGATTGCAAGGGCAACCTGGCCATGCACCTTGAGGCTCTGCGCATGCTGGAGGCCGCCGGCGGCACGGACCTCGGCCTCAAGGTTGTCGTCGAGGGTTCGGAAGAGCTCGGCGGCCTGGACGGCCTGGTCAAGTTGATTGAGCAGGAGCCTTCGCTTTTCGACGCTGACGTGATCCTCATCGCCGATTCCGGCAATGTGGCCGTTGGGGTGCCGACGGTGACGACGTCGCTACGCGGCGGCGCCCAGGTGCACGTGAGTGTGGAGACACTCAACGGCGCGATCCACTCCGGCTCCTTCGGTGGTGCCGCCCCGGACGCAGCTCACGCACTGGTGCGCATTGTGGACTCCCTGTTTGATGAGCATGGCCGCACGACTATCGACGGTGTGGACGCGACCGCCAAGTGGGAGGGCGACGAGTACTCGCGCGAGGACTTCCGCTCGGACGCTGGTGTGCTCGACGGCGTGCAGCTGCTCGGCAGCGCGGAAGATCAGCCGGCGGACATGGTGTGGTCGCGCCCGGCGCTAACCATGATCGGCTTTACCTCTACCCCGGTTGCGGAGGCAGTCAACGCGGTCAACCCGCGCGCAGAGGCACAGCTGAACCTGCGTGTCCCGGCCGGCATGGACGCGGCTGAGGTGTCGGAAAAGCTGAAGCAGCACATCATCAACCACACCCCGTGGGGCGCAAAGGTTGAGGTGACTGTCTCGGGCGTGAGCAAGCCGTTCGCTGCCGACCCGGAAGGCGAGGCGCTCGCACTGCTCGGCCAGTGCCTGAAGGACGCCTACGGCAGCGAAAACCTCGCCGTTGTTGGTGCTGGTGGCTCGATCCCGCTGACCATCACACTGCAGGAAACCTTCCCCAACGCCGAGGTCATTGTGTACGGCGTGGAGGAGCCGCTGTGCGGCATCCACGGCGTGGACGAATCGGTAGACCCCACAGAAATTGAACACATTGCCATTGCAGAGGCCACGTTCCTCACCCGTTACGGCAGCCCAGAAAGCAGCCCAGAAGGCAACTAACACTAGTAAGTAGGTTTACGCCGCGTGCTCATACTGCTCATCGCCCTATTCGCCGCCACAGCGGCCGCACCACTTCTGCTGCGGGCGCTGGGCAGGTGGGCATTCGCACTGATCGCACTCGTCCCCGCCGCGGGATTTGTGTGGATAGTGTCCCTTTTCCACGGCGGCGTGTTCGCCTCCGGGGGAGAGCTCGTCGCCAGCTACGCATGGATGCCCTCTGTCCACATGAACCTGGAGTTTCGGCTCGACGCCCTAGCGGGCCTGTTCAGCCTGATCATCCTGGGTGTTGGCGCGCTGGTGCTGTTTTATTGTTGGGGCTACTTCGACTCCAACCCGATTCGGTTGGCGGCGTTTGCGTCGCAGCTGACCATGTTCGCCACCGTCATGTACGGCCTGGTTATCGCGGACAACTTCCTGCTCATGTACGTGTTCTGGGAGTTAACGTCGATTCTGTCGTATTTGTTGGTGTCGTATTACGGCGAGAAGGCGTCGTCACGCAGAGCGGCCCTGCAAGCGCTGATGGTAACCACCTTTGGTGGGCTGGCAATGCTGGTGGGCATCAACCTGCTCGGGCACCAGACCGGCATTTGGCAGCTGTCCGGCATCTCGCAGATTGCGGACATTGAAAACACCACCGGCATTTCCGCCGCAATTGTCCTGATCATGCTGGGCGCGCTGACCAAATCCGCCCAGGCACCGTGGCACTTCTGGCTGCCCGGCGCGATGGCTGCGCCTACCCCGGTGTCTGCCTACCTGCACTCCGCGGCGATGGTGAAAGCCGGCATTTACCTGGTGGCACGGTTGGCACCGGACATGTCGGCGGTGACCACGTGGCACCTTGTGGTGATTACCACCGGCTGCTTCACCATGCTGCTGGGCGGCTGGATGGCGCTCAAGCAGCGCGACCTGAAGCTGGTGCTGGCGTACGGCACGGTCTCCCAGCTGGGCTTTATTACCGCGGTGATCGGTATTGGTTCCCGCGAGGCAACCATGGCTGGCCTGGCGCTGACCTTTGCGCACTCCCTGTTTAAGGCGGCGCTGTTTATGGTGGTCGGCGCAATTGACCACGCAACTGGCACGAGGGATCTGAACAAGCTTTCCGGGTTGGGCCGCAGCCACCCGCTGCTGGCCGCAATCGCTATTGTTTCCGGCGCGTCCATGGCGGGTATTCCGCCGCTGTTCGGCTTTGTGGCCAAGGAAGCCGCGCTGGAGACCGTGCTGCATGAGCAGCTGCTAGTTGGCATGCCTGGCCGGATCATGCTGGTGGTGCTGGTGGTTGGCTCGGTGCTGACCATGGCCTACACCCTCTACTTCCTGTGGGGCGCGTTTGCCACCAAGCGTGAGCACGACCGCACCCCGTCCGAGGCTGTACTGCAGATGCACGCAATCGGCCCCACCATGTGGCTTTCGCCGCTGGTGCTCACCATGTTCACCATCTTCTTCGGCATGGTGCCGCGCAGGCTTTCCCGGCTTATCAACGAGTACCTGGACGTGCGCTTCCCCGGCGTCGATTCTGAGCAGCTTGCGCTGTGGCACGGCATTAACGTGCCACTGATCCTGACCGCGGTGATCATCGCAGCTGGTTCCGTCTTGTTCTGGCAGCGTGACTTGCTGAAGAAGGCACAGTCCGAGCGCCCTGCGCTTGGGGATGCCGACGCACTGTGGGACAACATCCTGGCCACGCTTCGCCGCTGGTCGCTGCGCCTGACGGCCTCCACGCAGCGCGGTTCCTTGACCATCAACCTGGCCGTGATCTTCGCCGTGGTGATGGCCGTGCCGCTGGCCGCGATGATCCTTGGCCCAAGCAACAGCATCCAGATGATTGTGTGGGACAACGTGTGGCAGGCCATTGTGGTTGTGCTCATGGTCGGCGCCGCCGTGTTCGCCACCGTGCAGCGCAACCGCCTCTCGGCCGTAATCATGGTCAGCCTCACCGGCTACTGCCTGGCGCTGATCTTCGCGCTGCACGGCGCGCCGGATCTGGCGCTGACGCAGACGCTGGTGGAAACCATTGTCATGGTGCTGTTCATGCTGGTGCTTCGCAAGATGCCGACGGATGTGGAGCAGCGCCACGACGACAACCGTCTGCGCGCCTGGCTATCCATCGGCACCGGCCTTTCCGTGGTCGTGGTGGCCATGACGGCAATCTCCGCACGCGTGTCGGAACCGATCTCCGCACACATGCCGGATCTGGCATACGAGATCGGCCACGGCCGCAACGTAGTCAACGTGCTGCTGGTGGACCTGCGTGCCGCCGATACCTTCGGCGAAATCATCGTGCTGGTGATCGCCGCAACCGGCATTGCCAGCCTGATCTTTGGCACCGGCAAGTTCGGCCGCCCGTCGCACCGCCCAACGCTGTCCACCACCCGCCCGCGGTGGCTGTCCTCCGGCGTGCCAAGTGAGACTGAGCTCAACCGCCAGATCATGGTGGATGTGGTCACGCGGCTGCTGTTCCCGTCCATGATGCTGCTCTCCCTGTACTTCTTCTTCTCGGGCCACAACGCCCCCGGCGGCGGTTTCGCCGGCGGTCTCGTTGCAGCACTCGCGTTTACGCTTCGCTACCTTGCCGGCGGTTACAAGGAGATCGAGGACGCTTTGCCTATCGACGCAGCACGCATCCTCGGCACCGGCATCCTCCTGTCCTCCGTAGCCTTTACGGTGCCAATGCTGTTCGGCCACCCGCCGCTGATGAGCTCCTTTGCAGAGTTCGAGTTGCCGCTGATCGGCCTGGTCGCCGTGCCGTCGGCGCTGGTGTTCGACGCCGGCGTGTACCTGATTGTGATCGGCCTGATCATGCACGTGCTGCCGTCCATGGGCGCGCACCTTGACCGTGAGGACGAGGCCCGCAAGGACCGCGCCCGCGACCGCGCCCGCGAGCTGCAGGAGAAAAACAAACGGCGTCGCAGAAGGCTGTCAAGACTCACCAGCACTGGAAAGGAGAGCAAGTAGATGGAAGCCAACCTGTTCCTACTCATCGGCTCCGGTGTGCTGATCGCCTGCGGCGTGTACATGATGCTGGATCGCGCGCTGACCCGCATGATCCTCGGCGTGCTGTTGCTTGGCAACGGCGCGAACCTGCTGATCCTGCAAGCCGGCGGCGAGGCCGGCTCCCCGCCAATTTTGGGGCGTACCTCTGAAACCGCCGACGGTATGGCGGACCCGCTGGCGCAGGCGATGATCCTGACCGCGATTGTGATCTCCATGGCGCTGGCCGGGTTCATGCTCTCGCTGATGTATCGCCAGTACCGCTACCGCACGGATGACGTGATTGAGCGTGACGAGGAAGACCACGCAATTGCCACCCGCCCAACCACGCCTTCGGCAGCCCCGGACCATGACTTGTCCGAGGACCCGGAGACCGGGCGCCTGTCCGCCAGCGGCGACACCTTTGGGCCACGCAACTTTGAAAGCCCCGTGAAGGAGGTGGACGGTGACAGGTAGTTTGATGGCGTTCGCGGAGGCGTCGTTAAGCATGATGCCCTATCTCACGGCCATGCCGATCCTGCTGCCAGCCGTGGCTGCGGCGCTGATTTTCGTGGTGCGGCCACTGCAGCTGCAGCGCACCATTGCCCTTGGCACCCTGTTTGCGCTGGCAGTTATCGCCGCAACCATGATCATTACTGTGGACGTCCACGGCATCCACACCGTACAAATGGGCGGCTGGGACGCACCGATTGGCATCACGCTGGTTGCAGATCGCTTGAGCACCGTGATGCTGTTCGTCTCCTCCATCGTGCTGTTTGCGGTGATGTGGTACGGCATTTCGCAGGGTCTTCGCGACGGCGACGAGGACGACCCAGTCGCCGTATTCCTCCCCGTCTACATGCTGTTGTCCATGGGCGTGAACCTGTCTTTTCTGGCGGGTGACCTGTTCAACCTGTACGTGGGCTTCGAGGTGTTCCTGGTTGCCTCGTACGTGCTGCTGACACTGGGCGCTTCGCCCGGGCGTGTGCGCGCGGGCATTGGTTACGTGATGGTGTCCGTGGCTTCCTCCATGGTGTTCCTGTTTGCCCTGGCGCTGATCTACGCGTCCGTGGGCACAGTAAACATGGCACAGGTGGGTATCCGCATGGAGGACATCCCCACCGGCACCCGCGCCGCGATTTTTGCCACGCTGCTCGTGGCGTTTGGTATTAAAGCGGCGGTGTTCCCGCTGGATGCGTGGCTGCCGGACTCCTACCCCACGGCAGCGTCGCTGGTAACCGCGGTCTTCGCGGGCCTTTTGACCAAGGTCGGCGTGTACGCAATTATCCGTATGCGCTCGGTGGTCTTTACGGACGGCTCACTAGACAGCCTCCTGATGTGGGTGGCGCTTCTGACCATGATCGTCGGCATCATGGGTGCGCTGGCGCAAAACGACATCAAACGTCTGCTGTCATTTACCCTGGTCAGCCACATCGGCTACATGATCTTCGGCATCGCACTGACCTCTGTGCAGGGGCTTTCCGGCGCGATCTTCTACGCCATTCACCACATTCTGGTGCAAACATCCCTGTTCCTAGTGGTGGGCCTAATTGAGCGCCAAGCGGGTTCCGCACAGCTGCGCCGCCTCGGCTCTTTGATCTACACCTCACCGCTGGTGGCCATCTTGTACTTCATCCCGGCGCTGAACCTGGGCGGCATCCCACCACTGTCCGGCTACCTGGGCAAAGTCATGCTCATCCAAGCCGGTGCACAGCAAGGCACCTGGCTTGCGTGGGTCCTTATCGCCGGTGCTGTGGTTACCTCCCTGCTCACCCTCTACGCCATGATCCTGGTGTGGTCGAAGGCGTTCCTGCGCGACCGCTCAGATGCCCCCGAAGGCGAAGTGGCCCTGGCGCGCCCGTCCAACCTGGCGGACCGCTACAGCACCACCACCATGGCAGAGCGCGAAGACCCGGGCCGCGTGCCCGTTGGCATGATGGCATCGACAGCGCTGCTGGTGGCAGCTTCCTTGTCCATCACGGTGCTGGCCGGCCCAATCTCTGAGGTGACGGACCGCGCCGCCCAATCCGCACAGGACCAGTCCATCTACCGCGACGCCGTCCTCCACCCCGACCCGGAGAACCCGACGCGGCGCCCCGAGTTGTTCCTGGTGCCCACGCTTGACAACTCTTCGTCGGACTCCCAAACCAACCGACCCACCACCGGAGGTGAACGCTGATGGCTTCCCCGCTGCAACGTTTAAACAACCGGCTGCGCTGGCCGTTCGTCCTCTGGCTGACGTTCATGTGGATCCTCCTCATGGGCGACTTAACATGGGGCAACCTCATCGCCGGCGTCTTGTTAGGCCTAGCCGTTGTGCTGGTGCTGCCGCTGCCGCCAGTGCCGCGCCAACACACCACTATCCGTTGGGATCGCCTCATCATGTTCGTGTTGAGGTGGCTGTGGGACTTGATCGTGGCGTCTGCACGCGTGGCCTGGCTGGCGTTGCGCCCCGACCCCACCCCGAAGGGTGCGATCGTGCAGGTACCCATGCGCGTATCATCTGAGCTGGTACTTTACTTAGCCACGTGCGCCTACAACCTCCAGCCCGGCGGCACCGTCACCGACATCAACGTGGCAAACCGCCTCTGGACCGTGCACCTTCTAAACGCCAGCACGCCCCAAGCCCTCGAACGCGAAATCCAAAACGTAGCCACCCTAGAGCGGCAGATGATCGACATCTTCGAAAACCCACCACGCAGCCTCAAACGCTCCGTAAACGAGGCCCCGCGGGCACGAAAGGTAACGCGCTGACATGGACCCCACGCTGTACAACATCTTCCTGGCCATTGCGGCCGTGCTGCTAGCCATGGGCTTTTTCATCGTGTTCTGGCGCATCGTCGTCGGCCCGAACTCCATGGACCGCATGCTGGCCAACGACGGCATCACCGCATCCCTACAGTGCGTGCTGGCGCTCTACATCTGCTGGACGCTAGACACCACCGTGGTCAACGTCATGATCGTGATTGCGCTGCTCGGGTTCATCGCATCCCTATCCGTGGCGCGATTCCGCAAGAGGGACGGTGCGCACTAATGAACTGGCAACTGATTACAGACGTAGTGTCGCTGGTATTCATCCTGCCCGGCGCATTCATGGTGTTCTCCGCCGCAGTCGGTGTGGTGCGCTTCCGCTCCACACTGGCCCGCGTGCACGCCATCACCAAACCCCAGACCACCGGCCTGCTGCTGATGATGGTGGGCACAATCATCCGCCTCGTCGGTTCGCAGGACTTCGGGATCCATCAGCGTGGCGACGTCGGCATGATGATCCTGCTCGTCCTCTTCGCCCTAATGACCAACCCAGTCACCGGCCAACGCCTCGGCCGCATCTCCAGGCTCGAGGGCCTCTACGGCACCGAGAAGGACCTGACGGTCAACAACGCACCAGCGGCCTACCACCCCGGGCGTGTAGAGACGGGCACGCCGAAGAAAGCCGACAAGCCGAAGAGTTAGCTCCAGCCTGGGTTAGCTCCAGCCTGGGTTAGCTCCAGCGCACGAGCTCTTCACAGGTGGCGTCCACAACCTGGCGCCAATCGCCGGTGGCCTGGTAGAGCTTGCGCTGGCGCTCATACCCTGCGCCCCGGTCGATGATCTCGTGGACCAGCTCAAGCTCCTCAACACACCCAATCTCGCGGGCGATCGGGGTGAGCTCCTCCACCAGCGCCACCAGGTCATCTTTAACCCACGCCTCATCAGTGGCGCGGCTGGTAATGATCTCCGCGTCCAACCCATACCTTGCACCGCGCCATTTGTTCTCCGCCACGTGCCACGGCTGCAACGTTGGCAATGTCTCGCCCGCCTCCAGCATCCGGTCGTAGTGCACCACCAGGCAGTGCGTCAGCGCCACAACGCCAGCGAGTTCGCGCAGGTTACTCGTGGCGTCCGAAATACGGACCTCGATGGTGCCCCACTTTGCGGCGGGTCGGACGTCGAAATGCATCGAGCCCGTGTGACTTATCACACCGGAAATCTTCTGATCCTGCATGAACCCAACCCAGTCCGCCCACGTGTGGAACTGGTACGGCATGCCAGCGGTGGGCAGCTGCTGGTACAACATGGTGCGGTTTGAGGCGTACCCCGTATCCAACCCCTCCCACGCCGGACTGGATGCCGAAATAGCCAGCAGGTGCGGGTACTTCGTCATCACAGCGTTGATAATCGGCCACACCTTGTCCTCATGGCTAATACCCACGTGGCAGTGCACGCCCCACAGCAACATCTGCTTACCCCAATACTGGGTGCGGTTAATGATCTCCGCGTAGGTTTCCTTCGCGCTGAGCTGCTGTTCACGGAAGTCCGTGAACGGGTGGCCGCCGCCCGCCCACAACTTCAGCCCCTGGCGTTCGGCTTCGCCCCGCACCACGTTGAGATCACGACGCAACGCTTCAATCGCCTCACCCGTATTCGTGCACACCGGGGTGACCAGCTCAACAGTGTTCTGCAGAAACTCGCGCTCCAGGTGCGTCCCTGGGTGTGCCGCGTGCACCGCGTCAATCACATCGGCAGCCCGTGGCACTAGGTCGCGGGTCTGCGGGTCAATGACGCAGATCTCCCACTCCACGCCGAGAGTATTGGACTCCGAGCGGGCAAAATCGCGGTAAGGATCCATGTGCAGCAAGTCTATGCGGTGGGCGCCGAAATCCCGCCATTACATTCGGCGCTTGGTTGTTCTGGCTTGGTGTTGATAGTGCAGCATGGTGTTGATAGTGCTTCTGGCCATCGTCAGGCTTTTTGTGAGTAGACGCTCGGTCAGAGCGTTAAGTTCTGCAACTGCGGACCCCTGACCGAGCATCTATTCACTAAAAACGGTCACGGTTTACTGGCTTTGGTGATGTTGGTGGCTTATTCCGGTCGGCGCCGACCTACTCCGGCCGCCGCCGCTGCAACAATCTCCGGATTACTGCATTTTCATCGCCGTGGTGGGGTTGTCTGGCAAAGATGACAATTGCGGCGCCCAAGCCGGGCCTAGATGGCACCTCGAATTCTGAATTTGTTTCCCGAAATCGGGGAAATAATTCAGTAATCCCAGGTGGCCGAGAGCACCAACCCAAACTAATTCAGAGCGGTGCCCCGGCCCGCCCGTCACCCCTTCGACGTGAAGCATTTTTGTGAGTAGACGCTCGGTCAGATCGTTAAATTCTGAAAACGCGAGCCCCTGACCGAGCATCTATTCACTAAAAGCCTGACTCTCCCCGAACGCACTACCCGCAGACCAAGGCAGCAATGAGGGCAGCAATGAGGGCAAGGTCTGAAGGAAAAAGGGCGAAAAGGAAAACGCCCCGGCTCCAAGAAGCCGAGGCGCATTCGCACAAGTGTTGAGCGATTAGTGGTTTTCCGCGAGCACCACAACGATTGCGTCGCGAGCATTCGTGTTCGGCGGCAACCGCACACCATCGGTTTTTGCTACGGCGACGCCACCAAGCTGGCGGGCAATCTCCTCAGCAACCTGGCGCGCACCCTCGGTGCTTTCCGGATAGAAGACCTGCACGCCTTCGAAGGTGCCGTATTGCCCCTCCGGCATGTTCGCATTCTTCGTCGGATCGTTGAGCTCCTCAGTGTTCGCCACCTGGAAATTGCCATCCAGCTTGGCCATCGTATCGGCTGCCCAGCCATTGACGTTGGAGTTGTTGTAGACGAATACCTGGGCGTTCTGGGCGGTGATGGCGGGGCCGCCATCGTTGGGAGCCGGAGCCGGTGCCGGAGCGTTCGGATCGGCCGGATTCGCCGGGTCGGCAGGAGCGTTCGGGTCGGCGGAAGCGTTCGGGTCAGCGGGTTCGTTTTCCTGGCCTTCCGCGTTCGGGTCGGCCGGGTTCGCGTTCGTCGGAACGGTCTCCGGGGCCGGTGGCAGCGCCGAGTTGGTGCCGTCTGGCGAGTCGACGGCCGTGGTCTCGGTGGTTGCAGCGCCGGTGTTGGCATCGCTGCTCTTCTGAGTCAGGGCGTAAATGCCCCAGAGCAGCAGCAACGCGGCAACAGCAATCAGGATCATGGCCAGGCCACGCTTCGGAACACCGGCACCCGCAGCACCCGCGCCAGCTGCAGCACGACGACGACCACCCGCGCCACGAGCAGCACCAGCGGCGCCCGCACCTGCGGCGCCGGCGGCGAGGTTGTCGTCATCGTCGTCGTAGGCGTCAATGTACGCATCGTCGTATGCAGCGTCGTCGTATTCAGCGTCGCCGTATTCGGCGTCGTATGCAGCGCTGTATTCAGCGTCGTTGTAATCCTCGCGGCGGTGAGCGCCGGTATATTCCTCGGCACCCACCGAAGCAGCAGTGCCCGCTACCTGGTCCGGCTCGTGGCCGGGGTAGTCGGTGTACTCGGTGTCGGCAATGTACTCGGTGTCGCCAACAAACTCGTCGCCAACAAACTCGTCGCGGTTGTCGTCGCTAGGGCGGTTTCCCGGGTTGTTCGTAGTCACGCGCGCCACACTACCCTCGAGTGGAGGTTGAGGGTTTAAGGCGCGCCGTCGCGAAGCCTCTGCAATCTGCGCACCAACTGGGGCCGGGCGGCGAGCGCATCGGGTGAGTCCAGCAAACCGTTGAGACGCTGGAAGTATCGCACCGGGCTGATGCCAAGTTCGCGGCGGATGGCTTCCTCTTTTGCGCCGAGTGAGCGTGGGGCGCGCGCTTCGAAGTCCAGCAGGGCAAGGTCATCGTCGGCGAGCATGCCTAATATATACCGCATGACTATTCGACCAATCGTGATCTACGGCGACCCCGTCCTGCACACCCCCACGAAGGAAGTGACGCAGCCGGTGGAGGAGCTGCAGGAGCTCATTGCTGATATGCACGAGACTATGGACGCCGCGAATGGCGTCGGCCTGGCCGCCAACCAGATCGGTGTGCCGTTGCGTTTGTTTGTGTACCACTGCCCGGATGGGGATGTGATGCGTCGCGGCACGGTGATCAACCCGGTGCTGGAGACCAGCGAGATCCCGAAGACCATGCCGAGCGATACCGGCGAGGACGACGAAGGCTGCCTCTCCGTGCCTGGCGAGGGCTGGCCAACCGGCCGCGCCGACTGGGCCAAGGTCACCGGCCTGGATGAGAACGGCAATGAGGTAGAGGTGGAGGGCACCGGCTTTTTCGCCCGCTGCCTGCAGCACGAGGTTGGCCACCTGGACGGCTACGTGTACACGGACGTGCTGACCGGCCGTTACAAGAAGGAAGCGAAGCGCGCGATTCGTGATAACGGCTGGACCGAGGCCGGCAACACCTGGCTGCCGGGCACGGATGAGGACCCGTTTGGCCACTAGCACTTCTTGCTTGTGGGTGTAAGGGGTTATGCTTAGGCGTTGACTGTCCGTTTTCAATTGAAGGACCCCGCCATGCGCACCGCTTCCGCCTTGATTGCTGCCGCCGCCGCTCTTGCGCTTTCGGCACCCGCCGCGAGCGCTACCTTGACGTCTTCGCCCGCCCCGGTGGTTCTCACTGAGGGCTCGGAGGCGCCCGAGCTGACCCGCGAGGAGCTGATCGAGGCCGCCATCAAGGCCAGCGACGCGTACGCGAAGAAGCAGACCCCGGAGACCGAGGCCGCACTGCGCGAGGCGCTTGAGGCGTGGCTTGAGGATGTCACGGAGCGCATGGATGAGCTCGACGCCGAGCGCGACGAGGCCGGCGAGCTGCCCGAGGAGCTGGCCGATACCGAGGCTGAGCTGCTGGAAGAGCGCGTGTTGTTGCGGAAGCTGTACAAGGAGCTCCCGCTTGACGACGCTTCAACGCACCCCCTCCCCACCATCCTCACCGAAGCAAACGTGGCGGATGAAGAGGCGGAAGTAACTACCGCGGAGGCCACGGCGGAAGAAGCGGCGGAGCCGGTGGCAACTGAGCGTGCAACCGCGAAGACTGCAACCGCGAAGACTAAGCGCGCGACCGCGGAGCCGACGCTGCGCCAGCGCGTGGTGACCCTGGCGGACGACACCACTACGTCCACCACCACCAGCGAGACTACGACGGACACTACGACGACGAATACGTCGACCACCAGCACCACGACCACGGGCACGTCCACCACCTCTTCCGCAACCACGTCCGGCACGGCAACCGTGTTGGAGAACAGGACGACTGAGGCGACCACGACGCGCTCCAGCACGAGCACCAGCTCCAGCACGAGCTCGACCACCCGCACCTCCACGCCGACGAGTACCACAAGCACGACTCGCAACGACGATCTGGCTGAGACCGGCACCCCGATGCTGGGCCTGATTGCGCTGGGTGCGCTGCTGGTTGTGGGTGGCGTGTTCCTGACGCGTCGCGGCAACGAGTAAGCACAGAGCGCAAAGCTAGTGTCGCGCGTTTTTCGTTCGGACCCGGTGGCGGTTGGGGACCGGGTTGTGGTGCGCCAGCGTCGCGGCGACCTGGATAGTGACGTCATCGGATTCGTCCACAGCACCGACCCTTTGGTGATTCGCCGGGGTGAGGAGCTTGTGGAGATTACGCACCTGCACATTATTAAGAAGCTCTCGCCGCGCACGGTGCGCAATTCGGACATCCGCGCGGTGGAAACCGCCACCGCTAAGGCTTTTCCGGGTCAAGAGCAGGTGCTCATCCAGGGCTGGTTGGCGCGCGCCGGTGCCGAGATCGCTGAGCGCTCCAACTCCGCCACGCCAATTGGCCACGCCGCGGGATTCCAGGCGGTGCCCTTAGACGAGATCAAAACGTTCTATCAAGAGCGTGACATGCCGGTGCAGCTTCTGATTCCGGAGCGCATTGGCAAACCCGCGCTGCGGCTAATTGAGCAGCACCCGGACAAATGGCAGCTGGGTGAAGAGATCGTGGTCATGACCCGCGAGCTCGACGACATTGAATACGAGATGGACCCGCGCGTGCGCATTACAGAGCAGCCGGATGAAGACTGGCTGTCGCTTTACCATTACCGTGGCCAAGACCTCCCCGCCGAAGCGGTGCTGGACCTCGCCCAAAACATCGACGGCGAGATCGGCTTTGCCAGTCTGGTAGAAGGCGGCGAAACCATCGCGGTCACGCGCGCCACGATTACTGCCTCCGAAAACGAACGGCGCTGGCTGGGGTTTTCGGCGGTTGAGGTGGGTGGGCGGTGGCGTCGACAAGCAAAAGGCACTGTGCTGGGCCAAAGTGTGCTCGCGTGGGCCAAAAGCCGAGCTGATGCAGCATACCTGCAGGTAAGGGTGTCGAACGTGGCGGGGATCGCATTGTACACCAAACTGGGGTTTGTGGAACACCACCGCCACCGCTACGCACGGCTGGGCTAGTCTTACTGCATGCGAATTGCCACGTGGAACGTCAACTCAGTGCGAACCCGCGCTGAGCGCATCGGCGCATTCCTCACACGCGGTGACATCGACGTGTTGTGCATGCAGGAAACCAAATGCGCGGACGACAAATTCCCCTACTCAGTTTTCAACGTCTTGGGCTACGACGTCGCCCATGTTGGTTACAACCAGTGGAATGGGGTGGCGATTGCGTCGCGAGTCGGCCTGGAAAACGTACGCCACGAGTTCGAGCGGCAGCCGGCGTTTGCCAAAACCGGCGAGCCTGTGCGTGAAGCCCGCGCCGTGGGTGCCGTGTGCGGCGGGGTGGACGTGTGGAGCCTGTACGTGCCCAACGGCCGCGAGATCGGGGACCCGCATTATGACTACAAGCTGGAGTTCCTCTGGCGCCTCGCCGACGTGGTGCAGCCGTCCGCTCACCAGGCTTTGTGCGGCGACTTCAACATTGCGCCCAGGGATACCAACGTGTGGGACGTGTCGTTTTTTGAAGGCCGCACGCACGTGACCGAGCCGGAGCGCGCCGCGTTCCAAATCCTGCTTGAGACCGGGTTGTCGCAGGTCAAGCACGAAGAGCCGTACAGCTTCTGGGACTACAAATCCGCCCGCTTCCAGCGCAACCAAGGCATGTTGATCGACTTCCTGCTGGCCACCGCGCCGTTGGCGGGCGGGTTCGAGCGCGCCTGGGTTGACGTTGAGGAACGCTCCGGCAAGGGCGCGTCCGACCACGCGCCGGTGATCGCCCAGTTTGATACGCACACGCTGGATATAGACGCGGTTCGCTGATCTTATGGACGTTTCGTGGTGGCAGGCGGCGCTGTTCGTCCTAGATTTTGCGATCAAGCTGGTCATGATCGGTATCGTGCCGGGCGGGCGCAAACCGTCCAGCGCCAACGCGTGGCTGCTGCTCATCCTGTTTGTGCCGGTGGTCGGCCTGCCATTGTTCCTGCTCATGGGCTCACGGATAGCGTCCCGGCGCCGCCACCGCATCCAGGTGGAAGCCAAAGAGGCCGTGGACAACATCCACACGGACATTCCGGATGAGCCCGGGTCTTTAAGCGGCGAGGCCTCCTCCATCGTGCGCCTCAACCGCACACTCACCGGCTACCCGGCGCTGGAAGCGTCCATCCCCGCGCTCTGGACGGACTACGACATGACCATGCACCGCATGGCCGAACTCATCGACAACGCCCAACACGACGTAAACATCGAAATCTACGCCGTGGCCTGGGACGACACCACAGGCATAGTCTTCGAAGCCATCGAGCGCGCCGTCGCCCGCGGCGTCCACGTCCGCCTGCTATTCGACCACATCGGCTCCCAAAAATACCCCGGCTTCCGCAAGTTGAAGAAGCGCCTGACCGAAATCGGTGTGGACTGGCACATGATGCTCCCCCTCGCCCCACTGCGCGGCCGCTGGCGCCGCCCGGATCTTCGCAACCACAGGAAGCTTTTGCTTATCGACGCCAACGTCGCCCTCCTCGGCTCCTTCAACCTCATCGACCGCACCTATTTGCTACGCCGGCACAGGCGCGCGGGCAGGCAATGGGTCGACGCGTTCATTGAGCTGCGCGGACCCATCGTTGCGTCCCTGGAGTCCATGTTCGCCGTGGACTGGTTCACCGAATCCGGCGAAGTCCTCGAACTGCGCTCCCCGCGCGAGATTGGTTCTGGTTCGGGTGCTGTTGGCGCTGGTGTTGCTGGTGGCGCTTCGGGCGCTGGCGCTGGTTCGGGCGTTGGTGGCGGCGCTTCGGGCGCTTCGGGTGCTTCGTGCGCTGGCGTTGCTGACGCTTCGTGCGCTGGCGCGAACGTCGTCCAGCTGGTGCCCTCCGGCCCCGGCTACCTGACCGAGCCGAACCTGCGCATGTTCAACACGATGATCCACCACGCGCGCGAACACCTGATCCTGTGTTCCCCCTACTTCGTGCCCGAAGACTCCATGCTGGAAGCCATCACCTCCGCCTGCTACCGAGGTGTGCGCGTGGACCTCCTCGTCGGCGCGAAGGCCGACCAGTTCATGGTCCAACACGCCCAAT
This sequence comes from Corynebacterium riegelii, assembly GCF_016728505.1. Taxonomy (GTDB): domain Bacteria; phylum Actinomycetota; class Actinomycetes; order Mycobacteriales; family Mycobacteriaceae; genus Corynebacterium; species Corynebacterium riegelii. Next base: position 274,263 of record NZ_CP068159.1, read on the forward strand.
CTTCCTACTACGAGCAGCTTTTAAACGCCGGCGTCCACATCTGGGAATTCCCTGCCCCGTATATCCTGCACTCCAAGTTCGTACTGGCAGATCCCGGTACCGAAAACGCCGTCGGCGTCATCGGCTCGTCCAACATGGACATCCGTTCGTTCTCGTTGAACTACGAGTCTTCCCTGTTCATCGCCTCCGGCTCCCTCCTACCCGCGCTTCATCACTTAGCGTTGAACTACATCGCCGTCTCCCACGAACTCCTGCCCCAGGTTTGGGAGCAGCGCCCCTGGTACCGACGCTACATCGACAACGTGATGAAGCTGACCTCCGCGCTGCAGTAGGTGCGGCTTCAGCTTCAGCGCTTCGGCTTTGGCTTTGGCCCCGCCGCCCGCCGCCCGCCGCCCGCCGCTGCACACTAATCCCGGAATTGTTGCATTCCGCCCCCTAAACGCCCAGGTGGCAACACCAGCTCCCGGAATTATTGCATCCTCGCGATGGCTTCACTGACAAATCTGACATTTCGGCACTCCTTGAAATTTTAACCGCCCAGGTCAGGGCGTTTTCACCAAAATCGCGTCGTCACATTTGTCAGAACCAACGGCCAATGGCCCACCCCAACGGCCAATGGCCCACCCCAACGGCCAAAACCAACCCCCTAGGCGTCGCGCGCCGCGGTTAGCGCCACGCCAACGCCCCACACAGCAACCGCCCACACGGCGAACACGCCGAAGCCGTGCCAGACGGAGTCCCAGTAGGGGGTGGGCTGGTTGGTCATGAACGCGATGATGTTGCCAAACGGCATGAATTTGACCAGGTCCGCGCCAATGTTAGGGATCATGCCAACGATGGACTCCAGCACCAACAGCAGCGCCATCCCAATGACTACGGCGCCGGCGGTGTTGCGCACGATCCAGCCGATGCCCTGCACGAACAGGCTTACCAGCGCCATCCCCAGCGGCACGGCCCACATGGCGCGTTGCGTGGCGGGGTTGGTGGGCCAGTTGGCGGAGACGGGCGCGGCGAGATCCGCAAGCGTCAGCGCCGCCGCCAAAGCCACGGCGCACACCACGGCCGCCAGCACAGCACCCAGCAGCGCTTTCGCCGCGGCGACTTGCCAGCGCTTGGGCGTGATGCGGAAGTTGGTGGCGGGGATGCCAAAGCGGTATTCGGTGGTCACCACCATGGATTGCTGCACGATCATGACGATGATGCTGGTCAGCGCTACTGTCGCAATGACGGTGACGGGGATGTACGGGATGGTGCCCAGGCGCGCGGTCCATGCGAACAGCGCGCCGTAGCCAGCGGCGATCAGCACGGTCAGTCCGGAGGTCCACCAGAACGCGGCGGTGGTGCGCAGTTTGGTCCATTCGGCAGGCAGAAGATTAATCACGGGAAGCCTCCAGAGCAGATGCAGATGCGGCGTATTGGGTGTGGCCTTCGGTGGATTGCATGTAGGCGTCTTCAAGCGAGGCGCGTCGTTCGCTCAGCTCGGCCAGTTGCACGCCGGCCGCAAATGCCGCCGCGCCGACCTCGTCGCTGGTCATGTTGGGTACTTCGATGGTTGGGCGCCCGTCGGCGTCGGTAGTCTCGGTGTACTCATTGAGTACCCCAAGGAGCTTTTGCTTATCGACGCCCACGCCAACCCGAACCACCGTCACCACCGCAGAGTTACCGCGGATGAATTCGGCGACGGACGTGTCGGCGACCAGCTTGCCCTTGCCGATGACGATGAGGTGGTCCGCGGTCTGCGCCATCTCTGCAAGCAGGTGCGAGGACACGAGCACGGTGCGGCCCTCGGCGGCGAAGGACTTCAGCAGGCCGCGGACCCAGCGGATGCCTTCGGGGTCCAGGCCGTTGACGGGTTCGTCGAGGATGAGAATTTCGGGGTCTCCAAGCAACGCCGCCGCGATGCCGAGGCGCTGGCTCATACCAAGCGAAAAGCCGCCAACGCGCTTGCCAGCAGCCTGAGAAAGGCCAACCAGCGAGAGCACCTCATCAACGCGTGAGGCAGGCAACCCCGCCGCCTGCGCCTGCCACAACAGCGTCGCACGCGCGGAGCGGTTCGGGTGCACACCCTTGGCGTCCAACAGCGCACCCACTTTGCGGGTGGGGTTTGCAAGGGCGGAATACGTTGCGCCGTCGATCAGCGCCGTGCCCGCAGTCGGCTTGTCCAGGCCGAGAATCATGCGCATCGTGGTGGATTTACCTGCACCGTTCGGGCCCAAAAAGCCGGTGACGTGACCGGGTTGGACGCTGAAGGTGAGGTCATCAACGGCGGTGACTGCGCCGTAGCGCTTTGTCAGGCCTTGTACTTCAATCATGCGGATTAGTATGCCCGACGCGTGCCAGAACCGTTGGCAGCGAGGCAGCAAAACCGGGGTGTAATGGCAGGGGCATTACACCCCGGGATGGAGCGGAAGCACCGGAAGCGGCTAACTCCCCGAGCGGGACCCAGCGCAGCTCCACGCTCTCCTCGTTCGCGGCAAACGGCAACCGAGACTCAGCCGAAGCGATTACGGTGGTGTAGCTCCACCCCGGCACCTCGAAAGTGACCACGCTGTCCACCACCGTCACCTGGGAAGGGTCGATGCCGCACTCCTCTACCGTTTCGCGAAGAGCGGCTTCGGCGGCGGTTTCGTGGGAGTCGCGTGCGCCGCCGGGGATGCCCCAGGTGTCGCCGTCGGCGGTCCAGGGGGCGCGGTGTTGGAGGAGCACGTGGGCGTCGGCAAGCAAGAAGAGCCCTGCGGCGCCATGAAGGCCCCAGTATTTGTGGTTGTGGTGGTGGACCCAGCCGTTTCCGTCGCCAAGCATGAGCCCCACTGTATATTCTTGGGGAATGTTCGACGATGCCTGGCTTGATAGCGCCGAGACCGCAACGCGGCGGCGCTTTCAGCTTGTGCGCATTCCGGCGGGGCTGGCGTCTACGCCGGGGCGGCTGGTGGCGATGATGCTGGTGCTTACGTTGGCGCTGCTTGCGGCCGGTTTTTCCATGAGCCAGTCCATTGCGGCCAGGCAGCGGGCGCTGGACACGCTGATTACGTCCACGGAGCCGATGGCGCATTCGGCGCACCTGTTGTACAACAGCCTGAGTCAGGCGGACACGATTTCCACCAACGCGTTTGTGCAGCCGGGGCTTCTGACGAAGGAGCAGATGGAGGCGTACGCGGCCAGTATTGACCGCGCGGCCGCCACGGCTGCCGATATTCATGAGGGCGCGGTGACCACGGTCGGCGGCGGCGCGGCGGCGGAGGCCACGCGCGAAATCATTACCAAGCAGGTGACGGATATCCAGCGTGACCTGCCCGTTTACACGGGGTTGATGGAGCGCGCGAAGGTGAATCAGCGCATTGGTAACCCGGTAGGTGTGGCGTACATGACGCAGGCGAGTTCCGTGATGCGCGACGGGATGTTGCTGAAGGCGGATCAGCTCTCGCGGCTCACCCAGGAGGAGGTGGCGCGTGAGATGCGCCGCCTGTCCGCGCCGCAGTGGGTGCCGCTCAGTGGCCTGTTTGCGGCGCTTGGGTTTTTGCTGGCGGCGCAGTGGGCGCTGTGGCGTGTGTTCCGCCGCCGCCTGAACAAGGGGTTTGTGGCGGCCACGGCGGCGATTGTGATTGCGGTTGGCTGGGTCAGCGCGTCCAACTACCAGGCGTGGGAGTCCGGCGCGGTGGGATTCCAGCGCGCGGCGGACCCGTGGCAGCAGTTGGCGCGGGCGCGTATTGAGGCCCAGGAGACCCGCACGGATGAGACGTTGGCGTTGTTGTCGCGGCGTTCGGTAACTAGGGCGTCCCAAAGCTTCGCGCTGACGGGCGCGCATATTCGCAACGCGTTGGATGCGGCGGAGTCGCTGGATGCGGAGGTGGATCCGGCGCGCGGCTACCTGTCCGCATGGTCGCAGGAGCACGCTGAGCTGGAGCGTTTGCTTGCCGACGGCCGATTTACCACCGCCATCGACCTAGTCAACGGCAGCACCGCCTACGCGGATTTGGATGCGCAGCTGCAGAAGCTGATTGATTACTCGCGGGAGAACACGCGCGAGTTCATCAACGCCTCTTTGGATGCCACACGCCTGGTGTCTACCGCGGTGGCGGGGTTGACGTTGTTTGCGGTGGCGTGCATTTGGGCGGGTATTCGCCCCCGGCTTGGGGAGTATTACCGATGAAGCGCGTTTGGTTGGCTCGCCATCTTTTGGTTTCCGCTTGTGCAACGGTTGCGCTCGTTGCAACCGCGTGCACAAGCCCCCCGCCGCCGCCTGCGGGCGACCCGCCGCTGTCCACGCGTGAGCCGCTGCGCCCGCCCGGCGCGATCCTGGACCCGCCGGGTGTTGCGCCGGAGGGCGAGTACGCTTCCACGCCTGAGGAGTGGGGCTGGCCGGGGTCGCTGCGCCCTGGGACGGAGGAGCAGCGCGACGGTCCGAACATGCAGCGCATTCGTGAGCGCGGCCGTGTGTTGGTCGGTGTGGATCAGTCGCAGTATTTGTTGAGTTACCGTGATCCCTCAGCAGGCGAGATGCGCGGCTTTGAGGTGGATCTGGCGCGTGAGATTGCGCGTGACGTTTTCGGCAGTCCGGATCACGTGGAGTTCCGTTTCGTGGAATCCGCCTCGCGCGCGGAGGCGCTGCGCTCAGGCGATGTGGACATTGTGATTCGGACGATGTCGGTCACACCGGATCGTGCGAAAATGGTGTCGTTTTCCACGCCGTACCTCACGTCATATGTAAGGATGCTCGCGCCGCGCGACAGTGACGTGAAGAGTCTGGAGGATTTGCCGGGGAAAACAGTATGTGTGGTTGACGGCACGAACCTGCTGAACCTGGTGCGTGAGAAGGTGCCGGGCTCTGAGGTGCTGCGCACCCGTTCCTGGTCGGATTGTTTGATGGCGCTGCAGCAGTACCAGGCGTTTGCGGTGATTGGAGATGACACGTTGCTGGCCGGCATGGTGGCCCAGGACCCGCTGATGGAGATTTTCCCGGAGCGTCTTGCGGAGCAGCGTTACGCGGTGGGCGTGGGCCTGGGCAATGACGATGTGGTGCGCCAGGTGAATTTCACGATTGAGCGCTTGCGTAGCGACGGCACCTGGACCCGCATGTACAACCAATGGCTGCGCACCTCACTTGCAGAGTCGTGGCTGCCGCGGCAGATGTACGCGAAGGAGGGTGAAACGCAGTGAATTCCCAGCATGACGAGCCGACGCAGGCGGTGCACTTCGACCCGTTCGCCGACGAGCCGGCAGACCCGGCTAACCCAGACGAGCCGGCAGAGTACCCCGGCACGGAGGCCGTCGCCTTCGACCCGTTCGCGGATGATGCCGATGACTTCCACGACGAACCTCTCGGCGACATGGCTGGCCTGCTCAAGGAGATGGAAAGCCAGCGCTCAAGGCTCAAGGCGTTGGATACGTTCCGTGAGCGTCGTGGCGCCCGGCGCGCCAGCCGCATGGTGGCAGACGGCATGGTGGAGTTGCCGTGGGTGACTCCGACGGTCCCGTCGGAGTCACTGATCAACCCGGAGGATACGAAGGCCGCTCCCCCAGCGCTGAAACCGGGTGACATGGTGGCAAACCAGTACGAGATCATGGGCGTTATTGCCCACGGCGGCATGGGCTGGATCTACTTGGCGCAGGACCACTTCGTGGCAGGGCGTGTGGTGGTACTCAAAGGCCTGCATTCCACGACGAATGCGGACGAGGCGGCGGCCGCCGCCGCGGAGCGTGAATTCCTGGCGGATATTACGCACCCGGGGATTGTGAAGATCTTCAACTTCATTGATGATCCGCGCGTTCCGGGTGGGTTTATTGTGATGGAGTATGTGGGTGGGCCGTCGTTACGCAGCCGGCGCACGCAGCCTCTGGAGCCGGATGTGGCGATTGCCTACATGCTGGAGGTGCTGCCTGCGCTGGGGTATCTGCACAGCCGCGGGGTGGTGTACAACGACCTGAAGCCGGACAACGTGATTGTCACCGAGGACCAGGTGAAACTGATTGACCTGGGTGCGGTTTCCGGCATCGGCGCGTATGGCTATATCTACGGCACGCGCGGCTTCCAGGCGCCGGAGGTGGCTAGCGATGGTCCGTCGATTGAGTCGGACATTTACACCGTGGGCCGCACCCTTGCGGCGTTGGTGATTGATCTGCCCTCTCAAGATGGCGTGTTTGAGCACGGCATTCCCTCGCCAACCGATGAGCCGCTGTTTCGCCGCTACACCTCGCTCTACCGCGTGCTTGCGCGTGCGTGTGATCCGGACCCGGAGCGCCGCTTCCACTCCGCGCACGCGATGGAGCTGCAGCTGCTTGGCGTGTTGCGTGAGGTGCTGGCGATCCGTGACCAGGTGACGTTCCCCGCCCAGCATTCGCTGTTCTCCCCGCAGAGAACCACCTTCGGCACCAAGCACTTGGTGTTTCACACCGACCAGCTTATCGACGGCATCACGCGCACCGTCGAAATCACCCCACCCGAAGTAGTCGCAGCACTTCCCTCCCCGCTGATTGACCGCCACGATATCGGTGCTGCCATGCTGCAAGGTTCCTCCTACGCGGAGCCGCAGGAAACGCTTGAGATGCTGCGCCAGGCGATGCGGACCCCGCAGTACGAAGAGTCCATGGAAATCCCATTCGGTGTGGTTCGCACCATGTTGGACCTGGGGTTGACGGCGCAGGCGCGCAACTGGTTGTCCTCGTTGGACGAGCGTTATGGGCGCAATTGGCGCTACCACTGGTACTCCGGCGTGGTGGATTTGCTGCAGGAGGATTTCGTGGCGGCGCAGCGGGACTTCTCCGTTGTGTTGGAGATCCTGCCTGGTGAGGCCGCGCCGAAGCTCGCCCTTGCCGCCACCGATGAGCTGCTACTGCAGCGCTCCGGGGCGAACACGAGTGAGATGTTGGATGACACGTTGGCGCGCGCGAGTGCCGGTTTGAGCAGTTCGCTTGCAGACGTCCCAACGTCCTTCTTCCACAACCTCACCCAAGAGGGGTTGCTGGATCCCACCTGGACGATGGTGGCGGATAGCCCCGCGATGCTTCGCTTCCACGCCATGCGTTTGTATGCGTTGGTGTGGGCGGCGAACCCAACGACGGTGTCGTCCGCCTTTGGGTTGGCGCGCCAGCTGATGCACGAGGGCGAGGTAGAGCTTGCGGTTGCTGCGTTGGATAGGGTGCCGCAGTCTTCACGACACAACCGGATGGCATCCCTGACGGCAATTCTGTGCCTGGTAAATCGTGAGCTCACGGAGTCTCGGATCCGGGCGGCGGCGCGCCGGCTTGAGGAGATCCCGAATACGGAGCCGCGTTTCTTGCAGGTGAAGATCTTCGTGCTGCGCGCAGCGTTGACGTTTTTGCGTGATAACGGTGTGTCTGCCGCGGCGTCTGCAAAGCCGTTGTTTGAGTATGACTTCACGTTGCGGGGGCTTCGCCGCGGGCTTGCCATGACGCTGCGGGAGCAAGCGCGTGTGGCGCCGTACGCGAAGCACCGCTACGCGCTGGTGGACATGGCGAACAAAGTTCGGCCCTCGACCTGGTTCTAAGTTTTGGCCTTGCCTGGCTCTGGGGTGGGGATACCCCTTTCCGCGAGAGTCACACTTTTTGTGAGTAGATGCTCGGTCAGAGCGTCGAAAATCCGACACCCACCCCTCTGACCGAGCATCTATTCACTATTTTGAGGACAGACGTGTCGAGGGTCAGGTTGGCTAGATTTATTCACCTAAACAGCATCGCTCTTTGACACACTGCAACTACAAACAATTCAAACCTTCCGAACTATTGACATTGCAGCATGCTTTTCCGAGTGGTAGATTCACCGTCGTAGGCCAGGGTTGAGCGCAAGCAAGAATACCCCGGGCAGCAACTCCGTAAGGTCTCCTTGGCAACAAGGAGACCTTACGCGTTCCTATACTCAAACTCATGCTGCTCGCCTACATCGACGAAATAGGACAGTCCGGAGCATTTGTGTCTCCTGACCACAAACGCTTCAACGACAGCCCTGCATTCGGGTACGGCGGATTCGTGATCCCAGAAGAAGCAGCTCGAGAATTAGGCGCAAAATTTGCCAAAATAAAGCAAGAGGCCTTTGCCAAAGAAATTAAAGAGGCTGCAAATCCCGGGCGATGGGAAAACAAGGGAGCAGACCTACTTTTCGCTGGCGTAAACGAAGCTCGCCCACTAAATGTACGGATACTCGCAAGTCTCTTCGGAGAAATCGCACGTCTCGGAGGCCAACTCTTCTACTACGCCGAAGAAAAACCGTTAGGCACTCCCAAACAAGTCAATACTGGCCCTGAGGAATTCCGGCAACGCGAAGAAACAGCCATGCGGGAAACCCTGAACAGACTTGCACGGCACGCAGACTACAACAGCTCCAACATCCTCGTCATGATGGATCAGATTAACGAGAAATCAAGGAAGCAGCGCTTGCCTGCAATGTACGCACACATATACCGACGAAGCCAAGACTTCAAAGAGATGCGCAGGATCGTAGAGCCACCCATGCACATAGACAGCGAGAACTCAACTAACATTCAACTCGCCGATTGGGTTTGCGCATTCGTAAAGCGGGCGATCGATAACCAACTTGTGAAAGACTCGCGATACCAGTGGATCCCACTATCCGTAGCGGCCGATGCTGCGAATGGGCATTTTACTTACGAGTCAAAGCTTCGCCTATATGAGCGGTCAATAAGCGACTTTAACCATTCCCAACTCATCTATCCGGGGGCCAGACCCATGTTTGTCAACCAGGGCGGATACAGTTTGCGTGATGACCACATCGTTCAACTCGAGAGAATTCGTGCAGCAGCCCGAACACAAAAATGAGCATCCAGTTGACTCCTCAAATTAGGAGACTGCGGTAGCCTGTCACAAGGCAATACCAAGTTGAAATATCGAAAGAGGCTTCTCCATAGCAGCACCGTGAATGCCTGGTAGCAGACACCGAATCGGACGAGTGAAGCGGGGAGGATCCCCCCCTCCTCCGCAAATGCATCTGGCCCCACAGGGGTACGCACACCATCGAGAGCGCGCAGAGCGCCACGGAGCTCGGACATGCTTACGGGTTGGATTAGGGGATGCGGCCGAGGGCGAAGTTGACCACGCGGCTGGGGTCTCTCCTGTAGGTGTCGAGACCCACGGTGACGTCCCGATAGCCCATGAACTGGCTGGGAGAGGTCACACTGATTCGGTGTGGACCGTTCTCAAGAATGCGCAGCGACGTCCGTCTGTTCACCACCAAGGGAACGGTGTTGTACGCCTGGTCAATGACGTTGACGGCAACGTCTGCTCGTTGCTCTATCAAGAGCGCGCGAACTTCGCTCATTTCTTTGAGGCCGGTTTGGCCTGGGCGGGAGTGTCGCCAAACGGGCTCGATGCGTTTGGTCCACGGGCCGGTGAGTCGGCTGTAGCGTTCCGGGATCTCGGTTTCGGCGGCGGTTTCGGCGCCGGTTTCGGCGGGGGTTGCTGTGGAGGCTTCTGTGGGATTTTGGGTTGTGGGGAGGTTGCGGAGGGCGTCGGCAGTAATGAGGCCCTCAGCGAAGCTGCCGCGCTTGATCACGCCTGCCAGGGCCATGACGGCGTTGACGGTGCGGACCCCGTGGATATCCAGGACGTCTTCGGCTTCGATCTGGTCGCGCACGTACACCGTCCGATGCGGCCAGGCGTCTTTGCGCAGCACGTTGTTGGAGAGCAGACCCAGCTCCACCGTGGTGGGGTTCTTCACCGCCAGGCCTAAGACCAGGGCCGCTGACTTGCCCACGAGTACCGCTTTTCGCGTGTTCAGGACCGTGGCCATGGCGATGGCGAGGTAGTGGCCTTCCATAGTGAGGGTTTCTGCAAATGAGCGTTGCATGTAGATGCTGCCGGAGACGCGAATCAGGTCGCGGGTTTGGGCGGCGGCGCGGACGTCGGCGGTGCCATCTGCACGCCAGCGGGTGTCAATGAGCTGGCAGCGGATCTCCTGGAAAAGCGGGTGCATATTCGAACTATGGCGGAGGTTGGGGTACCCCGCAAGCGGATCCTTGTACTTTTTGTGAGTAGATGCTCGGTCAGGGGCTTGAGTTTCTGCTTTTCGACGCTCTGACCGAGCATCTATTCACTAAAAGTGTGAGCCTCGCGCAAAGCTATACCCCCGACCGGGAGGGGCCGGGGCAGCGGTTGGGCCAGCCGGGCAGGGCTAGGCGGGCTGAGCCGGCCGGGGGCTAGGCGTGCCGAGCCGGGCGGGGCTAGGCGGGCCCAGCCGGGTTGGGCTGGGAGGCGCTAGGCGTAGCGGGCGGCGACGGCGGCGGCCTTCTGGGCGATCGCCAACTCCTCGTTCGTCGGTACCACGAGCACCTTGACGCGGGAGGATTCGGTGGAGATGATGCGCGGGCCGTCGTTAGGCAGGGCGTTGCGCTCCGGGTCGATTTCAACGCCGAAGTTCTCCATCGTGTCCAACGCGTCGCTGCGGACGAACTTGTCATTTTCGCCGACGCCAGCGGTGAACGTGATGGCGTCTACACGCCCAAGGGCCACCATGTAGGAACCGATGTAGCGGCGCAGCTGGTTGATGTACACGTTGTAGGCCAGCCAGGCGTTTTCGTCCTCGTTCTCAATCATCTGGCGCAGCTCGCGGAAGTCGTTGACACCCGAAAGTCCCTTCACACCGGATTGGCGGTTGAGGAGGTTATCGATTTCGTCGATAGTCATGCCGCCCTGGCGCACCAAATGGAAGATGACGCCCGGGTCAATGTCGCCGGAGCGGGTGCCCATGACCAGGCCGGCGAGCGGGGTCAGGCCCATCGAAGTGTCAATAGGGTGGCCGTTTTCCACCGCGGAGGCCGAGGCACCGTTGCCAAGGTGCAGCACGATCTGGCGGGTATGGTGCGGATCCAGACCAATCAGCTTCGGAACCTGGGACGAGACGAACTCGTGCGAGGTGCCGTGGAAGCCGTAGCGGCGAATCAGGTTGCTTTCTGCAACCTCTGCATTGATGGCGTAGAGCGCCGCGGCCGGTGGGAGGTTGCGGAAGAACCCGGTGTCAAACACCGCCACGTGCGGGATGTTCGGCAGGAGTTCGCGGGCGACCTCAATGCCGTCAATGTTCGCCGGGTTGTGCAGCGGTGCGAGTGGGATGAGGGAGCGAATCATGTCCACCACCGGATCCAGGATCAGCTCCGGCTCCGAAAACACCATGCCGCCGTGGACCACGCGGTGCCCGCACGCAACCAGGTCGAGCTGGGTGGGGCCGATGCCCTTGGAATCTAAAAGCCGGAACGACTCCTGCAAACCAACCGTGTGCGTTGGAATTGCGCGCTGGACAACCCACTTGTCATCGCCGTGCTTGATGGTGACGCGGCCCTGGGGCTCACCAATCTGCTCCACCAAGCCGGAGACAAACGGGGCGTCCGACGCCGAAGCAGTTGGGTCAACAATCTGGAACTTGACCGAGGAGGAACCCGAGTTAATCACCAATACGTATGCCATTTACTGTGCTCCTGCCTGGATTGCCGTGATGGCAACCGTGTTCACAATGTCTGCCACCGTCGCACCACGCGACAGGTCATTCACCGGCTTGTTCAGGCCCTGCAACACCGGGCCAACGGCTAAGGCGCCGCCGGTACGCTGCGCGATCTTGTAACCCGCGTTGCCGGCCTCCAAGTCAGGGAAGATGAACACGTTCGCGTGTCCTGCCACAGGCGAATCGGGAGCCTTCTTGGCGCCTACTCCTGGGTCGCAGGCGGCGTCGAACTGCAACGGGCCGTCGATAAGCAAGGTGCTATCAGCAGACCTTGCAACCTCAACGGCGGCTGCGGCGCGCTCCACATCCGGGCCTGCGCCGGAGGTGCCGGTGGAGTACGACAGGATGGCAACCTTCGGGTCAATACCAAACTGAGCTGCGGTTTTGGCGGAGACAACCGCGATTTCGCCGATCTGCTCGGCGGTGGGGTTGGGGTTAACCGCGCAGTCACCAAACGCCCAGAGGCGTCCCTGCATAACCATCAGGAAGATCGAGGAGACGACTGAGGCGCCCGGGGCGGTCTTGATGATCTGGAACGACGGCTTAATCGTGTGCGCCGTGGTGTGTGCAGCTCCGGAGACCATGCCGTCTGCCAGGCCCTTGTGCACCATCATCGTGCCGAAGTAGGAGACGTCCTTGACCGTCTCGCGCGCCTGCTCCAGAGTCACACCCTTGGATTTGCGCAGCTCCGCGAAGTCCGCCGCGAACTCTTCGATGAGGTCAGACTCCACGTGGTTCAGCAGGTGAGCCTGCGACAGGTCGAGGCCTAGGGAGGTGGCGCGGGACTGCATCTCGCCGACGTTGCCAAGAATCGTGATCTCCGCAACCCCATGCTTGAGCAGCTGGTGTGCGGCCTGCAAAATGCGATCATCCTCACCCTCCGGCAGGACGATGTGCTTGCGGTTGGCCTTTGCCTGCTGGAGCAGCTGGTGCTCGAACAGCGCGGGGCTCATGACCGGCTTGGTTTCCACCTGGGTGGGTGTGAAGGTGGCGAACGCATCGCCGGTGATTTGGGCGGCGATGGCGGCACCCCGCTCCCCCACGCGATCCGCAGCGAGTGTTGCGGCGCGGTCATCGGCGGTGACCAGGATGACCGGTACGCCGAGTGCGGCGGCAACCTCAGCGTCAAAGTTGTAGTCACCGCTGCCTACGTACAAGCGCAGATCATCGGGATTGTGGGAGGCAATAACGTCAGCGACCGACTCACCCTGCACGCGGGTGAGGATAAGGCCCAGGCGCTCTGCCAGGGCCTCCAGGTCAAGGCCTTCGAATGTGCGGTTGGCAACAGTAACAAGCAAGGACTGGCGTTGAGTCATGCGGCCAAGTCTACCGGCCAACACCACACCACTTACAGGGAATCGTGCAGGGGATTTTGGTGAGAAAGGTTACGCAGGGGTCGCGATAGCGCACTGCCCTGCCTACACCAATCTGTCTACACCGGTTATGCCAAAGCGAAACCCCGGTGCCACAGGGAGGTGATTCCCTACAACACCGGGGTTGACAGCTAGCTACAAGCAGCTACACGAAAGCGGTCCTACTTCTGAGCAGAGGGCTTCTTATCCTCACCCTGCTTCTTCGAAGACAGCTCGTGCGTCTTACCGGAAGAACCCTTCAGCTCCAGGTCCTTCACGGAGGAGTTGAAGCCACCGTTCGGGGAGCAGTTGTCGTAGATCAACGTGCCAGCCAGAATGCCTGCAGCAATCAGAGCGATACCAGCAGCAACCATAGACAGGTCACCACCGACCTCCTTCAGGCGAGCATTAATCTCAGCAACCTGACCAGCCATCTGCGGGTTGAAGATACCCAGCTGCTGCTGAATCTGGGAGTTCGCCTGCTCCAGACGAGCCGAGACCTCATTAGCAATCGGAGTGACACCCGGGATATCCATCTGGGTAGCCAGACCAATCGGCAGCAGTGCAATCAGCGGCAGACCGAAGCCAAGGGTGGTAGCAACACACTTGCCGGTGTCGATGCCAACCTTTGCGGTGGCCTTGTTACCAGCAGCATCGGTAACGGTGATGGTGTCGCCAGTCTTCAGATCAACATCAGACGGAACGTCAACAGACCAGTTGCCATTTTCATCGGTCGTGGTCTCAATGACCTTACCGTTCGGCAGCGTGACCTTGATGTCCTCACCCGGACGGTCGCCCTTACCGGAGATGGTCTTATCACCAGGCTTAATCTCGTTGATGGTCGGCTTGTCGGTGTCCTTGACCTCAACGGGGGTTTCGTTACCTGCTTCATCGGTGACCTTGATCTTGTCACCGTGGTTCAGGTCCGTACCCTCCGGAACATCAACAGACCAGTTGCCGTCCTTGTCGGTGGTCACCTTCTTCTTGGTGCCATCCGGGAAGGTCACAGTGATCTCAGTGTTCGGACGATCATCCTTACCAGTGATCTTCTTATCACCAGGCTTCACCGGATCCACAGTCGGTGCGGCCTCATCCGGCGTCGACTCCTCATCAGCCGGGTTAGAACCCTTCTCGATCTCGTCCTTGTTGGAGATACCATCACCGTCGAAGTCGCCGTTCGGATCCAGCAGGGACTTACCGTCCTTGCCAACCAGGTCAAAGTCCGCGGTTGCGGAGTTCTCCGAACCATCGTTGTAGGTGAAGTCAACATCTACCGACGGACGAACGTACGGGGTAAAGATCTCCTTGAACTTATCCCAGCTGCTATCGATGTTCGGCAGCTCAGACTTGATCTTCTCAGCGACCTTGTCGTAGCCAGGAGCCGTTGCCTCAACAACACCGTCGGTCTCACCAGTCTTGAAGGTCCAATCGCCGGAACCAGCAGACGGCTTGCCCTTTGCGTCCTTCACAGGAACATCGGTCTTGCCCTCAAACGGATCAGACGACTCGGTCTCACCAGCCTCGACGTCCTTGCGATCGCCGTAGTTCGGAGTGTTCTTCGCAGCATCCGACTTCGGATCCACGATCTTGATATCGATCTCGCCAACCGGGTTGCTGTTCTTGTCCCTAATGACAACCTTGCCATCCTGTGGGTCAGTACCCTCCGGCACCGTCACCTTGATCTCACCAGTGTTCGGATCAACCTCAACCTTGGCATTCTCGATCGGGTTACCGTCCTTATCCAGGACATCACCAGTCATACCCTCAGTCGGGTTCTTAACCTTGTCATCCAAGGTCTTCGGCTCACCATTAGCCGGCACCTGATCGGTGCTCTTGCCCGGAATGATCGATGGCGGAACAGAGTTCGGATCCTTCGGATCGGTTCCAGCCTTCTTCTCATCCTCATCGGAAACGCCGTCACCATCATCATCAGTGTCGGTGATATCCGGGGTGCCATCACCATCGGTGTCACGCTGGACCTTGATGACCTTGTCTTCCTTGGCAACCTCGTTGCCGTCCTTGTCCTTGACGACAACCGTGACAGTTACTTCACGCTCTTCCTCTTCCTTACCCCAATCAGTGATCTTATCCGGGGTACCCGTGACCTTACCGGTCTTCGGGTCGACCTCCAGACCACCAGGCAGGTTCTCAACCTCAACCTTGCCGCCTTCCGGAACGTCCTTCGCGGTATCGAACGGCTTGATCGGCTGGCCCTCGATAACCGTCTCAGGCGTCGTGTTCACCGATGGGTTACCCGGAGTCTTGTCAGAGTTGTTGTCATCACGATCCTTCTCGTGACCATTAACCGGAACCTCAACCTTGACCTTGCCATCCGTCAGATCCGGATCCTCAACGACCACATTGATCGGACCATCAACGTCCTTACCCGGGGTGACCTCAATTTCACCAGTGTCCGGATTGATTACGACAGGGATATCCTTGCCGTCCTCATCCTTCGCGGAGACCTTGGTGTCCTTATCTGGGTTGTTGACGATGATGCCAGTGCCCTGCTTGTCCTCAGTCGGATCAACCGGCTTCACATTCGAATCATCAACCGTGGTCTTAGTGGGAGCAGCTTCTTCCTTCTTGACCGTGACCTTCGCCGTAATCGTCTCACGGGAACCATCCGGGTAAGTTACCACGACTGGGATGGTGTAGTCGCCGGGCTTGGCATCTGCAGGCGGCACAACCTCGATCGAACCATCGGGATTAACTGTGATCCACTCGGGCTTGTCGATCTTGTTGCCCTCCCGATCAGTCACCTGACCGGCCTGCTCGAAGGTGGTTCCTTCCGGAATCTCCTTGCCGTCCTTGTCCTTCGGTGCTTCCACTGTGGTCTTCTCACCGGCAGGAGCAGTAGCGTCCTCATACTGCGGCTCGAATTCACCGTTCTGGCGGACCTTGTCGATCGCGATGAAGGAGTCCTGACCAACGACGACGTCGTAAGCGTTGACCAGCTGTGCCACATAGGTGCCCGGGTTCTTGAAATCTTCGGGAGCCAGAGAGCAGTTAGCTGCGTCCGCCAGGGTATCGACCGCGCAATCTTCGCCAATCTGCTTTCCATCCGGATCAATCCAACGGATCTTGTTATCACCAGAGAACGGCAGTGCGCCCGTCAAATTGATCTTCGCCGGCTCAAGATTATTGATGCCTTCCGGAAGATCTGCCGGGTTGAGGTAGGAATCGTAATTAACGATGTCCAAGTGTGTGATGTCGGCCTGCACCTCAGCGAAGTTGATGTTGTACCAACGGTGGTTGGTAAAACTTGCGATGCCAACTGCGCCGTCGGAGTTCGGGTTCTCACCCGAGTTGGCATTTACACTTTGGAAGACAGGCGTGGGGAAGCCGCTGAAGGAGTTGAGGACCTTACCGTCCTTCTCAGCCCAGATGTACGTGTAATCCTTCATACGACGTCCGATGTCATCGCCCATGCGGATCGTGTAACGGCCATCCGCATTGGTTTCGGCACCAACGGTCTTAAGGATCGGCTCCTTGCCGTTCGCGCGCATGTTTTCGATCATGGCCTTGGTAGCGGCCGCCTGCTCACGGTACGGCTTATCGGCAATTGCCAGGCGCTCGAACTCCGCAATGCCTTCGTCGGAAAGAACCGAGGCATAGACCTTCGCACCCTCAATCGGCTGATCACCCTTCCAGAAATAAAGCGGGCCGACCTCGTTACGGTCCGGACCACCTTCCGCATCGGACCAAACCCTGCCGAAGTAGGAATAACGCGGAGCCTTAGTGCCGGAAGGCTGGTGCCAGCCTTCCTCATCCATGGAAAACTTCGGGCTCACCATGTAGGAGTTTTCCGAAACGCTCGGCGCGCGCTCCTCCAAGAACACACCGGTGCGCTGCATGTTGTTGCCCTCAAGGTAGAACGCACCGTTTCTGGCTTTTGCCACGACGGCACGTGTCCATGCACCTGGCACGCCACCACCTGCTTGGCGCACGTAAGTCAGGTCGTTGCCGGTTTCCTCATTCTTCAGCGGGGAAT
Source organism: Corynebacterium riegelii (assembly GCF_016728505.1). Lineage (GTDB taxonomy): Bacteria > Actinomycetota > Actinomycetes > Mycobacteriales > Mycobacteriaceae > Corynebacterium > Corynebacterium riegelii. The sequence goes on from NZ_CP068159.1 coordinate 291,073, forward strand.
CAACCCAAATACGGTACTCCTGATCGCGCTCAGCGCGGAAGATGTGAGGTTTACCGTTAGCATCGACGAAAGAATACTCGCCGCCCGGCACAGGGCTGTCCGGGTGGGAAAGCAGATTGCCGTCTTTGTCCTTCGCACGAAGATCAAACACGTAGTTACCGCTGGTGCCGCCAAGCTGGTGTGACTTCGTGGAATAGATCGGAGAAATCGTGCCGTCGACATCCTTAAACTGCATGTACACCGTAACGTCATTGACGCCCATGGTTCCCTTCAGGGAAGACGACGCACTCGTTTCTTTCAGGCCGACGAGACCAGAAAGCGTCGCGAAAGCGTTGGTCATATCGAATCGCTTTGTGACATAACCATTCGCGATGCCATCAGCTTCGATCAACTTAGACGGATCCGTGGCCGGGGTAGCAGCAACCGTGCCCGAAGTCTGAGCATTAGCAACTGCTCCGAACTGCGGCGCGACAACCGGCTGAACAGCCGGCGCAACAAGCGCCAATGACAAAGCAGCAGCCGCGATGCTAGTGCCGCGGCGGCGGGTGATGTTCTTTCCTTGCATGTATTTCCCTCCAGGGATTAATGGTTTCAAGGTCCCTACGCCCACTTTTAGGCGCAGGGCTGATCGGAGAGTTGCGGCCAAACCGCCTCTCACCCACGTCATGCAAGGTTAGCCAGGGCAAAATATATACTCAATCTGGTGCGACTATTAGACATAGGAAACGTTTAGCTATACCTAAATTTTTGACCTGCAATAATTCAACTAACAGCAATCTCCAAAGAACCCCCAACTGACCTCCAAAGGTCCACAAATTCCGTTTCCATAACACGCATAACTTAGAAAAATCACAGGTGGATGGCAGCTTTTACCACTGGGGGACACGTCATCAAAACCGTTCGCACCCAGCGACGAAACAATTGACCCAAAATCACCCTATTCCGGGGGGTATTCATAGCCGGTTTATCAAGATCGAAGATGAGCCTTACCTCATAGACAGCTCCTGGACCGAACGCCAGCAATCGCCGTGACGCTGTTTAGTTCGTGCTCGAATTTAGCCTCTCGACAACTCGCTTTACCTGGGGTTGTAAATATACTTCCGTTGTCTATCTGTCAGTCGAGCCTGTTGCCGTCCACTTCAGGAGCTTTATTGCCGCTGACACCATGCGCAACCGGCAAGCGCAGCATCACGTAGCGACGGACGCAGTCCAGCAACGCCAGTTGCACTTCTCGCCTCTTGCGTCGACGGTAAAAGTCCTCTCCCCACTGGCCCAGCACCGCTCAGCCTCTACATCACCGAGACAAGACAATCAGCAACCGTGAATCGGCCCCACAAGCCGTCATGCTTACTACTGGGGAAATGCAGACGGCGGACAGATACAAAGATCATCGCCCTTATGGTGTATCTCTCGTTGAATTGTCCCAACATCCTGCTTCAGATCATTTGTGGTGCTTCCACCGGCCAGGCGTTGCTTGCTCCGTTTAGCGTTTCCCCTCGTTCCCAGATCGCTACTGTCGACACCTTTTCATTTGCGAGTGTTTTTTATCCAACACCCCCACAAGATAAAGCGACCCTGAGTCCCCGCTCAAGACGGCACGTTGCATCAACCGCCAATAGGACCTTGTGAAAAACCTGCCATTTTTCTCGACCATCTGCCTACACGACGCCGGCTTGTTAGGTCGTAACTGCTACCCAACTACGAAGACAAATCCGCCCATCCAATGCCTCAAGGTCCAGCAAAGCCGAGTCTCCGAAACCATAAATATGCGAAACCCCGGTGCCACAGGGAGGTGATTCCCTACAACACCGGGGTTGGCAGTCAGCTACAAGTAGCTGTTACTGCTTGTTGTCTTGCTTCTTCGAAGACAGCTCGTGCGTCTTACCGGAAGAACCCTTCAACTCCAGATCCTTCACGGAAGAGTTGAAGCCACCGTTCGGGGAGCAGTTGTCATAGATCAGCGTGCCAGCCAAGATACCTGCAGCAATCAGGGCAATACCAGCAGCAACCGTGGACAGGTCTGCACCGACTTCCTTCAGGCGAGCATTGATCTCAGCAACCTGACCAGCCATCTGCGGGTTAAACACACCCAGCTGCTGCTGAATCTGAGAATTCGCCTGCTCGATACGACTCGAAACCTCATTAGCAATCGGGGTGACACCCGGGATATCCATCTGGGTAGCCAGACCAATTGGCAGCAGTGCGATCAGCGGCAGACCAAAGCCAATCAGGGACTCGGTGCAGCCCTTGCGCTCGGAGGAGCTAATCGGCTTCTCGACGATCTTCACAGTGAAGTCATCAACCTTATTGCCGTCCTTGTCCTTGACGGTCACCTTGATCTCATCATCGACCTTGGCATCGTCATTCGGCGTCACCTTGATGTCACCGTTCGGAAGAAGCTCAGCCTTGCCCGGACCCTCAACCTCAAGCGTGGAGCCTTCCGGAACCGTGAAGCCATCTTCCTTGGGAACCGTGACGGACTCCTTCGGGTAGGTTTCCTTGTCCTTCCACGGATCAACGATGTCGACGACAATCGTGTCGAGCTCTTTGCCGTCCTCGCCCTTGACGGTCACCGTGATCTTGTCACCAGGCTTCGCATTCTCACCCGGAGTCACAGTGATGGAACCATCAGTGGTGATCTCAGCGGTACCAGGACCTTTAACCTCGACCGTGGAGCCTTCCGGAACATCACCAGAACCATCCTTCTTCGGGATCGTCACCGGCTTGTCCGGAGTTGTAGAGGTGTCATCCCAATCCGGTTTCTTGGTCGGCTCCTCGACCGTGACGGTGACGTCGACGTTGTCCTTCGAACCATCCGGGTAAGTCACCTCAACCGGAACAGTGATCTTGTCACCCGGCTTCGCATCCTCCGGAACCGGAACAGTGATCTCACCGGTGTTCTCATCGACCTTCACACCATCAGGTGCACCCTCACCCGGGGTGAACTTCGTGCCATCCGGAGCCGTCGTCGGATTACCGTCCTTGTCCTTGAACTCAGGAGCAGGAACCGTCACATCCTCACCCGGCTTACCAGAACCAGCCTCGTAGCCAGGCTCGAAAGTCTCGTTGTCCTTGGCATCCGGATCCGTAACCGTGACGGTCACATCAACGTTGTCCTTGGAGCCATCCGGGTAAGTCACCTCAACCGGGACCGTGATCTTGTCACCCGGCTTCGCATCCCCAGGAACCTTAACGGTGATCGAACCATCCTCATTGACAGTCACACCCTCAGGAGCATCCTCGCCCTTATCGAACTTCGTGCCCTCCGGCGGAGTGGTCTCCTTGCCATCCTTATCCTTGAAGGTCGGCTTATCGATCTTGACGTCGCTACCCGGCTTACCGTTGCCACCCTTGTATTCAGGCTCGTAGACCGTGTTCTGGTTAGGAATCTTCGGGTTGCTGTCTTGCTCGTCCGGGATGCCGTCGTTATCGTCATCCTCGTCCTCGGTGTCAGGCTTACCGTCACCATCGGTGTCCAGTTTGAACTTCGCCTTAGCGTCGTCCTTGGTGCCATCCGGGTAGGTCACCTCAACCGGAACCTCGAACTCCTCCGTGGTGTCCTTGTTCAGCTTCAACTTATCCGGGAACGTCACCGTGATCTCACCGGTGTTATCGTCAATCTTGACTTCATAACCCTCAGGAGCCTTGAAGTCCTTACCGATTTCGAACTTGGAGCCCTTAGGAGCCTTAGCGTCCTTACCTTCCTTATCAGTAAAGGTCGGAGAAGACTTCGTCTCTTCACCCGGAACAACGAGCTTCTCTTCGTAAGCAGGCTCGTAGTCCAGGTTCTGGTTCGGAATCTTCGGGTTGTTGTCCTCACCATCCGGGATGCCGTCATTATCGTCATCCTCATCCTCGGTATCAGGCTTACCATCACCATCGGTATCCAGCTTGAACTTCGCCTTCGCGTCATCCTTGCTGCCATCCAGATACGTCACCGTCACCGGAACATCAAACTCTTCCGTGGTGTCCTTGTTCAGCTTCGACTTATCCGGATACGTCACCGTGATCTCACCGGTGTTATCGTCAATCTTGACTTCATAACCCTCAGGAGCCTTGAAGTCCTTACCGATTTCGAACTTGGAGCCCTTAGGAGTGTCAACCTTCTCCTCAGTCGGCTTACCTTCCCCGTCAACCTTGGTAAAGGTTGGGGACGACTTCGTCTCCGTACCCGGAACAACAAGCTTGTCCTCGTAGGACGGGTCGAGCTCGTCCGCATCCTTGGTCACCAGAACGGACCATGCGGCAACGTCGTTATTACCGGAGACAACAACAACGTTGTAGACGTCACCCTTCTTGGCATCCTTTGGGATGTCGAAGGTGCACGCAGCAACCTGATCCTTAGCGTTCTTCGACTGGTCGAGGTCGCAAGTCTTGACGACCTTGCCGGCCTTGTCGCGCCATTCAATCTTCGACGGAAGAGGCGACAGCTCGCCGCTGAACTCCGGGGTCACCGTGACGCCCGGGGAAGCAGGCTTGTCGGTCGCGTTGTAGTCAGCCGTGATCGACACCGGAGCGTACGGCATGAGCGCGTGGCGGACGTTGTAAATCGAGTTGACTGGCTTGCCGTAGCGGGGCTTTCCCTGGTCCTCAATGCGCGACGTGACGGTCTGGTTTTCAGCAGGAGCCGCATCCGCCGGTTTGAAGTTACCGCCCGCATTAAAGCGCTGGAAGATCGGGGTGTGGAAGCCCGTGTAGCCACCCTGGACCTCACCCTTCGGGTTCTCCACCCACACGAACACGTGGTCTGGGTTGAGGTAGTCCTCGCGGGTATGAGACGGATCCGTGTAGTCACCGAAACGCAGCGAGTAGTTGCCCTCTGGGTCGGTCTTGCCGTAAACCGTCTTGAGGATGTACTCGGGGTGAGCCTCGAGCATCTTCTTCGTCTCTTCAGACAGCTTGTCCGGGTCGTTCTTGAACTTCGCGTGGAGAGCCTTGTTTGCCGCAGCACCGTCCTTCGTCAGGGTCGATGCGAACACGGTGTAGCCATCAGCCGCCGGGTCCTTAGATTCCGCCTTCGGGCCAGTTGCCGGGAAGCCCCAGTCTGGGCTACCACCAGTTTCAAGCCACACCCGGCCCGAAAGGACGTTTGATTCCCCGAGCTGAACAGCCGCCGCGTCAATAGGACCCTTAGGGTCCTCAACGAGCTTGTCACCCTTGGCGGCCATCCAGCTGGTCTCGTGGCTTGGCGGAATTTCGCGCATGAACGCGGCCATCAGCTGCATGTTGCCGTCAGCTGCGACGAAGGAGCCCATCGGGCCATCAACAACACCGTTGAAGGAACCCGGCGTCCAACCGTTAGCCTGACGGAACATCTCAACGCGGTTGCCACGCTCGTTCACCCACGGCTCCACCCAGATACGGTGCTGCTGGTCCGTGCGAGCCGACCAGGTGTGCTCCTTGCCAAGCTTGTCGGTCCAGGTAATACCCTTATCGCCGGTACCAAAGGCGAAGGTACCCTCGCCACCATTACCACCGACGAGAGCTCCTTCAAGGTTGTGCGTCTTCGCACTGAAAATCGGCGAGTAGGAGCCGTCCTTGTCACGGAACTGCGCGTAGACGGTAATGCCATTGAGTTTCACGTTGCCGTTGTCGTACGAAGCACCCGGGTTGCCCTTTGGGCTAGTCAGGTACACGTGACCGGAGATCAGGCCCTTACCGACACCGTGAGCGTCGGTAAGGTTAGCGGGCTTCGTGACACGGCCGCTGGCGATCATGTCAGCATCAATGATCTGGTTAGCCGGGTCCGCAGCCGGCGCATTCTCCTGCGCGACCGCAGCCGGTGCGGCTGCCGGGTTTGCCACCGGTTGTGCGAACGGTGCGATCAACGCCAACGACAGTGCAGCAGCAGCCACGGATGTACCGCGACGACGTGCGATGTTCTTTCCTTGCATGTATTTCCCCTCCAGGGATCAATAGTTCCAAGGTCCCCCACGCCCACCTTCAGGCGCAGGGCCGAGCAGAGCACCTAAGTGATAGGTAACCCTCACACTGACAAAGCGTAGTATCCACAAACTAAATGCTCAAAGGTTTCTGGACATTAGTTAGCCGCAACTACTTGAGACTGGAGAGGCTTCCAGGAATTTCAGAGGGAAAATCCATGACCCGCAGCCCGATACAGGTTTCCTAAAGGTAAACATTTACTGAGTGCGTGACAGTTCACCTATCTTTTAGCGCTGATCAGCGGCAATGTTCACTCAAGGCCATAATGTACGACCAAATGATTAGGATTACATTTCAGGTAGCGTTCAGAGCTTTTACCCTATAACGGGGGCAGAAGGAACGGACCAATGGGACGAGAGGCGGTCACGGAAGGTTAGCTTAAAGCTTCCTGTGCGCGGTCTCGCGCTTCATCGATCGTGTCCGCGGTCGCATGGGCGGCCACGGCGCCGTCGAGCACCTGGACGCGGGTTTCATCTACAGACAGCGCCTTCGCCAGCAACGTCGGATCCCCCAGGCGGTATTTGAGGTGGGAGGCGCCGGGGGAGGTTAACGTGACGTCTATAGGCAAAAGCAGCGAAGCGCGGGCGAAGAGCTCACACTGATCAAAACGCTGGGTTGCGCACGTGAGCATGCCGTCCATGCCGGGCAGGGGCGTGGCCTGGGAGAAGTACACCTCTTCCCCATCTACGAACAGTTCGATGGCGAACAGGCCGTGGCCGCCCAACGCGCCAGTGATGCGGGCGGCGATGGAGCGGGCGTTGTCACGCGCGGCATCGGTGAGCGCGGCCGGTTGCCAGGACTCTACAAGCCTGGCGCCCTCATGACGAGTACCGATCGGCTCACAGAACCACGTGGCCAACTGGCCCGTCTTCGGATCAATGGAGCGGACCGTGAGGATGGTGACCTCATAATCAAACTCGATGTAGCGCTCCACCATCAGCTCACGGTTGCCAAACGGGTGGTTGAGTTCTTCTGTGGTGGTGGCCACGTGCTGGCCGCGGCCCTTCGTGGGTTTGAGAATCAGCGGGAAACCGATTTCTTCTGCCGCCTGTTCGATTTCTTCTTTGGTGGTGGCCAGTTTGTACGCCAGCGTTGGTAGGCCGAGTTCTTCGCTGGCTTTAGTGCGGAGCGCCTCACGGTCCGTGGCAAGCTCACAGGCGTGACTGGAGGGAACGACGCGGGTTTCTTGCTGCTCAAGCTGCTCAAGGGTTTCAAGCGCCTCAGTATCGAGCACCTGTTCTTCCACCACCGCGATCAGTGCTGGACGGTTGTCCGGATGGGTGTTCAGGAGTTCTGTAAGCACCTGCGTGGTGTCGATGGTGGGCCAAAAGCCCAGTTGACGGTAGGCCTCTGCAAGCTGGTAGGCGACCGGGCCCGTGCCCAGAACCAGGATCCGGTTATTCATGGCTGTTGATTATTGCACCTGTAGGTATGGGTTTGGATATTAAAACTCGGGGTGTTGGGCAGACGAAACCCCGGCGCTTTGGCGTTTTGGTTACCTTATTGCGCCGGGGTTCGTTGCCTGCAGGTATCTAGGAGGGGCTACTGCGTGGGCTTAGTTGTTGTTGGTGGCGGTGTTGTCCTTTTTCGAAGACAACTCGTACTCCTTGCCCGAGGAGCCCTTCAGCTTCAGGTCTTCGACCGTGACATCTGTAGTGCCATCCGGCACGCAGTTCTTGTAGATCATCGTGCCGGTCAGGATGCCAGCGGTGATCAACGCGAGGCTGGTGGCCACCGTGAACAGATCCGCACCGACGGACTTCAGACGGGCGTTGATTTCCGCCACCTGGCCGGCCAACTGTGGGTTATACACACCGATCTGCTGCTGGATCTGGGAGTTCGCTTGCTCCAGGCGCGCCGACAATTCATTCGCGATCGGAGTCAAGCCCGGGACATCAACCTGGGAAGCCAGTCCAAGCGGCAGCAGTGCGATCATTGGAAGGCCGAAACCGAGGGCGCTGGCGATGCACTTGCCGGTGTCGATCTCCGGCTTGTCACGGTCTCCGACGTTCGGCTGCTCGACTGTGACGGTTACCTCGACGTTGTCTTTGGAGCCATCCGGGTAGGTGACGGTGACGGGGACGGTGATCTTGTCACCAGGCTTTGCGTCCTTCGGGACCTTGACGGTGATCGAGCCATCCTCGTGAACCGTCACGCCCTCAGGTGCGCCTTCGCCCTTCTCAAACTTGGTGCCCTCCGGCGGGGTGGTCTCCTTGCCGTCCTTGTCCTTGAAGACAGGCTTGTCAATCTTTACGTCCTCACCAGGCTTGCCGGAACCGTCCTCGTAGCCAGGCTCGTAGTTCTCGTTGTCCTTCGTCGGCGGGGTATCCGGCTGCTCCACCGTAACAGTCACATCAACGTTGTCCTTAGAGCCATCCGGGTAGGTGACAACGACCGGAACGGTGATCTTGTCACCCGGCTTCGCGTCCTCCGGGATGGTGACGGTGATCTCGCCGGTGTTCTCGTTGGCCTTGACACCGTCCGGCGCGTTGTCACCCGGCGTGAACGTGGTGCCGTCCGGAGCCGTGGTCGGGTTGCCGTCCTTGTCCTTGAAGACAGGCTTGTCGATTGTGACATCCTCACCCGGCTTACCGGAGCCGTCCTCGTAGCCAGGCTCGAACTCTTCGTTCTGCTTGGCATCCGGATCCTCAACCGTAACAGTCACATCAACGTTGTCCTTAGAGCCATCCGGGTAGGTGACAACGACCGGAACGGTGATCTTGTCGCCAGGCTTCGCATCCTCCGGGATGGTAACGGTGATCTCACCGGTGTTCTCGTCGACCTTCACACCATCGGGTGCGTTGTCACCCGGCGTGAACGTGGTGCCGTCCGGAGCCGTGGTCGGGTTGCCGTCCTTGTCCTTGAAGACAGGCTTGTCGATTGTGACATCCTCACCCGGCTTACCGGAGCCGTCCTCGTACCCAGGCTCGTAGTTCTCGTTGTCCTTCGCCGGCGGGGTATCCGGGTTATCCGGCTGCTCCACCGTGACGGTGACGTCAACGTTGTCCTTGGAGCCATCCGGGTAGGTCACAACAACCGGAACGGTGATCTTGTCGCCAGGCTTTGCGTCCTTCGGAATGGTGACGGTGATCTCGCCGGTGTTCTCGTCGACCTTCACACCATCGGGTGCGTTGTCACCCGGGGTAAACGTCGTGCCGTCCGGAGCCGTGGTCGGGTTGCCGTCCTTGTCCTTGAAGTCAGGCTTGTCAATTGTGACATCCTCACCCGGCTTACCGGAGCCATCTTCATACTCCGGCTCGTACTCCAGGTTCTGGTTCGGAACCTTCGGGTTAGTGTTGTCGTCGATCTCCTTGTCGTCCGGGATGCCATCGTTGTCATCGTCATCGTCTTCAAGGTCGGGCGTACCGTCACCGTCGGTGTCCAGCTTGAAGTTCGCCTTCGCGTCATCGGTAGAGCTGTCCGGGTAGGTCACTGTCACCGGAACGTCGAACTCCTCGACCGTGTCCTTGTTCAACTTGGACTTGTCCGGGAAGGTCACAGTGATCTCGCCGGTGTTCTCGTTGATCTCAACGACGTAGCCGTCGGGAGCATTGAAGTCCTCCGGGATAGCGAACGTGGTGCCCTCGGGCGCCTTGACCGTTTCCTCGGTCGGGTTGCCCTCATCGTCCGTCTTGGTGAAGGTCGGCGAAGACTTCGTCTCCTTGCCCGGGACGACAAGCTTAGGCTCGTAGGCAGGCTCGAACTCATCAGCGTCACGAGTAACCAGCACCGTCCAAGCGGAAACGTCATTGCCACCAGACACCAAGACAACGTTGAAGTAATCGCCCTTCTTAGCATCCTGCGGAATGTCGAAGGTGCACGCTGCGACCTGCTCCTTGGCGGACTTGGACTGGTCAATGTCACAGGCCTTCAGGACCTTCCCGTTGACGTCGCGCCACTCCACCTTCGACGTTGCACTGGACACCGTGCCATGAAGCTCCGGTGTTACGGTCACACCCGGCGCGGCCGGCTTGTCCGTTGCGTTGTAATCAGCCGTAATAGACGCCGGTGCGTACGGCATGATCGCGTAGTGGACGTTGTACAGCGAGTTCAGATTCTGGAACGGGACGCCGTTGTAGTTGATCGGCAGCTGGTTCTCACCAGGGCTTGCGGCGGGGCGGAAGTTACCACCAAAGTTGAAGCGCTGGAAAGTTGGCGTATGGAAGCCGGTGTAGCCGTTCTGGACCACGCCGTTCTTGTCCTCCACCCACACGAACAGGTGGTTCGGGTTAAGGATGTCCTCACGAATCTGGCCCTTCTCGTAGTTACCGAAGCGGAGGGTGTACCAGCCGTCTGGATCGGTCTTACCGTAGACGGTCTTGAGAATGTACTCGGGGTGCGCCTCAAGCATTTCCTTGGTTGCCTGGGCGATCTTGTCCGGATCATTCTTGTACGTCTCACGCAGCTTCTGGTTCGCTGCCGCACCGTCCTTGGTCAGGGTGGATGCGTACACGGTGTAGCCATCAGCCGGCTCATCAATGCTGTTAAACGCCGGACCGGTTGCCACGATGCCCTTATCGGGGCCACCGGTCTCCAGCCACACGCGACCGGACACAGTGTTCGGAACCTTCGTCTGCGTCGAAGCTGAGGCGATCGGCCCCTCCGGGTCCTCAACGAGCTTGTCGCCCTTGGCAGCCAGCCAGCTTTCCTTGTGATTCGGCGCGACCTCACGCAGGAACGCTGCCGTAAGCTGCATGTTGCCGTCGCTAGCAACGAAGGAGCCAAGCGGGGCATCGGCTGGCAGGTTGAACGAACCCGGCACGAAGCCGTTGGCCTGGCGGAACATCTCAACCCGGTTGCCGCGCTCATTGGTGAACGGCTCCACCCAGATGCGGTGCATCTGGTCCGTGCGGGCGGTGTAGGTGTGCTCGCGTCCCAGCTTGTCGGTCCAGGTAATGCCCGTATCGCCGGTACCGAAAGCGAAGGTGCCCTGGCCGCCGTTGCCGCCGACCACGTCTGGCAGCGTGTGCGTCTTCGCGCTGAAGATCGGGGAGTAAGAACCGTCCTTGTCACGGAACTGCGCGTAGACGGTGATGCCATCCAGCTTCACGTTGCCGTTGTCATAGGCTGCGCCCGGGTTACCTGCCACGCCAGTCAAGTACACGTGACCGGAGATCAGGCCCTTGCCTACACCGTGGGCATCCGTCAGGTTCGCAGCTTTAGTGACGCGGCCGCTGGCGATCATGTCTGCGTCAATGATCTTGCTCTCGGGATTCACCGTTGGCGATGCCTGCGCCTCCTGCGCTTCCTGCGCGACAGCGGCCGGTGCGGCAGCCGGGCTCACTACCGGCTGGGCAAACGGGACAATCAAAGCAAGCGACAGTGCCGCGGCAGCTACCGACGTGCCCCGCCGGCGTGCAATGTTCATTCCCTGCATGAAAATCCTCCAGGACGTAAGTGGTTCGGAGTGGTTCTGTGTAGTTCGAGCAGAGCACCTACGTGATAGGTTCCTCTCGCACCGCCGAAGCTTAGTTTCACAAAACTATCCACTCAAGGTTTCCTGAAATTTTACTTACTTACGCTTGGGTAACTACTGAACTAGTTTCGCCCTTACTCACTGCAAATCCTCACTTTTGCAAGATATGATCACAGTAAATTAACAGTGAATAAAAATAGCTCCTGTGGACGTAGGTGACAGGTCACGCTTTAAACGCTGGTCACGCCCACAGAATGCCGGAGTTAAATCATGCCCATGACATATATTCCGGTTGTAGCGTTATTTGATGTTACGTGGGCGTCGATAAGCTAAAACGCCCAAACCCCGATGCCGAGAGTGCGACACCGGGGTGAGTTTTATCAGCTTAGGAGGAGAGCGTGTACTCCTTGCCGGAGGAACCCTTGAGCTTCGCGTCCTTCACCGAGGAGTTGAAGCCGCCACCCGGCGCGCAGTTGTCATAGATCAGCGTGCCAGCCAAAATGCCTGCGGCGATCAGTGCGATACCTGCGGCAACCATCGCCAGATCCGCGCCGACCTCCTTCAAGCGGGCGTTGACCTCAGCAACCTGGCCAGCCATCTGCGGGTTAAACACACCTAACTGCTGCTGGATCTGCGAGTTCGTCTGCTCCAGGCGAGCCGAGACCTCATTGGCAATCGGGGTAAGCCCCGGCAGGTCGATCTGGGTGGCCAGGCCAATCGGCAACAGTGCAATCAGCGGCAGACCAAACCCGAGGGCGGTGGCGACGCACTTGCCGGTGTCGATGCCAACCTTTGCGGTGGCCTTGTTACCAGCAGCATCGGTAACGGTGATGGTGTCACCAGTATTCAGATCAACATCAGACGGAACGTCAACAGACCAGTTGCCATTCTCATCGGTGGTGGTCTCAATGACCTTACCGTTCGGCAGCGTAACCTTGATGTCCTCGCCCGGACGATCGCCCTTACCAGAGATGGTCTTATCACCAGGCTTAATCGGATTCACCGTCGGAGCAGTGGTATCCGGAACGTCCTTCTCATCGGCAGGGTTGGAGCCCTTCTCGATCTCGTCCTTGTTGTTGACACCATCACCGTCGAAGTCACCCTCCGGATCCAGCAAGAACTTGCCGTCCTTGCCAACCAGATCGAAGTTGGCCGTTGCGCTGTTGGTGGAGTCATCGTTGTACGTGAAGTCAACAACTACCGACGGACGAACATACGGAGTAAAGATCTCCTTGAACTTATCCCAGCTGCTATCAATGTTCGGCAGCTCAGACTTGATCTTCTCAGCGACCTTGTCGTAGCCAGGAGCCGTTGCCTCAACAACACCGTCGGTCTCACCAGTCTTGAAGGTCCAATCCTTGGAACCAGCAGACGGCTTGCCCTTTGCGTCCTTCACAGGAACATCGGTCTTGCCCTCAAACGGATCAGACTTCTCGGTCTTGCCAGCCTCGACGTTCTTGCGATCGCCGTAGTCCGGGACGTTCTTCGCCGCAGCCGAGTTCGGATCAACGATCTCGACACCGATCTCGCCAACCGGGTTGCCGTCCTTGTCAGTCACAACAACCTTGGCATCCTGCGGATCAGTACCCTCGGGCACCGTCACCTTAACGTTGCCGTCTTCGTCGATCTCGACCTTGGAGCCCGGGATTTCATTGTCGTCGTTGTCGACAAGCTTGCCGGTCTCATCACCATTCGGGTTCTCAACCTTGCCAACAGTGCGCTCGTCACCATCAGCCGGAACAGTGGTGTTGTCACCCTTCTTGATAGTCGGAGCCGGCTTCTCAGCCGTCACCTCGACCTCGACGGTATCAGTCGAGCCATCCGGGTAGGTGACAACAACCGGGACCGTGATCTTGTCACCAGGCTTCGCACCCTCCGGGACAGGGACGGTGATTGCACCGGTCTTCTCATCGATGGTCACACCGTCCGGGGTGCTCTCGCCCAGGGTGAACTTCGTGCCATCCGGAGCCGTCGTCGGGTTACCGTTCTTGTCCTTGAACTTCGGGGCAGGAACCTTCACGTCCTTGCCAGGCTCACCGGTGCCGCCCTCGTACTCAGGCTGGAAGTGATCATTCGCGTTAGGAACCTTCGGGTTGCTGTCTTCCGCATCCGGAATACCGTCACCGTCATCATCACCGTCTTCGGTATCTGGGGTGCCGTCACCATCAGTGTCCAGCTTGAAGTTCGCCGTGGGGTGATCCTTCGTGCCATCCGGGTAGGTCACGGTTACCGGGACGTCGAACTCCTCCTTGGAATTCGCGTTGAGCTTCGGCTTGCCCTCTTCATCATTCTCCACCGTTACGGTGACAACGCCGGTTTCCGGATCAACCTCAACCTTGTAGCCCTCCGGAGCCTTGAAATCCTCCGGTAGCTCAAACGTGGTGTCTGCCGGAGCGTCAACGTCCTTGCCGTCCTTGTCTTTGAACGTCGGCTCCGAGGCTGCCGGGGTATCCGCAGTTACGTTGGTGCTGCCATAGGACGGATCAAAATTCTCCGCCTGGTCCTGGGCTTTCACAACCAGCGGCACGCGATCAACGTGACCAGCCTGCACAACCGTCGGCTCGCCGCCTTCTTCCTCAGCCGGGATGACAATGTCATACGTCACCGTCACATTCGGCTTCTCCTGCGAAGGAGCATCCTTGGACACCTCGGTCGGAGTGCCCGTGATTGTGCCGGCAGTCGCATCAAACTTCAACCCAGCCGGCAGGCCCTCAACCTTGAGGTTTCGCACCACCGCGCCCTCAGGAAGACCTTCGGGGAGAACGGCTTGGTCGTAAGGTTGGTTCACGGTGGCGTCGTGAAGCATAGTGTCCGTAACAAACAGGTCATAGACCTTCGAGTTTTCCACCGTGGACACTGATGCATCCCCAACGGTCAGCTCAGCCTGATTAGCCACCTTCACCTGGTACCGGCCAGGCTTCTTCGGCGTACCCGAAATCACGCCGGTTGCCGGATCAATGCTCATACCCTCCGGCAGGCCCTCAGCGTGGAAGTTCTTGTATGTAACGCCGTCCGCAGGCGCCGGTGCGATCTCATGGCTGTACGCCTCCCCCACCGATCCAACAGGCAACGACTTCTTCACCACAGCCGTAAACGCATCCGACGCAAGCGGCGTACGGTTACCCGTACCATCCTGCGCCCACAGCGTCGCCGTGTACGTAGTGTTTTCCTCCAAATCCGCCGGGACCGTGAAATCCGCAGAAGGCAGCGAGTAATTCTCCACCTTCAGATCCTTGTGCTCCGCAACAACCTCACCTGCGGGATCAGTCCACACAATGTCGTACTTCAGGTTCTCATGCGTAAGCATGCCCGTAGCCTTAGTCACCGCAGTATCCCCAGCCTGCGCCGTATGCAGCTGCGAATCATAATTCACCACATCAAAATCCAACGGCGCCGGGCTCAGAATAATGTTCATGCCGCGCTGGTAATCCTGCATCCAGTCCTCGGTCTTACCGGCCGCAACGTTCTTGCCGCCAGACCACGTGCCCGGATCAATACCATTCATCCAACGCTGGAACTGCCAACCAGACTGCACACCAATGTTGTCCGGCAAATCAACCGGGCCAACGTACATCCAGTCCAAGTTGATGTGCTTCGACGTGGTCGTACCCTGGCTCCAATTACCCTCAGGCCAAGCGTCGGCGAGAGTGTGGAACTTGTCCTGCGGGACGATCCAGCGGCTATTACGGGTATCACCATAAATGCCCTTAAAGTAGAGCCAGTACGCACCGTTTTCATCCGTAGTGGTGGTTACCGTCTCTGCAATCCACTCCGGATGATCAGTCTGGATCTGCTGGTTGATCCACTCCTGCATCTTGTTCTCATCCGCAATCGTCCAATCACTGCCGCGCAGCTTTCGACCGCCGAAGTTCTGCTTCACGTGCTCCTCAATGGCAAGGATCGCTTCATCACTCAGGTAAGAGCCGACGATCTCCTGGCCGGCAAGCACCAAGTCGCGCTGCTCGCCCTGGATGATGCCGCCGCCCAAGATCGCTGCCGATTCGGAGTCACGAGCGCCGTTCGGGACCGCAGAGTTCCAGAACACAACACCACTGACTGAACCCTCCAAACGGCTGCCCGCATTGTCGCCCTCATTGGACACCGCCCACTGATCACGCGGCTTAGTCAACGTGTAATCCGTGTTACGGATGAAGTTCACATCCAAGTTGGAAACGTTGTAGTTGCTGTTCCACGACACCATGTGCGAGCTATCCGCCACCGACTGCGACGGCGCCCACGCCGACGCATAGTGATTCATCAGACGCAGATCCTTCTTCTGGCCGTCCGGCAACTCAACCCACACACGGATCTTCTCGTTCCAGCCATCCAGACGGCGGTTGCCGGCAATGTCTTGGAGACCCGCCGAGCCCGTGGTTCGGGCCGCCTCAAACACGCGCATACGGTTCAGCTCATCAAAAAACGGCTTCATCTCAATGGCGTACGAACCCTGCTCATTCGTTGTAGCGGTGTAGACCGGCGAATAACGGACATCGCTAGTACCCTCCTTCCACTGCGCATACACCTTCGCGCCAGCAATCGGCTTGGAGTAATCCGCCAAACCCGCGTTCGTAGCCGCCTGCGCGAACACCTCACGCACCGTGCCCGAAATAGTGAACGGGGCGTTGGCCAAGCCCTCAGACTCAATCGCGGTGTCCGTGACCGGGAGGGCTTGCTGTGCTTGCTGTGCTTTGGCTGGTTTGACTTGGGCTGGTTTGGCTTGGGCTTGCTGTGCTGGTGCTGGTGCGGCGTGTGCTGGTTGTGCTGGCTGTGTGGTTTGTGCGATCAGCGCAAACGACAGTGCTGCAGCGGCAATCGACGTTCCACGACGACGCGCGATGTTCATTCCTCGCATGAATTCCCCTTCAGGGATCAAAGTTCCAATAACACCCACGCCCATCCGTAGACGCGGGGCCAAGCGGGAAACCTGCTCACAGGCTTCTCACAGACCGGGCAAAGTTAGCTTGAGGAAATTAGTTGCTCAAAATTGAATAAGGGGGCTATCAGTTTTTATTCGTTCGTTATTACAGGTTGTGAGCAGGCAATTTAAAGTGGATTCTCAGCTATCAGTTAGATAGATTTAGCCAATTTGGTGATAGGTCACGCCCCTATCAGTGCTGGTTAGGGGTTTGTGTCTGTGCTTGGTTTAGTTTGTGGTGGGGCTTTTGGCGGGTATCGTCGCACCATACCCACATCTGGGGGCAATTCGTGTGATCTATGGGTGGCGGCGGGGCTCGGCGGGTGTGGTGGGTCTCGGCGGTGGTGCAGCGCTCGGGGTGTTGCAGCATGTGGGTTTCGGGCGCGGTCGGGGTGTTCCGCCAAGGCGGGGTGCCTAACGGAGGCAGCAGTGAATTAAACGCGTGTCGTGGTAGCCAAAAGCGCTTCACAGTAAAGTCGGCAGCGTGCAGATTCACACCCTTGCTCTGGATAACTTCCGGCGCTTCGCGCATTTTGAGATGGAATTTGAGCCAGACCTCACGCTCATCAACGCGCGCAACGGCAAGGGAAAAACGACAGTGCTCGAGGCCGCGACAATCGCACTACAGCCCTTCGTTGGTACCTTGATGCCTGGGCAATCTGCCAGCATCAAACAACCGGATGCAAGATACTTGCCTACAAACGGGTTTGAACGCGAGCAAGAGTTCCCGGTTGCAGTAACCGCAACTTTTGCCAACCCCAATGCGCAATCTAGGCGAGAGCTTCGAAAACCAAACGGTCGCACGACCAGCGTAAGTACCCACGAGCTAACTGAATACGCAAATGACCTCCTCGACAAACTGCGCGATGACAGGGCCGCGGTGGAGTTGCCGGTGATCGCCTATTACAGCTCGAAGCGTCTCTTTGCGCTGCGTGGTGGCCTTGCAAGCAGGATCGCCGGACTAAGCCGTACGGTTGGCTACCAGGATTGCTTGTCAGCGCTATCAAACTTCAAAAAACTCGAACAATGGATGGCAACCGCCACACTCGCGCAACTGCAAGAAGAGCAACGGCAAACGGGTGCAGCAGGCATTGCAGCACTCCGCAAGAGAGTGCAAGGCATTGAAAATGCCGTCGACTCCGTACTGACAGATGAAGGCTGGACCGGCTTTCACTACAGCCTCCACTTTGAGGAGCTGGCGATTTCCCACCCAGACCACGGACTGATGCCAATTTCAGCGTTAAGCGATGGCACGCGTGCAATGGTCTCCCTCGTTGCTGACCTGGCCAAGCGAGCATCACAGCTCAACCCTGATTACGGTGAAAACGCTGCGAAGCTTGCATCCGGAATCGCGCTCATCGACGATATTGACCTGCACCTTCATCCCGAGTGGCAGCACCGCGTTGTTCCTAGTTTGCAGGCAACATTCCCCAACATGCAGTTCATCATCAGCACCCACAGCCCCCAAGTGTTGAGCTCAGTACCGCGCAAACACATCCGTGTACTGGAACAGGATGAAGACCAGCAATGGCACACCCTTTACACCCCTCCAAAAGATGACGTACATTGTACTCACACAATATTTCGGGAAGAAGTAGGGGACTACGATGACACTGACAAAGGATAAGCGACTCAACCTCCGCACAACAGCCCAACAAGACCAGCGCCTTAAGCGGGCTGCGGAAGTCCGTGCGGTTTCCGTGTCCGAATTCATCCTCAAAAGCGCAATGGCAGAAGCAGAGAAGGTCCTAGCGGATCGCCGCTGGTTCGAGCTGAACGCAGAGGACTTTGCAAAGTTTGAGCAAGCTCTTGACACACCAGTCGATGGGACGAAGCTGGCACGCCTCCTCGCCTCTGAATCCGTATTTGGCAAGGAGTTCACCCTTGACTGACGGTATCCTGCACGAACCTCGCAGGATTAAGAAAGGCGACCACCTTTCAAACTTCTCGTGCGGAGTAGATAGTCTCGACGAATGGCTCAAGCGGTTTGCGCTGCGGAATCAGCGGGCCAACAACGCAGTTACGTACGTAACCACGCTCAACGATGAAGTTGTCGGCTACTACGCCCTCGCCTCAGGCGGGGTTAGCCGTGAAACACTGCCGAAAGACCTGCCTGGCGGGTCGAGACCATATGACGTACCGGTGATTGTCCTCGCTCGCTTCGCCGTTGACTCCCGCGCACAGGGCAAAGGCGTCGGCCGATCACTGCTTGCAGACATGTTCCGGCGTGCGCTCGCAGCCGCCGACATCGTGGGTGCAATGGGAATTTTGATCCATGCACACGACGAAAGCGCGAAACAGTTCTACCTGCGCCATGCCGATTTTTGGGAGATGCCCGGCGAACCGCTACACCTACTACTGCCGATTAAGTCGATCCGTGCTGCGCTTGAGAGCGGGTAGGTAAACCCAGCCCCCTAGCGCTCCATGACGTCGTGGCGCATGATCGTCTGGTCGCGGCCCGGGCCCACACCGATGTAGCTGATCGGGGCGCCGGAGAGCTCCTCCAAACGCAGCACGTAATCCTGCGCCTTCTGCGGCAGATCCTCAAACGTGCGGCACTCCGTGATGTCCTCGTCCCAGGCCGGCATGGTCTCATAGATCGGCTCGGCGTGGTGGAAGTCGGTTTGGGTCATAGGCATTTCGTCGAAACGCTTGCCGTCCACGTCATATGCCACGCAGATCGGGATCTCACCGATGCCGGTGAGCACGTCCAGCTTGGTCAGGAACAGGTCCGTAAAACCGTTAACGCGGGAGGCGTAACGGGCAATCACACTGTCGTACCAGCCGGTGCGGCGTTTACGGCCCGTATTCACACCAACCTCACCGCCGGTAACCTGCAGGAACTCGCCCCACTTGTCAAACAGCTCCGTTGGGAACGGCCCCGCGCCCACACGCGTGGTGTACGCCTTCACAATGCCCAGCACACCCGTGATGCGAGTCGGGCCGATGCCCGCGCCAACGCAGGCGCCGCCAGCTGTCGGGTTGGAGGAGGTGACGAACGGGTAGGTGCCGTGGTCCACGTCCAGCATGGTGGCCTGGCCGCCCTCCATAAGCACGTGCTTGCCTTCGTCGAGGGCGGTGTTGAGGACACGTTCAGCGTCGATAACCATCGGCTTTAAGCGCTCACCATAGCGGCCGAAGTAATCCATGGTTTCCTCCACCGAGATCGCCTGGCGGTTGTACATCTTCACCAGCATCTGGTTCTTCACATCCAGGGCGGATTCGATTTTTTGGCGCAGGATTGATTCGTCGAAAATATCCTGCACACGCAGGCCAACGCGGGCAACCTTGTCGGCATAGGTCGGGCCGATACCACGGCCAGTGGTGCCAATCGCGCGCTTGCCCAGGAAACGCTCCTGCACGCGGTCCAGCGTCTGGTGGTACGGCGCCACCAAGTGCGCGTTGCCGGAGATACGCAGGCGCGAAGCGTTCGCGCCGCGGGCCTCCAGACCGTCAATCTCCTCAAACAGCGCCTCAAGGTTGACCACAACGCCGTTGCCAAGAATCGGGGTGGCGTTCTCACTGAGCACGCCGGCGGGAAGCAGCTTCAGCTCATACTTTTCACCGCCGACAACCACGGTGTGGCCGGCGTTGTTCCCACCGTTGGGTTTGACCACATAGTCAACCCGGCCGCCGAGGATATCGGTAGCTTTACCTTTCCCCTCGTCTCCCCACTGGGCACCCACAATGACGATGGCGGACATCTATCGCTCCTTATATATACGGACCCGCATTATTCGTCCCGCGTTGCATATCTCGCGTGGACTTTGCGGCCAGAGACGGCGCTTATTGTAGCGTGCAACCTATGCGTCTACTTCATTGCGCGTGCGGTCCCACCGAAATTTCTATCCCGGGCGCCCAGCGACACGACCTTCCACCAATCCCCACACGCAAAGATTTGCGCTTTTTAGACACCGCGGCCAAGGAGTGCCTGCCGGTAGATCCCACGCCTTCGCTTGCAGAGATGCAGAAAAACCCCGCCGCCCCGCATTTGGGCGATCCCACGTTTGCGCCGCAGCAGCCGGAGGAGCCACTGCGCGTGATCGTCTCCGGTTCGGACGCCGCCTTAGGCGCCGTGCTCACCCGCATGATGCGCGGCGATTACCTCTGGGCGGAGGTTGCCTACCTGCCCTCTGATGCTGGCTCGCCCGCCGCCGTGAACTGGGGTGTGGATGGAGACGTTGCGTTTGCCTGCGAAGCACCCGTCATCCCCGCCGCATGCGTCCGCACAGACAAAGGCCTGGTAGTTGCGGGTTCGGCGTCTGTATATTGCGGCGATGGGTCGTCGGAGTTTGTCGGCGAAATCATCGTTGATTCTAAAACCTTGCTCCTACGCACCGGAGGCCGCTCCCGTCGCCGCGGCCTCTACGGCGCACGCCTAGTACCCACCATGAGCGCACCCGGCATCGCCGCCACCACCATCACCACCCCACTTCTGCGCCGCGGGCTGGCCCGCCTCCTGCCCGCCGGCCAACCCGACCCCTCCCAGGTCCTCACCGGACGAGCGGTCCAAGCCGGTGGCGAGAACATCACTTTGCTTATCGACGCCCACGCCCACCCCCCAACCACCTCCACCACCTTCTACCGCCACCTGCGGGACATTCAATCGGTGCGTGCCGCATCGTTGTAGGGTCACTTTAGGGTCACTTTAGGCCGAGTGTGAGAAAACTCACATTGTTGGTTTTGTTGTTTATGAGGCCGCTTTCGTAACCGTTTCGCAATGTATGCAAGGTGGATAGAACCGTAAATGTTCCTGAATCCCCAGCGCATCCGGTTGCTGATCGCAGATATACCGGAATATTTGAAAATTACGAGGGAAAGTTCCGGATTTTTGGCCGGCTGGGGTTTGTGGTCGGCGGAGTCGGTGGAACGCCGTTACGTTGGGTTGTGTTCTGAAAAACCAACTAACCAAGGAGCTACACCCAATGACTAACCTCAACCGCATTGAGGATCTTGCAAACGCAACCGCTTACGACGTCAACGGCGACAAGGTCGGTTCCGTCCAGGACGTCTACGTCAACGACACCACCGGCCAGCCGGACTTTATCACCGTCAACCACGGCCTCTTCGGCACCGGCAGCTCCATCGTCCCGCTGCGTGGCCACAGCCTTCGTAACGGCGAACTCCACCTGGCCTTCCCGAAGGACCGCATCGAGGACGCCCCGGATCTTGATGACAACGGCCACCTCACCACCAACGACCAAGACGCCCTCTACCGCCACTACGCTCTGACCGAGACCCAGGACGTCACCACCTACGAAACCGGTGCCCCCGCCGATGGTGCTGTTGATGCTGGTACTGCTGGTGCCGCTGGTGTCGGCGCTGCCGCTGCAGGCCTTGGTGCTGGTGCCGCTGATGCTGACTGCCCGGCCGCTGGCGCTGCCGACAGTGACGAGCTCATCCGCTCCGAGGAGCAGCTCAACGTTTCCACCGACCGCGTCGAAACTGGCGAGGTGCACCTACGCAAGTACGTAGTCACCGAAACCGAAACCGTCGAGGTGCCTGTTGAGCGCGAAGAGGTCCGCATCGTCCGCGAGCCGATCACTGACGCCGACCGCGCCGCCCACACCGGCACGATTGGTGAGGGCGAAGCCTCCGTCACGCTTCATGAGGACCAGGTCACCGTAACCAAGGAATCCGTCCCGGTTGAGAAGGTCTCCCTGGAGAAGGACACCGTCCAGGACACCGAGCGCGTCTCCGAGGAGGTACGCAAGGAGCGCTTCGACACCGATGGTGTTATCACCGACGGTGACGCCAACCTCCGTTAGCGGAGGAATCGGCCGGCGCCAGCCGGCCCAACAATGAGAAAGCCGACCCTCTCGGGTCGGCTTTTCCTTTTCCTTTCGTCCCGACTCTGGCCGTTCCCGACAAAAGAATTCAGAACTAATTCAGTGTCCTGGGGAGAATCCTGAATTCGTTTGGTTTTGGGTGTTCAGCGACCTGGGGAAACTGAATTCTTTGCCCGTTTTTGGGGAAAGAATTCAGGGTCGGCGGCGCAGCACTGAATTACTTCTGAATTCTTTCCTCCGGGCGGACCGAACCCGTTCACAACTGGCCCGACAACTGGCCGAGCATCTGGCTTGGCAAGGCGGATCCTGACAAATGTGACGAGGCGCCCAGGGCCGCTCAGCTGAAGCCCAGCTCAGAGCGTTTCGAACGGATTGGCGATGTAAGGTTTGTCAGCGGGAAGGCGACGGCCCTGACAAATTTGACAATTCGGCCGGCTGCCGATTTACAAACGGGCAGGTCAGGGGGTTTTGGCAAAATTTTGGTGTCAAGTTTGTCAGTGGTCGCCCAGCTGGGCGGCGGTGGGGCTGGACCGGTGGCTGGAAAACGGCCAGCCAGGCTGGCCGGTGGCCGAAAAGGGCTGGCCGGTGGCCTGGCAACAGCCACCAAAACCAACAGCCACCGAACCGCCCGGCTACTCCCCGATGGGGTCTACGTCGAAGACTTCCGGCGGGTACTTCGGCGTTGGGGACGTCGGCGCCAAAGCAGCCAGGGCGGACTCCCTAGACATGCCGCAAATCTGCAGCATGTCCACCGTCAGGGAGCGCGTCTGGGCGAGGATGGCGTAAGTGGACAACACCGGCCCTCCAGGGGCGGATTCCGCAACTGACATGTCGGCGGTCTGCGCCACGGCACGCAGCTCGTTGACCATCCTCGGGATGACGGTGGCTTGGGCGCGGCGGGAGTGGACGTCGTAAACCTCGGAGACCTCAAGGGCCACCTTGGCAAGCGTGTCAATCAACGCGATCTGGGTCTCGGACACCGGGTCCTGGTCCTGGCACAACACCCGGGCGCGACGAGCCAGCACACGGGCGGAACGCACCGCGTTATCCACCGGCGGGATCACGCGGCTCATGGACTGGATGTAGCGGCGCGAGCTCCACAAGAACGGGGAGATGCGTGTGGATTCTTCACCCGACTGCACCGCCGCGGCCATCGCGTCAATGCGCGTTTGGGATCCTCGAATCGCCTTCAAGGCAGTGTTGATTTCTTTGGGGTCGAGGGCTTGGAGTCCAGACGCGACGTCGTCAAGCACACTGCTCAAAAGGCTCATAACCTGGGCGATCTCTGCCCTCGCTGAGGCCATGGGACCTTGGGGAATCAACGAAAGGACGCCGAGGGCCACGAGACAGCCGATGAAGGCGTCCACGGTGCGGTCAATGCCCGTGACCTCTGCATCCGGCGGCATGATTGTCGCGATCAGGATTGAACCGATCGCCACCTGGTTAACCAGCATCTGGGACTTTGAGAAAAACGACGCAATCAGAAGCGCCCCAGAGACAATAACCGCAATCTGCCAGGGGCCGTCCCCCAGCCGGTAGAACAACAGATCACCCACCAGCACGCCAAGCATGCAGCCGATGGTGATGTCCACCGCCTTAGTCAGCCGGTCGCCCGTGCTGATGCCAATGATCAGCACCGTTGTAATCGGCGCGAAGAACGGCCGTTGGTGACCAAACAGATCCTGCGCGATCCAATACGCAAGGCCGGCGGCAAGACCGGTCTGCAAAATCGGCAACAGCCGTTTACGCACGCGCTTGAAACGCGCCTGGAAAGACTCATCAACCGCGCGCAGGCGGTCGCGAGTGTTCATTCGTTGTTGAGCCATGGCAGTACAAATACTAATGGCGCCGGGCTAAACCCGACGCCACGTGTTAAAGAGAGAGCTTACTTAGCGACGCTCTTTCCAACCGAATGCAGATCCTGGCACGCCTCAATCACACGCTCAGACATGGACTGCTCCGCCTTCTTCAGGTAAGAACGCGGGTCATACATCTTCTTGTTGCCAACCTCGCCGTCAATCTTGAGCACACCGTCATAGTTCTGGAACATGTGGGTGACAATCGGACGGGTGAACGCGTACTGGGTGTCCGTGTCCACGTTCATCTTGACCACGCCGTAGCGCAGGGACTCCTCAATCTTCTCCTTCTCAGAGCCGGAGCCGCCGTGGAAGACGAAGTCAAACGGGTTGGTGCCAGCAGCCAGGCCAAGCTTCTGCTCCGCAACCTTCTGGCCCATGTCCAGCACCTCCGGGCGCAGCTTCACGTTGCCCGGCTTGTACACGCCGTGGACGTTGCCAAAGGTAGCGGCAAGCAGGTAGCGGCCGTTCTCGCCGGTCCCCAGTGCGTCAATAGTCTTAGCAAAGTCCTCTTCCGTGGTGTACAGGTTCGCGCCGGCCTTCGCCTCAACGCCGTCCTCTTCACCGCCGACAACGCCGATCTCCACCTCAAGGATGATGTTGGCCTTGCGCGCCTTCTCCAGGAGCTCCTGAGCCACCTCAAGGTTCTGATCAATCGGCACCGCCGAGCCGTCCCACATGTGGGACTGGAACAGCGGCAGCTCACCACGGTCCACGCGCTCCTGGGAGATCGCCAGCAGCGGACGCACGTACTCATCCAGCACCTCAAGCTGGCAGTGGTCCGTGTGCAGCGCAATGTTCACGTCATAGTGCTTGGCCACCTCGTGCGCGAACGCCGCCAGCGCCTGCGCGCCAGCCACCTTGTTCTTCACACTCAGGCCGGAGCCGAACTCTGCACCGCCGGTGGAGAACTGAATGATGCCGTCCGACTCAGCTTCGGCGAAGCCCTTGATAGCTGCGTTGATGGTTTCGGAAGAGGTGCAGTTAATTGCCGGGAATGCGAAGCCGCCCTTCTTGGCGGCATCAAGCATCTGGTTGTACACCTCAGGGGTTGCGATAGGCATGCGGAAATCCCTTCCTGTCGGGGCAAAAGATACCCCTCCAGTATGCCCCGTCTACGGCATGTTTGCAGCCACCGCCGCCGCAGCCTCCAGCAGCAGCCAGCCAGACAGCTGGACTGAGAGGTCGCGCTCATCAATTCGAACCAGCCCCACCGCTTCGCTTATCGACGCCGGGCCCAACCCATAGTTATGCGGCAACCTCGCATCTTCCGTCCACTCCGCCGGGAAAATCGGCAGACCATCGACCTCAAGACGGTGCTGCCACAGGCTTTCCGCCGACGCCAAAACCAGGCGCGCCGCCACCTTTTTAGTTGCGATGTTCTCCCGCGAATCCTCCGGAAGCCTCACCGCGATCTCCGCCAGATAACGCGCAAGAATGCCCTTGAACAGGCCGCCGTCGCCCTCACCGGATTCGGCGGCCGGGCTGATGATCACGCCCTGCGGGGTTGCCATATTCAGCGCGATGGCCTGCACGATGGCGCGGATGTGCGTGATGTAAAACACGGACGCGTCGGCGCGCTCGGAGAATTCAAAGGAGTCGATCGGCTCGTCTGTGGCCAGCCCGATGTCCTCGCGCAGCGCCAGCGCAATCTCCAACGAGGCGCCCAGCACCGTGCCCTGGTTATAGGTGTAGAGCTTCTGATTCACTTCGGGCCCGTGCATGCGCATACGGATGCCGTCATAGAGCAGACCGGACTCTGCGACCAGGTTGTCAAAGATCCAGTCCGTGATCTGGCGCGCCTTGTCTAAACGACCGGTCCTTGCAAACAGGATCGCCGCCGTGGCGTTCGACGCAATGTTGTAATACGTCTCCTCCGCCTTAAGCGGCAACACACCCGTAATCGGATCAATGGCCTCAAGCAGGTCAAACTCCAGCGCGTCGAGCGTGCGCGTGCGCTTAAACCCGTCGAGCGCAAGCGCCCGGTTCCACGCGAGCGCCAGCCACGCCTTGTCATCATTGTGCGGATTGTCCGTCGGCTTGCCCTTGGTCCGGCGCTGAATGCCGCGAAGCGTGTCCGCCAACTGCTTGCGCCTGGACTTAGTCGGCCGCCGCAGCGCCGCATCCACCTGGCAATCCAAGTATTGCGCCTGCCACCAAAAGTGCCAGTGCCAAAACAGTTTGTCCTTCGCCCCCGGCGGCCACGTCACCATTGCCAGGTTGGTTTTGGGGATGCCCCAAAGACGAGCGGCGTGACGCTCATGAATGGCAGATGCTGCCAGGTCAGCGCGATGCGACCAGGTTTCGGGCACGTTGGCTCCCTCGGCTCCCTCGGCTCAGAATTGTGCTTTCTATATTGCCACGGGACGCCCCTTTGTTACCCCCTCCCCCGGCCGGCGCTGCGGGTGGTTGCCAGGGCGAGCCCGGGTGCGCATTTCTGTGAATCGGGGCTTTCCTGTGAGTCGGGGTTGGAATACCCCTTTGGCGCATCGTCGGCATTTTTGTGAGTAGATGCTCGGTCAGAGGCTCGGGATTTGGAATCTTCACGCTCTGACCGAGCATCTAGTCACTAAAAGGCAGAGCCTCCGCGAAAGCAGGGTGTCTAGGCCAGGGCGGGTGTCCGGGTGGGGTCAGCGGGAAGGTCGGGAGGAGAGCGATGAAGGAATTCCGGGAGGTGATGTCACCACCTGGGGCAATGGGTGCCGGAATGCAACAATTTGGAAATTACCGCAGCGGCCGGGGGCCAGCAGCCGGGGGCCGAAAAGCTACCAGGCTTGGGAAAGGTCGGCGTGCTGGCGGATCCAGGCGTGCATGGCAATGCCAGCGGCAACGCCCGCGTTGATGGAGCGGGTGGAGCCGAACTGGGCGATGGAGCAGGTCATGGAGGCGGCGGCTTGGGCGTCGGCAGTCACGCCGGGGCCTTCCTGGCCGAAAAGCAGCAGGCAGCGCTTCGGCAACTCAGCCGTTTCCAAAGGCACCGAGCCGGGCGTGTTGTCGATGGCCACAACCGTGATGTCCTCATCCCTAGCCCACGCAATCAAGTCCGCAACCGTGGCGTGGTGGCGGATGTGCTGGTAGCGGTCCGTGACCATCGCGCCGCGCCGATTCCACCGCTTGCGCCCAACAATGTGCACCTCACGCGCCAGAAACGCATTCGCAGTGCGCACCACGGTACCGATGTTCATGTCGTTTTCGAAGTTCTCGATGGCCACGTGGAAATCGTGACGCTTCGAGTCCAGGTCGGCGACGATCGCGTCCATGGACCAGTAGCGGTAGGCGTCGACAACATTGCGGGTGTCGCCTTCGGCAAGGAACTTCGGGTCGTACTGCTCGCCTTCCGGCCACGGGCCTTCCCACGGCCCGACACCGTGGCGGCCCTCGTTCCATTCGGTGGGGCCCTTCAGCTCGGTGGGGCCTTTCGCCTCGGTGGGGCCCTTCACGTTGGCGTCGTCAAGCGGAAGCTCAGGCAAGCCCAAGATCCTCCAGGCCGAGGATGTGGCGGTACTCCACGCCGGCGTCTGCAATCACCTGGGCGGCGCCGGTCGCGCGGTCGACCACGGTGGCCACGGCGACAACCTCAGCGCCCTCGGCGCGGCAGGCCTCGACGGCGGTCAGCGGGGAGTTGCCGGTGGTCGTGGTGTCCTCCACAACCAGGACGCGCTTGCCGGCGATCGATGGCCCCTCGATGCGACGCTGCATACCGTGCTTTTTCGCTTCCTTGCGCACCACAAACGCGTTGATAGGCCGGCCGTCCGCGTGCATGACAGCGGTGGCCACCGGGTCGGCGCCGAGGGTGAGGCCACCGACGGCGTCGAAATCAAGGTCCGCGGTGAGCTCGCGCAGCAGCTTGCCAATCAGCGGGCTCGCCTCATGGTGCAGCGTGGCCCGGCGCAGGTCAACGTAGTAATCCGCCTCCTTGCCGCTGCTCAGCGTCACCTTGCCGTGTACCACGGCCAGCTCCTTGACCAGCTCGGCCAGACGTTCTTTGTTACTCATGTGTGTCCTCCTCAAAAATGGATGGCGGTTGTTGCATGCGCGGCGCGCGCGTTAAATCCCCCGCGCGGGAGTCGCCGGCGATCGGCGCGACGTCATCCGCACCGACCTCGCGCGGATCCACCTCCCCCTTCGTGGTCCCCGTGACCCGCGTGGGCAGTTCCACTTCGGGCCGCAAGAGCTTTTGCTTATCGACGCCCACCTCAAAGCCCCTCTCCGCCAACCCCCGAGGGGAGGCGGGTGGGAGGGTCCGCGCGGCGTCTGCAAGCAACCCGAGCGGGGCGAAGGCGGCGTGCCAGTCGCTGGTCTTGGCGCCGTGGGCCATCTGGGCGACAACCCAATCAGCCTCAAACCACACGGCCTCCACCGCAGCCGGCATCTGCTCAAGAGCAGTGGAAACGCGAACGTCAATGAAGCGTTGGATGGGGCCGGTGTCCGTGCCGAAGACGCGGAAGCCTTCGAGTTCAGCAACCAGGTGGAGGTCTGTGCCTGCGTTGTCGCAGGCTCCGACACCGGGATCGGCATTGTCAACGCGGCGCATGTCAACCACCACGTCACTTACCTCACCGGTGGTCATGGCGATGACCGTGGTCGAGCCGAGGTCCGCAATGTAGGTGTCGTGGCCGTACTGCACGCCACTGGCCACCTTGGTTGCCGCCGCTCCTGCTGAAGCGGCGCCACGGCGCCACTCCCCCGTCAAGGACTCATCAGTCTTGGCGTACGCGAACCCATGTGCCTTCGCCCACGCTTGCCTGCTCTCCGTGACCGGCAGCGCTGGCAGACTGGTCTCCGGACGCAGCAGCCACAAGCCCGCCGCAAATAACACGACGGCCAAAAGAATTAATACGTAAGCCATTACACGTCTGCCGCCACCGGGTTTTCACGATTGGCAGCCCACTGGGACCAACCACCGATGTAATGCGTCAACGTAGGCAACCCGGCGTGCTCCAACGCAGCGAGCAGGAGCGCCGAATGGTTACCCGAACCCGAATACGTAATGGCCTGAGCAGGATCCGTCGACTCTGTAACCCCAATCTCAGCGGCACGCTGGCAGATCTCGTCTGCGCTGCGCACCAAGATGTGATCCTCCTGCGAGTCAAACAGCTCTGAGACCGGAAGATTCACCGCATGCGGAATGTGACCCGCACGCAAGTCAAGGGCTTCGCGGCGGCCCTGGAAGCGGCGTTGCGATCGTGCGTCGATAAGCAGGCCAGCGAAATCCCTGACCTCCTCCATGCTGGCAGTGGGCATGCACCCTGGGTTGAGCTGCACCTCGCGCGGCACGACCACCTGGCCGGGGCCGGCGACCGTGGGCAGCTGCTTGTCGTCCCAGCTGGCAAAACCGCCGTCCACAATGTGCACATCCTGGATGCCCGCCCAGCGCAACACCCACCACGCGCGCGCCGCGAACAGGCCCGTGCCCTGGTCATAGACGTACGTCGGACGGCCTGCCTCAATACCCCAGCTCTTCACAGCCTTGCGCACAACATCAATGTGCGGCAACGGGTTACGACCCTCCGCGCGGCCCGGCATGCCCGCCAAATGCGACGCCGGATCACAAAACAACGCCGACGGCACATGCTCCGACTGGAACTTCGCCCAGCCACGATCCTCTTTCTGCTCCCACAGCGCCGCAATCACGGTCTGCTTCTTGCCGGACTGAATGCGATCGTTCAGCTCCTCCGCCGCCACAAAAACGCTCATGGTGGCTCATTCTAGGGCAAATCTTTGAAGCTGTTATGCCATGTAGCCCGGCGCTTGCTGGATTGCGCCCTCAGACTCCAAACCATCCAGCCACTCCATAATCCCCTCACGAGGGCAATCCGCGCCTATGGACGCCGCGAGCATCCCACCCGGCCCCATCTCCACCCGGCAGCCGAACGCCAAAAGCGTCTCGGCGAGCTGCAGCGGCGCCTCCGTCGCCGGGAGAATGCGCACCGTGGACGCACCGCCGCGCACCACCACACGATCCACGTGGAACTGGCCGCCAACCGTGACGCATTCGACGATGTCGCCCAGCGCCAACGACGTATCCACAAACGGCACACTGGCAACCACAAAATGGTTGCCAGAGAGCTGGTGGCCCGCAAGCAGCTCATTTTCCACACCCGGGACGGCAACCCGGGTGGTAATCGTGGTGATCGGTTGCATGCCCGGGATTGTAGCCGGTACTAGGGTCTGGGCGTGGCGGGTTGGCGGTGGGTTGGTGCGGCTTTGAAACTCTGAAACGCAAACATCGCTATTTCCTAGAGCTCTTCGTCCTCTTCATCCCCTTGCCCTTTGGGGCCGACCCCGAGATTGCTAACGTGAAGTGGGTCTTTTAAGTTTTCTGGGTAATTGAAAACGCATTGCCGAATACCATCTACATGTTCACTGAGGCTCGTGGTAACGGTGGCCCACATTGGGTCAAGAATAAAATCTATCCCGGAACGGCGGGCATGCTTTGCAGCTGGAACAAAGTCGCTATCTCCGGTGATCATCACTATCTGATTTACCGTTCCACTCTCCGCAAGAGATGCTATGTCGAGACCAATTCTCATATCGACACCTTTTTGAGTGATTTCGAGTTTGAAATCTCTCTCTTGCAAATCCTCTACCCGAAGAGTCCCCGCACAAAGCTTCTTCAGAGGATCAGTCTTCAGCACATAGCCATTCTGAGTTTCAAGTTCTTCACCGCGACGAAGTGCAACCTTTCTCTTGTGCGTTAACGCATCGAAGAACTGATTTGTCCATTTGAACTGGTCGGTCGCGGCCAAGTTCACTTGGCTTCTAGTCAGTGGGTGAAAGAGAACTTTTTCAGAGGGCGGGCAATCATAATAGAAAATTCGGTACAGGCTGCTTCGCGACTTACTTATATGACGGCGGGCATACCTCACCATCTCGTTTGCGCGGTCTTCCGGCGTCTTATCCCCAAATAGGCTATAAGCACGGCGCCTATAGAAACCTCCATCGATTAGAACTGCAGTAATCACCGGACGTAGGTACAAGGGCCGGCCTGCCTCGTTTTCTCGCCTTCGATGCTGCCTAGACTTTTGACTCAAAACTTCCCCCTTAGATGATTAAAGCCCCTGTCATCGGCGTCACTCCTGATTGGTGGAGGGTCAACGGCAAGGGGCGTTGATCAACAATGATAGCACCGCGCGAAGCCTTTTACCATTCGTCAACCTCATTCTTAGCAAAGATTTACAACTTGCCAGACTATCCCTCCACCCCTCCCATAACTACCGCAAATGTTTCTTTGGGAGCAATTACTGCGGGGTTGGCGACTCGGTTGCTGCCGAAACGTTTCTACCTATGAACCGGAAGAGGGCCCCGTAAGCGCTAATACGCTTCAACGAGACCCTCACCGGCGAAGACAAGGGGTAATGGAACATGCAATTGGGAGGGAATTCGTACCATCCGATCTCCGACAGTCCGGCCCACCGGCACCGCCGGCGGCGAGTACTTAGGCCGTGATGTCGAGGTGGTCGGCGCCTTCGGCGACGTCTACGTGCACCGGGTCACCGTCGCGGATCTCACCGGCAAGCAGCTTCTTCGCCAGCTGATCACCGATCGCCTGCTGGATCAGACGACGCAACGGACGAGCACCGTAGGCCGGGTCGTAGCCACGCTCCGCCAGCCAGGACTTGGCGGCGTCGGAGACGTGGAGCGTCAGGCGTCGTGAAGCAAGACGCTCCGCGAGCGCCGCGAGCTGGATGTCCACAATGCCCACGAGCTGCTCCTGAGTCAGCGGGTCGAAGACCACCACATCATCAAGACGGTTGATGAACTCCGGCTTGAAGTGGTGCTTGACCGCGTCCATGATCTGCTCACGAGTACCACCAGCGCCCAGGTTGGAGGTCAGGATCACCACCGTATTGCGGAAATCCACGGTGCGGCCCTGGCCATCCGTCAGGCGGCCTTCGTCCAACACCTGGAGCAAGACATCGAAGACGTCGGGGTGGGCTTTCTCGACTTCGTCGAAAAGCACGAGCGAGTACGGACGACGACGCACCGCCTCAGTGAGCTGACCACCAGCGTCATAACCCACATACCCCGGAGGAGCACCGACCAGGCGCGCAACGGAGTGCTTCTCGCCGTACTCGGACATGTCGATGCGGACCATGGCGGACTCATCGTCGAAGAGGAACTCCGACAGTGCCTTCGCCAGCTCCGTCTTACCCACACCGGTGGGGCCGAGGAAGAGGAAGGAACCAATCGGACGGTTCGGATCCGCAACACCCGCGCGGGCACGACGCACCGCGTCAGACACCGCAATGACTGCCTCGCGCTGGCCAACCACGCGCTCACCCAACACGTCTTCCATCTGCAGCAGCTTCTCAGTCTCGCCCTGCATCATCTTGCCGGCCGGAATACCCGTCCAGCTAGACACCACATCAGCGATCGTGTCAGGCGTGACCTCCTCCTCCAGCATCGTCTTCGTGCCGGCCTCAGACTCAGCCTTGGCCACCTCCGCCTCCAACTCCGGGATGCGGCCGTAGCGCAGCTCAGATACCTTGGCGTAGTCACCCTCACGCTCCGCGATCTCGGACTCATTGCGCAGGCGCTCCAGCTCCTCCTTCGCGGACTGGACGCGATTGACCTCGCCCTTCTCGTTCTCCCAGCGAGCCTTCATCTCGCCCAAAACCTCACGCTGATCCGCCAACTCCTGGCGCAGCGCGGCGAGGCGCTCCTTCGAGGCTGCGTCCGACTCCTTCGCCAGCGCAATTTCCTCAATTTCTAGACGACGCACCACCCTCTCCAACTCATCAATCTCCTGCGGAGACGAATCAATCTGCATGCGCAGACGCGAACCGGCCTCATCGACAAGGTCAATCGCCTTGTCCGGCAGGAAACGGTTAGTGATGTAGCGGTTAGACAGCTCAGCGGCAGCCACCAGCGCGGAGTCCTGGATACGAACACCGTGGTGGACCTCGTAGCGCTCCTTCAGGCCACGCAGAATACCAATCGTGTCCTCGACGCTCGGCTCACCCACGTACACCTGCTGGAAACGACGCTCAAGCGCCGCGTCCTTCTCAATGTACTGGCGGTACTCATCCAGCGTGGTCGCGCCAACCAGGCGCAGCTCACCGCGCGCCAGCATCGGCTTGATCATGTTGCCCGCGTCCATCGCGCCCTCACCGGAGGCGCCGGCGCCGACGATCGTGTGCAACTCATCAATAAACGTAATGATCTCGCCATCACTGGACTTGATCTCATCCAGCACTGCCTTCAGGCGCTCCTCGAACTCACCGCGGTACTTCGCCCCGGCCACCATGGAGCCCAAGTCAAGGCTGATCAACGTCTTGCCCTTCAGGCTCTCAGGGACGTCACCGGCAACGATGCGCCGCGCCAGGCCCTCAACCACAGCGGTTTTGCCCACACCAGGCTCACCAATGAGCACCGGGTTGTTCTTCGTGCGACGGCTCAGCACCTGCACCACACGACGAATCTCCGCGTCACGGCCAATAACCGGGTCAATCTTGCCCTCACGCGCACGCGCCGTAAGGTCCGTGGAGTACTTCTCCAACGCCTGGAACTGCTGCTCCGGGTCCTGAGAGGTCACCTTCTTGTGGCCACGCACGGACGGAAAGGCGTTCTTCAACACCTCATACGTCGCGCCGCGCTTGCGCAGAAGCTCCGCAGCCTCGTCGCTGCCCTTCGCAATCGCCGCCAAGAGCACCTCCGTAGAGACGTACTCATCACCCAACTCACCTGCCAACTCCTGGGCAGCGTTGAGCGCCGTCAGCGCCTCACGGTTAAAGTTCGGGTTCGCCATGTTGGCACCCTCAGCCTTGGGGTAGCCAGCCGTAATCTCCGCAGCTTCCTTTGCGACGGTCTCCGGATCCACCCCCGTCGCCTTCAACACAGGAGCGGCAATACCGTCCTCCTGCTTCAAAATCGCCTCAAGCAGGTGCGCCGGACGAATATCCGGGTTGCCCGCAGCCGACGCCTTCTGCAGCGCCTGTTGGATCGCTTCCTGCGTTTTCGTGGTTGGGTTAAAAGCTCCCATCTCGTACTCCTTTGTGTTTTTGTTGCTAAATTTTGTTGTGCACTTGGTGTGCACTGTCGTGCACTGTCGTGCACTTTGCTCTGCACTTGGTGTAACGCACGCGAGGTTGAGTATGTTCCACTCAACTTTGAGTTGGGCCGTTTGGGCCCGGTTTGGTCTATGCCTGTGGGCTCGGACCTTGGGGGTTTCTGAGATTTGGAGTACGGGGGGAGCTTTTTGGGATTGCGGCGAATATCTGCCAAACCGGGGATAGTTGCATTGGCTGACAGCTGGTTCACAGTTTCGGACCTATTGCGGCAGATATCCCCGATTTGGCAACATGCTGCCGCAATTAAAAAAAGCTCCCCCACCACCCCACAGTCCCAAGGTGCTGCCCCAAGTCACCGCCCCAAGGCGCGCACTGAGCAAGCCGAGTGCGCTGAGCAAGCCGAGTGCGCCGAGTGCAGCGAAACTACAACACAACAACGGAGGGGGATCCACCAATGGACAACAAGGCCGAACAGGCACAAGAGCAGGCACAAGATCAGGCACAGGGAAAGAAGCGCGTTGAGACCGCTGCGCGCGGGCTGACCATTTTGCGGCTCATGCAATGGGGGCGCCAGTACACGGCTCGCGACCTTGCCGAGGCGCTAGGCGTGAGCGAGCGCACGGTGCGCGAGTACATCGCGCAGCTGCGGCGAGACGGCTACAACATTCACTCCGCACCCGGTGTCGAAGGCGCCTACCAAATTCAGTCGGGCGACTACATTCCCGCACTCTTCTTCGATGAGAAGCAGTTCGATCTCATCCTGAAAGGATTACGCGCGCTGCCGTTCTTGCTTGGTAATGACCACCCTGACATCGCCGAACCCCGCCTCCTCTACGACAAGATCATCCGCCAACTTCCGTATGGTACTGACCATCGGGTCTCCGAGGAGATCCGCGACTTTGAGTGGAACATGCTGAAGATGTCAGCGAAGGCGACTGCGTATGATCGACGGTCATGAAGGACCCAGCAAACGTGCGCGCAGAATGGTTTCAGCTTTTCATTGACGCCTACCCACAAGGCGCCGCACTGTTGCCACAGGGCACGACCGAGATGCCGCAGATCGCGCTCGATGCTGTGGAGTACGTCCTAGAACACGCGACGCACGCAGCGCACGCCGGGGCCAACGGCGAAGACAGCGCAGGCAACGCGAGCGCTCCGGAGCTGCCGGAGGAGGTCACGCGGCGCCTGGAAGCATGGGCATTGGATTTGCGTCGCACGGGGTTTCCGCCGGCTGAGTTTGGGGCGGTTGGGGGGCTGTACGGGGGCGTCGTCAAGCTGGAAAAGCCCCAGCGTGAGGTGCTTGCGGCGGCTGCGGACGTGATGAGGAAGGCCAGCGAGGCGGCCGACGCGGCGGGCATCGCGCCGGCGCACGTGGCGCAAGTGACGGATGTGACACAGGCGGCGGGGGTGACGGTGTTGAGGTTGGAGACGGGCTCGCAAATCGAGTACCAGCCGGGGCAGGTGTTGCCCGTGATGCTGTCCGGGCGGCCGGGCGAGTGGCACCAGTGGGCGCCGGCGACGCCGTCGAACAACTTTGGCCAGCTCGAGTTTCACGCGGAGCTGGATTCGGACCCGGGCGATTTTGTCACCGTGGGTGCGCCGCGCGGCAACGGAGTGGAAATTGGTGAGCGCGACGTGCTGCTTGTGGCCGTGGGCACTGGCCTGGCCGCGGCGAAGGCGATCGTGTTTGACCTGCTGGAACGCGCAGAGAAGCCGAACGTACACCTCATCATCGCGCCGGGCCCGGAGGGCTTTTACGACTTGGCAACACTCAGCGCACTCGCGAAAGCCCAGCCCTGGCTGACGGTGACGTGTGCGTCTGCGGACCCCGAGTTGGACACCGGCGGCCTGCCGTGCGTGCGCGTGCCGTTGCACATGCTGGTTGAGGGCCCCGGAACGTGGTGGGGCAGGGACGTGATCTTGAGCGGATCAGAAGCCGACATCACGCCGCTAGCGGAGACGCTTGCAGAGCTCGACCCGCAGGTCATCGCGCATGACGCTAGTGCATCTCCGTTTGCTCAGTAATAGTCAAAAGCGGTAGCGCGCGGCGGGTGGTGTCCACTTCGCTGAGGTCAATGTCCACAATCAGCGTCTCCGGGGCGTAACCGGCCTCCGCGATGCGATGCCCAACGGGGTTAACCACGCACGAATGCCCCGCGCCGGTCGGCCCGGACGCCTCGCCGGCCTTGGTCTCCCAATCGGGACGCGCCTGGCCCGCCGCCGCAATAAACGCGCCGCTATCGAGTGCGCGGGCGGCCGTCAGCGTGCGCCACTGCTCAATCTTGTCCGCACCATCGGCCCAGCTTGTGGGCACAACGATCAGCTTCGCGCCGCGCGCAGCCAGCGCCTTGAACTGCTCCGGGAAGCGAATATCAAAGCAAATTGCCACGCCCACGGTTTCGCCCTCGTGCTCAAAGGTGACCAGCTCGCTGCCGGTCTGCACGGTGTCGGATTCGCGGTAATTGAACGCGTCATAGGCGTGAATCTTGTCGTAGCCCTTGTGTATATTTTCGCCCGTTATGAGTGCTGTGTTGCGCACGCGGTTGAGGGTTTTTTCGCCGACCTTATTGACATCACCCGGCCGAAACATCCCCGCCACAATCTTCACCCCAAGACGCGTGGCAAGCTCGCGCATGGCGGTGGCGAACTCCCCGTCCAACTCCTCCGCCTGAGTATCTAATCTCCCCTGGTCAAAGGCCTGCGAGGATGCTTCCGGCAGCACGATGAGGGTGGCGCCGGCGGCGGCTGCGTCTTCGATCAGCGGGCGTAGTTTTTCAATGTTTTCGGCCTTGCTGGCTCCCGTGACCGTTTGCAATAAGGCGATTTTCATGTGGATAACTCTAGGCAAGTTATCCACAGTTTGGCTGCAAACCGTTGCCCCACCCACCGCCACCTGCCACACTGCCGGCATGAATTTTCTTAGCCTGACCGAACAAACCGCACACACCGCCCTCGGGCATCTCCCCGAGCGCGTCCCAATCCCCACAGCCACCC
Source organism: Corynebacterium riegelii (assembly GCF_016728505.1). Taxonomy (GTDB): domain Bacteria; phylum Actinomycetota; class Actinomycetes; order Mycobacteriales; family Mycobacteriaceae; genus Corynebacterium; species Corynebacterium riegelii. The sequence goes on from NZ_CP068159.1 coordinate 327,999, forward strand.
TCGACCCCTCCCATACAGCCACCGCCCTGTCCCAACTCCAGGCCAAGGAGCTTCTGCTTCACGACGCCACGTTTCACCCCCTCACCGCCCACCTCAAATCCATCGCCACCTTTGCTCGAAGCGTCGTTGATGCGGACGACGCGTGGGCTAGGAGGTTTGGCCGTGACTGACCTCGCGTATGCCCCGAGCCTGTTTCCTACCCAGCTGCGCAGCGTTGCTAGCGCCTGGCGGCTTACCGCCAGGGCGTTATCGGCCCGCGCCGCCGCCGTGCGCCGCGCGATTGACGCGTTGAAGGCCAGCGGCTTCGACGGTCCCGCGCCGCAGCAGGCGTATAAGCGTTTAGAGTCTTACGCCGCTAGTTACGAGGCCGCCGCCGCACGCGCCGAACGCGTCGCCGACGTGATGACGCTGGCCGCCCAACAGCAGGACCTCATCGACCAGGCTGCCGCCGACGCTCTTCACCAGCGCACCATTGTGCTGCTGAATCTGATGTCGAAGCAGCTGGATATGGCGGTTGCCAAACATCTCAACCCAACCGTTGCGGATCGGATGGAGAGGTTGGTGGATGGGGTTGGCGTGGACGTCGATACGCTACATGCCCAACACATGGCCACCCTGCCCGCCACAACCCAACTGGCCATCGAGCGGGCCGGCGGGACCGTGCTTGAGGCCGGGCCCGGGGCGACCACCGTGATGGTTGGTAATGCCGTGGACCCCGCGCGCATCATCACCATGGTCGCGGGTGTCTCCAGCGGTGACCCGCGCGACCTGCCCGCTGAGCTGGCGAAAGCCCAACGCATCGCGGAGACCACCGGCGCGTCCGTGGTGGTGTGGCAAGGCTACGACCCGCCCAAAGACCTGGCTGAAGGCTTCTCCGGGCTGCCGGCCACGCGCGGGGCGGCGGACCTGTCCATGTTCCAACTCGCGCTTGAGCAGCGCTGGCCGGACGCCACCAAAACCGTGGTCGCACACTCCTACGGCACACTGGTGGCCAGCCGCGCCGCCCACCAGCACGGGTTGCTTGCGGATGACCTGTGGCTATTAGGCAGCCCGGGTGTCGACGGCCGCTCCGTTGACGACCTCACCCTACGCAGCCCCGATTCCGCAGTGTTCGTGGCGGACGCCTCTGACGATGTGATCCTGGCCCTGCGCAACGACGCTTTCAGCCTCCACGGCTCGACCTCCCCCAGCGACCCCAGCTACGGCGCCACCATCATCGACGGCGTCCGCGGCAGCCACAGCGACTACTTCACCGACCAGGTGCTGCTGGATGCGTTGGCTGGTGGTGGTTCTGGCGGTGGGGTTGGTTCTGGCGCGGCGGCCGGCGCCGCGGCTGGCGCCGCTTAGCCGTTGCGCTGACAAAGTTGACGACGCCATTTTGCCAAAAAGCCTCTGACCTGCGCATTTAAAATCTAGGGTGCGTCCAAAATGTCACATTTGTCAGTGGTCCCGAAGGAATCCTGACAAAGTTGACGAGGCTATTTTGGCGACCTGGGCGTTTGCCGACCGGCAGCGGGCGCCCCGTCATCTTTGTCAGTGCTCCACTTTGTCGGCCAACGGCCCAGGGGCGGATCCTGAATTCTTTGCCCGATTTTGGGAAACAAATTCAGGATTGACGGCGCCGCTCTGAATTCTTTTGAGGAGACCTGGCACCTCGGGCAAAAAGAAGTACGACGGCAGCCTAACCGTCCGTGCCACAATCCGTATAGAATCAAAAACAAAGGCGGGTGATTCACAATGAAGCAAAACAATACATCCTTCGGCAGCCGGCTCACGCAAGCGCGAAAAGAAGTCGGAATGTCCCAGCGGGACCTTGCGCGTGTGAGTGGGATATCGCAGCCAACTATCCAACGCATCGAAACTGGCGCGCGGGAGCCTTCGCTCTTGCAGCTCTCGGCGCTTGCGTTTGGGTGCGGAGTAAGCGTTGATACCCTGCGCGGGTCAAGTCCACTACGTGAGGAAGTGCGCGTTGCCGGCCGCACAAATGACGCTGGCTCGGATGATTTAGCCGAATATCTTCTTTACGCGTTGGAGCTCTCACGCGAGCTAGACGAAATTGGGATTCCCAGACGATGAGAAGCAACGAAGTTATCGGCCGGGAAGCAGCCAACGCTTGCCGAAAAGAGTGGAAATTGGGTTTCACGCCCATCGGCAACCTTCCGAAGCTGATTGAAGATAGGTGCAAGGTCGGCGTCGCACTTATTCACACCGATTCCCCAGGCCATGGCATGACAATGCAGCTCGGCGACCACACCATCATGGCAGTCGGATGTACTCCGCATCCGATGCGTCTGCAATCAACCCTCGCCCACGAACTCGGTCACCTTCGAATAGGTACGGTCAACCGTCAATTGGGATCCAAAGGGTGGGAAAAACGCAGTTCAGAAGAAATTCAGGCCGATAGTTTTGCTCGCCATTTTCTACTCCCCACGGAGGCACTCAAAGGTTTTGGAAAGCAGTCACACGAATTGGAGCTTTCGAACCTTGTGCAGAACTTTCGCGTATCGCCTGCCATTGCTGCGATTCAGATGCGAGACTCGGGACTCATCGATGAACAGCTATGTATCGAATTCGGAACAATCTCAACGAAAACACTTGCCGCAAAATTCGGCTGGCTGTCCGAATACAACGCTCTAGCAGCTGCTTCTCTCACGCCACGACCACCACAAGCGCTCATGGCGCGGGCTGTTGAGGCATACCAATGGCGCCAGATTAGTGCTAGTGCGCTTGCACGCCTCCAAGGTGAAAAAGAAACCACACGCTTTGAAAAAGCCTTGGAGCAACAAGGGATTACGCCGTCGCCAATATCCACTTCGCCCGCCCGTCCAACTCCAGCAGATGGAGGATTGACGCCGGCCGAGATTGAAGTCCTCATGAATGGCGAAACGTAGTGCATATCCTCGACACTGGACCAATATTCAAGTTTCTGACTACAGATTGTGCGCCCCAACTACTGCTAGCGCTGGGAAACAACCCCATTCATGTGCCGGAAGCTGTGGCGTACGAAGTGGTCGACACCCCAACGCGGCATACTCAGTTCGCAAGGGCAGCCGAGGTGTGGCCAAGGATCCCTGAGCGGTTCAAAGTGATTCTCCCTGATGCTCCGACCGATGAACTACGGGAACTGAGTCGGTCCGTCCTCAAAGCAGACTTCGACGACATGTACGCCCAAACCCGAGACCGCGGAGAGAACATGGCCATCCTCCACGCTGTTTCCCTTGCCAGGAAGGGCCGAACCGTACTTGTCATCTGCGACGAGGAAGAAGGAACTTCCACGATCCTTCGCGAAGCGAACAAACTGAAGCTGCAGCAAACCACTGGCCGCCACACTCCCGGTGGCCAGATCCACCATGCAGACACGATCACACTTCTGCGGTGGGCTCTCGAAGGGGGCGGTTTTTCGTCTATCGACGCCTTTGTAAAGAAGTACAACGCCATGGCCTCCCTCGACTCCTCCCTACCGCGAGAGGTGAAAAAGACCGGACTTACAAAAAGCCCTCCATGGCCCCGACCATGACGTGGGTGGCAAGCCAGGAGCCAGCGGCGAGGGCGGCGCCGCCCAGCGTCATCAACACGCCAAGGATGATGGACACCACGGTCAAGGGCTCGGTCAAGGGTTCGGTCGCGGTACCAGCAGAGGAAGCGGCGGGGCCTGTGTCAAAAGAGCCGGGGTCGGCGGGTGTCACGGTGACGCCGTCGGCGTGGGTTGGCTGGACGGTGGTCACGCGCGGGACGGCTGGGATGCTGGTCAGCGGTGCAGCGCTCGGGCCGGAACCTGGACCAGCGCCGGGGCCAGAGTCAGCACCGGGACCGGGAGCGGCCGGCGGGCGGGTTGGCAGCGGCGCTGGAACAGCAGGACCACCAGCACCAGGGCCACCAACACCAGGACCACCAGAAGCAGAATCATCAGCATCAGCATCAGAAGGCGCAACCTCGGTCAGGGCCGGCTTTAGCTTGCCCTCCACCACTGCGCGGACGGGGCCGGTGGCGTCTGAAGGCAGCTCCGAAACCACCCGCTCGATTTCGTCCTTGGTGTAATCCAACACCGGGATGGACAGCGTTTGGTTGTACTGGACCTCGCCGTCTTGGTTAAACAGGGTGAATTCAACTGGCAGGGTGGGTTGGGGGTGGGCGGGGTTGGGGTTGACGGGGACGTCGATAAGCAACTTGCCCTCGCTGGCCGAAAGGCCGGCAACTGTGACCTTTTGTACCCAGCTTTGGTTGAGGTAGCGGGCCTCAAGCGTGAACTCGTGGGCGGCGGTGCCGTAGTTGCTGATCTCGGCGTGGACGACGTTGTTGCGGCTGGCGGTGAGGACGCCGTTGGGCTTCTCAGGGGTGTCTACAAGCCGGAAGCCGCCGGTGCCGTTCTGCGAGTCGGCGGCGAGTTTGATCAGGCCGCGGACCTCGTCCTCGGTTTTCTGCGGGATTTCAGGGGTGACCTGGCCAATCGCGCGACCCACGCGGCCGCCGGTCAGCGTCAGGTTCTCCCAGTCCGGGGCGATGCGGAACTCGCCCGGCGCGCACAGTTGGCCTGCGGGCGCGGTCTCGCAATACGCCGGCCAGGAGCCGCTGGTGGACCACGCATCTGTAAACCCGAAGTGGGAGAACTGATACAGGTAGTTCATCGTGGACTTGTAGCCCGGGATATAGTCGTAGCCGCGCGGGCGGTCGTTGAATTTGATGGAGCCGCTGTGGTCCAGGCCGAGGTTGTGGCCGAACTCATGAAGCATGGTGTTGCGCACCTGCTCGTCACTACTGATGTCCTTGTACCAGGCCACGTAGAAGGCGCTGCCGGGCATCTGCCCACGGCCGGAGGCGCCGATGCCGGGCGCCATCTGATCACCAATCACGCCGAGGTGGAAGACGGCGTCGCGGGAACCTAGCAGGTCATTGGTAAAGGCGTTGAAGACTTGGCTGCTGACCTTGTTTTCAAAGGGGTATTTGGCAAACGGGATTTCGCCGCCTTTGTAGGTATCGGCGTGGTAGGTGTGGTACCACTCGCCGGCGTCGATATGCAGGCGCACCCCGCCGCGGTCAAACTCTTTGACCAGGTCATCCAGGATCTTTTTGGACGGCCGGTAGGCGTTCTTGTTCGCCGCCGCACACTCCGCCCAGTCGGTGAGCCCCTGAACGTTGACGGCGAAGCGGCCTTCAACCTTGCAGGCGTCTTGGTTGGTGAACTCCGGCACCATCCAGTTCAGCTGCAAAAACACGTCTTTTTTATCCGGCCCGGCACCCCATTTGTGCAGGTCTAACGCTTCCCCGCCGTCGGGGGTGAAGGAGCCGCGTTCCCATTCGTCGGGGATGCCGTCCCCATCGTGGTCCATGGAGATCGGCTGCGGGGTCACGCGCACGCGCACCTGCGCCTCGAACGTCTCGCCGGGTGCGACCTCACGCGCCCAGCGCGCACCCTGGATGTCCGCGCCACCAGCAGCACCCTGCACGCCGACACCGCTGCCGGGGATGGCTTCGCCGAAGCTATCGGAGAACCCGGAGCTGACGTGCCCTTCGTTTGGGCTAAACGCAATGTCATAGCCCGGCGCGGCGGAGCGGGCGGTGATCGTGCCGTTGTCATACTCGCCCACGAACTCGGTGCCGGCGCTAAAGGAGCGGTGGCGCATGTCCGCCCGCACCCACTTCACGCTGCTGGTGGTGTTCGTTGCGCTTTGGGTGACCACCACGGTGTCGCCGTGCAGCTCTACGGTGCGGGTGACTGTGATGCCGGTGGTGGCGTCCGTGGACACCATGGTCACGGTGTTGCCCACCCGGTTGACGGTTGCGCCGTCCTGATACTGCGGCTTGCCGCCGATCCACATCCGCGTTTGCACACGCGAGTCAAACACGCCGGCCATGCTCAGCGGCGCGTCCCACGTAAACTCCAGCTCATTGCCAAAATCGGTTGCGTTGAGCTCGGCGGCGCGCAGCACATCGTCCTCACTGTCGCGCGCGTAGGTTGCCGTTGTGCCACTGATGGTTGTTGCGGCTTGAGCATGCGTATCGACGCCCACGCCAACCCCCACCAACGCCCCCACCACACCAAGTGCAAGCACAGTTTTTGGAATACGCATGACTACCGTTTCGCCTTCCTAGAAATTGAGCCCGGACTGTGTAACAAACGCGTACGCGCCGCCCGCCACCAAGGCGAGCAGGCCAAGGACAATCGGCAAGATCGTGGCTGCGCTAGAGGTTGCGGGTTTCTGTGCCGGCGCAACCTTCACGGTGATGGTCACCGTGTTGGTGGAGCCGTCCGCGTAGATCACGTTCACCGGGAAATGGCGCTGCTCCCCCACCGGAACAGATGCCGGGATGGTTGCCGTGAACACGCCCGCCGGCGTAATGCGCGCGCCCCATTCGGTGCTCTGCAGATCAAACGTGGTGATCTCGGCTCCCGCGGGACGCTTGATCGCCCCGGCAACTTTTGCGCCGGCTCGGTGGGTGAGGGTGAGGGGGTTAAGCGTTTCGTCGTCACGCAAATGCTCATTGCCTTGCGATGTCTTGACGGTGAGTAGTGCGGTGATGGTTTCGCGGCTGCCGTCGTTGTAGCTCACTGCGACCTTGATGCTGCGGGGGCCGGGCAGTGCGGTCGGGTCCGCGTGGGCGGTGAGCGTGCCCTGCTTGTCGACGCTCAACGACACACCATCTACCCCCTCAACCAGCGAAAACGTTGCCGGGACCTGGGAGTCCAACGGCATGCGCACGCGTGCGCCGGCGTTGACCGTGGCTGCTGTGTAGGACGGGTTGTACTGGCTGCGCTGGCTTGCCGTGGCTGTCGCCTCAACCGCAACCACCGCCTGGGAGGTATCCGGCAAGGACACCACCACCGGGATACGCACCTTGGTGTCCGGCACAACCTCGGGGCGAGGCTGCACCCGCAACGCGCCGGAGTCCTTGTTGACCTCGACGTCCCAGTGCTCATCGGCAAACTCAGCACCGACGCCGAAGGTAGTTTCCTCCGGCAGGTTCTCAAACGCCTTCGGCAACACCGGCTCCACCGAGCCCTCATGCACCGGGTCGAGCTCCACGGTGAGATCCCGCAGCGCGCGTGCCATGGACTCCACCTCAAACTCGGCGCTCAGCGCCTCTGCAGAGGCATCGGCGTAAGCCACCTGCAGCGCCACGGTGTAAACCGTTGCCGGCGCCGCATCCTTAGGCACCGTTACGCACACCGTGTTGTCGTTGCCAAGCGTGACCGTTTGCACGCCGCCATTGCTAGTCACCGTCACCGAGGCGTCCTTGGGCAGGTCCTTCGGTGCGGCACTGCAGGTCAACGCGCCGGGTTCAACGATGGTGCGCTCGTACGTTGGCTGGTGGCGTTCACTATCCGTCACCGGATCAGCAACACCAATCACGGTTTCGATCTTGCGGTGGGAGCCGTCGTTGAAAAACGCAAGCGCACCAAAGCGAAGAGGCTCCGGATCCTGTGGTGCTGTGGCGCGCAGGTCACCCGTGAACTCATCAACCACCACCCGCTAACCGTTGAGCGTGTTGTGCTCCTTATCCGGCAGGAACTGCACAATCTGATCGCGCGGGTTGAAGCGCTCGCCGATGCGGCGCACCGACACCGGCTGGCCCGGACGAGCCTTCCTGCCCTGCTCATAATCCACAAACGCGGTCTCATTCAGCGGACGTGCGATCACCGTAAACGGCGCAACAGCGGTTGAAGTGGTGCCATCCGGATACGTCACCAACACCTCAACGTTGATGGTCTCGCCTACCCTCGCCCAGGACTGCGGCGTAAACCGCACCACCTCATTACCGCCTGCGTCCGTGGTGATCTCCGCGCCGGGCGTGGACGTCAACAACGTCGTACCCTCCGGCAGCGGCTGGTTGCTGAAACGCTCACCGTTTCTTGTCAGCGTGGCAAGCGGCGGCACCGAAACCGCCGTCTGACCTGGGCGCACGTACGCCGGCTTAAACGAGGTTTCAAACGCATCTGCGTACGGACCATCCGGTGCGGCCGGCGGCTCATAAGGCGCATCAGGACCACCGGGAACGGGCAGCGGCTGCTCCTCCGTCTCAATAATGATGGACGTTGCCGCCACCTCACGCCCAGTGATCTTCGTGATCAACACCGCCGTGAACACATCACCACGGTTCACGTTCTCCGGCACCTTGTACGCAACATTGCCAAACGCATCCAACGACGGCACCGGCGCACTGCCCGACACCTGCAAACCGTTGAGGTACCAAATCTCCCGCACACCCTCGTGTGGAAGGCTGCCAACGCCCTCCAACTGCACCGCATCACCCGGGCGCGCCGGGGCGTCAGTCATGTTGAAGCCCTGCTCTTGGTCCGCAACCTTGGCGCGAATCTGCAGATCCACCACCACCGGCAGGGCGAAATCAACGCTGTTTTCCTCCACGGCTTCAAACTGCGGCGTTTGCCACTTCCCCACCGCCGGCACCTGCTTGCCATGAGGATCCTCAACGTAGGCATAGAGCAGGTTTGCGTCAGCGTCTTGCGCGTCTTTCGGCAGGCGCACGGTGTAGCGGCCTTGGACAATCGGTGCCGATACGGTGGTTAAGATTGCCTCTGGGTTCTGTTCAAGCGTGTGTTTGGTGGACGCAGGGTCATTTCCAACCTTGTCCTTCCAGGCAGGATCCAGCACAGAGACCACCACCCGGTAGTCATCCAGCGCCGCGGTACCGCCACGACCATCGGCGCCAAAGGCCACCGTGCCGTGCAACCAGTTGGTTTGGGCCTGTCCCTTGTGAGGACCAGCGTTGTCCTCAACCCACTGATCACGGGGTTTTACCATGTAGCCCGCATCCGGGATTTCATACGTGCGCACGTGCAGCGGCCCAACATGGGATCCCGCCGTTAGCCCGGCCTTGCCTGGCTCCACACGGACCCACTCACCAAAACCAAAGTCTGCTCCATCGGCGTACGGCAGGAGCTGATTGTTTGTTTGCGCCCCCTCTAACTCCCCAAACCACACCCTGAAACGCTGGCCCTCTTTCGAGGTAAACACACGTTTCTTATTCACGCGGTCCACAAACCCACCGCTGGTATCAAAGGCGAAACGGGTCTGATCCCCGTCACGCTTCATCTCAGTGCGGTACACGGGTGAAACCGCACCGTCCCTATCCATCCACTGGAAATAAACCTGGGTGCCTTCAGGGATTTCGTTGCTGTGCGCGAAGCCGGCGACGCTGGTGCCCGTTTCGGCGTTGGCTACTGGGAGAAACGGTGAAGAAGCAGGTGAAGGAGCAGGTAAAGGAGCAACCGCCTGCACGCCCGTTATCGCAAGCGCGGCAGCAACCACTGCTGCGCCGAAGCCACGCTGGCCTCGCCCCATCTTCACTCCTCAAGCCCCAGACCTTCATCGGCTCTTCCCCACCGACCACTAAGAGACGGCTGGAAGAACCTCCAAAGAAACCGGAAAGAACACTAAAAGTTATCTAATCAACGCTAACCTTAGTAGCTTCCGGAGGGACGGCGCCAACCAACATCCGAGCAAACGCCTGGGCGACTCCCTGACAAAGTTGACGACGCTATTTTGCCGACCTGGGCGTTTGCCGAAGGCACTAAGGGCCGCCCGTCGAATTTGTCAGCCGGGGCCATCGCGGGGATGCAACAATTCCGGGAGCACGTGCCGCCGCCTGGGCGTTTAGGGTCCGGAATGCAGTAATCGGCGGATTACTGCATCGTCAGGAGCCACTGAGCGGCTGGTGTTCTTTAGCGGCGGCGTCGTGAAGCAAAAGGCTCCCATGCCACGATCGCTGTGGAGCGCGGCACGTGGACGAGTTCGCCGCGGGAGCGCCTGGACGCGGAACGCTCCTGCTCAAGCTCGGCCTGCAACGATTCGATCTGCTCGGTCAGCTCAATGATCGTCTTGATGCCGGCCAGGTTCACGCCCTCCTCCTGGGAGAGGTACTGCACGCGTCGCAACAGAGCGATGTCGCGCGCGGAGTACCTGCGGCCGCCACCGGAGGTGCGCTGCGGCGTGACCAACCCCATGCGGTCATAGGTGCGCAGGGTTTGGGCGTGCATTCCGGTCAGCTCAGCGGCGACGGAAATTGCGTAGAACTGCTCCTTTGCCATGTGTCTTCACCTCCTAAAACTCCTGAAACTCCTCAAACTCCTAGACTGCCCCGGCCCACCCGGCGCGCGGGTCAAAGCCGGAGTCTTTCTCAGCCTGGGCGTAGGTGCGAAGTGCGCTCATGGCGCCGGCGTCCAAATCGCCGGAGCGGGGCACGGCTACTTCCACGGTCACCAGCAGGTCGCCAGCGCCGGATTTCCGAGCAACGCCGCGGCCCTTCACGCGCAGCGTCCTGCCGTTCGGGGTGCCGGCGGGAATCTTCACGCGCACTGGTTTGTCCAGCGTCGGTACCGCCACGGTCCCGCCAAGCGCGAGCTCGGTGAAGGACACCGGCACGGTTATCTCCAAGTCGTCGCCGTTGCGGGTGAACACCTTGTCCGGGCGCACGTGCACGGTGACAAACAGGTCGCCGGAGGGCTTGCCGTTCGGGCCGGCCTCGCCTTGGCCGGCAAGGCGTACCTTCTGGCCATCCTCAACACCTGCGGGGATACGCACGGTGATCGAACGGGTGCGGCGCACGGTGCCGGTGCCGTTACACGTGGTGCACGGGTCTTCGATAGCTTCGCCGGTGCCGTTGCAGTTGCTACACGGGCGTGCCATGCCGAACGCGCCGGAGTTTTCCCGCACGTAGCCGGACCCGTTGCACACGCCACAGGTGTGTGTCTTGCCGGATTTGGAGCCGGATCCGTGGCAGGTGGTACACGGTGCGTCGCCAGTCAGCTCAACCGGGAAGGTTGTGCCTTTGGCTGCCTCGCGGAAATCAATGGTTATTTCCGTTTCAACGTCGGCCCCCCGCGACGGCCGAGCGCTCCTGCCAGCACCGCCGCCGCGGTTAAAGAAGCCACCGAGGATATCACCAAGGCCGCCGTCTCCAGCTTGTCCACTAGCCCCGCCGAAGATGTCTCCGAGGTCGAAGTCTGCGCCGTCGAAGTTTGACGTCGACGTCGTGCGAAACCCGCCCGGGAACCCGGAACCACCTCCAAACCGGCCGAAGCCGCCTGAGCCAACCATTGATTTGAACTGGTCGTACTCTTTGCGTTTGGTTTCATCACCAACCACGTCATATGCCTCGGCGACTCGCTTGAATTTCTCCTCAGCCGCCTTGTTGCCCGGGTTGGAATCTGGGTGGTTCTCGCGCGCGAGTTTGCGGTATGCCTTCTTAATATCAGCCGCCGACGCGCTGGAGCTCACGCCCAGGTCACCGTAGTAATCCTTGTTTGCCCATTCCTGTTGCATTGCCATAGCCCTCCTCCTTTCTTTCTCTTTCCTGTTTTAAAAAAGCCGGGGCAAGCGTTCGCCGCTCGCTCCCGGCTTTGGGGCCATCATGCTTATCGACGCCCTACGCCACCTACTCCGACGCCCCCACCGGATCAGCCGGTGCAGCCGGGTCGCCGATGATCACCATGGCGTTGCGTACGAGCGTGCCGCCGAGCGTGTAGCCCTTGCGCAGCACCGAGGCGATGACCTTCTCATCACCTTCGGAGAGGTCTTGAACAGCCTCGTGTACTTCCGGGTCGAACGCTTCGCCTTCAGCGCCGAACGCCTTCAGGCTCTGGCCTTCAAGCGTGCTGCGCAGCTTGTCACCAAATGCCTTGAGCGGGCCTTCGGCCATGTCGCCGTGCTGCTCTGCCAAGTCCAGGTCATCCAGGATCGGCAGCATCTTCTCGGCGAACTTTGCCTTGGTCAGTTCTGCGATCTGGGTGCGCTCGCGTTCCGTGCGACGACGGTAGTTTGCGTACTCCGCACTCACACGCTGCAGGGACTCGGTGCGCTCAGCCAGCTGGAGCTCAACGTCGCTCACCGTGCCGTCACCGTCAGCGTCCGGGTCAACCGGGTCTACGTCTACCTCAGCGTCAGCGTCTGCCGCGTCAGCGAGTTCCGCTTCAAACGCTTCGGCTTCCGCCTGGTCCGGGGACACGAACTGCTCGTCCGTGTTCTCCGGCGCGCCCGGGTCATCCGGCATCTGCGGATTCACGTTGGGTTCAGTCATAGCTTCTCGCGTCCTTTACCTACTTGTTGTCCCTACTTGTTGTCCTCAGTCGGTGCGTCTGCGTCGTCCTCAACAACCTCGGCGTCAACCACGTTGTCATCAGCGTTGGCGCCAGCCTCACCAGCGGTTGCGCCGGCGTTTGCCTCAGCCTCGTAGAGTGCCTTGCCAAGCTCCTGAGACTCAGTGTTGAGCTTCTCCACAGCGGACTTGATGGCATCCAGGTCGTCGCCCTTCAGCGCCTCATCCACAGCGTCTGCTGCCTCAGCCACGCGGGTACGGATGTCTTCCGGCAGCTTGTCGGTGTTCTCATCCATGAACTTGCGGGTCTGGTAAGCAGCGGTCTCCGCGTTGTTGCGGGTCTCCTGCTCTTCACGACGCTTCTTATCCTCATCAGCGTGCGTCTCCGCATCCTTGATCATGCGGTCGATCTCCTCCTGGGACAGGCCAGAGCCGTCCTGGATCTTGATCGTGTTCTCCTTGCCGGTGGCCTTGTCCTTCGCGGACACGGACACGATGCCGTTAGCGTCGATGTCAAACGTGACCTCGATCTGCGGCACACCACGCGGAGCCGGAGCGATACCCGCCAGCTCGAAGGAGCCGAGCAGCTTGTTGGCAGCAGCCATCTCACGCTCACCCTGGAAGACCTGGATCTGCACGCTCGGCTGGTTGTCCTCAGCCGTGGTGAAGGTCTCAGAACGCTTCGTCGGGATGGTGGTGTTGCGCTCGATCAGCTTGGTCATCACACCGCCCTTGGTTTCGATGCCCAGGGACAGCGGGGTGACGTCAAGAAGCAGCACGTCCTTCACGTCGCCACGAAGCACACCAGCCTGCAGAGCAGCACCGAGTGCCACAACCTCATCCGGGTTCACGGACTTGTTCGGCTCCTTGCCAGTCATCTCCTTGACCAGCTCGGTCACGGCCGGCATACGGGTGGAGCCACCAACCAGCACAACGTGGTCGATGTCGGAGAGGGACAGGCCAGCGTCCTTAATCACCTGGTTGAACGGAGCCTTCGTGCGATCCAGCAGGTCAGAGGTGATCTTCTGGAACTCAGTACGGGTCAGCGTCTCATCCAGGAACAGCGGGTTCTTCTCAGCATCAACCGTGATGTACGGCAGGTTGATGGATGCCTGCTGTGCAGACGACAGCTCAATCTTGGCCTTCTCCGCAGCCTCACGCAGACGCTGCATAGCCATCTTGTCCTTGGACAGGTCCACGCCGTTCTGGGACTTGAACTTGTCTACCAGCCACTCAACGACGCGGTTATCCCAGTCGTCACCACCCAGCTCGTTGTCACCAGCGGTTGCGAGTACCTCAACAACACCGTCGCCGATCTCCAGCAGGGAGACGTCGAAGGTACCGCCACCCAGGTCGAAGACCAGGATGGTCTGCTCACTATCAGCCTTCTCAAGGCCGTAAGCCAGTGCAGCCGCGGTCGGCTCGTTCACAATACGCAGCACGTTCAGGCCTGCGATCTGGCCAGCCTCCTTGGTGGCCTGGCGCTGAGCGTCCTCGAAGTAAGCCGGGACGGTAATCACTGCGTCGGTGACTTCCTCACCCAGGTAAGCCTCAGCGTCCCTCTTCAGCTTCTGCAGCGTACGAGCGGAAATCTCCTGCGGGGTGTACTTCTTGCCGTCAATGTCTACGGTCCAGTCATCGCCCATGTGGCGCTTGACGGAGCGGATGGTGCGATCAACGTTGGTCACCGCCTGGTTCTTTGCGGACTGGCCAACCAGCACCTCGCCGTTCTTTGCAAAAGCAACGACCGACGGGGTCGTGCGGGACCCTTCCGCGTTTGCAATAACTACCGGCTCGCCGCCCTCAAGGACAGAGACAACCGAGTTCGTCGTACCAAGGTCAATACCTACTGCACGTGCCATGAAATTTTTCCTCCTGTGTATGTGGGTTTGTTAGTAAGTTGAAGCTCCTCGACTCAACTTCACGGCCGCCACTGTAGCAGAAGACCTAGCGAGGTTGAGCCTGTCGCGCTCAATCCTTACAACGGCACATACACAAAAGTTGTTCCCACTCGACTCAACTTTTCTTGTTTCGGCAGGTCAGAGCAGGTTGCTTGCCGACGCCTAACGCTGCCAACCAGCCAACACATCGTCGATAAGCGGACGCGCGGCAACACCCAAACCGAACAACGCCAAGAGCCCAAGTACCGCACCCGCGATGCCAAGACCCATAACCTGGCCTGTTGTCATGGAGCTTCCCGCCATCACCGTTCCGCTGCCGGACTTGCCATCGGCACACGTTGACAACGCCTTGCCGTAGGACAAAATCGGCCCAGCGAACTCCGGCGCGTATTCCTTTGCCAAGTTAATGATCTGCTCACGGACATCACCGACGCTGCCGCCGAAGAGGATGCCGCCGATCGTGCCACCGGCCGCCGACTCGAGGTCCACGCCATACAGCGGGCCTTGGTCATACGCCCCTTTCTGGCTGACCGTGATGGTCTGCGCGGAAACCACTTCTTTCTTCGACGCATTGATGAAGCCGATCATGCGCCAGTACTTATCTTTTTGACTGCCTACGGCAAGGGCGGCCTGCGCGTTGGAGATCTTCAGATCCGGAGGAATCGGAAGGTCGCTCGCCTTCTTCACGTCCTTGCGCTGGCCGTACTCCCACACGATTTGCGCTTGCTCCTTGGCTTTTTCGCCCTCGAAGCTGTCACGAACCTGCTCACCTAAGCGAGCGAAGAGCGTGGAGTACGCATTGTTAACACGCTCTTTGTCCGTGTCCGTGAACGTGATGGTGCACTGCTTGGTGCCAGCGTCATATGTAGTCTCGTACGCCTGCGCCTGCGGAGCGGCAATAATCAGGGAGGTAGCAGTAGCTGCTGCCACGGCGGTGGCAGTGAAACGTGAGATACGCATTAGCGATTCCTTTTGCTTAGGAAACAATCAAGACTTCACCGAAAACTAACACGTTCAGGCCATCCAGTACAGGGTTTTGCGTAAGTAAATTTTGTTGCGCCCATTTCGGCGTGAGCGCAACAGCAACCGGATCAGAACAGGCGGATTAGAACAGGCCAGTCTCGTTCTCAGAGTAGGAAACCAGCAGGTTCTTGGTCTGCTGGTAGTGCGCCAGCATCATCAGATGGGTCTCGCGGCCAATGCCGGACTTCTTGTAGCCACCGAAAGCCGCGTGGGCGGGGTACTGGTGGTACTGGTTCACCCACACACGACCAGCCTGGATCGCACGACCAGCGCGGTACGCCGTGTTTGCAGAGCGAGTCCACACACCAGCGCCAAGGCCATACTCAGTGTCGTTGGCAATGCGGATTGCATCGTCGTAATCCTTGAAGGTGGTCACCGACATCACCGGACCGAAGATCTCCTCCTGGAACACGCGCATGTCATTGGTGCCCTTAAACACTGTCGGCTCAATGTACAGACCGTTTTCCAGGCCCGGGATCGAGTTCACCCCACCACCAATGAGCACCTCAGCGCCCTCCTTCGGGCCAAGCTCAAGGTAGGACTTAATCTTGTCCATCTGCTCCTGGGAAGCCTGGGCCCCCATCATCACATCCGTGTCCAAGGGGTTACCGGTCTTGATGCGCTTGACGCGCTCAACGCCCAGCTCCAGGAACTCGTCCGCAATGGACTCATGCACCAACGCACGCGAAGGACAGGTGCACACCTCACCCTGGTTGAGTGCGAACATGGCGAAACCTTCGATGGCCTTGTTCCTAAAGTCATCATCCCGGTCCATGACGTCCGCAAAGTAGAGGGAAGGCGACTTGCCACCAAGCTCCAGCGTGACCGGGATAATCTTGTCGGCCGCGGCCTTGTTAATGATCTTGCCAACCTCGGTGGAGCCGGTGAACGCGATCTTGTTAATCCGATCCGAGCCGGACAGTGCCGCGCCCGCCTCATCGCCGTAACCGTTGACAATGTTCAACACGCCCGGCGGGATCAGGTCTCCCACAAGATCCATCAAATACAGGATGGACGCCGGCGTTTGCTCAGCAGGCTTCAACACAATCGCGTTGCCAGCCGCCAGTGCCGGGGCGATCTTCCATGCGGCCATCAGCAGCGGGAAGTTCCACGGGATGATCTGGCCCACCACACCAAGCGGCTCGTGGAAGTGGTACGCCACCGTGTCGTCATCAATCTGGCTAAGGCGGCCCTCCTGCGCGCGGAGGGCACCTGCGTAGTAGCGGAAGTGATCAATGGCCAACGGGATATCCGCGGCGAGGGTTTCACGAACCGCCTTGCCGTTCTCCCAGGTCTCTGCCACCGCGATCTCTTCGAGGTGCTCCTCCATCCGATCAGCAATCCTCAGCAGCACCAGCGAGCGCTCCTGCACGCTGGTCACACCCCATTTGGGCGCGGCCTTCTTCGCTGCGTCAATGGCAAGGTTGATGTCCGCTTCGCGGCCGCGTGCGACCTGGCAAAACACTTCACCAGTCACAGGGGTGGCATTGTCAAAGTATTCTCCCGCGACCGGAGCGACCCAGTCGCCGCCGATGTAGTTTTCATAGCGCTTGCGGAACTTGACATTCGATTCCGGGGTTCCAGGGTTGGGGTAAACAGTCACGGGAGAACTCCTTTACATCTCACAGAAACTCAAGAAAGTGGTGTGGCACACACTATAGCGATAGTGAGCTGTATGCCACATTGCTGTTTCCTGTCAAGATCCTGCATATGGAGATCCCCTGCCGGCAGAGCCGGAAACATGAACCGCCATTCGAACGGTTGTTTGGCATTTTCTTATCGACGGCAAGGGCGTGTGGAATCGGTCGATATACTGAATGCAACCGCCAGCCTGTGTAGTGAATGTACATGCGGAAATAGTGAAATAAATGCAGGTTTACCCCTTGCGTATAGAACAGTTAGGCGGGTATAATTAGGGGCACAAAACAACGGGAACATAGGGAACACAACACTGGGGGTAGACCGTGGGCGAACCATACTTCCGCACACAGCGACCAGAAGATCCACTAAGCACGTTCAGTCAAGGTATTCGCGATATTTACTGGAATGCCTTCGGCCACTTCGCCACACCTGGGGCAAGTGTTGATATTGATGACTTCGACGTGACTGTGGTGGCCATGAGGGAAGCAACCGGCTGGACTAAAGGCTCGGTTGAGCAAGCGATCTTCTCCCATGCACGCCTGCAACACTTACCGAAGCTGCGAGCATTGCAGGCCAAGACGCGTGTGATGGATCTGCAGCATTTACGCGCCATCGATACCGTGCTTGCTGAACTCGGCCCAGAGATTACTGATGAAGCGTATGCCGAGTTCGACGAGATGTTGACTACTACGTTTACCCCAACACGAGCCGGGCAACACACTCCACAAACCACGACGATTACTCGTCGTATCCGGGAGATGATTAAACGTATTGACCCAACGTGTGCCTACCAGCCGAAGCGGCGTCAGCAACGCGTGGCGCAGGCACATGTGGCTGATGACGCGTTGACGTTTGAGGAATCTGCATTTACCGGGACTGTGAAAACATTGGTCACACTGTCGACGAACCCGTTGACTGCGCGTGTGGTGCGAGACCACGTGATGGCTACTGCACGGGAGCAGAAGTTGTCGATGGCCGATGCGATGGTCAAACTGCTCTCCGGGGAGATCACCCCAACGAAGACGACCTTGCACGTGTTTGTGCCGAAGGGTCGTGAAGCCGGTGGGCCAGCCTATGTACCAGGTGTCGGCGCCTTGACTCCGGAAGCCACTGCGGCACTCGATGACCTGCTGGCTACAGCCAAGGTCACCGAAGTGGATATGGAGGCAGAACTTCAAACACATACGGATAGCTACACCCCAACCGAAGCAATGCGACGCGTCGTCTGCGCACGCCACACGCACTGTGTGTTCCCGGGATGCAGTGTGCCGTCATTGAGGTGCCAGATGGATCACCGGATTCCATTTGGCCAGGGTGGCAAAACCACACCAGGAAACCTCTACCCACTGTGCCAAAAGCACCACAACCTAAAAACCGATAAACGTGGTTTCTACGTCCCGGATCCGGATACCGGTGAAATCTTGTGGCTGTTTGCCAACGGCACGTATGAAACCTGCACCCCAGACAGCCTGATCGCACACAACACCCACGCCCAGGCCCCACGGTGGAAGTCAAACCTTGAGCAAGTATGTGCTCGTCGCAATAAAGTGGCGCAGTTTTACGCCAAAGGCCACAAAATACTGGACGATTTTGATAACCACCACAACAACCTCGGACAGGCCGACGCCCAAATCGCAGCACTAGAGGAAGAATACGGCCTTATCTTCCCAATCAAGGCAGTGCTCCCGGAGCCGTTGCCAAAAGAACCCGATTTTTCTGAACCGCCCTTCCCGGACCCAGAAGATGCCTACGCCTGGTCGGAAAACTACGACCCAGAAGAACTCGTCGATACCCGACCCGAGTAAGAGAATCCAGGTGGCCCGATCCAAAACAAAAAAACAGCCCGTTTTTCCGAAGGAGGCCTCGACCTGGTTCCTGGCTTGGGACAAATGACCTGACTTAGGCCATGGGTGGGTGAGCAACGTCACTCTTGACACTGCTACCTGGTGGTTTTCTTTGTCAGGGTGAGAATTTTCCGCACTAAGTGGGTAGTGGCGGGGGTGATCAGTAGTCTGATTTTGTGAGTCCTTATATCCGCACCGTCACAACCGCCTCCGGGGCAACAGCGGTGCAGGTCGTGTTCTCTGAACGCAAAGGTTCCAAACAGATGAAGCATGTCGGTTCGGCGCATTCGGAGTCTGAGCTTGCGCTTTTACGTGCTGAAGCCCAACGCATCGTTGATGGTGACCAACTCGCGTTGGATTTCGGCGAAGTTGATCACACTCCATCTGCAACGGGCAGTGTGGATAATCCGCTACCGGTAGTCGGTCAACGTGCCGGTTACCTGCTGAACTGCATTGATACGTGTTTCGACGAGTTAGGCCTTGCTGCGGCCACCGGTAATGATCTGGTGTTTCGCGATCTTGTGCGTGCCAGGATCATTCACCCCGGTTCAAAGCTCGATTCCATCGAGACTCTTGCCGAGGTCGGAGTCACCAGCGCAAGCTACCGCACTATCCAAAGGCGCCTTGCATGCTTTGCTACCGAATCGTTTGGGGAGATCTTGTCCCAGGCGTTGGCCCATCATGCCGGGATTGGGCCGGGCGCATTCATCTTGTACGACGTGACCACACTGTATTTCGAAACAGATACCCCCGATGAGCTTCGTAAACCCGGGTTTTCCAAAGAACGCCGGGTCGAACCGCAGATTCTGGTGGGACTACTGACAGACGCCACCGGGTTTCCTTTGCATGTCGGGGCGTTTGCTGGCAACTCCGCCGAAACACACACGATGCTGCCGATGATTACACGGTTCCAAGACGCCTACCAGCTCGACGAAGTCACCGTGGTCGCGGATGCGGGGATGTTTTCCGCGGCGAATAAACAAGCACTGATCGATGCGGGCTTGCATTACATCCTGTCTGTGAAAACCCCCACCGTGCCCGAAGTAATCGACACCTGGCGCCGCAAGCACCCAGACACTACTTACACCCACGGCCAGATCTGGACACAACCTTCGGCAAGTGACGGTCGCAAACATGCTACCCCGAACTCGGTGACCCACTTCCAGTACTCCCACGATCGGGCCCGGCGCAGCCTGCGAGGTATTGAAGAACAAATCATAAAAGCCAAACGCGCTGTTGACGGCGAGACCGCCATCAAACGCAACCGCTACATTGACCTTTCTGCCCCGAACAAGAAAGTCAACTACGCCCTTGCTGCCAAGCACCGTGCGCTAGCGGGAATCAAAGGCTACGAAACTGACCTGACTACTCTTCCCGCCGAGGAAGTGATCGGACATTACCGCAGGTTGTTCAACATCGAGAAGTCGTTTCGGATGTCGAAATCAGACTTAAAAGCCCGCCCGATCTACGCGCGGAAACAAGACTCGATTACCGCACACCTCAATATTGTCATCGCCGCGCTAGCAGTTGCGCATCTCATGGAAACCCGCAGTGGGCAATCCATCAAACGCCTCGTAAGAACACTCAAAAAATACCGCAGCTTTCAACTCAACGTCAGCGGCGAAACCATCCACGCCGCAGTACCACTGCCGCCCGACCTCGCCGCCACCATCCAAGCGATCACCGGCCACGAACTTCCGCACTAAATTGGCCTAAGTCAGGCCGACCCGAGTAAGAGAATCCAGGTGGCCCGATCCAAAACAAAAAAACAGCCCGTTTTTCCGAAGGAGGCCTCGACCTGGTTCCTGGCTTGGGACAAATGAGTGACGAAATGAGTGCCGAAACTAGTGCCAAACTTTCGCCAACCACAAGACCAAACCCAGAGGCCACAATGTCGAAGGGATCTTCAACGACCAACGGTGACCCCAACTCAGGTTCAAAACCAAAAAACAGGCCATTTTTTGAAGGGGCACGGTCGAGATTTCATTCGCTCCGTTTTAGGCGAAAAACAATGTGGCCTAGCAGGCTTCGTGCACTATTAGACCTGCACTGCTAGACCGCATTGGTTCGACCGGATACACCGGCCATCCGAACTACTTCGTGAAGTTCTCAACGATCGGGCGGGCTGCGAAGCCAGCAACACCCGTCGCAAGCAGTGCTGCGATTACGCCCAGGATGCTCACCACGGTCAGACCCGTCATGTCCAGCGAAGAACCGGATGCAACCGAACCCTTCACGTGGTCATCGGAGCTACCCTGCTTGCGGCCGGAGGAACCAACGGTGGAACCAGACGGCTTCTTCTTCACCTGATCAGAGTGGACAGAGCACGCGGTGAATGCATCGTTCATAGTGACGATCGGTGCCAGCACCTGCGGACCAACCGCGTCAAACGCGTCCTGTGCAGCGAGGGACACCTCGGAAGTCTTGAACCCAAGGATGGTTTCCACGTTGAGTTCAATGCCGGACTTCTCCAACGCGTCCTTCAGCGCCTTGCCAAAGTCGATCTTGTCCGTCTGCTTCTTCAGCTCAGCCTTCACCGCAGGCTGGCTCATGAGGTTCTTCAGCACTGCCTTGATATCCAGGCCGGAAGCCTCCAGGGCCTCCTTCAATACTGCCTGCGTATCAACGTCCGCCTTCTCCAACGCCTCAGAGAATGCCTTGTCAACGTTCTTGACCTCGAGGTTCTTTGCAACCAGTTCCAGGATCCCCTGGAAACCAGCCTCCTCGAAGCCCATGACTTTTAGCACTGCCTTGATTGGGTCAGCAATGAAATCACCAATCAAACCGAAATACTCGCTGAAACCCCGGTTGGGAATCTTCGCCTTCAGATCCTCGCGCATCTGCGCATCGTTAAAGTCCGCTTCAACCTTGGACCAATCAACATTTTCCAAAACCTCACCAATTGGCAGGGTCTTCAGTGCGGCCTGAACGTCCACGCCGCCGGCGTCCTCGACAGCCTTCTTTACGTCGGCTGCGTTGGCTACGGCCTCGAAGTCGACGTCTGCAAGCACAGCTTCGAAGTCAATGTTGGCAACGATCTTCTCAAGGTCCAGGTCCTTCAACGCAGCCTCGATGCCCTGCGGGAAGACGATCTGGGCAATGTCTACGCCGTAGAGCAGACCACCCTTTTCCAGCGCCTCGTCGGGGCTCATGATCAGCGTCTTGTCGGCGTCGGTAAAGAACGGGCGCTGTGCTGCGTTCTGGAAGCTGGCCTTGAGCTTCTCGTTGTCGGTCTGCTTGGCCATCTCGGTGAACAATGCCTTGTAGGCCTGGTTCACGCGGGTGATGTCCCGGTCAGAAAACGAAATCGAGCACTTGTCCGCCGCGCGGTCGTACTTAGTTTCCCAAGCATTGGCTGCAGGTGCGGCAACGATGAGGGAGGTGGCGGTGGCTGCGGCGACGGTTGCAGCGGTGAAACGGGAAAGACGCATCTGCGAATCCTTCAGATAGGGAAACAATATAAAACCTTATGGAAAGTAGCACGCCAACACCTATCTGGCACAATGATTTGGGTGACCGAAATGGATGAGAGCAAAAACCCAAACAAGAACCCAGATGCCGGCGTTTTCGCAACGCTGCCTACCCCAGCGGAAGCCGCGCAGGAAATGTCTGACGAGCCGATTGATCGTGGGCAAGTGATTGCCTCCGATGGTCGTACGGCAGCAGCTTGGGCGCTTCGCTTTATCATTGTCGTTGCTGCTACGGGTTTGCTGTTCTACCTTCTCAAGTTCGTTTGGATGGGCCTGCTGCCAATCCTTCTGGCGCTGATTTTCTGCACGGTGTTGTGGCCACCGGTGCGGTGGCTGAGGGACCACAAGGTGCCGTCGGCACTGTCAGTGCTGCTGGTGCTGGTCGGCTTCTTCGGCGCGATCATCGGTATCTTCTCGGCGATGGCACCGACCGTCCGCACGCAGGGCAAGCAACTGTATGACCAGGCGCAGACCGGTATCCGCCAGATTCTGGATTGGGTGGACAGCCGCATTGATTCGGAGTTGATCGACCCGAACAAGATTCAGGAGACCCTGGATCAGGTTGCTGGGATGGTGCGGGGGCAGGCGTCGTCAATCGCCTCGGGCGTGTTTACTGGCATCGGTGCGATTGCTTCGGTGGGTACCACCCTCGCTCTGACCCTCATCCTGTCCTTCTTCTTCCTTAAGGACGGCGACCGCTTCCTCCCCTGGCTACGCAAATACACCGGTGTGCGCGCAGGCTGGCACCTAACTGAGGTGTGCATGCGTTCCTGGAACACCCTTTCCGGGTTCATCCGCACGCAGGCGATCGTGTCGCTGGTGGATGCCATCTTCATCGGCATCGGCCTGATCATCCTCGGCGTACCGCTGTGGCCGGTGCTGGCCGTGCTGACGTTCTTCGGTGGCTTCATCCCCATCGTCGGTGCGTTCACGGCAGGCGCCCTGGCTGTCATTGTTGCGCTGGTGTCCAACGGTTTCCTCAACGCTGTGTTCGTGCTGATCCTGATCATTGCTGTGCAGCAGATCGAGGGCAACGTACTGCAGCCGATCCTGCAGTCCCGCGCCATGGGCCTGCATGCGGCGATTGTGCTGCTTGCGGTGGCATTGGGTGGTACCGGCTTCGGCATCATCGGCGCCTTCCTTGCAGTGCCGGTGGCGGCAGTTATTGCAGTGTGGTTCCGCTACTGGGCGGAAATGGTGTCCCTGCGCGCCGGCGAGATCACCGCGGACGAGATCTCCATGGCAACGCAGCAGACACAAACCCTGGATTCCAAGGAGTCCTTCCTGGCCATCCGCGACCACATGATGCGCATGGCCAAGCGCGACAAGGCACACGCCGACAACCCGAAGGTGCCGGTAAAGGAAGGCCTGGGATCTACCAAGGTGCCGTTGGATCAGGACCTGCCGGAGGATTAGCCGTCTAGCCAGGTCCGCTGCACGATCCAAACAAGATACGTACGGTGGGCCGCATGGCTGATTTGAACAACGCTCTAAACAATAAGACGATTGCGATTCTTTCCACTGACGGTTTCGAGGATTCGGAGCTGACTAGCCCGAAGGAGGCCGTCGAGGCCGCCGGCGCCACCACCCGCGTGGTGTCTACCGAGTCCGGTGAGATCGAGGGCAAGAACGGCACGAAGGTTGCGGTGGAGCTTCTTACTAGCGACGCCAACGTGAACGACTTCGACGCCCTCATCCTGCCCGGCGGCACCATCAACGCCGACCACATCCGTGTGGACGAGGATGCGGTTGCCCTGGTCAAGGCGTTTAAGGACGCAGGCAAGCCGATCGGCGTGATCTGCCACGGTGGCTGGATTCTTACGGACGCGGACGTGATCCGCGGCGTGAAGCTGACGTCCGTCAAGAACGTGAAGACCGACCTGATCAACGCTGGCGCGGACTGGGTTGATGAGGAGGTTGTGGTTGACTCCGGTGTGATCTCCTCGCGTACGCCGGACGACCTGCCGGCGTTTAACGCGGCGCTGGTTGAGGAGTTTGCCAAGTAGGCAGCCCAAGTAGCGCGCGAAGCTCCCCGGCGGGGGTGTGTGCACGGCGTATATACTGCATGTGTTTTTGTGCCTAAGTTTTAAGCCGTGTCACTCGAGGAGATTCGCGCGATGACAACATCTGAGTTCGAGGAACGTCCAGCAGAGTTCAACAAAACCGCTCTCAACGCCTATTTGGGCGGGACCTCTGCTGCTGACTGGGACTCACTCGCAAGCGCCGTGCAGGGTACATCCGGTGCTGCTGCAGAAAGCGCGGCCACCGGAGCGCTTCCTGCTGTAAACCTGTTCGGGCTGCTGCAGGTAGACCCGCAGGGTGACAACGAGGAGCTCGTGGCTGACCGCGGCCAGGAAGTGCAGGCGGAGCTGGACCGCCTGGCTTCTGGCACGGGACGTCAACGTGCTGCGGCGCAGAAAGTCACGGCAGGACTGAAGGCGCTTGCAAACGCGAACTCCGCGTGGACGCTTGATAACCCGCAGCTGTACAAGCTTGCGCACACGGCTTGGTTGGAAAACATCAACACGGGCACATACGCCGCGGCTGATGAGCTGGAGGAGCGTTTCAGCGACTTCCCACTGATTAGCCGTAAAGAGGCAGCACGCCCGATTCGTTACCGCGGCCTGCCGGAGAACACCGCGCTTGGCCTGCTCAAGCCCTTGATGGCGAATCGTTCCATCACGGTGGTGGACGATATCCCGGCGATGCTGTTTAGCCAGATTGCCCGCACGTTCCCGCAGGGCTTTGCGCATGCAATCCACCCGCGTGCGTTTGATGAGGACGCAGACGCAACCATCTCACTGCTGGAGCAGAAGGTGTCCGGCACCTCTGTTCCTGTAACCAAGGCGGATTTGGACGCGGCACTTGAGTACTTCACCCGCAACCCGCAAAAGTATGGTCAGCAGAAACTGCTGGCTTCCCGCCTGACCTCCCAGATCAAGAGCGATGAGCAGCTGCGCAACTGGCTTGCCAGCTACTACCTGCAGGTGTTTGAAGATGAGCAGGACCGTGGCGCTACCGTTTCCCAAGCTGCCGAAACCCTTCGCGGCCTGGGTGTGGACAGCGCCGAGGTGGACAAGCTGGAGGCCGCGTTTGGCGGCGTGAGCAAGCTGACTGCGGAGTGGGCTGACCCGGAGGTCTCTGAAGAACGTGCGCGCGAGCTGGACAAGGAAGCGTTCGGCTCCCTGCAGCGCGTGATGGATGACGGACGTCTGGCGCAGGCGAAGTACCAGCTTGATCAGATGCTTGCCTCTGGTGAGAAGCCGCGCTCCTCAGTTGGTGCGGACATTGTTGAAAGCATTAACTCCAGGGCAAGGCAGTTGGATCGGGATACGTCCTCGCTGGAGCAGGCGATTCAGGCTCGTAATCCGATTGCGGCTCGTACGGAATTGGACGCCATCGCTGAGTACTGCGTGGACTCGCGTGCGGTTGGTGAGCTTGCGACTCAGGTTGCTGAGATGGAGCACGACCCGGTTTTTGTTGACCAGGTGTTAAGCACCCACTTCCAGCCGGTTGCAGACGAAGGCCAGAACAAGGCGTTGGGTTTCTTGCCGCCGAAGTTCTCTAACCCGTGGATCACCCCGCTGGTGCTGGGCATTCCCGCGGCACTCCTAGATATCGCGGCGTGGGACCCGAACCCGGCAACGGCCATCATTGGCATTGTGGTGCTGGCCATCGCCGCCGTGTTCCTTGAGGAGTACGTTGACGCAGATGGCTGCGTCGGCTGGGCCGTGTTGCTTGGCCCGGCGGTCTTGGCGCTTTTTACCTCGGGCCTGTTCGGTGCGATTGCGGTGGGCGCAACCCAGTTTGCCTCGCGCACAATTTTTGAAAACCGCAAGAAACAAAAGGCGGCTGACGCCTTTAACAAGCTGATTCAGGCGGCGGATCTGGAGCTGAAGCGCACTGGCATGGGCGCGCCCGTCGCCGGGCTGTACTTGGGATCTGAGCGCATTGTGCCGCCGCTGAAACCGACACGTCGGGGTACCGGCGAGGGCCTCTACTTGGTTACGGATAACGGCGTGACCAGCAGTGAGATCTCCCCACTCACGCTTGCGCAGATGGCGCACGGCGGCCAGTTCGCTGGCCGTAACACCTGGATCGCTCAGAAGGAGTTGGAGCAGTGACACGAGGTTTCCGCGACGGCGATCTGCACGTAAACACACCCCCACCCAGGCCGCAGCAGCAACAACAACCACAACAGCTGCCGGATGAGGTGTCCGCGCGCACGCTGCTGGACAAGCTGAACAACCAGGTGGACAACATGCGCGCGAACATGCGCACCCTGGAAACCTCGATGCTCACGGAGTTCCGCCAGCTCAGCGAGTATGTCACCGCAAAGCTGGATGAGGGCACCACAGAGCCCCTGCTTGACGACGATCCACGCGACACCGCCATCCGCGCCCTCGAGACCGCGCGCATGGACATCATCTCCAAAACGCTCGCACCCGCCGCGAAGGTGGTTGTGGACCTGCTCAAGCACACCGAGGACGGTTTGCAGCAGGACTTGAGCGACCTGACGGCCGAGCAGGCGCAGCAGCAGACGCGCGATATGTACGAATACTTCGAGCAGCAGCTGCAGGATTTGCTGCGTGTGCTGGGGTTTGCGGACGTCAAGGCGAAGCCTGGTGATGCGTTTGATCGGAAGCTGCACAAGACGGTCCGTAGGGTGGAAACGTCAGACGCTAGTCTGAATGACACGATCCACTGCGTGCTTGCGCCTGGGTTTGGTCACCCGGGTGCACAGAACACGGCGATTCCGGCGCAGGTGGCGGTGTACCGCTATGTGGCGTCGGCAAGCAAAAGCCCCCAAACAGACAAGTAAGGACTGAGACGAAGTGAAGGTTTACGGCATCGACCTGGGTACTACCTACTCTGCGATTGCGCATATTGATGAGTTGGGAACCCCGCAGGTGATCCAGAACTTCGAGGGCGACCAGACCACCCCGTCCGTGGTGCTGTTTGATGACGCATCGAATTTTGTTGTCGGCCGTGAGGCAAAAAACGAGATTGAGCTGCGCCCCGATGAAACCGTGCAGCTGATCAAGCGTCAAATGGGGGATAACTATGACGTGAAGATCCATGACGTGGTGCACTCCCCCGAGTCCATCTCCGCACTGATCCTTTCCTACTTGGTGGAGACCGCAGAGGACTTCACGGGTGAGAAGGCGGACGGCGTGGTGATTACGGTGCCGGCGTACTTCGGCGTGGAGGCGCGCACCGCCACCAAGCAGGCCGGTGAGATCGCCGGTTTGAACGTGTTGGACATCATCACCGAGCCGGTTGCCGCGGCGCTTTCCTCGGGTACCCGCCACGGCGACAACCAGACGCTTTTGGTCTATGACTTGGGTGGCGGCACCTTCGATACCACCATCATGGAGATGAACGAGGACGGCATCGAAGTCCTTGCTGTTGACGGTGACCGCCAGCTCGGCGGCGCGGACTGGGACGAGGAACTCTACAACCTAGCCGTGATGAACTTCGTTGTAACCAGTGGTTTGGAAGAGGACCCAACCTACGACGAGGACTTTGTCCAGAACCTGAAGAGTGGCGTTGAGCAGGCAAAAATTGCCCTGACGCGGCGTAAGTCCGCGAAGATTCTGTGCAACTACCAAAACCGTGTGAAAGCCAACGTGGAGATCACACGGGAAGACTTTGAGTCTGCAACGCAGTACCTGGTGGATCAGACGCTGCGTGTGGTGGAGCGCGCCATTGAGTCCGCAAAGAAGAAGCGCCCGAACCTGCAGATTGACCGCTACCTTCTGGTTGGTGGTTCCTCGCGTATGCCGATGGTTTCTCAGGCACTGGAGTCCCGCTTCGGTTGGGAGCTGACTCCAACCGAGTTCGACCTGGCCGTGGCCAAGGGCGCCGCAATCTACGCGCAGGGCCTTGTGGATGCGGCTGGTGGTGGCATTAACGTCAACCCGAACGACACCTCTGCGCAAACCGGCGGTTCCATGATCACGGTGGCAACGCCAACGGGTGCGCGCAGCATGGAGATCAAGAACGTCCTGCCGAAGGCGGTGGGTGTGAAGTTCTGGGATCCGGAACGTCAGCTGCCGTACGTCATGCACGTGCTTGAGGCCGGCGCGGAGCTTCCCGCCGAGGCTACGGCGCAGGGTTTTGCGTCCAACGACAACACCACCCGCATCCGCTTTGATATTTATGAGCAGGCGGGCGAGGTGGTGTCCCAGGACATGGACGCCAACAAGCTGATCTCGGGTGAGAACGGTGCGGTGCTGCAGAACCTGCCGAACCTGCCGAAGGGCTCGCCGGTCTACATGATTATGAAGGTGACCAATGACGGCATCGTGTCCCTTGAGGGCAGCGAGCCGACCACTGGCCAAAGCGTTGAGCTGACTGCGCAGATCTCGGCCCTTTCGGACGAGCGCGTGGACCAGTACAAGAACATGGTTACCGGGATGATCCGCTCGGAATAGGAGCAAAGGGCTGATGCTTGACGACGTCGCGTTGAAGAAATACCTCAACGAAACCCCCTACCCCGCCCAGTGGGCCACAGCGAAAACGCTGGAGGACGTTGCTGCGTTGGAGCCTGCGCGTCTCTTCCAGCTGGATGGTGCTGGTTCTGGGGACGCTGATGTGTCTTCGCGGTATGCGGAGGTGGTGGAGGAGTTGGGGAGGCACGCGATGTCTCCAAGCAGCAAGTTCCGTGAGCCCGCAGGGCTTGTGGTTGCGGGCCTGCGTCAGTTGGCTGCGGGCTCCCCTGCTGTGGACTTGAGCGACGCGGCGACATGGGCGCAACTTGAGCAGCTGCACAACGCCGCGCTTGGGCAGCAGGTCAGCGAGTTCAGTGGGAAGCTTGCGCACATGTTTGGCTCCCTGAAGTTCGCTACATCGGAGCACGTCAATGCGATGCGTGAGGCGGCCGGGCTTCCGGTATCCGCCATGGGCCAGATCATCCACGAGCTGGGTGGCCAGGGCGTGCGGGTGATTGACCCGTTGCCGGCGCCGCTGCAGTCGGAAATTGAAAGCGTGTTCCCCTTTGGCATCATGCAGGCAGTGTGGCCCGAAAACTACGCGGATGGTGCGCCTACCAGCGAGTACAGCCTGACCCCGCCGTACTTTATCCAGGCGAAGCGCCAGGTTACGGCTTTAGACCTTGACGCGGCGATTGATTACTTCACGCGCAGCGCCGGTACACAACGGGAGAAGACCGCGGCATCAAAGCTGCGCACGCACGCAACGGATGACGCCAAGCTGCACAACGCGATCATCGCCTTCCACCTGGACATCTGGAACACGATTCGCACCCGGTTCGCACTCCCCCAGGACGTTGCGGCTCGCTTTGCGTCCTTCGGCCTGGCGGCCGATGACATCGCGCTGTTCACCGGCGAGGCCCGCCCAGCGCCAGAGCCAGAAGCAGCGCCAGAACCTGATCCTCGCGAAGACGCTGAAGCCTACGACCGGATGTACTTCACGGTGCTCCAAGGATTGATGGAGAAGGGGAGGTTGACGGAGGCCGTCGATAAGCTTGAAGAGCTCAAACGGGCCGGGCACGGCACCCCGAAATCCGGCATTGGTGCGGACATTCTGACTGATCTGCAGGCACGCGTGAACCTGGTTTCGCAGGCGGTGGACAACACGCGTGCGGCGCTGCGTGAGGGTGACGTTGAGCGTGCCAAAGCCAAGATTGTTACCGTACGCAAGTTCGCGCACGACGACCCGCGGCTAGCCCCCTTGGATGACGAGATTGCGCGCATGGGGCGTGTCCCGGAGCGCATCGAGCCGCTGATTGACAAACAGATGCCGCCGCTTGGCGATATCGGGCTCAAGCGCCCTCTGGGTTTCCTGCCGCCGTCGATGCAAAGCACGCTTGGGCTTGCGCTGGTGCTGATCATCCCGTCGGTGTTGTTGGATCAGTACATGGCGATTCACTGGCCGTGGCCGATCTATCCGGAATACCGCCTGATCCCCGGGCTGATTGTGGGTGTCGGACTGGCCTGGCTGATTGGTGCGCTTCGCAAACGCAGCTGGTTCCTCGGCATGTTAGCGCTGACCGGTGGGCTGTTCTCCACGCTTGCAGACGGCTACTTCTTCACCGCGATCGACCTCATAGTCATCTACTTTGCCGCGGCGAGCATGGGCTTTAATAGGCAGCGTTTGGCGTTGGCTCGCAAGTGGGAAGGGGTGCGCAACGCGGCCCTGGCCATTTTGCAATCAGACGGGCTTGAGGCGCCACACGCCGGCTTGTACGTGGGCGGGCGGCGCATGGTTCCTCAGTCGCGCGGGATTGATGGCATGGTGGATGGCTACGCTGCGGTGGACACAGACGGTACGGTGCGTCTGCAGATGAGCACGGAAGACCGCAACGAAATGATCAAGCTGGGAATGACCAAGTAGGTCAGGGCTACGGGCAGGAGTTTTAGGTCATGTCATTTGTTGCAAAACTTGTCCAAGCGGTGATTGCGCTGGTTGTGGCTGTAGTCCTGATCATCCAGATGGCACCCGCGTGGGAGTTGCCGTGGAAACAAGGCACGGGCGAGCACGCCTCCTTAGACGCGGCGTTGCTTACCTCGAAGGACCTCACTGGCGAGTACGCACACGATTCCATCCGCCACACCATGCGCCACGGCGATGCCGGTGGCTACGTTGACTTTGAGGCGCGCATCCCCAGCGATATTTATGACACCCAGTGCTTGAGCAACGCGCCCTACTTCTTTACTGCGGCTGACACCACCGCCAGGTCCACCGTCGCGTTTACGGACCTACCGCAGGATTTTGTCGTCGCTCCTGAAGCACCCGAAGACCTCAAGCCGTACATCACCATCGAGGTAAACGACGCCAGAAATGCCGCCCAAGACTACGACCAAGAAATGATCACGATGATCCAGTCCTGCGCCAACCAAGGCAACCTCGGCGCTGCAGCAGGCAAAACGATCACCGCCGAATGGCACGATGACCTGCGCGTGTTGACGTATTACCACCAGTTGCCTGACAGCATTGTGCCGCTGAGCGTTGCCGTGCGTACAGACACCCGCGGCTCCACCTACGTCGCCGGCATGAACGTCCCCGAAGAACTCGTCGCGGACGTGGCTGACATCCAGATCCACCAACTTAGCCAGCGCTCCTACGCGGAGCCGGACTTTTCCACCCCAGTGCCGGGGCTTGCCCAGCTGCTGGGGACGTACCTGTACTGGAACTGGTTCTAGCGTTATTGGCTAGAGCTACTGGGTGGGCTCAGTCACTACCGGGGTGGCTGTCTGGTCAGCCTGGGAGCCGACCTCGTTGATGCCGTCTACAACCCACGGCACAAACGTCCACAGCTTGATCGCCGCGTACACAATCGCGGCAATCACCGCCAGCGCGGAGGTTGCCTTCACCCACATTGCGGCACGCTTGCGCTCGCCTTGGGCTTGCTTCTCGTTGTGTACCTGGTCTTCCTGCGCAAGCTGCTGCGAAGTCATGGTGGCAGGGCCGCCTTGGAATCCAGGGGCTGGGTAGCCGGACGCCGGGTAGCCGTTGGCTGGGTTGTTAGTCATGGTTGGTCCTTTCGTGCCTTACACGCGGGGAACGTCAATGCCGTACGCGGCAAGCAGGGAGCGAATCGGGTCGAGGCAACGGAATGGGGCGATGCCGCTGGAATCTACTTCATCGTCGCGGGTTTGGAAGCCCAAGGCAGACACCGCAAAGCAACGGTAGAAGTCCTCCGGGTTGCCCTGGCGCAGCCAGCTTTCCAGCTGGTTAAACAGACCACGGGCGTCCAAGGTGACCAGCATGCTGCGGATCTCTTGGTGCAACAGGTCGTTGTCGTTTTGGTCCCATGGGCGGTTCACGCCAGCACCTTCACGGTTGAACGCGGCACCACGGTTACGCATGATCACGTCCATATTGCGGGGTTCGCCCTGGGTCTCGGCGAGTTTCTGCAACACGTCGAACTTGGACATGGTGACGGCGATGCGTGGGGGTGCTTGCTCGGGGCGTCGATTAGCTTCAATGATCGCAAGCACGTTGCGAAGCACCATCGCCGGGTCCGTACGTGCACCGTCCTCCGGCTGGGTCATGCCCGGCAGACCCGCCAGCGCCAGGCGAATGTCTTCATCCGCCAACGGGTCAAAGAGGAACACCACCAGGTCCGCGTTGCTCAAGAAAGCAAGCTCATCCTTCACAGCAGCGATGTCATTGTCCTGCAGATCCTCACCAGCAATGTCGCGGAAAACCAGGAAGATCTCCTGCTGGCTTCGCTGCCCCATAAGCAGCGGGCGATCCATGGAAAAGATCAACGGCTCACGCGTGTACGTGGCGTTATCCCCAATACGGCGAGTGGACTCGAGCGCCTTGCCTTCTTCAAACAGTCGGGTGCGGAAGTGCTCCTCATAGATCGCTTCCGTATCCGAGGTAGCCGGGCGCCAGTTTCCCTTGACCTCATTGGTGAACTGGCTCAGCAGCTCAATCATCACCGCTAGGTATACGCTCTTGCCGGAGGCACGCGCACCCGCCATGGCAACGGTGATCACACCTGCGCCCTGCCAGCCATATGGCAACTCCTTGCGGGCGCAGTTCCGAGACTGCCCTTCAGGCGTGGTGTGCTGCAACGTCGCCGGGTCAAGGTACTCAAAACAGTACGGGCAGCGGGTGGGGATGGTAAACGCCTGGGTCATCGCGCAGCCCCCGAAGCGTCAACACCAGCGAGGTAGAGCCTGTCGCGCAGGTACTCAGAGAGGTTGCGCAGGTAGGTGTGGTTGTCGTTTTCTACGGCCTCGACGATTCTGGGGCCGACCTCGATGCCGTCGAAACGCTGCGGCAAATGATCCAGGTTGACCAAGGTCACGCGCGGGTTTTCCACCTCCGCCGGGATGCCATCAGAGATCACCACAACACGGTCATAATCCTTCAGCGCTGCGTTGAGGGAGCGCGGCCAGCCCACCTCAGAACGCGGCGTCAGCGCAAGGATGGCCTCCTGCGCTGCCGAGGAGGAGCTCACGCGCTTCGGCTGCTGCGCCAGCGAAGACCCCGCCACGGACAGCTCGATCTCCAGCTTGCTCAAAAATTCCGCGAGGAACTTCGCTACCGCACGGATCTGCTCCGGGCGGCTCGCGTTTTCCATCGATGAAGACTGATCCACGTACACCAACACGGAGCGGGGTTCGTTGGTGGCACGTGAAGCGTCGTCAAGCGAAAGCTCCTCTTCGGGGGTGATCTCGCGGATAATTTCGCTGTACACGCGGCTTTGCTCGGATGCGAGCTGCTCCACCTGGCCTGACTTCAGCAGCAGGCCGCCGGGTTGCGGGGTGAAGTGCAGCGGGGTGAACTCGCTGAGCCCTGCGATTTTGAAGCGCTGCAGCTCCACCGTCTCCGCATGGCCGGTCTCCGGCTTGAGCTCGACCACGATGTGCGCCTGCGCGTCAGTGACAAACTGCATGGTTGCCACCGGTCGGATGGTCAGCTGCCCCGGGCCATTAAACCCACGCGCGTAGACCGTCTGTGCACGCATAACGTGCTGCTCCACGCCCTCAATCTCGTAGGCAAACTCCGCAGGTGGGGTGATGTGTACTTTAATCTGCGCGCTGAAGCCGTTGCCGTGCACGAACGCTTCCGCGCCTTGCTGTAGGTGTTCCATGTTTCGTCCTTCGGGTTAAAGATTCAGCTGCCGCATAGCGTCGCCCAGCCGCGGCCTGTCGGGGTTGAGTGGGGGTTGCGCATCCAGCGCCGCGATGAGCTCACCGTGGCTCGGGTAGTGCTCAAGGGCATTTTTGCTTGCCGACGCCCACGTGCCACCCACCCCATAGCCCTCACCAGCATCCTTCGTATTGATCACCTCTACGCCATCCATACGCGCTGCAGCCTCCGCATCCTCCACCGGGATTGCCACAACGGCGCGCCCGCGGAACTGGCTGTAGCGATCCACCTGCAGCGTGGCGGCGCGCTCAAACGTGGAGAACCGGAACAGCTCACGCGCCTCTTTCCTGGACATCAACGAGCTAATCACCGTCAGCCACGTCTGCGCGTCCATGGAGTTGTTCACCACCAACACCGGTAGCTTCTCGCCCGCTTCCAGCGTGTCGAGCACCTTCCACACCACATTGGTGCGGTCAATGCCCATGAACATGGAGCGGATGATCTCCCACGCCAAGTCAATGTCAAAGTGTGGGCCGGCGTCTGGGCCGTTGTTGTCCTCGCTCAGCTCCACGCCGTCTACACGCTTGGACAGGAACGGCATCCGGAAATCCGGCGAGTGATACGCCTGGATCGGGTAGATCAATGTCGAGTTCTCCACCTGCGCCGCGTGATCCACGTAGATGTGGGTAAACGTGTTGCCCTGGCGGCCGGAGGAATCTTTGCCGGCAGGACGCGTGTGCAAAAACACGGCACGCTCGTACCACGGAATGTACTCCATACGAATCGGCAACTGGTCTACCTCTTCGCTGGTGAGGAAGTCGCTGACCTCCTGCACAGGCTTGAGTGAACCGCGTACGAAGTGGTTCACAAACTCCTCATCCTTTGGGTGCACGTTGCGGCTTGGGCCGAAACCCCAGCCGTCGCCCATGCCCGGGCCGAACGATGCGTACGTGAGCTGCGACCAGCGGGTGCGCTGTTGTGTTTGCTGTTCCACCATTAGCGCTTCCTCCTAAACAGGCTGAAACGTCCACCGGATTCCTTCTGTTCCGGCTCCGGTTGCGGTTCTGACTGCTGATATTGCTGTGTTGGTGCTTCCTCGGTGTAGTACAGCTGGTTTAGTGGCGGGTCCAAGAGCACCGGCACCGGTTGCGGGTGCTCGCCCTGACCCACAGACTGCTGCTCATAGACCCGCTGGTAGCCACCAGATGGGGTGTAGAGGAACAGGCGCAAGAAGATGTTGCGGCGCCCGTACAGCTGGTTCATGTCAATAGCGAAAGACTCACCCGGCATCTCCTGGCCACTCAGGCGGTCGCGCGTGAACGGTTCGCGGATATCAAAGATCTTCTCTGCGTATTGACGCTCCGCCGAAGGCGCACCAAACGATGCCGCCCTACGCCACACATTCAACTGCAACTCTTCACGCGTCGGGTCAATCGGCAGCGTGCCTTCCTGCGCCATGAGCACGAAGCTCTGCCCAAAGGTATCCGCCCGGTCATTTGCGTGAATACGCACCGACAGTTGCGCAGGTGCGCCCGCCGGAGCCTCGTTGACAATCTCATAGCTCATCTTGAGCAGGCCCGGGTAGTTCAACACCGTCGGCTTACCCGGCACAGTCTTGCCTTGGTGCGAACGGTACGGCATCAAAATCAGCAACGACGGAACCTGCAGGTTCACCTGGTACCCGCCGCGGCGGCGGTACTGGTTCTCACTGATACGCCCCAAGTGCTGCACAGAAGGGTTGTTCTGGATAGCGTCCGGGTCACTGAAATCCAGGTTGTCCGTGTTGTAGATATCCGCGGTGAAAAACTCCACGCCGGCTGCATGCTCCGGCCAGGCAAACGTGATCAACTGCTCGTCCACACGCTCAAAGATCCGTACGTCATGCGCCTCACCGCAGCGTACCCACGATGCCGTGGTGCCAATCATCGCCTGGTTTTCCACCACGTTTACCGCCGTGATGTACATGGAGTAGGCGTCGCTCTTCCAGTCCGTGGCAAACTCCGTAGCGTCGCGCGGTTCCAGCCTGTTAGACCAGTCCCCGACCTGCAATCCGTACTCGCCGAGGTTGTCAGCATCCACAAGCTGGCCCGCCGCACCATCGGCCACCGGCTCAGCAGAACGGTAAATGCGCACCTCACCAGCGCCTGGGCGATCCCAGGACAGCGTGAAACGGTCCCCGTCGAGCGAAATCTGTGGCGTGATCTGTGTCAGCTCCGCCGGCACGTCCACTGCCTGCTCATCCGAATAGGCAGACATGTGCACGCCAACTTTTCTGCGCGCCTGGAACACGTACGCACGGCCGGTGGACTTCGGTGTCAGTTGGAAGCCGCGCAGGTTGTTCTCATTCTCAAACTGCTGCACGCGCCCGTGGACGTTATCTAGCAGGAAGATCTCCACGCTTTCCGTGCCGTCGATTTCGGCGTAGCTGCCGTAAATGCGGCCGTCTTCAAACGTCACATGCAGGTCATGCACCGGCTGGACGTACACGCCCACACCCACCAGCTTTGGCTCTGCACGAAGCGCCTCAATCTCACTATCGCCCTCGTTGAGCCACACGTGATACGAGCGGATCGCGCGGTCCATGTCGGCCTCATCCGTCCACAAACGGCCAGCGGTAATGGTGCGCAGCAGACCGAAGTTCGGCTCCAGCTCATTGTCATTCATGATCGAATCACGGCTGAGGAGACGGAAGATGCGAACCTTCGCACCGCTTTCCGGCGCCACCCATGACACCTCGAGCGTGCCTTCCTCATCGCCGCGCGCGCGAACCATGACCTCGCCGCCCTCCACGCGCAGTGGCTCCGGGTGGGTCCACACGTCACGCTCCGCGAAGTCTTCAGCCCGCAGGTTCAGGGGCTTCGGCTGCTCTTGGCGAGCCGGTTGCGGTTTCGGTTCTGGCTTCGGTTGTGCGGGCTCCGGCTGCGGTTCAGGCTGTACAGGTTCCGGCGCAGGCTGTGCGGGTTGGGCCTGTGTCGCCTGCTTGAAAAACAGGTCCGGCAGCGGCGTACCCTTCACAAAATTGCCGGTGGCAACCGCTTGCAACAGCTTGGTCAAGGAATCGCCCCACATGGCAAGCGTGGGCTTGTCCTGCCACTTTTCAGGATCATTCTTGGCACGAAGGAAGGTACCCAGCTCAAACGCCGAGGGCAGCAACTGCTTATCAATGCCGCGGCTCAGTGCCTGCTCACGCCAGGCGTTAAGCGCCAACAACTCTTCATTCATGTCTTAATCCAATCCCGGAAGTTTCAGTCCATCGCTTGGCGACGGCGCCGGCGTGCCGTTACCACGCATAGCGTCTGCCTCATCACCAGCGAACACGAAGGAGGAGCGATCCCCCGGGTGACCGAACTGCACCAGCAGCTCCGCCACACCGACCTGATCACCAGTCTGGCGAGAGATGCTGTGCTGCGTCTGCGACGTATCAATCACATTCGCATTGCCGCCCGCCCAACCAGTGGACGTAACAAAAGTGCCGTTGAACGTGCCAGCATCCTTCACGTTTGCCAGTGCGGGCATCTCACGCGCGGCGGCCAAGGAACCAGCGCGGTACATCTGCTGCTTGCTCAGCAACGCATCGCGCACGCCGTTGTCGTTGCGCTCAAGACGCTGAACAACCTTCTCCCACTTCTCACCCGTGCGGTCTGCATCCACAAACTCCGGAGACGTCATGGCCTTCGCCAACAAGTCAAGAAGCTCCTGGGAATCCTCGCCCTGAGACATGAGGAAGGAATGCCTGTCACCACCCTGGTCGCCGTAGCTTGCGTTGACCATGTCAAACGCACGCTTCAAACCAGCATCCACGCGCTCTTCCAGCCAGCCCTGGCGGTAGTACTCTTCACGCACCGAAGCAACAAAACGCTCAATCGCCGCCGAATCCGGCACTGCCTCAGTGATGCGTACAGACGCCGGCATCTGGTTCATCGGCACCGGCGACTTCGTCTTCACCGACGCAATGGTGCCAAACGGACGCTCAAGCAGGGATCCGTAGATCTTCGAGATAGACAAGAACTGCAGGTAGCCGTGCTGGATCTGCACGTATGCGCGCTCTGCGGCATCCATGTTGGTCTTCGCAGCCTCACGCTCAGAGCGGATCTGTGCACGCGCGTTCACCGTGCGGAAAATCGCCAGCGTTTCCAGCCACACCTGGATAAGCCAGCACACCAGCCACAGCACAAACCAGAGGCCAAACATCCAGGCCTTGACCTTGGTCGGCGCCTCATTCAAGTTCTGTGCGAACAACCAGCGCGGCACCATCGGGTTGGCGGCATCAGGCCACCAGTTGCCAATGCCCCACGCCAACGCGAAGATCGCACCAGACCAGAACACCACGTACCCCAGCCAGCGCCACCAGCTTGCACCACCGCTGGTGTTGGTGATGCGGCTTTCGCGACCCTCCAGCTCGTAGTAACGATCACGTGCCACCGCGTAGTCATTCCACAGCTGGTCTTCTGTAATCACCAGCTGCTCGCCTACACGCGACGCTAAAGACTGGGAGTTCTTGCGCTTCCACGCCTGGAAACGCTGCACGCCATCGTGCGCGCCACGGAACTCGGAGGTACGCAGCTTCTCTTCAAAACCGCGGATGCCCTTAATGTCATAGGGCTGCAGCGGCAGCTCACTTGCCTGACCACGCAAGCCAGCCGGCAGGTCATTTGCCGTAAACGCAGCACTCGGGCCCGGGATGATGTCTTGGGCCGAACGCGCCGTGTTCAACGCCTGATTGGACGCCTTCAGGTACGGCGGGACCTGCTTGCCGTCATCATTAAAGCTGCGCAGATCAGCATCAGCCAACGCCAAAGAGGTGTCGATGTACTCGTCCCAAAGGGGGCGGTACAAATCGCGTCGGAAAGCAGAAGCTCCCTGCACCGTCTCCTTGCCCACCGGCGGGGTGGCCGGCATGGTCTCCGGGCCACCGACGCGCACGCGGGAATCCGCACCCAGCAGCTTCTGAGCCTCAGAGTTCACCTTGTCGCGCACGTCTGCGGTGAAGTTCTGCAGCGCAATGACAGGCCAACGCACCAGGTTGCGCAGGTACAGCTTGCCCACGTCCTTGGCAACCTCGGTGGCCTTCTTGTACTCGGTTGCCTCACGCAACGCCTCAGTACGCGGCGCCTCAATCTGCTCGCGGTGGTTTTGCAGGATCTGCTGTGCAATCTGTTGGTTCATCCCTGCCAGATTCGGCAGCGTTGTCACATGCAGCGGCTGGCCTGCCGGCGTGGTGCGCACCTGCGGCAGCTGCGCCACGTTGAAAATCTGGTCCTTGAGCTGGGCCTGGATCTCCTGGGCGTCTACACGGCGGTAGTAGGTACGCACCAAACGCAACCCATCACCAGCCGCCTGATCCGCCACCGGGATAGAGGTCGCGCCCTTCCACAACCCACACAGACCAGCCAGCTTGCAGGCCGCCGACAGTGCGAAATCCTCCGGCGCACTGTTGTCCGCCTTGAAAATCTCTGACGCCGGGATGTCCGGGCTTTCAGACTCCTCCGGAGCCAGCATGAGGTTACGGAAACCAGCGATAGTGGGCAGTTGCTTGCTTACGCGCGCGCCAACCTCTGCAACAATCACATTCGCCGAATCCGCGCCCTGCAGTTCGCTGACGCCCGTGTTACGGATCTGCTGCTGCAGGTCAGAGATGTGGTGCTGCTCAAGCGTGCCCACACCCTGGTCTTGGCCCAACACGTTGAGGGTTACCACGTGCACCGGCACGCCGCCGACCTTGTTCAACAGCTGCGAGAGGCTTCCGTAGAACGGCTTGCCCTCATCAGCGTTACCGATGAGCACGCCGGTTGCGGGATCCTCTGCGTCAATCCAGATGCTCTCGCCCACCAAGCCAAGCGCGGCCAAGTCAGCGATGCACTGGCGAAGCCGCCGGGAAAACGGCCCTTTGTGCAGGAAAGTACTAATTGCTTTTGCCATGATGTTTGCTTGTTCTCCTGCCTAGTACTTAGTCCAGACCCGGCATCTGCGGCATTGCGCCGCCGCCGTCAAACGCCTGGCCGGTCGGCGGCGTAGGCTGCGTCGGCTGCGGCTGGAACTGCTGGCTTGCACGCGGATCACCGGAGTTAAACGCCCAGTCCAGCGACACCAACAGATCATCAATAGCCGCAATGTAATCCGGCGT
This sequence comes from Corynebacterium riegelii, assembly GCF_016728505.1. Taxonomy (GTDB): domain Bacteria; phylum Actinomycetota; class Actinomycetes; order Mycobacteriales; family Mycobacteriaceae; genus Corynebacterium; species Corynebacterium riegelii. Next base: position 367,627 of record NZ_CP068159.1, read on the forward strand.
GAGATCTGCAAACAGCGGCAGTGCGTACGCAATCTGCATGTCACGGATGTCGCCGTAGGGGTTCTCGGTCTGACCGCCCAAGAAGCCATCGCCCGAGCCAGCCTTTGCCGGGCTGTACGCCACAGCCAGCTCGCGTTCCTTCTGCAGCCACTCCTTCGCAGCAGCCAGGCGCTGCTCTGGGGTGACGTTCGGGCCGGTGCCCTCCACCATCAAGAACTCACCATTCGGGCGCTGGCCGCTCCACAGCCAGTGGCGGAGCACATCCTGGCCGCTGGTGTGGTTCACAATCTGGTTATCCCCGTACAGGCCTGCTTGCGGACGCCACTGCGTAGGCATGTCACCTTCATCCCACAGCGCACGCAACGCCAAGTAGGGCTGGATGGAGCCCATCACTGGCGGCTGCGAAATCTTCGCCCAGGCCATGGTGGCGTTTTCCAGAATTGCCGGCAGGTAGTTGCGGCGGTGACCCAGCGCATGCGGCGGGGTTAGAAGCGGGGTGGCAATGGTCAGCCACTTATCGCGGGTCTGGCTGTTTGTACGCACGTCATAGATCTGGATCGGATCATTGTCCGCCGTCGCGCGTACCTCCTCCGAGTGGTAGATGCGGCCGGTCAGCTTGCCCACGAAGTAGCCGCGGATCATCGCACCGCGCTCAATGTCACTCATCGGCAGCGCTGCCGACAGCGGACGTGCGCGGCGCATGCGCCAGAACTCATCACGATCCGTCGGGGTGGAGTACGCATCCCACTGGGCAGCAGCGCGCGGCAGCACAGAGCTGAAGACCACCGGCGGGTACTTTTCAAAAGAACCGGTGATGCTGATTTCGCGCAGGCCACCGTTATTACCAAACGCGTCATCCAAGGACTTGTGGCTGTCAATGTTTGCCGCACCACCCTTGAACGCCGTCAACGCGTCTTTCATACGACGCTCCAACGGGTGGTTCTTAAACGGAATCGTGGTGAACACGAAGTCATAGGCAACAGAGGTGCCCAGAAGCTCCTGCAGCACCGCCTTGTCCACCTGGGCCAACGGGAGCGCAAGCTCAAGGGCCAGTGAGAACTTCTGCTCAAGCAGGTCCTCACGACGTGCGCGCTCGTGTGCTGGGTGGCCATCCGCATCCACGTAATCCGCCAAAGACTCAGATACGAACGTTGCGAACGAGGTGCCGGTGCGGTTGATGAACTTGCGGGAACGCTCCAGCACTTCCTTGGAGCCAATCTTGAAGTCAAAGCGCGGCTTGCGATAATCCACGCGCTCACCCGTGTGCGGGTTCACCGTGTGCTGCTGCGGGATCCACCACATGCCGTCGCGAACAGACAGCAGGTCGCGCGGCGCCGGGTCCGGATCCGCACCCTGGTGCCAGTCTCCAGACACAACGGCGCGACCAGCCTGGCCAAGCCCCGTGTCGAAGGAGACAGTGTCATCCCCACCGTTCGGGCGAGCGTTCTGGATGTGCTCCTCGAAACGATCCTTGAACTCATCAATCGGCGTAATAGACGCCTCCGTCGCAGGCGCGCCGAAGCGGGAATCCACAGCACCGTCGCCCTCGGCAGGCCACAGGGACGGGTAGATCGTCTCCAAGCGAGAAATGCCCATCTCCGGGTCAGAGGTAACCATGCGCTGGGAACGCAGCTCATCGCGCTGGCGAGAGATCTCGGCGTCCAGTGCCTTGATGAAGTCATTGTCAAAGGAACGCAGCAGCTCAGCAATCTGGCTTGCAATGAACGCCACAGCGAACTGCCGAAGCGCAGGATCAATAGCGGTACGGATCAGCTGCAGGTACTCGGTGCTGTCCGGGATGCGGCCCAGACCAGAGATGCGGTCACGCAGACGGCCGTCCAACGTAATCCACGGCTGTACCTGGTACTGCTCAAGCTTGGGCACGGTGGTGTTCTTCAGCTCACCCTGCAGGCGGTGCAGCAGCTCCTGCGCGTAGGCAGCACCGTGCTTGCCCACCTCATGGCGCAACTGGTCCAGCAGACGACGCTGCAGCGCCTCCGGACCAGCCCACTCCACAAGCGCGCCGTAGAACGGGCGCTCAGAGCGCTGGTCACGCGTGAATTCTGCATTGATGCGTTGAGAGGCGTTGCCAAGCTCGCGCTCTACAACCGCCAGCCATTCGTTGCCCTTCTGCTTGTTGGCATTCGGGATGGACTGGGTAATCGCGCTGACCTTGCCAGCAACCCAATCATTGATCACGCCGCCGAAGTTGCGGCCAATCCACTCCATCGGATCGCTTGCCAGCGGCAACACGGTGCCCATATTGTCGCGGAAGCCAGCCCAGTTGCTCTCCACACGGTCACGCAGCTGCTGCGCTTCGTCCTTGCCAATCTCCTGGCGGTCAAAGTGGCCGGACGTAATGTGGTCTACCGCCCAGCGTGCCAGGCGCTGCGCGGAATACTCGGCGTAGCGCTCACGGCCCATTGCCACGCGGCCGTAGCCGAACGTACTCCACGGCACGAACGGGTACTCCACCGCACCCCAGCCGTACATCGGACTGCGCTTGGACTGCGGGTTGTTCATGATGTGGGCAACGTAGTTGGCCATTGCCTGGTGGTCCGTAAACAGGGAGGCCAGACCCAGGCCCAGCGAACGGTAGATGTCAGACGGAGTGCCGTTGCCAATCTCCGTGATGCGGTCATCCGTACCAACCGTGCGGCCAACCGGGAAGATACGGCCCACCGGCAAGGAGTTGACGGGAATGTTCAGGCCAAGCGCCTGGTAGGTTGCTGCGTCCGTCTGGGAACCAGCACCGGCCTGGCCTGCGGCTAGCTCGGCGAACATTGCCAGGGCGTTCGGGTTGGTGCCAGCCATCTTGTCCATCGGTGCGTCCGCACCGCCGGTGAACACGTCCGGGGTCACCATGTACAAACCAACACCGCCGTTATCAATACCCGGCAGCGCGCTGACCAGGCGGCACACGTCCACAGCCATGGAGGCGCCCGAGCCACCCGCCATGGAAGAGATGATGAAGACGATCGGGCCGTCCGTCTCCTTGCTCTGGCCGGTCTCAGCAGCGATTGCTGCAAGGTCAGCGTCGGTCTCAGCACTAATGACCTCAGCCCAGGAACGGTTGAGCTGCGCGTTCACTTCCTTCAGGCGGTTCAGGATCAAGATGCGGCCCACGCCACGGTACTGGCCGGCACCACGAGCAACGTTGAGGTTATCCAGCGTGTGGTCCTTCAGCGCCCAGTTGGCCAAGGTGCCCAGCTTCGCCTCGCTGGCTGCGGCGGCAGCAATGTTCTGGCGCACACTTGGCAGACCCGCATTGGAACCACAGGCCACGTAGTCGCCGCCAGCCTCGGTCACGCTCGGCAGCTTGGAGTTTTCCACAACCTCAGGCACCAGCGGCGCGTCGATGGAGACGAACTTCCACGCATCCGGCAAGCGCTTGTTCTTCGCCCACCACTGCGGCGCCTGCTTCTCCAGTGTCGCCTTGAGCTCATCCATCATGTAGGACATCGTCTTGGCGCCACTGCCGCCGCAACCGACTACGAAAACCTTGTACATTGCTGTTCCTTACGTTCCTTTGCGTGCCGTGAAGTTATGAAGTTAGTTGGAGCCGAATCCGCCTTGCGACGGCGGCGGTGGCGGCGGCGTCTGAGGTCCCGGGCCAGAGCCGAAACCACCAGAGGCGAAACCACCCGGGGTTTGGCCTGTCTGCGGACCTGGCTGTGCACCCTGGCCGAAGCCTGGCGGTGGCGGCGGAGGCGTCGGGCCACCAGGGTTTGTCGGGCCACCAGGGCCGCCGTTGCTGTCGCCGCCGTTGCCTCCGCCGAGATCATCAAACGGGTCAGCCCCCGCTGCACGAAGGTCATGCAGCTCACGCACCAGTTGCGGCGCGTTGGTGGAGATCTCCGTGGCCATCTGCTTCAGCTGCGCCTCCGGGGTGCCCGGGTTCAGAAGCGCAACCACGTCGTAGGAGTTCGGGCCACGGTTGCTTGCCGCAACAAACCACGTGTTCGGCAGCGCCAGCGGCAGCTTCGCGGCACCCTTGACCTGCTCGCCATCACTGCTTATCGACGGCACCTGCTCCACCAACACCGGCGCATCCGCAAACGGGTTGGGGTGGAACCCACGAACCTTGCCGTTGTAGCCAGACGCGCTAAACGTGGTAGAGGTCAGCTGCGCCGGGTTCATCAGTGCTTCCTGGGAAGACAGCTCCGGGCGACCGTTGACAAACTGCGCGTTGGTGCCCTCCAGCTCAATTGGGAAGAGCTGGGATCCAAGCTGACGGCGCGTAGGAATGCGCGAGGTGACAAAACGGATCAGGTAGAACACCAAAAGCGGGATCAACAGCGCCGCAAGCAGGGCACCGATCAGCGCGCCGGTGAACTTCGCCGTGTTCAGCGGCACCGTGTAGGAACCGTTGACCGAAACCGGAACATGTGCCGCGTCGACCTCACCGTTGAGGTCCGCAACGCTGACGTCCACGTTGCCATTGATAATGCCCTCGGTGGGTTCAGCAACCGTAAACGTCACCGGCAGGGTTGCCGTTTCACCGGCGACCACCTCAAGGGCGTTGTCTTCGGAGTCATACTGCGAAGCCACATTCACTGCATCCACACCATCCGGCAGAGCGTTTGCGCGGATCTGCGTACCCGGCTCAATCCACACCTTGCCCGGGCCCTTGACAGTTATCTCACCCTGGCCGGTCACCGTGTCAGAGGCGAACTGCACCGGACCCGCCACCTGCGGCAGGTTCTGCGGGGAGACCGTCACCGCCTGCTGGTTAATGAACGGGCTGAACGTGGTCTTCGGCTCGCCGGAGGTGGACACCACGGTGCGTGCTTCCAGACGGCCAGAGACCGGTGCGCCCTCAATCTTGGACGCCGGGATCTCAATCGACCCGCCCGCAATGTCGGCGTTTTCTACCAACACGACCGGCTCGCGGCCATCGGCCTCAAACACGATGGTGGTCTTGGCTTCGCCAGCCAACGGATGGACGTCGCCGGAGCCGTTGATGAGTTCGGCGTGGATCGTTTGATCGTCGAAAAGCGAAAGGGGCCCCTCGGACACCTCATCGGAGCGGAAACGAACCTGCAGGTCAGGCTGGATCTCCACCTGAGAAATCACGCGACCTTCGGCCTGTTCCGGATCAAAATCAACAAAGCCGAGCTTCCAGGTGCCAGACCAATCAGCACCCGGGCTCAGGCGCATGCGGCCGCTGACGCGCTGCGTCGGCTCGGTAGCCGTGGTCCACTCAACCGCAGCACCGGCAGCCTCACCGCGGCCGGACTGCGCCAAATCAACCGTGGAACCATCCGGCGCAGTCAGCACCAAGTGCGCGCCCTGCCCAAGATTCTCCTCCGCGATCGCGTTGAACCGCACAGCGTCAATCGACTGATCCAGCGTGAACTCAAACGTCTGCGCCGCCGGACCCTCATGCACCGCATCACGGCCGGAAGACAGCGCGCGCTGGAAGGCCGCGAACAGGCCACCTACGTTGGAAGCCTCAAAGAATGCGCCGTTGAATGGCGGCTGGCCACACGGTTCGCCTCCGGAACCATCAGTGATGCCGCGCATCAAACCGAAATCAGCCGGCTTATCCGGCGAGGACAAACCGATACCAACGTTGGTAATGCCGCCCGCACGCAGACGGTCCGCAATGCCACCCGCGCGACAAATACGCTCACGTGCAGCGTCCTCACCCTCCTGGGCAGTCAACTCACCATCCGTGAACGTGACCAGCAGGCGGCACGGGTTCTCCGAACCGGAACGCGCGAAATCGTTGTACGCACCCTCAAGCGCGTTGGCGTAGTTGGTGTACACCTCTTCCCAACGATCCTGGAACTGCGCAATCTCGCCCTTGACCTTGTCAGCGCTCGACTCGTTGAGCTCCTGCCACGGACCGTAATTCGCTGAGTCAGTTGCACCCGAGTGGTACTCCTGACCGAAACCAGCCACACGCACGCGCACATCCGCGCCCGTGTCTGCTTGGCGAGCCACCAGCTCATCCACAAAACTCTGCGCCGCCGGAATGCGGTTGTGATCATCGTCCGTACCCGGCACCGACGTATCAATAGAACCGGTAGCCTCATTGAATTCACCGACCAACGAGCCGGTCTCATCCATCAAGATGACCACATCAAGCGCACCACGCTCAGCCATACAAGCGCCAAGCTGCGGCAACGCCTCATTCGGCGCTGCAGGTTGGCTTAGGCCAACGCCCATGCCGGTGAGCGCCGCAAGCGATGCGGCCGCCGCCGCGGCCAAACCACGACGTGCAATGCGGGAAACGTTTACCCCCATGAACTACTGCCTCCCGAACCAAAGCGCGAACATGATGCTAGACAGCACCACAGCGATAACCAACGCAGCCACCGTTGCGTACAACAGCGCCTGCTTCCAACCAACGATTTCGTACAAGCCTTCAGCGCGCGCCTGCGTGTTCTTGGAAAAGTACAGGCCCAACGCGGAGACACCGACGATGCCGGACAGCGCCCAGGCAACGCCGCTGAGCACGCCCCACTGGGCATCGATGCTGCGCAACGGACCGAAGCCCGCAATCGCCAACATCACCAGCGAGATAACCGCCAGCGCCAAACTTGGCACCAGCATCAGGTGCGGTGCGGATGTGGTGGTGAACTCATCCGACTGGTCGCCGTACTCCGGCTCTGCGCTGCCGCCGAAAGAGTTACCGAAGGACGAATCGCGCCCCAGCGACTGGGTCGTGTCCTGACCCCACGAGGGCTGCTGCGGCTGGGACGGCTGCGCCTGTTGTGGTGACGGGCTCCCCCAGCCGCCACCAGACGGGGCCGAGCCCCACCCGCCACCTGGGGCTGCAGGCTGCGACGAAGGGCCGGACCCCGGCTGAGGCGCACCCCAACCTCCTCCGGATCCCCAGCCATTATTCGGCGTTGACATGGGTTTGACTCCAATCGGTTGGAAACAAGCTGGCAACCCCCTGCGACCATGCGTAATTATGCACTTCCGGAAGTTGCCGTGACGAAGAAAAATGTTAGCAAAGGCCACCCACACTGTCTCGGGGTCCTGCACGTTTGTACGAATTCGGCGTGCGTGCCGATGCGGGAAGTGTGCCCAAGCCAAATGCAGCTACCTACATGCAGCTACCTGCCGTTTTTTCGCTTGGTAGCCGGGTGTAGGTAGCTGCAAACGCGTCGGGAGGGGGCGCAACCGACCCCGCCGCGCAACCGACCCCGCCGCGCCGCCACGCCGCGCACCACCTACTCCACCACGGCCACGCGCTGCGGCGGGTCCACCACCAGCGGCGTCGCGCCCTCGGCAACTGAGGCCGCTTTCGAGTTCGCCCGCGCTTTGACGGCGCCTCGCCAACACAGCACCGCGCCAAGGCACAGCAGCAGAACACGCACGACCCACAGGTGCTGGTCAAGTCCCACAGCGGCAAGGACTACCGGCAGGTTCAGCACTGTAATGAGCGTGCCTACAAACCCGCCGAGGATGATCGGGTTGATGCGCGTGACCAGCCACGCGGCGATCGGTGCGGCAATCACGCCGCCGACCAGCAGCGCCACCACCGCCGCCAGGTTGGCCACCAGTTGGTTCCACATGCCCACCACAAAGCCTGCGGTGGCAGCCGCGGTGACCAGGAATTCGGCGGTGTTGACGGTGCCCACGATGCGTCGCGGTTCACTGCGTCCCGCAGATAGCAAGGTGGAGGTGGTGACGGGTCCCCAGCCGCCGCCACCGGTGGCGTCGATAAACCCGCCGGCCAAGCCCAGCGCGCCGAGGAATCCCTTGGAGTGCGGTTTCGGTGACAGCTTGCGCCGCGTCAGCCCGCGGGCGAAACGCAGCATCAGGTTGACACCGATTGCCGCCAGGACCAGCGACATCACCGGCCGCGCGTGCTCCATAGATAAAGAGGACAGCAGCAACGCGCCCGTAAAGGAACCGACCGCGCCGGGGATGCCGATTGCGGCCACCGTGCGCCAATCCACGTTGCCGAAGCGCCAGTGCGCCACACCCGAAACCAGGGTCGTGCCCAGCTCCGCGGTGTGCACCACCGCCGACGCCGCTGCCGGTGTCAGCCCGGCGAGCATGATCAAAATCGTGGTGGAGGTGGCGCCGAAGCCCATGCCCAAGCCGCCGTCTACAAGCTGCGCTGTAAATCCGGCCACTGCGATAAACAGCAGGGTTGTTGTACTACGCATGGGTCACCTCCAGTGAATTCAGTGCTTGGCTAAAACGCTTCGCCACAATCGCGGCCAGATCAGTGCCCAACGGCTCCGAGAAGCTCGCCCCGGGCAGCGCCGCACGCGCGCGGTCTAGCAGCAGCCCGTGCGTGACAAACATCGGCAGCACATGCAGCGCACCGTGCGTCCGCTCCAGCGCCCGCAGTTCCTCTACTCCCCCGCGCGTTGCGGCCACCACACTGACCGCCCGAGCAGTTTGCTTTTCGACGCCCAACGCAACCTCCCCATACCGCCCCGCCGCCACCGGATCCGACGTGCCAACCGGATACAGGACCACGTGGGCGCCAACGGGCGCATCTTGCAGCACGCGCGCCGCTAGCACGTCCACCAAGTCCTGGTCGATGCCAAGGCCTTTGGCCAGCGTCAACGACGCCTGCGAGCCAGCAGATTCACGTGCCTGCGCCTCGCGTGCTTCGGCCACATGCTGCGGCACGTCATAGCGCGCGTGGAACGCATCGGTGAACAGCAGGGGCACGATGATGGTGGGTTCGGGGGTGTGGCGTGTGGCGTCGATAAGCAAAGGCTCATCGAACTCCAAGTAGGCGGCCTGCCCGCGCACCCCGAGGCGCCGAGCTGCGGCGCGGGTGAGTGCCTCAACGCCGGCGGCCGCGCGCGGGTGGCGCGAACCGTGAGCGAGGGTGATCAGGGCAGTCATGGCCGTATCCGTCCTAGCGCAGGCGACGGCCCACCAGGCCGGCCGCAAGCGTGTTCCCGCTTGCCTGATCTACCAGCAGGAAGTTGCCCACCGCGCCGCGGGCCGCGTACGGCTCCACGGGAAGTTCATCGGCGGTCTGGATGGTCACATGCGCGATGTCGTTGAGCTGCACGTGCTCCGGATCAAGCGTGTCCTTGTCCGCGCTGTCAATGTCCAGAATGCGCTCCACGCTGGCAATACGCGCACGCACAAGTGCTGTGCCGTAGCGCAGCTTCACTGCCTGCCCGGCGCGCAGGTCCTTCTCCGTAAGCGCGACGATGGTGGCAGCGAACTCCCTCGTTTCTGCTGGCCGAGCTTGCGAGGTCAGCAGGTCGCCGCGGGTCAGATCGATCTCGTCGCTAAGCCGCAGTGCAATCGAGTCGCCGGTGTTGGCGGTGGCCACTTCGCCGTCGGCGGTGTCAATGCCTGCGACCGTGGTGGTGCGACCGTGCGGGGCGAGCACCTCGTCGCCCACGCTGATGGAACCTGCGGTGACGCGGCCGGCGTAGGCGCGGTAGTCGCTGGCGTGCTCGCGCAGCACGTACTGGATGGGGAAGCGGAAATCCAGGTCATCGGCGCGCCCGTGGGTCACCGGGATGGATTCCAGAAGCTCAAGCACGGTCGGGCCGGTGTACCACGGCGTTTCCACGGAACGCTGCGCAACGTTGTCGCCCTTGAGCGCACTAATCGGCACCACGTGTGGATCGGCGATGCCCAGCTCCGCCGTCTTTGCGTCGAAGGTGGCCTTGATCTGGTTGAACACGTCCTGGGAGTAGTCCACCAGGTCGATCTTGTTCACGGCCAGGATCACCGTTTTGACACCAAGCAGGCTCGCCACGTTAAGGTGGCGCACGGTTTGTTCGACAACACCGTTGCGGGCGTCTACAAGCAGGACCACAACTTGAGACGTGGACATACCCGTCACCGTATTGCGCGTGTACTGCACGTGCCCTGGGGTATCGGCCAGGATGAAGGTGCGTTTGTCGGTGGCGAAGTAGCGGTAGGCAACGTCGATAGTAATGCCCTGCTCGCGCTCAGCACGCAGGCCGTCAACCAGCAACGACAAGTCGAGGCCCTCGAAGCCGCGGTCGGCGGAGGTGCGCTCAACGGAAGCAAGCTGGTCTGCAAGCACGGACTTCGTGTCGTGCAAGAGGCGGCCGACGAAGGTGGACTTGCCGTCATCAACAGAACCGGCGGTGCACAGGCGCAGTGTCGCACGGTTGGCTAAAGCAGTGGTGGCAGTCATCAGAAGTAGCCCTCCTTCTTGCGGTCCTCCATTGCGGACTCGCTCAAGCGGTCATCCGCGCGGGTTGCGCCGCGCTCGGTCAGGGTGGAATTGGCAATCTCTACAAGCACCTGGTCAATGGTGGCCGCATCCGAATCAACGGCACCCGTGCAGCTCATATCGCCCACGGTGCGGTAGCGCACGCGGCGGGTCTCAAGCTGCTCGCCCTCCTTCGGCCCACCCCAGTCGCCGGCAGTCAGCCACATGCCGTCACGGTTGAACACCTCGCGGTCATGCGCGAAGTAGATGGATGGCAGCTCAATGCCGCGCGCACCGATGTACTCCCACACGTCCGCTTCCGTCCAGTTGGAAATAGGGAACACGCGGATGTTCTCGCCCGGCAGCTTGCCGCCGTTGTACAGATCCCACAACTCCGGACGCTGGCGGCGCGGATCCCAGCCTCCAAAGGAATCGCGCACAGAAAACACGCGCTCCTTGGCGCGGGCACGCTCCTCATCACGACGCGCACCACCCAACACCGCGTCATAACCAACCTTCGCGATGGTCTCCACCAGCGGCACCGTCTGAAGCGGGTTGCGCGTGCCGTCTGGGCGCTCAGTCAGATCACCACGATCGATCCAGTCCTGCACGTGCGCCACGCGAAGGCGCGCGCCGGTCTCCTCCACCAGGCGGTCCCGAAACTCAATAACCTCCGGGAAGTTGTGGCCCGTATCCACATGCAAAAGCTCAATCGGCATCTTCGCCGGCGCGAACGCAAGCATGCACAAGTGCAGCACCACGCAGGAATCCTTGCCACCGGAAAACAGCAGGCCAATCTTGTCAAACTGGCCAGCCACCTCACGGATGATGTGGATGGACTCATTTTCCAAGTCCCGCAAGTGCGGTGAAAGCGGTGAACGTTCAGTCATCGTGTTGCTCCTTACTTACTCGTGCAAACCGCACTCAGTCTTCGCGGCAAACGCCCAGCGGCCAGCACGCGGATCCTCACCCTCAGCTACCGGCATCGTGCACGTGGCACAGCCAATCGACGGATACCCCTGGCGCGTCAGCGGGTGAATAATCAGATCGTTGTCCTGCTCAAACGCCTCGGTTTCCTCCAGCGTCCACGTCACCAGCGGGGAAATCTTCAACCTGCCCGTGGCATCAAGGCTTAGGGCGGGGGCTTCGGCCCGCGTCGGGCCGTCCGCACGCCTCAAGCCCGTAATCCAACCCACGTACGGGCTCATGTGCACCGCAAGCGGCTCCACCTTGCGCATCCGGCAGCACGCGCCCGGGTTGCGCAGGTACAGGTTCGGGCCGTACACCTCGTCCTGCTCCGCGCGGGTCAGCTGCGCTTTCGCGCGCACCAGGCGGTGCTGCGGGTAGCGGTGCTCCACCGCATCGGCCACCTCAAGCGTTTCCGGGAAGTGGTACTCCGTGTCCAAGAACAGGAAGTCCGCGCCCGGCAGGTAGCGCTTCGCAAGCTCCGCAAGCACCGTGTTTTCCATCGACAGCGTCACCGCCAGCGGGCCCGGCGCGTGTTCGTGGGCCCAGGCGAGGATTTCTTGCGCGGAGGCGCTAAAAAGCAGCGTGCCAAAACGCTCAACCAGCTCGGCGTTGCGCTTAGCAATGTCCGGGTCCAGCGGCTCGGTTGTTTTCGGGCCTTCGGGGCTGACTTCCGGATCGCGGAAGCTGGCCGTATTCAGGTGCAGCATATTATTCATCTCGTTTTCCATCCCCGTCAGTATTCCCGCTCCCGGCCAGCACCGCAGTGTGACCGCGCCTGGCCAGTGAATCCTGCAAGGCCTCGGGGGTAGAGCGCGCAGGTGCCGGCGGTGTATCGGGCGCGTCCTGGCCGTGGAACTTCACTTCAAACACGCGCAGGCACTCGTTACACTTCCAGGCGAAATCCGTCTCCTCGTTCGGCTCCAGCTCCTCGCCGCCGCAGTACGGGCAGTACGTGGGGAAGTTTCGGTTGGGGTTTGGCGCGCGGCGCATTACTTCAGATCCTCCTCATCAGCGCGCTGCACCCAGGTGCGGAACGTCTCAGCAGGCTCACGCTTGTCTAGGTAGTTGCCCACAACGCGGGTGACGTAGTCCGTCAGCTCGCTGGAAAGCACCTTGTGTCCGCGCAGCTTGCGGCCAAAGTTCGCGCCCTCACCGATCGTGCCGCCCAGGTGTACCTGGAAGCCCTCGACCTTTTCGCCGTGGCCGTTGTCCACCATCTGGCCTTTAAGACCAATGTCGGAGACCTGGTGGCGCGCGCACGCGTTCGGGCAGCCGTTGAGCGAAATGCTGATCGGAGAATCCAGGTCCCCGAAGCGCTCCTCCAGCTCATCGGCCAGCTCAATCGCCCGGGACTTCGTGGTCACGTGCGCCAGCTTGCAAAACTCCAGGCCAGTACATGAAATCAGACCCCTACGGAACTCGCTCGGCTCACTGGATAACCCCAAGGTTTCAAGTTCGAGCTTTAGCTTATCGACGTCCCCACGCCCCACCCCCAACAGCAACAGCTCCTTAAACGGGGTAAACCGCAACTGGGTCACGCCGTATTTTTCAGCCGTGTCGGCCACGGCAATGAGTTGTTCACCGGACATGTGGCCAAGCGTTGGCTTTACGCCGATGTAGACGTTGCCGTCCTTTTGTTCGTGGACGCCGATGTGGTCACGGTCAACGAGGTTGTTGGGCGCGTGTGGGCCGTCCGCAAGCGTATAGCCCAAGTAATCCTCTTCGAGGACCTGGCGGAACTTCTCCACGCCCCACTTCTGCACTAAGAACTTCAGGCGCGCGCGGTTGCGCAGGCGGCGGTAGCCGTAATCACGGAAGATGCGCACCACGTTCGCCCAGACCTCCGGCACCTGCTCAAGGGTGATAAACGCGCCAAGGGACTGCGCCAGCATCGGATTGGTGGACAAGCCACCGCCGACGTAGCACTCGAAGCCGGGGCCGAGTTCCGGGTGCTCGACGCCGATAAACGCGAGATCGTTGATCTCGTGCACCACGTCCTGGCGCGCGTTGCCGGAGATCGCGGACTTGAACTTGCGCGGCAGGTTCTGAAACTCCGGGTCTGTATAGATCTGCTGGATCTTCTGGATGGCCGGGGTGGCATCAATAATCTCGTCCTTGGCAATGCCGGCTACTGGCGAGCCCAACACCACACGCGGTACATCCCCGCAGGCATCCCACGTGTTCAGGCCGTTGGCTTCGAGCTTCTCCCAGATCGCCGGGACATCCTCAATCCGCACCCAGTGGAACTGGATGTTCTGCCGATCCGTCAGGTCCACCGTGGAGCGGGCGTAATCGCGCGAGAGCTCCCCTACCGCGCGGGCTTGCGCGGTGGAGCAGATGCCGCCGTCGAAGCGAATGCGCATCATGAAAAACTTGTCTTCCAGCACCTGGTTGTCCTCGCCGGTGAACTCGCCGCCCAGGTTCTGCTTGCGCTGCGTGTACAAGCCCAGCCACTTGAAGCGCGGGTAGAGATCCTCACGGTCAATGGAGTCGAATCCGCCCTTGGCGTAGGTGTCAATCACGCGCTGCTTAACGTCCCAGATTTCAGACGCCTGCTTGATGGCTTCGTCGGTGTTGAGGGGCGTGTGGCCGTCGATAAGCCACTGGCCCTCCGGTTTTGGGGTGCGGGCTTTCGTAGCTGGCTTGGTGACTGCTGGTGCGCTCATGGCCACTTCCTAACTAGACCGATCGGTTTACTAAATGCGGTTTATTTGCGTTGTTTCGATAGCTAACCGTACCGGTATGTCTATTGCAATATCGTTGCTGAGAAAGTGGGTTTAAGTGGGGCTTTAATAGTGAATGTTATTCTTTGATAGCGCCGTGCGAGATGGTTGAGTGGTGGAGTGTCAAAATTGCGCCGATTAGCAGACCGATTTGTCTATCGGCTATATTGGCAAGGATACATGTAACGAAAGGACACAACTCATGACCCTGCGCGTGGCCGTAGTCGGCGCCGGACCAGCCGGCATCTACGCATCCGACCTGTTGATCAACAACAAAGAGCTGGACATTCACGTCGACCTCTTCGAGCAGATGCCAGCGCCATTCGGCCTCATCCGCTACGGCGTGGCACCCGACCACCCGCGCATCAAAGGCATTGTGAAGTCCCTGCACAACGTGCTGGACAAAGACAACCTGCGCCTCATCGCCAACGTCACCGTGGGCCGCGACATCACCGTCGAAGAACTGACCGACTACTACCACGCAGTGGTGTTCTCCACCGGCGCAGTACGCGACCGCGAGCTGCTCATCCCAGGCGGTGACAAGTCCATCGGCGCTGGCGAATTCGTCGGCTTCTACGACGGCAACCCGCGCTTCGAGCGCTCCTGGGACCTCACCGCTGAGGAAGTTGCCGTTATCGGCGTTGGCAACGTGGCGCTGGACATCTCCCGCGTGCTGGCCAAGACCGCCGATGAACTGGCAGTTACGGAGATTCCGGACAACGTCTACGAGTCCCTGAAGCAGAACAAGGCAACAACGGTCCACATGTTCGGCCGCCGCGGCCCCGCCCAGGCAAAGTTCACGCCGAAGGAGCTGCGCGAGCTGGATGAGTCCCCGACCATCCAGGTGCTGGTGGACCCGGAGGATATTGACTACGACCAGCTCTCTGAGGAAGTCCGCCGCGCCGACAAGTCCGTCGACCTGGTCTGCTCCGTCCTGGAGTCCTACGCCATGCGCGAGCCTGACGACAGCCCGCACAAGATCCACATCCACTTCTTCGAGGAGCCGGTTGAGGTTCTTCTTGACGACGCCGGCGCGATCACCGGCATCCGCACCGAACGCCAGGAACTCGACGGCCAGGGCGGCATCACCGGCACCGGCAAGTTCACCGACTGGCCAGTGCAGCAGGTCTACCACGCCGTTGGCTACCGCTCCGAGCCAGTTGAGGGTGTCCCGTTCGACCTTGAGCGCCACGTCATTCCTAACGACGGCGGCCACGTCCTCACCGAAGCCGACGGCGAGATCGTGCCGAAGCTCTACACCACCGGCTGGATCAAGCGCGGGCCTGTCGGCCTGATTGGCAACACCAAGTCCGACGCCAAGGAAACCACCGACATGCTGGTCGCCGACGGTGTAGCTGGCAACCTTGCCACCCCGACCAACGATAGCGCCGACGCCATCCTCGACCTCCTGCGTTCCCGCGGCGTGGACTACGCCACCTGGGAAGGCTGGTACAAGCTTGACGAGGCCGAGCGTGCCCTCGGTGCCGCCGACACCGCCTTCCCGCGCGAGCGTAAGAAGATCGTGGAGTGGGAAGAGATGCTCGGCCACTCCCGCGCCGGCAAATAACCGGCACCCGGGGTCTCGGGTTGGTCTGAGGTTGGCCTTTAGGGGCTAGCGCCGGGTCAAGATCGCCACTGCGCGACGATGCAAGAAGATCTTGGTCCGGCCCGCGTCCAACTCCTCTAGTACCCCAACCTGGGCGAGTTTGCTCAACCATGTCGATGCTGTCTGGCGATGGGCCAACCCAGCATCAACCACGTCCGCAATCCGAATGTAGGGCTTTTGAAACAGCAACTCGCTCAGTTCGTGTGCGGGTGACAAGCCGGCGTCGCGAATCGCCTGCTCCGTTCGCTGCTGTTCCTCCCGCAAATCATTAATCAACGCCCTGGCAGCGGCCGCCGAATGCTCCACCGCCGTAACCATGAAGACGATCCAATCTTCCCAGGCGTCATTCTCGGTAACAGCCGCAAGCAGCTCGTAGTAGCGCTCCTTGTTATCCACGATGTAGCCGGACATGTAGAGCACCGGAAGCGTCAACACGCCCGTCTGCAGCAAAAGCAGAATATTGAGGATCCTGCCGGTCCTGCCGTTGCCGTCATAGAACGGGTGGATCGCCTCAAACTGGTAATGGGTCAACGCCATCAGCACCAACGGATCCAATCCGTGTGGCGAGTAAATGTAGCGCTCCCATGCGCTCAAATGGCGCTCAATAGCGTCTTTGCCCTCCGGCGGTGTATAGCGTCGGCGCTGTGTGAACGGGTCACCAATGTACGTACCCGGCGTTGAGCGAATAGCCGCTGGTTGGCCTTGCAGTTGCGAGCAAATCTCCATCGCCAGCTTCTCCGAAACCGGCTGATCATCAATCCGACTTGCACCATGTCGTAGCGCAACCGTGTAACGCAGCGCCTCCTTCGTCGCTGGACTTGGCGTTGGATCCACGCCCCACTCTGCACGGAAGAGTTCATCGTTCGTCGTGACAATGTTCTCGATTTCCGTCGAAGCCTGCGCTTCCCGCAACGGGATCGTCGCCGTAATAGTGTCCGGGTTTGGAATCAGCTCACACGCAGTGTTAAGCGCCGCCAGTTCCCTGGAGGCAGCAATAACCGCTTTGAGCACCCGTGCAGTCTCCACCTCACCCGCTGGAGGGGGCGGCGGCAACTGGTTGTAGGGCACGTTCGGGTCAAAGGACGCCATGACAGCAGCGTATGCGGATTCCTCATGACGTATCGAATTTTCGCCCCTTTTTCGACATAACGCCTCCGACATGTCGAACCGTTCGACATATCGACGGGAACGTGTCGAAATTGCGGCCCGTTTTCGACATAACCGTATTGTTTTGAAGGTTGTCCAGCGTTCCTGTGAACCGGGGTGCGGATACCCCTTTAGGGCAGCCTCGGCATTTTTGTGAGTAGATGCTCGGTCAGAGCGTTGACTTTCCAAAACCCGAGCCTCTGACCGAGCATCTATTCACTAAAAGACAGAGCCTCCGCGATAGCAGGGTGTCGGGGCGCGCGCACTTAGTGGCTTTCTGCGCTGACAAATCCGACGAGGCAAAATCGGCGACCTGCACGTTCGCCGAAGCACTAAGGCCCCCGCTGCACGATTTGTCAGCGGGCGACCGCCGATCCTGACAAATCCGACGGTGCGAAATCAGCGACCTGCGGCTTTGCCCTGGCACTAAGGGCGCGCTGCACGATTTGTCAGGGAGTCGCCAAGGCCGACCGCTGAGGCCGGAACCGGGCCCGCGCCAGAGGGGCAAATCACCGACCGTTTCGGCGTCCCAGCAAAAACCGGTAGGTTCAAAAGGCTGAAACCCTAGAAAACCAACAACCACCAACAGAATCGAGGCCGCGGTGGATTTGATACGCCTGACCAGTAGGTTTGGTAAGCGCTACGCATGGGCGATCACCCTGGTGATAGCGCTGCAGCTGCTGACAACGTTGGCAACACTGTCGCTGCCAGACCTCAACGCCAACATCATTGACCGCGGCGTGGCCACCGGCGACGTGCCGTACATCTGGCGCACCGGCCGAACGATGCTGCTGGTGGCGTTCGCGCAAGTTCTGACAGCGATTGGGGCGGTGTGGTTTGCGTCGAAAGTAGCCATGCAGACGGGCCGCGACATCCGCAGCGCTGTGTTTTCCAAGGTCAGCGGCTTCAACGCGGAGGACATGTCGCACTTTGGCACCCCGACGCTGGTCACGCGCGCAACCAATGACGTGCAGCAGGTGCAGATGACGTTCCTGCTGTTTATGAACTTCATGGTGGCGGCGCCGATTATGGCGGTTGGCGGCATCTTCATGGCGCTGCGCCAAGACGCCGGCATGTCCTGGCTCGTGGTCACGGCGGTGCTTACGCTGACCGTGGTGGTTGCCATCATCGCGGCGGTGCTCATGCCCATGTTCAAAAAGATGCAGGAGAAGCTGGACAACATCAACGGCCTGCTCCGCGAGCAGATCGCGGGCATCCGGGTAGTCCGCGCGTTCGGCCGCGAAGAGCACGAGACGAAGCGTTTTACTGAGGCGAACCAGGACATCACCAAGCTGAGCCTGAACATTGGCCGCGTTTTTGTCACCATGTTCCCGGTGATCATGCTGATCCTGAACCTGGCTACTGCGGCCGTACTCTGGTTCGGTGGTCACCGGGTGGACAGCGGTCTGGTTGAGGTCGGTGCGTTGACTGCATTCATGCAGTATTTGATGCAGATTCTCATGGCGGTGATGATGGGCGTGTTCATGCTCATGATGTTGCCGCGCGCCCTCGTCTGTGCGACGCGTGTACGTGAGGTTCTCAGCTATGAGGTGAGGGAGGGGGTAACGCAGGCGTCGGCAAGCAAGAAGGGCTCTGTCGAATTCCGAGATGTGTCGTATACCTACCCGGGTGCGGAGCTGCCGGTGCTGGAGGGCATAACTTTTACGGCGACCCCCGGCACGACTACCGCGATCATCGGCTCGACGGGTGCGGGTAAATCCACGCTTGTTGGGTTGATTCCGGGGTTGTACTCGCCTACTTCGGGGCTTTTGCTTATCGACGCCACCGTGGCCGCCACCCCGCAAAAACCCTGGTTGTTCTCGGGGACTGTGGCAACGAACCTGCGCATGGCTAACCCGGATGCGACTGATGCAGAGCTGTGGGAGGCGCTTCGCGTGGCGCAGGCGACGTTTGTGGAGGATCTGGATATGCCGATCTCCCAGGGCGGCACCAACGTTTCCGGTGGTCAACGGCAGCGTTTGTGCATTGCGCGGATGTTGGTGGCGGATGCGGACGTGCTGATTTTTGATGACTCTTTTAGCGCCCTCGACGCCAAGACGGAGGCGAACCTCAACGCGGCGCTGACCGACATTGTTGCTGATAAGACGGTGATTGTTGTGGCGCAGAAGGTGGCCAGCATCAAGCACGCCGATCAGATTTTGGTGATGGAGGCCGGGCGCATTGTTGCGCGCGGTACGCATGAGGAGCTCTTGGCATCGAGCGAGACGTATCGCGAGATTGAGCGCAGCCAGGCGGAGGTCAACGCATGAGTGATCAAACCACTGAACACATGACGGACGACCAGCTCGCCGAGTACGAAGAGAAGATGGCCGGCGATGACTTCTCCAACAAGGCGCCGCGCAAGGCGAAGCATTTCTGGCCCTCGGCGAAGCGTCTCTTAGGCCTGCTTGCGCCGTTCAAGGCGGCCCTTATTGCGGTGTTTGTGATGAACGCTGCGTCAGTGTTGTTGGGGGTGTACGCCCCGCGGGTGATGGGCCAGGCCGTGGATGTGATTTTCACGGGTGCGATGTCGCACGGGGTTGACTTCGAGCGCCTGCGCACGCTGATTTTGATCGTGCTGGGGTTGTACGTGGGGGCGTCCATACTCATGTGGGCCCAGGGTGCGATCCTGAACCGGCTGACCATGCGGGCGGTGTTTGACCTGCGTGAGCGGGTGGAGGCGAAGATCAACCGCCTGCCGTTGCGCTACTTTGACACGCGCCAGCGTGGCGACGTGATGTCGCGCACCACCAATGACGTGGACAACGTGCAGCAGGCGCTGCAACAGTCCTTGTCTTCCCTGTTCAACGCGCTTTTGACGGTGGTGGGCATCCTGGTGATGATGTTCGCGATTTCCTGGCAGCTCGCGCTCGTGGCACTGCTGTCGCTGCCGCTGACGGGCCTGATCATGGCGGTTGTGGGTACGCGCTCGCAGAAGCAGTTCACCACCCAGTGGAAGGCCACGGGTGATGTGAACGGGCACGTGGAGGAGTCTTTCTCCGGGCACGATGTGGCGTTGATTTTCGGCCGCACGGACCAGGTGCGCGAGGAGTTTGCCAAGCGCAACGAGGAGCTCGCAGGCGCCGCACAGAAGGCGCAGTTTTTGGCGAACTCGATGCACCCGATCATGCAGTTCGTCTCCTACCTGTCGTACGTGGCCATTGCGGTGTTGGGCGGGGTGAAGGTTGCTTCCGGGCGCATTTCGCTTGGCGACGCCACCGCGTTCATCCAATACTCCCGCCAATTCAACCAACCTTTGGGCGAGCTTGCGGGCATGATGCAGATGCTGCAGTCCGGTGTTGCTTCCGCGGAGCGCGTCTTTGAGCTGTTGGATGCTGAAGAAGAGCCTGATGACGCAGCCACCGAGCACCTGGACAGCCCGACCGGGCTGGTGGAGTTTAGAAACGTCTCCTTCTCCTATGACTCAGAGCCGTTGATCCAGGACTTGAACCTGCGCGTTGAGCCCGGCCAGACCGCTGCGATTGTCGGCCCGACCGGTGCAGGCAAGACCACGCTGGTGAATCTGATCATGCGTTTCTACGACGTGGACCAGGGCGCGATTTTGCTTGACGGCGTCAACGTCAACGATCTCTCCCGCGAAGAGTTGCGCGGCCACATCGGCATGGTGTTGCAGGACGCAGTGCTGTTTAAGGGCACGATCATGGAAAACATCCGTTACGGCCGCCTGGATGCCACTGATGAGGAGGTCATCGCGGCGGCGAAGGCAACGTACGTGGACCGTTTCGTGCACTCCCTGCCGGATGGGTATGACACGGTGGTGGACCAGGACGGCGGCTCGATCTCTGCGGGTGAGCGCCAGCTGATCACCATTGCGCGTGCGTTCTTGTCCCAGCCGACGCTGTTGATTCTGGACGAGGCGACCTCTTCCGTAGACACCCGCACCGAGGTTTTGGTGCAGCACGCGATGAACGCGTTGCGCTCTAACCGCACCAGTTTTGTCATCGCGCACCGCCTGTCCACGATTAGGGATGCGGATGTGATCATTGTCATGCGCGATGGAAAGATTGTGGAGCAGGGCTCGCACGCCGATCTCCTGCGCAAACGCGGTGCGTACTACGAGATGAACAAGGCGATGTAACCCGGTTCCGGCTCGGCTTTACATTGTTTGCCTAAAGTTCACTTTGATCTCACCTGCCGTTCGCTCGCACCATGTACCGTGTCCAGCGGAATTATGCGGTAGATGGTTTGAACCCGTTTGAACCCGTTTCAACACGGTCGAGAGCAGCGAGAAGCAGTAGGCATGAGCATCAAGGAAGCGAACATGAGGCGCCAATCCCCCTCCCCGGACAACGTCCGCGCAGTTGAGGATGACGCCGAGCACAAGGATCCCCTCGGTTTCCTCCCGTTTACGGGCACGGCAAAGCAGGTAGCTAACTGGGTTGCCGTGCTGTTGGGTGTGTGGATTCTGCTCAACGGCGTGGGCATGATTGGCGATGGCTTTAAGGGCATCGCCGGTGACCGCGCCCAGGAACTGTTCTCCTTTGCGGAGAACCCGTTCGTTGGCCTTGCCATTGGCATTGTTGCCACGGCGATTATTCAGTCTTCATCCACCACCACTTCCATTGTGGTGGGCATGATCGCGGGTGGCCTGCCGCTGAATATTGCGATCCCAATGCTGTTCGGTGCCAACGTGGGTACCTCGGTGACCTCCACCCTGGTAGCGCTTGGCCTGGCTGGCAACAAGAAGCAGTTCCAGCGTGGTTTCTCCATGGCCACGGTGCATGACTTCTTTAACCTGATCGCTATTTTGATCTTCTTCCCGCTGGAGATCTTCACCGGCTTCCTGGGCAAGACGGCAACCGCGATCTCGCCGTCGCTATCTGGCCAGGGTGATGGTGTTGTCTCCGGCATCTTTGAGGCGATCGGTGATTTCATTGACCTGATCACGGAACCCCTCGTTGGCCTGGCCGGCACGTTGGCCGCCCCGCTTGGAGACGTGTGGGGAGGCGTCGCCCTTGCCGTCGTAGGTATTGTGCTGATCTTGTTCTCCATCCAGTTCATCGGCAACATTTTGACTGCACTGCTGGTGGGCAAGGCGCAGGAGATCCTGTACGCCGCACTGGGCAAGAACGCGTTCGTCGGTGTGCTTTCCGGCGCAACGATCACCACCTTGGTGCAGTCCTCCTCCACCACCACGGCGCTGACGGTGCCGCTGGCAGCGTCCGGCAAGTTTGAGGTTCGTACGCTGTTCCCGTTTGTGGTGGGCGCCAACATCGGCACCACGGTGACAGGCTTGATCGCGGCGTTCTCCGCGTCTGGTGCTGAGGCGGAAGCCGCGATGGCCGGCGCCTTGGTCCACACCTTGTTCAACACCTTTGCGGCGATCCTGATCTTGGGCATCCCGTTCATGCGTAAACTGCCGCCGCTGTGTTCTGACTGGTTGGCGGAGCTGGCAACCAAGAACAAGCTCTACGTCGTGGCTTGGATTGGCGGTATTTTCTTCATCCTTCCGATTCTTGCTGTTGTGATCTCTAACGCGCTGACTTAAAGACTTCACCTAAAGACTTCAAAGGACCTAACTCATGAACATCAGCAACCCAGAGGACAACGAAACCCCAGACCTGTCGCCGTTGGCGGATAACCTGATCCGCAACGCGGCGCCGGATGAGGCCCTGCACGCCCTGCTGCAGGAGCTTGAAGAAACCGCTGAGGAGCTTCGCTCCGAGCTTGAGGAGCGTCACGGTCGCAAGATCAACCCGAACGTTACCCCGGAACAGGAAGAGGAGCTCGAACACTTCCCGGAGTACTGGGCTAACTCGAAGGGCTCGTGGAGCAACCTGTTCAAGCTGTTGCGTGAGTTCCGTGATGAGATGGGGAAGGGCAAGAAGGATGCGTAAAACACTCGTGCTTACCGCACTGGCTGCCGTTGCCGCACTGACCGTGGGCTGTGCTTCCGGCGGGACAGACGCCGCAGGCGGTGAGCCAATCCGCATCACTGGTTCCTCTACCGTTGCACCGATCAGTGCGTACATGGCCAACCGTTACGGCTTTGATGTGGCGATTGACGCGGTTGGTTCCACCGACGGTTTCGCCACGTTCTGCGCTGGCGATGCTGACATCAATGACTCCTCCGTGCCTGTCCCGGCGGACATGCAGCAGCTGTGCGCTGACAACGGTGTGAACTTTGTTGAGCTGCCGATTGCGCTGGACGCCATCACGCTGGTCAAACACCGCGACAACGATTGGGCGCAGGACCTTACCCTTGAGCAGCTGCATGACATCTGGGCGAAGGATTCGGATGTAACCAAGTGGTCTGACATTGAGCCGTCCTGGCCGGATGAGGAAATCGCGTTGTATGGGCGTCCGGAAGGATCCGGCACCTTGGGCATTTTCCAGCAGCTGGTGCTTGGCAACGATGAGATTCGTGATGATTACCAGGCCACCGATGACATCCAGGAGCTCTCGGGTTGGGTTGCTGAAGACGTCAATGCGTTGAGCTTCATGGGCATTGGCAATTACTTGGCAACGGAGGATCCCACGCGCACCCACATCGATAATGTGCTGGTGGACGGCGTTGCGCCGTCGTTAGACGAAGCGCGTAGCGGCAACTACCCGCTGGCACGTCCGCTGTTCATCTACGTCAGCGAGGACGCCGCTCAGCGCGATGAGGTCGACGCGTTTGTGACCACGTACCTAGACAAGGTCGAGGCTGTGTTGCCGCGCGTGTACTTTTACCAGCTGCCGGAAGAGGAGTATGCCGCGTCCCAGCAGCGTTACGCGGACCGCGTCACTGGTGCTGACCAGCGCTGGCAGTAAGGCTCTCTCGGGGCCGCTAGGATGGGGAAGTTGTGAGCACTCCCTACGGCAATATGAGGATCGGCGACGCTGAGCGTATGCACGCCATGGACACCCTTGGCCGCGCGCTTGGCGAGGGCCGGTTGACCATGGACGAGTTCGACCAGCGCTGCAACCAGGTTGCCAGCGCGCAGACGAATAATGACCTGCGCCCGATCTTGGCGGACCTGCCGTCGGCGCCGCCGAGCACGCAGCCCGCAAACACCTTGCAACCTGTGGAGTTTGGTGGCCAGGGTGCGGACAAGCTGTACTCGGCGCGCGAGATTGTGCTTGCGCGTAGGCAAGGTCAAAGGACCCGCGCGGGAGTGTTCTGGCTGGGCACGTTGGGCACGGTCGGTGCCAGTTTTGCCGCGAGCGCCTTAGCCGGGCCCATGTTGTCTAGCCTGTTGCTCTTGGTCATTCCAACGCTGTTTGTGTTGCTGTACGTGATGAAGGTTGGTCCAGATAATTGGTACCAGCCCTCCATCCGTGAGCTGGAGAAGCAGCGCCGCCAGATGGTCCGCGCGCGCCAGTTGGAGCTTGAGCAGTCCCAGGCTTATGAGTTGGCGCAGCGCAAATTGGAGCGTAAGGCGCAGATTGACCGGTTGACGGGGGATGCGTTGAATATGGCGCAGCAAACGATGAATCGTTTCAAGCCGCGGGACTAGTATTGCCACATGGCGAAAAACGGCAGCGGTGAGAAGAGCGGTAAAAAGAAGGTGAAGAAGCAGTTGAAAAAGCACCGCCATTTTGATCAGGCGGAGAAGCTCAAGAACGTGTTCTATGACATCCGCGGCCCGGTGACGGCGACTGCGGAGCAGATGGAGCGTGACGGCCACACCATCTTGAAGCTGAATACCGGCAACCCGGCGATCTTCGGTTTTGAGGCGCCGGACGTGATCATGCGTGACATGATTGCCAATCTGCCAACGTCGCAGGGCTACACCACGTCTAAAGGCATCATCAGCGCTCGTCGCGCGGTGGTGACCCGTTACGAGACGATTGAGGACTTCCCGGATTTTGACGTTGATGATGTCTACCTGGGCAATGGTGTCAGTGAGCTGATCAGCATGGTCACTCAGGCACTTCTTAACGACGGTGACGAGATCCTCATCCCCGCCCCCGACTACCCGCTTTGGACTGCGGCGTCGACGCTGGCAGGCGGCAAGGTGGTCCACTACCTGTGCGATGAGGAGGACAACTGGAACCCGTCGCTGGAGGACATCCGTTCCAAGATCACCCCGCGCACCAAGGCGATTGTGGTGATCAACCCGAATAACCCGACGGGTGCGGTGTACTCGCGTGAGATTCTTGAGGGCATTGCCAACATTGCGCGTGAGCATGAGCTGATGGTGCTTGCGGATGAGATTTATGACCGCGTGCTTTATGACGGTGCGAAGCACATCTCCATGGCCGAAGTCGCCCCCGACCTGGTGTGCGTGACCTTCAATGGCCTATCCAAGGCGTACCGCGTGTGTGGCTACCGCTCTGGCTGGATGATTATTACGGGTCCGCGTCGACGCGCGGCAGGCTTCATCGAGGGCCTTGACCTGCTTTCCGGCACCCGTCTGTGTGCGAACGTGCCAGGCCAGCACGCGATCCAGGTGGCGCTTGGTGGCCGCCAGTCCATCTATGAGCTGACTGCAGATGGTGGGCGTTTGCACGAGCAGCGCGACGTTGCGGTGAAGAAGCTACGCGAAATCCCCGGTATCTCCGTTGTGGAGCCGAAAGGTGCGCTGTACTGCTTCCCCAAGATCGACGCGGAGATGTACAACATCCACGACGATGAACGTTTCATGCTGGATCTGCTCAAGTCCGAGAAGATCCTCATGGTCCAGGGCACCGGGTTTAACTACCCCACCCCGGACCACTTCCGCGTGGTCACCCTGCCGTGGGCATCCCAGCTGGAAAACGCCATCGAGCGCCTGGGCAACTTCTTGGCGGACTACCACCAGCACTAACGGCTCCCCCTACACCGGGCGGAACGTGTCCGGCGAGGCGGCCTTCCAGTCGGGGGTCCAGCCTGATTGGGGTCTTCAAGCATCTGGCCGGGCTGGTTTGGCCTTCCCGCTTCCGCCCTGCCGGTGTATGCTGCACTCATGATTTCGGTGCCAGTACCCAGAGAGACGTTCCGTAGAAACGCGAACGCTCTTCGCCGCGCAATGAACGAGGCAGCAATGGCATCATCGTCATCAGTCATACTTTCCCAAGATCAGGCCGCGACCATCCTGAATGTCTTGGAAAGTGCCGATCGAGAGTTTGATCGTCGAGATTCTGCCGCCCGAAAATTGGCTAACTTTTCTAATGAAATCGGCTTCACCGAGTAGGAGAGATTGGCCCTCTTTTGCGATCGTTTTCGCCGATGCAAACGTTCTATTTTCACGGGTTCTTAGGGATTACGTGCTATATAGCGCCCACTTCGGAGCGATTCAAGTTCACTGGAGCCAAATGGTTTTGGATGAAATGTCGCGCAATCTACGTAAGCGTATTAATGCGACTACTCAAGATACACGTCGGCTTGAAGCACTGATGAATGACTTCCTCCCTGAAGCTCTTGTTCAAGACGCGCGGTTTGATATCAAGCTTCCTGAAACAGTCTCGGTACATCCAAAAGATCGTCATGTTTTGCAAGCTGCGCTGTGTGTTAACGCCAACATAATTGTCACTGACAACCTAAAGGACTTCCCTGCGGATTGGATGCGAAAGCAAGGAATCCTGCTTGTAGACAGTGCCGCGCTCATCTCTATGCTCGTTATGCAATTTCCAACTCAATTCAAACAGGCTCACGAACTCTGCGTGGAACTAAGCGGCTCTCAGAGCGAAGCGAAAGTCCTCCAACAGCTGGAACGCGCGACCAACGCCAATGTTGTTAAACAAGTCCGAGACCTACTTCGCTCTGTCAGCTGACTCAGAATTACAACAGGCTCCCCTACACCGGACGGAACGTGTCCGGTGAGGCGGCCTTCCAGTCGGGTGCCCAGGATGACGGGGGATCTTCTAGCAGCTGGCCGGGGCGTAGCCACTCGTAGATGTTGGCGTAGGAGCGCGAATCCGTTGGCGACACGTTACGGCGCAACATCTCAGGCGTCAGATCCGCCGGATCCGTCACACCCATGGACGCCATGAGACGCACCGCAGTATTCACGGTGGTGTGGTGGTAGTTGTACACCGCCTGGGCCTTGTCCTTAACCACAACGGCGCGGTTGCGGCGCGGGTCCTGGGTAGCAACGCCGGCCGGGCATTCGCCGGTGTGGCAGCGCTGCGCCTGGATGCAGCCAACCGCCATCATCATGGCGCGGGCGGAGTTGGTGTAGTCAGCGCCCTGGATCATGCGCATGACAATGTCGGAACCACCCGCCACCTTGCCGGAAGCGCCGATCTTGATTTGGTCACGAAGTCCGGTGCCAACAAGGGCGTTATGCACCGTCATCAATCCGTGGGTCAGCGGCATACCCATGTGGTCTTCAAAGTCGATGGGTGCTGCACCGGTGCCTCCCTCGGAGCCGTCCACAACAATGAAGTCGGGCGCGGTGCCAACCTCACGGATGGCCTTGCAGATGGCCAGTACTTCCCTGCGGCTGGACACGCACAGCTTAAACCCTGCCGGCTTGCCGCCGGAGAGCTCACGCATCTTTGCAATGAACTCGATCAACTCCACCGGCGTACTAAACACGCGATGACCTGCGGGGCTGATGCAGTCCTGGCCCATGGGCACTCCACGGATTTCGGAGACCTCTTTGGTGATCTTGTCCGCCGGCAGCACGCCACCAATACCCGGCTTCGCGCCCTGGCTGACTTTGAGTTCAACCATCTTGATCTGGTCATCGGCAGCGCGGTCGCGGAACTTCACCGGATCAAAGTCACCGTCTGGCGTGCGCGCACCGAAGTAGCCGGTGCCCATCTGCCACACCAGGTCACCGCCGAATTCCTTGTGGTACGGCGAGACACCACCCTCACCCGTGTTGTGTGCAAACCCGCCCATGGCCGCGCCCTTGTTCAAGGAGCGCACGGCGTTTTTGGACAGAGAGCCGAAACTCATCGAGGACACGTTCAGCATGGAAATGGAGTACGGCTTGGCGCAGTCCTTGCCGCCGACAAGGATGCGCGGCGGCTCATCCGGCATCTCAACAGGAGCCAACGTGTGCACCAGGTGCTCATGATTGGTGGCGTAGACGTCCTGCACCGTGCCAAACGAGGTTTCGCTTTGCTTGCCCTTCGCACGCTCATAGATAGCGTTGCGCTGGTCACGGTTGAACGGGCGGCCGTCCCAGTCACGCTCGATGAAGTATTGGCGCAGTTCAGGGCCAATATCGGTGAGCATGTTGCGCATGTGCCCAAGGACGGGATAGTTGCGCAGGATCGGGTTTTTCGTCTGCGTCATGTCGTGGATGGCCACGCCACCCAACGCCGCCGCAACTGTGCCGAGGGCGACCTTGCCAAAGTTTCCGGACTTCTCTTTAGCCATGCGCCCCATCATGCCCTAACGGTGCCCACATAGTGGGACAAATCGCAGACCTATTTTTGGCCGCCGCGCCCAAGCGCTTGGAAGTCCCTTCTGAGGTTCAGCCCAGATTCACCTGGGCACTGCGCGGTCAAAAATTGCAATCAATGGCTCTAGGTCTTGCTGTTCGTTTGCAATACGGCATGCGTCATCGTTCTCAGTCTTGGAAATGCGAAACCATTCAATTTCTCTCCCAGTAGCCCGAGCAATTCGCCCCCAAAACACCCGCTGTGTTCTACCGTTTCCCTCCCGGAAGGGATGCAGATAATTCAGGGCGTCATAGTGATATGCAAGACGGTGTACAAACTGTGTTCTTGACATCCCGTAGAGACAGGAGTCGTCTTGTAAAGCTTCGAAGCAATTCTGAGCAACTATAGGGAGCATTCGGTGCGGCGCGAAAGGTAATGCCATGCCAGTTGGCCTGCGAAGATCAACAGTACGAAGTTTTCCCGCCCATTCGTAAACGTCCCGAAAAAGATGCTGATGAATCAACTGAACTTCGCGCAGATCTCGGCTTTCTGGAATATCCTTGTCGGATAGTTGAAGTGCGCGAGCAAAGACAAGGTCTGCTTCCGCTTTATCTAATTCAGCCTGTTTGTCGGCCCCCACTAAGTTCTTCAGTATCCCAGTTGAGGGGTCAATGTACGGATCCAGATTGCCGCGGAACTCAGTGGAGCCCATATCTAGCTCGGGTCAGTTTCACAAGCTCATCTGCAGAGATCAAACCATCGACCCAGCGTTGCCCATCTGCACGAGTAGGAGCGCTCACAGTCAGGCCCTCCAACCGATTATTCACTACGGCTTCTTCAAACAGCTTTTGCCGACTCACAGTGTCCTTATCTTGAAAGAAGAACGGCGTTGCCATCTTGCCACCTTCCTGGGGTTCGCACGAGTTACTCCCACTATAGGCTGCGCCCCAGGGCTTGGATTTCCCATCCGGCTGCATGCCAGGCTTCCGCTGGCAGCACATTGCGGCCGTCGATGAGCTTTTGCTTATCGACGACCCCCGCAACCCACCCCGGCTCCATCTCCTTAAACTCCTGCCATTCTGTTGCAAGGATGACAAGTTCGGCGTTACGCAAGGCGTCTTCAAGCGAAGAAGCGTAATCAAGCGTTGGGAAGACCTTGCGTGCGTTGTCCATGGCCTGCGGGTCATAAACGCGCACACTTGCACCCGCGAGCGAGAGCTGACCTGCAACGGCGAGTGCCGGCGAGTCACGCACGTCATCCGAGTTCGGCTTAAACGCCGCCCCAAGCACCGTGATGCGGGTACCAATCAGGGAACCGAGCATCTCACGGGCGAGGTCCACCACGCGTTGGCGGCGGCGCATGTTGATCGCGTCAACCTCACGGAGGAACGTCAGCGCCTGGTCCGCACCCAACTCACCGGCGCGCGCCATGAACGCACGAATGTCCTTGGGTAGGCACCCGCCGCCGAAGCCGAGGCCGGCGCCGAGGAATTTACGGCCGATGCGGTCGTCATAACCAATGGCATCCGCCAGCTGCGTGACGTCCGCGCCGACGATCTCACAGACCTCACTTACCGCGTTGATGAAGGAGATCTTGGTGGCCAAAAACGCATTGGCCGAGACCTTCACCAGCTCCGCCGTCTGCAGGTCCGTGACAATAAACGGCGTGTTGTGTGCAAGCGGGGTGGCATAGACCTCGCGGGCAACCTGCACCGCTGAAGATTCCGCCTGGGAATTAGTAGCGTTGACGCCAAGCACAATGCGGTCCGGCTCAATGGTGTCTTTCACCGCGTAGCCTTCGCGCAAGAACTCCGGGTTCCAGGCGATCTCTACACTCGCACCATCTTGAACCAGCCTGTTCGCGCGCTCCTGCAGTGCCGCCGCGGTACCAACCGGCACGGTGGACTTACCAAAGATGATGTGGTGGCCCTGCAGTTTCGGCACCAGATCATCAATAACCGCCTCCACGTAGCGAGTATCCGCCGCGTACGAACCCCGCTGCTGCGGAGTACCCACACCGATGAAGTGGATGTTGGCGAAGGAGGCGGCGGTGGCGTAGTCCGTCGAAAAGCTAAGGCGACCTGCGTCAATATTTCGCTCAAGCACCTCCGGCAAACCGGGCTCATAAAAAGGCACCGTGGAGTTTTGCAGTGCCTCAATCTTGTGTTGATCCACGTCCACGCCGAGCACCTCATGGCCAAGTTCCGCCATGCACGCCGCGTGCGTCGCCCCGAGATAGCCAGTACCGATCACCGTCATCCGCATAACTGGCAATTATGCCGTGCGGTGGCCAGATCGGCAGCGCGAGTTAATCCTCGCCATCCAAGTAACCGGTGAACTCCACCTGGAAATCCGGGTGGTCATCCGCCCACGTATTGCTAGTTTCGTCTTCCCAATCCTCCATGGCGTACTTAATGCTCAAGCGTGCATCATCCGGGTCCGTGATCTTGATCGGGTGCGACGGCTGCGGCCCCCGCTCACTCAACAGCCTTGCGCGCTCATCAAACGCCCCCTCCTCAGAGGACGCCTGGACGGTAAACATGCCTTCATCATCAATGATGAAGTAGAAGCCGCGGCCGAGATCGTAGACCACTACATCGGGGCCCGACATGTAGCTGGCCTCCGGGAAGACCTCGGACGGGTGCTGCAAGAACGCATCCAACGCCTGCGTGATGTATAGGGACGCAAGCAGCGCAAACAGCTCACACACCGCCGGGGAAAACGCCGGCTGGTTACCGTTTTTCGCAAGCGCGTTATCCACGTCCTCCTCATAGAGCGAGGTGGCCAACGCAAGGTTGCGCAGCGCCATGGACAGATCCACCGCACGCTGCTCGTTGGTCAGCTGCGGGTCCTTAACGACGGCAGCGACCTCAGCCGCGTACTGCAAAATGCGCGCCTGGCGCTTTGCAAACTGGTCGTAGATGACATGGTCAGCGTCGATACGCTCGGCAAGCTCAATGATCTCCTGCTGCGTAATCGCAGGATCCTCGCCCTGCACTGGCAGCGGGGTGAAATACAGTGTGTAATCTTCCATCGGTTTCGTCCTTTTGGTTTGTTCTTCTGGTTGGTTAACGGAAGTTCAGGTAGGCCTTCGACGCCGTCGGCCCCCGCTGCCCCTGGTACTTCGAGCCCAACTTGGACGAGCCGTACGGCGTCTCCGCGGCCGAGGTCATAGCGAACAACGCAAGCTGGCCTACCTTCATGCCCGGCCACAACGTGATCGGCAAATTCGCCACATTGGACAACTCAAGCGTGATGTGGCCTGAGAAACCCGGGTCAATGAAGCCTGCGGTGGAGTGCGTCAGCAGTCCTAGGCGGCCCAGGGAGCTTTTTCCTTCAAGACGCCCCGCCAAATCCGCCGGCAACGCAAAACTCTCAAGCGTTGCCGCCAACACGAACTCGCCCGGGTGCAGCACAAACGCATCCCCCTCCGGGACCTCAACCAGTGTGGTCAGGTCCGGCATCTCCTCTTTCGGATCAATGTGCGTGTACTTCGAGTTGTTGAACACCCGAAACAGGCTGTCAATACGCACATCAATCGAACTCGGTTGAATCATCTCCGGATCAAACGGGTCAATGCCGAGACGGCCGGATTCAATAGCGTCGCGAATATCATGATCAGAAAGCAGCACGTATGCGAGTGTACTTCCCTATTTTTGGGCTTGGATTGCACGGTGCTAAAGTCAAGGACGCTGCCGGCGTAGTTTAGTGGTAGAACATCAGCTTCCCAAGCTGAGAGTGCGAGTTCGATTCTCGTCGCCGGCTCCAATTGTCAACCATCAGGAAGGTTCTCCCAGTCACGCTGTGTCAACTATGTCGTGACTTCGGACACCGTCGCCGGCTCCAATGTCGCCGGCTCCACTATGACGTCGAAAATGATAAGTACCCTTTTGCGTTAGCGAGTACGCCCCAAGGGGGTCAAGAAAATCGCTTGCGTTAGCGAGTGTATAGCGCGTTTGCCCTGACCTGCGGAAATGCTTTCCTCTCTTTCGACCGAGCGAGCGTTTGCGTTAGCAGGCGTTGATTTGGTCGAGGTGGATAGCGTGGTCGGCGACCTCGGTAACGAGTTCAGCGTCGTGGGTGATGACGATGACGACGGCACCAGTGTCAGCGAGTTTACGCATTACTCGGGAAATCGCGACAAGGTGCTTGTAGCCAACACCTGATGTCGGCTCGTCGAAGATGTAGACCTTCTTGTTCGCGGCAAGCGCTGTAGCAATAACCAGACGTTGACGTTGCCCACCAGAGAGTGCTTGGGGATGATCAGCCTCATGGTCGGTGAGGTCGAGTTCTTTAAGGATCGCCTGGGCGTCGATGTGTTGTTTTTCGGCTCTCGTTATCCCGAGCGTGACTTCGTCAATAGCGGTGTCTGAGAATAGCTGCCGGGTGGGG
Organism: Corynebacterium riegelii; assembly: GCF_016728505.1. Lineage (GTDB taxonomy): Bacteria > Actinomycetota > Actinomycetes > Mycobacteriales > Mycobacteriaceae > Corynebacterium > Corynebacterium riegelii. The sequence continues at coordinate 399,860 of NZ_CP068159.1, forward strand.
TCTTGCATTACGAGGTATGCGTCCCGGTTGGTGAATTTTTGCCTATTGAGTGTGATGGATGCACCTTTGGCTTTTTCGAGTCCGCAGATGATGCGTGCCAGTGTTGATTTGCCTGACCCGCACGGGCCGAGGAGCGCTGTGATTTTCCCTGCCGGAAAGAGCAGATGGCCGATGTTGAGAACCGTGTTTCCGTGGCGGTAGGCGAAGGTGAGGTTGTCAATCTCAAGCCCATCTCCTGCCGGTTGCGGAAGTTGTGGCATAGGCACAGTCACTAGGGATCGCAGCCCAAGCTGTTTGCGCTCCTCATCCGAGGTAGCGTAGAACTCTTCGCCGGTTGCGGTGAGGGCGATGTTACCTTTATCGAAGCAGTAGACACGGTCAGCGATCCCGGAAAGGAAACTTAGCCGGTGTTCAGCAATGATGATGGTGTGTCCATCAGCTTTGAGCCTGGCGATGAGTGTGGCGAGTTGGTCGATAACGTCAGCTGAGAGGTTCGCGGTCGGCTCGTCAAAGACAATCAGCGACGTGTTGTTGCACATGGCGACGGCGCAGGCCACGCGTTGCATCTGTCCGCCTGATAGTTGTGTGACGCGGGATTCCAACAGGTCGGCGATACCTAACTCGGCTGCAACCTCGTCAATGCGGGCACAGATCTCCTGCGGGTCGCGGCCGAGATTTTCTGGGCCGAAGGCGAGTTCTTGACGCACGTGAGTGGTGTAGAACTGGGTGCGCGGGTTTTGAAACACTGTCGAACAGTGGTGGGCAAGCTCTGATAAATCTACTCGTGCCACGTCAATGTCGTCGACTGTGACGCTTCCGGTAAGGTCGCCGTCGTGGAAGTGCGGGATGAGCCCGTTAAACAGCCGCAACGCGGTGGTTTTCCCCGACCCTGACGCACCACACAGCAAGGTGACGGTTCCAGGTGTGATGGTGATGGTTACGTCATTGATTGAGGGGTGGTCTGCTCCCCGATAGGTGAAGGTGACCCCAGTTGCTTGGGCTGTTGTCATAGGACGATTCTCCATATCGCGAAGCTGATAACGATGAGCAGAATGACCGCGTCGATCACACGGAATTTCACGACCGTGACTGAGGTGGGCTTTGCGGTTCCGCCCAGTCCGCGTACAAGGGCAGCAGATGCCAGTTCGTCTCCGCTGCGTACCACGGTCGATAGCAGCGGGATTGTGAAGTACTGGGCCGCACGCAGGGAAAGCGCGGACATGCCGCGTAGTTTCATGGCATCTGAGATCGCTTTAACCTCGTGGCCGATCACGGGCAGCACACGTAACGCGACTGAGATCGGGATCGTGAAACAGGTCGGGATTCGTGAGCTGGCGAGTGCTTTTTGCAAGGTGGCAGGTCGGATCACACCGATCGCGTAGGCTCCCATTCCTGCGCTGACACTGAATCGCCACATCCACTGCAAAAACAGCACGAGGAACGCGCTGGCCGTTGACTTCCACACCAGTGGTATCACGAAGACGAGTGTGCCGAGAGCCGCAAACGTGGCCAGGTAGACGGCAACCCAGCTCGGGCGCACGAGCGTGTTGGGATTGATCGCAGCGCTCGCCAGCATCACGGCGGCGAATCCGCCCAGAGCACACACGAACCACGGCGAGTAGGCACTGTAGATCGTGGTGGAGACGATGACGAGCGCTACGATAATCGTGCGCGGGTCGGGAAGTTTAGACAAGACCGGCCCGTTCAAAGTGCTTACGCGCCACCCTGGTTCCCAACAGACCAGCAAGCCAGCCCACGATGAGCATCACAACGAAGAAGCCCAACAGAATCGGAATCGTGACAACCTGCGCCATCTTCGCGGCATACTCGGCGCCCATTTGTTCGGCGATCTGCGACATATATGCGTCTTGGTTCATAAATAGCGGAATCCACGGGGAAACATAGATCGGCAGGATAAACAGTGCATATGCCAGCGGGACACGAACTTTCACGCTCTTCGGCCCCTTGGTGATCACCAAGTCAGCGAGCAGGCCGAACACAGCGGCGATCGCAATTCCTCCCACCCAGTGACCCGTTACGAAGAAGAGGACTTCGATGAGGATCAGCATGATTGTCAATGCCCCCATCTTCGGAGTGCGGGCAGTAAACAGCGCGAACACGGTGCCGTTGACGAGAATGGAGAGTAAGAAGCCGGCATACATGGCAGCCGGAATGAACCCGAGCATTCCGAATGCAAACACGATGACGAACATCAAGGCGGTGAAGACGCCGATATTGATGAAGTCGCGCGTGTTTAGGCGCGAGGACGTGGGTGTGGACATAGTTTTTCCTTTCATGTGCGTATACGTGCTGTGTTTAGACGAGTTGCCATCCGGCAGCATTGATGCGTTCTTGCCAGAAATCGCGGTATTGACCTGGCTGGTTGACCAGCTCGTCGTGGCACCCGCGCTGGGCGATACGCCCATCGTGGGAGAGCACAATGATTTGGTCAGCTTGGCGAATGGTTTCAAGTTTGTGGGCGATCACGATTAGCGTGGAGTGCTTGCGTAGCTCGTTCATCGCCGCAACAATGTTGGCTTCATTTTCCGCGTCCAACGCGCTGGTGGCCTCATCGAACAGCACGATCGGGGCTTTCTTCACCAAGGCGCGAGCGATGGACACTCGTTGGCGTTCCCCACCTGACAGTGCACGCCCGCCAGCACCCGCCAATGAATTCCAGCCGTCTGGGAGGCGGTTGACAATTTCCGTCACGCCCGACAGCTCAGCGGCCCACCTGATTTCTTCATCAGTAGCTTCGGGATTGCCAAGGCGAATGTTGGCTTCGAGAGTGTCATTGAATAAATAGACGTCTTGGAAAACGAGAGACACCTGGCGCATCAAATCTTCGGTGGTCTGCTCGCGCACATCAACCCCGCCAACGCGTACGCTGCCGGACTGCACATCCCAGAAACGTGCAACCAACCTCGCGATTGTGGTTTTTCCGCAGCCGGAAGGGCCAACCAGGGCACACATGCCGCCTTGCGGGACATGGAAGGACATATCACGGAGAACCGGGGTGTCCGGATCGTAGCCGAAGGTGACGTCCTCGAAACGAACATCACCAGGTGCCCTCACTGGTGTACAGGCATCGGGTTCGGACAGTTCGGGGGCATCCATGACCTTGTCGACGTGGTTCATCTGCTGGCGGCGTTCTTCCAGCCCGGTCATGCAGCCACCGATGTCTTGGAGCATGGTGGTGAACCGCAGGCACATGCCGATTGTGACCACGGCGTTCAGCGCATTCATTTGCCCGCCGAGGGCGAGTTGGGCGGTCAGCCAGATCATTATCACGACAAGGGCTTGGACGAACATTCCATTAATCAGGTTCGCTAATGTTTCGATCCACAATGCTTTGCGGCTTTTGCGGTCAGCCTGTTTGAATGCCCGATCAAGGGCCGGGTAGTCGTCGGCGACATGGCAGGAGCGCAGCGCGCCTTGGCAGGTGGCGAATTCGACCATGCGAGCCGCCAATTCTGACTCAGCTGGTTCGGAAACCTGCTTACCTTTATCAAGAAGCACGCGGGAGATATGGAGGAAGGCGAGCATGATCGGGAACGCGATCGTCAAGGTCAGTCCCAGCCGCCAATCCCAGAACCAGGTTCCCACAGTGATCACCAGCACGGCTGAGAGTTTTTGGACGAGGGAGAAAATGAAGTGCGCCGCCGACTCGCCCAAGTTCATCATTTCCTGGGTGACCATGCGCGACAGTCGGCCAGAGCTACCCGAATCGAACACTCCCAACGGTAGGCGGGCTACTTTGTTACCTATTGCGTGGTGGACGTCGTGAATGAACCCGAGCGCGCCAATATAGCCGGTGCGCATACCATAAAACTCGGTGCCTACACCCGCTACCGAGATCACCGCCAAGGCGATGAGCCAGCCCCAAAACGATAACCCCCACACCGGCATTCCGGTCGCTAGGGCACTTGCTGCGGGAAGCAGAATCAGCAGGGCAAAGCCGTGACACAGTCCTGAGACCGCACCCCACGCTTGACCGACCGAGAGGTCACGCCACGAGGCGGGTTCCATCAAACGCTTAAAGCGTGGCAGCAATAGTTGATTCATCGTGTCATCTCCTCACATGCACCTTGGGCAAGAAGTGCCTGATAGTGCGCATTACCCAACAGCTCGTCGTGTTTACCGACCACAGCAATGCGCCCGCGTTCCATGACGACAATCTGATCCGCGCCCCTGATCGAGGCCAACCGGTGGGCGATCACAATCACGGTTCTGCCTTTGGCAAGAGTCGAGAGAGCTTGTTGAATTTTCGATTCCGATTCCGGGTCCGCCATCGCCGTCGCCTCGTCCAGCACCAACACTGGGGCATCAACCATGAGCGCCCGGGCGATCGCGATACGGGCTGCCTGCCCGCCCGAAACGTGGGTGTCCTCCCCCAACACGGTGTCGTAACCATCTGGCAGGCTCATGATGAACTCGTCGATCTGCGCGGCTCTCGCCGCCTGTCGCACCTGATCCAAGGTTGCGTCTGGCGCGCCCAGGGCAATGTTGTTGTGGATGGTGTCGCGAATAAGCTGTGCATCTTGCAAGACGAACGCGACCGTCGAATACAACACATCCTGGGAAATGCTCTTTAGATCAACCCCGCCGATAGTGATCGTGCCAGCGTCCGGGTCATCGAAGCGGGCAATTAAACTCGCCAACGTCGACTTCCCCGCACCCGACGGGCCAACCAGCGCGGTCACCGTGCCTGCCGGAATGCTCAGGCTCACCTCGTCTAATGCCTGGGTGTCGTCATAGGCATACGACACACCCCGAATCTCGATATCATGACCGTGTGGTGTCTGTGGCGCATCGGGCTGACTCAACGCTGGTAGCTCCATGACGTTCACCAGCCTCACTGCCGCAGACCCTGCGAGCTGGTACGACCAGGCGATGGTTGCGACTGCCATCAACGCTCCCGGCAGCACCAAGGCGATCAACGTCGTCGTTATCACCTCGTAGATGCTCACCCAACCGGCGTTCATCATCAACGCGCCACCGCCAAGGTTCACGATCAACAACACCGGGATCGACACCCACGAAAATGAGGCGACCGACATCGACACCAGCGGCATACACCACGCCCGGTAGAACTTAGAAAACTCGTTAGCTGCATCTAAATAGGCTTTATGTGCTTGGCCGACCTTGCCGAATGCTTTCACCACTGAGATACCGGCAACGAACTCGGCCATCGTTGCCGAAACCTGAGCGAGCTTGGTGTCCATTTGTGCGGTCTTCTCATTCATCCCACGCATCGACATGCCATACATGCCCACATAAATCGGAATCGTCGCAATCGACAGCAGAGCGAGCCGCCAATCCACCACAAACGCATATATCAACAAGGCGAGCGGGGATACGATCGCGTTCAGTTTCTCGATCGGCCCGTGCGCGATCACTGTATGCACCGTGGCCGTATCATCCTGAATGGTCTTGCGGATCTTCCCCTCACCCTCGCGGGTAAACCACGACAGCGGAGCAGTCGACATTCGGGCGGCAATTTGCCGACGCATCTGATTACGCAACGACAGGTCAATAAAATGCGTCACGCCCAATGCAACAAAATATAAGGTCAACCGGGTCATGTATGCGCTGACGAGAAGCATGACAATCCAGTTCACCCGCGCCGGGTCCATCTGGTCTTGCATAAGTTCTCTGCCAAGCTCCACCAGAGCCACATACGGGGCAATAGCCAACACACCAGAGAGAAAAGCCAAAACCTGCGCGACGAACAGCTTGCCTTTCACCGGCTGCGATAGCTGACGGATTGCGTTCTGGCCAGCGACAGATTTTTCCTTCGCGGACCCATACTCACCGTCAACAACCTGATCCATTGCACTATCGTCCATGCAAACACCATCCTTCTTAGGCAAGGCTAACCTTATCTAAATTCTGGGAGGTGTACCTAACCGTGCACGTCAACCGCTACAACATCATCCTTGCAGGGCCATGCTCACCTGTTCACCGTTACGGAATACGAACCGGATCCCGTCCTCGTCTACGATGGCGTGATCGATGAGTGCGCTCCACTGCGCGGGGCGAAAATCGCTCACAGGTTCGCCCGCCAGATCGCCTAGGGCTGTGGTGACGGCGGCATGCTTGGCAGTGTTCGCTGCAATATCTGCCTCTAGGCTCGCTTTGTATGCGAGCGTCTTACGGTAGATAGTATCGAATTCGGTGTAGCGGGCTTGGTAGGCGTCCTGGTCGAGCGCGCGTTGCTGGTTTTCCGCAATCAGCGCTTCGATCTGCTCGGTGAGTTCCACAAGTTTCGCCTGGCACGCGGCAGCTTGTTCTTCCAAACGGCTCGTACCGAACATGTCGCCAAGCACCTGCGGTAGCTGGCTTTGCTGCGGACGGCGGGCGATCAGTTGATTGAGCGCTTGCACGAAAGAATCCTTGATCTGCTCGTCTTTCACCGTCGCGCTGCTGCAGGGATGTTCGTCTGTGTATTTGTGGTTGCATTGCCAGACTGTGTACTTGTATTTCGTGTTCGACGCCCACGTCTTACGCCCATACCACACCCCACACCGAGCACATTTGAGCCGGGTGGAGAACAAGCCGACTTTCGCTGACGATATGTTGCCATGCCTGGTGGCGAGCTCGTATTGCACTTGATCCCAGATGCGTGGAGCAATAATCGGCTCGTGGTTGCCTGTTACGTAGTATTGGGGTACTTCGTTGGACTGGATCCGTGAAAGGCGTGAGGTGCACCTAATGACCATCAGCATCAAAGCGATCATCCCCTTCTTTATGGGGGCGTTCTTCTCACTCATGCTAACCGAGAGATACGACTCTTTGATTCTTGGAGTTGGTTTCCTCACTGTAGTGACCATCGCTTGCTACGTGTCGAATCGCGTAATCACAAAGTCGGACTCGACCAAATCTTAAGCGCCACCGAACAGGCAACCCTCATACCCACGCAGAGCCCTTCTATTTGAAAGGGCTCTGCGTTTGTTTTGTACCACCCCAACAACCGGCCTCAAACTACTCCGCGACCGTGCAGGGGGTCGGCGGTTCCATCGACACTAAGATCGCCTTGTAGGAGCTGCCGCCACCGGTGGTGTAGCGCAGGACTTTCCAATCCGGGTTGTACTCCGTTGCACGCGCAAGCTCTTCAGGGTTGTGGTTGTAGGCGCAGACCGTTTCGGTCCCGTTCGGGCTAGTAAACGCGAAGGTGATCTTGGTGCCGTCGTGCTCAAGCACCTCGATGGGGAACCACATGTACTTCTGGTTCATGGCGCGTAGCACCGGAATGTAGTGCTGGTTATGGCCGACAGCCACAAGGTCACACTCCTTATACATGCAGGCGCGACGGGCTTTTGGTTGCTTGGGCAGGGGAACCACGGCGCCACCAACACGCACGGCACCGGAGATTCGTGAGTACTCGAACTTCATACCGGTATTAGCAATGAACATCATCGCCTCGGCAGGGTTGTTGAATTCTGCAACGATGGCCTCATCAGTCTCGTCCAACGTGAAGGTGAACGAAGCTCCGGCCAGGTTGGATACGGTTGCGGGGGTCCAGTCTGTAGGAAAGCCAGTAGGCATGAGAAAACACTCCTGAAGAATCGCACTTCCGGCGCGGCGATTGCTCGTGCCGGCGGATCTTCTCCCGGGGGCACCGTGCGCGATGTGCGCGGTTGCCAGCCGACGAGCCGGGAGGCTTTGAAATACGTCGGACTTCGTGATCCACGTGAAACCCTACTAGACAGAGCTGTCTGGTGCAAGTGGGCGTCGAAAAGCAATAAGCTCTTGGGGGTGAAATGGTTTGTAACACTGGCACTTGGGTACGGCGCGGCGCTGGGGTTGCAGGAGCGACCCAGGCTGCCGTTTAACAACCCGGATTTCGTGCCAACGCACCCGACGCCGGTGCTGTATATCCATGGGATTAACTCGCGGACGGCCTCCTTCAAGGAGAACGCGAATTACCTGGCTGCCCAAGGTTTTTGGGTGTGGGGATACGACTATGGCGACATGATCGCCCCCGGGTTTTTCGGCGTGGGCGACCTGGATGCGATTGTGGAGGACGTCGCGCAAAACGTGGACCGTGTGCTGCGCGAAACCGGCGCTACACAGGTGGATATTGTGGCGCACTCCCAAGGCGCGCTGATGACCAAGCTGTTCATCGCTCGCGGTGGGGCGCCCAAAGTGCGGCGCGTGGTGGCCATGGGCGGCAACTTCCACGGCACGGACATGCGGGGCTGGGCTGGCCGCCTAGGGAAGGTGGCCGCTCGCTATCCGCGCCTGACGGCACTGCTTGCTTCCGGCGCGTCGCAGCAACTCGTGGGCTCGGCGTGGCTGAAGCGCTTCGCGGACGTGCCGGATACGGACCCGTCGATCGTGTACACCTCGATCTACTCCCCCAGGGATCATGTGGTGACGCCGAATTCGGCGTCGCAACTGAACGCGGTCGGTGGCGCCGACGTGGTCAACATTGACTCCGGTGCGATTTACGACGGCTACGCGCCCCTCCACTCACTCATGCCACGAAACCCACTCTACGCTGCACTAACCGCGTGGGGGCTCACCCGTAAAGTGGGCGAGCACACGCCGCCGGCGCTGGAGATCCACTGAGCAACTGAGAAGAACTAGCCACACTTCACAATCGGCACCGGGGTGTACACCGTGGTCTGGGTTTCGCGGGAAAGCTCGTTGCCCGCAAGGTCATAGATCACTCGCGTGTCAGAAGTGGTGAAGCCCGGCGCGCCCGAGGACGGGATACAGCTGCCGCCGGTAACGCGCTGCTCCTGCGGCTGCGTTGTCGCCCAACGTCCACCGTTGAAGGATTCCACGGTGGTGGTTTTCACGCCCATGAGACTGACGGTGACGCTGCCACCGCCAACGTTGGTGACAATCTTGACCGGGTGCGGGGAGTCGTTGCGGAACTGCAGGTCAATGGCACCTTCGTACACGGTTGCCTCGCGCCCGGCCGGGTAGCGGGAGATGTAGTAGGAGTGCGGGGTGTGCGCCACATCCGTCATCGCCGCGAAGTATGCGGCGTTGTACAAGGTGGTGGCGAACTGGGAGATACCGCCGCCCACCGCGGTATCCGCGCGGCCGTTCAAAATGATGCCCGATTCCACGTACCCCTGCGCCGTGCCGCGTGGGCCGGTGTAGCCGTTCAAGGAGAACGTCTCACCCGGGTTGACCACAGCACCGGAGACGGTCTGCGCCACCAGGGCGATGTTTTGGCCGGATGCGGCGGAGTATCCGCTGGTGGTGAAGCTGCCAACCACTTGGTCGAACGTAGCGTTGGCGGCGTCCTCAGTAGTAAATGTCGCCGGTTCTGGTTTGTAGGTTGCGTCCCATTCACGTGGGGCGCTATCAAGCAACCTGCCCTCAAAACCGTCTAAGGTTTGCTCCCAATCCACCACCAGTCCGTCGATGGATTCCTGCACGCCGCCGCCGGTGAGTACGCGCGCGTTTTGCGCCTCAACCTCCGTCGGCGCGAGCTGCTCACCCAAAATCCCCTGCGCGGCCTCCACGTTGACCTGCGGCTGGATCTTGCCGTCCACCACCGGGAACTGGATGATCTCACCCAGTCGCTCCTGCGGCACCGTCGCCGCCACCTCCGGATCATTACTGCGCACCGTCAGCGGCCCGTTCAACGCCGCGCGCACCGGCCCTTGCTCCGCTGCACGCACCGCCGCCTCATTCACGACAGGCTCCACGGTCACCGGCTCAACCTCCACCCCTTCCGGTTGCAGCCACTGGGCCTTGACCGCTTCGCTCAGCTTGTTTGCGGCGACGTCCTGCCCCAACACCGGCTCATCCACATTGGCACGCCCACCTTCAATATGGATCGCACCATCAACGGGATCCCGGTGCAGCTCAGCGCTTAAGGTTTCCATGGCGGGGTTGAACTTCGCGTCATCCACCTTCGCCACTGCATCAACCTCACGCTGCGTAAACAAGCCGCGCAGCCTGCTGATCGGGTTGGCGGACTCAACGCCAACGGCGTCAATGGTTGCGTCCCAATCCATCACCAGACCGGCCTCCGCCGGAACGAACTGCGCGGTGGCCTGGTCAGCGCGTACGGAAACGGGGTTCGTTTCAATGTTGCCCAGCTCGTCTTGGAGCTTCCCTTTGGCGCTCTCAGGCTTCATACCCCCAATTGCCACTCCACCAACGGTGGTGCCGCGCGGGACGTTGCCGCGGTTCATCGCCAGGTCCGCCAGATAGATCGCCAGCAAGACAGCCAGCACGCCGACGAAAATGCCAACGGCAATCTTGCCGCCACGGCCTTTGCCACGCGACTCGGATTGTGCTTGCACAGTACTCACCCCGTTAAGCGTAGCCAGATACTCGCCGGCTGGAAAAAGTTGACATAACGCTTATCTGCTAGAGGCGGCTTCGCGTTACTAGCACACAACGCAAAAAGAGCCGAAAGTCTGAACATTCCACCTGGGGTTTTAGAAGGGCATTTTCATTGTCTGCTAGGAGCACGCCGCGCGCCGCTAGCAGACAAATACAAAACCCAGTTACAACCCCCTAATGCAAACGCTCCACGCGCGCGGCTGCCTCGTCCACACGCGCCAGGGGCACTTCGCCGCTTTCCACGGCAGCGACAACCAGATCAATCGTCGCCGGCAGGTCAGCGCCCGTAGACCATAACGCCTGGTCAGCACCCGCGGCAATGGCCATCTTCACGGCCTGCGGGGTCGGTGCGAAGTCTAAAAGCCCACGCATGCCGGAGAGGTCATCAGTAACAATCACGCCGTCAAAGGGCACACCACCCGGGTAGTCGCCTTCGCGCAGGATGCGATACGCCTCCGGGTTCAGCGAACTTGGCACACCTACCGGCCCCATGCCGGGGACGATCATGTGTCCCATCATCACGCTGGCATCAGGAAAACGTGCAAGCAGCGGCCCATACGGAAGCATGTCGAGGGCCTTCAACTCCTCCACGGGTGGGGTCACGGCCAGCTGGTGGTGGGTATCCCCAGAGGCCCGGCCGTGGCCCGGGAAGTGCTTAAACGTCGGCGTCACGCCCGCGTCCACCAACCCCTGGGAGAACAACCCGCCAACGCGCACTACCTCCTCCGGCACGGAGTTGAAGGAGCGGTCCCCCACAATGTCCAGGTCAATCACATCAAGGTCCAAAAGCGGGGCGTAATCCACATTGATGCCGTGGTTGCGCAGGGAAACGCCAATGTCATAGCCGGTTCCCTGGATCACCTCCGGCGGGTTGCCGGCCAGCGCGCGCGGCGGCATGAAGCTACCCAGCACCTGCGTGTGGCGCTGGACGCGGCCGCCTTCAAAATCAATCGCTACGGAAAAGGCCCGCGGGTACTGCTCCCGCAGCGCGTTAATGTTACGGCCCGGCTCCGTCAGCAGCGCCGGATCCGCCCAGCTCGGGATGATCAACCCGCCCACGCCCTGGTCCAGTGCCCACCGCGCCTGGTCGTAATTAGTCACCCCCACCACCATCAAGGAGGCCACCTTCGCCCGCAGGTCTTGCTCGGGCTCTTGCTTATCGACGGGGGCGGGTGCTGGGGTGGGCGTTTGGGCGTCGTCAAGCGAAGGCCCCGAACATGCAGCAAGGCAGCACGCAGTGAGCACAGACGTAAGCCGTGCGCGCATGAAACACCTCCCTGGGAACGAAACGTCATTCACTCTACGCAGCCCGCACACTGGTAGGGTTCAACGCATGCCGCAACCTGCTGAAAACCGCACCATGTCATCCATCTTGGCCAGTGCTGTCATCGGCGTTGTCCTCGGTCTTGTGGGGGTGCTGGGGCTGGCGGGGTTTTCTGGGCAGACGGTGCCAACCGGCCAGGCCGTGCCGGCGGATGACGCGGTGCTCGGCGGCCCGGAGTACGGCTCCCGACAGTAGTGCGCGCCCATATCCTCGGCTGGATCGGGGCGTTTAGCCTCGCATTTTTACAGCCGCCCGGGCAGGTTGCCGCGGACACCAAGCTGGATTTGGTGGTTAACCCGGCGCGTTTCTTGGCGCGCGCCACGCATATATATACAGACGAGTTCCCGCTGGGCCAGCTGCAGAACCAGGCGTACGGGTACCTGTTTCCGCAGGGTGCGTTCTTTCTGCTGGCGGATTTGGCGCAAGTGCCCGCGTGGGTGACGCAGCGTTTGTGGTGGGCGCTGATTATGGGGTTGGCGTTTTCGGGGACGTTGGTGCTGGCGCGCCGAATAGGCTTGCCCGCTGGTCTGCCTTCGGTGTTGGCGGCGGTGTTGTACGCGTTATCCCCGCGCATCCTGACCACGCTGACAGCGATCTCTTCGGAGGCTTGGCCGGTGGCACTCGTGCCGTGGACACTGGTGCCGTTGGTGCAGCGGCGGCCGAACGTGGCGGCGTCTGTAGTCGTGGTGGCGTGCATGGGCGCGGTCAACGCCACCGCCACCATCGCCGCGTGCCTGCCTGCGTTTATTTATCTTCTGTGGCGGGGGCATGTCCGGCGGGCCGCCGGGTTCACGCTCGGGGCGGTGGCGGTGTCTGCATGGTGGCTGGGACCGCTGCTCATCCTGGGGCGCTACGCACCGCCGTTTACAGATTTCATTGAATCGGCCACCGTCACCACCGCGTGGCTCAACCCGGTGGAGATCCTGCGCGGCACCACCTCCTGGGCGCCGTTTGTGGATGCGGAGCGTACCGCCGGCCACCTGCTGGTCACTGAACCAACGTTTGTGCTGGCTACCTGCGCCATCGCCGCCGTCGGGCTGGTGGGGCTGCGCCGACTTCCGCGTGAGTTTGTCGCCATGTTCGCCATCGGTTTCGCGTTGCTTGCCGGTGCGCATTGGGGCATTTCGCTTCTCGACGCCCAACTCGCCCCCTTCCGCAACCTCCACAAATTCGACCCCCTGATCCGTTTGCCGATGGCGCTCGCGGTGGGTGCTGCACTCACAAACAGGCGCACAAGAGTCAACCGCGCGCAGGTGGCGTGCGTGGCGTTGGCGGCGGTGGTGGCCACCTCACCGGCGTGGTCCCTGCGCCTGTTGCCGGTTGGCACGTGGGCCTCTGGTCCTGCGGCCGGGGTGTCGCAGGATTGGGTGGAGGCCTGCGAGTACATCGATAAGCACGCCGCGGGGACGCGGACGTTGGTGGTGCCAGCGGCGTCGTTCGCCCGCCAGGAGTGGGGGTGGACGCGCGATGAACCGATCCAGGCGCTGTGCAACTCCCCGTTCGTCTTCCGCGACGCAATCCCGCTGGTAGAACCGGAAGCCATTCGCGGCCTGGACGGCCAGACTGCGGTGGTGGATGAAGTGGCGCTGCGCGCGATCGGCGTGGGCGCAGTCGTGGTGCGTCGCGACCTTGAGCACCAAACCCCCACCCCGTCTTTGGGCGTGCCCACTGCGAACTTTGGTGATGTGGACGTGTTCCTGCTTGACCCTGCGCGCGACATGATGATCACCGCCGATGCGCCTTTGCCTATTAGCGCCGGCGGGGAAGCCCTCCCCCTTATCTGGCGCGAGCTCGGCTACTTCCCCACCGTGCTGACCCAGGGCGATGTTGATCATCGCCCCGAAATCTCCACGGACACCCCCGCGCTCGCCGTGCGTAACTACGGCAGCTTGGACGGCCAGTCGGCACATCTGACCAGTCTGGATGAGGATGGCTCTGTGTACAACCGCGTGAAGGATTATCCCAGCGCGGGCACGCCAGTCGGTGTGACTATGCAGGGCGGCAGGGTGGAGGCGTCTTCAAGCGCCAGCGCGGCGCGCTCCGTGACCTCGGCGTTTGACGGGCTGGACGATACCGCCTGGTGGCCGGCCCCGGGCGATCCGACCCCACATTTGCGCATTCGCAGCGACGCCACCACCGCGACTATTACTGCCACCGCCAACACCCAGGTGCTTGTAGACGGCCGAACGGTCTCCCTTGTTGGCGGTGAACCCCGCGAGGTAACCAAACACGACACGGTCATGGAGCTCGAACTGACCGAACCGGTGGGCATTACGCAGGTAGACGCCGGTATCACGCGCATTGTGGAGCTCGATGCAACCAAAGCCCGTGCGCTTGTCTTCCAACGCCACTTCCCCGCCGCCAACGTGATCCAGCGCCGCTTCACCACCACCGTGGATGCCACGTGGCAGCTCACCGCGCGCGCCACCATCGACGGCGCCGAGCACGCCCCCGGCCCAGTCCACCTGCCCGCCGGCACACACGAGCTGACCAGCCGCGCGAAGGTGGTCATGCTCACCCAACCCTTGACGCTGCCCACCTGGTCGCCCTTCGACGGCACGATTGATGCGGCCGATACCGAACGCATCATTATCACGACTCGCGGGTTTAACCCGGGCTTGCGCGCAACCGCAGGCAACCATGAGCTCGAGCCCTTGCTTATCGACGCCTCCACGCAAGCCTTTATCGTCCCACCCGGCGCATCCGGCGATTTCCGCATGTGGCACGCGGGGGATGCGGCCTACCGTGCAAGTTTGGGCATCGGCGGAGCGTTGTCCCTGCTGACGGTGGCCGCGTGCCTGTGGGTGCCGTGGCGCCGCTCGGGGCCAGCGCCGCGTGCGCTGGCGCGCCCAATTGCCGGCGCGGCGGTGCTGGCTGCGAACCCGCTAGTCGGTGCGGCGGCGTTGGCAACCGCCTGGGTGGTTGAGCGCTTCACCTTGATCCGCGGCAGCTGGCTAGCGTTTGGCGCGATGTTGGTCGCCGGACTGTGGCTGGCGCGCGCACCGTGGCCTGCGGACAACTACGCGGGCGACAGCCTCTTGCTCACCTTCGCCGGGTGCTTGGCCATCGCGGCCGCCGCGGGACGCTCCACCAGCTCGTACGAGGCGTACGACACCACCAGCGACGCCACGGTAGTAAACACCCACACCGGTACGAAGTGGCCGCTGAACCAGGGCACGCCGAGCGTCGGAAAGGCGAAGTAAAGCACCGCCACGTGCCACAAAAACAACGAGTACGACCAGCGTCCAAGCGTGCGCATGGGGCGGCTGGCGAGCACACTGTTCGCCCCTTTTTCAGCGCCGGTTAGCGCGTACGGGCCGACGACGAACGCCGCGAAGAAAGTCCCCAAGATCACGCGGACGTTGAACTCCGCAGGGGTCGGGTGCGTCAGTCCCGCAGGACCCGCAAGGCCCGCCAGGTACGCAATGGCCGCAGCAGCCAGCAACCAGGGCCAGCGCGGCCCGCGCCAGCGCACGCCGAGGCGCTCCAGCTCCGCCAAGATAAGGCCCACGGCAAACCACGGGGCGTACGAGGGTGGCCACGTCTGCTGGTCCACCAGCCACGGCCACGCCAACCCGAACGGCACGGCGATCAGCAGCGCGAGCTGCCGGCCGCGATCCCCCAGCGCCATGTACGCGGGCAGCACCAGGTAGAACGCCACCTCCACGCACAGGGACCACAGTTGCGTCAGCCCCTCGATAAGCCCGTCGGGCACGTAGACCTGCAGCAAAAAAACATTGGCCAGCACCTGTTGGAGGCTCACGTGGGTCAGCGGCGGCAGGGCGACAAGGACCACGGCCACGCAGGTGAGGTAGGCCGGGGCGAGACGGACGAGCCGTCGATAGTAATAGCCCTTTGCCACCCACTGACCGCGAGAGAGCAGGAAAGCCGAAAGTGCGAAAAACACCGCGACGAAGTAATCAAAGCGCTCCACAAACGTGGACGTCAGCCCGGTCTGGAAGGCCACATGCGTGGTCAAAATGCCAAGGGCAGCGAGGCCGCGCAGGCCATCAAGCTGGGGCAGCACTGGAGATACGTTAGGGTTTGCGATGTGGCCATTGTAGGAAACGCCCGCCACTTCAACCCCGTAGTGGCCTACGGTGCCGCCCTTGTTGTTGCGGTGACGTGGCCGTTTCTCATGCCCGGCCAGGCGTTTGCGCTGCGCGACATGCTGGTCTTCGACGGTATGTATCTCACTCGCGCCTCCCTCGGCTACGGCGATCTGCCGGCGCGCAACGTGCCGCAGGATGCGCTACTAGCCATCGTGCCGTATCCGGTGTTGGCGCTGCGCGTGATCATGGTTGCCGCGGCCTGTTGTGCTGCGGTGAGTGCGTACCGGCTGGGCCGTAGTCCGTTTGGCAAGGCCGCGGCGATGACGGTGCTGCTGTGGAACCCGTTTGTGGTGGAGCGCCTCTTGCAGGGCCAGTGGTCCTTGGTTGTCGCGGCGTGGCTGTTGCCGGCGGTGTTTTGCGCGCCGGTGCCGCTGCGGGTGCTTGCGCATTGGTTGGCGTCGTTAACGCCTACGGGTGCGCTTGCGGCGGCAGCGTTTTCGCGCGGGTGGCGCGGTGTGTTGGTTTCTGTGGTGACATGCGCGCCGTGGGTTGTGGCCAGCGTTGCGGCAGGTAGCGGTGGCACATCTTCGGCTGCGGCGGTGCAGGCCTTCGCCCCGCGTGCAGAGGCGTTTGTGGGCACGCTGGGCTCTGTGGCCGGCCTTGGCGGGATCTGGAACTCTGCGGCGGTGCCGTGGTCGCGCGAGGTTGGCTTTGCGCTGTTTGGCCTGTTGCTTTTGCCGCTGTTGGCGCTCGGCTGGCGTGGCGTGCCGCGCCGCTGGCTATGGCTTGGCGCCCTTGGCCTAGCTATCCCCCTGGCTGCCTGGGCCGGTCTCACCGCACCGCTTGTCCAGCACCTGCCCGGGGGCGGGTTGCTTCGCGACGCCACCAAGTTCCTCCTCCTCACCCTCCCCGCCTGCACCGCCGCCGCAGGCCACCTCACCAGCCGGTGCGCAGCCGCCGCTGTTGGCGTTGCGTTCTTGCAGGTCCCAGACGCCTCGCTCGCCTTGTCCGCACTGACCCCCACCACGGTCGCCGTACCCACGGTGGAGCACCGGGGCCGCGATGTTTTCTTCGAAAACGCCCCAACGCTTCTGCTTCACGACGCCCACACGCCCACCCTCAACCCCACCCCCAAAGCCATGAACGTGGTCGAGTCTGGGGCACTTTCGGTTGACGGCGTGGAAGTGGACCCGCCGTCCGAACGTTGGTTGGCTGCCTCCGGTGCTGTTGGTGCTGGTGCTGTTGGTGCTGGTGCTGCTGGTGCTGGTGCTGGTGCTGCTGGTGCTGTTGGTGCTGTGGATGTGGATTTGCTTCGGAACCTCGGCGTTGGCCTCGTGGTCTTTCAGGATGGATCCGTGCTGGACACGGGGGCTCCTGCGCGTGGTCTCCCACCGTTTGGCACAGCACTTTTCGCGTTGTGGTGTGCCGCTCCATTGCTCGGAATCACAAAACGTGACTAGAATCACATTTCTTGACAGAACCGCCCGTGACCTGTCATTTTGCCAACATTAGTTGAGCTTTACCCATTAATGGCGACCGCCAATCGTGGACATCCTTGCATGACTTGCGCCACACGTTTAATGTGAACGCCAGGTAAACAAATGGTTACGAGAGGAGGCCCCGGGATGCCACATAGGCACCACGCAACATCTGCAATCACAACAGACAACTTTTCCAACTTTTCGGCCTCACAAACACGAGCCCCACACATACGAGCCGCGTAACCACGCAACTCATTTGAAAGGAACCAGAACAATGCGTAGCCCCAAGGACATCAACAACATCGACTTCTCCATCGTTCGCGAGCGCGCCCTGCGCAACATCCGCGAAGACCTGATCGCTGAGTGGTCCGACCGTTTCGACGCCATCGAGATCGGCGACGCCTTCGATGCAGTACTTCGCAGCCGCCGCGCAGGCGCCAAGGTTGAAGACTTCCTGCCGATCCTGGTGGAGAAGGAAATGAAGAACCGCCTGTACGCAGGCGAGCTCTTCCCGGCTTCCGCGTAAGACTGTGCAAGATTGCGCATTACTGTGCAAGATTGCGCATTACTGTGCAAGACTTCATAGCTTGAAATCCATAACTGCATTTGTCTGCTAGTGAGACGCCGCGTCTCACTAGCAGACATTTTTTATCGCCCCCTATTTCTGCAGGTCGGTTGTTGAGACAAATCGTCGAAAATGCGTTGTGTGCTAGTAACCCGCAAGCTCCTCTAGCAGACAAACGTTATGTCAAGTAAAGGCCAAAAACGGGCGCATAGCCGGGTCTGATAACGGGCGCACAGTCGGCAACGAACCAGGGCGGAGCCAGGGCCGGCTCCGCGCAGACCACAATCTGCTAGGCTTTGGACCATGTCGGTAGCCTGCACGGGCTGCCTGCAAAAAACTCAGCGAACGCCAAGAACCCCTCCACTGCCTGGGTTATGGCAGCTCTGTGGCGCCCTGTGGCTACACATTAGGGCCGGGCAGTTCGACTCTGCCCACAGCACAGTTTTGTAGCCTGCATAACGCACACGGGCATTGACCCACACCAGGGTTAGCATTGATTACCAGTTATTACCGCGGCGTTGGGAGTTTGAAGCAGCAGTTACGTGCAGGTGAGGGTTGGGAACGGGGACATAAACACAGAAGGAGAACCAGCATGTTGCTTGCAGAAGCACTCGCCCGCCGCGCTGAGGCACAGGACCGTCTCAACGCTCTGACGCAGCGTCTGACGGAAGGCGCGCTGATCCAGGAAGGCGACACGCCTGCTGAGGACCCGACTGCCTTGCTCAACGAGGCCGCGGAGCTTCTGCAAGAGATTGAGACGCTGGTGCGTCGCATTAACCACACCAACTCGCAGACCTCGTTTGAGGGGGCGACGCTGACGGATGCGATTGCGCGTCGAGATGCACTGCTGCGCGCCCGCCGCCTGTACACGCATGTTGCGGACGCCGGCTCTGCACGCCAGAACCGCTACTCCCGTTCAGAGGTGCGCTTCATCCCTACCGTGGATGTGGCCCAGCTGCGCACCATGGCCGATACCGCATCGGCTGAGTACCGCCAGCTAGACACCAAGATTCAGCAGCTGAACTGGTCCACCCAGCTCATCTAGCCAGCTCATCTAGCCAGCTCATCTAGCCGGTCCCTCGGCATCACAGCCCTCGACAACTTCTTCAAGTATTTGCTCGAACCGGCGCCCCGTCTCCTCCCAGGAGAACTGCGCGGCCCATGCGCGAGCAGCCTGGTCATAATCGCCGCGCATGGTTTCAATGACGGCGTCGGTAAAGGACTCGCCGTCAGCAACAAGGCGGCCGGTCACGCCGTCCACGATGGAGTCGCGCACGCCGCCGGCGGAGGAAAACGCAACCGTTGGCACGCCGTGTTGCGCAGCCTCAATCACCGCAATCCCCCACCCCTCCTTGCGCGAAGGTAGCAGGTGCACCGCGGCACGCTGCAGAAGCGCGTGCTTGTGTTCCTCGGAGACGTGCCCGTGGAACACCACTTTGTCCGGCCCCAGACCACGGTTGTGCGCGTATTCGCGCAGCTTGTCGTCCCACCAGCCGGAGCCGACCACATCCAGCACCGCCCCCTCAATCGCGGCGACGGCATCAATCGCAAGCTCAATACGCTTGTGCGGGACGAGGCGGGAGACGGTGATGAGGTGGACGTGGGCGTCGTCAAGCAAAGAGATGCCCCTCGCCACCGGGTCTACCCCGTTTTCCACAATGTCGATCGGCTCAGTCACACCGAGGGAGAGCAGTTCGCTTTTCGACGCCTCCGACACCGTCACATACCTCGCCCCGCGATATATCCGTGGCGCGATCTTGGACTCCAAAAACCAGCCGAAGCGGCCAATGATCGGACCCGCCACCGGCCATTGTTCACGGTGGCAATGGTGCGTGAGCAGCACTGTTGGACGGAAAAACAGGCGGGCGAAAAACGGGATGCCGTTTTGCGTATCCACCACCACGTCCGGCCGGTTACGCAGAATCGACAGCGGTGCCAGCACGTAGACGCCGTATTTGCCGCCGGCGCGCTCATAACGCACCCCATTTTTAGTGCTGCGCCGCGGCGCATCCGTATGCTTTGCGGTGCGGTAAATCACCTCATGGCCCTGCGCCGCCAGGTACTCGCCGACACGCTCAAGGTAGCGCTCCGAGCCACCGCCTTGCGGGTGGGTTGAATCGCGCCAGCACATCAGCAGTATCTTCATCGGTATGTACCGTACCCGCAGACTAGCCACGCTTCGACGTTCGCTGCGCCTGCTGCGCTCCTTCACTTACGAACAATTCCGCCCGCGGATCTTCTACGAAGGGTTGGCGCGCGATACGCATATGCTTATTAGCGCCCTCACGCACGACCTGACCAACCGCAGTTTGGCCGGCCAACGCGTGCTGGATGTAGGTGGCGGACCGGGGTATTTCGCCGACGTATTTTCGGATACCCAGTACGTAAGCCTTGAGCCGGACGTATCTGAAATGAGCGCCGCTGGCATCAGCGGCTACGGCGCCGTGCGTGGCGACGCGCTTGCACTGCCCTTTGCGGACAACACCTTCGACATCACGTTTTCCTCCAACGTGGCCGAACACATCCCCGACTGGCAGGCCATGGCGCGTGAGATGCAGCGCGTGACCCGCCCCGGCGGCCTTGTCGTTGTGAGCTACACGGTGTGGCTCGGGCCGTTCGGCGGCCACGAGACCGGCGTGTGGCCGCATTACGTGGGCGGGGAGTTTGCGCGGCGCAGGTACACGAGGGTGCATGGGCACGAGCCGAAGAATCGCTTTGGCGAAACCCTCTTCGCCGTCTCCGCCGCTGAGGGCCTGCGCTGGGCCGAGTCCACCGGCCAGCTTGCCTTCGCGTTTCCCCGCTACCACCCGTGGTGGGCGTGGTGGCTCACTCGCGTGCCGCTGCTTCGCGAGTTCGCCGTTTCCAACCTCGTCCTTGTGTTGCAGAAGGGTTAAAGAGACTGACCGAAATATAAAAACCCTCGGATGTTTCCGAGGGATTGTCGACTCAAGGGGCCCCGCGACTAGCGAAAAAACATCAACCAGAGGCGAGTAAAAACTCAAGGTCAGAGCAATTTCATCCATAAGCCATTCCGCCTTTCCTCGTACAACGATCCATAAACAAATACTTAATAAAATCGTGATCGAGACCGAGACAGGGATCAGGTCTATGAAAGTAGCCGCCTGTTTGGACCCACAAGGCACAAGGCCACTTCAACCGACAATGTACATTACATTACATCACAGTAAGATGTTGTGCAACTTTCTGCGTTGTGCGAACTAAACCTAGTCCAAACAAAAGGGTCATGCCCTGAAACATTCCTCACACTTCACAGATAATGACGCTAGACCGGTGCCAGCGCGGTCGTATCAATTAGTCGATCGCCCCACCTTTAGTCCCCGAATAAGACCATAAGGCTAGAAAATAACAAAATGCCCGCCTCACGGCGGGCATCCTGCAAAATTAACAACAGATCTTGTCTGAAGTTTTCCGCTACTAAAGCTACATGACTAAATCTGCTCTAGTCAAGCATTTTCAGCAGCTCCTGACACGAAACCACTACGCCTGGCCGGTGGACTCCAGCCACTCGCGGGTCGCCTTGTTGGCGGCCTTCACGCGGTCGCCCAGGCGGCCGAGCTCGTCGAAGATCTCCTTCGGCACGCGGGCGCCGAGCTCCTCGAAGTACTCGTGAGCCTCCTCGACGTCGTTCTTCCACAGGTCAGGACCTGCGTAGAGGGCCTCCTGCACATCCTCGAACGGGATGTCCAGGCCGGTGAGGTCGATGTCCTCTGCACGAGCGGTCAGGCCAGCGACGGTCTCGTTGCCACCAACGCGGCCCTCGATGCGGTCCACGATCCACTTGAGCACGCGGGAGTTGTCGCCGAAGCCCGGCCAGAGGAAGCGGCCGTCATCACCACGGCGGAACCAGTTGACCAGGAAGACGGCCGGCATGCGGTCGCCGCCCTTGGCACCCATGTCAATCCAGTGCTGCAGGTAGTCGCCCACGTTGTAGCCAATGAACGGCAGCATTGCCATCGGGTCGTGGCGCAGGGAGCCAACCTTGGCCTCAGCAGATGCTGCGGTCTGGCCGGAGGAGAGCATCGCACCGATCAGGGTGCCGTGGTTCCAGTTGTGTGCCTGGGTAACCAGCGGGACGGTGTCTGGGCGGCGGCCGCCGAAGAGGATCGCGTCAATCTTCACACCAGCCGGGTCGTTGTACTCCGGTGCAGCGGTCGGGCACTGCTCAATTGCCACGCAGTAGCGGGAGTTCGGGTGCGCGGCCTTGCGCTCATCGTCCGGCGTCCAGTCGTTGCCGCGCCAGTCAATGAGGTGCTCCGGTACGTCGCCGTCCATGCCTTCCCACCACACGTCACCGTCATCAGTCAGGGCGACGTTGGTGAACAGGGTGTTGCCCGGCTCCATGGTGCGCATGGCGATCGGGTTGGAAGCGTAGTTGGTGCCCGGCGCAACGCCGAAGAAGCCGTTCTCCGGGTTGACGGCGTACAGGCCGTCCTCGCGCAGGTGCAGCCACGCAATATCGTCGCCCACAACCTCGGACTTCCAGCCTTCCAGGGTCGGGGTGATCATGGCCAGGTTGGTCTTGCCACATGCGGACGGGAATGCGCCGGTGACGTGGTAAACCTTGCCCTCTGGGGAGGTCAGCTTCAGGATGAGCATGTGCTCCGCCATCCAGCCTTCTTCCTTGCCCATGACGGATGCGATACGCAGCGCGTAGCACTTCTTGGCCAGGATGGCGTTGCCGCCGTAGCCGGAGCCGTAGGACCAGATTTCCTTGGTCTCCGGGAACTGGGAGATGTACTTCGTCTCGTTGCACGGCCATGCAACGTCTTCCTCGCCCGGCTCCAGCGGTGCGCCCACGGAGTGCAGGCAGGGCACGAAGTTGTCGCCCTGGATCTTGTCCAGTGCCTCGGTGCCCATGCGGGTCATGATGCGCATAGACATCACCACGTAGGCAGAGTCAGTCAGCTGCACGCCCAGCTTCGGGTCCGGGTCCGTGATCGGACCCATGCAGAACGGCACGACGTACATCGTGCGGCCCTTCATGGAGCCCTTGAAGTGCTCAAGCATCTCTTCCTTGAGCGCTTCCGGCTTCATCCAGTTGTTGGTTGGGCCCGCGCCTTCCTGCTTCTCGGTGGAGATGAAGGTGCGGGATTCCACACGTGCCACATCCGACGGGTTGGAGCGAGCGAGGAAGGAATTCGGTCGCTTTTCCTCGTTCAGTTTGATCAGCGTGCCTTTTTCAACCAGCTCGGCGGCGAGGCGGTCCCATTCTTCCTGGGAGCCATCCGCGAACACCACGCGGTCTGGGTTGAACAGTTCTACTGCGTCGTTGATCCAGGCGATCAGTGCCTGGTTGTCCGTAGGTTGCGTGCCTTCCAATCGCTGCACTGCAGTCATGGTTACTCCTTGGCCTTAGTAAGTACAGTCCCTACCTCCCAACACTACAGAGCTTTTGCTTATAGACGCAGACTTTTTCTCTCCCGGCGCGCTTACTTGCACCGATGCACGTCATGTGGACAATTGAGGCAATGAATAAAGAGGCACAAAACATTTCCGAGCTGCCCTCCGGCAGGCCGATGCAAACCCAGTTTGATACCGGGTTGGATTACCCCCGTTTGGGTTCCGTGACGTTTCGCCGCGGCACGCTGACGGATAACCAAGAGGCGTTGTTTGAACAGCACTGGCCGCGGCTGGGCCGCATTTTGGCTGATGAGCTGATTGATGTAGACGCCTGGTTTGGCCGCTCTGGCCACCCCACGGTTGTGGAGATCGGCTCCGGCACCGGCACGTCTACCGCGGCGATGGCACCGCTGGAGGCGGACACCAACGTTATTGCGGTTGAGCTGTACAAGCCGGGTTTGGCCAAGCTCTTGGGCTCGGTTGTGCGTGGTGAGATTGACAACATTCGCATGGTGCGTGGCGACGGCGTTGAGGTCCTTGCCCGCATGATCGCCCCGGAGTCTTTGGACGGCGTGCGTATTTTCTTCCCGGACCCGTGGCCGAAGGCGCGTCACCACAAGCGTCGGATCATCCAGTCGGGGACGTTGAATTTGATAGCTAGCCGTCTTAAAGCAGGAGGCGTGCTGCACGTAGCTACTGACCACGCGGATTACGCGGAGTGGATCGATGAGCTGGTGAACGTGGAGCCGAGCCTGGAGTACAAGGGCTGGCCGTGGGAGGATGCCCCGCTGTTGACGGATCGCCAGGTGATCACCAAATTTGAGGGCAAGGGCCTGGATAAGGATCACGTGATCCGCGAGTACCTCTGGCAAAAGCGCGATGAGCGCGAAGAGAAGACTGGGGAGAAGTAACCCTACATGGACCTGCACGACAAAATCCACCCGTACACCCCAGGCGCAGCACCGGGGCCTGCAAGCTACCTGCTGGTTTGGGACGCGCCGAACCTAGACATGGGCTTGGGCGCAATCCTGGGTGGCCGCCCAACAGCGTCGCACCGCCCGCGTTTTGACGCTGTTGGTCGTTGGCTGGTTGGTGAGGCCACGCGTTACGGCGCAGAGCCAGAGGCGACCTTGTTTACCAACGTCTCCCCGGCAAGTGCGGATTCGGTCCGCCCCTGGGTTGAGGCGCTGCGCAACGTGGGTTTTGCCGTGTTTGCCAAGCCGAAGGACGGCGAGGATTCTGATGTGGACCAGGACATGCTGGATCACATTCAACGCCGTGTAGACGAGGGCGTGCTGCGTGGCCTGGTGGTGGCGTCCGCAGACGGCCAGAACTTCCAAGAAGAGATCGAGCGGCTTGCGCAGACCATCCCGGTGACCGTGATCGGGTTCCACGAACACGCCGCGTGGGCGGTGAACTCCGAGCACCTGAAGTTTGTGGACTTGGAGGACATCCCGGGCGTGTTCCGTGAGCCGCTGCCGCGCGTGAACCTGGACAACCTGCCGGTTGGTGGCGCGTGGCTGCAGCCGTTCAGACCTCTGGCGGCACTGCTTACCGGCCATGGTGCTTCGGGGGCCGGGCAGTGAATGAGGGCATGAGTAACGGTGCATTCGCCCAGTGGGGGCGCGTTGCGTACCGCGGTCGGCGCATCATCCCGGTGATTCTGATCGCGCTGATCGCGTTGGGGCATCTGCTGTTCGGTGTCCATTTGGGCGACCGCCTTTCCCAGGAGGGTTGGGAAGATCCGCGGGCGGATTCCACTACTGCTGCGGTGATTGAGCAGGAGACGTTTGGCCGCGACAATTCCGGCGACGTGATTGTGCTTGTCAGCGCTGCTGATGTGAATGAGCCTGCGGTATTTACTTCAGCAAACGAGCAGATCAGCGCACTGAAGGATCGTCCTGAGGTTGCTGGTATCCGCAGCTACTTTGCCACCCCGAATGCGGCGTTGATGACGCCGGATGGGACGAAAGCGTTTGCCTCAATTGGCTTGAGTGGTGACGGTGAGCAGACGCTGAAGGATTTCCGCTCCCTTTTGCCTGCGCTTGAGGCCATCGAGATCCCAGGCGCAAAGGTGCAGATCGCCGGTGCAACCGCGGTGGCTGACGCCTTGGATAAAGGCATGGCCAACGACATCGCGCGTGCAGAAAAAGTCGGCCTGATTTTTGTGGCGATCATTTTGCTGTTCGTCTTCGGCGGCGTGATCGCGGCGGCGATGCCTTTGATTGTGGGCATTTTGTCCATCATCGGATCCCTGTCCCTGTTGGCCGTGCTTGCACAGTTCCAGCAGGTCAACATCTTCTCCCAGTCCATTATCACGCTGCTGGGCCTGGGCCTGGCCATTGATTACGGCCTGTTTATGGTCTCCCGCTTCCGCGAGGAGCTGGATAAGGGACGCACCACCGAAGAAGCCGTGATTGAAACCACCGCCACGGCTGGCAAGACGGTGTTCTTCTCCGCGCTGATGGTGGGTGTGGCGCTGTCGGGTCTGTTCATGTTCCCGCAGGCCTTTTTGAAGTCGGTGGCATACGGTGCGATCAGCGCGGTGCTGCTCGCCGCGATCATTTCCGTGACGGTGCTTCCGGCCATGTTCGGCATGCTGGGGCCAAAGATTGATAAGTGGGCGGTGCGCCGCAGCAACACCAAGCCGCATCGTTTGTGGACGTCTATGCCGTCCTGGGCCATGCGCCACGCCAAATCCACCACCACCGGTGTCACGGCGTTGCTGCTGCTGGTCACGGTGCCGATTGTCACCATCACGTTCGGTGGCATCAATGAGTCGTATTTGCCGCCGCAGCAGGAGACCCGCCAAGCACAGGACGCGTTCAACGAGGTGTTCCCGGCGTACCGCACCGACCCGGTCAAGCTGGTGATCTCCGGTGCTGACAACCAGCAGCTGGGCGCGATCATGCAGCAGGCTCGCCAGGTTGAGGGCTTTGCCACCCCGCTGGCACCTTCGCGCCCGACGACGGACGGCGTGAACGTACTTTCCGCTCCCCTGGCAGACCGCAACGGCGGCCAAGAGGTCATCGACCAGCTGCGCGCCATTGACACCCCGGAGGGCGTAGACGTCTACATTGCGGGTACCCCGGCCATGGAGGTCGAATCCATCGAGGCGCTGCTGGAACGCCTGCCATGGATGGCGCTCTACATGATCCTGGCCACGTTCCTGTTGATGGCTATCGTGTTCCGTTCAATGATCCTGCCGGCGAAGGCCGTGATCATGAACGTGCTCGGCATCGGCGCAACGCTTGGCTTCCTCACCCTGGTCTTTGTCCAAGGCGTGGGCTCCGGCCTGCTCAACTTCACACCCGGCCCGCTGATGAGCCCGGTGCTGGTGCTGATCATCTCCATCCTGTACGGCCTATCCACGGACTATGAGGTGTTCTTGGTCTCCCGCATGGTGGAGGCACGCCACAAGGGAGCGGATACGGACACGGCGATTAAGGACGGCACCGCCCATACCGGCGGCATCATCACCGCAGCAGCCGCCATCATGATCGTGGTTGCCGCGGCGTTTGCGGCCAGCGACATCGTGATGATGAAGTACATCGCCTACGGCATGATCTTCTCGCTGGCGCTCGACGCCACAATCATCCGACTGTTACTTGTGCCTGCTGTGATGCATTTGCTTGGAGAGGACAATTGGTGGATGTTCGGTAGGGCGTCGGCAAGCAATAGCTCCCGCCCGGAGGGCGAAATCCCGATTGAAGACACGGTGGTGGACACGCAGCCCTACCGCAGCGGGGTGAGCGTGGATGAAGATTCCCAGCTCGTGCCGTTTTCGCAGCTGATGCGTGATCTTAAAGAGCGTGAACGCTAAAGCCTGGCTGCGCTGGCTCGCACCACTTGCGGTGTTGGTGCTGGTCCTGGTGGTGTTCCGGGACCGGATGCCGTTTCTGGGCCAGGCGTGGGAGCTGGCCCGGCACGCGGACACCGGGTTTTTGTTTGGCGCGGCGCTGACCGCGAACCTGGCCATGTTTGCCATGTCAGCGGTCATGCAGATTTTGGTGAACGCGGACCGGCGCGTGACCAACCCGGTAAACACCAACGCGATTGTGTACGCCTCAAACGCCTGGTCCACGTCGGTGCCGGGAGGCCCGGCAATCTCAGCGTGGCTGACGTATCGGGTGCATCGCTCCTGGGGTGCATCCACGGGCGTGTGCGGCTGGTTTTTCGTGGTCTCGGGTGCGCTGAGCACCGTGTGGATGGCGCTGATCGGCGTAGCCGCGGTGGTGTTTCTGGGCGCTGAGCTCTCCCCCGTCACGCTCGCTGTGAGCCTCGGCGGTGCGGTGGCGATCATGGCGGCGGTGTTCTGGGCGATCATGCATCCTGCGGCGTTGAAACGCTGGACGCCGACGCGTGTGCATTCACTGATCGACCAGGTTGCGGCGATTCGCATCTCCCCCGGCTCTTTCGCACTCGCTGCGCTGTTTTCTCTGCTCAATCGGCTTTTGGACGTACTGACGCTCCTCCTGTGCGCCGCCGCCGTCACCGATTCACGCCTCAGCGTCTCCGCGATCTGCCTGGCGTTCATCATGACCAAACTCGCCGGCGCCGCCCAGATCACTCCAGGTGGTGTAGGCACGGTTGAGCCGGTTGCGGTTGCCATGCTGGTTGCCGGGGGCTTTTCGCTTAGCGACGCCACCGCCACCACCCTCATCTACCGCCTCATCTCATTCGCACTGATCACAGCCTTCGGCTGGGTGGTATATGCCACGACCTACGCGCGGATGGGGCTAGGCTTACGGTCATGAAGAACGCCTCCGTCAAGACCCCCACCGCTATTGCTGCTGACTACGTTGCGATTGCCGTTTTCGCGCTCGCCGCGCGTGCCGCGCACCAGTCCGAAACCATGCCGTTTACCTTCACCGGCTGGCTGTCCACCCTCTGGCCCTTCGCGCTTGGCGTGACGCTGGGCTGGCTGATCGTGCGCGACAACAAGGGTGGCGCCATCTGGGGCATCACCGTGATCACCGGCCTGGTCATCTGGGGGATTCGAAACCAGGCGATTCCGCACTGGTCCTTCGTCATTGTGGCCACCATCATGTCAGCGCTGTTGATGCTGGGGTGGCGCTTTGTGGCGTCGAAAGTAAAGTAGGGCTCCCGGGCTTAGAACGAAGAACCCCAGTTGTACAGCGGGTTGCCGGATGCCAAGCCGTTGAAGAACCAAACGAGGCCGTTGATCAGGTCACCGAGGATATCTACAGCGCTGGAGAGCATAGGAAAAACCTTTCTTACTGGGGTTTCTAGAGTTTTACAGTGGCGAAATTGTGTGCTTCTTAGGCAGGTCGAACTCCTGCTTGGTTGCCAGTTGGCGCAGGGCACGCCGCAAAGCAAGGCGAGTCTCAGACGGCTCGATCATTGAATCGATGAAACCACGCTCAGCGGCAACATACGGAGAGGTCATGTTCTCGTCGTAGAAGTCCATGAACATCTTCTTCATTGCCTCGCGCTGCTCCGGGTCCTCAATCGCATTGAGTTGCTTGCCCTGCAATGTAATCGCTGCAGCGGCCGCGCCCATTACAGCGATCTGCGCCGTCGGCCACGCCAGGTTCAAATCGCCCGACAGGTTCTTCGAGCCCATCACCGCATACGCGCCGCCGTAGGCCTTGCGCACAATCAGCGTCACCTTCGGCACGGTTGCCTCCACACCGGCGAACGCGAACTTCGCGCCGCGGTGAATCAGGCCTTGACGCTCCTGCTCCACGCCCGGCATGTAGCCAGGCGTATCAACGACGTAAACGATGGGGATGTTGTAGGCGTCGCACGTACGGATAAAACGCGCGCCCTTATCGGCGGCATCCGCGTCGATACACCCCGCGAGGTACATCGGGTTGTTGGCTACGAAGCCGACGGGTTTGCCGTCAATACGGCCGAAGGCACAAATGAGGTTCTCTGCGTAGTTGGATTGGATTTCAACGAGCTCTTCATCATCACCAAGCTGGACCAGAAGGTCCATCATGTCGTAACCAGCGTTGGTGTCATCCGGCAAAAACTCGTTCAGGTGGGCATCATCCAGCTCATCGTCCGCGGGCGCCGGGAAGGTTGGCACCGCATCAAACGCGGAAGTAGGCAGGTGATCTAGCAGGTCACGCACGAAATCGAAGGCCTCTTCCTCCGAATCCACAACGGCAGAAATGTTGCCGGCCTGCTCCTGCTGGCGCGCGCCACCCAGCTCAGCGGACGTGATGTCCTCGCCCGTGACCTCACGGATCACGTTCGGGCCGGTGACGTACATTTCCGTCTGCCCATCCACCGCAATGACAAAGTCCGTGGTCACCGGCGCATACACCGCGCCACCGGCGGACTTGCCCAGCATGATGGAAATCTGCGGGCACCGGCCAGACAACGGCAGCTGACGGCGCGCAATCTCCGAATACATGGCCAGAGACGTCACCGCGTCCTGAATACGCGCGCCACCAGAATCCTGGATGCCAATCACCGGGCAGCCGATCTTGATGGCAAACTCCATCACTTCGACCACCTTGCGGCCAAAGGTCACGCCAACGGAACCGCCATAGACGGTCTTGTCGTGGGCGTAGATGGCAACGGGGCGGCCGTCGATACGCCCGTAGCCCGTCACAACACCGTCGGAATACACCGCGTTTTCATCGCCTGGGGTGCGGGCCAGGGCGCCGATCTCGACGAAGGAGCCTTCGTCCAAAAGCGCCGCAATGCGTTGGCGCGGCGTGGTAATGCCTGCGTCATCGCGCTTTTTGCGGGAGCGCTCAGAGCCCGGGTCCTGCGCCTTGTCTAGGCGCTCGCGCAAATCGGCGAGTTTTTCAGCGGTTGTCATCGCTTGCCTTCGATCCAATCGTTCATGTGCTTGCCAACGATGCCTACCGCCGGCTCATCCACTACCGCTAGATGGTCACCCGGCAAGTGCACAATGGTCAAATCCTGGACGATTTTGCCCCAGCCGCCGTCCTCATCAATGTGGGCGTAATTGGGCTCCAACCGGATCGCACCGTCATGCATCCGCTGCGCACGGAACAACAGCACCGGCACTGTCACATCCGCCCAGCGGGTGAAGTCGAGGTGGTTCAGGATCTGGTTATCCACAAATGACGCCCGCTGGTGTTCCAACACACCGGAGGCCAGACCGTGCTCGGAAGCGTCCGTGTTGGTGAGGAACTCCCGCAGCATCTCCATCAGCGCCTCTTCGCCTGCGGTTTCCAGCAGCTCATACGGCACCTCGAAGTCCAGGCCGTAGGTCTCCTTTGCAAACTCGGCGTAGCGGCCCCAACGTGCCTTGGTTTCCTCCATCGTGCGCGGGATCGGCACCGACGGTTGCGTGGTGTCCAGCAGCGCAATGAAATCAATACGCTCGTTGCCCAGCTGGTGTGCAACCTCGTACGCCAACGCGCCGCCGAAGGACCAGCCGGCCAGGATCACCTTCCGCTCACCCGCGATGCGCTCGATGTCACGCACGTACTCTGCCGCGCGCTCTTCGAGCGATCCTTCTCTGCGCTCAACGCCATACACCGGCACGTCATCGCCCAAGCGTCGCGCAAGCGGCGCATACACGGAGCTCGAACCACCGGCCGGGTGGAACACAAACACCGGATTCTTATCCGGTGCACCGTCGCGGAACACGCGGATGTTGCCATCCACCGGGGTCTCAAGGCCCTCACGCACCTTGTTGGCCAACGGCTCCAAGGTTTCCGCAGCCAGCACTTCCTCGGCACTGACCTCAATGCCGGAACGCTCCGTCAGATGCGCGGCAATCTCTTCCGCCTGCTCGTTGGTGATCTGCGGCAGCTGGCTGGTCACGCCAGCTGCCGCCGCGCCCGCGTACTTCGCCCAGGTGCCAAACACCATGCGTTCCGACGCATCACGCGGCGCCACACCAACACCAGCAGCGCCAGCACCGCCAGCAGCTGGTTTCTCTGCAGCCGGTTTCTCTGCGGCAGGCTCAGCTGGCGCAGGCTCAGCATCAGCCTCAGGTGCCTCCGCCCTACCAGCAACGGCGTCCTCGACCATGGCAATGACGTCGGCCACGGAAGCGTCGCGAAGCGCCTGCACCTGCAGCGGAGGAATCTGGAAGTCATTCTCAATGCGGTTCTTAATGCGCATGCCCATGAGCGAATCCAGGCCAAGGTCAATCAGCGGCAACTCATCCGGCAGATCCTCTGCCTCAAAGCCCATGGAGTCAGACACGATGGCGCGCAGGCGCTCCTCCACCGTCTCCTCTGCCGGGTTCCAGCGGAACGCCTCGATGCCGTCGGCGTCATCGGAGCCAGCGACGGAGGCGGAAAGGGCGTCTGCGTCAGAAGCCGCGACCTCGGTCACACCGGCCAGCGGTGCCGCGCCCGTGCCCAGGGTGGTGGCAAAACCTTCCGCGATCAGGGTGTCACCGTCGTACACGCGGATGCTCGCACCGCCAAGGGTGGTGGTGACCATGGTGGTCACGTCTCCGTCCGCGGGCAGGTACCCATGCTCCTCGGTGGCAACCACGCGCGAGCCCGGAAGCACCTCCGCCGCAGCGGACTCGATGAGCTGGTACGGGCTGAACACCGAATCCGCAGGTGCGGAGAACGCCGTCACGCCATTCGGCAGCTTCACGGAAGCCGCGCCCGACTGCGGACGCGACGTAGTCCACAGGTGGTTGCGCTGGAAGGTGGTCCGCGGGGCGTCGATACGCTTGCCCTCACCGTAAAAACCGGTGAAGTCGACCTTCTGGCCCTGCACGTACAGCTTGGCGGCGAGATCCAGGAGGGTCTCGGCCTCATCCAGCTTGCGCTTGGTGGTAAACAGCAGCTGCGCATCCGGCTTGCCCGCAGCAAACGCGGTGTTCATCATGCCCATCAACGCAACCGGGTTCGGGGTGATCTCCACCAGCGTGGAATGCCCTGCATCAAACGCCGCCTGGGTGGCGTCCTGGAAGTACACCGGCTGGCGCGTCATGCGCAAGAAGTACTCATCCGTGTGCACCACAGATCCAACCGGGTAGGTCACGCCCTGGTCCACGGAGGAAAACAGCGGCACCGTGATCGGGCGGGCGTGAATGCCAGCAATCTGGCCGGCGAGATCACCCATGATGGAATCCAACATGGAGGTGTGTCCCGCGCCGCGCACGTTGAGCTTGCGGGCGAACTTCTCCTCAGCGGTGAGTTTCTCCACCAGGGCGTCGACGGCCTTGCTCGGGCCACCAACCGTGGTCATGCCCGGGCCCGCGTACACGGCGGGCTCTACGCCCTCGATGTCGACGAGCTGGTCCGCGGCCAGCTCCACCACAGCCATCGCGCCTTCCTGATCAGTGCCGGCGATCAGGGCTTCGCCCTCGCCCATCAGGCGGGCACGCTGGCAGGCAATCATCATCGCATCCGTATCAGTGATGCCACCTGCGGCATAGGCAGCGGCGATCTCGCCCATGGACATGCCCATCACGCCAGCGGGTCGGATCCCCATGCTTGCCAGCAGGTCCGTCTGGGCGATCTGGATGGCGGTGATGGTCACCTGGCCGGTTTGGGTGTCGTACGTCTGTGCGTCGTCCTCAACCAGCTCGACCATGGACCAGCCGGATTCGAACTTCACCACCTCATCCAGCTCACGCATGCGGGTGGCAAACAGCTCGCTGGCCTCCATCAAACGCTTTGCCATCTTGCGGTGCTGCGAGCCAAAACCGGAGTACACAAACACCGGCCCCAGTGCTTCCGGGGAATCCGCAACGGCGATACCTGCGCCCTTGCCCTCAGCAATCAGGCGCAATCGGCTGACCGCCTCATCCACCGTGCTAGCGGTAACCACTGCGGAGGAACGGCCGTGGTTTCGCTTGGCCAACGAGCGCGCGACCGGAATCAGATCACTATCCGGGCGGCCTTCCAAGAAATCAGCCAGCGTTGCTGCTGCAGCCTTCCTGCGGCTCGGCAGCATGCCGGACACCGGCAACGCGGCCACGTCTAGGCCAGCAAAGCCGGTGCTTGCAGTACCGGAAGCACCGGAAGCACCAGAAACAGCCGGATCGTCTTCGTAGTCCGCCGGATCAAAGTCCGTGACCACCACGTGTGCGTTGGTGCCGCCGAAGCCGAAGCCGGACACGCCAGCAATCCTGCGGCCGGAGTAGCAAGGCCACTCGCGCGGATCAGCCACCACCTCAATGTGCTCAGCGTCAAAGTCCACGTAGCGGTTCGGGCCGTTGAAGTTGGCGGTTGCCGGAATCGTGTCGTGCTTGAACGCCTCCAGCACCTTGATCAGCGCCACCACACCCGCGGCGGATTCGGAGTGGCCGATGTTGGACTTCGCAGACCCCAACAGCACCGGGTTAGCAGCCGTGCGGTCGCGTCCCAAAACACGGCCCAAAGCCGTCGCCTCAATCGGGTCACCCAGGATGGTGCCGGTGCCGTGGGCCTCAACCAGGTCCACGTCAGCCGGGTCAATGTCCGCGTCCAGGTAGGCGCGCTCCAGCACGTCCACCTGCGCATCCGGGTTCGGCGCGGTCAGGCCGTTGGAGTGGCCGTCCGAGTTGGTGGCGGAGCCCTTGATCACGGCGATGATATTGTCACCGTCCGCAATCGCGTCCGCCACGCGCTTGAGCACCACAAAACCTGCGGCCTCGGAGCGCACGATACCGTCTGCGTCATCAGAAAACGCCTTGATCGAACCGGTCGGCGAAATCACGCCGAGCTCAGAGAACATCAACGACGCAAACGGGTTGGCCAGCACGTTCACGCCACCAGCCAGCGCCACATCGCACTCGTGCTCACGCAGCGCGCGCACCGCGTGGTGGGTAGACACCAGCGAAGACGAGCACGCGGTGTCCACGTTCATGCTGGGCCCACGGAAGTCGAAAGCATAAGAAATGCGGTTCGGGATAATCGCACTGGACGCACCGGTCAGCGCATAGGGGTGTGCCTGCGCCGGGTCCGCACCCATCAACATCCCGTAATCATTCGCGCTGGAACCCACGAACACACCGACAGGCGTGCCGCGCAGGCTGTCGGCCGGAATGTGCGCATCCTCCAGCGCCTCCCATGCCGTTTCCAGCATGATGCGCTGCTGCGGGTCCATGTGCTGTGCCTCCAGCGGCGACAGCCCGAAGAACTCGTTGTCAAAGCTGGCGATGTCGTCCAAGTACCCGCCGTCGGTGGATTCCTCCGCCATCTTGGTTTTCAGGTACGCATCGCCTGAGTACTCGCTCCAGCGCCCGGGGGGCAGTGGGGAGGTGCTCACGCGACCGTCGATAAGCAACTGCCAAAACTCGCTCGTGTTGGCAGCGCCCGGGAAGCGGCCGGCCGCACCCACAATCGCAATGTCGCGCTCCGCGGGGGAGCTTATGTTTGCTTGCTTGCGGCCACGTGACGCCCTTTCCGGCACCACCGTCAACGCACGCGCAAGCTCCGCGATCGTGGGGTATTGGTACGCAATCGTCGGGTCCAGGCGGCGGCCTAGGAGGGTCTCCAGCTCACCGGACAAGATGACAGCGTCCCGAGACGAAAGTCCGTAGGACTCAAGCGGCTTGACGGGGTCAACGGTATCCTCCCCCGTTGTTTTCTTTACCCACTGCTCGAGCCATTGGATCAATTCGTGTTCAGTCATACACACAGACCTTATTACCGCTCCATGAATTTCTTAGCGTTTACGCGGCGAGCGATCTTGCCAGAAGAGGAACGCGCAATGCCATTCGGGGGATAGAACTCAATAACAGACGGCGCAATACCGTGCTTAGTGGTCACCGCGAGACGGATCGCATCCTCTGCGGCAGCGTCGCCATCCTCGGAAGCCGTGTCAGCGCGCTCCACCAAAAGGACCAGACGCTCCACGTCCTCACCCGGCACGGCGAACGCCGCGACGGAATCCGGACGCACGTGCTCGCTGGCCTCCTGCACGGTGGCCTCAATGTCCTGCGGGTAGTGGTTACGGCCAGCCACAACCACCAGGTCCTTCACGCGGCCAGTGATGTAGAGGTGTCCGTTCAGGAGCACGCCCAGGTCACCGGTGTTGAGCCAGCCGTCCTTCGGCAGGTTCTCCTGCAGCGTCTCACCGATGGTGTTGCCGAAGGTCTCCGCAGTCTCCTCATCACGGTCCTGGTAGCCCTTGGCCACGTTCGCGCCGTGGATCCAGATCTCGCCCACGTTGCCTTCCGTCAGCTCATTGCGGCTCTCCGTGTCCACAATGGCGAACTTCATCAGCGGCACCGGCTGGCCGTTGGACGCGAACGGCACGCCGTCTGCGGACTCCTCCGCACGGCCCTGCGCAAGCGCCTCACGATCGAAGTAGGCGAACTTCGGACGCTCATCCGTCTGCGGGGTAGACACAATCAAGGTGGCCTCCGCCAGACCGTAGGAAGGACGCAGCGCCTTGCGTTCCAGGCCCTTCGGGGTGAAGGTGTCCAAGAAGGCATCAACGCTGGTCTTGGTCACCGGCTCAGAGCCACAGATCACAGCCTCAACCTGGGAGAGGTCATAATCCTTCTCACCCGCGTAGCGGGCCGCAAGTTCAAGGGCGAAGTTCGGTGCCACCGTGTAGATGTGCATGTCTTCCGGATCCTCGGCACGGCGGTCCAGGCGGTCCATCCAACGCTCCGGGCGCTGGATGAAATCGCGCGGGCTGAAGATCTCAAACTCATCACCCAACACCATGGCCAGCGTTGCCAGGATAATGCCCATGTCATGGTGCATTGGCAGCCAGGACACAATGCGCATCGGCTCCTTGATCTGCGCCGCGGTGTAGATCTGGATGACGTTGGTGACAATGGACTCATTGGTCAGCATCACGCCCGCCGGGTTCCTGGTGGAGCCAGAGGTGTACTGCAGAAACGCCGTGTTGTGTGCGGTGTCCATTGCGGTAGCCGGGTCTACTGCCGGCGGTTGGAAGGACTCAGCGAGCGTATCCGGCAACGCATCCACAGTGATCACGCGTGGGCGCTCAGCGGCCGGCAGCACGGAGAAGTACTCACGCACCGCAGGCGCTCCCTGCTTGTTGGTCAGCACCGTCTGCGCGTGCGAGTCATGCAGCACAGCCTTCAGGTGCTGCTCATGGCCCGGCTCATTCGGGTCATACAGCGGGATCGGCACCTGGCCGGCGTAGAGCACGCCCATGAACGCGAAAATATACTCCGGCGAGTTGCTTGCCAGGATGGCCACGCGGTCTCCCGGCTGGCCCACCTGCATCAGACGGGCAGCAACTGCCTTGATGCGCGTGTTTGCCTCGCGGCGAGTGTAGGCAACATCTTCACCATCAGGGTTTTGCGAGTAGTCCCAGAAGCGAACGTTGACGTTATCTTTTTCGCCTGCTTGGTACAGCATTTCGGTCATGGCTGGCAGCGTGAATCCCGGCGGGATGCTCACCTGGCCCTTGTCATCGAGGAAGCGTTGGATGATGCTGCTGATATCCATAGGACTCCTTAAACGCGAGATAGTTTTGTACTACAAAGTATCTATCGTAGACGTCGCCCACGCGAGCGTCCACTGCGGCACGGTTGTACCCGGAATTACATCCGGATTGGACGCATAAAGCGCATGGTTACCGTTTGCAAGCAATAAATCGGCCGCACGGTCAATCGCGTTACCCACAGCGAACGGTGCGTCACACACCGTGTCGTTCGGCGCGCAGATCTCAAACGCCCTGTCCGCAACCTCACCAAACTTGCCCTCACGTGGACCCGTCATGGTTGCACCCGGCGTAGCCAGGTTCACCACAGCCTGCAGCGGCTGCATCGTAATTTCCGCACCCTGACCGGCAAGATCCACGCCAGGGTTCACACCCACGCCATTCTCACGACGCCCATCCGCAATCATCACAGCACCCAGCAGACGCTCCGGCTCAATCGCGCCGGTACGCGTACCAATGGCATCCGCGGCATCGCCCACAATCACCGCGCCCTGCGAGAAGCCCGCGATGATGAACTTGGTGCTCGGGCACTGCTCCGCCACAAAGCTCAGCTCACCGTTTAGCTTGGCCAGGCCTTCCGCGCGGGACTCGTCATAGGTCATCTCCCGGCGCCCATGGTCCGTCTGAATGTTCCTAAACTGCGCCGTGTACGGCACGGTGAACACACGGACATGCCCAATGTCGTAGCGTTCCTGCAGCGGCTGCGTAATAGACAGCATGAAGCTCGCCGGGTTCGCCTGCGGGTTAAACGGATCATCATCCGCCGCCGACTCCCAGGTCCCCGGCACGGAAACAAACTCCACCGCTGGGCACCACTCGGGCTCAGGCGGTGCGGCCTGCGTCGTTTCGCTCGTATCGGTATCGGGGCCTTCGCCTGGCGACGGCACGTCACCCGGCTTCTGCCACTGGAAAATTCCAAGGGCAATCACCGCCAGCACAACAAGGACGGCGGCAACAGTAAACACATTGCGCGATTTGCGCATGGGCGCTCCTAGCAGAGGTTGGCGCGAGCGGCGTCCACAATCAGCTGGCCAAGCGCATCCGGAGCCATATCCGTACGTCGCTGCTCAACCAGCTGGCCGGCCACCGCGTCGCGAGTGATCAAATCATCCGCGCACACATTAAGCCCCGTAGCTGTGAGTTGATCCTCAACTCCCGCAACGTTCAGCCCGTTTTCGCTTAAGTAATCCAGGTAAGCCTGCTCCTCCGCAGAGAAGTGGCTCGCCTGCTCAGGCAAAGTCTCAATAGCGCTTGCAGGCTTATCAACAGGCCCCGCCGACTGCGCCGGCGCCGGATTCACCGTGCTCGTGGCACGTGCAGTTTCCGTCACAGAAGTAGCAGCACTTGATTCGGTGCTGGTCACTGGCGCGGTTGGGGTCACGGTCTCGTCAGTTTTCGACACCGTCGCCGAGCCGCCGCAGGCGGCCAGCGGGAGGGCGAGGATGAGGGTGCACGTGAGCGTCGTTAAGCGAAAAGCTCTCATCGCTTCCTCGCAATCACTACACCATTGACCTGATCCAGCGAACCGTGCTGGAAATCAATGGTCAAGCCGCCAGCAGGGATGTCCTTCATATCCGAAGTCGGCCAGCCCAGCTCACCCTGCTCGTAGCCGCGCTTGCCCCACTCGTTGAAAATATCACCGTAGAAGATGGCATGTGCGCCAGACTCCGGGCTCCAGTAAATGTTGCCCTTCTCAAACTGCTGGAAGAAACCACCCTTGATGGCAATCTCATTGCCAGTTGGGAAACCAAGCGCGCTGGTAGCAGCACCCATCTCGCCGTACTTCTCGCCGATCTTGCCAAAGACCAGGAAGTTCTTGCCATCCGGGTTGCGGGTCAGGAAACCGCCCTGGAACTTCTGCACGTAGCCCTCGCCAACCTTGGTTGCCTCAGCCACTGGGTAGCCCAACGTGGAAGTCTCGTAGCCCTTCTCACCCCAAGCCTTGAACATGTCGCTCGGGATTGCGTACGCGCCAGTCTCAGCCGTCCAGTAGATCGAACCGTTCTGGAAGTGCACGAAGCGGCCCTTGCCGTCCGGCGTCTTCAGCTCACCCGTGGTTGGGAAGCCCAACCAGCCCGTGGCGCCGCCCAGGCCGTTGTACTTCGCCAAAATCGCGCCGAACAACGCATGCGCACCAGTCTCTGGCGACCAGAACGCCGTACCACCACGGAAGTCCTGCGCACGACCATGCTCCGCCACCACGTACTCATCATTCACACAGTTACCGATGACACCGGACTGGGTCGCCTCCGCAATCGCACCAATCGGCGCACACTGCGCACCGCGATCACCCTCCGGCAAGTTCAACGCATTCGCAATGTACGGCCACGCCTGCGCCATCTCGAACTGCCAGTACTCCCACGAGTGCACACCCGACGGACGGAACTTCACGACCGGCTTGACGTTGGTGCGGTTGGCGTAGTCCACAAACGTCTGCGTAGACAGGCGGGAAATAACCTCAAGGCCCTTACCCGCCGGGTTTGCCGCGCCCTTAGCCACTGACTCCGCGGAACCGAAATCATCACGGCCCGAGCCAGCCGAAACGTAGACAACCTTGCCCTCAAGAGCTTCAATGCCCAGCTTCGGATCGTGGTCCACCCACGCCTGCGAGCCCGCCGGGCCCCACATCGCGTCCGTGTTGTAGCCACCAGCATCCATCTGCGCAGCCCTGATCGCGCTCGGCATGCCCGTGGTCGTGGTATCCAAGTAGCCAGAGAAAGATCCAACGAAGTCGAACAAGTGCGGGTTGCGCTCCGCCAAGTTCATCGCAGCAGTGCCGCCCATGGAGATACCCACAACAGCGCGCTTGTGGTTGGAGCGGAACTCATTGTTCAAAATCGGGACGAGCTCCTTGGTCAGGAACGACTCCCACTTGTAGTTCTTGCCGTTATCCGGACGCAGCCAGTCTGCATAGAAGGAAGACTCACCGCCCACCGGCAGGATCACGTTGACGTTCTTGTCAGCGTAAAACTGCTCGATGTTGGTCTCAATGGTCCAACCGTTTTCATCATCACGCGCGCGCAGACCATCGAGCGCCCACACCTCAGGGAACTTCGCGCCCGGGTTGGAGTGCCAATCACGCGCCAGCAGGATCTGCACCTGCATCAGCTGCTCCGGCATAGCAGCGGACTTGATGAACACTGCTACACGACGCTGCGTCAACCACTCAATACGATCCACCGACACACCCTCCGGCAGATTCGGGATCTGCGGGTTCTTGTCAACCTCAATCGGTGTGCGCTTTGGCGGGTCCGACGGACGCAGTCCGTCACTGATGCCGTTGGAAGAACCAATGGCGCTGGACAGGTCCGAAGACTGCGCCGCCGCATTCGGCGCCATCATCAGCGGGGTAACTACGGCCGTTGCAGCAAGGGCTGCGAAGATACGGCGGGGGCGGAAGTCGCGCATGGGAATCAGCCTCTCGTCAGGGGTCAGTCCCTCAAAGGTTAAGTTTCACTTGAGACTTGAGGAGGGTGACACGCCGGAGACTGGTGATATTTCTTGTTATTTTGTGTTGCGTTTGTGAATTTTGGTACCTCGGCCTGACCCCACCGGGCTTTGACCCCACCGGGTTCTGACCAGTGGGGGACCTTTTTTCAATTGCGGCAGCATGTTGCCAAACCGGGGATAGTTGCATTGCTTGACAGGCAATTGCCAGGTTTGAGGCTTGGCAAGGTGCCCCCTCGCCCCCCCTACCCAACAGATTGGGTGACGTAACAAATGTCGTCTAGCAGGGAAAGTTTCCTGCTAGACGACTTTAAATTTCAAGCCCCAAATGCCCATGTCGAATATGGAGACATTTGGCGAGATTCTCGTTATCGTCTAGCAGCGGACGAGGAGCGCTAGACGATAACGAAAAAGCGCAGGTCACTGAAAACACAGCTCACTGAAGAACGCAGCTCACGATTCCGGCGGGACAGCTGGCAATTGCGGCAGATATCCCCGGTTTGGCAACATGCTGCCGCAATACAAAAAAGGACCCTCAGCACCCGGGCGGGGTGGGGAGGGCCACGAAGCCGGCAGGCGTGCGGAGGGCCACGAAGAAAGCCGGCTGTCGGCCAGGCGGGCAAGCCAACCAGGCGGGGGTTACCAGGCGTTCATCACGTTGAGGATGCGCGACTTGTTTGCCTCAAGCTGCGAGCCAAACTGATCCCAGTTGTGCAGGCCAGTCGGCGTGAACACTACAGTGTGCTGGACACCGGTGGCGGTTGCCTTCGCGCTCCACATGCGGGTGGTGAAGTTCGCCACCGTCTCAAGTGCGATACCTGCGGCCTGGTGCTCAGGCTTGTACTTCGCGTCCGCCGGGCCAGGGGCCGCAGAACCAGCGGAGACGTAGACATCCTTGCCGCGCAGGTTGCCCATGTTGAGGAACGGGTCATTCTCGTAACGACGCGGGTTCAGCACGGAGCCCCACATGGCGTTGAGGTTGTAGAGGCCGCCGTCGAGAAGCGCAATGCGAAGACCAGTCTGCGCACCCGGGATGGTGGTGGTGAGGTAGCCGGAGAAGCTCAGCACCTGGCGGAACATGTCTGGGTGCAGCGCCGCAAGGTTCACCGCGGCGGTACCGCCCATGGACAGACCCAGGATGGAGTTGTTGGTCGGCGACACACCGAAGTGCTGCTGCAGGTACGGCGGGAGCTCCTTAGTCAGGAACGTGTCCCACTTGTACGTCACCGGGTTGTTGAAGTCATAGGTGGCCGGCGCGTTCCAGTCCGTGTAGAAGGAGGACTGCCCACCAACCGGCATGACCAGCGTGATGTTGCTGTCCACGAAGGTGCGGGCCGCGTTGACGTCCACAACCCACGCGTTCGAGGTTTCCTGAGCGCGCAGACCGTCAAGCATGTACAGGCCCGCGTTGCCGCCACGCGTTGCCGGCTGGATCTGCACCGTGATGTGGCGGTTCATCGCCGGCGACCAGACCGTGCAACGCTGCACCCAAAAACCAACGCCGTCCCACTCACAGTGGCCCGTGGAATCCGGGCGCAACCAATCACGGTTCGCGGCCGACGCCTGCGGCGGCGCAGCGACGGTGACAACAAACGTCAACAGGACAGTAAGCAGAGCAGTGAGAAGCGCCAGCGGTCCGCGGCGGGTCTGAGATCGCAGCATTCTCGGGAGATTACCAAAAAATAGGTCACCAGGCGATCTGATTGCCGTTTGTCTTCAATCCCATATCGGCACCACGGCGTAGTTGCCTCAGGGTGGTGGGGTCGAGGTAGTGCGTGGGGTCGTCGTCAAGCATAAGGCTCCTACCTGGGCCAAGGCTGTAGCGAATGTTGGCCAGGAAGCGCTCGCGGCTCATCGGTTCACGCGAACTGGCGAGCAGTTCCGCGATTTCCGGGGTGCGCAGCGCGGCGCGGGCCTGGCGTGCCTTTTCCCCGTCAATCCAATCCGGGAGTTTGTGCAGGTCAACCGCGGTATCAGCAACCTGCCATTCGGCGGAAAGCTGCTTGTCATGGCCCACACGGCCGTCTGGGTCGCGCGGCATGCGCGCAGCCAACGGTGTTGCCAGACCGACCGTATCTAGAATGCGCGCGTCCAAAGAAGCGTTCATACTGGTCATGCCCAGGTTGATCCAGTAGACGGTGGTGCCCAAATTCTGCAGATCCGTATCCAAGTGGACACGCTCGCGCGGGTACCACTCATACGTCAGCGGATCTTGCGAGGTGCGCACCAACGCGATCTGTGCCGCGTCATCCTTCACTGCCTGGCGCAGCACCGGCTCATAGCTCACCATCAGCGGTGAGGTGAGGAAGTCCTCGGCGTACATGGGGGCGTTGCCTTGCTCGCGGCCGAGGGCGGCGGTCCAGAAACTGCGCTCGTCCACAATCCCCAGCTCAGCGTTGGGACGGTTGAACGTCTCCAGATCCGCCTCATGCCCACGGAACACGATCACGGTTGCCCACACGGCGACAATGGTGGCACCGACGGCTACTTTGCGGGAATAGGGCACGGTCATCAGGGGCAAAAGCAACGCGAACAGGGGAAGCAGCAGCATGCGGCCATGCATGAAATCGCCACCGACGCGGTTGACGTACAGCAGGTGCACGAGCGCGCAGCCCACGATGAGCAGGACGATTGCCTGACGACGCCCCCGGGCCACTCCCCTAGCGGCCACCAGGCCTGCAGCGGTGATCAGCGCGACGAGCAGAGGCAGCCACAACACGTACGGGTCAACGAAGTCACGCACATAACCCCAGCCTTCGGCCCACTGGCTATCCGACGCCGACTTCGCCACCGCCGTGTGCGGCGTGAGCAGACCGTAGTAGCCCATGCGGAAGATCTGATACGCAGCCGGGACAGGCAATGCAGCGGCCAAAATGCCCAGCGCTTTGCGGGGAGAAAACACGAGCAGCACGATGCCGGTCAGACCACCGTAAAGCGCAAGCTCCGGACGCACCAGCCAGGACAGCCCAGCCCAAAAAGCCAGCAGGTAGCCCGCCTCGGGCTTCGCACGGCGGGCTGGCGTTGCCCAATCCACAAGCAACGCAAACCACACAGCCAGCCAAAACAGCGATAGCCCCCACTCCAGACCAGAGGTGGCAAAGTCACGAGCCGGCGGCAGCGCTACATAGATGACAATGCCAAACGGCACGACGGGAAGCGGATGCAACGCGCTGCGCTGCCACAACCTTCCCGACGCATACGTTGCAATGCCCGCAGCCAGAATGGTCAAGGTCAGCGCGAGGGAGGTTGCAACGTCTTCCAAACGCCCGCCGGTCACCCACGCGAATGCGGTAATCAGGTACTGCCAAAGGGTTGAAGTGTTGGCCTCCACCCGCTCGCCAATGTTGAATACCGGGCCGTTGCCCGCCAACAAGTTGCGGACAGTGCGCAGAACAATCAGCCCATCATCAGACATCCAGCGGCGAGTCCAACCACCCCAAAACGCCAACACCGCCGCAATGGCGGTGGCAACGTACAGCGAAATCCTTTCGTGAGACCGCATCGATTCAGACCGCATTATTACAGTGCAGTCCCACCCAACGCAGGCGCCACGTACACAGCCATAGCGATGCACACCAGCCACGCCACAGCCAGCAGCTGCAGCACGCGGTCCTCCAAAGCGATCTCATCAGGCGCGCCACCACGGCCACCGTCAACCTCAGCGGCGTAGCGCAGAATCGCAATCACAAACGGCACCATGGAGATCTGGTACCACAACGCCGGCGCACCACCCACGGCGGCGGACAGTTCAAAACCCCACAGGGCGTAGAAGATCACCACGGCGGCCGCGGACAAGGTCCACACGAAACGCAGATACGTCGGCGTATAGCCCTCCAGCGCCTTGCGGATCTTCGCGCCAGTCTCCTGCGCCAAAATCAGCTCCGCGTAACGCTTGCCCGAAGCCATAAACAACGAACCAAACGCCGCAACCAGCAGGAACCACTGCGAAAGCACAATGCCAGCGGCCACACCACCGGCCATCGTGCGCAGCATGAAGCCAGAAGACACCAGGGCGATATCAATCACCGGAATATGCTTCCAACCAAAGCAATAACCCAGCTGGAGCGCAATGTAGACGGAGATGACGGTGGCGAGGGAAGCGCCGTCCGTCGCAAAGAAAGACAGCCCCACCGCCAGCACAATCAGGATCACCGCCATGGCATACGCCAAATTGATTGGCAGCATGCCCGAGGCAATCGGGCGGAAACGCTTCGTTGGGTGCTGACGATCCGACTCCACATCACGCGCGTCATTGATCAGGTAAATCGAGGAGGCGCCGAAGCAGAACACCACAAACGCCAACGCGATATCCACAAAGGTGCGCGCATGCAACGCGTCCAAACCAGCCGCAAGCGGAGCGGCCAGCACCAGGACGTTCTTCACCCACTGCTTGGGACGAAGCCCCTTGATCATCGCATCCGGAAGGTTCTTCGGCGGCGTCTTAGACACCACCACATCCACCCCGGCCGTGTGCGGCTCAGGCCTGAGCAGTGGCTCTGGGGGCAAAGTCATCGCGTTCGCCTTTCTCCCTCAATCACAACCTTTGCTGACAG
Source organism: Corynebacterium riegelii (assembly GCF_016728505.1). GTDB lineage: Bacteria > Actinomycetota > Actinomycetes > Mycobacteriales > Mycobacteriaceae > Corynebacterium > Corynebacterium riegelii. The sequence continues at coordinate 444,295 of NZ_CP068159.1, forward strand.
CGCACCCAACGCGGCACCCGCGAGCGTATCAGTTGGGTAATGCACGCCGAGCACGTTACGCGACAACATCATCACCGGAACCAAAAGCCACGGCCACTTCTTTCCGGTGATGTTGGCCAGGTGCGCAGCGGCGGCACCCGTGTTTGCGGCGTGGGAGGAAGGAAACGACAGCTGCGAAGGCGTCTTCACGCCAATCTTCACCCGCGAATCGTTCGGCCGCGGGCGACGCACGATGCGCTTGAGCACCACGGTTGCAGCATGCGCCGCAAACGTACCCACGCCCAACGCAACCCACTTCCTACTCTTCGCCTTTTCCCCAGCCGCGGCACTGGCAACAGCGCCCGTCGCCGCAAGCGCCAACCACCCAAGGTCGTGCTCGCCGAAGTGGCTCAGCACACGTGCGCCCTTGACGGTGGATGGGCAGTACAACGCGTCCTGGATGGCAACCAACAGGTCGGATTCTTTACTGGCGTTCTTGGATTTACTGCGCATCAAAAATCTTCCCCCAGTTCTCATGACTGCTCAGCTCCGGGCGAGCGTCACGATACGTGCGCTTCAGCTCAGCCCAACGCTCCTTGATCTCAGCGCGCAGCTGCTTCTGCTCCTCCACCAGCTGATCTGCCAACTTCTTGTTGCGCTTGCGGAAGGCCACGCCGGTACCACCAGCGGTGGACACGGTTGCGGAATCCACACGTGCCAGCGTGTACCAGCGAGCCTCCTCCGCTGTCAGGTTCAGCTGTGGTGCGTCCCAGTGGGAACGGTCTTCGTCCTTACGCAAGTGCAGCAACGCCTTCGCCGCCCACGGGATCTTCTTCACCTTGGCCAGGCGCCCGCCAAGCTTGTTGGTGGGCACGCCCGGCGCGCCGGTGGGCGCCGGCAGTTCGGTTGCAGACGGCAGAACCTGCGCATCCGAGTACTCCTTACGGATCTCTTGAATCCGAGGTAACGAGGATTCAAGGATGTCGAAGAGCTGGTCCGGGCCCTTGAGGAAGTCCCGCATCGCCTCGTTTTGAATAGCGATGGTGGAGTACTCCATGCAGAAGTAGTGCTTCGCGGTGGATTTCTGCATGTTCTTCAGCATCGCCTCTGGGTTGTCGGGCCCGTAGATGGAGGCGACGATGAGGCGGTTACGCATGTGGAAGTACGCCTGCCAGTCAATCGCGTCATCCTTATCCGCCCAGGCCATGTGCCAGATGGCAACGCCCGGCCAGGTAACCGTCGGAAAGCCTGCTTCCTTGGCTCGCAGGGCGTATTCGTTGTCGTCCCACTTGATAAACAGCGGCAGCGGCAGGCCCATCTTCTCCGCGACGACGCGCGGGAAGAGGTTCATCCACCAGCCGTTGTAGTCCACGTCGATGCGGCGATGCAGCGGGCGCGAGGTGGTCTTTTTCGGATCCAGGTCCTCTTCGTCCGTGCCCACGTAGCCGAGCGGGTACTTGGCAAAGTCGTGGTCGTACACGGCGTGCTTGGCGGCGGAGAACATGAAGATGTTCGGGTCCACGGTCTCACCCGTGGTGCGCAGCTGCGAGCGATCCTGCAGGTTCAGCATCTGCCCGCCCACCAGGATCGGTTGCTTGCCATAACGGGCCGCCTGCACCGCGCGCACGATCGAGTCCGGCTCAATCGCAATGTCATCATCCATGTACAGGATGAACGGCGCGTCGGTGCTGTTCAGCGCCTCGTACATGATGCGGCTGTAGCCGCCCGAGCCTCCCAGGTTGCCCTGGTGGAAAATTTTCAGCTTGCCCTGGAGTTTGGCTTCGGCTTCCTTGAAATCAGGCTCGTCCGCCGGGTGCTGGTTGCCCTGGTCCGGCATGAGCACATGGCTTATCGACGCCTCCACGTACGAGTCCTCACCCAACGCATGCAACGCGTTGACGGCGTCGCGGGGGCGGTTAAACGTAGGGATGCCCACCGCCACTTGTTTGGGTTGGGGTGGGACCACGGTGCCGTCGGCAAGCAACTGCTCCTGCGGAGCCTGCGGGGAGCACCACGCCGCATCGCTGATGCGCGTGTCCTCCTCGGCGGTGATGTCGAACCACAGCCAGCCGCCGTCCTCGAAGTTGCTGAGCTTTAGCGGGATTTCGGTGTACCCGGTGGCCTCGACGTTGGTGACGCTGACGCGCGTGCCGTCATGCTTCGAACGGTACACCGAAATCGTCGCGCGGCCCTGAACCGTCATCGCCAAGACGACGGTGTCCAGCTGCGACCAGCGACGCCAGTAGCTCGCCGGGAACGCGTTGAAGTAGGTCTGGAAGCTGACCTCGTTGCCAGCCGGGATGCTGAAGCTCGTACGGTCCGACCAGGTCAGACGCTGCTTGTTCTGCTCCTGCTCGATCAGGTACAGCATGCGCACATCGTGCGGCTCGCCCTTCTTCGGCATGAGCACACGCGCAAGCGTGTCTACCGCGAGGTTGTTGCTCGTTTCCACAGCTCTCACTTTCTATTGTGGGCAGTCGGAGTTAAGCGTAATCGCTCCAATGGTGATTCCTTGGTGTGGCTCGCGGTTCGGTGCGGGGCTAGCTGGAGAAGAGGAGTCGCAGGCCTTCGCGGAGGTCGGCCACGATGCGACCAGCTTCCGATTCAGGAACCCGCAGGTTGTCCAGCGTGAGGCCGTTGATCAGCGCGGTCACGAGGCGCGCCTTGGGCTTTGCGTCCTCCTCACCGCCCAGCGCAGCGACAACGCTGCCCTGAAAGTCTTCAAGCACCTCGGTGTAGAGCTTCGCAATCCAGCCCCGGGTTGCAGAGGCGGAGCCGTACGTGACCCAGATCGCGGCGTCTTCGGAACGCACCCCTCCGATCGGGAGGAGCTCGGCAAGCCTCGCCACCCAGGTTTCGAGCTCGCCTTCCCTTTCAGGAACTGCCGCCACCCGCTCGCTCTGGCGCTGGATGGAGCGGATGAACGCGTGAGCCAGCAGGGTGTCCCTGTTCGGGGCGTGGTACTGCACAGAGCCGGCGGCGAACCCGGATTCCTTCGCCACCTCCCGCACGCTCACGGCATCGAGGCCGCGCGTCGCGATGATGCGGATAGTGGCGTCGGCAATTGTCGCGGCCGATTCTGAAAACTGATGGTCCAGGGAAAAGTCATTCATGGTTGCACACCAGTCTAGATTCTCGTACATTCGTAAGGCGTAATACGTTCGTACGAGAGATCCGGAGATCCTCATGGGTTCAGTCATCCCCGTTGTTGGCTTGGCGCTGCTCGACAGCCTGAGCCTGGGCACCCTTGTTATTCCCCTCGCGCTCATCGTCCACTGGCGCGCCGTTAAAGTTCCGGCACTGACCACCTACCTGTTCACCGTTGCGGCGGTGTACTTCCTCCTCGGGCTGGGGATCCTCCTCGGATTCGCCGGTCTGGGCTCAATTGCCGAACGGGTCACGCAGACCGAGGTCTTTCCCTGGATCACGTTGATACTGGGCGCGGTCCTCGCGCTTTTCGGCATCTTCGGCCCCAACCCCAAGAAGCCCGAACCCGGGCAGTTGCCGAAACGCGCAGCCGGAGCCACAAGCAGTGTTCCGAGCATGGTCGCCCTGGGCCTCGGCGCATCTCTCACCGAGGCGGCGACGATGCTGCCGTACATCGCAGCGATGGGCATCATCGGCAGCTGGGATATCCCATCCGTGGCAAAGGCTGGAGCCGTGGGCATCTACTGCCTCATTATGATCGTGCCAACAGTTGCCCTCGCCACCTTGGCACTGCTCTTCGGCCAGAAGTTCTTCCCGCGACTCGAACGCCTCATCCCCCGCCTCGAGTACGAGGCAAAAGTGACGCTTTTATGGATCGCCGCCATCGTCGGCATCTACATGGTGACTCAGAGCGTTCCGGCGATCCGGGGTTAACCGGTCGCCCTTCCACCCTCGCCGGGATTTAGCCGCTGGGTTTGGCCGTAGGGTTTGGCCGTAGGGTTTGGCCGCAGGTCTTGGCAGTAGGGTTTGGCTGCAGGGTTTGGCTGCAAGCCCGTGTTTCCCACAGATCCGTCCAACCCGCCCGGGCGAGGCCAAAAACGCTCACTCTTTGGCGGGAAAACCACCCCCTCCCACCTGCACACTTTGCGTTTTGAAACGGTTTTACTTTGCATTTCGAAACGGTTTCACTTTGCGTTTTGAAATTTCGGAGGCAGCCGCAGACCCAGCCCCGCTCCAGCCCTGGCCCCGCCGAACTACGCCCTGGAAGTAACTCCGATTGAAGGAACCCGTTTGGAGGATCCCGTTTTCGCCGTCTTTTCGGGGTCTAAACGGGGTCCCGGAAACGGGATCTAGCCCACGAGGCACATTTAGGCACTCGCCCCACGCTCTCGCAAACCCCGAACGGAAGAGTACGGGTAGGCCGGGTTTTAGGGGTCTATCCGTAGTGTTCCGTTCGGGGTTTAGCTACAAGTCCGCGGGCTGTAGGCGCACGACAGCACAAGACGCGCGGCAGCTCACCTTAGAAACATGGCGTTGTTATGTCCTGGGCGGTAGGCGTCGTAAACTAGCGAGTATGCCCAAGATCACAGAGCCGACTGTCGCCGAGCACCGCGCCATGCAACACCGCGCGGTGCTTGAGGCTGCGGAAAGGTTGATCGTTGAGGGCCGCGGCAAGGTGCCGTCACTTGCGGAGGTCGCCGCTGAGGTTGGGCTGGCGCGCCCGAGCATCTACCGCTACGCGTCCTCGCAGCACGACCTGCTGGTGCAGCTTCTCATCACAGCAACTGAGGAGTGGAACGCGGAGCTTGAGGCGAAGATTCAACAGGCGCCGCCAGCCCCCAAGGAGCGCATCTGCGCCTACGTCGATGCAACGCTTGAGCTGTTTACGAAGAGCTCGCACGGCCAGCTCATGACGGCGGTGCAGCATATTCCGGAGGCCTTTGCGGACCCGGAGGTGCAGCGCGCGCATGCCGGATTCCAAACAATTGTGGCCAAATTTTGTCCTGGGGTGTCGGCGGTGGACATCTCGCTACTCAACGCCGCGATCCTGCGGGCGGCGGATTTTGCCAAGCACCCACGCAAACTCGCGGAGGCAAGAACAACGCTGCATACGATGGCAGTGGGCATTGTTGCTGGGTAGTCTTTGTTCATGACGGTTTTGCACTACGTGGATTTTGGCCCGACAAGCCCAACAGAACCCGAAAAAACGGTTGTTTTTCTTGGCTCCATTGCATCGACGGTGGACATGTGGCTGCCGCAGCTGAACGCGCTGGCGGCAGAGAACCGGGTTATTGCGATTGACCATCGCGGCCACGGCCTCTCCCCTGACCCAACCGTGGCACCGGGCGAGACCACCGTTGGGGACTTGGCGCAGGACGTGCTGGACACGCTGGATTGCGCTGGCGTGACTGAGCTCATTGTGGTTGGGCTTTCGCTTGGTGGGGCGGTTGCGCAATACCTCGCTGCAAACTCGGATCGCGTGAAAAAGGCCGCGTTTTTGTGCACCGCTTCCTATTTCGGTGGCCCGGAGAAGTGGAACCCGCGTGCGGAGCTCACTCGCGCCGAGGGCATTGCGCCGATGGCAGATGCGGTGGTTGGGCTTTGGCTTAGTAGCGCTTTCGCGACATCCCACCCCGCCACCAACGACGCGTTGCGCCGCATGATTTTAACCACGCGCGGTATCGGCTACGCCTCCTGCTCGGATGCGTTGGCAAAGTGGGATTTCACTGAGGACCTAGCAAAGGTGCAGGTCCCGGTGTTGACCATCGCGGGACCGGATGATGCCTCCACCCCACCGGAGGTGGTCCACGCGATTGGTCAGGCAACGGCAGGGCCTGCGACGGCGGTGACGCTGAGCGCCGGCGCTCACGTTCCTACCGTCGAGGTGCCTGAGGAAGTCACCCAGGCCCTGCGCGAGTTCATCGCCGCATAACGCGGGGAGTTACTTCCGCGTAAAGAAGTTGACCTTGTCCCAGTCCGGTTCCAGGCCCAAGCCCGGGCCGGTGGGCAGGCGGACTTCGCCGTTTTCGTACACCAGGTCTTCGGTGGTGTAGGACTCCTTCAGCAGAAGCGGGCCGAAGAGTTCGGAACCGAAGTTGATCGCAGGCGTTGCGCACGCGAAGTGCAGCGACGCTGCGGTACCGAACGGGCCTTCCAGCGAGGTTGCGCCGTGGCATGCAAGCCCTGCGGCCTCGGCAATCGCAGCGGTTTTCTTCGATTCGATCAGGCCGCCAAGCTTCGTCGTTTTGATCGCCACCACGTCAGCAGCCTTGTGCTGCACCACGGCCAGGGCGTCTGCCGGTGAGCACACCGACTCATCCGCCATGACGGGTACGCCGATGCGGGTGGTCAGTTCGCGCAGGGTGTCCAGGTCGTGGGCTGGGGTGGGTTGTTCGAAGAGTTCTACGCCGGCGTCGGCAAGCCTGGGCAAAAAGCGCAGGGAGGTGAGGCGGTCCCAGCGGGCGTTGACGTCGATACGCAAGCCCACCTCGCCATTGAGTGCGGCCGCAAGCTCGGCGATGCGCTTGGTGTCACGATCCGGGTCGCCCGCCCCCATCTTGAGCTTGAAGGAACGGGTGCCGAGTGTCTCGCGGCGCTCCTGGATCTCAGCCAGCGCATCCTCCAGCGGGAGCACGCCAAGCGCCCAGGTCACATCCACCGCATCCCGCGCGCGACCGCCAAGCAGGTCGCGTACCTGCACGTTCAGCGCCCGTGCCCACGCATCATGCATAGCAACATCGCATGCCGCCTTGGCAAAACGCATGTTGGCCACGGACCCCTCGAAGTCACGCAGGATGCCAACCAGGTCATGCACCTCACGGCCGATCATGATTGGGGCAAGATACTTTTCGACGATCACCTGCATCGTCTCAACCGACTCCCCACCCCACCACGGGCCGCCCGGCACCACGCCTTCACCAAAACCGGTGACGCCGCCCTCCAACGTGACACTCACCAGCAGGATCGGCTGCGCCGTTGCCGTGTACGTTGCAAAACCGTGGGGCCTAAACAGCGGGACATCTAGAATCCGCGTTTCAACTTTCTCAATGCGTAGATCACTCATCGTTTGTTCCTCACTGTTCTCACCGCTTCATTCATAGGAAAAGGCCCGCAACATAAGCGCGGGCCTTCATCTTTGAGGGATTACTCCTTGTCCAGGGCGAAGTTGTAGGTAACCTCATCCAGACCAGAATCACCCGGCTGCGGATCCAGAATCAGCTCCGGCTTCACAGCAGTAGCCACGTCATTATCCACGTACTCACCACCACGGAAGTACAGCTGCGTGGTGATCTCACGGAAGCCCGGCTGCTTCACGCGCAGGTGCAGGTGAGCCGGACGCCACGGGTGACCACCGTAGGACGCGATGAACCAGCCAGTCGGGCCATCGTGCGGAATCATGTACGGAGCCGGCTTGACGGTGGTGATCTCGTACTCACCGTTCTCATTGGTTACGATCGTGCCGCGCAGGTTCCACTCCGGAATACCCGGTGCGTACTGGGAGTAGTAGCCCTCCTCATCAGCGTGCCACAGCTCCACGGTTGCGCCACCCAGACCCTTACCGTCATTATCGGTGACTTGGCCCTTGAAGATCAGCTGCTCGGACTCGCGATCCGAATCACGCATCGGCATCTCAGTCTTCCACGGCAACTCCGGCGCATTCGGCACGTAGTACGGGCCCTCGATCGAACCTTTGGTGCCGGTGTAGTTGTGGCGGTTGTAGTTGATCTCTTCGATCTCGTGCTCGACGAACACATCCAGCCACAGCGGCCACTCACCGTACTCACCGACCTTGATCATCCAGTCCTTGAGCACGCGGTACTCGTCATAGGTCACCTGGTGCTTGTGCGCAACATCAGCAATCGCCTTCAGCAGGTCGGTGTAGATCTCGTTCGCGCGCTCCTTGGAGGTATCAGACTTGTAGATCTGATTCTTAAAGGCAGCAGTAGCGGCGTTACCAGAGCCGGCAGCGGTCGGATCCTCGTGAACCTGGTTGTTCTCAGTCATGGTCACTCCTTCGTGATCAAGAAAAGCGTTTCGGGCGGTTAGTAGTGGCGCGGACCACTTCCTGCAAGCAAGTGTTGCCCACCACACAGTGGAATACAAGGACTCCTCGCCCGAACCCTTGGCCCTAAACTCAGGCAAATGGGCGATAAGCTGCGGATTTACAACCCCTACCCCTAACCACTATTAGGCAGACCCCTAGGGGTAAGGGGTATCCAAACCGGAGCGGAAGAGGCCAAAGGCTGGCTAGTGTGAATGCATGTCCGATTCGATGTGGGACGCGTCCCAGGTAAGCCGCACCTTGGCGGATTATCTTGCGTCCCTTACCGCGGGCGAGGTGGTCACGGTGGTGCTTTCCGGGCACCGTGGCGCTGGCAAACGCTCGACCGTGCGCAAGGCACTGGTGCTTCTCCCGGAGTGGCAGTTGGTGCATCGCACGGCAGTGGCAGGTCAGGCGGTTGAGAGCTTTCTGTTTGATCACGCCACGCCGACCACCCTCTGCGTCCACAACGCCCACCTCCTAGACAAGGGTTGTGTGCAGGAGCTGCTCCGTATCCTCAGTGCCGATCCGAAACAGCCGCGTGCACTGATCTTGACTGTGGACGCCGTGGCCGACTGCGCCGATATCCGCTCCGCGGCAGACATGGCTTTTGACATTCCACCACTGGATACCGAACAGATCCAGCGTCTGGTGTCCAACCGTTTAGGCGCGGAAATCTCTTCACGCACTGCAACGGAGATCCGTCGCACCACTGACGGTATCCCCCACCTTGTGCAGCAGGTGTTGAGCGTGTACCCCGCGGACCACTGGCGCCAACCGGACCCAATGATTCGCATCCCGGAGCAGTGGCGTGAATCGCTGAACAAGCGTACCGAAGGCCTAGATATTCAGCCCTTCCTCCTTGCGGCCTGCTTGACCTCGTACGCGGACGCACCTCACTCGTTGGCCCTGCTTGAGTACCTTGTTCCCAACGCGCTGGAGCAGTTCTCTACTGCGGTCAACGCCGGCATCATCGAAGCGCATCTTGTAGACGCACAACGCTTTGTCTATTTCCGGAACATCACGGACCTTGCGGCAATGCGAGCGTCTGCAGATATCCCGTATATGCGAAAACTACATCAGCATGCTGCAGAGTTCTACGAGCAGCGCGGTGACATGGACGCCGCAACATTCCACTGGGCGATGGGGCGAACAGCCACGAGGTCTGAAGCATGCGAGGCGCTGTTGCAACGTGCTACTGGGCTTGCCAACGCGGGTCAATGGGAGGCCGCAGCGCGCTTCCACCTCCTTTCGGCTTCCATTGCATCGACTGTGGAAGAGGAGCAGCAGAGCAACCTTCGCGCAGTTGAGTCGCTTATCTCTGCTTCTGACATCAGGCAGGCGAAGCTCCATGCCTCGAACTTGGCGTCCTCGCTCAGTAACCCGCGCATCGATTCCATGCGTGCGTACCTGGCAATCCATGAGGGCAGGCAAAGCACCGCCGATCAGCTTCTTCATCGCGCTTGGGCAACGGAAGCAGATCCAAAGGCACGAACCGATGTAGCTGTCCGACGCGCCATGTTTCATCTGCATGAGTGGCAGCTAGATGACGTCCTTGCGTGGGATGCGCGAGCGCGCAAAGAAAACGGTGGTGCACCTGCAGCGGAAAGCTACTACCAAGCGCAGCTTGCAGAGAGCGCGCTCAGCGGTCGCGTCGCCCCCTTTGATCCTTTGCCCGATGAGCACCATGTCCTGGCATTTCGGCGGGAAATGATGCTGGGCTGGCTTTCCCTAGTTCATGACAACCCCTCGGAGACACGCCAGCGCCTCCAGTTCACCACCCGCATTGAGGGCTCCCACCGGATTTCACTGTGGATGGACGTCTGGCTCGCACGGGCGATCCTGCTGTTAGGGGAACCATTAGCTGCGCTTCGCGTGGTGGAGCGCGGCCTAAACCGCGTCGAGCAGTTCGGCCTGACCTTTCTTACCGGTCCACTGGTGTGGACGGGCTGCGCCGCTGCATCTATCTTGGGAGACCAAGCTCTGGCGCGAAACTACAGTCAGCGAGCAGGGCTGATTTACGACGTTTCGACGATCCAACGCATCACCTCCCTCATGGCCCAAATGGACACCGCCGTGTTATTGGGAGACGTCAGCGCTGGCGTGCGCGCCGGCAAACAGCTGACGAAGCTGCAGGACACCATCGATTTTTCACAGCCAGGGTTCTGGCCGTGGGAGGACACGTACGCCCGGCTCCTGCTTGCATCGGGCCACATCAAGACCGCTGAGAAGGTTGTGGAGGTAGCTGAGGAGCGAAGCGCGTCCAGCAGTATCGCTTCGGCCCGTGCACGCATCGCTGGGCCGAAGGCGCACCTGCTCATCCAGCGCGGCGATGTCAACGCGGGACTCACCGTGCTTGATAACGCCGTGGAGATGCTGCGGCCATTGCAACTGCCCTATTACGAGGCTCGATTGTTGTTGAGCATGGGGCAGGTGCTGCGTCGCGTCGGTAAGCGGAAGCACGCCGACGATGTGCTTGCGCAGGCTGGTGAACTGTTTTCTGCGATGGGTGCCGGCGACTTCCTGGCCATGGCGAACCGTGAGCGGCGTGCCAGTGGCCTGGGTCAGCAAACGCCGCAGTTCGCAGGCCTGACCCCGCAAGAGGAGGAGATCGCGCAGGCGGTGGCAGCCGGGGCAACCAACCGCGAGGTTGCAGATGAGTTCTACCTGTCTACAAAGACGGTGGAGTATCACCTGACCCGCGTATACAGGAAGTTAGGCATTCGCTCCCGAAGCGAGTTGCCACGTGCCTTGGCCAACAAGTAGTTCTCAAGCAATCAACCGAAAGGAAAACACCATGTTGTTTCTTGCCCGTATGGACGTGACGTTCCCCGAGTCACTCACCCCTGAGCAGGTCGCTGACTTCCAGGCAGCGGAAAAGCAGTACTCCGGGGACCTGCAGCGCAAGGGAACCATGAAGGGCATCTGGCGCGTGGTTGGCGAGTACGCCAACTACTCCATTTATGACGTTGCTGATAACGACGAGCTGCACCGCGTCCTGTCTGGCTTCCCCATGTACCCGTACATGAAGATCAAGGTGACCCCGCTTGCGGATCACCCCAACGTGACGGACGCAGTGGCGTACTAAACCGGCGTACTAAACCGGCGTACTAAACCGCTACCTCAAACGGTGCCTCGGTTGCTTCGCGGACAGACTCAACGGTCTCGCCCGGGGCAACCTCTACAAGGGTTAGGCCCTTCTTCTGATCAACCGTAAACACCGCCAGGTTGGTAATGATCACATCGACGCACTTTGCGCCAGTGAGCGGCAAGCGGCACTCATTGAGCACCTTGGAGTTGCCGTGCTTGTTCACGTGCTCCATGAGTAGGATGACCTTCTTTGCACCGTGAACCAGGTCCATGGCGCCGCCCATGCCCTTGACCATCTTGCCGGGGATCATCCAGTTGGCAAGATCACCAAACTGGGACACTTCCATCGCGCCGAGCACTGCAACGTCGATTGCGCGGGAGCGGATCATGCCGAAGGACGCCGAGGAGCTGAAGAAGGAACCGCCCGGCGCAACCGTAATGGTCTCCTTGCCGGCGTTGATCAGCTCCGGGTCAACGGCGTCTTCCTTCGGGTACGGACCAACGCCAAGGATGCCGTTTTCGGAGTGCAGCACTACCTCAATGTCCTTGGGCAAGTAGCCCGGGATCAACGTTGGCATGCCAATGCCAAGGTTGACGTACTGGCCGTTTTCCAGTTCTTGTGCAGCGCGTGCTGCCATTTCCTGCCTAGACCAAGCCATTATTCGCTCACCGTCCTGAACTCAATACCAGTCTCCTGCGGGCCAACGTTGACCACACGGTCCACGTAGATACCGGGCAGGTTGACTTCTGCTGCGGGGATTTCGTCTACAACTTCTTCTGCCTGCACGATCGTGATCTTGGCGCTCACGGCTGCATCCGGGTTGAAGTTCTGCGCAGTCTTGGAAAACACCAGGTTGCCGTAACGGTCCGCCTTTGCCGCGTGGACGAATGCGAAGTCCGGAGTCAGGGCGGTCTCCATCACGTACTGCTCACCGTTGAACTCGCGAAGCTCCTTCGGCTTGGAGTACTCGGCGATGGTGCCGTCCGGGTTGTAGCGGGTAGGGATTTCACCGGCGGCCAGCGGGGTGCCTACGCCTGCCTTGGTGTAGAACGCCGGGATGCCAGCGCCGCCGGCGCGCATGCGCTCAGCCAGGGTGCCCTGCGGGGTGAACTCCACGGTCAGCTCGCCCTCCAGGTACTGGCGTGCGTATTCCTTGTTGGTGCCCAGGTAGGAACCAATGGAACGCGAGATGCGCTTGTCTGCCAGAAGGAGGCCGAGGCCGAAGCTGTCGGTACCCAGGTTGTTGGAAATGATTGTGAGGTCGCGGGCGCCTTGGGCACGTAATGCGTCGATAAGCCGGGCGGGGATGCCCACCAGCCCGAAGCCACCGACTGCAATCGATGCACCGTCTTGAATATCAGCGACCGCTTCCTCCGCTGAAGAAACCACCTTGTTGATCATGTGGCCATCCTAACGCCAGTTCGCGTGTTGCACAAGGGTTCACAATGTGAACTTTATGAGGTAGGCTCACAATCATGACAGAGAGTGACGTACAACTCGTCCAAAGCTTAAGCCGCGGACTTGCGGTTATCCGCGCGTTCGACGGCACTCGCCCACGCCAAACACTCGCCCAAGTTGCGGAGGTCACCGGTCTGCCGCGCGCTACCACGCGCCGCTTCCTGCACACACTGGTTGCAGAGGGCTTCGCGCGTACCGACGGCACCGTGTTCTGGCTCACCCCCAAAACCCTGGAGCTGGGCTACTCCTACCTGTCCAGCCTGGGACTTCCCACAATCGCCCAACCGCACCTGGAAGCGCTGTCGCACCAGTTGAACGAATCGTGCTCCACGTCCGTTTTGGATGGCACAGACGTGGTGTACGTGGCGCGTGCGGCGGCGAACCGGATCATGAGCGTGAACATCACCATCGGCACGCGCTTCCCGGCGCACGCCACGTCCATGGGTCGGATGCTGCTGTCCGGCTTAAGCGAGCAGGAGCTGGATGCGTACTTGGCTGGTGTGACGCTGAAACACCTCACGCCGCGCACCATCACCAACAAGCACGAGCTTCAAGCAGCAATCCAGAAGGCTGCCGAGCAGGGCTACTGCATCGTGGACGAGGAGCTAGAGCTTGGCCTTCGCTCGGTGGCCTGCCCAGTAACCAACGCCCACGGTGAGGTGGTTGCGGCGGTCAACGTTTCGGCACACGCTGCAGCGTATTCGGTTGACCAGTTGCGGGAAACGCTGTTGCCGCCGCTCAAGGAAGCAGCGAGTGCCATTTCCAACGACATTATTACGACCAAGAAATGAGGAAGAACATGTCTGACATTGTGATCTGCAACCCGAAGCGCACCGCTGTGGGCCGCTACGGCGGCGCATTCGTAGGCGTCCCGGTGCAGGAGTTGGCCTCCACCGTGGTCAAGGCAGTGATCGAAGAAGCCGGTATCTCCGGTGCCGATATTGATGACATTATCTTTGGCCAAGCATCCCCCAACGGCGCTGCACCCGCACTGGGCCGCATCGTTGCGCTGGACGCCGAGCTGGGTATTGAGGTGCCGGGCATGCAGCTGGACCGCCGTTGCGGCTCCGGCCTGCAGGCGATTACCACCGCGGCTGCGCACATCGCATCTGGTGCGGCAGACCTGATCATTGCCGGTGGTGCTGAGTCCATGTCGAACACTGAGTACACCGTTGACGGCAAGATCCGTTGGGGCGCCAAGGGCGGCTCGATGGAGCTAACGGACCGCCTGCAGGAAGGTCGCGAAAAGGCCGGCGGTAAGCACCACCCAATCGCCGGCGGCATGATCGAAACCGCTGAGAACCTGCGCAAGGAGTACACGATCACTCGTGAGCGCCAAGACAAGGTTGCTGCGGAATCCCACCGTCGTGCAGCAGCAGCCCAGGAGGCTGGTGACTTTGACGCTGAGATCGTGCCGGTGTCCGTCCCGCAGCGCAAGGGCGACCCGATCATTGTGGACAAGGATGAACACATCCGCCCTAACACCACCGTGGAGTCCCTGGCCAAGCTGCCTCCGGTAATGGGCAAGAAGATTGAGAGCGCCACTGTGACCGCTGGCAACGCCTCCGGCCAGAACGACGGCGCGGCAGCCATGATCGTGACCACGCGCGAAAAGGCCGAGGAGCTTGGCTTGACCCCGGTAGCGGTGCTGCGCGGCTGGGCTGTCGCAGGCGTGGCACCTGAGACCATGGGCATCGGCCCTGTTGCCGCAACCAAGAAGGTCTTCGACCGCGAGGGCCTGACGTTTGATGACATTGATCTCATCGAGCTCAACGAGGCCTTCGCCGCCCAGGCGCTGGCCGTGCTGGACGCATGGGGCATTTCCGAAGATGACCCCCGCGTCAACCCGGTCGGCTCCGGCATCTCCCTTGGCCACCCGGTTGGCGCCACCGGTGCCCGCATGCTGGTCACCGCAGCGCACCGCATGCAGCGCACTGACGCCAAGCGTGCTCTGATCACAATGTGCATCGGCGGCGGGCAGGGCTTGGCCGCGGTGATTGAAAAGGCGTAATCTCGCCACCATGCAGAATTCTGGGAGGGACTACGCCATCGGCGTCGCGTTGATCGTGCTGTGCGCTGCGGCGGTTGTGTTTTTGAGTGGCTCCACCGCCGTGTTCACCGCGATCGCCGGCGCTATCGGCGGTGCGCTGTTCATCATCAAAGGTGTGCAGGCCAGCAACCAGGCCGGCGACCAGCCTGACATTCAGCCCGGCATTCAGCCCGGCGGCTACGACCCGCTAAGCACCGACATTCCGGATTCCGGCGTGGATTGGGACGCCGAGTACAAGCGCAACTGGGGCTAGCGCTGCTCGCGCTCCATTTTGATGACCTGGCTGGGGCACGCCAGCACGCTTCGCTTCGTACCAAGGATCACGCGATCCAGATCCGCTTGGACCGCATCAACATCTGCCGGGTCGTACCGGCGCTCCCTGCGTGCCTTGTGCAGCTCACGACTTGCGGCTTTGAGCGCAACTCTCTGCATCTCAAGGGCACTTTCGCGGGCACGCTCAAAGGTGGCCATGCGCTCGTCGGTGGTCTCAGAATCCAGCAGGCGTTTGTCCGCGATGGATTCCAGCCAGTCCTGCACCATGGCGTAAGCCTCCGGCGCGTGCTCCTGCCCGTGCTCACGCACTGCCCGGCGCGCCGCGGCGTAGGCCCGTTGGTTCAGCTCCTCGTACACCCGGTCTGCATCGGGCGCTTTTCGCAGGTCAAGCCTTCCGACGAGCCACGGCAACAGCAAGCCGGGTACCACCATCGTGCACGTCAATACTGTCAACGCGATAACTGAAAGCTCGTGGTGGTACTCGGTGGCTGAGGGCGGAATAGCCAGCACCAGCGCCAGGGTGACCAAGCCGCGCATGCCGGACCACGCCATCAGCAGTACTTCCTGTAGTCGAAGCGGGGCAATGCGGGTGCGCCCTTTGCGTTGATTGAGTTTGTACAGCACCCACATCCAAACCAGCCGCACTGCAAACGCAACGATGGAGAGCACCACGCCAACCTGCACGGCGGCCCAGATGGACGTACCTGCGTCATCAATAGCGTCGCGAACACTCATGCCGATCAGGCCGAAGGCAACACCGGTGAACAGCAATTCCACAGTGGCCCAGAAGGAGTGACCGGTCAGGCGATCCTCCGCGGTCATGGTGGAGCGGGATGACAATTCCACCGCTGCAATCACAATCGCAATCACGCCTGAAGCGTGGATTGCTTCGCACCCTGCGTAGATGGCAAACGGCAGCACCCAGGTAAACGCCGTACGGATCACCGAATCGGGAACGGAGTTAGCAAACAGGGCAGCTAGTCTGCCCACGATCAAGCCCACCACCACGGCAACCGCCGCGGCGTAGAGGAACTCAAAGAAGCCTTTGGTGAAGTCCACCTCGCCATGCGCAACCACTGCGGCCATGGCCATGTTGAAGGTGACGATGGAGGCGGCGTCATTAAACAAGCCCTCCGTCTGCAGCGTTCCGGTAATACGTTTCGGGATACCGGCGGGACCTGCGACCGCTTCCACGGCCACCGGGTCTGGCGGGGCGATCGCTGCAGCGATCACCATTGCAGCGGCCAGGCTCAGTCCCGGCAGGATCCACATCGCCGTAGCGGTCAGTGCCGCGATGGTGAGGAACACCAAGATCACGCTCATGGTCAGCACCACATTCAGCTGTGAGGCGATCTGGCCCCAACTCGTGCGCCTCGCCAGCGACCACAACAAGGGCGGCAGGAAGATCGGCAAGATCAGGTGCGGGGGAATAGACACCGTGTCAATGCCCGGGATGAAAATAAACGGCACCACGACAATGGTCAGGAGCGCTGGCCAGGGGATGCCGGTGCGCTCACCAATCGCAGCAACGAAAACGGTGGCTAGCAGCAGCCCGATCAGCGCGATAAATGTTCCCACACCGGAATATTTTAGAACCCGCGTTGACACAATAAGCTATAGTCTTTGCTCGGCCTGGAATACGAGACATGTTGTGTGCCCCCGGTTTGCCGGGAAGAGCTGCACGTAAATCTGATTACGCCACCGAAGCCTGTTGGCGGTGTTCGCGTTGGCGCCGTCAAGAGCCATGGCCCAAGACACACTATGGCTGATCACCGTGCTGTACATGCCGACAATTCTGGGCTCGGCGCAGTCCTGTTCGTGCTCGCCGCAATCGCCACGGTACTGGGGTGGACGGGAACTCGCGCGAAAACCACTACCGAGCCAAGCCCACAGGAGGCCGTCTACTCCCTGTCACCAAACGACACAATCCGCCAGGCGCTGCACATGTTCGTAGACAAGCGGATTTCTGGCGCGCCGCTGCTTAGCGACGACCGCACGCTGGCCGGTTTCGTCTCAGACGGCGACGTACTCGACGTTTGTGCCGGTCGCTGGGTAGCTCAACCGGCCGGAGCCGGAGAGTTGTTGGAGAGTTGTTTGAAACAACTCCAAACAACTCTGAAACAACTTCACCTCAAAACACCCCAGTAAATGCACTATTTTCGCAGTTCACCATAGTTGTTTGGAGTTGTTCAGAGTTGTTTATTACTCACCGCTTTACTCTCGCAACTCACGCCGCCCGCGATTCCTGAGCCCCGCGCCACGTGATCACCGCACCGGCGGCTGCGATCAGAACAATGCCTGTAACCATGGACCAGGTCAGGTGGTCGCCGGAAAACGCCCAGCCCAAGATCGCGCCAATCACCGGATCTAGGGCAAAGAGCGTACCGACGACCGCCGCCGAGACAATCCCCGCCGCAATGGTGTCCATCACATACGGAATCACCGCACCGATGAACCCGGAGATGACGATGGTGACCCACACGGGGGCGTCGATAAGCGGAACTGCTCGAACTGAGAAAGGAGCAAGGATCAGCGCGGCAACAACCACAGACAAGGCAAGGTCCGACATGCTGCCGTTTTCGGTGCTCCCCATACGCTCGGCGAACACCGTGTAACCAGCGAAGAAACAGGCGCCGACCACAGCAAAGCCAACACCGAGCGGATCCAGATCATTCGATGGATTCGCAATCAACGCCACACCCACGAACGCGGCGATGGCCCACAAGCGGGAGCGCCACATCTTCAGCCCCAGGAAAGACACAACGCAGGGGCCGAGGAAATCGATGGTGACGGCAACGCCTAGGGGCAGGCGGGCGATAGCCGCATAAATCATCACGCTCATCATGCCCATGGTCACGCCGTAGACCGCGATGTTGATCGCCCGGGCGCGGGTCATGCCGCTCAGCTTCGGACGGAACAACAACACCATGATCACGGCCGCGGCCGTCATGCGCAGGCCGGACACACCCGGCGCGCCAATAGGCTCGAGCAGGTCTCTTACCAAAACGGCAGCGGCCTGCGTGCCTAGCGAGCCGATCACAACCATCAAAACAGGAGCCGCTGGCAGGGCAAGAAACGCGTTCATGCCCTGGCGGCTCATGCGGAATTGATTACGTTCACGCGCCACGCGCGCCAGATTAGTGCAAACGGGGTGGCAGTGAGCTCCTAGTGGCCGCGCGGCTGGTCGATCGGCTTGCCGTCCTCAAAGTAGGCACGTACGTGGTTATCAAACACAGACAGCGCTGCGCTAACAGTCATCCCACCGCTCGTACCCAACGACTCGATGTGTGTTGCTCCCGTTCCAAGCACGTAGAAGGAGATTGCTCACGAGCTGAGGCATACCGTAGAATGCTTTCGTTAGGCTAGGCAGCCCTAACTTGAGTTTCTTTTTACCTACGAAAGGCGTAATCTTGGCACTCTTTGGCTCTCGTCCCTTCAAGGCAGCCGCAGCCACTCTCACCGCGGCGTTCATGCTTGCCAGCTGCTCCAGCGGCGCAGGCGCCCCGACAGCTGCTCCAGAAGCTTCCGATGCCAACGGGGCAGACGAGCGCATCGTCACAATAGGCCTCGGCGACGTCGATACGATCCTTGCCCTGGGCGAACAACCGGTCGGTTACGCCACCTGGGAACAGGAAGGTTCGGGCGATCCCTCCGGACTTGGGCCGTGGGCCAAGGACAAGCTCACTGTCGAGCCAAACCCAATCCGTGGTACCACCACCGAATTCAGCACCGACACTGCCGAACAAGTGGCTTCGCTGAACCCGACAAAGATTATCGCGGTCAACAGCGGTCTCGAAGCAGACAAGAAGGCGCTGCTCGAGCAGATCGCACCGACGACTTTCCACTCGGATGAGTACCCGGATTGGCAAGTACCTTGGGATGTACAGATCAAGGAAATCTCCAAAGCGTTGAATAAGGAAGACGAAGGCGAAAAACTCATCGCCGATTCCGAGCAGGCTTTCAAAGACTTCCGCGAAGCGCACCCAGAATTGCAGGGCAAAACAGCAGTAATCGGCATGCCCTACGACGGGAAGCTCGGCGTGTACACCTCAGGCGATGGCCGCGGTGCTTTCATCGAAAAGCTTGGTTTCAAGATCCCAGAGAAGTTCAACGGCGATGGCTCCAGCTTCTTCCTCGATTGGTCCCCCGAGAACTACGCTGACTTCAATGACGTGGACTACCTCTTCGTGTTGGACTACTACGGCGCGATCGATGCGCTGAAGAACAACGAGGCTTTCATGGATCTTGATGTCAACAAGCGTGGCGGGGTCTACTGGCTAGACACCGATACTGCCAACGCAATGAGCATGCCAAACCCCCTCACGATCCCGTACGCAATCGAGCAGATCAAGAAACAGCTCTAGGCATTTCAGGGGGCGGGTGCCTACCGGGGGACGACCAGTGGGCCGCCGCTCACTGGGTCTGACGCCACGACCGCGGGGAGATCAAAAACGCGGCTCAGCAAAGACTCCGTGACCACCTCGGCAGGCGCACCGACCGCACGAACCTCGCCGCGCTGCATCACGATCAGCTGATCTGAGTAGCGTGCCGCGAGGTTCAAATCATGCAACACCATAAGCACAGTTCGCCCCTCCTGATCAGCGAGGCGACGTACGAGCGACAAGACCTCGACGGAGTGGGACAAGTCGAGGTATGTCGTTGGCTCGTCCAAAAACACAAGCGGAGTGTCCTGCGCTAAGACCATCGCGATCCAGGCGCGCTGGCGCTGTCCGCCAGAAAGCCGCTCGAGCGGACGATCTGCAAACTCCGCAATATTGGTCAGCTCCATCACTGCATCGACCGCACGCGCGTCCTCAGCAGAGGCTTGCCTTAGCCAGGACTGGTGCGGGTGGCGTCCGCGGCTCACCAGATCGCGGACCGTCAGCCCCTCGGGGGCAACAGGTGTCTGTGGCAGTACTGCAAGCTGGCGCGCAATCTCGCGGCGCTTCAGTTTCGCCGTGTCCACGCCGTTCAGTGTGACCGTGCCGCGATCGCATGCAATAAGCCCAGCGGCAGCTCGCAACAGCGTTGACTTGCCGCAACCATTCGGACCGATGAGTGTGGTGACGCCGCCTTGAGGCACGTCGAGATCAATGCCATCAACGATGACGGTAGCGCCATAACTCACCTTGAGATTTCGAACTTGAAGCATCATACGGACACCTTTCGTGTTGCGCGCAGCAGCGTGTAGAGCAGTACTGTGCCACCAATCGCGGTTGTGGCTATCCCCACCGGCAGGTTCCCGGGCACCAAGATGCGTACCGCTACGTCAGCGCCGGACACGATCGCCGCGCCAGCGAGCATTGCTGTTCCTAAAGGCGGCGTCGCTGCTTGCGTGATCTTGCGTCCGATCTGTGGCGCAACAAACGCCACGAATGCTATCGGACCAGAGGCTGCGACAGCCATCGATGCCAGTACTACAGCCATGAGCATGAGGATGAGTTGCATATGCCGGGGCTCCACCCCGAGGCCAGCAGCCGTATCCTCGCCTAAAGAGAGCGCCTGAAGGTTGAAGGCTGCCCACCGCAAGAGTGGAATAACAACTGCCAGAGCAATAAGCACAGCGAGGGCATCGCGCCAGTTCGAAGAACCCACCGAACCGGTGATCCACGCCTGCGCTTTGCCCACATCGCGATAGTCGGCGCGAACGAGCAGGAACGAGTTGTAGGCCATCGCTAACGCGTTGATGATGATCCCGGCGAAGACAAGCTGGAAAGACCCGAGCCCCGCGCCACGGCTCAGCCACCAGATTGCCGCGGACACCACTAATCCACCGAGAAACGCACTGAGCGGGACCCCCAGTACATGCAGCAGCATTCCGGAGCTTCCACCAGCAAGTAACGCAGTCAATGCGAAAGCGGAGGCACCCGAGGTGACGCCCAAGATGTCTGGGCTTGCCAAAGGATTCCTCGTGATGGTCTGGAAGATCGCCCCCGCAAAACCCAGCGCAGCTCCTACTCCCAAAGCTGTCACTACCCGCGGCAGACGCCACTCAAGAATCACCGTACGAGCCAATTCCGTGGTTTGGCCCATGAGCGCAGAAACAATATCCCGGACCGTAAGCTCGAAGTCTCCGACCATGACACCCCCAAGGGCCGCGGCGAGAGCCAACACCGCAAGGACACCATTCGTCACGAAAACCCGCATCACAGTTTCGCCCCTTTCCGCAAGATGTACAGGGCGAATGGGGCGCCAACGAAGGCGAGCGTGATGCCCACCTGCAATTCGCCGGGCCGTGCGATGATGCGTCCGATAACGTCGGCAAGCAACAGCAGCGAGGCCCCAGCCAGCGCGGAACACGGCAGCACCCAGCGGTAATCTGGCCCCGTAACGGCGCGCACGAGGTGCGGAACGACCAGGCCGACGAACCCGATCGGGCCCGCGCCAGCCACCGCGGCACCAGTGAGCAATGCAACCACGATGATGCCCACGGCCCGCGCGATGTTCACTCTCACGCCAAGTGCACTGGCCACGTCGTCTCCCAAGTTCAGGAGGTTCACCTGATGTGCCGTGCCAAAGGCGAGCACAAGCCCGAGGAGTATCACCGGGGCAAGCACCGCGACCACTTGCATGTCGCGCCCAGCTATAGCGCCCGCTGTCCAAAACCGCATCTCATTGAGGCTTTGCGTATTCGTCAGCACAATGCCGCTAGTAAGCGCACTACAAACCGCACCCAGCGCAGAACCTCCGAGCACGACCATGATCGGCGTAGATCCCAGGCTCCTCATACTGAGCACGAACACGAGCGCCACCGCAAGTATTGCACCGAGGAATCCCACCCCAACAGTGCCCAATACTGACATTGAGCCGTGAAAGGAAATGGCTGCTGCCACTGCAAGAGCCGCGCCGGGACCGACGCCCAGCAGGTTTGTGTCCGCAAGCGGATTTCTGGTGTGACCCTGCAGCAGCGCGCCCGCCGTACCCAACGCTGCCCCCACCAACAGGCCGAGCAGGGTGCGCGGAACTCGAAGTTGCGCGATGATCTTCGCCTCGTCGCTGGACGCCTCAAGTCGTTCGGATCCTCCTGGGAATGCCAGCACGATTCCATCACGAACCGCGCTCAGCGTTGCCCCGAATCCCATTTCGCGCGCCCCGAACAACAAAGACAGCAGTGCTGCACACACGGTAGAAGCCGCAAGGAAAACAACAAACCCTACGTGTCTATTCACGCTGTACCCCCGTTAACGCCAGTACCCCATGAACGACACGTGGTGGCGAGGTACACCCACCTCGCTCACCAGCAGTCGCCGCATCGCTTTCACGGCCGTATTCTTCCCTGCGATCCAGTAATAGGTATGCCCTGCAGCATCCAAAGCGGAAGCTATGGATTCACCACTGCTGGAGTACGTGGGTGTCTCCCAGACCTCGTCATGCGAGACTTCATCTACGAGATCAGGTTTCCCAGCTCCCATAGGTACAGCAGCGCTGCGGGAATCAACCTCGTCTTTCAGTTGCGTAAGAAGCAAGTCCCCGTAATCGACGTCATCGTGTTCGCGGAAGTGCCAGCGGACGTCGACCTGTGCAGGGGCGTCGATGGGCAAGTGGTTGCCGGCCGGTACCTCAATGTCAGCAGACCCGGCGAGGCCCTCGGGCCAATCTTCCAAAATGCGGGCTATTGCGGGAAGCGCGGTTTCGTCACCATAGAGGCAGGCCCTTGCTGCAGACCCCGGATTGAATTCGATGCCAACCCCGGAGTCATCATCGCGAGTTGGTCCAATTATCAGGAGCTGCTGCCCAGGTTGCGCGTCTTGCGCCCACGCCGAGGCTGGACCGGGATTGTCATTGTGCAGAACAAAGTCCACATCCACTTCATCCGGGCCATCGGCATACCGCCGGAGCTTTCGAATCGAGTAGGTACGGAGGTGCCCGCGCGTGTGCTCCGGCATCGCACGCCACGCGTCCCACCACCCTTCCTCCGGGAGGCTCAGCACTCCACTGGCGGGCGGGATCAGCAGTTTGATACGCAAATCCCTGATGGGTACGGCAGGCCCCATAGCGTCGATCCCGGTGAACGTCACCCGTTGGAAGTTCGGTGCGACGCGTTCACTGCGGACGACGGTTGCAAGGAAAGGCCTGAAACTCACGCCGCAAACTATATAGGGTTGCCTAGCCTAAGGAAAATGTTGAGGTACGTAGTCCCCTAACGTAGTCCCCTAACGCCCGCGTAGCTGGAGTCGGCCAGGATGCGGCTACACCTCGCCGGGGAACTCGACCGTCGTGCCGTCGATCACATTGGACGGCACACCAATCTTGCCGGTGGCGCGGACGTCGGCGAACCCGTCGAGTGAATCGCGCAGGGTGAGGAAGCGTTTGAGGTTGCGCAGGTCGGTGACGTCGAGAAGTTCGGCGTCACCGAACACCTGCGGATCTGCCTTGAACCGCGCGATGACATCCGTGCAGTCAGGACAGTCGGGGTGGACGAAAATCTCAATGCTCACTCGTTGCTCCTAGTGGCCGCGCGGCTGGTCGATCGGCTTGCCGTCCTCAAAGTAGGCACGTACATGGTTATCAAACACAGACAGCGCTGCGCCGATGGCCATGTGCATGTCCAGGTACTGGTAGGTGCCAAGACGTCCACCGAACAGCACCTTGTTTTCGCGGGACTCGGCTGCGGCGAGGCGTCGATAAGCCTCCAGCTTCGAGCGGTCTTCCGGGGTGTTGATTGGGTAGTACACCTCATCGTCGCCCTCAGCGAAGCGGGAGTATTCCTTCACAATGACGGTCTTGTCGGCAGGATAACTATCCTGCCGCTCCGGATGGAAGTGGCGGAACTCGTGGATGCGGGTGTACGGCACGTCCGCGTCGTTGTAGTTCATCACAGAGGTGCCCTGGAAGTCGCCGGTGTCCAGTACTTCCTGCTCGAAGTCGAGGGTGCGCCAGCCGAGGTGGCCTTCGGCGTAGTCAAAGTAGCGGTCCAGCGGGCCGGTGTAGACGACCGGGGCGTCGGGAGATTCGGCGCGGATGGCGTCGCGGACGTCGAACCAGTCGGTGTCTAGGCGGACGTCGATAAGCTCGTGTGCAGCCATCTTCTCCAGCCAGGCGGCGTAGCCGTCCACCGGCAGGCCTTCGTACTTGTCGTTGAAGTAGCGGTTGTTAAACGTGTAGCGAACCGGTAGGCGGGAGATGATCTCCGGCGGCAGGTCAGTCGGGTCTGTCTGCCACTGCTTTGCGGTGTAGTGCTTCACAAAAGCGTCGTAAAGCGGCTTACCAATCAGCGCAATGCCGCGCTCCTCCAGGTTGGTTGCGGCCGCCGGGTCGAGGCCTTCGCGCTGCTGTTCAATCAGTTCGCGAGCCTCGTCCGGCGAGTAGTACTTGCCAAAGAACTGGTTGATCAGACCCAGGCCCATGGGGAATTGGTAGGCGGTGCCGTCGTGCATGGCAAACACGCGGTGCTGGTAGTCGGTGAACTCGGTGAAGCGGTTGACGTACTCCCACACGCGCTCGTTCGAGGTATGGAACAGGTGCGCACCGTATTTGTGCACCTCAATGCCGGTTTCTGGTTCCTTTTCGCTGTATGCGTTTCCGCCGATGTGGTTGCGCTTTTCCACCACCAGCACACGTTTGCCCAGCTCGCTCGCGGCCTGCTCCGCCACGGTCAGGCCGAAAAACCCGGATCCAACAACAATGAGGTCATATGTCATAGGTGCCATTTTCGCACAGTTGCTTTTCGACGCCACGCTTCACGACACGCCGCAAAGTCTCAAGGTTCACGTGAAGGTTGAGGTTGCGGTAGCCTGCAATTAACTATTGTCACATCAGCCACAGGAGTGAAACCGTGCAACATCGTCGACAGTGGGCCAACCCCATGTTCGCCGTCCTTTTGGCGGTGGCCATGGTCGCCTCCGCTGCATTTGGTGGCCAACACATTCTGCAAGTACAAAACGTCGCGCCGGCAGCCACTGGCGTCTACGCAGACGAAGCCAGCTTTGACACCGGCGCAAACATCACGGTTGATGACGCCGCGGTGCGCACCCAATCCGGTGAGGAAGACACCGTCCGCCGCGTAGTCAAAGAGTTCACGCGCGAGCGCGAGTTCTCGGTTGTTGCGCTGACCTGGAAGGGCCCACGCGACATCGTCGCTTACGTGCGCTCCCAGCGTGCCGACGGCTCCTGGAGCCCCTGGTTCGAAATGGACCCCGACGACTCCCCCACCGGTGTGGAAACCAGCGGCACCGAACCGATCTTCGTTGAGCGCACCAAGCGCATCCAGGTTTCCACCGGCAACGTGGACCTGCTCGAAGACGGCCGCGCCGCCTCCGAAGCACCGACCACGGCCCGGGACATCCAAGCCGTGTTCCTTGACGGCGGCGTGGACGAAAACGTGATCACCCCGGCCGCGGATTCCTACTCCCGCGCCATGCCGAAGGTAATCACCCGCGCACAGTGGGGCGCAACAAGCAGGAACACCCCGTACTACTCCGAGCCCGTCAAGGCCGTGACCGTGCACCACACCGCAGGTTCCAACAACTACTCCCGCGCTGAGTCCGCCGGCATTGTCCGCTCCATCGAGCACTACCACGCGCACGTCCGTGGCTGGGGCGACATCGGCTACAACGCGCTGGTAGACAAGTACGGCAACATCTACGAAGGCCGCGCCGGCGGCCTGGACCGCGCAGTCCAAGGCGCACACGTGGGCGGCTTCAACACCAACACCTGGGGCGTGTCCATGATGGGCGACTACTCCAAGACCGCACCCACCACCGCGTCCCTGCAGGCAATGGGTGAACTGATTGGTTGGAAGGCTGCCGTCGCAGGCTTCGACCCGATGGGCACCAGCTACCTGTCTGCAGACTTCAGCTTCGCAGGCGCCCGCTACGGCGCGGGCAAGGGCGCATACTTCCCCAATGTAAACGCCCACCGTGACTTCCACTTCAGCGACTGCCCGGGTGACAGGTTGTACAACAGACTGCCCGACATTCGTCGAGTAGCAAAGGTGAAATACACCGCAACCAAGGCGTCGCGCTCGTTCGTCAGCCCGGCCATCCCGAACAGGGACGGCACCAACACCACGGTGACCAGCCCGTCGAACGGCACTGGAACTAAGGTTGCCAACACACTGACCAAGCTTGCCGACGGCGACACCGCCACCATCGCAACCGTCGTAGGCACCATCGCCGGCGTGGCCCTGATCTACGCACTACAGAACGGCCAGCTGGGCGACCAGGTCAAAAACGTCGGCGGCACCGAGATCATCTCCGGCATCACCGTCCAGGACGTCACCCCCATGATTGGCCCAGCCCTTGAGATTGTTGGCAGCTCCGAAGCATCCACCGTGTGGAAGTCCTTCGAACCTGTCCTGGGCAAACTCGCGGGCACCGTATCCGGCGTTGGCGGCCAGCAGATGGCGCTCTACGCAAACGGCCTCGCCGTGAAGGACACCGACGGCGAGATCTACACCCTAGTCGGCCAGATCGCCAACGCCTGGCTGCAGCAAGGCCTCGACGCAGGCCCGCTGGGCATGCCGATCACGCCGCAGCGCAACGCCAACCACGATGAAATCCGCATGGACTTCCAGGGTGGCGCGATCGTCTACTCCATCTCCCAGCGCAACATCAACATCATCACGAACTAAACGCTGGTTCCAGGCGGCGGGTTACGCCTGGTCTACGCCTGGCCTACGCCTGGTTGTAGGAACGCAGCACGGCGTCCTCCCACTTCGCAATGAGCCGGTCCCGATCGGGGTCGGCCATTTCGTTTTGGAAGGTGGTGGGCGTGCCGAGGGTAAACGGGGCGTCGATAAGCGAAATGCCCATAGCAGCAGCCGAGGCTGCCCCCATCACTGTGGTTTCGATGTTGGCCGGGCGCACAACGTCAAAGCCGAGGATGTCCGCCTGCATCTGCATCAGCAGATCATTGCTGGTCATGCCGCCATCAACCTTCAGCTGGGTGGGCTCACCACCCATCGCGCGGACCACCTCAAGCGTTTGCAAACACGTTGCCTCAAGCGCCGCACGCGCAATGTGCCTGCGATCCACAAAACGCGTCAGACCAGTAATAATGCCCCTCGCATCCGGACGCCAACGCGGCGCAAACAACCCCGAAAACGCTGGCACAATAGTCACCCCGCCGCTATCCGGCACCTGGCCAGCCAACGTCTCCGTCTCCGCGGCGGTGCGAATAATGCCCAGCTGATCACGCAGCCACTGCACCAACGAACCGCCCACCGCAACCGACCCCTCAAGCGCATACACCGGCGGCTGGCCTGCAACCTGGTACGCCACCGTGGTTAACAGGCCAGTGTCGCTGATGTTGAGCTGCGTACCCGTATTGAGCACCATAAACAGCCCCGTGCCGTACGTCATCTTCGCACTGTTTTCCTCCAGGCACCCCTGCCCAAACAGCGCCGCCTGCTGATCTCCCAGCACCCCAGTAATCGGCGTGTTTGCTAACGGTCCCCTTGCGCGCACCGAGCCAATCTTGCCTATCGACGCCCCAATCTCCGGCAACACCCCCACCGGCACCCCAACCGCCTCACATAATTCCTCGTCCCAGTTAAGCGTCTGCAAATCCATCAGCAACGTACGGCTTGCATTGGTTACGTCTGTGACGTGCAACGCCCCGTCCGTAAGATTCCAGATCAGCCAGGTATCAATCGTGCCAACTAGGAGCTCGCCCCGCTCCGCCCGCTCGCGCGCATTGGGGACGTTGTCCAGGATCCACGCCCACTTCGGCCCCGCCGGATAGGAATTATGCAACAAGCCCGTCTTGCGCTGGTACGCATACGGATCCCCGTCATGGTTCGTCCTTGTGTCTTGCCACACAATCGCGTTATAAATCGGCTTGCCGGTGGCCTTCTCCCACACCACCGCCGTCTCCCGCTGATTAGTAATCCCCAGCGCTACAACATCACGCTCATCAATATCCTTGCTTGCCAAGGCCTCTACAATCGCCCGGCGAGTATTACGCCAAATCTCCTCCGGGTCATGCTCCACCCACCCCTGCCTGGGCAAATACTGCTTATGCTCAAACTGCGCTTGGGAGACAACCTGGCCGTGGTCATCCGTAATAAACACGCGCGTGGACGTCGTTCCCTGATCAATGGCAGCAACAAGCGGCATGATTGGAGATCATACTGCGAACATTGCCTCCATTTGCCTCGACCACTCCCGGAACCCAATATCCAGCCGCCCATCCATCGGCCTAACCCCCGGATACTGATTGAGCAAGGCCTGCAACTGCTGGATCATCCCTGGATTGAACACATCGTCCCAGCCCACGCGGAAAAACACGCCACCTTTGTTCTGCAGCTGTTTCTCCCTATGACGCTCACTGCGCAACGCGCTTAGCGCATCCCCCATCGCGCCGCTGGTCTTCTCCGCGCCGTCAGCTTCCACCACGATGAACTCATTGATAATGCAGTCCACCCACGCGGCTGTGATGCCACCCAGCTCATCAGCAATTTGATACCCCACCTGGAACTCAATGGTCTCCACTCCCGTCAGGCGGCCATGCTTGATCGCCCACAGCAGCGTGTCACGCACCAAGGTCTCGAGCACGCTTGCCGACGTCTCCCCCGCCCCCTCAATCAACCTCCTAAACGGTTTAATGCCTCTGGCCTGCGGCAATACTTCCGTTTTCTCCAGCAACGTCTCCACCGTGAGATGCGCGTGCTGCCACCTGGCAGACTCAATCTGCACCAACGCGTCCAACCTGCCGTAATAACGGAACGTGTCAAACATCGCCCGGACCCCGATTGTGCTTTTGACCCCCTTGACGGTGCAGGTCTCCGCGTCCCGGAGGATTCCACCGTGATAGACCTTGTCCCTGTATTTAGCTCCCCAGGTTCTCGAGTTCCCTGGCAGAACCAAGTCCACTTTCTCTACCCACTTGAGCGTTGAGAGTCCCATCCAGCGTGCTGCTGCCGGCCCCGTGATCACTGCTGTTTTACATTGCCCCGCCACTTTCGCAATCAGTGCGAGTTCGGCTTCTCTTTTCTTTGTGTAATCCCCCATGCGGTTATTTCTACCGCATCTTTGTGAGTTTCACACGCGCTTTTCATTATCTGCTAGGAGCGCGCGACGTTCCCCTAGCAGACAATGAAAACGCCCCTCCATTTCCGCTGGTCAAATATAGAGACTTTCGGCCTATTTTGCGTTGTATGCTAGTGCCGCACCTCCGCCCCTAGCAGACAAACGTTATGTCAAGTAGCCGGGCTGGGGCGGCGGGGGTTTGCGGCGGGGTTTGGGCCAGTGCAGGCTGAGGCCCAGGGGCCAAGCAGGGTGGAATCCAGGGCCAGGGCCAAGCAGGGCCGGAGTTAGGCAGGGCAGCGCAACCAGCGCAGGGCCCGGAAGGTTAGAACCAGCGCTCGAGGATTTTGGCCACGCCGTCGTTGTCGTTGGTGTCCGCAACTTCATCCGCGGCTGACGTGAGCACTGGCGAGGCGTTGCCCATGGCAATGCCTCGCCCGGCCCACGTCAGCATCTCCAGGTCATTAGGCATGTCGCCAAACGCGATCACATCTGCAGCGTCAACACCGTAGCGCTCTGCAAGAAGTGCAACGGAAGACGCTTTGTTCACGCCGGGGCATGAGACCTCAATGAGGCCTTCGTCCATGGAGTAGGTGACGTGGGCCTCGGCGGCGTTGACTACCGGGGCGATGCGCTCGAACATTTCGGCAGACGTTAAGTATCCGCAGCGTATGAGCAGTTTGGTGGCGGGTTGGGCGATGAGCTCGTCCACGTCGACTACGCCGAAGCGATCGTCCCACGCGTCGGGGTTGTACTCGCGTGTGATCAAGAATTCCTCGCCACGCCCGACACGCTCCACGCCAAATCCATGGATAACGTCCGACATGACGGGCGCCACTGCCTCGATGACCTCCGCCATTGTGCTGGAGGCCAGCTCGAAGGCATGCACGATCTCATCTCGCGCGGGGTCGAAGATCACTGCCCCGTTTGCACAGATTGAGACTGGGGCAAAAGGTAGCTGGTCTGTGATGGGGGGCAGCCAGCGGTGGGGGCGTCCCGTCGCTAAGCAAAAAAATGCTCCCGCTTCAACCGCTCTGGCAACGACGGCTCGCAGGCGCGGGGTGACGCGACCTGCGGAGTTGATGAATGTGCCGTCAATGTCGGAGGCGATCATGCGGGGTGTCACTTCTGCCTGCGCTCCTTCTCCGCGCGGTAGAGCTCCTCGGCCTCCTCGATCGTGGGGGCGGTGCCACCCATGGACTTCGGCAGCCACGGCTCCGCACCGAACGGGCCGTAACGCTCGGAGTATTCGGCCTGCGAAAGATCCAGAAGCTGCTGCATGCGGCGCTTCAGCTCGGCGGTGTCGGCTTCCGCGTCGCCGGTCAGGGGCACGGGCTCCCCATAACGAATGATCACCGGCACGCCCCGCAGCTGCTTCGGCAGGTCCTTGGTCCAAATGCGCTGCGAACCCCAGATCACGGTGGGGATCAGCGGCACGTCGGCCTCGCGCGCGATGCGCACCGCACCGGTCTTGAAATGCGCCAGCTCAAAGGACCGGGAGATCGTCGCCTCGGGGAAGATCCCCACCAGGTTGCCGTTGCGCAGGTTCTCCACAGCACTGCTAATGGACGCCGCACCCTTCGCACGATCCACCGGCACATGGTGCATCTTTCGCAAAATGCGGCCCAAAAGCGGAACCTCAAAGACGGACTTCTTGGCCATGAACCGCACGAGGCGGTTGCTGCGCACGTGCGGGCCAGTGCCCATGAGCGCGAAATCCATGTAGCCAGTGTGGTTGCCGGCCAGAAGCGCCCCGCCGGTTGCCGGGATGTTTTCAGCGCCAACCACCGTGACCTCAATGCGCATCAGCCCCAAGATGCGGCGGATGGCGGACACGGCGCCTTGGTAGAAACGCTCGGCCGCCTCATCGCTGTGAGCGCTGGCGTCGTTGAACAGGCGCGGAACCAAAAAGCCGCGGTATCGGCGCATATTCATCAGGGCTTCAGCACGTCCTTGCCCACCCACGGGCGCAGGGCTTCCGGAACCACTACGGAGCCGTCTGCTTGCTGGTGGTTTTCCAGGATGGCAACCAGCCAGCGCGTGGTGGCCAGGGTGCCGTTGAGGGTGGCGGCGATCTGCGTCTTGCCGTCCTCATCGCGGTAACGGGTGGCCAGGCGGCGGGCCTGGAACGTGGTGCAGTTGGAGGTGGACGTCAGCTCGCGGTACGTGCCCTGGGACGGCACCCATGCCTCAGTGTCAAACTTGCGCGCGGCGGAAGAGCCGAGGTCACCTGCGGCAACGTCGATGATGCGGTACGGCACCTCAACGGCTGCAAGCATCTCGCGCTCGAGGCGGAGCAGCTTCTGGTGCATCTCTTCAGCGTCTTCCGGCTTGCAGTAGGCAAACATTTCGAGTTTGTCGAACTGGTGGACGCGCAGAATGCCCTTGGTGTCCTTGCCGTAGGACCCGGCTTCACGGCGGAAGCAGGAGGACCAGCCGGCGTAGAGCAGCGGGCCGTCGGACAGGTCGATGATCTCGTCTTTGTGCAGGCCGGCAAGCGCAACCTCGGAGGTGCCAACCAGGTACATGTCATCGCGCTCGAGGTAGTAGATCTCCTCATCGTGCTCATCCAGGAACCCGGTGCCCTGCATGATGTCCGGGCGCACAAGCACCGGCGGGATCATCAGCTTGAAGCCGGCCTCGCGGGCTTTCTGGGCGGCCAGCATGAGCATGCCCAGCTGCATCCATGCGCCGTCACCCGTCAGGTAGTAGAAGCGTGCGCCACCGATCTTGGTGCCGCGCTTCATGTCAATGAGCCCAAGTGGCTCTGCAAGATCCAGGTGGTCCTTGACCTCAAAGTCAAACTCCGGGATTTCACCGACGTGCTCCAGCACGATGAAGTCCTCTTCACCACCGGCGGGCGCACCCTCGATGGGGTTGGGGATGGCGGTTTGCAAACGCGTCACCTCTGCGGCGGCTTCAGCCTCGCAGGCTTCTGCTTCCTTTACGCGTGCTTTGAGCTCGTTGGAGCCTTCCAGAAGCGCGGGGCGCTCTTCTGGGGAGGCCTGGCCAATCTTTTTGCCAAAGGCTTTCTGCTCACCGCGCAGCTCATCGGCGGCTTGGATGGCGGCTCTGCGTGCCTCGTCGGCTGCGAGCAGCTGGTCGACCAGGGCCGGGTCTTCACCGCGGGCTACCTGGGAGTTGCGGACGTGGTCCGGGTTTTCGCGCACTAGCTTGAGATCGATCACACCTTGCAACTCTACCGTTTTGCTCGTTTAATCTACTGCCATGGTTTCCTCTACTGCTTCCGGCAGCTCTTCTCGCACCGCTTTGAGGCGCGCTTTTACTATTGCGACGCTGGCGGGTGCGGTTGCTGCAGGCGCGTTTTCGTGGGAGAGCTCGAGCGTGCCAATGCCGGGTGAGCAGGCGAACCAGGCCATGTCTTTTACGTCCGCTGACGCTGGCTCCTGCTTGACGTGGGACGTTGCCGAGGACGGTTCGGTGGCCAACTTCCAACAGGCTGATTGCGCTGGTCCGCACCGTTTTGAGGTGGCGCTTCGGGAGGATTTGGGCACCTACCCTACCTCTGAGTTTGGCCCGGATGCGCCGATGCCAAGCACCACCCGCCAGGCGCAGTTGCGTGAGGAGCTCTGCGGCGCCGCTGCACTGCGTTACCTGGAGGGTCGTTTTGACCCGGCGGGGCGTTTCTCCGTCGCGCCGATCCTTCCACCTGCGAGTGCGTGGGCGCAGGGCGATCGCACCATGTTGTGCGGTTTGCAGGAGACGGACCGCGCGGGCGGGGTGGTGATGACCAGCGGAAAGGTGGCTGATCAGGACCAGGCGCGTGTGTTTTCCCCGGGCCAGTGCGTGGCGGTGGATGCGTCGAGTTCGCTGACTGCCGTTGATTGCGCGCAGCCGCACCAGGTGGAGGTGACGTCCACGGAGAACCTGGCAAATGTGTTCCCGGATCATACGCCAAGTGTTGAGGAGCAGGATCGCCACTTGGCGGATGTGTGTACCACGGCCGCGCAGGATTATTTGGGCGGTGAGGAGAACCTGTACCGCATCACCTTGCAGCCGTTCTGGACCACGCTGAACCCGATTTCCTGGGATGGCGGTTCGCGCAGCGTGAACTGTGCGCTGGTGTTTTCGCGCCCGGAGGGTGGTTTCGCTGAGCTGACTGGTTCAGCTACGCAGGGCAGGGAGCATTTGCTTATCGACGCCGCGCCGCCCGCCGAACGCCCCGACCGCCGACCCCTGCGCGAGGCGCAGTAGCACTTGCAGGCAAGCTGATGATGGAACCGGTAAGCCAGCAAGAGTTTGAGGAAATGATCAACGACGCGCTGGATACGATCCCCGAGGAGTTTGCCCGGCACATGACCAACATGGTGGTCTTGGCCAGGGATTTCAACGAGGACGAGCCAACCCTGCTGGGTTTGTTTGAGGGCGTGCCGCTAACGGAGCAGTACGCGAACCACACGGGCTTTTTGCCGGATGCGGTATTTGTGTACAAGGACGCGTTGGAGGCAATGTGCAATGATGCCGAAGAGCTACGCCATGAGGTGAAGGTGACCGTTTTACATGAGGTCGGCCACTACTTCGGGTTAGAGGAGCACGAGCTTCATGAGTTGGGGTGGGGGTAGTGGCCCCATTCCACAACGTCCCAGTCGCCGAAGGGGCGTGAGGGGTCGCCGGGGTTGAGAACGACCCACTGGCAGTTGTTCAGGTGGGATTGTTCGGCGTATTCGGCGCTGACTCCGCGTTCAAAAGCGGCGTTGGCGGCAAAGGCGCGGATCGCCCCGCCGTGGGAGACGGCAACCGTGGTTCCACCCAGTTCCAGGTAAGGCGCAAGACCTGCTTTGTAGCGGGTGAGGAAGGTATCTAGCGTGTCGCCACCCTCAATAGCGGCTTGGAGATTGCGCTGGTAGAAGCCCCGGAACGCAGTCAAGTACGCGGTATGCGCTTCGCGGGAGTTGAGCATCTCCCAACGCCCAGCGTTGACTTCCTGCAGGCCGGCAACCGCCGGGATCTCACCGAACGCTTCACCGAAGCCGAGGGCGGCGGTTTGGCGGGCTCGCAACGCTTCGGACGAGATCACGCGGGAGACGTTGAAACGTTCCATGATCGCCTGACCAGCCTCGCGGGCTTGGTTTTGGCCCAGTTCCGTCAGTGCGGCACCCGGCAGCTGGGTGTCTAGTTTGCGCTCAACGTTGGAAAACGTCTGTCCGTGTCGCAGCAGAATCAGCATCGCGGCCACGCTCCCAAAAAGCGCGACCACGTTGCGCGCTGCTCTACGGCGGCAACGGCGTCGGCCACTTCGGCATCCTCAATATGCCCGACCAGCTCCACGAAGAAGTTGTAGGTGTTAGCCACGGTGCGGGTTGGGCGCGACTCAATGCGCGACATGTCCACGCCGCGGGAAGCGAATTCCTGCAGCATTGCCACCAGCGTTCCTGGCTGGTTGGGCGTTTGGAAGACCAGAGAGGTGCGGTCGCGGCCAGTGCGCGCGGGAAGTGGTATGCCCTCGGGTCCGACGAGGACGAAGCGGGTGCGCGCGGTGTCCATGTCCGCCACGCCACGGGCGTGCACCTCCAGGTCAAACAAGTCGGCGGCACGCTCGGGGGCGGCGGCTACGTCAGCTTCCCCGTCCGCAACCATGCGCGCGGCCGCAGCATTGGACGTTGCCGGCACAAAGTGCACGCCCGGGAGGTGTTCGGCTACCCAAGAGCTCACTTGGCTGTGGGCGACGGGGTGGGTGGACAGCGTTGTGGCGTCGCTAAGCAAAAAGCCCTTGCGGGTCATGATGGCAAACGAGATAGCCAGCTCGGTTTCGCCGAGAATACGCACGCCGGGAGCAACAAGCGCGTCAGAGGTGCTGGTCACAGCGCCGTCGACGGAGTTTTCAATGGCAACAACGGCCCTGTCGGCAGCACCGGTGCGCACCGCATCCAGCGCGGCGGCGGGCGAATCCACCGGCACATACTGCGGGTCGGGTAGATCGAAGGCACGCGCGGCCTGCTCCGTGAAAGTACCCGCGGGGCCCAGATAGGCAATTGAGGTCATGCGCCTAAGCCTAACTGCAGTTCATGGGCGTTAGCATTGCCGCATGCGCCAGCGCGTAAAAGTGGAGATTCTCATTGTCCTTGCCGTCACCTTCGGCACCGCAGGGCTAAGGGCGGGGCTTCGGCTTATCGACGCCCTCCTCAACGCCCCCTTAAACCAACAAACCACCGTGCTTGTAGACGCCCAGTCGTCCATCACCTGGATGGACCTAGCGCTGCAGGTAACCTCCGCGCTGGTGTTGGTGTCGTGGGGCGCGCTCGCGTGGTACCTGCTGTGGGTTGATGATCCTGCACGGTTCCGCTGGCGCTGGCCCCGCTGGCGCGACTGGGGTTGGGGCGCGGGCTTGGCTGCGCTAATCGGGCTTCCTGGCCTGGCGTTTTATGTGACGGCGGTGCACTTGGGTTTGAGCAAAGTAGTCGTGCCCGCCACAGATGCGGTGCAGATCCCGACCTCACTTGTGTGGGCGTTTGCCAACGGTTTCGGCGAGGAAGTTGTGGTGGTGATGTACCTAATGACGCGCCTGGGCCACCTCGGCTGGCGGCCGTGGCAGATCATCGCCGCCTCGTCCGTACTGCGCGGCTCGTACCACCTCTACCAGGGGATTTCCGCAGGCTTGGGCAATATCGTGATGGGCGTGGTGTTCTGCGCGTGGTTTATCCGCACCGGCCGGGTGTGGCCGCTGATCATCGCCCATTTTCTTATCGACGCCACCGCCTTCTCCCTCTACCCCCTCCTCGATTTGAGCTGGCTCGGGATCTAGCCGCGTCTTCGGCGTCTCGCGTCGCCTCGCGTCTCGCGTCGCGTCTCGTGTCCCGCGTCCTCGCGCTCCCGGCCCGCGTCGCGTCGCGTCCCGCGTCGTCGATTCCCTGCCTCGCGCCACCGATTCCCTGCCCCGCGCCTCGCGCCCCAGCCCGCACCACCGATTCCCCGTGTCCCCGCACCCCCGATTCCCTGCCCCGCGCCTCGCGCCCCAGCCCGCACCACCGATTCCCCGTGTCCCCGCACCCTCAGCCCGCCCAAAAACACAAATATGCATATGCATATATGCATGAGTAATGGTCAGCGCGTTTTTTCAATAAGGCACTCGTTAATGAAAATTAGCCGCGACCTGCAAACATGCATATATGCATATGCATATTTGTTGAAACGAGGGGCCAGACACCGTCAACGAAGGGGCGCCGTCAGCGAGGGGCACTACTTCAGCGAGTCGAACAGTGCTTGGGCGCCGGCGTCGTCCCAGACGGCGACATTGCCTACGTCCGTATCCATGAAGTCATAAATCGGGATCGTTTCCGTGCGCACCCCGCCGCGCATGGCCAGCGCCACTCGCGCCAGGCTCCACACGTGGTCGCCTTGATCCACGGTGAACATCGCTGGCGTAGTCCACATCAAGGGGATCATGCGGAAAGGATTGAGCAGCGTTGCAGGTGACGTCACCTTGCTCATCACCGCAGCGAGGAACTCACGCTGGCGAACCACACGGTCCAAATCACCCAGCGCGGTGGCGCGCGTACGTACGTAGCCCAGGCCGGTCGCGCCGTCCATCTTCTGGCAACCCGGCGCGAGGCTGATATTTGCCAGCGGGTCCGTGATCGGTTCCGCCACGCAGATCTCTACCCCGCCGACGGCGTCCACAACGTTGGCCAGACCGCCCATGCCGATCTCTGCGTAGTGGTCAATGCGCAGGCCCGTGGACTGTTCCACCGTCTGCACCAGAAGCGGCGCACCGCCGTAGGCGAACGCGGCGTTGATCTTGTCGTAGCCGTAGCCCGGCACCTCAACGTAGCTATCGCGCGGAATGGACATCAGCGTCGCTCGCCCAGCGCGGGGGAGATGCATCAGCATGATCGTGTCCGTGCGGGTGGAGCCGATATCGCCACCCGTGCCTAGGCGGTCAATCTCGTCCTGGCTCATGCCAGTCCGCGAGTCAGAACCGACGAACAGCCAGTTCGTCCCAGCCGTGTTCGCTACCTGTTGCGTGGGCATGGCTTGGGTGCGGTTTAGGCGGGCGTCGGCAAGCAGCATGCCCACGATGGAGAGCACTAGGACGGTGAGGATGACCAGGCTGCCGCAGCCGACGCAGCCGGGACGTTTGCGCCTGGGCCGCGGGCGGGGTTTCGGTTTGGGCCGCGGGCGCTCGTGGATCTGCATAGGGACCGGCTCACGACGCTGCTGAACGGGGCGCTGCTGAACGGGGCGCTGCGGCAGCTCGTCGGGCATGATCTGGCGCGCACGCTGCTCGTGCGGTGTGCGTCGCGGCTGGTACTCCGAAGATCGGTATTCCGAGGTCCGCCGGGAGGAATCGCCGCTAGCATCACGACGACGCACTGGCCTGCCGTAGCGGTCCAGCAGCGGCTTGCCATCTTTGCCGTAGACGTACTGGCTACGGTCCTCCCGGTTATCCATGGCCTAGAAGTCTAGACCGCGGAACGTATCCCCCGCGAGAGGCGACTAGCTACTAGCGCTGCTCACCAGCGGAACCAGCGGCACCAGCGGAGCCAGCGGCACCAGCGGAGACCGTGGAGACTGCGTTAGGCCAGGTGCCCTCTGCAACCATCTTCGCCTTGCGCTCCTCCCAGAAGTTGGCGTTCTGGATGCCCAAGGCCTGTGGGTCGAACTGCGGGTCCAGGCCGGCCTTCTTCTGGCGACGGTAGTCCCACAGGCACTTCATGGCCGGGACCTGCAGGAAGAGGATGGCCACGATGTTGAGCCATGCGGTGGCGCCCACACCGATGTCGCCTAGCGCCCACGCCGTGCCTGGGGTGGTGGTTGCGCCGACGAACACGGCGACAATGATCAGGACACGCAGCAGCCAGATGATGGCGGTACGAGCGTTCTCGTTCTTTACCCAGCGGTTGAGGTAGGTGAAGTTCACCTCTGCCATGTAGTAGTACGCAAGCACGGTGGTGAAGGCGAAGAACATAATTGCCAGCGCCACAAAGGTCGGACCGAAGCCACCAGCCAGCGTGTTCAGACCTTCCTGGACAAAGCCGGGGCCGACGGGGACGTCGGTGGGCAGGGAGCCCTCGTAACGCGGGGTGCCCTCCTCAGTCTGGTTCTCAAACACGCGGTACATGTCGGTGGAGATGATGATGAACGCGGTAGCGGAGCAGACGAACAGGGTGTCAATGTACACCGCGAAGGACTGTACGAAGCCCTGCTTTGCCGGGTGGGAAACCTCAGCGGCAGCAGCGGACTGCGGGCCGGTGCCCTGGCCGGCCTCGTTGGAGTAGATGCCGCGCTTCACGCCCCATGCGATGGCGGCGCCGAGCATGCCGGAGAAGATTGCCTCCTGGTCAAAGGCGGAGCGGAAGATCAGGCCGAAGACCTGCGGGATCTCAGACGCGTTCACGAACAAGATCACGATTGCCAGGATGATGTAGATCGCCGCCATGAACGGCACGACCATGGATGCGAAGTTAGCAATGCGCTTCACGCCACCGATGATGATGAAGCCCAGCAGGATCGCCATGATCGCTGCAGAGATCCACACGTTGATTCCCCACGCGTTCTCCACGGCGGCGGCCACACCGTTGGCCTGGATGCCGGGCAGGAAGTAGGAGGTTGCCAGAATCATGGAGATGGCGAAGATGATGGCGTAGACCAGCGCGAACGGCGCTGCCTTGGTGTGGGAGTAGGCCTTCTCAATGTAGTAGGCCGGACCACCGCGGTACTCACCAGTATCGCGGTCTTTTTCCTTGTAGATCTGCGCCAGGGTGCACTCCACGAAGGAGGTTGC
The DNA here is from genome assembly GCF_016728505.1 of Corynebacterium riegelii. GTDB lineage: Bacteria > Actinomycetota > Actinomycetes > Mycobacteriales > Mycobacteriaceae > Corynebacterium > Corynebacterium riegelii. The sequence continues at coordinate 482,824 of NZ_CP068159.1, forward strand.
GGAACCCAAGAACGCCACGATCCACATCCAGAACACGGCACCCGGACCGCCGAATGCGATCGCGGTGGCCACACCGGCAATGTTGCCCACGCCGACACGGCCGGCAAGGGAGATCATCAGGGATTGGAAGGAGGAAATGCCAGCCTCTGAGCTTTCGCCGTGGCGAAGTTGCTTGAGCATGTCAGGGATGCAGCGCAGCTGCATGAACAGGGTCACTGCAGTGAAGTACACACCTGCGCCAAGACAGAGGTACACCAGCCATTGGGACCAGATGATCCCGTTGAGGGTATTGATAAATGCTTCCACGGACGCTCCTTAAGTATCCAGGCGTTACGTATCGGGGAATACGTATTTAGAGAATGTAGGCCATAACTGTGTGCCGCGGGTCACATTGGGGAAAATTTCTTTGTCTCGGTCACCAGACTGATGCATTTCACAACCCATTACATTCGTGACCTACTTCACGAGACAATCGGGAAACCCTGTGAAAGGAGTCCGTCCGTGGAAAACCACCACCAGCAAATTCACCGCAGCAAACTGCGCCCGGCCTATAACGTGAAAAACATCCCCGCGATGCCGGAAGCGCAGATAGACGCCGAAACAAACCCAACAGCAACTGACTCTGGTCCCGTCCATGCGCCGCATCTGTGGCGTTTATTCCTCTACTCGGGCATTGGCATTTTCGCCTTCTTCATCCCATTTACCGTTGGGGAAAAGAAGACGATTCTGTTGGACCACATTGTCAGCTGGATTATTGCCACGCTTGGCCCTGGTACCGGCTATCTCGCCCTTGCGGCCATCGTTGCGGGCACGATTTACCAGTTCGTTTCCGGCCGCTGGAGGGAAGATTACGCACGCACAATCTTCGCTTTCCTCTCCATACTTGCGGTCGTGCTGTGCGCGATGTTGGTCTTTGATTTCGGCCCGGCGTTTCTGCACAACCCGGACATTGGCCCGTTCATTCTGAACAAGCTTGTGATCTCTGTTGGCCTGTTGATTCCTGTTGGCGCGATCTTCCTTGGCCTGCTGGTTGGCTTCGGACTCATGGAATTCATTGGCGTGATGGTGCAGCCGATTATGCGCCCGGTGTTTAAGACGCCGGGTAAATCCGCCGTTGATGCCGTCGCCTCGTTCCTCGGCTCCTATTCCTTGGGCTTGTTGATTACGGACCGCATGTATAAGTCCGGCAACTACAACGGCAAGGAAGCCTCCATCGTCGCCGCGGGGTTTTCTACGGTTTCTGCAACGTTCATGGTCATTGTTGCCAAGACGCTTGACCTGATGGATTACTGGCTGACGTATTTCTGGCTGACCTTTATTATTACGTTCATTGTCACCGCGATTATGGTGCGCATTCCTCCCATTAGCCGGATGTCTGAGGACTACTATCCTGGCGCGCAGCCGCACCCAGAGCAGCAAATCAGCGGCAACCGTGTAAGCGCTGCGTGGAATGAGGCGAAGCGTGAGCTGGCGCGCGCGGAGTCCCTGCCGAAGGTGCTGTGGGTGAACTTCCGCGACGGCTTAACCATGGCGGTGCAGGTGATCCCGGGCATCATGTCCGTGGGTGTGATCGGTCTGACGCTTGCCACCTACACGCCGGTATTTAAGGCGCTTGGCGTGGTGTTTTACCCGGTGGTGTGGCTGCTTCGCCTGCCTGACCCGTGGGCGACTTCCGGCGTGCTTGCCTCCGGCCTTGCAGAGATGTTCCTGCCCGCCACGCTGGTCGCCGGCACCGACAACATGGTGCTCAAATTCACCGTTGCGGTGGTGTGCGTGAGTCAGATCTTCTTTTTCTCAGCGATGGTGCCGGCGGTGCTGGCCACCGACATTCCGCTGAATGTGACCAAGATAGTCGTGATCTGGTTCATCCGGGTGGTGCTCACGGTGGTCATTACCGTGCCGGTTGCGCACTTAGTGTTCTAGGGGCTTTTGCTTGTCGACGCCACGTGGCAAGCCCCCACAATCGCCTCTATAAGCCGCGCCGCCACCTTGGCGGTGCACCCATCAATGTCGTAGGTGGGGTTGAGTTCAACCACGTCCACCAAACGAACGCGTCCGGTGGACGCGACGGCTTTCACCATGGCGTAGACCTGCTCCAGCGCAACGCCCAGGCCAGCGGGGGCGGATACGCCTGGTGCCACCCACGCTGGCAGGAGGTCTAGATCAATGCTCAGGTGTATCGGCTTGTCACCGGCCACGGACTCAAGCGCCTGATCGGCGGCCTGCTGCGGGGAAAGGCCAAGCAGCTCCTCATCTAAAACAACGCGCACATCGAGTTCCTCGGCGGTATCGAAGAGCACCTTCGTGTTGTTCGGCTTGGAAATGCCGATGACTGAGTAGTCGAAGGCTTCTTTGCCCACGAGATCAGCAATTTGTAGAAATGGCGTGCCCGAAGTCGGCTGGTCTGCTTGGCGCAGGTCAAAGTGCGCATCAAAGTTCACAATCTGCAGGTCCCCTAGCGCCTCGTAGGCACCGCGGTGGGAGGCAAATGACGTCTCGTGGCCACCGCCCAGCACAACGACAAGGTTGCCTGCGGCGATGAGGTCGCGAACGGTATCGCTGAGTTCGCGCTGGGCGGATTCGAGGTCGGTGCCGTGGGTGGAGATATCGCCGGCGTCGGCAAGCAAAAAGGGCTCTTGGACCGCAAAACCACTCAGCGCGGCGCGAAGGGCGGCCGGGCCAGCGGCAGCGCCAACGCGGCCTTCGTTGCGACGAACCCCCTCGTCAGAGCAAAAACCAACCAAGGCGACCCCACCAGTGGGAATGTCTGTAGTGACAATGTGGTGCCATCGCGGACCGTCTGCGCGGCCCTGCCACACCGAACCTGTGCTTGCTGCATTCATGCGGCACAGCTTATACACGCAGATATACTTGCGCGCTATGACGGAAAAGCCTCAGGTACCCGCCGCACGCAACGTGCTGCGCATCCTGACGCTGCTAGCAAGCACGGACACACCGATTTCCGCGCGGCGCATTATGCATGAACTCGACCTGCCGCGTTCAACCACCTACCACCTGCTGCGTGAACTGGAAGATTCCGGATATGTGGTTCATCTTGACCACCCCAGCACCTACGGCTTGGGGTTGGCGGCGTACCAGATGAGCCAGGCGTACACCACGCAGCAGCCCTTGGTGCGCATGGCGGCAAAGTCCCTGGAAAAGATCGCTGCGATGGCAGGCGGGTCCACCCACTTATCCCGTCTAGCAGGCACGGAAGTGCTCTACCTCCACGAAGCACGCGCGCCCGGCGCGGTCTCCCTTGTCACCGTGAAGGGGGTGCGGCTGCCGGCACTGCGTACCGCCTCCGGGCGTGCAATGTTGGCACACCTGCCGGAGTCTGAGCTGCGCGCCATTTTTGCCACCTCTGAAAACCGGCCGCTCTACAAAGACCTGCAGGAACAGCTGGAACAGGTGCGTGAGCGCGGCTGGTCCACCGAGATCGAAGAGGTTGCCCGCGGCCAAGAAAGCATTGCCGTTGCCGTGCTTGATCACCTCCAGCGGCCGGCCGCTGCGGTTGCTGTCACATTCCCTCTTTGCAACGATGACGCGAAGAAACAGCAGCTTGTGGACGCTTTGAAAGAAACTGCAGAAATTTTGAAGCAGAAGTTCTTTGATAAACGCTAGAGTTTGGCGCATGAACCAGACCACCACTGTGCAGGTAGGCATCGGCGCACTCAGCATCGCAGATGTTGTCGCCGTCGCCCGTGAAAACGCCAAGGTTTCCATTGACCCTGAGGCCATTGCAGCAATCGCAGAAACGCGTGCGCGCGTTGAAGAACTCGCGGAAGACCCCACTCCGGTCTACGGCATCTCCACCGGCTTCGGTGCGCTTGCCCGCCGCCACATCCCGCACGAACTGCGCGAGCAGCTGCAGGTGTCACTCGTGCGCTCCCATGCTGCGGGCTCTGGCCCTGAGGTAGAGCAGGAAGTGGTGCGCGCCACCATGCTGCTTCGTTTGTCCACGCTGTGTACCGGGCGTACCGGTGTGCGTCCCGTCGTGGCGGAAACCTACGCTGCAGTCCTGAACGCTGGCATCACTCCGGTGGTGCACGAGTACGGCTCGCTCGGCTGCTCGGGTGACCTGGCGCCGCTCGCGCACTGCGCGCTCGCGCTGCTTGGTGAGGGCGACGTGCGTGTCGGCGGCGGCCCAATCGTCAGCGCCGCCGAAGCCCTGGCAGAGGCGGGTATTGAGCCGCTGGTGCTCCAGGAGAAGGAAGGCCTGGCGCTGATCAACGGCACCGATGGCATGCTGGGCATGCTGTGCCTGGCCATTACGGATCTGCGCGAAGCAGCGAAGGTTGCCGATATTGCGACCGCAATGACGGTGGAAGGTCTTACGGGCACGCTCACCGTGTTCGCCGATGACTTGCAGCAGCTGCGCCCCCACCCGGGCCAGGCGGATGCGGCGTACAACATTCGCACCGTTGCGGATGGCTCCGAAATCCTGGCGCGTGCCGCCGAGGAGTTTCGCCAGAAGCAGGTGCAGGACGCCTACTCGGTGCGCTGCGCACCCCAGGTCGCGGGCGGTTTCCGCGACACCGTCGACCACGCCGCACTGGTGGCTTCGCGCGAGCTGGCCTCCGCCATTGACAACCCGGTCGTAGCCCTCGACGGGCGCGTGACCTCCAACGGCAACTTCCACGGCGCACCCGTTGCGTACGTGTTGGACTTTTTGGCGGTGGTGGTGGCGGATTTGGCGTCCATTAGCGAAAGGCGCACCGACCGCTTCCTGGACACCGCACGAAACCGTGGTCTGAACGCGTTTCTTGCGGATGACCCGGGTGTGGATTCCGGCCACATGATCGCGCAGTACACCGCCGCGGGCATTGTCAGCGAGCTGAAGCGCTGCGCCATGCCGGCCTCGGCCGATTCGATCCCCTCGTCCGCGATGCAGGAGGACCACGTGTCCATGGGCTGGGCGGCAGGCCGCAAGCTGCGCCGCGCCGTCGACGGGCTGCAGCGCGTGCTGGCAATTGAGATCCTCACCGCTGCGCGCGCGTTGGACATGCGCGACGGCGCCTGCGCGCCGGGCACGCAGGCCGCGGTTGACCTGCTTCGCACCCGCGTGGAGGGCCCGGGCACGGACCGCTTCCTCGCACCCGAGATCACCCACGCCGTGGAGCTGGTGCAAAGCGGCAAGTTTGTCACCGCCGTCGAGGCCGCGGTGGGCGAACTGCGCTAGCTGTTCGCGCACTAGCCACCAGCGCTAGCCACCACGCGCGGGCGTCTCGCATGCCAGACTAATCGACGCCACGACCCCTGTCGGTTCCCACGTAAGGGCACTAATCTGCCCTCATAGTGACCCAAACCACAGTCCCAACCACAGTCTCAACGTTGGGACCTAGAGAACCGAAGGAGTCGTCCATGTCGAAGAACTGGTCCGAAGGCGCACGCGAAGTCCGCTCACCGCGCGGCACCGAACTGACAGCAAAGTCCTGGCAAACCGAGGCTCCGCTTCGCATGTTGCACAACAACCTCGACCCTGAGGTTGCGGAGCACCCGGATGAGCTGGTGGTCTACGGCGGCACCGGGCGTGCGGTGCGCAGTTGGGAGGCGTTTGACGCGATCGTCGATACGCTGAAGGACCTGGAGAAGGACGAAACCCTGCTGGTCCAGTCCGGCAAGCCGGTCGGTGTGTGGAAGACCAATGAGTGGGCACCGCGTGTGCTCATTGCCAACTCCAACCTGGTGGGCGACTGGGCGAACTGGGAGCACTTCCGCAAGCTCGAAGACGAGGGTCTGATGATGTACGGCCAGATGACGGCCGGCTCCTGGATTTACATCGCCACCCAAGGCATTCTGCAGGGCACGTTCGAGACTTTCGCCGCTGTGGCGAAGAAGCGTTTCAACGGCACACTCGCCGGCACTTTGACGCTGACCGGAGGCTGCGGCGGCATGGGTGGCGCACAGCCGCTGTCCGTCACCCTCAACGGTGGTGCGTGCTTGATTGTGGATGTGGATGAGACGCGCTTGAAGCGCAGGCAAGCAAAGCGCTACCTGGATGAGGTAACCACCGACATTGAGGAAGCAATCAAGCTGGTCACCGAAGCGAAGGACGAGAAGCGTGCGCTGTCCGTCGGCCTGGTAGGCAACGCCGCTGAGGTGTTCCCGGAGATGCTGCGCCGCCACCGCGCAGGCGAGCTGACCGTGGACATTGTCACCGACCAGACCTCTGCGCATGACCCGCTGTCTTACCTGCCCACCGAGCACACCGTGGCGGAATGGCACACCGAGGCTGCTGCTGACCCGGTGACCTTTACCAAGAAGGCCCGCGAGGCGATGGCCGTGCAGGTCCAGGCGATGGTGGAGTTCCAGGACGAGGGCGCCGAGGTATTTGATTACGGCAACTCCATTCGTGATGAGGCCCGCAAGGCCGGCTACAACCGCGCCTTCGAGTTCCCCGGCTTCGTCCCGGCCTACATCCGCCCGCTGTTCTGCGAGGGTCTTGGGCCCTTCCGTTGGGTTGCGCTGTCCGGCGACCCGGAGGACATCAAGGTCACTGACCAGGCCATCAAGGAAGCGTTCCCGGACAACGAGCACCTGCACCGCTGGCTGGATGCGGCCGATGAGTTCGTGGAGTTCGAAGGCCTGCCGGCACGTATTTGCTGGCTGGGCTACGGCGAGCGCGCCAAGGCCGGTGTGATCTTCAACAACCTGGTCAAGGAAGGCAAGGTCAAGGCACCGATTGTTATCGGCCGCGACCACCTGGACTCCGGTTCCGTGGCCTCTCCTTACCGCGAGACCGAGTCCATGCTGGACGGCACCGATGCGGTGGCGGACTGGCCGCTGCTCAACGCCATGACGGCTGTTGCGGGTGGCGCAACGTGGGTGTCCATCCACCACGGCGGCGGCGTGGGCATGGGCCGCTCCATCCACACTGGCCAGGTCACGGTTGCAGACGGCACCGAGCTCGCGGAGGCTAAGCTTCGCGCCGTGCTGACCAATGACCCGGGCATGGGCGTGATCCGCCACGTTGATGCTGGTTACACTCGCGCCAACGAGGTGGCCAAGGAGCGCGGCGTGCGCATCCCGATGCAGTTCAACGCCCGCGACTAGCCCCCACCCCACCCAACGAAAGGTATCCATGCGCACCTTCATTACCGGTATTTCTGAGCTGCGGACCGTCTCTGAGCTGGGCACGATCAAGGGAGCTTCCTTGCTTATCGACGCCGACGTGATCACCTGGGTCGGCCCCACCTCCGAAGCCCCCGCGGAGGCCAAGGACGCGGATGAAACCGTGGATGTTGGCGGGCGCGCGGTGTTGCCGGGTTGGGTGGATTCGCACACCCACATGGTGTTTGACGGCAACCGTGCTGAGGAATTCGAGGCGCGCATGGCCGGCGAGTCCTACGCCGCCGGAGGCATCGCGGTGACCATGGAGGCCACCCGTTCTGCCGGTGAGGAGCGCCTAGACAAACTGGTGGCGCAGCGTGTGGCCGCAGGTCATGCGGGAGGCACCACTACCTTTGAGACGAAAACCGGCTACGGCCTCAACGTTGAATCTGAAGCGGAAGCAGCACGTGTGGCCGCCCGCCACGTAGATGAGGTGACGTTCCTGGGCGCACACCTGGTGCCGCCGGGAGCGGATGCTGAAGAATACATCGATGAGGTTGTCGGACCGATGCTGGACGCGGTGAAGGACCACGTGCAGTGGATTGACGTGTTCTGCGAGCGCGGCGCGTTCAATGAGGAGCAGTCCCGCCGCGTGCTTGAGGCCGGTAAGGCTCTTGGCCTTGGCGTGCGCGTGCACGGCAACCAGCTGGGCCAAGGCCCGGGCGTCAAACTTGCCGTAGAGATGGGCGCGGCCAGCGTGGACCATGTCAACTACATCTCTGATGAGGATGTGGCGCTGTTGGCTGGTTCGGATACCGTGGCCACGCTGCTGCCAGCCTGCGACCTGTCCACGCGCGAGGACCTCGCACCGGCACGGCGCTTGGTGGATGCGGGCGTGACCATCGCGATTGCATCCAACCTGAACCCGGGTACGTCCTTTACGTCTTCGATGAACTTCTGCGTAACCACCGCGGTGCTGCAGCAGTACCTCACCCTCGACGAAGCGATCGAGGCCGCAACCACTGGAGGGGCTAAGGCGTTGCTGCGCCACAACGTAGGCAACGGCAAAGACCCCCAGGGCCGTCCGGCAAAGGGCACGTTGGTGCCCGGCGCGGCAGCGGACCTGCACATCCTGGATGCGGAAAACGCCATCAACCTGGCCTACCGCCCGGGCATGCCAATCACGTGGCAGACCTGGGTGGCAGGCACGAAGGTCTACGGCTAGATAGTCACCTGGCGGGACTTGATGTTGTCCAGCTGCTTGCGCTCATCGGCGTTGAGCTGGGCATCGGATGCGTACTCTGTTTCGATCGCCTTGTTCAGCGTCACCAACGCATCAACGTAGGAGGCTGCGTCTACAGACGGGTCCAGGTCCCACACCGGCACAACCACGCCGTGGGTGCGGAACGCGCCTGCGAACTTGGTGCCCTCGCCCAGGTTCAGCTCACCGCGAGCCGCGATGCGTGCCAGGGCGTTGAGCATCTGGTTTTCGTTCTCCTCCGGGCGCACCCAGCGGATATGCGCCTTGCCGCCGCCCGGGTTGACCCACCATGCAGTACCCGGAACATCCGCCTTGACCTGTGTGGACGGCAAGACAGCGTCGTTCGCGCGGGCCATTGCCTGGCGGATTTCCGGGCTGACATCGGTGCCCTCTGCAAACCACCAGCCGAAGTCCTGGTGTTCGGTGATGGAAAGGGTCGCGTCCGCGCTGATAAGTGAGGAAAGCTCCGGCTGCGAACCATCCGCAACCGTCGAGCCCAGCGTGGAACCCGGCTCAGCATCAAGCACCCAGTTCAGCGCGTACGCCAAGTCGCGGTGCGGGTTCTGGGAATGGGACTGGACCTGCAGCGCCACGAAACGCTCACTACCCTGGTCTTCTGGGCGGACCATGGCCGCGCCAGCGCCCGGCAGCACCGTCACAATGTTGACCGGGGTGCCCTTGACCTCTACCTTTGCCACGGCGGACGGGACGAACTCCTGCAGTGCAATCAGGTCCGTCTCCATTGCCAACCCGCCGTACGGGCGCGGGTCCTTTGCAAACTGTGCGCGCTCAGCGGCGCGTGCCGCAAGCTTCGCCTCGCGGCGGCTCATGCCCTCGGGCAGAACCTCTTTCTTCTTGGACTTCTTTGGTTTCCTAGGTGCCATGCTTGGAAATCGTACCTAGTGTTCCTCGCGCGGTGACGCAAGCGTCTCCAACGCGAGGTCTGGCAGGTCCGTCGCTAAAACATCCACGCCGTGTTCGGCGCACCACAGCATCTGCCGCGGCGTGTTCACCGTCCAGGTGTAGGTGCGTACTCCGAGGCGCCCTATCAGGGCAGGTTTTGCGTTGAGCCTGATTATGGACGGCCCAAGCCCCACCGGCGCCGCCGGCAACCACCACGTGCGCGGACCTAGAAGAAAATAGGTATCTAGAAGCGGCGCCCTCTTACGGAAGTAGCGCACCGCGTTGCGGGAAAACGAGATGATGTGCACGCGGTCTGATTCGTGGAGACCGTGGCGACGAAGCTCCTGCAGCGTGCGCTCCTGCACTCTGGCATTGAAGCGGTTGTGTTTGATCTCCACGTAAAGGTGGTGTTCCGGGTAGTTGGCAAACATGGCCAACAGGTCACTAAACGGCATGAGCCCGTCGCCGCTGCTTACTGGGTCATGCGCTACTACGAGCTCCCCGTCCCGTGTCAGGCGTACGTCACACTCCACGCCGTGGATGGGTAGCTCGAAGGCAGCCTTGAAGGCTTCAGGAGAGTTGTCATCAAAACGGCCCGAGAACCCACGGTGCGCAACAATCAGTGGCCGCGTCGTTTCCATCACCTCACCCAGGGTACGGATATTTGAAACAATAAGGGTCATGCTTGAAAAGCTCACCGCATCACTGCGAAACGCACGACGCAGGTACTCCGTCAGCCGCGACGGCCTGCTGGCCGTGCCGATTGCGGGGTTGCAAACGTTTGCGGATCTTTCGCCGGTACTGCGCGTGTACGGATTACAGCGCCTGCCTAGCAGTTTCCGCGCCGGCGCGGTGGGTGCGGAGGTGGCCACGTGGGGTGCGATCGCGCCGTCGCTTTTGCCGCACAAGTTGACGTTCACCGCCGCTAATGTGGCGTTTTTGCAGGGTATCGGTCATGCGGTGGCGACCGGTGTAGCGCGTGCGGCAGCCCCTGGCACGAAGCGTCGCCTGCCGGACCCGTTGCCGCTGCCGGTGCGCGTGGGCATGACCGCGGTGACCACGGGTGCGATTGGGATGGCGATTTCCCGGCGCGCCCGCCAGGAGAAGCTGGTGGAGGTTGAAGGCACCTACTCGGCCTGGGACACCATCGGCGGGCTACTGCTTGGTACCGCAGGCTACGGCGCGATCCTGGCTGTGGGCGAGGTGGTGCAGACGTTTATTGACGCGCTCAACGCGCTGTTTGGCCGCCGCCTGCCGCCGGTGACGTCCTGGCCGCTGGCCATTGTGGGTGGCGGCGCCATCATTGTCCTGTTTGCGGACAAGGTTGTGGTGCGCCGATTCTTCTCCCGCGCCTCGCGCCAAGCGTTGGAGCTGGACCGCGCGTTTATGCGCGGGGCGGATCGCCCTTTGGAGCCTGAGCGTTCCGGCTCCCCCGCGTCCCGGGTGAGCTGGCAGTCTTTGGGGCGCCAAGGCCGCGCCACCGTCGCCGGCGGTCCCCGCGCCGAGCACCTGCGCCGCGTGCTGGGTGAGGATCAGGTGCGTGAACCGATCCGCGTGGTGGTTGGCTTGCACGACACGGACCCGGATTCCACCCCCGATTTCGAGGCCATGGCCGAAGAGGCCGTCGCGGAGATGCACCGCACCGGCGCGTTTGCACGCAGCCACATCGCGATCATGTCCGGTGCGGGCACGGGTTGGATCAATGATTTCCACACTTCGGGCTTTGAGTTTGTCACCCGCGGCGACAGCGCGATTGTGTCCATGCAGTATTCATTCCTGCCGTCCGCCTACTCCTACGTGGCGGACCACATCTCCCCGGTGCGCTCCACCCGTATTTTGGCCAAGGCGGTGCTGCGTGAGCTGGAGAAGCTCGATCCCGAAAACCGCCCGAAGCTCTACCTCGGCGGCGAATCCCTCGGCGCCTATGCGGTTAGTGACGTCTTCGAGTCCGTCGACGAATTCCTCCACGGCACCTCCGGCGGCGTGTTCACCGGTGTGCCCGGCTTCGCCCACAACCACTCGGAGCTCACCCGTGCGCGGGAGAAGGGAAGCCCGCAGCGCTTGCCGCTTGTCGACGGCGGACGCCACACCCGCTTCACCGCCCACCCCGACCACCTGCACCACGATTTCAAAGGCGATGCCTACGAGCACGAGTGGGCAGAACCGCGCTACGTGTTTGCCCAACATGCCTCCGACCCCGTGACGTGGTGGCAACCCAGTCTGTTGTGGCGCGCCCCGGACTGGCTGCGCGAACCCGGCTCGCGTGGCGTGCCCGCACCCGAGGCGCAAAAACTGGATGTGCTGCACACGCTGCGCTGGCTGCCACTGGTCACGTTCTGGCAGGTGGGCATGGACCAGCTGGCCTCCCAGGACGTGCCTTCACCGCACGGGCACAACTACCACGATGAGACGGTGGCCTACTGGAACGCCGTGGTCCACGGCGTCGACGGCGATCGTGCATTGAGCAAGGGCCAGCTGGCGCGCGCCTCACAGTGGATCCACAACGATGCGGTCAAGCTGCGCAAGCCTGCAGACGGCTTCCCTTCAAAGTACGGCTACTAACTGCCCCGCTTAGATGCCGCAGGCAACGCCTGTGGAGTGGTGCGGGCAGTAGCCGTTGGGCACCTTGTGCAGGTACTGCTGGTGCTCATCCTCTGCCAAGAAATACTGCACGCCGTCGGTCTCAACAGACTTGACCTCAGTGGTGATGTCGCCGTAGCCGGCGTCTTTTAAGTCCGCGCCGTACTGAGTGATCCACTCGCGGATCTGCTCGGCTTCTTGTTCCGTGTCGGTGTAAAACGCGGAGCGATACTGCGTGCCCACGTCATTGCCCTGGCGGAAGCCCTGCGTTGGGTCGTGCGCTTCAAGCGCCACCTTGACCAGCTCTTTCAGAGTGACCTTCTTAGGGTCATAGATAACCTCGACCAGCTCCACGTGGTTGGTCTGACCCGAGCACACCTCCCGGTACGTCGGGTTCGGGGTCTGCCCGCCGCCGTAGCCCACGCTGGTGGACTCCACACCACCTAGCTGCCAGTACATTTTCTCCGCACCCCAGAAACACCCGATACCGATCAGCAGGCGCTTCTGGCCTTCACGCCAAGGGCCGGTAAGAGGCGTGTCCAACACCGCGTGCGGACGCGGTTGCGTAAGTACGGGGTCGGGGCGGCCGGGGAGGGTCACGGTAGCGTCGACAAGCTGAGGCTCAGGAGCAAAAAGGAATCCCATATCTCCTATAACGACTTCGGTCACAACACTGTTCCCAAATTTTCTCTACGATGGTTGCCGTACACGAAACCGAATGAAAGGAAATGATCATGGCTGTTTACGAGCTTCCTGATCTCCCGTACGCATACGACGCACTTGAGCCGCACATCTGCGAAGAGATTATGACCCTGCACCACGACAAGCACCACGCTAACTACGTCGCTGGCGCAAACGCAGCACTCGAGGCACTTGAGGCAGAGCGCAACGGTGAGGCAAACGCCGACCGTATCCGCGCACTGTCCAAGAACCTTGCGTTCAACCTGGGTGGCCACACCAACCACTCCATCTTCTGGAAGAACATGGCACCGAACGCTGGCGGCAACCCGACCGGCGCAATCGCTGAGGCTATTGACCGTGACTTTGGCTCCTTCGAGGGCTTTAAGAAGCAGTTCACTGCAGTTGCTAACGGTCTGCAGGGCTCCGGCTGGGCAGTTGCTGGCTACGACCACGTCGCTGGCCGCCTGATCATCCAGCAGATGACTGACCAGCAGGGCAACATCTCCGTAGACTTCACTCCGGTTCTCATGCTGGACATGTGGGAGCACGCGTTCTACCTGCAGTACAAGAACGTCAAGGCTGACTACGTTGAGGCTTGGTGGAACGTTGTGAACTGGGACGACGTAAACGAGCGTTACGCAAAGGCTTCCGCATAAGTTTTTAGCGCACACGCTTGCGTTTTGGCTCAGGGAGGTCCACCATAGTGACCTATGAGAAAAGGCACCCCTGAATACAGGCGCGCGACAGTGGCCATGCTCTTTGTGGGCTTGGCCATTTTTTCGTCTCTGTACCTGACTCAGGCGCTGCTTCCCATCCTCACCCGCGAGCTGCACACCACGCCATCAACCGCCGCGTGGACTGTCTCCGCCGCAACGGGTGCGTTGGCACTGTGCGTTGTGCCGGCGTCCATCCTGAGCGAGAAGTTTGGCCGCGGACGGGTCATGACCGTCTCCGCCGTCACCGCCACCGCGCTGGGGTTTTCCGTGGCCCTGTCACAAAACATCGAGCAGATGATCGTGCTGCGCGCACTCCAAGGCATGCTGCTGGCAGGCACACCTGCGGTGGCCATGGCGTGGCTGTCCGAAGAGCTTGACCAGCGCGACCTGCCCGGAGCGATGGGCCTCTACATCGCCGGCAACACCATCGGCGGGCTCATGGGACGCCTCATCCCCTCCTTTGTGCTGGAAGTAGCCTCGTGGCGTTGGGCCCTTGCCGCCACCGCCACCATCAGCCTCTCGCTGGCACTTGCCGCCTGGTGGCTATTGCCTGAGCAGCGCAACTTCCACGCCAAGACAAGCATCCGGCCGGGTGCGGAGTTCCGCGCGATTGCAGGCCACCTGACCAACCCGCGCATTGTGGCACTGGCCAGCACGGCCTTTTTAGGCATGGGCGTATTTGTGTCCATGTACAACTTCTTCGGCTTCCGCGCCATCAATGACTTTGGTCTGCCGCCGTCGCTAGCCGGCCTGACCTTCCTGTTGTACTTGTCCGGCACATGGTCAAGCGCCAGGGCCGGCACGTTTGTGGGTCGCTTCGGCCGGGGTCGTGTGGTTGCTGCCGGTGCTGCCATGATGCTGGTCGGCGCCCTGATCGGTGCAAGCGCAAACCTGTGGATCACGTTGATCGGCCTGCTGATCTTCACCGCCAGCTTCTTCGCTATGCACTCCACGGCAACCGGCTGGGTGGGCCAGATCGCTGAGCGCGACCGTGCGGAAGCCTCCAGTCTGTACGTGTTCTCCTACTACATGGGCTCTTCAATCCTCGGCGCGGCAACGGGTCGCGCGTTTGAGGCGCTACCGTGGGCAGGCTTCATGGGCGTGCTAGCCCTGCTGCTGGCGGTACTGACGGCGATTGCGGTGTGGTTGGCGCTGCGGGAGCGCCGCTAACCGCGCACCTGGCCTATTTCATCTGATCAATGAGCGGCACGCCCGGCGCGCCGCTAGTTAAGAAGTCACGCACGGCGCGGGTGGCGCGGCAGTCGTCCTCGTTGTAGCGCAGCAGCATGTCGCGGGCGGCCTGGTTTCCAAGGCGCGCTGCGCGCCGTAAAGCAATGGAGCGCTCGCCGTCCACGTCCTCGTCTTCCCAGGTGTACCCGGCTGCCGGGGCGAGCACTTTCAGGCCCAGCCCGTCGGTTCCCACCAGGTGTTTGCGTGCGTAGGCGAACACGTCGACCCACTCATCGCTGCTCAGAAACGCCGCGACCTCTGCTGCATCCACGGAGCCGAACCGCTTCGCTGAGCTGCGCATCCAGTAGTTCTCGCCTCCCGCGGCAAAGCAGTATGCCCGGAAGGTTTTGCCCGCAGAGCTTGCTGCTTGTTTGCGCTGACGCAACCACCCCCAAAACTGCCCAAAGTTTCGCTCCTCCGCCGCCGAATCAGCACCGCCAACCTCGTCCCACGTGACAAAGGAGTAGTAGCGCTGCCCATCAAAGGCGCCCCACAGGTAGGCACCTTGGTCCAGGTAGGCCTCCATGTCGATATCAATCTCCACATCAGCACGCGGGATGGTGATCTCGCCGGGGCGGCGAAGCAGCGGAATGTCCTTACGCCAGGCGCGGGCGATGGCGGAGGGTTCGCCCACGTTGGCGTCGATTAGCATCTGCACCGTGGTGATCCCCTCATCGCGCAACACGTCGCCGCGGCCGCCGGGAAGAACCAGCGAAATATCGTCCAGCTCCTCCAGGCGCGGGCGGCACAACTCCCAGAACCGGCAGGTCGCGCACTGTTTCAAGCGCTTCGGCTCAGCGGGGATCGGGGCAGTGAGCGCCTCAATCAGTGGCGGGATGAACCGCTCCACATCCCCGATGTAGGCGCGTGTGCGGTCCTGGCCAATCACGCCACCGCGGCCGGTGGCCTTGCCGTAATCGCGCAACAGCATCTCCGCGATGGCCAGGCGGTAGCCGTCCACGGTGTGGTGGCGCGGCTTCGCCGGCACCTCAAGCGGTGCGGACAACCCAAGCCGGCCAACCGGGATCATCGCCATACGCGAGGTCTCATGCGCACGCGCCACCCGGTGATTCGAGATGATCACCGGCAGGTAATCGTGGCCGTCGCGCACCAGCACGTCCACGTCCGCAACCACGCGCACGCCCTCAATCTGGCCCGTCAACCTAGCGTTTGTAATCACGTGTGCGCCGGCGCGTATCGCAGCGATCGTGTGCGCTGCCTGCTCGTCGTCCCCATCCGCCGGGTCCACATCAACCCGGATGAACAGCTTCCTGCGGCCATCACCCACCGCACGCTTGGTGGGAAGTGCGTTGAGAACAAGGGCGCGTGCGGCGTCTATACGCGGCTGGCGCTCCAGCGACTCCGGCAACGGCGGGATATTCGGGTGCACCGCGCGCTGGTGGAGCCTATAGCGGCAACCCACCAGATCATTCGCACGCACTTGGGCCGGGAACATCACAATGCCCCAAATGCTACCCGTCGCGCGCGCCGTACATGGACCGTACATGGGTAAGGTGGACGCCATGGGAATTCTCAAGTCCATCCGCAAGAACAGCAAAAAGCAGCTGAAGAAGGTTGAAGCGGAAGTAAAAAAGGCCGAGGCAACCGCCCGCAAGTACTCCCGCGACGAGGCCAAGGCTGACCTGCGCATCGCACAACTGCTGGACAAGGCAGAAAAGCGCCTGCTTAAGGAAGAGCAGAAGGGGCTGAAGCGCAAGCGCAAGCACGAAAAGGACCTGGCCAAGGCGCACCTGAAGCGTATCGACGAAGCCGGCCTGACCAAGAAGAAAGCCAAAAACCTCGCCGGCGCACTGCGCGTTCTGGTTCCGGTGCTGCTGCCGCTGATCTACAAGGGTCTGACCGCTTACCAGCAGCGCGAACTGGACAACCGCGCCGCCAGCCAGCGCTAGAACCTACAGCACGCCCATCTCGCGGGCGGACGCCACCGCGGAGGTGCGGGAGCGCACACCCAACTTGTCGTAGATATGCACAAGGTGGCTTTTCACCGTGGCCTCCGACAACATGAGCTCCGCGCCGATCTCGCGGTTGGATGAGCCGGCGGCCACCAGCTGCAGTACCTCCAGCTCACGCGGGGTGAGTGAGGAGCGCGGGGTGCGCTCACGCGTAGCCAGCTTGTCGCGCACGGTTGGTGACATCGGCACCGCCTCACCGGCGGCGCCATCCGCAACGCTTTCATCCATGCCCGCCACGGATCGGACGGCGGCGAGGAGTTCTTCCGGCGGGGCGTCTTTCAGCATGTAGCCCACCGCACCGGCCTCGATGGCGCCGAGGATGTCAGCGTCCGTGTCGTAATTGGTCACCACCAGCACCTTTGGCGGGTTGGTCATGGAGCTGCGGATGGCGGCGGTGGCTTGCGCCCCCGTCATCACGCGGGTGCCCTGGGGGCCAGCGCCGAAACGCAGGTCCATCAGGATTACGTCAATGCCCCCGGCCTGAGCCGTGGCAATTGCGCCTTCCGCGGTGGCTACCTCACCAACCACCATGATGTCGTCTGCCTGCTCCAACACAGAGCGCAGGCCAAGGCGCACAATCTCATGATCATCAGCCAGTAACACGCGAATCATGCCATCATCCTAACTGTCTAGTCCGAACTATCTACAGCACCGTCCACAGGCACCGCCACGGAGATTGCCGTCGGCCCGCCCGGCGCGGACTCAATGGTCAGCTCCCCGCCAAGCTCCGCGGCGCGCGAACGCATCGCATCCAACCCCAGGTGGCCAAGACCTGCGGGTTTGCCGGCTTGCGCTGCAACGTCAAAGCCCACGCCGTTATCCACAACGTCCAGGCGGATCTCCTCAGGCTCGTGCGTAAGTGTTACCCGCACGCGGCTCGCCCCCGAATGCTGCACGGCATTCGACACCGCGCCTTGGGCGATGCGCAGCAGCCCAGCCTCCACACGCATGGGCAGTTTCTGCGGCTCACCGTGGGTTTCCACCTGGATATCCATGTCGCTGGCATGCGCAAAGTCCGCGGCAATCCGCTCCAGAGCTTCGCTTATCGACGCTTCGCGCAACCCCGCCGGCGTCAACGCCGCAATCATCGCGCGAGTCTCCGCCAAGTTGTTAGACGCCGCCCGGCGTGCCGCCTCCATCCGGCGCAGCGGCTGTTCAAGCTCTTCTTCAGCCACGTCAAGGTTGCCCAAGTCCCGCTCGGCGGCGTGCAGCAACATTTGGATAGAGGACAAGTTCTGCGCCACCGTGTCATGAATCTCGTGCGCCAAGCGTTCGCGCTCCTGCGCCACACCTGCTTCGCGTTCGGACTCGGCGAGTTGTTCGCGGGTGGACAGTAGCTCGTCGATAAGCAGAAGCCTCTCGCGGCTCACCCTGCCGATGGTGGTGAATGCATAGTTGATTGCCACCACCACAACGGCGGACAGGGCCGGGCCCATAATGCCGCCGAGGGTGAGCCCGGTGGGGATCTGGAAGATGATGGCAATGGCCAGGTCAATGGCCACAAACAGCAAACCCCGCCAATCATTAAACGCACGCAGGGAAACAAAGAACAGCAGAAACACCCAGTAGATGGCCACCGGCGAGATGGTCATGTCTGAAATCCACACCGCCGTGACCGCACTGAGCCACACCAGCTTGCCCAACGTGCCCCACCGCGGCATCTCCACCATGCCGTAGAACAACAGGAACGAAAACGCGGTGACCAGCACAATGTGCAGCAACGCCTCATTCAGCGGCATCCGAGCAAGCGCGAGCAGGGACACCAGCACCAAACTCACAGCCAAGACGGTCACGCCGGAGTCAATAGCTTTGTTGTCTGGGATGTCTGCGGGGTCCCGCTCCAACATCACTAGTCTGGAGCTCATGCGTTTGAGACTACCCACCCTGCTCCTGTGCGCGGCCCTGGCGGGGTGCGCGGGCGCATCGGACAACCCCGGTGCGCCGGGTGCTTCGGACAACACCGACGCACCGGAAGGAGCTGAAGCCGCTGAGGCCCCCGCCGGCGACGGCCTGCCGTTAGACGCACTGCCGGGCACAGACCGCAACGGCTGGGTCGACTGCCCCTACCTGGACACGCAATGGGTGGCAGACACCAACGGCCAACGCGTCACAGGCGTAGGCATCGACGAACGCTTCAACCCACCCGCCTGCCAATACTGGTCCTATCCTCCAGAGCCGCAACTGACCGTGTTTGTGCGCCACATGCCCAGCCCACCAGAAGCGATGGCAGTAGTGGACTGGGCCATGCCTATCGACACCACCGCGCCGGCCGACCAGCCCGAAGGGTGGAACGGCGGACGCCACGGCGGCGGCGACGTCCCCGGCCGCCTCGGCGCCGGCTACGCGGTAGCGCACGGCGACACGGCCGTGGTGGTGTTTACCAACCAAAACGAATCCGTTAAAGCACAGCTTGTTGCGGAGCAAGTTATCGCTAACCTAGGACTGTGACTCAACCAGGGACCCAACCAGAAATCCGCGTCGCCGCCGTAGTGATCCGCAACCCCCAGGGCGCGGTGCTGTGCGTGCGCAAAAAGTCCAGCCCCCGCTTCCAACTACCGGGCGGCAAGCTTGAGGCCGGCGAATCGCCGCTGGACGCGGCCCTGCGCGAAACGTTAGAAGAGATCGGTCTCAACCTGGATCGGCACCAACTTGGGCTCCTCGGCCAGTTTTCTGCCGAGGCATCCAACGAGCCCGGCCACACGGTGACCTCGACCGTGTTCGCCGCCCCAGCCGACGTGCTGGAGCGGGTGGGCGCCCAGCCGCAGCCGGCCGCTGAAATCGCTGAGGTGGACTGGATCCACCCGGCGGATACCGCTGGTTATGAGCTTGCTCCGCTGCTTGCCACCCGTATCTTCCCGGCGCTTCGCCCACGCGCGCTCAAGGCGGTCGCCGTCTTCGCCGGCGCTCGCGACGCCACCGACCCCGCCACGAGCGAACTTGCCTACGCGCTCGGCCAGGCACTTGCCAAGGCCGGCATCACCCTGGTCTACGGCGGCTCCAAGCTGGGCCTTATGGGCCAGGTCGCCTCCGGCGCGCATGACGCGGGCGGTCGCACCCACGGCGTGCTCACCACACACCTGGCCAACTATGAGCTGAAGTATGACGAGCTAGATGAACTTGAACTGGTTGGCACCATGGCGGAGCGTAAAATCCGCATGAGCGAGCTTGCGGACGGCATCATCGCACTCCCCGGCGGCGTGGGCACGCTTGATGAGCTCTTTGATGCCTGGACGTCCCAACAACTCGGCCTCAACCCCATCCCCATCGGGCTGCTGGGCTCCGAGTTCTGGCGCCCGCTTACCACCATGGTGGATCATATGGTTGCCCAGGGCTTCGTGCGGGCTACGGACCGGGAGCATTTACTGCTTGACGACGCCCCCGCCAGCCTCCTCACCCGCTTCCAAACCTGGATTCCGCCAGTACCCCGCTGGATCTAAACAGCGCTTAAACAGCGACTTAAACAGCGACGTCGTTGTACGGCATGAATGAGGACACCCAGGGAAACACCACGTTCATAAGCAGCAGGAACACCGCCACCAGAATCACGATGGTGATCAGCCATTTCACCGGCGGGGTACCGGGCAGTTTGTTCCACAGGTATGAGTACATGTCCTAGGGCCTTCCGTTAGCTTTGCGTCATCTTTCAGTCATGGCGGCGGGCAGCGCACCCTCGCCGTCTGGGGTTTTCGGCACCGCCTCCGTCTTCACCGCGTGGATGATCATGCGCTCCTTGTTGGAGAACTGCGGGTGGCACGTGGTCAGCGTCAAGATGGACTCCATGCCCGGCATAACTTCCGTCGACGGGGTTTCCGGCATGGGGTTGACCACGTTGATGTCGTTCGGCAGCGTGATGTGCCGTCCAAGCACTGAGGCATAGTCGCCGGTTGCTATGCGTTCGTTGAGGTCGGGTGGGAGGCACGTGGACGTCGATAAGCGACGAAGCTCCGCATCCCCCTCCATCGGCAGCACCCGGTAGGTGACCCACTGAGTCTGGGTCTCAACCACAATTGCGTCGCAGGCATTGAGCTGGCCCAAGTCATTGAACGGCGCGCCTTTGCCCACGCGGTGGCCGGCCACGGCGAAGTTGCCGGGCTCACCAGGCATCTGCGTGCCGGGGTAGCGGCCAGGGCCGGCGAGCAGCGCTGTCGGGTCCACACCCTCAATGATGGCGAAGCGGTAATCCGGGCCAAAGGAGGGAATGTACATGCGGGCAAAGGCGTCACCCTCCGCAGGCGCGTGGACGGAGCGGGGGTTAACCCAGTTTTCCTCCCATACCTCTTCAAGCCGTGACTGCGCCTCATTCTGCATCTTGCCGGAGGCGATGTTGGTCCAAAACGACTCATAGAACGCAAAGAGCAACAGCACCGCGCCAATGGTCAGCAGCACCTCACCAATAATCTGGCCAGGGGTGACGCGCGCAGGTTTGCGTGCCTTGTTACCGGAGTTCTTCCCCAGGTTCTCGCTCAAGTTCTCACCCGGCCAAAACGGTTGGGGTGCCCCGCCCATTGCCGCTCCCGTGGTTGCCGATTGCATGGCCTAACATTAACGCACATGCTGGAAATGCTCGTGTACCCGGTGTCTGCCGTGATGAAGTTCTGGCACTGGCTGCTGGCCGGATTGCTTGGCGCGGACTCCAACGCCGCCTGGGTTGCCTCGGTGTTTCTGCTAGTGATCTCCGTACGCTCGCTGATTTTGCCGTTTGCGTGGCAGACAATTGCCAGCACGCGGCGCGCCTTCCTCATGCGTGCACACTTGGAGGAGGTGCAGCGCAAGTACGGCGAGTCCACCGATGTGGAGGACCTGCGTGCGGAGCAAGACGCGCGCAAGCAGATCCAAAAAGACCACGGCTATAACCCGCTCGCCGGGTGTGTGCCGGTGTTTGTCCAGGTGCCGGTGTTTCTTGGCCTGTATCGGCTGCTGCAGTGGATGTCCGTTCCGGATGCGTCCGCGGGCCGTAAGATCGGCGTGCTTTCAGACGCGGAAATCGCCTCCTTCCGCGACACCACCTTCTTCCACGTGCCCTTGTCTGCCTATGTGTCTATGGATGAGGCACAGTTCGCCTTCCTTGGCACCACCCAAGAGGCCACGCTGAAGGTGGCGTTGCCGTTTGTCATCATGGCCGCGGTGTTTACCTCCGGAAACCTGCTGATCAACCAGGCACGCAACCGCACGATGTTGGAGTGGGCGAACACCTTCACGCGCCGCAGCTACTACTTTTTGTACTGGTTCGTGCCGTTCGTCGCCGTGATGCTGCTGCTCTCCGGCTTGACTGGCCCGGTGCCGATCGCGCTGCTGATGTACTGGGTGGGCAACAACCTGTTCACCACCGTGCAGACGGTCGCGCTGTGGGCGTTGGCCGTTCGCACAATGCCGGCCTCCGACATTCACTTTGAGGCCCAGGCCGCGGCGCGTGAGAAGTACCGCACGCAGCGCGCCGAGGTCAAGGAGCATAAGTCTGCTTTATTGCGCCTCCGCGCATCCACCCTCACCACCCCCACCCAAGCCGGCCGCATCCACCGCGAAATTCGCGACGCTAAACGGGCGCGCAAGCAAGAAAAACGCGAGGAGAAACAGCGGAAGAAAACGCTGGAGAGCGAGCGCTCAGCGGCCAGGCGCGAACTTGCGCTGCTGCGTAAGAAGGAACGCGAAGAGCAAAAAGCCAGCGAGCAGGACTAGATCGAGTAGTCCGCAGGCGGCGCGCCGAGTTCGTTCTTGGCCAGTTCGCGGGCCTTCTCCAATGGGGTCACGCTCTGGGTGAACCTTGCCCCCGCCAAGCCACCGTCTAAGTAGATCAGCAGTTCATCTGCTTGCGCAGCAGAGTCGTAGCCGTTCTTCTCCGTGAGCAAGCGAGTGAGCGTGGAGTGCATCCAACGCCTGTGGTCCAGGCTGGTTTCCACAATGCGCTTCTCGGATTCTGTCTCCGGGCGCGGGTATTCCGTTGCCGCGTTGAAGAAGGGTGAGCCGCGGAAGTTCTTCTCCGGCTCCTCATCAATCGCCATGTCAAAAAAGACAAGGATTTTTCCATCCAGGTCCGCCGCCTGGTCGGCGCGTTCCTGCCAGCGCTGGCGGTACTGCTCATCCATGCGCTCAAGGTACGCAACCACCAGGTTGTCCTTGGAGCCGAGCAGGGAGTACAGGGAGGCTTTGGCCACGTCTGCTTCGCGCAGCACGCGGTCGATGCCGATGACGCGGATGCCTTCCTCGTTGAAAAGCTTCGTCGCCGCATCTAGAAGGCGCTGCCTCGGGCTCGGCCGATTACGACGCCGCGGGGCAGGCTTCTTCTTTGCCGCGTCTGAGGATGCCACCTACGTCTCCCTTTCATATAGACAAACCGGTACGTTCATACTACCCCGGGTGGCAAATCGCGCAATGGGCGCCAACAAATAAATTCCCCCGAGCTACTTTTTCAAGCAGCCCGGGGGAATTCCTAAATAGGTGAAGCGCTATTTCTTGTGGCTATTTCTTGTGGCCGGAAACCTTATTCACAATCCACAGCAACACCACCGCACCCAACAGGCAGGTGAGGAAGCTAAAGATAGAGCCTCGGTCCGAGACCTGGATACCAGCCAGGGTAAGCAGCCAGCCGCCGATCAGGCCGCCGACAATACCAACGAGGATGTTCAAACCAATGCCCATCTGGGCATCACGGTTTTGAATCCTCGAGGCTACCCAGCCGGCCAAGCCGCCGATAATAATCCAGCCAAGAAATCCAAGAGTGGGGGTCATAGTTTTGAGGTCCTTTCACAGATAAACGTTGTGTTTACTTTTCCAGGACCCCATTATGCCCTTCTATGCGTTATATCGCACGACCATCATCGGGCACGGCGCCGACTGCAGCAGCGCACGCGAGGTGGAACCAAGCAGCATTCCCTTGAAGCCACCGCGTCCGTGCGAGCCCGTGACCAGCAGCTGCGCGTTCTCTGCGGCTTCCGTCAGGGCACGTACTGGGCGGTCGCGGGTGATCACGCGCTTGACTTCAACGTCCGGGAACTTTTCGCCAACTTCACGCAGATAGTTGTCCAAAAGCTCCGCCTGCTCGTCGTGAACCTCCTGCCAACGGTCCTCTGTAATGGCGAAGCCAGCACCCGGGGCCGGCACGTGTGTATCAATCCACGTGTGCACCGCAACAAGCTCCGCACCGCGGGCCTGCGCCTCTTCAAACGCAACCTCAGCGGCACGTTGGGAGACTTCAGAGCCGTCAATACCAACAACAACCGGGCCGTACTTGTTCGCCTCGGTCACCGCGTTATCTTCACGCACCACCACAACTGGGCAGTATGCGTGGGAGACCACAGCACCGGAGACGGAACCAAGCATCACGCCAGACAGGCCGCCGAGGCCACGCGAGCCCATGGCGATCATGCCGGCTTCACGAGACATCTCCAACAGCATGTCAATCGGCGAGCTTTCCGCCACAGCATGACCAATGCGCAACTCAGGCGCAACCTCAAGTGCGAGCGCACGAGCGTCATCGATCTTCTGCATGGTTTCACGCTGCAGGTCATCATAAAGCTCCTGCGGCGGGACCATGCCCTCTGCGTACAGGAACCGCGGCATGGTGTAGCTGGACGCAAGGCGCAGCGCCACATTGCGCTTGGCCGCCGCGTTAGCTGCCCAACGAACTGCGTTGTTTGATGCCGGGCTGCCGTCTACTGCAACAACAATGTCGGTGCCGCGTACTTCTTCTTCCTCGGACATGATCCGATCCTTTCCCTCTCTACGCTGTTACTTCCAGCTTACTTCGGCAGCTCCACGGGGTGCGCGGGTTCCGCGTTGGCCGGGTAGAACAGGTCATAGAGTGCCGCGAGGATGTCGGCGATGCCTTTGCCCACACCTTCGCGGAAGAATGCCAGTACTGGTTCAAGTATTGCTGCTAGATCCATGGCCGATAATGTACTACAACATGGCACGCGCGAAACGGAGAACTGAACCCCCGTTGCCTCCTCAGGGCGGCTTGGGGGCTTCGCGCGCCCGCGTCCCCGAGGGCCCGGGGGTGCGCGCGATTGATTTTGTGTGGCATTTGGTTTCCACCCAGCGCCACCGTCACCCGGAGGATGACTTTTCTGCTGTTGAGGAGCGCTTTCGGGAAGGTTTGGTGGTGCGTAGTGGCGCAACTGCAATTAGCCCCGATGAGTGGCTGACCCCTGGCACTGACGTCTTTTTCTATCGACGTCCCGCCCCCGAAACCCCCGTGCCCTACGAAATCCGAACGGTTTTTGAGGACGACACCATCCTGGTTGTGGACAAGCCGCCCTTCTTAGCGACGATGCCCCGCGCCTCCCACATCACCGAAACCGCCACCGTGCGCCTTCGCCGCGCCACGGGCAATGAGGAACTCACTCCAGCTCACCGGCTGGATCGCGGCACGTCGGGGCTTTTGCTTTTTACTAAACGACGCCACGCCCGCGGCCCCTACCAAGAACTCTTCGCCCGCCGCGAAGTAGACAAAATGTATGAGGCGATCGCACCCTATGTGGATGTAGCGGCACCCACCGAGTGGTCACACCACCTGGTGAAGGTTGCCGGCGAGCCAGCTGGTTCCATCGTTGACGAACTTGAGCCGAACTCACATACTGAGGTTGCTTCGGTGACCCGGCTTGGAGCTTCTGAGGAGCGGGAGCTGCAGCGGCTGTACGGGGTGGATGCGCCGCTTGCCCGCTACGTGCTACACCCGATTACTGGGCGCACACACCAGCTCCGACTGCAAATGATGGCAGAAGCCGCCCCCATTCTTGGCGACACCATCTACCCCACCCTCCTCCCAGCCGACGCCGAAGACTTCTCCACCCCAATGCTCCTGCGCTGCACGGGACTTGCCTTCATTGATCCCCTAACCGGCGAGCCTCGCTCCTTCAGCGTGTAGGTCTCGGGGCCAGCTTCCCTACCGACTCTCCCGGGTGACACTCCCCGGGCAACCGATTCGCTGCTAGTCGTTATCTGCTAGTCGATACGTTGTTTCCGGCCGTGTGTGTACACATTCGACCTGGGGTTTTGTGGGTGTCTTTTCGTTATCGTCTAGCAGGATTCGGGGGGGCACAAACACACAAAAAGCAGCCCGTCTACCACGTGTGTGGCAGGCGGGCTGCTTGATCATGTTTTGAAGTTGTTGGGTCGGCGGTAACCTACTCTCCCACACCCTCCCGAGTGCAGTACCATCAGCGCGGGCAGGCTTAGCTTCCGGGTTCGGAATGGGACCGGGCGTTTCCCTGCCGCTATCAACCACCGACACACTTATAGGGCCAATGCTTGGCGTTCCACTACCTGTTATGTACAAGGGGTGGTGTGTCAGATACCGGAAAGTGGACGCGACAGTCACTGTTACATTCAGTGTTTGTGTTGTGTTGTTGTTTGTGTTGGTGGATTAGTACCAGTCACCTCATCACATTGCTGTGTTTCCAGTTCTGGCCTATCAACCCCATAGTCTATAGGGCACCTATAATGAAACCTCATCTTAAAACAGGCTTCCCGCTTAGATGCTTTCAGCGGTTATCCCTTCCGTACGTAGCCAACCAGCGATGCTCCTGGCGGAACAACTGGCACACTAGAGGTACGTCCGTCCCGGTCCTCTCGTACTAGGGACAGCCTTCTTCAAGTTTCAACGCGCGCGGCGGATAGAGACCGAACTGTCTCACGACGTTCTGAACCCAGCTCGCGTGCCGCTTTAATGGGCGAACAGCCCAACCCTTGGGACCTACTCCAGCCCCAGGATGCGACGAGCCGACATCGAGGTGCCAAACCATCCCGTCGATATGGACTCTTGGGGAAGATCAGCCTGTTATCCCCGGGGTACCTTTTATCCGTTGAGCGACACCACATCCACAAGTAGGTGCCGGATCACTAGTCCCGACTTTCGTCCCTGCTCGACTTGTAAGTCTCGCAGTCAAGCTCCCTTGTGCACTTACACTCTAAACACCTGATTGCCAACCAGGCTGAGGGAACCTTTGGGCGCCTCCGTTACATTTTGGGAGGCAACCGCCCCAGTTAAACTACCCACCAGGCACTGTCCCCAACCCAGATCATGGGCCAAGGTTCAGGTATCCACTACGGTCAGAGTGGTATTTCAACAACGACTCCACAACCACTGGCGTGGCTGTATCAACGTCTCCCACCTATCCTACACAAACCGCACCGAACACCAATACCAAGCTGTAGTGAAGGTCCCGGGGTCTTTTCGTCCTGCCGCGCGAAACGAGCATCTTTACTCGTACTGCAATTTCACCGGGCCTGTGGTTGAGACAGCAGGGGAGTCGTTACGCCATTCGTGCAGGTCGGAACTTACCCGACAAGGAATTTCGCTACCTTAGGATGGTTATAGTTACCACCGCCGTTTACTGGGGCTTAAATTCTCCGCTTCGACCCAAAAGGGTCTAACAGGTCCTCTTAACCTTCCAGCACCGGGCAGGCGTCAGTCCGTATACATCAACTTAACCGTCTTCGCACGGACCTGTGTTTTTGATAAACAGTCGCTCCCCTCTCTTCTCTGCGACCCACACCAGCAACCACAACGCAAGATTGTGTCACCGGTTTGGGTCCCCCTTCTCCCGAAGTTACGGGGGCATTTTGCCGAGTTCCTTAACCACAGTTCACCCGCTCGCCTTAGTATGCTCTACCTGACTACCTGTGTCGGTTTCGGGTACGGGCCGTCTACACACATCGCTAGAGGCTTTTCTCGGCAGCACAGGATCACCACCATCACCCATATATGGGCTACGCATCACGCCTTGCACATATAACAACCGGATTTGCCATGTTGTCGTGCTGCACGCTTGCACCAGAATCCAATAACTGGCGTGGCTACCACTCTGCGTCACCCCATCACTTACCTACAACAAATCAGGCCCCACGCATCACCACCAACCACACACCACAAGGGTGCGTATATCAGTAGCTTTGGGTGGTTAGTATCATTGCTTCAGCATTGGTCGCGTGTAGGCGGGTACGGGAATATCAACCCGTTGACCATCGACTACGCCTGTCGGCCTCGCCTTAGGACCCGACTCACCCTGGGAAGACGAACTTGACCCAGGAACCCTTCGTCATTCGGCGGATACGATTCTCACGTATCATTCGTTACTCATGCCTGCATTCTCACTCGCGTGCAGTCCACACCCCCTTACGGTAATGCTTCACCCCACACACGACGCTCCCCTACCCATAGTAAAAACTATGCCGCGGCTTCGGCGGTGTACTTGAGCCCCACTGAATTGTCGGCGCGGAACCACTCGACCAGTGAGCTATTACGCACTCTTTCAAGGGTGGCTGCTTCTAAGCCAACCTCCTGGCTGTCTTCGCGATCCTACATCCTTTTCCACTTAGTACACCCTTAGGGGCCTTAACCGGCGATCTGGGCTGTTTCCCTCTCGACTATGAAGCTTATCCCCCACAGTCTCACTGCTATACACCACTTTTAACCGGCATTCGGAGTTTGGCTGACATTGCTAAGATGATAGTCCCGCTCAACCAACCAGTAGCTCTACCTCCAGCAAGCTTGTATAACGCTGCACCTAAATGCATTTCGGGGAGAACCAGCTATCACGGAGTTTGATTGGCCTTTCACCCCTACCCACAACTCATCCCCTCAGTTTTCAACCTAAGTGGGTTCGCGCCTCCACAACCTCTTACAGCTGCTTCACACTGGCCATGGGTAGATCACCCCGCTTCGGGTCCAGGACATGCCACTAACAACACCCATTTCGGATTCGCTTTCGCTACGACTACCCCACAGACTGGGTTAACCTCGCGACATGCCGCTGACTCGCAGGCTCATTCTTCAAAAGGCACGCCATCACACACATTGAGGTGCTCTGACGGATTGTAAGCGCACGGTTTCAGGAACTCTTTCACTCCCCTCCCGGGGTACTTTTCACCATTCCCTCACGGTACTATCCACTATCGGTCACACTGAGTATTTAGGCTTACCGGGTGGTCCCGGCAGATTCACAGCAGATTTCACGGGCCCGCTGCTACTCGGGGAAAAACACATACACCCAACACAGCTATGTCTTCGCGTACAGGACTCATCACCTTCTTCGGTGCACCATCCCAGGCGCTTCCGCTGACACAACCACATCAAGCAAGTCACTAGCAGATAACTTACGATGCGCCCCACAACCCCACATGCGCAACCCCTGCCAGGTATCACACACACATGGTTTAGCCTCATCCGCGTTCGCTCGCCACTACTAACGGAATCACAATTGTTTTCTTCTCCTGCGGGTACTGAGATGTTTCACTTCCCCGCGTTCACCCCCATACAGGCTATAGATTCACCTGCAGGTAACACCACATAACTGGTGCCAGGTTTCCCCATTCGGACATCCTCGGATCAACGCTTAGTTGGCAACTC
This sequence comes from Corynebacterium riegelii, assembly GCF_016728505.1. Lineage (GTDB taxonomy): Bacteria > Actinomycetota > Actinomycetes > Mycobacteriales > Mycobacteriaceae > Corynebacterium > Corynebacterium riegelii. The sequence goes on from NZ_CP068159.1 coordinate 511,567, forward strand.
CCCGAGGCTTAACGCAGCCTCACACGTCCTTCATCGGCTCAGCATGCCAAGGCATCCACCGTACGCCCTTGACCACAAACGAAATACACATACTAAGAACAAACAAAAAACAGAAAAAACAGAAAAACAAACACACACCCAAACACCAACCTAAAAGGCCAGCATCCAGATGCATGATGCTCGCGTCCACTCTCCAGTTCTCACACACCACACCCACACACCAACACACCACCCAAACCAGGTGACACATCAGCATGAGGCAGTTAGGAACACACACATTCGTGTTGCCCCAGACACCCAACAGCATGCCAACACATACAAACGCTTGTAGAAAATGATTACTGTGCGATACCCCGATATTGCGTTCCACACCACCTTCTGGTGTGGGGTATGCATCCACCCGGATTCTTTTTAAAAAACAACTAGTGGCAGTCACACACTCGGCGACATCAACCACCAACACCCACAACTGTGGGTTAAACATAAAGCTCCTTAGAAAGGAGGTGATCCAGCCGCACCTTCCGGTACGGCTACCTTGTTACGACTTCGTCCCAATCGCCGATCCCACCTTCGACAGCTCCTTTTGACAGGCCACTGGCTTCGGGTGTTACCAACTTTCATGACGTGACGGGCGGTGTGTACAAGGCCCGGGAACGTATTCACCGCAGCGTTGCTGATCTGCGATTACTAGCGACTCCGACTTCATGGGGTCGAGTTGCAGACCCCAATCCGAACTAAGGCCGGCTTTCAGCGATTCGCGTCCCCTCACGAGGTAGCTGCGCGTTGTACCGACCATTGTAGCATGTGTGAAGCCCTGGACATAAGGGGCATGATGATTTGACGTCATCCCCACCTTCCTCCGAGTTAACCCCGGCAGTTTCTCATAAGTCCCCACCATCACGTGCTGGCAACATAAGACAAGGGTTGCGCTCGTTGCGGGACTTAACCCAACATCTCACGACACGAGCTGACGACAACCATGCACCACCTGTACACCAGCCACAAGGGAAACTACATCTCTGCAGCGATCCGGTGTATGTCAAGCCCAGGTAAGGTTCTTCGCGTTGCATCGAATTAATCCACATGCTCCGCCGCTTGTGCGGGCCCCCGTCAATTCCTTTGAGTTTTAGCCTTGCGGCCGTACTCCCCAGGCGGGGCGCTTAATGCGTTAGCTACGGCACGAACCCCGTGGAAGGGACTCACACCTAGCGCCCACCGTTTACGGCATGGACTACCAGGGTATCTAATCCTGTTCGCTCCCCATGCTTTCGCTCCTCAGCGTCAGTTACTGCCCAGAGACCTGCCTTCGCCATCGGTGTTCCTCCTGATATCTGCGCATTTCACCGCTACACCAGGAATTCCAGTCTCCCCTACAGCACTCAAGTTATGCCCGTATCGCCTGCAGTCCCACAGTTAAGCCGTGGACTTCCACAAACGACGCGACAAACCACCTACGAGCTCTTTACGCCCAGTAATTCCGGACAACGCTCGCACCCTACGTATTACCGCGGCTGCTGGCACGTAGTTAGCCGGTGCTTCTTCTCCAAATACCGTCAAAATTCGTCTTTGGCGAAAGGAGTTTACAACCCGAAGGCCGTCATCCCCCACGCGGCGTCGCTGCATCAGGCTTCCGCCCATTGTGCAATATTCCCCACTGCTGCCTCCCGTAGGAGTCTGGGCCGTATCTCAGTCCCAATGTGGCCGTACACCCTCTCAGGCCGGCTACCCGTCGACGCCTTGGTAGGCCATTACCCCACCAACAAGCTGATAGGCCGCGAGCTCATCCCACACCGAAAAAACTTTCCACCACAACACCTACGAAGTGGTCCTATCCGGTATTAGACCCAGTTTCCCAGGCTTATCCCGAAGTGCAGGGCAGATCACCCACGTGTTACTCACCCGTTCGCCACTCGAGTACCCAAGCAAGCTTGGGCCTTTCCGTTCGACTTGCATGTGTTAAGCACGCCGCCAGCGTTCATCCTGAGCCAGGATCAAACTCTCCACAAAAACGTTTCAGCAGAAACAGGCCGTGAAAAGCCCAATACCTAACCAAAAACAAACCAACCAACACAACACAACACAACACCTGCATCATGTCAGCCTGGCTTAAAAAATCCTTGAATTACTATCCGTTTCTTGACCATCCGACGAGGAAAAACACCAAGAAACAACATTTTCAGCAAAACATCACCATGTGACGCACCGAAACAGACAATGCCACCATCCAAGATTCATGACACCACCAACCGGCACACACCACAACACGTGGCACACACAACAACATTCCACAAACAAAATGCATTGGCACACTATCGAGTTCTCAAACAACACACGCACACCCATCAACCCACCACAACAGTGAGCATCAAAAGAAGCGGAGTCCCAGCGATCGTTTTCCTGCCCGCCACACAAACCAGAGAACCAATCTGCTCTCCAGCGGGGCGTTGTCGGTCTCGCTGACTGGAACTAAGTTACACACACCCACAACACAACACAAATCCGCAGGTCAGATGCTGCTTTCTTGATCGCATAACCTAACGTTTAATGCCCAGTTTGCACGTTCTTAGTTCGCGCCCACTACGGCAGAGAATCGCTCGCTGCGTGGGGCGAGTGAAACGCGGCCTGTGAGGTACAACCCCATGGACACCAGCGCGACCACCAGCACCACGCCGCCCAATCCGATCACCGCCATACCCTCTTCAGCGATAGCTCCTTGATCCACAACATCCAGCATCAGCCGGGTTGGGAAGAAGAAGATGAAGGGCACGACCATCGCGAAGAACTCGGAGCTCGGCATGATCGCGTGGGACGCCAAACAAACGAAGGCGGTGATCGCGGTGGTGGTGAGGATTGGGGTTAGCGGGGCGTCGATAAGCAAGGAAATGCTCCCGGCAACCAGGCCGAAAACGGCGCTCGTGCCCAACGACACCAACACCACCTGGCCCGCCCATACTTTTCTGGTTAAGCCCAGACCACGGGCGGTCGCGGGCAGGAGGCCGGCCTCCTGGAAGAGTGCAAACCAGAGCGCGATGACGGGTGCGGCGGCGACGAGCTCACGCATCGTCTCGTTGCCTATATACCCGCCCAGCGGATACAGCAGGCCAACAAGTGCGCCGGCACCTGCGGCCCACAGAAGCGGGCGCGCCCAAAACAGGCTGAGCGTGAGTGAATTTCCCCAAACGCGAAGGCCAGCACCGCGCTGATTTCGCGCCCTCGGCTCGCCGTTTGGCAGTGCGTTTTCAAAAAAGGCGACAACAGTGAGTATCCCGAGGCCGGCACCGAGGATCCCTATTGCGTCCTGACGCGAGATGAGCGCCGACACCACTGTTAGCAACACCGCCGGAACCGCGCCGAACATAAACGTGCGACGTGCCTGCTGGCGTGTTAGCCCGAATGCCTGCACGAAATCCCCATCAGGCAAAAACACCAACCACCAAATCACCGCGGCGATCACCGGCTGGGTGAGCGCAACCAGTTGACTGTCTGTGATGTTGAGGAAAAATGTGCCAAAAATCGGCAGCATCACGAAAAACCGCCACCATGGGCCAGCCTTGAACTGATGCCAGAAGAGCCTGAACATTTAGCTCGCCTCCAAGTGGGTTGCAATCAGGTCATCAAAACCAGCCACGCGCGTGCGGGTACCGGCTGGCGCGGGCTCCCCAAAAGGAATCAGCGTCCGCGTCTCACCGAGAACCACCTGGTAAGCATCAGCATCCTCGGGGGTGAGGTGCGCGGCAATGCGCCCGTCGCGCCCCAAGATCAGGGCGGAGTCAAGAATGCGAGCGGCGTCCTCAATATGGTGGGTTGCCATGATGATGGTCCGGCCGGAGTCGGCCTGCTCGAGCAAATGGCGGTAAAACACCTGCGTGTTGTGGGTGTCTAGGCCGACGTATGGCTCGTCTAAAAGCAGCAGCGGCGCCGCCGAGGCCAACCCCACCACAATGCCCGTCATCGCGCGCTGCCCGCGCGAGAGGTTGCCGTAGCGCTCCCGCAGCGTCCCCTCAAGGCCGAAATCTTCCACCAGCTCATCGGCAAGCCGCTGGTCCCACCCCGAGTACCGCAGTGCGGCCGCCGCCAACACGTCTCGCAGCCTCCACGTCGACGGGTACTCCACATCGACACCCGTCAGCGCAGTCCGGTCCATCACCTTGGGGTTGTCATAGGGCTTTTGCTTATCGACGCCCACGTCACCCCCACCCGACCTCAACTGCCCCGCAATCACGCTCAGTAGGGTCGATTTGCCCACACCATTGCGGCCGAGCAGGCCATGGATACCGGGGCCTAAGTCAAAATCAACGCCATTGAGCACCACCTTTTTGCCAAAGGAGCGCTGAAGATTTCGTGCGGTAACCCTTGTCATTGATACATGCCTCTACTTTCTGCAACACGGTCAATCAGGTCGTGCAGGTCGGTGCGGGAGTAGCCCAGGCGAACCGCCTCATCAATCAGCGGGGCAATGAACTCGCCAGCAAAGACGTCGCGGCGCAGCTGGATGATGCGCGCGCGGGCACCCTCGTTGACAAACATGCCGAGGCCGCGGCGCTTGTGGAGCACGTCAGCGTCCACAAGCAAGGAGAGCCCCTTACGAGCCGTGGCCGGGTTGATCTCATGGAACTGGGCGAGCTGGTTTGTTGAAGGGGCTTGGGCGCCGGGCTGCAACGAGCCATCCACAATCAAGTCCTCCACAAAGCGCGCCACTTGCACAAAGAGCGGCTCACTCTCCGAATTCATGCGACCCTCCGCCGGGGTAGTTGGTTAGTTACTGCAGTAACTAACTATCTAACAGTTTTTCGCCCAAGGCGCAAGCATGAAACAACATTTTCAGGCAGACTGGTGGGGCAATTCATAGTTAGTAACGAAAAGAATCGGAATTTAGGAGCCATGCTTGAACGCACACTGGTGTTCGTCGACACGTCTTACCTGCTTGCGAGCTTTTACAACTCGTGGGAAATCGGCGCCCGCGCACAGTTAGAAATCGACCTCCCCGAGGTAGTAGCAACCCTCGGGACCATGATCACCCAACAACTCAACCAACCCGTCCACCGCCAATACTGGTACGACGGCATCCCCGACTCTGGGCCACACCGCTACCAACGGTCCCTGCGCTCCTGCGCCGGCGTGCAACTGCGCACCGGCCAACTCATCGAATGGGGCGAACGCCGCACCCAAAAAGGCGTGGACACCCGCCTCGTCGCAGACCTAGTACTCAACGCCACGCGCGAACAGTTCAGCGACTTCGTGCTCGTGTCTGGCGACGCTGACATGATCCCCGGCGTCCAAGAAGCCAGCGACATGGGCGTCCGCGTCCACCTCTACGGCTTCGGCTGGGACTCCATGTCCTCTGCCCTGCGCCACGCCTGCGACACCACCACCATCATCGACCCCCGCGAGGACTTCGCCGACTCCATGCAGCTGCAAGTCCTCGAAGGCCCGCTCCCCCCATGCATCAGGGAGCGCCCGCTTAACGACGCTGAACCGGTCGACCAAGACAACGGCCCCACCCCAGTGCCCGGCCTGGGCCCCGACCCGCTGCGTGCGCCGGACGAGGAAGAGGCGGCGCCTGAGCCTTCGCCGGCGATCGTCGCCGAGGCAGCCCGCAGGCAGGCCGAGCAGGATGAGCCGGCACAGACTGAGCCAGCACAGGCCGAGCCGGCACAAGCCGAGTGCGCGGATGACTCCGAGCGCGCCACGGATTGCGACGACGAGCCAACCGAAGCCGAAGTCGAAGCCATCAACCAGGCCAACAAGCCTGGCAACCAGACTTTGAGCAACCCAGAGGCCTCCGACGTGCCGACGCCGGCCCCAAAGCCCACGCCGAAGCCGTCCATGATGGCGCCGCGCCGGAAGCTGCGCTCGCGCTACGTACCGCTCCCGGAGGAAGTCTGGTCCTCCGCAGGCTTCCAAACCCCCTACGACGTGGGCCAACAGTACGCGGCGTGGTGGTTCGAAAACGCCGCCACCATGGAGCAGCGCGACAAGGCACACATGCTCTCCGGCGGTGGTCTGCCGCCCGAGATCGATCGCCCGCTGCTGCAGTTCGCGTGCGAGACGCTGCACGAATACACGCTGAGTGAAACCCAGCGCGTGAATCTTCGCGACGGTTTCCATTCCGGCATCCGCGGCGTCCTCATCAACATCCGCCGCGACTAGCCGCGAATAGCCGCGGCTAGAAAAGCCGTGAATAGCAAAAGCGCCGCGGGTGGGTTTTCGTGCCCACCCGCGGCGCTTGTAATTTTTAGCGGTTAACTTTGGCGCCTAGTTCTTGACCTAGTTCTTGTCGGGGTCGGCGCTGAGGTACGCCTCCGCGTCGGACACGTCGGCGTCTGCCACGTCGGCGTCCTCCGGCGCCTCGATAGCCTCCGGCGCTGCGTTCCCGGAAGCGCCCTCGGAACCGGAGCCGGCCTCAAGCTCGCCCGCCATGGACGCGCGGATCTGCTCCAAACGGCTCGACGCCGCCAGATCAGTGCCGGCGGACTCGATCTCCGCCATGCGGTCCGTCATCGAATCCTTCGCCAACTCCTGCGCACCCAGCGCGTTGGCGTAGCGGCGCTCGATCTTGTCGCGCACGCCGTCGAGGGTGGGAACGCTATCGTCCGCACCGAACTGCTGCATGGAGTCCATCGTCTTGGCGGTTTGCTCCTGCATCTTCGCCTGGTTCAACTGGCTCTCCAGCTGCGACACCTGCGCCAGCTGCTCCTGGAGGCGCGCCTCCGACTGCTTCTGGTGCGCCTGCGCCTCACGTGCCGCCTGCTCAGCAGAGGCGTACGCCTGCTTCGTCTGCTCAAGCTCCTGCTCCACAGACACAAGCTGGGACGCCAAGACCTCCGCAGTCGCATTGAACTGCTGCGCCTTCTCCGCGTCACCAGCACCCGTGGCCTTATCAGCCGCCTGAAGTGCCGTACGCGTCTTCGCCTGCAAGTCCTCCTGCGACTTAATCAGACGCTCCAGCTTCATCTGCAGCTGGTTGCGGTTGCCAATAATCGACGCAGCCTGCTGCGAAATCTCCTGATGGTTCTTCTTCGCCTGTGCAACCGCCTGCTGAATCTGAACCCGAGGATCTGCATTTTCGTCGATCTTCGAGTCAAACGATTGCATCATGTACTTCCAACCCTTGGTAAATGGGTTAGCCATGGGGGACACCTTTCGTCGATAAGCAAGAATGCCCCACCAAGTGTACGGAAACTACTCGCCCGCCTGCTGCTGCTCAATCTGGCGACGGACCTCATCCATATCCAAAGCGTTGACCTGATCCACCAGGTCAGCAAAGGCAGCCTCCGGCAGCGCACCCGCATTACGGAACACCAAAATGCCGTCGCGGAACGCCATCAACGTCGGGATTGCCTGGATCTCAAGCGCCGCCGCAAGCCCCTGATTCGCCTCCGTATCCAGCTTGGCAAAAGTCACATCCGGATGAGCCTCCGAAACCTTCTCATACACCGGCGCAAACTGGCGGCACGGTCCGCACCAGGACGCCCAAGCATCAACGAAAACGGTGCCTTCGCTAACAGTGGCCTCAAACGTGTCCTCGGTTACATCGATCGTGCTCATTACATACTCCTTCGCATTGGTTTGTTAAGGTGCCAACTACTTCAACCGTATCAACGTGCCCGAGATTCCCAGCCGGGCATAACCTGGGGAAAGTACAAAATAATGACCAAAAATTACAGCATTTCCGGCCCGTCGACTGAAGCTGCGGTGGACTCGCTTGTTGATGAGGTGCAGCTTGTACGCGGCATCCACACCGTAGACGTTGACCTGGAAAACGGCCGCCTGACCGTCAGCGGTGAGGACTTCTCCGGCGAGGAGATTCTGCAGGCAATTGCCACAGCTGGCTATACGCTTACAAATGAGTAGGCTGGCGCCATGGCTACAAAAAATTACAAGGTAGAAGGCATGACCTGCGGCCACTGCGAGTTGAGCGTGCAGGAGGAAATCGCTGAGATCGCCGGCGTGACCGCGGTAAAGGCGGACCACGTCAGTGGTGCCGTGACGGTTGAGGGCGACGGATTCGATGATGCGGCCATTGCCTCCGCGGTCAAAGAGGCCGGCTACAAACTGGTTTAACCGATGACGCACATCGAGCTTGGCGTCACGGGCATGACGTGTACGTCCTGCTCGTCGCGCGTGCAGCGCAAGTTGAACAAACTCGACGGCGTGGAGGCTGCGGTGAATTACTCCACCGAGACCGCCACGATTGATTATGACCCGTCAAAGGTTGAAGTTGAGCAGCTGCTCTCCACGGTCCGCGGCGCAGGCTATGACGCCTTCGTGGTCCAGGACAAGGAGCCCCTGCTTGACGACGCAGCCAGCGCCCCCACCACCGACCCCCTCCTCACCACCACCGTGTGGTCTGCGATTGTGTCGCTGCCGGTGATGCTGGTCTCCATGATCCCGGCGATGCAGTTTGCGAACTGGCAGTGGGCGGCGTTTGCTGCGACGACGTTGGTGTACTTCAGCGCCGGCAGCGTGTTCCACCGCGCCACGTTGACCAACCTGCGCCACGGCACGTTCACCATGGACACCCTGATCACGCTGGGCACGACCGCGGCGTACGGATGGTCGATCTGGGCGCTGTTCTTTGACGGCAGCGACCACATTTATCTGGAAACGGTGTGCGTTGTCATCACGTTTCTGCTGCTGGGGCGTTGGTTTGAACACCGCGCCAAGGGGCGCAGTTCCGAAGCGTTGCGCAACCTGTTGGACATGGGGGCCAAGGACGCCGCCGTGCTTCGAGACGGTGTGGAGGTCCGCATCCCCATCGGCGAGCTGCGCGTCGGCGATCACTTCGTGGTGCGGCCCGGCGAGAAGGTAGCTACGGATGGCCGCGTGGTCAGCGGCAGCTCCGCTATTGACGCCTCATTGTTGACCGGCGAATCCGTGCCCGTTGAAATCACCGAAGGCGACACCGTTACCGGCGCAACGCTGAACACTTCCGGCCGCCTAGTGGTGGAAGCCACCCGCGTGGGTGAAAACACCACGCTTGCGCAGATGGCGCAGCTGGTCAAGGACGCCCAATCCTCCCAAGCACCCGTGCAGCGGTTGGTGGACAAGATCTCCCAGGTGTTCGTGCCTGTGGTCATGGTGGTGGCACTGCTTGCGCTGGTTGGCCACCTGATCGCCGGCCAAGGCGTGACACAGGCGTTTACCGCGGCGGTTGCCGTGCTGATCATCGCGTGCCCGTGTGCGCTCGGGTTGGCCACCCCCACCGCCATCCTGGTGGGCACCGGCCGCGGCGCGGAGCTCGGCCTTTTGATCAAGGGGCCGGAGGCGCTCGAATCCACGGGCAATGTGGACACCATCGTGCTGGACAAGACCGGCACCGTAACCTCTGGCGAAATGCAGGTCACCGGGGTGTACCCGGCGCGTGGGTGGGATGAAGATGAGGTGTGGGTGTTGGCGGGGGGCGTCGAGAAGCAAAGCGAGCACCCGATTGCCCAAGCCATCGCCGCAGGTACCCAACCTGCCGAGGCCACCGACTTCCTGGCTGAGCCGGGCATTGGGGCCTCTGCGCGTATCAACGGCCACCGCATCCACGTCGGCCGCCCCACCCAGGAGCTTGGCGAACTGGCTGCCGCATTCGACGCCGCTGAAGCCGAGGGCGCGACCGCCGTTGCCGTGGAGCGCGACGGCAAGGCGATCGGCGTGATCGCAGTGCGCGACACCGTGCGCGCTGAATCCGCGGCCGCCGTGGCTGAACTCAAACGCATGGGGCTGACCCCACACCTAGTCACCGGCGACAACGCCGGCGCGGCTGAAGCCGTGGCGCGCGAAGTGGGCATCGAGGAAGTCACCGCGGGCGTGCTGCCTGCGGACAAGGTGGACGTGGTGCGCGGGTTGCAGTCGGAAGGCAAACGCGTGGCCATGGTTGGCGACGGCGTCAACGACGCCGCAGCCCTCGCCACCGCCGACCTTGGCATGGCCATGGGCGCGGGTTCTGACGTGGCCATCGAGGCCTCCGACATCACGCTCATGCACGACTCTCTGGGATCCGCCGTAGACGCCATCCACCTGGCACGACGCACCCTGCGCACCATCAAAGGCAACCTGTTCTGGGCGTTCGCCTACAACGTGCTGCTGATCCCCGTGGCGGCGCTTGGGTGGCTGGATCCGATGCTGGCGGGCATCGCCATGGCGTTCTCTTCCGTGTTTGTTGTATCTAATTCACTACGGTTGAAGGGCTTTAAGGCACAATTTGGCGGGTGAGCGAACTAACACGCACCCAACGCCTTGACCGCCTGCCCGTAACACCGAAGCACAAGCGCCTGCTGTTTGGCTCCGGCATCGGCTGGGCCCTTGACGCCATGGACATCGGCCTGGTGTCCTTCATCATTGCCGCGCTTGCCGTGCACTGGGACTTGGATAAATCCACGACGTCGTGGATTGCGTCGGTGGGGTTCATCGGCATGGCGGTGGGTGCGTCGCTGGCGGGCCTGTTGGCCGACAAGATCGGCCGCCGTCAGGTGTTCGCCGCGACGCTGCTGCTATATGGGCTGGCCACGGGCGCTTCGGCGTTGGTTACCTCCGTGGGGGCGTTGATGGTGCTGCGCTTCATCGTGGGCCTTGGCCTGGGCGGTGAGTTGCCGGTGGCGTCGACGCTGGTCAGTGAGTTCTCTCCAAGGCGTGTGCGCGGGCGCATGGTGGTGATCCTGGAGGCGTTTTGGGCGCTGGGTTGGATCATGGCGGCGCTGATTGGCACATTTGTGGTGGCTGGCAGCGACAACGGGTGGCGCTACGGCCTGGCGCTTGGCGCGCTACCGGCGTTGTACGCGCTGTACGTGCGCCTTGGGCTGCCGGAGTCGGTGCGCTTTTTGGAGTCCAAGGGCCGCCACGAAGAGGCCGAGGCCATCGTGCGCTCCTTCGAGGCCCAGGCCAGCCATGTGGAGCCGGTGGTTGAGGAGGTTGCGCAGCCCATCGAGGGAGGCATTTGGGGCCCTGCTTTACGACGCCGCACCGCCGCCTTCTGGACCGTCTGGTTCTGCGTCTCACTCGCCTATTATGGGGCGTTCATCTGGATCCCGTCCTTGCTGGTGGAACAGGGCTTCACCCTGGTGCGCTCCTTTGCGTTCACGCTGATTATCACGCTTGCACAGCTGCCCGGGTACGCGGCGGCGGCGTGGTTGATTGAGGTGTGGGGCCGCCGCGTGACGCTGTCTGCTTTCTTGGCGGGGTCTGCCGTCTCGGCGTTGCTGTACGGGTTGGCCAGCGCCGAGTGGCAGATCATTGCCGCGGGTTGCCTGTTGTCCTTTTTCAACCTGGGCGCGTGGGGAGCGCTCTACGCCATCGGCCCGGAGCTCTACCCCACCGAGATCCGCGCTACCGGCACCGGCGCCGGTGCTGCCTTCGGACGCGTCGGCTCCATCATCGCGCCACTTTTGGTGCCGCCGGTGCTTGCCTTCGGCGGCCAGATCGCCGTCTTCGGGGTCTTCGCAGTGGCGTTCGGGGTTGCGTGCGCGGCAGCTTTTTCGCTGCCCGAGCAAAAAGGCCAACCGCTGATCTAGCCGCTCAGTCTCTTGCGATGCAGCGATTCCCAAATCACTGCATTCCGAGATCTATTTCCCCAAGATGTGACACGTGCTCGGGAAATTACTGCACTGACCCACCGCTCGCCTGGAACAATCGATCCAGCTGCCCGTACATCTGCGGCAGCGTTTCATCTGAATACCGCAGCGGCGTCCACCCCTGAAGCGTCACCTCCAAGTTAATCGACGCATCTTTGTTTCGCTGCGTCTTGTCCCAGTGATGCGCCCCGTCATACATAAGCCCAACCGTCAGTCGCCGCTTCATGTCAATGAGGACAAGGTCAAAGGTGGTAACAATCCGACCCTCCGTCCAGATCGTTACCTGTTCTTCCAGCAAAAGCCCATGTTTATCCGCCAAGAACTGGGCGATCAACCTCATCTCTGATTCTTTGGGAGAATCTGCAAAACCAGATGACGCGCCAATCACTGAACTGAGCCACAGCATGTCAATGTGTTGCTGTCCAGCTGCGAGGACTTTGGTGGGGTCGACGTGGAGGTGGCGGCGTGTGGCGTCGATAAGCTGAACTGCCCTGGTGAACGCATCATCCTTTCCGGGGGCACTGACCACGGGCCATCTGGATGTGCCTCTTCTTACTAACTTCAGCGCCTGCATCGTGGCAAGCGCGGGAGACGCCACCTGGACACGGGTCCCTCGGCAGCGCGCCAGCCACACATCAGGGCCAGGAATGGAGCCGCGTCTTACACCTGGCTGCAAAAGTGAGGCACGCTGGGCGCGTGAAAAACCATCAGCTAGAAACGTAATATCGCATCCCTCCACCAAAAACGGGAGACCATAAAGAGCCAAAGCGCCAAAGCCGGTAAGCACAAAATTTGGATGTGCAAGAGCATGCGCGGCGGCACGTAGCCGCGCAGGCGCCAGATACTGGATGCGCTGCGGATTGCAAGCGGCTACGTGTGTGGCCAAAGCCGGCGACAGCAGCTCATGGTTAGACACCCAGTAATGGGGGCTCAGCTGAAAGAGTCCAGGGCGCGAAGGGTCAACATTGTTTACAAGGGCGTTCGCGGCAGGTATGTCCATCCCGCGGTGAGGCTTTTCATTCATACCTCTTTAGACTGCGTGCAGCCGGGCTCGGTTCCCTCCCCGCGTGAAATGCGATGCAGTAATTCCGGGAGCACGTGTTGCCACTAGGGGTTTTACACCGCGGAATGCACCAATTTCGGGATTAGCGCGGTGTTTTCCGCAAAATTTGCGGGGCTTAGCCGTGGGCCATGTTGACAAAGCGCGAGTAGTGCAGCTGGTGCGCCACCGGGATCGTGTCAATCGGGCCGCCGCGGTGCTTGGCAACGATGATGTCGGCTTCGCCGGCGCGCTCGTCGTCACGATCCTGCGAATCCGGGCGGTACAGCAGGAACACCATGTCGGCGTCCTGCTCAAGCGAGCCCGACTCACGAAGGTCTGCAAGCTGCGGCTTCTTGTCCGTACGCGACTCCGGGCCACGGTTCAGCTGCGAAATCGCGATCACGGGGACCTCCAGCTCCTTGGCCAGCAGCTTCAGGTGACGGGAGAACTCCGAGACCTCCTGCTGACGCGACTCCACCTTCTTGCCAGAGCTCATCAGCTGCAGGTAGTCCAGCACCACAAGGTCCAGGCCGTGCTGACGCTTCAGCGCGCGGGCTTTGGAGCGGATTTCCATCATGGTGAGGTTTGGGGAGTCGTCGATAAACAGCGGGGCGTCCTGGATCTCGGTGAGGCGCTTGGTCAACTTCTCCCAGTCGCGCTCCTCCATCTGGCCCGAGCGCATCGACGACAACTTGATCTCCGTCTCCGCCGACAACAAACGCATAATGATCTCGGAGGCGCTCATCTCCAGGGAGAAGATCACGCTGGTCTTGTTGTGGTGAATCGAGCACGAACGCATGAAATCCAGCGCCAGTGTGGACTTACCCACGCCCGGGCGCGCCGCGATGATCACCATCTGGCCGGCGTGCAGGCCGTTGGTCAGGTTGTCCAGGTCGATGAAACCGGTGGGCACGCCCTGGTCGAGGGCGCCGCCGGCGGCGATTTGCGTGAGTTCGTCGATAGTAGGCTTCAGCAGCTCGGATAGCGCGCGGTAGTCCTGGCCGGCGTCGTTGCGAGTGATGGCGAAGACTTCCTGCTGCGCGCGGTCTACAAGCGCCTCAACCTCCATGCCTTCCTCGCCTTCGTACCCAAGCTGGGCCACGTGCGTGCCGGCGTTGACCAGCTGGCGGAGGATGGACTTCTCCTCCACGATGTTGGCGTAATACAGGGCGTTGGCCGCCGTCGGCACCTCAGAGATCAACGTGTGCAGATACGGCGCACCACCGACGCGCTCCAGCTGGTTGAAGCGGTCTAGGCGCCCGGCGACGATCAGGACGTCGATCTCGCTGGCGTCCGAGTACAGATCCACAATCGCGTTGAAGATCAACTGGTTGGCCGGGAAATAGAAGTCATCCGAACGCAGCTTGTCCACCACGTCAATGACCACGTCCTGGTTCAGCAGCATCGCACCGAGCACGGAGCGTTCCGCGCGCTCATCATGCGGCGGGGTGCGGTACTCGGAGTTCTGCCAATGCTGCCTGCCGCGCTCGTAGCGCGAAGACCCCCTCCGCGGCTGGTAGCCCGACGATGACCCCGCGTCATCCGAGAAGTCCGAGAAGTCCGGCGGCACGTCATCCGCAGGCTCTGGCGGCAAGACGTAGTCGTCTTCAAAACTGTTGTTGGCGGCCACGATGATCCCCTTTCACTGTGTGTAAAACACTACCCCACGCAGAGTTATCCACAGGCCCTGTGGACAATTGCGCAAAACCAGTGCGAGTTGTCCACAGCCACCCCGCCGGCCCTGTGGAATTCTTGTGGAATCACGCCGCAAACGCACAGCAACCCATCACATCAACGCAGCTCAAGCTATATACATGCAAAACCGCACCGGAGCGAACAAACGGGGGATAACTCCCCTGACCACGAGGTTTGACAAGCCCATTTTTGGCACTCAACACAGCGACACGCCGCCTGCGCTGGCATTCTTATGCGCTACTTATCCACAATTGTTCACAGGGGTGGCGCGGGGGTGGAATCACTCTTCGTGCGCGGCCCAGTCGGCCATGTACTCCGCAATGCCGTGCGGGTCAGCCAGAAAGTCGCGCATGGCCCGAAACGCCATCGTCTCCTCCACGGCCACGCCGCGGGTCATGCCGTGCTCGCCCACCTCCACAATCTCCGCGCCAGGCACACCCAGCAGGATTGGCGAGTGCGCCACCATCACCACCTGCGTATCTGGGCGTCCCAAAGCATGCAGCTGCGCGAGTAACGCCATTTGGGAGATGGCGGAGAGGCCCGATTCGGGCTCATCAAGCAGGTAGAGCGCGTTCGGCTGCATCCGGGACGTCACCTCCAGCACGGACTCCCCGTGCGAGCGCCCGCCAAACTCCGTGATCGCCGTGTGCGTCTCCCCGCGCAAAAAGTACCCGGCAACCTTCGCCCGCGGCCCAGTGGCAAGCGTCAGCGCCCCAAACATCGGGTCATGAGCCCCAGGCTTATCGACGCCCCACGCCCCACCCTCAACCGCAAACCCCCACGCCCTGGCGACCCCCTCCAACAGCGTGGATTTGCCCACCCCGTTGCCGCCGGTAAACACCGTGATTGGCCGACGGAAGTCGAAGCCGAACTCCGCCACGTGCGCAATCGCGGGCGTGTCTAGGGCCCACGCGGGAGCCTTCGTGGCGTCGATGGAGATGCGGGTGATAAACATCAACTACAAAGACTAGAGCCTCACTCGGGGCTTGTGAGGTAGGCGGCGGTGCCAGCAGGGTCGTTGATGAATTCGCGGGTGGCGGTGAGGGGCTCGCAGGCGTCGAAAAGCAAAGGCTCCAAGGTGGGAACCTCAAGGATGCGGGCCTCCGGGATGGCCAGCAGCACCGGCGAGTGGGTGGCCATGAGGATTTGGGCGCCGCGGCGGGCCAGGACGGTGAGGCGGCCGAGGAGTTCGAGTTGGGAGAAGACGGACAGGCCATCTTCGGGCTCATCAAGAATGATCAGCGTTTCGGGGCCGAGGCGGGTGCGCGCGAGGTCCATGATGCCCTCGCCGTGGCTGCGCAGTGGAAGGCCCACCAGCGCGTCGTCGGGGCCGAGGCTGGCGTGGTAGTTGGCCAGGGTGAGGTAGGTTTCGCCGCGGAGGAAGTAGACGTCGCGAGGGTTTTTGCGGCGCGTCAGTGTCAGGGCCTCGTGCAAAAGCGAGTGGTCGGCCGCCTCGAAGCGTGCGTTCCTGGAACCGCCCGCCGCGTTCGCGCCGGCTGCAATCGCAATCGCTTCGATGAGCGTGGACTTGCCCGCACCGTTGTCGCCAGTCAGGATGGTCACCTGCGCCAGCTCCAGCGGCCGTTGGGCGAGCTGGCGCACCACGGGAAGGCCAGCGGCGTAGCCCACCACCGGGGCGTCAATGCGAACGCGGGTAACAAACATAGCGTCAGTTGCAGCGCTAGTGCAGGCCCGCCGGCAGCGGCACCGCCGCATCAACCGCCAACAAGAACCCGTACGCCGTACCGGAAGCGATGCCGATGATGTTCACGCTGCCATCCGGATTCAGCGTGTACACCGGCGCGCCTGAGTCACCCTGCCACGCCAAGATCGCCACCGCGATCTCACCCGTATCCGGGTTCACGTTGAGCACGCGCCCGCAGGTGCGGGAGGTACGCCCGCCGTCTTTGCACACCACGTCCCACTGCTTGACGCTGGTCACCGGCTGCCTTGAAACAACCGCACGGTTCGGGTGCACGCGCTGCGCGAACTGGCTCACCGCGTGATTCGCACCAAAAAACGGCAAGTCAACATAGCCGCCGCGCACCACGGAAGCGTTCACCGCGTCCCCCGGCAGGCGGAACCACGCCACGTCCGTCAACGCACCGCCCAGGGTGTTATCGCCCTCGTATGTATAGCCAGAGTCACGAAGGTCCGAGAGCAACGTGCGCCCATCCACCGCGTATACCGCCACCGGACGCGCCCCACCAATCGGCGCCAAACAATGCCCCGCCGTCACCCCATACAGCGCCCCACCACGCTGCGCCACCGAATTCAACGTGCAACCATAACGCGCACCGTTCGAGTACTGGATGCGGATCACGTCACCCGGGTGCACCACCACCGCGGCAGACGCCGCCGGCGCCGCTAGCAAGGAAGCCACTAACAAGGAAAGAGCCATAACAACAGCGACAACAGCGCCCGAAACGGCACGCGCAGCACGAAACACCATGCTGGTCATTCTAACCAGCGCCCAGGCACGAAAAAGCCGCGGGGCCCGCTCCTCACAAGCGGGCCCCGCGGCCAAAATGCTGTTGTCGTGGATTGCGTTATGGGTGGTTCACGCAATCGTCGTCAAGCAAACTATGCTCCAACGACCTCGAAGTTAATCTTGCCTTCCACATCGTCGTGGAGAGCAACCTTCACCTGGAAACCGCCGGTCTTCTTCACAAGACCCTTCGGCACGGTGATGCGACGCTTGTCCAGCGACGGGCCACCAGCAGCCTTCACCGCATCAGCGATGTCAGCCGGGGTGACGGAGCCGAACAGCTTACCGTTCTCAGCGGTGCGCACGGCAACCTTCACGCCGGTCAGCTGGTCCAGCTGGTCACGCAGCTCCTTTGCGTGCTCCAGGTCGCGCACCTGGCGGTCAGCCTGGGCACGCTTGATGTCTGCAATCTGCTTCTCCGCGCCGCGGGTAGCCGGGATGGCCAGGCCGCGCGGCAGCAGGAGGTTACGGCCGTATCCGTCCTTGACCTCGACGATATCGCCGGGCTCACCAAGGTTCTCAACGGCAGCGGTGAGGATCAGTTTCATGAATCCTAACCTTCCTTCTGGTTGAAAAGTTTGAGTGTGGTTTTCGTAAAAAAGAAGCGTGTTTAGAACGGTGGCTCATCATCCATACCGCCGAACGAGTCGGACGACGGTGCGGAGTTCCACGGGTCATTCGCAGGCTGCTGCTGTTGCTGTTGCTGCGGCTGCTGCGAAAACTGTTGCGGCTGGGACTGCCCGAACCCGCCCTGGTTTTGTGCCGGGGCTTGCTGGTTCTGACGCTGGCCACCAAAGTTTCCGTTCCCGCCCTCACGCGTGGTCCGGGCAATCTTGGCGGTGGCGTACCTCAGGGACGGTCCAACCTCATCGACCTCGACCTCGAAGACAGTGCGGTTCTCACCCTCGCGGGTTTGGTAGGAGCGCTGCTTCAGGCGGCCCGTCACAATGACGCGCATGCCTTTGGTCAGGGTTTCGGCGACGTTCTCTGCCATTTGGCGCCAGCAGTTGCAGGTTAGAAACAGTGCATCGCCGTCTTCGAACTGGTTCGTCTCTCGGTTGTATGTCCGCGGGGTGGACGCGATGCGGAAGCTTGCTACGGCTGCTCCGCTGGGGATGAACCGCAGCTCTGGGTCTGCAACGAGGTTGCCTACAACGGTGATTTGAGTATCGCCTTGAGCCATGTCCGTTTCCTTTGCTCTTACTTGTCTGTACGCAGCACCTTGGTGCGCAGGACGTTCTCGTTCAGGCTCAGAACGCGGTCGAGCTCTGCGACGGTGTCGGACTCGCACTCGAGGTTGAGCACCGCGTAGATGCCTTCTTCCTTCTTGTTGATCGGGTATGCAAGGCGCTGCTTGCCCCACACATCAACCTTTTCCACCTTGCCGCCATCCTTGCGGACGTTCTCGAGGAACTTGTCCAGGGACGGGGCGACGGTGCGCTCATCCTGCTGCGGATCGAGGATGATCATTACTTCGTAGTGACGCACGGACCTCATCACCTCCTATGGTCTTTGTTTTCTTCGGCCATCACCCTTGTGGCGATGGCAGGAGGGTCGCTTGGCGTCAAGCAACCTTGCTAGGGTACCCCAGATTCGGGGGTCCGCCAAAAGGGGCTTTTTGCTTATCGACGCCTCCCTGCCCTCACGGTCATCCGCCGGGGTTCGGGGCTGCGCCGAAGACGGCGAGGGTAACAGGGATGACGGTCATGAAAAGAAACGCTGCGATGCCCAGGGTGATGGCGAGGGTGGTGCGTTTTTGCGTCGTGAAGTAAAAGGCTCCAAGGAACAGGATGAAGGCCACCGCGATGGACACAATGCCGGCGATAGTTGTGGCGTTAAGCATGGGCGGGCTCCTGCCAGTCGGTGGGGCGGGTAAGCAGCGGGTCGTGGCCGTTGTGTGCCTGGGCGACGATGTCGGGGCGGCGGCCGAAGAGTTGCTGGACAACCAGAACCATGATGGTGACGATGAGCGCGTCACGGCAGATGATCACGATGTCGAGCACTTCGCCCGGCAGGCCCAGGTTGTCGGTGCCAAGCATGTGCCACATCAGTACCGGCCAGACCATCATGTCCACCGTCATCCACGTCAGAAGCAGTTTCCAGTGCGGCAGCGCGAGCACCGCCGGGACGATGAGCCAGATGGAGTACTGGGGGCTCCACACCTTGTTAAACAGCAGGAAGAAGCCAACGATGAGGCAGAGCAGCTCCGCCACGCGCGGCTCCTTCGGCGCCTTGAGTCCCATGATCAGCACGGCCAGGCAGCCGGCGGCAAACAGGACGAATGTGACGGTGTTGAGGATGACGGGTGCGCCCTCGCCGGAGTCGAAACCCGACCAGCCGAAGGTGCGCGAGATCACCGCGTAGATGGTGGTCCACTCCCAGCCGCGGTCCGTGTTGAGGCGGTTGAACTCGCCCCAGGCGTCCGCGTTGCGCAGGTAGACGGGCACGTTGATCACAAGCCAGGTAACCACGGTGGCGGCGAGCATCTTGAAAAACGGCACGAGGTTGCGCTTGCGAATGGCGATGGTCAGGTACGCGCCCAACACAAACAGTGGCCAAAGTTTGAACGAGGTGCCGGCGCCGATCAGGATTCCGGCCAGCCACCACTTCTTGTTGCGCGCCGCCAGAAGGGCTGCGACCAGGAAGAAGATGGACGGGATGTCCCAGTTGGTAAACGCGTGCATGATCAAAAGCGGAGAGCCGACCACAAGCAGGGTGTCCCAGATGCGGTTGCCGGCAAGTTCCGCCACCATGCGGGCGGTGCAGATCCAAATGATGGACAAAAACAGCACCGTCATCCAGAAGTACCAACCCACCTCTGGCAAAAACCTGCTGGCCACGAAGTAGGTGTTGCGGGAGATAAACGCGGTGAACTGTTGGAACAGGCCAGCCAACACCGGGTATTCCATGTAGCGCGTCAGGCCGTCTTCAACCCAGGAGTAGTCATAGACAAAGCCGGGCTGGTCTAGGCCGCGGGCGCCGTAGAGCGGGACGATGTCGTTGTAGCAAAAGGAGGTGAACTGGCGGTTGCCGTCCCAGTTCAGTTGCATCACGCCGTCATCATCCGGCTTGCCTAAAGAGCAGTTCGCCTTGGACAGCCCACCTAACGTAAGGAACACGTAGGCGAGGGCGAAGATGGCGCGCAGCGGCGTCCAAAAGCGGGCGCGGCCGATTTGCGCGTAGCGGCCCATCGGCCCGCCAAGGTAGTCCACCCAACCTTTGGCCAGCGGCTCTGTACGCCCGGGCTGGACGCGGTGCTTAGGATCCGGCCAGGTCTGGGTCGCGGTCATCGTGCTCCTTTATTGGAAGATGCTGTTGAGGTTGTCCAATGCGTCACTAATCGCGTCGCTAATCGGCGGCGGGGGCGGCATCGGTGCCGGGGCGGGAACTGGTGCCGGCGCCGGTACCGGTTCACCTGGTGCAGGTGCCGCCGGGTCCTCCGCCGGGTCAGCTTCCTCAGACGGTGGCGTGGTGGTTGGCGTGTAGTAGTAGCTCGCGTCTCGGCCACCCAGGTTGGTGCCGCCGGAGTACGGCTTGACACCCCAGTAGACCGGGCTGGCGGTTGGGAAGGCCTCGAACTCTTCGTTCTGCAGCGCCTCATCCAGCACGCCCTTCCAGATCCTGGTTGGTGTGTTGGAGCCGAACATGTTGCCGCCCCACTCGTTGAAGATGGCGGTTGTGTTGTCCGCGGTGCCAACCCACACAGCCACGGACAGTTGCGGGGTGCCGCCGACCATCCAGGCGTCCTTGTTCAAGCCGGTGTTGCCCAGCTGTGCGGTGCCGGTCTTGGCTGCGGCGGGGCGTCCGCCGGCGAGGGTGGCGTTGGAGTAGCCGACCACGGACTGCATCGCGTCAATGGTGTTGTCCGCAACCTGCTCTGCTACTCGACGCTCTGCGTACGTCTGATCCACCTCATAGAGCACCTCACCGTTGCCGTCCACAATCTTCTGCACAAAGTGGGCCGGGTGGTACACGCCGCGCTCCAAAAGCGTGCCTACTGCCGACGCCATATCCAACACCCGCGACTGGTACTGACCCAGCACAATGCCTTCATACGGCTGGCCACCGTTTTCACGCAGGGTCACCGGAATACCCGGGATGGAACGGGCAACGCCCAAGGCGTGCGCCATGTCAGCGGTGTCCTGCGTGGTGTTGTCCAGGTCATCCTGGATACGCAGGTACGCGGTGTTGGAGGAGGTACGCGTGGCTTCCTTGGCGGTGATCACGCCGCCGCCACCGCCGTCCCAGTTGGTCACCTGGATGCCGCCGGGCAGCATCACCGGGGAGGAGTCAAAGGTATCCGTCAGCTTGATGCCCTGCTGCAGCGCAGAGGCAAGCGTGAAGATCTTGAACGTGGAGCCGGTCTGCAGACCAGCGTTGGCGTAGTCCCAACCGTTCGGCTCATCGCCGCCGTAGTAGCCCACCACGCCGCCGGTGGAAGGATCAATAGCCACCACGCCCGTGCGCGCGTCTTCCTGCAGGTTAGCAAGGTTGTTGCGCGCAACGCGTTCCACGATCTCCTGCGTCCTCGGGTCAATGGTGGTGGTGATCTGCAGACCGCGGTTGGTCAGGTCATCTTCCGTAATGCCCAGGGACTCCAGCTCCGTGATCACCTGGTTCTTGATCAGGCCGTTCGGGCCGGTGGCCTCGGTGTATGGGGAGTAGGAGGCTGGGTCGCGCGTCTCCGGGTACTGCGCCGCGGCGCGCTCCTCTGGCGTGATCGCACCGGTTTCCACCATGCCGTCCATGACGTAGTTCCAGCGCGCGTTTGCGCCGTCCGGGTTGGTCCACGGATCCAGCTGGGACGGCAGCTGGATGGAGGCAGCCAGCACGGCGCCTTCCTCCAGCGTCAGCTCGCTGGCCGGCTTGCCAAAGAACGCGTTTGCCGCAGCCTGGATGCCGTAGGCGTTGCGCCCGAAGTAGACAGTGTTGAGGTACGCGTTGAGGATCTCCTCCTTGCTCCAAGAGTTGGTCATCTTCACGGAGTAGACCAGCTCACGAGCCTTGCGCTCATAGGAGTGTTCGTTGCCCACAATCGCGTTCTTCACGTACTGCTGGGTGATGGTGGAGCCACCGCCAGCGCCAACGTTGCCGGTGATCTGACCGATCGCGGCACGGGCGAAGCCGGTAAAGGAGAAGCCGGAGTTCTCCCAGAAGTCACGGTCCTCTGCTGCGAGGACGGCGTTTTGGACGTGCACCGGCACGCTATCAAGCGGGATTTGCACACGGTTGCCGTCCGGCGGCACCACGCGGGCAAGCTCCGTTGCGCCATCACTGAAATAGATGTTGGAGATCTGCGCTGTTTCAATCTCGCCCGGCTCCGGAATGCGGGCTTCGGCATATTTGATGCCAAACCACGTTGCCGGGATTGCAGCCAACAGCACAAGAAACAGCAGTAGCGCTAGGAGCCATTGCCCCCAGCGCGTCTTGGGTTTCTTCGCCTTCTTCTCCACGTTCTCTGCCACAAAATGACACACTACCTTGGCAGCTGCGCTGTAACCTCTTTGAGCAGGAAGTTCCACTTACAAGATTCGCAGACCTCTACAAGATGCACAGTAATTGGGCCCACTTCCTCCACCAGACGGGCAATCTCGGCCTCATCTCTTGCGGTGCCGCTGCGCCGGCCCAGGTTGTCCCCGTAAACCCAGCGGACATAACGCAGGGCATCTTGCTTACAGACGGGGCATGCCACCTGTGCCTCAAACCCATGAAAACGTGCGGCTGTGATCAGGAGGTGGTCGGCGTCCAGGTAGGCGTCGGCAAGCAAAAGCCCCTGATGCAGATCCCTGAGTGTGGTGCGGCGCTGCCACCCGTGCGACAACTCGTTTGTGTAAACAATTTTTTTGCGTGTACCATCGTCGGAAAACTTTAGATTTTTCAACCTTTGGGAACCTCCATGTCCAACGAACAAGACGCTCTAGAGCTAGCCCGCCGCGTGCGCCCAGCCATGACAAAGCTCTACGTTAGCTACTTCCGCACCGCCGAGCACTCAGAGCTGACCGGCCCGCAGCTGTCCATCATGACCCGGATCGCCGAGCACGGACCGAGCCGCATTAGCCAGCTTGCCGACGCCGAGGGCGTGCGCATGCCAACCGCCTCCAACACCATCAACCAGCTAGAAAAACGAGGCCTGGTCCAGCGCACCCGCGCCGTGGAAGACCGCCGCGGCGTCAGCGTCGAACTCACCGAGCTGGGCATGCAAGAGCTCAAGCGTGTGGGCGAAGAGCGTACCCAGTCCCTCGCCGAGATGATCAGCACGCTGGATGAGAACCACCTCAAGCTGATCGAACAGGCCGCAGACGCCATCAACGCCCTGGCAGAAACCTACGCCGAGGCATCTTCTAAAAGGGACCTGGAGCACAGCTAAAGTAGTAACCGATGGTTGCTCGCTCATTTACCAAAGAACTAGCGGAACTCCCCGCTGACGGGAAGCCGCTACGCGTTGTCGTGGGGTGGGACGCGCAAAACACCGAAGCCATCGAATTCGCCGCATGGCTCGGCCGCTCACTGCCAGTCAAGGTCAAAGTGCTCTCCGCCGTTGAAGGCACCTGGAAAAAACCCTTGCCCGGCAAGAAATACAAGCGCTGGTTCCGCGACCGCGCCCAAGAGTTTGAACTGCAAGCCAAACGCGTACTCAAAGCGCACATTCCGCGCGATCAGTGGGCAAAAGACTTCGCCGAGCTGGCAGAACGCACCGATGTTGCTGGGTCGCTATATTCATGCGCTGCGGATTTCTCAGCGGACATGATTGTGTTGGGCTCGCGCGTGAAAACGCAAAAAAGCAGATTCCGGCCCTCCTCTACTGCAGACGAGCTGATGCACTCCTCCCCCGTCCCCCTCGGGCTCGCGCCGCGTGGGGTGAAGCTGTCGCGCAAAGGCATCACGCGCATTACGTACGCGCTTATCGAGTCCTCAAAATCCGCACAACCACGCGACGAAGGCCGCTTCTCCGGCCTGCCCTACGCCGCAACCCTCGCCTGCGTCCTGGGTGTGCCGCTGCGCATCATCGCCTTTTCACCCCAGGAGCAAACCGACGACCTCTCTCTGGCCGCCGAGTGGAACGAATCCACCCTCGGGCTTTTGGATCGGGCGCGCGACCAGGCGTACGGTGTGGCGTCTGCAATGGGGCCGACCTGCGCCGACAACTTTGACGTCCACGCTTTTGTAGCCAGCGGCAAAGGTTGGAAGCGCTCCATCGACTCCGTGAAATGGAAAAAGGGCGACCTACTGTGCATGGGATCGCAGCCTTCCGACCAGCTCAAGCGCGTGTTTGTTGGCTCTCGCGAAGGCGAGTTCATCCGGTTTGCGCCCGTGCCAGTGATCATCCACCCACGAGGAGTGAAGTAGCCAATGAATATGGACAAGGGCAGAGATCAAGGCTGGGATCACCCGGAAAATGACCTACACGGCGGCCAAGACCGCTTCTCCCGCGTACGCCCAGCCCCGCGCGACTTTGATGAGCTAGCCGACGAGCCGGACCCGCTGGAAGTGGCGCGGCGCAACAGCGCGTCTACCCGCCAAGCACTCTGGTACGCGCTGACAACCGTGGGCGTCACACTTGGGTTCGCGCTTTTGCTGGGTCTGGTTGGGCGGGTCGCCGGCGGGCCACTATGCGATGCCGGCGAAGCCACCTGGCTGTGCAGCCAAAGCTGGCGCACCTGGTGGGCAGTGCTCACCTCCATCCCGCCCGTTGCAATGCTGCTCGGCTGCGCCGTAATCATGGTGCGCAAACTCAACCGCTACGAACGCTGGATGCCGTGGATGGGCGTCTTCTGGCTACCGCTGGTGCCATTCACCATGGTCTGGCTGATCATCACCGTTGGCATGCTGGCCCGGGATTTCGCCGGGTAGGTTTTTGGGGGTTTGGGGTTGGTTTTTTGGGGGCTTTGGTAGTGGCTCCGCCCGGGGCGCGGGCCCGCTGAAAAATCTGACCTCGCTAATTTGTTCGAAGCGCTATGGCCTGGGCCTTTGCTGAGGAGCCCCGGGCGCCTCGTCACATTTGTCAGGGAGGTCAGCAGCGCTACCGTAGCAATTCCGGGAGCACGTGCCACCACCTGGGCGTTTAGGGGCCAGAATGCAGTAATTCGGAAATTACTTCATCGACGACGCCGTGTGATGAGCGCTCCGCCGGCCATGAGACACAGCATCGCAATGGCTACGGGAAGCATGACGCTCGCACCGGTTGAAGCGAGGCTGCCACCGCTACCGCCACCGCCCACTGACGCTGCCTGCGCAGTTATGGACTGGGTGGTTGCCGACTGTGCACTTGTGCGCTGGGTTGTCGTGGACTGGGTTGTTGACCTGGTTGTTGTGGGCTTGGTGGTTGTGGACTGGGTGGATGTCTTGGGGGTTGTTGAGGATGTTGTTGGCTGGGTTGGCTGGGTTGGCTTGGTTGTGCCCGACGGGGAAGGCGAAGGCACTGGGGAACTGGGCACTGGGGAGCTGGGCGCTGGGGAGCCCGGCGCGGGCTCAGGCTCAGTAGTGGCGTTGCCGACCAGGTATGTGATTGTGGACCACTCGGTGACGGCTTTGCCCTGCGGATCAACCGCACGCATGTCCATGGTGTACGTGCCGGGTTTGGTGAACACCCAGTCGGCATGGATGTGGAAGGGGCCCTCGCTCACGCCGGAAATGGTGTGCGTTCCGGTGGAGCTGGCCAGTGTGCGTTCCGGAACCCCGAGGGAGGGAATGTGCCCGGCCCACCATGCGCCGCCCTTCGGGGTGGAGCGTGGGCGGACTTCCACATTGACGCCGGCTGGGTACTGCTCGGCGACTCGGAACGTATCCCAGCCAGGCCAGATACTGTCACGGTCCTGCATGAGTGGGAGGTGGTAAATGCTCGCACCACGCTCAACGATGCCGGTAAAGGAAAGCGCATCCGCAATAGAGTCGGTAGCTGTCACCTTGCGGTTGTCCTTCACGCGCAGGACCACGGTTTCGGGGACGTGGTGTTGGTCGTCTTCGTTGATGAGGAGGTGCGGGGTGGCGTCGATAAGCTTGGGCCCAAAATCGATGTGACCTGTGGTGATCTCCTTGATGGTGTCCGGCTTGGCATCGGGGGCGACGACAAAACGCAGCACTTCCTGCTGGGATGGCGTGCCACCCTTCTCCGCAACCCACACGCCGATCTCGTACGTGCCCGGTTTTCTGAACGCCCACGAAACATGCATGTGCTCCGGGCCTTCAGTGGTGTACGCGCGGGTGGAATCGCTGCCGGCCAGGCGGTCTTGCGGGGAGGTTTGGTTGCCGCGGAACGCGATCCACTTGCCGCCCTCCGGCGCGCTGAGCGGAGTGAAGGTGAACGTGTAATCCTTCTTCGTTTGCGCGTATGCGTGCTCACTGCTCAGTCCGGGCCAAACCACGCCTGACCGTTGGGTTTCCGGGAGGATGTAGGCAGTGGCGCCTTTCTCGGCGAAACCCTCGATGCTCTCGGGCAGGGTCGTGCTCACCTGGGAGGGGACGGTGAAGTAGACGTCGTTGGGACGTCGCCACACGGCGCCGCGCTGGTGGAGGTTCGTCTCATCCTTGATGCGCAGGTGGAGCACGTCGTTGTCGTAGTACGGCGCGATGTCAACGTGCCCGGAGCTCAAGTTCAGGGCCTGGCCCTCGGAGGGGACAGGCTCGGAGGGGACCGACGGCGCAGACTCGGAAGGAGCGGGCTCCGAGGGCGCAGTAGGAGCGGACGGCACAGGCTCGGACGGCTCCGTTGGCTGCGAGGAAGGCACCTCGCTCTCCCCGCCCCCACCGCTGAGGCGCACTGTCGTTCCCGGGATCGGGGCGTACGCATCGGTGTGGGGAACGCTGACAAGGGCGGCGTCCGCAGCGTTAGACCGAGACTCCGGGATGAGGCGGAGGAGGAGTTGGTAGTTGGGGCGTTGGCAGCCGTCGATAAGCTGCTTGCTCTTCCTGCTGTCTGGGGCGGAGGTGAAGTCGACCTCGCAGTCGGCGATGGCGTCGCGCGGCATGGTGGTCAGTGGGCCGTTATCCATTCTGTAGAAACCGCCGGTGACGCGCAGTGTTGTGCGGGGGTCGGCGGGTTCGACGGTGATGTCGATGTTGCGCATGTCTTCGCCGTAGACCGCGGAGGTGCTCACGGTGACATCGGGGCTGGTGAGCGTCAGGGGGTCAGTGTCGAACGCCGGGATGGGCTCCATGCTTGGCGACGGCAAAACCCCCGCACCGTCCCTAGTCGCAGTTTTGGCGTCGCCGGTGCGGAAGCGCAGCGGTGCAGACGCCCAGCGTGGCGTGGGCGAAGATGTGCTGGGAAGGTAGACGGCTTGGAGGTCGGAGGTGTCGTCGCCGAGCATCTCATCCCACGTGGCGGTGCCGCCGGTAACTTCGCGCTCGGCGAGGTAGAAGCCGTTGATGAAGAACTGGACGTGGCCGGTGTCGTTGGGGTTGCCGGTGTCAAAAGTCAGCGTGCTCAGCACGCCTTGCTCCGCGCCTTTCGTCGACGCGATGGAAGGCGCAATGCTGAATGTCGGGGTGCCGGTGCCGATGCTCGGCGCGGCATTATACGCTGCAACGATGTCCGTGATCGTGCGCTGGGCAGGATCCGTGCCGCCTACCTGCCAGGTCAGCGCTTGGGGCGCGGAGTGGATAAAAGAACCGTCCTTCATCCGCGCGGTTGCCCGGTAGGTGACTTGGTAGAGGCCGGGGCGTGTGAACGTCGTGGAGTTGTGAGTGTGGGTGCCGGCGTTGACCCAGGTTGAGCGGAATCCCGGGTCATGGGAGGACCACAGGCGCGTTAGCGGATAGGTCTCATCGCTGTAGTTGAACAGCTCCATCTTGCCCGGGCCGGAAAAACCAACGATTTCCATGTTGAAGGACTCCGCCCGGAATTGATCCGTGGGCAGATCCGCAGCCGCACCGAAGCCGGCCCAGATGGGCATGGTGTTTTTGGGGAAGCCGTGGGCGGGTCCTCCGAAGTACATGAGGTGGCCCGGTTCGACGCCGAGGAAGCTAAAGCGTGGGTCATCGGGAACCCGCCAGGCGTAGGCGCCAAGCCCGCCATCGGTGCGCCCGCGGCTGACCCAGTTCACGGTGTTTTCAATTGGGACGAGCCCGGCGCTGTTGGACATGAGCCGGAAGTTGCCGTCCTCCCACACCGCGTGGGGAGAATCCACGTGCGTTTGTGTGCGCACTATTTTGCCGTCGGTGGTTGCGGACTCGGCGAGGGCCAGAGGCGCGCCGATGAACAAGAGGGTCAGAGTGGCGACAAGCGCCGGGAAACGTGTGCGCAACAGGATGCTCTCCCGAAGTTAATGAAAATGACTTTCATTTACCTTAATTACGTCCCCACGGAAGGGCAATAGCAGGGTCTACCTTTGCCAAATTTGACGTGGCACTAATGTTGCGCGGGGCTATCTAGTAACACCGTGGCGACTATCCAGTAACGCAATGGTGAGTATCGAGTAACACTTTGGGGGAGGATTTTTCTGACCGTGCGACAAAAGGGCATGCGGCTTATCAGAGGAGTCCGATCGTGACTGATTATCGGGCCGTGATGGATCTAGTTTTGCAAGGCTGGTCTGTCCGCCAAATCTGTTCGACTGTGCGATGTTCACACACCACAGTCCAAAAAGCTCGCCACACAATGGTGAAGCGACGCACCAGATCACAACTCATGCACAACTTGCCGGCATCACTGATGAAGAAATGGCTACGTGGTTTGTTGATGGTCGTAGTGTTGCTCAAGGTGACTTCGTGCCGATTGACTTTGAAGCGGTTGTCAAGGCGCGCACCGGGCGAAACAAAGTGACCCTCCAAGTCTTGGGGGGCGATACACCACCCAACCAGCTCACCCAGGTCAGCGTTACTACAGCTACGAGCGATTCCGTCAGCTTGTTGCCGAACACGTCGATGCCACAGGTCTTAGCGCACGCATTACGCACGCCCCTGCCCACACCATGCAAGTCGACTGGGCGGGACATGACAGCCATTTTTCCCATCGGTTCAGCCTGTGACCGTTTTATACCGGCGATTCCCCGACTGCGTATCGGTGGTATCAGCAGCATCACCGCGTGTTTCGGTTGGGCGATCTTCTTGCAGGAGTCCTACAGCAGGCCTAAGCAGAAGTTTTCTAGTGGCCGTGAGCTGATCAACGCGGTTAAAACACGTCGTGAGGACGCGCAGCGCTTTAAAGAGCTGTCGCAGGGCGTAGAAGCCGAACTAGCAGGAACGTTAGATCAGTATGACCCGGATCTGATCCAGGGCGTGCGGGTGCTGTGGGTGCGCGAGGGACGTGCAGCACGCGATGAGACGGCGTTTCGTCATGCGCTTAAAGCCGGGCACCGCTTGCGTCAGGCTGGTCAGCGTATGACTGATGCCGCGATCATTGACACGTATGAGCAGGGCTATCGTGTGGCTCAAGAAGTCGGTGCGGACGGGCGCAAGAATGAACTACCGCCGATGAAAGACCGGCAGACTATGGCTAGGCGTGTGCGTGAGTATGTCACGACCTCTAAGAGTGAGTCTTATGGCTCGTCAGCGCCCTCTGAGCGGGCTACACTGAGCGTAAGGCATTGTCCACTATGGGGCGTAAGGGCGGTAAAAAGGCCGATGAGCGCTGGAAAGGCCGAGACAGTGACTAACGCCCAAGCTGAACTGAAGAAACTAGAAACAGCTAATAAGCGTCGGAGAACGAACGCAACAGGCGATAAGTTCACTATCGCAGGCTGGTTTATGAAAGCCAACGCAGAGACCGGGGAGTGACCTTCAATTCCAGAGGCAATGCAAGAGTTCAATGTTTCTCGAAAGACCGTGCAAAGAGCTTTGAGAAATGGCGGTATTCAGCTTTCTCGAGGTCGGCGTAAAACTTCTAATTAAATAGGTCAAGCCGTAGGCAATATACGGTTCCCGTGCGGTAGCACTAGGTGGTTGGTTTTTTAAGCATGGATCTAAGGATGTGACTGTTACCATCAGGTGTTTGTTCGGGAGGGGATGAGAAGATCCTGGTTGGGTGCAGGTGTGTTCGTTACACTGCAGATTTAGTTTGTTTTGAAGCGTCCTGGGTTTAGTTCCTACCTCTGCTAAGGAAGGATTGGCACTATGCCCAGAAAGTATTCCGTCGAATTCAGGCAGAAGGCGGTTCATCAAGTCGTTGAGATGATTCGTTTGGAGTCTTGCTCACTGCAACGTGCCTACACCGAGGTCGGCGAGCTCCTTGGAGTATCTCACCACACGTTGCGGGCTTGGTACCGTGACAGTGCTTCAGTACGCGATGATTCTGACGCTTCAGGCGGCGAGACCATGGAAGAAGAACTCAAGCGTCTGCGCCGCGAAAACCGTGAGCTAAAACGAGCAAACGGGATTCTTAAGACTGCTTCGGCTTTTTTCGCAGCGGAACTCGACCGACCCACGACCAAATGATCGCCTACATCGACGCGCACAAAGATCAGTTTGGGGTCGAGGCCATCTGCCGTGTTTTGAAACAGGCAGATCGTGGATTCATCACTTCTCGCGGCTACCGTAAAGCCACTACTCGTGTCCCGAGTGCGAGAGCGTTAAGCGATAGTCTGCTTATCCCAGAGATTCAACGCGTGCATGCGGAAAACTTCTCGGTCTATGGCATCCGCAAGATGTGGCACGCGATGAACCGTGAAGGCTTTCATATCGGCCGAGATAAGACTGCACGTTTGATGAAGCTTGCAGGTGTTTCTGGTCGACGACGTGGACGAATCCCGATAACTACGATCAGTGCGAAGACACCGGATCATCGCCCGGACTTGGTCGAGCGAAACTTTCGTGCAACAGCACCTGGACGGCTTTGGGTGGCCGACATTACCTACGTTCGCACCCTGTCAGGGTTTGCATACACAGCGTTTGTCACTGACGTCTACAGCCGCAAAATAGTCGGTGTTGCCACACGCTCTACGATGCGTACCGATGCGCTGCCGATGGAGGCTTTGGAACATGCTTTAACAACTGCTGGTCGAATCCATGGCGATCAGCTGGTACAACAACAGTGATCGAGGAAGTCAGTACGTGTCGTTGAAATACTCCGCCGCTTTAGCTGAAGCCGGAATCCGGCCGAGTGTTGGCACCGTTGGCGATTCCTATGACAACGCGCTGGCGGAGACGGTCAACGGTCTCTACAAAGCTGAACTTATCCATGCGCACGGCCCGTGGACGTCGGTCGGCGAAGTCGAGCTTGCCACCTTGCGATGGGTGCATTGGTGGAACACCAAGCGCCTTCACGAAGCCTTGGACTATGCCACCCCGCAGGAAGTAGAAATCGAGTATTATTTCACCGAGCCCATCAACACCGGGCCATAAAAGAAGCGGAACCAAACCCAGGACGCTTCAGTTTTGCGAATAGTGACTCACACAACTTCAATATAAGGAGAAATGTTGCTACAAGGTCAGAAGTCGATTTCCCTGCAGAAACTCTTTGCATCATTTGTCGCGGTCATTTGTGCGCTGTTTTTCGTAGAAATACCATCTGCAAACGCCGAGGAACTTATCAATACCCAATCCATTGATCTTCCTGATGACGTTAGGCAGCATCTTGCTGATGACGTCGAAAAGCAGGAGGTGCTCCGAATCGCATTCCCAGGAACTTCGGAACCTGGACTCTCATCTTCTCGCTCTTCTACCGGCTTTTTTAATTTGAATAGTGAAGACCCTCTTTTGGTTGACCCCGAAAACTACATTGTAGAAAAGCGTAGTAATGATGTCTTTATCGCTTACAGCGCTGTTAAAGAGGGTGAAGAGAATGTAACTCTCGACATCCGTTCTATCAACCTCACAACAGGAACCGTGGAAGAGACTCAGCAGTACTATTTTTCTCCGAATGATGTTACAGGGGAAATGGACGCTAAGGTGGTTGCCGAAGGTGAGACACTTTGGGAAGGTGCAGTTGATCAGTCCGGAAATATTACCCGTACCCAGTACGAGCAGCCTAGTCTTCAATATGGCACTGCTTATGATGCTTGCATTCGCTCTGTCGATTCCTTGTGTGCTGTCGGTGGTAGCACCGGGGGGGCGATCGCCTGTGCGCTTCTAGGAATTACCGGTATTGGAGGTATTGCTTGCGCTGGTGTCGTCGGGCTTATCGCTATGTTTGGTTGTAATGGTGCCAAAGAGCGCGTTTGCGGGGGTGCAAGGCGTTAAGAGTCCTTGGTGGTGATTTAAGCATTGCAGATGTCATGGAGGTAAGGAAGCCACTATGAAAGTTTGGCAAACAGCAACGGTCTCACTGCTTTTTGGAGTATTTCTCTACTTCGTAACTTTGGGAGAATTATGGTTTGCACTCATCCCTGTTCTTCTGCTGGTCTCGTTTATGATCGTGTCCAGGATTCCTTTCAAAGCATCGTCCAAGGCAGAAAGGGCTTCAATCCTCATGATTGCCGTTCCTTTTCTATTAATCTGGTTAGCGTATTTTAGTCCAGAAGACCTCTTTTACGCTGCGTTGCTAGGTATAGCTAGTGCAGTTCTTCTTTTTGTTCTTCTTTTTCTTCATGAGAAGAGGTCTATTCAAAACAGTGATTAAGCAAATGATTTGTGCTATCTCTAGCTTTTACTTGAGCTGTTTGAGCAGATGTACTGGTGCTTGATGACTTTCTAACAACGCCGATCGAAGCTGCAACAGCACACCAGCTGCTCAACATTCTTGCTGAGCGCGAACACCGGGGATCAACGATTGTGACTTCTCAGTTCACACTCGATGAGTGGTAAAAATCCATCCCCGATGCTGTCATCGCTGAGTCGATCCTCAACCGACTTGTCGTTGGCGCTGAGATCATCACGTTGGAAGGACCGAACATGCGCCTAGAGACCAACACCCAGTAGCTGACCCTGGTCCACGCCCGAGTGTTACTCGAAACTCACCCGGGCGATACCGGTTACTCACCACGGCGTTACTAAACCCGTGGTCCTAACAGCACTAAGGGAAAGCGGAAAGAATTCAGAGCGGCACCCCGAATCCTGAATTTGTTTCCCAAAATCGGACAAAGAATTCAGTTTCCCCAGGTCGCTGAACACCCCTAATGGAAAGAATTCAGGATTTCTCCCAAGGTACTGAATTATTTCTGAATTCATTCCCCGGACACTGACGCCCCCACGCACTCCCCACACACCGGATTGCCCTCACGGCACGCCGCGCATGAGAGGTACTGGTGGCGGCACTCGGGCTCGTTGGCGCAGTTGTAGAAGTCATTGGTGGCTTCGCCGCAGTGCACGCAGTGGCCGAGCTGGACAAAATTCGGGTCGCCCGGCGCGCCGAACTCGGTGTGCATGCGCTTGTCAAAGACGTACAGCGAGCCTTCCCAAAGGCCCTGGTTGCCGTACTTTTCGCCGTAGCGGACGATGCCGCCGTCGATTTGGTAGACCTCTTCAAACCCGCGGTTTTTCATCAGGGGCGTTAACACTTCGCAGCGGATGCCGCCGGTGCAGTAGGCGATGACGGGTTTGTCCTTCATCCAGTCATACTTGCCGCTTTCCAGCTCACGGATGAAGTCATGGGTGGTTTCCACATCGGGCACGACCGCGTTTTTGAACTTGCCAATCTCGGCTTCGCGGGCGTTGCGGCCGTCAAAGAACACCACGTCCGGGTTGTTCGCCACCAGCTCATTGACCTGCTCAGGGGTCAGGTGCGTGCCGCCGCCGATCACACCCTTGTCATCCACCTGCAGCTCATCGGGCGCGCCGAAGGCCACGATCTCCTCGCGAGCCTTCACGCTGAGTTTGGGAAAGTCCGCGGCGGAGCCTTCGGACCATTTGAACTCAATGCCGCGGAAGTATTCCTTGGTTTTGCGGGCGTAGGCCTTGCACGCGTCAATGTCGCCGCCGACGGTGCCGTTGATGCCGTGTTTGGAAATGAGGATCCTGCCGGTCAGCCCGAGGCCTTCGCACAGGTCACGCTGCCAGAGGCGTACCGCCTCAGGGTCTGCAATCGGCTGGAACTTGTAGTACAGCAGGATCTTTCCGGTCATGCCCGAAAGTCTAGGCCAGAGGTATAGGCCCGTACCTAACGCAGGTACCTAACGCTTGTGGTAAAGCGCCTTCTTCCAGTACTGCGGCTCCGAGGTCACCAGCACCCCGAGGGAGCGGAAGATCCCTTCGTCGACGGAGCCGAGGATGGTGGTGGTGTGGGCGTCGCAACCCTGCAGGTACTTCAGGTGCTCCAACGCCACAGCCGCCTGCGGGTCGGTGGACGCGGACACAGACAGCGCGATCAGCACCTCATCGGTGTGCAGGCGCGGGTTGACGGAGCCCAAGTGGCGCGTCTTCAACGACTGGATCGGCTCGATTGCCTCAGGCGCAAGCAGGTGGACGTCATCCGGAATCCCCGCCAAAGACTTCAGCGCGTTGAGCAGCACCGCAGCCGAGGGCCCCAGCAGGTCCGAGGTTTTGCCGGTGACAATCTCACCGCTCGGCAGCTCCAGCGCCGCACCCGGGCTGCCGGTCGCCTCAGCAATCTCAAGCGCCGGGCCCACCACCACACGATCCGCCGTGGTCACGTTCGCCTTGCGCATCACGTTGAGTACGCGGTCGGAGACGGTGGAGTCTTCATCGTTGCGTCGTTCAGCAACAAGCGCATGGTAGTAACGCCGAATGATCTCCTGCTCAGAGGCGTGGCGGCACGCGGCGTCGTCACTCATGCACAGCCCAGCCATGTTCACGCCCATGTCAGTCGGGGACTTGTAGGGCTCCGTCCCCGTCGCCTCCTTCAGCAGGGTGCGCAACAGCGGGAAGACCTCAATGTCACGGTTGTAGCTGGTGGCCTGCTTGCCGTACGCGTCCAGGTGGTACTGGTCAATCACGTTGATGTCATCCAGGTCCGCCGTAGCCGCCTCATAGGCCAGGTTCACCGGGTGGGACAGCGGCAGGTTCCAGATCGGGAACGTCTCAAACTTGGCGTAACCAGCGTTAATGCCGCGCTTGTGCTCGTGGTACACCTGGCTCAAACACGTGGCCAGCTTGCCGGAGCCCGGACCCGGCGCGGTCATCACAATCAGATCCCGCGACGTCTCCACGTACTCGTTGCGGCCAAAGCCTTGATCACTGACCACTACGGCGGTGTCGTTCGGATACCCGCTAATAGTGAAATGGCGCGACACCTTCAACCCCAGGCGCTCCAGGCGCGAAATGAACGCCTCCACATGCTGGTTGTGGCCCTCCAGCTGCGTCACCACGACATTTTCGGCGAGGAAGCCGCGGTTCCGGAAAACGTCGATAAGCCGAAGCACCTCGTCCTCATAGGTGATGCCGAGGTCGGCGCGGACCTTTTGACGCACAACATCGCCCGCGTTGAAGCAGACGACAATCTCCACCTCATCTTTGATGCGGTCCAGCATGGCGATCTTGTTATCCGGGGTAAACCCAGGCAGCACGCGCGACGCATGATGGTCATCGAAGAGCTTGCCGCCCATCTCCAGGTAGAGCTTGCCGCCGATTTCTTCACGACGAGCACTAATGTGCTCCGACTGCAGCTGGATGTACTTCTCGCGGTCAAAACCCACTGTGTACGGCATGCGCGCAATCCTACCGCGCCAACTACGCTTACACCGCATGGAGCACTTCACCTGGACAGTTGCGCAAATCCTTGAGGCGGAGCGGCGGCTGCGCGCCCACACTGAGGACCCGGAGGCGATGATGCGGGCGGCAGCTGATGCGGTGGCGGAGGCGGCGTCGGTGATGCTCGCGCCGCGCGAGCCCGTGGTCATCCTCGCAGGTCCCGGCGGCAATGGCGGCGATGGGCTCTATGCCGGCGCGACGCTTGCCGCCGGCGGCCACCCGGTTGATGCGCTGCTCACCGCCGGTCGCGCGCACCAGCCGGCCCTCGATGCGTTTGTTGCCGCCGGCGGCCGGGTCATCTCTGCGCTGGACAGGCCGTGGGAGTACAGCCTGCTTATCGACGCAATAACCGGCCTCTCCGCCCGCCCCGGCCTCGACGAGTCCCTGCGCCCACTTGTGGAAGACGTCGCTGAACTACCCACGCTTGCCGTAGACCTGCCGTCCGGCGTGGAGGCGGACACCGGCTTGGCGGGTGAGCTGCACATCACCGCGGATGCCACCATTACCTTCGGCGGTTGGCGGCGCGCCCACGTCCTCCACCACGCCTGCGGCACCCAACTGCTTGCCGACATTCACCTTGGCCAGCACAGTCTTGCACTGGAGCTTGAGGCGATGTCCGACGACGGCGAGCTCGGCGACACCATGATGTTGTTCGCCTCCCGCGCCGTGTCAGGTGAGCCCTTGCCGGAAGCGTTCCCTGACGAGTTCGCTGTGTTGGAACCCTTCGACGTCGCCCCCATCACGCCCGGCCCGTCTTCGGACAAGTACACCGGCGGCGTTGTCGGCATTGTCGCAGGCAGCGCGGAGTTCCCGGGCGCGGCGGTGTTGAGTTGCCTCGGCGCCGTCAACGCCACCCCAGGCATGGTCCGCTACGTGGGCACGCAAGCGGCCGAGGTCGTGCGCGCGATGCCGGAGGTCGTCGCCGTCGAGCGCCTCGAAGACTGCGGCCGCGTCCAGGCCTGGGTCTTCGGCCCCGGCAGCACCTCCGAAGCCGACCTGCGCTGGCTGCTCGCCCGCCCGGAGCCTTTGCTTATCGACGCCACCGGCACCACCCTCCTCGCCTCCTCCCCCACCCTGCGCGATCTCCTTGTTTCACGCTCCGCCCCGACGGTGCTCACGCCGCATGATGGCGAGTTCGCCCGCCTCCACGACGCGGTCTTCGCCGGCGCGGCCGGTGCTTCGGCCGGCCCTGGCACTGCCGCTAGTGCCGCCGGCGCGGGTGCCTCGCGCCTTGAGGAAACCCTCGCGCTGGCGAAAGCGCTGCGCTGCACGGTCGTGCGCAAAGGCCGCGTCACGATCATCGCGGACCACACCGCCGCCGGCCCCTCCACCGGCCCTGCGACTGGCACCACAGGCTGGGACTACGCGTACGCGGTTGACGCCGGCCACTCCTGGGCGGCCACGCCTGGCTCCGGCGACGTGCTCAGCGGCCTGATGGGCGCGCGCCTTGCGCTCGCCGCAGCCGAGGCCCCGCTCGACATTCCCGCCGACGAGGTCGCCGCACAGTCCGTGGTTGTCCACGCGGTTGCCGCAAGTCTTGCCGCTCGCACGCCATATGGGAACGCGACGGCCCCGGCGAGCCGCATCGCAACGTTCGTGCGCGACGCCACCGCCTGCCTCACCTAGCCCAACACCCAGCCCGACACACCCTGCCCGACACACCCAGCCCGACCGCCGTTCTGGGGATAGGTGCTTTCGCCAAGGCTCGCACTTTTTGTGAGTAGATGCTCGGTCAGAGGGTCGGGTTTTAGAAACTTAAGGCTGTGACCGAGCATCTATTCACTTTTTTGCAGAGGCTCGGCGGAAGCACCTATCCGCACCCTGCCCAGCGCACCAGCGCCACTCCTACCCGCACTGACTTCCTGCAGGTGGCGGTGAAGCACTACGGTTAGGGGAGCATAAGCTAGAGCAACACCTAACAACACCGAAGCCAGGAGTAACAGAAGCGATGCGCATCGCAGTGCTATTTAAAGAGGTGCCGGACACGTACGGCGAACGCGAACTGAATTTAGAGACGGGTTTGGCTGTTCGCACTGGTGACAACGTTGCGGACGAGGCGGTGGAGCGCGCCGTGGAGGCCGCGCTGACTATCGCTGAGGCCACCGGTGGTGAGGTGGAGTTGTTGTCGGTGGCGCCGGCGTCGGCAGACGCGAGCATTAGGAAAGGCATCGCGATGGGCGCCGAAAACGCCCACATTGTTAGCGACGACTCCCTGATCGGCGCGGACTTTACGCTGACGGCGGAGGTGTTGGCGGCGTTGGTGCGTCGTGAAGAATATGACCTTGTGGTAGCCGGAAACGTGTCCAGTGACGGTGCGGGCGGCGTGATCCCGACCATGGTGGCGGAGCTGCTGGATTGGCCGGCGCTGACCAACCTGACAAAGGTGGAGGTCGCCGGCTCCACGGTCACCGCGACGCGCGCGAGCGACGGCGCCACGATGGAACTTTCCGCCGAGCTGCCCGCCGTGATTTCGGTGACGGACGCGTTTCCGGACGCGCGCTTCCCCAACTTCAAGGGCCTGATGGCCGCGAAGAAAAAGGAACTGGACACGCTGACGTTGGCGGATCTGGGGATTGACGCGAATGATTTCGCCCCGGCGCGCGCGATTGTTGTTGAGGCGAGCCAGCGTCCGCCGCGTGAGGCGGGCACGCTGATTCATGACGACGGCACCGCCGCCACCCAAATCGCCGACTTCCTGGCCGAGAAGAAGTTCATCTAAAGGAGACGCACCATGACAGACGCTATGACACAGCCAGTTCTTGTTGTTATTGACTCCCTTGAGACAGCTGCGGAGCTTCTTGGCGCGGCAAGTGGGATCGGCACGCCGGTCGCGCTGACCGCCAGTGAGGAGATCGCCGGCCAGCTGGGGGAGCTTGGCGCGGCGAAGGTGCTGGTCGCGAGCCTGCCGGAGGACGTGTTGAGCATCCCGCTTGCCGACGCCACCGTAGCCGCCATCACCGCCACCAACCCAGCAGCGATCCTCTTTGCCAACAACGTGGAGGGCCGCGACGCCGCCGCGCGCGTGGCAGTGCGTGAGAAGCGCGCCCTGCTTTCAGACGTCACGTCTATCCGCCGCGACGACCAAGGCGTGATCACCGACCACTCCGTCTTCGGCGGCAACTACCTCACCGTTGGCGCGGCGACGCATAGTGCGCCGGTGGTGACGGTGCGTCAGGGGGGCGTCGAAAAGCAAGCAAAGCCCCAGGCAGCCGAGGTGGAGACGCTGGAGGTTGAGCTGACCGGCAGGCGTGCGGCGACGGTGGTGTCGCGCACCGCGGTGACCGACGAGTCGGCGCGACCGCCGCTGCGCACCGCGGACCGCGTGGTCACCGGTGGTGCGGCGACGGGTTCGGCCGAGCAGTTCGAGGAGCTCGTCGGCGGGCTGGCGGATGCGCTGGGTGCCGCGGTTGGTGCGACGCGTGTGGCCGTGGACAACGGGTACATCTCCAACGATCACCAGGTTGGCCAGACCGGTGTGCTGGTGTCGCCGCAGCTTTACATCGCGCTTGGCGTTTCCGGCGCGATCCAGCACCTGGTGGGCATGCAGACCGCGGACACGATTGTGGCTGTGAATACGGATGCGGATTCGCCGATTTTTGAGGTCGCGGATTTCGGCGTCGTCGGCGACATCTTTGAGGTTGTGCCGCAGCTCATCGCCGCAATCAACGAACGTAAGGCGTAGCCGTGAGCATTTCTTTACGACGCGGCCTGCCCCGTGTTGCGGGCGGCGAACCCTGGCCACCCGCCGACGCCGTCGGGCCGGCGCTCCCCGAGCCTGCCGTCGAGCCTGCGGTTGCTGGCGCTTCGGTTGCTGGCGCTTCGGTTGCTGGCGCTTCGGTTGCTGGCGCTTCGGTTGCTGGTGTTGGTGACGTTGGTGCTGCTGGCGTTTCAGCTGGCGTGGCCACGATGAACGTTGCCTTGCGCCGCGGACTCCCGCGTGTCGCCGGTGGTCCCGCGTGGCCAGAGGCTGATTCCGCCCAGGTCCCCGTGCGCACGTACCGCGAAAACGCTCTTGCGCCCGCTGCCGCGCTGGCCGAAACTGCCGCGGAACCGGCTGTCGCGACTGAGGCCGTGGCGCTGCGCCGCGGGCTTCCGCGCGTTGCCGGTGGTCCCGCGTGGCCGGATGTCGACACCGCCCAGGTCCCAGTCCGCGAATACGCCGCAACACCAGTCGCGGAACCGGCACTGGAAGCCGCTGCGGAACCGGTTGCAAAGCCCGCTGCGGAACCGGCTGCAGAGCCAGTTGCGGAGACGCAGCCAGCGCCAGCTGCAGCAACCCCGGCAGCCGCAGCTGCACCAGCCGCCGCTCCCAAGTCGGCAGCCGCAGCTGCACCAGCTGCGCCCAAGAAGCTTGGGTGGCTGTGGTGGCTGGTTGGCGCTGTTGTGCTTGGCGTGGTGGCCGTTGTCGTTGCTCGAATGGTGTTGGGTACGGGGTGGGGGCAGGGGTTCGTCGATAAGCATCCTGGCACTCAGCCGCTTCCAGACGACGCACCCGTCGGCTTCCCGGCCTGGCTGAGCTGGGCGCACTTCTTCAACATGTTCCTGATGGTGCTGATCGTGCGCACCGGGCTGCAGGTGCGCAACGAACGCAAACCCGAAGGATACTGGGCGCCGAGGTGGGCGCCGAGCAAGAAAATCAGCCTCACGCTGTGGCTACACCAAGCGCTCGACGTGCTGTGGGTGATCAACGGGCTGGTGTTCTACATCCTGCTGTTCGCCACCGGGCATTGGGTGCGGATTGTGCCCACAAGCTGGGACGTGTTCCCGAACGCGGTGTCCGCCGGGCTGCAATACCTGTCGCTGGACTGGCCGCTGGAAAACGGCTGGGTCCACTACAACGCGCTGCAGGAGCTGGCGTACTTTGCCACCGTGTTCATCGCGTCGCCGTTGGCCATCCTGTCGGGCCTGCGTATGAGCAGCTTCTGGTCCGAAAAGTGGACGCGTGCGGGCAAGGTTTTGACGGCGCCGCTGGCGCGCAAGATCCACTTCCCCGTGATGATTTACTTCCTGGTGTTCATCGTGGTGCATGTGGGCCTGGTGCTGGCCACCGGGTTCCGACGCAACATGGCCGGCATGTTCGCCGGCCGCGGCAGCGTCGACCCCTCCGCCTACGCCACCGACTGGACCGGCGTGTGGGTGTTCCTCGGCGCAGTCGTTGTGATTGCCCTGGCGTGGTTCCTGGCAAAGCCGCGGTTTGTGGCGCCCGTCGCGGGGGCGACCGGCAAGGTCAGCAGCCGCTAGCTTTTGCGGCTTTGGCGGCTTTTGCGGTTGGCCAGCCAGGTCATCCCCGCCCACACCAACGGGATGCCCGGCGCGACCACCAGCAGATAATACGGCCACGGGCCGAACAGGTTCAGCAGGCTCCAGCCGCGCGGGTGGCGCGCCACAAACATGTAGTTGCCGCCCGTGATCTTGTTCATCACCTGCGCAAACCCCGCCCACGCGAACGTGATGGCGGTAACGATGCGCCAGTCTTTCCAGGACGGCCGGTAGCCAAACGCGAACGTTAATACGGTTGGCACCACCAGCGCCGCCGTGTGGAAAAACCAGTACGCAAACTCCTGCAGCCCCGGGTAGCGCTGCACGTATGCCATGTCCGGCGTGAGCAGCGCCATTGGATTGAGCAGGAATCCCCAGTAGAAGGAGAGGGCTTGGGGCAGGGGGGCGTCGGTAAGCAGAGCGATCGGTGTGACCACCCGCAGGGCGTCAGTGACATGGAACGGCGCCGTCTCATCCCACACAATGCGATCCGGGTGCAAAACCCACAGGTAGTACGCGGTAACGCAGATACCCAGGACCGCCCCGGCGACCTTGCGCGCCGCCTTGCGCTTGTTGCGCGGCAGCCTCCGCGCCGCCACAACCAGCACCCCACACAACACAATCACAAACACGAGCACGCCTGCGTGACGACGATCAAACTGCCCAATATTCCCATACGTCTCCCCATTCCGGGACGTCCAATCCGGCGGCGTATACGGAATGGTCGGCGGCAGCAGGGGCGGCATCGCGCGTCGCGCTTCGCGGGCGTTGTGCGCCTCGTGCGCTTTGTGCGCTTG
Organism: Corynebacterium riegelii; assembly: GCF_016728505.1. Classification (GTDB taxonomy): domain Bacteria; phylum Actinomycetota; class Actinomycetes; order Mycobacteriales; family Mycobacteriaceae; genus Corynebacterium; species Corynebacterium riegelii. The sequence goes on from NZ_CP068159.1 coordinate 552,925, forward strand.
GGCGTTGTGCGCCTCGTGCGCTTGGGCGTGTCGCGCTTGGTGCGCCTGGGCGTTTGTCCCTGCGTGTGGCGGTGGGTTTGAGCCGGTGTTTGGGCCCGGGTTTGGTGTTGCGTCTGGCACAAGGCGTGATCGTAGCCGACTCGCCGCCGCTCCCCCGCCCTGACGTCGCTTGTTGCATGTTTGCGTGTGCGTTTGCGTGTGCGTGTGCGTGTGCCTGCGCATGCTTGCGAGCGCGCGCCTGCGAGCGCGTCCAACTTGGCCTCGTGTGCGCGCCATCGGATAAACCCCGTACACAACACTACGGATAGATACCCAAAACACGGTCTATCCGTACTCTTCCGTTCGGGGTTTAGGTCCGGAGAGGTCCGGAGCGAGCCGGAGCACGGCCAGAGCAACCCGGTGCACGGCCAGAGCAACCCGGTGCACGGCCAGGGCGGGTCAGAACGGGGTACCGCGTGCTCGGCAAAAGGCCTCAGGGCAACCCATGCACGCCCTCCAACCTAAAACCCGTCTACCCCACCCCGTTTAGACCCCTAAAACAGCTCGAAAACGGGGTCCTGTAAACGGGGTTTACGCTCAGAACCAACCCGGAGCACGGTCGAAGCACGCCTGTTCGGATAAACCCCGAACACAACACTACGGATAGATACCCAAAACACGGTCTATCCGTACTCTTCCGTTCGGGGTTTAGGTCCGGAGCGAGCCGGAGCACGGCCAGAGCAACCCGGTGCACGGCCAGGGCGGGTCAGAACGGGGTACCGCGTGCTCGGCAAAAGGCCTCGGGGCAACCCATGCGCGCCCTCCAAGCCAAAACCCGTCTACCCCACCCCGTTTAGACCCCTAAAACGGCACGAAAACGGGGTCCTGTAAACGGGGTTTACGCTCAGAACCAACCCGGAGCACGGCCGAAGCACGCCTGTTCGGATAAACCCCGTACACAACACTACGGATAGATACCCAAAACACGGTCTATCCGTACTCTTCCGTTCGGGGTTTAGGTCCGGAGAGGTCCGGAGCGAGCCGGAGCACGGCCAGAGCAACCCGGTGCACGGCCGAAACGCGGCCAGGGCGGGCCAGGGCGGGGCGGCGCGGGAACAGGCTGGCGTCGGCACGCAGGCCCCCGCAGTTCAGTGACGCAGTTCGGCCGCATCACGCGAAGGCGCGTATGGTGCAAGCGTGCAAAATCCCACACCAAAACCCATACCAAAACCCACACCAAAACAAGCACCAAAGTCCCAGATGCAGATCGTGCCGCTGATGGCGATGAGCTTCGCGGCGTTTGTGTACGTCACGTATGAGATGTTTGCGATTGGGTTGATCTCCCCAATGGCGGTTGACCTGGGCGTGACGGAGGGCCAGATCGGCCTGCTTATGACGGTGTACGCGGGTTTGGTTGCCGTGGTGACTATCCCGTTGATGCATTACACGCGGCGGATGAACCGTAGGCCGTTGTTTATTGCCACGCTGGCGTTTTTGCTCACGGGCATTGTGTTGCAGGCGATCGCTACGAGTTATCCCATGTTGGTGGTTGGTCGTGTGACGGCGGCGTTTACGCATGGGTTGTTTTGGTCGTTGGTCAACCCGATGGCGGCGAGGTTGGCGCCGGCGGGTCAGATGGGTAAGGCGGTGGCGGCGGTGTCGTTTGGCTCGACGATGTCGACGGTGCTGGGCGCTCCCCTGACCACCGCGGTTGGCCACGCGATTGGGTGGCGCAACGCCACGTGGTTGCTTGGTGTTGGCGCGATTGTGGCGTTTCTGCTGCTGCTCAAGACGCTGCCGAGCATGCCAGCGAAGCCCCCGGTCAAGACCGCGAATGTGCAGAAGACGAGGTCCGCGTTGCCGTCGTTGGTGTTTTATCTGACGTTTTCGGTCACGGCGCTGTTTGCCACGTTTACGTATCTGGCGTTGTTGTTGCAGGATACGGCTGGTGAGCGGTGGGTCGCGCCGGGCTTGGCGCTCTATGGCGTGGTGGGCATTATCTTTGTGGTGGTTGCGGGCCGCCGGGTGGATGCCCGCATGATCCGGCTTAACGGCTTTGATGCACTTTTCTTAATGACGTCCGCGTTCACCGGCCTTCTCGCCCTCCAGCAACAAAGCGGCGTGCTGATGTTTGTGGCGGTTGCGTTGCTGGGCATGTCTTCAGGCACATTGCCGACGGCAGCGACCACGATCTTCATGCACGCCGGCAAGGGCAACCAGGACATGGCTAGTTCTATTTACGTGGTCACGTTCCAGGTGGGTATCGCCGCCGGTTCCGCGCTCGGTGCGGCCAGTGTGGATGCCGGGTACCTCAGCGGCACGTTGTTGATCACGCTCATACTCGGCGCGGCGGCGCTGGTGACGTTGGTCGGGTTCTCGCGCCCGCGCCTGCGCTAAACCAGCACGGATTCGCGGGCGCTGAGGCGCTGGACGTGGCCGTCGCGGACTTCGTACACGGCGTCATCCGGGGTGATCATGGACCGGTTGTGGGTGACAAAGCCGCAGGCCACGCCGGTATCGGCTACCAGCGATCGGAGGAGAGACACGATTTCTTCGGTGCGGGTGGAGTCGAGGGCGGCGGTTGGTTCGTCGGCAAGAATGAGCGAGGGCTCCCCCATCAACGCGCGTGCGATGCCGACGCGTTGGCGCTGGCCGCCGGAGAGTTGCTGCATTTTGCGGTCGCCGAGCCCGTCCAAACCGACTTTGGTGAGGAGTTCGTCGGCGCGGTCTTTGCGTGGTTTGATGCCGCGCATGTGGTCGGTGATCAGCAGCTGGTCGCGTACGTTGAGCGCCCCGATGAGGTTCGCCTGTTGGAAGATCATGCCGATCCTTGTGAGGCGGGTGTGGTTGGTGACGGGGGTGGCGTCGATAAGAATGCTGCCGCTGTCGGGGGTGATCAGGCCGGCGGCGGCGGAGAGCAGGGTGGATTTGCCGGAGCCGGATTCGCCGACGATGAAGGTGATTTCGCCGTCGCGGGCGGTGAAGGTGGCGTTGTCTAGGGCGGTGATGGTGTCTTGGCCGTCTTTGAAGGTGACGGTGACGTTTTCCATGGTGAGCATTTAGGCGATACCTCCGAGTGCAAGCTGGGGTTGGACGTTGGTGATGGAGCGGGTGGCTATCAGGGCGCCGACCATGCCGAGGGCGAAGATGCCAAGTGGTGGGCCGACGGTGGTCAGGGTGGTCAGGGTGAATGGGACGGTGCCGGAGGCGAGTGCGCCAAGCGCGAGTGCGATGCCGGTGCCTAGGATGACGCCGAAGCCGAGGAGGATTGCGGACTGGCCGAGGGCGTCTTTACGCAGGTAGGCGTTGGAGCCGCCGATGGCTTTGAGGATGGCTAGGTCGCGGGTGCGCTGCATGGTCCACACGGTGAGGAACGCGACGATGACCAGTGCGGCGATGGCGTAGAGGAACCCTTGGATCATGAGCAGGGAGCCTTGTTCGGAGCCGTAGGCGGGCAGCCCGGCGAAGGATTCGCGCAGGCTCAGCCCGCTGTCGTCGGCGGCGAGGAGCACGGTACCGTCGGCGTCGGTGTGCATGGCGGTTTGCCAGATTTCGGTTGGCACCCACAGTACGGGTGAGTGGGCAAATTCCAGGGGGCTAGTTAGCTTATCGACGCCCACCTGCTGCCCACCCACCCGCACAACCTCACCCGCGGCGAGGTCGAGGGAGGTCGACGCGATGGCGCCGTCGCCGAGGGTTTCGCCGCCGGGAAGCGTGGTGCCTTTGGGCAGGGCGAGGATGGCTACGGCGTCTTCGGTGCCATCGGCGCGCGTGAGCAGCGTCTGTGCGGTGCCGAGCGGCGTTGCGCCTGCTTCGGCGTCGACGCGGGAGGTGGTAAATGATGGGTCCTCGTTGTCTTGGAACACCACGGATTGCGGGTTGAGCGCCTCAAGCGCGGAGGTGTTTTGTTTGCCAAGGCCCGCGGTGAGTCCGGTGAGCATGACCACCAGGAGGGTGATCAGCGCGACGGTGCCGGCGATCAGCCCGAAACGCCCGCGGGCGTTTGTGATTTCTCTTAAAGCTAGGAACATGGCCCCTATTGTGCGTGTGACCTGGGGATTTCCACATCGGGCGGGCGGTTGAAATCTGCCTCAACCGTTCGGTTGATAGGTTGGTGCGTTGTGAAGACCACCAACCACATTTTGGTCCTGTTGAGCGTGAGCCTGCATGTGCTCACGGCTGTGTTGCTTGGCGTTGGCCTGTTAAGCGCGGGCCAAGCAGGCGCACTGAGCCCGGTGACGTTGGTGCTGGTGGCGGCGTTTTCCCTGGTGTATTTGGCGGGCACGGTGTGGAAGCACCAGGGCCGTGAGGTGTCTCAAGCGGCGGCGTACGCGTGGCTGGCGCTGATCGTTGCGTTGTGGGCGGCGCTTGGGGTGCGCACGAGTGCGTTTGTGTGGTTGGAGTTTCCGCTGGTGATTTTGGCGCCGCTGCTTTTGCCCACTGGGTTTGGCTTGGGCGTGGCGGCGATGCTGCTTGCGGCAACGCTTGCGCGCACGGTGCCGGACGCGGGTTGGGCGGGCTTTATCGGCCCAACCATTGGCACGTTGCTGGCGGTGTTCATTGTGTACGCCTACCAGGCGCTTCGCCAGGAAACGGAAATGTATAAGGCGCTTGAACATGCCGCGGGTGTGGCCGAGGAGCGGGCGCGGCTTTCGCGCGAGGTGCACGACACGATGGCGCAGGGCTTGAGCTCTATCGTGTTGCTCGGCCGGGCGTTGGATAAGCAGCTGGGTGATAACGAGGAGGCACGCGCCACCTTGGATACGATTCGGGCGACTGCCTCGGAAAACCTGGCGGCGGCGCGGCGGTTTGTTGCGGTCAACGCTCCCCCGGCAGCTCCCCTGCCCACGCGCCTTCATGAGCTTGCCGCAAGCGCCGAGGAGCGCCAGCGCGCGCTGGGCCGTACCCTTCGCGTGCAGGTCAACGCGGATACGGACGTGCCAGAGCCGGCGGCCAGTGTGATTGAGCGCGTGGTGCGCGAGGGTGTGAGCAACATTGAGCGCCACTCGCACGCGGATCTGGCGGTGATCACTGTAGATGTCTCTGGGGACGGCTCTGGCCGTGTGGCTACGGTGGACGTGTATGACAACGGTGATGGCATCATCGGCGAGGAAGGCTTTGGCATCAAGGGCCTGCGTGCTCGTTTGGCTGAGGTCGGTGGCACGTTGACTATCGACGGCTCCGTGCTCGCCGCCAGCGTCCCAGTGGAGGAACAATGATCAGGATCATGCTTATAGACGACCATCCGGTCGTCCGCGCCGGCTTACGCGCCGTACTGAATTCTTTTGGTGACGTTGAGGTGGTCGCCGAGGCTGACAACGGCGACGCCGATGTCCCGGACGATGTGGACGTGGTGGTCACGGACATCCAGATGCCGGGCTCAAGCGGCATCGACCTGACCAGGCGGTTGACCAAGGCGGGCGGTCCCCCGGTGCTGATCCTGACTACGTATGACACGCAGTCTGACGTGGTGGCCGCCATGGAGGCCGGTGCCTTGGGCTACCTGCTGAAAGACGCTCCCGAGGAGGACCTCCACGACGCCGTGCTCAAAGCCGCCCGGCGCGAACGCGTGCTCTCACCCCAGGCGGCGGGCGTGCTGGCGGATCGCGTGATGAACCCGAACGAGGCGTTGTCCGCGCGCGAGATTGAGATCCTCCAGGCGCTGAAAACGGGGGCGTCCAACAGGCAGATCGCGGATACCCTGTTCATCTCGCTGGCCACGGTGAAGACGCACCTGATCCACATCTACGAAAAGCTCGGGGTGGATAACCGCACCGCGGCGGTGCAGCAGGCCCAGGACCGCAGGATTATCTAGCGCTGACCAGCGCTAGTTATTTAGCGCGGGTGAGCACCTGCATACCCGCAAACGCCGCGCCCGCGCACACCAGAGACACCACCGACATGGTCAGCGCATGGTTGGAGCCCAGGCCGACCAGTGCTGGGACCACGCCCGCGATCAAAAACTGCGCAAAGCCCATCGCGCCGCTGCCGGCACCCGCGCCGATCGCGCGGATCTCCTCCACCGCAAGCGCCGCCGCGTTTGCGGAGATGAACCCGGACATCATGGCCAAAATGGCAAGACAGGCCACCACGGGGACCAAAGTTGGGCCGGTCAGGGAGAGGATGATGAGGATGAGGGTCACGCAGGCGTCGATAAGCAAGGCGCAGACCAGCAACTTCCTGGGGGCAACTGAGCGAACCACGCGCATGTTGAAGGCGTTGGAGATGGGAAACAGCAGCGCGATCGCACCGAAGGTGAACGCGTAGGCGGTGGGTGATTGACCCAGCTGCACCTGCAGGACCAGGGGTGAGCCGGAGATGTAGGCGAAGAGCGCGCCGAAGCCGAGCGATCCGGCCAGCATGTAGCCGACAAACACCGGGTGCTGCAGGCAGCGCCAAATGCGCGAGGCCAGGCCGCTGAGCGCACCCGGAGAGCGCTTCTCCACAGGCAGGGTTTCCGGTATACGTAGTGCCACAACCAGCTGCAACAGGTTCACACCCGCCAGCACCCAGAACACGCCGCGCCACCCCACCGTAGGAATCAGCAGCCCACCGATCGCGGGTGCAAACGCCGGCATAAAGCCGGAGAGCGCCTGCAGGGCGGAAAACGCGCGGGCCGCCGCCACGCCGTGCACTATATCCGGCACCACGGCGCGCGACACCACAATCACACACCCGCCTGCCAGGCCCTGGAGGAAGCGCGCCGCGATCAGCGTTGCAATGGTCGGCGCGAGCGCACAGGCCACCGACGTGAGGAAGAAAATGACACTGGCAATGATCAGGGGGCGCTTGCGTCCGGTGCCGTCTGAAATTGCGCCGAACAGCAGGTTGCCCACCGCCATGCCAATCATGAAGGCGGAGATGGTCAGCTGGACCGCGCCGGGGGTAGTGCCCAGTTCCTGCTGTAGTTGCGGCAGGCCGGGCAGGTACATGTCAATAGACAGCGGGCCGGCGGACGAGAAGATCGCCAGCGTAAGCATGAGTCCTGCTGAAAGTTGGTGCACGCAGGTACCATACAGCACATGGTGCACACTCAGGGAAGCCTCATCGGGGCATGGGATTTCGCAGCTACGGGTCGCCTGGCGCCAAAGCCGGGGCGTTTTTCGGTGCTTTTGCCTATCGACGCCACGTTGACCCTCACCGACCGCCACCACCTCTCCGAAGCAGTCTCTGCTGGCCAGGGCGCCGTGGTGACCTCCGGGGACAAAGTGTTGGTGGACGTTGGGGCTTCCGCCTACGGCGTGCAACTGGATGCGGTTGTGGATGCTGATGGTGCGGGCGCTGGCGCTGGTGAGAGCACTGTGGAGATTTACCAGCCAGACGTCTTTACCCTGCGCAGCGTGACCACGGAGCTGGTTGGCGAGGCCCGCGTGTTTGTCGGCTCCATGTTTGGGCAGACCTCCCCCGTTGTTCCCCCTTCCCCACTGGTTGCCGCGGAAATCCGCCTTGCACCAGGTGCGGAGGTGGCGATGACGCTGGAGCCGGACTTTGAATACGGCCTGCTCGCGGTGAGTGACGGGTTGGCTTTGCAAAATACGCGTGTTCCGCGCGGTGTTGTTGGCTACACTGACGTTGGTACGGCCACATGGGGCGTGAAGAATTTGGGGAATGAAGTGGCCCAAGCGGTCATCTTCGGGGGAAAGGTGTTTTAGAAAAGTATGAACGTCACTGTCTTGTTGTCCTTGGAGGGGGCGGACCCGGAGATTTCGCGTTGCGTGAACGTGGATTCGGCGATGCACTTGGGTCACCTCAGCGCTGTGATTGATGCGGCGTTTGGGTTCTCCGGTGCGGCGACGCACCTGTACACCCAGGGTGAGGGTGGTTTCCGCAAGCTATACACGGCGCATCCTGGTCCTGGGGAGCTGAGCGAGACGAGTCTTACCGTTGGGGATATTACCCCGATGACCTATATCTATGACCCGGCGGCGAACTGGAACATCGCCGTTGAGTTGCTCGGCCCAACTCAGTTGGATTCGCCGACGCCGGCGTTGGTGGACGCGGCGGGCCCCGACATTGTTGAGGCCGCGCATGGTCCGGCGATGATGACCAAGTTCCGAATTGAGGCGCGCCGTATCGCTGCAGGTCTGGCACCGAATATGGAGATCACTCCCCTGCTGCTGAGCTACCTGCCGGTGATGAGCCCGGAGCGGATCCTGCAGCGGCTGACGGTGGCTGACCAGGTTGCCGTGGCAACGCGTATCAGCCTGGCGGCAGAAGAACTGTTCTACGGCGAGGAGTTTGCCAAGGCGCCGTTCCACCAGGCAGATCTGGCGGAGGAGTTTGAGAACTTTTTGGACTCGCGCCCAGACCTGCGCGAGATCATCCAGACGGACCCGGAGGCGGACCGCAACCCTACCCTGCTTGCCGCGGTGGCGGACTTTTTTGATTCCCACCTTGGTGAGCCCGAGGTTGATTTTCTGGACGAGATGTCCCCGGATCTGATGGCTGACTTCCCCGGCGCATTCGAGGAGGCCACGATGGATGACGTCGTGCGCGACCTGATGGAGATCTTCCTCGACCCGGTAAAGCTCACCGCGAAAAAGGGCCAGTTGCCTACCGCTGTGGTCCAGGAGATCAGTGACGTGCTCAATATCACGTCCTGGTACTCCCGCCCAACCGAGACATCCATCCCGGGAGTCCACGAAGTGCGCAAGCTGTTGGAAGGCGCCGGCTTTATCGGGGTGACCAGTAAAAAAACGCTGGAAGTTACAGATCTTGGCTTTGACCTGCTCAACTCCATCGACATGACCGGCGTGTTTATCCCGGAGTGGGCGCGCGGCTTTGAACACGCCTTTGGTGAAACGCTGTGGCGTGAAAGCTTGACCACCCTGGGCAATATGTTCAACCTTGGCACCGAGTACGGCATTGAAAACAAGCTAGGCCGCATGCCCGAGAACTTCTCGGATGTTGTGAGCCTGCTGATTAGCTTCGCGGCCTTGGATGACAGCAGCAAGCACATGGCAATCACCCCGGAGGCTCGCCGCATGTTTGGCCGCATGCTGGACTACTACAAGCACGGGATCTAGCGCGCTTCTAACGCGGGCGCGCATACCAGGCAGCGGCGGCGCGGGCGCCGAGGTAGGTGCCGAGGGTGTTGCACCAGACGTCGTCAAGATCCGAAAAGCCCACCGCCAGGATGTACTGCGCGGTTTCGATGCCCAAGCTGAGCAGTAGGCCGCAGAGCGTGGCGCGGCGCACGCTGTCGCGGAAAAACACCCAGCCCACGGGTACAAACAGGGCGATGTTGCCAAACAGGTTGAACCACGGGCCCCACCACACCCGCGGGTGGATGAACGTTTCAAAGGGAATCAACCGCAGCTGGCGCACCTCGTGCGCTTGGGCCTCCCACAGGCCGGGTACTGAAAAGTAGGCCTTGCCCAGGGTGAGCACGAAGATTACCGCGAAAACGAAAACGGCGAGCACCGGAGAAACCCGGTGCCCACCGCTGAAGCGTTTGGCAGCCACGCGCTAGGAGGTGGCCTCGTGCGGGACGGGCCCGCCGGAGATCTGCCGGTAGGCGTGCGCCTGTGCCAGGTAGACCAGCGGGGCAAGCACCACGGTGAGCAGGAAGGTCAGGCCAGCGCCTGCCCACACGTTGAAGCCCACCACGTCCACCGCCGCGGCCGGGATCGCAGCAATCACGCCAACAACCAGGCTAAACAGCAAGAGCAGCAGGGTAGTGCCGTAGTTGCGCTTGGCGGCCTTCATGCCTTCGCCTAGGCAGAAGCCGAAGCTGCCCGCGTTATCTGCGGCGTAGAACACCGGGTACACCGCAAACGGCGCCACCAGTGCGAACACCAAGGCGCCAACGACCACGCCGGGCGCCGCGGCGATAGCCATGTTCATCATTTGCTCTTGGATTTGCTCTTGGCTCATGTTGGTCGCATCACCAAAGGCGTTCGGGTCAAAACCCGTCACAGCCAGCGTGACCACAAACGCAATGCCGGCCAGGATGATACCAACAAGGCCCACCAGCATGCGGTTGACCACAGACACGCCCAACGCCTTGCCGTAGGCGGGGGAGTTCGGCTTGTCCACCTGCGCCGTTAACGTCTGCTGCAGCGCCGCGCTGGCAAACACCGGGTCCAACAGCACAAGCGCAATGGTAAACAGCAGGCCAGGCACCGCAAGCGCCGGGATCTGGTCCGCAACGCCCAACACCGCCATGACCAGGCCGATGACCAGCCAAAACTTCGGGTTGGTCTTGTACACACCAAATGTCCAGGCAATCGCCTGGCCCACACGCAACTTGCCCGTGCCTTTGGTGTGGCCGTAGCCATTCGCCGCGGGGTCGTTGATCGGGTGTGGGGTATCGGTGTCGCCAAAGTAGCCGTCTACAAGCTGGGTGCCATGGAAACGCTGCGCGTTAGCACCCGCAAGATCAGCGGCGGAGTTTACTTCGAATCGGGCAAAGTCGTCGGGGACAGTCAAAAATTCTCCTTCGTTCGTGGCCTTCGTTCGTGGCTGTTTACTTCACTACAAGGTTGACCATGCGGCCCGGCACCACAATGGTCTTCACCACGGTCTTGCCGTTGGTCAGTTCCACAACCTTCGGGTCTGCAAGGGCAATTGTGGTGATCTCGTCTTGGGATGCGTCGGTAGGAACATCAATTCTCGCTTTGACTTTCCCGTTGATTTGGATGGGCAGTTCCACGGTGTCGTCGACAAGCAACTGCTCATCAAAGGTCGGGAATGGCTCAAAGGTGATGGTGCCTGTGTGGCCGAGCTGTGCCCACAATTCCTCAGCGATGTGCGGCGCGAGCGGGCTGACCATCTGCACCAGAGGAGTGACGGCCGCGCGTGGGGCGCCAATCGGGTAGGCCTTGGTCAGGTAGTTGACGTACTCGATGAGCTTGGCGGCAACAGTGTTGTCGCGCAGGTGCTCATAATCGTCGCGCACGCCAGCGATGGTGCGGTGCAGTTGCTTCTCATCGTCGCCGGTCAGGGGGCTGTCGGTGACGGTGACGTTGCCGGTTTCCTCATCCACCACCAGGCGCCACAGGCGCTGCAGGAAGCGGTGCGCACCCACAACGTCCTTCGTCGCCCACGGGCGAGACGTGTCCAGCGGGCCCATCGACATCTCGTAGACGCGCAGGGTGTCCGCACCGTAATCACGCACCACGTCATCCGGTGCCACGGCGTTCTTCAGGGACTTGCCCATCTTGCCGTACTCGCGGTTGACTTCCTCGCCGTCGTAGTAGAACTTGCCGTCTTTTTCCTCAACCTCGGCGGCCGGGACGTAGATGCCGCGGGAATCCGTAAACGCGTAGGCCTGGATGTAGCCCTGGTTGAACAGGCGGCGGTACGGCTCCTTGGAGGTAACAAAGCCCAGGTCATAGAGCACCTTGTGCCAGAAACGTGCGTAGAGCAAGTGCAGCACGGCGTGCTCGACGCCGCCCACGTACAGGTCCACGCCACCCGGGTCATTCTCGCCGCGCGGGCCGGTCCAGTACTCCTCATTTTCAATGTTGACAAACTCATCCGAGTTCGTCGGATCGATGTATCGCAGCTGGTACCAGGAGGAACCGGCCCACTGCGGCATCACGTTCGTGTCACGACGGTACTGCTGCTCACCATGGCCCAAATCCATGGTCACGTTCACCCAGTCCGTGGCCTTGGCCAGCGGGGGAGAAGGCTCCGAATCCTTGTCGTCCGGGTCGAAGGACACCGGCTTGTAGTCCTCAACCTCCGGCAGCTCTACCGGCAGCTGGTCCTCCGGAATGCCGTGGGCCTGGCCGTTTTCGTCATACACAATCGGGAAGGGCTCGCCCCAGTAGCGCTGGCGGGCAAACAGCCAGTCGCGCAGCTTGTACTGGATTTTCTCGGAGCCTTTTTGCTTATCGACGAGCCACGCAATCGCCTGGTCAACGCCCTCCTGCTTGCCCAGGCCGTTGAGATCAAGGCCGTCCTGGTTGGCGGAGTTGATGTGCGGGGCGTCGCCCACAAACGCTTCCTCGGTAACGTCGGCGTCCAGCACCGGGATAATCGGCAGGCCGAAGACGGTGGCGAACTCATAGTCGCGCTCATCGTGCGCCGGCACCGCCATAATTGCGCCCGTGCCGTAGCCGGTGAGCACGTAGTCCGCGATGAAGATCGGCACCTGTTCACCATTGACCGGGTTCGTGGCGTACGAGCCGGTAAACACGCCGGTCTTTTCCTTGTTCTCCTGACGCTCAAGGTCGCTCTTTGCGGCGATGGCGTCCAGGTACGCGCTGATCGCTTCGGCCGGGGTGGACTTGCCGTTGGTCCAGCGAGCGTCGATGCCGTAGGCGTACGCGTCTGTGGTCAGCTGTTCTACCAGCTCATGCTCCGGGGCAAGCACCACGTACGTTGCGCCGAACAGCGTGTCCGGGCGGGTGGTGAACACCTCAATCGGCCCAGCAGGGGAGTCAAACGTCACCTCCGCACCGCGGGAACGGCCGATCCAGTTGCGCTGCATGGCTTTGACCTTCTCCGGCCAATCCAGCAACTCCAGATCATCCAACAGACGATCCGAGTAATCCGTAATGCGCATCATCCACTGCTTCAGGCGTTTGCGGTAGACAGGGAAGTTGCCGCGCTCAGACTTACCGTCCGCCGTGACCTCCTCGTTGGCCAGCACCGTGCCCAGGCCCGGGCACCAGTTGACCATGGAATCCGCAAGGTAGACCAGGCGGAACTCATCGATCGCCTTGTGCTTTTCCTCCGTGGTCAGGTCCTTGAAGTCACGACCATCCTTCGTAGTACGCGCGCCCGAAAGAAGGTCCTTGACCAGGTCCTCGATCGGGCGGGCCTTCTGCAGGTCCTCATCAAACCAGGCGTTATAAATCTGCAGGAAAATCCACTGCGTCCACTTGTAAAACTCCGGATCCGTGGTGGCCACCGCACGACGCTTATCGTGCCCCAAACCCAACTGACCCAGCTGGCGCTCCATGTTGGCAATGTTGGCCTCAGTAGTGGTGCGCGGGTGCGTACCCGTCTGGATTGCGTACTGCTCCGCCGGCAGACCAAACGCGTCATACCCCAGCGTGTGCAGGACGTTCTTGCCCAGCATGCGGTTGTAGCGGGCGTACACATCCGTTGCAATATAGCCCAGCGGGTGCCCCACGTGCAGACCCGCACCAGAAGGGTACGGGAACATGTCCTGGACGTTCAGCTTCTCCTTCGGCAGCTGCGCCGTCTCGCCATCGGAGGCCTGTGGCGCCAAATCACCCGTGGGGTTCGGAGCGTTGAACGTGCCGTTGTCGCGCCAGTACTGCTGCCACTTCTGCTCAATGGTGTTCGCCAGATCAGCGGTGTAGCGGTGCGCGGTGGGATTCGCGTTAGTCATGGTTAGCCAGTGTAATAGCTGGGCCGGTTGGCGGGGTTTGGGGTGCTGGGGCTTGGGTTGGACCTGGGTTGGGCTTGGCTTGGGCTTGGCCCCGGGGGAGCTTTTTTCAATTGCGGCAGCATGTTGCCAAACCGGGGATAGTTGCCGCAATAGCGGCATTTCCCCAGGGAATTGTTTTTTTGGTGGAAATGGCACGGAAAAACAATTCGGAAACAATTAGGCGAAGAATTCGGGGAGAATTAGGGGCATTGTCTTACGTTTTTGCTGGTCAGCGAATTGTCCGGAATTGTTTTGAATTGTTTTTGGTGCGGGTTCAAGCACTGATCCAGCGGGTGCCTCGTCCACGTTGCGGCCCTGTGGGATCTATACGAGCACGGCCTAAAGACCGCAGGTGCCGCAAGATTCGACCGGCCTCCACCGGACTAATGCCCGCAAAGGTGGCAATGTCTGAGGCTTGGAGCGCTTCCCCGTCTGCAAGACGCGCCTCCACCCACTCCCGCACACTTACCGTGGGTAATCCCTCACGGTTAGCAAGACCAAGGAGATTGCGTGCTTCGTCGCTGAGCACCCACTCGTCAGCGTCACGAACCGCCTGAAGCACGCCACGGTCCACCATCTCTGACATCAGTTCCCGAACCAGCAGGGGAGAGCTTTGCGTTTTCTCCGCGGCAGTGTGCTCAGTGATAATCGGTGCGGAGTTGAGGTGCCAAAGAACAATCAGTGCATCGACGCTGTTCATCAGCTCTTCGCCATACCTTTGGGACAAACGCTGCAAGCCCTTCACAAAATTTGTATCGGGCTCCTGCGCGGCAAGAATCACCTGCACATGCGCCGGCGTGGCCTCCACCTCAGGCACATCACGCCCCGACCGGATCATCGCCGCCCACATGCGGTCAAAACCGCGGGAGCTTTCCTCCGCAAGGCCAAGGGTGCGCATCGCAGCCATTAAGCGGTTATTCCTTGGAACAGACGGCGTTGATAGCAGCCTGCCCACCGACACCCCCGGCGGCAAAGGGCCAGGTGAAGATACTTTCAGCGTGCGGTTGGACTGCTCCACAACAACCGGACCGGGAATGCGCCAGTCGCGGTGGATGACTGCGTTGGACACAACTTCATCAACAGCCTGGGCGGGAAAGCGGGGGATTGCGGTTTCGGTGCCGTCGTCAAAAAGCACACGCTCAATTTCCTGGTTACCTTTCTCCGCAATGATCCGCCTCAGCCGAGGTAAAGCCAGAAGAATCGGCTCCGAAATCTCCGTGACCTTGGGATCCGATCCGGGGAAATCACGCCACAAATGCTGGATCACAATATCTGTGGGATCCGGATCGGCGAGGAGGATTTCGCCGGCGCGCTTCAAGCGTGCGTCGTCACGCAAAAGCCCCAATTCCTTGAGCAAACCCGCAGTGGTGGCTGGGACCAAGGCGTCGCTGCCGGAGCGTTGGCGGTGCGCCCGCAGCATGCGACGCGCCTCCTCAATCACCGGCAAACGCAGGTCCTCAACAGCCACATCCGAAGGCTCATTGGAGAAATCCGGGTTACGACGCGCCGCATCAATCGAACGCCGCTGCTCCTCAGTCATAGGAGCGCAAGAAAACTTCGCATCAGCTTGACGACGCTTCGCCGCACCATTCTTACGCGTATACAGCGCACGCGCCTCAGGAACATAGATCACCAGCAACCGAACACCCCACACATGATGCTCAGTGACCACCACGTTCATATTCGGAACCGTATGCCCAAAAATTGACTGGGCAACATCCTCCTCGCCCAGCTCACACCCCAAAAACGCATCTGGGCCAGGTGTCTTATCCGCAACACCGACAACGATATAACCCGTGCCGGCGTCACTATTCGCCATACACACGGCCTCATCAATCAGCTTCTCCATAAGCCCCGCCCGCGCCCTATCCGCCCCAACCCGCAGACTCGGGTCCTCCTTAAACTCAAGAGTGAGCGACTCCTGCGAATCAGCAGTCTGGCCCCCATAAATGTTTTCAAGAGCTGAAGCCACAAACGGCGGAAGAGCTGCAAAGGAAGCCTGCGTATTCATAATTGCATCATACATTTCCCCAGGGAATTGTTTTTTCGGCGGAAATGGCGCGGGAAAACAATTCGGAAACAATTAGGCGAAGAATTCGGGGTTAATTAGGGGCATTTCCTGGCGTTTGTGCTGGTCAGCGAATTGTTTCGAATTGTTTCATTTTGCGTCAATCGGTGGCAGACGGCCCCTGGAGAAAGAATTCAGGACCTGCTCCGAAGTCCTGAATTCTTTTGGCTGAAGCGTTTTGCCACCTGGGGATACTGAATTCTTTGCCCGATTTTGGGAAACAAATTCAGGATTCGAGGCGCCGCACTGAATTATTTCTGAATTGTTTTAGGCAGAGACCTGGGCAGGCATTTAAGCAATGCCGAAGCCTAGCAGCGCCCAGTGGATGCCGATCGCGGCGGCGCACACGGCAAGCAGCGCAGTACCCACGCCGTAGATGGCGGCGATGGCGTATTCGTGCTGGTCAATAAGCTGACCCAGTTGGCGGGCCAGCATGGCCAAGGTGGACAGCGATCCAGCAAATCCAATGCCGGCAAACGTTTGCCACTGGCCAGGCAACGCAAGCGTGAACCCCATGATTGCAGACGCAGTGAGGTTCGCCGTCAGTGTAGCTGCCAGCGGATGGTCGATGGCCGTCATGAAACACCAGCGCACAAAGCCGCCAAGGACCCCGCCGACAAACACGGCAAGAGCGCTGATGAGTAACGACGCCTGACTAAACATGCGCGTGCGTTCGGGTAGAGGAGCCGGCGAGGAACGCTAACGTGGCCGTGGATAAGCAAAGTGCAATTATGAACAAAGCCCAGGCAGCCGAGCTGTGCGCGCTGGCGAGCGCGACCGCAGAGAGCGTGGAGAAGCCGCCGAGGAATCCCACACCCCAGAACGGGCCTGGGTTGAAATAGCCCATGGCAAAGCAGGCAGCCAGGTTCACGGCGAAAGTGACTGACATGGCGAGCATCTCCGGCGTGGTCGGATTCAGCCAGAACAGGAGCAGGAAGCGTGCCAGCGCCCCCAGCCCAGACCCCAACGCCACAATCAGGCCAGTGCGGAGGGAGTCAGCGTTCACGTGAGACGACTGTAGCACTCGGCACCGTTTACACTCCTAGGCATGCGTACCCGTACCATCGCCGCCGCTGTTGCGGTTTCCCTTGTCGCCGCCACGTCGGCGCCTGCGCTTGCTAACGAATCACGTCCCGGCTTCAGCGCCCCCGAACTGTCCTCTATGACATTGAACTGGTTCAACCCCGCCGCCTGGCCGGAGGATATGGAACAGGAGATGTCCCGGATGGGTCTGTTCGCCCTGTCATCGTTCTTTGGCCACCGTTTGATTGGCGCGATGATCTTCTTCCCGTTCGCGCTTTGGGGCTTAAGCAGCTACTACTTGCCGCGTTAGGTTGTTTGCTGCTTGTTGGCCCAATCGACGATCGGCTCCAAGCGTGCAAGGTCAACCCTGTCGACGTCCTTGCCATAGGTGTCGATCATGTTGCGCTCATTGTCACTCTTGCGCGGCTTGATCCTTAACGCCGTGATCAGCGTGCGCATCACGCCTTTATGCTGAGCGTTGAGCTGCGAGTAGTTCAGGCGGCCAGGCAGGTAGAAGCGCTTCACGTGCGGGGCGAGACCGCCGAGGAGCTTGCCGGTGGCGTCGGCTTTTTCTACTTCTTCATCAATGGTCATGCCGACGGTGACCAGTGCGATTGGGGTTTGCTCGACCTGGTTGGGGGCGAGCTGCTTGATTAGCTTCACACCGTCATGCAGCGGGCCGTGCGCCGGTGCAAGGATCACCGTGGGTCCGGTCAGCGCGGGTGGGTTTGGGATCTGTTGGGCGGTGGTGTTGAGCCGCTTGGCAAGTGCTTCGGCGTACTGCTTGGTTGAGCCGTAGTAAGTGGAGTACAAGATGGTGCAGGACATGGGTCTATTGTGCCTTGGGCTGGGGGAGCTTTTTTGAATTGCGGCGAATATCTGCCAAACCGGGGATAGTTGCATTGGCTGACAGGTGATTGCCAGGTTTGTGGCCTGAGCGGGAGCTCCTGGACCTAGGCGGCCTAGGCGGACCTATGCGGACTGCCGTGGCGCGTATCTGGGTGCGCCTCTAGCAGACAATGATTTTAGCCCTGCGTTTCCCCAGGTCGATTGTCTCTACTCATCGCGGTTTTTGCGTTGTGTGCTAGTGGCCAGACGAAAACTGGACTCACAGGCGCAAGCGATGCTAGAACGAAGGCACAAACAGCGAAGCCGGAAGCGTTATCGGACTTCTTGTCATCGGAGCTATCATCCTTGGGCTCTACGGATACTTCAGCCCGACTAACCCCAACGACGCTTTCGCGAACGCTGCGCGGTAGTTCCCGGGTCGGAACCTGGGACCTAGAGCCCGGGGATCTGGGCCCTTGCGCGCAGAGAACCTTTTAGCGATCACAAAGATTCCGGGGACCAGAGCCTGCGGCGGCGGGCTAGGATGCGTCGCAGATCCCGCGCGCGCCGGGTGTCGAAATCGGTTGCCGCAACAATGCGCTCCGCAGCATCCTGCGTTACAGCAAGGGCAAGACGCATCACAGCATCAGTAGTCCTGGTATTCAAACCGATCTCAGCACAAAAAGCACGAAACATCTTTCCGCTGATGTTGTCCGTGCGTCCCTGAATGGATAACGCCATTGTGGTGTCGCCATACGGGATTGTCGAAGGAATGTCATAGATCGGAGCCACCTCTGCAACCCCATCCCGCCAGACCATCGAGATGTTCTTGGCGTGTAAATCACCATTACCCGTAAGCCACGCCAACGCTGCCTGAAACGCCACAGCGCGGGCGGTCAGCAACGGTGAAGCACTCACGGCCATCAGTGCTTGCGCCACCTCCTCCATCGCCGGGTCGTACTTCTCACCCGGGTAGAGCCCCATGATCTGTGCGGCGTCCTCGACATGAAGCCTTGCTTCCCCTACGCGGTCGAATCGGGAGATGAGGAGGGCGGGGAGGCCGCGGGCGTCGATAAGCAACTGCACCTGCGCTAGCGGGAAACCTGCTGCACGGGCGATACCGAAACAAGCGGCTTCATTTTCCACGAGCTTGGGATACTCAGGGGGTGAGACTTTCAGAATGAACTCGGTACCAGTCCCACGCACCGGTGCGGCAATCGTGCGCGCCGACGCTTTATCCTGCACCCCCGGGACTGCGATCGGATCAATAATCCCAGCGTCAGCGAGCGCTTGAGAAAAGTCCAGATCACCATCCAGGTCAATAACTGCAGGGGTGGGCCGCGGGCGCTGCCCAGGAGCAACCACCGCGACATCCCCAACCGTGTCCGCACCAACTGCAAGAAGAAGCGTCAATTCATCGTCCAACGAGGCCTTTACCGTGCGTTTAAGACTTGATAGTCGCCGACCCTCCGGCAACAGATTGGTAAAGAACGGAGGAATCGCGCCACCAAAGTTGTTATAAGGCGCTTGATCCAGCGGCAAACTTGTGGCCACCGGAATAGGCGAGTTTCCTACATAGTCAAACTCAGTGGCCCCACCTGGAGTCTTCGAAAAGTGTCCAACCAGCACTCCGGCTCTGTACACGTCAGCGACAATCACAGCAGATCACCCCGGTGGACTTTCGGCTCCAAATCGTAGCCAAGCGCGGAAAGCACGGTAATCACCTTGCCTACTTCAGCAGTCGGCTTACCCTTTTCAAGCTCACGCAGGAAACGGTCCGACACTCCTGCAAGATCAGCAAGATCTACCTGCGTCAGACCAGTGCGTTTGCGTTGAGCCCGAACAAATGTCCCAAGCTCGCCTGCGTCCATGCGGTGTCTCCTCCTTGCATCGCCTTGCTTGCCGACGGAATGCTCGCACCGATTCCGTACCCTTCAGATCACAACGATAGCGCCAAACAAGCAGAAACGGAATGCTCGCACCGATTTTGGTGCCGTTTTGGAGTATTGGGTTGAAGATTTCACGGAATCGGTGCGCTCGCTCCGAACGTCACAAGCTTTGCAGCTGGGTGGCCTGCAGGGGAGCTTTTTTGAATTGCGGCGGATATCTGCCAAACCGGGGATAGTTGCCGCAAGCAAGGTCAATGACGGCGGCCGGTACGTTCGGCGAATTGGTCGAGAAGGTAGAGGACCTCGGGGGATCGCCAAGCACGCTGGCGTTTATCTAGCTGCGCCGACACTACAATCCCATCCGCTTCCAACCGGTCGAGGGCGTTGCGGGCCGTTTCAACGGACACATCGAATTCGGCAGCGACTGCGCTGGTGGTCAGTACCGGTCGTTGGATGAGGAGGTCGAGGAGGGGCCACGCGAGGGCGTCGATACGCGCAGTGAGCTCGTCACTCCAAGCTGTGCGGACCTGCAGCAATTCCTCTGCTAGCCACGAGCCTCGTTCGGCACCGTCGATGGCGGCGCCGGCGAAGAGGGTGATGATGGGCTCGATGTCGCCGGCGCGATAGGAGGTGAGGGCTTGGAAGTAGCCGTCGACGTTATGAAGAAGGCCAGCTGAGATCGGTAGGGCGACGGTGGATGTCAGCCCGCGATTGCGCAGCAGCACATGGATGAGTGCGCGGCCGGTGCGCCCGTTGCCGTCTGCAAACGGATGGATGGTTTCGAATTGCGCGTGGGCGAGCGCCGCCTGCGCAAGTGCCGGAATGTCGGTGCGTTGCATGAATCGCTGGAGATCTTCAAGCAGCGCGGCAACGTGCGTGGCCTGCGGCGGGACGAACAAGGCGCCGTCGGGGTGGAAATCCCCACCACCAATCCAGACCGCCTGCGTGCGCAGTTCGCCAGCGATGTCCGGGGCTGATTCCTCCAGCAGCACGCGGTGCATGTCTAAAATGCCGTCGATGGTGGCGCCGCCGCGCGCAATCGCCTGCTGCATGAGGCGTGTGTTCGCAGCAATCAGCGCTGCGTTGCCCGTGCCGTGACCTGTGGTTTCCGCTTCGAGCACTTTGCGTGCGGACGCTGTCAGCTGCTCAATCCTGCTCGACGCCACCGACTCACTGCGCAGCAGCAACGGCGTGAACGGGAGGACTCGGTGGGCCTCGGTGGCGTCGAAACGCACGGCGGCAACGGTTGCTTCCTCCACAATCGCCGCGGTGCCGTTGGTCAGTGTGACGGCTTCTTCGCTGATCGCAGGCACGACAGCACTCTGGTAGGTCCGGGGCATTCGCTTTGCGACGCGCCCCGCAAACCCCCCTTCCGCCCCCACCCAATCCAACGTTTCATACGCCACACTCGGCCACTGCATAACGACACGGTACCAGCAAACCACCAAACTTATGGCCCTAAGTTTGGTGGTTTGGCAGAAAGGGCGAAGATCTTCGGTTGGGGCTTAGGCGACCCAGTTGAGGCAGAAGACGATCCAGGGGAGCGCGACGACGTCGATAAGCACAGCCCCCGAAAGTGGAACCACCACCATCGCAACCTTGGACTGCAAACCATGCTTGCGGCCAACCGCATCCATGTTGGCCACCGCGTTGGGGGTGCCGCCGAGGCCGTGGCCCATCATGCCGCCGCAGATGACGGCGGCGTCGTAGTTCTTGCCAAGAATGCGGAACACAACCAGCGCCACAAACGCCACAAGCACAACCACCTGGACCAACAGGATGACCAGCAGCGGCAGGGCGAGATCATAAAGATCCCAAATCTTCAGACTCATCATGGCCTGAGTAAGGAAGAAGCCCAGCGACACATCTGAAATCAGCTTCAGCGTCTTGCCGTGAATTTCCACCCAGCCAGCGGCGTCGTTGATGTTGCGCAGAATGATCGCGATCAACATCGCACCGACGTAACCCGGCAGCGAATAACCCGTCCACTCGCCGAAAAGCTTGCCCAGGTACACACCGATGACCACAATCACGCCGATCACAGCCGCGGTTGCAACCACCGAGCCCTCGTTAACCTCGGACGTGTTGTCCACGCCGCGCTCCTGCACATCACCAATATCTCGCGTTTCAACGGCCAATTTGTTCCGCTTAATCAACCACGTGGCCAGCGGACCGCCAATCAGCGAACCTGCGATCAGGCCAAACGTTGCCGCAGCAATCGCTACCGCAGTCGCGCCCTGGGCGCCGAGTTCTTCAGCCGTTGGACCAAACGCTGCCGCCGCGCCGTGTCCACCCTCAAGCGATACCGCACCAGCCATGACGCCCAGCAACTCGTTGATCCCTAGCGCTTTTGCCAAACCGATGCCGACGAGGTTCTGGAAAATTGCCACAGTCCAGCACGCAACCAGGTACACCACAAGGACTCGGCCGCCGGTTTTGATCAGGCTTAGCGACGCACCGAGACCGATCGTGGTGAAGAATGCCAACATCGCAGGGGATTGGAGGGTGGTATCGATCGTCAGTTCGATCGAGCCCCACTCACGCAATGCCAACACAACGAGCGCGAACAGGAAGCCGCCAACTACAGGCCCCGGGATTGCGAACCTGCTGAAGATTCTCCAGCTCCTCGCAGCCCACGCGCCAAACAACAACAGCAAGAGCGTCAACGCTACTGAGCTCACCAGACCAACTTCGATCTGCATGCGTCACCTTCTTTCTCTGGGTTCTTCTTTGGGTCCTTCTTTGCGGCTTTCGCCTTGAACAGGCTCACCTTACGTTCCATACGAGGCGTGGGCCACATCAGCGTGTTGGTCCGAGGCTTTTACGGGTTGTGTGGCGCTGGGGGAGTTGTATGCCTGGGGGAGTTGTGTGGCTGGGGGAGCTTTTTTGAATTGCGGCGAATATCTGCCAAACCGGGGATAGTTGCATTGGCTGACAGGTGATTGCCAGGTTTGTGGCCTGAGCGGGAGCTCCTGGACCTAGGCGGATCTAGGCGGACTGCCGTGCCGCGTATCTGGGTGCGCCTCGGGTGCGCCTCGGGCGCGCCACTAGCAGACAATGATTTTGGCCCTGCGTATCCCCAGGTCGATTGTCTCTACTCATCGCAGTTTTTGCGTTGTGTGCTAGTGGGCAGACGAAAACTGGACCCACAGGCGCAAGCGATGCTGGAGCGAAGATCATTGAAAGCTATTTTGCTGCTTTGGGTGAGGATGGCGTGCAAACGTCATACGATGACACTCATGAAGAAGATCCTCAGCGCGGCTACGGCTGGCGCATTAGCCCTGTCCACCGTCGCAGTTGCACCGGCTGTCCAGGCGCAGCCGGTGAAGACCAACTACGCCCAGAACACTCAGAACACCAAGAACACCAAGAACACCAAGAACACCAAGAAAACTGACGCCAGTAGCGAAGCCGGAAGCGTTATCGGACTTCTTGTCATCGGAGCTATCATCCTTGGGCTCTACGGGTTCTTCAGCCCGTACAACCCCAACGGCGCTTTCGCGAACGCGGCGCGATAGTTGCGTGTAACTGTTTAGGGCGCAGGTGCGTGGGCTGCTTTAACACTTTTTAACACTTTATTGCCACTTTGTTTTTACACTTTGACGCTTTGTCTACCTGCAGCTTTTCCACTTTGCAACTTGCTAAATAGGCAGTTTTGCAAGTTTAAGTTGCACTTTTGCCGACCACTTTTGCACTTTTGCACTTTGCTGCACTTTGCCCAGTTTTGCAGGTTTGGTTTTTCAGTTAATAAGGGTTCGGTGGAGCTGTTGCGGGGCCGCGGCAGCTCTGCAGCATGCGAGTTAACGCTTGATGCGGGTGGCACCTCGAAGCAATTGCGGCGAATATCTGCCAAACCGGGGATAGTTGCCGCAATAAGCCTGAAACTGTGAGCCAGCTGCCAGCCGTGGCAGATATCCCCGATTTGGCAACATGCTGCCGCAATCCCAAAAAGCTCTACCCGGGGTCAACCACACCTCGCCACGAACGGCAATCCACGCAAGAGCACCATTTGGGTGCGGACGCACTCGACGACCAATAAGATCAGCGTATGGCTCTTCAGGCACGGGCGCTGACGTTTAAGCGCCATAAGGAACAGTCGGCGGCAGTGCGACTCTTGCACGCCGACAACGCGCCCGTAGTCCTCGCCATGATCGCGGAGTACTTCCCGCGCGGCGCCGAGCCAAGACCCGCCGGGGAAGTGTACGAGCTGATGGCGGCCGACTTTGCGCTGCTGCGCGACACGTTTGATCTGCCGAAGAGTCCGCAGTCATATTGCAACGACTGGGTAAAAGCGGGCTGGCTCGTTCGAAAATCTGGCACTCAGGTCACGGGTGAGACGCTGGAGCCGAGCGAGGACGGCCTGGTTGCGCTGCAGATGATGGATCGGGTTGGGGGTCCGTATTCGGCGGTGACGGCGAGTAGGGTGGCGTCGATAAGCAATGCCCTCCAAGACCTGGCAAGGGACACAGACCCGGACATTTCAACGCGCCTGAAGCACCTGCGGAGGCAGCGTGATCGGGTGGACGAAATGATTGCAGATGTGGAGCGCGGCGTGTTTGAGCTGCCTTCGGATGCGAGTGTGCAGGAGCGGGTGGGCGATATTTTGGGCATGGCCTCTGCAATCCCGAGTGATTTTGCGCGTGTGCGGCATCAGTTGGAGGTGCTGAATCTGGATTTGCGCCGGCAGTTGCTGGACCCGGAGGGCAGTCGCGGTGATGTGCTAGCGGAGATTTTCGCGGGCGTCGATGTTATTTCGGAGTCGGATGCGGGGCGCAGTTTCAACGGGTTTTATCGGCTGGTTGTGGATTCGGAGCATGGCGCGTGGGTGGAGTCATGGATTGGGGAGATTCTTCAGCGGGTTGGTCCGGAGGTGATGGATTCCAAGACGCGTTCGCAGTTTAGGAATCTGTTCCGCAATCTTGAAGACGCTGGTTATGAGGTCAACCGCATGATGACCCGCCTTGCGCGCAATTTGCGTAATTATGTTTCCAGTGAACAGTTTGCTGAAGATCGTCGGATGATTGAGCTGTTGCGCGATACGCGCAGGCTTGCGTCGGAGGCGGCGGAGGCTGAGGAGTTGTCGCCAACCAAGCGGATGGAAACGCCGTTGCAGCGTATTGGTATGGCGGTCAGTTCTGTTGCACAGATGAAGCTGGCGGATCCGGGGGCGGAGGTAATCACGTCGGATGTGGAGCGTTTTGAGGCCAGTGAGGGGGATGCGGAGGCGCTGCTTGAGCTGGTGCGTGAGTCTGAGATTGATCTTGAGGAGCTGTCTGCCGCTGTTGCTGATGCGGTTGCTGAGCTAGGCAAACCTTCTATTGCGGATGTATTGGAGCACCATCCGGCGACGCAGGGTTTGGCCTCGGTTGTGGGTTTGGTTTATTTGGCCATGCGGTTCGGGGTGCAGCTTGATGGCAGGGAATCGGTTCGTTTTGAGGAGGACGATGGGGCAGTTCGCTTAGCGACGTTGCCTCTGTTCACCTTCGACACCACATCAGTGGAGGAAATGCGATGACGGAAGCACTGTGGAGTGGAGATACGGGGACGTTATCGTATGAGTCCCGGCGCGCGTTGGTGGATTTGTTGAAGGGGCCGTTGATTAGCGCAGACCGTAAAAAAGACACGTGGAACGCCATTTTGAGCGACAAGGAGGCGTTGCGCGGCTGGCTGCATGACGTGTTTTTGGAGCTGGTGATTGATGAGGAAGCCGGAATTGCGTTTACCCGTCACGTTCGCCCGGATAACGATGACGTGCACGTGCCACCGGTGTTGCGTACGGATTCCTTGACGCACCTGCAGACGGCGATTTTGCTGCAGCTTCGCCACGAATTGGGCATGAGTACGCCGGGGGAGCGCGTAGTGGTTGGTGAAGACGAGCTTTACACGGCAATTGGGTACATCCGGGCGGTGGATAACCGTGATGAGGCTGGTTTTAAGCGTCGTTTTGATGCGGCGATCAACGCCATCAAGAACAAGTACAGCCTGCTCACGGAGACGGAGACGGAAGGACGCTATGTAGTCTCGCCAGTACTGCGCCACATTTTCGATGCGGATACTGTCTACGCGCTGCGCGAGGAGTACCTACGGCTAGCTGGAGCCAACGCTGGCAATGACCTCGAGGGAGAAGAGCAGTGACCGAACAATTCAAGTTGGCACGAGTTCAGCTTGTGAACTGGGGAACGTTCCACGGCTACTTTGACATTCCGGTGGGGCAAAAGGGTTTTTTGATCACGGGTGCGTCGGGCTCGGGTAAGTCCACGCTGATTGATGCGTTTTCGACCATCCTGGTTCCTCAGTCCAAGATCCGTTACAACGCGGCGGCGCAGCAGGACAGCACGCGCGATAAAGGTCGTAGCAGAGTGTCCTACATTCGTGGCGCGTGGCGCAGGAGCGAGGACCCCACTACTGGTGAGATCCGCAGTCAGTACCTGCGCGAAGGTGCAACCGCGACGGTGGTTGCAATGACGTATCACAGCCCAAGCGAGACGTATACGTTGGTGGCAATTTTTCGTCTCAACGCAGGGCAAAACTCCGAGGCCCAGGTGCGGACGCTTTACGGCATCTTCCCGGACGAGGTGGACGTTGATGCGTTCATGCCGCACCTGGTGAACTCGCTGGATAAGCGCAAGCTTGAGCAGAAGTTCAAGACGCCGAGCAACGGCGTCACGTTTACAGATCAGTATTCGGTGTTTGCCAACCGTTTCCGTGCACGCCTGGGCATTGATAGTGAGGACGCCCAGATGCTGCTGCACCGTACGCAGTCGGCGAAGTCTTTGAGCAGTATGGATGAGCTGTTTCGTGATTACATGCTGGAGCAGCCCATCACGTTCGACCTGGCCAGGGAGGCGGTGGCTACGCATGGTGATCTGCGCTATGCCTACGAGCGTCTGGAAGATCTGAACCGCCAGATTGAGGCGTTGGCGCCATTGCCGGGGTTGCAGGCGTCGTTAGAAGAGGCGCAGGCTACGCGCGGGCATGCGGAGGCGCTGGCGGCAGCGTTGCCGTCTGTACGCAGGGCGATTGAGGCTGCCGAGCTTCGCGACGCCATCACGACCCACCAAGCCCAACGCGAAGCTGTCAAGGTGCAAGAAAGCTCACTTACCCAGCGCAAACAAGCACAACAGGAGGCGGTGCAGCGCGCATACGCCAAGTTGGAGGGGCGCACAGGCGACGCTGTGACGCCGCTTCGCCAGCGCATCCAACGGGAGGAGCAAGAGCTTGCTGCGCGTACGGCGAAG
This sequence comes from Corynebacterium riegelii, assembly GCF_016728505.1. Classification (GTDB taxonomy): domain Bacteria; phylum Actinomycetota; class Actinomycetes; order Mycobacteriales; family Mycobacteriaceae; genus Corynebacterium; species Corynebacterium riegelii. The sequence continues at coordinate 579,298 of NZ_CP068159.1, forward strand.
GCGAAAGAGCTGCAGCGGATCCTGGGCGTGGACGAGCTAACCACGGAAACCTTTGCGGAACTCAAAGCGCAAGCTCGCCGTGAGATTGAAGAGGCACCCGCAGAACGCGAGCTACTGGACGCAACGTGGTCCGACGCCCGCGCACAGAAACAGCAGTGCGAGCAGCAGGAGCGCGCAATCCAGCAGGAGCTTGAGGGCTTAAGTGCGCGTTCCAGCAACATCGACCAGGGATTCATTGATCTGCGCGCGCAGATGTGCGCGGACATCAACCTGACAACGCAGGAGCTGCCCTTTGTGGGTGAGCTGATTGACGTGTTGAAGCAGGAGGAGGAGTGGGAGCCGGTGATCCAGCGCCTGTTGTCCATCTTTGCCATCACGCTGCTGGTGCCGGAGGAGCATGAGCGCGCGGTGAACAGTTGGGTCAATAGCCGCCGGCTTGGCCGCAGGTTGGAGTACCGCACGGTGCCGGCGGGTGCGACGCCACCGAAAAGGCCGAAGAACTCAGCCAGCCTGTTTCACAAGGTCGCGGTGGTGGATAGCCCGATGCGGCCCTGGTTGGAACAGATGCTGGCCAGCACGTTTGATTACGCCTTGGTGCGCACCGTTGAGGAACTTGAGCAGCAGACGCAGCGCGCGGCAACTATCGACGGTTTGGAGCGCAACGTCCGCGACCGCACAAGGTCCACCCGCTATATCAAGGACGATCGCCGCCCGCTTGGGCAGCATCGTGATTACCGTTTGGGCTCCTCCAACAACAAGAAGGTGGAATTGCTGCGTGGGTCGTTGAAAGAAGCGCGCCAGGCAACAACTGCTGCCCACAACCGGGAGCGAGAGCTGCAACGAAAGCGCGTGAGCTTGCAGCATCGCCTGGATCAGGTGAAATTAATTGCTTCGACGGGGTGGGTCGAGGTGGATTACGTGGGCGTCGAGAAGCAACTGGCTCAACTGCAAGCTGAGCTGGAGCTTGTGACCTCCTCACCCGAGGTGCGCGAGCTGAGCCGTGCCTACGAGGACGCGTGTGACAGCCTGCAGGCCACCGAGGAGGAGCTGCGTGAGGTGCAGCGGCAGATCACCGTCGCGGAGACCAGCATTGCCGCAGATCAGGCGCGGCTGGCGGAGGTTGAGCGCGCCAGCGTTGCGGTGGACCAGGCGCTGTTTGATGAGCTGGAGGCCAAGCTGAAAAGCCGTAAGCGGCGGCTTACGCGCGAGAACATCGGTTCGCTTGCAGACGAGGTGCAGTCCGAACTCGACGCCACCATCAAACACAACGCGCAAGTGATCACCAGTGCAAACACAAAGATTGGCAACATTTTGACCAGCTACCTGGCCGGGTGGCCGTCTGAATCGGCGGAGCTGCGTGCCGAGCCGGAGTTTGCGGGTGAGGCGATCAACCGCCTGGAAGCGCTCCGTGCGGACCGCCTGCCGGAGTTCCGCGGCCGGTTCCTGGAGCTGCTCAACGGCCAATCCGTCATGCACCTCAGCCACATCTCCACGCAGCTCGCGCGGGCGAAGGGTGACATTGAAACCAACCTGGGCCCGATCAATGCTTCGCTGATGCGCTCGAAATACACCCCCGAGGGCGGCGGGAGGTATCTGCAGATTGAGGTCCGCGACAACCGCGGGCCTGAAGTTCGCGAATTCCAGCAAGACCTGCGCGAAGCCACCGCCGGCAGTTTGAGCGCAGCCGACGAAACCGAGGCGATCGCGCGCTACCATCGGCTGGCGAAAATCATGGACCGCCTCGCCTCCTCGGAGCGTGCCGATACCCGCTGGCGCAACCTCGTCCTGGACACCCGCCGCCACGTGAAGTTTGTGGGCAACGAAATTGATGCCGACGGTGAGGTGTACAACACCCACGTTGATTCCGCGTCGCTCTCCGGCGGGCAGGCGCAGAAACTTGTGTTCTTCTGCCTGGCTGCGGCGCTGCGCTACCGCCTCGCCGGGGTGGATGCGGACGTTCCCACATACGCCACCGTTGTGCTTGATGAGGCCTTCGATCGCGCCGACCCCACCTTTACCCGCACCGCTATGGACGTGTTCACCCGCTTCGGTTTCCACATGATTCTGGCGACTCCGATGAAGCTGATCAAGACACTATCGCCCTATGTGGACGGCACGATTGTGGTCAACTACGCCGAAACGCCACAGGCGCGCTCCACCTTCGAGTTCATTGACACCCACGGTGGTTAGCAGGTTGGTCAGTTTCTGATGCGTTTACCCGACCAGCTTCCGTTGCGCCTTGACATTGAACGCGCGCTTTTGGGTTCAGCGCTGCCCGAGTCGATCCCGTTGCACCCGCCAACCGCAAAGAAAGTGCTAGCGGAGCCCTTAGTGGCAACCGAGTTCGTTCGCGCCTGGCAGGCATATGAGCCCCAGGTGGAGGTGGAGTGGGTTACTCGCCGCTGGGCGCACCTAGGCCAGCAGCGGGTCCCGGCGCGTGTGCATATTGGCAGTTGGGAGCGGGTTGCGGAGCTCACCGGGCAGTCTTCAGCGTTGGCGTTGGCGCGCTCCCGGTTTGCTGAACTTGTGGGATTGTTCCCGTGTTCGCCGGGCTTCCCCGGCTTTCGTGCGACCGTTGCGCGCACTCACTCCACTTGGCTGTCGCTGGACAATTTGGACTTCACCCGCCTTACCAACACTCTGACCTGGATGTATACGCACCCCGCTTCCGGTCTGCGCCCGCGCGCCCTGCCCGTTGAAGGCGTTGACACCAAATGGGTCGAGAGCCACCAGAGCCTCCTGTTGCGTTTGCTCAAGCCGCTCGGTCTGGCCACTTTGGGCCTTTCGCTTACCGACGCCACCCTCCGCCTCCGCTTCCTCGACTCCTCTTTGGCCCCCACACCGAATCTTCTTGACATCGCAGTTCCGTTCAACGCCTTGCCGCTTCCTTTGGGCCTGACGGTTGTGATTGTGGAGAACAAAGAGACGTTCCTTGCGCTGCCGCAAGCGCCTGTTGGTTCTAACGCCGTGTTGGTGTTCGGCGCGGGCTACAGCGGAGCGCAATTAGCTTCCCTTGACTGGGTCCGCGGCGGCAAGGTGCTGTACTGGGGCGATGCGGATGCGGATGGCTACGCCATTCTGAACGCACTGCGCAGCCACATGGGTGCTGGCGTTGCTGGTGCTGCTGGTGCTGCTGGTGCTGGTTTCGGGCAGGTAGAGAGCGTTGCGATGGATAGCGCTACCGTTGCGAAGTTTCTGCACCTGTCAGTTGATGATCCCGGCGACGCCACCCGACACCTACCTTTCCTTACCGAGGAGGAAGAAAACGCGCGACGCCTCCTGATCACACGCGGCAACCGGAGGCTTGAGCAGGAGCGAGTGTCGCTGGACTGGGCGCTCGCGCAGGAAGCCTTCGCTGGGATCTGGGGTTGAGGTCGGCTGCCGTTTTGGGCTGTGTGGTGCTGGGGGCCGGGGTGCTGGAGGAGCTTTTTGGAATTGTGGCAGCATGTTGCCAAACCGGGGATAGTTGCATTGGCTGACAGGTGATTGTCAGGTTCGGGGACTAAGCGGGAGATCCTGGATCGGGCCGGGCTACTGGGAGCGGATCTGGGTGTGTGCCTCGGACGCATCCCTGGGTGCGCCACTAGCAGACAATGATTTTGGGCCGGCGTTTGTACAGGTCGATTGTCTCTACTCACCGCGATTTTTGCGTTGTGTGCTAGTGCGCCAGATGACAACTGGGAGCATGGGCAGGTTCAAGGTCGCGAGTGATGCTCACGAGAAGGCACAAACAACCAAATTTATGGCCGTAAGTTTGGCGGTTTGCCGGAAAGGGCGAAGATCTTTGGAATCTATTTCCCTGTTTTGCAGAGGGCGGCGTCCGAGCGTCATACGATGTCACTCATGAAAAAGAAGACTGACGCCAGCAGCGAAGCCGGAAGCGTCATCGGACTTCTTGTCATCGGCGCTATCCTCCTCGGACTGTATGGGTTCTTCAGCCCGTACAACCCCAACGGTGCGTTGGCGAACGCTGCACGGTAGTTGCTTGTAGCTGTTTAGAGTGCAGATGCGTGAGCTGCTTTAACACTTTTTAGCACTTTATTGCCACTTTGTGTTTACACTTTACAACCTTGCCTACCTGCATCTTTTCCACTTTTAAACTTGCCAAATAGGCAATTTTGCAAGTTTAAGTTGCACTTTGCGCGCTAACTTTTGCACTTTTCCTAGCTTTGCAGTTTCGGTTTTGCAGTTTGCGGTTAATGCTAGGCCCTGTCATCGGGTAGGCCTACGGGGCAACGGAGGTGCGGGTTAGCGCTTGATGCGGGTGGTACCTCAAAGCGATTGCGGCGAATATCTGCCAAACCGGGGATAGTTGCCGCAATAGGCCCGAAACTGTGAGCCCGCTGCCAGCCGTGGCAGCTATCCCCGGTTTGGCAACATGCTGCCGCAATCCAAAAAAGCTCTACCCGAGGTCCGAGGAATCAGAACCATGCTTTCCAGAGTGTGGTTGTGTCAAATAGGCATTCGCCCTGTGCGGTGAACTGCTGAGGTTTGCGGGAGGTGTGTCAGTGTCTTTCCACAATGGCCGATAACGGCCATACTTAGCGACTATCGTTTATGGAGAATGCACGACAAGTGAATGGCACCGGCTGTAAGGGGGAGTTTATTTGCAAAACGATACACCGAGACCAGCGATAGTTTCGGTTACAAAGACTGCGAATACCGGAACCCGTCCATTCCTTGCTCTTACAGATTCCGGAGACTACTACTGGTGCAAGCAACTGCATAACGATCATGGACCACAATCCACAATTAATGAGGTCGTTTGCTCAGTAATCGGAGATGCCCTAGGTGCGCCAGTCGCGCCTTGGGCACTCGTTGATGTTCCGCCCGAACTTGTAGGAACTTCCACCCCATCTGGACAAGCTGGCGTAACTAACACAGTTCAAAGTCTGCCGGTTTTTGGGTCGAAGCTATTTCACTTCGCGGACATTTGGGATGCTTCCGAAAAAATTCGTTTCACACGTCGAGACGGCAATGAGGAGAGGATTCCCCGACTGATTGCCTTGTGGATACTCTGCAACGCCAAAGACCTGCAGGTTATTCATGACACCTCAGATGACATGCGTATTTATTCCGTCGACCACGGGATGTGGTTCGGGTCCGACGAGTCTTTGTGGGTATTAGCCCCGTCATCAGAGCTCTATGGGCGAACCGAGATTGGCCACCCTCAACAAGCTATCCCCAAACATTTCTGGTGTGAAGCATTGGATGCGGTTGCCTCGTTGAGTCCGGATCTCAAAGTGGACGTTCTGTGTGCAATTCCTGAAGAATGGGAGGTCCCACACCATCAGGTAGAAATTTTGGTGCAATACTGCTTAGACCGCCGTGAGTACACCATCGAGCGGCTTCGGCAAGAGATGCTGCACGTTTGAAGGAGGTGCTATGAAATTCCGCTACTGGACGCTGACTCTCCAGCATGACCCGTCGTTATTAGACCGGCAGGGGATCGGCGTTGTTGCAGAGGGCGAAGACGGCGCCTCAGCGGCGCGAATCATTTCAACCGGCGACCTCCGCACCAACGGCATGTCAGACGCAGCCAAAACGGCAGCACGTACAGTTCTGGATACGCTTCGCGAAGAATTGACCCCCCTCGTTTCTGATCAGCCAATTCTCCAGTTCGGACCTAGCACGGAGATCCGCACTTTCCTGAACACCGCAAATCAGCGTTGGAATAACTTTGTGGAGGTTCAAAGTGATCGCACTTTGGCCGTCGATATGGAGCTCGGCGAAGTCGTTGACTACTTGTTCAGCATGTATATCCGCAGCACACCTGCGTCCCACAAGACTCCGCAGCAAAGACTCCAAGAAAAAGTGTGGCGCGCATACGAAGGCGTTCCACAGGTCGCTGCCTTGCTGCGTCGCCAACCGACCACAACGTTTGCTGGTGTGAACGTCCGAACGGATCTTGCTCTGATTGATGACAACGAGGTTAAAGAGCTGGTCCGAACCGTTCCGTTCAACATCGATCCTGACCCGAGGCGGCTCCAAGGCGTAGACGCCTGGACCATGCGAGTGTTCAACCTACGGAAGAACGGTGGCCAACTCGACTCCCGGGGCGAGTCCATCACGCTTCCGAACAACGTTCCCGTTTCAGTCATCTATGCACCGCCCAATACACGAGAACAATACGAAACCTTTGACCTGATCACTCAAAACTGGTCGGATTTTCAGATCGAATCCGTCTCTGCCCTTCATGCAAAAGAGCATGTGTTGGCGTTGGCTGAACGCATTTAGCACTTGATTTAGCACTTGATGTGGGTGGGGGTTTTGCCGCGGGCGATTTCGTCGATAAGCAAGTCCATCCTGCGGATCTTTTGCATCAACGCATCTTCCACCTCCTGGACCCGCACGCCACACACCGTGCCCGTGATCAGGTCCGTGTTGGGGTGGAGGGTGATCTGGCTGAGGAAGTCTCGTAGCGACAAGTCTTGCGCGGCCTCCAGCCCGTCCGAATCGAGGCCGGTGAACCACCCGAGGATGTCATCCAGCTCCTCGCGCGTGTGGCCTTTGCGCTCCACTTTGGCCAGATAGTTGGCGTAAATGTCGCCGAAGCGGTAGTTGAATACGCGCTCAAGTTTCGCCTGCTCGTCCATGGGTGGGCTCCTTTGTCGGGGTGGGTGGTGTCGCTGCTTTCGTGGTTGGTGCCATCTATACCGCAGAGCGATTGCGGCGAATATCTGCCAAACCGGGGATAGTTGCATTGGCTGACAGGTGATTGCCAGGTTTTAGGTTTGGCCGAGGGCTGGACGAGACACTGGTAGCGCATACGGCTGCGCCCGAGACACACCCCCGGCGCGTCACTAGCAGACAATGACTTTGACCCTACATTTCCCCAGGTCGGTTGTCTCTACTCATAGCAGTTTTTGCGTTGTGTGCTAGTGCCCGGACGAAGATTGGGCTTATGGTCAGGCTCGCTTGTGCGTTAGCGAACGCTGCGCGGTAGTTGCTTCTAGCTGTTTAGAGTGCGGATGTGTGAGTCTCTTTAACACTTTTTAACACTTTATTGTCACTTTGCTTTTACACTTTGTCGCCGTGTCTACCTGCAGCTTTTCCACTTTCCAACTTGCAAAATAGGCAATTTTGCAAGTTTAAGTTGCACTTTTGCCGACCACTTTTGCACTTTGCCCGGTTTTGCAGGTTTAGTTTTGCAGTTTGCAGTTTGCAGTTAATGCTGAGACCTGTCATCGGGAAGGCCTGCGGGGCAACGGACGTGCGGGTTGCGCTTGGTTCGGGTGGGGTGATGTGCGCCTGCTGCCGTCATGCATGCCTTCTAGGCCTGCCTGCTGGGCAGTAATTAGGCAGTAGCTGCCAAGTAGTAGCGAGTCTCGGGTTTGCCGCGGCCGCCGATCATGATGACGAAGTTGGCGTCGATTAGCAGGCGAAGCGCGTAGCGAACCTGACCTTCTGCAAGTTGCGTGTCCAGTTCGATTTCCCGTAACGACTTTCCTAAACCTGCTCCATCGCGGATGCTGGCATAAACCGGCAAAGCATTCTTGCTCAGCTGCCCAACTTCTTCCGACCGGTCTTCGCTGGCAGTGACTGGTTCTCGGCGCGGATGGCGCATGGTTTCGCCGCCCTCGGAAACAAGGCTGTAGATTCCCGCGTATTCTTCCACAACACCAAGGGCCTCCAGCTTTTCAAGCATCATGGTGCACTTTTTGTCGCTCATCGGCCGATAATCAGCGATGATTCGTGACCGTTCCGCAGGACCATAGGCACGTAGATTTACTAACAAATCTTCCTGATTCGGAGTGAGCGGCCCAACGGATTGCTGCAACGACTCAAGCCACGAATCCTCATCAGGAGAGAATCGCGAACCTCGGGGAAATACAACCTTGAATTCCACCCCAGTATCGATGAACTGTGGGCGTGGCAAACGAGCTTCGCGCAAAGCTGCGACGATTTCCTGGATGCCGCCGCCTTCGCCTTCGATGACGCGGGAGTCGTCGTCAAGCCGAAGGCTCCTAGCCATTTCATACAGACGCTTGTTTACAGCCGATTTGGCCAAGGCGGGCCCACCCAGCTGATCAACGGAAATGCCCCGCAGACCGCCGGGGTTGACCACGACCAATGCGCGGTCAGTTACACGGATTTCAATCTTTTTCCCGGTATCCAGGGAGGGTCCAAGATCGCGGTGTACCAGCGCATTCGCAATGACTTCACGTACGGCAGATGTTGGAAACTCGGGAGTGTCTACAAGATTTCCGGAGTCGTTGTAACGGCTTACCGTGTCGGTATTCCTGCGGACCCAAAGCATGGCGTCCTGCAACATAACGGGCACCGGCCCCTCAATCTCTTTGAGGTTTTTGTTGCGAATACCGCTACCATCCCTGGCCAGGCGAACCGCTGCGGTTGCACCAAGTGCCGGCTCCTGTGCTTGAGGCAAGTAGCCCATCGCGTACAGGCCACCGCGGCGAATATTGCCAGCAGCATCCGTCACCCCGGTCATTTGCAGCAAGCGCTCATCGTCTTCAATCTTCCCCAGCCGAGGGCTGGAATCACGGACTATCCGCACATAGGAGGCCAAGAGCTTCGCATCCAGCAGTGCCGTGTCAGTACCTGGTAGCGATTCAAAGTCATACTGCGGAGTCTTGCCTTCAGCAAGTGCTGCCAGTTGAAGCATCCGGAGGTCATTAGCGTTCATCGCGTAATCTCCGTCAGCCTGACGCAGGTAGGGCATCCCCTTGACCGTCGCTGGTTTCTCCTGCGGCATAAGTGGCAACACTTCCACGACAACCACATCGCGGTTTTGCACTTTAAGTGGCAAACAATTGATTTGCGGGGATGGGTCCACCGCAGTCCGGCTTATTTGCGTGACCGCTTTTATCATTTTGGCTGGATTGGCCACCCCGGTAACTTCGAAACCCCGCCGCTCATCCACCCCAAGAATGATGGTTCCTGGCTGCGGCATATTTGCAAAAGCGCAGATCGTCTTCGCCAGGTTTTCCGGCACTTCCTCTGCGGCACGCTTGCACTCGATCAAGGTTGTGTCGTCACCGAACGCCCTCAGTTGCGACAACACCTCAAGCAGCCGTTGCTCATTCCAATTCACATTGCCACTTTAACACTTATTGCCAATTTTATGACCTCCTGTTTTTCCTATTTAATTTGCACTTTTAGCAGTTTAGATTGTTCAAAGTAGCAATTAACACTTTTACTGCTTAGGGGTTTTCTGTTTTCGGCCCATACATAGCTTTTTTCAAATGCGGCGAATATCTGCCAAACCGGGGATAGTTGCCGCAATAGGCCTGAAACTGTGAGCCAGCTGCCAGCCGTGGCAGATATCCCCGGTTTGGCAACATGCTGCCGCAATTCAAAAAAGCACTACCCGTGGTCCGGAGTCCGAAGGAACGGGAGACAGGCCCACTCCCGTGGACCATAATGGTTTCACAATCACCAAAACTGACGCGCACGATGACCTGGAGGCCACAGCATGGCAAAGCAGAAGCTCATTCAACTCTTTCTTATCGACGGCACCGCCGACGGCCCCGTCAAAGCGTCAATTTTGGGCTGGCTGGGCAGGGTGTATTCGATTCCCGTGCAAGAGCTGAGGCGCCCAGACATCAACTCGCGCCCTGACTTGAATACCCATGCGATTTACTTCCTCGTGGGAACTGACAACGAGACGGATGAGCCACTGATCTACGTTGGGCAAGCAGGGCCTAGGAAATCTGCTCCGTCGCTTGCTCGCGTCTTCGAGCACTTGAAGAATGATGAACGCAACGAAAAAGTGGACCCCGAGGAAATGGAAGAGATCCGTTCCCTTGAGGAGCGCGCGTGGTTCAACCGCGCGATTTACCTGTGTACCAGCGATAACTCCTGGGGTCCGACAGAACTGAACTATCTGGAGAATGCCTTCTACAAGTTGGTGAAGCAGGTTGGCACCTTCCAGATCGGAAACAAGAGCGAGCCACCTGCAGGCAACGTTGTTGAGGAGCACATCCCGGTGCTGGATGACTACATTCAAAACACGCGCCTCATCCTGAAGTCTCTCGGTATCGATGCCTTTGAAACTCCGCTTGGAGACGCGTCCGCATCAAACACCTCGAAGAGCACCATTACTAACGACGTCCGCGACACCGACCCCATCTTCGAAATCGGATCACCCAACACGTTCCATGGTGAGGCGCGTCAGAACGCCGACAAGTTCGTGGTGCTCAAGGGCGCTGTCCTTAGTGAAACGATTGTCCCGAGTGCGCCGCGAAGCGTAGCCCGCAACCGTGAGATCCATGCTCACGCTATCCAGGGCAACCGTCTGATTAAGGACATCCCTTTCTCAAGCCCAACTGCCGCTGCTGCTTTTCTGAGTGGTAACTCCGTGAGCGGACCGAAGGCTTGGAAGGTGAAGGGGCGCAACATATCGCTGGCGGAGTGGGTGGACACAGATTCTCCGCGCCCAGCCGAAGAATCGGCAAACTTGGCGCAGGTTACCGAGGAAGTAGCAGAGGTTGTGGCGGCTACCGTGACTCCAGTCGAGGAAGAAAGCCACGCTGTGGCCGTGCAACCGGATCAGACGTAGCACCCGTGAGGCGCGGCTATAAAGCCGAAACGGCGCGTGCCCACTCAGTAGGCGTAGGAAGCTCGTCAGTAGTGAAGTAGCGGGAGTGCGTAACCTTGAGGTCATCGAGAGAGGCGGCACCAATGACCACGATTTCAACGTCTGGATTGGAGTTTTCAGACTCCGCCTCAAGACGAGCACGAATCGCTTGATCGGCGTCGGTGTACTCGGTCAGCTGGCGATCGCCCGTACGCCGGTTGTACACAATCAAGAAATGCTTCATCGACTCTCTCCTTCCTCTCAAAACTAGATGGTTTGAAGGTTGTTATGCAGGTACGCAGCCACTCGAATTGGGTGAGGCATGAACTAGGCCTCTGAGCAATTGCGGCAGATATCCCCGGTTTGGCAACATGCTGCCGCAATTCAAAAAAGCTCCACCCGAGGTCCGGAGGCCAGGGTCCCGAGAGCCACCCGAGGCCCGGGGCCAACTACCCCAAATCGACACCTACGGCAGATTCGGCGGCAGCAACTCGGAGGGTTCACCGGTGGAGGTGATGACCAGTTCGTCGCGGGCCCTTGAAGCAGCCACGTATAGCAAGGAACGTTCGCGTTGGAGGGCCTCGCGGGCGTCTTCCTCAGAAAGGTCCTTGAGACGGAAGCGCAACGGCATCAATTCCTTGCCCACACCCATGAGCAAGACGTGGGTAAATTCCATGCCTTTGGCGCCGTGCATGGTCATCACGGACACCTGCTCAGGCGTAGCACGCTCGGCGTTGCGGGTGGCCACAGCGTCAATGCCGTGGTCCGCAAGACCGGAGACAACGCGGGAGATCTGACCGCGCGTACGGCACATCACGCCAATATGCACGTCGCGCTCCGAGTCCATCCACTTAGAAATGAAGTGGGCGGCAACGTCGAATTCTTGTGCCTCGGAATTCACACGCACAAGGTACGGGTCCGGGCCGGTGCGGGCGGAGCGGTAGCCGCGGACGGAGTCGTTGTCTCCCTCGCCGTCCAGGTACGCCAGGCCCTCTTGCCCCAGCAAGATGAGCAGGGCGTATTCCAGGTTCTGCTTGGTGGTGCGGTAGTTCAGGGTGAGGCGTTGAGAGCGGCCTCGCGTAGCAATGCCAAAACGTGACAGGGTCAGCGGTTGGCCGTAGATGCGCTGGTGGGAGTCCTCTGCAATAAAGATATCGTTGGGACCGGTGGCAACGCAGGCGCGCAGGAATCGCCAATGGCCCGCGTTGAAATCCTGAGCCTCATCAACCACCACGTGATCAAACGTGTACCCGCCGCCGTTTTCCACGCGCACGTTTAACACTTCGGCGCCAACGGCACTCATGGTGGGCCAGAACAACTGCCCGTCCACTGCTTGGGTTTGCATGACGGATTCCATAACGGCCCACACCAGTTTGCGCTGCTTCCGGTTCAGCGGTGTGCCGCGACCGGTGCGTGCGATCTTGAGGTATTCCGCAAGCGAGGTCACCTGGCCAGCAAGGACTACGCCTTCGTACTCCTGCTGCAGGAACGTGAGGTTTGCAATGGAGCGCGGCAGGTCATCGCTGGCGGCTTCCAGTGCGGTCTCCCAGACCTGTTCGGCGTCGCGTTCCAGGTAGGGGCGCACGCGCGGCGCACCCAGGCCCAGGACGCGTTTGGTGGCGGCCTCCACTTCGTGTGGTGCGGCGGACGTCAACACCTGGCGTACCGCGGCGTCCACGTTGTCCACCCAAATACCGGGCTGACCAAGTGACTCCGCCGCAGGGTGATGCGGGTTCAACGTATTCAGCTGGTACTTCAGCCCCTGCGCAAGGCCCTTGGTGTACGTGGTCAGCAGGATGCGCGGTGCCTCATCGCCAGCGGGCTGGTTCGGTATTGCCCGGCGCGCCAGGTTGTTCGCGCGGTGCACGGCAACCACGGTCTTGCCGGTGCCGGCGCCACCGAAGACACGCGCGGAGCCGTTGCGTGCGCCTTCCGCCATGCGGCGTTGCTCTGGGTGGATGAACACACGCCACTGGTCGAAATCGCCAAGACTGATCACGGCGCGTAGGGATTCGGTATCCACGTCATCCACGTAGGCGAAGTCCAGTTCAGCTGCGGGTTGGCGCAGGCCGGCAAGCAAAAGCGTGTCTTCGTCGGCACCGGATTGTTCCACCGCGCCGGGCTCTAGCTTCTGCAGTCCCAGGGAGTCGCGCACTTCGTCGACGGTGTAGCCGGCTACAAGGCCGAGGATGGCGTCGTGTTCCCAGGTCGGCCGGGCGTTCAGAAGCAACTGAAGCTCTGCCTCAGACTCGGCGCGCCACACAGCCTTCAGCAGCGCCTGGTCCACACCGAGCTCTTCGTACAGGCTGGCCGGGGTGTAGCCGTTGTGCTCCATCTCGGTGCGCGGCGGGGCCTTTGGCTTCTCTGCGACGACCGCATCCACCCCATCCGCCTCCGAAAGGTGTCGCGCCTGCTCTTGCTGCTTTGCGGCCAGCTTCTCGGCGGCTTCGGCTGCGGCTTTCGCCTTGGCCTCGGAGGTGCTCTCGGCAGCAGCCGTGTCAGCGGCGGGTGCGTCTTCCTGGATGAGCTGGGTCAGGCCGTTGACGGGGTTGACGGTCAGGCGAAGGCGCGCAGGGTCGAGGCGTTCGGCTTTGGCGTTGCCTTCGTCGTGGGAGTCAACGTCGACGAGGACGAAGTGGTGCGTTTCGGCGTCGCGAATCTCAAAGAGCACCGCACGGAACTGGTCATTGACGCGGCCGGTGCGCACGCGCTTGTCCACCGCGTTGCTAAGCGTCTTGATGCGCAGCGACGGGTTGGTGGGATCTTCTGCAAGCTTCTGCAGGAAGTTCATGACGGGTTTGTGCAGCACCCCGTCTAAACGCAGGCCGCTGTAGAAGCTAAACGTCACCATCTGTGTCATGTGTTAATCACCCTTACCCAGCAACGCTGCCGGAATTGTTTGCTCGCTGAGTGTATCTGGATACATCAACGTCCAACCCTGATCACGCAGGGTGTCCTCGGCTTGTGCGTAGGACGCGTCTTGCTGCATCAGCAGTGCAATCTTGCGATCTGGCCAGGATACGGCGGTGGGCAGCGACCCCACTTCCTCACCAATATCCTCGGTGGCTTCCGCACCGGCTCGTGCCAGCAGCTGCAGGGCGGCGAGCACTCTGGATTCGTCCTCAAACTCCTCGATCGCTTCGGCCCAGGCTTCGGGGACCTCGTCGGCCACAGCGTCGGCATCCGGGGATACCGCTGCAGGAACCTCGGCCGGCTCCACAGCAACCGCGCCCTCATCTTCCGCGATGGTGGCAATGACCACAGGGGAGTCTGCAAGCCACCAGATGTTGGCAAAGCGCAGGAAGTCACGCCAGTTCTCATCAGTAATGGAACCAGCGTGCGGTGCCTCTACGTAGGCGCGCTTGGGGTGCAGCTGTTGCTCAAAAAACGCGCAGCGCAGGTGGATCTGGTCGCGGAAGGTCACATGCGCCCCACCCGGGATGCTACGTGCCTTTGACTTGCCAATAAGCAGTCGCATCAGCGCCTGGGCAGTCATACCGTAGGTGGCTTTCTCCGGCCCGGCCAGGTAGTCCAGCAGCTGGGTGACAGGGGAAGAGGTGAGCATCTTCCAGGCGTCTGTACTAAAGCCCTTGAACTCAGGGAACTTCTTCACCCTCGCCCACGCCGGCTTCTGGTCAACTTGCTTTTGCTCGTCTTCAAACCAGGTGATATCCGCATCCGTAACGTTCCACGGCAACCAGGACTCCTCATAGTGCAGACGGTTGCGCTTGGCTATGTCATCCGGGAAGCGGTAGTGCGCTTGGCTGATGTGGAACGCCGCGCCGTCCGTAAACACCGCCACTGGGCGCACATTGGCTTTGGTGCGGTGGGTAAACAAGAAGTCTGGCTTGGTGTAGCCCTTGTCCACCTGCTCACGCATCTTCCACTCCTCACCGTCAGTGAAAGTGATCTGCCACTCCACCTGGCCAGCGTTGGGGATGTCCTTGACGGTGGCGTGGCGGTCTTCCAAAGCCTTGCGCAGAATCTCACGGAAGCGGACCTCCAGGTTGGAGGCGCTATCACGCACCGGCGCTTCGGTTTGGGTCTCCCAGGTAACGCTCAACGGGTCAAGGTCTGCCCCCGGGTGATCTTGGTCGGCCAAGATGGCACGCAAGACCCGCTCGGCCGCCGCACGTGAGGTGACCTCCAGATGACTTGCCTGCGTGTACGGCAACAGGCAGTCCGGGCAGGCCAAGCGCTCATCGGCGGCACACGAGCAATTCTTCACACGGGTGAACGCCTTCTCCAGTAGTCGGCGGACGTCTTCAGGCGTGGCGAACTGCGAAAGGTAACCGGTACCGCCGGGCACAATGTCATGCATCAACAACGCATCAACGGTGTCGCCCTTATCATCCGGCACGCGCACGGTAACCACGCTGAGATGCTCCGGCTCACCACCCAAGTCTTCCTTAAAGCCAAGCTTGATCGCCGCGGTCAGGCTGGGGATGGTGGAGTTGTCGCCCGCGGTCAGCTGCACCGGCACGTGCAGCAGCACGCCCTGAGTTTGCAGCGTGCGTGACAACGCCACGGTTACGGTCTCTTCCTCGCTGGCGTTGCGCTTCGGGCACCACGGCCTGTGGTCCCACTTGGAGTTAGCGCCCTTCTGGGAATCTAAGTGCCCGCAGTAGTTACACACCGTGAACAGAGGAGCGTCCGTTTCCCTGTTGGCGTAGATCCTCTTGGCGCTCGGGCCACGGCCCAGGTTGAACCAGCTCAAGTTCACGTACCGCAGGTACTGCGCACCAAAGCCGAGGGAGGTGAACCATCGGCCGCCGTGTCCGCCTTCGGGTACGGCGAAGCTCAGGGTGGTGATGTAGTTGAGGCTGGTGCGTTCTTCATGGGTGCCGTCGATAAGCGACCTAGCCCTATCAACCTCCGCCGAGACCCGCCGCATGCGAACCGAGTCCAACACCTGGCCCTTGTCCGCAAAACCGGCGTCGCCGCAGACCGGACAGGCGGCAGGCGTTGCGCCTTCGGTGACGCGCGCGCCATAGGAGCAGGCGCGACACAGGCGCCACTGCTCAATGTCGCCGCCGTTGTGGCCCATCTCCACCGCATCCACGGTGGCGGCGATGCCGCGGGCGTAGAACGTGTTGCCCGGCGCGAGCTCCATCAGCGCGGAGGACACGCCGCGGGACAGTTCGAAGGTTTCCGGATCAATCTGCAGCGTGGACGGGTTGAGTTGAGAGACCACCACGGCCAGCTCCACCGAATCATCCAGAAGCGTGAAGTTGGGCAGCAAGCCGTAGCGCTCCATGGAGGAAATCCAGTATTCCTTAAGCAAGATCTCGCTGATGTCGCGCTGCGTGCGTTTGAGCGCCGCCTTGGTGCTGCGTTTTTCACGTTCCAACTCCGCATCGGCGTTTTCGGTGCCCGCGTTCGGGTCTGCCTTCGCTTCCAGCTGGATCATCCGGTCCTGCAGTACATCGAAGCGTTCAGTCATTATCTTCACTTCTCTGTCCCACAGTTCTTGGCAGCGCTTGAGCTCACCAACCAGGGAGTCCGGCCCAAGGCCCGTGGCCCACTCGCGGACACCGGCAAGCGACACCTCATCCACCGCGCCTTCCACGGTGGCCAGGTACGCATCCACGCGCTCGTCCACGCCCGCGGCAATGTCTTCTGCCAGCACCTCTACAAGAGACCTGCGCTTGGTAGAGAACACGCTGGTTGCGTCCTTCACCTGCAGCCCCTCCGCGGCGAAGTCCAACGTGTCCACCAAATACGCGGTGACCTGCCGGTGCAGGATCTCGGTGGCGGACAAAAACGCCGCCGGCGGAACAACAGACCCTGCGATCATGGACAGCGGTTTATTCAGCTTGGGCAGTGTCGTGCCGCGGCCTTGCACAAACGCCAGCACCAGCGAGTTGCCGGTCAAACGCCCGGCGCGCCCCACACGCTGCACGTAGTTGGCAACAGACTTGGGCAGAGACGCCAGCATGACGGTAGACAGGTCTCCAATATCAATACCCATCTCCAGCGTTGGTGTTGCCACCAGCACATTCGGCGCGTTCGGTGCGGTTTCCGCGCCGCGGAAAGAGCGCTCCAGCGCCAGGCGTTCATCCTTAGGTATCAGCCCGGTGTGCTCGCGCGCGACCACCGCACGCGGGGTGGTGGAGGTGTAGAGCCGTGAGTAGTAGTTCGGCTCAATATCGGCCGGCTCGAGCTCACCAAGGCAACCGGGGGTTGAGCACGGCATCCCGGCAAGCAAAGAACTGGTCTGCTTGTCTGCGCCCAACGTTCCATGACACACCCCACACCTTAAGGAGCGCGCGTGGTCTTCAAACCGCACCACCACCTGTTCTGGTTTGAGTGCGTAGACGGTGCCACCCGTGCCGGTGGTGATCGCCTCCATGACACCGGCGTTGGCGAGTTCCTTGAACACGTTGGTAAGCGCAGTGGTGGCGTCATGGGTTGAGATGCCCAGCATCTTCGACGTCCACCGTGCGTAGCGCCCGCGCGGGCTGCCAAGCGGGGTGATGCCGCGATCTTTTTCATCTAGCGCGGCGCCTGCGCGTGGGAACTCCGGCGCGCCACCCTTGGGAAAGCTCGGTACGCCTTCCGCTTTGGCAAAACGGTTGTGCAGGCGCCAAGAGTTGGCGTCATCCTGCAGGTACTTCTGCAAAAGCGTCGTGGTGATGCCGCCGCGCTCACGCACCTGCTCTAGAAGCCCACGCATCCACCGCAACCGAACCTCTGGCGAGGACGCGTCCTTGAGCTCAAACAGGCCAGCATCAACCTTGCGCAGCGCCGCCTCCGCAGCATCCAACAGCACCTGGTCTTCAACCTGCACCGACGATGCCAACGCACCCGTGGACACCAAGGAGCGCGGCAAGTGCGCACGCTGACCAAACTCCAGCGCCGCATCAAGCTCCAGGCGGTTGAGCACCGCCGTGGTTGCGCGCCTGCGCTCCGCATCGGGGGCATCCTTCATCCAAAACGGTGCAAACGTTGGGGTCTCTGCAAGCTCCGGCGGCAGCAGCTCGAAGCGGGCGCGCGCCGGGTCCGCGTCCGCGTCCGCCTGCTGGAGGATGCGGTGCGGCAGCGTTGCGACGGTCACCTCACCCCCCTCATCCAACCCCGCACGTGTGACCACACTGCGCATCAACGTACGAATGCCAAAGGCACGCGCACGCGACTGCACAAAGCCTGCGCGGTGTGCTGCATCCTGCACCGAGTCCGCGAAGACCAGGGTCTTCTTCTCGTTCTGGTCCAGCTCCGGCATGCCGAAGAGGTTGGACAGGCCAACTGAGAGCAGCGTTGCCACGCGTGAACCGATGTAGCGGATCGTGTCCGTACCACCACAGGACGGGCAGACCTGGTCGCGCGCGTAATCCTCCGCGCCAAGACCGGAGTAGGTCAGCACCGGCACCGATTTACCTTCCGCCAGGTCTTCCTCGCTGGGGTCCGCGGTGCTTAAGCTCCGGGTTTCGGTGTGGAACCACATCATGGTGCGCTTGCCTTCGTCATCACTCATGGCAGACCACGGCACGCCTTCGGCGGTGGCGCGGCGGTGCTCCGTCGTGGCGTCGATAAGCGGCCTGGTCCTCTCACGGGCATTGAATGACGCATGGCGGATCTCGGCACCGTTGAGCACCACTGCATCGGTGCCCGGTTCCATCGCGGCCATCCACCCGGCGCGTCCGCACTCACGGCAGTAGATGGCGGGCAGCCACACCCCGGCTTCGTCCCAGACCAGGTGGCCGTCATCGGCGAAGCGGAAGATGTCTCCGGTGTCATTGGGGGTTACGGTGCGCTCAATGCGGGAGACTTCACGCAGCCACAGGTGCGTTTCCACGCCCGGCAGGCGCTTGCCCTCAAAGCGGTACTTCTCGCCGGCTTTCGCGCGCAGGTGCGCCACCGCGGTGAGCAGGTGGGTAATGAATTCACGGGCCACTTCGGTGCCTAAAGAGCGCTCTACAATCGGGCCCAGCACCAACAGCGGCAGGGTGTCTTCCTGCTCGCCTTCACGGTTGATCAGCGGCTTTGCCGTGTTTGCTTGCTCCAGCAGCGCTTGGGTCAGCGGGTGTACCGCGTACGCCGAGATGGTTTCTTCGAGGCTCTCGCCCGCGCCCCACAGCTGGGTGCGGAACACATCCAGCACCAGATCCGCGTGGTCGCGACCCGAGGTGTCTTGCTGGATGGTTTCCACCACGGTGCGCAGCTGCTCAATGTCCGGGTACGGCTGCACCGGGTGCGCACCGTAGGCTTCCGCGAGTTCTGCCACCCAGTCCTGGTAGCTCAGCGTGCGCTCGCCCACCACGGCGTCTGGCGTGAACGTTTCACCAAAGATGGTGGCCGCGAAGTTCAGCACCTTCTCCTGGTCGCCCTCACCGCCCAGGGTTGCGGACGTTGCCACCGGCGTGACCCTGCCAAGCGGGTTTTGTTCGTACTCGCCCAAAAACCCTTCCGGCTGGTGGGTTTTGAGCATGAGTCCTAGTCTGCGCAGCAACAGCGCCACATCTGTGCCCTGCGCACCGTCATACGTGTGGAACTCATCCAACACCAGGTACTGCAACGATGTTGCGGATTTCTCCCAGATCTCACGGTCTGCCGGGCGAAGCAGCAGCTGGTCCAACATCTTGTAGTTAGTCAACAGGATGTCTGGGGGGTTGAGCCGCATCTCATCTGGATTATTGATCAGCGAGTGCTCAGTTACCTTCTTTACGTTGCCCTTAGCCTCACCCGTGTAGATGCCGGCGGTGACACCGGCCAGGCCTGGCTCGCTAGTGATCAGCTTGGCCAGGCGATCTGCCTGGTCATTGGCCAGTGCGTTCATGGGGTAGAGCAGCAGCGCCTTTACGCCGGTGCGGCCTTGTGCGCGTGTGCGTGCTGCGTGGTCCAGCACGGGGTACAGGAAGGATTCCGTCTTACCGGAGCCAGTGCCTGTGATCACGAGCGTTGCTTGTGGACGCCTCTCCCCACCACCGTCCGAACTCCTCAACCTCCGGAACGCTTCTGCCTGGTGGTGGTACGGCGTGAAGGCAAAGCGGGTGGGCATCCAGTCCAAGATGCCGTCCCACCCCAGGGCACGCGCGTAGGGCAGACGCACCCGCACGTACGGGCCGTGAAACATACCCCGCTCTGTGTCTTCCAAAAACGCTTTGAGGGCGTTGGACGTCTCCGGGTTCTTCAGCGAAAACGCGGTGGCGAGGTACTCGGACACACCATCAAGGACGTGCTCCGATGCGTGGACGGGAATGAGGGAGGACACGGGAACAACTCTAATCAGGCTTCACGGCCGACATAGCAACCTGACACAGCCGTCCGAAGACACTCAATTGGCAACCAACTTTTGTGCTGCCTCGAAGACAAGCTCCGGTGATTCCTTCACTTTCTTCATAGGTGCCACACCAAGCCCTGGGATACTTTGCCCGTTGGCCCACCAATCTTGAACAAGCTGTATGCCATGCGTGCTTCCAACGAACTTGGTAATAAGGATTTCGTTTACATTTCCAACATTGGAATCAATACCAGTGAGATCCTCATTGAATTGGAAAACCGGATAGTATTTCGTCCCTCCGACCTCGTGGAGGAAGATTCCCTTCCTGTCCCTCAGATACCTCAGGAAATCCTTCTTCCCCTTCTCGTTCCTATCAGGAAAGACGGTCTCAAGCAGTCTGGCCTGCGTAACGCATTCAACCTGGTTCACGCAGTCAATAAGAAGGCAGGCTTCTAGATCAGGTGGAACCGCACCGTTCCATATTGGCCGCTCCCTCCAATCCACCGGAAAGCCCATTGCGTGCATTGGAATATTGCTTTGGTGCGTATAAGCCTCAATAAGCTCCAACATTTCATCCGACCACTGAGAATCCGGATAGACCCGAGTAAATATGAAACGGATAGCTGCGATCGTTTTATAGAGCTTGTGCGGCAAAGTCTTAAAGTCCGACAGACCATCAATTGCCCCTTTGGGTGCTGCTAGCGTCGTGTCAAACACCTTGTTCCAAACCCGCCCATAGTGAGCACAAACGTTACGGAGATAACGGAAGTGGTTCAGCCAGCTTGAAAAGGTTGCTTGATCGCCTTTTCCATCTGGGTTCACAATCCCAGCCCGAGCGGCGATAAGCGCCCTGTCTTCTTCGTGCAGCAGATCAAAGAGCCTGCAGATAGTACCCAAAGTCATGATTTCCGTAGCCGCCCATACTGGGAGGTGTGGCCCATATTTGCTGCGGAAGTGTTGAACGAAATCTCCCTGACTTCGCCGCTCTTCACGCGAATAATCCGCAATCCATTCAATATGTTTGGACTGCTTAATAACCTTTTGAGATGCTGTCCATATAGATACGTTTTTACGCAAATGGACAGGGATTCTGTGCGCAAACGGGTGGTAGAAACCAAGCCGGTTACTTAGCTGTGATCTCAACCAGACTTCGATCATTTCGAGACCTTCGATCAGCTTGTTTCGCATCAGCTCGTCGAACCGATAGAGGTCAACCACTTGAGCAAAAGTTGTACCTTCACGAAATGCACCGTTGGTTTTGAAAAAGTACGCGTACCCCGCGAAGCGAAAGTAACCGATTTTTCTTAAAGTTGCTTTTGCTAACTCGTAGTCTTCAATGTCCAGTCCGTGACCGTATAACTTCGCCAGCTGCTCATCAACGAAAAAATATGGTTTCGCGTAACTACTTAGGCTTAAGGGACATTTCGTGTGGATAAACCGATACGGATTCCCGGGTCAGCCTGGGATAATGCCGTGATCTTGATTTTGAATCGGTTCCAACAGCCCAATCGGTGAAATCAACACCGGATAGTCCTAGGTCTGTGATAGGGGGACTGCGGCTGGTGCGGTAAGGCCAATTCCTATGGCTAATAGGAATCGGCCGTCGTGTGACGTGTGCGGCCACGGACTGGTTAAGAACGGCAAAACCGCGGCAGGAACCCAACGCTGGCTATGTCCTGCGTGCAACGCTTCATCGATTAACACCCGGGCGCACACCAGCGAGATTCGACACTTCAAAATCTTTATCGACTGGATCCTTTCCGGGGAATCCGCAGACCACTTAGCCAAACGCCTTGGGGTGAGCAGACGGACTTTGACCCGGTGGTTCAAACTGCTGTGGTTTATCACCGTGCCCACGACTACAGACCCCTACCGTGTCTATGACCAAGTCTTTATCGACGGCACCTACTTTCACAAGAAATGCCTGCTGGTAGCCTGCACCGACACACACGTCATCGCCTGGCATTGGTGCCTGCGTGAAAGCTCGTATGAGTACCTAAAACTATTCGACAAAATCGCCCAACCACTCATCGTCACCACCGACGGGTCAGGCGGAGCACTTAAGGCACTGCGCATTAAATGGCCAGGCGTAGCCATCCAGCGCTGCTTAGTCCACGTCCAGCGCAACACGTTTGCCGACATCAGCCGCAACCCGATTCACCCCGCTCATAAAGCAATCCGCAAACTCGGCTACATGCTCGTCCAGATAGACAGCCTTGAAGATGCTGCACGCTTTACTGCTGCAGTCCACCACACCCGCATCACCTTTGCCGATTGGCTTAAACAACGCACCTACCGCAGTGCTATACCTGCAGGCCAAGTACCAAAATGGGTCAGCCCCAACCAGAAATGGTGGTACACCCACCGCAATGCACGCCGGGCATTAAAACGCTTAGAAAAACTCATTCATGACAGACACCTATTTACCTTCCTTACCCCGCCTGAAGGCGTTGTCATGCAGGACTTAAAAGCCACCACAAACCTGTTGGAAGGCGGCATCAACAAACAGCTCAAAGACCTAGCAGGAAACCATCGCGGCATGTTCGATGAGCATCAGCGCATCACCATGGACTGGTGGCTCTACGTCCATACCGAAGACCCGGTAGCGCCACTGGAGTTAGCTAAGCAACAAGACTTCGGACGCCAAGGAGAAAAAGCAGCACGCACCGCCTGGGCGAAAGAACAACTCAAACGACGCGGCCACCCAGACGGGCGACCAGCCACATATGACACCCACATCGACAACGAATGGAACCCCAGCTTAGGCATAAGAAAAGGCTGGGCAGGACGCCCCTAAATCCACACGAAATGTCCCTTAGTACGACACGCCGCAAATCCACACGAAATGTCCCTTAACCCACTACTTAGCCGATATCCTCTTAACGTTTTTTCATCCACACATATAAAACTAGCCGCCTTCCCATACGGAAAGGTCGGCTAGTCGTAATGAGTTCGAGGCTACTCCCTGAGGCAGCGTTGCACAAGCCACAACGATCACGTTACCCCCGGGGGATGTCGCTTTGTTCAATGTCCGGCACCCCTCCCAAGCATCTAGCACCTACATCAGACTGACAAAGAGTAACTGCCTCGGCTGATAGTTCCAGGATGTTCGCCACCTTGGGTACACCTGCTGCTTCACACCTTGGCGCACGTGGCGGCGACCCGCTCGGGGCGTGGAATTGTCAGATCCAGCTAGTTGGTACTGATTCGGGCAAGACGAAAAGACGCTACCCGAACCGTTCGTGTCACAAGTTTAGGTTTCACACTCACAGCTGATACGTTGTCGCAGTGTCGCAGCAGCGATCAGAGTTGTTAAGCAATCAACAAAACGCCCGCACATCTGCCAGGTACAGGTCCTGAAGAAACTCCATGCCTGCTGGATCTGTTTGCGACCGGAGATAGAGCAGCAGGGTCGTGACTATCTGGTAGCGCTTAGCGAGTATTTGGTAGCAGTTGAAGACTTCTGGGACCCCCCCCTTGCAGTACCAGGTACGCGGAACACCGATACCAACGACGCGTACTCGCGGTACCAACTGCCTTAATTAAACCGGCCTGGGTTGGTGAGAGGGCATGATGTAACACAGGAGGAACATCATGGCTATCAGCCCTTACGACCAGGAGACCCGCCAGCGGGCGGTGCGCCTGTATTTCGAGGAGCTCGCTGACGGCGCTTCATCCAAGGCAGCCGCACTACGCGCTGTCGAAGCTGTCATCGGCATCAAAACATCGACTATCCGCAACTGGGTACGCGCAGAAGAGAAGAAGGTAGACGCCGCCGTCGAGCAATCCGATGCCGAGAAAGACGCGGAACTTATCACCCTGCGCAAGGAAAATGCCCGGCTCAAAGAAGCCAACGAGATCCTGAAACTGGCCTCAGCTTTTTTCGCCCAGGCGGAGCTCGACCGCAAACTAAAGTGATTGTGGACTTCCTCCGCACTCACCGGCACCTGTATTCCATCGAGCGGATGTGCCGCGTGCTCAATGAGCATGAATACGCTATTTCACCAGCAACGTTCTACCGCTTCCAGGCCCGTGGTTTCGGGCCCACCCCTGCCGAGCTGGATGAGGCTTACACCGCGCACCGGCTCTTTGAGCTGTGGCGGGCCAATCGGCGGGTCTACGGGCGACGAAAACTATGGAAAGCCGCCCACCGGGCAGGCTGGAACATCGGCCGTGACCAGGTGCAACGCCTCATGAATATCCTTGGAATCGCGGGTGTACTCCGACGCAAGACCACACGCACCACCGTTGCTGATCCCTCCGCCGAGCGTTTCCCGGATCGTATTCAACGGGCCTGGTCGCAGGCTCAGCGTCCCGATCAGTGGTGGGTCGCGGATTTCACGTATGTGCACACCAGTTGCGGTTTCAGCTACGTGGCTTTTGTCACCGACGTGTTCACCCGTGAGATCCTGGCGTATGTCGTGGACACCCGAGCCACGAAATCTTTGGTCATCCGTGCGCTGCGACAGGCACTGGCGATACGCCAGCGCCAGGACCCGTACTTTGATTCGGCCGGGGTGATCCATCACTCGGATGCGGGCTCACAGTACACCTCCACAGATCTCCGCCGACTGCTGGCCGTCCACCAAATGGACGGGTCCATCGGCACCGTCGGCGACGCTTACGACAACGGTCTGATGGAGTCAACGATCGGGCTGTACAAGTCAGAACTCATTGATTTCGAAGCGGGGACGTGGACGAACTGGAGTGAGGTGGAACGCGCCACAGCCGGATGGGTCCACTGGTATAATCACGAGCGGTTGCATTCCTCGCTCGGGCATATCCCGCCGATCGAGCACTACACCAACTACCAACGAGAAAACCACGCAGGCCTTCACGCCGCGTAACACGCCACTCTCAAAAAGTCAGGCCGATTCAAATCGCCACCGACAATTGCCGACACACCCATATAGGTAAATGGTGTGGGCTGTGTCAAATTTTGTGGACGGGTAAACCCGTTGTGTTTGGTTGTGGGGGTTAGGCTGCGGCGGTGTGTGTGTCGGCGCAGCGGGTTTTGAATTGGCGCATTGCTTCGGCGGGGATCAGCCCGGTGGTGGAGTGGATGCGGCGGCGGTTGTAGTACGCCTCGATCCAGTGTCCGACTTCGTAGCGGGCGTCGAACTTGGACGCGAACTGTTTCTTTTCGTACAGCAGATGCAGCTTCAACGTGGAAAACATCGACTCCGCAACCGCGTTGTCCCAGCACACACCGACCGCGCCGGTGCTTAAACGCACATCGAGTTTCTTGGCTGTTTGCGCGAACTGCTTCGAGGTGTACTGCGAGCCGCGGTCGGAGTGAAACACCGCGTTGCCCGCGACGAAACCGGCCGCGTGCGCCATGGTCAGCGCGTCGACGACAAGTTGCGCACTCATCCGGTCTGCGATCTGCCACCCGACAACCATCCGAGTGCTCAGATCGATCACGACGGCCAGATACATCCACCCCTGCGCGGTGCGCAGGTAGGTGATGTCGCCGCACAGATAGGTTGTCGGCATCGCTGGGTAGAAACGGCGCCGAAGCAGATCAGCACGTGCGCTCGCCTGCGGGTCTTGGATCGTGGTGCGTTTAAACGCGCGACGGTACTTGGTGTACAGCGTGTTGTCAGCCATGATCTTTCGCACCGCATACAGCGTGGTTGCAACGTTTTGGGCCTGAAGCTGCCGGTAGATAGTGCGCGCCCCGGCAAAACCGTTGTGCTCGTTGAAGATATCGATAACCAGATCGGTAATCGCCGCGCGTTTCGCCCGCGGTGTGCCACCGGCCTGCGGAGTATCTCTACGCTTGCGCCAGGCGTAATAGCCGGAGCTAGATACTTCCAACACACGGCACATCATTGACACTGGGTAGCGGGGGCAGGGGTTGCCTTCTTCGTGGAAGTGGGCAATTACCGCGAAGAGGTCCTCGTGGTGTGCTCCGTGGCGAAGAAGGCGGCCGCTTTTTTTAAAAACTCGTTTTCACGCTCGAGCTCTTTGATCCGCTTTGCCATCTCTGCCGGGTCCTGCGACGCGGCATCAGCAGCGCGCATGTGGCTGCCGGAACCAGTGCCCAAGGTGCCTTCGGCTTTGGCCACCCAGCGTCCCAACGACGAGGCCGACACCCCGTACTCCTGGGCCACGGCACCACGGGTCTTGCCGAACATCAACACCTCATCAATGCACTGCTGACGGAACTGATCCGAATACTTACGTGGCATGATTTAATCCTTCCAGATCGGTGGGTTTCACCGTCCACCAGAATCATGACACCCCAGTAGCGGCCTAACAGGATGTCGCCAGGGTCAGTGTCCAGCGACAGCGCTAAAACCGCTCTAATTCAGCGAAAATCGAAGAATTAGAGCGGTGTTTTTTGAAGCGTCCTGGGTTCAGATTCAGGTAACTCAAGGATGAGTGTGAATCCGGGGTTTGTGTCTTTGAGAAGGCCCTTTAGAAGCCTTCAAGTACTTCGTAGAGGGCGGTGGCTAGGGTTAGTCGCCGTCGCTAGCTGTGCTTGGCTGTTAATGTCATGTCGACCAACTGCAGGAAGCGTATAACGTAGTCTTTGACAAAGCCTGCGGTGCCTTCATTGAGATGGCCGGAGTCTTCGAAGAGGGTGGGGGATTGGCCAAGGAATACCTCGGGCTGACCAGGAAGCGGCATATCGAAGTAGGACAGGGCGAGCCGGAGGTTCTTCTGTGAACTGTAGCCGCCCATGCGGCCTACAGAGTGACTGATGATACCTGCGGGAAGGTTCTTCCAAGCCACATCCGAGTTGGGCTTGGAACCGATGTCCACTGCATTCTTGAGACAGGCAGGGATAGTACGGTTATTTTCCGGGGTAACAAAGAGGACGCCGCTCGAGTTCTTGATGGTGTCGCGGAAAGTGGTGTACTCAGCTGGAATGGGCTTGTCCGTGACCGAGGGGTCATCGTAGTCGAAGTCATAGAGCGGCAAGTCACGGATTTCAACGATGTCTGCCTGGTAGTTTTCAGGGATCATTGTGAGCACTTCGTGTGCAATCTTGCGCGCAAATGAGCCGCGGCGCAGGCTGCCGACGATAACACTAATGCGTGGGGTGGTCATAGGAAGTCCTTTCTTCTTAGTTGGGCGTAGGTACGTGCGATCAAGGGAGAAAAGGCTTGCAGCCAAAGGCAGGCGGTGGCCCGGCGGCGTGGGCGGCAGTAAGAAAGTTATCCACTTTGTCTTCTTCATGGCGGAAGTACAGTTCGATGAGTCCTAACAGTCCCCCGAGGACGGCCTCCCGTGCGGCGGACGTATCCAAAAGCCGCATGGCTGCTGGTTGGTTTCCTTCGCGGATGGCTTCAAACAGCGCGATGGTCTCAAGCCAGCTTCCTTGGTCTGGTCGTGGAAACGGTTTAGAAATCCCAGTCATCATCACTCGTTTCTTCAGCGGTGCCAATGACATAGGAGGAACCGGAGCCGGAGAAGAAGTCATGGTTTTCATCTGCTCCAGGTGCTAGGGCAGCGAGGATTTCCGGGTTCACTTCCGTTTCTTCAGGTGGGAAGTAGTCCGGGTAGCCCAAATTCATGAGCGCCTTATTGGCGTTATAGCGAACGAATACAGCTACATCATCCATGAGCCCCAACGGCTCATATAGCTCGCCGGAATAATCCAGCTCTAGGGCATAAAGCTCTTCGAGCAAGGAAATAGTGAAATCATGCATCTCCTGTTGCCGTTGTGGAGCAGACGTTTCCAGTCCGCGCTGGTACTTGTAGCCTGAGTAGTAACCGTGCACTGCCTTGTCACGCAGAATGAGGCGAATCATGTCTGCCGTATTTGTCAGGGTGGCGTGGACGGAAAAATGCAGGGGAAGATAGAAACCCGCGTAGAGAAGCAGCGAGGAAAGCAGCGTCGATGACACTTTGCGCTTGAGTGGATCGGGTCCAAAATAATGAGTGAGCACTTTTTTGGCACGTGCCTGGAGAAGGTCATTATTCACCGCCCAGCGGTATGCCTCATCAATTTCTTTCGTACTGCTCAAAGTAGAAAACACTGAAGAGTAAGAACGGGCATGGACTGATTGCATGAAGGCGATGTTGGTATACACGGCCTCCTCGTGCTCGGTGCGGGCATCTTGGATCTGACAGATTTCGCCCACAGTGGCCTGGACGGTGTCCAGGGTGGTGAGTCCCGTGAACACCCGCATGGTGAGGTTGCGTTCCTCCGGTGTCATCCTCTGCCACGCCGGGAGATCGTTTGAAAGTGGAACCTTTTCTGGCAACCAAAAGTTGGCGGTGAGGCGGTTCCACACTTCAAGATCCTTCTCATCGCTCACCCGATTCCAATTGATGGCGCGGATGCGGGCTGAAGGGTCATGCCGGTAACTTGGCGGCGTAACTGAGATGCTGGTTAGCTCAGCAGTGTTTGATGTTGAAGACATAGCTTCTTTCTTTCTTGATGGATGGTTGTGAATGAAGGAAGGACCGTGTTCCTACAGAGCACAGGAAACGCAGCCTTCGACCTCGGTTCCCTGGAGTGCAGGTTGGCGTAAACGGATGTAGTACAAGGTCTTGATTCCGGCTTTCCAGGCATAGATTTGTGCCTTGTTGATGTCCCGCGTAGTGGTGTCAGCGGTGAAGAACAAAGTCAGGGAAAGCCCTTGGTCCACGTGTTGGGTGGCCATAGCGTAGGTGTCGATGATTTTTTTGTACCCCACGGTGTAGGAGTCATCGAAATACTCCAAGTTGTCGTTGGTCATTTCCGGTGCGGGGTAGTACACGCGCCCCAAGCGGCCTTCCTTGCGTATTTCAATCTTGGAGGCAATCGGGTGTATGGACGCGGTGGAGTCATTGATGTAGGAAATTGATCCAGTGGGTGGAACTGCCTGCAAGTAGGCGTTGTAGATGCCGTCTTGCATCACTTGGTTCTTGAGCCGTAGCCAATCCTCGCGTTGAGGAATCTGCACGCCAGCCTCATGGAATAGCTGTTTTACGTGGTCAGTGGCCGGCGCCCAGTCTTGGTCGATGTACTTGTCGAAGTAGACGCCAGTGGCATAGGTGGATTCTTCAAAGCCAGTGAATCGTTGACCTTTCTCAACCGCTAGCGCATGGGATGCACGGAGCGCATGATAGGTCACGGTCAGGAAATAGATATTTGTAAAGTCCAGTGCTTCGGCGCAGCCATAAGGAATACGCTTGGAAGCCAGGAAACCGTGGAGATTCATTTGGCCCAACCCGATGGCATGCATGGATGCATTACCGTGAGCGATGGAAGGAACAGCTTCGATATTTGTTAGGTCTGAGACCTTCGTGAGAGCGCGCACCGCGGTTTCAACAGTTTCCCCAAAGTCCGGTGATTCAAAAGCTTTAGCGATGTTGAGCGACCCTAGATTGCAGGAAATGTCCTGGCCAACGGTGGTGTAGTTACCTGAGGCGCCGTAGGTGGATGGCGTGTTGACCTGGAGGATCTCACTACACAGATTGGACATATTGATATGTCCTTTGAGGGGATTAGCGCGGTTGACCGTATCCTCAAAGAGTATGTAGGGGTATCCAGATTCAAACTGAAGCTCAGCCAGCGTGGTGAAAAACTCGCGGGCCTTGATAGTCGTATGAGAAATTCGCGGATTGGAAACCAGCTCGTCGTAATACTCGGTGATAGACATGTCAGACATGGCTACGCCGTACTCGCGAGCGATGTCATACGGGCTAAAAAGATGCATATCCTTGTTCTCTTTGGCCAGCTGGAAGGTTATATCTGGAATAACAACTCCCAGCGAAAGAGTCTTAATGCGGACTTTCTCATCGGCATTTTCCCGCTTGGTATCCAGGAAACGAAGAATATCTGGATGGTGCGCATGTAGGTAGACGGCTCCAGCGCCCTGTCGAGCGCCCAATTGGTTGGCATAGCTGAAGCTATCTTCCAGAATTTTCATGACTGGGACTACGCCGGAAGCTTGGTTCTCAATCTTTTTGATTGGGGCTCCGGATTCGCGCAGATTGCTCAGTAACAAGGCCACACCACCGCCGCGTTTTGAAAGCTGCAGTGCAGAGTTCACGCTGCGGCCAATGCTTTCCAAATTGTCTTCGATGCGAAGGAGGAAGCAGGAGACCATTTCGCCACGCTGGGCTTTTCCTGCGTTGAGAAAAGTAGGGGTGGCGGGCTGGAAGCGTCCGGTCATGATGTCATCCACCAGCTTCTCCGCAAGCTCTTCATCGCCCTGTGCAAGGTACAAAGCTGTGGTGGCGACGCGTTCTTCGTAGCCTTCCAGAAATCGCGAGCCATCAAAGGTTTTCAGTGCGTATGAAGTAAAGAACTTAAATGCGCCGAGGAAAGTGCGGAACTGATGCTTGGCTCGGTGGGCTCTGTCGTACATAGTGCACAGAAAATCGTCATCATAAAGCTCAAGGAATTCCCGCTCGTAGTATTCGTTATCAACCAACCACTCCAAGCGCTGCTTGGTGGATTCAAACTGATGCATGCGGGGAGTGACATGGTGCGCTAAAAAGTCTTGTGTTGCCTCAATGTCCTTGTCGAACTGGATTCTTCCCGAATCGTCGAATAGGTTCAGCTGCGCGTTGAGTGCATGGTAGCTCTTGCGCTTACCGACACCGCCGGCATCGTCTGCTGAAGCGGTGCGGGGCGTAGGGCCAATGGGCGGTGTGGGGGTGGCCTTAAGTGGCGGCATTGTGGTTTCCAATCTGTGTGTTGCGGATGTGGTCTTCATTTTGTGGGAAATCAATGGGGTGTAATTGTTAGTTGCTTTGCTGCTCCCAAAACTTGTGAAGGCCCTGCTTTACAGCGGCAACGTCCTTCTGCGTGCCGAGTAGCTCGAAGTGATACAGCTCTGGAACGTGGCACTTAGCGGAAATGATGCGGCCGGCGACGCAGTAAGCGCTTCCGAAGTTGGTATTGCCTGAGGTAATCACGCCCCGGATAAAGGAACGGTTGATTGGGTCATTGAGGAAGTCGATGACCTGTTTGGGGACTGCGCGTTTGAGCGAGCCACCGCCGTAGGTTGGAACGATGAGTACGTACGGGTGTGAAACCTGGATCATTCCGGTTTTCTTGGGCCGCAGTGGAATGCGCACTGCGGGTCTATCTAAGCGTTCGACGAATCTTTTTGTGTTTTCAGAAACGCTAGAAAAGTACACCAAATCTGGTGAGTCTGACATGACAATCCTGCTCATCCTGGCCTTAGCCATAAGTGGGATAGGTGATGATCGAAAAGATTAACTACGTACTACCGTAGTTGCAAACTACGCCGCACCGTAGTTTTTAAAAGGGCAGGTAGGGACAGGATTAATGAGAAAGGGAAAGACTACAGGCTGTGGTGTGCTACAAACACTGCGTCCGTAGCTGGGCGCCCAAGTACTACCCACTGAGTACTGTCGGCTACCTGTACTTCGAGCGATTCTGAAAAGGGCGTTCCTTCGCGCGTGGTAAGAACAGCCCCAATGACGATGCCTTGCTCTTTGAGGAAGGCCAGCAGTTGTGGGTCGGAATCAGAAATGCGTTCCACGGTCACCTGCGGTTGTGCGCCGCTGTCGGTGAGACGGTGCGCACTGGGGATAGTGACCTGTCCATCAACCGTAGGGATAGGGTCGCCGTGTGGATCCCTAGTGGGGTAATTGAGGAACTTATCCACGCGCTCTATGAGCATGTCAGACACCGCGTGTTCAAGATTTTCGGCTTCATCATGGACCTCGTCCCACGTATAATCCAATGCTTGAACCAAAAAAGACTCAAGCAATCGGTGGCGGCGCACCATGACCAATGCGTACTGCCTGCCAAGTTCGGTTAACTCCACAGAGCCATAGGGCGTGTGTGACACGAGCCCTTGCTTCGACATTTTGCGCACTGCATCGGAGACCGAGGAGAGCTTGAGTCCCAGCTGTTTCGCTATAAGTGTGGCGGTAACGGGCTCGGATGACCATTCCTTTAGCCCCCAGATAGCTTTCAAATAGTTCTGGGTACTGGTGGACAGCTCAGAAACAGACATGAGTAAATGTTAACCCAGCTTCCGTATGCGCCTTAGGCGCTGTGCCCCAACGCTCATAGCGAACAGAGGCCAAGTTTGAGAGGAATGCCGGTAAGGTGGGGCCAGTTAAAGCATTCTTCACTTGAAGGAGAACCACTAATGTCTGAGAAGATTTCAATGAACTTGAAGTGCGCCAGCGTAGTGCGTAATGGAATGGCTAGTACACAGTGCAGTAAAACAGCGCATGTAATGGCTCATGTAATGCACTGTGTAGAGACAGAGCGTCTGGAGCAGGAGTATCAGCGCTCCCGTACTGGACGGCGACGGCGTTATGCGTGGTCTGTGCTGAAAAAATAACCCCGCAGGTTTCCCTGCGGGGTGTTGTTGCAACTAGAACGGCACTTCTTCAGAGTCATTAGCAGCAGCGTTATCTGCGCTGTTCTCGCGGCGTGCTGCTCGTGCCTCAGACTCCTTCTTGGAGTCGATCAGCTGCACAGTGTCGATGCGCGCTACCAGCGGATAGTGCTTGTTGCCGTCCTTATCGGTGTAGTTGTTTAGTCTTCAGCGAGTAGCTCACTGCAACGCGATCACCAGCGCCGATGCATCCGAAGACGCCGAGGTTCTTGGCGTCAGCCACGTAGCCAGTGAGTTCGACAATCTCTGATTCCACCTTGCCTGTGGACTTGTTCTTGAACGTATTACGTGCGTAGACGTTGAGCTTCACCGTCGCACCGCCGTTTGCGTGCTCAAAGATCTTCGGCTCGCGTGCTGCGTTGCGGTTGCCCGCAAATGGTGGACACGTAGTGGAGCTACCTCATGGTTAGGCAGCTGTTTCTTCTTCGTTG
Organism: Corynebacterium riegelii; assembly: GCF_016728505.1. Taxonomy (GTDB): domain Bacteria; phylum Actinomycetota; class Actinomycetes; order Mycobacteriales; family Mycobacteriaceae; genus Corynebacterium; species Corynebacterium riegelii. Next base: position 611,821 of record NZ_CP068159.1, read on the forward strand.
GTGGTCTGGGTGATGTGGTGCTCGAAGTCGACGGGGCTGACCATCCCGAGTGCGGAGTGGCGCCGGCGGCGGTTGTAGACCATTTCAATCCAGCGGGCGACACCCGTGCGTGCAGCATCCCTGGTAGGCCAGCGTTGCCGGTCGTAGAACTCAGTCTTCAACGTCGACCAGAACGACTCGGCCATCGCGTTATCAAAGCACACCCCGGTACGCCCGACGGACTGGGCAATGCCCAGGCCGCGGCAGACGTCCCAGAGCTGCTCGCTGGTAAACTGTGCCCCACGGTCAGCGTGAAACACCAGGCCATCAGGAACCTCACCGCGTAGCGTATACGCCATCCGCAGGGCCCGTTCGACCCGGGAAGTATCTTGCACACTATCCATAGCCCAGCCCAGCACTCGGCGGGAATGACCATCACGGACCGCACACAAGTACAGCCAGCCTTCACCGGTGCGCAGGTAGGTAATATCCGACATCCACACCCGATTGAGCTCACCGGCATCAAACATGCGCTTAACCAGGTCAGGAAGCGTGGACTTACGCTTGGACTGAATCGTGGTCACCGGGACGAAGGCACGCGGTGAAATCCCCTCAATCCCCATCAGGCGCATCCGCTTGGCCACAGTCTTCCGATTGAGCGCAATGCCGTAGCGCTCAGCCAGTTCTGCGGTAATGCGCGGTGCACCGTAGACCTGATCAGAGTCAGCCCAAATCTGGCGGATACTGCAGTCAACATCGTCATAAAACGCTGCCCGATCATCGTTACCTAGGAGTCGTTGCTGCTGGTTATGGGACCATTTGTAGTAGCCGGACCGTGACACCTTCAACAAGCGTGCCATACGTTTGATGCTGTAGTTTGCCTTCTCTCGCCGCATTAGTTCGAACTTTTCTGTTCGCGTTGCCTCAAAGCGAAGAAGGCTGTCGCTTTTGACAAAAACTCGTTGTCCATCCGAGCTTCTGCCAGCTCCCGGCGCAAGCGCGCATTCTCGGCCCGAAGATCCGCCGCGCTCATCCCATCGGCAGCGCCTCGGCGCTCCCGCTCATTTTTGACCCACTTGCCCAAAAGCCCCGGGGCGACACCGATCTCTCGGGCCACATGAGCGGTCGGGCGCTGCGACTCAATCACGAGATTCGCGGCTTCACGCCGGTACTCCGGCGTGTACTTCTTGCGTTGTTGACTCACAATGAACATCCTCTCCTACGGACACAACATCCGTACAAGTTGGGTGTCCACTAAACGAGGGTAACCTCAAAACTACGGAAGCATCTCGAATGGGAAGAACATTGGCGTAAGGATAATGACCAGGATCGTCAGCAAGGCTGTGATCGGAACGCCGAGTCTCAGGTAGTCGCGGAAACTGTAGCCGGCAACCAGTGTTTGCGACATTGCCGTTCCGCCAATCGGAGTAGCAATCGACATGTTCGATGCCAAGGCGATCGCCAGGACAAACGTATATGGATTCGCACCAACACCAACCGCAATGCCGATGAAGATCGGCGTCATCATTGCTGCCACAGCTGTGTTCGACATGATGTTGGTCAACACCACGGTCACAATCACGGCAATTGCGAGCAGTATCCAGAGGTTATCGCCGACGATCTGGACGGACAGTTCACTGATCTTCTGACCAGCACCGCTGTCGTTCATGCCTGCAGCGATACCTTGTGCGAAGGCGATCAAAAGGACGGTATTCCAGTCCAACTGAGCCATAGTTTTCTTGAAGTCCACGCATCCGGTGATCAAGACAACTGCAGCACCAATGAGTGCAGTAATTTCGATTGGGAGCAAGCCGGTAACGAATGATACGACGCAGAACAGAAGAGTTGCCGTTGCAATCCACGTATGCACTGTCGGCTTAAAGTTCTCGAATTCTTCAGCACCCGGCGCGTCGCTGCCTTCGAAAGTGCCACCACCGACAACATTGACATCCGCAAAGGTAAACGACTTCTCCATTACCTTGTAGCCAATAGTGACGCAATAGAGAATCAAAACAATCAGGGCAGGGATCGCCACATACGCGAAGGAAAACATTCCCAGCCCGCCGTATCCTGACTCCTCAAGAATGCTGGAGGCGACCGGTTGCGATGTTGAGCCGACCAGTGAGATTGTTCCGCCAACGGAAGCTGCCATACCAAGGGGCATCAACAGATTCTTGTTAGACAGCCGACCAGGCGCGGCGGCAACCATTCCGCCAATCAGCGGGATAAATGTGGCTACCAGCGCTGTATTGCTTAGGAAAGCTGATGCTACACCCGCCACCAGCATCATCACTGCCAGCAGCGACTTCTCATTTCTTGCGAAACGGGATCGTAGGATCCAGCTGCCAAGGACTTTCACCACACCGGTCTCAAAGAGGGCATACCCCACGATCAACATGCCGAAGACCAAGAGAGTTACAGGTGTTGCAAAGCCTGAATAGACCTTCTTGAACTCCATCGTCCCGAAAAGTGCAAGCAACAACGATGAACAAAGCGCAGTGATCGCCAGGGGTATCCGATCAAGGACGAAGGCTACGAGTGTAAGACCAATGATGATTAGGGCAACGTATTCCGTTGCAATGAATCCAGAAAGGTCGATCATTTTAACCCTTTCCCTCCAGAGTTTGCTTGAGTTTTTCGAGTTCCAGGAGAGCAGAGTCGCGCCACGCGACCCTTTCTTCCCACTTATCTAGCGGCATAACTTCTCGTCGTTCGGCCTCGACCCGCGAAACCAGATCAGGCTCCCACGGATCGTTTTGGCCTCGCTCCTGGCCCATCCGCAAATACGCCGGCCCCAGGCGCTCTGCGTGTTTCACGATGCCTCCGCGAGTGTTAACGTCAGCAACTTCGAATGGCCCCATGAAAGCCCAACGGCGTCCAAGTCCGTCCCGAACCACTTTGTCCAAGTCGTTAGCTCCAATTACCCCATCACGAACCAAGGCATAGGCTTCGCGGAGAAGGGCACCCTGCAAACGGTTGAACACGAATCCTTCCTGTTCAACTTTGATGAGCACCGGTTCTAAACCACAGCTCGCATAGATCTCGATTGCTCGTTCCACCAACGCCTTATTGGTTTTCGGTGTTGGGACAATCTCAATGACGGGAAGCAGATACGGTGGGTTGCCGGGATGAGCGACCAATCCTTGCTCAATCAAGCCAGTGTCTTCCATGCTCTTCGATGCCGTAATGGCAGACGACGAGCTGGCGACGATGACATCCTGATCTACATGTTCCGCGATCTGCCGGAAGAGATCCCGTTTCAGCTCAAGCTGTTCGGGAATACATTCTTGGACTAAATCGGCCCCTCGCAATACTTCCGAGAGATCTTCACCGACGCTGAGGTGCACTTGTACCTGCTCCTCCGTCAGTGAAGCCAAACCTGCCGCGGACAACTGCTCTGCCCTTGCACAGACCTCATCGAGAATCAGAGAGCGGCGCTCTGCCGAGGGCTCGTAGATTGCTACGTCATTACCCTCACGCAGGAAGACAACTGCGAAGGCAATACCAATTGATCCGCCCCCAAAGATCGCCATTTTCGTGTTAGACATGCTGAGCTCCTACCGTCATGCCCCCACAAACGTAGAGAACCTGTCCAGTCACAAATCCGGCTTCTTCCCCAAGAAAGAAAGAGACCGCGTTGGCTACCTCCGCTGGGGCACCCATCCGCTTAACTGGAATCGCTTCAATGATCTGCCGGGTCTTGGGGGCGTTTTCCGGATTCGCATTATTGAACAGCTCTGTAGCGATAGGTCCTGGTGCAACGGCATTTGCAGTGATCCCCTGCGATGCCAGTTCGAGCGCCCACGTCTTCGTCATGCCAATTAGTCCTGCTTTGGAAGCCGCGTATGCAGAACGATCGAGCTTGCCCAAGGCCGCACGGGAAGAAATGTTCACCACTCGGCCAAACTGCTCTTGCCTCATCCCTGGCGCCAATGCCTGCATGCAAAGAAACGCGCTTCGCAGATTAAGGTTCATGACGGCGTTAAACTCCGCTACTGTTTGGTTTTCCAAACTGTTCGGAAAGACTGCGCCGACGTTGTTGACTAGGCGGCAAATTGGGCCACCTTCCAGGGCTTTTTCAAGCGCCGCTTGAGTCTCAACAGGATCCGAAAGATCGCAATGTATCGCTCCGTCACCATCTCTATCTAAAACAATGACTTCATAGCCTTGGGATTTACATGATTCGACTACTGCGGCACCAATTCCTCTGCTACCGCCAGTTACCAGCACTCGATTATTCGGCACTCGTGGTCTCCTTCCAGTCTTGAGCTATCCACAACGTCAATGTGGCGTAGATAACACTGACTAGAAGTTATTGAGCAGGACACATATCGTCCAATAACAATGGATTATCACTTATAAGAAAAAGGCATACTGTGGATACGCGCAATATTCATTCATTCATCGCAGTGCATGAAGAGGCAAGCTTTTCAAAGGCAGCAGCGATACTTGGCATAAGCCAACCACTGGTGAGCCAACGGGTCCGCCGTCTAGAGCAAGAAGTCGGCGCTGAACTAATTGCCCGCGAATACCGACCCTTAAGACTGACAGTTGAAGGGGAAACCTTCCTCCCACACGCCCGCGAGATAGCTCGCGCAGAGAAGAATGCGCTAGATGTCCTTAACCACGCACAAAAGGGCGTGCGTGGACGGGTTTCGCTCGGCTACGCAGGCGCCTCAGTAAATAGCCTTCTTCCACCCCTAGCCCAACAACTCCGCAAAGAACTTCCCGCGGTGGAGCTTGATTTAGTGCCAATGATCTATGCGGGTGAGGCCCAAGGCTTAGTGGCTGATGGCAAACTTGACTTGGCTTTCTCAAAGAGACCGCTGGTCAAGCCAGAGCTCAATGAGCTTCTCGTGGAATTTGAGGAGATAGTTTTAGCTCTCCCACCGACCCACCCGTTGGCCTCGGAACCAGTCATTGATCTAGAAAAACTCAAGCACGAATCATGGATCATGCTTGAAGACCTAAAAGGGTCCGGCCTCCGCGGCACGGCCCTGAAACTACTCGAGTCAGCCGGCATCAAACCCAAGATCACGCAGACTGCGCCTGATTCATACACTCTCTTAGCGATGGTGAGTGCTGGCTTGGGGTGCACAATCACGCTCTCAACTGTTGTTCGTAGTGTTCACGCTGACGTCGCGATTGCGGAGATCCGTGGCGGTAGACGTTACCTAGAAGCGACGCTTGTGTGGCGATCAGATCCGTCGCCCGTCGTGGAGGCAGTTGCTACCTCGCTCAAATCCTTTTTTGCAGAGCCGAGGCGGCCCACGGGAAGACTTCTCCCATAGCCCCAGTCATGGCACCTCGCCGAGAGGGCCCATCCGACCCTTGTTCTCCGATGTTTGGCACTCCACGCTTAATTCCCGGTTGCAATGCCAGTCTGCGTAGGACTTTGGCGTGAGGAATATTGGATCTCCGCGGGCTTGTGTGTGTCGCTCCCGTGCAGAGCCTGTACCAGGAGGTTGCGGGTTAAGCGACAAAATGTGTGCTTTTTTGGATATGGATTCCCGGGCCTGCCTGGGCCTACGGCGGGAGAGTGCTCGTTGAATCGGGATTCCCGACCATAGACCGGAAGGTCCACCACTTCAGGCGTTGGATGTGCTACGACAGCAAGCTGTTAAACCAGCTGCATGCCAACTCAACACAGGAAGAGAAAACACAACAGGCCCCTATGCCCGGCATGCGAGCACACCGCCACGAAAATGGGCACCACCTCCAGCGGAAAACAGCGATGGCGCTGTACACACTGCGGGCACACCTTCACCAACCCGAACACGGCTAAGACCAGCGCATATCGGTTTGCCATCTTCATCGACTGGATCACCGGCCAGCGTCCCCTCGACGCTGTGGCTGCTGCACACAACGTCTCCAGGCGCACATTGATCCGCTGGTTCACCTACTTCTGGTTCATCATCGTCCCATGCAAACCAGACCCGTACCGCGTCTACGACCAGCTGTTTATTGACGGCACCTACTTCCACAAAAAATGCCTGCTTGTCGCTGCAACCAGCGAACACGTCGTTGCCTGGCACTGGTGCACACGAGAAACCGCCTACGACTACGCCAAACTCTTCGACCTGATCGCCGAACCCCTAGTCGTGACCACAGACGGCTCCGGTGGCGCAAACAAGGCCATCAAACAATGCTGGCCAAACGCCTCCATCCAACGCTGCCTCGTCCACGTACGCCGCGACACCATCAAAGACACCACACGCCAACCAACAATCACCGCGCACAAAGCACTCCTTCGCCTCGGCAACCAGCTAACCCACATCACCACCCGTGACCAGGCAATTACCTGGGTACTTCGCCTCAACCGCTTCCATGACCTCTACGGTGACTGGCTCAAAGACCGCACCTACCGCAACCAAGTCGCCCCAGAAGAGATCCCAAAACGCATCCGCGACAACCAGCAATGGTGGTACACCCACCCCAGAGCCCGCAGAGCCTACCGCCGGTTCGAGCGTCTCTACCAACAAGGCCACCTCTTCGTCTGGCTCAACCCACCACACCGCACCACAACCGAGCTGAAGACCACCACAAACAGCCTGGAAGGCGGCGTGAACGCACAGCTGAAACACCTTGCCCGAGCCCACCGCGGCGCATTTGACGAACATCAACGAATCATCATGGACTGGTGGCTCTACCTGCACACCCAACACCACGATGACCCGCTGGCGCTAGCAATCGAGCAAGACTTCGGCCGCAAAGGCTACGCACACGCCCGCCAGGCACACATGCGTGAACGCGACCAAGCCAACTCACCCGACGGCCGGCCGAAAGTCTACGACACCGGCATCGACACCGACTTCAACCCCTCCTGGGCCATCCGACACGGCTGGGCAGGACGCTCATAACCCCAGCACAGCACCCCGGGCCCGGCCCATTCCAACCCCCGAAAAGCACACATTTTGTCACTTAAATCGACACGCCGAGAAAAGCACACATTTTGTCGCTTAACCCGAGGTTGCAGGGATTCTGTCGGAGAGACGAAGAGCAGGTCCCCTCGCCACTCGCGCTCTAAAATGGGGGGGGTGGGTGAGCGCTCATCCGGTCACGGGGGGGTTGGACCGTGGGCGAGAGAACCTGCTAAGAGAAACTATACACACGGCTTACATTTCTTGTCTAGTCCTTAGCCAAACTTTTTTCTTGCAGGCTCTGACCAGCGGAAATAGCGCGCTTTAGCTACGCGTTGGCAAAGCTACCGTTCGGGTTATAAGGGTTGAACCACGCCATGATGGGCAGGAACAGAGCCAGCAAGACAATCACACCAATGGCAGCTCCGATGTCAGAGCTGGACTTGTTGTCCTGCGTGTTGTTCTGGGTGCCGCCGGTGTTGTTCTTGCCCTTTTCGTTTTCGCAGTTCGGGTAGCACTTCTTCGTAGTCAGAACTGGTGGCGTAAAGACTTTCGCCTGCGCCTGAGGTGCGACGGTTGCAGGGGTGAATACCAGCGAGGCGGCAACAGCGGCGCCCATCAGTTTCTTCATGGTCTTTTTCTCTTTCAGCAGAGGGGGGAAACAGGACACCGCTGACTTTACCGCGACTCCCCCGGGTGGACGCTTCAAGCAGACGCCTCAAGCAATTGCGGCAACTATCCCCGGTTTGGCAACATGCTGCCGCAATTGAAAAAAGCTCCCCCAGCACTAAACCGGCACTATCCGATGTTTGGGGCAGGCTAGGGCGGCGGGCATAGGCCTAGGGGACGCTTGGGGCGTCGGCAAGCGAGAAGCCCCAACACCTAGTAAGAGCTGGAACCACCCGCACCCGAAAAGCCCGAGCTGAAGCCCGTGTTCGCGCTAAACGAAGACGAGGACGAAGACTGCGCAGCCTGGTGGGCCTCCACGTTGGAGGAATGCCAGCTGTAGATAGTCACGTACGGGATGTAGTTGGAGTAGATGTAGCCAGGATCCGTAAGGCGCGGAGCGTAGAGCTTGTTGTACTCCTTCACGTCCGAGAACTCGCGGCGCTTGATCTCCGGGATGAGCTGGTTGTAATCAGAAAGAATGCGGGTGAACTGGTCCACAAACTTCGGATAATCCGGGTTCTGGTCCAGGTAATCCAGGCCGCGCTCCAACTTGGCCAGCTCGCGCTTCAGCTCCTGGTCCTTGATCTGGCGGCGGGCCTTGATCACGTCCGTGCGCACCTCATTGATAATCACGGCGCGCTCAGCCGGATCGCCCTGCTCAACCGCAAACAGGCGGTTGATGTTCTCCTCCGCGTTACCCGTGTCCTGCACGGTCTCGGCGAACTTGGCCAGCTTCTTGTGGTTCTCCCACGCCTGGCGGTCCGTGCCCACCTCCAGCTGCATCGCGTCATGCATGCCCAGGAAGCGGTCGCGCACCTCCTCCCACTGCTTGCGCAGCTCCGCGTTAGCAAACGCGCTAGACACGGAATTGGCGCGAATGTCCAACTCATCAATGCGCTGGCTCAGACCCGTGAACTCGCGGCCAATGATCGCATGGTTCTCGCGGGCCTGAGCAATCGCTTTCCTGCGTTTGCTGCGCTGGCTCGCCGCAATCGCGCCACCCGCCAGCGTCACGCCGCCAACACCAGCGCCAAGGCCGATGCCAGCGGCTGCCTTGTTGCCGGCGGCGCTGTCAACCGGGTAGTTCTGCGCGGCATCAATGTCCATGGCAAGGTCCGCGCCGGCGAAGTAGCCGGCCGGGATATTGTCGTCCCGCAGCCCAGGCTTCATCGCCTCAAGGGCGTCCTCCAGGCGCTCGCCGGAGCGCAAGTAGAGCTGGTTGGCAACGTCCTCACCGGCGAAGATGAAGTTGTTGCGGCCTTTGACGTCGGTGCCAACGATCAACATGCCATCCGCAAACTTCTTGTCCAGGATTTGGTCCGGGAAGTTATCACGCAGGAAGTTCTCTACCGCGTCGTTGACGTTCTCGCGGCCCTCGTCCAGCGTGATGAAGTGGAGCTTCTTCACCGTGTCCGGGTGCTGGAGACGCTCCACGTCACGAAGCAGGCGCGCCTCATCATCCGCCAGCATCACATCCGAGGGGTCCGAGATCTCCACCGCGGGTGCCTCGGCCTGGGTGGCAATCACCACAGGCTCGGGCGTATCCGGCAGGGCGTAGCCCACCGTGCCGCCAATGCCGCCCAGCAAGGCAGTCAGGCCCAAGACGGCAGCCCAGTCCTTGCCCTTCGTGCTTCGAGATCCGCGGTATCCCTTATTGTTATCCGGATTCATGGCGGCCATGGTACGCGCGGATATTCGGCTGGGCAGGGTGAGAGGGCAGCGTTAGGCGTCGACAAGCAAAAAGCCCCTGCGCACGTGTAACGTTTGAGCTGTACACCCCACAACGGATCGTTCGGCACGTACCTGCCGATGGAGGAGAACACTATGGCAACCGTGACCTATGACCAGGCCACCCGTATTTACCCCGGCGCGGACAAGCCCAGCGTTGACCGCCTGAACCTGGAAATCGCAGACGGCGAATTCCTCGTGCTCGTCGGCCCGTCCGGCTCCGGCAAGTCCACCGCACTGCGCATGCTCGCAGGCCTGGAAGACACCAATGAGGGCCGCATTCTCATCGGGGACAAGGACGTGACCAACGCCAGCCCCAAAGAGCGCGACATTGCCATGGTGTTCCAGAACTACGCCCTGTACCCGCACATGACCGTGCGCGAGAACATCGGTTTTGCGCTGAAGATTGCGGGTATGGACAAGGGCGAGATCAACCGTCGTGTGGAAGAGGCAGCGGCAACGCTGGACCTGACGCAGTACCTGGACCGCAAGCCGAAGGCCCTGTCCGGTGGTCAGCGCCAGCGCGTGGCCATGGGTCGTGCGATTGTGCGTGAGCCGCAGGTGTTCCTTATGGACGAGCCGCTGTCCAACCTGGACGCCAAACTCCGCGTGCAAACCCGTACCCAGATTGCTAACCTGCAGCGTCGCATGGGCGTGACCACCCTGTACGTCACGCACGACCAGACCGAGGCGCTGACCATGGGCGACCGCATCGCCGTGCTGAACTTCGGCGTCTTGCAGCAGGTAGGCACCCCGCGTGAGCTTTATGATCACCCGGATAACGTCTTCGTTGCTGGTTTCATCGGCTCGCCCGCCATGAACCTGTCCACCTTTGATGTGGATCCGCAGACCCGCACCGCGCGCATCGGTCAGGCGAGCATCCCGCTGGACGACGCTACGCTCAACGCCCTATCCGTGGAAGACAACGGCCAGGTGATCCTTGGCTTCCGTCCGGAGTCGCTGGAACTTGTCGGCGCTGATGAGCCGCACACGATCCCGGTTGAGGTGGATTTTGTGGAGGAGCTGGGCTCTGACTCCTACGTCTACGGCCACCTGGCTGGCGGCGGCTGGCGCGAAGCCGGCTTGGAGGAAGGCCGCGAGGGTGCTGCGAGCGACCAGATTGTGGTGCGCACCCCGCCGCTGTCCGGCGCGAAGAAGGGCGACGTGATCCACGCTCGCATCAAGGAGGGCGGCCTGCACGTCTTTTCCAAGGCGACGGGTCAGCGCATCTAGCTTCTTGCTGGTTTAGCTGGTTTAGCTGTGTCTCTGGAGAAGCTGAACGTAGTTTCTCCAGCGTATGCGCCGACGCTGCTCACCATGCCGTGGTCGGTGCCGCTGGAGGAATGGGACTCAGATCTGCTTGCAGCGCTGCCGCGCGGTATTTCCCGCCACACGGTCCGCCTGATCGCCGCCGATGAGTTGGTGTTTGCGGTCAAGGAGATCGGTGAGTCTGTGGCGTACCACGAGTACCGCATGCTGCGCCGCCTGCAGGAATTAGGTGTGCCGTGCGTGGTGCCGGTGGCGGTGATCACCCACCGCGTGGATGCGGATGGTGAGCCGCTGACCGCCTGCCTGGTCACCGAGCACCTGCGGTTTTCTTTGCCGTACCGCGATCTGTTCTCCCGCGAGCTCGCCCCGTACACCGTAAGCAAGCTGATCAGGGCGCTTGCCGTGCTCTTGGTGCGCCTGCACCTGGTCAACTTTTACTGGGGGGATGTGTCGCTGTCGAACACGCTGTTCCGCCGTGACGCAGACGAGTTCCTCGCCTACCTGGTGGACGCGGAGACCGGCGAGTTCCACGAACCGCTGTCCAAGGGCCGCAGGCTTTACGACGTGGACGTGGCCCGCGTCAACATCATCGGCGAGTTAATGGACCTCCAAGCCGGCGGCATGATCGACGAAACCATGGACGTCATCGCCGTGGGCAACGAGATCGAGCGCAATTACCTGGAGCTGTGGGACCTGATGACGGGTGACCTCTACGTCCAGGGCAACCAGGCGTTTGACGCGATCAGTGAGCGCGTGGCCAAGATCAACGCGCTTGGTTTTGACGTGGGCGAAATGGAGATCTCCAACGAGGGCGACATGCGCCGCGTCCATGTCCAGCCGGCGGTGTTCTCCACGGGCTTTAACCGTAGAAAATTGCAAGCCCTGACCGGCCTGGACGTCCAGGACCGCCAGGCGCAGCGGCTGTTGGGTGAGATGGAGGTCTACCGCGCCGTGCGCTACGGCGGCAAACTCCCGCTTGAGGCGGTGGCGCATCGCTGGATGGTCAAGGAATACGAGCCGGTGGTGAGCCTGATCCCGCCCAAACTGCGCGAGAAACTCGAACCCGCCCAGATCTTCCACGAGATCCTGGACCACCGCTGGTTCATGAGCCAAAACGACAAGCGTTTCGTCCCGCTTGCAGAGGCAGCCGAGTCTTACTTCGACCACGTCCTGCCCACCCACCGTGATGAAGCGATGGTCTACCGCGGGGAGTCTGCACCGGATCGTGACGCATCACACAACTGTTTTGATGGGTATTGACATGTCACTACACTGGTAAACGTACGACGTTTCCCTTAGTAGAAGGACGACTCATGAATAAGATCAGTCGCGTACTTGCCACCACGGCAGCTGCAGCACTGACCGCTACCAGCCTCGTTGCCTGCGGTGGCAGCGGCGGCGAAGCCGGCCCAAGCGTGTACTTCCTCAACTTCAAGCCGGAGCAGGATGCGGCTTACCAGCAGATTGCAAAGGAATACACCGAAGAGACCGGCGTTCCGGTGAAGGTGGTTACCGCCGCCTCCGGTAAGTACGAGCAGACCCTGCGCACCGAGGTGTCCAAGTCTGACGCCCCGACCCTGTTCCAGATGAACGGCCCGACCGGCTTTGAAACCTGGAAGGACTACACCGCTGACCTCGGCGACACCCAGGTTGCACAGCAGCTGAACGAGGACGTGACCCCGCTTGAGGGCGAGGACGGCACCGTTCGCGGCGTCCCGTTCGCTGTGGAGGGCTTCGGCATCCTCTACAACGAGGAGATCCTGGACCAGTACTTCGCACTCCCGGGTGCGGCAGTCACGTCCGTGGATGAGGTCACCAACTTCGAGTCCCTGAAGGCTCTGGCTGAGGACATGCAGGCCAAGAAGGACGAGCTGGGTATTGACGGCGCGTTTGCCTCCACCTCCCTTGCCTCTGGTGAGGACTGGCGCTGGCAGACCCACCTGGCCAACGGCCCGATGCACTACGAGTTTGAGAATGTTGGCGACCAGAACACCGCCGACGTGACCTTTGAGTACAACGAGGAGTTCAAGAACCTCTTCGACCTGTACCTGCAGAACTCCACCGTCCAGCCGTCCCTGGCACCGTCCAAGGCAGTGAGCGACTCCATGGCTGAGTTCGCACAGGGCAAGGCCGCCATGGTGCAGAACGGCAACTGGGCATGGAGCCAGATCGCTGAGGTCAACGGCAACGTGGTCAAGGAAGACAAGATCAAGTTCATGCCGATGTACATGGGTCTGCCGAATGAGGAGACCACCGGCATCAACGTTGGTACTGAGAACTACTTTGCTGTGAACTCCCAGGCATCTGAAGAGGACCAGCAGGCGTCCAAGGACTTCCTGGACTGGCTGTTCACCTCTGATGCGGGCAAGGAGCACGTGATCAATGATCTCGGCTTCATCGCTCCGTTTAAGAACTACGGCCCGGAGGACACCCCGGCTGACCCGCTGGCAAAGCAGGTTCAGGCTGCGATTGCTAACACTGAGGTTTCCACCATCCCGTGGGACTTCCAGTACTTCCCGTCGCAGCAGTTCAAGGATCTCTTCGGTGGCAACCTGGCACAGTACGCGTCCGGCAACATGGAGTGGTCTGACGTTGTGGCCAAGTTCGTCGAGGACTGGAAGGCCGAGAAGCGCACCAGCTAAAAGCTGGGTAGCGTAAAAGCGGATCACACGTTGTCGTCGATAAGCGACAGCCCGTGGTGAGGGGATACCCCCTCACCACAACCCTCCCGAAAGAGGCACCTACGCATGCAACAGTCTTTGAAAAAGTATTTCCCAATTTTCGTTTTGCCAACGTTGCTGGCATTCCTCATCGCATTCCTGGTTCCGTTTGTGATGGGTTTCCTGCTCTCGTTCACCAACTTCACAACCATCACCAACGCAACGTGGGTGGGGTTGGACAACTACGTACAGGCGTTCAACGCCCGAGAAGGGTTCGTGCGATCCTTCGGGTTCACGGCGCTGGTATCCATCGTGTCCATCATCACGGTGAACGTGTTCGCATTTGCCATCGCGTGGGTGCTCACCCGCAAACTTAAAGGAACTAACTTCTTCCGCACGATCTTCTTCATGCCCAACCTGATCGGCGGCATCGTGCTGGGCTACACCTGGCAGTCCATGATCAACGCGGTGCTGGCCAAGTACGGCACCACGATCGTGTCTGACTGGAAGTTCGGCTTCGCCGGCCTGGTCATCCTGCTGAACTGGCAGCTGGTGGGCTACATGATGATCATCTACATCGCCGGTCTGCAGAACGTGCCGCCGGAGCTGATCGAGGCCGCCGAGCTGGATGGCGTAAGCAAGTGGGAGATGCTGCGGCACGTGACCATCCCAATGATCATGCCGTCCATCACCATCTGCCTGTTCCTGACGCTGTCCAACACGTTCAAGCTGTTCGACCAGAACCTGGCGCTGACCAACGGTGCGCCTGGCGGCCAGACCGAGATGGTGGCGCTGAACATTGTGAACACCATGTTCAACCGCGTCGGTGTTGAGGGCGTTGGCCAGGCAAAGGCAGTGATCTTTGTGGTTGTTGTCGTTGTCATTGCAATGTTCCAGCTCAGCACCACCCGTCGCAGGGAAGTGGAGGCATAACCCATGACTACCAGCATTCAAGCACCTGAAGCTTCGGCCAAGAAGGCAACGGATAAAGCTCCGGTGAAGGCCTCGGAGGCGCGCGTCTCCGGCCCGGCGAAGACCCTGATCTACGCCGTGCTGCTCTTCCTCACCGTGGTGTTTTTGGGCCCGATCTTCTTCATCCTGCTCAACAGTTTCAAGCAGAAGTTCTCCATCTCCAACAACCCGTTCGCGTTGCCGCTGGGGGACATGTGGGCTGGGTTTGAGAACTACATCACCGGCATCCAAGGCGAAGGCTTTGGCATGGCCATCGTGTGGTCGTTTGTGATCACGATTCTGTCCGTGGCCGCGATTGTGTTCTTCTCCGCCATGACCGCCTACTACATCACCCGTGTGAAGACGTGGTGGACGTCCGCACTGTACTACATGTTCGTGTTCTCCATGGTCATCCCGTTCCAGATGGTGATGTTCCCAACCGTGGCCATCGCGGACCGCCTGGGCTTGGACAACCCGCTGGGCATGGTGGTGTTGTACATGGGCTTCGGCGCTGGCCTGTCCGTGTTCATGTTCGCGGGCTTTGTTAAGTCCATCCCGCTGGAGATCGAAGAGGCCGCGGTTATCGACGGCTGCTCGCCCCTCACCACCTTCTTCCGCGTCGTACTTCCCATGCTGAAGCCAACCGCGATCACCGTGGCCATCCTGAACGCCATGTGGGTGTGGAACGACTACCTGCTGCCGTACCTGGTCATCGGCCTGTCCACCCCGTACCGCACGATCCCGGTTGTGATCCAGCAGTTCGTGGGCTCCCAGGGCAACCGCGACATGGGCGCAATGATGGCGATGCTGGTGCTGGCCATCATCCCGATCATCGTGTTCTACATGTCTGCACAGAAGCACATCGTTGAAGGTGTCGCTGCAGGTGCAGTGAAGGGCTAAGTCGGGCTAGCCTTAAAAGGGTGTTCCACCCAGAGTCCCGTTTCATGTCCGCCGTCACGCTGATGGCGGACATTGTCATTCTCAACATGTTTTTGGTGGTCGCCTGCCTGCCAGTAGTCACGGTTGGCGCGGCGGTGCGCGCAGCCAATGTGGTGGTGCGCGACATGATCCAGGGCGTCGGCTCGCGCTACTGGCTCCGCTTTCTTCGTGAGCTCACCTCCCACTGGAAACCCGCCACCGCCTATTGGTTCCTCCTCGTTCTCTTGCTGGGTCTGCTTGCGTACCAGCAGTTCGTGGTGTTCCAGGCCGGCGTCTCCGGCTTCGCACTCACGCTCATCCAGGCCCTCGCTTTGTCCGGCCTATTCCTCATCGCGGGGGTGACGGTGTGGTTCTACGGCCTCGCGTCCTCCCGTCCGGCGCCTTTTGGGCCTTTGCTTATCGACGCCACGCTCACCACCCTCCGCCACCTCCCCCACACCCTCGGCGCGGTCATTGTCCTGGCGGCAGGGGTGTGGGGCGTGGTTGCGCTGCCGATCGGGTGGGCCGTGCCCTTGACGGTGTTCCTCCTGCCAGCGCTGACGATCTACGTCATCCGCCTGATCATTGCGGGGCCGCTCGGGGAGAAGCTGGACGCTTAGAACGGCTCGGCGACGGTGCGGGCGAGGACGACGGCGCCTGCGTCGATACGCTCAGTGAGCGCGTTCTCAACCGCCTCGGGGGTGTCTCCGGTGAGGAACCAGCCGGTCCAGGTGGTTTTGCCGGGGGAGAAGAGGCCGTCGCCTTTGCCGATGATGTTGAGTGTGGCGTCGCGAAGCCAAAGGGGCCCCACGAGTTTGGTTTGCTCCGTGCTGTCACTTTCGGCGAGGTTGGGTTGGTACGCCACGGCGTGCACGTGGCCAATGAGCTCCTGGTACAGCGCCTCCGCTGTGGCCGCGTTGTGCTCCGCACCCAGGTAGATGACGGTGATCAGTGACATCGCGTCTGTCGGCGCGTCACGCACCCGGAAATCCGCAAGCCCGCCGAGGAACGCCGGGTACGCAGTCGGCTCGGTGGGGCCTTCGAAGAAGAAATCCTCCACCGCCTCATCACGATCCGTCGTGACAAAATCCACCAACGCATTGAGCTCATAGAGCTGCATGGTGTCCGGGGCGGGCAGGTTGTCGTAGGCGGCTTGGCAGCGCAGGTCCCACAGGAAGAACTCGCTGTCAATCGGGTGCGGGCTTGGAGAGATCGCAACAACCTCCGCGCGACTCATGGCCACGCGTGCGCGGTAGAGCTCATACGCGTCGGCGAGGTCGTGCTCGTGAGCGACGAAGTGAGTAGAGACGATCTCATATGCCATGTGCGCCAGCGTAGCTGCGGTGTAGTGCTGGGGGAGCTTTTTTGAATTGCGGCAGCATTCTGCCAAACCGGGGATAGTTGCCGTTGTGTAAAGTTTGCTTGACAGTTGGTCGTTGCGGGTTTACATTTTGTATATGGAAGGGAACGAAAGGAGAGCGGCATGAGCATGGTGCGCAAGTGGCGGCGCTGGCTGGAACTCTCCCAGCAAGAACTCGCCGACCGAGTCGGCGTTTCACGCCAAACCATCGCCAACATTGAACGCGGCAACTATTCGCCTTCCGTGTACCTAGCACTGGACATTTGCCGCGAACTTGGCAAAACCGTCGAGGAAATCTTCGGCGATGACGAGGAACAGCTTTAGGGAGGATTACTGATGAAGCAGTACGGCGACACCATTGTTAACTACGTTGCGGACATTGCCCAGGACGAATTCGAAGCCTCGACCTACTACAAAGCCGACTCTGTAGCGCTGTACACGTCCCTACCGGTGACGGCGCTCGTGGGTACAATCCTTGCCTTGGTACTTCCCGGCCAGCTCGCCATGTGGTCACTGCTTGTGCTTTGCGTGCCTGGGCTCAGTAGCGCAGCCGCTGCCCTCTGGATGCGCAACTACGTGCCACGGCCAGTGTCTAGTCTGCGCAAGATGCCGCGCGGCCTGCTCGTGGTCTACTTCGGCCTGGTCGCAGTGTGGCTGGCAATCATCATTATCACCGGCGCGTACAACCCCGAGGGCGAGTTCAGCGGCGCCGGCACCATTGGCGCCATCGTCGGTGCAGTTATCGGCATGCTGGTTTTCGGCGCACTCGCCGGAAAAATCAGCGAGCGCAGGCGAGCAAAGGACCAGGCGCGTCTCGACGCCACATCTGACGACTAGCCGACCACCTAAATCCGATAACGACGGTTGCGGCTCGTGGGGGGAGCGGTTGGTGAGATCACGTTGGCGTCGACAAGCTTGCGCAAGCGAGGCCGCACACTGCTAAGGCTGACACCTAGCGCATCGGCAATCTCCCGAGCTGAAAGCTCCCCACCTCCCGCAAGAACGTTAATGATCTCCGGGTCCACACTACCCGCACCACCGTTGGATGGGGCAAGCGTAAACCGATCGGGATCACTCGTAGGCACCAAGCTTCCTGCCGACGCAAGCCCGTTCAAGATCGCTCGCGCGTCATCACTATCAAGCCCCACATTGTCTTTCAGCTCCCGGGTAGACACCGCACCGAGGCCATGCGCAATCGCAAGCGCCACCTGTTCCTCCCTAGTCGCCTTCGGAGCAACCCGATTCAGCCACTGCGCAATCTCCGGAGTCAACAAACCGAAGCGGAAAAGCGTCACAGTGAAATCGCCAATGTTCGCAGTAAACAACGGCTGAGGCAGACCATGCGTTTGCATCCCCGACTTCATACGCTGAATTCCACTGCCCTGATTCTCCGCAACACGCGAAGAGCCCCCAGGCGTGCGCAAATGACTCAACAAGTTAGCTAGGTACTGGTTACGAGCAGTCGACCGATTCTCCTGAATATTGTCCACCGTTCGATCACCCCAAAGACCGCCCGGATTATTGATCTCCACCCGATCCGGATAGATATCAATCTGCACCTGCCGACCCAACACCTGCGGGTTGTAATCCCTATGCATCACGGCATTGACCACCGCCTCACGGATAGCAATCTCCGGAATCTCCGGCTCATCAATCATCACAGAACCACGCTCCACAGTCCGCGTACGAAGGTTGGCTAACACAGTCTGGATTGCGTTCTCAACCGCAATCGGCAACGGACCATCACACTGCTTCCGCTCAAGAAAACGCACCTCCCCCGAAGATTTCTCTGTCTGCGGGTGTACCGCAACATCAATGAACAATTGTGGGTAAAACTGCTGCGGATACGTCCCAAGAGCAAGCGTGCCCGCAAGAGTAGGCGTGCCACCCCCATCAACAACATGCAGACGCTCAAGCGCCTCTACATCACTCTTCGTTCCGTACATAAGCCTGGACCCAGACTTAACAAAAGAGCCCAAAAGCGCTTCCCATTCCGGCTTCTCCAGATCATCCAGCGTTGCCTTCGGCGCCGGTGCCAACTCCGCCAAATCCGGTTCATACAAGGTGGCAAGTTGAAACACCTCATACGAAGATAGCCGATGATCACCATCGAACAGCCGCTTATAAGAACCGTTCCGCGGACCCTGGCTTGTGACATAACAAGGCATTAACTTGCCCAACTTCGGATCATCCCTCATCGGGTACACCCTCAAGACAATCACCGGGGCGCCGTTGTACTCATCCGCTTCAGGCTCCACGCGCGGAAGCGGCGTGACACCCGGGTTCTCCTGCGAGGGGCGGAACGCATCCTCTAAGCGATCGCTCATCTGGTGATAGTCAAAATCAGGGTTCACCACAAAACGCCCAGTTTCCTGATCCTCTGAAATCCCCAGAACAATAAGACCCCCACGAGTGTTAGCAAAGGCGCTGACAGTGCTCCAGAACGCTTTGTCGAGTTTGCCCGTACCGCTCTTGGCCTCAATGCAGTGATCATCATCCCGCTGCCGATTGAGGCGCTCCATAATCCTGTTCATGCGATCACTCATGCTGTCAGTTTAGCGAATCTATAGAGTGACGGCCTCACTTTATAGAGTGACAGTTCACTTTTCGGTCAATTTACACAGTGAGGGCGTCACATTATAGAGTGAGGGACCTATTCTTCGAGAGATAATAGAGTGACGGCGTAGTGATGTTTAGTGATTCAGCTGTCCCTGGGGGAGTGGCCTGGGGCGGTGGGGGAGCTTTTTTGAATTGCGGAAGCATTCTGCCAAATCGGGGATAGTTGCATTGACTGCCAGGTGATTGCCAGGTTTGAGTTGCGATGAGTCGTAGCCGCGACCCGCCGTGCGTGTGCCACTAGCAGACAATGATTTTGGCCCTATGTTTCCCCAGGTCAGTTGTCTTTACTCAGCTTGAGTTTTGCGTTGTGTGCTAGTAGGCCCACCGGGAGCGCCTTGCAGGGAGCGACACTGCCTCACTGTTGCCTCACTGCTAGACGACATTGAAAATTACCCCGCAAACCCGCAGGTCGAATATGGAGACATTTGGCGGATTTTGCGTTGTAGTCTAGCAAGGCGTGGGTTGGGCGTGGGTGGGGTGTGGGGAGGGCAGGGGAGTGCCCGACAACAAATGCAAAAGCCCAGGCCGCAAAGCGAAATCTGGCAAACACCTGTGAGCCGTGGCAGATATCCCCGGTTTGGCAGATATTTGCCGCAATTGAAAAAAGGACCCCCAGAGGTCTGGGAGTCCTTCGCTAACGGTCCTTCGCCAGCGGCAGCAGTCTGTGCGGCAGCAGTCTGTGCGGCTAGCCAGTGCGGTTAGCGGGCAGCTTCGGCGTTGGCTTCAGTGTTCGTTGGGGTGGAGGGTTCTGCGTTGGCGTCAGCGTCGTCAAGCGAAGTGCTCTTGATCTTGCCTGCGGCGAACTTGTTGATGATCAACGCGATCGCGCCATCGCCGGTGACGTTGGCTGCGGTGCCGAAGGAGTCAACAACAATGTAGGCGGCGATCATGAGGGAGACCATGGACTCGTCAAAACCAAGGTTGGCCTGCAGCAGGCCAACCGCAGCCATGATGGCGCCACCCGGCACGCCCGGCGCAGCGATCATCATGATGCCCAGCAGCAGCATGAAGCCGAGGATTTGCGGGCTGGTCACATCAAGCCCACCCATGAACACGATGGCCAGGGCGTACAGCATGATCTTCATCATGGAACCCGACAGGTGAATCGTCGCGCACAGCGGGACTACGAAGCCGGCGACGTCCTCGTCCACCTTGTTCTTCAGGGTGGATGCGTAGGTGACCGGGATCGTGGCTGCGGAAGAAGAGGTACCCAGCGCGGTGAAGTACGCCGGCAGCATGTTCTTCAGGGCAACGAACGGGTTCACACCAGCGATAACACCGGCGATGATGTAGAGCAGCAGGACGATGACAAGGGTCATCACGATGGACAGCACCAGGACGGTACCAAACGCGGCGATGGTGGAGCCGAAGTTGTCATTCATGCCCAGGCTCAGGAACGTGCCGAAGATGTAGATCGGCAGCAGCGGGATGACAAAGCTGGTGACAACCTTCAGGATCACCGCGTTGAGCTCATCAAGCACCTGGTGCATGTTCTTCGACGGCACCGCGGTCATTGCAACACCGATGACAAAGGACAGCAGCAGCGCAGCCATCACCGGGAACGGCGCTGGCATTTCGACGCTGAAGAATGGTTCGAGGCCGCCTTCGCTGGGGTCGTCGACGGAGGTGACTAGGCCGTCATTAAGAAAAATCGGGTACAGCACGGTTGCGGTGCCCCACGCGATGAGACCGGAAATGATCGTGGAACCGTACGCAACACCGGCGGTGATGCCGAGCCACTTTCCCGCTCCCTGCCCCAAGCCGGCGATCGCCGGCGCGATCAGCGCGAAAATCAGCACCGGGACGAAGAAGCCGAGGAAGTTGGAAAACAGGCCATTAAACGTGACAAACACGCGCGCAAGCCAGTCAGGGAAGAACAAGCTGCAGACGTAACCGGCGATGATCGCCAGCACAATCCACATCAGCAGCGAGTTCAGAAATTTCGATTTCATTGCTGAAACCCTTCTACAGTGAACGGGAATTGGACAGGGCGCGGCCGCAGCCGTCGCTAATTTCTCATTTTCCCCTAAATAACCACCTGTTTTCCAATCATGGGCTGTTTTCTTTGGCCGTGGCTTCGGGTTTATGCTTGGGGGCATGTCCCCGCTTGCAACCATGACCACGCTTAACGCGGTGCTTGGCACCATTTTCATCGTCCTCGCGCTTGTTTTCCTCATCGTCGGCGCCATGGCTACCGCTGGCAAACTCCCCGGCAATAACGTTGTTGGCCTGCGGGTTCCTGAGGTTCGCAAGAACGAGTCCACGTGGCGCCAGGCCCACCGTGTGGTCGGCCCCTTCTGGATTCTCACCGGTGTGGGCCTCGCGTTGGCCGCCGCGTTTGCGTTCATCGCCTCCGGTTGGCTGTGGATCGCCCCGGCCATTGCGGTGGTTGCGTCCGTTGTTGCTCTTTCGGTTGGTGGGAACTTCGGCGCCAGGGCTGCCCTGCTTGTCGACGACGCGCTGTCCTCCACCTCCGCCGATTCCGCCAGCGCCGGTACCGGTGCTGGTGCCGCCGCCGCCCCGGCCGTGGACCTGGGTGCCTTGCGAAACGCCGCCACCCAAGCCGACAACAAGACCGGCAACAAGACCGGCGGCGAGTAACTCTAGGCGGCCAGTAGCCCCCTGACCAGCGCTAACCCCACACGCCCCACTGGCCTCATTGCAAACAAGGCCGTTTGTTACGGATGTGACTAACGCGACCTGGGGTTTGTAAGCGACCCCGGGGTTGCTTACAGGATCCACACCCAGACCCACCCGAACCCGCCGGGGCCTACTGTCAGGGTTCGAGCTGTGAGCGTCGGAACCGTAGCTCACGCTCCGCGCCGTAGAGTGCAGAACCTTCCACGGGAATCTCCGCGAGGTTGATACCGCTGGCAACCGTGAGCGCGATTTCATTTGCACCGTGTGCGGCTTTCAGCGGGAGACTAATGCTCTCCGCGAAGGCATCCCAGTCCCTTGCGCGCAGGTTTTTAGTTTTGCCGTTCACTGTCAGTGCAAGGGTGAAGTCGCGGTACACGGCTGTGCAGGGGATGTCATACATGGG
Source organism: Corynebacterium riegelii (assembly GCF_016728505.1). Lineage (GTDB taxonomy): Bacteria > Actinomycetota > Actinomycetes > Mycobacteriales > Mycobacteriaceae > Corynebacterium > Corynebacterium riegelii. The sequence goes on from NZ_CP068159.1 coordinate 633,877, forward strand.
CGCGACCTCCCAATTACCTGCTACGTTTTGAACAACCGATATGTTTTTGGCGTGGCAGTCGCCGTTGCCGGTCAGCCATGCGAACACCAACTGCAAATAAAGCGTTCGGGCTGCAATACGCGGCTGCGCAGTAACTTCGGCGAGAGCCTGGGTCACTTCTTCGGCTGTGACGTTGTATTTCTGGGATGGGGGGATGTTGAGGATCTGCGTAGCGTCTTCAAGCGGGAGCCTCCGGCCCCCATACCGATCAAAGCGTTGGACTAAGAGTCCACTGACACCGTTGCGGTCTTGGACCAGCTGTGATTGTGCAACCGGAATGCCTAACTTGGCAGCGTGCTGCAGGTGCAGATGCTCATTTTCCACAAGCTGCGGATACTCTGCGGAGCTGAGTTTCAGGATGTAGTCGCCACGATCGATGGTCAGCGGCGTGTTGATCATGGAGGCAGATGCTTTCCCTTGCACGCCGGCGAGACCCTGCGTTTCCACTGTTTCGGTCAGCGTTTGGAAGTCGAGATGCCCAGGTTCTCCCTGCTGGACGGGTGGCACGGGTTTCGTGCCCGTGGGTACCACGCGAACGTCACCAGGTAGGTCGTTGCCAATTGCCAGAAGAAGGGACAGCTCATCATCCAGCGAAGTCTTCACCAGTTTCCGGATGACACTCAAGCGGTGGCCCTCCGGCAGCAGCCCGGTGAAAAAGGCTGGTAGTGCACCGCCTTGCGTATCGACGCCCCCGTCAACCACCGGCAACGACTTCGCCACCGGAGGACCCGCATACCCGGGAAGATACGCAAAGGTGACCCCGCCGTCTTCTTTTCGCACCAGCGTTGCAACGTGGGCATCTTGCTTCCAGACGTCCGCACGCTTGACGGTCCGTAACTGTTCAAGCGAGTTCACGGCGTGACCTCCAGGCGAAGGCCGAGGACATCGAGTGTTTCTAGTGCTGCCTTGAGGCTTGGCGTTGCCGTTCCGTGTTCGAGGTCGCGCACCGTCTTGTCTGAAAGGTTGGCAAGCTGCGCCAGCTGTACCTGGGTGAGCCCGAGGGATTTTCTGGTTTGGCGGATGGTGGCGCCAATTGTTCCGGCGATGACCATCGGATCGGGACGTTGCTGCATTTCGGAAGTATCCTTCGGATTCATACGGGCTCAGACGGCATAGTGCCAGTTTTTCGCTGATTAAAGCGTTGAATCGGAAGTATACTTCGGAAAGCGGCCCGATCCCACCCGAATGAGGCACGAAATCGGCCGAAACGGCAATATTCTTCGGAATTCACACGTGGGCGCAAATTATGCGCTACGCTGTCATGCGTGACTTTCAACAACTTGGCCCACGGCAATCTTCAGTGGTGGTGGCTCGCGTAGACGGCGTGCCACAAGTCAACGTAGAAAAAATCTTCTGGCCCGCCAGCTTGAACTCAAACCAAGCGCCGCGGGCCTTTGCTCTAAGTCCCCGGTGCTGCATAAGACAAAGCACAACGACAAAGGACGAACACAATGAGCAAATCCCCACCACAGCCGCGGTTTACGAAGGTAGACGTGCGCTATCACGAGGACGTCTCCAGTTTGTTCGCGCACCTTGGTGGCTGCGAACAGGAAGACTCCGTGCTTTTAGAGTCCGCTGATATTACGACGAAGTCGGGGTTGCATTCGATGGCGGTGCTCAAGGCGTCGTTAAGAGTGACCTGCAATGGCAACCAGGTGAGCATCGAGCCGTTCACCGAGTCCGGCGAGCTGCTAGCCAAGCAAGCCCAAGAGCAGCTCAAGCCGTACGCAACCGCCGAAAACACCTACGAGTTCCCGGCAAGTAAGGCCGAGGATGAGCGGGAGCGGCTGACGGCGCCGTCGAGTGCGGAGGTGCTGCGCGCCCTGAGCACCAAGGCCGGCTACGGCAACGAGGACTTTCCACTGTTGGCGGGCGGGTTCGCGTTTGATTATCTGGAAACGTTTGAGACGCTGCCGCAGGTCCAGGAGGGGGAGAACACCTACCCGGATTACCAGTTTGTGCTGGCAGAGGTGCTGCTGAAGGTGGATCACCAGGCGCAGACCGCGTACCTAGCCGCCGTGGATGCCACCGGCGAGGGCATTGATCTTTCAGAGCTCGCCATGCGTATCGACGCCCCAACGCAGACCTACACCCCCGCCCCACACCCGGAAAACACGCTGCGTGTGGCCGCGAGTATGGGTGATGGGGAGTTTCGGAGGGACGTGGATAAGCTGAAGGGCTCCATTGCCAACGGGGATATTTACCAGGTGGTGCCGGCGCGCAGTTTTACTACGACCTGCCGGGATGCGTTTGCGGCGTACCAGCGGCTGCGTGAGACGAACCCCTCGCCGTACATGTTTTATGTGCGCGGTGTGGACCGGGCGGGGCAGCCGTACGAGTTGTTTGGGGCTTCGCCGGAGTCCAACCTGAAGTTTGATGCGGCCACGCGCGAGGTGCAGTTGTACCCGATCGCGGGCACGCGACCGCGCGGGTTGAACGCGGATGGCAGCGTGAATTTGGAGTTGGATACGCGCATGGAGCTGCAGCTTCGTACGGATGCGAAGGAGGTTGCGGAGCACACGATGCTGGTGGATCTGGCGCGCAATGACCTGGCGCGTGTGGCTGAGCCGGGGACTCGCAAGGTGGCGGAGTTGTTGCAGGTGGACCGCTATTCGCGCGTGATGCACCTGGTCAGCCGGGTCACGGCGACGCTTGCGCAGGACCTGGATGCGCTGGATGCGTACCGCGCGTGCATGAACATGGGCACGCTGACGGGCGCGCCGAAGCTGCGGGCCACCGAGTTGTTGCGTGAGATGGAGGGCACCCGCCGCGGGTCCTACGGCGGCGCGGTGGGCTACCTGCGCGGCAACGGCGACTTTGACACCTGCATTGTCATCCGTTCCGCCTATGTTTCACGTGAAACATCGGTGGTTCAGGCAGGCGCGGGCGTAGTTCGGGATTCGGACCCGCAGGCCGAAGCCGATGAAACCCTGCACAAGGCATACGCCGTACTCAACGCGTTGGCCCTGGCTGCCGACGCGGAGCTGGAGGTAATCAAATGACAATTGTGATGCTGGATAACCAGGACTCGTTTGTCTATAACCTGGTCGACGCGCTTCGGGATACCGGCGACCACGACATGGTGGTCTACCGCAACACTGTCTCCGCCGACACGGTGCTGGCCGCCAATCCGGACCTCATCGTGCTCTCGCCCGGCCCCGGCTACCCGGTCGAGGCCGGCTGCATGATGGAGGTCATCGGCCGCGCCCAGGGCCGCATCCCAATCCTGGGCATCTGCCTTGGCTACCAGGCACTGATTGAACACCACGGCGGCCGCGTCCACCCGTGCGGCCCAGAGCACGGAACCTCCCGACCGATGCGCCTGACCGAGGCCGGCAGGGCTAGCGTGCTTTTTAGCGGCCTGACCACCGGCGGCACGCCCACCGAACCAAGCAACAGCGTCCCTGTTGCCCGTTACCACTCACTCGGCGCAACGCAGGAGCCGGAGGGGATGCGCGCCCTTGCGTGGGCCGATACTGAAATTGGTGAGGTGATCATGGCCGCCGAGACGACGGATAGTATGGCCATTGGCCTGCAATTTCACCCCGAATCTATTTTGACGCCGGCCGGCCCGATCATGCTCGAGCGCTGCGTTACTCAACTGCTGCAGAAAGGTGCAAACAATGGCAAGTGAAAAGTCTCTGGAAATTCTGCGTCGCTTTTTGGATAACCCGGCGCCCACGCTTGAAGAGGCGGTGGAGGCGTTTACCCCGCTGACTATCGGTGATTATGACGACGTACACATCGCAGCCCTGTTGGCCACGATCCGTACGCGCGGCGAGACCTTCGCCGACATCGCGGGCGCGACCCAGGCGTTCCTGGCTGCCGGCCGCCCGTTCCCGGTGACGGGGGAGGGGATCATGGACACCGCCGGTACGGGTGGTGACGGCGCGAATACCATCAACATCACCACCGCTGCCTCGCTGACCGCGGCCGCCGGTGGCGTGAAGATGATCAAGTGCGGCAACCGCTCCGTATCTTCCAAGTCCGGTTCCGCTGACGTGCTTGAGGCGCTGAACATCCCGCTGGACCTGGACCCGGACCGTGCGGTGCGCCAGTTCGAGTCCGCCAACTTCACCTTCCTGTTCGCCCCGGCCTACAACCCGGCGATTGCGCACGTGCAGCCGGTGCGTAAGTCCCTCGGCGTGTCCACACTGTTCAACACGATGGGCCCGCTGCTTTCGCCTGCTCGCCCGGAGTTCCAGATCATGGGCATTGCCAACCCGAAGCAGGGCCAGGTGATCGCGGAAACCATGCGTGAGCTGGGCCGCGGTCGCGCACTCGTGGTACACGGCGCGGGTACGGATGAGATTGCGGTCCATGGTGACACCCAGGTGTGGGAGCTAGACCGCGAGGGCGAGATCACGCACTACACCATCACCCCGGAGGAGCTCGGCGTTTCGCGCCACCCGCTAGAGGCGCTGCGCGGTGGCGACGGCGCGGAGAACGCCGCCTACATGCGCGCCACCTTTGCGGGCGAAGGCCCCCAGGCGCACCACGACGCGATTGCGCTTTCCGCCGGCGCCATGTTCTACCTTTACGGCAAGGCGGACACGATTGCGGAAGGTGTAGCGCATGCGAGCACCTTGCTTAACGACGGCACCGTTCAAGCCTGGCTGCAGAAGCACGAGGGGACCGATTACAGTGCCTAAGCTTCCTACGGTTCTGGAGAATATCGTCGCCGGCCGAAAAGGTCACCTTGACGAAATTCATGCACGGCTGCACGGCGTTGATTTCGACACGTTACCTAAATCAGAACGCTCGTTGTACGAGAATCTGAAGCGTCCGGGGACCAGTTTTATTTTGGAGTGCAAGAGCGCGTCGCCGTCTTTAGGCATGATCCGCGAACACTACGAGCCGGGGGAGATCGCCACCGTGTACTCCCACGGCCACTCCAAGGCGGCGGGCATCTCCGTGCTTTGCGAGCCCGACCGCTTCGGCGGCGACTACGACCACCTGGCAACGGTCGCCTCCACCACGCACCTGCCGGTGCTGTGCAAGGACTTCATCATTGATGAGATCCAGGTATATGCCGCTCGCTACTTTGGTGCGGACGCAATCTTGCTCATGCTCTCTGTGTTGGACGATGAGGAGTACTCGCGCCTCTCCGCGCTGGCGGACTCCCTTGGCATGGACGTGCTCACCGAGGTGATCGATGAGGAGGAGGCGCACCGCGCGGCCAAGCTCGGCGCGAAGATCTTCGGCGTGAACCACCGCAACTTGCACGACTTGTCCATTGACCTGACGCGCTCCAAGCACCTGGCGCAGTTCGCACCGGAGGACTCGGTGGTGGTTTCGGAGTCGGGGATCAGGGACGTGCGCACGGTTCGCGCGCTCGGCGCGCACTCTGACGGGTTCCTCGTGGGATCGCAACTGACCAGCCAGCCGGACGTGGACCTGGCGGTGCGCGAGTTGGTCTACGGGCCGAATAAGGTCTGCGGGCTCACCAGCCCATCCGCGGCGCAGGCAGCGAAGGCGGCCGGCGCAGTCTACGGCGGGCTGATCTTTGAGGATGCCAGCCCCCGCAATGTTTCACGTGGAACATCTGCCAACATCATCGCGCACGAGCGCGGGCTGAAGTACGTCGCGGTCTCTCGCCGCACGGAGAACTACGGCGAGCTGATCCAGGACGGCATCGCGGCTGTGCAGATTCACGCACCGCTGCAGGCGTCGGTGGAGAAGGAGCGCGAGCTCATCGCACGCGTTCGCGCCGAGGTTCCCGAACATGTTGAGGTATGGCGCGCAGTTTCGATGACGGACGAGCTCGGCCCCGAGATCGCCCAAGCCATCACTGATGACGTGGACATGCTTGTCCTCGATGCCCATGAGGGCGGTTCGGGGGAAAGGTTTGATTGGGGGGTGCTGCGTGGCGTCGATAAGCAGAAGGCCCTGCTTGCTGGTGGGCTGAACCCGGACAATGTTGCGGAGGCCTTGACCACCGGGGTGGCCGGCGTGGACCTGAATTCGGGTGTGGAGTATGCACCGGGGCACAAGGATGCGGCGAAGCTGCGCCAGGCTTTTGCGGCGATTGGGAACTTTTATGAGGAGGACAACAATGAGTGAGTACAGCCGCGGTGGCAAAACCCTGCTGCCAGCGTATTACGGTGAGTTCGGCGGGCAGTTTGTGCCCGAGTCCCTGATGCCTGCGCTGGACCAATTGGAGCGCGCGTTTGTGGAGGCCTTTGAAAACGAGGAGTTTATGGCCGAATACCGCGCGCTGCTGCGGGACTACCTGGGCCGCCCGACCCCGCTGACGGAGTGCCGCAACCTGCCTATCAACGGCAACACGCGCATCTTTCTCAAGCGCGAGGACCTCGTGCACGGCGGCGCACACAAGACCAACCAGGTGATTGGGCAGGCGCTGCTGGCAAAGCAGATGGGCAAGACGCGCATCATCGCGGAGACCGGCGCGGGCCAGCACGGCACGGCGACGGCGCTGGCGTGCGCCCTGCTGGATCTGGATTGCGTGATTTACATGGGCAAGGTGGATATGGCCCGCCAAGAGCCGAACGTCTACCGCATGCGCCTGATGGGTGCGGAGGTTATCGGCGTGGAGTCCGGCGCAGGCACCTTGAAGGATGCCGTGAATGAGGCGCTGCGCGATTGGACGGCCACGTTCCATGAGTCGCACTACCTGCTTGGCACCGCGGCGGGCCCGCACCCCTTCCCGAAGATTGTGAAGGAATTCCACCGCGTGATTTCTGCCGAGGCGCGCGCCCAGATGCTGGAGCGCACAGGCGCCTTGCCGGACACGGTGGTTGCGTGTGTGGGCGGCGGCTCCAACGCGATCGGCATGTTCGCGGAGTTCATTGATGATGAGGGCGTGGAGCTCGTCGGCGCCGAGCCGGGCGGCGAGGGCTACGGCGTGGGCATGCACGGCGCCGCGATCGCCCAGGGCACCGTCGGCATTTTGCACGGCACGCGTTCTTACCTGATGCGTGATGACGACGGCCAGGTCGAGGAGTCCTACAGCATCTCCGCCGGCCTGGACTACCCGGCGGTTGGCCCGGAGCACGCCTACCTGGCCAAATCCGGCCGCGCTAAGTACGTGCCGGTGACTGATGAGGAGGCCCTGCGCGCCTTCCAGTTGCTCTCCCGCCACGAGGGCATCATTCCGGCGCTCGAGTCTTCGCACGCGCTTGCTTATGCTTTACGACGCGCAGCCGAACACCCCACCAACGCCCAACCATTAAACATCCTGGTCTGCCTCTCTGGGCGCGGAGACAAGGACGTGGCACACGTTCGCCGGACGTTAGAGGAGCACCCGGACTGGGTTCTGTCTGACAAGGCATCTGAAAAGGAGGAGCAGCGATGAACCGCTATGACACGATGTTTCAACGCCTGGAGGAGAAGGGGGAGGGCGCGTTCGTTCCGTTCATCATGCTTTCTGACCCCTCTCCGGCAGAGGCCGTGGAGATCATCTCCACCGTTGTTGAGGCTGGCGCGGATGCCGTGGAGTTGGGTGTGCCGTTTTCTGATCCGGTGGCGGACGGCCCGGCGATCCAGACCGCTCACGTGCGCGCCCTTGATGGCGGCGCGACGGTGCAGCAAGCCTTAGATCAGGTGCGTGAGCTTCGCCAGCGCTTCCCGGAGTTGCCGATTGGCATGTTGATCTACGCCAACGTTGCCTTCGTCCGCGGCCTGGAGCGTTTCTATCCGGACTTTCACTCCGCGGGCGCGGATAGCATTTTGCTTCCAGACGTCCCGGTGCGCGAGTCCCAACCGTTTACTGAAGCCGCCACCGCCGCGGGTGTGGACCCGATCTACATCGCACCGGCGAAGGCGTCGCGTGAAACCTTGGAGGGTGTGGCGGCCAACTCTCGCGGCTACATTTACGCCATTTCTCGCGACGGCGTGACCGGCGCTGAGAAGGAAGCCACCGTGGACGGACTCCGCGAGGTGGTGGATAACATCAACTCCTTCGGTGGGGCGCCAGTGTTGTTGGGCTTTGGTATTTCCCGCCCGGAGCACGTACGCGACGCGATTGCCGCGGGTGCCTCAGGTGCCATCACGGGTTCCGCGATCAGCAACATCATTGCCAAATACACCGAGCACACCCACCCGAATCCGGGCCATGTGACCGATATGGATGGGCTGAAAGCGGAGCTGTCTGACTACGTCCGGGCTATGAAGCAAGCTACGGTGAAGGCATGACAAACCCGAACCCGCACACCTGCTCCCGCCGCATGTTCATCCTCGGCTCCGCGGCAACCTTCGCCGGCGCGTTCCTGGCCGCCTGTGGTCAGGAGCCGACCGCGGAGCTTGCCAAAACCGAGGTACCTGTTGGCAGCGCGGTGATTATGGATCGCTTCATCATCGCCCAGCCAACCGAGGGCAACTTCGTGGCGTACTCCTCCATGTGCCCGCACCAGGGCGCGAAGATCACGGTGGTTAACGGTGATGAGGTGCGCTGCACCAAGCACGGTTCCACCTTCAGCATTGTGGACGGTTCGGTGACCTCCGGCCCGTCGGAGTCCGCCATGATGACGGCTGCGCTTGCAGACAACGGCGACACCGTCACCGCGAGTAATCAGTAAGCCCTGAAGTAGGAGTCCGGGTACGGCAGCTTGGCGTGATCCACGCCGAGCTCCTCCAGGGCATCAATGGCCCACTCCGCGTTGCGCAGGGCGGCGCGCCCGATCATGACGGCGTCCGCGTCGCCTGCTTCCAGAATGTTTTCGGCCTGCTGGGCGTCCGTGATTAAACCCACGGCCGCTACCGGCAGGCCGCTTGCGTCTTTCAAGGCGCGTGCAAACGGCACCTGGTAGCCGGGTTCAACGGGAATGTTGGCGCGGACGTTGCCGCTAGAGGAGACGTCGATAAGATCAACGCCCTTGTCGCGCAACTGGGCGCCAAGCCAGCGGGAGTCATCCAACGTCCAGCCTTCCGGGTCCAGCCACTCGGAGGCAGACAGGCGGACTAACAGCGGCATGCCTTCCGGCAGCACCTCGCGCACGGAGGACACCACCTCAAGCAGAAGACGCGCCCGGTTCTCGCGCGAGCCGCCATACTCATCGCTTCGCTGGTTCGACAGCGGGGAGAGGAACTGGTGCAGCAGGTAGCCGTGCGCCGCGTGGATTTCCACGAAGTCGAAGCCGGCCTCCACGGCACGGGTCGCCGCGGCAGCAAACAACGCCGGAAGCTCACGGACCTCGTCCAAGGTCAGTTCGCGCGGTTCGGCATGGCCCTCGGATGGGGTGGGGGAGGGCGCGGTGGTTTGCCACCCGGCGCAATCAAGCGGGATGCTCCTGCGGCCGGTCACTTGGGGCAGCATCGGGTACGTGGAGGCTTTGCGGCCGGCGTGGTTGAGTTGGATGCCCATCGCGGCGCCGAGCGACTTGGCAAGCGAGACGATTGGCGCCCACGCGTCGACGTGCTCCTGGCTCCACAGGCCGGCGCAGTAATTGGAGATCCGGCCCTCCGGCACAATCGCGGTGGCTTCCGCGACGATGAGCCCGAAGCCGCCGGCGGCACGCGCGCCGTAGTGCATCATGTGCCATGCGCCCGGGATACCGTCTTCGTTGCGGCAGCGATACTGGCACATGGGCGGAAGCCAGATGCGGTTGCGGACGGTCAGGGAGCGAAGGGTGAGCGGTTCGTTGAGGAGCATGCCGCCAGAATAGCTACGAGTTCGTAGAATTACCCGCATGCCTGGTTTTCTTGAAGGTTTCTTAAAACGGTTCGACCCGCTGCTTGTGGGCATCTTCGCCTCGATGGTCATCGCGTTCATTGTGCCGGCGAGCGGCAGCTTTGCGGACGGGTTTGCCGTGGCGGTGAAGCTTGCCATTGCGCTGCTGTTCTTCCTGTACGGCGCGCGCCTTTCCACCCATGAAGCGATGAAAGGCCTGACCAACTGGCGCCTTCACCTCCTGATTCTTGCGTTCACCTTCCTGATTTACCCGGTGATTGGCGTGCTGCTCCGGCCAACTACGGCGTTTTTGTCGCAGGAGATTTACCAGGGCATCCTGTTTGCCATGTTGGTGCCGTCCACGGTGCAGTCCTCGGTGGCGCTGACCGGTATTGCGCGGGGCAATGTCTCGGGGGCGGTGGTGGCGGCGTCGGTGTCGTCGCTAGTCGGTGTGGTGGCAACGCCTGTGCTGGTGATGTTGCTGATGGGCACCGGGACGGGCGTGCGTATCGACGCCACCGTGTTCACCAACATCGCCCTCCAACTACTCCTGCCGTTCGTACTTGGCCAGCTGGTGCACAATTACGTGCCGCGGGCGAAGGAGATTGCCAAGTCCAAGGCCACGAAGATTGTGGACCGCGGTTCCATCTGGATGGTGGTCTACTCCGCGTTTTCCAGCGGCGTGGTCTCCGGCGTGTGGTCAAATGTGAAGCTGTGGGAGATCGTCTTCCTGGCCGTATTCGCCGTTGTGTTGGTGGTGGCGATGCTGTGGCTTTCCAAGGTTCTCCCGCAGGCGCTGGGCTTCAACCGCGAGGACCGCGTCGCTGTGCAGATGTGCGGCACGCAGAAGTCGCTCGCCACCGGCCTGCCCATGGCAACGGTGATCTTCGGCGGCGCGCAGCTGGGCGTGCTGATTGTCCCGCTGATGATCTATCACATGATCCAGATCGTGACCTGCTCCGCGTACGCTTCGCGGCTTCATGCCGAAACCGCCTAGAGTGTTTCACGTGAAACATTACGTGCGCATCCATTACACCGTCCCGGAGCTCGGCGGCGAGCTGCTGAACATCGCGGAGCTTGAAGAGCGCAGCGCCTCCGAATGCGCGATGCTCCGCATGATCGAACTCGACCCGGCGGAAACCATCACCGGCATCTTCATCGACGGCCGCGTCATCGGCCAGGCCAACCAACCACTCGACGTTGTCCCGCACCCGGACCTCTACAGCCAGCTCGAAGGCATCCGCGCCACGCGCCTCACGCCGGAGGAGTTCGAGGGCCTGTGGGAAGAGGCCGCTGCCAAGTTCCCGCATTAGGGCTTCTTGCTTACCGACGCCAAATCCCACCCCAGCTTCCAGCCAGGGTGGGATTTTTCTACGTGGAGGGGAAGTTCTGCTTAGAACGGGAGCTTCAGGCCGCCGCCGTTGGTCAGGAACGCGATAACAGCCAGGATCGCGGCGGTGATGCCGGTGCCCAGCAGGATGTTGGCGGTCTTGCCCGGCTCCCAGTCATTAGCCTTATCAGACTTCAGGGAGGATGCGAGCGAGCCGAGCGACTTGCCATCGTCGTCCTTGTCCAGGGCGCTCTTTACCGGGCCCTTGGCCTTGTCCTTGTTATCCTTGGCGTAGTTGATGGCCTCCTCATTGGTGTACTCCGAAGACTTCTTGTTGTTGTTGCCTTCCTGGCTGCCAACGGAGGAACCGCCATTCCCCGAGCTGCCTTCCTCTTCTGCCATTGCCGGAACAGTGGCGAGGGACATTGCAGTTGCGGCTGCGATTGCAGCGGTAGTGATGCGCTTCATGTGACAGTCCTTTCATCACGAGTAAGCAATTAAGCGAGTAAGGAATACAGCGATCGGATACCTCTCGGCTTTCGTTCGCTTGTTTTGCCTACCTAACTAGCTCACCCTTGGGGGATTATTGTTTGGTCCGCAAAACTACTTGTTCAGAAGACTGAAATGGTAGCGGTGTGGTGAGTATCTGGTAGCGCCTGAGTGAGTATCCGGTAGCGGTGTCTTACTCAGGCGTTGTTGGTGGTTATGTGTTGGTGGTCAGGCGCATGTTTGGTCCTTCGAGTGTGATGATCTCGGCGCCGGAGACGAGTCGGTTGAGGATTGACTCGGAGATCACGGCATCGGGGATGGATTTGTACCATTCCAGTGGGGTGAATTGTGAGGTCACTATCGTTGAGACTTTGCCTTCTCGCCCGGCGAGGATGTTGAGAAGTTGGTGCGCGGTTGCGGCATCTACAGGTGTGGTCAGGAAGTCATCTAAGACCAGGACGTCGACGTCGTGGAGGTGTTGGATGAACTTCAGCCGTGCGGGGTCATCGAGTTGGAGGACTGCCAGTTCGGCGGCAAGCATGTCGGTGCGGTAGAACCGTGCGGAGTAGTCGTTGCGGCATGCAGCTGTGATCAGGGCTTGGGCGAGGTAGGTTTTGCCGACTGAGGATTTGCCCAGGATGACAATGTTTTGGCCCAGGTGGCACCATTGTCCGTGAGCGAGTCTGCTGACTTGCTCGGGGTTGATGTTGCGGTCAGGCGTGCAGACCACGTTTTCAAGGCAAGCATCAAGGTTTGGCGATCGGGATGCTTTCAGCAGTTTGTTGATGCGTCGTTCACGCCTGGCTGCGACTTCTTTATCGAGTGCGTAGAGCACCTTTTGGGAAAACGTCCATGTGTCGAATGCGGGATCGTTGGCAATCTCGATGACGCTTTGTCCAAAGGCAGTCATCCGCAGCGCGGTGAAGTCGGGCAGGACGGACTCGTCAAGGAAGCGATCTGTTGGTGGGGTTGGTGATGACATGGGCTTAGTGTCCTTTCTGGGAGGTTTCCATGCTGAACTGGTCTGCACCGCCGAGAAACGCGCCGGTGGTATCCCGGTCGGTGACTGCAGGGGCGGTGGGCTGGTTGGTTGTGGTGCTGCGCGGGGCCTGGTCTAACCCGCGGGGCCGGGTGGCGTGTTCTTTGCGTATGGCGGCCATCATGTTTTTAACCGCGGTATATGACACTGCACGTCGGCTGCCGTCGTTGGCCATCAGGCGCTGGCATGCCTCTTCCAAGATTGGTTTGTTGCCGTGTTTGCCCATCGACAGCACGTTTCTACAGGACTGGTACGCCTGGGCTGGGATGGCTTTCGCCGCGATGAGTTCTTCGATGACCTTGCGTGTTGCCGGGCCGATTTTGCTGGCTTCGCGATAAAAGTAGTCGCTTGTCCACAGCCCACGAGTGGAGTCCATGCCAGATGGAATGTGCTCATAGTCAGTGACATAGGCCCCACGCTTATGCGAAACTTGGTGCGTTGCCACGGTCGTGCCTTGATCAAAGACGGTCAAGACTTGCCCTGTGATGCGCACATCGACAGTGCGGCCAACAAGCTGATGCGGAACGGAGTAGCGCACCGTTGCAACCGTGATATGGAAATCTGGGGCTACTTTCGCACGCTTCCACTCGGTGTGCTGCCACGGGGTTTGCGGCAGATCAGCAAGCAGATGCTGCTCGTGTTGTTCAAAGAGATCCCTGCGGCTTGACTGCTGGCTGCGAAACGGCACGGAGGTGTTGATCGCGTCGACTAAGTCCACAATCTTTTCGTTGAGCTCGTCTACGTCAACGCACTGGTGGCCTTCAAGGGTGTGGATGACTTTGTGGGTGACGATCTTTACCGCAGCTTCCACATTTGCTTTATCCTTCGGTCGGCGCGCGCGTGTGGGAAGTGCTGCTGTGTTGTAGTGCTCTAAGAACTGCTGGTAGGTGTCGTTGACCTTCCGATTCCTATCGGCAGTACTAATCGCGTTTGATGCTGTTGACGCGTTATCGGGGACAACAACCTGACAGACTCCACCGAAGTAGTCAAACGCTTGACGATGGGCATCAAGCCAGGACTGTTGACGCTGGTCAACACACGCACACGCAAACAACATCCCTGAATACGGCAGCGAAGCGACGAAAATATTGACTTTCGCACCCGGCGTGCCCGCAGGGTCGTACAGGCGCATCTTGGTACCTGCCCAATCCACCTGCATCGTATGGCCTGGTGCATGGGTGATCCGCGCGCTAAGCCCGGCAGCATCGACATGGGAGGCAACTAGCTGGCGGAACCGGTCGTAGCTGTAATGACGCTGACCCGGCTGGGCTGGGGTGGTGGTGTAGCGAGCCCACAATACTTGCAGTGTTTGCTTCGTACGCCCTGTGCGTGCTTTGACGACCGCGTCAAAGTCAATCGGGACGAACTCGCCTTGCCCACTGGTGCGTTTGTCAACGAATATCTCGGCCAACTCGTCATCGGTCAACGCCGCGACCTGCTGGGCAGTGGTCAGGCCAAGGCTTCGCAGCGCTTGGTTCGCTCGGGAAATTGCGCGGTGCGAGCACCCAAGCTGGTCTTCAATCTGGCGGTAAGAACGCTTCCTAATCAGCAGCGTCATCACCGCACGGTAATCCGTCATAAGCGGACTCCTTCCAGTACGCGCCGCACCCGAGTGGTGCGGCTACCGGAAGTATCACCCCGAGCCCCCTGAGCTGCTACCAGATACTCACTGAAGTGCTACCAGATAGTCACGACACTGCTACCAAATAGCCGGTCGCAACAACTACTATCTGTTTTTCTGGCAATCCTCTGGCATTTGGTGGGGGAGAGGGGTTCTGGGGGTTAGGGGGTTTAGCGCCGGGCAAAAGAAAAGCAGCCACGTCGCGCTTGGCGAGTGACTGCTAAAGGCTTGCCGTTGGCTAACTCTGTCGGCTAACTCTTGGCCAGCACTTGGCGTGTGCCGAATTAGAACGGCAGCTTCAGGCCCGGAACCAGGCCGGAGTTAACAACGAATGCGATCAGAGCAAGCAGAGCAGCGGTGATGCCGGTGCCCAGCAGGACGTCAGCGGTGGTGCCCGGTGCCCAGCCCTGAGCAGCGTCGGACTTCAGGGAGGAGATGAGCGGCTTCAGAGCCTTCTCGCGCTCTTCCGGGGTGTCCTTCTCTGCAGCCTTCTTCACCAGGCCGGTGAGCTCATCAGACTTCTTGTTCGCGTAGTCGATTGCATCCTGGTCCGAGAGCTCGGAAGACTTCTTCTTGGTCTCGCCGTCCTTGGAGGAGCCGCCCTTGTCACCCTCCTTGTCCTGCTGCTGGGAGGAGCCCTGGTTCTCGTTGGAGGAGCCGTCCTTGTTGTCCTCAGCGAAAGCCGGGGTAGCAACGAGGGACAGAGCGGTAGCTGCAGCAACTGCTGCGGTGGTGATGCGCTTCATGTGAAGTTCCTTTCGGAGGGGATTAAACACGGAAATAAACAGTGACAGCCATCCCAACAAAGGGATTTGAAGGGGAAGCTATTTGGTCTATCGAAGCACTTATCCATTCCGTTACAACATGTTTTGACCAGCAAAAACACGGTAAAGATTATTCGCTTTGCCGTGTCGATCCTCTCCCGACCCGAGGCTTCCCGTCATAGGGCAAATCCCGGTGATAGTTGACTCATCGGTGAGCCAAGCCCCGGTCGACGTTTCCGCATAGTCGGGAGAGTCTTCCGCAACCCTTTTGGAAAAACGGGCTGTTTTTTGTTTTGGATCGGGCCACCTGGATTCTCTTACTCGGGTCGGGTATCAACCAGTTCTTCTGGGTCGTAGTCTTCCACCCATCCGTAGGCATCTTCTGGATCCGGGAAGGGTGGTTCAGAAAAATCGGGTTCTTTTGGCAACGGCTCCGGCAACACTGCCTTGATCGGGAAAATCAGTCCGTATTCTTCTTCCAGTGCTGCGATTTGGGCGTCGGTCTGTTCGAGGTTGTGGTGGTGGTCAAAATCGTCGAGTATTTTGTGGCCTTTGGCGTAGAACTGCGCCACTTTATTGCGACGCTGGCACACTTGCCCCAGGTTGCTCTTCCACCGTGGGGCCTGGGCGTGGGTGTTGTGTGCGATCAAGCTATCCGGGGTGCAGGTTTCATACGTACCGTTAGTGAAAAGCCACAAGATTTCACCGGTGTCTGGGTCCGGCACGTAGAAACCACGCTTATCGGTTTTCAAGTTGTGGTGCTTTTGGCACAACGGATACAAGTTACTCGGCGTGGTTTTCCCGCCCTGGCCAAACGGAATCCGGTGATCCAACTGACACCTCAATGACGGCACCGTGCATCCCGGGAATACACAATGGGTATGGCGAGCACACACCACGCGACGCATTGCCTCGGTCGGGGTGTAGCTATCCGTATGTGCTTGAAGTTCTGCCTCCATATCCACTTCGGTGACCTTCGCTGACGCCAACAGGTCATCGAGTGCTGCGGTTGCTTCCGGGGTTAAGGCCCCTACACCTGGCACATAGGCTGGCCCACCAGGTACACGGTCTTTCGGCACAAACACATGCAGCGTCGTTTTCGTTGGGGTGATCTCACCGGAAAGCAGTTTGACCATCGCATCGGCCATGGAGGTTTTATGCTCCCGTGCGGTGGCCAAGACGTGGTTACGCACGACCTGTGCCGTCAACGGGTTGGTCGCCAACGTGACCAGTGTTTTGACTGTGCCGGACTGTGCAGACACCTCAAACGTCACCGCATCATCAGCCGCATGTGCCTGCGCCACTCGCTGTTGGCGCCTTGTTGGTTGGTAGGCGCAGGTTGGGTCAATCCGTTTGATCATCTCCCGGATACGACGAGTAATCGTGGTGGTTTGTGGAGTGTGTTGCCCAGGCCGGGTTGGGGTAAACGTAGTAGTCAACATCTCGTCGAACTCGGCATACGCCTCATCGGTAATGTCTGGCCCAAGCTCGGCAAGCACCGTATCGATGGCACGTAAATGCTGCAGATCCATCACACGCGTCTTGGCCTGCAATGAACGCAGCTTCGGTAAGTGCTGTAGACGTGCATGGGAAAAGATCGCTTGCTCAACCGAGCTTTTCGCCCAGCCGGTTGCTTCCCTCATGGCCACCACAGTCACGTCGAAGTCATCAACACTTGCCCCAGGTGTGGCGAAGCGGCCGAAGGCATTCCAGTAAATATCGCGAATACCTTGACTGAACGTGCTTAGTGGATCTTCTGGTCGCTGTGTGCGGAAGTATGGTTCGCCCACGGTCTACCCCCAGTGTTATGTTCCCGTTGTTCCCGTTGTTTTGTACCCCTAATTATACACGCCTACCTGTTCTATGCGCAAGGGCTAAACCAGCATTTATTGCACTATTTCCGCATGCTCATTCACCACACATGCTGGCGGTTGCATTCAGTATAGACCCCTACCTCTACACGCCCTTGCCGTCGATAAGAAAATGCCAAACGGGCGTTCGAGAAGCGCTCTACATTTCACCTGTAGAGCAAAAACCCGCGCACTCCCGAGGGGGAAGTGAGCGGGTTATAAGCTCTTAGACGGTGAGCTTAGAACTGCACGCCCGGGATCAGGCCCTGCTGTGCCGCGAACGCACCGCCACCGATCAGAGCAAGCAAGAGCGCGACGATGCCGGTGCCCCAGATCAGATCATGGGTGGTGCCGATCTTCCAGTCGCGTGCCGTATCGTTCTTGATTGAGGAACTGACGTCATTCTTGATCTGGCCACTGTTCGAAGAATTGACGTAAGGCTGGGAGAAACCCGTGCCCTTTTGCTTCTCTTCCTTCTCGATGGCCTTACGGTGATGCTCGTCTACTTCGGCTTGGGTGATTTCAGATGAGCTCTTCGTCGAGGAATTCTTATCCTCGGCAGCCTGTGCGGGCATCGCAATGAGGGATAGGGCAGTAACAGTTGCGAGGGATGCGACAGTAAAACGCTTCATGGGGATCTCCTTCAAGTGAACGTTGGAAGCTCTCAACGGTCTGTGACCCACAACATAAATGCGGGTCCACGACCTCGCAACAGATACGAACCCAAGCGGAGTACCAAGAGAAGCGAAAACCCGCCCATCCCAAGCAGGGAAGTGAGCGGGTTAAAAACAGTGCTTAGACTGTGTGTTTAGAGCTGAACGCCCGGGATCAGGCCCTGGTACGCAGCTGCGCCGCCGATCAGGGCGAGCAGGAGGGCGGTGATACCCGTGCCAAGGAGGATGTCGAAAGTGGTGCCGACCTTGTAGCCGTTGGCTGCGTCATTGCGCAGGGAGCTGTCGAGAACAGAAGTGTCGTCACCCTTCTCGTAGTTCTTCAGGATGCTCCGCATGGAAGGGGTGAGACCAGCGCCTTTGTTGGCGCTATCCTTCAGAATGCCACCCCAGATGTAACCGATGGCGTACGGATCAGAAACCTCGGAGGACTTCTTCTCAGCAGCCTGTGCAGGCATTGCAACGAGGGACAGCGCGGTAGCGGCAGCAATAGAAGCAGCGGTGAAACGCTTCATGGGGAAACTCCTTGAGGTGAACGTATGGGAACCTGTCAGCGAACTGACCCCACACAACTTAAACTCTCAACTATTTCCGCGCAACCAATAGATTCACACAACCAAACCCCACTAAAACACCCAGTTCACCAGCACAACGTAGAGGAAGGTGCCGGTGAAGATGGAGAGTGCGAGGGAGCGTCGATAAGCATGAAGCCCCAGGGTGACCGCTGCGGCAAGGAGGGAGGCCGTAACGCCGCCGGGCGCATCGGTGGCTCCGGCGATAGAGTAGACAACCAGCACCGTCATTACGCTGACGGGCATGATCACCCCGAGGAACTCGAGGAGGGGGCTGCCGCGGAGGAGGCGTCGGAAAAGGAAGGGGGCTGCGCGCAGGGCGACCGTGACAACGGCCACGGGGAGCAGCACCGCCCACACCATGGTCAGGGTTACACCGGTTGGAAGTCCCATTAGATTGTGTGGGTCAGTTTGGCGTCTAGACGCGGGCGCCAGAAACGCACCAGCATAAGGACGAACAGGGCGGTCAGGGCAACAATCAACATCTGGCCAGGCGCGATCAGCCAAGCGACAAGGCCGAAGATCAGGGCGATGGCCACCGCACCGATGTCACGCATGGACTTGAACGCCTCATACGCCAGCACGATGAACAGGGCGGTCAGCGCGAACTCCATGCCTTTGAGATCCGGCGGGATCAACGCGCCCGCGAGCGCACCGACGATGCCGGAGCCGACCCAGAACGCTTGGGCGGCAATCTGGATGGTCATCACGCGCGGCCCGCTGAGCTTCGTGCCCTTCGGCAGGGCGGAGACGACCGCGTAGGACTCATCAGTCAGCGCATACGTGCCGTACAGCCGGCCGATGGGGGAGCGGACCTTCTCAAGCGGGTAGGTCAGACCGTAGAAAATGTGGCGGAAGTTCACCATGAATCCGGTCAGCGCCGCCGAGGCCGGGCCCACACCGGTGAGCACCATGTTTAGCGCCACGAACTCCATCGAGCCCGCGTAGATGACAAAAGAGAAAATCGGGGTCCACCACCAGGCGAAACCCGTTTGCGTCATCAGCACGCCAAACGCCAGGCCAAGCGGGATCAGGCCGAGACCGACCAGCCAGATGTCCTTTATGCCTTTGCGGATTTCCGCGGATGTTTCACGTGAAACCATGAGTTAGTTGTCTTCAAGGTTGGTGGGGAAAGTTGCGAACAAGGGCAAGGGCATTGCTTGTCGACGCATCACGTCACCCCACAAATCCGCCCTCGCCGGCGCAACAACGTCACCAGGCAACGCAGGCGCAATGAACCAATCACCGCGCTCGATCTCCTCTTCCAACTGGCCCGTGTCCCACCCGGCGTAACCGGCGAACACGCGGATGCCCTCAAGGTCATCGGCCAGCAGTGTCGGGTCCGCGCCAAGGTCAATATGCACGAGTTTGTTGGCTAGGCGCGTGTAGTGCGGCGCGTTCTCAATATCCACACCATTCTTGGTCACGCCAACCGCCACGGCAGCCTGCGGCATGACCGGCCCACCGATGTAGAGCGCCTGCGGGGAAGCGGCCAGATCCGCCCACGCGGGCATGACGTTGAACAACGCCGTGTCACTGCGGCGGTTCAGGATGATGCCCACGGTGCCGTCCACGTCACGCTCCAACACCAGCACCACGGTGCGCGCAAACTCCGGCGAGTACATCCCCGGTGCGGCAACCAGCAACATGCCGGGCGCGACCTCTTCGCGCTCTAACGCGTTGAACAACCTGTCAGCGTAGAAGTACTCAGGCACGCTGCTCCTCCTCCCACCACGCCTTGAGCGCGGCAACCGCCTCGTCGTGCTCAAGCTCGCCGCGCTCTAGGCGCAGGTCCTTCATAAACTTCCAGGCGCGGCCAACGTCCGGGCCGGGCTTGAGGTCCAGGATCTGCATGATCTGGTTGCCGTCTAAGTCCGGGCGTACGCGCGCCAGGTCCTCCTTGGCGGCCAGCTCCGCAATGCGGTCCTCCAGATTGTTATAGGTGCGCTGCAGGCGCGCCGCCTTCCTGGGGTTGCGCGTGGTGCAATCCGCGCGCACCAGCTTGTTCAGGCGGGGGAGCAGCTCGCCGGCGTCCGTGACGTAGCGGCGCACCGCCGAATCCGTCCACTGGCCCTCACCAAACCCGTAGAAACGCATGTGCAGGTACACCAGCTGACCAATGTCCTCAATCATGTGCTTCGGATACTTCAACGCACGCAAACGCTTGCGCGCCAGCTTCGCGCCAACCACCTCGTGGTGGTGGAAGCTCACGCCGCCGCCTTCCTTCACCGCACGCGTATCCGGCTTGCCAATATCATGCAGCAGCGCCGCCCAACGCAGCTTCAGATCCGGCTCTTCCTCCGGGTCCTCCAGCTCAACGGCTTGGCGAAGCACCGTCAACGAGTGTCGGTACACATCCTTATGCTGCATGTGCTCGTCCTGCTCCAACTGCAGCGCCGGCACCTCCGGCAGCACGTAATCCGCAAGACCGGTCTGCACCAGCAGATCCATGCCCTCCCACGGAGCCGCACCCGCCATGAGCTTGTTCAGCTCCGCCTGGATACGCTCCACCGTGATGCGCTCAATCTCACTAGCCATGTCCCGCATCGCATCAAACACGCGGGGTGCCACCTCAAACCCAAGCTGGGAAACAAAGCGGGCAGCGCGCAGCATGCGCAACGGGTCATCCCTGAAGGACACTTCCGGTGCCTGCGGCGTATCCAGCTTGCGCGCCAACACATCTTCAAGGCCGCCGCAGGGATCGTGGAATTGGGGGTTCAACGTGGCGTCGACAAGCAAAAGCTCCACTGCCATCGCATTGCACGCAAAGTCGCGGCGGACCAGGTCACCCTCGATCGTGTCGCCGAACGTGACCTCCGGGTTGCGGCTCACACCGTCATAGAGATCCGCGCGGAAGGTGGTGATCTCCACCTGCACACCGCGCTTGACCGTGCTCACCGTGCCAAAATCAATGCCCGTATCCCACGTCTTCTCACCCCACACCTCAAGGATCTCCTTGATCACCTCAGGGCGGGCAGAGGTAGTAAAGTCCAGGTCATTGCCGGTTTTGCCCAGCATGGCATCACGCACCGGGCCGCCGACAAGATATAAGGACTCACCGCGCTCGGCGAAAGCAGCGGCAAGCGGCTGCAAGATCTCGGCGTGCTCCTGCACCCCAGACTGCAACCGCCCCATCACTACCGCCACGGCGTTCGGGTCTTGCGCATCGGGCAGGTCAAAAACACTCACCCGTGACACGATACCCGCGTAACCCGCAATACCAGATACGATAAGGCGAATGACTGACAACACCCGCGCGCGGCAATCCCAAACCGGCGCTTCGGCCCCTCGGGATGGTTCCCAAGGTGGGCAGAAGCGTCGGCGTCGTCGCGGCCGGGGCAAGGGCCGCTCCAAGCAGGGCTCGAACGGCCAGCAACAGGGCTCGAAACAGGGCCAGCAGCACGACAATTCCGAGGGCGGCAAGCCGAACAATCCGAACCGCAGGCGTCGCCGCGGGGGGCAGAATAATAAAGCCCACCGGAACAACCGGGGCGGGAGGCGTCGTTCAAGCGCGGATCAGCGCAAGCGCGCGCAGTATCAGGACCGCTACGACTCCTCCATTCCTACGCGCGACGAGACCTCTGCAGGCGGCCTGGTGGTTTCCGGCATGGCTGAGGCCGTGGATAAGGGCGGCAATGTGGACCTGAGCAAGATCTACGCGGCGCTGATTGGTCGCCTGGATCGCCGCGGCCGTCTGCTGTGGTCCATGCCCAAGGGCCACGTTGAGGATGATGAGCACCAGTGGAAGACCGCGGAGCGTGAGGTGTGGGAGGAAACCGGTATTTACGGTGAGGCCTTTGACACGCTGGGCACCATTGATTACTGGTTTGTCTCGGACGGGGTGCGCATTCACAAGACCGTGCACCACAACTTGCTGCGCTACGTGGACGGGGATCTCAATGATGAGGACCCGGAGGTCACCGAGGTCACGTGGGTGCCTATGAGCGAGCTCATCGAGCGCCTCGCGTACGCGGATGAGCGCAAGTTGGCCCGCATTGCGGTGGATCGTATGCCCGAATTGGCACGAAAGGAACGCACCTCCGGAAGGGCCACCCCGCGATGATTCGCCCGCGGCTTGCGGCCGCTACGTGCGCCGTGTTGCTCGCGTCTGTGGGTATCCAGCCCGCCGCAGCAATTCCGGTGCCTACGGATCCGGACCACCCGTCTGTCGCCTCTACCTGGGCAAATCCCTCCGTTCGCCCTAATGATGGGTTGCGGGGGGAGCTTTTGCTTATCGACGCCCCGTTGTCCACCCCAGCCGCCAACCCCGCAATGTTTCACGTGAAACTTCGTGTTACGAACCACTCGGATGGGGTGCTTGAGGGCTTAAGCGTGACGTCCCGACGCGGGCCGGCAACCGGTTCCGTGACCGACCAGCGCGTGGCAACCGTGGCGCAAGTGGGGGAGTACAGCAAGGTCGGCCAACGCGTTGACGTGCCGGGAGCGCTGCAGCCGGGCGACAGCACCGACGTGGAGTTTGACGTAGAGCTGCCCATGGATTGGGTGGGCGCCTACCCGGTCATGCTGCAACTCACGGATGCAGACGGCACGACCCTAGATACCGAGCGCTTCCACCTGAACACGCGCGGCGCGCCTTCGGAAGAGATGGCCCCGGGCGGGCTCACAGCGCTGTATCCGATATCCGCGGCGGTGGACATCCTGCCGGGTGAAACCGGCGACGCACCGATGGACCCGCCGCTGATCTTGGCCTCTGAGCAACTGGCTAGGCAGATCGCACCGGGCGGGCGTTTGGACCAGCTTGCGGAAACCTACCTGGACGCTATCGCTGATCCCGACACCGGCGAGAACGTGTCTAATGCCGTATGCGCCGCCATCGACCCCGCGCTTATTGACACCGTGGACCGCATGAGCCGCGGCTACACCGTGTCCCACAAACGCCCGCCGGTGGTGGAGGAGCCGAAGCGACTGCGCGATTCTTGGGGCAGCGACACCAAAGCGGAACTTGGCCTACCAGGCATTGGCAGCGAGGACGCCGCCGCATGGCTGGACAAAATGCGCCAGATTTCTGCCAGCGGCTGCACCGTAGCCCTGCCGTGGGCGAACACGGACCTCAACGCGGTAGCCCAAACGGGTGATCCCTGGCTGATGCGCGAAGCCATCGAGCGCGGTCCCTTCACCCTGGAGCGCATCCTTGGCCAAACCGGTGTGCTCAACACCGTGGTTCCGGCTACCGGATACGTGGCCGACGATGTGGCGCCAGCGCTTGGCTGGGCGGACCACACTCGCTCCCGCATCCAGGAAGAAGGCTTAAGCGGCGCCTGGGAAAACGCCGTGCAAGCAGCCACGGAGGAAGTGGGCGGTAGTGCAAAGAGTGCGCTTGAGCGCCAGGAGCAGGCCGCGCCAGACTGGGCCGCAGCGCCCGAGCCGACCGTGCCGGTGCGCGTGCTCACCGCGGGGTCGGAGACTAACGGCGCCTGGCTCGCCCCCGGAGTGGCCAGCCTGGACTACAACGCTGCACTCAACGCCACGCTTGCCCAAATGGGGCAGACACCGTCCACCATGGCGTACACCAACCCCGCGTACCGCTTTAACTACGCCAAGGACTCCAAGCTTGCCCGCGACATCAACGCCGTGGCCGCCATCCAGCTGGCCGCAAGCCAGGCCATGGTGCCCGTGCCGGAAATGCCAGAAACGCCTGAGCAGGAACCCGAGCCAAACACCAACAACGTGCTGCTCAACCCGCCCGCAAGCTGGGACGCGGATTCCGCAGCGGCGCTGCTCGGCTCCATTGCCTACCTGACCGCCGAGGGCTTCTCCCGCCCCGAGGGGCTTGCGCAGCGTGTGCTGCGTATGGACGTTGCGCCGAACCCCGAGCCTTTGCTTGTCAACGACGGCGCCACCTACTCCGACGCCGAAATCTTAAGCGCCACCCAACAGGCCCGGTTTATCAATGACTTGTCCACGCTGTTGGCCTCCGACAGCTCGATCGCGCTGACCCGCTACGGCTTCACGCTGCCGCTGCGGCGCGACATCCTCACGGCATTCGCACCCACGGGTCGGCGCTCCATCGGTGGCTACGCCGCCGCCGCTGCCGAAACCAGCGACCGCCTTACCGGATCACGCGCGGAGCTCAGCGCTCTGCGCGCCGCAGTCACGCTGATTCCGCCGGGCAACGTGTACACAAGGACCTCGCCATCGAGCCCGCTGCTCATCGTCGCCCAAAACGGTATGCCGCTGCCGGTGGACACCACCATCGGCTACGTTGCCGCCGACGGGGCACGCCTCAACGTTCCAGAGACGTTCCGCATCCCCGCGCGCGGCTCCGTCACCGTCACCATGACGGCAGACCTGCCGCAAGACTCCCGCGACACCACGCTGCAGCTCTTCTTAGCCGGCAAGCAGGGCCAGGCAATCTCGCAGCCCGTGGACATCGCCGTGCGCACCCCGTCTTTGGCCTTAAGCGGCTGGGTGCTGGTCCTAGGCGCGTTCGTGCTCTTCGCCCTCTTCGCCTTGATCGGGATGGGCGCGAGGAGGCGGAGGAGGGGGTTGGCACCGCCGTCGTCGATAAGCAAAAAGCCCCCAACCACCACTAACCCGAATGGAGCAGCGACGTGACAGAGAACCTGCGCAAGCGCATTGTTGCGCCGGCACCGCCCGCGCCCGTGCCTGCGCCACGCGAGCCCAAGCCGGACCCGGTGGCGGAAACCGGCGAGCCAGACCGCTCGCTTCTCACCACCAGCCCCAAGGGCGAAACCCTCGCAGGGGCAAGTGGTGGGGCAGTGGCCACCCTGGAGGCACCCGCCGCGCAAGAGGCTGAGGCGACGGAGGAGAACTCCAGCCAGTCCGTGGTGCGCGCAACCGGCTCCATGGCCGTTGCCACGCTGATCTCACGCATCACCGGATTCATCCGCACCGTGATGATCGGTGCGGCGCTCGGCCCAGCCGTCGCATCCGCGTTCAACACCGCCAACACGCTGCCGAACATCATCACCGAAATCGTGCTCGGCTCCGTGCTCACCGCACTCGTGGTGCCAGTGCTGGTGCGTGCGGAGAAGGAAGACCCGGACCGCGGCGAACGCTTCGTGCGCCAACTGTTCACGCTGACGCTGACCCTGATGGTGGTGGTGACCACCGTCGCCATCGTCACCGCACCCTGGCTGACCAGGCTGTTTCTTGATGACGAAGGCAAGGTCAACGTCATCCAATCCACCTCATTCGCCTACCTGTTGCTGCCGCAGATCTTCTTCTACGGCATGTTCTCCCTGTTCATGGCAATCCTGAACACCAAGGAACACTTCAGGCCAGGCGCATGGGCACCGGTGGCGAACAACATTGTCTCCATCGCGGTGTTGGCCGCGTATATGGCGCTGCCGGGGCGGTTGAATGCGGCCGCGCCGGCGTCGATTAGCAACCCCCATGTGCTCCTGCTTGGCTTGGGTACAACGGCCGGTGTGGTGGTGCAATGCCTGATCATGCTGCCCGCGCTGCGCAAGCTGGGGATTAACCTGCGGCCGCTGTGGGGTATTGATGACAGGCTGAAGCAATTCGGCGGCATGGCGCTGGCGATCATCACCTACGTGGCCATTAGCCAGGCCGGCTACATTGTGACCACGCGTATTGCCTCCAACGCACACGAAGCCGCGCCGTTTATCTACCAGCAGCACTGGATGCTGCTGCAGGTGCCATACGGCATCATCGGCGTGACCCTGCTGACCGCGATTATGCCGCGCCTGTCACGCAAGGCCGCAGACGGCGACGACGAAGCCGTAGTGCGCGACCTGACCCTGGGCACCAAGCTGACGTTCATCGCGTTGATCCCCATCATCGTGTTCATGACCGCGCTGGGCCCCGACATCGGGCACGCGCTGTTTGCCTACGGCGACTTCGACCCAGAGGCCGCGCGCACCCTAGGGCTTACCATCAGCTTCGCCGCGTTCACCCTGATCCCGTACGCGCTAGTGATGCTGCACCTGCGCGTGTTCTACGCGCGTGAAGAGGCCTGGACACCCACCTTCATCATCGCCGGCATCACCCTGACCAAGGTGCTGCTGAGCATGCTCGCGCCCCTGGTAGCCAATCGCCCGGAGCACGTGGTGGTGCTGCTTGGTGCGGCCAACGGGTTCGGGTTTGTTGCCGGTGCCGCAATCGGCGCGCTGCTGCTCAAGCGCAAGCTGGGCACCCTGGACATGCGCTCAGTGCTGCACACCTCTATCTGGGCGATGGCCTCTGCAATCATTGGCGTGGCCGGGATGTTCGGGCTGCGCTGGCTGGTGCGCGACGTTGCCGGCATAGACATGCCCAACTTCCTGGGCGAGCTGATCCACCTGCCTTCGCTTGGCTTCCTGTTTGAGGTTGGCATCCTGGGCGTGCTGTTTATCATTGCCACCGGCCTAGTCCTGGCACGCTCCGGCCTGCCAGAGGTGCAGAACCTGGGCCGCGCGCTGGCACGTATCCCGGGCATGGGCCGCTTCATCCGCCCGGATGAGGAGCGCGCCATTGACACCGGTGAAGTGGACCCGCGCG
The DNA here is from genome assembly GCF_016728505.1 of Corynebacterium riegelii. Lineage (GTDB taxonomy): Bacteria > Actinomycetota > Actinomycetes > Mycobacteriales > Mycobacteriaceae > Corynebacterium > Corynebacterium riegelii. The sequence continues at coordinate 660,364 of NZ_CP068159.1, forward strand.
AGATGTCCACCCAGTTCCTCGCCGCCGATACGTTCAACGCCTCGCCGGTGCCGCCGCCGATGTCCGCCGGTGTTGTGCGCGGGCCCCGTCTGGTGCCGGGCGCGCTGGTTTCAGACGGCCGCTTCCGTCTCATCCGGGACCACGGCGCCACCGCCGGCGCCCGCTTCTGGCAGGCCCGCGAGGTGGCGACCGGCCGGCCTGTGGCGCTGACGTTTGTGGACACCACCGGCGCCTCCCCGATGGCGCCGGCCAGCCCGCGCGAGGCCGCCATTGACGCCGCAAGCGTTGCCCGCCGCACCCGCAAACTAGCCAAGCTTGGCCACCCCGCGGTGGCGGACAACATTGAAATCCTGTCGTATCGCACCGGCGCCTTGATCGTGGCGGACTGGGTAGAGGGCACCTCTGTCAAGGCCGTGTGCGAGTCCGGCCAGACCCTGCACACTGAGGCCGTGGCCAACGCGCTTGCGCCTTTGGCCGGTGCCATGGCCGCCGCCCGCAACGTGGACGTGCCGCTTGGTCTGGACAACCGCCAGCGCCTGCGCGTGGACACCGAGGGCAAAATCCGCCTGGCGTTCCCGGCCGTGCTGCCCGGCTCTTCCGCAGTGACAGACGCCGCGAGCTTCGCCTCCGCCATGGAGCTGCTCACCGCCAACGTGAACTCCGATGCGCTTGAAGAGATCACACGCAACACGCGTGCGCTTGTAGACGCCGACGCAATTGAAACCCACGACTTCCGCGACCTCCAAGCCGCCCTGCGCAGGGAAGCGAACCTGCCGGGGACCGTGACGGAGTCTGTGTCTGAAACGGATGCGGAAGCTGCTCCGGACGCCTCGGCCGCGCTGGACTTCGCGCCGGCAGCCGAGGAACCCGAAGACGACCCGGACGCACTGCGCGGCGGCTTCGGCGCCGGCAGCTTCAGCCCGGTCGTCGTGGCGCTGCTGACCGCTATTGCGGTGGCGGCCGTCATCATGATCGCGGCCCTAACCGCCTACCTCATCGGCACGTTCAGCAGCGAAGAATCCGACGGCCCCGTCAGCCCGGTCGGCGCCACCACCAGCGCGCCGCACCCGACCACCACCGAGGCCTCCACACTGCCCGTGGTCATCCGCCCGCTGCTCGCCGCCGCGGTGAACCCCGACGGCACGCCTGTGGACGGCCAAGTACACAACATCGTGGACCAGGACAACACCACCTCCTGGACCACCACCCGCGACGTTGCGGTGGTCCTTCGCGGCGGCGATGTCACCGGCCCGTTCCGCCTTGAGCACATGCTTATCGACGCCCCAACCGACACCGGCCCCTACGAAATCTACGGCCTCCCCGCCGACTTTTCTGGCGGCTCTGACGGCTCTGCTGGTTCCGGTATCACTCGCGAGCAGTGGTCGCAGTTCCCACTGCTGGCCAGCGGCACGTTGCACAAGGGCCAAAACAACATCGACGTCGAAGCGCGCGAGGTCAGCGGCGTGGTGATCTACCTGCCGCCGCGTGAAGACGGTACTGGTGCTGGTGAGGCGACGCTGCGCAACGTCTCGCTCATCGGCTACATGAAGTAGGTGCGGCGGGCTGCACGGCCCCAAACCCCGCCCCAAACCTAAATGCAGCTACCTACATGCAGCTACTAAGCGATTTGGGACTTGGTAGCCGGGTCTAGGTAGCTGCAAACGTGTGGGGAGGGGGCTCACGCAACCCGTGTCCACTAAAGTGTGCACGCATTTTGTAGCGCAACGGCACCGCGGCAGGGCATAGTTAAACCCGTCATGTTTTTTCGGGGGATACACAGGGGGAACTATGCCGCACCGCTCCGACATCCAGCTGGCTTCTGACTACGTAAATGGCGACGTCCGTGCGTTTCGCGTGATTGTGAAGCGCCACCACCAGCGCATGTTTTACACTGCACGCAGTTACGCGCGCGATGAGTTTGACGCCCAGGACATTGTCCAGGAGGCGCTGTTTCGCGCCAGCCGCAGTATGCACACGTACCGCGGGGAGGCGAAGATGACCACGTGGCTGCACCGCACGGTGACCAATGTGGCGTATGACTTTTACCGTCGTACGGAAACCAGGAACGGCAACGTGGTCAGTTATGACGATGGGGAGACGATCACCCAGGACAATCACCGTTTCTTGTCGCATGATCCGACGACAACGGTGGAGTCTTTCCTGGCGTTGCGTCAGGCGGTGGCGAATCTTCCCTCCACGCATCGCAAGGCGCTTTTGCTTATAGACGTCTACGGGATGAGCGTCGAATCCGCCGCCACCAAACTGGGTGTTCGTCCCGGTACGGTGAAGTCTCGCCGCTTCCGCGCACGCGAGCTGGTTGCTGCGGCTGTGGCTGAAGCGTAACTCGCTGGGGCGTATGTGTACCGCGCCGCTACACTACGTAGCTATGACGAATCCGGGATTTATTAACGTGGGCAACCTTGGTGCGAATGCGGTTGCAGACGGCGTCGATAAGCAAGATGCCCCTGTGCACGACCTGATCATTGTGGGCTCCGGCCCGGCAGGCTACACGGCGGCGATTTATGCCGCGCGTGCGGAGCTGAAACCGCTGGTCTTTGAAGGGTATGAGTACGGCGGCGAGTTGATGAACACCACCGAGGTGGAGAATTTCCCCGGCTTTGATGCGGGCGTGATGGGCCCGGATCTGATGGAGAATATGCGCGAGCAGGCTGAGAAGTTTGGTGCGGATCTGCGCAGTGAGCTGGTGACTCGGGTGGATTTCTCCGACACCGGCCTGAAGAAGGTCTACGTGGATGATGAGGTCTACCAGGCCAAGGCCGTGATTTTGGCCACGGGTGCAGCGCCGCGCCACCTGGGTGTGCCGGGTGAGGAGGAGCTGACCGGCCGCGGCGTGTCCACCTGCGCAACCTGTGACGGCTTCTTCTTCAAGGACCACCACATTGCCGTTGTTGGTGGTGGTGATTCCGCGATGGAGGAGGCCACCTTCCTGACCAAGTTCGGCTCCAAGGTCACGCTGATTCACCGCTCGGAGAACTTCCGTGCCTCCAAAATCATGCTGGAGCGCGCGCGTGAGAACGAGAAGATTGAGTTCCTCACCAACACCGTTGTGGAATCCGTGGTTGACGGCGGCGGAAAGGTCGAGGGCCTGAACGTGGTGAACACGGTGACCGGGGAGAAGTCCGTGCTGGACGCCACGGCGCTGTTTGTGGCTATCGGGCACGATCCGCGCTCCGGGTTCCTTGAGGGCCAGGTGGCCGTGGATGAGGGCGGGTACGTCACGGTGGCGGATCCGTCCACGGCAACGAGTGTTCCGGGCGTGTTCGCGGCGGGTGACTTGGTGGACAAAACCTACCGTCAGGCAATTACTGCGGCGGGCTCCGGTTGCCGCGCGGCGCTGGACGCGCAGCATTACTTGGCCGCGCTGTAACACCTTTGCCGGTCGCCCAACTAGGATGTGAGGCTATGAACGCTCCAATTGATGTCACCCAGGCCACCTTCAAATCTGAGGTGGTAGACGCCGACACCCCTGTGCTGGTGGACTTCTGGGCCGAATGGTGCGGCCCATGCAAGAAGCTCGGCCCGATTCTGGACGAAATTGCCACGGAGATGGGCGATTCGGTCAAGGTTGCCAAGGTCAATGTTGACCAGGAACGCACCCTTGGCGCGATGTTCCAGGTCATGTCCATCCCGACTGTCTTGCTGTTCAAGGGCGGCGAGAAGGTCGATGAGTTTGTCGGCGTTCGTCCGAAGAGTGAGATTGTTAAGCGCCTCCAGGCGCAGATGTAATATGCCGGAAATTCTTCGCGTCGGTGATTCGAGCGCGCGTGTGGCTGAGGTCCGCACCGCGCTTGCTCGCATCGGCGTTCTTGAGGGCTTTGAGGGCAGTGTTGGCAGCTTTAACTCAAGGCAGTTTTCGAAGCAGGAGATGCTTTTCGACGCTGCGTTGGAGCAAGCCATCCGCGCCTTCCAACAGTCCCGCGGCATCGTTCCCTCTGGGGCTATCGATGATTTGACGCTGCGTGAGCTGCGCGAGGCGTCCTACAAGTTGGGCGCGCGTGTGCTGAGTTATCAGCCGGGCCAGCTCATGGTGGGCGATGATGTGACGCAGCTGCAGAATCAGCTGCATGAACTGGGCTTTTATCAGCATCGTGTGGATGGGCGCTTTGGCCCGGATACGCATGAGGCTGTGGCGAACTTCCAGCTGGACACCGGTCTTGAGGATGACGGCGTCTGCGGCCCGGAGACGTTGCGTGCGCTGAGCCTTTTGGGCCGTCGGATTACTGGCGGTTCCGCGCACAATATTCGTGAGCGTGAGCATGTGCGCCAGGCGGGTCCGCACCTGTCCGGCAAGCGTGTGGTGATTGACCCAGCGCTTGGCGGGGACGACCACGGTTCGGCGGTATCCGGGCGTTTTGGTGAGATTCATGAGGAAGAGATTCTGTGGGATCTCGCTGGCCGTATTGAGGGCCGCATGGTTGCCGCGGGGATGGAGACGATCCTGTCCCGGCCGCGTGGGGATAACCCGTCGACGAAGGCCCGTGCTGATTTGGCGAATGGGTTTGGCGCTGACGTTGTGATTTCGCTGAAGCTGGACCGCTACGCCAACGAGAAGGCCAACGGTACCGCCACGTTTTACTTTGGTTCTGAGCAGGGCACGTCCTCCATGACCGGCGAAGTGCTCTCCGGATTCATTCAGCGCGAGATCGCTGCACGCACTGACCTGCAGAATTGCCACAACCACGCCCGCACGTGGGACATGCTGCGCATGACGCAGATGCCTACCGTTGAGGTAGTGCTGGGGTATGTGACCAATCCTGGCGACGTTGCCGTGTTGACAGATCCGAAGCAACGCGACGCAATTGCGGAGGCGATTGTGGTTGCGGTGAAGCGTCTCTACCTGATGGAGATGGATGACCAGCCGACCGGCACGTACAACTTCTCTGACTTGCTGCGCGAGGAACGGGCGTAGCTCCTAGAGCTGCAGGTAGAGCGTGGTCCGGGTCTCGCCGGTTCGCCTGAGCACGCCTTGATCCACAAGTTTACGCAGCGCACGGTAGGCCTGTTGTTTACTTAAGCCCGCCATTTGGGCAATCGTGCTACTCGACGCCCCTTCGTCACCCACCCTGCCCATCATCTTGAGCACGCGCGCCTCATTGCCGGTGGCGTTGACTGCTGTTCCTGTGGCGCTGCTTGTTGTGTTGCTCGTTGTGGTTGCCCAGGGGAGGCTGGCTACGACCGCCTGGTCGTGGCTGCCTTCAAAACTCACAGCGTGTCCGTCCTGGGCAAGCGTGGCCAGGCCGGTGCCGGCGCCCGGGGTGAGCCCGGTGTGGGCAATTGCGCTGGTCAGATACATGGAGCGCGGCGCGTGGACCCCGCCAGTGCCATCCACGCCGCGGGGGAGAGGCCCCGGGCTGGTGACTTTGGCACCGCGCTGGTCCAACGCCACGTACACGGGGCCGGGCATGAAGTAGTCCCTGTGCAGTAGTGCGTTGATCACAAGCGGGTAGGCGGCGCCGAACGTGTCGACGTTGCGGCTGAGATCATCGAGCATCAGCGCAAGTGGCGCCTGGCTGCGCATCGTCTTCGGGGTGGCGCCCGGGCGCACGCGGCGATCCGCAACAGTCAGACCGTGGTAGGGGAGGAAGCGCTGCAGAGCGTCACTGTGACCAAATAACGCAATAGCTCCGAGGCTGAGCGGTTCTGCGGAGTCGTTGTAGAAGCCCAGTGCGCGAAGCAGTGCTTCATCACCAAGTTCTCGCAGGTGAGCGGCCTGGAGGTGTGCCCGGTAGGTGCTGATGGCGTCCGGGTTGACGTCTGCAAGCGAGGCCCCCGCGGCGGGCGCCAGTGCCCAGTCCATCCCGTTGGCGTCGCGGTAGCGGGTGAACAGATACGCCGGGTCCATGCCAACGCACTCCGGGGTGCCCTGCGCGTTAAGGCGGCGCGTGCGGTACACACCCCACTTGGTTGCCACGGGGCTTGCGGCGGCGTCCGCGTGGACCGCCACGACGTCCTTGCCGTCCACACGTACCACCGAGACGGTCACGGGAAGGGAGGGGGAGGTATGCCGGAAGACGCTTGCGGCGAGTTGCGCCGGGTCGGTCGTCTCGCCATGGAAGGGGTAGCAGCCGCTGACGGTACCGTCCTTGTCCACCCCGATGAGCAGCGTCCCGCCGTCGGCGTTGGCCAAGCACGCCATTGTTTCAATCAATCGTCGCTCATTGATGTATGCGGATGAAACTCGGCGCGCGAATGCAACCGACAGGGATTCCCCTCGCGCTATGAGCTGCTGAATCTCCGCACTATTCACGCCCGAGAGTTTACATCAGATTCAATCATTGATGGAATCCAGAAGCTAATTACCCCTGCATGAGCTCCATGATTCGCTCAAAGTCATCGCGGTCACCGAACTCCACGACGATCTTGCCTTTGCGCTTGCCCATGGTCACGGACACCTTGGTATCCCACACATCCGCCAGGCGCTCAGCGGCGGTCTGCAGGTACTCCGGCTGCGGCGTCGGGGTGCGCTTCGGCTTCTCCGGGACTTGGCCGTTGTTATTGATCAGGGTCACGGCTTCTTCGGTTGCGCGAACAGACAAGCCCTCGGCCACAATGCGCTCGGCGAGGGTGTCTTGGGCGTTGGTTGTGGCGTCGCCAAGCTTGATGCCCAAAAGCGCACGGGCGTGGCCGGCGGACAGCACACCGGCTGCCACGCGGCGTTGCACCGCAACCGGCAACCCCAACAGACGAATCGCATTGGTCACCGCTGGGCGCGAGCGGCCAAGCTTGTCAGCCAGCTGCTCCTGGGTCACGCCGAACTCCTGCAAAAGCTGCTGGTAGGCGGCCGCTTCTTCCAGCGGGTTGAGCTGGACGCGGTGGATGTTCTCCAGCAGGGCGTCGCGCAGCATGTCCTCATCGGAGGTCTCGCGCACGATAGCCGGGATGTGCTTGAGGCCCGCCTTGGAGGCCGCGCGCCAACGGCGCTCACCCATGATGAGCTCGAAGCCCTCGCGCGTATCGCGCACCACGATCGGCTGCAGCAAGCCGAACTCACGGATGGAGTGGACCAGCTCCGCCAGGTCGTCCTCATCGAAGACCTGGCGCGGCTGCTTCGGGTTCGGGATGATCTGGCCAAGCGGGATCTCCTGGTAGCGCGCGCCACCGACCGGCATCGGGGAAAGCGCGTTCTCCGCGCTCGCCGCCACCGTCGGCGCACCCTTCACACCAACCTTCGGGGCACCCTTCGGACGCTTCGGCTTAGCCGGCTTGGCTGCCTGAGCAGGCTTTTCCTCCTCGGCCGGCTTCGCCTTGCCAAAGATGATGTCGGACGCCCCGCCACCAATGCCGCCGGTCTTGCCGGACTTGTCCATCTGTGCCGGGGCCGAGGGGATCAACGCACCCAGGCCGCGGCCAAGGCCGCCTTTGCGTTCCTGTGCCATTGTTTAGTCCTCCTCGATCTCGTAGTTTGAATCCGCATCTAGCTGGGCGTATACCTCCGGACTGACACCAATCGGCCCGGTGGTGGGGTGCGGTGTGTAATCACCGCGCGTATCAAGTTCCTTCGCAGCATCAATGTAGGCCAACGCGCCGCGCGAGGTCGGGTCATATTCCACAACCGTCTGGCCAAAGCCGGGCGCCTCTGAGACCTTCACGGAGCGCGGGATCATGTTGCGCAGCACCACTTCACCGAACTGGCTGCGCACTTCCTCCGCAACGTCGGCGGCAAGCTTCGTGCGTGCGTCGTACATAGTCAGCAGCACAGCCGCAATGTGCAGGTTCTGATTCAGGTGTTCACGGATCATGCCGATGTTGTTCAGCAGCTGGCCTACGCCCTCAAGCGCGTAATACTCGCACTGAATCGGAATCATCACTTCATCCACCGCGGTCATCGCGTTGATGGTGAGCAGGCCCAAAGACGGCGGGCAGTCGATGAAGACGTAGTCGAATCCGTGTGATTCGAGGAAGCCGCGCCTCAAAGCGTCGTAAAGCCGGTACTCCCTGCGCACCATGCTGACCAGCTCAATCTCAGCACCGGCCAGGTCAATGGTTGCGGGGATGCAGAACAGGTTCGGGTTGTCCGGGTTCGGCTGCATAGCCTCCTCCGGCGTTGCATGCCCGATCAGGATCTCGTAGGAGGACAGCGTGCCGGAGGTATGCTCCGCACCCAGTGCGGTCGAGGCGTTGCCCTGCGGATCCAAATCCACCACCAGCACCTTGTGGCCTTGCTTGGCCAGGGCGGCAGCGATGTTGACACTCGTGGTGGTTTTACCCACGCCACCTTTTTGGTTTGCCACCGTAAATAAGCGCACGTTGCTCATGGCCTACCTCCGCACAATCCTGATCAACGTGGTCGGCTCTGCAAGCGCCGCCCCCACCGTGAAAATCTCCGCGTCCCCGCCGCCGGCCTTGGTCACTTCCTTACGGTCGCGTTCGAGCTCTTCGCTTACCGACGCCCCCTTCAACGCCACCATCTGCCCCCCATGTTTCACCAGCGGCAAAGACCACCCGGCGAGCTTGCCCAGCGGCGCCACGGCACGGGAGGTTACCGCGTCGAACTGGCCTTTCTTCTGCTCCTCAGCACGGCCGCGGACCACGGTGACGTTATCCAGGTTCAGCGCCTCTTTGACCTCGCCCAAGTACACCGAGCGCTTCAGCAGCGGCTCAATCAGCGTGATCTGCAAGTCTGGGCGCGCGATAGCCAGCGGGATGCCCGGCAGTCCGGCGCCGGAACCGATGTCCGCCACTTTGAGATCTGGAGCGAATGCCTCACCAACCACCGCGCAATTGAGGATGTGGCGCTCCCACAGGCGCTCCACTTCCTTCGGGCCGATGAACCCACGTTCCGCAGCCGTTGTTGCCAGCGAGTCGTGGTACGCCACCGCAAGGTTGAAGCGGTCCCCAAAGACCTCTTTGGCTATTTCGGGCAACTGATCTGACACGGCTGTGTACTCCTTGCTCACGTGGGCGTTCTGCATAGGCAGGCTGTTGTTCCCTAGATGTTAGTCAACGCCGCCACACACCATACAGCCGCCGCCATATCCGCAGGTAGGCAACAAAAAACCGGCAACCCCGGCCCGAAGGGCCGACGCTGCCGGAATGTGGTGTGAAGTTCGTAGGCTACTGGCCTTACTTGCCCTGCTTGCGCTGCTTCTTGGTGCGCTTATCCACCGTGCGGGCACCAACCACAGGTGCGGATGCACGCTTAGCCTCACGCTTCGCTGCCTCTTCCGCTTCCTCTTCCTTATCCATCTTGTCGTAGACAATGCGGGTTTGGAAGAAGGTCCACACGTTGTTGGCCAGCATGTAGAACAGCAGGCCAACGTGCCACAGGAAGCCGGACGCCAGAATCATGATCGGCATGATCCACAGCATCATGTTGTTCATCATGCCCATCTGGGATTCCATCATCTTCGCAGTATCACCAGTCGGTGCGGCAACCTTGCCAGCTGCACGGCGCTCATTCTGACGGTTGATGGAAATACGCGCGTTGAAGTGCACGAACACTGCGGAGATGATCACCAGCGGCAAGCAGACCGCAATGATGTGGGTTCGCGTCAGGTCAACGCCGGTAAACGCCTCGAACGCGGCTTCCGGCATAGACATGTAGGCCGACAGCGGCACGCCGAAGAAGTTGGCGTCCAGGAAGGACTGCACGTCTTCCGCTGGGAAGGCGTAGTTGGCGGTCTCACGGTTTACCTCAACGCTCAGCGGGTCGTTCGGACGCGCGGTGCGGTTAAAGGAGCGCAGCACGTGGAACAGGCCAAGGAAGATTGGCATCTGCACCAGCGGCACGATGCAGGAGGCCAATGGGTTGACACCCATTTCCTTCTGCAGCTTGCGCATTTCTTCGGCCATTTTTGTCTGGTCGTTTTTGTACTTCTCGCGGACTTCCTGCATCCGCGGCTGTACTTCTTGCATCTTGCGCATGGAGCGCATCTGGTTGACCATGGGTTTAACCAGGAAGATGCGCACCGTAAAGGTCAAAAGCACAATGGCCAGGATCCAGGAGATGCCGGAATCTTTGGGCAGGACAAAGCCGAGGGCTTCGTGCCAGAACCGCAGCACCCACGAGATTGGCCAGTAAATAAAGTTCAGCACTGTTCGGTGTTTCTCCTCGTTGTCTTTTCCGCTTCGCCCGCGCTGCCGGGTACCGGGTCGTATCCCCCGGGGTGCCACGGGCCGCACTTACACACTCGTGCCGCTGCCATCGCGCCACCTCGCACAGCTCCGTGACGTGATACGGCCTCAAGCGCATACGCGCTGCATACAGGCATAAAGCGACAAGTGCCACCCATCTTAAGGGGCGAGAGGTATTTTTGGTAACCACGCACGGCGCCCACCATGGCTTTCGCTAGGGGCCCTTTGGCTCGGGGGATTTCCTCGCCCAGGAAGTTGAAGTACGGCATTTAGCGCTTCTTCAACGCCCTGGCCAGCGCGGATACAAACTCCCGGGCCAGCTCTTCGCTGGTTGCGGTTGCTGCCGGTGGTAGTGCTCGCACCACTACATCGTGGTGGGGCTTAAGCTTATCGACGCCCCCCGCAAGCACCACAGCCCTCAACCTCCGGGACACCGCATGCCTTATTACAGCGTTGCCGACTTGTTTGCTCACAACCAGGCCGAAGCGGGGCCCGCCGCGTACAACAAGATCTTCGCGGGCGTAAACATGCACCACTAATGTGCGAGACCCCGCGCGCACTCCTCGACGCATCGTCTGCTTGAAGTCAGCGGACGAGGTCAGTTTGTGCGGGCGGGGTAACACGCGCGTTGGTTATAGGCTTAAGCGCTCTTATGCGCTCAGCTTTGCGCGGCCCTTCTTGCGGCGCGCGGAGATGATGGCGCGGCCGGCACGGGTACGCATGCGAGCACGGAAGCCGTGCTTGCGGGAGCGACGGCGGTTGTTCGGCTGGAAAGTCCGCTTAGACACGGAAATACTCCTTCGGTTGCACGAACGGCCAGCTTGTACTCACGCGGATTCCCCGCGTGTGCACCAGCTCCGGGGCCTGGGCCGTCCGGTGGTGAAACGTTGTAAGTGAGATTGCGGTGCGTGATGTGGATCATCTCGCTCGCATGCACCGTCCCGGGAAGGTGCTCTCCAGAAGTCACTGATGTGACAGACCATGTCAGGGTACGTGATGGAAAGGCGTTGCTACAAATCGCCGCGCCGCATGTTGGAACCTTTCTTTTGGGTACCCCCGGAATTACAACAGTGTGTTTTTCTGCAGGTGGGAGGGCGAATCGCCGAGCCATCCAGCGCCACAATAATTGTCTATTCATTTATGTGCAACACACGTGTTCGAGCGCGAAAGTTATCCACAGGGGTACTCACAGGCATTTGTTAGACAGTGCGAGGTCGGACGCGGTAACAATGTTTTATCACCACAAAATCACAGACCCCAATTGTGGAGTCCTGTGGATAACTGTGAAGTTCTAGTTGAGACTTTCGCGAAATTCCGCTAGTTTCTGCAGGTACAAGCGTTGTACACAGAAACTCACAGTTATCCACAGGTAAACACACTCCTGTGGATAACCCCGGTGGATAGAGTTATCCACAGGTGTGTATAACCTTGTGGAACATGAGGTCGCGGGCTTATCAGTCCAGACCTAACTTGTGAATTGCTGTTAATTCTTGTGAGGAGCTGCCGTGGCCGATCAGCAACTCGAGTCACTGTGGCGTGACCTCGTTGCGGAGTTGTTGCAACTTTCTGAGCGTCCCAACTCATCCGTACCCACGCTGACCCACCAGCAGCGCGCCTACCTCCAGTTGGTGCGCCCGGAAGTGCTGGTCAACGGCTATGCCGTAGTCACTGCACCGCATGCCGCAGCCAAGTCAGTAGTAGAGGAGTCGCTGGCGCCGCACATCACCGCACTGCTGCAGTCGCGTTTGGGAACGCCCTGCACACTTGCGGTAACCATGGCCGCGCCTGAACCGGAACCCGAGATCCCGCCAGTCCAGGAGCAGTGGGCATCCAGCCAAACGGCACAGACCCCGGTGGGGGAGCAAATGCCGATGGGTCTTGATGAGCTTGCGCAGATGCACGCCCAGCAGGTCGCGGCAAGTGGTAGCGCACACCCCGTCGTCCCGCAGCGCATTCCGCGTGAAAAGCCTGCTCACGACCCTGACCGCGAAGCCAGCCTGAACCCGAAGTACACCTTCGAAAACTTTGTTATTGGCTCTTCCAACCGCTTTGCCAATGGTGCAGCGGTGGCCGTCGCAGAGAATCCAGCCCGTGCTTACAACCCACTGTTTATTTGGGGTGGTTCCGGCCTGGGCAAGACCCACTTGCTGCACGCTGCCGGCAACTACGCGCGTGTGCTGCAGCCAAACTTGCGCATTAAATATGTGTCATCGGAGGAATTCACCAATGACTACATCAATTCCGTGCGTGATGACCGTCAGGAATCCTTCAAGCGCCGCTACCGCGACCTGGACATTCTGATGGTGGATGACATCCAGTTCCTCGAAGGCAAGGAAGGCACCCAGGAAGAGTTCTTCCACACCTTTAATGCGCTGCACCAGTCCAACAAGCAGATCATTTTGTCCTCTGACCGGCCGCCGCGTCAGCTGACCACGCTTGAAGACCGCCTACGTACCCGCTTCGAAGGCGGCCTCATCACCGATATTCAGCCGCCAGACCTGGAAACTCGCATCGCGATTCTGCTAAAAAAGGCAGCTGCGGACGGCACGCACGTCAGTCACGACGTCCTCGAACTCATTGCCACGCAGTTCCAAAGCTCCATCCGCGAGCTCGAAGGCGCCCTAATCCGCGTCTCTGCGTACTCTTCGCTGATCAATGAGCCAATCACCATGGAAGTTGCCCAGGTTGCGCTTCGGGACATTCTTCCCGACGAAAGCGATATCCACATCACCGCCACCGCCATCAAAGAGGCCGCGGCGGAGTACTTCAGCGTGGCCGTCGACCAACTCACTGGCGCCGGAAAGACCAGGCAGGTGGCCCACGCGCGCCAGATTGCCATGTATCTGTGCCGCGAGCTGACCGAGCTTTCGCTGCCCAAGATTGGCGACGAGTTCGGCGGCAAAGACCACACCACCGTCATGTACGCGGACCGCAAGATCCGCAAGGAGATGACGGAAAACCGTGAGACGTACGACGAAATCCAAGAGCTCACCCAGATTGTGAAGAACCGCGCCCGCGGCGCCTAACGCACTCGCCCTGCCTGCCCGGCCTGCCCGCCTTCCTTCCGGGCTCACCCGAGCCGCGACCTGGTCTTTTGTCATTATCGTCTAGCACTCAGCACCGGCCGCTAGACGACAACGCAAAATCCGCCAAATGTCTCCACATTCGACCTGGGGGAATGGAGGCCAGTTTTCAATGTCGTCTAGCAGGGTTTCGCTGCCTGCTAGACGACATTTCTCATGTCCAGTCACTCTTTGGACACGGGCTCATTGGACACGGGGCTTATTGGACACGGAGCCCACCGGGCCCGCTCGGCATCCATGACGAGGCCACTGGCAGAAGGGCGACTGACAGCAGGGCGACTGGCAGAAGGGCACTAGCAGACATTGCAAAAAACGCGGTGAGTAAAGACAACTGACCTGGGGAAACGCGAGGCCGAAATCATTATCTGCTAGTGGCACAACACGATCCCACCCTGGCAAAGCCCAAACAGGCCCCGAACCTGGCAATTACCTGACAGCCAATGCAACTATCCCCGGTTTGGCAACATGCTGCCGCAATTACAAAAAGGTCCCCCACTGGTCGAGAGGCACGCTAAGCCACAAGCACGCAAGGCTGAAGTTCAGCCCTGTGAACTGCACAAACCGCAACATTTCACAGTTATCCACAGACTTATCCACACCTGTGTAATTACGCTTGTGTAATTCATAGGCTGCAGCGCAACGCCGCAACACCGCCAGCCCCGCTCACCCCCTGGGGACAAACAACAAATTCTTGTGAGTAATCGGTGGACAACTCGCCGGCGAAATGTGGATGGAATTCCATGGCTGAAATCTATCCACAGCGCGCAGCCGTTCATCCACACATTGTCCACACGCCACTCACACCCTCGACGGGACTCATGAGCTGCGCAAACAACACGTTATCCACAGATTGCACAGGACTTACTGTTCTTACCAACTCTTTTACTTGTAATTCATTAGGAGAAACAGGGGCTGTGCACAGTTCGTCGGCAAGCGAGCGAATTACAAAACTTCTGGGACCCCTCGCGTGAGATTTGTGCCGTGGTTGCCTAGAGTGAAAACGGTAATTCCAAGAATCTTGTTTAAAGGGGGCCAGCGCGCGCCATGGTTGAGAGCTCAGTGTCATTCCGTGTTCAGAAAGAAGATCTTTCTGAGGCTGCCTCGTGGGTTGCGCGCTCCCTGCCTACGAAAAACACTCAGCCGGTGCTTCGCGCTGTTGTGATTACGGCTGATGATCACGGTTTGGAGTTCGCGGGCTTTGACTATGAGGTTTCCAGCAAGGTTCGCATCAACGCCGATATTGATCAGCCGGGTCGTGTAGCGGTGGCGGGTAAGTTGTTGGCGGATATCGTCGCAAATATGCCCTCTGGCCCGGTGGAGGTTTCCACTAACGGCAACAAGCTGCAGCTCAAAGGTGGTTCGGCAAGGTTTGAGCTGCCATTGATGGGTTTGGATGATTACCCGCAGCTGCCGAGCTTGCCGGAGGTCACGGGCAAGATTTCGCCAGCCGCCCTGACCGCGGCAGTGACTCAGGTGGCGTCTGCTGCTGGTCGTGATGACACGCTTCCAATGCTTACCGGTATCCACATGGAGGTAAACGGCACGCATCTGAAGCTGACGGCTACGGACCGTTTCCGTTTGGCGTTGCGTTCCTTGGAGTGGGAGCCGACCTCACCAAACGTTGAGGCGAAGCTGCTGATCCCGGCGAAGACGCTGCTGGATAACGCCCGCACGCTGGATACGCATATCGAAGAGCCGGTGGAGATCGCCGTCGGTGGTGCGGACAATGTTGGTGCGGACGGCCTGTTTGGTCTGCACGTGAGCAACCGCGAAACCACCACGCGCATGCTGGATGCGGACTTCCCGAATGTGGCGCCGCTGCTTCCGAAGACGCACACGTCCATTGCCACGGTGGAGATTTCGCCGCTGATGGAATCCATTCGTCGTGTGTCGCTGGTGGCGGACCGTAATGCGCAGATCCGCCTGCACTTTAAGCAGGGCGAGCTCACGCTGTACGCGTCTGGTGCGGATTCCGGTGAGGCGTCTGAGACCATCCCGGCTGCGTTCACTGGTGAAGATGAGCTGCTTATCGCCTTTAACGCTGGTTACCTGCGTGATGGCCTTGGCGTGATTGGCACGGATCGTGTGATGTTTGGCTTCACGGAGTCTTCGCGCCCGGCGATTATGGTGCCGGAGCCGGAGGAGCTTCCGGAGGCGAATGCGGACGGCACGTTCCCCACCCCGGACACTTACTTCACGTACCTGCTGATGCCGGTGCGTCTGCCGGGTTAAGCCAGGTTAAGTGCCGGATTAAGTGTTTGTCTCTGAGCTGGATCTGCGGGATTTCCGCTCGTGGCCGGAGTTGCATCTGGACCTTGAGCCGGGGGTGACGGTCTTTGCTGGCCGCAATGGGCATGGCAAGACCAACATCGTTGAGGCGGTGTATTACACCTCGCACCTGGGCAGCCACAGGGTGTCTACGGACACGCCGCTGATTCGCACTGGTCAGGACAACGCTCGTGTTTCCGCGACCACGATTAATAATGACCGCGCGCTGACCACCCACCTGCTGATTAAGGCCGCGGGTGCGAACCAGGCGCAGATCAACCGCACGCGTCTGAAAAGTCCGCGCGAGGTTTTGGGCGTGTTGCGTACGGTGTTGTTTTCGCCGGAGGACCTGCGGCTTGTGGTTGGTGAGCCCGCGGAGCGTCGCCGTTTTTTGGATGAGTTGCTCTCGCTTCGTACACCAAGGATTGGTGGGGTGCGGGCGGATTATGACCGGGTGCTGCGCCAGCGAAACGCCCTTTTGCGCACCTCAAACATGGTGTTGCGCCGCGGCTACCAGGATGAATCGGGTGCGGCGGCACTTTCCACACTCGATGTGTGGGACGCCCAGCTTGCCAGCTTGGGTAGCCAGTTGATAACCGCGCGCCTCTTGCTTATCGACGCCCTAGCGCCCCTGATCACCTCCGCCTACGCCAGCGTGGCGCCGGAGTCGCGCCCCGCAAGCGTTCGCTACAAATCCACCGTTGGTTTAGGCGAAGGCTTAGGCGAAGAGCGTGATCCGGCAACGTTTGAGGCGGCGCTCCTGGCAGAGTTGGGCCGGCGCAGGAAAGAGGAAATTGACCGCGGCACCACGTTGGTGGGTCCGCACCGCGATGACCTGGTGCTCATGCTTGGTAACACACCGGCGAAGGGTTACGCCTCCCACGGCGAAACGTGGTCGTACGCACTGTCGCTGCATTTGGCGGAGTACCAGTTGCTCTCTGAGCAGGGATCGGCACCCGTGCTGATCTTGGACGATGTATTTGCGGAGCTGGATGCTAAAAGACGCGAGCGTTTAGTCCACGTTGCCGAAGAAGCAGAGCAAGTGCTGATCACGGCGGCGGTGGGCGATGACTTGCCCGCTAACCTGCACGATGCCGTGGCCGCGCGCTACACGGTGACCATGGATAACGGGGTGAGTGCAATTGCAGGATCTGGTTAAAACCACGTTTCTTCTCACCCGCGAGATGGCGCGCAAGCGCGGCGGGCGCGTTCCGGATCTTTCGCGCCAAGGCACACTGCCGGTGCCGAAGCGAAGCGCTGCAGCACTTGGCGCCCCAACCACTGAAGCGCTGGTGCCGGGGTTGGAGGTTGGGGGGTTCGACGGGGCGTCGATAAGCAAGAAAGGCCCCGGGCGACCAACCGGGCTGGATGGGCGAGCGATCCCGCGCCGCATGCGGGTGAGCTCCTTTAACTCGCTGGTGGGAAGGGAGATTAAGCGCCGCGAGTGGAGCGAAAACATGGCCTACGGCTGGGTCATGGGCAACTGGGAAACCCTGGTGGGTGCGAAAATCGCGCAGCACACCACCGTGCACATGATTAAGGACGGTGAGGTGCACATCGAATGCGACACCACCGCCTGGGCCACGCAGCTGAAATACATGCAATCCACCGTGCTGCGGCTCATTGCAGACAAGGTGGGGCCCGAAGTGGTGACCAAACTGCACATTTACGGGCCGAAGACGCCGTCCTGGCGCAAGGGTCCGCTCCATGTGAAAGGCCGCGGGCCGCGCGACACTTACGGATAAGCGCACAAAACGCCCTCTGACGGATTCGAGTGCTGCCAAGGCATGGCCCCACAAGCGTGTAAGATACAAGGGGTTAAACGCGCCTATGGGCGCTTGTGAAGAATAAAAGAGGAGAGTCCCTTTCCGTGGCTGAACAAGTACCGCATTATGACGCCTCATCGATCACCATCCTGGAGGGCCTGGAGGCCGTCCGTAAACGTCCTGGCATGTACATCGGTTCCACCGGTGTGCGCGGCCTGCACCACCTGGTGTGGGAGGTTGTGGACAACTCTGTAGATGAGGCGATGGCGGGGTATGCGGATCGCGTCGATGTCACCCTGCTTGAAGACGGTGGAGTGCAGGTCGTAGACAACGGCCGCGGCATCCCGGTGGAGATGCACCCGTCGGGCGCACCAACTGTCCAGGTTGTTATGACCCAGCTGCACGCCGGCGGCAAGTTTGACTCGGAGTCTTACGCCGTTTCCGGTGGTCTGCACGGCGTGGGTATTTCCGTGGTGAACGCACTGTCCACCCGCGTTGAGGCGGACATTAAGCGCGACGGCAAGCACTGGATTCAGAAGTTCGAGGCTGCCAAGCCCGAGCCGCTGGTTGAGGGCGGCAACGCTCGCGGCACCGGCACCACCATCCGTTTCTGGCCGGACCCGGAGATCTTTGAAACGGTTGAGTTCAACTACGACACCATTGCTCGCCGCCTGCAGGAGATGGCTTTCCTGAACAAGGGCCTGACCATCACCCTGAAGGATGAGCGCGTCACCGAGGAGGAGCTGGAGCTTGAGGCAATCGCCGAAGAGGGCGATACCGCAGCGCTGATTGGTGGCGACTCCTTTGATGATGACACCGTGGTTGAGGCCGCGGCTGAGGTTGATCAGGATGACGATGGTGACCCGGTTGAGGCTGGTGACGAGGTTGCGCCGAACGTTAAGCGCAAGCGCGAGAAAAAGGTCACCTACCACTACCCAGAGGGGTTGATTGATTACGTCAACTACCTGAACAAGAACAAGACCGAGATCCACCCGACGATTGTTGGTTTTGATCAAAAGGGCGACGGCCTTGAGGCCGAGGTGGCTATGCAGTGGAACAACTCCTTCAAGGAGTCTGTCCACACCTTCGCCAACACCATCAACACACATGAGGGCGGTACTCACGAGGAGGGCTTCCGCGCCGCGCTGACAACGTTGATGAACCGCTACGCGCGTGACCACAAGCTGCTCAAGGACAAAGAGCCCAATTTGACTGGCGACGATTGCCGTGAAGGCCTCGCCGCCGTCGTCTCCGTCCGAGTGGCGGACCCACAGTTTGAGGGCCAAACCAAGACCAAGCTGGGTAACACCGAGGTCAAGGGCTTTGTTCAGCGTGC
This sequence comes from Corynebacterium riegelii, assembly GCF_016728505.1. GTDB lineage: Bacteria > Actinomycetota > Actinomycetes > Mycobacteriales > Mycobacteriaceae > Corynebacterium > Corynebacterium riegelii. The sequence continues at coordinate 678,912 of NZ_CP068159.1, forward strand.
GGTGAATGAGAACCTCTCCGACTGGTTCGACGCGAACCCGGCTGAGGCAAAGGTCATTGTGAATAAGGCGGTGCAGTCCTCGCAGGCGCGTCAGGCGGCGCGTAAGGCGCGCGACCTGGTTCGCCGTAAGTCCGCGACCGACCTTGGTGGTCTGCCGGGCAAGCTGGCTGACTGCCGTTCGAAGGACCCGAAGCAGTCCGAGCTGTTCATTGTGGAGGGTGACTCCGCAGGCGGCTCCGCAAAGGGCGGCCGTGACTCCATGCACCAGGCAATTCTGCCGCTGCGCGGCAAGATCCTGAACGTGGAGAAGGCCCGCATGGACCGCGTGCTGAAGAACGCCGAGGTCCAGGCCATCATCACTGCCTTGGGCACCGGTATTCACGACGAGTTTGATATTTCCAAGCTGCGCTACCACAAGATCGTGCTCATGGCCGATGCTGACGTGGACGGCCAGCACATTGCCACCCTGCTTCTGACCCTGCTGTTCCGCTTCATGCCGGAGCTGATTGAGCAGGGCCACGTGTACCTGGCTAACCCGCCGTTGTACAAGCTGAAGTGGGCAAAGAGCGAGCCCGGCTACGCCTTCTCCGACCGTGAGCGTGATGAAATGCTGGCTGCTGGCCTTGAGGCTGGCCGCAAGATCAACACGGACGACGGCATCCAGCGCTACAAGGGTCTGGGTGAGATGAACGCCAAGGAGCTGTGGGAGACCACGCTCGACCCGGAGACCCGCATCCTGCGCCGCGTTGAGCTTGAAGACGCACAGCGTGCAGACGAGCTGTTCTCCATCCTCATGGGTGACGACGTTGCAGCACGCCGCAGCTTCATCACCCGCAAGGCGAAGGACGTCCGCTTCCTGGACGTGTAGGTCGCCGGCCCGGGTTTTGGGCGGGGTGTGTTTGTGTGAGGCACGGTACGCTGTGCCGCATGAGCAATTCACGGCCACTGGTTGTCATTTTCCCTGGTATGGGGATGGAGGCGCGCTACTACCGCCCCATCGCCGAGGCGCTGACCGAGGCTGGTTTTCCCACGACGGTTGGTGAGCTTCGCGGCCAGGGTGAAAGCCCCCACGTTGCTTCTAGGAGCAATCAGTGGGGGTATCACCATGTTGCGGCAGAGGACTACCCAGCGACGATCAGCAACGCCAAGCAGGAACATAGGCTTGATGAGAATCACCCGGTGATCCTTTTGACGCACTCGATGGGCGGGCAGGTTGGCACGCTGTTCATGGCGCGACCGGAAGCGTCTGCGTTGAATGTGATTGGCATGCTGGGTGTGGGCGCCGGTAACCCTTGGCACAAGGCGTTTCCGCTTCGTAACAAACTGAAATTCGGCGTTGGCATCCAGCTAATCTGGCTGGTCAGCCAGGTGCTGGGCTACTGGCCGGGTGACAAGATCACCATCGGCGGTAACTGGGGGCGCCACCCGCGCACGTACATAAATGAGTGGGCGCGGATGAACCGCAGCGGCAAGCGCGGAAAGCTTGCGGGTGCGGACATTGATTATGACGCCGCCATGCAGCACATCAACGTCCCCGTCGTACTCACGCGCTTTAAAAACGACCGAGACTGCACGTATGCATCCGCCAAGTCCCTGGCTGATCAGGTTTCTGGCGCGACTGTTGAGGAGCTCGACGGCGGTTTGGGCCACAACAGGTGGGCCCGCGAGCCGGAGATTATTGTTGGCCGGGTGCTGGAATTTGCCCAGGAGCTGCAATAGCTGGGCGTTTTTGGCTGTTTGTTGTTAGTTAGCGCTACTTTGCGTAGCGCTCGATGATGTTGCCCAGTTCAGGCAGTGCCGGCGCCACGATCTTGCCAACCTTGCCGCGTAGAGTGGAGTACACCTTCTGAATGGCACTGGGCATTTCGCCGGTTGCGCCGTCGGCGGCGTTGAGGATCTTCTCTACCACTTCGTTTTCGTTGTCGGAAAGGAATGCGCCGAAGGAGCCGGAGCCCTCAGTCTGGAAGCGCTCAAACAGCGGCTGCAGCTCAGAAACAACCTGCGGCAGGTAGCGATTCACACCCTTCGGGACGGCATCCGCGTCAGCCTTCTTACCAGCAGCAACGGCGGACTTTAGCGCCATGCCGGTGAGGCCGGATTGGTTGGCCACGGTGGTGTCTACAAGCTCGGCGATCTCGGCGACAACCTTGGAGCGGTTGGCCTCAGTAAGGAGGTTGTTCAAGTCAGTCATGAGGAAAAGCTTAGCGGCCCGCGCTCGGTTGAGCGGGGCCGCTGCCAGGTGTCGTAGTTCTTCCACCACAGCACCCTGTTACCTACAAGTCACTGTAACCACAACGGCAACAACAGTAACATGCGTAACACCGTCGGGGCAACTGGGAGTCCCCTGAATGCGGTGAATGTGGACTTAGGTCAAATTAGTGCCGAAATTGAGGCTGCAGTTACCGCGCTTGGGTGGTGCGCTGACAAATCTGATCACGCTATTTTGGCGAAAAGTCTCTGACCTGGGCGTTTAAAAATTTAGGGTGCGTCGGGATGTCGCATTTGTCAGTGGGCCCGAGGGGATCCTGACAAATCTGACAACGCAGTTTGCGTTTGCCCAGGTCGTGGTCCGGTCAGCAAGGGCCCGCTGCATGATTTGTCAGGAATGCCAGCGGGGGAGCCCCAAAAACCAACAGCGCTACGGCATCAGCGGCATCTGAACGTTGCCCTGCAGCTTTTGGGCGAAGGTGATCCACGCGGGGACGTCGAAAATGCGGTTGCCCTCGGAGGAACCCTGCACCCACTCAAGTCCAGCGGCGCGAGCGGCGTCATCAACTGCCTGGCGCAGTGGCGGCACTGCATCCACAACCAGCTGCACGGCCAAGGCAGTCAGGCCAACAGCCAGAGCGATGGAAAGCGGGGCACTGCCGGTATATGCGCTGCCCAGCGGGGTTTTCTTAGGCACTTCGATGGAAGGATCGTTGGGATCCTTCTCATAGTCAATCTTTGACGAGCCCTTGCTGGAGCCACTCGACAGCTCAAAAATCCCCGCCTGCGCATGCGCCGGGGTGACGCTAACGGCGGAAGCAGACACAGCCAGCACCAGCGCGGCAGTTGCGACCCTCTTCATAAAAACACCTCATGGTTCAAGGCAGAACGAAAAACCGATGGTTCACACTGTAGGCGGTGAACCACCGGTTTGGGGTGTTAGGCAGCGGCTAGAAACGGAAGTTCTGCAGCATCGGCAGCGCGGCAATCGCACCGCCGATGGCAACCAGGATGGTTACCAAAATGCCCACGATCAGGCCAACGTTGTTCTCCGAAGAACCGGAGGAGCCATCCTGCGAGGGCCTCTCGCTTGGCGACGTCGGCGGGGTCGGCTCAGACGTCGGCGGGGTTGGCTCGGACGTTGGCTCGCTCGTCGGCGGGGTCGGTTCGGACGTCGGCGGCGTTGGCTCGGAGGGCTCGGACGTCGGTTCGGTAGTCGGGTCAGTCGGCTTGGTGGTGGCCGCTGGCTCGATCGTCAGCTTGAACGACACCTTCTTGGAAGTACCGTCCGTGTAACGCACCGTCACGGGGATCTCCGCGGTGCCAGCGCCGGTACCTGCAGCAACGCTGATGGTTACCTCGCCGGTTGCCTCATTGGTGCTGATCTTCAGACCGTCCTTGTCCTGGTTCGGGCCAAAGAATTTGGTGCCGGCCGGAGCCGCAGGCGTGATCTTCGGAGCGATCTTGGTGGATTTGCCGGCGGTTACGGTGGTGGCGGGGTAGGAGACCTCGTGGGCGTCGGCAAGCTTCTTGGAAGGCTCTGCGGTTGTGAACTTCACCGGGTAGGCGTTGTTGGTGCCGTCTGGGAAGGTGGCAAGGACGAACGCGGTGCCGCTCAGCCCGGCGGAGGAGTTCGGGGCGGCCTTGATGGTCGCTTCACCGGTGGTTTCGTTGACGCTGAAGGTCCAGCCGTCCGGCAGCTTGCTGTGGGAAGCGAACTTGGTGCCCTCCGGCCACTGACCCGTGGGTGTGGAGGTGCCAGCCTTATCCGCCGGGGTGGTGATGTCCGGGTAAGTCACCTTGGCCTGCTGGCTTTGCCACTGGCCGTCCTTGGTCACCTTGAACGGGACTGCCTTGGTGGTGTGGGAGGCATCCGGGTAGGTCACTTCCACGGGGACGTTGAAGGCGAAACCGGCCTTGACCGGCGTTTTCGGGGAGACGGTGACGTTGCCGTTGGCTGCTACCTCGATGTTGACGTAGTCGCCGAGGTTGCTCAGCAGGTCTTCACGCAGCTTGAAGGTGGTGCCGGCCGGTACATCACCGGAGCGCGTGGCGGTCTTGGCGGCGCCCGCATTGCCATCCAGCTCAGTGGTATCTGGCCAGGTGGGGGAGTACTTTGCGGTGTCGCGCTCAGTGTGCGGGGTGGTGTTGCCGTCCTTGTCAGAAACCGTGATCTTCAGGTCGGTGTACGCAACGGAGGTGTCCGGGTAGGTCACCTTGATCCGTGCGGTTGCCGTGGAGCCTGCGCCCACCTTGGAACCCGGGGTTACGGTGACGTGGCCCTGGTTATTCACAGACACGTTGAACTGCTCAGGGGCGAATACAACGGAGAACATCGTGCCCTTCGGCAACGTCTTTGCCTTGTTGGCGGCAACCTTGCTCTCGCCCTCCTTGACCGTCAGTGGATCGTAGGAAACTGCGTACTTTGTGGCCTGGTTGTCGCCGCCCTTTACAACGTTGACGGAGGTTTGGTACTCACCAGCCTTCTCGTACTTCTTCGCTTTAGCGTTGAGCTTGTACACCTGGATGGTGAATTTGACGCCGCCGCCGGGCTCCGCGTTAAGCGGCGCCTTGACGGTGACCTCACCTGTCTTCTCGTTAGTGGTGAAGGTGTAGCCCAGGCCGTCGGCAGGGCCGACAAAGCGGTACGTATCCGCATCGGGAGCGGCCTTCGAAGGCGTGACCTTCGCCTCACCACCTGCGGTGATGTCCTCTTCTGGCCAGGTGAAGCCCTCTACGGCCGCGCTGTCTGCAGATGCCGCGGTGATCGCAGCGAACGGCTGCACGTTGTCTTGGGCGTTGGAGGTTGGGACGGCCAGGCCAGCGCCGATCAGGGCGGTGGTGGTGGCCAGGGCGATGACATGCTTATTCAGCTTCATTACTGTGTACTTTCAGGATTTTCAGGGTGGTTCCAGCCCAGTGTAAGACGCTGCGCCCAAATTGTCAGCCGACTTCGTTGGCCCAGCGCAGGTACACATCGCGTGCAACATCTGCAAACGCTGGGTTGTGGGAGGTTAGTGGGGAGAGGTTGCGTATGGCGTCGGCAAGCAAAAAGGCCCCTTCCTGCGGTGATTGGCACACAGGCACGCCGTGCAGGCGGGCGCCGGGGATGGCGGCGCAGGCGGCGATTGCTGCAAATGAGCGGATTTGCACCTTATATATAGGACAAAATTCGTCCGCGATGGCCAGGAGCTGCTCGCCTGTGAAGTTTCTCATGCGCGGGCCTGGCGGATGCGGGATTCGGTGGAGCGGTACTCCGGGATCATGTCGCGGGCGAGTGCCTGGACGGCCGCCGTGTCCAGCATGCGGGTGGCGGCGGTGACCACGGCGCGGCGGGCGGCTTCCTGTTTGGAGCAGCCCCACGCGGAGGCCAATAAAACGAGGGCTTTGTCCTCTTCTGTGGTGAGTCGCAATGTCATAGCCATACCAAAGTGATACCACGCCGCACCAGCTCAAGGCCTAGGAAGGGGGCTAGAATGGCGCCTATGGCAGATGACACTTTGAGTGGTGACGGTTTCGACCGCATCCAACCCATTGATATCAACGAGGAGATGCAGACCAGCTACATCGATTACGCCATGAGCGTGATCGTGGGCCGTGCACTCCCCGAGGTGCGCGACGGTATGAAGCCGGTGCACCGCCGCGTGATCTACGCGATGTATGACGCGGGTTTCCGCCCCGAGCGCTCTTACGTCAAGAGTGTGAAGGCCGTCGGCGAGACGATGAGTAATTACCACCCGCACGGCGACAGCGCCATCTACGACACCCTGGTGCGCATGGCTCAGCCGTGGGCGATGCGCTACCCGCTGGTAGACGGTCAGGGCAACTTCGGCTCCCCGGGTAATGACGGCCCGGCCGCCATGCGTTACACGGAGTGCAAGCTCACCCCGATTGCGATGGAGATGGTGCGTGACATTCGCGAAAACTCCGTGGATTTCGCGCCCAACTTCGACTCGAAGACGCAGGAGCCCACGGTGCTTCCAAGCCGTGTGCCGAACCTGCTGATGAACGGCTCCAACGGTATTGCCGTGGGTATGGCCACCAACATCCCGCCACACAACTTGAACGAGTTGGCGGAGGCGATCTACTGGATCCTGGACAACCACGACGCAGATGACCAGACCACCCTGGACGCGGTTATGGAGCGCGTGAAGGGCCCGGACTTCCCAACCGCCGGCCTGATCGTGGGCGACTCTGGCATCAAGGATGCCTACACCACCGGCCGCGGCTCCATCCGCATGCGCGGTGTCACGGAGATTGAAGAGGTGGGCAAGCGCCAGGTCATCACCATTACGGAGCTTCCGTACCAGGTGAACCCGGATAACTTCATCCAGAGCATTGCCACCCAGATCAACGAAGGCAAGATGGCGGGCATTTCCGCGATTGATGATGAGTCTTCGGATCGCGTGGGCATGCGCATCGTGGTCACGTTGAAACGTGACGCTGTGCCGCGCGTGGTGCTGAACAACCTGTACAAGCACTCTGCGCTGGAGACGAACTTCTCCGCCAACATGCTTTCCATTGTGGACGGTGTGCCGCGCACGCTGCGCCTGGACCAGATGCTGCGCTTCTACGTGAAGCACCAGATCGAGGTCATTGTCCGCCGTACCCAGTACCGTCTGGACGAAGCTGAGAAGCGCGCCCACATCCTGCGCGGCCTGGTCAAGGCCCTGGACATGCTGGATGAGGTCATTGCGCTCATCCGCGGTTCCCGCACGGTGGATGAAGCTAGGCAGGGGCTCATTTCGCTTCTCGACGTTGACGAGATCCAAGCCAACGAAATCCTCGCAATGCAGCTGCGTCGCCTGGCTGCGTTGGAGCGCCAGAAGATTATCGACGACTTGGCCGAGATCGAGCTGCAGATCGCCGATTACAAGGACATCCTGGCCAAGCCGGAGCGCCAGCGCGCGATTGTGGGCGAGGAGCTCAAGGAGATCGTGGACAAGTACGGCGATGAGCGCCGCACCCAGATCGTTGCCGCAACCGGCGACGTGACGGAGGAGGACCTGATCGCCCGCGAGAACGTGGTGGTGACCATCACGGCCACCGGCTACGCCAAGCGCACGAAGGTGGACGCGTACAAGTCCCAGAAGCGCGGCGGCAAGGGTGTCCGCGGCGCTGAGCTGAAGCAGGACGACGTGGTGAAGAACTTCTTCATCTGCTCCACGCACGACTGGATTCTGTTCTTCACCAACTTCGGCCGCGTGTACCGCCTGAAGGCGTACGAGCTGCCGGAGGCCGGCCGCACTGCACGTGGCCAGCACGTGGCTAACCTGCTGGAGTTCCAGCCGGAGGAGAAGATCGCACAGATCATTCAGATCCAGTCCTACGAGGATGCGCCGTACCTGGTGCTTGCTACTCGCGACGGCCGCGTGAAGAAGTCCCGCCTCTCCGACTACGAGTCCGCGCGTTCCGCAGGCCTGATTGCCATCAACCTGAACGAGGGCGATGCCCTCATCGGCGCCGTACTTGCCGGTGAGGACGATGACCTGCTGCTGGTCTCCGAACAGGGACAGGCCATCCGCTTTACTGCCGACGATGAGCAGCTACGCCCAATGGGCCGCGCAACCGCCGGTGTGAAGGGCATGCGATTCCGTGGGGACGACCAGCTGCTGTCCATGGCCGTGGCCAAGGACGGCGAATTCCTGCTGGTTGCCACCTCCGGCGGCTACGGCAAGCGCACCGCGATTGAGGAGTACAACACCCAGGGCCGCGGTGGCATGGGTGTGATGACGTTCAAGTACACCCCGAAGCGCGGCAAGCTCATCGGCGCCCTGGCTGTGGAGGAGGAAGACCAGATCTTCGCCATCACCTCCGCCGGCGGCGTGATCCGCACCGAGGTGGACCAGATCCGTCCGTCCTCTCGCGCAACCATGGGCGTGCGCCTGGTCGACCTTGCAGACGGCGTGGAGCTGCTCGCCATCGACCGCAACGTTGAGGACGAAGGCGAAGAGGAAGCAACCGCAGTGGCAACCGGCCAGAAGACGCTGGACGCTGGTGCTGAGGCTGGTGCTGGCACTGAGGCTGGTGCTGAGGCTGGTGCTGAGGCTCCTGAGGGCGAGGAGTAGCCCATGGCTGCACGCAAAGTTGCCATCAAGCACATCGGCGTCGGCTCCGTGTTCAAGGTGGCGACCATCATGTCGCTGGTCGGTTTCGTCGTATGGATGCTCGCGGCCACCCTCATCTACTTCGGCCTCGAGCAGACTGGCGTCATTGACTCCATCAACTCACTGATCGGCGGCGTGGGCGGGGACCAGGTCATTGACATGGCTCTGGTGCTCTCTGGCGCCGCGTTGGTGGGGTTGATTGGTGTGGTGTTCACCGCGGTCATTTCGCCGCTTCTAGCGGTGATTTACAACTCCATTGCAGACATGGTTGGCGGCATTACCTACACAATGTCCAACCGAGTCCGCTAAAGTTGCGTTTAAGCGAGCGTTATAACGTGAGTTATAGCGTGGTTATAAGTCCAAAAAGATAGCCATCTACCTGGCGATTTGGTAGTTATCAAGTTGCTGGGTAATGTTCTATCTCGTTCCACGGGCCTATAGCTCAGTCGGTTAGAGCGCATCGCTGATAACGATGAGGTCGCAAGTTCGATTCTTGCTAGGCCCACCGGGATCCTCTCGAGGAACTCGCAAGGGGCATTAGCTCAGTTGGTAGAGCACCTGCTTTGCAAGCAGGATGTCAGGAGTTCGATTCTCCTATGCTCCACAGTAGGAATAAGGGAAGACCCTCTAGCCGGAAGGTTAGGGGGTCTTCCTTTTGCTGTCTGCACGCTCCGGGTTAAGGGACATTTCGTGTGGATTTTTTGAATGCCGCTGCAGAGCCGTTAGGGCATTCTTCGGCGCCACTGTACGTGATTGCACACAAACATCGGATAAGGCCCGCCGAGCGGCTATCCGATCTTTATCGTTATCGGACAACTCCACCACCCCGCCGCTCGGCCAGCGTTCCCTTCAGCCCATTGTTTCTGCAGGTAGAAGCGTTACAAAAACAGGCTGCTCGCTAAACCTCGTGGAGGCGGCTCACGGCGATACCTAAAGATCGGATAGCAAACATCGGATAGCGCCCATGCCCTTGCGGCAAGCCAGCTTCGTTTTCAACAAATATGCAGGGGAAGATATGCAGGTCTGCAGGTCACGGGCTATTTGTTGCGACCGGCTATTTGGTAGCAGTGTCGTGACTATCTGGTAGCACTTCAGTGAGTATCTGGTAGCAGCTCAGGGGGCTCGGGGTGATACTTCCGGTAGCCGCACCACTCGGGTGCGGCGCGTACTGGAAGGAGTCCGCTTATGACGGATTACCGTGCGGTGATGACGCTGCTGATTAGGAAGCGTTCTTACCGCCAGATTGAAGACCAGCTTGGGTGCTCGCACCGCGCAATTTCCCGAGCGAACCAAGCGCTGCGAAGCCTTGGCCTGACCACTGCCCAGCAGGTCGCGGCGTTGACCGATGACGAGTTGGCCGAGATATTCGTTGACAAACGCACCAGTGGGCAAGGCGAGTTCGTCCCGATTGACTTTGACGCGGTCGTCAAAGCACGCACAGGGCGTACGAAGCAAACACTGCAAGTATTGTGGGCTCGCTACACCACCACCCCAGCCCAGCCGGGTCAGCGTCATTACAGCTACGACCGGTTCCGCCAGCTAGTTGCCTCCCATGTCGATGCAGCCGGGCTTAGCGCGCGGATCACCCATGCACCAGGGCATACGATGCAGGTGGATTGGGCAGGTACCAAGATGCGCCTGTACGACCCTGCGGGCACGCCGGGTGCGAAAGTCAATATTTTCGTCGCTTCGCTGCCGTATTCAGGGATGTTGTTTGCGTGTGCGTGTGTTGACCAGCGTCAACAGTCCTGGCTTGATGCCCATCGTCAAGCGTTTGACTACTTCGGTGGAGTCTGTCAGGTTGTTGTCCCCGATAACGCGTCAACAGCATCAAACGCGATTAGTACTGCCGATAGGAATCGGAAGGTCAACGACACCTACCAGCAGTTCTTAGAGCACTACAACACAGCAGCACTTCCCACACGCGCGCGCCGACCGAAGGATAAAGCAAATGTGGAAGCTGCGGTAAAGATCGTCACCCACAAAGTCATCCACACCCTTGAAGGCCACCAGTGCGTTGACGTAGACGAGCTCAACGAAAAGATTGTGGACTTAGTCGACGCGATCAACACCTCCGTGCCGTTTCGCAGCCAGCAGTCAAGCCGCAGGGATCTCTTTGAACAACACGAGCAGCATCTGCTTGCTGATCTGCCGCAAACCCCGTGGCAGCACACCGAGTGGAAGCGTGCGAAAGTAGCCCCAGATTTCCATATCACGGTTGCAACGGTGCGCTACTCCGTTCCGCATCAGCTTGTTGGCCGCACTGTCGATGTGCGCATCACAGGGCAAGTCTTGACCGTCTTTGATCAAGGCACGACCGTGGCAACGCACCAAGTTTCGCATAAGCGTGGGGCCTATGTCACTGACTATGAGCACATTCCATCTGGCATGGACTCCACTCGTGGGCTGTGGACAAGCGACTACTTTTATCGCGAAGCCAGCAAAACCGGCCCGGCAACACGCAAGGTCATCGAAGAACTCATCGCGGCGAAAGCCATCCCAGCCCAGGCGTACCAGTCCTGTAGAAACGTGCTGTCGATGGGCAAACACGGCAACAAACCAATCTTGGAAGAGGCATGCCAGCGCTTAATGGCCAACGACGGCAGCCGCCGGGCGGTGTCATATACCGCGGTTAAAAACATGATGGCCGCCATACGCAAAGAACACGCCACCCGGCCCCGCGGGTTAGACCAGGCCCCGCGCAGCACCACAACCAACCAGCCCACCGCCCCTGCAGTCTCCGACAGGGATACCACCGGCGCGTTTCTCGGCGGTGCAGACCAGTTCAGCATCGAAAACCTCACCAAGAAAGGACACTAAGCCCATGTCATCACCAACCCCACCAACAGATCGCTTCCTTGACGAGTCCGTCCTGCCCGACTTCACCGCGCTGCGGATGACTGCCTTTGGACAAAGCGTCATCGAGATTGCCAACGATCCCGCATTCGACGCATGGACGTTTTCCCAAAAGGTGCTCTACGCACTCGATAAAGAAGTCGCGGCCAGGCGCGAACGACGCATCAACAAACTACTGAAAGCATCCCGATCGCCAAACCTTGATGCTTGCCTTGAAAACGTGGTCTGCACGCCTGACCGCAACATCAACCCCGAGCAAGTCAGCAGACTCGCTCACGGACAATGGTGCCACCTGGGCCAAAACATTGTTATCCTGGGCAAATCCTCAGTCGGCAAAACCTACCTCGCCCAAGCCCTGATCACAGCAGCATGCCGCAAGGACTACTCCGCACGCTTCTACCGCACCGACATGCTCGCCGCCGAACTAGCAGTCCTCCAACCCGATGACCCCGCACGGTTAAAGTTCATCCAGTACCTCCACGACGTCGACGTCTTAGTCCTCGATGACTTCCTGACCACACCTGTAGATGCCGCAACCGCGCACCAACTTCTCAACATCCTCGCCGCGCGTGAAAGCAAAGTCTCAACGATTGTGACCTCACAATTCACCCCGCAAGAGTGGTACAAATCCATCCCCGATGCGGTGATCTCCGAGTCAATCCTCAACCGACTCGTCTCCGGTGCGGAGATCATCACACTCGAAGGACCAAACATGCGCCTGACCACCAACGCATAACCACCAACAACGCCTGAGTGAGACACCGCTACCGGATACACACTCAGGCGCTACCAGATACTCACCACACCGCTACCATTTCAATCTTCTGAACACTATTTTCATTAACAGGTGCCTTATTGAAAAAACGCTCTGACCATTACTCCTGCATATCTTCCCCTGCATATTTGTGTTCGGGCGCTGTTCGGTGGTCGGCCGTCGTCAAGGTCAAGCAGGCGATGCAAACGCTCAGGACACCCCCAAGACACCAACATCTAAGAATCCAGCAGCCAGAACCCCATGAAGTCTTAAGCTTAGTGCCAGATTACCCCCGTTATAGGGGATATTTTGTTGATATGACCCCCATTTCTGAGAGTTTAATATGACGCATCACCATTCTGTTTAGCCAGAATATAGGGCTTTTTGCGTACCTTTAGGTTTGATTAGTTCTCCGGGGCTAAATTCTGGTCGCAAGCCTCGAGTCAGATAAGAGAAACCTTACTGTAGAGTTACTGACTGATATTTGAATGACGTGTTACAGAGTATTTTCTTAATGTTCTGTAACCCCAACACGGAGTAATCAGTCTTGTCTCAGAATTTGAAGAAGAAGATTCTCGCCGCAACCGTGGCGGGTGTCACTGCATTGAGCACGGTAACCGTTGCACCGTCCGCTCAAGCGTTTAGCTTTGCCTCTACCTCTACTGTCACCCAGAAGCAGCAGAGGGGCGACACTAGGCAGGTTTTGTCCTACTACGAGAGCTTCCCTCGCGCTGAAGAGCAGAAGATCCGCCAGGAGATTCAGAACCCGAACGTGTTCGCCTCGGGTCTCATGCAGTCCCCGGTCGGTTACGGCTGGTGCATCGACCTTGGTCTGTACGCTCCGGAAACGAAGTATGTTCAGGGCCACACTTATGAGGTCCGTAAGCTCACCGGTCAGTCCGGTGCTTACGGCGATAACTTGGGTCTGCACGAGGACATTCGCGTAGCGGCAGTCAACGTGACCAAGGAGCTCATGAAGGCTGCTGAGGCAGGCAATGACGGCCGTGTGCAGAAGCTGAACCTGGTTCTCCAGGCGCTGCTGGGCAACAACCTGGGTCACTTGAACGGTGTTCGCGAGAACTTCTACTACAACAAGGGTGGACTGACCAACCGCGAGTTTGAGTACCTGACCGGTTTCAAGGTTGATCATCGCCAGCAGGCAAAGCCTGGCAACCTGGAGACCAACTACTACTTTGTTAAGACCTCGCGTCACAACGAGATCAAGCGCACCGTGAAGTCTTACGAGTACATCACGGTTCTGGTGCCCACGAGCTACAACACCAAGTCCGCTGCGGTGAACTTCAAGGCTCCGCAGCGTCTGATCACGATTTACCAGCCGGGCCTGGAGATCACCCCGAAGCCGGAGCCGACCCCTGAGGTCACCCCGGATCCGAAGCCGACCCCAGAGCAGCCGACGCCGGATCCGAAGCCGACGCCGACCACTGAGACTGCAACTGAGACCACGACCAAGACGACCACTCAGACCACCACCGCCACCACGACGGTGACGCATGAGCCGTCCACCACCACGGTTGTTGTTCCGGGCGAGAAGGAAACCCGGATTGAGAAGCACTACTTCTACTCCTACTTCTGGTCCTTCGAGTCCTGGAACAACCAGTCCCGCAAGATCACGGTAGAGAACAACTCCAACGTCAAGGTCATTGGTGAGGAGTGGGTTGAGTGGCGTCGTGAGGGCAACACCATCATCATCACCCCGAAGCCGGGCTCCAACGGCAAGACTGTCAAGGTCATCGTGACCAACCCGGATGGTTCCCAGTCTGAGCACGTGATCAACATTGAGTACAAGACCCAGATCACCACTGGCGGCTCGATCGAGATCGTTTCCAACCAGCAGGCTGAGATCACCATCGAATCTGGTGATTCCTACCGCGTGATTGGTGGCGACAGCCTGATCCGCGTTGTGGAGCGCAACGGCAAGCTGATCATCGTTGGCGTGGAGGGCGCAAGCGGCACCGACACCATTGTTGTTACGGATAAGTACGGCAATGAGATCCACTACAAGATCACGGTGACCACCCCGTCCATCAAGAACAACACGTTCACCCTGGAGAACGGCTCCAGCAGCCGTATCACCATCGAGAACTCTAATTGGGAGTACAGGGTTGTTCAGGGCCAGGATCTTATCGACGTTTCCCGTAACGGCAACCAGCTGATCATCACCGGCAAGGACGGCGCTAATGGTGCTGCGATCGTTGAGGTTGTAGACGCTCATGGCAACGTGATTTACCGCTACTCCATCAACGTCGTGTGGAACCAGCAGGATGCGGACGCTCCGGAGTTCTCCTACCGCGTCTCTAACTTGGGCAACCTGAAGGTCAATACCGAGTCCGGCCACAAGCTGACCATCACTGAGAATGGCCACCTTGTTGAGCTGACCCAGAACGGCAACCAGTGGATCATCGTTCCTAAGCAGGATGCTGAGGGCGTTGTGGTGGTTGAGGAGCGTGACGGTCAGGATCGCCTCGTCGCTACGCACAAGATCACCATCTTCAAGGCGCAGGTTCAGACCAGCTACCTGGAGATCTACAACACCCAGGAGATCAACGGCCTGCCGGGCAAGGATCTGACCATCGTCAGCGGTTCTGAGCACGCCGACCTGAACAAGAACGGCTCTACCTGGACCCTGACCCCGAAGAAGGGCGCTGAAGGCACCGTCGTCATTGAGGACCGTGATGAGCACGGCCGTGTGATTGGCAAGATCCAGGTCACCATCAAGGCACAGCCGGTTGTGGTGCAGGAGCTGAACAAGGACATCTTCAACAACGTTGAGCACAAGCTGACCTTCTCCGAGGGCTGGAGCTTCAACATTGTTGAGAACCAGGCTGACGTCACGGTTGAGCGCCAGGGCGACAAGCTTGTTGTTAAGCCGAAGCCGGGCAAGACTGGCCGCGTCTACATCGAGCTGAAGAACGAGCACGGCCAGCTGGTTGGCAAGGTCACCCTGAACGTGAAGAACCCGCCGGCAGGCAACCTGACCCGCGTGATTGAGAACTACTCCGTCATCGTGATCAACGTTCGCGGCAACAACAAGCTCGTTGTCCGCGAGGGTGGCGACCTGGTTGTTATCGACGGCAACAAGGTCACCCCGACCGGCAAGCCGGGCACCGTGATCATCGAAGAGCGTGACGCCAACGGCAACGTGGTCAACGTCCACACGATTGAGATCAAGCCGGGCAAGACGACCACCGAGACCAACACCAACACGGTTGTTGAAATCGAGATCACCGAAGGCAACACGCTGACCCCGAAGCCGGGTCAGGGCGGCGACCTGGTCATCATCGACGGCAAGGAAGTCAAGCCGAAGGGTAAGCCGGGCACCGTGATCATCGAAGAGCGCGATGGCAACGGCAACGTGGTCAACACCCACGAGATCGTGATCACCGACAATAACCCAGCTCCGAAGCCGGGCCCCGTTGAGACCGATGACCGCGACGGCAAGACGCCGAACGACTACAACTCCGGCAACACCACGATCGAGATCACCGATTCCAACGTCAAGCGCAACCCGGACGGTTCCATCACCGTGACGGTTCCGGGCGGCAACAAGGGCAACGGCAAGATCGAGATCACCGACGGCAATGCGGATGACTACAACATCGTGCAGAACCCGGACGGCACCTGGACCATCACCCGCAAGGATGGCAAGCGGGTTGACGGTGTCAGAATGATCTGGGTCAGCAACAAGACCACCAACGTCAACATCAACGGTCTGTCTTCCCGTGAAGACGGTGAGGGTGGCTCCAGCAAGCTGGATGACAAGTGCATCTGGTCCATCGTTGGCCTGACCGCACCGCTGGCGCTGCTGATCCCGCTGGGCATCCTGTCCCAGGTCAGCATCCCGGGCCTGGAGCCGGTTCACCAGCAGCTGAACATGGCAGTCCAGCGTGCGAACACCTCGCTGCAGCGTGGCCTGGGTATCTACGACGAGGACAAGGCTGGACGCGCAGCTGGCGTTGACGCTGCACTGCGCGGCATTGACGCAAGCCAGCTGGCTCTCGCCGGCGGCGCCCTGGCTGCCGTGGCCGTAGGCCTGGCCATCCTGGACGGTGTGCTGCGTGCATGCGGCAAGGAAGAGGCAACCTCCTCCTACGCCATCCAGCAGGCAGTGGGCAAGGCCAAGGACAAGAAGGCCGAGAAAGAGGCAAAGCGCGAAGAAAACTAGCGCCTTAGCCCCTTGCAGTAGTACTTAGCGGGACCCCAACCGGATTCGTCTGGTTGGGGTTTCGCGTTTTCATACCCGCTCAAAGTCCCGTGCGCGTAGTTTGGCCGTAGCGATTCTGGAAACCAGGCGCATATCCAACCGTGGCACCCCAACCGCCGCCGAGACGAACTGGTCTCTTTTCCCCTTGAGGTAGCCGATACTTCTCCGTTTCAGTCTGGAGTTCGACATCGTAAACGTTCCCCGATCCACAACACATCAAAGACCAACAGCGTGCAACGAGGATCCTGCGCCCTTCCCCGCCCTTGGTGTCCGATCAGACGGAAAGGTCCTTTGCCCCAGATGCCAACAGCCAGTAATGCCGAACTTTCGTGCATCCACGATTCAAAAACACAAGGTCAATGGGAGGATATGTCGCGCTAGCTACAGGCAATTCTGCTTAGAAAATGCCAGCACCACGAAAACATCTATCAAGCCTCATGGATAGAAGAACCGCAAACACAAGCGCAAGTGGCCCAAAAGCAAAAGCGTCTGGGCCATCAGCTCCGGCTTGCCCGGACAAGGCAAGAAACGTTAACCCTTTAGCCCGGAAGCCCACCCGCAGACCCGGCCCCGCTCCAGCCCTGGCCCCGCCGAAGCTGCACGCTGCTAGTAGCTCCGATTGAAAGAACCCGTTTGGAGGATCCCGTTTTCGCCGTCTTTTCGGGGTCTAAACGGGGTCCCGAGAACGGGATCTAGCCCACGAGGCGCATTTGGGCGCTCGCCCCACACTCTCGCAAACCCCGAACGCACAAACCCCGAGCGGAACACTACGGATACGCCGTGTTTTTGGGGCCTACACGTAGTGTTCCGCTCGGGGTTTAGCGCAAAGAGGCGCTTTCCGGGGCGGTTCCTCCAACTTTCAGTACTATGGCGCAACTAAGTACTAGCGATAGATGCGAGAGGACCCGCCCTCATGAGCAAACACGCAAGGAACGTAGTAACAATCGCAGTCGTCGGGGCACTAACCCTAGGTCTAGCCGGCTGCGCGGAGACCGAGTCAGCGCCAGAGCCGTCCCCGGAGACAACGCAGGAGACAACTGCGGAAGCAAGCTCCCAAGAAACCACAGAAGAAGCCACAGAAGAAACCACCGCGCAGGCTTCCGACTTGGTGGAGGTCAACTCCGGCCCGCTGACAATCAAGGTGCCGAAGAGTTGGGAAGTGTACGATCGATCTACTGATCCGGATGAGTTGCCAGACCCGTGGGTTGTTGGCGTGTTGGATGTTGAGACGGTGACGCAGATCCGCATGTCAGAGGACAGTGGTCAGGCTCCGCTTGCCGACGCCACGAATTACATCATCCTCGGCGGCAACGCGATCGCCCAGGCGGGCAAGGTTGAAGAGCGCGGTTCCGATGACGTGGACATCCAGGGTGCTGACAACGCGATGGTGTCCTTCTTCGAGTACACCGACAATGACGGTGACTTGTGGAATGGCCTGCTGCTTTCCGCAGGCACGCGTGCCACGGGCAACGTGGCCACCATGGAGCTGCTCAGCATCAGGGACGGCGGCCTGAGCCAGGATGAGGTGATGGAGATTGTCAACAGCGCCACCTATGACGTGTCGAAAGCCCCCGAAGTCGACGCCGTAGACCTCACGCCGTAAACCTCACGCCGTAAACGCTTAGCCAACCGCACAGCTAAACCCCGAACGGAAGACTACGGATAGGCGGGGTTTTGGGTATCTATCCGTACTCTTGTATTCGGGGTTTAGCTCAAAAGGGGAGCGGTTCGGGCTGGTGGGAAGCCGCCAGGCGACGGCGTAGCCACGCCGACGCAGCCGACCCACCCGCTAGACGGCGATTTCGGGGTGGATGTCTTTTTCGCGGATGTTGCGTCGTAAACGAAGCGCCAGACACGACGCCACCCAAGCGCCGACGGCCAGGCACACGAGCACGATGATGCCGCGCATGAGGCGGGGGTCGGTACTCGTGGTGCCAAACATGGCGATGCGGGTGAGGTCCACCACGTACGTCATGGGGTCCAGCTTGTGGATCCATTGGATGAACTCCGGCTGCACCTCGGGCGGGTACAGGCCGTTCGATGCCACCAGCTGCAGGGACATCAGGGCCATAGTGGTCAGTCTGCCTATGGACGGCCCAAACAACGCATTCAACGCAAAAATCGTGGTGATGAAGGACCAGGAAGAAATCAGCAACACCGCGAACATCCAGACCGGGTGGACTGGTTCCACCTTCAGCACCAGCACCTGCACGACCCACAGCGCCACTACCTGGGCAAGGCCGATGAGGTAGGAGGGGATAAGGGTGTTGAGGGCGACTCGGTACGCACGCGCCCCGGAGTCGATGGCGCGCCGGGAAAGCGGCGGGAAGATCATGTAGGCGATCAGGCCGCCGAACCAGAGCGACAGGGCCAGGAAGAAGGGGGAGAGGCCGCGGCCGAAGTAGGTCACGGAGTCGCCAACCTGGTTGACCACCACGGGGCGCGAGGCGGCGTCCACAGCCTTGTTCAGGCGGTCGCCTTCCCAGCGGGGGGCTTGCTGGGCGCCGTCGGAAAGTTTGACGGAGAGTTCGCCGGTGCCGTCGGAGAGTTGCACGAGGCCGTCGTTAAGCGAACCAAGCCCCACAACCAGCTGGTTGGAGCCGGCCGCAAGCTGGGAGGATGCGTCGGCTGCGGTGTTGGCGGCGACGACGAGCTGGCTGGTGCCGTCCTTCAGGCGCGTGATGCCGGCCATGAGGGTGCCGGAGCCGTTTTCAAGCTGCGCGAGGCCGTCCGCAAGCTGCTGCGCAGCAACGGCCGCGCGGTCCATGCCGGAGCGGAACTGGGCGGTCGGGTCCTGCAGCTGGTTGGCCAAATCGTGGGCGCCCTGCTGCAGCTGGTTCATCTGGGCGACCAGGTCAACGCCGGCAACGGTGGTCAGCGCCCCCGAGTTGAGCTGCGCGCGGGTGGCGCGAGCCTGGTTGGCAATGATCTCAGAGCCCGGGACGGGGGAGGCGTCCAGGTCGGCGATGACCTGGGCAAGGCCTGCGTCGATGTCGTTGAGCGCGGCCTGCGCGGAGCCTAGAGAATTAGCAAAGCCGGTGATCTGGTCCACGCCGCCGGCGATCTGGGCTGCGCCCGCGCCCAGGCGGTCCGTGCCTTGCTTGAGCTGGTTCAAACCGTTCGACAACTGCTGCGAGCCGCCGGTTGCGGAGGTAAGGCCGGTGGAGAGGCGCTGTGCGCCGTCATAAAGCTGGCCCATGCCGTCGTCCAGCTGGCGTGCCGCGGGCGGCAACCCCTGGAGCTTGGAGTTGAACTCCTGCATGCCGTTGTCCAGCTTGCCCGCGCCCGCGCCGAGCTGACCTGCGCCATCCTCGGCCTTTTTGGCGCCGGCGTCGAGCTGGCTGGCGCCATCGGCGGCCTTATCCATGCCCTCGCCGACCGTGTTGAAGCCGACGAAGAGCTGTTCAACCACCTCCGCGCCAACCGTGCTGGACACGGCCTCAGCCACCTGGCCACTGGCCACGTTGCCCAACATGGTTGGGATGAAACCGTTGGTTTCATTCAGCGTGACGTTGATCTTGGCCTGGTGCGGGTTCTCATCACGCACGCTGGTGGCGGCGGCGGTGAAGTCCTTGGGAATCTCCATGGCCATGTAATACGTGCCGTTGTCCACGCCCTCGCGGGCCTCTTCGGCACTGATCAGGTGGAAGTCCATCGGGGACTGCGCGAGCAGCTCATCGACCACCTGTTGGCCGGCCTCACCTTCGTCAGAGTTGACCAGGGCCACGGGCACTTTGTGGAAGTTGCCCAGCGGGTCGTAGTAGCTCCAAACAAAGAGACCGCCGAAAAGCAGCGGCAGCAACATGATGGCAATCAGTGCCAGCGGAGGGAGCTTGCCATGGAAGAACTTCCGGAAGTTTGTTCCAATGTGTAGTCCGCTCATAGCTCCTCATTCACTGTGGTCACGATGACCGGTACGCGCGCCGCCACCTTGGTGAGGTCCTGCAGGATTTCGTGGCGTAGCGCCATCTTTTTCAGCTGGTCAATGTCGTCGACCACCAGCAGCTCCGCGTCCGGGCGCGAGATCAGTGCCAGCAGGATGCGAAGCCGGAAGCGGTCCATCACGCCAAGATCACCGACTGCTTGGTCTACGTCCAAGTCTTCTAAACGCAGCGGTTCGAGCCAGGGTGCAACCAGCTTGTGTTCCATGATGTTTTTCGGCACGCGCGCGAAGAAGGGTTGCGCCCAGGCAACTTGTTCGCGGATGCATTCGCGTGCGCTGACCATGCGTTCGAGTTCGTCGATAAAATTCACCCCGGCAAGCGCGGTGCGCTTGAAGCCGGGGCCGTCGACTGAACCGGACTGCGGTTTGTGCCGGCCGGCGAGTGCCATGGCGAGTTTTGTGCCGCCTACCTCGCGTTTGGTTTGGATGATGGTCATGCCTTCACCCGCTTCGAGGTTGATGGGGCTACCCCCGTCGTGCACCACTAAATCGTGTGCTGTGAGTACTGTTTTCATGATTCTCCAAGCGGAGGGTTTACTATCACTTATAGATGGTGATATCATGCTCGCGAAAACTAAAGCTGTCAAGAAGGGGGAGCCCTTGCGTGCCGACGCCCGTTTGAAACGCGCACAAATCATCACCACGGCCATGGAGCACTACCGCACAAAGCCGGCTTCTCAAGTGACGTTGGAGAGTATCGCTGCTGATGCCGGTGTGGGTATTGCCACACTGTACCGTCACTTTCCTTCGCGCGCGGCACTGCGTGAAGCCTGCGCAATAGGCTTCATCGAGCTTCTAGAGGAATACCTGCAGAAAACGGTGCAGGAGTTTGACTCCAACCCAGAAGAGAAGTGGGACACTTTCGTACTCACGCTGATGGATTACGGCGTAGGCATGCTGGTGGGCGCGTTGGTGGCTGACCTGCCAAGCACCGATGACTGCGAGATGGAATCGGAGTACGAGGAGTTCTTCCAGCGCCTAGGCGAGCTGCTGCACAAAGCCGCCGCACACAAGCTGATTGACCCGGACCTGACGCCCATTGAGTTCGCCACCGAACTGATCGTGGTTACCCGTCCGATGGATGAGCAGTTCACGGCGCTGTTTCCTGACGTACGCCAGCGCCTCGTGCGCCACCTGCTGACCGCGTGGCGGGCAGCAGGTGCAGCGCAGGGCGCTGCGAACTAGTCGCGGATTAGTCCTCTTCGCGCAGCTGGTGGCGTGGGGCGGTGGCTTCACGCTGATCATCATCAAGCGCGTCGAGGGTGGTCAGCTGCTCATCAATAGAGGAGAGCAGCTCCTCGTCGCGGACTGCCGGCTCCTCACCAAGCGGGCCGGCAGCGTGCTTGCCGTAGTCATCCTTTTCGTAGTCATCTTCCGTGCGGGTGGAGTACACCAGCGTGGCGGTGCCAGCGGTGCCGGTTTCCGTGCGCGTGGGCTCCGGGGTGTAAGCGTGCTTGCCGGCAGCCTGCCTGTCCAGCTTTTCTGCCAGGACGAACTCCCACAGCGCCCAGCCCGCGGCGGCAAGCCCCGCGGCACCCAGCAGGCCGCCGACAACCTTGCCGGCCTTGCCTTTCTTCTTTGCAGGCTTTTTGCCAACCTTCTCGGCAGCCGCGCTCTTGATGTTGTTGAGCGCCTCGCGCCGCGCCTTGCGGTCCGGGGCAGCCGCGGCGAAGGCGGCGCGGCGACGGTCGAGGCGGTCGTGAATGTCCCGGGTGACGTCGCCAGCCTCAGCGCGCGCGTTAGTAAACAGCTCTTCTAGCTGATCGATGTTGGCCTTTTCCGCGACCTCGCCAATCCGGCCGTTCTTCACGGCCTCCAACAGCGCGTCATACACTTCGCGCTCCCGTTTGTCCGCGCTGTTGCGCAGGTAGTTGTAGGCGTCCGTTGCGCCGCGCACGGCAAGCCTCAGCAGTGTGCTGTTCATGGGGGTGCTCCTTCTCATTGCAAATTTCTGTGACACAACAAGCGTAGCTAATTTGCACACGCATGAAATGGACCAAGCGGTTCATTTTGTCGAATATTATTCACCCGAGAAACCCCCGATAGCCTGCACGGACACAAAGTAGACCAAGAGGTACATTGTGCAGGTTATGAACGCGGAATAACTTTTCAAACCACCGTTGAAAAACGGTGCAGAGCGCAAGTGCCCTACCCGGCCAGCCGCCCCAATTGAGATCCGAAAGGCAGATGTTTTCCATGCGTGGAACTATTGCTTCGACGCGGCTGTCCGCCTCAGCGCCACTGGACACCGCAGAAGAAGCACTTGGCACAGGCCTCGAGACAGGCCCCGGTGCAGACCAGGGTGTGTCGCGGCGCAGCCGCACGGCGCTCAGCTTTGAGCTGATCCCGCCGCGCAACACCGCCGACACCGAGAAGCTCGACGAGCTGATCGGTGGCCTTGCCGCGTACCACCCGGATTACGTCTCCGTCACCAGCTCCATGCGCAGCGATTGGCTGGAGGGAACCTCCGCGCTGATCGCGCGCATCGCCAGCACCACCGATCTGCGCCCGATCGCTCACCTCGCCTGCACTGCCGGCACCAAGGTTGAGCTTGAGGGCTGGATCCGCCAGCTTATCGACGCCGGCGTGCGCGGCTTCCTCGCCCTGCGAGGAGACCTGCAGCCAGGCCAAAAGGCGCTGCCGGAAGGCTACCTGCCGTATGCCACCGACTTGTTGAACCTGATCAATGAGGTCCAGGAGGAAGAGGCGTTTCGCCTGGCAGCAGGCAAGTTGGCGCTGTCTGTGGCCTGCTACCCAAGCGGGCACGCGGAGAGCAAGAACTTCGACCATGACTTAGACGTGCTGTTGGCAAAGCAGCGCCTCGGGGCAGACTTCGCCATCACGCAGCTGTTCTTCGACGCCGCCGACTACCTCGAGTTCGTTGAGGTAGCGCGCATGGCAGGCGTGCGGATTCCCCTGATCCCCGGCATCATGCCGATCACTTCGCTCGCCAGGGCGAAGAGGATGGGTGAGTTGAGTGGGTTGGAGGTTCCGCGTGGCGTCGAAAAGCAACTGAGCTCCGCCGCAACCGGCGAGGAGGAGTATGAGCTGGGCATGGAGCTTTCGGCGGACCTGGCGCGCACGATTCTGAACGCGGGCACGGGCGGCCTGCACATTTATACACACAACAATCTCGCCGTAACGCGCGACCTTTTGCAGCGCATTGGCATCGAACACAAGGATTAACATGACGTTTCCCAAGGCAACCATCGAAGGCTACCCGCGTATCGGCGCGAACCGCGAGCTCAAGCGCGCGCTAGAAAGCTACTGGGCCGGGCGTATCGACGCTGATACGTTCCGCTCCACCACCCGCGCCCTGCGCATTGACACCTACAACCACCTGCGCGACCTTGGCCTGGACGAGGATTACGCAATCCCGGCGGATGTGGCGTACTACGACCAGGTGCTTGAAACCGCACTCACCGTAGGCCTGGTGCCGGGCGGCACCGACCTGGACGAGGAATTCGCCCTGGCCCGCGGCAACGATGAGCGCGTGCCGCTGGAGATGACCAAGTGGTTCGACACCAACTACCACTACCTGGTGCCGGAGATTTCCGCAGGCCAGGAGATTAAGGCCGTGCCGGAGCGCGTGCTTCGGCTTGTGGAGGAGGCCCGCGAGGCTGGCCACACCGTGCGCCCGTACCTGGTTGGCCCGGTCACGCTGATCGCCCTGTCCAAGCCGGCCGAGTGGTCGCTGTTGCCGGCTCTTGTGAACGCCTACGCTGAGGTTTTCAGCGCCCTGAAGGACGCCGGCGTGGAGTGGGTCCAGGTGGCAGAGCCCGCCGTGGTGGCAGACCTGTCCACCCCGGACGCTGAGATCGCCGGCTACCTGCGCGAGGCCTGGACTAAGCTGCTGGCTGCCGATGCTCGCCCGAACGTCTACCTGACCACCCCGTACGGCGCTGCCCGCGAGGCGCTGCCGGTACTCGGCTCCCTTGGCGTTGAGGCGCTCCAGGTGGATCTCGCGCCGTGGACCCTGGACGTGGACCCGGATTACGCAAAGCACGTCCGCGAGGCTGTTGGCGCTGGTACCACCCTGGTTGCTGGTGTTATCGACGGCCGCAACGTCTGGGCCGCCGACCTGCGCAAGAAGGTTGCGCTGCTGGAGGAGTTGGGCGTGGCCGACAACCTCCACGTGACCACCTCGACCTCGCTGCAGCACGTGCCGCACACGCTCAAGGCAGAGAAGAACCTGCCGGTGGACGTGGCCAACTGGCTCTCGTTTGCAGACGAGAAGATCGCCGAGATCAAGGCGCTCGTTGCAGGTGAAGAGGCCGCCGCTGAAGCCTTCAGCCGCTCCGACCGCGCAGTGCGCACCCGCGCCGAATCCGAGCGCACCCACAACGCCGCCGTTCAGGAGCGCGTCGCCGCCCTGCCGGAAGGTTCCGTGCAGCGCCAGCCGGTGTTTGAGGAGCGCATCAAGGTCCAGCACGAGGAGCTTGGCCTGCCGAAGCTGCCGATCACCACGATCGGTTCCTTCCCGCAGACCCCAGAAATCCGCAAGGCACGCGCCGACCACAAGGCCGGTACGCTCACCGATGAGCAGTACAAGGACGCCCTGAAAGCCGAAATCAAGCAGGTCATCGAGCTGCAGGAAGAGATCGGCATCGACGTACTCGTCCACGGTGAGGCCGAGCGCAACGACATGGTCCAGTACTTCGCCGAGCTTCTGGACGGCTTCGTGGTCACCGAAAACGGCTGGGTCCAGTCCTACGGTTCCCGCTGCACCCGCCCGCCAATCGTGGTCGGCGACATCTCCCGCCCGAACGCGATGACGGTGGAGTGGGCCTCCTACGCCCAGTCCCTTTCCGACAAGCCGGTCAAGGGCATGCTCACCGGCCCGGTCACGATCCTGGCCTGGAGCTTCAAGCGCGACGATGTGCCTTTGTCTGTCTCCGCCGACCAGCTCGGCGTTGCCCTTGCAGACGAGGTTCGCGACCTTGAAGACGCCGGCATCAACGTCATCCAGATCGACGAGCCCGCACTGCGCGAGCTTTTGCCGCTGCGTGCCGACGACCGCGCCTCCTACCTCGACTGGGCCGTCCGCTCCTTCCGCCTAGTAGCCCTGGACGCCAAGCCGGCAACCCAGATCCACACCCACCTGTGCTACTCCGAGTTCGGCCAGATCATCGAGGCCGTCGCCGCGCTTGACGCGGACGTCACCTCCATCGAAGCCGCCCGCTCCCGCATGGAACTGCTCGAGGACCTGGACGAGACCTTCCACTCCGAAATCGGCCCCGGCGTGTGGGACATCCACTCCCCGCGCGTGCCGTCCAAGGACGAAGTTGCGGACCTCCTGCGCGCTGCGTTGGAGAACGTCCCGACCGAGCGCCTGTGGGTCAACCCGGACTGCGGCCTGAAGACCCGCGGCTACAAGGAAGTCGACCCGTCCCTGCGCAACTTGGTCGCTGCCCGCGACGAGGTCGTCGCCGGCCTCTAGTCCGCTGGGGCGTTGTTGCCTGGCCGTTGGCTGGTGGCCTTCGGCGCTCGGCCCTTGCCCGTTAACCCCGTGACCTGGTGTTATTTGTCCAGTTCACGGGGTTTTCTTGAGCTCTTGCCCTGTGCCCTAGCCCTGTTGCCCTAGCCCGTAGCTAATCCCACGCGCCACACCAGCCTCATTGCAACCAAGGCCGTTTGTTACGGATGTGACGAACGCGACCTAGGGTTTTGTAAACGACCCCCGGGTCGCTTACAGCCCTGACCGCCCGACCCGCTGCAGTGATTTCCAAATTGCTGCATTCTGTCCCCGAAACGCCCAGGTGGCGACACTAGCTCCCCGGATTGTTGCATCGGCCGGCGGCTAAATGCTGGGGGAGGCCAACCGGGCCAACACAGGCCCGCCGAGAGCTTCACTCTCGCTAACTATCGCCGAGTTGGCCGGAGAGGTGGTCGAGGCGCCACTTGCTCGGGCCGTCTAGGCCGATGATCTCCACGGTTTTGCCGCGCTGCTGGAACTTGTGGGTGATGGAGTCGAGGGTGGCTACGGTGGAGGCGTCCCAAATCTCGGCCGCGGAGAGGTCAATGATGATGTGTTCGGCCTCATCGTTGTAGTCGAACTGGTACACAAGGTCGTTGCTGGACGCCCAGAAGAGCTGGCCGTGGACTTTGTAGGTGCGGATGTTGGGGTGGCCGTCGCCAGTCGTGTCTAGCTCTTCGACCATCTCTAGGCGCACCAGGTGGGCGACGCGGCGGGTGAAGGTCACCATCGCCGTCAGCACACCCAGCACCACGCCGACGGCCAGGTTGCCGGTGCCCAGCGTGCCGACGACAGTGACCAACATCGCGGTCGTTTCAGACAGCGGCATGAACTTCAGCGTGCGTGGGTGGAGGGAGTGCCAGTCAATGGTGCCAAGGGAGACCACGATCATCACGGCAACCAAAGCAGCCATGGGGATTTGGCCCACGAGGTTGTTCAACGTGAGCATGAGCACCAAGAGGAACACGCCGGAAATCAGCGTGGACAGGCGGGTGCGTGCGCCGGATTCGCGCACGTTGATCATGGTTTGGCCGATCATGCCGCAGCCGCCCATGCCGCCGAAGAAACCGGTAACAATGTTGGCTACGCCTTGGCCCCAGGATTCGCGGGTTTTGTCGGAGTGGGTGTCGGTGATGTCATCTACAAGCTTGGCGGTCATCAAGGATTCCATGATGCCGACTACTGCCATGCCCAAGGCATACGGTGCGATGATGGAAAACGTTTCGAGGGTTAACGGGACGTCGGGAAGCAAAAGCCCTGGTAGCGAGCTTGGGAGCTGACCCATGTCACCCACGTTGGGCACGGACCAGCCGAACGCCAGCACCATCGCGGTGAGCACGACGATGGCTACCAGTGGGGCGGGGACAACCGTGGTCAGGCGTGGCAGGCCGACCACAATGACCAGGCCGATGGCCACCAGCGGGTAGACCAACCACGGTACGTTGAACAGGTGCGGCAACTGCGCGGAAAACACGAGGATGCCCAGGGCGTTGACAAAGCCGACCATGACGGAGCGAGGGATAAACCGCATAAGGCGCGCAATGCCAAGGACAGCCAACAGGATTTGGAAGATGCCGCCGAGGATCACCGTGGCAATGAAGTAATCAAAGCCGTGATCGCGCATCACCGGTGCGATTACCAGGGCGATGGCGCCGGTGGCGGCGGTGATCATCGCAGGGCGCCCGCCGGTGAACGAAATCGTGATTGCCATGATGACGGTGGCGAACAGCCCCACCGCCGGGTCCACACCCGCGAGGATGGAAAAGGCGATGGACTCCGGAATCAGCGCAAGCGCCACGGTCATGCCGGCAAACACTTCGGTGCGCAGGCGCGCCGGGGAGGAAAACGCGTAGCGGAAAGAGTCGATAACTCCGGAGGGGGCTTTTTCGGTCATGGGCTAACCGTAATCCTCGGGCGGCGGCAAGGCGAACCCTGAAAACAAATCGATTTGTTACGGATGTGATTTTAAAACCCCAGGTCGCTGAAAAATATCGCAAAATTTTTCAGGGTTTCTGAATACCGCGTACCCTAGTCACCATGACTATGAAAACGCAGACGATGACTTTGCACACCAACCACGGCGACATTGTGATTGACCTGTTTGGCAACCACGCACCGAAGACCGTGGCAACCATCACCGGCCTGGCCACAGGCGAGCAGGAGTACGCCACCAAGAACGCCTCCGGCACTGATGAGGGCCCGTTCTACAACGGCGCGATCTTCCACCGCATCATTCCGGGTTTCATGATCCAGGGCGGCGACCCGACTGGCACCGGCACCGGCGGCCCGGGCTTCCAGTTTGCTGATGAGTTCCACCCGGAGCTGCAGTTCGACCGCCCGTACCTGCTGGCCATGGCTAACGCTGGCCCGGGCACCAACGGTTCCCAGTTCTTCATCACGGTGGACGCCACCCCGTGGCTGAACAACCGCCACACCATCTTCGGTGAGGTCACCGATGAGGCATCGAAGCAGGTTGTGGATAAGATTGCTAACGTTAAGACCGGCCGCATGGACCGCCCGGTTGAGGACGTGGTGATTGAGTCCGTGGACGTTAACTAAGCGAACTAAGCGGACGTAACCATTAACGTTTTCCGTAACGTTCTCCGCGGCGCACCGGCGACCACCATCATTGTCGCCGTGTGTGTCGCGGTTTTTTGCGTGTCTGCACTCCAGACGCGTTCGTTGACGCAGGTGGTGTGGGGTTCATCCCTTGCGGAGCACATGATTCTCTACGGCCCCGAGGTCACTGGCCTTGGCTACAGTCGCGCGTTGACGTCGGGCTTTTTGCACCTGGATGCCACGCACTTGTTCCTCAACATGCTCATGCTGGTGCTCGTTGGTGCGGAGGTTGAGCGCGCGATTGGGACGGGTCCGTTTGTGGTGGCGTATGGGGGGTTTACGTTGGCGTCGGCAAGCATGGTGCTCGCGGGTGCCTTTGGGGTGCCCACGGCGGGTGCTTCGGGGGCCCTGTTTGCGCTGATGGCGGTGCTAGTAGCTCTTGCTTATCGACGCCACGCCGACCTCATCGCCCCCCTCACCCTTCTGGCCGTGAACGTGGGCTATACGTTTGTGGCCACCAACGTCAGTGTGTGGGGGCACGTGGGTGGGTTGTTGGTGGGGGCGTTGGTGGCGTGGCCGTTGACGTCTACAAGCAAGAAAGCCCGATGGGTGACAGCTTGGGTGTGTTTGGGGCTATCGGTGCTGGCAGTGTGGCTGCCGACGCTGCCGATGGCCACCCCTGTGTACTAAATCCACAGGGTTGTCCACAGGGTTATCCACAGCCTGTGGATAGGTGTGGATAGTTAGCGCCAACCCATGGTCATCAGCAGACCAACGATCATGCCGGCGAAGCCGATGGCGTAGTTCCACGGGCCGAGCTCAGCCAGGAACTGGACCTGATCACCGAAGATGTAGAAGGCGACAATCCAGGCCAAACCGAGCAGCATCAGGGCGAACATGATGACCTTGTACCAGGTCGGGGTGCCGCCGGTGTTGATCTTCACCGGGGTGCGCGACGTGCCGGCCGAGGTGGTAGATACCGGGCGAACGGCGTCCTTTGTCACTTTTGCCTTGGGCATGTGTGCAGTCCTTTCAACGCTAGAGCGCTAGCCTATCACCGGCCGCAGTGGGCCGGGTATTTACGGGATGAGGGCAGAGGCCTCAAATTGCCAGAGGTTGTAGCCAATGGCCTGGTCTTTACGGATAACCTCACCGGCGGCGACCTCCTGGTGGCCGATCAGGCCGCTGTCAATCGCCGCGCCCGTGGGCACCGCGGGACCAGGGACAAGGCGCCCAGTCCAGCCGAGGTCACGCAGCGCCTGGTCCGCCTCCGTGGGGTACATGCGCGTGATCTGCGGCATGGTCATCAACATGTTGTTGGACACGCGCAGCTCCACCGTGGTGCCGGTCTCTACCTCGGTGTTCGCGCCGGCCACGGCAAGTACCTCACCGTCCGGGCGATCCGAGTCCACGCGGGTGACCGTGGCGCGCAGATCAAGCTGCGCAAGCGTTGCCGTTGCCTGGTTCACGTTCAGGCCAACCAGGGACGGCACCTCCACCTTCTCCCGGCCTTCGGAGACCGTGATTATCACCTTCGAGCCCTTCGACAGCTGCGAACCAGCCGCCGGGTGCTGCGACGTAACTAGGCCCTCCGGGACAGTGTCGGAGGTTTCCTTCCGAATGTCCTCGTTGAGCTCCAGGCCCGCCTGCTCCAACGCCTCAAGCGCGTCCTGGGCGGTGAGGTTGGTCAGGTCCGGCACGTCTGTGAGCTCGCGGCCGGAAGAGACGATCACGGTGACCAGGGATCCCGGCGGCAGCTGCGAACCAATCGCCGGGCTGGTGCCAATGACGTCTCCGCGGACGATGTCTGGGTTCGGCTCCTCAGAGGTCACGGTGCGAAGGCCAAGTGCCTCCAGCTGCCCGATCACTTCCGCACGCGGCTTGCCCACCACGTCCGGCACCATGATCATCTGCTCCTGCACCTGGCGCTGGTCAGAGAAGTATGAGTACGCAAACCAGCCGGCGGTGCTCAGCAGCGCGACGCCAAGAAACGCGGCGACAATCTTCATCCATGCGGACGTACCGGTCTTCTCGTTGGCGCGGCGGTGATCCTCATAACGGGAGTGCTCCTCACGGGCACGCGCCGCATCCGCACGACGGGCAGGTTCCCTGCGCATCGGCGCACGATCCGTAGCAACAGCAGTGCCGCCAACCACCGTCTGGTCCGTGGCGTTGGTGGCGTTGGACGCATCAAGGTCCGACTCCGCGGCAGCCAAGTGGTTGCGTGCGGCTTCCGTTACAGAGCCGCGCTCCAAACGCTCCAGGTCCGCACACATTTCGTCGGCAGACTGGTAGCGGTCCGCCGGGTGCTTCGCCATCGCCGTGAGAATCACCGAATCAATGTTCACGGCCTCATTCGGGCTCAACGTGTCCGCAATACGCTCGCTCGGCGGCACCGGGTCTTCCTGCACGTGCTGGTAGGCAACCGCAAACGGGGACTCGCCCTCAAACGGCGGCTGGCCGGTAACGGCCTCATACATCACGCAGCCCAGGGCGTAAATGTCACTGCGGGCATCCGCGGCCTTGCCGCGCGCCTGTTCAGGGGAAAGGTACTGCGCCGTACCAATCACGGCGGAGGTCTGGGTCATTGCAGACGTCGCGTCATCCAACGCCCGTGCAATACCAAAATCCATCACCTTCACCGTTCCGGTGTTGGTGACCATGATGTTCGCCGGCTTGATGTCACGGTGAATAATCCCGGCATCATGCGAAGACTGCAGCGCCTTGGTTACGGGCTGCATGAAGGTGGCGGCGTCGTGGGGGCTAAGCGGGCCGTCGTCACGCACGATGTCCCTCAAGTTCCTACCAACAACGCGCTCCATCACAATGAACGGCACTTCCAAGCCATCGATGTCCTGGGAGCCCGTGTCATACACCGCCACAATGTTCGGGTGATTCAGGCGCGCAGAATTCTTCGCCTCCTGGCGGAAACGCTCACGGAAATTCTCATCACGCGCCATGTCAGACTTCAACATCTTCACGGCGACCTGGCGGCCAAGGACCGTGTCCGTAGCCGCGTAGACGTCAGACATGCCGCCCGTGCCGATGATGTCCCCGAGCTCATAGCGGTCAGCGATCATCATGTGTTAGTTGTCACCTCCTGTGACAGATGGGTCAGCTTGTGATTCTAACTCACCGTTGTCCTGCGGCGTTGTCGGCGCCTCCTGCGCAGACGTCGCGGGCGGCTGATCCGGCTGCTGCGGCTGCGAAGGCTGAGAAGGCTGAGCAGGCTGGGACGGATGCGGCTGCGTGGGCTGCTCCGGGTGGGAAGGACGCGGCTGCGAAGGCTGCTCCCGCGTCGGCTGCTGGCGGGTAGTCGTACTCGGCTGGCTGGTCTCCGGCTCAAACGTAATCGTGCCCGGGGCGTCCTGCGTAGGCACCTCGCGCTGCTCCGGCTCCGGCTGCTGCACCTGCGTCTGGGTCTCCGTCACCGTTTCCGTGGCAGCCGTGGCGGCGGTTGTAGGCGTCATCGGCGTGCTCGTCTTCGGAGAGGAGCTGCCAATCATGCCCGCCGACCACGCCCAAGCAACACCGCCGCCAATTAGCGCAAGCAGCAACAACGCCGCAATGATCGGTCCCGCAGCACCGCTCTTGCCGCCGCCGCCAGCATGCGCCGGTGCCGGCGGCGCCGACTGTGCGGAAAGCGCAGCACGCTGCGCCTGCGCACGGGCGCGCGCCTGGGCCGCAGCCTGCTCACGTGCCGCCTGCTCAGCGGCAGAGCGCCGGGCTTTTTCCTGCACCGCCATCGCCGCGGACGGCGGGTACTTCCCAGCCGGGCGGGTGGTGCGCGCGTCAGCAACGTTGGCCAACATCTGGGTAGACGCGGTAGCCGACGGCTCCGCCGCAATCACCTGCGTACGCCCGCCCGGCTGGGCCGGGCGCATACCGTTTCGTACCTGGCTAACAGCCAGCTGCATCTCGTTGCCGTCGCGGAAACGCTGCTCCGGGTTCTTGCGCAGGCCAATCTCAATGAGCTCACGCGCCGGAGCAGACACCGAAATAGGCAAAGCCGGCGGCTCGTTGCTCACGTGCGCAAGCGCCACCGACACGGAGGAGTCCCCGGTAAACGGACGTGTACCGGAGAGCATCTCGTAGCCCACCACGGACAGGGAGTACACGTCAGACGCCGGGGTGACCGACAGCCCTTGCGCCTGCTCAGGGGAGACGTACTGGGCGGTGCCCACCACCATGCCGGTGCGCGTCAGCGGCACTGCTGCCGCGGCCTTGGCAATGCCAAAGTCCGTGATCTTGATCTGCCCGTTCTGGGTGATCATGAGGTTGCCCGGCTTAATGTCGCGATGCACCATGCCCATGCGGTGGATCATGGCTAGGCCATGGGCGGCCTGCTCCAGCACGTCCAGCGCAACGGATTCCTCCAGCTGGCCCTCGCGGGCGATCAGGTCCGCCAGGGACTCGCCGCGGATGTACTCCATGGCAATGAAGCACATGCTGAAACCGGCTGGCGAGGTGACCTCGCGGTAGTCATAGGTGGCCACCACGTTGGGGGAGTTGATGCCTTCTGCAGCCAGTGCTTCGTTGCGGAAGCGGGCGAGGAACTCCTGGTTGCTGGAGAACTCCGGGCGCAGGACTTTCAGCGCCACCTCGCGCTCATTGACCACATCGTCTGCCAACCACACGGTGGACATGCCGCCGTGGCCGATGACCCATTGCAGCTGGTAGTCATCGCCGATAAGTTGTTGTAAATCTTCGCGGTTTTCCGTGTTCATGCTTACCAACTCACCTACCTATTTCCCTGCTCTTGCTGGGTGTTTTCCTCTGCCGGTGCCGGAGCGGGTGCCGCGGGTGCCGCTCGCAGGATCGCACGCCCCAGCGGCGAGGACACCTGCCCGCCGGTTGCTCCAACACCCAAATTGCCGCCATTCTTTACGACGACAGCCACCGCCACATCCTTCGCGTCATCAAACGCCACATACCAAACGTGCGGGTCAGCGCCCTCGGCGTGCTCCGCGGTGCCGGTCTTGGAGGCGAAACTGTTGCCGTCATAACCCCAGGTCCAGCGCTCAGAGCCGTACATCAGCCCGGCAAGCGTTGCCGCTTCCTCCGGCGTCAGTGCCTCATTGAGCATCTCCGGCTCCGCTTTGTACGCCTCCGTCAGGTTGGGGCGTGTCACCCGGGAGACCACATACGGCTTCATACGCACGCCATCATTGGCCACAATGCCGGCCATCACTGCGGCCTGCAGGGCGGTCATGGTGACGTCGCGCTGACCGATGGCGGATTGCGCCACCTCCGGACCGCTGGGCAGGTCGCCCAGGCTGCCGGCCGCGTTGGGCATACCAAGGTCATAGCGCTCACCCACGCCGAAGGCGGCGGCGGCCTCACGCATGGCGTCCGCCCCAACCTCAAGACCCATCTGCACAAACGCCGTGTTGCACGACAGGGCAAACGCGGTGGACAGTGTGACTTGGCCGCCGCTGCCGCACACCTGGCCGCCGTAGTTGCTCAGCGGGATGTCGGTGCCCGGCAGGATGGTCTGCGCCTCACCCGTCAGCAGCGAGTCCGGCGTGTAGCCGTTGCGCAGGCCCGCTGCCGTGGTGATGATCTTGAAGATGGAACCCGGCGGCAGCTGGTCCTGCGTCGCGTGATTCAACAGCGGCTTGCCGGGGTTGTTGTTCACATCCGCCCAGGTGCCTTCTGCCGTCGCTGGGTCAGCGATCAGGTTCGGGTCATAGGACGGGGTAGAGGCCAGCGCGAGGATCTCACCAGTGCTTGGGCGGATTGCCGCAATGGCGCCCTCGTAGCCAGGGTTTGCCAGCAGCTCATAGGCCTGCGCCTGCAGCTGTGGGTCAATGGTCAGCTCCACATTGTAGCCCACCTGGTCCTCTTCCAACCCGGTGCGCAGGAAGCGGGAGGACGCCCCGGCGGTGTCCCCAGTCAACTGCCCGTTGAAGCCAGCCTCCAACTGGGCTGTGCCGTACTGGTCAGAGACGTAACCCACCACCGGGCCGAACGACAGCGGCATGTTGGGGTAGGAGCGCTGGTAGAACCCGTCCTCAGTACGGAACGACTCCGCCAGCACCAACCCGCCCGCGTTGATCTGACCGCGGTTAATCTGGCGCAGCTCCACAGTGGTGCGGGCGTTGCGGGGGTCTTGCGCATACACGTCTTCACGAAAGCCCTGTACAACGGTGAGGTTGACCAGCAAGGCCACAATGAGCAGCAGCGCAAACGATGCACCGAGGCGAATGGACTTGTTCATTTACGCCCCCGTCCCTACAGCCTGTGCTGCGTGCCTGCGCACACTGCGCGGCGTTTTCCGCAGCGCGTCCTGGTCAAACTCCGTCGGGCGGTTCGCGGCGTTGGACACGCGAAGCAGCAGTCCGAGCAGGATGTAGTTGGCCATCACGGAGGAACCACCGGCGGACATGAACGGCGTGGTCAGACCAGTCATGGGCAGCATGGCGGAAATGCCACCAGCAACCACGAAGATCTGGATGGCAATCGTGGTGGCAAGGCCTGCGGCCAACAGCTTGCCGTAGGTGTCACGTACCTGCAGCGCGGAGCGGTAGCCGCGGGAAATAAACACCGCGAACAGGCACAGCACTGCACCCAGGCCAACCAGACCCAGCTCCTCACCAAGCGCGGCCAGGATGTAGTCAGACTCCGCAACCGGGATCATCCCCGGGTGCCCGTAACCAAGACCCGTGCCGGTCAGCCCACCCCAGCTCAAGCCGAACAGGGCCTGGGAAGGCTGGTAGCCAATGGTTTCGAAGTTTGCCAGCGGGTCAAGGAAGTTGGCCACACGCTGCTGGATCTTGGTGCTGACTTGGTAGACGGCGTAGCCGCCAACAGCCACAAGGCCCACGCCGATCAACAGCCAGGAGGTGCGCCCAGTGGCGAAGTACACCATGGCCAACACGGTGGCAAACAGCAACAGGGCCGGGCCAAAGTCGTCGGAGATCCCCATGATCAAAATGGCAATCGCCCATACCACCAGGATCGGCGCCAAGTCACGCAGGCGCGGGAAGGTCAAGCCCAGGAAACGCTTGCCGGCCACCGTAAACAGCGCACGCTTTTGGGTGAGCAGCTGCGCGAAGAAGATCAGCAGCAGGATCTTGGAAAACTCACCAGGCTGCAGCGAAAACGGACCAATCCAGATCCAAATCCGCGCATTCACATTCGGCGGCTGCGGCCACACCAGCGGCAACGCCAGCAGGATCAAGCCAAGGATGCCCAGCAGGTAGGAGTAGCGCGACAGCGCTTTGTGGTCACGCACAATCGCCAGCGTGAGCACCATCAGCACCACGCCAACGAGGGACCAGATCATCTGCCGTGACGCCAACCCACTTGAGCCATCCGTAAAGCCGAGGCGATACAGCATGACCAGGCCAATCGCGTTGAGCAGACTGACCACCGGCAGCAGCAGCTGATCCGCGTACGGCGCGAGCCAACCAATCGCCGCGTGCGCAATGCCGTAGACCAAAATGAAGCCGCCTACCAGGTACAACAGCTCCCCGGTCAGGGTGCGGCCCTGGCTCAGCTCAAGGCTAAACAGCATTAACAGCAACAGCCCTGCGGAGCACAGCAGCAGCACCAGCTCCTTGGTCCGCCCAAATACGCCGCGCACTACTTCACCTCCCGGCACTTCGGTTGCTCAGCGTCCGGCTTGTCAGTCTCAGTCTTGTCAGTCTTGTCGCCGTCCACGCACACTGGCAGCGCTTCGTCTGCAAGCCTGCCCAGCATTCCCAGCACCTCGTCATAGGTGCCCGAGGGCAGACGCTCCGCCGCATCCTGCTGGCTTTCCGGCAGGTCGCTTTGAGAAAACAGGTGGCAGTCCGACGTGCTCTTCGCACCCTCCTCATACGGCTGGGTGCGCATCGTGTTCTTCGAATCCAGGCACACCTGTTGCACCGGCTCACCACGACCGGTCTCAATCACAAAAACGCCCTGCTCATCGGTGGTCAGGTTGTAGGTCTCCGGCGTCTTATTGCGCATCCACATCGTCGCCGAAAACGCCAGAATCAGCGCCAGCAGCAGCGCACCGATCACCCACGGCCATGTGCTTCGTTGGGGACCCTCCGCATCATCGCCCGCGGCGTCCGCAGGCTGCAGCTTCGCACGGTTGTGGTCCGGCTCAATCGTCTCCGACTTGCGCAACAGCGCCGCCGCCCGCCCCGCCGAAGAATCCGGGTGGGTGGACTCAAAGCTGGGTGCCAAAGCACCGGCCTTCACAGGGGCTTCATTGCTTATCGACGCCCCTGCGCCGCCACCCACAACCTCCGCCACCACCACAGTGACGTTATCCGGGCCACCGGAACGAAGCGCCAGCTCAATCAAACGATCCGCCGCGTTTTGCACCGTGCCCTGGCCAAGTGCCACACCGATGGTCTCTGCCGTGACTGGGTCCGACAAGCCGTCCGAGCACAGCAGCAGACGGTCGCCTGCTTGCACGTCCACCATCTCCAGGTGCGGTGTGACATCCCGGCCCGTGTACGCCTTCAGAATCAAGGACTTCTGCGGGTGCGAGGACACATCCTCCGGCGCCAGCTTGCCCTCGTCCACCAAAGACTGCACGAACGTGTCGTCGACGGTGAGTTGCTTCAACGTGCCGTCGCGAAGCAGATAGCCCCTGGAATCACCCACATGGATCAGGCCAAGCTGCTCACCGTTAAACATGACCGCCGTCAGCGTCGTGCCCATGCCCTCCTGCTCCGAATGCTCACGCACCGAAGCAGCAATCGCCGCATTGGCATCATCCGCCGCAGCACCCAACAGCGCAAGCATGTCCGCATCCGCCGGATCCTTATCCAGGTGCTCCAGATGCTCAATCATCATCTGCGAAGCAACCTCGCCAGCGGCATGACCACCCATGCCATCTGCAAGCGCCAACAAATTCGGACCAGCATACGCCGAATCCTCATTGTTGCCACGCACAAGACCGCGGTCAGACGACGCGACGAAATCAAGGCGCAAATTCTTCGAAGATCTCTTTGCGGAACTCATTACGGCACCAGCCTCACAATCGTGCGTCCCATTTTGATATCAGTGCCCACAGACACCCGTTCCGGTTGATCAATGCGCATACCCTGCACAAACGTGCCGTTGCGCGAATCCAGATCCTCAACAAACCACTCACTGCCGCGACGGAACAACCGCGCGTGCCGTGCCGAGGAAAAATCATCACCCAGCTGGAAATCATTATCCGGGCCACGGCCAATGGTCAGCTCCTCCAACGAGGACACATCCATATGGGAGCCCTGCAGCGGACCCTCAACCACAGTCAGGTGCCGCGGCTTCTCACGCTTGACCGGCGCTTGCCGCGCCGCCTGCCTAGGCACCATCCCTGCCGCACGCACAACATCCTTACGCTGGATAAACACCACCAGCAGGATGAACAGCCACAACAGGGCGAGCAGCCCAAAACGGGCGCTCAGAATCACAGTGGCATCCATCGGCTTCCTTCCGGCAGGGGGTTATTGGTTATTCGTCTGGCCCGGCTGATTGGGCTGGGCTGGCGGCTGGAAAAACTCAGTGCCCGGGTAGGGAACCGGCTCAGCCGGCGGCTCCACAGCCTCCGGGAAGTGCGGCGGCTTAGCGTTCGCGGCACTCTGGCCAGCGCTGTTACCGCCCTGCGGGTTCACAATGCGCACCTCAATATTGGAATGGCCAACCGTGATCACGTCACCGTCCGCCAACATCCAGTTATCAACCTGCTCATCATTGACCGTGGTGCCGTTCGTGGACTCCAAATCCACCAACACCGCGATCTCCCCATCCCACGTGATCTCCGCGTGCTGGCGCGAGACACCGGTATCCGGCAGCCTGAAATCAGCATCGTTGGAACGGCCCAAAATGTTGGACCCTTCGTGGACAAGGTAGGTCCTCGACGAGCCGTCTTGAAGCAGCAAGCTCACCATCGGCTGCCCACCACCGGAAACAGGCTTCATAGCATTTGGTTCGGACACAGCATCCTCCTGTTCATGTGCCGATGCTTCACGACGCCGCGCAAACGCAGCCACCGCCGCCGGAGAAGGCTCCGCATCAATAGCGTCAAACCCACTCCCCACATCGGGCACAGAATCAATGTAAGACGACACCCGCAGCTGGCCCGTACGTAAACCAGACTCCTCGGCAATACGCACCACAGCTGGCCCATCCAAGAACCAGCCCTGATTACGCACGAAACGCATCAACTGCTCAGCAAGGTCAACGGGCAAATCACGCTGCTTAGACAGGTTCTCCAGATCCTTCGAGGACACACCAACCGCGTACACGTTCGGTGCAACAACCTCATCCTGGTCCGTAACAACCAACGAATCCTGCGCCTCCTGGCGGATCAGCTCCTCCAACTCAGCGGAGACAACCTTGCCGCCAAACACCGCAGCCATGGAGTTATCCAAACCACGCTGAATAGAACTATCCAGCTTGGCCAACCTGTCCATAAATGACATTCCCGTTCACCTCCTTTACTGGTGCTGCTCGTGCGTTTGCTCGTTGCGTTTGCTCGTGCGCGCGTGCGCACGGGTGTCTTATGACGCAGTAAGTATAGGTGCCGATGGCACACGAACCTAGAAACCACGATGGGACGGCGGCATTTAACTTTGAATAGTTGCCGGAAAAATGTGCGTTTAACTGGCGATTTGTTGTTATATGCCCTTGGGGTGCTATGGTTATCAGGTCCCAAGCCCGGGTGGCGGAATTGGCAGACGCGCTGGCTTCAGGTGCCAGTGTTCGCAAGAACGTGGGGGTTCAAGTCCCCCCCCGGGCACAGACAGACACCCCGTGCGAGAAATCGCGCGGGGTGTTTTCGTTTGCTCCGGTGCTGTTATTTGCGGCACGCCGAAACAGGGACGAAAATACTCCCACTATGAACACGCCTTCACCATTTTCCGACGCCTCCGAAAAACGCCAGCGCTGGATGTTCTTTGCCATCATCTCCCTGGGTCTGTTCATGATCAGTTTGGACAACTCGATCATGTACACGGCGCTGCCGACGATTAAGGAGCAGCTGGGGGCGTCGCAAAGCCAAGCCCTGTGGATTATTAATGCCTACCCGCTGGTGCTCTCCGGGCTGTTGTTAGGCACGGGCACCCTGGGGGACCGGGTGGGGCACCGCCTGATGTTTATGGTGGGGCTGATTGTGTTCGGCGCGGCCTCGCTCCTGGCGGCGTTTTCGCCGACGCCGGAGATGCTGGTTGCCGCGCGCGCGTTCCTAGGCATTGGTGGAGCGACGATGATGCCAGCCACGTTGGCCTTGATCAGCCTCACGTTCCCATACGGTCAGGAACGCAACACGGCGATCGGCCTGTGGAGCGCGGTCGCTGTGGTGGGTAACGCCATGGGCCCGGTAATAGGCGGTTTGCTGCTGGCGAAATTCTGGTGGGGCTCGCTGTTTCTGATCAACGTGCCGGTGGTCATCATCGCACTGGTGGCTACTGCGCTACTCGCGCCGCCGAATGTGGCGAATAAGGCGAAGAAATGGGACGCAACGTCCTCTATCTACTCCCTCATCGCCCTGTTGGGCATGACCGTGGCCATCAAGCAGGCGGCAAATCCAGAGCGCACGACCGTGGTCATGGCGGCTGCTGTGGTGGCGATGCTCTTGTTCGGCCTGCTGTTCCATTTCCGCCAGCAGCGC
Source organism: Corynebacterium riegelii (assembly GCF_016728505.1). Taxonomy (GTDB): domain Bacteria; phylum Actinomycetota; class Actinomycetes; order Mycobacteriales; family Mycobacteriaceae; genus Corynebacterium; species Corynebacterium riegelii. The sequence continues at coordinate 718,636 of NZ_CP068159.1, forward strand.
CTGACAGACCCGCTGCTCACGCTGGATATTTTCCGTTCCCCGATCTTTTTAGGTGGCGTGATTGCGGCGGGCGGAAGCATGTTCGTCTTCATCGGTGCGGAGCTGCATACGGTGCAGAAGCTGCAGCTGATTAATGGCTATTCGCCGCTGCACGCCGGCCTTGTCATCATTGCGATGGCGCTTGGTGCACTGCCCGCGTCCATCCTCGGCGGCGCAAACCTGCACCGTATTGGTTTTCTGCCGTTGGTGTCGGGTGGGTTCGTGGGCGGTGGCGTCGGTACGCTGCTGCTCATCGCTGGGGAGAAGACCGGATCCCTGCCGCTGGAGATCCTCGCGCTGGCGCTGCTTGGGTTCAGTCTGGGTTTGGTGATGAGCGTGGCGTCCACGGCAATTATCGGCTCCGCACCCGCGCACCGCTCCGGCATGGCCGCCGGCGTGGAGGAGGTGGCCTACGAGTTCGGCGCGCTGATCACCGTGACCATTACCGGTGCGCTGATGGCACGCTGGCTGGCGCTGGGGGAGCCGACCATGGGGTACGAGGCGGCGTACGTTGACGCATACCAGGACGTGTTGTGGCTGGTTGCAGGAATTTCGCTGCTGTTCGGGCTCATCACCTGGGTGTGTTTCTATAAAAACCCGAAGACGGCTTCGGACCTAGACTCGGCTACATGACATCGCCGGTAACGCAGTACCTTCACACCATGTTGGATGCGGTGCGCGACCAGGATTCTGGTGAGCGCGCCGATTACATCGAGAAACTCAAAAACGCCGACCCAGACAAGTTGGCGTTGGCGCTTTGTACTATCGACGGCCACGTGTACTCCGCCGGCGACACCGACTATGAGTTCTCCATCCAGTCCATTTCCAAGCCCTTTGTCTACGCGTTGGCGTTGGACATGTACGGCGCGGAAGAGGTGCACAAGTACGTCGGCGTGGAGCCCAGCGGTGAGGCGTTCAACCAGCTGTCCCTGGACAGCAAGGGGCGTCCGGCGAATCCGCTGATCAACGCGGGTGCCATTACGGTTAATCAGTTGATTGGCGGTCCTGAGATGGCCGTGGATAAGAGAGTGGAAAAGATCCGTGACTACTTCTCCCGTCTGGCGGGGCGCGAGCTGGCAGTGGATCAGGAGATCTTTGAGTCTGAAATGTCCACCGCGGACCGCAACATGGCCTTGGCGCACCTGCTGCGTGAGGCGGACATGGTCACTGACCAGCCGCATGAGGCCGTATCCAGCTACATCAGCCAGTGTTCCGTGCTGGTCACGGTAAAGGATCTGGCGCTGATGGCCGCCACTTTGGCAAACGGTGGCACCCAGCCGGTGACGGGGGAGAAGATCCTGACCGCTGAGGCCTGCCGGGTCACGCAGGCGGTGATGGTCTCTGCCGGCATGTACGACGCTTCCGGCCGCTGGATGGTCAACGTGGGTATCCCGGCGAAGTCCGGCGTTGCGGGCGGTTTGATTGGCACGATGCCGGGACAGCTTGGCATTGCCTCGCTCAGCCCCCGGCTGGATGCGCAGGGCAATTCGGTGCGCGGCGTGAAGCTGTTCCGGGAGCTGTCCAGCGCGCTGGATCTGAACCTGGTGTCTTCGAACTTCTACTTCGCGCCGGGCATCCGTTCCGTGTCCAGTGTGGACGGCGCGACGGTGGTGGAGCTGCAAGGCATGATCAACTTCGCTATTGCAGAAAAGAACTTGTATGCGTTACGACGCATGCGTTTAGCCCCCCGCCTCGTCCTGGATGTCTCCCGCGTGACCTCCTTTAACAAAGCAGGCCGCGACCTGATCAAGGATGGCCTGATGCAGTTTAGGGACCAGGGCGTGGACGTGTCCATCTACGACCCGGACCAGGCGATGAGCGACTACGAGTTTTCCGACGGCACCACCGCGCGTGCCATCCGCGAATTCACCACGTCGTTTTCCGTACCCGGCTCACGCGACGAGGTGTTTAGCGCCTTTACCAAGCCGAACGAGTGGTTCGACGGCGAGGACAGTGAGTTTGACGGGTTTGACGGGTTTGCTGAGTTTGAATCTGCGGATGTGGAGGAGTCCGACGACGGCACCCGCGTGGTGTGGAAAGCCGACGAAGACGATGACGCCGAGCTGGTTTTCGACTTCCACGACGACGAGTCCGGCTCCGGCCAAACCAAAGTCAGCCTCACGCGCAGAGGTGCCGGATCGGAGGAGAAAGGCTATGCGGATGCGGCGAAAGGCTGGCGCGAGCGCCTAGCCAAGGGGCTGCAGCCGTGGCTGAAGCGTGGCGAAGAAACCGATTCTGCTGAAAAATAGGGCGCATGCTTCCTTCCCAAACGCGCACAAGGCTTGGGGCGACCGTCGTTGCTTCCGCGTTGCTGCTTGCTGCCGGATGCAGCGTTGGTGGGGAAGGCGCTGTGCCGTACTCGCAGCTTTTTAACGGCGTCACGTATAAAGGCGAGCCGGTTATTCCAGCTCCACAGGAAGACATGGAAGAGATGCTAGAAGCCTTCCTCGCCTCGGAAGCGGAAGGGTATGAGGAGCAGCTTGACCCACCCGAATGTGCCGAGCTGTATAGCGACCAGGGCCACGAGCTTGATCTTGAAAACCTGTCTCTAGATAAGACCGCGTTCGGTGCAGTCAAGCTCGACACCTTTTCCGTCAGGGTTTACAGCGAGAACGTATACGTCAACCCCGAGGCGAAAAAGACACCCCAAGATGACCCTGAGTTAGCGGAAGCATGCCAGGACTTCTCCGTCACATCGGATCAGGGCACCATACATATCCACGTTGAGCCGATTCCGTTTAAGGGCAATACGGACAGAGGTTATGCCCACAAGCAGGTGACCGAAAGCGATGGCATGGAGTATGAAGGCTTCTACACAGCCGCTTGGAAAAACGACGCTTTTGTCACGCTCTACCACTCGGCGGTTGACCAGGAATCTATCGACGCTGGGTTTGAAACCCTGAACATGGTCCTCGACCGCCTGTAGACCGCTTGTAACCTCCAGAACCCAAAGGAGCAACATGTCCACCATCCGCCAGTGCAAAAAGTTTGGAAGTGTCCTCGTAATATCCTCGCTGCTGCTTGCGGCCGGATGCAGCACTGGTGGGGAAACGGGTGGCCAAGAAGCTGCCGCACATGCCGCCTCGGCTGTGCCTTACCCGCAGCTTCTTGAGGGCATCACGTACAAAGGGCAGCCAGTTGTTGTGGCTTCGCCGGAGGAGCTGGAAGAGACGATACAAACTTTCGGTGAATGGGGACCGGGCGGGTTCGAAATACAGCTTGACCCACCCGAATGCGGACCGCTGTATGGGGGCGATGGCCTGAAATATAATTTTGAAAAGCTATCCCCAGAAACGTTCACAGTTGCTACTGCTGAGACCGATGGGTTTTCCGTCAGGGTGTACAACAAGGACGCCTACCTCAACCCGGAGGCGAAGAAGCTGCCCCAGGATGATCCGAAATTGGCCAAAACATGCCAGGACTACTCCATTACAACGGAGTACGGCACCATACAGAGCCACATTGAGGCGCTTCCGTTTAAGGGCAATACGGACAGAGGCTACGCCCATATCCAGACCAGCCAGAGCGACGACATGGAATATGAAATGTTCTATACAGCCGCTTGGAAAGACGACGCTTACGTCACGCTGTCTCACACGGCAGTTGACCCGGAATCCATCGACGCAGGGTTTGAAACCCTAAACATGATCCTCGACCGCTTGTAGACCGCTTGTAACCTCCAGAACCCAAAGGAGCAACATGTTGACTTCCCGCACGTTCAAGAAGATTGGAAGCACCCTCTTTACAGCCTCGCTGTTGTTCGCGGCGAGCTGCAGCACTGATGGCCAAGAAGCTGCAGCGCCAGCCGACCCGGAAGCGTCGGCGGTGTCTGCTGAAACTAGTGCAGCGGACGCCGCAACAACCGAAACATCTGCCGCCCCGGATGTGGAATTCTCGCAGCTTCTGGACGGCGTTACCTACAAAGGCCAGCAGGTCCTCAGAATTTCGCAGGAGGGGATCGAGGACTACATACGGCAAGCGCGGGAAACTGAAGTTGATTATGACGCGCAGTTTGACCCACCCGAGTGCGCCGATGCGTTTGAGCACAACGCGGAGGACTACGACCCCGAAAAGCTGAACCTAGAAACCCTTACTATTGGTGACCTACAGACGGACGGGTTCTCCCTCGTCGCGTTCAGTAGGGACGCGCTCAAAGACGGTATCGACGCTACGTGGGACCCGTCAGACTTCTCCAAGTGCCAGAAGTACTCTTACACCGCACCGGGGCTTGGCACGATGCACGTGAGCATCGAGGAGCTTCCGTTTGAGGGCAACGTGGAGAATGGGTACGCGATTATCCAGCGGATTGAAGAGGACGGCTCGGGACTTGAACCTCTTGACGCCTACAACACGGTTGCAGTGAAAAACGGTGCGCAGGTCAACGTCAACCTCACCGTAGTTACTGATGAAAACACCGCCGCCGCCAACGAAACACTGAACATGGTCCTTGACCGCTTGTAGGCCGTTTGTAGGCCGCGAACGGGCCGCGTACGGAAAATAAGTAGCGTTCAACCCAGAAAATAAGTAGTCTTCAACCCGGAAAATTGGTAGCGTTCGCGCTATGGGTTACTTGCCAAGAGTTGTGGACATGCAGCTTGACCAGCTCTTACCGTATGTTTCCGCGATTGCTATCGAGGGGCCAAAAGGCGTCGGCAAAACAGAGACAGCCGCGCGCCGGGCGAAGACGGTGCTGAGGTTGGATGAAAGCGCGGATGCCGCTGCGTTGGCGTCGGACCCTTCGTTTAGCTCGTTTCCAAAACCGTTGCTTATTGATGAATGGCAGGTGGAACCACAGTCTTGGAACCGTGTGCGTAGAGCGGTGGATGACGGCGCCGAGGCCAGCAGTTTTCCGCTGACAGGCTCGGCCACGCCGGTGGCAGGCACCGATACGCATAGTGGCGCCGCTCGAATTATTTCGTTGCGTATGCGTCCACTGGCTTTGTTTGAGCGCCCGGGCTGGCAGGCAAATATTAGTCTGCGGGACCTCTTTCAAGGCACAGCTGATGTCAGCGGTTCTACGGAGAAAACTCTGACTGATTACATCGAAGCCATTGCCAGCGGTGGCTTCCCTGGCTTCATGCAGGCACCCCAGCTGGTGAGAGAACAGCAGCTGGATTCCTATCTTGCGCGGATTGTGGATAGGGACTTGCCGGATCAGGGATATACGGTGCGCAATGCGGCGTCGTTAATGAATTGGCTGGCGGCGTACGCGGCGGCAAGCTCCACTACGACGAGCTACCAGGAAATTTTGGATGCGGCGACGCCTGGAGACGCTGACAAGCCAGCAAAGACCACCACCATGAAGTACCGCGAAAAACTTGCAGAGATTTGGATGCTGGATCCGGTGCCTGCATGGGATTTCCGTCGTTCACCGTTTGCCGGTTTGGCACGTGCGCCGAAGCACCAGCTGGCGGACCCTGCTTTTGTGCTGCGGTTGTTGAAGATTCCGGCGAAGAAATTAAGCACCCGCTTTAACTACATGTTGGGGCCGCTGTTTGAGTCGCTTGCTACATTGTCGGCTCGTGTTGCTGCCCAGGCAGTTTTTGGCAGCGTGTCACATTTCCGCACGTCTAAGGGGGATCGGGAAATTGATCTGATTGTCCAAAACGCGGATGGGGACATCATTGCCATTGAGGTCAAGCTCAGCGTGGACGTGGATGATGAGGATGTGCGGCACCTGCTGTGGTTCCGCGAGCAACTTCCAGAGGATGTGGTGGACACCGTGGTGTTGACTACCGGGACGCGGGCGTATCGGCGCGCGGATGGGGTTGCGGTGATCCCGCTGGCTATGTTTGGCCCCTAGACTGGCCAGCATGATTGACAACACAATTTGGTGGCACGTCTATCCTCTTGGGGCAACGGGGGCGCCGATTCGTGACCGCGGGGACAACCCGCAGGATGCCGCCCACCGCCTGCCCAAGTTGGAGGCGTGGCTGGATTACCTGATTGAGCTGGGCTGCAACGGCCTGCTCCTCGGCCCGATTTTTCAGTCCGTGGGCCACGGTTATGACACGTTGGATTACTACACAATCGATTCCCGCCTGGGCACCAACGAGGACTTCGACCACCTTATGGCCGCCTGCAACGAGCGCGGCATCCGCGTGATGCTGGATGGCGTGTTCAACCACGTCGCTCGCACACACCCGTGGGTGGCGGAGGGCCTGGCCGGCGATACGGATTGGGAGGGCCACGCGGAGCTTGCCACGCTGCACCACGCTGACCAGCGGGTCAAGGACCATGTGGTGGACATCATGTGCCACTGGCTACGCCGCGGTATTGCGGGTTGGCGTCTGGACGTTGCGTATTCCGTCCCGCCCGAGTTCTGGTGCGAGGTGCTCGCCCGGGTCCGCGAGGAGTTCCCGCATGCGATGTTTCTTGGCGAGGTCATCCACGGCGACTACGCCGAAATCACCCAAGCCGGCACCCTGGATGCCGTCACGCAGTATGAGCTGTGGAAGGGCATCTGGTCTTCGCTGGTAGATGGGAATTTTTGGGAGCTTGCGCATGCGCTTGAGCGTCATAACGCAATCGCCCAGCAGGTGCTGACCAACACGTTCATTGGTAACCATGACGTGGACCGGATCGCGTCCAAGGTGGGGCAGGACAAGCTGCCGCTGGCCATGGCGATTCTCATGATGGTGCCCGGCATGCCCAGCATCTATTACGGCGATGAGCAGGGCTTCGAGGGCCTGCGCACGGAGGGTTTCGCCGCCGACGACAGCGTCCGCCCGCCGCTTCCCGACAACCCAGGTGAGCTCTCCCCGATGGGTTGGTGGATCTACAGGCAGTGGCAGGAGCTCATTGCTTTCCGACGCCAAAACGCACCCCTCACCCACGCCACCTTAGAAGTCCTCGACAAAACCAACGAAACGATCAGCTTCGTCTGCCGCACCGGCGCCGGCGCTGGTGTTGTTGATGGCGCTGGTGTTGTTGATGGCGCTGGTTTCGGCGCTGACGCTGGCTCGCAGCAGCTGCAGCTGGATGCGTGGCTGACCCCCACCCCGGGTGTGCGCATCCACGCAGGCGGCAACACCCTCTACGAGTGGACCTAACCAGCGCGCTAACCAGGGACGGGCGAACCGCCCAGCCGTACCGCCCGGCCGTGACGCCCTCTCGGAACAAATATGCAGGGGAAGATATGCAGGAGTAATGGTCAGAGCGTTTTTTCAATAAGAGGTCCGTTAATGAAAATGGCCCGTGACCTGCAGACCTGCATATCTTCCCCTGCATATCTGTGTTTCCCGAGGTGCCGCGGGCCGCGCCCGAGGCCGTGCCATCGGGCCGCCGGGGAGATTTCCGCGGGGTCCGGGTTAGTTGAGCGGTTAGTTGAGCCGGTTAGTTGATGCGGTTAGTTGATGCCAGGCACCTTGACGTTGAAGAAGTCGAGGATGGCGGCTAGGGCTTGGCGAAGCATCGCCAAGACATCCGGCAACACCACAGTGCCAACGCCATTGACCGGGACCTCGAAGGACGGCGCGCCAGCAGGGGCGAGCACGATGGTGTTCTGCGCCGCCGGTGCCGCAGGTGCGGGGGCTGCCGGTGCGGGGGCCTGCTGCTGCGGCTGGCCCTGCTGGCCTTGGCGCGGTGCCTGCTGCTGCGGCTGGCCCTGGTTGTTCTGGGGTGCGCGCTGGTTGTTCTGCGCGGTGCCGCCGCCTGCGTTGCCGGAGCCACCAGCGTTGTTGCCGCTGCCTTTGAGGCCGCAGCGGTTGGCGGCTTCGTCGACACGCGCGAGCGCATTGAGGATCTGCGGACCGCGGCTGTCAAAGCGGGCGACGGTCTGCGCCTGGCGGACCTTGGAGTTGTAGTCCGCCTCGTTGGTCCAGTAGCGCTTCGCTTGGTCGCAGGAGATGGGGCCGGAGGGGAGTTTCGCCAAAGCGTCGTCAATCATGTCGGCCTGGGCGGCCGGTGCCAGCGCAATCGTGCTGGCCACGGCGGCGCTGAGGGCAAGGGTGCGTGCAGAGAAAGGATTTCGCATGCACGACAGTATGTCACGGAAGTGACGCAAGTGTCACCTGTGACAGCGCGCAAACGCGCGCAAACGCGCGCGACCGCGCTAAAAGCAGAACCGCTCCACCAAAGAGCGGTAGGCGCGGGCGGTGAGGCGGACGTCTTCGACCTCCACGTATTCGTCGTGACTGTGCAGCGTATCCAGCACACTGCCCAACGTCTGGTGGCGCTGGTGCATGGCAAAGCCGTACCCCACACCGCCTTTGCTGCGGCCAAAGCGCAGGTCCGAACCACCCGCCGCCAACGTGGGCACCACCGGTACGCCGGGGAAGAACTCCGCAAACGTATCCAGAATCGCCTGGTAGAGGGGGCCGTCGGTGGGGGAGACGGTGGCGTCTTCAGTAATCAGGTGGGTGATCTCCACTTCATCGGCCATATCACCCAGCGCCTCGACCAACAGCGCGTCAATATCCTCCTGCGTCTGGCCCGGAAGCGGGCGGATATCCATTTCCAACCACGCCACCGACGGCAGTACGTTAATCGCCTGACCTGCGCGAAGCACCGTCTGCGCCAACGTTAAGTGGCTCATGGCGTGCGAGTAGCGGGCCAGCCCGCCGAGCGCCTCGTAGCCCTCGCCGTGCAGCAGCGCAGCTTCCGTCTCCGGATCAAACTTGAATGCGCGGACGTATCCGGGCCACGGCTCGTCGCGAGTCACCGACGGCTCCAACGCCGCCACGCGCCGGGCAACCTCCGCAATCTTCACCACCGCGGACTCGCGCCCATGCGGCGCCGAGCCGTGCCCGGCATCCCCATGCACCGTCAACCGACGCTGACCAGCACCCTTTTCGCCCACGACCACGATCAACGCGTCGCTGCCATCCTCAACAGGCAGGTGGGACCCGCCCTCCTCGGACAAACAGTTGCGCCAGGAAAACGCCTCCGGCTCATGCTCCGCAATCCATCCGGCGCCCAGGCCGCCGCGGGCCTCCTCGTCCGCCAACCCCACAAACGTTAGGGTCCCGCGTGGCGGCACCCCGCGCATCGCCACGTCACGAACCGCCGCGGCCATGGATGCCGTGATGTACAGCATGTCCGTCGCACCGCGCCCAAAAATCTTGCCGTCTACCTCTTCGGCACCAAACGGATCGCGCGTCCACTTCGGCGCATCCACCGGCACCACATCCGTGTGCCCCAGCAGGGTCAGCGGCTCCGCGGAGGGATCCGAGCCCTCAATCGTAAACGCCACGGACACGCGCCCCGGGTGGGGTTCGAAGTGGCGGATGTGGATGGGCAACGGGGCGTCGGCAAGCAAAAGCCCCTGGCGGAAAAACTCCTCCAACGTGTCCGCATTGCGGACCTCCTGGCCGGAATCGGGCGTGAGATCATTCACGCACGCGTTGCGGATCAGGTCTTTGAGCAGGGCAAGTGCGGCATCCTCGGGCGAAGGGAGGCCCGCAGTAACTACGGTAGGTTTCATGGACACAGTTCAGGAGCTTAGCTCGCTTTACGACGCCTCCGTCACCCTCGCCCACGACACCCTCAAGACCGGCGAATGGCACCGATACGCCGACGTGCGCTACCCAAAACTGTCCGTAACCGTCAAACATTGGCAACCGATCGACCGCCTCGAACCCTTCGGCTACGTCGACGAAGCCGGCACCTACTCGGCCGTGCTGTCGCGCCCCGACCTCATGGCCGACTACCTGCGCGCCCAACTTGACGCCTTAACGTCCAACTACGACTGCGACGTCACCGTCACCTACTCCGACGTCTGCATCCCGCCCGAATACATCCCCGGCCTGGAAAGCTACGGGGAACTCCCGGCGGAAGCACGCGAATTTGTTCCGCGACCCGCGCTCGACGCCGTTGACGACGCGATTGTGGACGGCCACTGGGACGCCTTCCACGGAACCGAAAAACCCCTGTTTCACTTCGGCCCCCAGCGCTTCGACCTGGCGATTGCCCGCCTGCGCCACTACACCGGCATCGACGTGGACACCCTGCAGAAATACATCCTGTTCACCAACTACGCCATGCACGTCACCGAATTCGTTCGCTTCGGCGTGCGCGAACTGGCCAGCGAACACTCCCGCTACACCCGGCTCGTGCTGCCGTCCGGTGAAACCATTTCCGACACCGTCGCCGTCGAAGACCTCGAACTCGGCTCCAAATTCCAAATGCCACGCTACGACCTAGTCACCGAGGGTGGCGACGGCATCACCATGATCAACATCGGCGTCGGCCCCTCCAACGCCAAAACAATCACCGACTGCTTGGCAGTACTGCGCCCAGAGGCCTGGATCATGATCGGCCACTGCGCCGGCATGGACGCCCGCATGCGCATCGGAGACCTCATCCTTGGCAACGCCTACGAACGCCACGACCACCTGCTGGACGGGCATCTACGACCAGAACTACCCATCCCCGCCGTCCCCGAAATCCAACGCACGCTGGAGAAATCCGTCGCCCGGGTCTACGGCGACGACACCTCCCTCATGCGCACCGGCACCGTCCTATCCACCGGCGACAGAAACTGGGAATGGAAAGCGCCACGCGACCTTTGGAACTGGCTCCGCGGCTCCACCGCCGCCGCCGTAGACATGGAATCCTGCACCATCGCCGCCAACGGCTACCGCTACCGCATCCCCTACGGCGCGCTGCTGGCCGTTTCCGACCTGCCACTCCATGCCGTACCGAAACTGCCCGCCGGCGCCCAGGCCTTCTACGCCAACTCCAAAGAAGCCCACGTCATGTGCGCCGTGCGCGCCATGGAGAAACTGGCGCGCCGCCCCGAACGCCTGCGCACCCGCAAGTTACGACGCACCATCGGCGAAGTCCCGTTCCGGTAGGGGGAAGTCCCGTTCCGGTAGGGGTGCCGCGTGGGTCCTCCCGCGCGGTGCTCTCGCGCGGTGCTCTCGCGCGGTGCTCTCGCGCGGCGCTCTCGCGTCGCCACGGGACCCTCCGAGAACAAATATGCAGGGGAAGATATGCAGGTCTGCAGGTCACGGACCATTTTCATTAACGGGCCCCTTATTGAAAAAACGCTCTGACCGGGGAACCTGCATATCTTCCCCTGCATATCTGTTGAAAAGCGGCGCGAGCGGGGGCGAGAACGAGCGCGAACGCTCCCGCGACCGCCGGCGCGAGCGAACGCGCGAACGCTCCCGCGACCGCCGGCGCGAGCGAACGCGCGAACGCTCCCGCGACCGCCGGCGCGAATCAAGTTACGGCACCGCGTCGGGCCCGAAGATGCGGGTAACGGCGGCGTTGAACATGGCAAGGAAGCGTTCGGGTTCGCGCTCTACAAGCCAGGGGGCGACGCGGAGGAAGTCGATGCCGTGGTTGGTGATGTAGTCCTGCCGGAATTTTTCCTTGCGAAACGCCTGGTCGGTGGGGCCGTAGGTGGCGCCGTCCATTTTGACCAGGCCGTCCATTTCAACAGCAAGGCGGTGTCGGTGGAGGAGGTCGACTCGGTAGCGTTTGTCGGTGACTACAGGGTTGACTTCAAGGTCGGTGTAACCGGCGTGGATAAGCAGGCCGCGCATGAACGCTTCGGGTGCGGATTCGGATCGGGTGCTGGCGTGGGCGGCGGCGCAGGCTGCCACGCCGATGCCGGGAACGCGTGGCGACATGGCTACTTCGCGTTGCAAACTGGCCACGGAGAATCCGCCATACTGCACGAGCCAGTCGGCGGTGGTGAGGGCGTGGGGGAAGCCGTCGAAACGCGCGATGTGCAAAAAGGTTTGGAAGGGGCTGGTGGTGGACATGTGGTCGCCACGCACGATGTCGCGGGTGGTGGTTTGGATGTAGCGCACACCGGCGGGCCAGCTGGGACGCGGCGGGACGGATTTGAGCACTACCTGCACTTCGTGCAGTGGTGTGTTGGCCACCCACATGTCGTTGAGGTAGGCGGAGGCGCGACCGGTTATGACGGCGTTGCGCATGGACAGTCCCACGCAGTAGGCGCGCAGCCAGTGTTGCTGGTTGACGGGCAGCGACAGGTAGGCAACCGCGTCGATGGCGTGCGAAGTGGATAGCGTTTGCAGGCGCCCGCGCTGCAGCGCCTCGTGTGTCTCCCGCGGCAGCGTTCGGTGTACGCGGATGTCTATGAGTTGTCCCCGAAGTTCCTTTTTCCAATCCCCCATGCCCAACACACTAATCTGAACAACGATGCACCGTACAGATTTCACCGATTTTGATGACCCGGCCGTGGCCATGGCGCACAAAAGCGCCGTGCGGTCCATTGAGCGGGTGGTGCATGAGACGGTGCCGGCGACCCCGCCACAGGAGGCGCTGGAGCAAACCATCAACCAGCTCCAGAACCCGAAAAACCTGGTTATCACGGGTGCGGGCGTGTCCACGGCGTCGGGGATTCCGGATTATCGCAGCAAGAATGGGCGGCTGACCAAGGGCCGGCCGATGACGTTTCAGGAGTTCGCGCATTCGCCACAACAGGTCAGACGTTATTGGGCGCGCGCGTTTGTGGGCATCCGCATGATGCGCGCCGCCGCACCGAACCGCACGCATTTCGCGTTGGTGGAGCTGGAGCGCGCCGGGCTGCTGACAGGGCTGGTCACGCAGAATGTCGATGGCCTACACACGCAGGCCGGCAGCCAAAACGTCATTGCGCTGCATGGGGACATGGATCATGTGGTGTGCCTGGATTGTCATACGTTGCATGAGCGTTTGCTTATCGACGCCCTCTTAACCCACGCCAACCCCCACTTCCTCACCCTGGTTGAAAACGAAAACCTAACCATCAACCCAGACGGTGACGTGGAGTTGCCCGCACACTACGTGGAGCAGTTCACCATGATTGGGTGTCCGACCTGCAGAAGTGAACGCCTGAAGCCGAACGTGGTGTACTTCGGTGAGAACGTGCCGAAGGCGCGCCGGGCGCAGGCGGATCGATGGCTGGCGCAGTCTACGGGCGTGATTGCCATCGGCACGAGCCTTGCGGTGATGAGCGGCTACAAGTTCATCATTGACGCCAAGAAGCAGGGCAAACCCGTCACCGTGATCAACGGCGGGCCGGGGCGTGGGGATGTGAAGGCGGATACGGTGTGGCGCACCGATGTCGGCGAGGCGTTGGATGAAATCCTTGACGGCGTGGGATTATGACGACCATGACCGTCATAAACGCTGTGATTCTGCTTGCCGCAATTGCGTTTTGCGGTTGGCGCTACAGCGTGAACGCTGGCACGTTGGAAAGCGTCTTCACCAAAGAGGTGCCCTCTGACCTGCAGGTGTATCTGCTTGGTGGGCAGAAGGTGGCCAACCACCAGGATCTCTATGACGGGGATTTGTTGCCCGGGTTGCCGTTTACGTATCCGCCGTTTTCGGGTGTGGTGTTTTCGTGGTTCGGGCTGCCCACGCCGACCCTTGCGTTTTGGTGGAATGCGCTGGCTGTGGTGTTGCTGGGGGTGGTGTGCTACGGGGCGTCGAGAAGCATAAATGCTCCCTTGCTTGCGGTGTTTTTCATCCTGGCAACCGAGCCGGTACACGCGACCTTGTATTTCGGCCAGATCAATATTTTCCTGATGGCGCTGGTGTGCCTGGATTTTCTGCCGCGCAACCGGCTGCCCGGCATTGGTACGGGCCTGGCCGCGGGGTTGAAACTCACGCCCGCGTATTTCCTGCTGCTGCTGGCGGTGCAGGGCCGGTGGGGCTCGATCGCCATTGCCGGTTTCACCTTCCTGTGCACGGTGGCGGTTGGGTTTCAGCTGGTCCCGGACGCGGCCCGTTTTTGGACTGAGTCCATGTTCAACTCGGATCGCGTGGGCGTGGCGGACAATCCCGGCGCCCAGGCGCTGCGCCAGGTGCTCAGCCGTGAGCTGGGTATTGACTCCACCGCCCTGTGGTTACTCTTGGCGGTTCTGGTCACGGCGATCGCGGCGTTTGGAGCTTATTTTGCTTATCGACGCCACGATCTCCCCCTCGCCGTCGCCCTCACCGGCATGGCGTCCTGCCTGGTCAGCCCGTTTTCTTGGCATCACCACTGGGTGTGGATCGTGCTGCTGGGGTGTGTGGTGTACCGCTGGTGGGGCGCGGTGCCGATGATCGTGCTCATGCTGCCCTTTGTTGCGGACAACGTTGCCTACGGGCTCTTTAGCGTCCCCAACATCGCGTTCACGTTAGTGCCGTTGTGTTTCATGGTTATTTACGCAGGTTACGGTGCCTATCAGCTATGGTTGGAGTATGCGCAAACGTCTTCTCGCGGCAACGCTGACCGCCGCACTCATCGCCGCCCCTCTCCAAACCGCTAACGCTGAACCCGCCCCCGTCACGGGCGTGGAACTCGGTACCACTATTGACGGTGCTGTAGCCGTGAACTCACGTTTTGATTTCACCGAGGCCTACACCATCGGCCTGCCACAGCTGAAGAAGCTGCGCGGCGAGATGTGGGACATCAACCCGCCGTTCAACGGTGTTTCGCTGCGCGAGGCCGCGTTTGCCGCTGGTTTGAGAACTAAAGAGCAATACGTCAACGCCGTCAACATTGATGCGAACTTGACCCGTATCGCCGTCCAGCGCGCAGCGGAGCAGTACGCAACCGGTGGATACTGGGGCGAGCTTTCGCACGACCGCGTAAGGCCTAACGATACTTGGACTGCCACCATTGACGGCAAGCAGTCTTGGGCGGAAATTCTTGCGGCTGGCAAAATGGCTGACGCCATTTCCCAGGGTTGGGGCTATGGCGAGCTGGACGCGTTGAAGAGGGCCAACGGGAAATCCAACCCGAGGAACGGCCACCTTCACACGCTACTTAACCCCAAATTCCACTACTACGGATTTGGCACGGTCAACGTGTACGAGGGGCGCCAGTTCTATGACTTCTCCGCAGGTCAAGCAAGCGAACATACCCTGGGTGGCGCAGCGCTTCCCGAAGGCAAACAGGCGCTGAACCTGTACCGCCCAGCCCGAGATGGCGAGAAGCCGACGGGCATCCAGGAATACAAGGAGCCGCCGACCGGCCCGCTTGGCGGTGGTTCGAGCTCTGACGCTCGGACGATCATCGGCATCATCGTCTCGATTGTCTCGCTGCTCAGCGTGCTCGCGGGGTTTGCGCAGCAGTTCATGCGCTAGGGCTTGAAACGCCCAGGGCACCCGAAACCGACTGCACCAATTTCCAAATTGGTGCAGTTTTGCTTTGAAACACCCAGGTGGGTGCAACTACTCGGGGAATTACTGCACTGGTGCAGCCGGTGCGGTCGGTGCGGTCGGCGCAGCCCGGCCTGGCGGGCGTCCCGGCGATCCACGCCGCGGCCCCGGGCAGGGTCCGCAGCACCCCGGAAACACAGATATGCAGGGGAAGATATGCAGGTCGCGCACCATTTTCATTAACGGGTGCCTTATTGAAAAAACGCCCTGACCAGGGAACCTGCATATCTTCCCCTCCATATTTGTTACATGTGGGCCAGTTCAAGACCAGATCGAATTCATGGCTACTCGGAGGCTTGATTCACCGGCTCAACCGTGGCTACCGGCTCAGCCGCGGCAGTCGGCTCAGCCTCAACGCCGTTCTCGGCGGCGTCCCAAACCTCCTGGTTCAGGATGCCTTCGCGCTTGGCCACAACGGCGGCAACAAGTGCTTGGCCGGTGACGTTGACGGCGGTGCGGCCCATGTCAATGATCGGGTCCACGGCCAGGAGGAGGCCAACGCCGGCAAGTGGCAGGCCAAGGGTGGATAGCGTCAGGGTGAGCATGACGGTTGCGCCGGTGGTGCCGGCGGTGGCTGCGGAGCCAAGCACGGCGACGATGGCAATCAACAGGTAGTCGCCAAACCCAAGCTCAACGCCGTAGAACTGGGCGACAAAGATCGCGGCGATTGCCGGGTAGATGGAGGCGCAGCCGTCCATTTTGGTGGTGGCGCCAAGCGGGATGGCAAAGGACGCGTATTCACGCGGCACGCCCATGGATTCCTCGGTGGTGCGTTGGGTCACCGGCATAACGCCCATGGAGGAGCGGGTGACAAAGCCGAGCGTGGTCACCGGCCAGACCCGCTTGAAAAATCCGAGCACCGGTAGACCAACCACGGCCAGAACCGCGGGGTACAGCACGAAGATGACAAGTGCGAGGCCGAGGTAGATGGCAAAGACGAACTTGCCCAAAGAACCCAAGGCGTCCCACCCGTAGGAAGCAACGGCGTTACCAATGAGTGCGGCGGTGCCGATTGGGGCGAGGCGGATGACCCACCACAGCACTTCCTGGATGACCTTCAGCAGGGATTCGGAAACGTTGATGAACGGCTCCGCGGCCTTGCCCACGCGTACGGCTGCGATGCCGATGAGCAGGGAGATCACCAGGATTTGGAGGACGTTGAAGTTGATGGAGATGGCGTTGGCGTCGTTAAGCTTGGCGCTCAAGCCCAAAATGTTTGACGGCACTACCGAGTTGATGAAGCCCATCCAAGAGCCGGTGGAGGAGGGGTCGGCGGCGTTGGCGGCGTCCACGGTGGAGTTCACTCCGGGTTTGACCACTAGGCCAACGATGATGCCGATGATCACGGAGAAGAACGCGGTGATGGCGAACCAGACCAGCGTTTGCACTGCTAGGCGTGCGGCGTTGGTGACTTGGCGCAGGTTGGCAATGGAGGTGACCACCGCGGTGAAGACGAGGGCGGGGATGAGCAGTTTCAGTAGCTGCACGTAGGTTTTGCCGACCCAGCTCAAGGCTGCGGCGAGCGCGTTGTCGTCGCCCATGCCGGCGGCGATGAATCCGAGGATCAGGCCGATGATGAGGCCTGCGATGACTTGGGCGCCGAAGCTAGTGGCCCATTTTGGTAGATGCATTGTAACTCCAATAGACAGATCGGTTCATCAGAAACCGAGAATACGCAGTTAACCTACACCATTAGCCGTGGCGTGTCCCAAATCGAGATGAACAGCTCTGTCTTATTCTGGTGGCATGATCTACAGTTTCGAAGGCCACACGCCCCAAATCCATGACACCGCCTGGGTGTCCCCAGAGGCCACGGTGATCGGGCAGGTCACCCTTGGCCCCCATGTCAATGTTTGGCCGGGGGCTGTGCTGCGTGCCGACGTCGGCGTTATCACCATCGGCGCCCACTCCAACATCCAGGACAACTCCGTGATCCACGTAGATACCGGTGGCGAGACGGTCTTGGGGGAGTACGTCACCGTCGGGCATATGGCAATGCTGCACTCCTGCACGATTGAAGACGCCTGCCTGATCGGCATGTCCGCCACCGTGCTCAGCCGCTCAGTAGTGGGGGAGGGCACCATCATCGGCGGCGGCGCTGTGGTGTTGGAGGGGCAGGAGATCCCTGCGTTTTCCATCGCGGCGGGCGTGCCGGCGAAGGTGAAGCGTGAGTTGGATCCGGAAACTCGTCAAGCACGCATCAAGCACGCGGAAGGCTACGTTGAGCTGGCCGAGCGCTACCGCACCGGGCTCAAGCGGATCGATTAAGCGGATCGGTCAGCACCAGGTCGAGGGCCACGGCGCGGGCGATGTCGCGGACCATCTCGCGGTGGCCGGGCAGCATGCGCAGGTCAATCTTTGCGTGGTCGCCGGTTGCGCGTACCGCTTGGGCGAAGGGGGCGGGGGACAATGGGTCATCAATAAACGCACTGCCCGCGATGACCACCGTGGAGGGGTTGTGTTCCGTGCACAGCTCACCAACCAGCTGGCCTAGGTTGCGGGCGCGCTTGTCCAGCGCCGGGCGAGTCACGGTTTGGTACTTCGAGTCCGTCACCGCCTGGCGCAGCGTCTGTATCTCCGGCTTGTTAATGGCGTTGAGCAGACCAAAGGTGGTCAGGTCTTCGCGTTCGACGGTGATGTTGTGCACGCCGTCGTTGGTAGTAATGGCGCACGCTAGAGAGTCATCCGCGAACAGCGCCATCACTGAGGGAGTGGCCAGGTCGCGGCTGGACTGCATCTCAGAGCCGACAATGGCCGCAGACACCGAGCTGACCTGGACGGGCACGGAGAATTGTTCGCGGAGCTGATCGCCCAGCGCAACATTTTTCCAGTTGAGGTTGGGGGCGGTCACCCGGCCGTCTGTAGTCACGGTGCCCGAAGCCGTAACGCCAACGGTGGCCAGGGGGCGGTCGATGGTGGCGGTGAGTTTGTTCAGCTCGGCCATGATGTGCTGGATGAAGTCATCTTGGTCCAGCTTTGCCACGGGCAGCTCCGCATCAACGCAACGCAGCGTGCGACCTTTCAGGTCAAACAGGGCGATGTAGGTAGAGTCGGTGCCGATGGAGATGCCGGCGTGGACCGCTTCCGGCTCTGCCAATTCAAGCGGGACGGTGGGGCGGCCGCGGCCGCGCGTCTTGGCTAGGTCGAAGCGTTCGGTGACGTAGCCGGCCTGCGAAAGTGCGGCGATTGCGCGGGTGATTGTGGGCTGGGATAGTCCGGTGGCCTCTATAAGTTCGGCCCTGGTGGTCAGCTGACCGAGCCGCACGAGGTGCAAGCACTTCGCGGCTGGGGTCTGAGGGCGGAGGAAAGCCATGCATAATGAGTACACCATTCTAGACCGCTTTGTCCATTCGGCGCGTAGTAAGCTGTGCAAGGCTGGATTCGTGGTAAAACACGCGATTTGGGATAGACTGCCTTCCCATGACTGCAACATCCGAGCCCTTGCGTAAGCCATCTCTGCTTGACGCTACTTGCGAGGACTTCGTGTACGACATTGCGGAGCTCGTGCCCACCCTGGGCACGCAACTAGGCATGGAGGGCCTAGACGGTGAGCTGCAAGATTACAGCCCGGAATTCTGGAACTCCGTGGCTGAGCGCATGCGTGACTTGGTCCAGGACATTGACGCCCTGAATGACTCCACGGATGACTCGGACGATGAAGACGACTTTGATGACGTCGACCACCTCACCGCCGCCGTTGTGCGTGACCGCATCACTAGGGAGCTGGAGCTGCACCACAACGGTGAGTGGCTCAGCAGTCTGAACGTTATTGACTCGCCGCTGCAGACCATCCGCGATTCCTTCTCCCTGATGAGCCAGGAGACCCCCGAGGACATTGAGGCGATTGCCTCGCGTCTGTCCAAGGTGCGCGGCGCCCTGCACGGGTATGCGGAGTCCTTGGCGGAGGCGGCGCAGACGGGCAACGTGGCGTCGCATCGCCAGATTGATGCTGTGATTAACCAGGCGGAGGCGCTGGCAGAGGTCGGCTCCCAGCTGGAGCAGCTCGGTGTGGACCCGGAGAGCGCGCCGGTGCAGGACGCCAAGGACGCGTTCGCTGAGTTTGCGGACTGGCTGTCCACAGAGCTGTCCCCGCAGTCCTCCCACGAGGACGCTGTGGGCCGTGACCGCTACGAACTCTTCGCGGGCCTTTTCCTGGGCCGCGACATTGACTGGGACGAGGCCTACGACTGGGCCAAGGAGCAGCTCGCAGAGACCGTGGATGAGCAGGGGCGCTTGGCGTCGGAACTCTATGGCCCTGGCACGACCGTGCTGTCCGCCTACCGCCAGCTCAACGAGGACCCGCGCTACCAGCTGCGTGGTACCGACGCGCTTTTGGAGTGGATGAACTCAGTCAACGAGCGCGCCTTTGCTGAACTCAACGGCGAGGACCTCACCGTTCCGCCTGAGCTGCACAAGGTGGAGTGCGCGATTGACCGCGCCGGTTCCGGCGGCATCTTCTACACCCCGCCTTCAGACGATCTGGAGCGCCCCGGCACCATGTGGTGGTCCGTGCCGCACGGCCAGGAGGTATTCCACACCTGGCAGGAACTGACCACTGTTTTCCACGAGGGCCTGCCGGGCCACCACCTGCAGATTGGCACCGCGCTTCTGCAGCGCCGCAGTATTAACCTGCTGCGCCGCAACCTGTTCTACTCCGGCCACGGCGAGGGTTGGGCGCTCTACGCTGAGCACCTCATGGCAGAGCATGGCTATTTTGAGGATGCGGGCTATCGCATGGGGTTGCTGGATGCCCGCAGGTTGCGTTTGGCGCGTGTGCTTATCGACGTAGGCGTGCACCTCAAGAAACCCACCCCCGACGGTTCGGGCATCTGGGATGCCCAATACGCCAAGGCATTCCTGCGCGACAACTGCGCGCTCGGCGAGGCACAGGTGGCGTTTGAGCTGGACCGCTACCTGGGTTGGCCAGGCCAAGCGCCGTGCTACGCCCTTGGTTTCCGCGACTGGCTGAACCTGCGCGACAAGGCCCTGGAGCAGGGCATGACCCTGAAGCGTTTCCACGACAAGGCGCTGCGCCTGGGCTCAATGCCAATGGACATGCTGGCGTGTGAGGTGCTCAACCACGGCGCTTAGCTCCGCTAAGCGCCGTGAGAAAGCGTGTACTTAGCGCTGGCGCTTCAACCGCAGCAGGATCTGCGGCAGGTAGCCCGCAAACAGCACCACGCAGATCAGCCGGATCAGTTGCAGCGTGATCACGGCAGGGCCGGTGCCGCCTTCAGCGGACAGGGCGAGCACGGTTTCAATCGCGCCGGGCGTGGTGGCCAGGTAGCCCTCAAGCGGGGTCAGGCCCAGCCACTGAGACATCACCCAGCCCATGCCAGCGCAGGCGGCCATGAGGATGATGATGTAGAGGAACGTGGCTGGCAGCATGCGTGAAAACAGCTTCAGCGCCGGCACGCTTAAGCCGCCGCCAACCATCCAGCCAATCGCAATGAGCGCGGCAATAGTAACCGGGGCGGGGCTGACCACCGGCACCTTAACCACGTAGCCCACCAGCACAGTGAGCAACATCGGGCCGAAGATCGGTGCGTTGGGCAGGCGCAGCAGCTTGCCCAGCGGCTGGCCCACAAAGGCCATGGCGGGAACGAGGATCCACATCCACCACTCGGTCGGCTGCGCGCTGAAGCTGCCGTCGCCGGTGGCCCCCAGCAGTGACGCCACCAGCGGCAACGTAAACGACACCACCAGAAGCCGCAGGTACTGCGACAGCGCAACATAGCGCACGTCCGCACCCACCTCGTGGGCGATTGCGGGCATGATGGACGCCCCACCGGCCAACAGTGACAACACGCCTGTCTCACGGGACACCCCGTGGTTGGCCAGGATGATGCCGCCGCCAAACGCCAGCAGGATAATGAACGCCGCGCTGACCAAACCGGGCACAAGGTAGCGCACCAGGTCCGCCGGCGGGATGCCAACCAGCGGCAGGGCCGCCATCACACCGATGATGCCGCGGGCGAACTTGAAAAAGATGTCGTTGACCTCAAGCTCACGCTTGCCAATCAGCGCGGCCGCACCGGAAGCGATGATCGCGCCCAAGATCCACGCCGCCGGCACGTGCGCCCAACTCAGCAGGGCGCCCAGCGCCACGGACGCAGGTACTACGAAAAGCCAACGGTTCACAGCCGCTTAGGATACCCTTTGCGCTTATGACTCCAACCGCCATCACCATCCTCGCCATCGCCGCAGCCTTCGCCGGTTGGATTGATGCGGTGATTGGCGGCGGCGGTTTGGTGCTGATCCCGGTGCTGATGAGCTTCACCGGCATGCCTGCCGCATCGGTGCTTGCCACCAACAAAGTCGCGGCGGTCACGGGCACGGCGTCGGCGGCGATCACGCTGGTGCGCAAAGTGGGCGTGCCCAAGGCAACGTGGTCCTATGCCCTAGCGGCGGGCGCGGCCAGCGCAGGTGGTGCGGCGGCGGTGGCGTTGATTAGTGATAGCGTCGTGCGCCCCGTCATCATCGTTCTGCTCTTAGCCGTGGGCGCGTTTGTGGCGTTGCGGCCGGAGTTTGGGGTGGGCGGTGATGGGGTGTTCACGGGGCGTCGACAAGCAATGGCCCTTGTAGCGGCCGCTGCCATCGGGTTCTACGACGGCATCTTCGGCCCCGGCACCGGCATGTTCCTCATCATGGCGTTCACCGCCGTATTCGCGCAATCCTTCATCCGATCCGCCGCCATGGCCAAAGTAGTCAACACCGCCACCAACATCGGCGCGCTCAGCGTGTTCATCATCGGCGGTTACGTGGTGTGGCCACTGGCAATCGGCCTTGCGGTGGCCAACGTCATCGGCGCGCAAATCGGCGCCCGCACGGTGCTCGCCGGCGGCTCCAAGCTGGTCCGGTTCGCACTGCTCGGGCTGGTGGTGGTGCTGAGCACCAAGTTGCTTATGGACGAACTGCTGTAGCCAACCACGGAAAATGCGTAAAAAGTACGCAGAAAGCCTTTTTAAGTTATCCTTTCGGTGTGCAACTCATTCGATTTACCGCCGGAAACTTCAAAAGCATCGCTGATGAGCAGACGATTGATTTTGCCTACTGGCCTGGCGAAAGCTCGGTACCTGATGTCCCGTGGGCAGATGTTGTGCGGCCGGTGACGGTGCTGATGGGGGCAAACGCGTCTGGGAAGAGCAACATGCTGGACGCGTTGGGCTACTTTTCCCGCGCCATCCGACTTTCAGCCACCCGTTGGCAAGATCTCGAAGATCCTGGTGAGGTGATGTTTTACCCGTTCGCCTCGGAGAGCTCTGGCGTGAAGCCAAGCTTTTTTGAACTCGACTTTGTTGTAGACGGCAAACGGTACTTGTACGGGTTTGAATACGGCGGTCTCGGTGTTGAGGGCGAATGGTTGCATTACGTTCCCAACGAGCGGTGGACCCCAATCTTTGAGCGAAGCGATGAGACCATCGAGTTCAACAACCGCGTTGTGCTCGAAGATGAGCAGGCAGTGCTGCGCTTTGCCAACCCCCGCGAGCTCTACCTTTCGGTTGCATTGCGCGGACAATTTGGAAAACTCGGCGCCCTGGCTCAGGCGATCGTCCATTCGCTGCGTTTCATCGCTTTGAGTGATCAGCATCGTGAGCAGCGTATTCACAATGTGATGCGAGCGCTGCGAAGCGGAGCGATGAACTTTGATGATGTGGGACAGCTTCTTGCGGCTGCGGACACCGGCATAGTCAACGTCACGCTCGATGAAAGCAAGTTGCCACCAGACCTCGTTGAGAAGCTTCAGACAGCGGCCACCTCACTTAAGCAACTTCATCCTTCGCCTAGGGCAGGCGCTGCGCTGACGATTTCCGACGGTGACGGGGGAGTCATCGAGTTTTCAGAAAAGGATCTGGAGGCTGTGGCGCTGCACTTGATCTTTGAGCATCAATCCGAGGACGGCACGATGTCGCTCGGACTACGTGAGCAATCCGACGGCACCGTTACCTGGTTTTCACTCGCCACCATTCTGGTAGAAGCGCTAAAGACCGGTGGTGTGGTGGTTGTTGATGAGCTTGATGCACACCTGCACCAGCACCTGCTCTTTCTCATCGTTGAAGCTTTCACAGACACAACAATCAATGTGGGCGGCGCGCAACTGTTTTTCACCTCACACAGCACAAACTTGTTGGAGCGGATGCAGGAGCTGAACCTGAAGGAACAGTCGTTCTGGTTCACCGAAAAAGGCTCCGACGGCAAAACCACGGTCTACTCGTTGGCGGATTTCAGGAAGGATTCGCGTGCAAACTATGAGCGCCGCTACCTTGACGGCCGCTACCGGGCGATCCCGAACCTCTCCCCGGCAACGCTACGGGGCCTAACTAACGCGAATGTGGGTGGGTAGCGCTAATGGTGTTAGACAAGCGCTGCGCATCCGCTGGTCTCATGCGCGGTAAGACAATGAAAACTGACTTCCCTTTTGGCCGCTATGAGGAGGCTAAAGCTGTGGCACTTCAGCTGGGAAGGGTGAAGGCAGGGCAGGCCGGACCGAATCCATCGACAGCAATGCCCAACTTCCTCGATGCCATCAGAGCCTTGGCTGACTAGCCCTGGTTGAAATCCTCTACAGCACCAGCGACCCGTTAACCAGCCCAACCACGGCAAACACCGCGCCGATGACAACGAGGGCGACAACGACCCACTCGAAGGCGTTAAACAGGCGCTCTCCACGCGCGCGCTTGGTCAGCACGTACGGGATGATGCCCGGCAGTACTGCGAGTGCGCCGAAGAGGACGTACACCAGGTCAGCGGCGTAGATGAGCCACAGCGAGTAGATGAACGCCACGGCGGCAACAACCAAGTGCTTGGAGTTGGTTGCGCGGTCTGGGCGTACCTCGGCGTTCTCGGTGTTCTGGGTGTCCTCGGCCGGGTTCTTGTCCGCACGCAGCGCAAGCAGCACGAGGTACAGCGCGGAGAAAATGTACGGCAAAAGGTACATGATCGTTGCCAGCTGGACCATGGCGTTGTAGGAGGTCTGGTTGGCAAAGAACACGATGACAAAGAACTGGATGACCACCGTGGAGATCAGCTGCGCGGTAATCGGTGCGCCGGCGTTGTTGGCGCGGCCCAGGCGCTTCGGCAACAGGCCGTCATTAGCCATGAGCACGATGGGTTCAGCGCACAGCATCTGCCAGGACACGTACGCGCCCAGCACGCTCAGGCACAGGCCGATGGAGATGAACACGCCACCCCACGGTCCCACAACTGCCTCAAGTACCGCGGCCATGGAGTTGTCCGGCAGCGCGGCCAGTTCCTGCTGGGTGAGCACGCCGTAGCTCAAGGTGGACACGGCAACCAGAAGACCCAAAACGGACAGGAATCCGATGATGGTGGCACGGCCAACGTCCGTACGCTTGGATGCCTGCTTGGAGTAGACGGATGCGCCCTCAATACCAATGAACACCCACACGGTGTAGAGCATGATGCCCTGCAGCTGCTTGGAAAACGACAGGCCAGAGCTTTCGCCCCAGAAGTCGAACGTGAACTTGTCCCAACTAAAGCCCAGGAACGCCACCAGCACAATGAAGGCAAGGATAGGCACGATTTTGGCAACGGTGACCACCACGTTCATCACCGCCGCCTGTTTGATGCCGCGGGTGAGCATGAAGAAGATCGACCAGGTCAGTACCGATACCGCCAGGGCAAGCACCCACTGGTTGCGGAAGATGGGGAAGTAGTAGCCGATGGTGCCGAAGAACAAGGTGGCGTAGCCTACCTGCGCCATGACGGAACCAAGCCAGTAGCCCAGGCCGGAGGCGAAGCCGATGAAATCACCCAGCCCCGCACGCACGTAGGAGTACACGCCGGAGTCCAGGTGCGGTTTGCGCCGCGCGAGGATCTGGAAGACGAAGGCGATGGAAAGCATGCCCACGCCAGCGATCAGCCAGCCGGTGAGCATCGCGCCGGGGCCCGCTACGGAGCCGATGTTTTGCGGCAGCGCGAAAATGCCGGAGCCCACCGTGGAGCCGATGATCAGCGACACCAGCGTCCACATGGACACAGTGTGTGCCCGGGAGTGGCCCTCGGTGTGCGTCTTATGCGCAGTTGTCATGCCGATAATGTAGCGGTTTACATTTGGTTCTTGGTCTTCGCCGTGGCTTTGGCGCTCCAGGGGTCCTCCGGCCAGGGGTGCTTGGGGTAGCGTCCACGCATTTCTTTGCGCACCTGTTGGTAGGGCCCGTCCCAGAAACTACGCAGATCATCGGTGACCGCAAGTTCGCGTCCGGCAGGCGAGAGCAGGTGAAATAGCACGCGCACCCCGGAAACCTCCGGCGAGGTGGCCAGCCCGAAGCATTCCTGCAGTTTCACGCGCACCACAGGTCGGCGGGTCTCGTAGGAAATCTTCGGCCGCGACCCGCTGGGCACCGCTAGGCGCTCCGGCGCGCTTTGCTCCAGCTTGCCGGCCAGCTCCCACGGCAGGTTGCGCATCATTGCGGCCCGCATGTCGCATTTGCTTATCGACGCCCCACGCAACACCTCCCCAACCTCAACCGCGTAATCCCCACGCGAAATATCCGGCCAGCCAGCTTGCTCGTGGAGGAAGGTGAGACGGGAAAGGAGGTCGCGTTCGTTGTTATCAAGCAGGAAGTCCTCGAAGCGGAATGATGCGGCGGCCTCTTCCAGTGCCTCGCTGGCGGCGGCGGTAGTTGAGGTGTTGAGGGCGACCGGCGTTGCGCTGAGCTCGATTGCGCCGATGGCTTTGACTTTGCGAAGCTGCACCTTGTCCTTATTTACATGCGCACGGTAGCCCTGCGTGATGCGCTCGGTTGGAAGCTGCGTGGCGGCAGCCGCGCGGATCACGGCGTTGTGTTTGGTGCGCTGCACCTCAGCGGCCGCGATCCACTCGGCGCCTGTCAGGTTGATCTTTGGATCCAACGTGGCGCGGGTGCCGCTGGCCAGCAGGTATTCCTCGCCCATGCGCTTGGCCACCCACTGCGGAAACGCGGTGCTGACCACCTCGCCCGCCGCAACGGGCGGGCCTTTCGGCGCGAGCTTGACCAGGCGGTTGACCTGATTGCGCGGCGGATCCACCCGGCTTAAATCACCGCTTAAGCCCTCCGCAATCGCCGCGACCGTGGGTGCGGCACCGCTGCCCAGCTTCAGCAGTGCGGCGCCTAAGCGCGGGTCCACCGGCAGCGTGGCCAGTGTGCGGCCGAAGTTGGTGATCTCGCCGCGGCTGTCAAGGGCGCCGAGTGCCTCTAGCGTTTCCTCTGCTTCTTCACGTGCCGCGGCTGGTGGCGGGGTCAACAGCGGCAGGTCTGGGGATCCCCACGCCTTCATCATCAACACCGCACCCGTCAAGTCGCTCGTGGTGATTTCTGCGGCGATGTCTTCACGAAAGTGCTGGTAGTCAGCCTCCGAGTAGGCGCGCACCACGGTGCCCGGCCCCAAACGTGCGGCACGACCCGCGCGCTGGTTCGCGCTCGCCTTGGACGCCGACACCGTGACTAAGCCAGTCATGCCGCGGGCATCCCTGCGCGGCTCCCTCGAAAGGCCCGTGTCCACAACTTTGCGCACGCCCGGCACGGTTACCGAAGACTCCGCTACCGCCGTCGACACCACCACCGGCGCATCCCCGTACAGCGCCTGGTCCTGCTGCTCGCTGCTCAGCCGCCCGTGCAGCGGTGCTGCTGCAACGCTGTGCTTGTGCAGCGCCTCGCACACCAACTCCACCTCACGCACACCCGGCACAAACACCAACGTGCGGCCCTCCGCTGCTGTTGACGCTGCTGTCGCCGGTTTAGCAGCCAGCGACGCCACATGCTCATAAAACTCCCGCGACCCCGCCGCACGTCCCGCATGCGGCGCGTACTGCACCTCCAACGGGTACGTTTCCGCCTGCGTGGACACCACGTGCGCACCCATATGCTGAGCAAACGCCGCCGCGTCCAGGGTGGCGGACATGGCGGTGAGAAAGAAGTCGTCGCGAAGAATCGCAACCTCCATGCACATCGCCAACGCCAGATCCGTATCCAGCTGACGCTCGTGCACCTCATCCAAAATCACCGCGTTCACACCGTGAAGCTCCGGGTCCTTCAACAGGCGGTTCAGCAGCACGCCGGGGGTGACAAACTCCACCAACTCGCCGCGCTTGGCTTCGCCGCGGATGGCGTAGCCGGAAAGCGACGGGGCGTCGAGAAGCGAAAGGCGCCGAAACGCCGCACGAACCGCAACCCTGCGCGGGGCCGTGACCAGCGTCTTCCCATGCGCATTCGCAACCGCCGGCGGGATCAGCGTCGTCTTACCCGTACCCGGCGGCGCCTCAACCACCAGCGGGCCAGCCTCAGGCAACTGGCCCAGCACCCCCGCCACCGGCAGACCGCGTCCGATTTTCTCCAAGTCAAACATTGTTTTCCAGGGTACCTTTGAGGCCATGAGACGCCTGTTCGCCGCAATCGTCCCACCAACCGAGGTCCGCGAGCACCTCATCACCGCCCTGCGCCCGATCCGCGACACATTCGGCACCGAAACCCGCTGGACCGACCCAGACAACTGGCACATCACGCTGGCTTTCTACGGCTCCCAGCCCAACGACGCCGCCGAAGTCACCGACATCCTCGCCCAGGCAACCGCATGGGCTCCGCCATTAGAGCTGCGGCTTCGCGGCGCCGGCTGCTTCGACCGCCGCACCCTGTGGATCGGCGTCGGCGGCGACAAAGCCGAGCTGAAAACCCTCATGGCTGACTGCCTTCTGGAACCCGACGCCCGCGGCCGCCAGCGCGCGCACCTCACCGTCGCCCGCACGGGCACCCGGACCAGGGACTTTTGGCTTCTCGACGACCACGCCCACGCCCTCTCCATCTACTCCGGCCCTCGCTGGCATGTGGACGAGATCCACCTCATGGAATCCCACCTGGGCAAGGGCCGCTCCGGCGGACCGAAGTACGACATCGTGGACACCTTCTACCTGCGCGGACCCGCGCGCCGCGAGGCCTCGTAGGGGGTTCTACCCCCTGACCTGCGCTAACCCCACGCACCCCACCAGCCTCATTGCAAACAAAGCGATTTGTTACGGATGTGACGAACCCGACCTGGGCTTTTGTAAACGAGGCCCCCTCGTTTACAGGATTACGACTGATGGCCTGCCTTCAGCTCGAACAACAATTTCGAACATCTGCTGGCGTGTTACCCCAGTGTGCAACAATGGGCACAGCAAACCAACAAGAACATTTCCAAGGAGGGATTATGTCTACGCCGATTATTCGCCGACTCACGGTTGAGGAGGCTAAGCAGGAGCTACATAATCTCGAGCAGCAGGTAGAAGGTGGAATCGAGGCGTTCGAGGAGCGCGCCCACTCGTACGATTTATCACCTACCGAGCAGGGCGTATGGCAGCGCATTTCGGAACTACGGTGGCTTCTTGGTTAACTGAACCCTAATTAGACCCATGCTTTTCGACGCTCTCCCGCGCACCCCCTCCAACCCACTCCCAGGAGTGGTGCACCTGCCGAATTTCCTCAGCGTCGAAGAGCAAGCCGCACTGGTCAAGCAGGCGCGGGATATTGCGAACCAGGTCAAGGGCACGCCGGTGGCGATGCGGCGCCCACGCGTTGGGCAGGGGCAGATGGCGGCGTGGCTGTTGTCGTTAGGGTGGTTTTGGCAGACGCAGCCGTACCGGCTGGTGCGTGAGGTTGATGGCCACGCTGTGCCGGAAGTACCCGCAAACTACCAGGTCATGGCCAACAACATCATGGATCACGCCCGCGCCATCGACCCACTGGTCGGCCCCACGCCAACGGTGGAGACCGCGCTGGTGAATTTCTACCCGCCGGGCGCGGGCATGGGCCTGCACGTTGACGCGGAGGAAGAATCCGACAACGCGGTGGTCAGTCTGTCCATCGGGGAGGAGACGATCTTTCGCATCCAAGAAACAGACCTGCTGCTGATGTCCGGGGACGCGCTGGTGTTCGGTGGCCCGGCGAGGAGGGCATATCACGGGGTGAAGGCGCCGCGCGAAGCCACCGGGCCCGAAACCACGGGTCTGAAAGAGGGGCGGATAAACATCACAATGCGCCAAGTACACCGGTAACCTGTGCGCATGGACAAAAAAGTTGCTGTAGTTACTGGCGGCTCGGCGGGTATTGGTGAGGCCGCGTGTCGTGCGTTGGCGGCCGATGGTTGGCACGTGATTGTGGCGGCGCGCCGGGTGGAGCGTTGCCGCGGCATCGCTGATGAGATTGGCGGCGCGGCATTGGAGTTGGACGTCACGGATGAGGCGAGCGTGGACAAGTTGGCGAAGCTCCCGCGGGTGGACCTGCTGGTCAACAATGCTGGTGGGGCGAAGGAGCTTGACCTGCTTCGCGACGCTAACGCGAACGACTGGCAATGGATGTTCGACACCAACGTCATGGGCACCATGCGCGTCACCCAAGCCCTGTACCCGCAGCTCAAGGCCGCAAAGGGTTTGGTTATCAACATCGGCTCCGTGGCGGCGACGGATGCGTACAAGGGCGGCAGCGGTTACAACGCGGCGAAGTTCGGGTTGCGGGGGTTGACTAGGGCGTTTCGTAGAGAGGAGGCGCCCGACATCCGCATCTGCGAGATCGACCCGGGCCGCGTGAAAACGGACTTCTCGCTCAACCGCTTCCACGGTGACGCGGAGCGTGCCGCCCAGGTGTACGAGGGCAAACTGAACCTGACTGCGGAGGACATTGCGGAGGCAATCCGTTGGGTGGCGTCGCTGCCGGCGCACGTGAACATTGACACGATGAGCGTCATGCCTGCTGATCAGGCGGAACGTTAAGTGACCGGGTCGGCGTTCGCGGCGCTGCTCGGTGTGTGGTT
This sequence comes from Corynebacterium riegelii, assembly GCF_016728505.1. Classification (GTDB taxonomy): domain Bacteria; phylum Actinomycetota; class Actinomycetes; order Mycobacteriales; family Mycobacteriaceae; genus Corynebacterium; species Corynebacterium riegelii. Next base: position 748,567 of record NZ_CP068159.1, read on the forward strand.
TGCCGCGATTGTCAGCCCTGGTCCGGACACATTTCAGATCATCCGCATCGGCTCGCGCGACCGCGCCGCCGGCGTTTGGGCGGCGGTGGGCATCACGCTTGGCAACGCCGTTTGGATCATCGGGTCGCTTCTGGGCCTGTCTGCGCTGGTGCAGACGTTGCCGCAGATTCTGACGGTGCTGCAGATCGTCGGCGGCGGCTACTTGTTGTACATGGGTCTTGGGGCGTTGCGGGGTGGGGTGAAGGCGCGCGTCGATAAGCAAAAAAGCCCTGATGTGGTCGAACCTGCCGCGCGAGCCATGAGCACCGCCAAGGCGTTCGGTGTGGGTGTGGCCACGAACCTGTCCAACCCGAAGGCGGTCCTGTTCTTCGGCGCGATCTTTGCCCAGTTCATCCGCCCCGGCATGGGGTGGCAGTGGATGGTGGCAATTGCGGCGACGCTGATTATCACCGGGCTTTTGTGGTTCGTCGGGTTTGCGCTGGCAGTGCGCGCCCTGGCGAAGCCGATCCAGCAGCACGGCTGGGCAATTGACCTGGTCACGGGCCTGATCTTCATCGCCATCGCGGTGTGGATGCTCATCGAGGGGCTCGCCGGTTTGCCCGCGCTGTTCTAAACTCCGCACCAATCTGGCTTATGCTTGGCCGCATGCATGTTGAGGTGCCTATCAGCGGCGACACGATCAAACTGGGCCAGCTGCTCAAGCTGGCTAACCTGGCGGAATCCGGCGGCCAGGCCAAAGAAATGATTGAGGCCGGGGAGGTGACAGTCAACGGTGAGGTGGTCACAAGCAGGGGCTTCCTGCTTCACGACGCTGACGTCATCTCCACCCCCCACGCCACCGCAACCGTCACCACCGACGGTGACGGTGACGACGACTACTTTGATGAGCGCACCGCCAACGATGATTTCGATCCGGAGAAGTGGAGGAATCTCTAATGCCCGCATTTGAAGCCGTTCCCGGCATGCCGTACTGGCAGGACCTGGTGACCAGCGAGCCCCAAAAGTCCGCCTACTTTTACACCAAGGTGCTGGGCTGGGAGGTTTCGGCCGGCGATTACCGCGTTGCCCGGATGCACGGGTTGCCGGTGGCCGGCATTGTTGGCACCGGGGCGGAAGGGGCACTGAACGAATGGGTGCCATACTTCCTCAGCGTTGACGTGGCTGCGGACGCGAAGCGTGTAGAGAAGCTTGGCGGCAAGGTGCTGGCCACCGCGGAGGTAGACCTGGGAACCCTTACCGTGTGTGCCGACCCATGTGACGGCATCTTCGGTTTGATCCAGCCGGCAGGCGAAGACCGCTTCGTTGCCGCTGGTGAGCCGGGTGTGCCGGTGTGGTACAACTACGCAGGTCCCGAGGTTGCGGCAGTTGATTTCTACGCCGAGCTTTTCGATTGGGAAGTGCAGAAGGTTGGCAATGAATACATCGCCCTCCAGGACGGCGCACCATTCTTGAGCATGGAGATCGGCCTGGTGCCTGAGTTGGCGCTGTGGCAGGTCTATTTCGGTGTGGAGGATCTTTCCGCGGCGGTGAATGCCGCAGAGATGTTCGGCGCGAAATACCTGACGGAACCTGAGCTCACTTCGTTTGGCCTGGTCAGCTACCAGGAGGATGCCACGGGAGCCGGCGTGTACTTCTGCGAGGTAGAGATGCCGGTGTTTGAAGAGGCCTCCGAGTCCGATTCAATCCTGCACCTGGACCCCGAAGCGTAGGACTTTGAAACGTAGGACATACCAGATGAAACTGCGGGTTGTTGCGGGGACGCTTACGTGCGCGCTGGCGTTGTCGTCTGTAGTTGCTGCGCCGGCGCAGGCGTACCACGTGGATCCGTCGTATTTGCGCGATCGTACGGCCCTGGCCGTGGTGCACCCCGACGGGCGGATTTCCATGTCCGCCAATGCAGAGGAGCCGCGCCCGGCGTTGAGCCTGGCCAAGTTGTACCTGGCGTACTACGTGCTGTACAACGGCACTGCCGAGGAAAAGTCCCAGATCCCAGAGATGGTGGCCACCTCCTCAGACCTCATTGCCAGCCAGCTTGACCGGAAATACCCCGAGGCCATTGAGCAGATCGCGGAAGATTTTGACCTGAAAGCCACCGTGCGCAGTGGCTATTGGGGACAGACGCAGACCTCTGCTCGCGACGTTGCCACGTTCATTTCCTCCATCGTGTGGGACCCGAAGGCGAAACCCCTGTTCGCCGGCATGAAGGACCAAAGCGCCGTGGCTGCCGACGGCTTCATCCAAGGCTTCGGCACCGCCCGCATGGACAACGTGAAGGGATCCAAGATGGGCTGGACCGATGACCGCGCCAGCGCCACCGGCAGCGTCTCCTGGGGTGAGATTGGCGACGAAACCTGGGCCGTCGCCGCCCTGACCTACGGCACCGCCTACGAAAACACCGTGGACGTCCGCCACGGCATCAACCAGGTGGAAGACACCCCGGCGAAAGACGCGAAAGACAAGGCCTCGGCCAAAGAGACTGCTGCCGCTAAGGAGTCTGCTGCGGTGAAGCCGACGAAGGCGAAGCGCCGCTAGTTCGGCGCTTTTGCGGTGGCTCTGACAAATCGTGCAACGCTGTCGGACGCTGTTTCCTAAACGCCCTGGTCACAGCGTTTTGGGGTAAGCGGGCATAGTCACATTTGTCAGGATCCGCGGCTCCCCTCTGACAAATCGTGCAACGCTGTCGGACGCCGTTTCTTAAACGCCCTGGTCACAGCGTTTTGTGAGTTTAGGTCACTTTGGGGTCCCACACGATTTGTCAGGGAGTCGCCCGGGGGCTTGTCTCCGATCCCTGCGATCCCCGCGATCCCAAAAGAATTCAGAAAGAATTCAGAGCGGCACCCCGGACCCTGAATTATTTCCCGAAAAACGGGGAAAGGATTCAGTATCCCCAGGTCGCGATGAGGCCCAAACCAAACGAATTCAGGATTCGCCCCTGGCCACTGAATTATTTCTGAATTCTTTCGGCTAGGCCCGAACCCCGGCCTGAGGCCCAGCGAGGGCCGAGTGGCAAAGCTGAAGCCGAACCCCACCCCGAGGCCCGGCCAGGGCCGAATATCAGAGAGCGGCGAGGAACTCTGCGACGTCGCGAACCCGGCGGCGCATCTCCGCCGGCGTAGCAATGAAGTGCGTTGAGAAATACTCCGCCCGGGTAAAAGACACAGGTAGATCGGCTGGCAACGGCGCCGCAACCTCATCACGGGAGGCGACTTGAACCAGCACGGGCGCCGAACCAACGGCGGCAAACGTTTCCGGCGGAACCTTAACTGGGAAGGTTAGCGCGTAGGCGTCCGCACCCGAAGGGACCGAGGTAGCGGCGGAACCAAACGCCCACACCGAACAAGCACCAGCACAAGCGCCACCAGCACCACCAGCCCGCTCGCGGGCGTACGCCAGGGCGGCTTCGGCGTCGGCAACGTCGTTGACGTCCAAGATTGTTACGCCGGAGAGTTCCGCGGCGGCGGCAACATCTGGCTGCCAAGCGTGGCTGCGGTGACCGGGTACCTCGCTATTCAGCGACACAGCCCAGGCGCCGGTGGGGGAGCTGGGCACGAACACTTCGCCCAGTTCAACGGACTCCACCGTCACACCGTCGGCAAACGCTACCGCGGGCATCGCGTGGTCAACGGCGCTGCCGAGCATGAGCATCGCGGCGTGCGTGATGCGATCCGGCAGCAGTGCCAAATACTGCGCTGCGTCCTGGTCATAGGTGGCCTCGATGTAGGTCACCAGTTGCTCAAGTTGCAGCTCTGGTGGCATCTCGCGGTCACGGCCGCCAACATGGAAGTCCTCGCTGAGCTGCTCATTCACAGGCTCATTCACAGGCTCTACCAAATCTTCACCCGCTTATCCGGATCGATCCACATTGGGGAGTCTGGTTCCACGTGAAACGCTTCATAGAATTCGTCCACGTTGGAGGCGATGACGTTGCAGCGGAACTCGTTGGGGGAGTGCGGGTCAATCGCCAGAAGTTGTGCCGCCATCTCCGGGCGTGCCTTGGAGCGCCACACGCGCGCCCACGCCAAAAACAGGCGCTGGAAGCCGGTGTAGGTGCCCTCCAATTCACCGAAGGAACGCTGCGGGCAATCCTCTAGGCCCTGATCTGCCAGGTAGAGCTTGTACGCCTCCACGGCGATGCCAAGTCCGCCCAGGTCACCGATGTTTTCGCCAAGAGTGAACTCGCCGTTCACACCGCTGCATTCCTGGTCCGCCAGCACGGATGGCACCAGGCCGTTGAATTGGTTGACCAGCTGGGATGTGAGCGCTTCGAAGCGTTCGCGGTCCTCCTGGGTCCACCAGGAGTTGAGGTTACCGTGGCCGTCGTAACGCGAGCCCTGATCATCAAAACCATGGCCGATCTCGTGGCCAATCACGGCACCGATCGCGCCGAAGTTCTCCGCCGCATCAGCCTCCGGGTCGAAGAACGGCGGCTGCAGGATGGCAGCGGGGAAGGTGATGTCGTTGACCACCGGGTTGTAGAACGCGTTGACGGTCTGCGGGGTGGTCACCCACTCCGCGCGATCGCTCGGCTTGCCAATCTTGGCCAGCTGGTAGTTGTGCTCAAAGGCGGCACCCGCACGCACGTTCGCCAGAAGCTGCGCGCCGTCTTCCACAAACTCAAGGCCGTCGAAGCTGCGCCAACGCTCCGGGTAGCCAATCTTGGCGGTGAATTGCCCCAGCTTCTCCTGTGCGCGCTCGCGCGTGGCCTCGCCCATCCAATCCAGCTTGGCAATGCGCTCGCGGTAGGCCTGAATCAGATAGTCAACAAGCCGGAGCATTTCGCTTTTCGACGCCGCCGAGAAGTGCCCCTCAACGTACTCCCGACCAATCTCCTCACCAACCAGGCTTTCCGCCAAGGCAACGCCGCGCTTCCAGCGGTCACGCTGCTGGGTAGCACCGGAAAGGTGGGTGCCGTAGAACTCGAAGTTGGCCTTTGCAATTTCCTCGGTGAGCTGGCCCGCGCGGGAACGCAGAATGCTCCACACCGCCCACAGCTGCCAGTCCGCCAGTGCCTCCGGGCGCAGCATCGCTGCCAGGTCCTCGGTGAAAGACGGCATCATGTTGATCACGCGGCCGGACGGCAACCCGGAGGCGGCCAGCATGGTGCGGATAATCGCCGGGAGTTCTTCCAGCGTGGTCGGGTTGTAGGTGGCCACCGCATCACGGGCCTTGACCACATCCCAGTGGCTGGACGCCAGCTGGGTTTCCAACGCAACGATGCGCGCCGCCGCCTGCTCGGGGCTGAGGCCCATCAGGTACGTGCCGTCCAAAAAGCCCAGCATGCGCGCTACGTGGACCTGGTACTTCTCTAAGGTCTCAGCGTGTTGTGGTTCGCGGTAGTAGGCCTCATCCGGCAAACCCAGGCCAGATTGCACCAGGTAGGCCACTGAGTTTTCGCCCTGGGAGTCCTTCTCCGCCCAGTAGCTCAGCGGCGCGCCAACGCCGTGACGCTCCAAAAGGCCCAGGTTGTGGGCGAACTCTTCCACGTCCGCCACCACAATGCGGTCTAAGTCCGCCTTCAGCGGCGCAACACCGGCGGCGTTTACCGCGTCGGTGTCCATGAAGGCGCGGTATAGCACGCCTGCGCGGCTGTCGCTTTCCTTCAGCAGGGCGTGAACGTCTTCTTCGGATTTGTCGCGCAGTGCGTAAAACGCGCCGTCAATCCCGCGGTCCGCGGGGATGACGTGGTCACGCACCCAGTTGCCATTTACTAACGCAAAGAGGTCATGCATGCCCACAACTGTAGTGGCAAGCCACTACATGGTGTGCTGCACAATCCAATCCGATGCCTGTTGTGGGCCAAACGTGGCGTACCCGCCGTGGGCGGCCATACCGGCAACAACGGCACCCGCGCCTAGGCCAAGCTTCTGCAAAATAGCCTGGTATTCGTTCCACGGAATGCGGCCCGCGCTCATGTGCGTGCGCATCGCCGGTGCCACCAGTGCGCGGTGCTCTTCGCGCATGGAGCACACAATGTCATCCGGACGGCAGATCTCCAGCACGCGACCCGCCAGCACACCGTAGCCGCCCTCCAGCGCACCAAGGGCGCCAACTGAATCCGGCGAGGTGCCCGGCGACAGGGTCGCCCCATTCGGGCCCTGGTACGGGTTTGCAATCACCGCCACCGCATCCACACGCTCCTGCGCAATCGGCCCGAACCCGTTGGCAATGTCGCGCGTCAAACGCGCAGTGACATCCGCGCCCAGGGAGAAACCGGTGAAACTGAACGTGGCATCAGGGCAGGCGTTCGCCAGCTTTGCAACGGTGCCATAGGTGGTGTCATAGGCTGCCTTGGACGCCGCGTAGTACGGACGCTGCGCAAACGCGCCCGAGTTGTAGGAAATCCACAGCGGCTCAATCGCACCGTTGGTACGCATCTGCGTTAACAGGCCGGTGCTGAACACGTGCCCGCCGTGCGGCACAAACGTTGGCACACCCGCCACCGTGTTCGCGCCACCCGGCACAGCAATGAGGTAATGCGGCTTGCAGCCCTGCTCCTGCACAACTCCAATCGTGTTGTCAGAAGACATCATCTGCCCACCAACCCCCTGCGCGGAAGCAACAGGGGCTACCAAAGCCATGGCAGCGGTAACACTCGCTGCCACGGCAGCAGCAAAGCGCTTGAACCTCATTGTTTTCTCCAACTCCTACTCGTTCGGGTTCCTGATCTTCATTGGGCCTGGCGTCCACCAACCCCACCTGGTGTGGGTTTCATAATCAATGTTGGCCTCAACCGGGGCCACGCCCGTGGAATCCGTGCGCAGCTCATATTTGGCAAAGGAGCCCCAGTCACGCTGCCAGTCGCCTCGCAGGTAGCCAGGAACGTCGTAAGAATAATTCACCGCCTCGGCTGTCGCCAGCGCACCGCCGCCAAGGAAGTCCTGGAAACCAGACAGCTGCTTCTTACCAGGGGCATCCGGCATCACGCGGAACTGCGGGATCTCGGTTACGCCAGCGTAGTGCGTAAAGGTGCGCTGGCACGGGAACTGGAAGGCCACCGTCCAGTCCAACAGGCCCGGGGTGTCGCGGTCCACAAGCTCCGTCATCGCCGCAAGCGTCGGGTTACGCAGCGGGGTTACCGCCAGCCAATCCTTCTCACCAAAGGAGGCGTCCTCCGCCACCAGGCGCACAACGTCCGCTTCTTCTGGCAGGTCTTCCAGCGGGTAGCGCAGGTTACGCCAATCACCAGTCGGGCCCTGGTCCAGCATTTCTACGCTGTCGAGGGTTTTCACGCTGCCGTCGTCACGCAACTGCCCATACTCAAGCTCAAGCGTGGTGCCTTCCTGCTCCACACCGTTGATGTCATGGTGCGCAATCTTGCCAGCAACCGAGGTCACCAGAAGCGGCGCATCCGGGTTGTGCTCCGGCAGCTCAAACCACACGGTTTCCAGTACGGCCTTGCGGCTCGGGTCATCCTCAAACGTGCCCACCACCGGCACGCGCTGGTAGTCCAACCCAAACGGCAAACGCACCGTGGAGTTGTTCACGCCGCGTAGAGACTCCGGCCGGTTACCCTGCGTATTCACACTGGAAGTGGACTGAGCCTGCTCACTCAACGCATCCTGCGGCGCATCCGCCGTCTGCGCATCCGACTGCGCCGAAGACAACACATCAGTGGTGTTGGCGTTTTCAGAAGCGATGTAGGCAGGCACACCATCAGGGGTAAAACCGACGTTGGTGCCAGCGTCTAAGGACTTGCCCAACGGCACCCTGTCAATCGGGGTGAGGAAGGAGTCATTCGTATCCGTCTCCAGCATCACGTCCGACGCCAGCGCGCAGACATCACCCGTAAAGCTGCGCACGTTGCCCATGCCCACCGAATACGAGGGCGCCTGGGACACAAAGGACTTCACAAACGTCAAGCACGAAAACGCCACAATCAGCACCGCAAGCACCGCGATCGGGGCGCCCATGATGCCGGCCCAGCGGCCAGCGTCTACACGCGCCGCCTGATCAAACTCCCGCGCCTTCCCGGCCTTAGCGGCCTCAGCGCGCCGGTTGTTGTGCATCAGCGACTGGACAATGCCAACCAAAAACACCACACCGGCCAGCGCCAGCACGATGGTGTTGGCCTCCACCGCCTTGTACTGCACGGTACGGTCCCACCACGGCACGCCGAAGGAGGAGACGTACCACCAGGCGTTCCAGCCGGCCAGGGTCAGGGCCAGCAGGAACAGCGTCGCGGCGAACGCGAAGGTGCGGTTGCGGGCGGACTGCAGCGCGAAGTGGGACAGCACCACCGAGCCAAGTGCGGCAACAGCGGCGCCGACACCTGCGTAGATGCCGAAGTGGTGGGTCCACTTCGTTGGCGTGAACATCATGAAGAACACAGTCAGGCCAACAATGAGCACCATCCGCTGCGTCGTTGCCTTGTTCGTGCCCGGGATGCGGCCCCAGCGCGCCATGCCCCACAGGATCAGCACCATGCACAGCACCAGGGTGAACACGGGGAAGCGGCGCTCCAGCGAGGCGTCCACCGTCTGCTGGAACAGCGTTGCGTAGCGCACCCACTCCTCGTGCCAGCTCAGCGCCGGGCCCACCTCGGAGCGCACGGCGGTTGCCTCCAGCACGGTGGCCAGAGTCTGGTCCTTAAACACCGGCACCATCACAGCCATGCCGGCACCCAGGAAGGCAGCAATGTAGGCGAGCATCGGAGCCATTGCTTTTCGACGCCTCATCGTCCTAAACACCGCCGGCAAACAAATCAGGAACACGCCAACAGCACTCAAGCCCGTCGGGCCGCACGCCAAGGTCAGCGCAGCCGTGATCGTGCCCAACGCTGCAGGCAGCAGGCGGTCATAGGCAATGGCACGCTCAAACAGTGCCCAGGTGATCAAGATGCCAGCGGCAATGATCGGCTCCGGGCGGGTGCCGTTGTCATACGGCAGCCAGAACGCCAGGAACACAAACGCCGCAGTCCAGTACGCCACCCGGCGCCCCGCAACCGCCTCACCCAAGCGCGGAAGGATAGAGCGCGACAGCACCCACCAAATGGCGATGCCAGCCAGAAGCGTGGGCAGGCGCATCCACATCGACGCCGTAGTTACACGCGCAAGCAGCGCCAACACGTCATAGAACGGGGAGCCAAACGGTGCCTCCGGCACGCCGTACCAGCGGTAGTAGTTGGCCATGTAGTCCGAGTCATTGGCCACGCGAGCCATGGTGAGCAAGAAGCCATCATCAGAGGTGTTGGCACCAAAGATGTGCCAGAAACCCAACACCGCAAGCACGATGCCATCTAGCGGCTTAAACGTGCGCCACTCCCGGTCGAACAGCGGCACACGGCGACGGTCACAACGATCCATACGGCCCAACGCCACCAAAGAAACCACTGCGGAAATCAGGCCCGCGATCATCGCGAACACCTTCACCGCAGTTGGCGAGGACGTGAAGCGGGAGTTGATGTCGATGTGGGCGGTCAGGCCAGCGTCGATAAGCAGCTGCCCTGCATCCGGCTCAAGCTCCGAGTAGAAACCGGTGAACTGGGCGCGGTAATCATCCTCAATCTCCTCGGAGTAGGACGTGCCGCTGATAACAACCGTGGTCTCCTCGTCGGTCTGCTGGATGCTCAGCACCGCATCACGAGGCAGCGCTGCAACCTCCTCAGGGGTGAGATCAAAAAGCACCTCATTGATCGCAGACACCACAAGCCCACCACCAGGCGCGGTAACAAACAGGCCGCGATCAAACGCCTCCTGCGAAGACTCCGGCAACGTACCCAACACCAAAGACTGGCCCGGGCGGACGTGATCCACCGCCTCAATTGGGATCTGGATATCCACTTCCTGCGGCGCAAGCGAAATCAACGGCGCATTCACCGCCTGCACCGAATTGTTCTGCGGCCACGACACCGAAGACTGCACCTGGTTCACCGGCAAAAACGGCACCAGCACCAACAGCACAAACGCCAACAAGCCACTCACCGTGGCGGTAGTGACCAAAGAACGCGGCGCGCGCTTCACCCGCACACGACGTGTGGTGGCTTCCGGAAAAGTTTCAATGTGTTGACCCACGGTTTACTGCTCCTTGCGAACCACAACAACAAACGGGCCGATCTGCTTCATAGCCCAATCGGCAGAATCAAACGCTTCCGCGTTGAAGAACAAGCCCTCATAGCGCACATTCGGCTGGCTCGGATAAATGTCATACGCCACATGCGTCTTAAGCGGCGTCTTCTTATCCACGTTGCCGCGGAAAATGAACCCCTCCGGACCACGCCACTGCGAATTATCAATGGCAGCCGTCAGCTCCGCCGGCGCAGTATTGGACAGCTCCGCCCACTGCACCAACTCCTCATTACGCCGGTTGAACTCACCCAACGGGTTGGCATAGTGGCTGGTAAACGCGTTGAACCCGTAGTAGGGGTTGAACGCCATGAAGTTGATCTCATCGGTATAAATCACAGCCTCGCCTGGGCGGCGACCGTGCTCCGACATGAACTCCACAATCTCGCCGTAGTAGCGGCCAGCATCCGCCGGGAAGCGGTCAGCGCGCTCACCAAAACCATCAGTATCCGCATAGGCCTGGTCAATGTGATCACGGTTTTCCACCGGAATTTGCTGCACATAAAACACGCTGCCCGCAGCAACAAGCAAAAACATAGCCGTGGTGATCGCCCGGTTCGTCGCATCGGAGAAACGGTACGAGAACCAGAAATCCACACCCACCAGACGGATCTCCGCAAAGCCCAACACACCCGCGGTGGTGAACAACAAAATCAGCAGCACCTCAACGCGGAAGCCCAGAAGCGACGTACCAAACAAGGTGACCGCCATAGAGGCCATCGCCCAGAAGTAGCACACCAAAATGGCCAAGCCCAGCGCTGCCACCTCAGGCTCGCTCAGGCGCACAACCAAGAAGAACAGGCCAATCAGGCTGAGGAAACCAATGGCGGACAAAGAGAAGAACGGCATGGGGAAGTACGTGCCCTCTTCCGGCAGGAAGTGGTTAGCCGTAGACATCGCCTCCTCATCACCAGTGACCAGGCGCAGCAGGTACGGGCCCCACGTGATCAGGGCAATCGCCATAGAGCTGAACCCGATCACCAACAGGTGGCGCACCGGCGTCAGCGAATTGCCGCGGTTGAAGAACATGATCACGGCCAACACCACCACCGTCAACGCCATCAAGGCAGTAAACAGCGTGTACATAGTGGCCGAAACGCCAAGGTAGAGCGCAAGCGCACCCGTGGCCCACCACGAACCACTCAGTGCGCGGTGCGCGCCCACCACAGCAGCCGGGAACAACATCGCCACAATCGCTGCATACGGTTCATCTGGCACCTCCGTCAGCACCACCGCAACATTCGCCAACGCCAGGGCACCCGCCACCGGCAGAGACGCAGTCAGCCGATGCCAAATCGGCGTCAACATCGCCGCAACCGCGGCTAGCGACACCAACGCCCACGGCTGATACACCAACCAACCAGGCATATTCAACGCATTAGCTAAGCGCCCACCCAACCAGAACCAACCAGCCGGGTAAAACGTGGGCAGATCCACGTAGTTCATATCCGCAAGCGACGGACCCAGCGCCATACGAGACAGGAACTGCGTACGGAAACCCTGGTCAACCTGGATACCGTCCAGCCACAAGTTGGTAGCCGTCAGCGGGATGCCCAACGCGGTCAGCACAATGCCCGCAGGCACCAGAGACACCACGGTCTCAATCAGGATGTTCTTCCGCCCACGCACCCACAGCCAGCAGCACCATGTGCCAATGGCAATCAAGGTAAACGACGCCGCAGCCGACAGCGCACGCGGCATCATCGAGGTATTAAACGCGGGCAAGGACAGCGTCTTTAAGACAAACCAGCCGGCAAGCGCCAGCGCGCCACCGAGGAAAAAGAAGCTGACCGCCCGAGACGTAGCCTGTGCGTCAGAGATCTCATCCGGCGCATAGGAAGTAACCCGCAATTCGCGGGTGGAAGTGGTGGTCATGCGTAATAGTTTGTCACATGGCCCCCACACGCCCTAGTAGCAACGGCGCAAACCTCAAGAGAAGGTTAAGACTTTGGCGGTTTTCGGCGGTTTGGGGCTGGCCGGTTTAGGTGGCGCTGACAAATGTGACAATGCGGCGCCGCTGGGCGGTTAGCGACCTGCGCAAACACAAACCGCCATGTCACATTTGTCAGGATCCCCGCCATCCGGCTGACAAATGTGACAACGCGATTTCGCCCCTACCCTGTGACCTGCTGTTTTAGGAACTGGGGTTGGGGTCGGTTGTCAACTTTGTCAGCCAGCCAAAGCTAGAAGCTCAGGCGACGCATGATCGCCGCCGGAATGTGCTGCAGCACAAGGGAGATCGGGCCGAACAGCTTGTGCACGAACACGGCGGGCTTGCCAGCCAAAGCGGCGTCGACGGCTGCCTCGGCAACGTCTTCCTTGTTTACGGTCAGCGGTGCCTCGTCGAGGCCTTCGGTCATCTTGGTGCGCACCTGACCGGGGCGGACAACGGTGACCTTGACGCCGCTGGAGCGAAGCGCCTCACCCAGCTGCAGGTAGAAGCCGTCCATGCCCGCCTTGGCGGAGCCGTACACAAAGTTGGAGCGGCGCACCTTCTGGCCCGCAACGGAGCTCAGCGCGATGATGTTGCCGTGGCCCTGGCGCTTCATCGCCTGGCCCAACAGCACGCCCACGGAAACATATGCGGTGTAGTTGGTCTGCGCAGACGCCACGGCCTTGGCCTGGTCCTGCCACAGCTCCTCCTGGTCGCCCAGCGTGCCAAAGGCAACGACGGCAATGTCTACCTCGCCCTTAGCAAACGCGGCGTCAATCACTGCAGGGTGGGAGTCGAAATCCAGGGCGTCGAAGTCAACGATGCGGATTTCGCCGGCGCCGGAGGCGGTGAGGGTGTTCACGGCGGCGTCGATACGCGGGGAGCCCTCGCGGGCACAAAGGGTGACGGTGGGGGAGCCGCCGCGGGAGGCGAGCTCGCTGACAATGGCAAGGCCGATGTCGCTGGTGCCGCCGAGAAGCAGGATGTGCTGGGCTTGGCCTACTGCATTCAACATTTCAGGTTCCTTTTCTAGTTCAGCTCAAGTCGGCGGGACAGGTCAGAGGCGAAAACGCCGGTCGGGTCGATGTCGCGGCGGGTCTTCAACCAGCCGTCCAAACCCGGGTACATGGCGTGGAAGTTCTCCGCGGACGTACGCGACTCCTTGGCCAGGTAGAGGCGGCCGCCGAACTCCATCACCTGCTCATCCAGACGGTCCAGGAACTCGCCCAAGCCCGGGCGGATGGGGAAGTCAACGCACACGTTCCAACCCTTCATTGGGTAGGACAGCGGCGCGCGGTTACCCTCGCCGAACAGTTTGAACACGTTGAGCGCCGTGTAGTGGCCGGAGGACTGGATTTGGTAAATGATGTCCTTGAACGGCTCAACCGCATCGGTGGGCACCACGAACTGGTACTGCAAGAAACCCTTCGAACCGTAGCCACGGTTCCACTCGCCGATCAGGTCTAGCGGCTGGTAGAACTGCGTCAGGTTCTTGATGTCGTTCTTCGAAGGCGCGCCCATCATGTAATAGGCCTCACCGATAGCCATGAGCGAAAGCTTGTTCATGGTCCAGGACGGGAAGATGTCCGGCACCGTCATCAACTGCGGGGCCTTGAAACGCAACGGGTCTTTCGCCAGCTTCGGCGCGTACTCCTCCAGCTGCGCAAGCGTGGCCAGAGAGCCGCGGGAAATGGTGGAGCGGCCCGTCTTCGGCGGCGCGGAGATCGCGTCGAACCAGGCGGAAGAGTAGGTGTAGTTGACCTCGGAGCCGTCGGAGTGGATGGCAATGGTCTCATCCAGTGTGTCCGTGCGGTCCGTGTCAGAGATGAAGTACGCGGTTTCCGTAAACGTCATCTGGATGCGTGCGCGCAGGATGATGCCAGTCAAACCCATGCCGCCGACGGTTGCCCAGAACAGCGTGCCGTCCGGGTCATCCGCGGAGCCTTCCGGTTCAAGGTGGAGCACCCGGCCGTCTGCAACCAGAAGCTCCATGGACACCACATGGTCACCAAAGGAGCCTGCGGAGTGGTGGTTCTTGCCGTGGATGTCCGGGCCGATGGCGCCGCCAATGGTCACCTGGCGCGTACCTGGCAGCACCGGCACCCACAGGCCGTAGGGCAGTGCCGCCTTCATCAGCTGGTCAAGGCTCACGCCCGCGTCCACGTCCACAATGCCGCTTTCCGGATCAATGGAGTGGATTTGGTTGAGCACGGTCATGTCAACCACCAGGCCGCCGCCGTTTTGCGCCGGGTCGCCGTAGGAACGGCCGAGGCCGCGGGCAATCACGCCGCGACGCTGGGACTGAGGCAGGGAAGCGTTCTCATCTGCCACGCGTGCCACGGCTGCCTTGATCACATCAACGTCAGGGGTGGAAAGTACGTGAGCGGTACTTGGAGCGGTGCGTCCCCAGCCGTGGAGGGACTTCAAGTCGGTGTGAATCTGCATGTCTTCCAACCTTACTCACGCAACCGTAACGCACCCGTAACAAAAGGTGTGACGTTTATCCCAAGGCGTAGCAGGTCAGAGCTCCAAAATCTCCCGGATCTCCTTCGGCAGCTCCTCCTGCGAGGTGATCTGCGGGCCCTCATACTCACGCAAAATCTTCAAAATCAGCGCGCGGCTGGCGCTGTCCTGCACCGGCAGCTCCTGCGCCATCAGCTGTTGCATGAAATGGTTCAACGGTTGTTCCATACCGGACAACCCTAGCTATGTGGGCCCCAGCCGGTACGATTTGCCGTATGCAGACCGAGCAGATCACCGATCAGATCACCGAAGAGCGGATTGATTACAACGCGCTGGACAACACGTTCGCTGGCCAGTGCATCCAGGCGGGTTTCATCGCCGCGCTTGTTGCGTTCCCGGCGGCGCGCCTGCCGCTGCTTGCGCTAAACGCTGGCACGATCGCGGTGTTCAACGCGTTTGATGAGGACCCGCGTAATGATCTGACCGCCGTTGTGGACGATGAGCAGGGTGAAGAGGATTCTGTCGCGTTGTCCTGGGGCGTGATCGGCGCCGTTGCCGTGGGCGCGTTCGGCGCGTTTACTCTTGCATCTCGCCTGGTTGATGGGGTGGTGGCTGGGTTGGGTAAGCGTGGCGTAGATAAGCCGAAGCCCTGGGTGGCTGGGGCCCTGGCCGCGACCTACCTGGCGGTGAAGCAGATCAAAAAATAGGTAGCCTGGGCGCATGTCACGCATGCTGATGGTCCGGAGCTTTTTGCTTAGCGACGACACCGTCTACCGCTGGATCGGCCTCCCCCAACACACAACCGTTGTCGAATGCCGGCGCATCGTGGCAACCGTCTTCGACATCGACGGCGAGGTCGGCTCCGATACCGACGGGGCCCTTACGATTGGGGAGCTGCTGCGCTTCCCCGGCGACACCCTCCACTTCCACTGGGGCCTGTGGGAGTTTCAAATGCAACTGGCTGAGATCCATCTCGGCGACAGCGATGACGCAGCCGCCATGTGCGTGGCGGGCGCCGGCGAGTTCGGCCCGCGCCCCTTTGACATCCGCGCGGTGAATGCGCAACTGCTGGCGGGTAGACTACCCCGGCGTGAGTTCATCCCCGAGTAAATCGGCCGCTACTTCGGCCGCGAAATCAGCGCTGAAAAAGCAGCTGGTGCCGTTCATCATCATCGGCATCGGCTGCGCCGTGCTGGACTTCGGCGTGACCTATTCGCTGACCAAGCTGTCGCCCCTGTCGCGCGACGCGTCCAAGGCGCTCGGCTGGTGCGTGGGCACCCTGGTGGCCTACCTGCTCAACTCCCGCTTTGCGTTTAAGGCCGAGGTCAACGCCAAAAAAGCCGGCGCCGTGGTCCTGCTTTACGCCTGCACGTTCGCCGTGCAGCTGCTGCTGTACCGCTGGTCCGAGCCGCCGCTTCTGGCGTTGGGGATCGGGGACCCGTTTAAGGACCTCATCGCTTTTGTCATCGCCCAAGGCGTTGCCACGGTGACCAACTTTGTGCTGCAACGCCGCGTCATCTTCCGCCACGAGACGAAGATGATCGAGGTCGCCGAGCCGACTAGCTATACGGCTGAGCCCGACTCTACGGCCGGCGGAAATCCTCCCGTGCCCCCATCCGCAAAAGCTTCAGCCACTGAATAAAGCCCTTCGGATCACGCTTCTGTAGCAGGAAGAACCACCCGAAACGCACGACTTCCTGCAGCTTCATCCGCTTCATGCCCTGCTGGTTGATGATGTAGCCGCGGTTGCGGTACGTGAAATACCGCTTGGATTCGTTGTCGGGCCACTGCGCGTGCGCGCGCCCACCCATGATGGGGTGGAACTCGCCGGAGCCGTCCGGGTGCAGGTAGAACGCGTTGAGCGCCGTGCCGTACTTCAGGCCCGATTGGGCGAGGCGGCGGTGGTACTCCACTTCATCACCACGAATGAACAGCCGGTAGTCCGGCACGCCGATTCGCTCCATCGCCTTCGCGCTGATCAACGCACCGTTGAACAGGCTGGCGTACTGGGGCAAAAACTCGCCTTCAAGCTCTGCTACACGACGATGCCACGTCGTCCCCTGACGCAACGGAAACGCCAACTTGCCAGGGTCTTCAATATTGGCAACCACGGGGCTGACCTCGGCCAACTTGTGCTTGGCTGCCTGGGCGTACAGCGTTTCCAACGTGTCGTGGCTTGCCGGGCGGCCGTCATCATCGGCGCACCAAATGGCGTCCGCACCCAGCGCCAACGCGTGCAGGAAACCGTAGGCGAACCCACCCGCGCCACCCAAGTTGGTTTTGGACGGCAGGTACACCGCCTTCTCCCCGGCCAGGCTGGTCAGCAGCTCTTTCACAGCGGTATCTTCGGTGCCGTCTTCGGCACCGTCTTCAGCACCGTTGTCCACCACGATCACCCAATCCACCGGGTGCGTCTGGTTCACCACCTGCTCCAGGGAATGCTTCAGCAGGTGAACACGTTTGTGGGTGACAATGACCGCGGCCGTCGTGCCGTTTGGGTTTAGCAGCGCCTCGTGGGAACTCATGGGTTTTATTGTGCCGGATGGAACCGGCGGGGGCTTCAGCGCGTCTAATTCAGTATGGGGATTGTTAGCAGTATTGGGTTTGAGGTGGCGTTTGATGTGGTGCTCGTGCATGCGTCGCAACGCGAGGCGGGGGAGCACTATGTGCAGCTCAGCCGGGAAAGGTACGTGCGGGAGGCGGAGTGCCGAAACGTGTGGCTTATAGACCGCGACGCCCACGCCCACCCCCACAACATCCCCTACCCAGCACCCGCCGCCGCACGCGCCGTCGCGCACGCGGTGGAACACCCCGGGTGCATCGTCGGCGCGTTCGCCGCCCTGGCCCTTTACGGCCTGCCCTTTCTTGTGGACGCCGCCGACACCACCCTCTACTGCACCACCGACCGGACCAAACTCGGTAACGAGATCTCACCAACGGTCCTGCGCATGCCGCGCCCGCTAGGCAGAAGCTATACGCTCCGGCACCGCGGAGTCACCTTTAGTGCGTTCGCGCCTGCGGAGGCGCTGGTCCAGGCGCTGCAACATATCCGAAAAGGGATGCACCGCTGGCACGTGGTGCACATTGACGGGTTGGAACCAGTTGACGTCATGGCGATCCAACTCATCGATTGTTGCCGACGTTTCTTGGGGGTAAGACCGGAAGAGCTTGAGGAAGCTGCCGCTCGCAGGCTGTCTCGTCGGTGGCTTGAGCGGGTTTTGCCCTTGAGCAGCTCACTTGCTGACTCCCCTAAAGAGACGGAACTTCGCCTGCTGCTTAGTAGCGTCGTTGGAAAATTCGGCTACACCCTGCAGGAACAAGTGCCGCTTTATGACAACGGGGTGATAGTCACCACCTTCGACTTCGCCATCCCCGCTCTCAAGATCGGCGCAATGTATGACGGCGCCCACCACTGGGAGTATGACCAGCGCCAAAAGGATGCTGCCATCAATCTGAAGGCAGCGCGTCTGGAGTGGATCGTTGCCCGTTGCTCATCGAAGACGATGTTTGAGCTAGTCGACCTTATCTGCGACCTCATCCGCCAAAAAGCCGCCGACGTTGGCGCTTCCTGACAAATGTGACGACGCGATTTGCGTTTGCCCAGGTCGCGGCTCTGGCACTAAGGGCGCTTTGCACGATTTGTCAGAGGGGAACCGTGGATCCTGACAAATTTAACAACGCCGTTTACATTTGCCCAGGTCGCGGTCGGGTCGGGCTCGTTGTGTTGTCACATTTGTCAGCGCCGCCGAAACCAGCCGCCGAAACCAGCCGCCGAAACCAGCAGAAAACCTACTCCTCGGCGCCGTAGTGGAAGCGTCGCACCAGTTTGGCAACGTGCTCGCCGGCTTCGGGCCCTTCGTAGGCACCTACAACGTCGGAAACCAGCCCGGCTTGGCGGATTTCGCCCTTGTCCACCCACAGGGCGGTGTTGCAGAGCTGCGCCAAAAAGTCGTTGGAGTGGGAGGCGAAGACCAGGATGCCGGAGCGTTCCACCATCTCGGCCAAGCGGACGCGGGCTTTGGACATGAAGGCGGCGTCGACGGCGCCGATGCCTTCATCAAGCAGCAGGATCTCGGGCTCGATGGAGGTGACTACGCCGAGCGCCAGGCGGACGCGCATGCCGGTGGAGTAGGTGCGGAGGGGCATGTTGAGGTAGTCGCCAAGCTCGGAGAATTCGGCGATGTCGTCGATTTTCGCCTTCATTTGTTTGCGGGTCTGGCCCAAAAACAGGCCGCGGATGATGATGTTTTCGTAGCCGGAGATCTCCGGGTCCATGCCTACGCCGAGGTCGAAGACGGGGGCGACGCGGCCGCGGACAATGGCGGAGCCTCGCGTGGGTTCGTAGATGCCGGACAGGAGGCGCAGCAGGGTGGATTTGCCTGCGCCGTTGTGGCCGACGAGGCCCACGCGGTCGCCTTCGCGCAGATGGAGGTTGATGTCGCGCAGTGCTTCAACGACGACGGTGTTTGAGGCGTTCTTGCCAATCTTGCCGCCGGCGGATGACATGACGGCCTTTTTGAGGGAGCGTGATTTGGCGTCGAAAATGGGGAAGTCGACGCAGGCGTTGTAGGTGTCAATGGAAACCATTTCGGGTCCTTTCTGTGACGCAGCTAAAGCAGCGGGAGCAACTAAAAGAGCAGCGTCACACCCAGTAAGGCACGCGGAAGCGCATCTGCTTCATGGCAAACAGTGTGATCAGCAGGCCGACGGCGGTGCAGGCGAGGACGATCCACCAGTGGTAGGCGGCTACTTCTTGCCCGATCAGGGGGGCGCGAACGATTTCTAGGTAGTGGTAGAGCGGGTTGAGCTCGGCGATGCGGGCGCGTGAGGCTACTTCGCCGCCCTGTTCGCGCAGGGTTTTGGTGGTCCACACGATTGGGGTGACGTAGAACAAAAGCTGCACCATTGCCTCAAGGAGCGGGGCGACGTCGCGGAAGCGGGTGGCGATGATGCCGAACAGCATGGTCACCCACACACCGTTGAGCACCAGAAGTGCCAACCCCGGCACAGCCCACAGCACGTTGAAGCCGAGGTCAATGCGGAACGCCACCACGAGAATGAGCCAGATGACCATGTTGTGTGCCAAAAACAGCAGTTGGCGCCACACCAGGCGGTAGACGTGCACCGACAACGCCGAGGGCAGTTGTTTGATCAGGCCTTCGTTTTCAATGAAGACGTTGGCGCCGTCTTTGATGCAGCCGGAGATGAATCCCCAGACGATGAAGCCGACGGTGACGTGCGGCAGGAATTCGGCGACGGAGATTTGGAACAGCATCGAGTACAACAGGCCGAGCGCCAGTGACATGACGCCGGTGGCGATGGTGATCCACAGCGGGCCAAGCGTCGACCTTCTGTAGCGCTGTTTGATGTCCTGCCAGCCCAGTTGTAGCCAGAGTTCGTGTTGGCCCCACCCGCGGGTGAGGTCGCGCCATGACATGGCCAGGGTCTTGGATTGTGACGCCGGGGTGTCGCTTGCCGGCTCGCTGGTCATGCGGGCAACGTCTGCACGCAGTTGTTCGATGTCTCGCACCTACATCACCCTAGCCGCTGCACGCTGCCGGTATGCAGTAGGTGGCTCCGCGGGGCATAATAAAGGCCAATGTTTTCTTAGAAAGGGGTGTGAGGCCGTGGCGTATGACGTTGCTAGTGTGCGTGGCCTCTACACTTCGTTGTCCAGCGGTTGGACGTATTTGAATGCGCATGATATGCCGCAGGTGCCGGAGCGGGTGGCGTCGGCAGTGGCGAGGAGTTTTCGTGCGGCGTTTACGGTTGCTCCGCCGGAGCCGGTGCGTGGGTCGCATGCGCGGTTTACGCCGGGGTGTCCGGAGGGGGAGACGTTGGTTGCGGATGCGCGGGCGGCGGTTGCGGATCTCACCGGCGCTACTCCTGAACGGGTGATTCTCGGTCCGAGTGTGCAGGCGTTGTACCTGGCGCTTTCGGCGGCGATGCGTCCGTTGTTCCGTCACAATTCTTCGGTTGTGGTTTCGGGCCTGGATGATCCGCGCCTGACGTCCACCATCCAGCTCGCGGATGCGCAGGTGCGCTGGGCCCAGGCCGATTTGGCTACGGGGGAGTTGCC
Source organism: Corynebacterium riegelii (assembly GCF_016728505.1). Taxonomy (GTDB): domain Bacteria; phylum Actinomycetota; class Actinomycetes; order Mycobacteriales; family Mycobacteriaceae; genus Corynebacterium; species Corynebacterium riegelii. Next base: position 769,103 of record NZ_CP068159.1, read on the forward strand.
GCCGTGGCAGTTTGAGCAGTTGGTGGATGGTTCCACGCGCCTAGTGTCTATTCCGGCGGCGCACGCGCAGCTTGGCACGGTGGTTGCGGTGTCGCAGGTTGCGGAGGCGGTCAGGGGACGTTCGAGGGCTTGGCTGCTTGTCGACGGTTCGGCGTACCTCCCATACCGCCCCCTTAGCTTCGACGAGTTCGGTGCTGACATTGTTGCCGTTGACGTGGCTGCGATGGGCGGACCGCAGGTGGCTGCGTTGGTGTTCCGTGATGAGGCGATGCTCAACCGCCTGGACCGCGACATGTTGGATTTGCCGGTCGCCCCGGGCCTTGCCGGTGGTGTGTCGGCGATTGTGGAGCACTACACGCAGCTGGCAGAGCCGCGTGGCGGGCATCCGCGGAAGGTGACGCGCCGGGCTCGTTTGGCCTCCTCTATGCAGGAAGCTGCGGATTATATGGAGCACCTGCGCGAGGATCTCTACACGTTCCTGGGGACGCTGCCCAAGGTCCACATCGTGGGCGTGTCTGGTGAGGCTGCTGAGCACACCCACCTCGACCGCATCCCACGGCTGACGTTCGGTGTGAGGGACGTCCCGGCGGAGACGGTGTATCAGCGATTGGTGGCGAATGGGATGGTGGCCACGTTGGCGTCGACAAGCAAACTGCTCTCTGACATGGGTGTGGACGAGATGGGTGGGGCTGTGACGGTGAGCCTCAGCCCGTTCAACACGCAGGCGGATGTGGTGCAGCTGACGCGCACCGTGGCCAGCCTGGCTTAGGGCGGCTAGACCTTCAAGATGATTTTGCCAGTGCTGTCGCCGGAATCCAGCAGGTCGTGGGCCTTTGCGGCGTCTGCAAGCGGGAAGGTGGCGGTGATATTCGGCTTGATGCTGCCAGCTTCAATCAGCGGCCACACGGTTTCCACGGTGGAGGCCACAATCTCCGCCTTCATCGGACGCGGGCGGGCGCGCAGCGTGGTGGCGTGCAGCGATTGGCGGCGCGGCATCATCCGACCCAGGCTGATCTCACCCTTCGCCCCGCCCTGCAGCGCGATGACCACCAGCTGCCCATCCATCGCCAACGCCTTCACGTTCGGCTCCAGGTAAGGCCCGCCGACCACGTCGAGGATGGCGTCGGCCCAGCCCTTGAGCTCCTCGTCAAAGTTCTGCTCGCGGTAGTTGATCACGTGGTCCGCGCCCAGCTCACGGCAGTATTCCACCTTCTCCGCACTGCCGGCGGTGGTGGCCACCTCACACCCCAGCGCCTTGCACAGCTGGATGGCGAAGGAGCCGATGCCTCCCGAACCGCCGTGGATCAGCACCCTCTTCGGTGTGCCGTCCGCATGCGGCTTATCGACGCCCACGAGCATCCCCAAATTCGACCACACCGTACAAGCGACCTCTACAACCCCCGCCAGTTCCTCCAACGTGAGATTTTCTGGCTTTGGCGTGAGCTGGCCTTCCGGCACCGCGACGTATTCGGCGTAACCGCCGCCAGCCAGCAGGCAGCCGACCTCTTCGCCCTCTTTGTGGCCGGTGGTGCCCGGGTCCACGATCACACCTGCGCACTCCAGGCCGATGATCTCGGATTCACCCTTCGGCGCCGGGTACTTGCCGGCCGCCTGGACCAGGTCAGCGCGGTTCACGCCGGCGGCCGTGACCTTGACCAGCACCTCGCCCTCTTGGAGCTGCGGGGTGGGGGTGTTGCAAAGTTCAAGGGAGCGCGGGTTTTCCGCGTCCGTGAGCTGGATAGCTTGCATGGTTGTATTTGCTGGTGCGTTCATGCCAGCCCAGAATACTGAGATTGCGGGGGCGGCGTGTACAGTTACGGACTGTTGGAGACGTGGCAGAGCGGCCGAATGCACCGGTCTTGAAAACCGGCGAGGGTCACACCTCCGGGGGTTCAAATCCCCCCGTCTCCGCCAAATTTTTTGGGTGGGTTGGATAGGCCCGTGACATGGGGTGTTGCGGGTTTCGGCGGTTAAATTTGCGCGTTATTTGGTCGGGGGTTGGTGGTGCATTACACTGGTTCGAGGTCTGGAGACGTGCCAGAGCGGCCGAATGGGGCTCCCTGCTAAGGAGTTGCCCTCTTTGCGGAGGGCCGCAGGTTCAAATCCTGTCGTCTCCGCCACGCGCCCGTAGCTCAACGGATAGAGCATCTGACTACGGATCAGAAGGTTGGGGGTTCGAATCCCTCCGGGCGCACCAAACAAAAACCCTGGGAAACCAGGGTTTTTCTGTTTCCTGGGTGTTTGTTCGTGTTGGGAAACCACATTTCACCCGCGCCTGACGGCCGCAAGGTTGATGTAAAGAACGCTGGACTGTTTTGAGGTTGACTCCAGTTGGCCTCAGTCAGGTACCGCTTGGCGGTGTGGTTCGAACGGTTGTTTGGCATTTTCTTATCGACGGCAAGGGCGTGTGGAATCGGTCGATATACTGAATGCAACCGCCAGCATGTGTGGTGAATGTGCATGCGGAAATAGTGCAATAAATGCTGGTTTACCCCTTGCGTATAGAACGGTTTGGCGGGTATAATTAGGGGCACAAAACAACGGGAACATAGGGAACACAACACTGGGGGTAGACCGTGGGCGAACCATACTTCCGCACACAGCGACCAGAAGATCCACTGAGCACGTTTAGTCAAGGCATTCGCGATATTTACTGGAATGCCTTCGGCCACTTCGCCACACCCGGGGCAAGTGTTGATATTGATGACTTCGACGTAGAAGTAGTGGCCATCAAGCAAGCAACAGGCTGGGGTAAAGGTGAAATAGAACAAGCGATCTTCTCCCATGCACGCCTACAACACTTACCGAAGCTCCGGGCACTGCAGGCCAAGACGCGTGTGATGGATCTGCAGCATTTACGCGCCATCGATACGGTGCTTGCCGAGCTTGGGCCAGACATTACCGATGAGGCGTATGCCGAGTTCGACGAGATGTTGACTACTACGTTTACCCCAACACGGCCTGGGCAACACACTCCACAAACCACCACGATTACTCGTCGTATCCGGGAGATGATCAAACGGATTGACCCAACCTGCGCCTACCAACCAACAAGGCGCCAACAGCGAGTGGCGCAGGCACATGCGGCTGATGATGCGGTGACGTTTGAGGTGTCTGCACAGTCCGGCACAGTCAAAACACTGGTCACGTTGGCGACCAACCCGTTGACGGCACAGGTCGTGCGTAACCACGTCTTGGCCACCGCACGGGAGCATAAAACCTCCATGGCCGATGCGATGGTCAAACTACTGTCCGGGGAGATCACCCCAACCAAAACGACCTTGCATGTGTTTGTGCCGAAGGGTCGTGAAGCCGGTGGGCCAGCCTATGTACCAGGTGTCGGCGCCTTAACCCCAGAAGCCACCGCAGCATTAGACGACCTGCTGGCGTCAGCGAAAATCACCACGGTGGATATGGAGGCAGAACTTCAAGCACATACGGATAGCTACACCCCAACTGAAGCAATGCGACGCGTCGTCTGCGCACGCCACACGCATTGTGTGTTCCCGGGATGCACAGTGCCGTCATTGAGGTGTCAGTTGGATCACCGGATTCCATTTGGCCAGGGTGGGAAAACCACACCGGGAAACCTCTACCCGTTGTGTCAAAAGCACCACAACTTGAAAACCGATAAGCGTGGTTTCTATGTTCCGGATCCGGATACGGGTGAAATCTTGTGGCTTTTTGCCAACGGCACGTATGAAACCTGCACGCCGGATAGCTTGATTGCACACAACACACATGCCGCGGCACCACGGTGGAAGAGCAACCTTGAGCAAGTGTGTCAGCGTCGTAGTCGAGTGGCGCAGTTCTACGCCAAGGGCCACAAAATCCTGGATGATTTTGATAACCACCACAACCTTGAACAGGCCGACGCCCAGATCGCAGCACTGGAGGAAGAATACGGCCTTGTTTTCCCAATCAAGGCAGTGCTCCCGGAGCCGTTGCCAAAAGAACCCGATTTTTCTGAACCGCCCTTCCCCGACCCGGAGTACGACTACGCCTGGTCGGAAAACTTCAACCCAGAAGAACTGGTTGATGCCCGACCCGAGTAAGAGGATCCAGGTGGACCGATTCAAAAAACAGGCCATTTTTCCGGTGCGTAATTGTGACCGAGGTCGAAGAATTTCTTGAAAAAATAGGGAGTAGTCGCTGCAAGTCGTATCGCGCGGGGCCAGGGCGTGACTGCCAGGGCGTGACACCGGATTCCAACAACTAACTAGTCACCAGAGATCTACTATGGCATCGAGAGTTTGGCGGACTTCAGGCCATGGCAGGGTGAGATCGAGCGTGGTCGCTCGAATTCTGTTTCCCTGGATCCGGGTGTCTAAATCGGGATGCTCCTGCGCAGTTGTTTTCGCGTAGAGGAGCAGGCCACTTACTGAACCATCCTGCATCGTGTCGGCATTCTTCACATAGGTGAATAGCTGATACAGGTTCCCAGAATGAAGTGAAGCTTTTCCCCAGCGTCCGAGTTGGAGGGGGCTGCTGTAGAGCTTCGTGTCAATGATCAGTGTTCGTTGTCGGTCAGTGAGCGTGACGTCGGTGCGCATCGCTGGTAGCTGTGATGGCAACTCAAGGCCATCATCGACAGACCACACGACGTTTGAGGCGCGACTGTTGAGCTGAGGATAGTGAACAGCGAAGTACTCACGGACGAAGCGTTCGAAAAGATCGTTCAACGAGTCATCTGTTGCCCATGTCAACAGCGATTCGCCCGGTTCGTCTGAAGGCAATAGACCCTCCGCCAAGAACTGGCAGTACTGGATCAATGCTCGGTACGAGGAATTCGTGCGCTGGTAGGGCAATGAATTCCAGTCGACTATGCGCAACGGGACATCCGATACACCGGCAAAGTGGCTGATTAGGCGTTTAAGGAAACGTTTGCGTTCCTGAGTAACTGAACCGTGTTGGATAAGGGTGTTCAATGCTGACTTCACTGCACGATTGTGTTGCGTGTCCTCGCTGAACTCATCAAACAGGCAGACCAATCGTCCCCGTGAAGTCGCGTTACGCATCACCGACCGATTGACATCGATTTTTCCTCGAACAGTGGTGAGCTCTTCTTCGTGGGGGACATACTGCTTGTGAAGGCCTCGTCGTACCTGGCGGCTGGTTTCGGATCCAATGAGATGAGCTAAGAGCTCATGAAGATGATCGAACTCGATTTCACCGCGAAGTGCGGCTTCTCGGTGATGGACAGATCTAAATGCATACGCCATCATGACGTAAACATTGCCGATCAGGACAGAGGTTTCAGACATCGATCGCGGTCCTGAGCTTGAATCCCCATTCTTCGACTCGGCTTTGTTCATCGAACCAGTACTCGTCGAGTAGCGGGATTAGCTCATCCTCAACAACGGAAGAAAGCCATGCCTCATCAGGTGCGGCACCTTCGGGGAGAGTGAGATAGCTGTGCCCGATGGCAAAGCCGCGGCCTAACGTCGGGTCGTTTTCGATCTCAAGGTTGAGATCTTGGATCGTTGCGACAAGAGCATCGAAAGCTTCACTCTCTTGGGCTTCCATTTGCCTTTTGAACTGGGATGAGTCGAATGCTGGTCTCATTTCGAAGAATCCGAAGCGTCGGCGTAGCGCATAGTCCAGAACAGCAATACTTCGGTCTGCAGTGTTCATCATCCCGATGATGTGCAGATTTTCTGGTACTGAAAACTTTTCATTCCTGTAGAGGAGTCGGAGACTTTGTCCACGCTTATCGGCTTCGATCAGCATGAGAAGTTCACCGAAAATCTTTGAGATATTTCCTCGGTTGATTTCATCGATGATGAAGAAATACGGCTGTCCGGTTTCGTCCTTTTGCGCTTCGAGGCAAAAGTCATAAAAAGGGCCGTTTTCCAGTTTGAAACCACCCGATTCCGTCGGGCGATATCCCATCATGAAATCTTCGTAGCTAAAGCTCTGGTGAAACTGAACCGTACGGATTCGGTTTTTATCCATCTCGCCCATGATTGAGTAAGCGAGTCGCTTCGCAGAGAATGTCTTTCCTACACCTGGAGGGCCAGCAAGAATGACGTTCTTTTTCCGCATGAGCAAGGAACGCAGGCGGTCGTACTTCTCTTCTGGAAGATAAACCTCTTTGAGGAATTGTTCTTTGCTGTAGGAAGCGAATTCAGTCGCTGGGATGCTTTCCGATGGATCATCCCCAAATAGGTTCTCAAGATCCTTCACGTAGTCCGTGTAGCGAGTGATGTCAGTCAGTGTTTTTACAACCGCATCACCGGGATGTTCCCAACTACCAGTGTCGGTCCACTCAACGTCCCGGACGTTGGGGAAACCAATTCGCTCTGGTTCGTGTCGTGGGCCAGAGGTTACTCGCCCTCTTCCAATGATTTCCCTGCGCCCACGCTTGGCGAAGACGATATCGCCAGGCTGTATCGAGTTTTGAAACTCCCACAGGGCGAGTGTGTTGTTAGGCCCATTCTGGTCGGTCGGGAGAGCCTGGCGAATCTGTTCGCGGGAACCGTACTGAGACAAGTCACCGACTTCCTCCCAGCCGATGGCCATGACACCGTCGGCGTATTGCACTTCCCAGTTATCGCCGCCTTGTCCAGGAGCGAACAACCAGTAGTGGATGCCCCGAGGTTCCACATCAGGTTCAACTTGGACGGCATCTTTGTCCCACAGCGGACGAACGTTTGAGCTCCAGAAGTGGAAGGGCTCACTGATCTCTTGGCTGAGTAAAAGCCGAACCCTAAGAAGATCTTGGTCCACATCGAGTGGAGAGTCGGATGAAGCGGAGCCCAGTCGGCCTGCGAAGGCGTCACGAATGCGCACCTTCATATCTTGGCTGGAGATTGGCTCAAAGTACTCAGGAAAGATGAGGAACTGGAAAGCGTTCCTGATGTCTGATCGGTCCTCACCTGAGTCAAGCATGCATCTCTCTAAGGTCCAGGGGTCTTGCCGTGATGTAACTTTTTGTTCTGGTGTTTGTGAATCCCAAGCTTTGATGAAATTCGATACCCAGATGATCTGGCGCCACAAGGACCCGTAGTAGCTTTGCCCGGGCTTGAAACCACAAGTGGAGGTAGTAGACATCCACGAGACGACATCTTTTGGAATCTCAATCGGATGATCCAAGATTGCCAAGACGTCTTCGAGGTGCTGACGTCGAGTCACAGCTTGGGATCCGTTTATCGGATGTTCACGCAAGATGACAATCTCGGCGGCCAAGAGGATGACTTCGGGCGCGGCGCCGGTTAATTGTTCACGAAGCTTTTCCCATTGCGTTTGACTCTTCCCACGGATGGGGTTGTCCTCAATACGACGGCGGAGTTCGTCAGCAACCTCGCTGACCCAAATCTTTCGGCTTGGGTCCAGAATCGAGTAACCATCGCCGAGCATCTGCTGGGTGATGGGATGGACAGCTGTGGCGAGATGTAGTTCGCATTGGGGGCGGGAGGCAATGACCGCGGCAAGCTCATCAGACATGTCGCCATTGTCTCACTTCGGCCCCTCTTACAAACCCCATCAACGCAAAAGGCACCGCCCAAAACAGAGGGGCGGTGCCTTTCGGTGCCTTTCGGTGCCTTGAACGCTCTACGTCACAGCGGAAAGGGCCAGACTAGACAGCCTTCGGCTCTACTGCCGGCAGTGCAGCGGTGGAGAGACCCGGCTTCTGTGGGCCGCGAATCTCTACGCCGACGTTGCGAACCTTCGGGATGCAGGTGGTCGCTGCACCGATTGCCGCGACGGTGAGGATGGCGCCAATGACGCCACCCGCGATCGCGGTCAGGTCGGTGGGTTGTACGCCGAAGTTGCGGGCTGCGTCTTCAAGCGTGCGCTGCAGCTGCGGCGCCAAGCCAGCAGCATCCGGAGCACCAACGCTCTGTGCAAGCGCTACAGGGATAGCCAGCAGCAGCGGAACACCCAGGCCGGCCAGGGAAGCGATGCAGCGCGGGTCAGAAAGACCACCGGTGGTTTCAACGTCTGCGCCGATGCTGGAGCCGTTACCGCTGGAGCCACCATTGCTGGAACCGCCCTTGCCAGCGTCCTGGTCGCCTTCGCCACCCTGCTCGCCGCGCTTGGAGGAGCCGCCGAGCGCGCTACCAAGACCGCCGCCGATCTGCGGGTTGGCGTTTCCAGTGACAACCACAGTCGGGTTGGCGTTACCGGTCACAATGGCGCTGTTGTTGGAACCGTTGTCGCGGATGTCCACCGTCGGGTTGGCGTTACCGGTCACAATGGCGCTGTTGTTCGAGCCGTTGTTGTTCGCGTTGCCGGTGATGACTGGGTTGGCGTTACCGGTCACAATGGCGCTGTTGTTCGAGCCGTTGTTGGAGAAGTTATCGCGTGGGTTCGCGTTGTCCGTGATGATCACGGACGGGTTGCCGTTGTCCGTCACGGTGTTGTTGGAACCGTTGTTGGAACCGTTGTTGTTGGCGTTGCCGGTGATCACTGGGTTGCCGTTATTCGTGATTACCGGGTTGCCGTTGTTGGAGAAGTTGTCGCGCGGGTTGGCGTTGTCCGTAATGACCACGCTGTTGTTGGAGCCATTGTTGGAACCGTTGTTGTTCGCGTTACCCGTGACCACAACGTTGACGTTTGGGCTGCCGTTGTTGTTGGCGTTGTTCGTGACCACGATGTTGATCAAACGGCCAGAGCCGCCGCCAGAGCCGTCACCGGAACCATCACCGGAACCGCCGCCGCCCAGCAGACCGCCGAGCAGGTTGCCCAGGTTAGGTACGCCGAGGAGGCCGCCGAGGAGTTTGCCAAGCGTGCCAGCAACACCGCCGGCTACGTCGGTGGCGGAAGACTGCGGGTTACGTGCGTTGATGCGCAGCTTCGCCTCGAAGGTGTCGGTGCCGTCATTGACCGTCACCGGAAGCTCGAAGAAGCCCTCGATGAAGGTTGCGGCCGGCTTCACGTTCACAACGCCGTTTTCAACCGATACGCCCCAACCGGATGGGTGGATGATCTCCTTCTTGGACAGCTCAACGCCCTCCGGAAGCGTGATCTCAGTCAGGGGCTTCGGAGCAGCAGACTTTTCAAAGTCCATGTCGTAGGTCTTCTGCAGCTGCTCCTCCCACTCCTTGGCGGTGCGCTGATCAAGCACCTTCACCTTCAGGGTGGCCGGGTAATTCAGGCCGTTTTCCTCAGTCACCGTGACAGGGATGTCCTGGTCGCCGGTGTTAAACGCTGCGGCGGAGGATGGACGGATGAGGGTGAGCTTGCCGTCGTCGTTACGGAAGCCCCAGTTGAACGCGGTGTTCGCGCGCGGCGCAATCGTGGTGCCTGGCTCCAGCTCAAGGCCCTCAACAGCAGCCTCATTCGCGTTCCAGAAGTTCGCAGTGGGGTAGCGCTGCTCAAGCTTCGGCTGCTCAACTGGCTCCGGCGCTTGCTCAACCACGTTGACCTTCAGCGTTGTCGTGTAGTTCAAGCCGTTGGCCTCAGCAACAGCAACGTTGATGTCCTTCTCCCCGGTGGAGTAGGAAGCGCTGGACGTCGGACGGACGAGGGTGAGCTTGCCGCCGTCATTGCGCAGAGTCCAGTTCCAGATGGCGTTTGCAGTCGTGGAGATCTTGGTCTCCGGGTCCAGCTCAAGGCCCTCAATTGCGGCCTCGTTCACATTCCAGAAGTTTGCGGTGTCGTAGCGCTGCTCGAGCTTCGGCTTTTCGACGGATTCCGGCGCCTGGTCAACCACGTTGACCTTCAGCGTGGTCGTGTACTTCACACCGTTGGGTTCAGAAACGGAAACGTTGATTTCCTGCTCACCAGCTTTGAAGGAGCCGGGATTCGAGGGGCGGATGAGGGTCAAGGTGCCGTCGTCATTACGGAAGTTCCAGTTAAAAACAGTGCTGGTAGTCGGGGAAACCTTGGTCTCCGGATCCAGTTCAAGACCCTCAACAACTGCTTCCTGCACGCCCCAGAAGTTGGCGGTGGTGTAGCTTTCGTTGAACTTGTCCTTGTCAACCGCCTCCGGCTCTGCATCAACCACGGTCAGCTTCAAGGTGGTGGTGTACGCCGAGCCGGTTGCCGGCGTCACCTTGACGCGAATGTCCTTATCGCCAGCGCCAAAGCCGGACCTTGGGCGGCCAATGATCAGCTTGCCGTCCTCATTGCGGAACTGCCAGCTCCAGATGGTGTTGGTGGTCTGTGCAACCGTTGTCCCCGGCTCCAGCTCCAGGCCTTCAACGACAGCCTCGTCCACTTCCCAGAAGTTGGAGGTGGTGAAGCGCTCTGCAAATGCATCGGCGGTCTGCGCCTGTGCAACAGAGACGAACGGGGTGGTGCTCTCGGGGGTAGCCACTAGGGGTGCTACGAGTGCAACAGACAGGACGCCAGCGGCAATTGTGACGCGGCGCGAGCGAATCGGATGAGCCATATGTAAACCCTTCGGTGACTGGGATAACGTACGTAACGCATAAAGCTACGAAAAAACTACTAGGTAGTATCGCAAAAGTTAAAAGTATTAATACAGGGGGCTTAACGGGGGTAAGGAGAGGGTGAGAATGGCAGTCGACGCTGATGAGGCAATCTACGAGCTGGAAAAGGCGCTGGGTAAGAACCTGAGCACTGACCTTGACGCGGCCGAGCTTGAGCGTATGCAGGCCTCGCTTGAAGACGTCCCCCTGCGCCAAATCATTGAACTGATTGAGCGCCAGTCCTCCTCCCGCGGCGCTGTGCTTTTGCGCCTGCTGCCCCCGCAGCGCGCCACCGCAGTGTTCGACGCGCTCGACCCGGCGCACCAGGCCGACCTGGTTGAAGCCCTGTCCGATGAGTCCGTGACCAGCCTGTTCGCCGCGCTTGGCGCGGAGGACCGCGTGCAGCTGCTGGATAACCTGCCGGCGGAGATCGCGGACCAGGTTATGTCCGGTCTGGATGAGGAGGAGCGCGAAAGCACCAACGCGCTGCTTGGTTATGAGAAGGGCACTGTTGGTCGCCATATGTCCCCGGACGTGTTGGCGGTGGGGGCGGATGAGGGGGTTGGCGTGGTCGTCGATAAGCTAAAAGCCCAGGCTGCTGACCTGGAGACGATCTACCTGCTGCCTGTTGTGGATGATGATCTGATGCTGGTCGGTGTGGCCGAACTGAAGGACCTGTTTGTCACCAACGCCACCACGATCGGCCAGGTCATGCGTGAGCCCGTGTGGGCGAGGGCCACCGACAGTGCGGAGGACACGGCGCGTTGGCTGCTGGCCACCACCAACATTGCGGTGCCGGTGGTTGATGCGGACAAGCGGCTTGTCGGCGTATTTACCTATGACGAGGCGCACGATGTGATCGAGGACGCCGACAGTGAGGACACCGCCCGCCAAGGTGGTGCCGAGGCGCTGCGCCGCCCGTACCTGTCCACCCCGGTGCGCGAGTTGTTCCGCTCCCGCATTGTGTGGCTGCTGGTGCTGGCGGTCTCCGCGATCCTGACGGTGCAGGTGCTCGATGTCTTCGAAGGGACAATCGCGCAGGTCACCGTCCTTTCCCTCTTCATCCCCCTGCTCACCGGCACCGGCGGCAACACCGGCAACCAGGCAGCCACCACTGTTACAAGGGCTTTGGCTCTTAACGACGTCCGCACGCGCGACATCCTCCCCGTCATGTGGCGCGAAGTCCGGGTCGGCCTGATGTTGGGCCTGGTCTTGGGCACGCTGGGGTTGGTGCTGGGATGGGTGGTCTTTGGCAGTGACATTGGCATCATCATCGGCGCAACCCTGCTGAGTATCTGCACCATGTCCGCAACCGTGGGCGGCGTCATGCCGATCCTGGCCAAGACCATTGGCGCGGACCCGGCGGTGTTTTCCAACCCGTTCATCTCCACGTTCTGTGACGCCACGGGCCTGATTATTTATTTCCTCATCGCGAAAGCCGTGCTGGGGCTGTAGCCGCTTTCGCCTTTGAGCTGGGGTTTTGGCGCTTTCTTGCAACGGGTGTAATGTTTTAGCACGTTGCAAGCGCCCGTAGCTCAACGGATAGAGCATCTGACTACGGATCAGAAGGTTGGGGGTTCGAATCCCTCCGGGCGCACCATGTCCTCAGTCGCGACATAGTTGACAACTCAGTCGCGACATGGTGGACAAACCGGTGCCTCGGTTTTTATTTTTCTGAGGTGCCGGTTTTGTTTTTAGGTCAGTGGGGGTTGGCCTTTTCGCCAGTATGGTTTTTGGTAATTGCGGGATGTGTCGATGTAGTGCTCGGTGATGATTTCGCCGGTCTCTTTTAGCGATGTGGTGACGTGGTTGTCGGTGATGACCATCAGGATGTGCTTGCCGCCGTAGGCGCGTCCGATGCCTAGGTGGTAGAGCCTTCCGGCGTAGCGGATGGTGACCTTGCCGTTGACACCGACGATGTCGTTGCGGATGCGCCATTCGTCATTTGGGTTGTCCGTGGGTTGGGCTTTGGGGCCTGTGGTATAGGCCTGCTCGGGTGTGCGGCGTCCGAGTGCTCGATGGGGCCGCTGTGTGTTGTAGTACCCAGCGAATTCGTCGAGTTGTTGTTGTAGTTGGGTAATTGTTTCTGCTGGTGGTTGTGCTTTGATCCAGCGTTTGAGTGTCTGGTGGAATCGTTCGATCTTGCCTTGGGTTTGTGGGTGCCCGGGTCGGCCGTTTTTCTGTTGAATACGGTGATGGTTGAGGGTTTTCTCAAAGGCGTTGCGCCCTCCTTTCCGGCCTGCGAGTCGTGCTGTGAATACCAGCCCGTTGTCAGTGAGCGTGGATGCGGGTGGCCCATAGGTGTTGATGAGGCGTTGGAGCTGTTCTGCCACTGCAGTGCCTGTAAACGCGTGCTGAGCGGTGATTGACAGCAGGTAGCGGGAGTGGTCGTCGAGGAAGTCGAGGACTTCTACACGAGTGCCGTCGGCGAGGAAAAGGTGGGTGATGTCGGCTTGCCAGCATTCATTGGGCATTTCGGCTTCGAAGCGAATGTAGGAGCTTCGTGGCTTCTTTTGGGGTTGCGGAGTAACTAGGCCTGCGTTGGTGATAATGCGGCGGATAGTGGAGGTTGATGGCACGCGTAGGCCTTGTCGTTGTAGGTGAAAGGCGATGGTGTCTGGACCTGCGTCGAGTCCGGCTCTGGTGAGTTCTTTGCGCATTTCGATGATGTGTTTGCGCAGGTGTTCGGGTATCGCCTGGGGGTGGGTGTGTGGTGCGCGGGATTTCGGGGCGATTGCTTCAGGTCCGCCGGCGTCGAAGTCGGCCAGGATCTTGTAGACGCGTTGGCGCGAGATCCCGAATCGTTTGGCGACTTTGGCAGCTGGTTCACCTTGGTCTCGTACGGCTTTAACAATTGCGAGGTTGCGGTTGGGGCTGTTCATTTGTCAACGATGTCGCGACTGATCCCCGTCTGCCTTCGCGCCACGCGGTGGTTGGGGAGAGTGTCAACGATGTCGCAGCTGAGGTGTCAACCTTCACCCCAGGTAGTTTCCCCTGGCTAAGTGTCAATCATGTCGCGGCTGACCTGTCAACCATCAGGAAGGTTCTCCCAGTCACGCTGTGTCAACTATGTCGTGACTTCGGACACCTCCGGGCGCACCAACCGAAAACCCTGGGAGACCAGGGTTTTTTCTTTTGCCTGGGTGTTTTGGGCAACACCATAGTTTGTCGTATTGAGATACCTCTGTGACACAAGTACATTGAGACGTGGCTTTCTGGGCCGTGCTCGAGCGCGCCCAAAATCTACGAGAGGTACCCATGAAAAACTCCAGGAACACCCGTGTCGCGGGTATTGCGCTGGCAGCTGCCGTTGCCGGAACGTTTGCGCTGACCCCAGTGCAGTCACAGGCTGCGATCAAGCCGAATGACATTGCACGTGGTCTGAACCAGCTGAATTCCATGCTGGGCCGCAATCTTGACCAGGTCGGCGCGGCAGTGACACAGCGTGTTCGCCCTGGCAGTGGTTCTGCGGGTGCTCGTTACTCTTCGGGCGGCTGGACGTACACGGCTGTTGCCTACAACCCGGGCGCTGACCGTATTTACGGTATCTCTACTGGTGAGGACGGCAAACCGGCCGGCCACCTGCTGCGTATCAAGCCGGATATTCATGAGCTGGCGGACCTCGGCCCGCTCGACCTGCGCGGTATTAATACGAAGGACGTTGCCTCTGCGTCCATCACCCCGGCGGGTACGTTGGTGCTGTTCTCGGGCGCGGAGTTCCGCACGATTGATCTGTCTAAGGACGATCTGACTAATTCGCTGCTGTCGGACAAGATCACGGACGCTCGAGCGCTGGCCGTGAAGTCCGGCAAGATCACCATGCCGTCAAACGTGGGTGACATTGGCATTCCTAGCGCGTGGGCTTCCGGCATTGACCCGGAGAAGACCCATGAGCTCTACGCCATCTCTCGTGACCGTGACCGCATGTACAAGTGGACCTTGGATACCAAGACCGGCAAGGTTACGGTTGATCCGGTGACCATCCGCCCGGGCTTTAGCCTGGACGGCATTGGGGATCTGAACTACGCCTACACCAAGGGCGACGGCACGTTTGTGTTTGCGGATGACGCTGCGAAGAGCGTCGAGCTGCGCGGCACTGACCTGGTGGCGTCCTACTTTGGCAACACTGTGGTGGATAACTTCCGTGAGCTGGCGTACCTGCCGGTTGGCGCGGGTTACAAGCCGGTGACGCAGTTTGTGAAGCCGGATCCGCTGCCTGGCGAGTACGCACGTGATGCGGTGAAGCCGTCTTCACAGGTCAATGCTGCTGAGGTTGTGCGTGACCTGGAGCGCATTGGCAACGCCGCGGGCAATCTGGCTAATGCTGTTGACAAGGTGAACCCAACTGCCCCGACGGTTGTTGGTGAGACCGCAGAGCCGACCCCGTCCGAAACCCAGGCTGAGGCTGAGCCCTTGCGTAACGACGCCAACGTGCTCTCCTCCGACGCCCCCGAAACCCCCTCCGAGACTCCCTCCGAGACTCCCTCTGAGACCGGTCCGGTTGCAGTCTCCAGCACGGTTACCCCTGCTGAGACCCGTAACGTGTTGTTCTCTGTGGTGAGCCCGGACGGCTACGCCGTGCGCAACGCCGAGATTGAGATCGCGGGTACGGACATTTCCGGCAAGACGGACAAGAACGGCCAGAAGTCCCTGACCATTCCGGGCGAGGACGTCATTGCCTACATTCAGGACGAGCCCTACGTTGTCGACGC
Organism: Corynebacterium riegelii; assembly: GCF_016728505.1. Taxonomy (GTDB): domain Bacteria; phylum Actinomycetota; class Actinomycetes; order Mycobacteriales; family Mycobacteriaceae; genus Corynebacterium; species Corynebacterium riegelii. The sequence continues at coordinate 784,194 of NZ_CP068159.1, forward strand.
TGGCGAAACCCGCATGCGCGTCACCGTCCTGGAGGACACGGCTGTCGAGGACAAGCAGGAAGAGAAGCCGGCCGAGGACAAGCGGGAAGAGAAGCCGGCCGATAAGCCGGAAGACAAGAAGGCCGACGATCCGGTAGCCGAGGACAAGCCTGCGGAGGACCCTGCTGATCCGAAGGACCCGGCAGCTGAGCCGAAGCCGGAAGACAAGCAGCCGGAGGCTAACCCGAAGCCTGCTGAGGGTACCCAGAGCGAAAACATTCGACTGCTCGTGCAGGACGAGAAGGGCAAGAATGTTGAAGGCGCGACCATTACCACGGATGGAAATCCCATTCAGCTGAAGACGAATAGCAGTGGTGTTGTGTCGATTCCGCGTTCTCTGGTGGGCGAGCAACGTCTTTTCTACGTCACCTATGACTCTCATGTGAAGACGCTGACCCTGTCCAAGTCCACGGGCCATATTGAAGAGGTCACGCTTCCGTTCACCTACACGCCGACGACTACCTCGACTACTAAAACGACCGCTGAGCGCAAGACTGTGACCATCGGTATCACCGTGAGGACTGAGAACGGCGATCCGGTACAGAACGCTGAGGTGTACAGCGTGCATGGTCTAGCAATTGAAGTTGATGGCCTGACCGATTCGGAAGGCCTGGTCATGGTGACGATCCCGGGCAACGTCGGCAACGGCGATCACGTCATGCTCGGTGTTCGTACGGCTCCGTCGGGCTTTGACACGGTGCGCAAGAACGTCTCCCGTAAGGACGACGGTGCGGAGCTCGTGCTCCCGAAGAGCAAGAAGACCACCACTAGCACGACCAAGAACACGCCGGAGCAGATCTTGGACGTGATCAAGCAGGTTGAGCCGCTGGTGGCTGCGCTTGCTGGTCCGGCTGCGTTGGGTGCTGGTTTGGCTAACCGTGGTACCACCACGAAGACCACTACGTCGGCGCGTTCGACCACGCTTAACGGCAAGGTGTCCACGGGCCGTTCCACCACTGCGGCGAAGTCGACGTCGAAGAACAGCGCGAAGTCCACGTCCAAGTCGACCTCGAAGTCCACCTCCAAGATCACCACCAGCACCCGCGACGGTGATCTGGCGGATACCGGTACCCCGATGACCACGGTCATCACGCTGGGTATCCTCGCGATGCTCATTGGTGGGGCGTATGTGGCGATGGGTAGGCGTCGGGAAGCATAAGCCCCCGAAACCCCTGCACCCGGTCGCCTAAGGGCTGCTCCGGGTTCAACAAATATGCAGGGGAAGATATGCAGGTCTGCAGGTCACGGACCGTTTTCATTAACGGGCCCCTTATTGAAAAAACGCTCTGACCAGGGAACCTGCATATCTTCCCCTGCATATTTGCGTTTGGTAGGGGGCGGGCAGCCGCCGACGTGACTAGAACACCTCGACGCGCCCGCCGAGGGACTCGATCTGCTTCAGCTGCTTCACCCAGCCAGGCCCGCCCGGGTGTACGCGCATCACCGGACGCGAGGAAATGGCCACTGGCGAGACGGACTCGCGGCGCGCACCCGAGCGCGCGTTCATGCGCACGTGCGCGCGGTAGCCGGACTCGGCCAGCCACTCCATCGTCGGGTTCTCGGAAGCAAGACCCTCGCGGGCGCGAACCAGCAGGTCAATGTATTCATCAAGTACCTTGACAAGCGGCTCCGCATTGGTTTCACACATGTTGCGCACCAAAGACGGCTGCGTGCCGGCCACGCGCGTGGCGCCCTTAAACGAACCAGCGGCAAGCGACTGCGCCAGCGTGTAGCCGTGATCCCCAACAATGGACAGGGCTTCTGCCATCACGTGCGGCAGGTGGGACACACGCGCCACGGCCTCGTCGTGCGCTTCCGCAGAAACTGGCACGGCCTCCGCGCCAACGAGGGCAACCATGCGGCACACATCGGCAAAAAGATCCGCCCACTCCTGCGGCAAGCGCTCCGATCCCTCCGAGCACTCCACGGCGTAGTCATACGTGACCACCCACGCCGCGCGCGCGAACAGTCCGGTTTGGGAGGCCGCCCAACCGGACGCTTCCGTCCCCGCCATCGGGTGGCCGCCAACGTAGCGCTCCAGCATGCCGCGCTCACGCACTAGGGCGTAGACCGGCGCTTTTACAGACACAACGTCGGTAATGCCGCAGCTGGGCGCCCACTTGGCGATGGCATCGAGTATTTCAGCGACCACGTCGAACGGCACGGCGATCACGATGAGGGCGCCCAGATCCTCGGCACGCCGCAAGACGGCCTCAAGGTCCACGATCACGTCGAATCCGTCTGCGGCTGCTTGGCGTGCGCCTGCGTTGGAGTGCGTGTATCCAAAGGTGAGGTGGTTGTGCGCGGCAAGGTCGCGCATCAGGGAGCCGCCGATGAGGCCATTGCCAAGAATGCACACAGGTCGCAGTTTGGTCATGGACCATGAGTTTAACCCCCTGTTGTAACTGCCGCGTGCCGACTACGCTGTTGAAACCATGAGCCACTCTTACAGTGAGGGGTATGCCCTTACCGTCGCAAGGACGGATTCTGGCTGGTCAGTGCGCCGGTTCAGGGATGATTTTGAGGACATATCAACTTCCATCGACGCGGTGCGTGCCCTGCGCAGTGAGGGGCCGGCGTTCGCCATGTTGAATGTAGAGGATGAGTACCTGCTCATCGTCCGCCCCGGCCCGAGCAGCGTGCGGGTCCTGATTAGCGACGCCACAATGGCCGTCGACGACGACTTCGCCGCAGACGCCCTGGAAGAGGCCGGTTTCGAGATCCCTGACATTGACATTGATCTGCTCGATGACACCGAGGCGTGGGCTGACGGAAACTTCGACATCCTCGCTGACCTTGGTCTTTCGGAGCAGATGATGAGCATTTTGCTTGACGACGATCCGGCGCCCCATGACCTCGCGCTCACCATCGCCGAGGACCTGGACTTTGCAGACGAGTTTCTCCGTGCCTCTAAAAAGTAGCGCGCAAGGTATGGAAGCTGCAGAAACCGCAGAGGCACGGATGCATGAGGCCATCGCCATTGCCCGAACAACCCCGCCCGGGGATGTGCCCGTGGGGGCAATTGTCTACGGGCCGGGTGGGGAAGTGGTGGGGGTGGGGACGAATCGTCGATTAGCAAACTGCGATCCAACGGCTCATGCGGAGGTGGAGGCGATCCGCCAAGCTGCCAAGAACCTGGGGACGTGGCGGCTGGATGGGTGCGAGCTGGTGGTCACGCTGGAGCCGTGCACGATGTGCGCTGGAGCGATCCTGGGGGCGCGGGTGTCCTCGCTGGTCTTTGGTGCTTTCGAACCGAAGACTGGCGCGGTGGGCAGCGTGCTGGACGCGCTGAGGGACCCGCGGCACCTGCACACCGTGGAAGTGCGCGGCGGGGTGCTGGAGGCAGCAACTAGCCAGCTGATGAGCACCTTTTTCAACGGTTTACGTGACTGAATTGTTATGGCGCTGCAGCCGGCAGTGCGCCTATGGTTGGAATTGTTATTAACCAATAAAACGAAAAGGAGCACACCATGGCTTTGGAAGGCAAGGGCGACCAGATCAAGGGCAACATCAAGGAAGGCCTCGGCGAGCTGACCGATAACGAGAAGCTGCAGAACGAGGGCAAGGCTGACAACCTGGTTGGCAACGTTAAGGAGACCGTGGCTAACGCTGGCGACGCTATTAAGGACAAGGCCAGCGAGGTTGCCGCGAAGGTTGAGGACAAGGCTAACGAGGTTGCCGCAAAGGTGGAAGACAAGCGCGAGGAGCGCGAGGCAGAGAATAACTAGTGCCTGCTTGGCGTGGTGAATTTGGCCACGCGGGCACGCAACCGTTACGCTAGCTTGCGGTAGCGTGTCCGAGCGGCCGAAGGTACTCGCCTCGAAAGCGAGTGAGGGTAAAACCTCCGCGGGTTCAAATCCCGCCGCTACCGCCACTAAACTTTTAAACCGGCATCACCTGCAAGGCAGGCGGTGCCGGTTTTTTAAACAGAATCCAACGTTCGCACTCCTAGTCCGAGGATGGAAACCCATTGGCGAAGCTGCTGTACAAGCTGGGACGCTGGTCCTACCTGAATAAGTGGAAGGTGATCATCGCCTGGCTGCTGATCTTGGCTGCTTCTGCCGGTGCGGCGTTTTCGCTTTCAAAACCGTTTACCTCAAACTTTGCCATTGATGGCACCCCGGCGATTGACGCGCTGGACACGATGGAGCGCAACTTCCCTGGCGGCGGCAACGTGGCCACGGCACCGGGTGTGAACTTGGTGTTTGCCGCCCCTGAAGGCCAGCAGCTGACGGACCCCGCGCATATGGCGGCGATGGATGAGGTTATCGCCCATATTGATGAGCACCTTGAAGTGCGCGGTACGGAGCGTTTTGGCAACCCGGTGCTGGTGAATCAGCAGCTGCAGGAGACCATTGTTGGCCAGATGACGCAGATGGGCCTGCCGGAGGAGGCGGCCCAAAAAGATGCGTACAACGTGCGCCTTTTGTCTGATGACGGCCGGATTGGCTACACCACGTTCGAGTTTGATGCAGAGTCCAACTTTGAGGTCACGGAAGAGGACCGCCAGGTTGTGGCTGATGCGATGGACATTGGCCGCGCGGCTGGCCTCCAAGTAGAGGCGGGCGGTGCCGGTTACGGCGACCCGATTGAGGTCAACACCACCTCAGAGCTGATTGGTATCGGCGTGGCGTTTTTGGTGCTGCTGGTCACGTTCGGCTCGTTTGCGGCGTCCACTATGCCCATCGTGTCCGCGATTGTGGGCGTGGGCATCGGCGCGCTGGCTATTTTGACCACCACGCATTGGGTGGAGCTCAATGACGTCACCCCGGTTTTGGCGGTGATGATTGGTCTTGCGGTGGGTATTGATTACTCGCTGTTTATCTTGTCGCGCTACCGCCAGGAGCGCAAGACCCGCAGCGGCCCGGATGCGGCCGGTATGGCGGTGGGCACGGCAGGTAGTTCCGTGGTGTTCGCCGGCGCCACAGTGTTTGTCGCGCTGGTTGCGCTGGTGCTCGCCGGCATCGAGTTCTTGTCCTGGATGGGCGTGGCCGCCGCCTTTACGGTGTTCGTCTCCGTGCTGGTGGCGTTGACCATGCTGCCGGCGCTGCTTGGCGCGTGGGGCAACAAGGCGTTCGCCGGGCGCATTCCCAAGATTGCTGGCGAGCACTTGCATGAGCGATCCATGGGCCGCAACTGGGTGAACTTTGTGCGCCGCTTCCCGGCGTTGGTGATGGCCGTGGTGATTGTGGCGCTTGGCGCCATGTCCGCCCCGGTGCTGGGGCTGCAGATGGCGCTGCCGTCTGACTCCACCTCCAACTTGGACACCACGCAGCGTAAGTCCGCGGATTTGATGGCGGAAGGCTTCGGCTCCGGCGTGAATGCGCCGCTGTTGCTGGTGGTTGATGCGCATGGGGTGAACCCGGATGCGGAGATTCTGCAGCCGTACATGGCGGCGATGCCGGATGAGGTAGGTGGCCGTGCGCAGAAGGCGGCGCTGGCCAGCTTCCTCTACGCCGCGCAGGAGGCCAACAGTGTCAGTGGCGTGGTGCACGCGCAGCTGGTGAACGTGAATGAGGATTTCACGGCCGCTCAGATCATGGCCACACCTGACGGTGGCCCTGAGGAGGAGTACACGCTGAAGGTGGCGCACGGCCTGCGGGAGAATAACCAGCAGGTTGAGGACGCTACCGGTGTGGAGATCGGCCTGACTGGTCTGACTGCGGTGCAGATGGACATCACCGAAGAGCTAGCCAAGGCGATGCCGCTGTATCTGGCCATTGTGGTGGGTCTGGCCATTGTCTTGTTGATGCTGGTGTTCCGCTCCATCTTGGTTCCGCTGGTTGCCGGTTTGGGCTTTTTGCTCTCCGTCGGCGCTGCGTTCGGCCTGACGGTGTTGGTGTGGCAGGACGGCCTGTGGGACCTGGTGAATACGCCGACCCCGATCCTGTCGTTCTTGCCCATCTTCCTCATCGGTGTCACCTTCGGCCTGGCCATGGATTACCAGGTTTTCCTGGTCACCCGCATGCGGGAGCATTACTTGCACCTCACTCGCGCTGCGGAGCCTCATGCTTATCGACGCGCCGTGGTCCACTCCACCGTCGAAGGCTTCGCCCAGGGCGCGCGCGTGGTTACCGCGGCGGCGATTATTATGATCGCGGTCTTCGTGGCATTCATCAACCAGCCGTTGCCGTTTATTCAAATCTTCGGCTTCGCCCTGGGCGCCGCCGTCTTGTTTGACGCCTTCTTCATCCGCATGGCGTTGGTGCCTGCGACGATGTTCTTGATGGGCCCGTCCACGTGGTGGATACCGAAGTGGCTGGACAAGGTGCTGCCGGAAGTGGACGTGGAGGGCACTGAGCTGGAAGAGCTTGAGCCTGAGCTGGAAGGAGCTGCGCGATGAAAGAATTCGACCTGACTACGGAGCTGTACAACGAGCCGGGCAAGCATGGCCGGACGGGCGTAATCCACACCCCGCACGGTGATATTCAAACGCCGGCGTTTATTCCGGTTGCCACGAAGGCGACGGTGAAGACGCTGACGCCGGAGCAGATCCGTTCCACTGGTGCGCAGGCGATTTTGTCCAACGCCTACCACCTGTATTTGCAGCCGGGTCCGGAGATTGTGGATGAGGCCGGTGGCGTGGCTGCCTTTGAGAACTGGCACGGGCCGACTTACACGGATTCGGGTGGCTTCCAGGTGATGAGCTTGGGCGTTGGGTTTAAGAAGGTCCTTGCCATGGATACCGCAGGTCTTGTGGAGGGCGACATCCGCGCAGCAAACAAGGACCGCATGGCGCGTGTGGATGATGACGGGGTGGATTTCAAGTCTTTCATCGACGGCTCCTCCCACCGCTTCACGCCCGAGGTGAGCATGCAGATCCAGCACCAGCTGGGCGCGGACATCATGTTCGCCTTCGATGAGCTGACCACCCTGGTGGACACCCGCGAGTACCAGGAGCACTCCGTGGAGCGAACCCGTCGTTGGGCGAAGCGCTGTCTTGATGAACATCACCGACTCACTGAGCTGCGTACACACCGCCCAAAGCAGTCGTTGTGGGGGGTTGTGCAGGGTGCGCAGTATGAGGATTTGCGCAGGTATGCAACGCGCGGCCTGCTGGAGCTGGATCATGAGGCGCGTGAGGCCGGTCGCCGTGGGTTTGGTGGCTTCGGCATCGGTGGCGCGTTGGAGAAGGAAAACCTGGGCACCATTGTTGGTTGGGTGACTGATGAGTTGCCGGTGGACAAACCGCGCCACTTGCTGGGGATTTCTGAGCCGGATGACATCTTCACCGCTGTTGAGGCTGGTGCGGACACCTTTGACTGTGTGGCGCCGACCCGCCTGGGTCGCCGTGGTGGCGTGTACACCTTGGACGGGCGCCTTAACCTGATGGGTGCTCGCTTCAAGCGCGACTTCTCCGGCGTGGATGAGGAGTTCGGCGGCTACGTGTCTGAGAACTACTCGCGCGCCTACATCCACCACTTGCTCAAGGCGAAGGAGTTCTTGGCAGGCACGCTGTGCACCATGCACAACGTGGAGTTCATGGTCCGTCTGGTGGACAACATCCGCGCTGCCATTGATAACGGCAACTATGAGGCCTTCCGCGACGAGTTCTTGGGCCGCTACTACGCGGGTAAACAGAAGTAGGGTCTCCCCACGGTTTCAGCCCGTTCACGCAACCTCGTAGTATGAATGTTCTCAGTAAGATCTGAGACGGACTTTTGGGGTAAGTATCTGCTCATGTGAGTCACGTGGGACGGACGCAGCGATTGAGCACGTTCTGGCTTCGCTGGGGATTGAGATCTGTGCTACTGAGTGGGGCAAAAGCTTAGGAAAAGGTCTCTACGAATTGCGAATAAGACGCGATTTGGGAACGATCCTGCAGGAGTATGGGCCGCCAGATCTAGGCGACGAAATCCCTCAAGGGTGGCGAAAGAAACGGGTGCTCATCCGTGTCTATTGCACGTTCTACGGTAGGAAAGTTGTCCTGCTGCTTGGAGGGCATAACAAGCTGCGCAATCCAAGCCGAAAGCAGGAGCAAAAAGAGATCCGCGCGGCAAGGGCTGCGCTGGACGCTTGGAGAAGAACCTAACACGCACTTGCTCGTATGTGATAAAACACATAACATTGCTCAAGATGCGCGATCTGGAGGATGTGGATAAAGAAATGGGAACTACAAAGTTCGAAGACTTTGTTCGGCCATATCGGGACTCAGCATCAACGGCAGCCGAAGTGATCCGTGGTGCAGCAGCAGGCGCGTTCACTGCGGAGCTTGCGGAGCGCAAGGCGGTGGGTGCTGCTCTGGCGTCAGCGCGACATGATTGTGGTGCCACGCAGCAGTCTGTGGCTGATGCTGCTGGTATCCAGCAGGCTGAACTTAGCCGTATTGAAAATGGGGTTGGCAATCCAACCGTCGAGACGCTACTCAAGATTGTTGCCGCATTGGATTTACGTTTGACATTCACGCCGATTCAGGAACGCTAAGTCTAGGGGTACAACGCCATGTTCCAAGGTCCAGCCGGTAGGTATGCGCCAAGCCCGAGTGGTGATTTACATTTTGGCAACCTGCGCACGGCGGTGTTGGCGTGGTTGTTCGCGCGCCAGTCTGGCCGCAATTTTTACATGCGGGTGGAGGATATTGATTCGGAGCGTTCCAGTGCAGAGTCCGCGAAGCGCCAGCTAGAAGACCTCGCTGCGCTTGGCATTGAGTGGGATGAGCCGGTGCTGTACCAGCACGATCGGGGTGACGCCTATGCGCAGGCGCTGGCCGCGCTGCCCACCTATGAGTGTTATTGCACGCGCCGCGACATCCGGGAGGCCGCGTCCGCGCCGCATGCCCAGCCCGGCATGTACCCCGGCACCTGCAGGGATCTTCCGGAGGAGCTTCGTGCTTCTCGACGTTTAACGCTCTCCTCCGAAGGCCGCCTCCCCGCAATCCGCTTGCGTGCAGACGTTCGCGAGTGGACCGTGCGGGACTTCTACCACGGGGAGTTCACGGGCCCGGTGGATGACGTGATTTTGCGCCGCGGTGGTCGCTTCGATCAGGCACAGGCGGGGGACTGGGCGTACAACCTTGCGGTGGTTGTGGATGACGGTTTCCAGGGCGTCGACCAAGTCGTGCGTGGTGATGACTTGCTGTTTTCCGCGCCTGCTCAGGCTTATCTGGCTTCCTTATTGGGATATAAGGAACCTGAGTATGTACACGTGCCGTTGGTGGTCAATGCTGAGAATAAACGCTTGGCTAAGCGGGACGGTGCGGTGACGTTGCGCGAGATGGCGCAAGCAAGCGGGGTGCAAGGGGTGCTTCGCATGCTTGCAGAATCAATCGGTGCGGACCCTTCTGACCTGCTGGGTAGCTTCGATCCGTCGCGGCTGCCGCGGGCGCCGTGGGTGTGGCGCTGAAATTAATTCTCGAAAAAGCTTGCAATCGGCTGGAAATTTCCGGATAGTGAAATAATCTGTAAAAACTCAGGTACTTCTGACTTTCCCGTGAGATGCATGCAAGGATGTTTATGAAACCGCAAGGAATCGCAAAGAAAACAGTGGCTGGGGTGGTGGCACTGGCCCTTGGGGCGTCGGCCGTTGTAGCGCCGCAGGCGCACGCACTACCGGCGGAGTTCGTCAGCCCTCCGGGGCGGGTATCGAACCCGGAGCAGGGGCAATGCACCGTGGTGCTGTCTATCAACACCACCTCGGTGTCGCCAGGACGTGCCTTTGCGCAGTCTCAGAGCGGCGTGACGGTTGGCGTTGGTCTGGACGATGGCAACACCCAGTTCACTCCGTGGATCACCCTGGACCCTGAGGGTGAGCGCATTTTTGAATCCGCGAAGGCGAATATCACCGTGGAGAATGAGGCCCTGCAGTCTGCGGCGCACAACTATTCCGTAGAAATGCGCAGTAAGGGCAGCTACGATGCCGACCCGCTCGATAGCGGCGAAAATGCGGTTTTTGGACATCACCGATTTGTCTCAGGTGAAGCCTGATCAGTTCTCCCTGACCCAGGGGCAGAAGCAGATCGCTCACGGGACGCTTGGTGTGGACCCAGCCTCGACGGGGGCGCAGACGTGGGCTTGGAAGATCACCTCGCCGACGATCAGGGCGCACGAACGGTCTCGCGTAAGCCCGGAGGCTGTGGTCAATGTCGCGCCGTGGCCGATTGAGTCGGATGATTGTTTGCCGCTCACGCCATCTGAGAAGAAGTCCCAGCCGATTATTGCAGACGGTAAGGAATACAACACCGGCATCACCGTTTCCAACGGTGCTGCGTCTGACTACGCACGCTTGACCGGCAACGTCTCCATCGCTGGCAAGAAGATCGAGGGCGCCAAGGTGCGTGTGGATGCCTCGGGCAAGGTCTTTGTCACCCTTCCCAAGGGCGCAACCGGCGCTGATGACAACAAGAAGACCGCCAAGGTTGACGTAGAGCTGCTTGCTCAGCCGCGCGAAGCTACCAAGGATTCGGCGCATGAGTCCTACAACACGGCCCAGGTGCTCCGCGTTGTTGATGGAAGCGGCCAAGTTAACCAGGATTCTGCCCTGTTTGTTGGCTCCGTCCCAGTGCAGAAGTTTGCCCCGGCCTACAACTCCCCGAGCACGGTGAAGCCGGGTGCATCCGTCGATGTTGCGCTGAAGACCCAGCCGGGCAACGTGCGCGGCCACGCCGTTGGCGCGACCTACACCGTGGTTAACCCGCCGCAGGGTTGGACAGCGCAGCCGGCAAAGGACGGCACGCTGAAGGTCACGGCACCGAAGGGTGCGAAGCACGGCGATGAGGCCACCTTCAACGTGAAGGTCACCTACACCGATGGCTCGAGTGACACCATCACCACCGTGGTGAAGGTGCAGGATGACGCGAATAACCTGCACACCCCGGGCTACGGCGAGACCTACGGCAAGGTCAACACCGAGGTCACTCTGGAGCAGAACAATAAGGACCTGCCGGAAGGCTCCACGTTCACCATCACCCCGGGCCAGGACCTGGGCGATTGGGCGCCGAAGGTTGACCCGAATACCGGCACCATCACGGTGACCATCCCGGGCTCCGCGAACCCGGGTGATCAGAAGACGATTCTGGTGGACGTGGAGTACCCGGACGGGAGCGTCGATAAGCAAGTGCCCGCGAAGGTCACTGTGCTGAACCAGCCGGGCTACGGCGAGGTTACTGACAAGCCGGGTGCCAAGGTTGAGCTGGAGCACACGGGCAAGGTTGTGGATGGCTCCACGTTCACCATCACCCCGGAGCAGGACCTGGGCGAGTGGGATCCGCAGGTTGACCCGAACACCGGCACGATCACGGTGACCATTCCGGACACCGCCAAGGATGGAGACGAGAAGACGATTCTCATCAACGTCAAGGACCCGAAGTCCGGTAAGACCGAAACGGTGCCGGGCAAGGTCATTGTGAAGGATCCGAAGCAGCCGGATACGCCGAGCAACCCGAACCCGAACAACAACACCACCATCGTGATTGTTGTGCCGAAGGGTCCGGACGCAACGGTAGAGATTGACAAGGACAAGACCCCCGAGGTGCCGGACGGCAGCACGCCGCCTGCTGTTACCCCAGGTAACGGCCAGATCACCATCAACATCCCGAATGGTGTGCAGCCGGGCACCAAGATCACCATCCCGGTGACCATCACCAACCCGGACGGGTCGAAGGAAACCAAGGAAATCACCGTTGAGGTTCCGGAGCTGCCGAAGAATGGCGGCAACAACGTGGTCATTGTGACCCCGGGTGGTAACGGTGACGTGAAGGTCCCCGAAGGCTGGACCTACACCAAGGACGGCGACAACATCACCGTTCACGTTCCTGGTGGCACCAAGCCGGGTGACTACACGGTGACTGTCCCGGGCCCGAACAACACCAACGTTGACGTGCAGGTAACCGTGCCTAATACGGATCCGAACAACGGTAAGGGTTCCAGCGACGCGGTGAATAAGTGCTTCGAAAACGCCATCACCTCTCCGCTGTTCTACCTGCTGCCAATCGGCATTCTGGGCGCCGTTGCTGGCAACCTGGCTGCGCCGTACATGACTGAGGTGAACAACCAGCTGAACTCGCTGGCACGCCAGTTCAATTCGGACGTGAACTTTGACTTCGGTCTTGGTAACAACGGTTGGGATAACTCCACCAACAACTACAACCAGTTCGGTGCAATTGGTGAGCAGTTCGGCGCATTCATGAATGACCCGAACCTGCGCGAGCTTGGGACGATCGCACTGGGTCTCCTTGGGGCACTTGCAACCGCGGGCCTGCTGTATGACTGGTGCTCCCACGAGCCGGGTGAGGCCGTCACCTCCATCGGCTCCGCAAAGAAGGACGCTCCGGAATCTAGTCGGGCACAGGGGTAAAACCCGAGCCCCTGCGCCAGGTCAACGACGTGCCCGGGGAGACGGCAGAGTGGGGGTTGAGGATGTCGTCCACACGCCGCCAGTTCGTGTGGACGGCGTCGGGGGTTATCGTCACAGCACAGTAGCCGTGCGTGGCCATGGCAACGTGGTGCAGGCTCGGGTTGGCGGCGCGGATATAGCGGGTGGCGGCGTTGATAAGCGTGCTGCTACCGGGCACCTTCAGCGACTCGGCCACGTTCGGCGCGGTGATAGAGGCGCACACCACCTCGCAGCCGATCTGCTCGCCCTCATACGAGATGGTGTGGGCCCATTCGGAGTGGATGTCCCCAGTCAAGAAAATCGGGTTTTTTCCTAGCCGCCCAAGGGTGTTGATCACGCGGCGGCGTTCAAAGTCGAAGCCGTCCCACTGGTCGCCATTCAGCGGCAAGTGCTCGTAGGCAGGTGCCGTGGCGGTGAGGATATTGGACGACAACGCCGCTGCCACCGGGCGTGTCTTCGGGCTTTGCATCACCGCGCCGAGGCGCATGGGGGAGAACATCACGGAGTTGCCCAGCGCGTTCCACGTTGTGTTGGACTGGTGGAGGGTGTCTATGAGCCAGTTGTACTGTTCAGCGCCGAGCATGCTGCGGGCATCCCCAGGCTGGCGGCGGCCGCCTTTCCAAAACTCCACATCACGGTAGGTGCGCAGGTCCATGACGGTCAGTTCCACCAGGTCCCCGAACCTAAAGGAGCGGTAGATGTGGCCTTCCGCCGACGGCTCAGTAGTGCGAACCGGCATCCATTCGTAGTAGGCGCGGATGGCAGCGTCACGGCGCTCAAAGAAATCCCCCTCATCCACCTGATGGTTATCGGCGCCTTCGGCCCAGAAGTTGTTGGCCACTTCGTGGTCGTCCCACACCACAATCCACGGCATCGCGGCGTGCGCAGCCTGCAGGTCCCGGTCGGTACGGTAGCGACCGTAGCGTGCGCGGTAGTCCGCAAGTGTCAGCGTTTCGTGCGCCGGTTCGTGCAGGCGCACAGGTCCCCAGCCGGAGTATTCGCCTTGTGCGTATTCGTAGATGTAGTCGCCCAAGAACACGGTGAGGTCCAGCTCGTTGTCCCACGCGCGTTCGGCCATGTCGCGGTAGGCGGCGAAGAACCCGGCCTCATAGTTCGCGCACGATGCCACGGCCCATCGCTGCAGCTCAACCGGCCCTTCTGGTGCGGTTTTGGTCCGCCCGACCGGCGATGTGGCCCCCTCGTGCGGTCCGGCCGTGACCACAAAGCGGTAGTAGTAGACGCTTGAGGGCTCAAGCTTATCGACGTCCACGTGCACCCCATGATCCCTCCCAACCCGAGCCACCACGTGACCTTCCCGAACGATCCGCGTGAACTCCTGATCCTGCGCCACCTCCCAGCGCAGCGGGGTTGGCGATCCTCTTCCGGAGCCCGGCCAGGCGTACTCATCAGGGGTTACGCGCGTCCAGATAACCACGGCATCTGGCAGCGGGTCGCCGGAGGCAACACCGTGAACAAACGGCCGCGGAGCGAGCTCGTCTTGTGCCAGCGGCATCCGCGACGGCGCCGGCTGCATGCTTTGCGCAAACGTCTGCGTTGCAAGTCCCGCACCCACCGCACCGACGGCTGCGGCGCGGCGGAAAAACGAACGACGAGAAACGCGTGTCACGCCAACATGGTCAATGACACGCGTTTAAATCGCCACCGCTAGAGGCGGTGTTTGTGCAGGTTTCGCCCCAAATTCAACGGGCGTTTACCTGCGGTTTCGGTTGCTTATACGGTGGCCTATTCGGTGGTGCTGCGGTTGGCCAACGCGGCGTCGATACGCAAAAGCCCCGAACCGTCAGTGCCAACAAGCTCAAGCTGATCCACAATCTCGCCCACCGTGGACTCCTCCTGAATCTGCTCCTCCAGGAACCAGTTCAGCAGAGCGCGCGATCCGAGGTCGCCCACCTCATCAGCAATGCGCGTGATTTCGCGGATCTGCTCGGAGACCTTCTTCTCGTGCGCAAGTGCTGCGCGGAAGGCGTCGAGCGGGGTGCTGATCTCCGGCGCGTCGATCGTGATGTCGTGTGGCTTCACGCGCTCACCACGGTCAATGAGGTGCTGCGCGAACTTCTGCGCGTGGTCACACTCCTCCTGGGCCTGGGCGGCAAACCAAGAGCACAGGCCCGGGAAGGACAGGGCGTCCATCTCGTTTGCCAGGTAGCGGTAGATGTAAGCCGCGCGGTATTCCTCGGTGACCTGCTGGGTCATTGCTTCTTTGAGTTTCTCGTTAACCATGCTTTGGGATTCTAGTTGATTTTGTGGAGGATAGGTAGGGGCAGTTTTGACCCGTGCGCAGGTCGTCCCGACCCCTCAAAAACGCGTTTGCAGCTACCTACACCCGGCTACCAAGCGAAAAAGGCGCTAGTAGCTGCAGGTAGGTAGCTGCAAACAGGCTTAAGGGAACGAGGGAACGAAGGACGAGAACGAAAAAACCGGCGCCCCATCAAACCGAGGCGCCGGTGTTTGGCGGAGGATGTGGTGTCCGAAGTCACGACATAGTTGACACAGCGTGACTGGGAGAACCTTCCTGATGGTTGACAGGTCAGCCGCGACATGATTGACACTTAGCCAGGGGAAACTACCTGGGGTGAAGGTTGACACCTCAGCTGCGACATCGTTGACACTCTCCCCAACCACCGCGTGGCGCGAAGGCAGACGGGGATCAGTCGCGACATCGTTGACAAATGAACAGCCCCAACCGCAACCTCGCAATTGTTAAAGCCGTACGAGACCAAGGTGAACCAGCTGCCAAAGTCGCCAAACGATTCGGGATCTCGCGCCAACGCGTCTACAAGATCCTGGCCGACTTCGACGCCGGCGGACCTGAAGCAATCGCCCCGAAATCCCGCGCACCACACACCCACCCCCAGGCGATACCCGAACACCTGCGCAAACACATCATCGAAATGCGCAAAGAACTCACCAGAGCCGGACTCGACGCAGGTCCAGACACCATCGCCTTTCACCTACAACGACAAGGCCTACGCGTGCCATCAACCTCCACTATCCGCCGCATTATCACCAACGCAGGCCTAGTTACTCCGCAACCCCAAAAGAAGCCACGAAGCTCCTACATTCGCTTCGAAGCCGAAATGCCCAATGAATGCTGGCAAGCCGACATCACCCACCTTTTCCTCGCCGACGGCACTCGTGTAGAAGTCCTCGACTTCCTCGACGACCACTCCCGCTACCTGCTGTCAATCACCGCTCAGCACGCGTTTACAGGCACTGCAGTGGCAGAACAGCTCCAACGCCTCATCAACACCTATGGGCCACCCGCATCCACGCTCACTGACAACGGGCTGGTATTCACAGCACGACTCGCAGGCCGGAAAGGAGGGCGCAACGCCTTTGAGAAAACCCTCAACCATCACCGTATTCAACAGAAAAACGGCCGACCCGGGCACCCACAAACCCAAGGCAAGATCGAACGATTCCACCAGACACTCAAACGCTGGATCAAAGCACAACCACCAGCAGAAACAATTACCCAACTACAACAACAACTCGACGAATTCGCTGGGTACTACAACACACAGCGGCCCCATCGAGCACTCGGACGCCGCACACCCGAGCAGGCCTATACCACAGGCCCCAAAGCCCAACCCACGGACAACCCAAATGACGAATGGCGCATCCGCAACGACATCGTCGGTGTCAACGGCAAGGTCACCATCCGCTACGCCGGAAGGCTCTACCACCTAGGCATCGGACGCGCCTACGGCGGCAAGCACATCCTGATGGTCATCACCGACAACCACGTCACCACATCGCTAAAAGAGACCGGCGAAATCATCACCGAGCACTACATCGACACATCCCGCAATTACCAAAAACCATACTGGCGAAAAGGCCAACCCCCACTGACCTAAAAACAAAACCGGCACCTCAGAAAAATAAAAACCGAGGCACCGGTTTGTCCACCATGTCGCGACTGAGTTGTCAACTATGTCGCGACTGAGGACATTTGGCGGAGGATGTGGGATTTGAACCCACGAGGGTCGTGAAACCCGCACGCGTTCCAGGCGTGTGACATAGGCCGCTAGTCGAATCCTCCAGCGACACTCGAAAAAGTAACTTCCGAATGCGTCTTTGGCCATGTTAGTCCACACCTCCGCCTGAACCAAAACCGCAGGCAGCGCGTGCAGGTTGTGTCTTTTACGGCTTCCCGGCTACAGTGGCATGCAGGATCCCACGCGGTGTTATCTTGTGAACTCCCCCAGGGCGGGAACGCAGCAAGGGTCAGCGAGCTCTGGCAGGTGCGTGGGATCCCCTTTTTGTGCGTGGGGGCATTTTGTACGATGTAGTGCATGACTACCCAAGACGGCACCACAAGCACCGCTTTTGCCAACCTCAATCAGCAGGAACTTGAAGCGCTCGCGCAGGACGTGCGCCAGCGTTATGAAGACCTGAAAGCGCGCAACCTCAGCTTGGACTTGACGCGCGGTAAGCCGTCGAGTGAGCAGCTGGATCTTTCCAACGCGCTGCTGTCCTTGCCGGGGGAGGGCAACTACAAGGACGCCAATGGCGTTGACCTGCGTAACTATGGCGGGCTGCAGGGTATTGAGGAGATCCGCCAGCTGTGGGGCAACGTGCTGGGCGTGGACGTGGCGAACATTGTGGCGGCAGATTCCTCGTCGCTAAACATCATGTTTGACCTCATCTCCTTCGCGTACATCTGGGGCACGAACGATTCGGAGCGTCCCTGGAAGGATGAGGAGCACGTGAAGTGGCTGTGCCCAACCCCGGGCTATGACCGTCACTTCGCCATCACGGAGCACTTCGGCTTTGAGCTGGTCACCGTGCCCATGACGCCGGAGGGTCCGGACATGGACGTGGTGGAAGAGCTGGTGAAGGATCCGCAGGTCAAGGGCATGTGGTCGGTGCCTATTTACGGCAACCCCACGGGCGCGATCTACTCGCGTGAGACCATTGATCGCCTGGCCAGCATGGAGACGGCAGCGAAGGATTTCCGCATTGTGTGGGACAACGCGTATGCCATCCACACGCTGACGGGTAACTTCCCGGAGAACCCGAACGTCATTGAGATTGCGGCGGAGAAGGGCAACCCGAACCGCTTCTGGTACATGTCTTCCACCTCCAAAATCACGTTCGCGGGTGCGGGTGTGGCCTTCTTCGCGTCGTCGGAGGGGAATTTGGAGTGGTGGGGGAAGCATGCGTCGATACGCGGCATTGGCCCCAACAAGATCAACCAGCTCGCGCACGCGCGCTTCTTTGGGGATGAGCAGGGCGTATACAACCAGATGAAGTCGCTAGCCGGTTCGCTGGAGCCGAAGTTCGCGGCCGTCATCCGCATTCTGCACGAGCGCCTGGGTGAGTACGGCGTGGCGCAGTGGACCGAGCCGGAGGGCGGCTACTTCATCTCTATGGACGTGCTCGGCGGGTCCGCAACGCGCGTGTGGGAGCTGGCGAAGGAAGCGGGCATCACGCTGACCAAGGCTGGTTCCGCATTCCCGCACGGGCAGGATCCGGAGGACCGCAACATCCGTCTCGCACCGTCGTTGCCGCCGCTTGAAGAGGTTGAAACCGCCATGGATGGCGTGGCTACCTGCGTGCTTCTTGCGTGTCTCGAGGGTGTAGGGGCCCTTCAGTAGACTGCTGAACGTGGCTCTGTACAGGAAATATCGTCCCGCGACGTTTGGTGAGGTCATCGGCCAAGAGCAGGTGACCCGACCGCTGTCCACCGCGTTGGATAACGGGCGTATCGCGCACGCGTACTTGTTCTCTGGTCCGCGTGGTTGCGGCAAGACGTCGTCCGCGCGCATCCTTGCGCGTTCGCTGAACTGTGTGCATGGGCCGACGTCCACGCCGTGTGGTGAGTGCCCGTCGTGTGTGGCGCTGGCCCCGGGCGGCTCCGGCAACTTGGATGTGATGGAGTTGGACGCGGCGTCGCACGGCGGCGTCGAGGACATGCGTGACCTGCGCGAACGTGCGTTGTTTGCGCCGGCTGAGTCGCGCTACCGCGTGTTCATCATTGATGAGGCGCACATGGTTTCCGCGGCCGGCAACAACGCGTTGCTGAAGATTGTGGAGGAGCCGCCAGAGCACCTCATCTTCATCTTCGCCACCACGGAGCCGGAGAAAATCCTGCCCACCATCCGTTCCCGTACGCACAATTACCCGTTCCGCCTGCTCGCGCCGGCTGCGATGCGGCAGTTGCTTGAGCGCGTGGTGGCCGAAGAGGGTGTTGTGGTGGATGAGAACGTCTACCCGCTGGTTATCCGCGCGGGTGGCGGTTCGCCGCGTGACACGCTGTCCATCCTGGATCAGCTGCTCGCCGGCGCCGGCCCGAACGGTCTGACCTATGAGCTTGCCTTGCCGCTGTTGGGTGTCACGGATCTTTCGCTTATCGACGCCACCGTGGACGCCCTTGCTGCCCACGACGCCTCCACCGTTTTCCACACCATCGACGCGGTGATGGAGTCCGGCCATGAGCCACGCCGCTTCGCCCTGGATTTGCTGGACCGCTTCCGCGACCTGCTGCTGATCCGCACCGTGCCGGATGCTTTTGGGCAGTCGCTTGTGGACGCCCCGGTGGACCGCGCCGACATCCTGCGCGCCCAAGCGGAGAAGTTTTCCTCCCAACAGTTGGCGCAGCTCGCTTCCGAGGTCAACGACCGCATCGTGGACATCCGCGGCGCGACCGCCCCGCGCCTGCTGCTTGAGATCATGATGGCGCACCTGCTGACGCTGCAGCCCAGTGTTGCTTCTCCTGCTCCTTCTGCTCCTTCTGGTCCGGCGCAGTCTGGTCCGGCGCAGTCTGGTGGGGGAAGCGCTGCCGCTGCGGCCGCTGCTGCTGCCGCCGCCGTGAACCGCAACGTGCGCAGCACCTCCACCCCAGCGCCGCAGAAGCCTGCACCAGTGGAGCCGCCACAGCCAGAGCCAACTCCAGAACCCCCTCCAGCACCGCAGCCTGAGCCAACGCCTGAACCCGCACCGGCCCCAGCACCTGCCGCCCAGGCAGACACCGATGCGCTGTTTGTCAGGATTGAGGCGGATTGGACGCAGCTTCGCCAAGCAGTTGGTGGCCGCAACAAGGTTGCGGAGATCATGCTGACTGAGGCGCGCCCGCTTGGCATGGACGGCGACATGCTGGTCCTTGGTCACCACACGGGTGCGCTTGCAGAGCGCATCAACGCGGACAACAACAACGCCGACATCGCCGCTGTGCTTTCGGAGAAGTTGGATGCGAAGGTGGGGGTGCGTTGCGTCGTCGGTACGGATCCGGCCGCAGCCAACCTCAAACCTGTGGAGCGCAAGCAGGTGTGGAACCCGAACCGGGAAAGCGCGCAGGAAGCAGAGGCTGACGAACCCGACGACCCTGCCCCTGCGCCATCACCGAAGTCACCGGCTCCTGCGAAGGATGATTGGCGCGCCGCCGTCCAGGCGGCCAGCGCCCAGGCTGCGGCGAGGGCAAAGCGCGAGCGTGACGAGATCCCGCCACCGCCAGAACCCCCAGCCGATGACGAGCCGCCGTACGACCCCTGGGACGACAACACGCCACCACCTCCCGCTCCCGCCCCGGAGGAGTACACGCAGGAAGACGAAGAGCGTGACATGCAGGACCAGGCGCGTGATGAGGAAGGCACGATTGATCGCAGAGACGCAACCGCGATCGCGATGGAACTGCTGGCCAGCGAGCTAGGGGCACGCCCTTTGTAAGCGGTCTGTAGACTGGTTGCCGAATTATTGACTACAGAAAGGGTGGAACCCATGACCCAGCCGAATATGCCCGCAGACATGCAGGAACTGATCCGCCAGGCCGCCGAGGTACAGGCAGCGCTGCAGCGCGCGCAGGAAGAACTGCTCGCCGCTGAGGTTGAAGGCACCGCAGGTGGCGGCCTTGTCACCATCACCATGACCGGTGGTGCAGAGATCAAGGACCTGTCCATCAAGCCGGAGGCTGTGGACGCTGACGATGTTGAGACCCTGCAGGACCTCATCCTCGCCGCTTACCGTGACGCTCACAACAAGGCTGGCCAGCTGGCGCAGGACAAGATTGGTCCGCTGACCCAGGTTCAGGGCCAGGCTCCGCAGGGCCAGGGCGGCCCGTTCGGTGCGCAGCCGGCAGGCCCGGGCGAGGTGCCGTTCGGCGGCATCATCTAGCTCACGCTTTTCCCATAGTTGAACGCCTGGCTTCGGCCGGGCGTTTTTTCAGGATCGAGGAGTCATATGTTTGAAGGACCGCTGCAGGATCTCATTGATGAGTTTTCGCGGCTGCCGGGTGTGGGCCCGAAATCGGCGCAGCGTATCGCCTTCCACCTGCTCAAAACTGAGCCGGAAGACATTGACCGGCTACGCGCAGCACTAGCCGCGGTTCGCGACGGCGTGATGTTCTGCCGCATCTGCAACAACGTCTCACGCCAAGAAGTGTGCCGCATCTGCGCCGACTCCAGCAGGGATACATCCACGGTCTGCGTGGTTGAGGACGCCAAAGACATCCAGGTCATCGAGCGCACCGGCGAGTACTCCGGCCGCTACCACGTGCTGGGCGGCGCGCTGGATCCTTTGGCAAATGTTGGTCCGAAGGACCTGGCCATTGCGCCGCTGCTGCAGCGCATCGGCGGGGTGCTCCCAGATCTTGATGGCGCGGACGCGCCTGAGATCACCGAAGTTATCCTGGCCACCGACCCAGACACGGAAGGCGAGGCCACGTCCAGCTACATCGCGCGCCTTCTGAAGGACTTCCCGGATCTGACCGTGTCGCGCCTGGCCTCCGGCATGCCGCTGGGCGGGGACTTGGAGTTCGTGGACGAACTCACGCTCTCCCGCGCGCTCACCGGCCGCCTGAAGCTCTAGCCAGACCAACCCAAACCAAGCCAAGCCAGCGCTACTTCGCGCCGAGGCGCTCCATCCGCAAGCGATCGATCACGGGGATTTCCAGCGGCTCCAGCTCAGCAAGCTCCACGCCCAATGCTTGGGCAAGCAGCAAGTCTGCAAGCTGCGGGTTACGTGCTAGGGCGGGGCCGTGCATGTAGGTCGCGATGATGCTGCCCTGCACCACGCCCTCCACAGCGTCACCAGAACCAGAAGCATCACCACCATTACCCACACCGCGGGTGACCTTGCCCAACGCGGAGGCATCCGCGCCGAGGGTGGTTGCGCCGAGGTGGTTTTCAAACCCGGTCAGTGGCTCCGTGAGTGCACGGGTGACACCGGCGCGCGTTGGCACCGAGGCGAGTTCCCCGATGGAGCGGGTGGGGGAGGGGTGCGTTGAGACGTCGATAAGCGAAAGCCCCTGGCACTCACTCCCACCTGCATGGAAGGTGTGGCCGAGGATCTGCATGCCGGCACAGACCGCGAAGATGGGGCGACCGGCGGCGGCTGCGGCCTGCAAGCCCGGGGAGGCGGCCAGGCGCGCGGCGGCGATGATTTGTGCGGAGTCCTCGCCGCCGCCGAGCGTATAGACGTCACAATCCGCAGGCACCTCATCGCTGAGCATGATGCGGCGGATCTCCGCGTTGATGCCGCGGCGGCGGGCGCGTTCGCGCAGGACAAGCGCATTGCCGTCGTCACCATAGGTGCCCAGCACATCTGGTAGGACAAGACCGATGGTCAGGTTAGGCACGGTAGTCCTCCTCTTTTGCAAGTGCGCGGCGCAAATTCAGCAGCGCAGTGTAGTTTGCCAGCACCTCAACGCGGCCCGGGGGACACGCGCGGATCGCCTCAACCGGGTCATGGAGCAGCTCATTGTCCACGCCGCCGTAGAGCAGGCGCACCGCCAGATCCGTCGCCCGCTCACCGGACGCCTTGACGGGGATGCGGCCGAAGTTGTCAAAGGTGATGTCCCACAGCCAAGAGACGTCCTCACCGTCGCCCTGCTGGGAGTTCACGGCGATGACAATGCCCGCGGCGTCCGTATCCAGCATGGTCAGCGCCTCCTGCCAGCCGGCAGGGTTCTTGGCCAGCAGGAAGTGCACCTCGTGCTCACCAAGGTGGGCGGTGGTGTAGCGGCCGGCGACGTTGTTCACGCCCTTAGCAGCGGCAACGGCGTCCTCCAAAGAAACGCCGAAGGCCTCCACGGCACACGCCACGGCCTGGGCGGCGTTGCCACGGTTCGCGCGCCCCGGCAGCTGCAGCGACAACCCCACGGTGCGCTCCGGCGTGTGCAAGCCGTCCGCGTCCACGCTGTAGGAGGGGGTGGGGCGGCGGAACTCGCGGCCGTCTTCAAGTGGCTCGACCGCAAACCAGTCGTCCTCCGTGCGCACGATGTGCCCGCCGGAGCGTGGGTTGGTCACGGAATCACCGGTCCAGCCGGCGCCAGCGGCCACCCACACCACGTTCGGGTGATCAAAGGCAATGGAGGTAATCAGTACGTCATCGCAGTTCGCCACAATCGTGGCCTGCGGGTTTTCCTCTACGGCGGCGCGAAGCGCGCGCTCAATCTTGGTAATCTCGCCCACGCGATCCAGCTGGTCACGCGTCAAATTCAACAGCACGATCGCCTCCGGTTTGAGGCGCTTGGCCACGTGCGGCACGTGCAGCTCATCAACCTCCAGCACAATGTGGGAGGCGTCCTTGCCCGCCAGAAGTGCGGAGATAATGCCAGCGTCCATATTGTCGCCGCCATCATTGGTGGCCACCGTGTACTTAGAACGCAACGCGCTTGCCAGCATGTTGGTGGTGGTGGATTTACCGTTGGTGCCAGTCACCAGCACCGCCGGGCGACCAGCGGCGACCGTGTCCATAATGTTCGGATCAATTGCACCCGCAACCAGGCCGCCGATCATGCCGCCGGCGCCACGGCCGGTGGCCTTCGATGCTGTGGTGGCCAAACGCGCAGCACCCAACGCCAGTGAGGATCGCAGGCGGGCAAAGCGTCCTTGTGTAGAGCGCTTGTTGTCAGTCATGCAGGATAGGTTACTCTCCCGCACCCGCACTGTTGTCCGCCATTGTCTGCACGGCGGCTTCGAACTCGCTGGCAGTCAGAATTGGCACGTCTTTCCTGAAGGCGTGCATTGCTTTGCCGCGCAGCTCAACGCCCTTGGCCAACGCTTCGGACACCACTACAGATGTCTGGCGGGTGAGCTTCTCGGCGTACTTCAGCCCAGCGTCCACACCCGCGGCGATCAGCACATCGGGGTTCACGGTCACATCATCCGTCACCACAAACTCCATGCCGCGCTGCAGGCCTTCCGCAGGCGTGTACACCACACGCTCCGCGTTCCTGGCGTTCGCCGTCTGCGTGTGCCCGGCGGCGCGCGAGGAGTTACCGGCCTTCGCCGCATCCACCCGCACCTGCGAGCGCTGCAGGCCAAAACGGTCGCCGGCAAGGTCAGCCGGGTTCAGCGAGACCACCTCGCCGGCCTCTTTCAGCGCCAGGAACATGGCGATCAGGGTGCGCACACGCGCATCGCCAGACACCGGCACCACGCCGATGAGTTCCGCGACGTGCTCCAACCGTGCGTCCACAGGAATGTGGCCCTGCCTGCGCACAGTAGCCAGCACGTCCACAATCGCCTCTGGTTTTGGCACGTGCCCCACGCGTTGGCGGTGCTTATTACCACGCCCGCGCCGGGAGCGGTTCGCGCGCGCCGCAGCGTTCATCGCCCGTTTCGCCTCAGAGACGATCATGCCCCAGTCAAGGGGGGAGTCGTAGAGGACTAACGTTTTTGCGTCGATAAGCTTGTCCAGCGTGCGCAATTGCCTGGCAAAACGGGGTGCCTGCGCGAAATCGCCCACCTCAAGGCCGTGGGTGTGGCGCGGGCCCGGATCCGTGCCCGGGTTGAGCACCTGGTGGAATTCCTCGCCGATGCGCCCGGCGGCATCAAACGTGACCGCGTCAATGGTGAGCAGCCGCGCGTTGGAGGGATGGATCCCATTCGCCCGCACGGACAGCGCGACGTAGGGGTAAGTCATTCTTGCAGCGTAGCAGGGAGCTTTTGCTTGCCGACGCTACGGCGCAACCCTATACAACGGCTGATCCAACGGCACATTGCTTCGGACCTTGAACGGCCCAAAGTTCTGCTCGTGCGGGTGCTCGTTTGGCGGAGCAACCTCAGGCGCAGGTGCTGGTGCAGGCGCTTCCTCCACAGGGGCAGGTGCTGGTGCCGGAGCCGGAGCGGGCGCTGGTGCCGGAGCAGGTGCCTGGACCGGAGCTGGTGCCGGGGCCTGAACTGGGGCCTGGACCGGGGCTGGTGCGGGCGCCGGAGCCTCAACAGGAGCCGGAGCCGGTGCCTCAACAACTTGCGACGAGGGAGTCACAGGCTTGACTTCCTGCGAACTGGTGGACGGCTTCTCGCTGGAGGTTGCCGTGCTACTTTCCGGGCTGCTTTCCGCTTCGGAGGTGACTTCGGAGGTCTCTGCATGCCCGTAGTTGGCAACAACGGAGTCGCGCTCCTGCATAAACGACGAGGTCAACGCGCTCAAGCCGCCAATGGTCAAGGCCAAGGCGCCAGCCGCGGCGATCATGCCAACGGCGTGCAAGGTGCGCTTGCGTGCGCGGGACGGGGTGCCTGCGGAAGAAGCACCAGCGGCAGCCACTGCAGGTGCATCGACGTCAGTCACGGCACTTACAGCGTCATCATCCGCACTGTAGTGTTCAGCCGCAGACACGGCCGGAATCACAGACGTCTGCGCAGCCGACTCCGCCATCGGCAGCGGGCGGACCTTGCGAGTGTCCTCCAGCGGCGGGATCGGGCTAATAGCCGGGAACTCGCCGGTGTTTACAGCGCCGATAGACAGCGAGAGCACTGGCGCCCCACCGATCGGGGAGTGGTAGCCACGTGCCACCGGGACCAGGCCGCGGCGCTCCATGGAACGCAGCGTCGGCGCAACCTCTGCACCCTGCGCCGGGTCCAGCTGCGCTACCTCAACACCGTCGATGTATGCGGAAACCTCACCAGCATCATCAAAGCCAAGCGTGACCAGGATCTGCTTGCGTTCCAAGTCCTTGGCCTGCTCGGCCTCTGGGAGGTAGTCCAGCTCAATGGAATGGCCATCTGCCAGGAATGCCCACGGCTGCGCCGGCGGTTCATTCACCGGCAAGATCAAACCCGGGCGTGGAAGGCGAACAACCAGCTGCACCGAGTCGCCCGCGGTGGCACGTGCAGTAGCGTGCGGGGTCAGGCCGCTGTGGGCAAGGGAGGAAAGCTCCCAAAACTCCTGCGCATCATGCCCACTCATGGTGCCAAGCACTTCATCTTGGAACGTGATGTCAAAGCCAGTGCCGTTAGGAACCAAGGCCACGCCCAAGTCCGCCACAGCGCTGTCCCCCAGATGGCGCATGACGGCAGGCGTGAGCACGTCCACGGCCGGGACGTTTCTCACCGCACCCAGGCCGTGATCCGGAATCACGTATGCCGACAACTGCTTGTTCATAACCGCAACCTTACACGTATGTACAAATGCGCACAATGAACGTTTCGGGGTGTCCGCAGGATGGACTACACGCCACCAGTCTTGCCTTCGGTCAGGCCGCGGTTGGCCGCAGACACAATCGCCTTCAAAGACGCGCGCGTGGTCGAGCCCGCAATACCCACGCCCCATGCGTTAGTACCGTCAATATCTGCGTAAATGTAGCAGGCTGCGTCCGCATCATCGCCCGCCGTGCGGGAGCGCTGGGAGTAATCCTGCACCTCAAAATCAATGCCCAGTGACTCCAAGGCGTTGGCAAACGCCGCAATAGGACCGTTGCCGGTGCCGTTGATCTCACGCGCCTCGCCGTTGAATATAACGTTGGCCTGAATAGCGGAATCGTCCTCATCGCTAGCCGCGCCGGTAACCTCATAGTCCACCAACTCCAGTGGGGAATCCAGATCCAGGTACGTGCTGGCGAAGATGTCCCACATGTTCTTGGAGTTAACCTCGCCACCTTCTGCATCCGTGATGTTTTGCACCACAGCGGAGAATTCCGGCTGCATCGCCTTCGGCATGTTGATGCCGTGGTCCGTCTTCATGATGTAGGCCACGCCGCCCTTGCCGGACTGGGAGTTCACGCGAATCACAGCCTCGTAGGTACGGCCCACGTCCTTCGGATCCACCGGCAGGTACGGGACCTCCCACACGGTCTCACGCAGCTCCTCCCACGTGACGTCCGTGCTGGAAGCGCCCGGGTGCACCTTCTGCGCCAGGGCGTCCAGGCCCTTGTTAATAGCGTCCTGGTGCGAGCCGGAGAACGCCGTGAACACCAGCTCACCGCCGTATGGGTGGCGCTCCGGAACGCGCAGCTGGTTGCAGTACTCCACGGTCTGACGGATCTTCTCAATGTCAGAGAAATCAATCTGCGGGTCCACGCCCTGGGTCATCATGTTCAGGCCCAAGGTGACCAGGTCCACGTTGCCGGTGCGCTCACCGTTGCCAAACAGGCAGCCCTCAATACGATCCGCGCCGGCCATGTAGCCCAGCTCCGCCGCAGCCACGCCGGTGCCGCGGTCATTGTGCGGGTGCAGGGACAGGATGATGCTGTCACGCTTGGCAAAGTTGCGATGCATCCACTCAATAGAATCCGCGTACACATTCGGGGAGATCATCTCCACCGTGGACGGCAGGTTAATAATGATCGGGTTTTCCGGGGTGGCGCCCATGGTCTCTACAACCGCGTCGCACACCTCCAGCGCAAAATCCAGCTCGGTGCCGGTGAAGGACTCCGGCGAGTACTCCCAGCGCCAGTTGGTGTCCGGGTAGTCATCTGCAATGTCACGAATCAGCTCACCAGCATCCGTGGCCAGCTTCTTAATGGAGTCACGATCCTTGCGGAACACCACCTCACGCTGCAGCTTGGACGTGGAGTTGTAGAAGTGCACAATCACGTTCTTCGCGCCAGAGCATGCCTCAAACGTGCGGCGAATCAGGTGCTCACGGGCCTGCACCAGCACCTGGATGGTCACGTCATCCGGGATCATGTTGTTCTCAATGATCTCGCGCACAAAGTCAAAGTCCGTCTGGGATGCGGACGGGAAGCCGACCTCAATCTCCTTGAAGCCCATCTCAACCAGCAGATTGAACATGCGGCGCTTACGCTC
The DNA here is from genome assembly GCF_016728505.1 of Corynebacterium riegelii. Classification (GTDB taxonomy): domain Bacteria; phylum Actinomycetota; class Actinomycetes; order Mycobacteriales; family Mycobacteriaceae; genus Corynebacterium; species Corynebacterium riegelii. Next base: position 811,553 of record NZ_CP068159.1, read on the forward strand.
CGGGCTCATCGGGTCAATCAGGGCCTGGTTGCCATCGCGCAGGTCCACCGCGCACCACTGCGGCGCAACCGTGATCTTCTTGTCTGGCCACGTGCGGTCCGGCAAGGTGATGTCCTCAACCTCTTTGGCAAACGGCAGGTAGCGGTCTACCGGCATCTGGGAGCCGCGCTGCTTGTTCCAGCTTGGCTGGCCTTCATTACGAGGGCCGTTCGGGGTGATGATTTCGCGTGGCGCAAAAATTTCGTTGCTCATGTGGGTACTCCTAAATTACGTTTCGTACGGGTCCACGGCCGGCCAACAGAAACTCCGCGACGGGGTGCCGGCCGTGTTACCTGGCCTGATTCCCGCCGCGGCGTAGAAGGAGAAGCGCCTTTTGCGACATGTGGCGTAGCTTACACCACTTCGCGCGCAGTTGTGTGTTTTACATTCGCAGTGGGGCCGTTCGTCGATGCTGTTCGAACGCCCGTTTGGCATTTTCTTATCGACGGAAAGAGCGTGTGGAATCGGTCGCTATACTGAATGCAACCGCCAGTCTGGCTGGTGAATGTACGTGTGGAAATAGTGGAATACATGCTGGTTTAGCCCTTGCACATAGAACATTTAGGCGGGTATAATTAGGGGCATAAAACAACGGGAACATAGGGAACACAACACTGGGGGTAGACCGTGGGCGAACCATACTTCCGCACACAGCGACCAGAAGATCCACTAAGCGCAGTCAGCCAACGCTTCCGCGATGGCTACTGGGAGGTCTTCGGTCACTTCGCCACACCTGGGACAAGCATTGCTATTGATGATTTCGATCTGGAAGTAGTCGCCATCAAGCAAGCAACCGGCTGGGGCAAAGGTGAAATAGAGCAAGCGATCTTCTCGCACGCACGCCTGCAACATTTGCCGAAACTACGGGCACTCCAAGCCGAGACCCGTGTGATGGATCTGCAGCACCTGCGTGCCATTGACAATGTTCTTGCTGAACTCGGCCCAGACATCGCCGAGGAAGCCTACGGTCAATTTGATGCAATGTTGACGCTCACGTTCACCCCAACACGAGCTGGGCAACTCACCCCACAAACCGCAACGATTACCCGGCGTATCCGGGAAATGATTAAACGGATTGACCCAACGTGCGCCTACAACCCGAAGCGGCGCAAGCAGCGTATCGCCCAAGCACATGCTGCTGATGACACAGTCTCGTTTGAGCAGTCTGCACAGTCCGGGACTGTGAAAACGTTGGTGACGTTAGCGACGAATCCGTTAACTGCACAGGTAGTACGCGAGCATGTGTTGGCTACCGCTCGTGAACACAAAACATCGATGGCAGATGCGATGGTGAAACTACTGTCCGGGGAGATCACCCCAACGAAAACCACCCTGCACGTGTTCGTACCAAAAGGTCGTGAAGCTGGTGGGCCAGCCTACGTCCCAGGGGTAGGCGCCTTGACCCCAGAGGCAACCGTGGCACTCGATGACCTCCTAGCATCAGCGAAAATCACCGAAGTCGACATGGAACAAGAACTCCAGGCACACACGGATAGTTACACCCCAACCGAAGCAATGCGACGCGTGGTCTGTGCCCGTCACACCCACTGTGTGTTCCCGGGGTGTACGATGCCTTCGCGGTTATGCCAGTTGGATCACCGCATCGCGTTTAACCAGGGAGGCAAAACCACACCGAGTAACTTGTTTCCGTTGTGCCAGAAGCATCACAATTTGAAAACCGATAAGCGCGGCTTCTACGTCCCGGATCCTGATACCGGTGAAATCTTGTGGTTATTTTCCAACGGCACGTATGAAACCTGCATGCCGGATGGCTTGATTGACTACAACACTCAAGCGGCGGCCCCACGATGGAAGAGCAACCTTGAGCAAGTGTGTGCTCGTCGCAGTACTGTGGCGCAGTTTTACGCCAAAGGCCACAAAATCCTTGATGATTTTGACCACCACCACAACCTGGACCAAGCCGACGCGCAAATCAAAACACTGGAGGAAGAATACGGCCTTCACTTCCTCATCAAGGCGGTACTTCCGGAGCCGTTGCCAAAAGAACCCGATTATTCCGAACCACCCTTCCCAGACCCAGAGTATGACTACGGGTGGCCGGAAAACTACGACCCAGCAGAACTACTCGACACCCGACCCCAATAAGAAAAAGAGGCCATTTTTCCGAAGCGGTGGAGAAGACTCCCCCAACTAGCCAGAAACGTTAACCGGATGCTTGGCTCACCAGAGGGTTTTGCTCCAGGCACGGGTTGTCAACTAAGTCCTAACTTCAGACAGCGGGCGTGGACGTAGGTAGCAAAATTGGAACAATCTGCCCTAATTAAAAGCGTCTTGAGGTCGCAGTTGGCTCCAATGCGGGAGCGAAACGTCAGCTGTGCTGATATAGATTGGTCGATGGCTGCAGGGTTGCACTGTGCTGCCTTCGTTAGCCACTCGTTAGCTAAAAGGTTAGCTAAAAGGAGGTGCTGCAGGTGGGAGAAGAAGGGCAGGCAATTGAAGGACGGGAAATCCTGTTCGCGCTGTGGCGGTCCCTAGAGGAACTTGAGAAGGAAGGAGAAGGGGCAGATCTGATAGATTGCGCCCTCACTTTGCTCGCGCTCCGGGCCGTCCTAGAGCGTACAGATCCGCTGGCATGGGAGAAACTGAGCCATGACAGGGCGGTTGAGCAGGACAGCAAGATTAGATCGCTGAAACTCGCTGTCCTAGGCGCTAAAACTGCCAGAAAAGATAAAAATAACAATGATTGGGCCTCTCCAGACTTAGTGGCCCACTTAGTCTCTGCTGTATCCGATCCTAGGATCGGGGAGACTCCCCAGTCCACAATCTCCTTTGTAGCTGCCTACCAATTCCTCCTCGAAAAGTCTTCCCAATACTTGCAGCCCGACTTCTTAGGCCCCCCTCCACCCGCTTATGTCTGCAACCTCATCGCGGAGTTGCTTCGTCCATGCCAAGGATCGGCTTACGATCCATGCGCTAGATCAGGACAACTGCTACTAGAGCTTGACGGGCACCAGCAAGCCGTAGGCCTGCACGGAGAACGCTTACGGCTTTATGGCCAGGAAAACAATCCTAAGCGGTGGCAGCAAGCACATGAGCAAGCTCTGATCCGTGGCACCAACATCGATTTGGGAAAGGGGCCATTAGACGACCTGTTCGGAAATTACCTTAATGACGGGTTGGGGCTAGGGGGATGGTGGTTTCGACGAGAGCTTCATCCGGGACTGAAGTGCGATTTTGCGGTCTGCTATCCTCCTTCCTCTTTTATCGACTATGGGCTTGAGTATGTCCTACTGGACTCACGCTGGGAATTTGGGCCAGGAATCCCCGACCCCGCAGATTTTGCGTGGTTGCAGTTGGCTCTCCATCATTTAGTTCCAGGTGGCACGGCTGCAGTTGTGCTCTCTGCAGACACCCTTTCCAGTGATGAGCCAGAGCTCGCCCGCGTACGGCGGAATATGGTCGGCGAAGGGATCGTCCGATGCATCATTAGCTTGCCGTCGGCCCCGCAGTCTAATCACGCTAGTCCGACCGCATTGTGGGTGTGCACCCAGAAAGGCCCGGAGAGTTCAGTGGGCAGCATCGATCCACTCACTCAAGAAGTGCTACTGATTGACCTTGACAATGGGAAATTGCTTAACGAGAGCGCAACAGGAAAATTCGGAGAGGATATTGTCCTCCCTCAAAGAGTGGCTGATCTATACCATCGATGGGTTGAAAATTCATCCATTAACCCCAAAAATGAAGTTGCAGCTACGAGCATGAGTGTCTCCATAGCAGAGCTTTTGGGAAGTGGTGGAAATCTAGCTCCCGCCCATTGGCTTTCACAATACTCGACACGCTAGATGTGTTAGGAGAGCCAACCCCCTGCACGGTACCTGGTCACGCTCATGCAGCTGAGGAAGTCAGGAGGACCGACAGTGACCCGTCTAGCTAATTCGTCCACATTCTTGATGATCAAGTTGTCCCTCAGCAGCGGGCCTCAGCGTCTTCCACGTGAGATGTGTTGAGCGTCTCGCCGAACACTACGGCGGCCGAATCAGCAACACTGACACCACCGTCCGTGCCATCAAAGAAGCAGCCCAACGAGAAGGACTCATTGAGTAAATATCGGCAGAAAGGCAACCGCTAAAAGGCCCAGCTTTACGTAGCTGGGCCTTTTAGCGGTTGTCTAGGGCTTTTTAGTCGCCCTTCCTGTGGGAACGTACATGCGACAGATACATTAACGGTCCTATCAGAGGAATTAACACTAGAAAGGGCACTATCCAAACATCCGACCACCGTTTGTTAGGCTGCCTAAAAAATACAATCACGCTGACAGCTAATAGCACCACAGCCGCTAACGTGAGCAACATAAAAACATAATCCACCGGAGATGGTTCTAATGGAGAGGCCCCATCGCTTCTCAGAGCAGTTAACTGCATTTGTGAAATTTTACATCCACCCCTGATCAATCACATTACCGTTGCCATCTCCAACCACGCCCTGCGTAGCGTTCTTAGTGCTCCAGCTGATCTGTCCCCACGGCGACGGTACACCACGCTTCACCTCTACAGCACAGAGAAATGTAGCATTACCATCATTTGAGTACAGTTGCGCATCATGTTCCCACAAAATAAATGGCATCGATCTCAAAAAGATAAATGCATAGCAGGGGTCTGTGCCGGGGTAGCTGAAGTATATGAAACCTCTGCAAATACCGTCAGGATTATTTACGTAATCGCTACGCTCTGCGGAGTTCCCATGGTTGCCGTCTACCTACTGCAATGGCTCATCTACCCAAAGCGATACAACCGAGTGCTGGTCCGCCCACTGCAAGATTGAAAGCGTGTCGCGCTGGAGGTGGGAGGTGGTGATGGTTACGTGGCCGTCGGCAAGATGCGTGGCAGTACCCGGCAAATCAGGCAACCCAGACAAAGCAGGCACGCCACCCCCAAGCCCGAACGAGATTGCAGAGGGCACCGTCTCCGTCAGTTGGGCAGGGGTGCCTTCTACCTCGATGTTTCCGCGGTGCATGATGGCGATGCGGTGGCAAAGAAACTCTGCTTCTTCCAGGTAGTGGGTGGTCAGCACCATGGTCACCCCGGCGTTGTTGAGCGCTTTGAGCAGTCCCCACACGTGCCGGCGGGATTCGGGGTCCAGGCCGGTTGTGGGCTCATCAAGAAACACCAAGGTTGGGTTGCCCACCAGGGCACATGCGAGGTCGAGGCGCCGCTGCTCGCCGCCGGAGAGTGAGCCGACTTTGACGTCGCTGCGGTGCTCAAGCTGGACGCGGCGCAGCACCTCATCAGTGGGCAGCGGTGCGGAGCACGTGCCCGCCCACATAGTTACTGTCTCTTCAACGGTCAGTGCCTGGGGCAGGCCGCCGGATTGCAGCATGATCCCGGTGTACGGGCGCACGCTGGCACGGCCGCTGACCGGATCGTGCCCCAGCACTCGCACGGTGCCTTCGCTAGGTTCGGCCAGGCCCTCCATCACTTCCAAGGTGGACGTTTTGCCCGCGCCGTTGGTTCCCAGCAGCCCGTAGACCTCGCCGGGGGCAACGTGCAGGCTGATGCCATCAACTGCGGTGAAGTCGCCGTAGCGGCGCTTCAGCCCTGTAACTTCGATTGCTTTTTCCATGCCTCCAACTCTGCCCACAGCAGGTTGTTGCTGGTAGAGGCGTTTGTCACCAATCAAACATGACAAATGTCACCAGGATTACCGCACGCTGGCACGCGTGAGCATCGCCGCGCTTATGAGCATGATGCTTATCGACGCCCCCGTTGCCGCCCACCCCGCCCCCGAAGTAACCCGAAACGTTTCCCCAAGGAGAAAGATGCCGAGTGTAAACGCCACGATCGGCTCCACCACTTTCGCAGCCGGCAGCGAGGTGCCCAGGTTGCCTGCGGCGAAGGCGTATTGCTGCACGATCGTGCCCGCCGTGGCGGCCAGCAGCATCGCCCACAGCTGCCAGGAGGTGAGCAGGCCCATGATGCCGCCGGTGACAAAGTCGTCCACGGCCACTTTGGAAAACAGGGCTTGGTAGCCAAACAGGGCGCCGCAGCTTATGCCGTAGGTGAGGGATTGGGTTGCGGTGGGGCGTCGATAAGCAAAAGCGAAAGCTCCCGCAACCACCGCAACCGCTGAGATGACCACGATGACCCACTCCCAGGCAAGCGGCTCGCGCGTGCCGGCAAGCGGGCGGCCGAGCAGCACAACCCCGGCCACGCTGATGGTCAGCAACGCACCCCAAAACGCCTCCTCCGGGTGCATGCGGCGATGCTCCTGGCGTGCCGAAAACAGCAAGGTGAGCATCAGCGACAGGGCGAGCACAGGCTGGACCACCAGCAAGGATCCGAACGCTAACGCCGCAGCTTGGAAGGCATATGCAAGGAATGCCACCCCCATCGAGGCCCACCATGCCGGCCGACGCATCGAGCGAAGCGGGGAGACACCCGCGCGCATGATGCGGTGGCGCCACACGGTACCTGCGGCCATCGTCGCGGCTGAGATCAGCGCGAGGATTGCAGACAGGTAAATATTGTGCACAGTGAATGATATTAATGCGGGTGTTCCGGCTGTGGATTTGAGACGCTATTCTTGTATGTCGGAATGCACGCGGACCCGTGGGAGGTACGGATGGCCCTGATCGTTCAGAAATACGGCGGATCGTCGCTAGAAAGCGCCGAGCGTATTCGCGCCGTGGCTCAGCGTGTGGTGGCTACCAAACGCGCGGGCAACGACGTGGTTGTCGTCTGCTCCGCAATGGGCGACACCACCGATGAACTTCTAGACTTGGCAGCGCAGGTCAACCCAACCCCACCCGCTCGCGAGATGGACATGCTGCTCACCGCCGGTGAACGCATCTCCAACTCCCTTGTGGCCATGGCAGTTGCCGCACAAGGTGAGGCCGTGCAGTCCTTCACCGGCTCCCAAGCCGGCGTGATCACCACTGAGCGCCACGGCAACGCCCGCATTATTGAGGTCACGCCGGGCCGCGTCAAGGAAGCCATTGACCAAGGCAACATTGCCATCGTCGCCGGCTTCCAGGGTGTCAACCGTGACACCAAGGACGTGACCACCCTTGGCCGCGGCGGCTCCGACACTACCGCAGTAGCGTTGGCGGCAGCACTAGGTGCGGACGAATGCGAGATCTACTCCGACGTAGACGGCGTCTACACCGCAGACCCGCGCATCGTCCCGGACGCCCGCAAGCTGGACAAGCTCTGCTTCGAAGAGATGCTGGAACTGGCCGCGTCCGGCTCGAAGATTTTGGTCCTGCGCAGCGTTGAATACGCGCGCGCCTGGAACGTGCCCATGCGAGTACGTTCCTCTTACAGCAACGACCCCGGCACCCTTGTCGCCGGAGCATTGGAGGATATCCCTGTGGAAGAAGCAGTATTGACCGGTGTAGCCACCGACAACGCGGAGGCAAAGATCACCATCCTGGGCATCCAGGACACGCCAGGGGAAGCCGCCAAGGTGTTCCGCGCGCTGGCAGACGCAGAGATCAACATTGACATGGTGCTGCAGAACATCTCCTCCATTGAGAACAACAAAACGGACATCACCTTCACCCTGCCCAAGGCAGACGGTGCGCGCGCCATGGAGATGCTCGGCGCCATGAAGGACGCCGAAGGCTGGGACGATATCACCTACAACGACCAGATTGGCAAGGTCTCCCTGGTTGGCGCCGGCATGAAGTCCCACCCGGGTGTCACCGCAGACTTCACCGAGGCGCTGCGTGACTCCGGCATCAACATTGACATGATCACCACCTCTGAAATCCGCATCACCGCAGTGGTGGACCAGGACGAGCTGGCAGAGGCCGCACGCGCCATCCACAGCAAGTTCGAGCTAGGCGGCGAAGAAGCCGCAATTGTCTACGCAGGTACCGGCCGCTAAACAGGCCGCTAAACAGGCCGCTAAAGGAGATTTCACGTTATGACCACCGTTGCTGTAGTTGGCGCCACCGGCCAGGTTGGCCAGGTAATGCGCTCCATCTTGGAGGACCGTTCCTTCCCATGTGACCGCGTTCGTTTCTTCGCCTCGCCCCGTTCCGCGGGCAAGGTGCTTCAGTTCCGCGACGCCCCCGTTGAGGTTGAAGACCTGACCAAGGTCACCGAAGAGTCCGTTGCGGACGTGGATATCGCCCTGTTCTCCGCAGGCGGAACCACCTCGCGCGAGTGGGCTCCCGTCTTTGCAGCCGCCGGCGCGAAGGTTGTGGACAACTCCTCTGCATGGCGCAAGGACGACGAGGTCCCCCTGATCGTTTCCGAGGTCAACCCGGCGGACGCCAAGGCGCTGCCGAAGGGCATCATTGCCAACCCGAACTGCACCACGATGGCGATTATGCCCGTGGTCAAGGCGCTGCACGACACTGCCGGCTTGGTTTCCTTGCGCGTGGCTTCCTACCAGGCGGTTTCCGGCTCCGGTGTCGCTGGCGTCCAGGCGCTCGCGGACCAGGTTGCAGAAATCGGCGTGCGCAACACGGAGCTCGCCGCTGACGGTTCGCAGCTTTCGCCGGCCAACCTCGGCCCGTACGTCGCACCGATCGCCTACAACGCATTGCCGCTTGCGGGCAGCCTGCTTGACGACGGCACCCACGAAACCGACGAAGAACAAAAACTCCGCAACGAATCGCGCAAGATTCTTGGCCTGCCAGAGCTGAAGGTGTCGGGCACCTGCGTGCGCGTCCCGGTGTTCACAGGCCACACGATGGTGGTACACGCCGAGTTTTCCGAGGCAATCACGCCCGAGCAGGCAACCGAGGTGCTTTCGGGCGCGCCGGGTGTGGAGGTTGTTGAGGTGCCGACGCCGCTTGAGGCCACCGGCAAGGACGTCTCCCTAGTGGGGCGCATCCGCCAGGACCAGGTTGTGGACGGCAACCGCGGCCTCATTTTCGTCGTCTCCGGCGACAACCTGCGTAAGGGTGCGGCGCTGAACACGGTCCAGATCGCCGAGCTCCTGGTCTAGCTATTGGTCTAGCTAATGGTCTAGCCCGCGGTTCCGGCCGCGGGCTTTTCATGCGAGCCTCTACCAACAGGGCCGACACGACGAATTATCGTGCCCCAACATCGCACGGCGAAGCGTCGCCATTAACGCTTTTGATTTATGAAAAAGGCCGCTATTCAGAAGTTGGTTTCCGGCTATCTTGCTCGATTGCCGCCAGTGGAAGAAGTAAAGAATAGATCGCCTGAATGGGATCAAATTCGTTTCCCGCTTCAATCCCGGCAAGCTGAGACTCGGCCCAATTCTTCATTCGCGGGGAATCCATTTCTTTCAGGGGACCCTCTAGAGTCTTCGTCAGGAGCCAGTGGAAATTCTCTGTGTTCACGCGGTTTCCAATCTGTTGCAGTGACTTGTGTTGTGTGTCAACTATTGCACAGCATTGAGACTTGTGCCACTATTTGCACATGGATAAGAAAACTAAGAAGAAAACTAAGACAGTCATTGCCGCGACCATTATCGCCGGAGCAGCGCTAGCCGGTCTGTCAATGCAACCAGCTTCAGCCGCCACTTCCCGAACTGTGGTCAATGAAGGAAATGCAGGCGGGGCAGCCCCGTACATTGCCTGGCGGGAGGTTTATAGCCTCTACAACAGCAAGCAAGAATGCGAGTACTGGCGCAGCGTTCGAGCTGAAGGAGACGAGGATCACCACTACTGGTGCGAGCTCACGGACACTAATACCTGGGCGCTCATGTACCGCATCAGCTTCCGTCCCTAGACGCTTGGGTTGCATCTGCTTGGTTAGGGCGCTGCGCGAGCGACCTTCGTAGCGGGTGCTGGGATCCCTAGGCACGGATCAGTTTCACTGCTTCGTCTTTCCGGTCTCTACGACGCACGTGGCCGGACTTTGCCTGCTTGAGTACAAGAAATCCTCTGTGGCTGTCTACGGGCACAGCGCTAGGGTGGAGCAACCGAGCTGGTCAACGCTAAAAAATGGGCGAGATACAGCGCCAGGAGCGCACTGGGCGAAGCCGCGGAACATACCTCCGCATGGCGCTGTGGGCCGCACTGCCGAAACTTGAAAAGATCCACTGGGATCATGTTGCCGCCGACTACGAGCCCCTAGCGATCAAAGATGCATCCGAGGAAATCACGCTCGGTTTCATGGAACAGGCACTCCAAGAAGATCGCGAGCGCGACAAAAAGACTAATCAGCTAGTGCTCGGTAGATCGTTGATCGGTGGACACCTAGCCGCCGCGCTTTTCGCCGCGGCGATCCCCTCTGCTTGACGCTCTCGAATAATCTCCCGCTCGAACTCCGCCAACGAGCCAAGAATGCCAAGCATCAGATCAGAGCGCGGATCACTCCCCGCTCCAAACACCAACGACTCTTTGACAAACCGAACCTGCGCGCCTTAATCGACGGCCGCATCAACAATGCACCGCAGATCCACCACCGACCGGGCAAGCCGGTCAATGCTCGCCACAACGAGAACGTCACCCGCACGGAGATAATCCAAGCAGGCACCCTAACCACCTAGAATTAAACCAGTCCAATTTTCGAAGGCTAGTTCATTCCTGCCGCGGGCTTTTTCATGCGAACCTCTACCAACAGACCCCAAGTGTGCTCTGCACTTCGGCGCAGGCTCTGGAAAATCTATAGGGTTGATGGGTACACGCATTCGATAACGCTGTAGAGGAGAAAAGCATTGACGGAGAAGAGTAGGGCGGAAGAGATCGTCGCAAGGGGCGAGCGTCCCGCTGGCAAGGGTCAGACCACCCAGCTGGGTGGGCAGCCGGTTGCGTCGGAGAACATTTCGATCACCCAGGGGCGTCAGGGAGCCAATGTGCTCAATGACATCCATCTGATTGAAAAACTAGCCCACTTCAACAGGGAAAACGTTCCGGAGCGTATCCCGCACGCCAAGGGGCACGGCGCCTTCGGCGAGCTGCACATTACGGAAGACGTGTCCAAGTACACGAAGGCGAAGCTGTTCCAGCCGGGCACTGTTACCCCGATGGCGGCTCGTTTTTCCACAGTGGCTGGTGAGGCTGGCTCGCCGGACACCTGGCGTGACGTTCACGGCTTCGCGCTGCGTTTTTACACCGAGGACGGCAATTACGACATCGTGGGCAACAACACGCCGACGTTCTTCCTGCGTGACGGCATGAAGTTCCCTGATTTTATTCACTCTCAGAAGCGTCAGCCGAACTCGGGCTTGCGTGATGATGAGATGCAGTGGGATTTCTGGACCCGCACCCCGGAAACCGCGCACCAGGTGACCTACCTGTTGGGTGATCGCGGCACCCCGAAGACCTCGCGTCACCAGGACGGCTTCGGTTCCCACACCTTCCAGTGGATTAATGAAGAGGGCACCCCGGTGTGGGTGAAGTACCACTTCAAGACCCGCCAGGGCTGGGAGTGCTTTACCGACGAGGAAGCTACCGAGAAGGCCGGTACCGATCCGGACTTCCAGCGCGCTGACCTGTTCAACGCCATCGAGACCGGCGACTTCCCTGTTTGGGACGTCAAGGTGCAGATCATGCCGTTCGAAGAGGCGAAGGATTACCGTTTTAACCCATTCGATCTGACCAAGACCTGGTCCCAGAAGGACTACCCGCTGATCCCGGTCGGCTACTTCGTGTTGAACCGTAACCCGAAGAACTTCCACGCCCAGATTGAGCAGTTGGCGCTTGACCCGGCGAACCTGGTTCCGGGTGTGGGTCTGTCACCGGACCGTATGCTGCAGGCACGCGTCTTCGCGTACGCTGACCAGCAGCGCTACCGTATCGGCACGAACTACAAGGATCTGCCGGTCAACCGCCCGATCAACGATGTGAACACGTATGCGGAGCGTGGTTCCATGGCGTACTTCTTCAACGAGGAGAACGAGCCGAACTACTCGCCGAACCGCACCGGCAAGGGCGCCGGCTACCTGGACAATGGCGAGGATTCCTCCTCCAACTTCACCGACTACGGCCAGGCGGAGAACCTCTACGTCAACCCGGACCCGCACGGCACCGACCTGGTGCGCGCGGCGTACGTGAAGCATGCTGAGGATGATGACTTCGTCCAGGCCCGTACGCTCTACCGCGACGTGTTCGATGATGGTGAGAAGGAGCGCTTCGTCCACAACATCACCAACAAGATGTTGGCAATCAAGAACAAGGACGTCGAGGAGCGCGTCTACGCCTACTGGGGCAACGTAGATGCGGACCTAGAGGTGAAGGTGCGCGAGTCGCTGGCGAAGAAGCGCGCCGACGCCCAGTAGCGCCGACGCCCAGTAAAACGTTTGCAGCTACTTACACCCGGCTACCAGCGATTTTTTCGCTTGGTAGCCGGGTGTAAGTAGCTGCATTTAGCGTTTATGCCCTACAGGCGCGTCTGGCCGCCTTCCTCCTCTTCGGCTGCTGCCTCGGCGGCCTCCTCAGCGTCGGCGGCGATGAGCTCGTCGATGGATTTGTCGTTCCACGGCTCATCGGGCTCGCGCTCGTACTCTTCGTGAGTGACCGGCTCGGTGTAGGAGACGTAGACAACGGGGTCGGAGTCGCGGTCTTCGTGGCTGAAGTCGACGTCGTCGTCGTCAAGAAGCTCTTGTGCCACTTCCTCCTCCAGAGCTTCCGACAGCTCCTCGTCATCAACCACGGACATGGACGTGACGTGCTCCAGCTCGCGCTGGTCGTTCTTGGTAAAGCGCTCGCGCGGGTCCATCTTCAGGCGCGTCAGTTCGAGTGCGCGGCGGCGTCGGTCGCCTTCCTTGCGCAACTTCGGTGCGCCGCGCAGCCACGCGACGGTGACAACGGCGATGAGCAGGACGCCCAAGTAGCCCAGGATCGGGTAGACAACGCTGACCAGTTCCTTAAAGCCCACAAAGGACAGGACGAAGCCGATGAGGCAGGCGGAGATGAAGATGAGGCGGAAGCGGTTTTCGCGGCCGCGGGCGAGGCGCTTGCCCAGGGCGAAGAACATGCCCAGGGAGGTGGCGAAGATCATGCCGAAGATGACCAGGGCCATGATGAGACCAAGCGTTGGGTGCACCTCATTGATCAGGGAGAGCAGCGGCATGTCTTCGCCGGAGACGGTCTCAATCTTCACCAGCAGGGAGATGGACAAAAGAAGCAGCATGATCAGGTAGCCCATGCCGCCGAAGAGGCCGCCGAGGCCGGCTGCGCGGGTGTCCAGCTGGTTGCCGCCAATCACGGTTGCCATGGAGGCAACGCAGATGACGTTGAGGCCGGTGTAGTTCAGCGCACCGATCCACCAGTTAGGCAGGGTGGTGTCTACGTTTTGTGCCACGTATGCGTTGAGCGCACCCCAGTCCGGGTGGGCGTTGATCAGGGTCCAGCCACAGCCGAAGATGACCATGATCAACAGCACTGGGGTGAGTGCGCCGATGGCGCCGGTGACTTTGTCCACGTCGAGCATGCCCACGCCGAGGGTGGCAACCAGCATGATGACGGCGCCGATCCAGACGGGTATGCCGAATTGCTGGTTGAGGTTGGCGCCTGCACCGGCGAACATGACAAAGCCGATGGAGAACAGGGTGACAATGGTGGCGATGTCAAGCACCCAGGACATGATCTTGGATGAGATGCCGCCGAAGACTTCCATGTGTTCGTCGGCCTGGAAGTAGGAGCCGAGTTGCAGGATGGTCACGCCGGCGATGATCATCAGTGCGGATGACAAGACGGCGCCCCAGATGCCTTGGGTGCCAAATGCAGCGAAGTACAAAAGTGCTTCCTGGCCGGAGGCGAAGCCTGCGCCGACCAGGGTGCCAATGAAAGCAAAAGAAATAATTGTTGCGGTTCTGAGCATGTGAGCCCGCTCCCAACGGGTTTTAGTTGAACAAAACAGTTCTCTTATCTTAGACCGTCTCAGAAATTACTGTGTGTTATCCGCGGCGCCGGCGCCGCCGGCGGCGATGAGGTCGGCGCGTGCCCGGGCGACGCGGGAGCGGATTGTGCCAACGCGCACGCCGGCGATTTTGGCTGCTTCTTCGTAGGTGTAGCCAAGGATTTGGGTGAGTACGATGGCTTCTTTGCGCTCGGGCGCAAGGCCGTCGAGCATGGCGCGGGCGTCCATGACTTCGGACCAGGTGGTGGCGTTGTCGGGGCTGGGTTCTAGGGCGGCGGCGACCGAGTAGTCGGAGTAGTCGCCTTCGGCGGAGCGGGGGCGTGCCATGTCGTGGCGTACGGAGTCCACCCAGGTGCGTCGGGCAAGGGACAGAAGCCAGGTGCGTGCGCTGGAGCGTCCTGCAAACCGCGGCAGGGCTTTCAGTACGCGCAGGTAGGTTTCCTGGGTTAGGTCGTCGGCGTATTCGCGCCCGGCCAGGTTGGTGAGAAGCCGCCAGACGTCGTCTTGTGTCTCGGCGATGAACTGCTCAAGGGCAGCGCGATCACCTCGTCCTGCTTGCAGGGCGAGGTTGGTCACATAGTCGTACTCAGGCCTGCTCACTGCCGTTAACCGGGGTTTGAACACCAGCACTAGCTTCGCGCTTGTCACTGACGGTCACGCCGTAGAGCACACGGCCCATGACAAAGGTGCCTACAGAGCCGACGATCCATACGCCTGCGATGGCGATGATGGCAAGCGCCAGTTCCCATGCGCTGAAGCCGGTGGTGGACCAAGAGTAGATCAGTTTGGCTACAACCAGGATGGGAAATGCCATGGTGACCAGGGGGCCGAGTAGGTTGGCGCGGGTCAAAGCGTCGGGTGCGCGCAGCTGCAGAAGGGTTGCGGCGATGATGAAGATGGTGGCCACGATGACAAGCGCGGCAACGATGATTTCGTAGATAGCCATTAGCGGCGCCCCCTTGAGATGATGCGGGCCATGGAGATCGTCGGCACCACGCCGCAGGCAAGGGCGGCCAGTACTGCGATGTCGTAGCCAATCATGGTTTCTGTGATCAGGGTCCAGACGAGGAAGATGGCCACCATGGCGTAGAACACCATGTCCGAGAGCACGGCGCGGGTCAGTTCGTCCTTGCTTAGGATCAGTGCGCCGAGTGCCACCAGCAGGCAGATGGCGATGATGATGATGCAGGCCATGATGATGGCTTCAAACGTGCTGGTAGGCATGCTAGCTCATCCTTTCTGCGGGCGGCAGGTCTTGCTCTGGGGTGGTGTCGCCGTGGTCAATGTATGGTTCCCATTCCACAGCCTGCGCATCAAATGGGATGGATTTCACGGCTGGGTTGACGTGCTCTTCCATGTCCGCCAACCCTTCGATGAGGTCTATCGGGTCTTCGCCGAATGCGGCTTGCACGATGAGGATTTCGGGTTCGCCGGGGTGCGCGCTGTGCCGCAGTCCCACCGACATGGTGCCGGGGGTGACGGTGATTGAGGTGGAGAACCAGAACAGTTCCCAGTCTGTGGTCAGGCGCAGTGGGTAGTAGATCACTACGGGTTTGAGCCCGGTTTTCGGTTTGAATGCTGCGGCGCTGGTTTGGATACCGGAGACAATGATTTCTTTGATGATCCAGAGGGCGTAGGCGATGTAGCGCATTTAGTTACCTCCCTGCAGTTCGGCCAGGTTGGGTACGCCGACTGGGTCGGTGCCAAGTACGGCGGTGGAGTAGGCGTCCACATTCAGCAGGCTGTCTACGGCGGTGGTGGAGGCATCCCACATTTGGCCGGCTCCAATGAACATAGCCAGTGAGAGGAGCATCATGCTTGCCGACGGCAACATGAACCGCCACCTCACATTCAACGCCTCCGGGTAGTTCTGCATTGGACGTCCCCAGAACACTTCCTTCCACACGCGCATCATGGACAGAAGCGCACCGAAGGAGGCGACGATGATGGTGGTGATGACCACCCAAGAGCGCCAATCCCCGGGCTGGGCTGCGGCCAGCATGATGGTGACCTTGCCAAAGATGCCGGAGAATGGTGGGAAGCCGACGATGGAGAACGCGCCGGCGACGAAGACGGCGGACGTCAGCGGGTCGCGGCGTGCAATGCCGGCGAGTTTGGAGATGGTGCCGGTGCCGTAGGTCTCTTCAATTGCGCCGACGTTGAGCACGAGTGCGCCGACGGTGATCATGTGGTGCACGGTGTAGAGCAGGCCCGCGGCCAGGGCGTAGCGGGCTGCGTCGCCGCCGCCTGCGGTAAACGCCAGCATGACCAGGATGAACGGCATGCCGTTGACCATTTGGTAGGCCAGGACGCGGCGCATGGTGTCCTCGGCAAGACCGGCGAAGCCGCCGATCAGCATGGAGATCACCATGATCACGATGATCAGCGTGTTCCAGCGCTCATCCATGTCAAAGATGACTACCCAGATGCGAAACAGCATGTAGACCGCAACCTTGGTGTGCAGGCCGGAGAACAGGCCCATCACCGCAGCGGAGGTGGATGGGTAGGTGCGCGGCAGCCAGGTGTGGACGGGGAACACGCCCGCCTTGGCGGCAACGGCGATGATGACTAGGCCGGTGGCCACGGTGATCGGGCCGTTGCCGGCGGCGGCGCCGCGCAGCGCGCCGATGTTCACCGCGCCGGCGACACCGTAGATGTAGCCCACGCCAACCAGCAGCAGGGTAGAGGCCGCCAGGTTCACCAGCACGAAGGTGCGGGCAGACAGCAGGCGGTGGCGGGTGCCGGTCATGGCGATCAGGCCGTAGGACGGCAGAAGCATGACCTCAATCATGACGAAGAAGTTGAACAGATCCGCGGTCAGAAGCGCGCCGGTGACACCCGTGACCAGCACAAGGGTCAGGGAGGTGAAGTAGCGTGCCTGGGTTTCACCCACGGCGATGGCGAACCAGTTGGCGGTGATCGCCACGATCATGGTTGCCACCAGCATTACGGCAGAGAACTGGTCGCCGCCGAAGGAGATACCTACGCCGCCTTGGTACTTGCCAATGACGTGGCCAATGGTGCCATGCGTTGAGGTGTAGGCGTAGAGCCAGATGCCGCCGGCGAGGTTGATGGCGGGGATGAGGATCGACAGAGCGTCGTTAAGCTTCTTGCTCGGGCTCAGCGCGGTGATGGCTGAAACGATGAGTGGAAGTGCAACGAAGATGGGAAGGACTGCTCCTGCGGTCATCGGTTCACCTCCGAGACATCCATGTTGTGTACCTCTTCAAGCTTCTTGGGGTTCAGGCGCGCGCGGCGGCCGGCGGTAGACAGGGCCGAGGGGCTCAGGCGCATCTTGTCGTATGCGGCGTCGGTGCCAGTCGGGTTGTCCGACGTGTCATCATCGCGGCCAAGGGACGCCAGCATCAGCAGGATTGTGGTGGTGGCCATTGCAATCACAATGGCGGTCAGCACAAACGCCTGGGGCAGTGGGTCGGCGATGTCCTCGATGGGGGTGCGAGACGGGAAGGCCTCTCCACGCCAAGCGCCAACGCCGGTGGCCAACAGTGTCAGGTTGCCTGCGTGGCCGAGCAAAGACATGCCGAAGACCACGCGGACCATGCCGCGCTGCAGGACTAGGTAAACGGCTCCCGCAACAAGCATTGCGATGGATAGTGCCATAACCATGGTTTAAAGCTCCTTCGCTGAGACGGGTAGCGGGTTGTCTGCCGGGTTGAGCGGCTTCGGGTGAGACGCGACGGCGTTCTCCGGCTGCTCCGGCTCCGGAATGGAAGGCAGCGGGTTATCCGGCTCATCGCGCGTGTAGTCGAGGTTGCGCACCTCTGTACCCGGCCGCAGGTAGCCGCCGAGTGCGTTGATGGCCTGGGTGACCATGCCAAGCACGGCCAGGTAAATACCAAAGTCAAAGATCAGGGAGCTGCTCAAGTGCTGGCCGACGATTTCCCCGTGCAGGGCGTAGAGGAAGCCGCCTTCAATAAGCCCGAGCAGGCCGGAGGAAATGGCAACGATGATGCCAATAGCCGCAAGCTTGATCGGGGTGCGCTGGCCCACCACGTACGCGTCCGCGCCGCGGGAGAGGTAGCTCATTGCAAATGCCGTGGCCATCACTAGCGCGGCAACGAAACCACCGCCCGGGGCATTGTGGCCGCGGAAGAAAATAACAATGGACAGGACCAAGAGCACCGGCGCCACCATGGCGGCGGCCTTGCGCATTGGCAGGGAGTTGAACTGGGACTGGCCGAATGGGCGCGGGCGAGTGCCGGCCTCAAACATGTGGCGCGGCATGGATTGGGTGACCGCGGCGATAACCACGGCGGCCATACCCAGCACGGAAAGCTCGCCGAGTGTATCGAATCCACGGAACTCAACCAGGATGGCTGCGACTATGTTGTCCGCACCGGTCACCTCACCGCCTTGGGTGATGTACCACATGCCCAGCTCAGAGCGGTCGTGGCGTCCCAGCAGCGTGTACACGCCGAGGAAGGCCACAATGCCGGAGAGCAGCGCGAACACCGTTGCGGTGACTTGGCGCCTGCGTGGGGTGCGCGGGAAGGTGCGCGGCTGGTAGCGCAGCACAATCATCATCACCACAACGGTCAGGGACTCCACCACCAGCTGGGTCAGCGCCACGTCCGGTGCACCCAGCATCAGCATCTGCAGCGTGATGCCCACACCCGTGGTGCCCAACAGCACGGTGGTGGCCAGGCGCGAACGGGTGGTGATCATGCCGATGACAGACAGGGCGATGATGCCAAACGGGATCAGGTCCCACCACACGTCCAGGCCCTCGGCGCGGGGTGCCAGTGGTACGCCGTCTACACCGTCTGTAAACAGTGCGGTGCTCAGGCCCAAGACAACCACCAGGAACAGCACTGGGAAGAGGTGGCGCGACGGGTTGAAGCCGTCAGCCACGGCACCCAGGGCGCGGCCGGCTGAAGTGGAGCCAACGTTTACGCCGTGGAGTACCTCGTTGCCGCTAAAGGGCAGCAGCTGCTTGTTCTCTACGGTGGCGAAGACTCGCTTGCGGGCAAAGATGACAAAGAGCACGCCGGCAACCAGCACGGCAGTGGAAACCAGAAGTGGTGCGGTTACGCCGTGCCACAGGGCCAGGTGGGAGTAGTATTCCTCGCCGGTAATCGCGGTCACGGCCGCAGAGATCGGGCCGTCCACCTGCGTGAGCAGCAGCGGCACGACCAAAGACATCAAGCCCGGCAGCGCGGCCGGTAGCCAGAGGCGCACCGGCGCTTCGTGGACGTGGGACATGTCCTTCGGGCCGTCCACAAACGCACCGAAGACAATCTTTGCGGAGTAGACAAAGGTCAACAGCGCAGCCACGCCACCGATGGTGAGCAGGAGCGCGCCGTAGCGGGAATCTTCAAACGCGCCTAGGATGGATTCTTTAGAAATGAAGCCGAACAGTGGCGGGATAGCGGCCATAGAGGCAGCCGCCACCACGGTGGAGGCAAACGTGAACGGCATCTTGTCGTACAACTTGCCCAAACGCCGCATGTCACGCGATCCGGCCTCATGGTCCACCACACCAATCAGCATGAACAGCGATGACTTGAACAGCGCGTGCGCCAGCGTGTGCGTCAGCGCCGCAGCCAGCGCAAGCGGAGTACCAATACCAATGGCGGCCACAATCCAGCCCAAGTGGCTCACCGTGGAGTACGCCGTGAGGTGCTTGAGGTCCGTCTTGGTAATTGCAAACGTTGCACTCATCAGTGCGGTGAACAGGCCAACAGACGTCAAGATCACGTTCCAGGTCGGCTGGTCCGCAAAGATGGTGGAGAAACGCAGCAGCAGGTAGACGCCAGCCTTCACCACAGCCGCTGCGTGCAGGAATGCGGACACCGGAGTGGCGGCCGCCATGGCTTCTGGAAGCCAGAAGTGGAAAGGGAACTGCGCCGCTTTAGTAAACGCGGAGGCAGCCACAAGCACCGCCACTGTGGTGGTGAGGGAGGGGTTGTCCCGCCAGACGTCGTGAAGCAAAAGCTCCTGCATGGAGGTGGTGCCGGTGTTGACCGCGGCGATGGCAAGTGCTGCAAGCAGGGTCAGGCCGCCGAAGAAGGTCAGGATCAGCGTGCGGTAGGAGCCTGCCTCGCCGGAGGAGCCGGAGCGCGCGATCAGCATGAACGACGCGATAGAGACCAGTTCCCAGGCGATGAACAGCAGCACCACATCATCTGCAAGCACCAGCAACAGCACAGACAGCGTAAAGGCCGTCATGATGGTGTAGAAGCTGGTGTTGCCCTCGTTCTTGGGCAGGTAGGCGGCTGAGTAACACATCACCACACCGCCAATGACTAGGGCGAGTAGAGCGAAGAAGATGCCCAACCCGTCTGCCCGCATGGCAAACTCCACGCCGGTTCCCGGGCCGAAGATGTCACGGGCCCACGTAAAGCCCCAGGTCAGTGGTGTGCCCGCAGCGACGTCGCTTAAGTGAGATCCCAGCGCAATCGCAGCCGCAAACAGCAGGGCGGCGATTGGGTATCCGGCCGCGCGGTCCATCACGCGCACCAAGATTGGAGACAGGATCACCGCAGCCGCCACGAGTGCTAGCACGAGTGGAAGAGTCATGGTGAATATTTCTAGGTTGTAGGGGCTGGCTGATAAAAACGCGAATACCAGCGTAGCAACTGCTGCCACGACGGTGCGCCTCCACGTAAATTGGCAGTAGCTTTAGTTAAATACTGTGCCATGAAGTGGCGTCTGGGTATAGTTCCGCTGGTTTTTCTCGCGGCGGTGTTGTTGCCGATGCAGCCTGCGTCCACGTGGGTGAGCCAGGCAGACCCCTCGGACCAAAGTGCTCAAACCACTGACCCGCTGGCTGATACGCGCAGGGCAGCGTCTGATGCAGCGTCCCAGTTGAGTCTGCTCACCACGGGCACCGGCCAGTTGGTCAATGGTGTGGGGGAGTTGGATGAGGGCAAGGGGTTGCTTGTAGACGCCATTGCGCAGGCTCGCGGCGGCGCCCAGGAGCTCTCCAACGGCATGGTGCAGCTGCAGGCGGGCACTGGCCAGCTTGGTGCGGGCGCGACGCAGCTGGCTGATTCCGTCGGCGAGATTGTGGCCCAGGTCGCCGGCTTTGAGGCGGTGCGGGGCCAGGTGGTTGCGGCGATTGACCGTAATTTGGAGGCCACAAAGGACAGCAAAGACCCGGACGTGGTGGCCTCGCGTGAGTCGTTGCAGGAGCTTCGACACCAGGCGGCTACGGCTGAGATCCCGGCGGATGCGGTGGCGAAGATGAACCAGCTTCGTGACGGCTCCCGTGACCTTGCCAACCAACTAGCCGTACCGGGCTACGCGTATCACGACGGTATATATACAGCCACCAACGGTGCCGCGTCCTTGGCTTCGGGGCTTGCTGAGCTTGAAGGCCAGGTGCAGGAGGCAGCCGGGGGCATTTCCCAGCTTGTCGACGGCACGGCGAAGATCAACACTCTTGCCCAACAATCCTCCGCGAAGATGAGGGACGTGCGTGCGTCCCTGCCGCCAGCCGTGGCGGGGGCGGATGCTGGCGCTGGTGCTGTTGGCGTTGGGTTTTCCCCGATCGCGGCGATGCTTCTGGCAGCGCTGGCCGTGTTCGGTGGTCTGGCATTAGGTGCCGCCGGGTGGTTTGCCGCGACTATTGGGCGCGGGCGCGCGTGGGTCCTGGCACTGGGCACCGTGTTTGTCGCCGCAGCCGGTGTGGCGCTGGCGTGGATCGTTGGCACCAACCTGGGCGCAGTGGCGCTGGCCGGGATCGGCGGCGCGTTGGCGCTTGGCGTGCTTGCCTCGGCGGGCCTGACGCAGGTGTTTGCCGGTGTGTTTGGGGCGCGCGCCGGGCTTGGGCTGGCAGGCGTGTTGGCCGTGGTGCAGACCGGCCTGGTGGGCTGGGTGTGGCGTCAGGCGGCGAGCGCCCCGCTTGAAGGCGCGTGGGAGTCTGTCTCCCAGGTATTCCCCATGCACTGGATCACTGCCGCCGTCACTACCGCCGGCAACGCGGGGGACTACCGTGTGATCGTTTCCGCGGCGTTGCTTTGCATGATGGTAGCGGCAGTCGGCTTGGCTGGCGTGCGCCGTCCACGCGCTTTGTAATTCGCGCGATGTGACTGATGCCTCAGTCATAGAGAATTTTATACGTACTTACAGGTAGTGCGATATGCAGCGCCATACGCAGGCAAATCATGCTGGGTAAAAATCCTTGAAACTGCAAATGTCTCGGATGGCGGCAAAACTCCTAAGTTTTACCTTGTTATTCACTGTTGTTCCGGTTGATTTTTGGCCATAACCTGTGGAACAGTTGAGGCGTCTGCCCTATTGGGCATGCGTAAAGCTAATCGCATTGAGTGTTTACGTGCTGGACTGATCTGGTAGCGGCTAACGTCGCTTTCCTTGTTGTAGCGGTGCGCAGGTGCTTCGCGGATCTATGAAGGAGTAATTGTGACTGATTCGTCTCGTTCGATTCAGCGTTCGCAGAAACGGGCGCGTACGGGAATCGCGGCCTCGTCCGCGATTGCGCTCGCGCTTGGTGGCCTGAGCGTCGTCGGCCCGGGCCCGCTGGCACCGTACGCTGCGGCTGCCACATTGTCCGGCGGAATCCGCGACAAGTCCGGCGCGGTGGAGAAGGGCGCCCAGAAGGCCTCCGACCTGCCGGCCGGATCATGTGTTGTTTCAGAGACCGACACCGCTAACCACAGCCAGGCTGGTTTCAGCTGGAACACCCTAGAGCCAAGTACAGATAGCCCCGACAAGACCCTGTGGGGCTTAAGCGTCTCCTTTGATAACTCGAAGGACCGCACGTTCGCCGATTGGTACTTCACCAATGGGGCGAACCTTGGCGGCGTCTTGGGTACCGGCAAGGTGCCTTCCATGGAGGCCGGCCAGACCTTCCTTGACAAGAGCGTCACGCACAAGGCCGACGAAAGCATCGACATTACTGGTTCTCGCGCACAACGAAACCTGAATCTCTACGCAGAGCTGACCGATGCGAAAGTCAAGCAGTTCGCTTCGGCCACTGCCGCCAATCCCGTGCGCTATGCCTGGCAGAGCAATTACACGAAGGACAATCCTTCGGGCCTGAAAGCCACGGAAGGTGACAGCTCGGAATTCAAAGCTGTTGTAAACCCGTGGCCGAGCGAGAACATTGAATGTAACCCGATCACGGTGTCGTGGGAGAACTGGGAGAAGCACGTCATCGTGCCCGGTGACGAAACCAAGGTCGGTACCGTCAACATTCCTGCTGTGCAGAACGACGACGGTGGCGGTACGGACGATTCCATGTCCCGCATGGTCGTGGAGGCCTACGACGGCAACGGCAAGTTCATCGGCACCACGGACCCGGAAGCCTCCGGTGGTACGCAGAACCTGCGTATCGACGAAACGACCGGTGAAATCTTCTTCACCTGGCCGAAGTACCGCGGTACTGACTTGGCGACCGATAAGAACGTCAACTTCTCCGTTCTGGCGAAGCCGCGTACCGTTGACGAACTCCAGGCCGCTGTTGAGCACAACAACTCCGACAACTCCGGCGAAGGCAAGGCCTTCGATAGCTCCAACTCGCTGGATCGCTACAGCAAGGCGAACGTCATCGACTCCAAGGCGTTCTCGCTGGATGACACCGAGTACCACGACCCGAAGTATGACAAGACGGACGCTTCGATCATCTCCGGTGTCGATAGCGCTACCGGTCCTCTTGCTACCGAGCCGCAGAAGGTCACCTTCACCCAGACCCCTGATCTGATCAAGGAACTGGCGAAGAAGAAGGATCAGAAGGGGTTCGAAGCTAAGGCCACTCTTGACGAGAAGTACGTCTACGAGGGCTGGACCGTGGAGATTGACGAGGACTACAACGTCACCGTCACCGCTCCGGAGAACCCACGTCCGGGCACCTTCGCGCGCCCCGTGATCACGGTGGAGTACTCCAACGGCTCCACGGACGAGCTGGAACTCCTCGTGGTTGTCGACCCGAACAACACCCAGGTCACCGACCTGGTGCGTCCGGGTCTGACCAAGGGTCGTATTAAACAAGAGCTCACCGCCCAGATCGGTCTCAAGCCCATCATGAAGGGCCACAAGGCAGTTCACCCAGCGAAGTTTGAGGTTGACCCGGACACCGTACCGTCCGGTTGGACCGTTACGGTCGATGAAACCGGTAAGGTTACCGCGAAGGCAGACGATTCTGTCGCGCCGGGCACCGTCATCACCCCGAAGGTGAAAGCCACCTACCCGGATGGCACCGACGATGAGATTGAGACCCAGTTCCAGGCGATCGTGGACATCAAGGTCCCTGAGTACGACACGGTGACCAACAAGCCGAACGCCAAGGTCAGCCTGACTCCGAAAGTTCCTGAGCGTGGCCTCAGCGGTAACACCTCTGACGAGGCTCCGAAGCGCTACACCTTCGAGAACGGTCAAACCACGAATACCCTCACGAGTAAAGACGGCAAGACGTGGACCGTTAAGATCGACGAAAACACCGGCAAGATCACCACGACCATCCCGAAGGATGCGCCGGAAGGCGACATCCTGGATGTACCGGTTCTCGCCTACTACGATGGCGCTGACCCGCAGAAGGTGAAGGGCACCGTCGTTGTGATCAAGGGCGACGTCGCCCCGCAGTACAACGTGCAGGTCACCGGTCCGAACCAGGCTGTTGACCACCAGGTAACGGGTGCGCCGCAAGACTCGACCTACTCCTTCGGTAACGACGAGGACGGCAATCCGGTCACGGAGCAGAAAGTCGACGGCTGGAAATACAAGATTGACCCGAAGACCGGTGTTGTCTCCTCCACCCCGCCGGCAACCGCGAAGCCAGGCGACAAGAAGACCATCACCGTTACCGTCCAGACCCCGGACGGCTCCCGCCCAGAGGTTCCCGTCACCACCGTGGTGAAGCACACCAACAGCTGGGAAGCTGAGCCGACCTACCCTGTAGAAACGGTTTACCCGGGTGAGACTGCAACGTTGCCGGTTGCTCTTGAGAAGCCGGACAACGTCAACGTTGCGAAGGAAAACCCCTACAAGCTGGGCGATGTTCCGGCTGGTTGGAATGTCAGCATCGACGACAATGGCCAGATCACTGCAACCGCACCTGCGGATGCAAAGCCGGGCACGCAAGTCAAGATTCCGGTCACCGTGACTTACGAAGACGGTTCTACGGATATTGCATACGCTGTCGTCAATGTCCTCGGACTTCCGGAGCGTGAGGAACCGTTCGAGGTCGAGTACAAGTTCGACGAGTCCCTCCCTGCTGGTGAGTACAAGGTCGAAACCAAGGGTGAGCCGGGTGCAGCCAAGATGCACAAGGACGGCACCTGGGAGCGCACAAGGCACCGAAGAACGAGGTCGTCGTTATCGGCACCAAGCCTGCCGAGAGCGCCAAGGACGTGACTTGGAAGTTCCCGATTCCGTACCCGACTGAGGTTCGCGAGAACCCAGAGCTCAAGCCTGGCGAGATGAAGACCGTCCAGGAAGGCGAGAACGGCGAGAAGACCTATACCGCCAAGTTCACCGCCAAGGGCTCTGAGGCACAGGTTGCTGAGGAAGAGACCACCAAGGAACCGGTTACTCGCATCATCGAGGTCGGACCGGCTATCCCTGATCAGGAACTGACCAGCAAGAAGACCCAAGAGGTCCCGTTCGAGATCGAATACGTCTACGACGACACCCTCGAGTCCGGCAAGCAAGTTGTCGACGAAGAGGGCGTCCCGGGTGAGCAGACCATCACCTCCACCCAGAAGATCAAGGACGGCAAGCCGGACGGCGAGCCGAGCATCAACATCGAGCAGACCAAGGTCCCGAAGAAGGCCAAGATCCGCATCGGCACCAAGACCACCGGTGAAACCAAGAAGACCGTCGAGTCTGAGGTCCCGTTCGGTGTGAAGATCGAGTACGACCCGAACATGCCTGCTGGCAAGTCCGAGGTTGTCACCGAAGGTAAGCCGGGTAAGAAGACCACCACGGTCACCCAGAAGGTCACCAACTCCCAGCCGGATGGCGAGGCCACCGTCGAGGAGAAGATCACCGAGAAGCCTGTCGATCAGGTGATCAAGGTCGGCACCAAGCCGTCCGAGACCTCTGAGAAGGTCGAGTGGAAGGCACCGGTTCCGTTCGAGGTTGAGACCCGTCCGAACCCGGATCTGAAGCCGGGCGAGATCAAGATCGTCCAGAAGGGCGAGCCGGGTGAGAAGACCTACACGGCCAACTTCACCTCCAAGGGCGACGACTCTTCGGTCACCCCTGAGGAGAAGCAGACCAAGGCTCCAGTCAACGAGATCATCGAGTACGGTCCGACCACTCCTGACCAGACGCTGACGTCGAAGACGACCCGCGAGGTTAACTTCGAGACCGAGTTCATCGTGGACAACACGGTGCCGGTCGGCCAGACCAAGGTCGAGCAGGAAGGCGAGAAGGGCGAGGAGCTGATCACCTCGACCCAGAAGATCAAGGACGGCAAGCCGGACGGCGAGCCGAGCATCACCGTCGAGCAGACCAAGGCGCCGAGGAAGAAGATCGTCCGTGTCGGTTCCATGACCGATGGCACGTACGAGCTGGAAGAGAAGCTGCCGATTCCGTTCGACACCGTGATTGAGTACGACCCGGAGAGCCCTGCCGGCGAGTACAAGATCGTCACCGAGGGCAAGCCTGGTGAGAAGATCACCAAGATCACCCAGAAGATCGTGAACAGCAAGGTCGTCGAGGCAACGCGTGGCGACGAAACCACCACCACCGAGCCGGTCACCAAGGTGATCAAGGTCGGCACCAAGCAGGCAACTGCTACCGACAAGGTGGAGTGGAAGGAGCCGATCCCGTACCCGACGGAACTGCGTCCGAACTCGGAGCTCGCTCCGGGTGAGGTTCGGGTTGTCCAGGAAGGCAAGGACGGCGAAGCCACCTACACCGCAACCTTCACAGGTACCAGCGGTGAAGCCACCAAGACCGAGGTCACCGATCGCACCGAGCCAACTCCGCGAATCGTCGAGTTCGGCCCGGGCCTTGAGGACGACAGCGTCGTCTCCAAGACCACCCGCCTGGTCGAGTTCGAAACCGAAATCGTCGAAGACCCGAACCTTGAAGAAGGCAAGCAGGTCATCGAGCAGGGCGAGTTCGGCGAGGAGGTCGTCACCTCCACGCAGAAGCTTGTCGACGGCAAGCCATCCGGCGAGCCTGAGGTGAAGACCGAGCGCACGAAGGAGCCGAAGAAGGCGATCATCCGCGTCGGTACCAAGAAGCCTGCGAATCCGACTCCGCCGACCGACGAACCGACCCCACCGGTCGAGCCGAAGGAAGTCGAGCTTCCGTACACCACGAAGATCATCTACGACGAGACGCTTGAGCCTGGTCAGGAAATCGTGGACCAGGAAGGTGCAAACGGCAAGGTCGAGGTGACCGTCGAGAATGGTCAGCCTTCGGTGAACGTCGTGAAGGAGCCAATCGAGAAGATCATCCGTGTTGGCACCAAGCCGCCGGCTGGTCAGGAGTGGAAGGAACGGATCCCGTTCGAGGTGAAGGTCAAGCTTGACCCCACCATCCCGGCGGGTGAGCACAAGGTTGAACAGGAAGGCAAGCCCGGCCTGGTTCAGCACAACTCCGACGGCACTGAAGAGACGCTCGTTGAGAAGCAGGATCACGTCATCCTCATCGGCACCAAGCCGGCCGACCCGACTGACCCGGAGAACCCGGATCAGCCGACGCCGGAAGGTGAGCTCGATATCAACGTCCGCTACACCACCAGGATCGTTTACGACCCGAGCCTGAAGCCAGGCGAGGAAGTCGAAGACGTTGCTGGTAAGGACGGCCGCTACACCATCAAGGTTGTCGACGGCAAGCCTGTCGCCGAGATGGTGGAGAAGCCGGTCGAGCGCGTGCTGCGTGTTGGCACCAAGCCGCCTGCAGGCACCAGCTGGACCGAGGAGATTTCCTACGACTACGAGGTTGTAGAGGACTCCGAGCTCGAAGCTGGTAAGCACGAGATTGTGCAGCCGGGTAAGCCTGGCGAGCGCATCCACCGTGAAGACGGCAGCGTTGTAGAGAAGGCTCCGCAGAAGCTGATCATCAAGGTCGGTACGAAGAAGAAGGCCGATGAGCCGACGCCTCCGGCAGACCCGGACAACAAGAAGGGTTCGTCTGAGAAGGCAGAGCGTTGTGTTGCTAACGCTTTTGCAACGAACAGTCCGCTGCTGTGGATGCTTCCGATCGGTCTGCTGGCAGGTATTGGCTACGGCGTCAATGAGGCATTTGGTCCGCAGATTCAGGCTGCGTCCGCTGAGATCAACGCTCGCTTCCAGGAGAAGATGCCGACGCATGATTGGGGTGTTGGTGGTCACGGTCAGCGTCGTCAAGATCCGGAGTGGATGCGTGAGCTGCAGGCGAAGGCTGACGGTGTCAACCGCCAGTTCGCTGCCTACGGCGAGCAGTTGCAGCCGTTGGGTATCGCACTCGGCGTGATCGCCTCGCTTGCGCTGCTGGGCTCTTTGATTGCTCAGGCTTGTACTGAGGAAGGTTTCGATCAGGGTATGACGGTGTGGGGCCTCAAGGGTGGTTCCTCTGAGCCGGGCAAGCGTCCGAAGGAGTGGTCCTCCCAGGAGTAATTCGCTAGCTTTGAGCTTTAAGCGCTGAACCTGTGAAGGCGGTCCCTGTAAAAAGGGGCCGCCTTTCTGGTTGCGTGAGGGCTTGGAAAAGTTACGAGTGTAACCGTAACTCTGCGCTGAATTTAGAAATGTTACGACTATACTCGTAAATCATGCGTGCTTTTCCTCGTCCTCAATACCTTGCAGAGCTCACTGCTGTCCAAGGCGTTGACCTGGTGCGAGTAATCACTGGCGTGCGGCGTAGCGGAAAATCAACACTGTTGGAGCTCTACCGCGAGCATCTTGTTTCCAAGGGCATGAGCGCTAGTCAGATCTTGACCATCAACTTTGAAGACATGGCGTTTGACCACCTCCGGGACGCCACCGTGTTTCATAGCTACGTCCTAGATGCGATCGAGCGGGATGCGATTACGTACCTGCACGTGGACGAGGTTCAAGAGTTGGACCAGTGGGCACGGGTGATCAACTCTTTACGCACGGCGCAGAAGCTCGAAATATGCGTCACCGGCTCCAACGCGTCAATGTTTGCTGGCGAAGGCCTGACGTACCTGGCGGGGCGCTACGTCACCTTGGAGGTGTTCCCGCTTTCGCTTGCGGAGTTCCGCCAATTCACACAAACCCCTGCAGCGGAACCCGCTGAGGTTTCCTACCAGCGGTGGATGACCACTGGCGGCTTTGCTCGCAGCGTGCTTGAGCCCTCGCCGGATCTGGTGCGCCAGCTTAACCGCGATCTTTTTGATTCCATCTTTACCCGCGACATCGCCCTACGTGGCGAAATTCGTGACACTGCAGTGTTCCTCCGCGTCGCCGCCTTCGTTCTCGACAACGCGGGATCACCCCTGTCCGCCAACAAAATTGCCAACACACTTAAATCCAGCGGGATCAGTATCAGCACGGACACGGTTGACAGGTATTTGCATTTGCTTATCGACGCCCACCTGATCTACCCCTGCCACCGCTTCGACACGCGCGGACGCGGATGGTTGAAAACCACGCCGAAGTACTACTGGGTGGATGCCGGGTTGCGTGACGCGTTGACAGGTCGTCGCGGTTCCAATACCGGACATGACCTGGAAAACCAGGTCTACCTTGAGCTGCTGCGTCGCCGATTCGAGGTGTTTACCGGCATCGGCGCTGGCGGCAAGATCGACTTCCTCGCGCGAAAAGGCGACACCAGCATCTACGTCCAGGTCGCGCTCACGGCCATGGATGAGCGGGTGCTGGCACGGAAACTGTCCTCATTTGAGGGTTTGCCGGCGGGAGCGCGCTGCGTGCTGTTAACCGGGGACCGCATTGCCTTGGACACCGGCCACGTTCAACAGCGCAACGCGTTTGATTTCCTTGCAGGTGCTGGCCTACAGCTTTAGCTCGAACGGAAGCTGGATGCCCAACTTCGGCAGCGCAGCCACCAGGCCAACTAGTGCCACAAGCACGGAGATCACCACGCCAGCGATGACGTCAAAGTTGTTCTCGCCGCTCTGGCTGCTCATGGAGGACAGATCCACCCCCGGCACCACACCACCCGCGTAGTCGGATTCCTCCGGGAACGCGATGACCTTGCTGATGCCGCTGGCACACGCATTTTCCGCAAGCTTTACCGAGGTGCTCCATTTGTTCACGCGCTTCTCAAGCTGGCCGGAAGGCGTCGCCACCCAGGCCGCGTTGAGCTTGTCCACCTGCTCCTTGGTCAACCCATCCGTGTTCTCCAGCGGGAAGACTGTGGGGATCTTCGGGAAGCCGGTGTCCTTCACGGGCTTGACGGTGAAGTTGTTGAGATCAACGTCCTCCTGGGTTGCCCCAGTTGTGGGCTTTAGGGTTTCCAGGTCGCGCTTCGCCTGCTCGTAGACAGCTTGCACATGCTCTGTGCGTTCCGACGCCTCCGCGAACACCCCCTCAACCACCTTCACCACATCGCGCGCACGCTCATAGTCACCAATCTTCTTCGACTGATCAAACGTGCCACGTGCGTAGTTCAGCTCTTCCTTGCTGAACTTCACTGCGCAGCGTCCGTCCTTCTGCTCTCCAATCTCGGCGGCGTTTGCAGGAACGGCGAGGGCGGTCATGGCAACCGTGCAGGCGGTCGCGGCGGCAAGGGTACGCAGTTTCATGGGTGGCTCCTTCAATGCGTAGTGGATTCTGCGTTTCGCGGACGATCCAGGGTCCACCTATATAAACGCTTGCCCCGCCCGCCGAGTTACAGCCGCTTACCAAGTTTGTAGCTACCTACACCCGGCTACTAGCCGAAAGGGGCTCCACAGAACTCCGAGCCTCTTCTACTCGTGAACCGGAAGAGGGCCCCGTAAGCGCTAATACGCTTCAACGAGACCCTCACCGGCGAAGACAAGGTCATTCACCGGTCTGCAAGGCAGTATATAATCTTGCGGCATTAAGGGGTAATGAAACATGCAATTGGGAGGGAATTCATGCCAAGAAATATCTCGTGGATTTCAGAAGCTCGGTTCCAGCCATATCTCAAACAAGCCGGGGGCTTCAAGGAAAAGGCTTGGGATCTTTACGAGTGGAACGCAGCGATTTCTGCGGCACTGTTCGAAGTAGTACATCATGTTGAAGTCCTTATCCGAAACGCGATGATGCGGGAGCTTGAGAAGGTCCACCCGATGTCCTTTCCCTGGAATCGGCCGAACATGGACAATATCGCCTCTGTGGCAGCGCGCCTCACGGACCGAAAAACACAAAAGGCTCCAGACAAGAACGATATTATTTCCCAGCTCAACCTCGGTTTTTGGACTGACCTTGTCTATCCAAGCGATTTTCAGAAATCAGCGCTTTGGAATTCACACCTTCACCGTGCATTCCCAGGCCAGCGAGATTCCCAAATAGTCGGACTCGCCCTCGAGGACCTGCGTCAGCTACGCAACCGATGCTCGCACCAGGATTCACTGCTGACGATCGACCCCGCTATTGAAATGAAGAAGATCGAAAGACTAATAGCGTGGATTGATCCAGCAGCTGTCGAATGGATCTCTTCACTTTCACGAGTTGAGGACGTACTTAAGAAGCGTCCTAACGTTCCAAACGAACCCGACACCTTGATCGTTGCGTCTACGCGTAACCGTTCAGTAGTGAAATCTGGCAAGGGTAGCTTCCGCTACCCTTTATATGACTGCTACCGCTCAAAGCACGGGATCATTCTCGAAGACTCCGTACGTATAGGACGTGAAGTTACCTACCTCGGCTTTTATTTGCCCAAGGAGGACCCACACTCCACATCAGTCTCAACGTATGTGAGCTCCGAGCCTAAAGCCCACATAGCACGTGAACTCCCCCTCATTGAGGAACGCTATATTCCGCAGGAGTGGTCAAAAGAACATGCGAAAAAGCTGGAGTCCGGTGACGAGCGTTCACGGAAAATCGGAAAGCTCATGAAACACGGACTTGGAAATGGTTACACCGCTGACAAAAACTATGTCATCTACCTGCTGTCCGATCCGGCAGCCCCGGAAACCATTTCTAACCCAGTGGAAATAGTGCATAACGAAGCAGGCCAGGGGTCAGCGTTTGTGAAGCTCACGCGCTATCTAAGGATCGATGCCCTCCGCGGCGCACGCCAGACATCCGATCTTCGGTAACCAGGAGATGTCGGACTAGACACGCACCGGGTGCAGTCGACGACTAGACGGTTCAGCGTCGGGCGCTATCCGATGTTTGCGCCAGGCAAGCCGGGCACGCCAGCCTAACCCACAGAACGAGAAAACCTCCAGGGCGTGAACCCTGGAGGTGATGTGGTCGGGATAACAGGATTTGAACCTGCGACCTCTTCGTCCCGAACGAAGCGCGCTACCAAGCTGCGCCATATCCCGGTTGTATACCTTGCGGCTTTTGCCCCGCGGTACTCGCAACACTGTACTCCGCTTCTTGCCAGGGACAAAATCGCCACCCAGCCAGCGCGCAACCAGCACCAAACCAGCGCGCAACCACCCACTAGCTAGAGCGCTCAACCACCCGCAGCAGCACTGCCGTCGGCGGGCAGAACAGGCGCACCGGCGCGAACTTCGACTGGCCCAAGCCGGGGGAGACCTCCATCCACATGCGTCCATAACGGTGCAGGCCAGAGGCACGCTTGCGGTCAATGTCTGCGTTCGTCACAATCGCGCGCCGCCCCGGCAAACAGATCTGGCCGCCGTGGGTGTGGCCGGCAAGGGCGAGTTGGTAGCCGTCGGACTCGAAGGCGTCAAGGACGCGCCTGTAAGGAGCATGCAGAAGGCCAATTGTGAGGTCCGCATCGGGGTTGGGGGCGCCCGCCACCTTGGAGTAGTTATCAAGGTCGTGGTGCGGGTCGTCCACACCCGCCAAGGCCAAGCGCACGCCGGAGGCCTTGAACTCCAGGCGCTTGTGGGTGGCGTCTTGCCAGCCGCGTTCAATAAACGCCGCGCGCATGCCCTCCCACGGAAGGTCCACGTAAGACGGAGTGCGCTTGCCGCCGGTCAAATACTTCAGCGGGTTAACCGGCTTCGGCGCCCAGTAATCGTTCGTGCCAAAGACGAACGCGCCCGGCACGTTCAAAAGCGGGCCCAAAGCGTCGAGCACCCACGGCACCGCGCGCGTATCCGAAAGGTTATCGCCGGTGTTGATCACCAGGTCTGGCTCCAAATCGGCCAGTCCGGAGACAAACGACACTTTCTTCTTCTGCCCCGGAATCATGTGCAGATCCGAGATGTGCAGAATGCGGAAGTCGTCTTTACCGCGCTGTGAACCCTTCAGCGTGCCTGGCGGCAGCAACGGCAGTTCGTATTCGTGCAGCTGAAAGTGGGTGGTTTGGGTGATGGCCCACGTGAGCGTCGATAAGCCTAAAGCTCCAATGACCTTCTTCATTCACACCACTGTAATCTCGCAAGCATGAGTGCATTCAAAGACCAGATCCGCGCAGACATGAAAGAGGCCATGAAGGCCAAGGACAAGGACCGCACCGGCACCATCCGCATGCTGCTCGCCGCCATCCAACTCGCCGAGACCGAGGGCGCAAAGCACGAGCTCGAAGAGTCCGAGATTCAGAAGATCATCGCCCGCGAAATCAAGAAGCGCCGCGAATCCGCCGAGATCTACCAGACCAACGGCCGCGAGGACCTGGCAGCCCAGGAGCTGAAGGAAGCGGAGATCCTGGAGGTCTACCAGCCGAAGCAGCTGACGGACGAGGAGCTTTCCCAGCTTGTAGACGCCGCCGTGAACTCCACCGGCGCCACCTCCATGGCCCAGATGGGCCAGGTGATGAAGGAAGCTACCGCTGCCGCCGCTGGTCGCGCGGACGGCAAGCGCATCTCCGAGGCTGTGAAGGCGCGCCTGAGCTAGCTGGCCTAGTTGTTGAACAGGCTCTGGATGCCGTCAGCCACGTCACCGAACTGACGGCCAAGCTCATCCAGGTCTACCGGGGGATTCGGCGCGGGCACAGGCTCCGTCGGCGCGCCGGGTGAGGTAGTGGGGGCGCCCGGCGTGGTGGTTGCCGTGCCGGTGGGGGAGGTTGTGGTGGCGCCCGTGCCGTCGGAGATGTTGACGGTGACGATGGTGCCGCGCGTTAAGTTCGGATCACTTGCCGCCACGGACACCACCTGGCCTGCGGGCGCGCCGCCGCCGCTGACGGTGACCACGGTGACCGTAAAGCCTTGCGCCTCCAGCTTGGAGCGGGCGGCGGCGGACTGCATACCAATCACCTCGTCCAACACGCCGCGGCGCGTGCCCTTCTTGTACGTCCAGGAAGACTCAGGCAGGCCAGCAGAAGCCGCGCCTGGCACTTGGCCGGCGCCCTGGAACCACGTATCGGCAGCTTCGTTGCCGCCAAACAGGTTGCCGTAGGAGCACTGGCGCACCGGCCCGGTACACAGCGGGGAGGACTGGATGCCGTCGTTGAAAATGTACGGCGCAGCAGACACGCCGCGGGTAAAGGCGAGGAACGCCGAGGACTGGTGAGACTCCGTGGTACCCGTCTTCGCGGCAACCGGCGCGCGCCAGCCGTTGAAGTTAGCGGCGCGCTGTGCGGTGCCCTCGATGGTGTCCAGTGACATGCCCTGGGACAATGCGGCGGCGACCTCCGGGGCAATCGCCTGCTCACACGCAGGGCGCTCGATGTAGACCTCGTGGCCATCCTTGTCCGTCACGCTTCGGATCGGGTTGGGTTCGCACCACATGCCGCGCGAAGCCAACGTGGCGCCCACATTGGAAAGCTCAAGGGCGTTGACCGCCAGCGGCCCAAGGGTGAACGCGCCCATGTTTTCGTCCTTGGCGGCCTGCGCGATTGAACGGCCGTCCCCAAATGAGCCCTCATCAAGGTACGAACGCAGCCCCAAACGCACGGCCGTATCCACCACCGGGGCGACGCCCACGCGCTGGATCAGCTCAATAAACGTGGTGTTGGGGGAGTGGGCGAGCGCCTCCGCCAGCGTCATGCGCGGCGGGTACACGCCGGCGTTTTCCACACAGTACGCATCCGGCGGGCAGCCGGCCGCGCCACCTTTACCCATGCCGTACACCACAGAGCGGGTGGGCACCTCCAACACGGTGTCCAGGCCGTAGCCCTGCTCAAGTGCCGCGGCGGCAGTGAAGATCTTGAACACGGAACCCGCACCATGGCCCACCAGGGACGCCGGCTGCGGCAAAATCGTCTGACTCTGCTCTAAGTCCAGGCCGTAGTAGCGGGAAGATGCCATCGCGGCAATCTCACGCGTCTCCGTACCCGGAATGATGATGTCCATGACGTTGGCAACGCCTGGCGTTTCCGCCGCAACGTTGTTGCGCACTGCACCGTTTGCTGCCGCCTGAATCGCCGGGTTGAGCGTGGTGTGAATGGTGTAAGAGCCGCGCTCCAGCTCCTCTTGCGTCAGGCCCTTCTGCGCCAGGTAGTGCAGGGCGTAATCGCAGAAGAAGCCGGCGTCCCCGGCGGCAATGCAGCCGTCTGCAAGCAAAGCTGGCTTCTCCAACATGCCAAGCGGCATGCCTGCATTCCTGTCGGCCTCTGCTTGGGTGATGTAGCCCTCTGCAGCCATGTTCTGCAGCACGATGTTGCGGCGCGTCGTGGCACCTTCCGGGTTGGTGTACGGGTTGAGCGCCTCAACGGACTGCAGCAGGCCGATCAACAGCGCCGCCTGTGCCGGGTTCAACTCCACAGCCGGGATGCCGAAGTAGGTCTGTGCGGCAGCTTCGATGCCGTAGGCGTGGTTGCCAAAGCTGACCAGGTTTAGGTAGCGGGTGAGAATCTGATCCTTATCCAGCGTCTTGTCCAGATCAGAGGCCATGCGCATCTCACGCAGCTTGCGCGGAATCGACTGCTCGGTTGCGGCCTTGGCGTCCTCGTCCGAATCGGCCTCCACCAGCCACAGGTAGTTCTTCACGTACTGCTGGTTGATTGTGGACGCGCCCTGCTCCACCCCACCGGCCAAAATATTGGTCACCATTGCGCGGGCAAAGCCCTGCATGTCTACGCCCTCATGAGTGAAAAAGCGGCGGTCCTCCGTAGCCACCAGGGCGTCCTTGGCGTATTGGGAAATCTGGTGGCTCTCCACCTCATAGCGGCGCTGATTAAAAATCGTGGCAATCGTGTCCCCGTTGACATCTGTGATGGTGGTCACCCCTGGGACAGCGCCGTCGGACATGTCCGAAAGGTTGGACTGCATCGTCTCATCTGTACGCGCAATAGCCATGCCGCCGAGCCCCGCGATCGGGGCAGCACACAACGCCACTGCCAGCGCAGACGCCAACGTCGCGGTGATCAGCTTTCCAAGAGATTGCCCGAAGGACCGAATGCCAGACACGCTTTTACAGTAAACGATGCGTCGATGTGGTGGAATAGCCCACTCCCCCCAATCTGTGATCAATTCGACACCTGCCGGGGGCTGTGAATACACTTACACATGCAATATGCAGAGTGTTGCAAGAAATTTGAAAGGGGTTTGCCATGACCGCCACGTTGAGTCGCACCGCCTACGCTGAGCCTGCAGCCCGAGTAACTGCGCGGAAATGTGACGCATCCGGCAATTTGGTGTTTGACCGTGGGGATTGGGTAACGCAAGCGAACTGCCGCAACGGTGACCCGGACGCCCTTTTCGTCCGTGGGGCTGAGCAGCGCAAGGCTGCAGTTGTGTGCCGTCGTTGCCCGGTGCAGCTGGAATGCCGCGCCGATGCACTGGATAACCGTGTGGAGTTTGGCGTTTGGGGTGGTCTGACTGAGCGTCAGCGCCGCGCCGTTCTTCGTAAGAATCCGCATGTGACGGACTGGGCAGAGTATCTGTCTTCCGGTGCCGCAATCGAAGGTCTTTAATCCTGAGATCCCGGTATGGTGGTTGCCATGACTAAATGGGAATACGCCACCGTACCGTTGCTCTCGCACGCCACTAAGCAGATCCTGGACACCTGGGGTGAAGACGGGTGGGAACTCGTCGCCGTCACCCCGGGCCCGAACCCGGACAATGTTGTGGCTTACATGAAGCGGGAGGCTCAATAATGTCGTGGAAAGCTCGCCTAGCTGAGCTGGGCATTGAACTGCCCACTGTTGCTGCGCCCGTGGCCAGCTACGTCCCCGCCATCCGGGTGGGTAATCAGGTTTGGACTTCGGGGCAGTTGCCGCTTGTGGACGGTGCGCTGCCCGCCACCGGCAAAGTCGGCGCAGCAGTCAGCGAAGCCGATGCTGCCGAATATGCCCGCCAGTGCGCGCTGAATGCTCTGGCCGCTGTAGATGCCTTGGTGGGCCTGGATAACGTCGCCCGCATTGTGAAGATTGTCGGCTTTGTTTCCTCTGACCCTGCCTTTACCAGCCAGCCCGCAGTAATTAACGGTGCCTCGGACCTGATGAAGGAAATCTTTGGTGACGCAGGCGAGCACGCACGCTCCGCCGTTGGCGTTGCCGTCCTGCCGTTGGACGCGCCGGTGGAAGTGGAGCTGGTTGTTGAGCTAGCTGAAGCGCCAGCAAAGGCATAGGGTAGAAGACATGAAGCACCCTGCATATAGCCAGTTGCGTCCAGTGACGGCGAACGCCGCCGTCGTGCTCGCCCCCAACCCCAGCTACGGCTCCCTTGAGGGCACGAACTCCTGGGTAATCCGGGATCCTGAGGATGAGTACAGCATTGTTGTTGACCCGGGCCCAGCAGATGAGGGTCATCTCAACGTGCTGCAGGCCAAAGCCGACAAGGTCGCCCTGATCATTTTGACCCACCGCCACCACGACCACGCCGATGGCGCGGAGCGTTTCCGTCAGCTCACCGGCGCACCGGTGCGTGCATTTGACCCGAACTACTGCTCCGACGGCGTTGAGCCGCTGCAGGACGGGGAGGTCATCTCCGTTGACGGTGTCACCCCCAAGCTGAAGGTTGTCCACACCCCGGGCCACACCTCTGACTGCGTGTGCCTGTACGTCTACCCGGGTGAGCCTGAAGGTGCCCCTGAGGGCATCATCACCGGCGACACCATCGCGGGCCGCCACACCACGATGATCTCTGAGACGGATGGTGATCTGGGCCTCTACCTGGAGACGCTGGCCAAGCTGGAGGAAGACGGCCGCGGCGTCATGCTGCTGCCGGGCCACGGCCCAGAAGGCGAGGATCTTTCGGCGTACGCACGCAAGTACATCGACCGCCGTAACCAGCGTCTTGAGCAGATCCGCGAAGCTCTGGCCACCCACGGTCAGGACGCGGACATCAACACGCTTGTAGACGCGATTTATGACGACGTTGACCCCGTCCTGCGCGGCGCCGCCGAGCAGTCCACCCGCGTTGCCCTGCGCTACCTGCAGGCAGACCAGTAAGGTCATTTCAGTACTGACGAAAATGCCGCCCTTTTTGGGGCGGCTTTTCGTTTGCGTAGCTCAGGCGAACTAGCGAGCAGATTTAGCGGGCGCGGCGAGCTAGGTGCTCCGTGTCCACGATGAGCACGCTCTTGCCCTCCAGGCGGATCCAGCCGCGGTGAGCGAAGGTGGCCAGTGCCTTGTTCACGGTCTCACGGGAAGCGCCAACAAGCTGGGCGATCTCTTCCTGGGTCAGGTCGTGGTTGACGCGCAGGGCGCCGCCTTCCTGCATGCCAAAGCGGTTAGCCAGCTGCAGAAGCGTCTTGGCCACGCGGCCCGGAACGTCCGTGAAAATGAGGTCTGCCAGCGACGCGTTGGTACGACGCAGACGACGCGCCAGCACGCGAAGCAGCTGCTGGGAGATCTCCGGGTGGGTGTCAATCCACTGCTTGAGCATCGTGGAGTTCATCGTTGCCGCAGTGACTTCCGTGACGCACACGGCGGAAGAGGTGCGCGGGCCCGGGTCGAAGATGGACAGCTCGCCGAACATGTCGGATGGGCCCATGACGCTGAGCAGGTTCTCGCGGCCGTCGGGGGCATGGCGGGCGAGCTTCACTTTCCCGTCCACAATAATGTAGAGGCGGTCGCCCGGTTCGCCCTCATCAAAGATGGTGGTGCCACGCGGGAACGTGACAGTCTCCATATCCGCAATCAGGGCGGCGACAGCGTCAGGGTCAACGCCCTGGAAGATGCCTGCCCGTGCGAGGATTGCCTGCACGTCTTCCATCGGAACCTCCTGTAACATATTCCTGTGACGTAATCAGTCTCTAAACCATGTTGAGACTACCATCACACGGCAGTGTTCGTGGCCAAATCCCCCGTAGTGCCTAGCGCGGCCTGTTCCATCCGCTCCATGCCAATGGTAAACAGCCCAAGAAATAGCGGAACAATGATGGCGGCGATGATGGTCATGGGGATGATTGTAGGGTGTGCGTATGGCGTCGATAAGCAAAAGCTCCCACCGGCGGGGCAAACACCCCGCAGCAAAGGGGACCGAAACCCGGCTGGGGCTTGTGCGGCGCGCACGGAGAATCAACCGTACGCTGGCGAAAACCTATCCTGATGCGCACGCTGAGCTGGACTTCTCCAACCCGCTTGAGCTGCTTGTGGCAACCGCACTGTCCGCGCAGACCACAGACGTGCGCGTAAACCAAGTCACCCCCGCACTGTTTGCAAAGTATCCAACCGCCGAAGCCTACGCGGAGGCTAACCAGGCGGAAGTTGAAGAAATCATCCGCTCCACCGGATTCTTCCGCTCCAAAGCCGCCAACCTCATCGGGCTGGGACAAAAACTGGTCAGCGATTACGGCGGTGAGGTCCCAGTGGCGCTGGAAGACCTGGTCACCCTGCCCGGCGTTGGGCGCAAAACCGCGCACGTGGTTCGCGGCAACGCCTTCGGGCTGCCCGGTTTGACGGTGGACACCCACTTCCAACGCCTGGTGAAACGGCTGATGTTTACGCAGGAAACTGACCCGGTAAAGATTGAACACGCAGTGGGCGAACTGCTGGAAAAACGCGAGTGGACCATGTTTTCCCACCGCATCATTTTCCACGGGCGGCGCGTATGCCATGCCCGGAAGCCGGCGTGTGGGGTGTGTCCGATAGCATTTGACTGTCCAAGCTTCGGCGCCGGACCTATAAACCCGGAAGAAGCCGCTGCACTGGTCAAAGGCGTAGAACGCGAACATATTCTGCGCATGGCCGGATTTGAAGAGCCCGGAATGGAGGAGGCGAGTGAATAAGCAAGCAATGGCATCTGTGGTTGCCGCTGGTGTGGCCACAGTGTTCATCCTTGCTGGGGCGTTTGCCCTGCTCCGCGGTGGGCCCGATGGGGGCCCGGACGCGTCGTTGGCTTCTTCGTTCGACCCCTCGATGAGCGCCCAGCGCTCCGAAGTCATGGCGCCTGCCGCGGAGTACTCCGGCAACCGCCCGGACTGTGTTGCCGGTGGTGTTGGCGGCGTTGATCTGCCGTGCCTTGGTGGCGCGGAGGAGCCGGGCCAGTTTGCGGACGTCACGCTGGTCAACGTGTGGGCGTGGTGGTGCGTGCCGTGCCGCGAGGAGCTGCCGGTGCTAGACCAGTTCGCCCGCGAGCACCCTGAGGTCAGCGTGGTTGGCGTACATGCGGACGCCAACGCTGAGAACGGCATTGCGCTGCTGGAT
Organism: Corynebacterium riegelii; assembly: GCF_016728505.1. Taxonomy (GTDB): domain Bacteria; phylum Actinomycetota; class Actinomycetes; order Mycobacteriales; family Mycobacteriaceae; genus Corynebacterium; species Corynebacterium riegelii. Next base: position 851,815 of record NZ_CP068159.1, read on the forward strand.
GAACTAGACGTGTCTTACCCCAGCTACCAGGATGATTCCGGCAAGTTTGCAGGCCAGTTGGCGCTGCCGAACGTGGTGCCGCTGCTGCTGGTGTACAAGGACGGCGAGCAGGTCGGCGTATACCCGCAGACGTACGCGAGCGTGGAAGAGCTTGAGGCGCTGATCGGGCAGGTTAACTAGATGGACGTAGCGCTCACCCCTGAGCGCGCACCCAGCTGGCTGCGCCCGCTCATTGACGCTTTGGGCGACCCGGATCCTTCCGAGCCGGCTGATGCCGCAGTGCTGGTGCTGTTCACTGGCGCGGATCAGGGTGATTTGCCTGAAGACGCCGCGTTGTTAATCACCCACCGCCATCCCAACATGCGCCACCACTCTGGCCAGATGGCGTTTCCCGGCGGCCGTATTGACCCGGAAGACCGCGGGCCGGTGGATGCCGCCCTGCGCGAGGCAACCGAAGAGACCGGCCTTGAACGCCACCGCGTGACGCCGCTTGCGGTGTTAGACGTGATCACCACAGGTGGCTCGCGCAAGCGTGTGCGCCCAGTGATTGCCTACGCCGCGGACCCCGGTGAGGTGTATCCGGCCAGCGAGATTGAAACCGATGACGTGTTCTTCATTCCGATTGCACACTTGGTGGATCCGTCGAAACGCTTGAAAGTGAAGTTTCAGAGGTGGTCCGGTCCGGCGTTCTGGGCGCGCTGCTACCTGGTGTGGGGTTTTACCGCCGGGGTGATAGCCAAGCTTCTAGACGCCGCCGGTTGGTCCCGCCCCTGGGACCACACCACCCGCCATCCGCTTGATGACGCCTTGGCACGTTCCTGCAACGATGAGCGCTAAACGCCAGCTACACTAACGCCGATGTTTTTGGATTTGGCTCTGGTTGCACTGATTGTGCTCTCGCTTATTGGCGGGTGGCGCTCTGGTGCGCTGGCGTCCGTCTTCGCTGCCATTGGCGTGGTGGCCGGGCTTGTGGTGGCGCTGGCGATCGCACCCTTTGCGCTTGACGTGACAGATTCGCGCGTGCTGCGTATTGCGATCTTGGTGCTGCTGGTTGTCGGTTTTGTGGCCGTGGGCAACATCGCCGGCTCGGCTGCGGGTGCGCAGGTACGTGGCAGCGTGCGCAGGCGGTGGGTGCGCCGCGTTGACTCCCTTTTCGGCGCCGCGTTCCAGGCTTTGGCGATGAGCCTAGTGCTGTGGTTTATCTCCATCCCGCTGGCGGCATCCGTGCAGGGTCCGGTGGGCGACACGCTGCGCGCCTCCAAGGTGTTTGGGACGATTGACCAGGTAGCGCCTGCAGGCATTAGCCAGATGCCGCTGCGTATGGCCGCGATGCTGGACCAGTCCGGTTTGCCGCCGCTGGTACCGCCGTTCGGCCCGAGGGTTGCGCAGGTGGACGCGCCGGATCCGGCGCGTGTGCGTGAATCCATGTTGGCTGAGGTCCGTCCGGCCGTGGTGCAGGTGCTGGGTGATTCCAGCGTGTGCCAGCGCCGCCTCACCGGCAGCGGCTTTGTCATTGATAATGACTACGTTCTGACCAACGCCCACGTTGTCGCCGGCACCAACGTTGTCGCGCTGGACACCGTCATTGGTGTCAAAGAGGCCGAGGTGGTGCTCTACGACCCGGATGTGGACATCGCCGTCCTCCACTCCCCGCAGCTGGGCATCGACCCACTCCAGTGGTCCGCCCAGGAGCTTTTGCCTAACGACGCCACCGTGATCCTCGGCTACCCCCAATCCGGACCCTTCGAAGCTGCCCCCGCCCGCGTACGAGGTCGCCTGAACATCTCCGGGCCTGACATCTACGCAGCTGGGCGTGTGGATAGGGAGGCGTACGCCATCCGCGGCAGCGTCCGCCAAGGCAATTCCGGCGGCCCGCTGGTTGACGTGGATGGTGACGTAGTGGGCATGATCTTCGGCGCCGCGATGGACAACGCCGAAACCGGCTACGCCCTGACCGCATCGCAGGTGCGCGAGCGGATTGGCGACGTGCGCACGCTTCGCGTTCCCGCGGATACGCAAGCTTGCGTCGGCGGGTAGCAGCTGGCGTGGTGCTCTAGCGCAGGGTGCTGATCAGCGTTTCCACGAAGCGGTCCGGGTCCTCGATGTGGGGCGCTGCACTGAACCAGGAGCTGGCGTCAGGGGCAGCAGCGCGAGAACCAACGCCAGCACCACGCCGCAGGCCAGGCAACACTGGCCGCAGCCGGGAGGTTTCCACGATGTGGGGCAGGGCGTGGTCAATCTCGCGCGCCAAGGTTCTTAAGTGCAGGAACTCCTCGAAGCGTGGGGTGTTGTGGAAGGCGGGGGAGGTATCAGCGGCCAGGCTGGCTCGCCAAATGTGGTCTTTCACGCGAGCGCTGGCGCCCAGCAGGCGTGGGCTCACACGGGCACCATAAGCAGCCAGGCCGCGGCTGGGCGGAAGCGTAACAACGCGCTGGATAACCTGCGGGTTTCGTGCAGCGGCAGCGCGGGCGATGATGGCGCCAGTGTCAGCGCCGACAACGGTGGCTGTTGTGTGGCCGAGGGTGTGGATGGCACCGTGGACGTCCCCAAGCAAAATGTGCAACCAGCTGCCCGCGCGATGAGCGGGCTTGTCACTCATGCCGTACCCGCGCAGGTCAAGGGCCGCAACGTGGTAGCCGTGGGAGGCAAGCGGGGCGATGACATCCTTGAAATCCACCCATGCGCCGAGCGCGCCGTGGATCAGCAGGATCAACTCTGAAGACGCCGACGCGGCGTCCGCCACGTGAAGGCGAACGCCGCGTGTGTGCAGCATGCGGTGGGTGAACTCACCGTCGAGCTCCACCACGTTGGGGGAAACCACGTTCGGGGTTTAGCGCGAGGTGCCCGAGGTGTACAGGCCAGCCTCGTTCTTGGTCAGGTTTGCCTGCGCCTGGCCCGGGACCAGGTTCTTGAGCTCATTAACGCTGTCGATGGTGCGCTTCGGCGCCTGAATCTTCTTCACGCTGCGGAAACCGATCAACGCCATGAGGCCAGCCAGGGCGATCATGATAAGGAAGACGATGAGGAACGCCCAGCCGCGGTGCATCCAGGACGCCAACATCTCAGCGAAAGCGAAGAAGAGGAAGAAGGTTGCGTAAAGGGCGATAACGCCGGCGGCGCCGAAGAGGCCACCGCCTACCGCGCCCTTCTTTACAGAACCCATAACCTCGGCCTTGGCCAGCTCAATCTCGCCGCGGACCAGGGTGGATACCTGCTCAGACGCATTCGAGATTAGCGTGCCAATGGAGTCATTGCCGGGCTTGGTGGTGCCGGTTTCATAAAGCGGAATGGAATTCACCACGGAGTCTGCCATGGAGTCCACTGCGTCGGTGCCGCTGGTGTACAGGCCTTTGTTGCTCACTGTTTATACCTTCCTGAACGTTTATTTATCCCATACAACACTAGCCACATTTAGCTGGCCGCGCTGAAAACATGCTGCTACGCCGAGCGCTTATCTTTCAGCAGCTGCCTGGTCAGTAGCGTCGCGGCCAGGGCCACGGCGGCGATACCTGCAACAACGCTGGCGCCGATGGTGACCTCGCGGGCGTTCGGCATTTGGATGAGCGGCTCCGGGTTTTTGAAGATGCGGATCTCCCAGCCGTTGGCGGCCGCGTGCTTCTTCAGCGCGCGCTCTGGGTTGACGGCCACGGGGTTGCCTACCATCTCAAGCATGGGGATGTCCGTGGCGGAGTCGGAGTACGCGTAGCTTTCGGCCAGGTTGTAGCCGTGCTCTTCGGCGAAGCGGCGGACGGCGTCTGCCTTGGCGTCGCCCTTGAGGTAGTTGGTGATCTCGCCGGTCAGGCGGCCGTCTTCCACACCCATTTCGGTGGCAACGACGGTGTCAATGCCCAGCTCGCGCGCGATTGGCTCCACCAGGATGGACGCGGAGGCGGAGATGATAATCACGTCGTGGCCTGCGGCTTTGTGCTGGTTAATCAGCTCGCGGGCTTCGGTGTAGATGGCAGGGGTGACTACGGTGCGCATCGTTTCCTGGGTGATGCGCTGAACGTCTTCAACCTTCCAGCCCTCAACAAGTTGCGCGAGTGCGTCGCGCGTGGAGTCCATCTTCTCGCTGGACTGTCCTACCAGCATGTATGACACTTTTGCCCAGTAGAGTTCGAGGGCTTCGGCGCGGGTGATCATGCCGTTGTGCATGAATTCTTTGCCGAAAGCGAACGCGGATGACGTTGCAATGATCGTTTTATCCAGATCAAAGAACGCAGCAGTCATAGTTTGTGAGTGTACTGATTTGCGCGGAGAGAACACTCTGGGACAGGCCTTGTTTCGGCGAATTCCCAGGTGGTTCAAAAAGTTATCCACAATTTCGTGTTGATGCGTCAACAAAAATCGGGGGTTATCCACAGGTTTTTGCGCGGCCGTTGATGTTTGGTTTCACGGATTGCACGCTGTTTTTATGAATCAGCGCAGCTCAACACCTATCGCTGTGGCAGTGGATGATCCGCTGCTGCACCCGGAGGCCATCCACATCGCCGCCGCCACAGGCAGGCCCATCATTGAGGTCCCCGACCCGGCTCAGCTCGCCCGCATTCAGCAGAGAGCCTTCGCCGTGCTTACAGACGCCACGTGTAACCCCACTCCCAACACCTTCCACATCACGCACGATGTTGACCCAGCGACTCCCCGCACGTTTGCCTTGCCGCTGCAGGCGGCGGAGCTGCTCAAGGCGCTAGGCGCACTGTATACGCAGCTCACGCAGCGCACGCCGGCGGCTAGCCGCGGCGGGAAGGTGATTGCGCTGGTTGGGGCGTGTGGGGGAGTGGGGGTGTCTACGTTTGGGGCGTCGATAAGCAAGAAAGCTCCCGGTGCCACCTTGGTGGACGGGCATGCGCACTCCGGCGGGCTGGATCTGCTGCTGGGGCTGGAGGATGTTCCGGGCGCGCGCTGGGGTGAGGTAGCCTTTGGCGAGGGGGCGATTGCGCGTGCGGACGTGCGCCGCGCGCTGCCCGTGAGCAGTGACGATGTTGCCGTGCTGACGTTTCCGCGCTCCATGCTTGCTGACGTTGCACTGCCCCAACCCAACGACATCGACGCCGTTGCCACTGCTTTGGGTTCCTCGGGCGTGACCGTGCTGGACGTGCCGGTGGAGCTGGTGCCGCAGCGTTGTGACCTGGCGCTTGTGGTGGTGCCGGGGCAGCTGCGGGCGGCGGCGTCGGCGGCGCGGATTGTGGCGCAGTTGGCCGCGAAGAGCGTGCCGCATGGGCTGGTGTTTCGCAGGCACGGCTGGGAGTCCCTGAGCGCTGGGGAGGTGGAGCGCATTGCGATTTCCAACGTGGTGGCGGAGCTGGCCGATTGCCGGGGGCTGACCAAAACCGTGGAGCGCGCCGGGCTGCCTGCGAGGTTGCCGCGCCCGCTTGCTCGTGCGGCGGATGCGGTGCTGGCTGAAGTTGGCGTTGGGGCTGGGGGTGCGCGATGAGCACGCACGAGGAGGTTTTGGCCAAGGTACAGCGCAGGCTTGCAGACGAGCCGGGCGCACCCACCGCCCAGCGCCTTGCCCAGCTGATTCGCGAGGAAGCGGTGGTGATCAGTGACTTGGACGTGCTGGATCTCATGCGCCGCCTGCGCGAAGACACCACGGGTGCCGGGCCCTTGGAGGCGCTGCTGGCCAGCGGGGACGTGACGGACATCTGCGTCAACGGTGCGGATGCGGTGTTTGTGGATTCCGGCCACGGCTTGGAGCGCGTCACCCAGCAGTTGTTCGCTGCGGAAGAGGACGTGCGGCGTTTGGCCACGCGCCTGGCGCTTCGCTGCGGGCGCAGGTTGGATGACGCGCACCCCTTTGCGGACGGCCACCTGCGCCGCGCAGACGGCACGTTGCTGCGTTTTCATGCGGTGTTGGCGCCGACGTCTGCACACGGCACCTGCATTTCTTTACGAGTCCTCCACACCGCCACCGCTCGCCTGGACGACCTGGTCTCACGCGGTTCGGTGCCCGAAGACGTCGCCGAGGTGCTGCGCGCCGTCGTTGCTGAGCGCAAGACGTTTTTGGTTGTCGGAGGCACTGGCTCCGGAAAAACCACGCTGCTGTCTGCCCTCCTGGCGGAGGTGGACCCAGCCGAGCGGATCCTGGCCATCGAAGACACCCTGGAGCTGACACCTTCGCACCCGCACGTGCTGAACCTGTCCACACGCGGGGCGAACACGGAGGGCGCCGGCGAGATCACGATTGCAGACCTGGTGCGCCAAGCACTGCGCATGCGCCCGGATCGCATTGTGGTTGGTGAGATCCGCGGCGCCGAGGTCATCGACCTGCTGGCGGCGTTTAACACCGGCCACGACGGCGGCGCGGGCACCCTGCACGCTAACTCCATCGAGGAAGTGCCTGCACGCTTAGAGGCGCTCGCCGCCTTGGGCGGTTTGGACCGCGCCGGGTTGCACGCGCAGCTGGCAGCGGCGGTGGATGTGGTTGTGGTGGTGCGCCGGCTGGCAAGCGGGAAGCGCTGCGTACAACAGATCGGCGTGCTCGATGCGGCCGATGGCGTGGTGCGCATGCGCGTGGTGTGGGACGCCGACACCGGCGCGCACCCTGGGTTTGCGGAGGTGGCGCCATGAGTGTCAAGGTTGCGCTGCTGTGTGCTGCGGCGTTGGTGCTGCACCCGCCAAGGCCTGCGAGCCGGGTGGATGCTGCTTCTCGCCCTTTCAGCCCCGCCTGGATCCCGGTTGGGGTGGGCGTGGTCAGCCTGGTCGCGTTCAGTGTTGGGCGCGCTGGCGTGGTCATTGCCTTGGCTATGGCGGCGGCTGTTGTGGTGTACACGCTGCAGGAACGTCGCAACTCGCGCCTTCGGTTGGCCGGGGCACAGGCGGCCGCAACGTTCATTGGGCACCTGGCCGAAGGCGTGAGTGCCGGTGCGACCATGGCGGATGCCGCAGCGCGCGCCGCAGAACGCCTCCCCGCAGGCGTACCTCGGACTTTGCTTCACGACGTCTCCCTGCTCACCACCTTCACCCACCAAGGCAGCCTGCCACCGACCCTGACCACCCCTGAGCTAGAACGGGTGGCGTGTTTGTGGCGCTGCGCGCAGACCCGTGGTGTGCCTATTGCCAGCCTGTTGGCCACCGCCCGCGATGAGATAGACACCCGCCTGCAACACCGCGCCGCCACCGATGCCGCACTCACCGGGCCAAAGACCACCGCCACGGTGCTCTCGCTGTTGCCGCTTGGCGGGATAGCCATGGGCAGCGCCATGGGTGCTAACCCCGTCGGACTGCTGCTCGGTCCGGGGATCGGCTCGGCGCTGCTGTTGGTGGGCACCGCCTTCGTATGCGGCGGCGTGCTGGCCTCCGGGGCGATTATCAGGAGGGCCGCCGCATGATTTCTCCACTGACCTTTGTGTTGATGGCGCTTGCTGTGTTGGTGGGTGTGCCGTCGCCAAGCAGGCGCGTGTCAACAGCGGGAACTGGCGCGGGTACTGGTGAGCCCGCGCAACACCGCCCTCGCGATGGCCCCCCGACGGCGGATCACAACCGGTGTGCCAGTGACATCGCCCTGTTCGCCGCCTGCGTCACCGCGGGGCTTCCCCCTGCGCTCGCGGCGGCAACGGTGGCGGACACCTACCCATCCGGGGCGAGTCCCTGGCACACCACGGCCGCACTTTTGGCGCTTGGGGCACACCCCGAGCGCGCCTGGTCCGAACTGTGCCCCCTGCCTGGGGGAGCGGACCTGACAGACCTTGTCACCTTGTCCAACGCGTCCGGTACTGCGCTTGCCAACGGCTGCACGCGCATCGCCGAACGCCTCCGATCCACCTCCGCCGACGCCGCCACGGCGAAAGCGGAACGCGCCGGGGTGCTCATCGCCATCCCCTTGACGGCGTTTTTCCTCCCGGCGTTCTTCGTCCTTGGCCTGGCACCAGTGGTGATCAGCCTGGGCGCAGACATGCTCAATTAATGCACTAACAAAAACGTGAAAGGAACAATCATGAACCGCATCCACACTTTTGCCCTGATCGCACAGCTGAAAATGGGCGATTACCTCGCGCAAACAGCAGAGAAGCTGCGTAACGATAGAGGCTTATCCACCATCGAATACGCCTTTGGCTCTTTGGCGGCCGCCGCCCTTGCCGGCGTGCTGTACATGGTGGTCAACAGCAACGGCGTAAGTAGCGCCATTGAGTCCGTGATCACGGACGCGCTCAATGACCGCCCCAAGTAGCCGCACCCAAGGTTGAGCCATGAGCACCATCGAAACCGCACTGTCCATGACCGTGCTGGTCACCGTCACCGCGGCCATCATCGGGGGTATTGCCACCATCGCGGCGTTTATCTCCGCAGTGGACATCGCGGGTGCGGCGGCCCGCTCGGCCGCCATCGGCGTGAGCTACCAACCCCCGCGCGGTGAGGTAGCGATCAGCGAATCCGCAGGCCTAGTCACCGCCACCGCGCGCGTCCCCGCAGCCATTGGCACCATGCGCGCCCAGGCCATCTTCCCCGTGGAGTACCAATGAGCACCGTCACCTCTGCCGGCATCGTCAGCGCCGTCGTCGCCCTGGCCGCCTCCGTGGCGGTGATCGGCGGTTCGGTTGCGGATTCCCACCGCGCCCAGGTAGCCGCTGAGCTCGCCGCCGTTGCGGGCGCCACCGCCCTTTACCAGGGTGCAGACGCCTGCGCGGTTGCCCGACGCACCGCTGAGCTCAACTCGGCCACCTTGGAGCATTGCTTGCTTATCGACGGCCACGTCACCACCACAACCGCCATCCCCCGCACCATCCGCACAGCCACCGGCCACGCCCGGGCGGGCCCGCTTTAATCCTTCTCTTTCTTCATGACGGAGGGGCTCTGCCCCGACGTCATGCTCTGCCCCGACGTCATGGTGACAAGCGCGCCAAGCAGCTTGAGCGCGGCGTGTTTGTCCAGCGGCTGGTTGCCGTTGCCGCACTTCGGCGAGTGCACACACGAGGGGCAGCCGTCCTCACACCCGCAGGCGCGCACCGCCTCGTAGGTGGCGGTGATCCATTCGTGGAAGCGGCGGAAGCCCTCGTCGGCGAAACCTGCGCCGCCGGGATGGCCGTCGTAGACAAACACGGTGGGCAGCATCGTGTCTGGGTGCAGTGCGGTGGATACCCCGCCGATGTCCCAGCGGTCGCACGTTGCAAGCAGGGGCAACAGGCCAATGGCTGCGTGTTCCGCGGCGTGCAGCGCGCCGGGAATTTCGCCTGCGGAAATGCCCATCGCGTCCAGTGTCATGGGATCGATGGTGTAGGCCACCGCCCGGGTGATCAGGCGTTGTTCTGGCAGGTCGAGCGGGATGTGTTCGGACACGGTGCCGTCCGCAAGCCGGACCACATAGCCCGTCACCCGGTCAACCACCTCAACATCCACATTGGCCACCCACAGCCCCGGCGAGGGGTTGGTCAGCTCAGTTGGTGTGCCCAGGATGGTGATGTCCGTGGTGGAGCGCGCCTGCGTGGTGTAGTCCGGGGTTTCCGGCGTCACAAGCGCCACGTAGTCCTCCAGGTCCAGCGTGTCCACGACGAATTGTTCGCCCTGGTGGATGTACACGGCGCCGTCGTGAACCTGGCTCATCGCGCGCGCCGCATCCACGGTGCCAAGCAGGCGGCCGTCGGTGACGTCCACAATCGCCACCTCCTGGCCGGACCCGCCGCGCAACGACACGTTCGCGTGCGCCGTCTCCGGGGAGATCTCCCCCTGCAGCTGCGGCACGGCAAAGTAGTGCTCCCCGCGCTTGCGCAGGAAACCGCCGTCGACCAGCTCGTCCACCACTTCGGCAGCACCGAAGGTCTCAATGTCCGCGCTGGTCAGCGGGCGCTCAACGGCCGCGCAGTACACATGCCCACGAAGCAAATACGGATTGGAGGGATTAAACACACTGTTTTCCACCGGCTTGCGCAAAAGCGCCTCCGGGTGATGCACCAGGTAGGTATCCATCGGGTCATCGCGCGCCACCAGCACCGCCACCGAATGCTGACCCCGCCTGCCCGCGCGCCCTGCTTGTTGACGAAACGACGCAACCGTCCCCGGAAACCCCGCCATCACCACAGCGTCCAACCCACCAACGTCAATGCCCAACTCAAGTGCATTGGTGGTGGCCATGCCGAGCAACTCGCCCTCATCAAGTGCGCGCTCTAACTTGCGACGATCCTCCGCCAGATAGCCCGCACGATATGACGCCACCCGCTCGGCAAAATCCGGCCTGCCCAAAAGAACCAGCTCCTCCTGGGTGCGCATGGCCACGATCTCCGCCGCGCGCCGGGAGCGGACGAAGGTGAGGGTACGTGCGCCGTCTGCAATCAGCTGCGCCATGATGCCAGCTGCCTCGGTGGTGGCGGCGTAGCGCACCGGCGCACCATTGTCCGCGGTCGGGGCGTCCGGGCCCTCGATAAAGCCCGGTTCCCACAGGGCGATGGTGCGCTCACCGGTGGGCGCACCGTCCTCCGTCACCGCAATGACCTCGCGCCCGCACAACCTGGACGCCTGGCCCGCCGGATCCGCAGCGGTTGCAGAGGCAAAAATAAACGTCGGCGTTGAGCCGTAAGCCTCCGCAATCCTGATCAACCGACGCAGCACCAACGCAACGTTCGCCCCAAACACCCCGCGGTAGGTGTGGCACTCATCCACCACCACGTACCGCAAATGCCGAAGCAGCCGCGCCCACCGCTGATGACCAGCCAAGATTCCCGAGTGCAACATGTCCGGGTTGGTGAACACAAACCGCGACTGCTCCCGAATCCCCGCCCGCGCCTCCTGCGGCGTATCCCCGTCATACGGTGCCGGGCTGATATTGGCCGCACGCAGTCCTGCCGCACCCCGCACCATCTGCGTGGTTGCCTGCAACTGGTCAGAGCCCAACGCCTTCGTCGGCGTCACATACAACGCACACGCCTTCTCATCCGCAGCCAGCGCAGACAACACCGGCAGCTGATAACCAAGCGACTTGCCTGAAGACGTCCCCGTTGCCACCACCACATCACGCCCCGCCCACGCATGCTCCGCGGTTGCTGATTGGTGGATGTAGGGGTGGGTGACGTCGGCGTGAACAAGCAACTGCTCCAAACTCGGCTCAACCCACGCTGGCCAGCTGGCGAAACGCGCCGGGCACGGCGGCACCTTCTCAACATGCGTGATGGTGGAATGCGGCAGACGGCGCTTGAGGGAACCAATGAGACTGTCGCCGAAATCTTCCATGCAAGCAGGGTAGCCGCGCAGGCCAATTCGTGGCAGACTGGGAAACGTTCACAGATTTTGTGCGCGCCCTACGGCGGCGCTCGCGAGGATTGTGCACGCGGGCGCCAGGTCTTTCGAAGTCCTGGTGGACGACAACTCCAAGAACATCACGTCTTTCGAAAGGTCCAAACACACAATGGCAACTGGAACTGTCAAGTGGTTCAACGCAGAAAAAGGCTACGGCTTCATCGCACCAAGCGACGGCTCCGCAGACCTCTTCGTTCACTACTCCGAGATTCAGGGCTCCGGCTTCCGCACCCTCGAAGAGAACCAGCAGGTTGAGTTCGAGGTTGGCGAAGGCCAGAAGGGCCCGCAGGCCCAGCAGGTAAACGTCATCTAGCGTTTTGTTACCTCGGGCGTTTACCGCTCTTGATAGTCCCCGCCCCGGTGGTGGGGGCTTTTTCGTTGGGGGAGTGGCTGACAAAGTTGACAACGCGGTTTGCGTTTGCCCAGGTCACCACCCTGGCATTGAGGGCGTCACGTCACATTTGTCAGAGGGGAACCGCAGATCCTGACAAAGTTGACAAGGCAAAATTGGCGACCTGGGGTTTTGTCCCTGGCACTAAGGGCCTGCTGCACGATTTGTCAGGGACCGCCGCTCAAAGCGCCAAAACCAGCCAAAACCAGCCACAAACCAGCCACAAACCAGCCCGAAACCCCTAGACCTCCGACACACCCCGGCGGATGTCGCGGGTTTCAAAGAACCAGTTCTGAACACGCTGGATGATCAGGCCAACCAAGGACCCCAGCGCAACGCCGACGATCATGGCGAGCAGGGGGTAATCCGCAAGCAAGGAGCCGCCTGCGTAGCCCAAGCCCACGGCGAGGGTGGCCCAGAGGATGACACCGATGGTGTCGTAAATAAAGAAGGCGAACCAGTTGTAGCCAACGGAAGCAAAAACAATGGTGGCGACCCACCTGGCCCAGGGGAGGAAACGGCCGACGAGGATGGTGATGCCGGCGCTGCGTTTCATGTTGCGACGCACCCATTGGATGGCTTGGCCGGCTTTGGAGTCTGGGTCGAGGCGGTTGACCACGCCGATGAGGCGGCCGCCGAGGGCGAAACAGATATTGTCTCCAACCACACCACCGATGATGGCGGCGATGATGGTGTACTTCAGATCGGGTACACCTTGGGACGCGGAGAATGCCCCGGCCAGGTTAAGAATGGTTTCGCTGGGCAGGAGGGGGCAGATGGCGTCGCCCACAATGACAAGGCTGAGCAGCGGGTAGAAGAACGGCGTTGCCATCAGCATGTGCAGGAATGCAATGAATGCGTCCATGAGTGATGACATTGCTTCCACGCCGTAAGCCTCCTTCCAAATGCAGGGCCAAATGCAGGGCCAAATACAGGCCCAAAATAAGCTCCCCAGCGAGTGTAGTCTTCTGCGCCTCAAACCCTTGGGGGCAAGGTTCGCAGGGTCCTTGCAGGGGTAGTGTTGCCGTGATCTGCTACAAATGAGGAAGTTTCGGCAAAGTGAAGTGAGGTGTCACATCAGCGTGGCTGCGAGCGGCAAGACCCTGGTGATCGTTGAGTCGGCGACCAAGGCGAAGAAGATCCAAAAGTATTTGGGTGACAATTATATTGTGGAGGCCTCGGTGGGCCATATCCGCGATTTGCCCAGTCGCGCTGCCGATATTCCGGCGAAGTACAAAAATGAGCCGTGGGCGAAGCTGGGTGTGAACCCGGATGAAAGCTTCGCGCCTATCTATGTGGTCAGCCCGGATAAAAAGAAGAAGGTTTCGGACTTAAAGGCCAAGCTCAAGGAGTCGGACAAGCTTCTTCTGGCAACAGACCCGGACCGTGAGGGTGAGGCGATTGCCTGGCACTTGCTGGAGACGTTGAAGCCGAAGGTGCCGGTTGAGCGCATGGTGTTCAACGAGATTACTGAGTCCGCGATTCGTGAGGCCGCCGAAAACACTCGCGAGTTGGATATGGATTTGGTGGATGCGCAGGAAACGCGCCGCATCTTGGACCGTCTGTATGGCTATGAGGTCAGCCCGGTTTTGTGGAAGAAGGTTATGCCGCGTCTGTCGGCTGGCCGTGTGCAGTCGGTGGCTACGCGTGTGATTGTGGAGCGTGAACGTGAGCGCATGGCGTTCATTGCCGCGGAGTATTGGGATCTCACGGCGTCGTTGACCCCACAATCCGACGACACCAACTTCGATGCGAAGCTCATCACTATCGACGGCGCACGCATCGCCCAAGGACGCGACTTCGACGATAGGGGGCGGCTGAAGGGGGAGGCGGTGGTCGTCGATAAGCAAAAAGCCCAAAGCTTGGCTGGTGCGTTCGGCGACACCATGCGGGTGACCAGCGTGGAGGAGAAGCCCTACACGCGCAAGCCCTATGCGCCGTTTATGACGTCGACGCTACAGCAGGAGGCTGGCCGCAAGCTGCACTTTACGTCCGCACGCACGATGCGCATTGCGCAGCGTTTGTACGAAAACGGCCACATTACCTACATGCGTACGGACTCGACGTCCCTGTCCAAACAAGGGCTGGATGCGGCGCGAGCTGCGGCGCGTGAGCTTTATGGTGCGAACTTTGTGGCGGATTCACCGCGCGTCTATGAGCGTAAGGTGAAGAACTCCCAGGAGGCACACGAGGCGATCCGCCCAGCTGGTGAGCGTTTTGCAACGCCGGGTCAGCTGGCGGGGTCTCTGGACGCCGAGGAGTTCAAACTCTATGAGCTGATCTGGCAGCGCACTGTTGCCTCCCAGATGACGGACGCGCGTGGCAACTCCACGAAGATCACAGTGACCGGTGAGGCGAACACGGGCGAGGTGGCAGAGTTTGCCGCGACCGGCCGCACGATCACCTTCCCGGGCTGGCTGCGCGCCTACTCTGACCAGGACAAGGAGACGCACCTGCCGCAGGTGGCGGAAGGTGACGCGCTGAACATCAACGGCATCACCGCTGATGAGCACTCCACGAACCCGCCGGCGCGCTACACGGAAGCTTCCCTGGTGAAGAAGATGGAGGAGCTTGGCATCGGCCGCCCGTCCACCTACGCCAGCATTATCAAGACCATCCAGGATCGTGGCTACGTAGCTGCCCGCGGCAACGCACTTGTGCCTACGTGGGTTGCGTTTTCCGTGGTTGGCTTGCTGGAGAACAACTTTGACGCGCTGGTGGATTATGACTTCACCTCCTCCATGGAAGATGAGCTGGATGAGATTGCGCACGGCAATGAGGACCGTACGCAGTGGCTCACCGGCTTCTACTTCGGTGATGCGGATGCGCGTGACACCATGGCGGATGCCATTGCGCGCCGCGGCGGTTTGAAGCACATGATTGACGCAAACCTGGAGTCCATTGACGCCAGGGAGGCGAACTCGCTGAAGCTGTTCGAGGACAGCGAGGGCCGCGACGTGATCGTGCGTGTTGGCCGCTACGGCCCCTACATTGAGCGTGTGGTGGGTACCACCGCAGACGGCGAGCCGGAGTACCAGCGCGCGAATCTGTCCGAGTCCGTCACGCCGGATGAGATCACCCTTGAGATGGCGGAGAAGCTGTTTGCCACCCCGCAGTCCGGCCGTGAGCTGGGCGAAAACCCGGCCAACGGTCGCATGATTGTGGCCAAGGAGGGCCGTTACGGTCCGTACGTAACGGAGCTCGTGCGTGACGACGAACGCGTGAAAGCCGAAGCCCACGCCGAAGAAGTTGTCGCCGAAGAGCGTGCCGCGGAAGACAAGCAGCGTGCGGAAGAAGGCAAGCGCGCCAAGAACTGGGAGACCAAGACGGCGGCTGCGCAGAAGGAAAAGCGCATCGCAGCGCTGGTGGACGAGCAGCTCAAGCCAGCCACCGCATCCCTGTTTGCCTCCATGGAGCCGGCGACGGTGACGTTGGAAGAAGCGCTGAAGCTTTTGTCTCTGCCGCGTGAGGTTGGCGTTGACCCGGCTGACGGCGAGGTCATTACCGCGCAGAACGGCCGCTACGGCCCGTACCTGAAGAAGGGCAGCGACTCGCGCTCCCTTGCCAGCGAGGACCAGATCTTCAACATCACCTTGGAAGAGGCGCGCCGCATTTACGCGGAGCCGAAGCGTCGTGGCCGTGCCGCTGCGAAGCCGCCGCTGAAGATGCTGGGTGACAATGACGTGACCGGCAAGCCGATGTCCATCAAGGACGGCCGCTTCGGCCCGTACGTCACCGACGGCGTGACCAACGCGTCTCTGCAGCGTGGTGATACGCCGGAGACCATGACGGATGAGCGCGCCAACGAGCTGCTGTCTGCCCGCCGCGCCCGCGAGGCGGCGGATGGTGGTGCCGCCAAGAAGACCACCAAGAAAACCACTCGGAAGCCGGTCAAGAAACCAACGAAAACCACCAAGCGCGTGGTCAAGGCCCGCAGGAAGTAGCGGTCCGCGGGTGAGGACGGGTTAGGAGCGGTCCGCCAGGGTGGAGCGCACCGGGCGGGCCAGCTGCGTCATCTTGTTGCGGCCGCGCAGCTCCACGGACTTCATCAGGGTCCAGCGCTGCTGCTCCACCTCATTGGCTGCGCGCAGGGTCGCCGCGTTGGTGAGCACCTTGCCAGGGGTGTCCTTTGCCAGTTCCGTCAGGCGTGCGGCGGCGTTAACGGCGTCGCCGATCACGGTGTACTCGAAACGGTCGGAACCACCGATGTGGCCGGCAACCACGTGCCCGGACGCCACACCGATGCCTGCCTGGAGTTCAAGGCCAGCCAGTTCGTCGGTGAGTTCGCGGGCGGCTTGGAGGGCGTGTGACGCAGCGTCGTGAAGCGAAACTGGAGCTCCAAAAACCGCCAAGGCAGCGTCGCCCTGGAACTTGTTGATGATGCCCTTGTTCTCATGCACCACCTCCACGACGATCTCGAAGAAGCGGTTGAGCTCCGCCACAACCTCCTCCGGGGTGTGGTCGACGGCGAAGGTGGTGGACCCGATCACGTCGATGAACAGCACCGCCACACGGCGATCCTCACCACCTAGCTCCGGCTTTTCCTCTAGGGCCTTCTGGGCAACCTCGGCGCCGACATAGCGGCCAAAAATGTCGCGCACGCGCTGGCGTTCGTTCAGCCCGCGCATCATCTCGTTGAAACCGGCCTGCAGGACGCCGATCTCCGAGCCATCGTAGATATCCACCTGCGTGTTGCGCTCACCGCGACGCACGCGGTTAATCGCGTCCTGCAGCTCCTTAATCGGGTCCACCACGTTCATCACCGAAAATGCGGTGCCCACAAAGCCGGTGATCAGCGCTGCGATGGTCAGCACCAGAGCCGCCGGAATCAACTCGCCGGGTGTGTGGGTGAAAAAGCCTCGGGCCTGCGCAACAAACAGCAGCAGGATGCCCAGAAGCGGCACGCCGGAGGTGACCAGCCACGTCATGTACAAGCGCTGCTTGATCGGTGGCTCAAGCGTGGAATCTTCAAACCTGCGCGCCAGCGCCTCAGCCGCAACCGGTCGCACCAGGCGCTCTGCCTGCAGGTACGTCAACACCGCCATGACAAAACAGGTGAGCAACGTGGCTACGAAAATAACTAACGCCAGCTGCCACGACAGACGGGAGGCCACAAACGTGATGATTGCAATGCCAACCAGCCACACCGCAACCACAATGCCCGTCTGCAAAACAGGTAGGCGAAGCACCAGGTTGCGCACCATATTCGGGTCATGATCGTCCGGACTTAACTGCCATTCCAACACCGGGCGGAAGAGCAGCAGCGTCACAATCAGGCCAATAACCACGGCCAGGGCGAAGTAGATCACGCCGATGAGTCCCAGGCCCATGTGGTCCAGGCTGAGCTCTTCAACCTCGCGCATGGGCAGCAGGTAGCGCACGAACAACATGATGGCGATGGCGCCGACGACATTGGTGCCCAGCACACTCGCGGCGTACAGCGGCCACGATGTGCGCATGAGCCAGGTAAGGCCGCGCCAAAGTCGTTTCATGGTGTATCACCTTAGCGCCGAGTACCCTTAGCCGTTGTGACTACCGTAGCTCCGCGCAGCGTTGCTCAGCGACTTGCTGATGCACCCAAGGTCCGCGACACAATTTTGGCCGCCGCCGCAGCCGCCCGCGGAGTGGAAGGCGCGGACCCCCACGCCTTTGCGCACGCCTGGTTGTTCACGGGCCCGCCGGGCGCTGGCCGCTCCAATGCGGCGCTGGCGTTCGCCGCGGCGCTGATGTGCGAGGACCCGTCCGAGATCGGCTGCGGCCGCTGCAAGTCCTGCCGCGACGCCCTGGCCGGTACCCACACCGACCTGGTGCATGTTGTGCCGCGCGAGCTTGCCATCAAAGTTGAGCCGGTGCGTGAGATTGTTGCTCAAGCTTCCCGCTTGCCGACGGTTGCGTCACACCGCATCCTCATCATCCAAAACGCCGACCGCCTTACCAAGGAGGCGGCCGACGTGCTCCTCAAAACCGTTGAGGAGCCGCCGGAACAGACCGTGATCGTGTTGTGCGCGCCGTCCACGGACCCCCAAGACATCTCGCAGACGCTGCGCTCACGCTGTAGGCACCTCTACATCCCGGCGCCCTCGCAGCGGGAAGTGGTCCGCGTGCTTATGGAGGAAGAGGGCGCCAGTGAGCACGATGCGCAGCTGGCTGCGGCGGCCTCGCTGCACCACATCGGGCGCGCCCGCAAGCTGGTGACCATGGAATCGGTGCAGTCGCGCCGCGCCGCCGCCATCAACCTGGCGGAGCTGGTCTTCCATGGCGCCCAGGGCTTCCAAGCCGTGTCCACACTGGTCAAGCGCGTGCAGAAGGAGGCGGTGGACGACTACGCCGAGGCCGACGCTCTAGAGCGCGAAAAGCTTGAGGTGGCTCTTGGCGTTGGCACGAAGGGGCGCGGTGCCGCCAAAGCAATGTCCGGCACTGCCAGCGAGCTCAAAGAGCTTGAGGCCGCGCAGAAGGCGCGTGCTACTCGACGCAAACGTGACGCCCTCGACCTCGCCCTCGTAGACCTCGCCGGCATCTACCGCGACGCGCTGGTACTCAAGTCCGGTGCGGAAGTGCCCCTGACCCACCCGGACTTCTCCGGCCTGGCAGGCGAGATCGCCGCGCGCGTATCTCTTGACGGCCTGGTGGCCTGCCAGGACGCCATCGCCCAGTGCCGCGCCCGCCTACACCAAAGCGTTGATCCCACCGTGGCGTTTAACGGCATGCTTGGGCACATCCGTAAAGCTTGCGGCGCCCGCTGATGAGGTTTTTCTGGCCCTGACCAGTGCGTTTCTTTTGTTCGGTGATGTCCACTACACTGTCATCCCGGTACACACTGCGTACTGTGTTGCGCACAATGTTGTGTCCGGCCACCTTAGCTCAGTCGGTAGAGCATCTCACTCGTAATGAGAAGGTCGCGAGTTCGATTCTCGCAGGTGGCTCAACTAAAATCCCAGCTAGACAATAGTTTTAGCTGGGGTTTCGTTGTTGGTGTGGCTTGCCGAGTTGTCCCCGGTTGTGGTGGCCACCCCTAAAAGAACTCGGAGAGAAATTTGCTCTATGTGGCTCTTGGCGCAGTGGTCGCGCTCTTCATCTCGTTATGCATCATGGCAATGGGGTACCTAGTCCACCTGTCGGCTAAGCGAAAGGTGCTTTCTCCATACCGTTTCTTAGTCGTGATGGTTGTGCTAGCACCGGTTTTTCTGATCTACGACATACTCAGCGATGAGATGTGTAGCGGCCTTTTCAATTACGTGGTCAGCGGTTACTTAATTACCGCAGTCATCATCAGTTCTCTGTGGCGCATCATCACGGATGGTTTCAACAACGCGCGGGAATAGGGGCGATCACTGGGAAAGAGACCGCGTGCAGTACCGGATAGCCGGATGCGTCGATTAATCCGTTACGAGTACTAACTATGCGGAATCGACAGCCGTCTCGCCGCGCCCTCTAAACGGAGCTAGCTCCATCTAGGCCCGCATACCCACGACGCCACACACCCCGAACCTCAACCCCCAACAACCCCGCGCACCAGGTACCCGCGTTGAATCTGCGCGCTGCGGATGAGTGCGGAGCTCGCGGCGAGCACGGCGAACACCGCAAACGGCAGGCTCGGCCCGACGCGCGGCGTGATCCACGCGATCAGCGGCGAGATCCCGAACCCGATGTAGGTGGCCACGTAGTACAGCCCGATGACGCGGCCGCGTTTCTCGGGAGGGGTGTACTCGTCGACGTCGAGAAGCCCCTCGCGCAGGCACAGCCCGTACGCCAACCCGAGCAGCGCGGTAGCAGCCAGGAACACGGCGGCAGAAGGTCGTGCCCCGCCTACCGCGATGAGCGCCATGCCGCCGGCCGCACCGAGCGCCCCGACCACGCCTGCGCGCGGCCCCCACTGCCCGCGGCGCGCGAGCGCCTGCACGGCCAGCGCCACGCTAAAGCCCAGCACAGCGGCCACGCCGGGCATAAACGCCGCGCCGATGGCAAAGTCGGTGCGCCCGGCCAGCACCACCATCGCCGTCGTGATTGAGGCGAAGACCCAGATCCCCATCGGCACCGCAGTCGCAAGCGCCTTAGCCTCGCTGTGGGTGGGGTGAGCCTCAGCAGTCTGCGTCACCGCGGGTGCGCCGTCGTCGCGCATGCGTATCGACGCCACCATCACCCCCACAGCCATCACAATCGGCACCACGAACGGGATCTTCACCGCGTCCGCGGCCAGGTGGGCGACCACGCCGGAGGAAACCGGACCAAGCATGAACCCGGTGGTCAAGGCGATGCCCGCGGCGGTGGCGCCGCTCGCGCCGCGGAGCCTGCCTGCCCAGGCGGTGCCGGCGCTGACCACCAGACCCACCCCGAGCCCAACGATGAAGCGGCCGAGGAGCAACCCGTGTCCGGGGACGCCCAGCATGAGGTAGGCGTTGCCCGCGGCCGCGATGACGGTGCCCGCAACCACGGCGGGACGCGAACCGAAGCGGTCGGCGACCCACCCGCCGATGAGCAGGCTAGGGAAGAGCCCAACCGCGTAGATACCGTAGGCGCTGTTGGCCAACACGGCGGAGACGTCGTGGTCGCGGCGCAGCAGCACCAGCACCGACGCGAAGTGGTTCGCGGACCACCCGGCGGTGATCAAAAACGCGAGGGTGAGCGCGTACGTGGCGCGTGCCATTAGCTGTCCCGGCGGCTTTCCGGCAGCAAGCGCGGCACGACCTTGCCAATGGCGTTTCGCGGCAACTCCTCAACAAAGTGCACGTCACGCGGGATGGAATGGTCCGCCAGGTGGTTGCGCACCCAGTCGCGGACGGAATCTGCGGTGAGTGCATCCCCCGCCGAGTCACCAGCGCGGACGATCCAGACGGCGATGCGTTTAAACATCACGTCATCATCAACGCCGTGGGCGTAGACCTCGTCCACACCCGGCATCTCTTCGAGCACCTCAATGACGGATTGCGGGTGGACGTTTTCGCCGCCGACGATGATCATGTCGTCATTGCGGGACAGGACGTGGAGGAAGCCGTCCTCGTCGAAGTAGCCGAGGTCGCCGATCTCGATAAGCCCGTCGATTACTTCGGCCTTGGTCGCCGGGTTGGTGTAGCTGCGCAGGGCGGTTTCGTTGTGGAGGAAGATGCGGCCGGTTTCGCCGGTGGGGACTTCGTTGCCGTTGGCGTCGAAAAGCTTGAGCACCGTGCCAGGGGGAACCTTGCCCGCGATGCTTGGGTCTGCCTGCAGCTGTTCGGGTGTTGCGGCGGCGGCCAGGGCGAGCTCGGTGGAGCCGTAGATATTGGCAATGATCGGGCCGAAACGTTCGGTGGTGCGCCGCAACAGCGCCGGCGTGATGGCGTTTCCGGCGGTGGCTAGGTAGCGCAGGGTAGACGTGTCGTAGTTTTCGTCCAGGTCCAGCATCTGCTTGAAAAAGATCGGTGAGGAGATCAGGCCGGTGCAGCGGTAGTTCTGGATCTGTTGGAAGCACACTTCCGGGTCAAAAACGCGGCGCGTGACAATGGTGGAGCGGGTTGCCAGCGCTACCTGCAGTGCGGACCAGCCCCAGGTGTGGAAGATGGACGCGGAAAGCTGCACGGTGTCGCCGGCGCGCCACGGGATCGCCTCCAGGTAGCCCGCCACCACAAACGGCAGCTTCGGCTCGGGCCGCACGATGCCCTTGGGGATGCCGGTGGTGCCCGAGCTCATCAGCACAATGTTGCCGTGCTTGGGCCACATGGGCAGTTGCTTGCCGACGCCACGCCGACCCACCAACTCCGCCAACCTCAACATTCCCGCGCTGTCTTGGGCGGCCTCCTCTTCAAAGGCCTCTTCAAAGGCGCGGACAACCGTGATGTTGTCCATGATGGTGTCGGTTTCGGGGAGGCGGGGGAGGAACTCATCATCAATGAACAAGATGTTGATGCCGGTTTCTGCGAAGATGCCGCGCAGCTGCTCCGGGGAGGAGCCGATGTTGAGCAGGAAGATGTGCCCGCCGGCATAGCCCTTGGCGCCTAGCGGCAGGATGATGCCGCGGCCGTTGCGCGCCATCACGCCAATGCGTAGCTCATCAAGACCGCGTTCCTCCTTGGTCTCAAGGAGCCAGGCGGCGAGTGAGTGCGATTGGTCGCGAAGTTGGCGGTAGTTGAGGACGCCGGAGTCGTCGATAAGAGCGGTGCGCTCAGGCGTAGCGGCTGCGCCTTGTTCGATCTCCCTGGCGGTGGTGAAGTGGAAACGTGCCAGGTTGGGCAGGACTTTGAGGGCCGCAAGGGGGCCGCCTTCGGCGCTGATGATGCCCGCACGTGTAACGGCCGGGACGAATCGGGCGAAGGATTTCAGTAGAAACGTAGGGTGTGCGGTTGGTCGCATAGTGCTACGGTAGCGTAAGTTACTGAAGTTACAAATGTTTCCAGTGGGAAAATTGGGAGGAAAGCGAATGTTTGGAAAAACCGGGCGCACCAAAGCCCGCAATAAAACCAAAGCGCTCGTCGCTGCTGCGCTGTGCCTCGGCACATTCGCACAGTCTGTAACCGCACCACAGATGGCCCAGGCGCAGCAGCGCAACATGGTCGTTTTCGGTGACTCCGTAGTCTCCGACCCGAACATGGGACAGTGGCTCGGCGGCAAACTGGGCATCGGCGGCCAGGGCTCCTCCGACATCACCACCTGGTGCCCAACCAGCCCAACCAGCTGGGGTAAGCGCTCCGCCGCCAAGCTGGGCCTGCCAGCCTGGGACTACTCGTGCACCGGCACCGTTTCCATCCAAAAGGGCCCGCAGTTTTCCTCCCAGGTCACCCGCGCGGTTAACGACGGTGGCCTGAACCCCAACACCGCCCGCGTCATCATCTCCACCGGATTCAACGACACGTACCACAACGACGGACGCGATCGCGCCACCTTCCGCCGCGACTGGGTCGCCGCCATGGCGCCCCAAATCCAGCGCATCCGTGCCGCAGCCCCCAACGCGCGCATCCAGATTGTGGGCTACCCCAAGGTCACACAGAACGGCAACGTCTGCCTCTTCCACGTTGCGCCGAACGTCAGCGACACCACGCCGTTCCCGGCCGTTGCCGATTGGGAAGACAGCATCCAGTGGGCACAGGTAGACCTGGCGCGAGCAACCGGCATAGAGTTTCTGGACCTGAAGCCGTCCACGTGGAACAACAGCATGTGCGCACCTGACCACGCACGCATGTGGGCTGGCCTAGTGGACTTCTACAGCGGCGCCGGCAACCTGCCGATTCACGTGAACCAGCGCGGCCACGAGCACGTGGCCAACGTGATTGCGGCGTCTTAGTCTGCTTGCTTAGTCTGCTTCCGGCGGTACGGCGTTTTGT
The DNA here is from genome assembly GCF_016728505.1 of Corynebacterium riegelii. Lineage (GTDB taxonomy): Bacteria > Actinomycetota > Actinomycetes > Mycobacteriales > Mycobacteriaceae > Corynebacterium > Corynebacterium riegelii. Next base: position 874,723 of record NZ_CP068159.1, read on the forward strand.
AACGCCACCGCCCGTGCGAGGCGCGCGTAGCGCAGTTCTTGTTCGCGGAAGCGGGTCCACGTGGAAATCGTCGTAAAGAAAAAAGCGACGATTAGCACGTACAGCATCAGATCCGTACCGCGGTCAACCCCCAACCAGTTGGCCAGGACCGTGACGTCATCCGGACGCAGAATCGCCCACACGGCAGCGAGCATCATCAGCACAAAACCAATCTTCACCCACGCTTTGGCATTCGCCTTCTTGCGGTTGGTGAAGAAATACACCGCCAACGCCACCGTGGCGGCAATTAGGATCAGCTGAATCACTTGAGCCTCCTCGCCATCAGGCCGTCTGCAAGAATGTTCACACCGTTGATCAGGGACTGGCCCTTGGACATGGAGTACTCCGTGTACAAAATATCCACCGGCTGCTCAGCCACACGCCAACCGTGATGATCAATCATCGCCACGATCTCAGAGGCGTGGCTCATCCCGTTCATGCGGATGTCCATCTCCTCGGCCACCTTGCGGTTGAAGGCGCGGAGGCCATTGTGAGCGTCGCTAAGACCCAGGCGCTTCGTGCGTGGCGACAGCATCACCACCGTTTTCAACACCACACGTTTAATCCACGGCACCTGCGAATTATCCTGGCCGGCAAAGCGTGTGCCCACGATGATGTCCACCGGCTCCGTGCGCAGCCGCTCAACCATCGCCACGACATCCTTGACCTGGTGCTGGCCATCTGCGTCAAAGGTGACAAAGTACTGCGCGCCCGGTTGTGCACGTGCGTACTCCACACCCGTCTGAATTGCCGCGCCCTGGCCCAAGTTCACCGGGTGGTTCACCAAATGCGCACCAGCAGCGTGGATGGCTTCCGCCGAGTTGTCGCGCGAGCCGTCATTGACCGCAACGATGTTGGGGAACGTCTCGCGAGCATTCGCAATAACGTCAAAAATCACCTGGCCCTCATTGAAGCAAGGAATGACAAGCCAGGTGTCGCTGAAATCAGGGAGTGTACGCGACGTATCCATCGCAGGGATACCTTAGTCGCCCTTACTGGCCACGGTGGAATAGACGCGAGTACACACGCTTAGTCACACCGATTGGCAGCATCCGGTACGCATTTCGCACCGCAAAGTTGAATACCGCCCGCGGGCGCGACACCAACCCATAGGCCACCAAGTTGCGCTGCATTGTCAGCTCCGCACGACGCGTCTCACCAGCCGCACGACGCCGCAACTGCGCATCATTAACCCGCAGATACGTCAACGGCTCCGGTAGATTCGCCAGCTCCCACCCGTTGCTGAGCAGCCGCGCCCAGAGGTCATAATCCTCCATAAACGGCACGTGCTGGTAGCTGCCCACCTGGCGCACCGCATCCGCGCGGAACATTACGGACGGATGATTCAACGGCGAATTCATCTTCGCGTAATTCCGTGGATTCTCCGGAAGTGCACGGACCGGGCCAGCGTCTTCAATACGATGCTCAAACTCGCGCACCGCCGAGCCAACGGCGGCCACCTCCGGGTGGTGGGCCAGAAACTCCAGCTGGCGCTCAAAGCGCTGCGGGTATGCCGCATCATCCGAATCCAGGCGGGCAACAAACTCCGAATCAACGGTTTCCAGTCCAGCGTTGAGCGCCTTGCCAAGGCCGACGTTGTGCTTCAACGGCACCAGGCGAGCCGGGAACCCCGCTAGCACCTCCATCACCGCTTCGGAGACCTGGCCGTCCAGCACCACCACAACCTCATCCGCCGGACGCGTCTGCGCCGCCAGCGACTGCAAGCACACAGCCAACTCGCCCGCATCTGTGCCGCGGTACACGCTCATCAAAACAGCTAGTGAAGCCATGTCACAAAACCCTAGTCCCGCACCGCATCCAGTAGGTAGCGCCCGTAGCCGGACTTCATCACCGGCTCCGCCAAACGCTCCAGTTGCGACGCGTCAATGAAGCCCTCCCGGTAGGCGGCCACCTCCGGGGAACCAATCACGGTGCCAGTACGCTTCTGTATGACCTCCACATACGCGCTGGCCTCACTCATGGAATCAATCGTGCCGGTATCCAACCACACGTCACCCCGGTGCAGGCGGTGCACCTTCAGCTGGCCGCGCTTGAGATATGCGTCATTCACCGCAGTGATTTCCAGTTCCCCGCGCTCGCTCGGGGTAATGGACTTTGCAATCTCCACCACCGAGTTGTCGTAGAAATACAGCCCCACCACCGCAAAGTTGGATTTCGGCGTTTCTGGCTTCTCCTCAATGGACAACACCGTGCCATCCGGGTCAAACTCCACCACGCCATAACGCTGCGGGTCCGAGACCTCGTAGGCAAAGATCGCGCCACCCTCCACCTTGCGCGTTTCGCCCAGGATGCGGGTCAGCTCCGAGCCGTCGAAGATGTTGTCGCCCAAGACCAGGGCCACCGAGTCGTCCCCAATGAAGTCCTCGCCGATGATGAACGCCTGCGCAAGACCATCCGGGGAGGGCTGCTCTGCGTAGGAGAGCATGAGGCCGAGCTGGGAGCCGTCGCCAAGCAGCCGCTCAAATGCCGGCCTATCCTCCGGGGTGGTGATCACCAGGATCTCGCGGATGCCCGCACTGATCAGGGTGGTCAGCGGGTAGTACACCATCGGCTTGTCATAAATAGGCATCAGCTGCTTCGAAATGCCCTGAGTAATCGGGTATAGCCGGGTGCCGGAACCGCCCGCGAGGATGATGCCCTTCATAGCTGCCTAGGGGTTAAAACGGCAGGTCGGGCAGTTGCTTGCGGACGTCCGCGAGCACCTTATCCACCTGCTCCTTATCCATCTGCAACGCCATATTTAGCAGTGCGGTGATGATGCCGATGACAAACAGGATGATGCCCGTCGTGCTCACCTCAGAGAAGTCACCCGAGGAAAACGCACGCAGAATAGTCAGCGTGTCGGACTTCTGCTCCGTGGTCGTCGGGGTGGTGGTCTTGGTGGACTTCGTCACCGTCACCGTTGGCTTGGTGGTCACGGTGGTGGTCACCGTCGAGCCCGGGGTGGGGGTTGCAGTGGCTGTTGGTGTTTCGGTGCCTGTGGCAGTTGCTGTTGCTGTTGCGGTTGGGGTCTCGGTTTCAGCGTCAGCGTTACTGACCAAAACAGTGGCGCACATGGCGGCTGTAGCCAGGCCAATTGCGGTGCGGGTGCGAATCATGCATGACAGTGTATGTCATCGATCGCCGCATGGTTGACTGATCGGTCGCGACATGGCGGGCAAGCAGGTGCCTCGGTGTTCAACCTCTTGGGGTGACGGGTTTTTGGGGCGGGGTGGCCCCAGTTGGGCTCGGTGAAGTCTCGTTTAGCGGTGCGGTTCGAACGGTTGTTTGGCATTTTCTTATCGACGGAAAGAGCGTGTAGAGGTAGGGGTCTATACTGAATGCAACCGCCAGCATGTGTGGTGAATGTGCATGCGGAAATAGTGCAATAAATGCTGGTTTACCCCTTGCGTATAGAACGGTTTGGCGGGTATAATTAGGGGCACAAAACAACGGGAACATAGGGAACACAACACTGGGGGTAGACCGTGGGCGAACCATACTTCCGCACACAGCGACCAGAAGATCCACTAAGCACGTTCAGTCAAGGCATTCGCGATATTTACTGGAATGCCTTCGGCCACTTCGCCACACCCGGGGCAAGTGTTGATATTGATGACTTCGACGTGACTGTGGTGGCCATGAGGGAAGCAACCGGCTGGACTAAAAGCTCGGTTGAGCAAGCGATCTTCTCCCATGCACGCCTGCAACACTTACCGAAGCTACGAGCCCTCCAGGCCAAGACGCGTGTGATGGATCTGCAGCATTTACGCGCCATCGATACCGTGCTTGCCGAGCTTGGCCCAGACATTACGGATGAGGCGTATGCCGAGTTCGACGAGATGTTGACTACTACGTTTACCCCAACCCGGCCTGGGCAACACACCCCACAAACCACCACGATTACTCGTCGTATCCGGGAGATGATTAAACGTATTGACCCAACCTGCGCTTATCAGCCGAAGCGACGCCAACAGCGAGTTGCGCAGGCACACGCGGCTGATGATGCGGTGATCTTTGACGTGTCTGCACAGTCCGGCACGGTCAAAACACTGGTTACGTTGGCGACCAACCCGTTGACGGCACAGGTCGTGCGTAACCACGTCTTGGCCACCGCACGGGAGCATAAAACCTCCATGGCAGATGCGATGGTCAAACTACTGTCCGGGGAAATCACCCCAACCAAGACCACGCTGCATGTGTTTGTGCCGAAAGACCGCGCACCTGGTGGGCCAGCCTATGTACCAGGGGTTGGGGCACTGACTCCGGAAGCCACCGCGGCACTCGATGATCTCCTGGCGTCAGCGAAGGTCACCGAAGTGGATATGGAGGCGGAACTTCAAGCACATACGGATAGCTACACCCCGACCGAAGCAATGCGACGAGTCGTGTGCGCACGCCACACGCATTGTGTATTCCCGGGATGCAGTGTGCCGTCATTGAGGTGTCAGTTGGATCACCGGATCCCGTTTGGCCAGGGTGGCAAAACCACACCGGGAAACCTCTACCCGTTGTGTCAAAAGCACCACAACCTGAAAACCGATAAACGTGGGTTCTATGTTCCGGATCCGGATACGGGTGAAATCTTGTGGCTTTTTGCCAACGGCACGTATGAAACCTGCACCCCAGATAGCTTGATTGCGCACAACACGAACGCCGCGGCGCCACGGTGGAAGTCAAACCTTGAGCAAGTGTGCCAGCGTCGCAGCCGAGTGGCGCAGTTTTACGCCAAGGGCCACAAAATATTGGATGATTTTGATAACCACCACAACCTTGACTTGGCCGATGCCCAGATCGCAGCGTTGGAGGAAGAATACGGCCTTATCTTCCCAATCAAGGCAGTGCTTCCGGAGCCGTTGCCAAAAGAACCCGATTTTTTCGAACCACCATTCCCCGACCCAGAAGATGCCTACGCCTGGTCGGAGAACTTCGACCCAGCAGAACTGGTCGATACCCGACCCCAATAAGGGAATGCAGGTAGCCAGGTTCAAAACAAAAAACAGGCCATTTTTCCGAGGGAGGCCTCGGCGTGGTTCCTGACTTGGGACAAATGAGTGACGAAATGAGCGCCGAACTTTCACCAACCACAAGCCCAAGCCCAAACCCAGAGGCCACAATGTCGAAGGGATCTTCAACGACCAACCGCGACCCAAGCCAGGTTCAGAACCGAAAAACAGCCCGTTTTTCCGAAGAGGCACGGGGCCGTCGTGGCTTCAGGCAATGCGGGAGCTCCCAAGCAGTGAGCTCCGAAACGTGTCAGCAGAAAACCCCAATTACAGATGCGCAGCAAGGTGGATAGCAAGTGCCGCACGCCAATTCATCGGCTGGAACCCGGTCGCCTTGATCTTGCTCAAATCCAGCGTGGAGTGCACTGGCCGCGGCGCCTCCGGGCCGGCAATCTCGGCATACTGCTGGGTGGTCACAGGTGTTACATCCGCAGGATCTTTGCCCACGCCCACGAAAACCGCCATAGCCATCTCATCCCGACCCACCGCATCACCATCAGACGACAGGTTGTACACGCCAAACTCCGCCTTCGTCCGTAGCAGGTGATCGATGCCCTTGGCCAGATCTTCCGTCCAGGTGGGGCGGCCCACCTGGTCCATGATCACGTTCACGCTCTTGTCTGCAAGGGCAAGCTTGGCCATGGTGTCCATGAAGTTCGCGCCGTCGCCAAACACCCAGGAGGTGCGGATCACGTAGTGGCGCCTCGCGGTCTGCGCCGCCGTATCGCCCGCTGCCTTGGACGCCCCGTACGCCGACAGCGGGCTGGCGTGCTCGGCTTCGGTGTGGACTTCGACGGTGCCGTCGAAAATGTAATCGCTGGACACGTGTACCAACGTCAAGTCGTGCTCATTGGCCACCCGGGCCAGCGCCGCCGGCGCATCCGCGTTCACGGCCCAGGCGGTCGCGCGGTCAGATTCTGCGCCGTTGACGTCGTTATACGCAGCGCAATTCACAATCGCGCTGTAGCCCGAGAAGTCAAAGCCCTCCGGAATCGCCGTGATGTCAAACTCCTCGCGAGTGACATATTCCGCACGATCCTCGCCCCACAATTGACGCAGCGCCCTGCCGAGCTGCCCGTTCGCGCCCGTGACTAGGACCTTCTTTGGCGGGACGGGGGTGGATTCGCTGAAGGGGGGATGTGTGGCGTCGGCAAGCGAAAGCTCTGTTGGCGCAAGCGGCCAGTCAATCTCCTTGTAGGAGCAGTACGCGTAGGTGCCGTTCGGGTTGTAGCGCTGGTTGACCAGGTAAATGTAGGCCGTGTTGTCCTCCAACGTCTGGAAACCGTTGGCCACACCCCGCGGCACAAACACCGCCTGGCCAGGGCCGATCTCGATGCCGAAAGTCTCGCCGAGAGTGGGGGAATCCTCACGCATATCCACCCACGCGGCAAACACCCTGCCCGTGGCAACCGAGATCCACTTATCCCACGGCTCCGCGTGCATCCCACGCGTCGTGCCAGCCTTGGCGTTGAAACTGACGTTGTTCTGCTTCGGCTGCAGCAGCTGACCAGCCCAGTTCTCCTTGAACCAGCCGCGGTTATCTTCGTGCAGCGGCAGGGTGTGGACGCTCAGGCCTTCGATCGGGGTTGTTGTTTGGGGCAATTCGGGCAATTCGGACACAGCTCCTTAGGGTATCCCAGGGTTATGTGGGAGTGAATGGGGATCGGATGCAGTAATTTCCCGAGATGGTGCAGCCACCTGGGCGAACGGGGGCCGAAATGCAGCAATTTCCAAATTACTGCGCAACCGCAACCCCAACGACACCCACCACTACTGCCCGCGCTGGGCGTAGGCCTCCTCAACGCCGCGCTTGGTGTCGCGCCACCACCATTCGTTCTCGCGGTACCAGTCGATGGTGCTTCCCAACCCAGCGTGCAGGTCGGTATAGTGGGGCTGCCAGCCAAGCTCGGTGCGCAGTTTGGTGGCGTTCATGGTGTAGCGCTGGTCGTGGCCGGGGCGGTCGGCGACGTGCTCGAAGGTGCCACCCATCAGCGAACAGATTGTCTCGATGACCTGCTTGTTCGTGACGTGCGGGGAGCCAGCAACACTTGCGCCAATGTTATAGGTCTGGCCGATCTCGCCGTGCTCAAGGATGGTCAGTACGGCGTCGTTGTGGTCGTCCACGTGGATCCAGTCGCGCACCTGGGCGCCGGTGCCGTAAAGCTTGGCGGGCTGGCCGCACAAAATATTGGTGATCTGGCGGGGGATGAACTTCTCTACGTGCTGGTAAGGGCCGTAATTGTTAGAGCAGTTCGAGATAGTCGCCGCGATGCCGAAGGAACGCACCCACGCGCGCACCAAATGGTCGGAGCCGGCCTTGGTGGCGGAGTAGGGCGAGGAGGGGTTATACGGCGTGGTCTCTAGGAAGGCGTCGGTGCCGCCCAAAGCGAGGTCGCCAAAGACTTCGTCGGTGGAGATGTGGTGGAAGCGCTTATCAAACTTGCGCACCGCCTCAAGCAGTACAAAAGTGCCCAACACGTTGGATTGCACGAACGCGGAGGGGTCACGCAGCGAGTTGTCGTTGTGGGATTCCGCGGCGAAGTGGACCACAGTATCCGCGCGAGCAACCAGCGGCTCAACAACAGACGCGTCCGCAACATCGCCGTGGACAAACTCCACGTCCAGTCCGGCGAGGTTGTCGCGGTTGCCGGCGTAGGTAAGTTTGTCCAGCACGATCACCTCGTGCAATCCCCGCCCACACACCATGTGTACGAAGTTGGATCCGATAAACCCGGCGCCGCCGGTGACCAGCATTGTTCCCATGGCTGGCTATGCTACTCGAACCCGTGCGCCCCACAGCCCGATGACGTGCACAATCGCACCCGCCAAAGGGCCCGCGAACAGGGCGACAACTACGGCGGTAACCACACCCCACGGCGCGGCGAAAAGCACCGCGAAGGCAACCACGGAGGCGGTGAGCCACCCGGCCACGTACCACCCGTGGCGCTGCAGGGCGAGCACAGCCACGCCGGTGATCATGAGGGTGCCCATGAAAGCGGAGGCAAACGTCAGCAGCGCAAGCGTGCGCCCAGGCACGAACAGTTCCGGCGGGAATGCCAGCTGCAGAATCCACGGCCCCAGCAGCCATGCCAGCGCAAACCCGACCACACCCAGGCCGAGCACAGCCACCACCGGCCCCAAAAGTGCACGGTAGATGTGCTTTTGCTTCTCGACGAAGCGCACAACCAACGCCGCCTGAAACCTTTGAAGGGGCACCAACACTGGTGCACGCGTAAGGATCACAGCGTTGTTAATGGCGGCAACCAGGATGGACACGGAGGCATCATTATCCGGAAACGCCGCGGACACGGCGGTGGGGAACCCCGTGATCAGCGCGGCTGACGCGCCGGAGGCAAGCATGGCGGTAAAGACGCGGCCGACGAACGCCTCACGGTCCACGTCCAGCGCGATGCGGATGCGGGAGCGCGCTTCACGCGAGACACCCAGGATCACCACCCAGCTCACCGCGCCGATGACCGTGATCAGCAAAAACGCGGGCAGCCCCCAGCCCAGTGCCCACGCCACCACGGCCAGCACCAGGCGGATGCCGGAATCCAGCGCAACCAGCGCCGCGTACTGGTTCCACAGCTGCGCGCCGGACAAAATACCCGAAAGTACCGCCTGGAAAACATAGCTGACCAGGCCAAACACCAGCAGCGTGGTGGCCGTGCCGGGGGACATGGGCACCCAGGCCCGCATCGCCCACAAGCCAAGGCTTAGGCCCACAAGCACCACAAACGTTGCCGCGGCAGCGCCGAAGCGCCAGGGATTCGCCGTGCCGCGAGAGCCAGTTTCGCTTGACGACGCCACAGCGCGCGTCGTTTCGTGCGTTATCCCGTCGATAAGACCCGCGGAGGCGAAAAACAACCCCCAGAACGCGGTGAAGTAACGGTAGGCGCTGCCGGTGTCCAGCGCCCAGCCAGCCACCCACATGAGCACGAACCCGGCGAGCGCCGAAAAGGCGGTGGCCAGCGTCAGATTTCTCATGAGCTATCGGAGCCTTATCGGATCTTCGGCACGTCGGGCAGCTCCGTGTGGTTCAACCATGCGTCCATGATCCCGGCGATGTCCACGCTAGGTGCGGCCGCCTTCAGCGCATTCTTCAGATCGAAGGGCTCCACAATGCCGTGCGTGGACTTGGCCACATAGGAGCGCACGCCGCTAAAGAACGCCTCATCACCCATGGCGGCGCGCAGTGCGTGCAAGGTGATCGCGCCGCGCTTGTACACCCAGTCATCAAACATGTGACGCGGGCCCGGGTTGGCAAGGGTCACGGTGGGGGTGGGGAGTTTGGCGTAGTGGTGGTTCACCGAGGCGTCGATAAGCATGCTGCCCTGCGCATCAGCCCACAGCCACTCGGCGTAACAAGCGAAGCCCTCATTGAGCCAAATGTCATCCCACTGCGCGATGCCCAGCGAGTTACCAAACCACTGATGGGCCAGCTCATGGGCAATCAGGCGCTCATTGCCGCGCGTGTGGTTGCGGCCAAAAATGGACTGGCCGGCCGCCTCAAGCGGGATCTCCAACGTCTCATCGTGCACGATCGCCGTGTAATGCTCATAGGGGTACGGGCCGAAGCAAGTCTCGAAGAAGTCCAGCATCTCCTGCTGCTTGGCAAAATCCCCCAACTGCAGGCCGCGCGGCAGGTACGCGCTGGTGTTGCGGCCAAGTTTGTGGTGCACAAACTGGCCAACGTTCACAGTGGCCAGGTAGGTCGGCAGCGGGCGAGACGTCTGCGTAGCAATGACCTGATACGGCTGGTCCGGACGCAGCGTAATGCGATACGTGGCCTTCTCATCAGGCGTGTCATCGCACGGGAACCACGTGGGCGCGCCATTCGGCTGGTTCGCAGTCAACGCGCCGTTTTCCAGCTCCTCCCACCCCAGCTGGCCCCAAGACGTACGACGCGGGCGCGGGGTGCCCGTGTACCGAATAGTCAGCTGGAACTCCGTATCCACCGCAATATCCTGCGTAAACGTGATACGCAGCTTGTTGCGGTAATGACGGAAACGCTTAATCTCCCCATGCGTTGTGGTGACGCTGCGCACCCGCAGGTTATCCATCAAATCCAACGTCATGTGGTTCAAATCGCGCCACGGCGTCAACGTCAACGTGGCGGTGGCGTCCACATAGTTCGGACCCACCTTGTAGTTCATCGCCACGTCATAATGCGTGACGTGGAACCCCAAGTTGAAGTCCACGCCCGTGTACTGATCACGATGCCCGGGGACCGGGGTTGAGCGGAGCCGATGAGTAGTCATAATGTTCGGCCATTCTAGCCCGCCGCGGCACAGGGCTGGTTATCGCTAGCTTGGGTCGGGGCTACATCCCAAACGCCGGGGCGATGGTGGTGAACCAGGACTTCTCCAGATCCTCACGCCAGTACGGCCAGGAGTGGGTGCCCACATTGCGCATCTCGTACGTTGCCGGAATGTTCAACGCGTCGAGCTTCGTCTTCAGGTCATGGGTGCACTGGTTGATCGCGGCCTCAATCGCACCGCCCTCAACCTGCAGCGTTACGGCAGCAACCTGCGCAACAACCTCAGGCGCACCCTGGCCAATCAGGTAGCTCACCTGGTCCTGGCGGCCCGCAAGGCCCGTAGCGGAAGAGATGTAGAGCGCGGTACCGCGCAGACGCTCAGCGTTGAGCAGCGCGTCGTTCCAGCGGTTGTACGGCCCGCCCATCGGACCCCACATCATCTCCGGGGTAACGGTTTTGAAGTCAGAGTAGCCACCGCGGTTCACCGTCACGCGGGCGAAGTTGTAGCCGTGCAGCGAGCTTGTAGACGCACACCCGGAGAACGACGCCGCCGCATCATAAAAGCCCGGATTGTGCTGCGGCAGCAACAGCGAAGACGTGGCGGACATGGAGAAACCAACAATCGCACGACGGTTGTCAGCGTTTAAGGTGCGCTCAATCGGGCCCGGCAGCTCCTTGGTCAGGAACGTCTCCCACTTCTGCGGTCCGCGCAGGTAGTTGGTGTTGAGGTTCGTCTCCACCCAGTCGGTGTAGTAGGAAAACGCGCCCGCCTGCGGGATGACCACGTTGACGCCCTTACCGGCGAAGAAGTCCTTCACCGGCGCCATCTTCAGCCAGTCCTGGTTCTGCTCCGCGCCGCCAGCACCGTTGAGCAGGTAGATGGTCGGCGCGTTTGCCACGCGCTGGCCCTGCGGGTTCGTCGCCGGCACAACGGCAACAGGGATGTCCCTGTTCATCGACGGCGAATGGACCAGGTAGCTCAGCGCCGTCTTGTGGTCTACCTGCTGGGTCCATTCTTGAGGACGATTCGCGTTGACCACCATTGGCGGGTTCGCCTTAGCGTCCCAAAGCTTGATCGTGCCCACCGGCGTCTGGCCAGCAACTTGGGCGGGTGTAACAGTCGCCGCGTTGGCTGGGATAGTTGCGGTGACGGTACCTGTGGTGATTGCAGCCGCGGTCAGGGCGGCAAGGACTGCAGATGCGGTGCGCTTCAGGCTCATGACTGGCTATATTACGGTCACACAAGACAAATTGTGTAACAATAATGAACAATTGCCACATCGTGTCTCAAGAAACATCAAGAAAAGGACAGTGAACAATGATCATTGAAAACGCACAGCTGCAGATCAACGAGCTCCTCGGCCAGCTGCTCCACTTCGGCTCCTCTGCGTCCTCCCAGATCGCCTTCGGCCTAGGCATGTTCTAAAACCCTAAAACGCAAAAAACATCGGGTAAGCGGTTATGCGCCGCTACCCGATGTTTTTGTTTTGTAAGGCTTTTCGCTGACCTACTCGCTCTCAAACAGTGCCGGGCGGATGACCTTCTCCCAAGACACCTTCAGGTCATCGCGCCACAGCGGCCAGGAGTGGGTGCCAACCGGACGCTTATTAAAGTAGGTATCCACGCCCAGGCTGTTCAGCTTGGTATTGAAGTCATGCGTGCAAGCGTTCATCGCGGCCTCAATTGCGCCACCCTCAACCTGCAGCGTGAGCGCCGCACTCAGCGCCTCCGTGGAACCGGAGTTCTCACGCAGGTAGCTGAGCATATCCGTCTGGCCAGCAAGACCCGTGCCTGCAGAGAGGTAGAACTTGGTCTTGGTCACGCCGTTCTCACCAACCAGGTTATCCGCCATCACCAACGCGTCGTTGTAGCGGTTGTAGTCAGAACCGCGCGGGCCCCAAAGGTTCTCCGGCGTAATGTTGCCCGCACCTGCGGAGCCGCGGTTGACCGTCAGACCCGCAAAGAAGTTTGGCAGCGGGGTAGAGGTGGCAGCGCAGCCGGAGAAGGAGCCGACAGCGTCGAACATATCCGGGTTGTGTACTGCCAAAAGCAGCGAGGATGTTGCGGACATGGAGAAACCAGTCACGGCACGCTTCCCGTTGGCGTTCAAGTAGTTTTCCACCGACGGGATCATTTCCTTAGCCAGGAACGTCGACCACTTCTGCTCACCCTTGAAGTACTTGCCCTCACCCGGGTTGCTCAGCCAGTCCACGTAGTAGGAAAACGCGCCCTCCATTGGGATAACCACGTTCACCGGCTCATTGCCAAGCACGTTGCGTACAGTTTTCGGGGCCATGGCCAGCCAGTCCGTGTTCTGCTCGGAACCACCAGCACCGTTGAGCAAGTAGTAGGTCGGCGCCTTTGCTAGCGGCTTGCCGTTTTCATCCACCGCGCGGATCAGCGCTACCGGGATGTCGCGGCCCATCGCCTTGGAGTGCACCGTAATAGCCTCACCACCCGGGAAGGCTTTCAGCTCATCGAACCATTTCTGCGGGTTCTTCTTGTAGTCATCCGGAGCCGCAGTAAGCGGCTTGATCTCCATAAAACTCTCGGAGTCCGTGGACTCTGCGTCCGACTCATCCGGTATTGGCATGTTGTCTGCTTCTTCGCCCGTAGCCTCTGGCTTCAACGCGTCTTTTGCCTGCTTCAGCAGACCCTCGCGGTCGCCGTCCGGCACCGAAGCGCCGTCAATATCAGCAACGTCCTTCGCTTCCGTTGTCTCCGTTGCTGCAGTGCTGGTTGCTTCACCGGTGGTTGCTTCAGCAGTAGAAGTGGTGGCGCTGGCTTCGGTGGTAGCGGTGTGGGTGGTTTCCGTAGACGTCGGCAAGCTAGAAGTGCTCTCCGACACTGCGGGGCGCACGCGCTCGATGGTGGCAAGACCCTGGGGAGACTCGGCGGCCTGGAAATGGCCGGCCACGGGAACAGCGCCAGCGGCGATTGCTACAGCTGCGACGGCAGCAAGGGCCGGACGCGTGATCTTCATAATGGATGCTCGCTTTTCTTTAGAAAATGGTGGGAACAAGCAGCGGCTCCCCTGTCACTTCCACATATATTGCCAGAGGTGCCAAACATTACGCGCGACTCTTCCCCACACAGCTTGCTAACCGACGTATCCTATTGGGCGTGACTAAAGAACATTTTGACGTTGTTGTACTCGGCGCTGGCCCCGGTGGCTATGTCGCCGCTATCCGCGCAGCACAGCTTGGCAAGAAAGTTGCTGTCATTGAGAAGCAGTACTGGGGCGGTGTGTGCCTCAACGTAGGCTGCATCCCGTCCAAGGCGCTTATCAAGAACGCTGAGGTTGCGGAGATCTTCAACCACGAGGCGAAGACGTTCGGCATCAAGGGCGACGTGGAGTTCGACTACACGGACGCACATACCCGCTCCCGCAAGGTCTCCGAGAAGATCGTTGGCGGCGTCCACTACCTGATGAAGAAGAACAAGATCACCGAGGTCAACGGCCTCGGCTCCTTCACGGACGCCAAGACCATCGAGATCACCGAAGGCGATGACAAGGGCAAGGTCATTACTTTCGACGATTGCATTATCGCCACCGGCTCCGTCGTCCGCACCCTGCCTGGCATCGAGCTGTCGGACAACGTTGTGTCCTACGAAGAGCAGATCCTCAACCCGGACGCGCCGAAGACCATGGTTATCGTTGGCGCTGGCGCCATCGGCATGGAGTTCGCCTACGTCCTGTCCAACTACGGCGTAGACGTCACCGTTGTTGAGTACATGGACCGCGTCCTGCCGAACGAGGACAAGGACGTGTCCAAGGAGATTGCGAAGCGCTACAAGAAGCTTGGCGTGAAGCTGCTCACCGGCCACGCAACCACCGCTGTACGCGACAACGGCGACTCTGTTGAGGTGGACGTAAAGAAGAACGACACGGACTCTGTTGAGACCCTGACCGTGGACCGCGTCATGATCTCCGTCGGCTTCGCACCGCGCACCGAGGGCTACGGTCTGGAGAACACCGGCGTTGAGCTGACCGACCGCGGCGCCATCGCTATCGACGAGCGCATGCGCACCAACGTCGACGGCATCTACGCGATTGGCGACGTGACGGCGAAGCTCCAGCTCGCCCACGTAGCCGAAGCACAGGGCATCATCGCAGCCGAGACCATCGCGGGCGCAGAGACCCTCGAAATCGAGGACTACATGATGACCCCGCGCGCCACCTTCTGCAACCCGCAGGTTGCCTCCATGGGCTACACCGAAGAGCAGGCTAAGGAGAAGTGGCCGGAGAAGGACATCAAGGTTGCTACCTTCCCGTTCTCCGCAAACGGCAAGGCGGTAGGCCTGGCAGAGGCAAACGGCTTTGCCAAGCTGGTCGCTGATGGTGAGTTCGGCGAGATCCTCGGCGCCCACTTCGTTGGCCCGCACGTCTCCGAGCTTCTGCCGGAGGTTGTCCTTGCGCAGCGCTTTGACCTGACCGCAGGCGACATCGCACGCTCCATCCACATCCACCCGACCCTGTCCGAGGTGGTCAAGGAGATCGCGCACGGCGTTGAAGGCCACATGATCAACCTGTAGCGCTGGCGTCTGCGCCGCGTGGCGCAGGTTCCACGCAGTTTGCAGCTACCTACCTGCAGCTACCAGTGAAAAAATCGCTTGGTAGCCGGGTCTAGGTAGCTGCAAACGCGTTTTTTGGGGGCGCGTTGGGCGCGCTGGGCATGCGGGGCGCTGGGCGTGCGGGGGCGGAGGGGAAAGAAAAACGCCAGCCCTGAGGTGGGGTGGCGTTTGGGGGTTAGACGTGGACGTCGATAAGCAAGCTAGTTCCCGGAAACCGCTGCGGCGAGTGAGTCGAGGGACTTGATCAGGAAATCATCATCGAAGGTCTCGCTGAACTTACGTACCGGGTCCAGCTCGATTTCATCGCGCAGGTACGTCAGGGTGACGCGGGTGTTGTCGGCATCGATCGGCTCAAGCTCGTAGAGCCACTTCGCGCCAACACGGACGCCTGCGGTGGTGTTTTCCACATTCTTCCAGCCAATAATGCGGTCCTGCTGGAATGCGAAGACCTCGTTGGTGGTCTGGTAGTCACCATCTTCCTTCGTCATGTTCATAGTGAAGGTGTCACCGACCGCCTTGATGCGCTCAGCCTTGTCGGCGGAGACCACCATGCCGGAGCCATCAGTTTCGGGGTGGCGCTCCGGGTTGGAAAGAAGGTCGAAGACCTCCTTCGCCGGTGCGTCGATGTCACGGATTACTTGGTTTTGATCGTTTTGGTTTGCGTCAGTCATGGCGCCAAGAGTACCAAAACACAAGGTTAGGGCATGCTTACCAACCAAAGTATGACGCTAAAAGGGGTAGCGGGGGCGAGACGTGGGCAAGATCACAAAAGGGGCCGTAAAGATGGAAATGCCCTACGTAAAGGTGGGGCAGGAGTAAATGAAACGGGGGGAACCTGAAGAAGCTGGGAAGCGGCTGGCAAACCTCTCGACTGAAAGTTCACACATGTGGCGTCCGTTACTTAGAGTGAAAACGACACTGGAGGTGCCATGACTGTAAAAAACGCAGACCGTGAAGCCATTCGTCACGGAAAAATTACTGAAACGCCGCTGCGCGAGCGGCCGTCATTCCCAACTTGGGCTTTGAAGCTCACCATGGCCATCACCGGCCTGATCTTTGGCCTGTTCGTACTGGGTCACATGGTGGGTAACCTGAAGATCTTTATGCCGCTGCACGCCAACGGCGTCGCCCCCATCGATGAGTATGGCGAGTTCCTGCGCACGATGGGTGAGCCGCTGTTCCCGCGTGAGGGCTTCCTGTGGATCATCCGCATCGTGTTGCTTGCCTGCCTGGTGCTGCACGTGTGGGGCGCGTTTGCGCTGCACGGTCGCTCGAAGCGTTCCCGTGGCAAGTTCAAGCGCACGAACCTCATGGGCGGCTGGCAGCCGACGGCGACCCGTTCCATGCTGATTACGGGCGTTATCCTGCTGCTGTTCCTGATCTTCCACATTCTGGATCTGACCATGGGCCAGGTCGTTGCGTCCGACGCGTTCGTACACGGCGCTGTTCGCGACAACCTGCTGGCTACCTTCGCTCCTGAGCGTTGGCCGGTCACGCTGTTCTACGTTTTGGCAATGGTTGCGCTGTGCCTGCACCTCACCCACGGTGTGTACCTCGCGGTATCTGACCTGGGCTGGTTGGGCGAGCGCGGCAAGGGCCTGATGGTGATTCTGGCGTACGTGCTGCCGTTCATCGTTGTCATTGGCAACATTGTGATGCCGATCGCGCTGGCATTCGGCGCCGTTCCTGGGTTCACTCGCTAAAGGCTGAAATAGGAGAAAAACTATGACTACCCCAATTTCCGCGACGCAGGGCGCATCCGGCGAAACGCAGGACACCCTCGCCGCTACCAAGGGCGCTGACGTCAACGCGGGTTTCCGCCAGCCTGAGTCTGTCGTTCCGGGCGTAACCCCGGGCGAGATCCTGGCCAGCAACGAGCCGAACCGTGACGAAGTGCGCATGAAGGACATGTGGCAGTACGCGAAGGACCACATGGAGCTGGTCTCTCCGCTGAACCGCCGCAAGTTCACCGTCCTGGTTGTTGGCACCGGCCTCTCCGGCGGCGCAGCTGCTGCCGCACTCGGTGAGCTGGGCTACAACGTGAAGGTCTTCACCTACCACGACGCGCCGCGTCGTGCGCACTCCATTGCTGCACAGGGTGGCGTGAACTCCGCCCGCGGCAAGAAGGTGGACAACGACGGCGCTTACCGCCACACCAAGGACACCGTCAAGGGCGGCGACTACCGCTGCCGTGAGTCCGACTGCTGGCGCCTGGCTATTGAGTCCGTGCGCGTGATCGACCACATGAACGCGATCGGCGCTCCGTTCGCTCGTGAGTACGGCGGCACCCTGGCCACCCGTTCCTTCGGTGGTGTGCAGGTTTCCCGTACCTACTACACCCGTGGCCAAACAGGCCAGCAGCTGCAGCTGTCCACCGCTTCGGCGCTGCAGCGTCAGATCCACCTGGGCAACGTGGAGATCTTCACCCACAACGACCTGATGGACCTGATCATCACGGAGAAGGACGGCAAGAAGCACTGCTCCGGCATTGTCACCCGTAACCTGATCACCGGCGAGCTGGCCGCGTTCACCGGCCACGCAGTCATCCTGGCTACCGGCGGTTACGGCAACGTGTACCACAAGACCACGCTGGCGAAGAACTCCAACGCTTCTGCGATGATGCGTGCGTACGAGCGTGGCGCTTACCTGGCGTCCCCGTGCTTCGTGCAGTTCCACCCGACCGGTCTTCCGGTTAACGCGTCCTGGCAGGCAAAGACCACCCTGATGTCTGAGTCCCTGCGTAACGACGGTCGCATTTGGACCCCGAAGGAAAAGGGCGACGATCGCGATCCGAACACCATCCCGGAAGACGAGCGCGACTACTTCCTGGAGCGTCGCTACCCGGCGTTCGGCAACCTGGTGCCGCGTGACGTTGCATCCCGTGCGATCTCCCAGCAGCTCAACGCTGGCTTCGGTGTGGGCCCGCTGCGTAACTCCGCATACCTGGACTTCTCCGACGCCATTGAGCGTCTGGGTGAAGAAACGATCCGTGAGCGTTACTCGAACCTCTTCGAGATGTACGAGGACTCCACGGGTGCAGACCCGTACAAGGAGCCGATGCGTATTGCTCCGACCGTGCACTTCACCATGGGTGGCCTGTGGACGGACTTCAACGAGATGACCTCCATCGACGGCCTGTTCGCCGCCGGTGAGTGCTCCTGGACCTACCACGGTGCAAACCGCCTGGGCGCTAACTCGCTGCTGTCCGCTTCCGTTGATGGTTGGTTTACCCTCCCGTTCACCATCCCGAACTACCTGGCGCACCACCTGGGCGAAGCCGCCCTGGATCTGGAGGCACCGGAGGTTAAGGAGGCGCTGACCCGCACTCAGGATCGCATCGATGCTCTGATGAACATTGAGCCGGTAGAGCCGCACGGCCCGGAGTACTTCCACGAGCAGCTCGGCGCAATCCTCTACGAGCACTGCGGCGTTGCCCGTACCGTTGAGGGCCTGCAGGAGGGCATTCAGAAGGTTCGCGCACTGCGCGAGGACTTCTGGCGCAACCTGCACATCCCGGGCGGCCAGCACGATATGAACCAGACGCTCGAGGCTGCGCTTCGACTGCTGGACTACATCAACCTGGGCGAGCTGATGTGTGTGGACGCTCTGGACCGCGACGAATCCTGTGGCGCGCACTACCGCATGGACCACCTCACCGACGACGGTGAGGCAGAGCGCGACGATGAAAACTGGTGCTTCGTGTCGGCTTGGGAGCCGGCAGGTGACGGCCAGTTCATCCGCCACGCTGAACCCCTGTTCTTCGATTCGATCCCGCTGATGGCAAGGAACTACAAGTAATGAAACTGACACTTGAGATCTGGCGTCAGGCCGGACCCGACACCGACGGCGCATTTGAGACTGTCCAGGTGGACGACGCTGTAGAGCAGATGTCCATCCTGGAGCTGCTCGACCACGTCAACAACCAGTACGTTGAGGCTGGCAAGGAGCCCTTCACCTTCGCACATGACTGCCGCGAGGGTATCTGTGGCACCTGTGGCCTGAACGTGAACGGTCGCCCGCACGGCGCTGGTAAGAACACCACCGCCTGCCTGCAGCGCCTGTTCAACTACAAGGATGGCGACACGCTGCGCATTGAGCCGTTCCGCTCCGGGGCGTTCCCGGTTATCAAGGACCTGGCTGTGGACCGTTCCGCACTGGACCGCGTTATGCAGCAGGGCGGCTACGTTTCTGTCAACGCTGGTACCGCACCGGACGCTGACACGCTGCACGTCAACCACCACGACGCTGAGCTGGCACTGGACTACGCAGCCTGCATCGGTTGCGGCGCCTGTGTGGCTGCCTGCCCGAACGGTGCTGCGCACCTGTTCACCGGCGCCAAGCTGAAGCACCTCAAGCTGCTTCCGCTGGGCCAGCAGGAGCGCGCACGTCGTGCACGCAAGATGGTGGATGAGCTGGAGACCAACTTCGGTCACTGCTCCCTCTACGGCGAGTGCGCCGATGTCTGCCCGGCAGGCATCCCGCTGGACGCTGTGGGCGCCATCAACGCAGAGCGCGCACGCGCAGCGTTCAAGGGCGGCGACGACTAAAAACAGCTTTCAGTTACGGTTCATGCGCCCTAGGGCGCATGCCGTATACTGAACCGTGATATTTCACCTGGAAACCCCTGGAAAACTGTTCCAGAAAAACTGACGCAAAGGACATGAACATGGCATCCCAGCACGCGGTTGCAGACATCCAGTCGGAGTCGTTCCCGGACTACCAGACGCAGCTGCAGGACTCCTACATTGAGGGCTACGACCCGGTTTCCCTCGGCGCTCCGCACTCCTCGCTGCTGCGCCACAGCACCTGGCTGTCCATGGCGTTCATCCTTGCGTTCCTGTACGGCCTGGGCATCTTCGTTTGGGGCCTGTGCGCCAAGTACGTTGGCTGGGGCGCTCAGACGCAGGATTACTCCTCCATCCTGATGATCCTCGGTGGCATTGAGATGGTGGCCTGCGTCATCCTCGCAGCAGTGCTCTTGGGCATTGGCCGCAAGGACTACAAGAACTACCGCAAGACCACGGGCCGCGTGAACTAACACGGACTAACACGTCTAACACGGACTAACCCCCGTAAAACAGCTCCCCGCTTCCACCTGGAGGCGGGGAGCTTGTGTTTAATCGAGGGCATGTCACATGTGATGGAGATGCCGTCGCCAAGCAATGAGGCTCAGCGGCGGCGGACGCTGCGAAACCACAAGATCTTTGTCACCAGCCTGCTCGGCGTGGCGGCGGTGATCTTTTTGGCGTGTTCCTGGTGGCAATCCCAAGGCACCGCGCCCGGCTGGGTGGGCTACGTGCGCGCCGCGGCGGAGGCTGGCATGGTCGGCGGGCTGGCGGACTGGTTTGCTGTCACCGCGCTGTTTAAGCATCCGATGCGGATCCCGATCCCGCACACCGCGATCATCCCGAACAAGAAGGACCAGGTTGCGGACGCGCTGAGTGAGTTTGTCAGTGAGAACTTCCTCAACGCCCAAACCATTACCAGCAAGGTGATGGAGGCCCGCATCCCTGAGCGGGTGGGTAAGTGGCTGGTGCAGCCAGCGAACGCGGAGCGGGTGAGTGCGGAGCTGGGCACGTTCGCCGCCCGCATGATTCGCGGCATCAACCCGAAGGATGCGGAGGCCTTCCTGCAAACCTATGTGGTGGATCGCGTCGCTGAGCCGATCTGGGGTCCGCCGCTCGGCAGGATGCTGGAGGGCTTTATTGCGGACGGCAAGGTGGAGCCCGTCGTCGACGACATCCTGGCGTGGGCGCGCACAAAGGTCGACGAGATGGAAGAGCCCATTGTCACCACCATTGACCAGCGCATGCCCACCTGGGCGCCGCAATTTGCCAAAGACCTCGTCGGCGCGCGCGTGTACCGGGAGCTGACGGAGTTCGTGGCGGATGTGGATGAGGACGAAAACCACCAGGCCCGCCGCGCGATCCGCCGCACCATCAACCAGTTCGCGCAGGACCTGCAGTTTGACGGCTCGATGATCAGCCGCGTCGAGGACATCAAGGCCGATGTAATGGCCTCGGCAGCTGTTACCGCTGCGCCCGGGCAGATGTGGGAGCAGCTGTCCACCACGTTGTTGGGGATGGTGGAGGATGGGGGTTCGGCGTTGCGCATACAAGCAACAAGCTCCATTGAGCACTGGGGCATGCTGCTTGCCGACGACCCGTCGACCCGCGCCACCGCCACCCAAAAACTCGAAACCGCGGTCCACTTCGCGGCGGAAAACGGTGCCGACCAGATTGTGGGCATCATCGCGGAGACCATCCAGGCGTGGGACGGCGCGGAGGCCGCGGACAAGATCGAGCTGATGGTGGGCAAAGACCTGCAGTTCATCCGCCTGAACGGAACTTTGGTCGGTGCACTGGCCGGGTTGGTTATTTACACTGTGAGCCAAGTGCTGTTTTTCTAGATTTTGAGAATACGGAGGAAACAATGACTGAGAACAACACCAACAACGCCAACAACACCGAAAACCAAGAGGTCCGCGACAACCTGCGTGAGGTCGGAGACGCCCTGCTGTCTGCCGGCTCCGCACTGGGTGCCGCTGTGGGCAAGTTTGTAGACGGCCTGCCGGAGCGCGTGGCTAACGCGAGCGAGAAGGCTCGCGAGACGCTGAACTCCGCCACCACGGACGGTGAGGTGAGCTCGGTTGCCACCAACTTTGCCAACGAAGCAGAGAAGCTGTTCAACTCTTTCCGCGAGCGTGATCTGAAGTTCTCCGAGGACGCAAAGAACACCGTGATGGATGCCATCGGCGATATCCGCGAAAGCTTTAACAAGCGCCTTGAGAACGTGGACACCGAAGGCGCAGAGAAGGCCTTCAACGAGGTGCGCGACCGCTTTGAGAACCTAGCGCGTCGCGTCCAGGAACAGTTCGCCGAAGCCAAGGATGCTGTGGCAGACGCTGCGGAAGACGCTGCGGACGAGATCATTGACGGCGAGGTTGTCGAGGATACGGATTCCACCAAGTAGGGTGTAACGCATGCTCGACTCTGCCACCGTTGAACAAATTTTTATGATCATGCGCGTGCCGCTGATTGCGGAGCGCCTTCTGTTCATCCTTGTCGGGGTGGCAGGCATTGTCGGCGTGGTGTTGGCGTCCACCACCCGCGCCGACGCGTTTGAGGCAGCTGGCCGTCAGCCGAAGATGGCGTGGGCGGCAATCCTGTTTGTTTCATCCGCCGCGCTGTTGCTGCGGATCCCGTTCGTGGCGTGGTTCGGCGCCGTTGCGGTGGGCATTTACTGGTTTGATGTGCGCCCGCAGCTTAAAGGCCTTGAGCCTGGTGGCTCCTGGTAACTGACATCTGCTGCAGCTCGTAGAAGTTCACCTTCTCACCCGTCATCTCAAGCACTAGGCCTGCTGGGGTGACGTGGACGTTATTAAGCCGCATGGCCCCCGCCTCCTGGTTGGCTAGGCCTTCCTGGAGTGATTGGGTGATGGCGTCTGTGATCTCGCCTGGCAGGTCGAAGCCGAACAGTTGGGTGCCGGTGGTTTCAAACTGCACGCCCTCGGCGGTGGGGACGGGGCGGATATCTATGTTGGCCACGCCACGGGTGAAGGACAGGGTGAAGGTGCCTGCCTCCGGGTCAGTGGTGACTGATGAGACGGTGATCAGCGTGTCCAGCAGCGCGTTGTTGCCAAGCTGCTCGCTGATCGCCTGGTTCAAGATGGCCTGCAGGAGTGCGGACGGTAGCTCGGCCTGCATGCTGAGGTGATCAGCAATCGGTTCCTGATCAACCAGGCGGACTTTGTCCATGGCGATGGTGGCGGCGGGTTCGCCGGTGATTTGGCCGTCATTGATCATCAGGGTGGATGGCGTCTGGATTGTCATGTGCGGAAGCGCGCCGCCGAGCATGCCAATGGTCAGCGGGGTAGCGCCGAAGGACACGTCTGGTTTCGCCGCGACAACGCCGGGGGATTGCGCCGCGTACTGGGCTTCAAAGCCGTCTTCGATCTGCTTGGACAGGAAGATGCGCAGGCCGGCTTCTGCGATGAGAAGCAGGATCAGAAGCGCAGCTAGGACACCGATGAGGATTTTCCACGCTGATTTCATGGGGGCTAGTCTACGGGTGCGACTGCCCGCCAGGCGACGGTGAGGGTGTTGTCGCGCAGGCGGCGTCGGAAAGGAGCCAGCGGCCAGCCGCGCGCAACGAGCTCCTTGTGGGCCTCCCGCCAGCGCACGCGTGGGCCGTGTGGGGCCCAGCCGGCGGCGTTGGCGTGGGCGCGGTCTGCGTCTTGAAGCAGCTGCCAGATGGGCTCGCCCTCAACATTGCGGTGGATGAGTGCTTTGGGGAGGCGCTCAGCAATGTCGCTGGGTGTTGCAACGTCGAAGGGGTCCCAGGCAAGGGTGAGGCTGACGGGGCCATCAGCATCAAGAAGCACCCAGGCGGCGCGGCGCCCCAGCTCGTCGCAGGTGCCCTCAATGAACAGGCCGCCGGGCGCCAAACGCGAGCACACGGCCGACCAGACTGAGGCCACCTCGGCCACGTCGTACTGACGCAGCACGTTAAACGCCCGCACCAGGTGGGGTTGGTAGCCGGCGAGTTCGAAGCCGCCGAGCTCGAAGCGCACGCCGTTACGGGGCGGAAGCACCCGTTCCGGGTCGATCTCCAAGCCGACAACCTCCACCCGCGGGTTGAGCTGGCGCAGCCAACCAGCCCACTCCACGGTGGTGGTGTGGGAGGCGCCGTAGCCAACGTCTAGCGCAAGTGGAGTGGCCACAGAACGCAGCAACGCCCCGACGCGCGGGTTGTATCTGGTCCAGCGGTCGGAGCGTCGAAGACGGTTCACGCCGGTAGTTCCGCGCGTGATCACGCCATATGGTTTTCCTGCGGCCGAGGTGGAGCGCAGGTTGTGATAGTGGGGCACAGGGATAACCCCGAGGCACTAGAGGTTTTCGGTGATCCACGCCTCGGTGAGCTTGGCCTCATTGGCCACGATCTCCTCGAGCGCTTCCGCCACCTTCGGCTCCAGTGCGGCACCCATGAACGGGATGTCTACCTTGACCTCATTGTCGTAGGCCAGGGTGGTGGTGTCGCCTGCGCCGCTGAGTGCGATTTCGCCGGAGAAGTCCACCGGGGTGCCCTTGACGTCACCGGTGAAGGTGTGGGTTGCGGTCTCGCCGTCGAGTGCGCCGATGTTTACTACGCGCTTGAGCTTCAGGTCCTGCGAGATCATGGCCTGAGCGGCTGCCGGCATGATGGATTTCGGCAGCACCTCAAAGAGGACCACGGAGTCACCGGTGAACTCGTTGACCGAGCCCGGTTCCGGGGAGAGCTTTGCAGCAATGTACTCCCAGTACTCCTTGGAGGCGTAAGCCTTGGCCACCTTTTCCGCTGGGTGGTTGATGGTAACGGAGGTTTCGCTACGTACAGTCATGCCCAACAGACTACCGTGGCTTACGTGCAAGACCTATCTTTCGCCGATTTGACCACCCTGCGTGTTGGCGGTGTGCCCGCCGCGGTCCGTGAATGCGTGACAGCCGATGAGATCATCGCGGCCGTGTCCCAGCTGGATACGGCAGGCAGCCCCCTGCTGGTTGTTGGGGGTGGCTCCAACTTGTTGGTTGCAGACGGCCCCCTGGATCTCACCGCTGTGCTGGTGCGCAATGAGGGCATCCTGCTTGACGACGCAACGTTGACCATCCAAGCCGGCACCCCCTGGGACACCGTCGTGGAGTTTGCAGTGGAAAACGGCCTGGGCGGCATCGAGGCCTTGTCCGGCATCCCGGGCTCTGCGGGTGCGACGCCGGTGCAAAACGTTGGCGCGTACGGCGCCGAAATCGCCGACGTGCTTACGCGCGTGCGTTTGTACGACAGGAAGACGGGACGCGACGAGTGGGTACCGGCCTCTGCTCTGGATCTGGCGTACCGCTACTCCAACCTGAAGTTCACCTCGCGCGCCGTGGTGCTGGAGATTGAGCTGCAGCTTGAGCACGCGGAGCTGTCAGCGCCGCTGCGTCATTTGGGTGGGGAGCGTGTGCCGCTGGCGCAGGCGCGCCAGTCTGTGTTGGAGACGCGCCGGGCGAAGGGCATGGTGCTCGATGCCACCGACCACGACACCTGGTCCGCAGGCTCGTTTTTCACCAACCCGGTTGTGCCCGTTGAGGTTGCAGATCAGGTGTTTGCGCAGGTTGGGGAGGACACGATGCCGCGCTACGCGGCTGGTGAGGGCCAGGTGAAGCTGTCCGCGGCGTGGCTGATTGAGCGCGCCGGGTTCCCCCGCGGCTACCCGGGTGAGGATGCGCCCGCGCGCTTGTCCACCAAGCACACGCTGGCGCTGACCAACCGTGGTGGCGCGCGTGCCGCGGACATCGTGGCGCTGGCCCATGACGTCCAGGCAGGGGTGCGCGAGCGCTTCGGCGTGGAGCTGCACCCCGAGCCGGTGTGGGTGGGCCTTTAAGCCAGGCGCTCGAGCAGCGCCGCGCGTACTTCGCGGCGGCGCACCTTTCCCATCTGGTCCCGGTTGAGATCCTCGAAGTGGTAGAAGGTGCGCGGCACCTTGTAGCGGGTGAGGTTTTCGCGGGCGAAGTCTTTCAGCCCGTCGGGGTCGAGGGCGGCGCCGTCTTCAAGCACGATGCACGCAACGACGTCCTCGGAGCCGTCCGTACGCGGGCGGCCAACCACGGCAACGTCCTTGATGTCTGGGTGGCGAAGCATGACTTCCTCCACCTCCGCCGGGTACACGTTGAAGCCGCCGGTGATGATCAGCTCCTTGATGCGCGAGACCAGGCGCACGAAGCCGTCTTCCTCCATCACACCCATGTCGCCGGTGCGGAACCAGCCGTTGTGGAACGCGACGTCCGTGTCCTGCGGGTTGTTCAGGTAACCGGCGAAGACTTGCGGGCCCTTGGCCAGGATCTCGCCGGCTTCGCCTGTCGGCATATCCTCGTCCAGGTTCTTCGGGTTGGCAATGCGGATTTCCGTATCGGGGAAGGGGATGCCGATGTAGCCCGGGCGCCTGTCCGCGGAGCGCGGGTTACCAATCAAAATCGGGCCGGTTTCGGTCAGACCGTAGCCTTCCACCAGGTGGCCGCCGGTGAGCGCCTCCCAGTCCTCAATCACATCCGCCGGCAGTGACGACGCCCCCGAGAAGCCCACCTGCACCTCCGAGAGGTCCACGTTCTGCTCCTTTGCGGTGTCCACAATGCGCTCAAACACGGTGGGCACACCCGGTACGAACGTGGGCGGGGTCTTCTTCAGCGTGTCCATGATCAGGTTCATCTTCGGTGCCGGCAGCAGGACCAGCTCAGAGCCGATCAGCATCATCAGCGTCAGCGAGAACGTCAGGCCGTATGCGTGGAAGAACGGCAGGGTGGCCAGCATACGCTGGCCCGGCTCCTGCAGCTCCTTGACCCATGCGCGGCCCTGGATCGGGTTGGCCATCAGGTTGCGGTGTGTGAGCATTGCGCCCTTCGGCGCGCCAGTGGTGCCCGAGGTGTACAGGATGAGTGCTGGGGAATCCGGGGTCACTTCATCGGGGGTGGCAATGCTGTCGCCGTCCCCACCGATGGCAGAGCCGGTCAAAACCTCCCATGGCACGGTGTGTGAGCACGGTCCGGTGAGTGCCTCGCGTGCTTCACGGATCTTGCCAAACGGGATCTTCAAAATCAGCTGCTGCAGGTGCGGCATCGCCTTGGTCATGTCCACCGAAATGACCGTCTCCAACGGGGTGTCTGCGCGCAGTTTCTCCAGTGTGTCTGCGGTTTTATCCCACACGATTGCAATGCGGGCACCGTGGTCCCTAAACTGCGGGCGCAGCTCATTGGCGGTGTAGAGCGGGTTGTGCTCCACAACCACGCCGCCGAGCTTCTGCACGGCGTAGAACGCGGCCACGTGCTGCGGGCAGTTCGGCAGCATGATTGCCACGCGGTCGCCCGGCCGCACACCGAAGGCCTTCAGGCCGGCTGCGGCGCGGCGAACCTCACGGTCAAGCTCAGCGTAGGTTTGGCCGCGGCCGAAGAACCTTGTTGCGGGTTTCTCCGCGTTCTTTTCTAAGTTCTCGTCATACAGACGAGCCAGCGTGATCTCGCTGTATTCAAGGGTGTGATCAGTCCACTCGGGGTAATACTGCAGCCAAGGCTTTTCCATGGGCCCTAGCGTACCCCGAGACAACCTACGGCTCCGTAACTTCGTGGCCTGCTTCCAGCGTGTCGACGAGCATATCCCTCACCTCACGCCTCCGAATCTTGCCCGTCTGATCACGCTTCAGCTCTTCGAAGTGGTAGAACGTCTTCGGCACCTTGTAGCGGGTAAGGCGTTCGCGGGCATACTTCTGGAGGCCGTCGGGGTCGAGGGCGGCGCCGTCGACAAGCGTGATGCACGCAACGACATCCTCCGAACCGTCGTGCCGCGGACGACCCACAACCGCAATGTCATCGATGTCCGGGTGCTCGCGCATGACCCCCTCAACCTCATCCGGGTACACGTTAAAGCCGCCGGTGATGACCATTTCCTTAATGCGGGCGACCAGCTTGATCCACCCATCAGGCTCCATAATCGCCATGTCACCGGTGCGGAACCAGCCGTCATGGAACGCGCGCTCATTCGCCTCTGGATTGTTCAGGTAACCGGCGAAGACCTGCGGGCCGCGGGCAAGCAGCTCGCCCGGCTCACCGTCCGGCATCGTGCGGCTGGGATCATCCGGGTCCGCGATGCGAATCTCCGTGTTGGGGAACGGCAGGCCAATGTATCCCGGACGACGCGTGCCATCCAGCGGGTTACCCACCAAAATTGGCGACGTCTCCGTCAAACCGTAGCCCTCAATGAGACGGCCGCCGGTGGCGTTTTCCCAACGCTCAATCGTGGGCGCCGGCAACGTCGATGCGCCAGAGATAGAGGTATGGACCGAAGAAAGATCAACGTTGCTTTCCACAGCCCAATCGATGATCTTCTCGTACAACGTGGGCACACCCGGCAGCACCGTAGGCTTCGTCTTTGTAATCGCCGGCTGGTAGAGCTCCGGCTGCGGCGCCGGCACCAGCACCATCTGCGCACCAATGGTTAGCGGCAGGCCATAGTTCAGCGCCAGGCCGTAGATGTGGAACAGCGGCAGCACGCCCAGCACCTTCTCCTTGACCGCGCCCCAGTCCTCCAACCACTCCATGCCGGCACGCAGCACCGACACAATGTTGCGGTGCGTCAGCGGCGCGCCCTTCGGCTTACCCGACGTGCCAGAGGTGTACAGGATCACTGCCGTATCTTCCGGGCTGATCTGCGGGAAGTGCACCTTGTGGGAACCCAGGTGCATAAACGCGCGCCACGGCATCGTGCCCGGTGCAGCCTTGGTCAGCTGCGCGCGCTTCTTTGACACTGATGGGAGCGGCAACTGCAGCGCTGCGCGAAGATGCAACGGCATCTCCTCAGTCATATTCACCGAAACGACCTGCTCCAGCGGAGTCTTACCAATCAGCTCCGTGAACACATCCGCGCGCACATCAAACACCACAGCAAGCTTCGCGCCGTGGTCATTGAACTGATGCTCCAGCTCATAGGCGGTATACAGCGGGTTGTGCTCCACAACAACTGCGCCCAAGCGCAGGATCGCCGTGATTATCACGATGTGCTGGGGGCAGTTCGGCAGCGCCACAGCCACACGGTCGCCCGGGCCAACGCCCAACGTGGTCAACGCCGCAGCAGCCTTGCCCACCTGCTCATTGAGCTGCGCGTAGGTCAACTCCTTGCCCATGAACCACGTTGCGGCAGTCTTGGGCTGAGTTGCCACGACCTGGTTGAACCAGCTCACCAGCGTGTCATTGCCAATCGACGGATTCGGGTTGGTCCAGCTGGCGTACTGCTTGATCCAGGCCTTCTCTTCGCTTGCTCCCACGTGGGCTCCTTTGGTTATCTGTTTCCGTTGATGGTTTCCTTGGCAAAACAATGTAGCGGAGTATAACTTACGATGCCGTAGGTTTGGGGGTTTTGGCGGGTTGGTTTTGGGGGTTTGGTGGCTGTATTGGCGGGTTTCTGACAAATCTGACGTGACGCCCTCTCTGTCAGGCTGGCGACCTGGGCAAACGCAAGCCGCGTTGTCAGATTTGTCAGGATCCCCGCGTGCCCACTGACAAATGTGACGTGACGCCCTTAGTGCCAGGGTGGTGAACTGGGCAAACGTAAACCGCGTCGTCAGATTTGTCAGCCGGGTAATGGGGCGGCACCCTGAATCCTGAATTTGTTTCCCAAAAACGGGCAAAGAATTCAGTTGCCGCAGGTGGCCAATGGACTCAATCCAAAAGAATTCAGGATTTGACCCGGCCGTCTGAATTATTTCCGCCCAATTAGGCTGCGCTTGCGAAAAACTTAGCTAGACTTCAGGCGGAAGGGGGGATCGCGAAGGGAATCGCGATGCTATCCGGGGGAATCCAGTCTCTGCTACCAGCTGCTGTTCTCCGGTAGCTGCCTCCCACCGAACTACACGGCCCAAGACCAATGGGCATAACCGCAGGAGGCGACTATGGAAGAACGCACCGTTGACCGCACCGTGACGCAGCCGGAGCTGGAGGAGTTTTTTGCTCGACTGGCAGACCCGACACCGTACCCCGGCGATGACGAGCCCTGGGACAACACCCCGCCAGCCAACACCCCGCCAGTCAACACCCCGCCAGCCAACACCCCGCAAACCAGCTATCAGCCAGAACCCGCCTACTACGCCCAACCAGCCCATCAACTTCAACAACCAGCCCAACACCAACCCCAACCGAGCCGCCCTGCCAAACCCGGCGCGCTGGACACTCGCAACCTGCTGAATCCGGTGAAGCTTCCGCCGAAGAAGGGGTGGCGCAAACTGGTGTATTCGGCAACCGGAGGGAGGGTGAACCCGGGGAATTCGAAGAAGCAGATGGATGAGGATCGTCTGTTGGCGGCGGTGCGCGCGCCGCTTCGGGGCGATTACCGGATTGCGGTGATGAGCCTGAAAGGTGGCGTGGGCAAAACCACGACCACGGTGGCGCTGGGCGGGGTGTTTGCCAGGGAACGTGGAGACAGAGTGATCGCCATTGACGCGAACCCGGATTTGGGCACGTTGGCGCAGCGGGCGGCGGCGCCTTCCCCGGCGACGATCCGTGACCTGCTCAACGCCGAGGATACGGCACGGTACCCGCAGGTCAGGGCGTTTACGGCGCAGGCGAATTCGCGGCTTGAGGTGATTGGTTCGGAGCGTGATCCGGCGGTTAGTGAGGCGTTTTCGGAAAGCGACTACCGCCATGCCATCGACATCCTGCAGCACCACTACAACGTGATCTTGACGGATTGTGGGACGGGGTTGATGCATTCGGCGATGGCGGGCGTGCTGGACCTGGCCAACACGTTGGTGTTGGTGACCTCGCCGGCGTTGGATGGCGCGCAGTCGGCGGCGGCCACGCTGGATTGGCTGACCATGCACGGCTATGACCAGCTGGCGGCGAATGCCGTGGTGGTGGTCTCCAACGCGGCGCCGGGCAAGCCGACGGTGGATATGTCCAAGATCATCGAGCATTTCCAGGCGCGTACGCGGGCAGTGCACGTGATTCCCTTTGATAGGCATTTGGCGGAAGGGGCGGTGGTGGACGTCGATAAGCTGCAAAAGCCCGTGCTTGAGGCTTATAGACGCCTCGCCGCAACCATCGCCGACGACTTCAACTCCTGGCATCGCCACGCTGTGTAACATGCCCAGCGGCAAGGCGCGCTAGTCTGGCCCGCATGCGCGTTGCCATGATTTCCATGCACACTTCCCCGCTTGAGCAGCCCGGGATGGGCGATGCGGGCGGGCTGAACGTTTACGTCCACAACACCGCTATTCAGCTTGCGCGGAGCGGAGTGGAAGTGGACGTGTTTACGCGCGCCACCCGCCCCAGCCAGGGCGAGATTGTGCAGGTGGAGGACGGCTACCGGGTGGTCAACATCGTCGCCGGGCCGTATGAGGGCCTGGAGAAGGAGGACCTGCCGACGCAGCTTGCGGCGTTTTCGGGTGGCGTGGTGCAGTTCGCCCGCGCCAACAGTGTGGACTATGACCTGATCCATTCGCATTACTGGCTCTCCGGCCAGGTGGGCTGGCTGCTGTCGGATTTGGCGGGTGTGCCGCTGGTGCACACGGGGCATACGTGGGCGGCGGTGAAAAACGCCTATGCCGCCGACGCTTCAGAGTCCGAGGCGCGCCGCATTTGTGAGCAGCAGTTGGTGGACAACGCTGAGGCGCTGGTGGTGAACACGGAGGATGAGACGATGCAGCTCGCGCGGTTCTACGACGTGAACCCGGAGAAGATCGACGTGGTCAGCCCCGGCGCGGATACGCAACTGTTCACCCCGGGCACGAACCGGAATACGGAGATGGCTCGCCGTCAGCTGGGTATTCCGCTGCATGCGAAGGTGGTGGCGTTTGTGGGCCGCTTGCAGGATTTCAAGGGCCCGCAGGTGTTACTTCGCGCGATGGGTGAGGTGGCTCGCCGTAGGAAGGTGGATGCGCCGCTGCGCGTGATCATTTGCGGTGGTGCGTCCGGGGCGGGTGCGAGTGTGGAGCGCTACCACGACATCGCGCGGGAGGAGGGCATTGCGTGCATCACGAGGTTCCTGGGCCCGCGCCCGCCACAGGAGCTGGTGAGTGTGTACCAGGCCGCCGACGTCATCGCTGTGCCCAGCTACAACGAAAGCTTCGGCCTGGTCGCAGTGGAGGCGCAGGCCACGGGCACCCCGGTGGTTGCCGCGCGCGTGGGCGGCCTGCCGCTTGCGGTTGCGGATCAGGAGACCGGGCTGTTGGTCGACGGCCACGGTTCAGCCGCCTGGGCCGATGCGTTGGAGCTTTTGCTTGCCGACGACTCCCTGCGCATCACCATGGGACGCACCGCCACGGGGCATGCCGCGAAGTTCAGCTGGGCGGCCTCCGCGCAGCGTCTCATCGAGGTGTACGAGGAGACGCTATCCGGCTTCGAACCCGGCCAGGCGACGCGCCAGCCAGCGGGGATCTAGCGGGGAACTAACAGCGGCGCTGCTAGAGCGCGCCGAAGTTGTGGGCAACGGAAAGCCCCGCCCAGCGGGTGATTTCGTCGACGTGCTGGCCAGCGAGGTTGCCCACCTCAGCCGGGTTGAACTGGCCGCGCGCCGCGTCCTGGGCCACGCGGTTCGCGTCCGCCTGGGCGTTGGCAATGGCCTGGTTGAGTTTCTCGTTCGGGTTTGGCGGGACGTAGCCGCGGTTCAGCTCGTTGATCTGGTTTTCCAAACCGCCGAACTCCTGGGTGGCGGGCAGGAAGTCGGCGTGGGGAGCGTCAGACGGGGCGAGGGTGAAGTGCTCGTTGACCTGGCCGTCCGGGATCCCAAATGCTTCCTCCACAATACGATCGGCGGCCTGCGCTTTGCCTAAGGGACCCAGCACCATGGAGGTCACGCCGATGACGGAGCCGTCGCGCGGGTCATAGTTCACGCCGCCCGAGTCACCCTGGACGTAGTTCAAGTTCCACGAGAACACACCATCACGGTTGCGGAAGAGCTGCGTGCCGCAGGTGCGGCCCGTGGTAGAGCCGTCTTTGCAGATCGGCTGGCCAGCAACGTCGAAGGAGACCTCGCCTGGGCGCAGGGTTCGGTAGTCCTTCAGCGTGGTCAGCTCCACGGGAGCGCTCGGGCCCTCACCTGCGGAGGTTTTGGATTGGGAGATGTGGGTGGGGTTGACGCCAGCGTCGATAAGCACGAAGCCCCAATCAGCCGTGGTGTACGTGGCAACCGGATCGTCCAGGTTCATCGCTGCCGGCGGGACGTAATTCGCGCGGCCGCGCACACCGATCGGCTGGTAGGTGCCACCCACGTTGACCTGCACCTGATCAGTCATATCTGGCAGGTTTGGCAACGGGGTAATGCAGTGCGACGCAGTCAACATCACCTTCTGCTCCGAACCATCCAAATGCCGGATCGTGCCGGACGGGCCCTGGGAGCACACGTAGGTGAAAAATGACGATGGAACTTTCACGTCATCGCCATACCCATTCTTCACTGTGGCCGGCGGATTCTTCGGCATGATGCGCATCGGCGCACCCGGCGCAGCCAGCGCAGGTTCAGCCGCAACGGCCGGGGAAGCAAAGGGGGAAGCAAAGGTGGAAGCAAAAACAGTGGCCGCCGCGAGGCAAGCGGCAGCCCGAGTGGTTGAAAATCGCATGCCTCACAGCCTAAAGCGTGGCATGCTTGAATGCATGGGTAACGGAAAGCTGATCCTGGTCCGTCACGGCCAGAGCGAATGGAACAAGTCGAATCAATTCACCGGTTGGGTAGACGTTGACCTGACCGAGCAGGGCGAGAGCGAGGCAGTCAACGCCGGCAAGCTCATGGTGGAAAAGAATGTCCTGCCGGACATCGTGTTCACCTCCCTGCTGCGCCGCGCAATCCGCACCGCAAACATTGCGCTGAACGCGGCGGATCGCCACTGGATTCCGGTGGTGCGCAACTGGCGTCTCAATGAGCGTCACTACGGCAAGCTGCAGGGCCTGAACAAGGCGGAGATCCGCGAGCAGTTCGGTGAAGAGCAGTTCATGTCCTGGCGCCGCTCCTACGACACCCCGCCACCGGCAATTGACACGGACAACGAGTACGCCCAGACCAATGACCCGCGCTACGCGTTTTTGGAGGAAGTGCCGCGCACCGAGTGCCTCAAGGACGTGGTGGAGCGCTTCACCCCGTACTACGTGGACGTCATCCGCCCGGAGATCCTTGCCGGCAAGACCGTCATGGTTGCCGCACACGGCAACTCCCTGCGCGCGCTGGTGAAGTACCTGGACGGCATCTCTGATGAGGACATCGCTGGCCTGAACATCCCGACTGGCATGCCGCTGGTGTACGAGTTTGATGAAAACGGCCGTGTGGCCAACCCGGGTGGCACCTACCTCGACCCGGAGGCAGCAGCTGCCGGTGCCGCCGCTGTGGCAAACCAGGGCAAGAAGTAGTTCACTGGAGCTCACTGGAGTTTGACTCGGTTTGGATGAAGTAACGCCGATTTTCGCGTTCCTGATCGGCGTCGCGTTCACCGCGGCCGCCGTATGGGCGCTGCGCACGTACCGCAGCTGGCGCGAGCGTATGTCGGATGACGATGATGCTGCACCAAGCCAGATCTCCACGGTCAGCCAGCTGCTGAACCTGGCGGTGCAGGGCTCGCCTACGGGCATTGCCATCTTCAACCGTGGTGCGCGGGTGATCATGTCGAATGCCCGCGCCCACGACATGTCCATCGTGCATGACCGCACCATCAACCCCGAGGTGTGGGACGCAGCGCAGCTAGCGTTTGAGGATCTGGAAACGCACACGCTTGATTTGGACCTGCCGCGCCGGGCCACCGGCAACCGTATCCGCAACGTGTCCGTGGTGGTCAAGCCGCTCACCCTCACACACAACTCCTATGTCATTGCGTACTGCACGGATGAGTCTGAAAACGTGCGCATGGAGGCGGCAAGGCGTGACTTTGTTGCCAACGTTTCCCATGAGCTGAAAACGCCGGTTGGTGGCATGTCGCTTCTGGCGGAAGCGCTGATGCAGGACCCAGGTGACGCGGACATGGTGGAGCACTTCGGTGAGAAGCTGCTCAAAGAGTCCCACCGCATGGGGGAGATGATCACGGACCTGATCAACCTGTCCAAGCTCCAGGGTGCGGAGGCACTGCCGGAGATGGTGCCCGTGAGCATTGACGCGGTGATTGATGAGGCGATTGAGCGCAACCACGTCAGCGCCGAAAACCATGACATCGTGCTCACTCGCGGCGCCACCACGGGTGTGGAGGTGATGGGGGACCGCGCACTGTTGGTTGCTGCGGTGTCCAACTTGGTGTCCAACGCCATCAACTACTCGCCGAACGGCAAGCAGGTGAGTATCTCGCAGAAGGTGGTGCGTGAAAACGTGGTGCTGGTGCGGGTAACTGACCGCGGAATTGGCATCGCGCCCGAGGACCAGAAGCGCGTGTTTGAGCGTTTCTACCGTGTGGACAAGGCGCGTTCCCGCTCAACGGGCGGCACTGGCCTGGGGTTGGCTATTGTCAAACATGTGGTGGCTAACCACGGCGGTAACATCAAGCTGTGGTCGCGGCCCGGTACCGGGTCCACGTTTACCATCGAGTTGCCTATTTACCAGCCGGATCAGCGGCAGGTACCCGGGAAGGACTGACAGTTAAAGTGACAACAATCCTGATCGTTGAAGACGAAGAATCTTTGGCGGAGCCTTTGGCGTATCTGCTGAAGAAGGAAGGGTTTGACACTGTCTGGGCGGCCGACGGTACGGCTGCGCTTGAGCAGTTCAATGAGGACAGCATTGACTTGGTGCTGCTGGACTTGATGCTGCCGGGCATGAGTGGCACGGATGTGTGCCGCAAGCTGCGCGCTGAGTCGGATGTTCCCATCATTATGGTCACGGCTCGTGACTCTGAGATTGACAAGGTTGTTGGCCTTGAGCTGGGCGCGGATGATTACGTGACCAAGCCCTATTCCACTCGTGAGCTGATTGCTCGCATCCGCGCGGTGTTGCGCCGCGGCCCGGAGGTGGAAGAGGTTGATGAGTTTGATGACCGCATTGTTGAGGGCGGCCGCGTACGCATGGATGTGGAGCGCCACACGGTGACGGTGGATGGCCAGCCTGTGGCGATGCCGTTGAAAGAATTCGACCTGCTGGAGTACCTCATGCGCAACCCCGGCCGCGTGCTTACTCGCGGTCAGCTCATTGAGCGCATTTGGGGTGCGGATTATGTGGGCGATACGAAGACGTTGGATGTGCACGTCAAGCGCCTGCGCACCAAGATTGAGCGGGAGCCCTCGCGCCCGACCCAGCTGGTTACGGTGCGCGGTTTGGGCTACAAGTTTGAGGCTTGAGTTGCCGCAGGGTGCTTTTGCTTTGCGACGTCCGGCGCCAACCCCCTCGCCTCACAATGCGCCGCGAGTACCTCATAAGGTGCCTCGCCGATAAGCGCGATCAGTTCGGCTTTCATGGAACGCCAGACGGGGATCGCGTCAGCGTCGTTACGCGGGGCGTGGCACGAAGGTGCGCCGCTGCACCACCAGTCGAAGTCCTCACCACCTGAGCCCCACTGGCGGCGGTCGTACTCACCGATGGTGGTGCGAAGGATTTCTTGGCCGTCGGGGCGCTCCTCGTAGGCGTCCTCACGCGAGAAAGGCACCTGCCAGCACACCTCAGGCTTGGAACCGACAATATTCTTGCCCGCCGCCATGGCGTACTGGTGCAGGGCACAGCCCGGGCCGGTGGGATGGCCGTTGCGGTTGGCAAAGATGCAGCCGCCGTCAACCACCTTGGTTTTCATGTTGTCTTCTTCATCCCACTCAAGCCACGGCTCAAGCTCAGTGATGTCCCCGTTGGCCAGGAACAAGTCCGTGTCTTTGGGGCGCAGCTGCCAATACTTCGCCGGCAACTCCGCCACCGCGTTATACAAATCATCACGATCCTGCTCATCCGCCATATAGGCGCCGTGGTTGCAGCAGCCAACCTCACGGATCTCTTCATGCATGCCCAGGCACTCCGGAGTGCCGAAACGGCACGACCAGGTGGACTCCACCCAGGTCAAGTCAATAGTGAAGGAGTGCAGCGGATCCTCCGGGTGTACGAACTCGAACCACTCGCGGGGAAAATCAGGCGGTACTTCACGCCCCGCCGCGATGGATTTACCCGCGGGCGAGCTTGCAGGAAAACCTAAGAAAACTTCATTCGGGGCTGGTTGATTCACACCGAAGCACCTTATAACCGTTACGCTTGCTGTGTGCGTTTAGGTGTATTGGATGTAGGCAGCAACACCGTCCACTTGGTGGCGGTGGACGCTCACTCAGGGGCGCGCCCCACCCCAATGTCCGACTGGAAGCAGCCACTGCGGCTTGTTGAGCTTCTGGACAAAAAGGGAAACATTGAGGACAAGGGCGTAGAAAAGCTCATCAGCGTTGTCCAAGAGGCCGCAGACCTTGCGGGCAACCTGAAGTGCGAAGAGTTCCACGGGTTTGCCACCTCCGCGGTGCGCTCTGCCACCAACTCGGCGGAAGTGCTCAAAGCCGTGGAGAAGAAAACCGGCGTCAAACTGCGTGTCCTGAGTGGTGAAGAAGAGGCGCGCCTGACGTTTCTGGCCACCCGCCGCTGGTACGGCTGGTCTGCCGGCCGCATCACCAACTTAGACATCGGCGGCGGCTCTTTGGAGCTGGCCACCGGCACCGAGGAAGTACCGGATCTGGCAGTGTCGCTGGATCTGGGTGCGGGCAGGTTGACCCACGAGTGGTTCGACACCGACCCGCCGGAGCGCAAAAAGATCAACCTGCTGCGCGACTACATTGATGCCGAACTTGCTGGCCCCGCAGAGAAGTTCCGCGCGATGGGCGAAACCGGCCTGGCCGTGGGCACGTCGAAGACGTTCCGCTCACTGGCACGCCTGACCGGTGCCGCACCATCCTCCGCTGGCCCCTACGTCAAACGAACCTTGACCGCGCCGGGCCTGCGCCAGCTCATCGCGTTCATTTCCCGCATGACCGCGGCTGACCGTGCCGAGTTAGAAGGCATCAGCACGGACCGCTCCCACCAGATCGTGGCGGGCGCGCTTGTTGCGGAAGCTGCTATGCGCGCCCTAAACATTGATAAGTTGGAGATCTGCCCGTGGGCTCTGCGCGAAGGCGTGATCTTGAAACGCATCGATAATGACACCGCAGGCGCCGCCGCGGCGATGGATGAAGGAGTGTAGCTAAAGATGTCTGAGCCAAAACAGCTCACCGTTGCGGAGATCCTCGCCCGCGCACAGAAGGAGAATCCCGAGCTTGGCACCCGCCGTCGCCGTCGCCGCAGCCTTGAAGACGGTGGTGTGTCCGTCGCCGAACTGACCGGCTCCATAAAGAAGGTCGAGGCTAAGCCGGCGGAGTCGCGCCACTCCAGCGTTCCTATCGACGCGCCCGCTGAGAAGCCAGCCGCGCCTGCCGCGCCTGCGAAGCCTGTGGATTCTGAAGCGCCCGCTGCTGCGCCGAAGGTTGAGCCGAAGGTTGAAAAACCTGAGGTGAAAAAGGTTGAGCGCGCTTCGGAAGACGAGACCGCGGTAATCAAGAAGGTCTCCGACGTGCCGGCAGCGCCCGCACCAAAGGCTGAGGCGCCGAAAACTGAAGCGCCGAAGCCAGCACCGATCGTTGATCTAGATGCCGCTCCGACCAAGGTCGAAGAACTTGAAGAGCTCGACGAGTTCGAAGACCTCGAAGGCGCTGAAGACACCGAAGAAGCTGGCGTCAACCCGATCACCCTGGTGCTGATGGTGTTCCTCGGTGTTGTCCTGGGCATCCTCGGCTTCATGCTGTTTAAGTGGCTGTGGACCAGCACACCTACAGCGGTGGCGGCCATCCTTGGCGTGATCACGGTGGCTGGCTCCGTCTACGCGGCGCGCGCAATTGGCACTGGCCGTGACTGGCTGTCGGTTGGTCTCGCAGGCGTTGCCGCCGTCGTGATCGCGTTTGGTCCGGCGCTGCTCTAGCCGCTCTTCCAACACACTCACCACAAAAAGGGGTACCTAGTGCAGAATGCCGACGTGCAAAAAATCGCCGTTTTGGGTGCGGGCAATATCGGCGAGGCGTTGATCGCCGGCCTATTGAACTCCGGCGTTGACCCCAAGCAGATTGTGGCGACGAATAGGACGGAGGAGGCGTCGGCAAGCATAGCCCAGCGATACGGGGTGCTGACCGAAACCGACAACCGTGCCGCCGTGGATGAGGCCGATGTGGCGGTGCTGTGCGTCAAACCGGCGCAGATCCCGCAGCTGCTGGATGAGATCAGTGACCAGGTGGACCGCAACGACACCGGCACCGTCTTAGTGTCCATGGCCGCGGGCGTGTCACTTGCCGCCATGCAGGACGCCATCTCCACCGCAGGAGCCCCCATCGCGCGCGTCATGCCCAACACCCCCATGCTGGTGGGCAAGGGCGTGCTGGCAGTTGCTTATGGACGCTACGTTGACGACGAACAACGCACCCTCGTCCGCGACCTGCTCCAGGCTGCCGGCAAAGTCGTCGAAGTCAACGAATCACAGCTGGATGCCGTGACCGCGATCTCCGGATCCGGGCCCGCCTACTACTTTTTGATGACCGAGGCGCTCGTGGACGCGGGGGTAGCCCTGGGCCTCAACCGTGAACTGGCAACCGAGCTGGCCGTGGCCACTGCGGCGGGTGCTGGCGCGATGCTGGAAGGCGAATATACGCCAGCGGAGCTGCGTGCGGCAGTCTCCTCACCTGCGGGAACAACGGTTGCTGCTATCCGTGAGCTGGAAGAGTCCGGGCTGCGTGGCGCCTTGTACCGGGCCGCTGAGGCATGTGCGGAGCGTTCCGCGGAACTTGGGAACCACTAGTCACACACGTTCACAGCGGGCACTTTTGAAATTTCTTACCCCATAAGTCGCGCGCGACACACCGTTCACGGTAAGCTCGTTCAAGCACGTGCGTGTCCGTCCTGTGGGAGGGGAAGCCTACAGCGCGCCTACCGTGCGGAAGGTTAAAGAAAATTATGGCAAGTGAAGAGAAGGGCAAGTTCCTTACCGTCGCGGAAGTCGCGGAGATCATGCGCGTTTCCAAGATGACCGTCTACCGCCTCGTGCACTCCGGCGAACTGCCGGCAGTGCGTGTGGGCCGCTCGTTCCGCGTGAACGAGACCGCGGTCAACGAGTACCTCGAGTCCTCGGTGTACGACGTCGGATAAGGCTTCTTGCTTATCTACACCCCAAGCCCGGCACCTCCACATAGTCAGCGGAGGTGCCGGACTTTTTGTCCTGAACAGACACCCCTGTATGCTATTTAGCATTCTCACCGGCCTGGCCTGCCGGAGAACGAGTACATGTACCGATAAAGAAACGAGGAAACCCAGTGGGTTCAGTAATTAAGAAGCGCCGCAAGCGTATGTCCAAGAAGAAGCACCGCAAGATGCTCCGCCGCACTCGTGTGCAGCGTCGTAAACTTGGCAAGTAAGCCTTAGGTTTTGGGCCCGCTCTGGTTAGAGCGGGCCTTTTTCGTTTAATCCTGACAAATGTGACAATTTGGGGTGGCCCATTGGAGTGCGACCTGGGGAAACGCAAATTGCGTTGTCACATTTGTCAGCCGGACGTCCAGGCGGCACCCAGGCGGCGCCTCGAATCCTGAATTTGTTTCCCGAAATCGGCCAAAGAATTCAGTTTCCCCAGGTCGCTGATGGCCTCAGGCCAAAAGAATTCAGGATTCTCTTTTCCTGACTGCCTTTTCGCAACCACTCGGGCACGGCCGGAATGCAACAATCCGGCGATTGCTTCAGTGGCAGCGAATTTCGGTCGGCCGTCCGCCCGCACCATTTAAACCTAGGATCGGGTTTGAGACCGCTGTTCACTTAACCCCCTTTCGAGGGTTCTACTGAGAGAGGACCATTTCAATGACCACTCCCAATGTTGACCCGACCGAGGTTTTCAAGCCCACCAAGCTTGGTCCAGTTGAGTTGCGAAACCACTTCATCAAGGCTGCGACGTCTGAGGGACGTTCGCCAAATGGCAAAGTCACTGATGAACTGATTGCGTACCACGAGGGTTTTGCCGCTGGTGGTATCGGGATGACCACCCTGGCGTACTGCGCTACCTCGAAGCGTGGCTTTTCGGCACCAGGCCAGATCTTGATGGAACGTGATTCCCTGCCTGGACTGAGGGATTTCACTGCCACGATGCATGCTCACGGCGCGAAGGCATCTTCCCAGCTTGGGCATGCCGGGCCAGTGGCTACGCGTCCGCTGATTGGGGAAACCCCCTGGGCGCCGTCGAAGTTCTTCAGCCCCACAAGCTTTAACTACTGCAAGGGGATTTCGAAGGCAGAGATTCAGCAGGCCATCCGCGAGTTTGCTGATGCTGCGGAGCTAGCCGCAGAAGCTGGATTCGATGCGCTCGAGTTGCACTTCGGTCACCTCTACCTGCCGTCGAGCTTCCTGTCGGGCTGGATCAACCGCCGAGATGATGAGTACGGCGGCCACATTGAGAATCGCTCCCGCTTTGTCCGCGAGATCGCCGCAGCGGTGAAGGAGCGGGTGGGTGATGATGTTGCGATCATTGCCAAGATGAGCATGACGGATGGCATTCCGGGCTCCATTACCTTGCCAGATTCGTTGCAGACTGCGCAGATGCTGGATGCTGACGGCAACATTGACGCACTGCTGTTGACTCAGGGCTCCTCCGTGTTGCGGCAAATGTGGCTGTTCAGGGGCGATGTGCCCGTGGACGGGTTTGCTGAGCACATGCCATTTCCTTTCGACGTTGGCGTCAAGCTCTTTGGCAAGAAGATGATGGGCGACTTCCCGTACGAGGACATGTACATGTTCGATGATGCCCGTCAGTTCTTAGACAAGGTGAAGAACACCAAACTCATCCTGCTGGGTGGTCTGACCCGGCGTGAGCACTTTGAATTGGGGTACAAGGAAGGCTTTGAGTTCTTCGAGATTGGCCGCGCGTTGCTACGTGAACCGGACATGATTCAGAAGATTGAAAAGCAGCCTGAGTACAGGACGCTGTGCGACCACAATAACTACTGCATGCCGAGCGTTTTTGGACGCACGCATTGTGTGTACTCGCCTGACTACGCTGCGACTCCGGAGGATCGTCAGATTCGTCCAGAAGAAACCGCCGGTGCTTCCGGGTCGATGTATGACGGCATGACCGCCAAGGAGAAGGAGAAGTACGGTCTCTAACTCCGTTAGGGTTCCGGACGCCCAGGCGGCGCCTCGAATCCTGAATTTGTTTCCCGAAATCGGGCAAAGAATTCAGTTTCCCCAGGTCGCTGATGGCCTCAGGCCAAAAGAATTCAGGATTCTCTTTTCCTGACTGCCTCGGGAACGGCGAGCGACGAAACAATCCCGGTAGTACATGCAGTCACCTGGGCGTTTAGGGTCCGGAATGCAATAATTCGGAAATTACTGCGGCGGAAGGCCTCAGCGGAGGGCCTAAGCGGAAGGCCTCAGCGGAGCGCCTAAGCGGCCTTTCGGCGCCGGGCAATCCTTAGCGCTGCACCAACAACGCCAGCGGCAGCGATGGCCGGAATGGCGTAGGAGCGGATGAGGCGGCGCATGGAGCGGTAGTCGCGAATCTCCCAGCCGCGCTGCTTAGCGTGCTGCCGCAATTGACGGTCCGGGTTGATGGCCACGGCGGCACCGACCATCTCCAGCATTGGCAGATCGTTGATGGAGTCGGAGTAGGCGGTGCAGCGCTCTAGGTCCAGCTGTTGGAGGGCAGCCAACGCGGCGACGGCGTGCTGTTTGCCGGGGCCGTGGAGGATGTCGCCGACTAGGCGGCCGGTGAAAACACCGTCTTCCTCCTCAGCAACCGTGCCAAGTGCGCCGGTGAAGCCGAGGCGCTCTGCCAGTGCCTGGCCAATCTGGACAGGTGTTGCGGAAACCAACCACACCTGTTGGCCTGCGGCGAGGTGCATAGCCCCGAGTTCTACGGTGCTTTGGTACGCCTTGGTCAGCATGTGGTGGTCCACAATCTCGGCGCAAAGCTCCTGAAGTTCGGCGACGGACTTGCCTTTGACCAGGCTGAGGGCTTGCTCGCGGCCGGAGGCGATGTCATCGGCGTTTTCGGAGCCGGACACGCGGTACTTGACCTGTTTGACTAGGGCCGGGAAGATCTCACGAAGCGTGATGTAGCGGCGCTTAGCCAGCTGCTGGCCGAGCAGGATGAGGGAGGAGCCCTGGATCAGGGTGTTGTCGATGTCAAAGAACGCTGCCGCGCCGGGGTCCTGGGGGATGTCCGGGTCTGGCTGGTTGAGCTTTGGGCGTCCGGCGGTGGCAAAGGCGCCACCGACGGAATCAACACCAAGGGTGAATTCTTCAATGCCGATGCCGAAGGTTTCCTCGATGGCGGCTGCGGCGGCCGCTTCGCCGGCGGCGCGCTGCGCTTCGGCGTCGAGTGGGGGCAGTGCCAGGTCCTCAAAGAAGCGGCGCAGGTTGCCGTGGGAGACGGACCACTGGGCAAGGAGTTCGCTGGGCTCGGCCATAGGGTTCCTCGGTTGCGGTTGAGGTTGGTGCTCTAGCTGTCTGTTAGCAGCTGTCTGTTAGCGTTAACGCGTTAACTCGCACATCGTACCTAACAAAGCAAGAACTGGAGGACTCTAAGGGATGAGGACTGTAGAACTCATGGTGAGGCAGGGTTGCGGTTCGTGTGTGAGGGTTGAGGGGGAGGTTCGGCGGGTCGTCGATAAGCATGAAGCTCTCATGCGGGTTGTGGATGTGGATACGGACCCTGAGCTGGCATTGGAATACGGGGACCGGGTGCCGGTTGTGGTGATTGACGGTGATGAGTTCGCGTGCTGGGAAGTGGATGCGGACGAGTTGGACGCAGAGCTTCGACGTTAGAGGGCTATACTTTAGTTTGATTTTTTGGTGAGTTGGAGGAGATTGGGTGAGCGTACTCGTTGTGGGGATGTCCCATCGCTCGGCTCCTGTCGCGTTGCTTGAACGGCTGAGTATGGATGAGGCGGTGCAGGACACGACTGCAACCGCGTTGGTGGCGCAGCCGTCTCTCAGTGAAGCAATGATCATTTCCACCTGTAACAGGCTGGAGATTTACGCTGTTGCGAATGCATTCCACGTTGGTGTGGAAGATGTGTTGCAGGTGCTGGCTGACGTCTCTGGTGTCAGTGAGGCAGAGCTGCGCGGCTACCTGTACGTGCGCTACGCGGACGCGGCTGCAGAGCACGTGTTCTCAGTGGCCTCTGGGCTGGACTCCATGGTGGTGGGTGAGCAGCAGATTATTGGCCAGGTGCGCTCGGCGTATCTGGATGCGGCGGAGCGCGGTACGGTTGGGCCGACGCTGCATTCGCTCGCGCAGTCCGCGTTGCATACGGGCAAGCGCGTGCACACGGAAACCGCGATCGATGAGGCCGGTGGGTCTATGGTCACCTTCGCCTTGGATGAGGCGATGGCGGAGATGGGTGTGGATTCGTTTGAGGGGCACACGGCCCTGGTGTTGGGTGCTGGCGCGATGAGTTCTTTGGCCGCAACGCAGCTGGGGAGGCGCGGTGTGGACAAGCTGATCATTGCCAACCGCACGCGTTCCAATGCTGAGCGGCTCGCGGAGCACGCGCGGGAAGCTGGCGTGCCGGCGGAAGTGGTGGATTTCAACGCCCGCGCAGGTGCGATTTCGCGTGCTGACATCACGGTTTCTGCCACGGCGTCTGACGGCTTCACCATTACTGCG
The DNA here is from genome assembly GCF_016728505.1 of Corynebacterium riegelii. Classification (GTDB taxonomy): domain Bacteria; phylum Actinomycetota; class Actinomycetes; order Mycobacteriales; family Mycobacteriaceae; genus Corynebacterium; species Corynebacterium riegelii. The sequence continues at coordinate 918,749 of NZ_CP068159.1, forward strand.
GAGGACCTTTCGGGGCCGACGATGTTGGTTGATTTGTCGCTGCCGCGCGATATTGCAGATGATGTGGCAACGCGCGAGGGCGTGCGCCTGATCAACATTGAGTTTTTGCACAAGAAGCGCACTGCCAAGGGGGATTCGGCGGATGTTGTGGCGGTGCAAAACGCCAAGGAGATTGTGTCTGAGCAGGTTCGGGAGTTTTCCTCCCAGCAGCGGGTGCGCGAGGTGGCGCCGGCGGTTGCCAGGCTTCGCAGCAGTGCCACGGAGGTCCAGGAATTCGAGTTGGAGAAACTCAGGGCCAGGCTTGTGGACGTCAGTGAGGACGACTTTGCCCAAATCCAACGCACCGTACGCCGCGTAGTGGACAAGTTGCTGCACACGCCGACGGTGAAGATTAAGGAGCTGGTGGCTACAACGGACACTGTTAGCGTGGATACGGTGTTCGAGGAGTTGTTCGGCTTGGGCCGTCCCCCGGTTGCCGTTGATGCGGGGAGCCTGCCGCGCCCGGAAGAAATGCAGGCCAAAATGCAGGTCAAGGAGCTGTAAATGTTGCGCATTGGTACTCGTGGATCTCACCTTGCTACTACCCAGGCAGGGCACGTCAGGGACTGGCTGATTGCAGGTGGTGCCCCGGCGGAGCTGCACATTGTGACCACCCCTGGTGATTTATCGCAGGCACCGGTTGAGCGCATCGGTGTGGGCGTGTTTACGTCCGCGCTGCGTGATGCGTTGTTTGCCGGTGAGGTGGATGTTGCCGTGCACTCGTTTAAGGATTTGCCGACGGCGCCGGAACCACGCGCACACCTGATTGTGCCGAAGCGTGAGGATAACCGTGAGGCGCTGATTGCTCGCGACGGTTTGACGTTGGCGGAGCTGCCGCAGGGCGCGAAGGTGGGAACGTCGGCGCCGCGCCGCATCTCACAGCTGCGTGCGCTGCGCCCGGACCTGGACATTCGCCCGCTGCGCGGCAACATTGAGCGCCGCATGAGCTTTGTTACCTCTGGTGAGTTGGACGCGATCATGTTGGCGTACGCGGGTCTGAGCCGCGGCGGGTATGCGGATCGCGCCACCGAGGTGTTTTCGCCGGAGGTAGTGGTGCCGGCGCCGGCGCAGGGTGCGCTGGCAGTGGAGTGCCGCGCGGGCGATGCGGACAACGCCGCACGTATTGATGCGCTGGCCTGCCCGGACGCCACCGTCCAGGCGACGGCGGAGCGCCAGGTGCTGGCAACGCTGCAGGCTGGCTGCACCGCGCCGGTTGCTGCTCACGCAACGCTGGATGGTGACACGCTGACGCTGACCGCAGGCGTATTCGCCCTGGACGGCTCGAAGCAGGTTGTGGAAACCCAGACTGGGCAGCGCTCGAATCCGGTGGCACTTGGCCAATCTGTGGCGGAAGCGTTGGTGGCACGCGGCGCAATGCCGTTGATGTAAGCACGGGCGTAAAACGCATATAAAAAACACAGGCGTTTTTGAATCCTGGGCACTCCACTTTAAGGTGGAGATACCAAACGCTTTCACGTCTCGGCACAGCGGGGTGGCATAACGGCACCCTCGTCCGCGCCGAGACAACTATTTGTGCCTAGAAAAGTTCACTGTATGACAAAGATCATCTTCGTCGGGGCAGGCCCGGGAAACCCTGATCTGCTGACCATCCGTGCACGCGAGGTGCTGGAGACCAATGCTATCGCGTTGGTTGATCCGGAGGTCTCTCAGGGTGTCCGTAACGTTGTTGCGGCAGGTCTTCCCGTCCCCCAGTCCAAGCTCGACGCGGCGAACGCGGAGTATGAGCAAATGGTGCTTGAGGCAAAACAGGCTGGTGCGCGCCGGAAACCTCCACGCCCGGAGCTGCCAACGGCGGCTGAGGTTGAGGAGTTGGCTGCGGGGGTTGACGGGGTCGTCGATAAGCTGAAAAATGCCCTTGAGCAGGCGGAAGCACTGTATGAGCAGGGCGATGGCGGCGACGGTGATGTGGTGCGCCTGGTCAGCGGCAACCCGTTGACGCGCGATTCGGTGATGGCGGAGGTGTCCGCGGTTGCTGCCGCTGGCCTGGAGTTTCAGGTGGTGCCGGGCATGAGCCTGCCGTCCACCGTGCCTTCCTTCGCCGGCATTGCGCTGGGCTCAACCTACACCGAGGCGGACCTGGCTAATGAGACCGTGGACTGGGATCAGCTGGCCACCGCGCCGCAGCCGCTGGTGTTCCAGGCAACGCAGGAACACCTGCCGCAGATGGCTAAGGAGCTGATGGATCGCGGTTTTGCGGCCAGCACTCCAGTAGCGGTGACCACGCACGGCACGACGCGTTTGCAGCGCACGTTTGATGCGACGCTGCAGACCGTGGCCAAGCTGGATGCGGACCTGACCGGTCCGCTGGTGGTGACCTTGGGTACCGTGCCGGATGAACGCGCGAAGTACTCCTGGTGGGAAAACCGTCCGCTCTACGGCTGGCGTGTGCTGGTGCCGCGTGCCAAGGAGCAGGCTGGGTCGATGAGTGCGCGCTTAAGCTCCTATGGCGCAATCCCGCAGTCTGTGCCCACCATTTCCATGGAGCCGCCGCGCAACCCCGCGCAGATGGACCGTGCGATCAAGGGTATTGTTGAGGGCCGCTACCAGTGGGTGGTGTTTACCTCCGTCAACGCTGTTGATGCGGTGTGGGACAAGTTTGCTGAGCTGGGTTTGGATGCGCGTTCCTTTGCCGGCGTGCACTTGGCTGCGGTGGGGCAGAAGACTGCGGACGCTGTGCGCGCCCGCGGCATGATGCCGGAGCTGTTGCCGCACCGCACGAAGCAAAACGCGGCTGGCCTGGTTGAGGTGTTCCCGGAGTACGTCGAGGACATTGACCCAGTGTCGCGTGTGCTGCTGCCGCGCGCTGACCTGGGTACGGACGTGTTGGTGGACGGCCTTTTGGAGAAGGGCTGGGAAGTAGATGACGTGGTGGCCTACCGCACCGTGCGCGCCGCTCCGCCTGCACCTGAGGTGCGCGACATGATCAAGACCGGCGGTTTTGATGCCGTGTGCTTCACCTCTGCTTCCACCGTGAAGAACCTGGTTGGCATTGCTGGTAAGCCGCATCAGCGCACCATCATCGCCTGCATCGGCCCCATGGCGGCGGCTGAGGCGAAGGAGCAGGGCCTGCGTGTGGACGTGGTGCCGGAGGTTGCGGATGTGCCTTCGCTGGTCGACGCTTTGGCGGAGCACGTTGCGGAACTGCGCGCCGCTGGCCAGCTGCCGCCCCCGCGCAAGAAGCGCCGTGCCCGGCGGAAACCCGCTGAGGTAGAGACGGCCGCTGCAGCAGTTGCGGACGGAGCTGCGAGCGGGGAATAGGATGGGGCGCATGTCTTATGACTCCGCTATTGACCTGACCATGCTTCGCCGCCCGCGGCGTCTGCGCCAAAACCCGAAGATCCGTGAGCTGACGGCGGAAACCCGCCTGCACCCAGCGGACTTCATCCTGCCGCTGTTTGTCGCAGACGGCATTGATACCAAACGCGAGATTTCCTCCATGCCGGGTGTGTACCAGCACACCACGGACAGCCTGAAGGCCATCTGCCACGAGGCGTTGGAAGCCGGCGTGACGTGCGTGGACCTCTTTGGTGTTCCGCGCGATGAGGATAAGGATGCCACGGGTTCGGTGTCCTGGGATGAAAACGGCATTCTGAACCGGAACCTGACTGCGCTGCGCGAGGAGTTCGGCGATGACCTACTGATCATGGCAGACACCTGCTTAGATGAGTTCACGGATCACGGCCACTGCGGTGTGTTAGAAACGGACCGTTTTGGCCAGGAGATCGTGGCTAATGACTCAACGCTTGAGCTCTACGTGAAGATGTCACTGGCCCAAGCCGCCGCAGGTGCTCACATTGTGAGCCCATCCGGAATGATGGACGGCCAGGTTGCTGTCATCCGTGAGGCGCTGGATAGCGCTGGCTACCAGGATGTGGCGATTATGGCGTACTCCGCGAAGTACGCCTCCAAGTTCTTCGGCCCGTTCCGCGACGCGGTCGGCTCCTCGCTGAAGGGCGATCGCCGCACTTACCAACAGGACCCGGCAAACATTCGGGAGTCCATCCTGGAAACGCAGCTGGATATTGATGAGGGTGCGGACTTTGTCATGGTGAAACCCGCCATGCCGTACTTGGACGTGCTGGCCAAGGTGGCGGAGATGTCGCCAGTGCCGGTTGCTGCCTACCAGGTCTCTGGTGAGTACGCGATGTTGGTTGCCGCAGGCCAGAACGGCTGGATCGACTTTGAAGAGACCATGATGGAATCTCTCATTGGCATCAAGCGTGCTGGCGCTAACCAGATTCTGACGTACTACGCTATTGAGGCTGCCAAGCGCCTCAACCAAGCAGGGGGCGTGCGTGGTTAGTCTGCCGCCAGGCCCCACAGGGCCGAAAGGTCCCACAGGCAACCCCAACTCCGCCTCGCACGTTGACCCGGAGGCGGCCCGTGGCGGGAAGCCGGAAACGGTGCGCTACATGCTGGCGTGCTGGGCGTTCATGATTGGTGGTGAGCTGCTGCACCAGGCTTTGACCGTGGTTTCGCTGCTGATGGACCCCGCCGAATTGATTGCTTCAGCTAAGCAAGCCTCGAAGCAGACCGGGGCCATGTCCGGAGCCATGTCCGAGGGGTTGATGAACGTTGCGGTGTGGGGATCTGTTGCGCTGATGGCGTTGATTCAGCTGAGTATTTTGGCGTTGTTTGCGTTTGCGTTGGCGTCTATAAGCAGGCAGCGCAAAATGGCAGGAACCGCACGCAGGCTGCTGATGGTGTTCTCTGTGTTCTTCGCGCTTCGCGCGTTGATGGTGTTTGCCATGCGCCCAGCCAGCACCACGGTGCCACTTGCGTTCTACGCCTTCGATGGGGTTATCCAGATCATGCTTGGCGTGGCGGGCGCACTCGGCCTGTTCTACGCTTCCCAGAAGGAATCGGCTGATTGGGTAGACGCCGGCGCCGGCAAAAACGGAGCTAAAGGAGCCTAAAACGTGGCGGGCATGTTTCCAACGATGGTTGCGGACCCGAATGACCGCAACCGCAGGCATACAGATGCGGCGGGTGAGACCTGGCCAACGCCGCTGAAGGTGGCGTATTGGCTGGTTGTTGCTGCCGCAGTGCTGATGTTGGTCACGGCCGTTGACCTGTTTGCCACTGTGTTCCTAGGCACCTACGTGCCGCCGGATCTTGACACTGACGTGACCAAATCCCTGCTGTTGAACACGCGCATTGTTGCTGTGGGCAACATTGCGTTGGCCTTGGGGTTGGCGGTGTGTGCGGCGTTTTTTGAGCGCGGTTCCAAGCGTGCGCGCCGCTTCGCTTCTGTGCTGGTCATGCTCGCCGTGTTTATAAACTTGGCCGGTTTTTTCGTGCACGCAGTTGGTTTTGTGGCATTTGTCATTGTGATCCTGCTGGCGTTTGCTGGTTTCTTTATGTTCCGACCGGCGGCGAATGCTTTTGTTGATCACCGCAGCGGGGACCTGTGGGAAGGGCTGCGCTAAAGCGCAAGGTGAACCATGTCAGTTTCTGAAGATCTTTCCCGTTCGATTGAGCTCGCCCGCGACGCCGCGAGGCTTGCCGGAGTTGAGACCAGCGGGCAGGGCTTGCGTAATAGCGATGGCGATGATGACCACCAACACCGCAACATCTCCTATGCCTTTGAACTCGTAGGTGTGGAGGATGCCCCACAGCTGGCGGACATTGAGGAGGCGTTGGAGGAGATCCCGGGCGTGATCGCGCGCATGGTGTATCCGACGTCAATGGCGTGGATTACCGCGCCGTCTGATGTGCATCCGGAGCAGCTGGAGAACATCATCCAGGCGTTTGGTGTGGATCCGGTGATGACGGACACCACCTTGCAGCGCCAGGCGTTGCTGAAGGATGCGGTGGAGCCGCGTTCGCCGCGCAAGAGTACGCGTGGGATGTCGGTGCGGATTCGCCGCCGGCGCCGGGATGCGCAGGCGAGCCTGAGCGCTGCGCGTGATGCTGGCTTTGTGCGCCGTGCGCGTACCCGGTCCAGCTCTAATGACGTGCTGTTTACCGCCCGCGACCTGGTTACCCCGGCGAGGTTGATCACGGCAGTGGTGTTGTCGCTGCCGGTGATTGTGCTCAGTTACTCGCCGGCCGTACAGTTCCCGGGCTGGCAGTGGCTGTGTTTGGCGCTGACTACGCCGGTGGCGTTTTGGTGCGCGTTGCCGTTCCACCGCGCGATGGCTGGTGGCGTGCGCCGTGGTCTTTCGGCGCTGGATGGTGCGAGTTCGGTCGCTGTGCTGGCGGCGTATCTCTGGTCTGTTGTAGCGCTGTTGTTTACGCCCGCGGGTGAGATCGGTTGGGTGTCTGCAACCGGGTGGACGCCCACGCGGCGCGGGGATGAGATGGATCTCTTCTTAGACGTCGCCTGCGGTGTCACAGCGCTGCTGTTGGTGGGGCGTTTTTACGCGAAGCGTGCTGGTGCGTCGTTGGTGGATCAGATGGCGTTGTTTACTCCGCCCTCAGATACGGAATACAACGTGATTCGCCGTGGGCACGGTGATGAGGAAATCCTGCCGCTGTCTGAGATCAACCGCGGCGATGACGTGGAGGTAGGCCCCGGCCAGAGCATCCCCGTAGACGGCGAGGTGGTTGGCGGCTCAGCCCATCTGGATCACGTGCTGGTTGGCGTGGATGCGGAACCGAACGTGAAGGTGGGCGATGAGGTGGCCGCCGGGGCGATGGTTGACCGCGGCAAGATCAAAGTCCGCGCACGCCGCACCGGCCATGCGACCAAGTGGGCGTGGGTGAGCCGTTGGGTGGAGGAGGCGTCGCGTCGAGAAAACGCTGCGACGATGATGTCCACGCGTTCGGCCGGCATGATGATCCCGGCCGCGTATGCGCTGGCAGTGATTGATTTTGGGCTTTGGTGGCTTATCGACGGCAACATCAACGCCGCCTTCTCCACCGCCCTTGCCATCCTGGCCGTAGTTGCACCGGTGGCGCTGGCTATTTCACCCGCACTGGCGATCCGCCACGGCATTGAAGCGGCGGCGCGCCACGCGATTTTGGTGCGCGATGGTGCAACGCTGCGCAAGTGTGAAGAAGTGGACACGGTGGTGTTTAACCGCGTGGGCACTCTGGTGGAACCGGAGATGACCGTAGAGACGGTCACTGCCGCGGAAGGCGAGGACACCGAGGTGGTGCTCCTCGTTGCGGCGGCGCTCTTGGTGGAGTCCAACCACCCCTCTTCACGTGCGATTGTTGCCGCTGCACGTGAGGCGAAAGGCCACGGTGCACCGTGGCGTGTGGATCTGGAAGAGTCCACCATCCACCAGGACGGCACCACCACCGGGCGCGTGACCCTGCGTCCCGTGGTTGATGGGCGTGTGGCGGATGATGATGAGGCCACCCATCTCGACGCTGAGCTGTGGCGCCCCACCAACCTGTCGCGCCTGAAGGGGCGCTTGGCGCTGGCGGCGGTTAGCGGCGGTGCGCCGATTGTGGTGCGTTGGAAGAACCGCGACCGAGGTGTGATCACGCTGCATGACCCGGAGAAGCAGGATGCGGCGGATGCGGTTGATCGTCTAGAAGCAATGGGCACCTCCACTGTGATGCTGACGCGTGACACCTACGCGGTGGGACGCCGGTTTGCCAACATGCTGGGCATATCCTCGGTGCTGGCAGGAGTTACCGCGCATGACAAGGCGGGTGCCGTACGCCAACTGCACAGCCGTGGAGCAAACGTGGCCATGGTGGGCAGCCTGTCTGTGCTGGACGTTATTGAGGTCGGGGACCTTGGCGTTTTGTATGCCGAGGAGGATTTCTTCGAAAGCAACATGAAGAAAAACACCGAGCTTGAGATCGACGCGCTGGTCATGCGTGATGACGTGATGGCAGTGCCCCAGCTGCTTGAGCACGGCCGGCGCGTCTCTCGCATCATTGACTCCAACATGGCGTTCGCCCTGATCTATAACGCGTTAGCTGTGGGGCTGGCCATGACCGGTGTGCTGCCGCCGATGGGCGCCACCCTAGTCATGCTTGGTAGCTCTTTGATCATCGGGCAGCGTTCCTCGCGCGCTGGGCGTTTCCCGTCCTAAAGGTGCTGGCGGATCTGAAGTAGGCTTGTAAGCCATGACCAGACGTGAGCTTGTTAATGCCCCGCTTCTTCAGGCCGCTAACGGCCAGACCCCGTCGCGCACCCCGGTGTGGTTTATGCGCCAGGCGGGCCGCTCCCTGCCGGAGTACCTCAAGGTACGCGAAGGCATCCCCATGTTGGACTCCTGCTTCATGCCCGAGCTGCTGGCGGAGATTACGATGCAGCCGGTACGCCGCCACGATATGGATGGCGCGATTCTGTTTTCTGACATTGTGGTGCCGCTGAAGGCTGCCGGTGTTGGCGTTGAGATTGTGCCGGGCCGCGGCCCGGTGATGGATCAGGCGATCACCTCGCGTGCGGACGTGGATAATCTGCCGATTCTGGACCACCACGTGGAAGAGGTGGCCAAGGGCATTGAGATCATCCTGGGTGAGCTGAAAGATACCCAGGCGCTGATCGGTTTCGTGGGCGCGCCGTTTACGCTGGCCAGCTACCTTGTTGAGGGGGGGCCGAGCAAGAACCACGAGAAGACCAAGGCCATGATGCACGGGGATCCGGAGACTTGGCACGCGCTGATGCGTCGCCTGGTGCCCACCATCACCACGTTCCTGCGCACCCAGGTTGAGGCCGGCATTGACGCGATGCAGCTCTTCGATTCTTGGGCGGGCTTCCTCACGGAGGCGGATTACCGCGAGCACGTGCTGCCGTACTCGGTGGAGATCTTAGAGACGGTTGCCGGTGAGATCCCGCGCATTCACTTCGGCGTTGCCACCGGTGAGCTGCTCGGCGCCATGTCTGAGGCTGGTAGCGAGGTCATGGGCGTGGACTGGCGTGTGCCGTTGGATGTGGCGGCCAAGCGTTTTGCCTCCCCACGCGTGCTGCAGGGCAACCTGGATCCGGCGATGCTGTTCGCGGGCACCGATGTGGTGCGCGAGGAGGTCACCCGCATTAAGGCTGAGGCTGCCCGCGCGGTCGAAGTGGGGGATGCCACCGGCCACATCTTCAACCTCGGCCACGGCGTTTTGCCCACCACGGATGCGGATGCGATTACGGAAGCCGTACGCATTATTCACGAGGAGGCGTAGAAAGCGTGAACGTTGCCATTATTGGCGCAGGTCTCGCCGGGTTGACCGCAGCCTATGAGCTGCGCCGTTTGAGCGAGGCTGAAGGCGTAACTGATCTGCGTGTGGATGTCTACGAGGCGACCGACCGCATCGGCGGCAAGCTCTACACCGTGGCGTTTGAGGCCGGGCCGACGGATATGGGCGCGGAGGCGTTCATGGCGCGCAGGAAAGATGCTGTGGAGTTTTTCACCGAGCTGGGCCTCGGCGACTCTTTGGTGGAACCTTCGGGTCTGCGCTCCTTGGTGTGGGTTGACGGTACGGCGCGTGAGCTGCCAACCGGCGGTGTAATGGGCATCCCGTCATCCTCCGAAGGTGTGAAGCACCTAGTCAGCGAGGAGACTGCGCGACGTATTGACCAGGAGGGCGAGCAGCCCGGCTTCGAGTGGGAGATCGGCGGCGACGTGAACCTCGGCGCCCTTGTTCGCGAGCGCTACGGCGATGAGGTGGTGGACAACATTGTCACCGCACTGCTGGGCGGCGTGTACTCCTGCACTGCCGATGACCTGGGTGTTCGCGCGACTGTGCCGCAGCTGGCGGCGGAGCTTGACCGCCTTGCCGCGGATGGCCCCGTGCACTTGTCTACAGCCGTGGCCAACTTGGAGGCCGCGCGCAAGGAGCTACCCACCGGCCACGGCGCCGTGTTCAACTCCTTCCGCGAGGGCTACCAGGAGGTCTACGAGGCCCTGGCGGAGCAGTCCGGTGCCAACATTTACATCGACGCGTTTATCTCCGCGCTGACTCGCGATGGCGCAGGATACCGCCTCAAAGGCGGCGAGGATGTGGTGTATGACCACGTCGTCCTTGCCGTGCCTGCCCCGACGGCCGCGCTGCTGCTGAAGAGCGTTGCCCCCGAGGCCTCTGCTGCGCTGAAGTCGGTGCAGCTGGCGAACTCCGCGGTGGTGGGCATGCGTTTCGCCACCGATGAGGGCCTGCCGCAAAACTCCGGCGTGCTGGTAGCCAACGATGCTCAGGACGTGCACGCTAAGGCGTTCACCTTGTCTTCCCGCAAGTGGCCGCACCTGGCTGCGCGCGGCGGCGCGCTGGTGCGCGCCAGCTTCGGCCGCTTCGGTGACACCGTGGCGCTGTCCGCCAGCGAGGACGACCTTGTGGACTGGGCGTTGGATGACCTGCGCACCATCACGGGTTTCGACGGCCGCGAGGCCGGCCTCGAAGAAATCTACGTCCAACGCTGGTTCGGGGGCCTGCCGCGTTTCGACGCCACGCACCTGACCACCGTCGCCACCGTCAAGCAACTGCTCGCCGACGCGTTGGCGGGCGCTGGTGCTGGTGGTGTGAGTGTGACTGGCGCTTGGGTCGCCGGCGTTGGCGTGCCCGCGGTGATTGCAGACGCCCGCGCCGTCGCCGCCGACGTTCTGAAGTCCTAGCTGAGCCCCTGTTCGGTTCTGTACCCGTCGCCCCGTGGTCGCCGAACAGTTCCCAAAGGTAGATATGCAGGGGAAGATATGCAGGTTCGCAGGTCACGGGGCATTTTCATTAACGGGGCCCTTATTGAAAAAACGCTCTGACCATTACTCCTGCATATCTTCCCCTGCATTTCTTCACCTGCATATCTGTTGAAGCCGGACTTGGTTTGGGCTCGGCTTGGAATTGGCGTGGACTCGTGTGGAGGGGCTGTACCGCCGACATTGGTTACGGCATCAGTTCCTGGGCGCATGACGAAACCCCCATCGCCACACCAACCGGAGTTGGTGCGATGGGGGTTTCGCGTTGCTGACCGTTATTGACCGCTGTCTAGCGCGACTTACTTGGTCTCGGTTGCAGTGGAGTCCGTTGCAGTGTCTGCAGTGGAATCAGAGCTGGAGCCAGTGCTGGAGTCTGCAGTGCCAGTGGTGTCGCTGACGGTGGAGTCGGTCGTCGTTGCATCGTCAGCGCCGGTGTCGTTGCAAGCAGCCAGGCCGGTCGATGCGAGCAGAACAGCAGCAGCGGTAGCAGCAAAGCGGGTCTTGGTGTTGGACATGTCGTTTCTCCTTTAACAAAAACAGCTATTTCGTGCCAGCTGTGTTTCGCTAGCCCCATCATTGATACGAGCCGTTTCTGTATGTTGGTTGAATTTTGATTCAAAATCCCCATGTAATCTCACGTCGATTGGATCAGTAGCGCGAATTATTGGGCAGAGTTTCTGCCATGGGTTCGTCTGCACTGTGTTCTGCACTAGGTTGATTCCCTATGAGTGACAACGTGAGCGCCGGCGAGCCAAACGCCGAGCCAACCACCGCCGAAACCACCAACAAGGAATGGTGGGAAGAAGACGGCCTGCCGTGGAACGGTAAGCCGTCGAAGGCGGACTACTGGTGTCTTGGCTGGTTCGGGTTTGTTGGCCTGTTCGGCCTGGCCATGATCCCGCTGCGGGCCTGGCTGCTGGGACTAGACCCGCCGATCATGCTGGCGTTGACGGGTTCGAGGTTGGGTGCGGCGTCGACAGGAGCACTGGCAGCGGTGGGCCAAGCACCACACTGGCTGCTGTACCTGCTGATCGGCTCACTGGTTGCCATCAAATTTGACTGGATCTACTGGTGGGCAGGCAAGCTGTGGGGCCGGGGGATTCTGGAGGTCCAAGCATCCAACTCCAAACGCGCCGCCAAAAACATCGAGCGTGTTGAGTACTGGGCGCTCAAACTCGGCTGGCTCGGCATTTTCTTGGCGTATGTACCGATTCCGCTGCCCATCGCCTTCGTCGTGTTCGTGCTCATGGGCATGACCGGGATGCCGCTGTGGAAGTTCATGGTCCTGGACTTTGTGTCCAAGACGCTGTGGTCCTTCCTGTACCTGGGCCTTGGCTGGTGGATTGGCGAGCCTGTGGTCACCGTGTTGGACCACTACGCCAAGATTGCCAACTACATCGCCCTCGCCCTGGTGGTTGTGGTGTTTATCGGGGTGTTCCGGAGGCAGTCGAAGGCCAAGACGGCCAAGCCGCAGGCTTAAACGTTCGTTGCACTGACAAATTTGACAATTTCCCCTCTCTGTCAGGGTGGCGACCTGGGGAAATGTCAATCGGCTCGTCAAATTTGTCAGCCTGACCCAACGGGAGATGAAACAATTCCCGGAGGGTGAGCAGCCACCTGGGGAAATAGGCGCCGGAATGCACTAATCTGGAGATTGGTGCAGCGGCGCGCCCAAAACCGGCCCCAAAACCGGCCCCAACCACCCCCAGAACTACACGTCGCGGTTAACCACCACGGAGGACAGGTCCTTGTCGCCATTGCCGGCAGCCTGCTGTGCTTCCAAAGAGCGCAGGGCTGCGGCGACGGCGGGCAGGTCGGTGTCAGCGGCGTCGAGCATCAGGCGGGCATCCTTGGCAATGGCGTCTACCGAGAAGTCTCCAGGAGAAACAGAACGCTCACCCAGCAGGAACGGCGCCTTCATGTTCACGATGAACTCCAGGCCGGTGGAGCCGAGCATGGAAACCACCTCGGACTCAGAAAGGCCTTGCGAAAGACCCAGGTCCAGCGCTTCGCGGAAGCCTTCCAGGCTCACGGCCAGGGCCAGGTTGGCCAGCAGTTTGCCCACGGCGGCCTTGGCGGCGGTGTCTACTTCGCGCAGGCGCTCGGGGTTGGCGGCGGCCCAGGGGGAGACGGTTTGGGCGACTACGTGGCGTCGGGAAGCATCTGCTCCACCTACGTAAACTCCCAGCTTGCCGGCGCGGGCGGGCGGCAGTGTGCCAACCACCGGGGTGTGGACGAAGCCGGGGACGGCGGCGGCGAACTCGGCGGCATCCGCAGGCGAAATGGTGGTGGAATCCGCCCAGGTCACATCAGGTGCGATCAAGCCGGGCTCAATGACAACTTCGCGGACCTCATCCGGCCCGAACAGTGAGGTGATAACCAGCTCAGCGCCCTCAACCGCCTCCTCGGGGGTTGCTGCGGCGCGCGCACCGGCGGCAACCAAAGGTTCGGTTTTGGCTGCGGTGCGGTTCCAAACGGTGAGCTCGTGGTCATTGACAAGTTTGAGCGCAAGCTCAGTTCCCATGCGGCCGAGGCCTAAAAACGCGATCTTCATATGGCCTAGGATAGACAAGCATGACCACGCAGGACTTTAGTCAAATGCCAACCTCAGCCAACACCAAGCGCTCGGCGGAGCTTTTTGCCCGCGCGCAGCAACTGACCCCGGGTGGAGTGAACTCGCCGGTGCGCGGCTTCGGCTCCGTCGGTGGCCAGACTCGCTTTATCAAGAGCGCGCATGGCTCCAAGCTTATCGACGTTGACGGAAACGCCTACGTTGACCTCGTGAATTCCTGGGGGCCGATGATCAACGGCAACGCGCGCCCGGAGATCCTTGAGGCCGTCCAGGCGGCGATGGTTGACGGCCTGAGCTTCGGTGCACCGACCGAGGCTGAGGTGGAGATTGCAGAGCACATTGTGCAGCGCACCAGCGTTGAAGAGGTGCGCATGGTCAACTCCGGTACGGAGGCCACAATGTCTGCGGTGCGTTTGGCGCGCGGCTTTACGGGTCGGCCGAAGATTATCAAGTTTGACGGCTGCTACCACGGGCACGTGGACGCACTGCTGGCCTCGGCGGGCTCCGGCTTGGCTACGTTTTCCCTGCCGGACTCCCCGGGTGTGACCGGTGCGCAGGCGGCGGACACGATTGTGGTGCCGTACAACGACATTGATGCGGTGCGTCGTGCGTTTGAGGAAAACCCGGGCGAAATCGCCTGTGTGATCACGGAGGCCGCGGCCGGCAACATGGGCACCGTTGCGCCGAAGGACAACTTCAACCAGAAACTGAAGGATGTTGCGCATGAGCACGGCGCACTTCTGATTTTGGACGAAGTGATGACCGGCTTCCGCACTTCCTATTCCGGCTGGTACGGCGTGGACGGCGTGGCGGGTGACTTGACCACGTTTGGCAAGGTCATCTCCGGTGGTCTGCCGGCGGCGGCTTTTGGTGGTCGCCGCGAGATTATGGAGAAGCTCGCACCGAATGGTCCGGTGTACCAGGCGGGCACCCTCTCCGGTAACCCGGTGGCGATGGCAGCGGGCTTGGCCTCGTTGAAGCTTGCCTCTGAGGACATTTACCCGCAGCTGCACCGAAACGCGGACCTGCTGGGCAGCCTGATTAGCAGCGCCTTGACGCGCGAGGGCGTAGCCCACCACATCCAGCGTGCAGAGACCATGCTGTCCGTACGCTTCGCCGAGGGCGCTGGCCACAACTTCGCGGACATGAAGGCTGCGGACACCTGGCGTTATCCGGCGTTCTTCCACGCGTTGCTGGACGCGGGCGTGTTCGCGCCGCCGAGCGCGTTTGAGACCTGGTTTGTGTCCACGGCGCTCACCGATGAGGACTTTGGCCGTATTGAGGCGGCGCTGGTTCCGGCGGCGAAGGCTGCGGCGCAGGCGGAGCCAACCGCATGACGCGCACCATCGTTCACCTTGTGCGCCACGGCGAGGTGTTTAACCCGCAGCGCATTTTGTACGGGCGCCTGCCGGATTATCACCTGAGCTCTCGTGGACAGTCCATGGCTGCGGCCACCGCGGAGTTTTTTGAGGGCCGCGACGTGACCTACCTTGCGGCCAGCCCGCTTGAGCGCGCGCAGGAGACGGCGCAGCCGATTGCCCAGGTCACGGGTTTAAGCGTGGATACGTGCGAGGACATCCTTGAGGCCGGCAACACCTTTGAGGGGCTGCGCACCAAGGGGTGGCGTTCCCAGTTGTGGAACCCGAAGCGTTGGCGCTACATGCTCAAACCCTGGGAACCCAGCTGGGGCGAGCCGTACGAGGAGATTTTCCAGCGTATGGATCGCGCCATTGAGCAGGCACGTCAGAAGGCCGAGGGCCACGAGGCGGTGTTGGTGAGCCACCAGTTGCCCATTGTCACTGTGCAGCGCTTCGTGCAGGGCAAGTCTTTTGCGCACGCCAGCCGCGAGTGTGACCTGGCAAGTGTGACGTCACTTGTGTTTGAGGGTGACGTTGTTATTGACTGGTCATATTCCACCCCGGCCGGACACATCTAGAAAACCCTGAGCCAAACCTTAAGAAAGCTACTTGTGAGAACGAAACGAATCCTGCCCGCACTTGTGTGCGCGCTCGCCCTTGCTGGTTGCTCAACTACTGGCGGCGATAGCGGCGGAACGTTTTCGTTCCACTCTCCAGGCGGCCAGGTTGAGATCCGCTATGACCAGGCAGACCGCAAGCCGTTGGCAAACTTCAGCGGTGAGTCGCTGATGGAGCCGGGCACCGATATCAACCTGGATGACTTCGCTGGCCAGGTCGTGGTGTTGAACGCGTGGGGCCAGTGGTGCGCCCCGTGCCGCGCGGAGGTTGATGATCTGCAGGAGGTCCAAGAGCACTTCGAGGAGATCGGCACGGGCACAGTACTTGGTATCAACGTGCGTGACCCGAACCCGGAGATTTCGCGCGACTTCCTCAAAGACAACGCGGTGACCTACCCGTCTTTGTATGACCCGCCTTTTAAAACCGCGGCGTTTCTTGGCGGCGTGCCCAGCTCCGTGATCCCAACCACCGTGATCCTGGACAAGGAACACCGCCCAGCGGCGGTGTTCCTGCGTGAGGTAAGCGCCCAGGACATTCTTGACGTGGTTGCAGAACTTGAGGCGGAGTAGCCGATGGGGGAGGCGTTTTCACAGCTAGCGGCAGAAGGACCGCTGCTGCTTGGCATGCTGGCCGCGGCGTTGGCCGGGTTAGTCTCTTTTGCCTCCCCGTGCGTGATCCCGCTGGTGCCCGGCTACATTTCCTACCTCACGGGCGTGGTTGGCGGTGAGGTCAGCTACGGGGAGGACGGGCCGCGGGTGACTAGAAAACGAGGCGCGGTCGCCGGTGCGGCAGCGCTGTTCATTGCAGGGTTTACCGTGGTGTTCCTGTTGGCCACGGTCAGTGTGTTCGGGGCGATTAGCATGATTCGTCTCAACGCGGAGATGCTCATGCGCATCGGTGGTGTGGTGACCATCCTGATGGGCGTGGTGTTCATGGGGGCGGTCCCGGCGCTGCAGAAAGACACCCGCATGCAGCCGAAACGCTGGGCCACCATCTTCGGTGCGCCCCTTTTAGGCGGCGTGTTTGCGCTTGGCTGGACGCCGTGCCTTGGGCCGACGCTGGCTGCGATCATCTCCGTCGCCGCAGGTACTGAGGGCATGACGGCGGCGCGCGGCGCGATTCTGGTCACCGCCTACTGTTTGGGGCTGGGCTTGCCGTTTCTGCTTATCGCCATTGGCTCGGCGCGTGCGGTCAAAAGCGTGGATTTCCTGCGCAGGCATTCGCGCCAGATCCAGATCATCGGCGGTATCGCCATGATTGCGGTTGGCATTTTGCTGCTCAGTGGCGTGTGGGAGACATTTATTGGGTGGACGCGTCAGTTCACCGTCGGTTTCGGAGAGACAGTAATTTAAAGGATTCAACATGCAGATGCTGAAGAAGGCGTGGCACTGGCTGACAAGCATGCGCACCGCGCTTATCTTGCTGTTCCTGCTGGCCTTGGCGGCCATCCCGGGTGCACTGTTGCCGCAGCGGCAGGTCAGTGCGTCGCTGGTAGATGACTACCTCAAGGCCAACCCGACGATGGGGCCGATCTACGACAGGCTGCAGTTTTTCGACGCTTTCTCCTCCACCTGGTTCGTCGCCATCGTTGTGCTGCTGATGATCTCCCTTGTTGGCTGCATCATTCCGCGCTCGGTGGATCACTGGCGTGCGTACCGCGCGAAGCCGACGCGTGCGCCGAAGTTCCTCTCCCGCATGCCGTTGCATGAGTCCGGTGTGGTGGCGGCACCGGTGGATCAGGTGAGCGCAAATACGCAAAAAGCCCTTCGCCGCTGGCACACCGCGGTCTATGAGCCGGGGGAGGACCGTGCCGGCGCGCTGTCCATTTCGGCGGAGCGCGGCTACTCGCGAGAGCTGATGAACCTGCTGTTCCACGTGGGCATTGTGGGCATGATTGTCACCTTCACCCTTGGCAGGATGGCCTTTTATGAGGGCCAGGCGATCGTGGTCACCAACTCCGAATCCGAGCATGCGGTGCCCGTGCAAAACTCGCGCGAGTTCTGCAACACCAGCCCGTCTAACTTTGATGTGTTCAGGGCCGGTTCGCTTTTCGACGGCACCGGGCTGACCCCCTTCTGCTTCGAATCCCAAAACTTCCGCTCTGATTACCTGCCGAATGGCCAGGCGTTGGGCTTTTGGTCCGACGTGACCTACACCGATGACGTGACCGCGCCGAAGGAGACGTGGGAGCAGGCAACGCTGCAGGTCAACCACCCGCTGCGCATTGGCCAGGACCGCGTCTACCTGCAGGGGCACGGGTTTGCGCCGCAGATTACGGTGACGTGGCCGAACGGGGAGTCGCGCACGCAGATGGTGCAGTTTAGGCCCACGGACCTGCAGACGTTTTTGTCCTCTGGCGTGATGCGTTTTGATCCGCCGGCGGGCATGTATCCGGATCTGATGGAGCGCCGCCAAAACCAGCTGGCGTTTGAGGGCGTGTTCGCGCCGACTGCCCAGTGGACCGGCCCGAACCAGGACATGCTGCAGTCCGCCTTCCCGTCCATGGAGGACCCGGCGATGGCGGTGGAGGTGTATGTGGGCGACGCCGGCCTGGACACTGGCCGCCCGCAGAACATTTTCGTGCTGGACCAGTCGCTCATTGCATCCGGCCAGCTGCAGAAGACGCAGCGCCTCACCCTTGAGCCGGGCGAGGAAGCCCGCGTGGACGTGGGTGATCCGGCCGGCCCGATCACTGTGCGTTTCGATGGCGCCGCCGAGTTTGCCAACTACCAAATCTCCCGCGACCCGTTCCAGCGCTGGGCGCTGGTGACCACGATGATTATGTTGGCGGCGCTGGCGGCGTCGTTGACCATCAAGCGTCGCCGCGTGTGGGTGCGCCTGCACCCGGAGACCACCGCCGCCGGGGAGGCCGTTACCCGCGTAGAGATCGCCGGCCTTGCCCGCACGGACCGCGCCGGTTGGGGCAGCGAGTTCGAGGAACTGGTGGGCGTGATCCTTGGCACCCACGATGAGAGCGAAGAAGAGTTCGAAGAGGGTGACCTCTAGGACGTTGCTAACAGGCCTGTGACCCGCCAAAAGGTTGGAATTGGCCTGGTAAGTGGGGTACGTTAATGCACATGCTCGTGGATACAACAATGGCCTCACTTTCGGACTTGACGTTCCGCACGGCGTTTGTCATTTACATCGCTGCGCTGCTCATGTCCTGCATCTACTACGGTCGCCTGCTTGGCATCGTGGACCTTCGCCGTGAGCGTGCGGAGCTCGCCGCCCGCGCGGAGGAGAAAGTGGCCGTTGGCGCTGGTTCTTCGGTGCTGACCAAGGAGCGCCCCGAGGAGCCGGTTGATAGCGCTGCGCTGGACACCGAATATGAAACCCGTGTGGGCAAGGCGCGCCAGTGGGCGAACATGACCCAGGCGTTGGTCTGGTTCGGTGTGACGCTGCACATTGTCGCCTTTGTTACCCGCGGCATTGCGGCGCAGCGTTTCCCGCTGGGCAACCTGTATGAGTACATCCTGTTCATGACGGCGGTGATCATGGTGACCGCGGCCGCTGTGGTGCAGCGCAAGGGCTGGCACTCCCTGTGGCCGTGGCTGCTCTCACCGATGGTGATCACCATGTTCTTAAACTCCACGGTGTTCCACCTGCAGGCGGCTCCGGTGGTGCCGGCGCTGCAGTCCTACTGGATGCCGGTCCACGTGTCCACGGTGTCCATCGGTGCGTCCATTGGCATTGTCTCCGGCGTGTTCGCGCTTCTCTATCTGCTGCGCATGTGGCAGCCGAAGGGTGAGGAGCACGGCTTCTTCGGTGCACTTGCAAAGCCGCTGCCAAGCGCGAAGACCTTGGACACGATCACGTACAAGACGGCGATTGTGACCCTGCCACTGTTCGGCATTGGCATCGTCTTCGGCGCGATCTGGGCTGAGGTTGCCTGGGGCCGGTTCTGGAACTGGGACGCGAAGGAAACCGTGTCCATGATCACCTGGGTGCTCTACGCGGCGTACCTGCACGCGCGCGCAACCGCTGGCTGGAAGAACTCCAAGGCCGCGTGGATCAACGTCTTTGCATTGGCAATGACGGTGTTTAACATGACGTATGTGAACTTTGTTGCTGCGAGCCTGCACTCCTACGCTGGGCTGAACTAAACCATGAAGGTCCTGATTACAGGTGGGGCTGGCTATATCGGCTCCACCATCGCCAGCTGCTGCGCGGACAGCGGTATTACGCCGGTGATTCTGGACGATTTTTCTACCGGCCTTCGCGCCTTCGCCCAGCGTTTTGATTACTACGAGGGCGATATCGCAGATGCCGCCCTGGTCCACCGCATCGCCACCGAGCATCCTGATATTGACGCGGTGATTCACTGCGCGGCGAAGATTGTCGTTCCGGAAAGCGTGGAAAAGCCGCTTGCGTATTACCACAACAACGTGGCCAAAAGCATCGAGCTGCTGCAGACCCTGGACCGCCACGGCATCACGCGGTTCATTTTGAGCTCCACGGCGTCCATGTATGAGCCAGGCCCGGACTACATGGTGGATGAGCACAGCGCGGTCAACCCGCTGAGCCCCTATGCTGCTTCCAAGCGGATGGTGGAGCGCGTGCTGGAAGACACGCCTGCGATCACCTCGCTGTCGTTGCGATATTTCAACCCCATCGGCGCCGACCCGAAGATGCGCACCGGCCTGCAGAACCCGCACCCCACGCATGCGATGGGCAAGATGATCGAAGCGCACACCGCCGGCGAGCCGTTTACGGTCACGGGTGTGGACTGGCCGACTCGTGACGGCTCCGGCCTGCGCGACTACGTCCACGTGTGGGACCTTGCGCGTGCGCATGTGGCGGCGCTGCGCTTCCTGGCCGAGACTTCTCACGCCCACACCACCATCAACCTGGGCACCGGCCAGGGCACCACGGTCTTCGAACTTGCCCAGGCCTTCGGCGAGGCCACCGGCACACCCCTGGACATCCGCACCGCCCCGCCGCGCGACGGAGATGTGGTCGGCTGCGCCACCCGCACCACCAAAGCTTTGGAGGTTCTTGGTTGGTCCCCGGAGCTTTCGCTTATCGACGGCGTACGTCACGCCCTCACCTGGTCCCAACACCACCTACCGGCGGTGTTGGACGAAGAGGAAGGGCTGCGCGGTGACTAGCAGTGGCAGTGTGGCGAAGGGGCAACCGCGCAGTCAGCCAAGAAGTCAGCCCAGGGATACGCCTAGGAGTCAGCCGCGCAATAAGGTGGGCAAACCCGCCAGCAGCAACCCGACGTTGTTGGCGCTGGGGGAGCAGCTGGCTTCCCAGCGCCGCGAACTTGGCCGCGTGCAGCAGGACGTTGCCAGCGCTGCCGGTGTATCCCGCTCCACGCTGCACACCATCGAGCATGGTGGCGAGGGCGTGCGCTGGGAGAAAGTCGCCGCGGTTGCTGAGGTGCTCGGCCTCCGGCTGTCGCTCACGCCCGGCTCTGGTACCGGCGCCTAGCCCCGAAACCCCCCTGACCAGCGCTAACCCCACCTGTCACACTGGCCTCATTGCAAACATTTCGATTTGTTACGGATGTGACTAGAAAACCGCAGGACGCTGAAAGATTTCGCATTTGTTTTCAGCGCCAGCCCACGCGCGGCACCCGGGCAACCCCCGCTACTGCCCTTCTTCTCGACGCTTCCGCCGCTCCTCTTCCTCTTTCTTACGCCGTTCCGCCTCTTCTTTCGCGCGGCGTTCCTTGAAGCGGTTCTTCTCAATGTTCCAGAGGAACTCTTCGTCATCATCAGGGCCTTTGATGGCCGGGCGTTGCTCGGGGGCGCGGGTTCCGTAGCGTTCGGCGGAACCCGGGCCGAAGGCGCGCCACATGAGGTAGACGGCAAGGATGACAAGGAGGATGAGAAGTACGCGTCCCATAGATTCCAACATTACTAGTCGTCGCATTATGGTTGGGAAGCGTGACCGATACGCAACCAACCATTGACCCGAACGCCCGCGCCCGCGCAAACAAGGCGGCCGCCATCTACGGCTTGTACCGTTTGCTGCTGTTTTTGGCGCTGACGGTGGTGATCCAGGGCGTGGCCATGTTGATTGGCGCGCCGGTGCCGTTGATTATCTCTGCATTGCTGGCGTTGATTGTGGCGTTCCCGCTGTCCATGCTGGTCTTTACCAAGCAGCGTGTGGAGGCGACGGAGGCGCTTGCGCAGTTCAAGGCGCAGCGCCAGGCGCGCAAGGAGTGGATCGAAGGCGAGCTCGCCCAGCGCTAAAAGCGCTAGTGCCCGAACAGCAGCGCGATCACCAGCATTGCCGGCAGTGAGAGGAATGTGGTGATGAAGACGGTGTCGCGGGCCACGGTTTCGCCGACGCGGTAGGTGGCGGTGTAGTTGTACACGTTCTGCGCGGTTGGCAGGGCGGCGAGGATGACAGCGGCGTAGAGGTCGTTGCCGCTAAGCCCAAACGCCAGGCCGATGGCCCACGCCATCGCCGGCATGCCTACCAGTTTCAGGGTGGAGGCAACCAGGGTTGGTACGCGCTCCTCGTGTAGGACGCCGTCGCCCTTTAAGGAGGCGCCGAAGCTCATCAGGATCAGCGGGATGGACGCACCGCCGAGGATCTCTAGCGGCGCCATTATGGGTTCGGGCACCGTCCAGCCGGAGGCGGACACCACGAAACCGGCGATAGCGGCGATGACCATCGGCGCGGTCAGGCCGGCCACGATTGCTTTCAAAGTCGCGCCTTTTTCGGCGCCGCCCCAGTTCAGGCCGGTGATGATCAGTGGGGTGAGGATTGCTACTTGGAGCACCAGGACGGGCACGGCATAGGTGGCATCCCCGATCACGTAGGTGGCAATTGGCAGTCCAATGTTGATGGAGTTGTAGTAGCTGGAGCTGGCGGCGCCGGCCATGGTTTCGGCGACTGGGCGTTTAAAAGCAAAAAAGCTCAACAGCCAGTACAAAACCATGATGCCTACGGACGCCACCGCCACCACCCCAACCACCTTGGAGTAGAACACGCTGGTGTCGGATACCGCGACGCTGGAGAAAATCAGCGAAGGGGTGGCGATGTAAAACGCGATCTGGTTCAACATCAGCCGGTTGTTTTGACGAATGATGCCTTTCTGGGCAAGAAAGAAACCGGCACCAATCACCACGAAGATGATTGAGAAACCGGTTAAGACATCAAGCATGTCGGACAGCCTACGCCATTAGAATGGCATGCCAGCCGTAGGCAGGTGCATGGACCACCCGAAGTCGGCGCCGCCTTCGGTGTAGGGGACTGGCTGGCCCCAGAAATAAGCACCGAAGAACGCCAAGCCGAGGGCTGTTGTGATTGACCAGATCAGCATCGCTTTGCCGTTCATCCCCAGCACGGGGATCAGGTCCTTGCCAGTTGCGCCGCGGCGCACAATTACTATCGACGCCACCGCAAACGGCAAACCCGCAAACCCAACAAACACCAGCGGGGTACTGAATCCAAGCAGGATGGTGACTACGAATGGGACGAGGGTGAGGACGGTAAACAGGGTTCGAGACGCAGAATCACCAATGCGCACCGCGAGAGTTTTCTTGCCGGCGGCGGCGTCCGTGCGGATGTCACGAATATTATTGGCCAGATTCACCGCGGCCGAGATCGACCCGATCGCTATGGCACACAGGAAGCCTTCGCTGGAGAGGAATCCGGTCTGCACAAACTCCGTGCCCATTACGGCGACGAGGCCGAAGAAGATGAACACGGCCAGCTCGCCAAAGCCGGCGTAGCCGTAGGGACGCGAGCCGCCCGTATAGAACCACGCCGCGGCGATACAGATAATGCCGACCAACAGCAGCCACCACGATGAAGTTGCCGCCAGGATGAACCCGAACACCCCAGCTACACCGAACGCCACAAATGCCGCGAGCTTGACGGTTTCCGGCGGCACCGTTCCTGACGCCGTCAGGCGCGCTGGGCCCGTGCGGTCTTCATCAGTACCGCGGATGCCATCGGAGTAGTCATTGGCAAAGTTCACGCCAACGATCAACGCCCAGGCCACAAGGAGCGCGAGTAGCGCCTTGCCCACGTGCGGGCCCTCAGTACCCCAGTACGCCGCGGCACCCGTACCGGCGACGACCGGCGCGAACGCGTTCGGCCAGGTGTGGGGGCGCGACGCTTGCCACCACGCTTTCCAGTCAATTGCGTCTGTGAAGGGGTTCTTGCTTGCGCCCGAATGCACGTTGGTCATGGCAACTATCATGCCCTTTCGCGGCGAATGGGGCTAGCGGCGTGGGCTAGCGGCGTCTTGTCTGCTAGCACTTGTCTGCTCGCACTTGTCTGCTAGCAGGCAGCGTGGTTCGTGGGGTTCTACTAGCACACAACACGAAAGCGGTGCTGTGTCTACACATTTCACCTGGGGTTTTGCAAGCCTGTTTTCGTTATCTGCTAGCAGGCAGCGTGGTTCATGATGGTCTGCTAGCAATTTCCAAGAACGCCATGGATTCCGTGTCCAAAAAGACACCGGACTCCATGTCCAAAAACCCTATGGACATAACAGGACTAGCGGCGTCGACCTTGCCTTCCTCACCAGTGGGGATACCGTCATTTCCCTGATCGCACACGGATCGAGGGTGAAGTTGGCACCTTCCAAGAACTGCCCGGCGGCAACGACACCCAGATTGCGGCGACGTATTCAGCAGAGGACGTGGGGCCCCGTTAGCCTCAGTCCATCTGCAGCACGGTGCGAAGTTCCTCGAACAGCTCCGGGCGCAGCCGGTGTATGACCGTCCTGCCCTGGCGGCTCTTTTCTAGGAGGCCGGCCTTGGTAAGCATGTTGAGGTGGTGGGAAACTGTCGGTTGGCTTAGCCCCGAGAGTTGCGTGAGTTCGCCCACGCTCATCGGCTCGCAGCCCTCTTCGGCGATTCTGGAGAGAAGTTGTAGCCGGCCGGGGTCCGCTAAAACTTTGAATAGGTCCGCGTAACGCGTCGCGTCGGCTTCGGAGAGCAGACCGGAGCCCAGCGAGCAGCAGTCGCGGTCAGTGTTTTCTGTAGGGGCGACGTAATCTTCCATGCTTCCTACCTGGTCATATTGACGGTGATAAATATGAGGCTTAGTGTTCGTTTTGAATGCCGTCAATTGATAAGGATTCCAGATGGAAGACACAACCTCTCAGCCAGTAGAGCGTATGTCATTTCTTGACCGCTTCCTACCGGTGTGGATCATGCTCGCCATGGCAGCGGGCCTCGCCCTTGGCCGGGCAGTGCCGGGGCTTTCGGGCGCACTTGAGAGTCTCGAAGTCGGAAGCATCTCGCTTCCGATCGCGCTCGGCCTGTTGGTCATGATGTACCCGCCCTTGGCCAAGGTGCGCTACGACAAGACCCGCGAGATTGCCACCGACAAACGGTTAATGACCGTCTCAATCATCTTGAACTGGATTGTCGGCCCCGCGTTTATGTTTGCGCTCGCCTGGATTTTCCTGCCGGATGAGCCGGAGCTGCGCACTGGCCTAATCATCGTCGGCCTCGCCCGCTGCATCGCTATGGTGCTGGTGTGGTCGGACCTGTCTTGCGCCGACCGTGAAGCCACCGCAGTGCTCGTAGCCATCAACTCGGTGTTCCAAGTGGTCATGTTCGGGGTGCTCGGCTGGTTCTACCTGCAAATCTTGCCGAGCTGGCTGGGTTTGGAGACCACCTCGGTGGAGTTCTCCTTCTGGGCAATCGTGTCTTCCGTGCTGGTCTTTTTGGGCATCCCGCTGTTGGCCGGGTTGCTGTCTCGCATCATCGGCGAGCGCACCAAGGGTCGCGACTGGTACGAAAACACCTTCCTGCCCCGGATCTCCCCGCTCGCGTTGATCGGTCTGTTGTACACAATCGTCCTGCTCTTTTCGTTGCAGGGCGACCAGATTCTCTCCCAACCGTGGACGGTGGCACGGGTGGCGATTCCGTTGCTGTGCTACTTCGTTGGCATGTTCGCTATTGCACTTGTGGTGTCCAAGGCATTCGGGATGGGCTACGCCCAGTCCGCCTCCGTGTCCTTTACTGCGGCGGGCAACAACTTCGAGTTGGCCATCGCAGTGGCCATCGGCACCTTCGGCGCCACGTCCGCCCAGGCGTTGGCGGGCACCATCGGGCCGCTTATTGAGATCCCTATCCTCGTCGGCCTCGTCTACCTCATGCGCGGGGTCGGGCCGAAAACTGTTCCCGGGCGATCCCACCTTGCCCAAGTTGTCCTAAGGAGACGTTGTGAAGCCTTCAGTCCTGTTTGTGTGCGTTGGCAACGGCGGAAAGTCCCAGATGGCGGCGGCGCTCGCCGAGAAGCATGCGGGTAGCCAGCTCGGCATCCACTCCGCCGGGACCAAACCTGGCACGTCGCTGAATCAGGAATCGGTCGAGGCGATCGCAGAGGCTGGCGCTGACATGTCGCACGGTGCGCCCAAACCTATCGATCCGGAATTGCTGCGCAGCGTTGATCGCGTCGTGGTACTCGGCGAAGACGCGCAGGTGAACATGCCCGATGATGCCCGCGGCACGCTGGAGCGCTGGCGTACCGACGAACCCTCGCTCCGCGGCATCGAAGGCATGCAGCGCATGCGTCTTGTGTGTGACGACATTGACAATCGCGTGCGCTCGCTTATCGACGAGATGTTGGGGCAGTAACTACCAAGCGGGGGGCGACGGGTAGGAGTTTCAGTAGCTTTGTTACGAAGCGCTAGTCTAGCGCCGCGCCCGCCAGCACCTCGATGGCGTCGCGCCACGAGACGTTGCCGGTGTCGGGGGCGAAGCGGTCCGTCGTTACGAGGACGCAGCGGGACCCGGTGGGCAGGGTATCGAACGGCGCGAGCTCGCGCGCGAGCGTTGCAGGCTCAGCCACCGTGAGCGCCACCTGGACGAAGAGCGTGCGCTGACCGTCATTGGCGATGAAATCAATCTCCCCACCGGGTACCTTGCCGGTGGAAACCTGGTAGCCACGGCGGCGAAGCTCCAGATAGACCATGTTCTCCAGGTCGTGGCCGAAGTTGAACGCGCGGGAGCCGAGCAGCGCGGTGCGCAACCCCGGGTCGACGAAGTAGAACTTGCCGTTGGTGCTCAGCCACCGCTTGCCCTTCGTGTCGTAATCCCGACACTGATAAATAAGGTGCGCGTCCGACATCAGGCCGAGGTAGCGGTCCACGGTTTCACTCGACGCCTTGAGTCCCTCGTGCTTGAGGTGGCCCACGATGCGATTCGTGGACACCGGGTTGCCGGCGTTGTCGAAGAGGAAGCGGGCCACGCGCAGGAAAGCGTCGGTGTCCCTGATCTGGCCGCGCAGGCAAATATCGCGGGTGAAGATGGAATCGAAGAGTGAGGAGTTCGCCTGACGAATCACCACCGGGTCCGCGAGCTGCACCGTAGCGGGGAAGCCACCGATGGTGACCCACTCCTGAAACGCGCGATCAAGGCCCGGTCGCTCGTCCGCCGAGTAGCGGAACTCCATGAACTCCGCCAGGGAAAGCGGCAGCATCGGGATCTCGATGTAGCGCCCCGCCAAATAGGTCAGCGACTCGCCAACGAACAGGGAGGCGTTGGAGCCGGTCACGCAGATCTCCAGCTGCTCATTGAGCCGCAGTGAGTTGATCACGCGCGCCCAATCCTCCAGTTCCTGCACCTCATCGACATGGAGGTAGCGCAGGCCGGCTGCGATGCGTTCCTTGACGGCATCGTGGAAAGCGTTCGGTTCCCGCAGCGCTGCGTTGGCTTGGTCCT
This sequence comes from Corynebacterium riegelii, assembly GCF_016728505.1. GTDB lineage: Bacteria > Actinomycetota > Actinomycetes > Mycobacteriales > Mycobacteriaceae > Corynebacterium > Corynebacterium riegelii. The sequence goes on from NZ_CP068159.1 coordinate 945,585, forward strand.
CGAAGTTGATCACCATGATGGCGTCTTCCGGGGTGCCGTGCTCGCGCAGGTGGCGACGGTACAACTCTAGGAGGGTCGATTTTCCGCAGCGGCGCACGCCGGTGATGATGCGCACGAAGTCGTTATCGGTGACTGCCAGCAGGTTATCCAGGTACTGCTGCCGTGGGTGCAGGACTCTCATAGATTTCGAATATACCTGAAATTTACGCCGGAATTGAGCATAGTTTCAGGTATACCCGAAATCCGGGCCAAGCAGGCCACCAGTGCATTGTGGGCCTTTGCTTTACGACGCCCCTTCGACCTGCGCCCGCAACCCATCGATAAACACGTCCACGAGCCACCCCTGCTACGCGTGAACACCTTCAGCTCCGGTCCGGACGGGGTGCCGGTGGCGGTGGCGGGGCCGGAGCCATGGTGCGCAACCGTGACGCGGTCGGCGCGATCGCGATCGGTGAGGGCGGTGCCACGGTCTACACCGCTTCCGGTAACGGTGCACCGTACGTGCAGATGCTGGGTGTTTAGTAAGCGGAACGGAACCCAGGACGCTTCACGATGAAGATGAGTTGCGATGAAGACGGTCGAGCTGATGGTGCGCTCCACGTGCGGTTCGTGCGAGCGGGTGGAGGCGCAGATTGCTCCGGTGGTGGAGAAGTGTGACACGGAGCTAGTGCTTGTCGACGTCGACCTGGACCCCGACAACGCCGCCCAATACGGCGATCGCGTGCCGGTTGTCGTCATTGATGGGGAGGAGTTTGCCTGCTGGGAAGTAGACAACGCAGACCTTGAAGCCGAGCTCCTCTTTCCAACGCTGGGGGTTCTTTCGTTTTTATGTTGTTATGTTCGTTCCCGGTCCGTCGATGACGGGCGTAGCAGTGCATTCCGGGGTGGGGCCGAGCTTCGCATCGACCCCTTCCCGTCGACCAACTCAGGTCAGCGCGGTGACGGTGCGGGCGATGCCGGAGTACGAAGGGATCCGCCAGATTGCAATAAGAAATCCAGCCCACACTCTGAGCTTGGCTCGGAGGCGGGCTGAACGATTGACATGGACCCTAGCATGAGCGAGGCTAGTTCCGCAGGCATGAAAACTCGTTTGTATCAATTTGATAGCTGTAGCTCCCCGGAGATGTTTGTTGGGCTCCTCCGCTAGGGTAAAAACTACGTAACTAGCGGGAGGTGAGTGATGACTGTTCGAGTCGACATTGCAGCATCGACGTTGCGTTGGGCCATACAGCGGACCGGCGTCACGGTTGAAGAACTTGCCCAAAAAAGCGATTTTCGGTTGGTCCAGCAATGGCTGGAAGGGGAGGTATCCCCGACGCTGCGTCAGGCTCAGCACTTGGCATCGCTTGCATGTATCCCGTTTGGATACCTGCTTCTCGACGACCCCACGGATGACCAACCGGATTTTCCAGATTTCCGCACCGTAGACAGTAAGAAAGTAACCGAGTTCAGCCCGGAGTTGAAGGAAACGATTTACGCCTGTGAGCGGCGTTTGGGTTGGTACGCCGAATTTGCTCGTGCAGAAGGCATTGAGCCCCCACGTTTCGGTGGCGAATGGACATTACGTGATAACCCGGACGATGCCGTGCGTGCATTACTTCCTCAGCTCGCCGATGCTGGATGGAAGCCAGGCAGGGCGGCTACTGGTCGAGAGAATGTGCTGGAATTAGCGGAGGCAATTGAGCACTGCGGTGTCTTGGTGATGCGAAACTCCGTACTTGGAAATAACAACCACCGCAAACTCGACATCGACGAGTTTCGTGCTTTCACACTGCTCGATGGTGCTTACCCCTTGATCTTCATCAACGGCAGTGATTACAAAGTTGGGCAGTACTTTAGCCTTGCTCACGAGCTAGGCCACGTGCTACTCGCTGCAGAAGGGCTCACTGGAGCCATGAACGATCATCACGATGTAGAGCGATGGTGTAACAGGTTTGCAGCTGCCCTGCTTCTGCCGCAGCATGCGTTGTTGCAGGAATGGGACAGAAATCCCGATCTGAAACACATCACTGAATGGGCATACGATGCGTACCGGGTAAGCGCGGATACGACACTGTGGTCCCTTGTGGGGCAGCGCCGCCTTGGCAAACCACAAGTGCAGGAATTCCTTCGGCAACGTCCCTCGAACCCTACGCCTCCGATTGTTAGTGGAGGCGGTGACTTCTTCGTCACGTTGAAGTCTCGGCTGGGTGGCCGGTTCTTGGACACCGTAACCGGCGCATATGCAGATGGCGCAATTTCTCAAGAGGAAGCTTCGCGCCAACTGGGCATTGCAAAGACTGCGACGCTGAAGAATGCGGTTACTCGTATGCAGGAGGTCGCATAGGTGTACCTCATCGATACGAATATCGTGATCAGTGCGTTCAATCACCGTCCGCGAGACATTTTTGAATCGTACGACGAGTCCGAAGACATGGTTGTTGAAGACCTTGAGTTCGGCGACCGCAAGTTCAAGATCGACTAGGGCGATTACTTTAACTTCAAGATTCCGCTGGTATCTTCCGTCCAGTCTGCTCTGGACGTGAAGCCGGGGGCAGTCAGCGAGGCAGTGGAAGGCATCTCCGAGCAGGTCGATACCTACATCGGCAAGCTCATGAAGGACGGAGTGAAGAACTCCAACAAGGTGGGCACCCTCCCGCTCGACATTGAGAAGAAGGACGCGTACAAGACGCTGGTGGCGCTGCGTAAGAAACTCAACGCCACTTCGGTTCCGAAGATGGCCGTTTCGTGATGGTTGGCCCGGAGATGGAATCGGCGTTGCTGTACGACGAGCGCCTGGGCAAGGCAGTGAACAACAGCAATCTCTTGAACGGTGAGATTGGTCGCCTGCTCGGGTTCCGCATCATTTCCGCGCCGACGGTGCCGACGGTGGCGGGCCGTGAGGTGTCATTGCGGGCCACCCGATGGCTACCGCGTTCGGCTACCAGATCACGGAGGTGGCGGAATCGTCCATGCTGCCGTTCCGTTTCACCCGTGCGATTACGGGCCTCCAGGTGTACGGCGGTTCCGTGTTCCGCCCGGAGGTGCTGGCGACGGCTGAACAGGATGTGGTGGAGCCGACCACGGCGGGTGCTACCGAGTAGACGCTAGCCCGTAGCAGGCAGCGAAGGGGGTCAGGGTGTGTGCCTTGGCTCCCTTTACCCATACCTGGATGAAGGGCACACCATGAATAATCCGTATCAGGAAGAACTATTTAACCGTCTCTGTGACCATGAGAACGCGAGGGGTGAACGTGAACTGACCCGGCTTATCAACTGGGCTACATCCGCTGTGTTGAAGTACACAGCTGTGCGGGCGCTCACTAAGACGATGATTGAGAAGTGAGTCAGAGTTAAGGCAGCAGGGTGTGTTCGATGCCGTCTAGGATCACATCGATGACGAGGTCGTAGTATTCCTCGGACATCGCTTCTTCTTCATCAGGGTGTGAGAGAGGCTCCAGGTAAGAGTTGACAATACTGGTCAGTCCAACAGATTGAGCCATCATAGGCTCAAGCCTGACAAGCATTTCGTGCAGGTTGTGGCGAGGCTGGATTTGATTGGATGCGCGCAGGTTTCTCGCTCCGATCGTGTGGATGATCGAGTTCGCGATAATTGTGTAGGCCACAGGCGAATTGTCACCAAACCCAGCTTCTTGTAGTTTGGCCCAGGCTCCATCGATCATCGGCAAAAACTGTTCGGTGAACTTGCCCCGCGCGAACCTGTCGGTAATCCCCGGATATGCTAACAATGCGGGGCGTAGATTGTGAGCCATAGCTCGAAACCAGGCTTTCCATTCAAGGTCCGGGTCGGGAACTTCAATCCCGACACATACCCGGTCTACAACAGCATCACAAATGGCTTCCTTGTTTGGAAAATAATGATAAATCACTGAGGGAACCACGCCCAGTTCACGGGCAATGTCCCGTACTGACCATCCCTCAACGCCACTGATCGCGCTTAACTGTACAGCTTGTTTGACAATCAGCTCGCGTGATAGCCCAGCCCTTCGCCCCGTTAGCACAGTGTCCATAAGGTGACCCTAACTTATTCCTTGACCCTTACTAGAACACCATTCTACAATATCCCTAAGTGAAACAGTGTTCTAGTAATGGAGTGTAGTGATGCCCGACCCTCGTAGTAATAAGCCGACACAGAGCTCTATTGATCCAGCAGCGCAAGCGAACCTGGTAGTGGGAATCGTTTTTCTCGCCTTTATGGGGCAAATGATTCTCAATCCGATCATCGCGCCACTGTCACGACAGATGGGATTGCGGGAATGGCATATTGGCGCCACTATCTCTTTGGCAGCGATTGTACTAGCGAGCTTGAGTGCTTATTGGGGGCGAGCTTCCCAACGTGTCGGCGCTAAACGTGTACTCGCTGCTGGGCTTGTGATCGCGATCATCGCTTTGAGCGCCTTCGGTATTGTCTCCTACCTGGGGATGAACCAGGTAGTTGGCGGTGTCGGACTAGTTTTTGGTGTTGTGATCACTCGTGGTTTGCTCTATGGTGGAGGGATTTCAGCGATCGCCCCGACCGCGCAAGCCCACCTGGTCACGCATGCTGCCAGCGAGAACGGGCGGGTAAAAGCACTGGGCATGATTGGAGCGGCTCAAGGGATGGCCTCCATTGTTGGAGGTGTTACTGGAGGTGTGTTAGCCGCTGCTGGTGGCCTGCTCTTGCCCTTGGTGGTCATGCCCGTTGTGATGGTGATTGGTCTGGTTGTTCTCTTGGTGAGTTTCGCACCTCAAAGCCGAGGGCAACTTTTTGCAAAGCCTCAACGGATTCGCTTCACTGATCCGCGTGTAGCTCCCTGGCTAGCAACTGGTCTGGTGATGTTTCTTGTGTTTTCTTCTGTTGCTACGATTTTTGGATTCACTGTCCAAGACCGCTTCGCCCTGTCGGCAACTGCGACCGCAGGTATTTCCGCGATTTACCTGACCATCATGGGCGTGACCATGATCATTGCCCAAGCGGTGATTGCTCCAAAGACAGGGTGGGGAGCAGCGAAGCTTTTACGTACTGGTCTGGCCATTACACTAGTTGCAACTGTGCTCATTTGGCCTACCTCCTCGCACGCTTTACTGGTTGTCGGGTGTATCGTGCTGGGGGTAGGTATGGGACTGGCGATGCCCGGGTACAACACTGGCCCAACCTTGAAGATGAGTGCAGATGAGCAAGGCGCAGTGGCTGGCATCATCAACGCTAATAATGGGTTGGCGTACGCGATTGCCCCGCTGGCTTCGACCGCCCTTTACGGGTGGAACCCGCTGGCACCCTTCGCCGTCTGTATCGCCTTGATTGCAGTGGTCGTCATCTACGCCCAGACCGTACCCGCACTACGCCAATAACTATGAGCGTGCCTGAAGTAGCCGTTCCATCATGTTATCCGCAGGAGTCGGCCCCGAGTAGTCCACCAGCGAGTTGTCTTTGACGACATCGAAAATCTCGTACCAGAGCGTATTCGCCTGCTTGCTAAACGACTGAGACATGGCCACGAATGGGGACGCGATAGCTGTTAGGACCACGGATTTAGTAACACTGTGGTGAGTATCCAGTAACGCCCGAGTGAGTATCGGGTAACACCCGGGCGTTGACTATGAGCCGCTACTGCGTATTGGCTTCGAGGCGCATGTTTGGTCCTTCGAGTGTGATGATCTCAGCGCCAACGACAAGCCGATTCAGTATCGACTCGGCGATGACAGCATCCGGGATGGACTTGTACCACTCATCGGGTGTGAACTGGGAGGTGACAATGGTTGATCCCCGGTGTTCACGCTCAGCAAGAATGTTGAGCAGCTGGTGTGCTGTGGCAGCATCAATCGGCGTTGTTAAGAAGTCATCAAGTACGAGTACGTCTGCCAGGTGTAAGTCTTGAAGAAACTCCATGCGTGCTGTGTCATCATGGCGTAGCACCATCAGCTGGTTGGCCAGGGTGTCTGTGCGGAAGAAACGAGCAGAGTAGTCGTTTCTGCACGCAGCGGTAAGGAGTGCTTGGGCCAGGTATGTTTTGCCGACGGATGATTTGCCGAGGATGACAATGCTTTGCGCTTTTTGGCACCATTGGCAGTGAGCGAGTCTGGTGATTTGCTCTTTGTTGAGGTTGCGGCCGGGTGTGTAGGTGATGTCTTCGATACACGCATCGAGATTTGGCGATCGGGATGCTTTGAGTAATTTGTTGACTCGTCGTTCACGCTTGGCCGCGACTTCTTTATCCAGCGCGTAGAGCACTTTGTCAGAAAAGCTCCACGAGTCGAAGATGGGATCTGCTGCAATATCAATCACGGTTCGGCCAAAAGCCGTCATACGTAGATCGGTAAAGACAGGCAGGATCGATTCATCAGGAAAGCGCGCTGATGCTGATGCTGGTTGTGGCTGTGTCATGACTGTAGGGGTCCTTTCTTCGTGAGGTTTTCCATGCTGAACTGGGCAGACCCACCCAGATATGCGCCGCGGGTATCGCGTGCGTGTTCCACCGGTGGTGTTTCAGGCGGTGTTATGGCTGGCAGATCATGGCCTGTCGGGCGGGTTGATTAAACCGGCCTGGGTTGGTGAGAGGGCATGATGTAACACAGGAGGAACATCATGGCTATCAGCCCTTACGATCAGGAGACCCGCCAGCGGGCGGTGCGCCTGTATTTCGAGGAGCTCGCTGACGGCGCTTCATCCAAGGCAGCCGCACTACGCGCTGTCGAAGCTGTCATCGGCATCAAAACATCGACTATCCGCAACTGGGTACGCGCAGAAGAGAAGAAGGTAGACGCCGCCGTCGAGCAATCCGATGCCGAGAAAGACGCGGAACTTATCACCCTGCGCAAGGAAAATGCCCGGCTCAAAGAAGCCAACGAGATCCTGAAACTGGCCTCAGCTTTTTTCGCCCAGGCGGAGCTCGACCGCAAACTAAAGTGATTGTGGACTTCCTCCGCACTCACCGGCACCTGTATTCCATCGAGCGGATGTGCCGCGTGCTCAACGAGCATGAATACGCTATTTCACCAGCAACGTTCTACCGCTTCCAGGCCCGTGGTTTCGGGCCCACCCCTGCCGAGCTGGACGAGGCTTACACCGCGCACCGGCTCTTTGAGCTGTGGCGGGCCAATCGGCGGGTCTACGGGCGACGAAAACTATGGAAAGCCGCCCACCGGGCAGGCTGGAACATTGGCCGTGACCAGGTGCAACGCCTCATGAATATCCTTGGAATCGCGGGTGTACTCCGACGCAAGACCACACGCACCACCGTTGCTGATCCCTCCGCCGAGCGTTTCCCGGATCGTATTCAACGGGCCTGGTCGCAGGCTCAGCGCCCCACCACTGATCGGCGGATAGAGGCCGGACGGACTGAGCAGAGACACGTTTGGTTTATTGGTGATGTGATTCCAGTAGGTATCTAGGCATTTTGTGTAGCGAGAGTTATTTTGAGCCCTAGGGCTTTCATGATTTTCGTGATAGCCGCAAAGGACGGGTTACCGTCTTTTGATAGTGACTTGTAGAGGGATTCACGGTTGAGTTGAGTCTCTTTAGCGAGCTGGCTCATGCCGTGTGCTCTTGCAATGTCACGCAAAACCACCTGTACGGTTTTCGTATCGCCGTCTTCGAGTGCGATAGCCAGGTAATCGTTCATTGCTTCTTGGCTATCGAGGTATTTGCTTGCGTCGAACGCTGAAAATGTTACTTCCTTCACGACTGTTCCTCCCTTACCTGTTGTGCGAGCTTTTGAGCGGTTCGAATATCTTTATCCTGGCTGGATTTATCTCCTCCGGCCAGCAGGAAAACCGTTATTGCGCCTAGTCGGGTGTAGTACACCCGATAGCCGGGCCCGAAATGAAATCTCATCTCGCTAACCTTCTCGCCAACGGGTTTGATGTCTCCAATCATTCTTCCGTGTGCTTCGCATCGTGCTATTGCATACAAAATGCGCCGCTGAGCATGTTTGTCTTTTAGTTCACCTAACCAGGCGTCAAACAAGCTGCTGGAAATGATCTCCACACGCCCAAGTGTAGCCTAAAAGCTACATAGCTCAAGTGAGGGATACGCCTCTCATGGCTGACTCTGCTTTCGGTTTGAAGATTGGTGATGACGCCAGGAAAGCGTCTAAAGACGCATGCAGACTTGAGGGTGCGGTTGATGAGTTGAGGTCGAGGTGGATGACACGTCCGCTATGACCCGGATCTTCGGTGAGGTGTTCAAAGCCAACCTGGCGGTTGAGGGACCACCACACCGCTTTTCGATTTTCGCGATGAAGCCACGCTCTCTCGAGCCTCAACTGTCAATGAACCAAACGGCGTTATTCTCGCAGCCCCTCCAAGATCCGCACCGTTTCCACCGCAACCCGCGTCACCTTGCTAATCAGGTCCACGATGTAGCGCGGGTTGCCAACCTCATCGGCCCAATCGTTCGGGTCGTTGACAATCCCGGATGCCTTGTCCTTCTTCACCTGGTAGCGGTCAATCAACCACGCCAGCGCGGAACGCGAACCCAGCATGTACTCATCAGCCTCAGCCGGGATCCCGCTTATGGTGACGCGCTTGTTGTAGATCAACTTGGTCACGTCGTTGACGTTCTTGTCGGTCTCTGGGTCCTTCTTACGTGCCCACTTCATCTTCAACACACGCCAGGTATCTGGGTCGGACTCGTCGCCCTTGACCGCGATGTCCAGCGGGTACGGCTCCACATCCTCGTACCCAACGTGCAGATCCATGAGTTCCTTGCCGGCACGCGCAAACTTGTCGAACTCTTCACGCGAACCCGGCGTTTCAATGTGCGGCAGCATCTTCTTCAAATCCGCCGCGTACGCCTCCCGATAGTTCGGGTCGTGCAGCTTGCCGTAGACAAAGTGGAAGATATCGTCACCAGTGACATCGGCACCCAGCGCGTCGCGGTAGAGCGCCTTGATCTCGTCAGTGATGTTGTCCTTGCGCACATACCCCGCAACGACCTCACCGACCTGCCCATAAATGGAGGGCTCGCCCTCGCTTATCGACGCTCCCTCGCCAAACAGCCCACCATCTTCAGCATCCACGGACTCCCAGGTGAAACGGGGGAAGAACTGGGCAGTGTAAGTAAAGAACGAAAGATCCGGGAGTACATCGGTAGCCAACAGTGCAAAAGGAACCGCTTCGCGTGGCGCCATCACATCAAACCCGATGTTGTGGTGCTGCTGCGTCGGGAACATCGACGGCAACTGGTACTGTCTATCGATCAATTCTTTCGCGAAGTAATTACGTTGTTTGAAAAACGGGCGGTACAACGAGGTGTAGACACGGTCGGTATTGACCGTAATCTCTGTTCCGCGGGCTAACTCCTGTTTCAGGTTGACGTTCCATGAACCTTGCGTGCTGTCGACTAACGCAGGATGCTGGGCAAACAGTGCATCGACACCCCGCTTACTTTCCTCGAACCCACCACTTCGCAACAGGTCTTGCGCTTGGCGGTAGTTCGCAACGTGCGTTCCGATGTTTTCTACGAGTTGGGCGGTTGAAGAAGAATACGACCACGCATCACGGCCAGTTTTTAAGCCTGCGGAATAGACGTCAAAAAATGTCGTCACATTTTGATTCTTCTCGCCGATGACCGGCCAGGTTGCGAACTCATCACTGCGCTGGTTCAACCAGTCACCGTGCTGGTTCGGAGTGATTGAACGCCACTCAATCTGATCAACTGAGGCATTCTCTGCAAACGCCAGCTTCTCTTCACGCTTCTGATAATCAGCAGTCTGCGCATAATGCAGGTGGAAGCCGGTCCTCGAAGGATCCTTCACACCGATCAGTACGGCAACGCCAACCCGAATATCGAAGACATTGCCACCCTCGCGCTTGGCTTGTTCGCCAGCCATCCGAGAATTACCGCGCAGGTTCAACACGTACAGGTCCGTGAAATCCTCAGCCATCGACAAACGCACACCGTCGCTGGTGTTGCCATCAAGCCAACCAGAGTTTGCAATAAACGCCACGACACCCTGATCCCCAATTCGGTCGGTTGCCCACCGGAACGCACGCAGGTATGAGTCGTACAGGGAGTTCTTATTCGTCGCCGTTGACTTCGCCGCGTACGTCTCCGCGATACGTGCGTCCAGTGTTGGATACTTCAGATTCGCGTTGTTATCGTTCGCGCTCGTCTGCCCCACCGAGTACGGCGGGTTGCCCACGATGACATTGATCGGGGCTTCCTTTTGCCGAACGATGCGCTCGTTGTTGTTCCTGAATACCGTGAGGTCGAGGATGTCGCCATCCTCGTGGATCTGGAACGTATCGGCAAGCGCGATGCCTTCGAAGGAAACATAACGGGGGGGGGGTGCGCTTTCGCAGCGTTTGGCGGCTTCAGCCTGCAACGCGTTAAACGTCGTTTCAATGTTGGCGGCCGCCACGTAATACGCCAGCAACATGATCTCGGTGGCGTGCAACTCGTTGGCGTACTTGCGGGCCAAATCCTTCGGATCGATCAACCCGGACTGCAACAGGCGAACCATGAACGTGCCGGTGCCCGTAAACGGATCCAGGATGTGCACGCTCTCGTCCGTAAGTCCGCGGCCGAAGTGCTTCTTCGACACGTCATCGGCAGCGCGCAGGATAAAGTCCACGATCTCGACTGGGGTGTAGACAATGCCCAGCTTGTCGGCGTCACGCTTGAACGCTTTTTGGAAGAAGCGCTCGTAGAGCTCCTTGATCACCTGCTGCTTCCCGGACGCGCTGGTGACCTCAGAAGCGCGCACACGCACCGAGGCATAGAACTTCTCCAACGAGTCAGTCTCAGCATCGAGGTTGCTGTCGTCGAGGGCATCAACCATGCGCTGCATGACTTGGGAGACCGGATTGTGGGCGGCGAAATCGTGCTCGCTGAACAGGGCGTCAAAAACCGGCGCGGTAATCAGGTGCTGGGAGAGCATGCTGATCGCCTCAGCGTCAGAGATTGAGTCGTTGAGGTTGTTGCGCAGGCCCTCAACAAAGCGCTCGAACTCCTGTTGAAGTGTCGGGCTGGCGTTTTCAAGAAGTTTGTTGATTCGGGTGATCTGGCTTTCTGCGATCACCGCGACATCGTCGGCCCAGTCTTCCCAGTAGGTTCGGGTGCCTACCTTGTCCACCAGCTTGGTGTAGATCGCCTCCTGCCACTGCTCAAGCGAGAACAACGCGATCTGCTGGGCGGTGAGCTCGTTCGAGTCAAAGCCGGCAACCTGATCCTGCTTATCCAGTTCGGCCTTGGCGTCCTTATCTTTACGCGGGTCCGTCACCGGGTCCACAACAATCGGCAGTTCATCCTGCAGGTTGTCGTTCAACGAGATCGAGTTGACCTTGGCGTTGAAACGGTCATCATGCGCGCGAAGCGCGTTGAGGATCTGCCAGACCACCTTGAAACGCGTGTTGTCATTCAATGCCTCAGAAGGGGATTTCCCCGGTGGCACTGCCACGGGAAGGATGATGTAGCCATAGTCTTTACCCTCAGACTTACGCATCACTCGGCCCACGGACTGCACCACATCCACCATGGAGTTACGCGGGTTGAAGAAGATTACGGCGTCCAGACCCGGCACGTCAACGCCCTCAGATAGACAGCGGGCGTTGGTGAGGATGCGGGTTTCTTCCTCATCCATCGAGGCTTCCAGCCAGGAGATCTTGTTGCCGCGCTCCATGGCGTTCATACCGCCATCCACATGTTGGACGGCAACGGAAAGATCCACGTTGTGCAAGGAAACGTCATTCGTCGCAGCGTGTTCGCGCAGTGTTTCCTGGTGGCTGGCAATGAGCCCCGGGTAGGTGTTTGCAATCAGCTTGGAGGTCTTAATGTCCTTCGCAAACGCAACGGTGCGCCGCATCGGAGCAGCACCCTCATCAAAGCCACCCTTGGCGCCCTGCAGTTTTCCGGAGCGTTTCGCCAACGCGTTCCACGCACCGATCATCGCTGACGCCGTGGTCAGGTTCATACCCTCTTGGGTGTTGCGGGCCATGGCTTCTGCGGCAACGTCCTCGTCCACGGTCATGACTAGGACCCGGTAGTCAGTGAGCAGGCCCTTGTCTACGGCCTCGCCGAAGCCCAGGCGGTGGAACTCCGGACCATAAATCGCCTCATCATCCATGGACGCAATCTCGGCGGAGTGTTCTTCGGCTTTGGTCTTTACGGTGTCGTCGAAAAGCCGTGGCGTTGCGGTCATGTACAAACGGCGCGCAGCCTTGATGTAGTCGGCATCGTGGATACGCACAAAGTTCGACTCATCCGCACCCGCAAGCGTTACACCAGTTGTCCGGTGAGCCTCATCGCAGATGACCAAATCAAAGTCATCCAGGCCTGCAGCCTGCGCATCATGCACCGCGGGCAGTGATTGGTAAGTGGAAAACACCACGTTCAGCCCCTTGGCGCGCCTGCCGGATGCAAAGCGATCCGCAATGTCCTTGCCGTTGGTAGATACCGGCACCTCAAGGTCATAGGAAGCAATATCTTCTGCTTGGCGGCTGGCTTTGTTATCCGAGCACACCGCGAAGCTCTTCAGATCCAAGCGGGCTTGCGCGGTCCACTCCCGCAGCGTCTGTGCAAGCAGCGCAATGGAAGGCACGAGGAGCAGCACGCGTGCGCGGCCGCCGTTGTCCTCTGCCACGCGTTCTGCAAGCCGCAATGCCGTGAACGTTTTGCCCGTGCCGCAGGCCATGATTAGTTTGCCCCGGTCATGCGTGCGGAAACCATCCATGACCTTGTCAATTGCTTCCTGCTGGTGTGGACGCGGCTCAAACGTCTCACGGCGCGACAGGTTGAAGTGAATCTCCGAGCCAGGGAACACCACATCCCAGTTCACAGGGGACTCCGCGATCTGGCTGTAACCAATACGGCTTGTGGGAATCTGCTGGTTTTCTAGCGCTGCCTCGGCGTGCTTCGACCACTTATCGGTTGTGGAAATGATGTAGCGGTGCGCGAAGTGCTCTACTGCAGACTCGGTTTCAAACGAGCGACCCGACGCCTCAAAAAACGAGTCGATGTTCTGCTTCTGAATACTGGTCGTGGGTTTGTAAAATTTCGCCTGGATGGCGACCCACTTACCGTCATCACGCCGGCGCGCCACCAGGTCAATACCGGTGTCCGTCTGGCCACCGTTGTAGCGCCACTTATCTCACCGACACACCTCATCAAACTCCGCAGACAGCACCGGATCCGTTTGGAAAAAGTTGACCATCAACTTCTCAAACGCAATGCCGTACTTGCCCTGGGGCTGGTTATCGCGGAGCTGATCGAGGACTTCACCGAATGAGGACATGCGCTACATTCTGCCCTGAACGCGCGGGGCTTTTGGCGTAAGGGGAAAGAAAAACTCCGGAGGGGAGCAGTTCATTCGGTTCAGAGCCTCATTGGGGATTTTCGACTTTATAGCCAGACTCTTTCAGCAAATCCGCAGCACGAGTCAAATTGCTACGGATAATGTTGTCTACCTCTGACTCGTAGAAGTGCTTCCGATGTAAAACGACAGACTCTTTCCATCCTTTTTCGGACGCAGCTCCGAACTCACATATCAACAATTCGATGACATCGGCTAGATGGAGCCGGAATTGAGAACCGCCCATAGGAAAGTGGATATCCTGCTGCTGCGCGGCAGTGTCGTATTTTCCCGCTCGGGCGAGCAACAAGCCGAGCGGGACTGAATCAGCATGGAATTGGAAGTGTGAATTTGGCTTGTTCCGAGCTTGCGACTCGTATTCGAAGCGTACGACGGGAACTGGTTTCTTAAGTGCGCGGAACTCGATCTTGAACGTACTTTTCTCTATCTCAAGCTGCCCTAACTGTTCGTCCAGACGCATCAAGTACTCGTAACGGAGGACGAGACGGTCGCTGCCCGAATGGGCGATTGTTACGGGATGTGTTCCTTCTACGAAAGCCCGCTCTCCGTCAGCAAGAATTTCCGCATCGATTGGGGAGGAGCCTGACAGCGTTGTCTCCAGCAGGTGGACGGTCTGAAACATAAACGCTTGAACCGCACGCTCAAGGCTCTGAGAAGTGCGCGATGTCACGCTACTCCGTACCGCAGCCACATGCAGGCGTCGTATCTATCTAAAAGACGCTCTTCTTCGTACTCAATCGCGCCAGCATCTCGCAAGCGACGGAGATGTTCAACGGAGAGAGGAGCCATCTGTTCTTTCAAACTGGCAAGTTCTTGATCTAGATCCTCCGCAGTCCGGCGGATCGGGGCTGCAACTTCTCTCATGGCACCTCCATTCTCGATTCCTTTTCGTAAGAGTATAAGGGCAAGGAAGCGTGGGATGAAGTGTACGAACACAGTCAGATCCTGCTCTTAAATAACCTTGCATCACGTCCGACATGGGTACGCATGGCGGTAGAGCTGGCAAAGCTAGGATGGTGCGCAGAATCGTCGATGTTTCGCTGAGGAGTGAGACCCCATGCGTTTTACCTACAAAGAAAATACGACGCTTGAAGGCCTCGTTTTGGAGAGGCCGCCGCATCTTGGTGAGATCCTTGCCGCCCAGTTTGCGATTGAGGACATTGAACTGGGCCTGCGGCCAGGCGAGCGCGTCACCCCGTTTCTGCGGTGGGTCGCTGATTATGGATCACCAGGCTTCAAAGTAGAACCCGTGGTGATTCAAAACCCCGAAGGGTAATCCACCGCGCTGGGGAAGCGGGGGGAGCGAAAGAGACTGTTGGCCTAATGGTAAAGAAAACCCCGTAAGGGTGCTGGTGGAGCGTCCTTACGGGGTGCGCGTGGTGGCGTCGATAAGCGAAAAAGCCCTAGTGCTTGTGCTCGCTGTGGTCCATGCCGCCGTGCTCGCCGTGGCCCAGGTCGCCGTAGTCCTCATCGCCCGGCAGCATGGTGCGAACGGCAACGTCCTTGACCTCTGCGGTGGTGCCGTCGGACAGCAACAGGGTCACATCGACGGTCTCACCGGCGGCGATCTCCGGTTCGTAGCCCATGATCATCAGGTGCTCGCCGCCCGGCTTCAGCTCAACCTGGCCGCCAGCCGGAATGGTGATGCCGCCCGGCTTCTCCTGCATGACGCCGTTGACTACCTCGTGGATCTCGTACATCGCGTCACCCAGGGACGTGGTGAAACCAGTCAGGGTGACATCCTCACCGCGGTGGTTCTCCAGCACACCGAAGATGGCGGTCATGGCAGAGCCGCCCTCAGCGTCAGCGGCAGCCTTCGCGCGCACAGTGCCGTCATGCAGCTGGACCTCACCCTCGCCCATCTTCTCTTCCTTCTCAGCAGCGCTTGTGCTTGCCGACGCCTCCGTGGTCTCCGAAGTCGCAGCCGCGGTGGCTGCCGAAGATTCAGCAGCAGTGGTAGCCGCCGCACCCGTGTCAGCGTTGTCGCTGGAGCATGCGGTCAGGGACAGAGCGATCGTTGCGGCGGTAACGATTGCAAGTGCAGGGCGCTTCATAAAAACAGCTTCCTCCGTAGTTTCAGACCCGGATGGCTTCCGGGTGGTTGTTAATTAGTCGGATGGCGGCGCGGGGGAGTTCCCGGGCGGAAACTTTGGCTACCCCCGACGGTGGGGGGGGGCTAGGCGCCGAGGACAGCGAGCGGGATGACATGCACACCACTTGGCAGCGTGTATGCGTATTCGGTTCCTGTGATGATGGCGAGATAGGAGGGGGATCCGACTTTTTCGGTGTCGACGCGTTCGTCGCGAAGCTTCAGCAAATTCTCCTCTGCTTGGGGGATCTGTCGGGCCCCAAGCTTGACTTCACATGCGCCCCACTTGCCGTCCTCGGGGTATTCAACAATGGCGTCAATCTCTAGCCCAGTGTTGTCACGGTAGTGATACACCTGGCCGAATTCTGCCGACGCCAAGGCGCGAAGGTCACGCACCACCATGGACTCAAAAACCTGTCCGAAATACTCAGGGTCATTTGCCAGCCTTTCCGTGCCGATGCCCAGCGCGGCACAGGCAAGGCTTGGATCTGCAAGATGCAACTTTGCTGAAGTGCGTAGGCGAGATTTGGAACGCAATGCCACACTCCACGCAGGTAGCTCGTCCAAGATGAATACACGGGCCAGGGCGGCGAGATATTCGGAAACGGTTTTTGGGTCCACAGAAGAATCGGGGCCTGAAATGTCTGCCGCCAGTGTGCGAAGTGTTGCCTCTCCTGCGATATTGCGAGCAATCGATTCAAGCAGGCGCTGAACCTTCAGCGCATCATGCCGCACACCATTGCCCTGGGGGATATCCACCGCGTAAGTGTTTTCAAGGTACGAGCGGTTGAACATAACAGCCTGACGTGCGCTTGCCCCTAGCAGCCCAGGCCAGCCACCACGAACAGCTTCTTCCGCAAGGTCGTTGTAGCTCAGTTTTGATATCGCACTTACCTTGCTTTGTGGTCCAAGCGAAGCCAGCGAAACGGCACCTGAAGACGCTCCACTTTCAACGAGGCTCATCGGCCTCATGCGGATTCTTCCAAACCGGCCGGCACCGGAATGCCTCGTTGTATCTTCGGAGGGAGTTGCTGAACCGGAAAGGATAAACTGGCCACGCTGACGGCGATCATCAATTTCATGCCGGATCGCATTCCACAGTGACGGTGCCAATTGCCACTCATCGACCAGACGGGGTGTCGGTCCATTCAAAATTGCGGCAGGGTTCAGGTCCGCTAACTGGGGTAGTTCAGGTGAACTGTCAAGGCGCACAGAGCTCTTCGATTGCTCAAGTGCGGTAGATGTTTTTCCGCAGCCTCGTGGTCCCTCAATTAGAACTCCGCCCATAACAGCAAGAAGTTCTTGTAATTGCTGGTCAGCAACCCTTGGATGGTAGGACATGCCAACACTATACCCGTTTTTGCAACGGTTTTGGACCCGCTTCTGCAACGGTTCTATACCCGTTTTTGCAACGGTTTTGGACCCGCTTTTGCAATTTCTAGAACATCTCACGCACGGCTGGGCGGTCCACCTTGCCGGGGCCCAACAGTGGCAGTGCCGGCACAGGTTTGAGGTCCTTCGGGATCTGCCAGCGGGGAAGTCGGCCGGTGGCGCTGAGCTCGTCGAGGTGGTCCAGGATGTCCGCCACGCTGGCGGAACCCGTATAGGCGGCGCAGATGCGCTGGCCAAGCCGGTAGTCATCAGTACCGACAACGCACGCGCCGGTTACTCCCGGGATTGCTAGCAGGACGCGTTCAAGCACCTCTGGGTGGAGCTTCAGCCCGCCGGAATCGATCACGTTGTCAATGCGGCCGTGGATGCTCAACACGCCGTTTTCCAACGTGCCCGCATCAGAGGTGCGGAACCAACCGTCCTGCAGGTCGGAGGCGGCATCCGGTGACGCCCCTCGGTAGCCACACGACACCATCGGCCCGCCAAGGCACACGCGTCCGTCCTCCACGCGAACGCGCGCGCCGGGGAGGGGGCGCCCGTCGTAAACACAGCCGCCGGAGGTCTCGCTTGAGCCATAGGTGGTGACCACGTTGATGCGCAGCTTGCGCGCAGATTTGAGAAGTTGTGGGTTGGTGGCGGCGCCGCCGATGAGGACGGCGTTGAAGCGTCGTAAAGCATCAATGCCCTGCAAAGTGGAAGTGGCCTTGGCCAGCTGCATCGGGGTCAGCGCGGTGTAGGTGCGCTCGCCGGTGTCGGCCAGCTCGTGGGTGCGAGCGGCGAACTCGGAGATGCTGAAACCGCCGGTCAGATCGATCGCGGCCGGCGTGACACCTGCGACCATGCTGCGCACCAACACCTGGATGCCCGCGATGTAGGCGGCCGGCATGGCAAGCAGCCACTGACCTTCGCCGCCCAGGGCCTGGTGGGTGGCATCCGCGCTGGAAATGAGGTTGGCGGCGGTGAGCATCGCACCCTTCGGAGTGCCCGTGGAGCCGGAGGTGGCGACGACCAGGGCGATGTCATCCTCAATCGGCTGGCCCACGCCCTGCGTGTTGCGCAGCAGGTTCGTGCGCGTCTGGTCCTCGGCCGGAGTGGGCAACAGGGTGCGCTGGCCGGTCAGCGCCTCTTCGAGCGCCGGCATGAGCGTCAGTGGATTTGCCGGGTCAACAGGGAAAAGCTCAAGGATGTGCGTCACGTGGGATAAGGGTAGTTGGGCGTGCTTGGTGGTGTGGGGTTGGCGGGCGAATGGGGATTCCAATACCACCTTCACTCCCACCCAGGAAGGTCGTCCTGCGACAACTCCTCCGGTTCTTCGAGGTCCTCGGCCCAACCGTGCGGGAAGCCTGCCGTAATGCCGTTCACTATGTCCATGGCGGACACAGAACCCGATGGGGAAGCACTGTTGTGCATCTTCTTCTCCTCTCGCATTGGGAGCCCACCCACTACCTAAACCCGCCGTCTGCGACGTAGCGGCCATCCGGCGCAACATAGCGCGCTTTATAGATGGCGGGGGCACCGGCTTGGAGCGACGCAGCGCTAAGAAGCAAGTGCCATGTGCCGCCGTCGTCGCAGGTGCCTTCGGTGATGTGCTCGATGAAGCCGGCTTGGCCTGCGTGGCCGGGTGGCGTCGGTTCGAGCGTGCCGCGGCAGCCCAGCTCCGGGTAGGTCACGTTGGGGTAGGCGATCTCCACGTTGAAGCTGTCGCCCCGCCAGTCGCGCTCGATGGAGTACTGGCGGAAAGAGCCGGCCAGCGGCTGCGCCAGCGGGTCGGTGTTAGCCAAGGTATCCAGCGTATTCAGCGCGCTTGGGTCGGTGGTGGGCAGCCAGCTGATCACATTGAATTCATCCAACGGGTTGCCAACAATGGTGTCCGTTGGCCCGCTGACCTGCTCCACGCGCCCGCCGCGCAGCTCATACTGCGTGATCGTCGCCGTGGTTTCGCCGAAGCGGTACTCCTCCAACCCCGGGTACATCCCGTTGGAAAACAGGAGGGTCCCATCGCCGTCTGCAAGCGTGCTCGCGGCCTGCTCCCCGGTTGCAAGGGCTATTGCTATTCGACGCTCACCGGTACCACCCTCACGCACCAACAACTCCGGTACGGCATCCCCATCCACGTCCAACAACGCGTATTGGAACGTGCCGTCATGCCCCGGCTGCGGCTCCGGGAAGAAGCGCGCCGGGTTAGCGATGGCATCTGCGTAAGTATCGCGCAGGCTTTGTTGCGGTGCTGGTGGTTGCGCAGGCGGTGCAGCGTCCTGCGTCGCCGTCACAGTCTCCCTCACGGTTTCAGTGGGTGCGGCCGAGTCCGCGATCTTGGTGGTCTCCGTGGCGGTGGCCGTTGCCTCCTGCGCGGGGTCCGCGGACTCCGACGTGCCGCATGAAGCGAGCGCCAGCACAGCAGCGGCGGCGCCGGCGGTGATGATCGTTCGGTTCAACATGCTGTGAGTCAACATGTGGTGAGGGTAGCGGCGGGGGCTGGGAGGACGCTGGGCGTCGATAAGCAAAAAGCTCCTAATAGTAGTAAGGGAACTCGTCCCAGTTCGGTGGGCGCTTCTGCAGGAAGGAGTCGCGGCCCTCCACGGCCTCATCGGTCATGTACGCCAGGCGAGTAGCCTCACCAGCGAACACCTGCTGGCCCATCAGACCGTCATCGACAAGGTTGAACGCGAACTTCAGCATGCGCTGGGCGGTGGGAGACTTCGTGTTGATCTCACGCGCAACCTGGATCGCCTCATTCTCCAGCTCAGCGTGGTCGGCGACGATGTTCACCGCGCCCATCCGCTGCATCTCCTCCGCGGAGTAGGTGCGGCCTAGGAAGAAAATCTCGCGCGCAAACTTCTGACCCACCATCTTGGCCAGGTAGGCGGAGCCGTAGCCGGCGTCGAAAGACCCGACGTCCGCGTCCGTCTGCTTGAAGCGGGCCTCTTCACGCGACGCGATGGTCAGGTCGCACACCACGTGCAGGGAGTGGCCGCCACCAGCCGCCCACCCGTTGACCACAGCGATGACCACCTTGGGCATCGTGCGAATCAGACGCTGCACCTCAAGAATGTGCAGGCGCCCGCCTTCAGCTTTGACGCGGGCCTCATCGACGGTGTCGGCTGTGTCGCCACCTGCGTACTGGTAGCCGCTGCGG
The DNA here is from genome assembly GCF_016728505.1 of Corynebacterium riegelii. Taxonomy (GTDB): domain Bacteria; phylum Actinomycetota; class Actinomycetes; order Mycobacteriales; family Mycobacteriaceae; genus Corynebacterium; species Corynebacterium riegelii. The sequence goes on from NZ_CP068159.1 coordinate 965,493, forward strand.
CCACGAATGCGCTGGTCACCGCCGGAGCAAAACGCCCAACCGCCGTCCTTCTCGGACGGACCGTTGCCGGTGAGCAGGATCGTGCCCACGGACGGATCGCGGCGCGCATGATCCAGCGCGCGATACAGCTCATCCACCGTGTGCGGGCGAAACGCATTGCGCACCTCCGGGCGGTCAAACGCGATGCGGACAATGCCGTCTTTACGCTCCGTGCCCACGTGGCGGTGATACGTAATGTCCGTGAACGCTTCTTCGGTTGCCGGCTTCCACTGGGAGGCGTCGAAGGGGTTGGCGGTGGAGTACTGGGTGTTCTGGCTCATAGGGGTGATGGTACGTGGGCCGAACCTACCGCGTCAGCACCAGCACCACCGCGCCCAGGCCCAGCAACGTGACGGCGAAAACCATCACCATAACGCGTGCGATGTTGGGGGAGAGGGATTCGTTTTGGATTCCGTGGACGTCCCGCAGATAATCCGCACGGTTGGAGGACACCACGTAAATGGCGCACACCACCAGCACGGTGATCAAAGCGAAAATGGCAGGACCGTACGCATCCGCCCAGCGCAGCAGCGTCAAAGACACCACTAGCATCGCCATCGCGGTTCGCGCCCAAGACATAGAGGTGCGCTCCGGCTGCAGGCCCGGGTCCTCGTGTGCCTGCAGCGGCGCTTGCGAAGGAAGCAACCTGCCTGAACGCGGCATTTACACCGCCACCATCACAATGGTCACCGCCAGCGCCACAAACACGATGAAGGACAACACCGGGATAATCGCCGGCACGGGCAGAGGTCGGCCAGTGCGCATGGCCCGCTCCACGTGTACCCAGCGCACTGCGGCTCCGGCGGAGATGCACAGCCCGCCGAGGATCACCAGGACGGCGACGGCGGTTTGGTAGTCGGGGTGTAACCCGTCAATGTCGAAAGCGGCCAGCGCCACCCCGCCTGCCAAAAACGCCAGGGAGGTGCGCGTCCAGGCGAGGAAGGTGCGCTCGTTGGCAAGGGTGAAGCGCGGGTCGGGCTCGGTGCCGTCAGGAAACAGTCGCTGTGCCAGCCGGCTGCGTTCAGGTGCGCTCATGGTCACCCACGCTACGCTGGCGCGCATGGAACTGCCCGAAAACCCCCTCAACATCCAGGAAGTAATCCAGGAAATAATCCAAGAAATAAACGTTGATGACATCCTGCAGCGCTCCCACGTGGTGGCGTTGCCGATGCGGGTGAAGTTCCGCGGCATCACTACGCGCGAGGCGCTGCTGATTAACGGCCCGAAGGGGTGGGGCGAGTTCTCCCCGTTCACCGAGTACAAGCCGCAGGAAGCGAAGCACTGGCTGCGCGCCGGGCTGGAAGCTGCCTACCTGGGGCTGCCGGAAGCACACGGCGCGGTGCCAGTCAACGGCACGGTCCCGGCGGTTCAGCCGCAGGACGTCGAGGCTGTTCTTGAACGCTTTCCGGGCGTGCAGACTTTCAAGATCAAGGTCGCTGAATCCGGCCAGACGCTCCAGGACGACGTCATGCGCGTCAACCAGGTCCGCCGCCTGCGCCCGGAGGCCGCGATTCGTGTAGACGCCAACGGCGGCTGGAGTGTTGCCCAGGCGATCGAAGCAGAGCGCGCGCTTACTGAACGCGGCCCGCTCGAATATATTGAGCAGCCCTGCAAAACCGTCGAGGAGCTCGGCGCTGTCCAACACCAGGTGCATACACCCATCGCCGCGGATGAGTCGATTCGCCGCGCCGAGGACCCGGCGAGGGTGGTTGGGGTGGTTCCCGTGGGCGTGGTCAAGCAGGCGCCCCTGGGTGGTGTCCGAAGGACGCTGCAGCTAGCCAAGGAGCTGAACCTGCAGCTCACCGTTGCAAGCGCGCTGGATACGGCGGTAGGCATCGATGCCGGGCTGGTTGCGGCGAAGCTCACTGGCTCGCGCGCGGCCGGGCTGGCCACCCAGCGGTTGTTTGTGGAAGATGTTGCGCCGGAGCGGCAGCTTTTCGACGGCACGTTGCACCTCACCCGCACCACCCCCGACCCGGAACGTCTCCACGGGCTGCGCGCGCCGGGGGCGACTCGTGACTGGTGGTTCCAGCGTGTGAGGGAGTGCATTACCCACCTACGGGTGTAGAACTTGTCACACTTCGGTAGTTTTGGCGGGTTGGGCTACATGTGGCGTTAAAGTGCTATGCGGAAATTGTCATTCCCGTTTTTCGGTGACGTCAAAGAGAGGAACTCGAGATGTCTACTCCCGTAGTTCATGAATCCACCGCCTTGTCAGACGGTGACCGCGCCCCCGGCCCAGAGGCGGGCGAGTGGCGCCGCCAACTCATCGGATTGCTCACAGGCATTGTCCTGGCAATCTTGGTGTACATCTTCTTCCCGGCAGGAGCGGCTGACACCGTAGCCCAGTCCTCCGGCGCGAAGGAAGGCGTGGAGTACTCCGCGCAGGCCATGCGCGTTGTCGCCGCAACGACTGTCTTGATGGCAGCGTGGTGGATGACGGAGGCGATCCCGCTTGCCGCAACCGCCCTGGTGCCGATTGCGATCTTCCCGGTGATGGGCGTTGCGCCGTTTAAGAGCGTCTCTTCCCCGTACGCTTCCGCCACTATCTTCCTGTTCATGGGTGGCTTCCTGATGGCCCTTGGCCTGCAGCGTTGGAACCTGCACCGTCGCCTGGCGTTGGTCGTGGTGAAGTTGGTTGGTACCAGCCCGAAGCGCATCATCTTGGGCTTCATGCTGGCTACGGGCTTTATGTCCATGTGGGTGTCTAACACCGCAACCGCTGTGGTGATGCTGCCGATCGGTACCTCCGTGTTGGCATTGACCGCGGAGTCTGTGGGTGGCATGAAGAATCAGAAGCGTTTCGCCACCGCCCTGATGTTGGCAATTGCATATTCTGCGTCCATCGGTTCCCTGGGCACCCTGATTGGTACCCCGCCGAACGCCCTGCTGAAGGGTTACATGGAGGAAGCGCACGGCATCACCATCGGCTTCGGTGAGTGGATGCTTGTGGGTATGCCGGTTGCAATCGTGTTCACTTTTATTGCGTGGTGGATGCTCATCACCGTCTTCAAGCCTGAGGTTGACCAGATCCCGGGCGGTAAGGAACTGATTGACGCTGAGCTGAAGAAGCTTGGGTCGTGGACCTTCCCGCAGGTAGCCGTGGGTGTCATCTTCCTGCTTGCTGCGCTGACCTGGATTTTCATCCCGCTGGGCCGCAACCACTTCGGATGGGACTTCCCGTACGACGATGCAGTTGTGGGCATTATCGCCGGCCTGCTCATGTTCATTGTCCCGGCCAACAAGGACGGCAAGCGCATCTTGGACTGGAAGACCGCCAATGAGATGCCGTGGGACGTGCTGCTGCTCTTCGGTGGTGGCTTGAGCCTGTCCGCCATGTTCACCGCCACGGGCCTGTCCCTGTGGATTGGTGAGAAGGCCAAGGGCCTGTCGGTCTTGCCGGTGTTCCTGCTGTTGGCTGCGGTCGCGGCACTGGTGCTGTTCCTGACGGAGCTGACCTCCAACACGGCAACGGCTGCAACCTTCCTGCCAATCATGGGCGGTGTTGCAGTGGGTATTGGTTTGACCGAGTCCACCGAGATGAACGTCCTGATCCTGGCTATCCCGGTTGCGCTGGCCGCAACCTGTGCGTTCATGCTGCCGGTGGCAACCCCGCCGAACGCTATCGCGTACTCCTCGGGCCACGTCAAGATGGGCGAGATGATCAAGGGCGGTGTTGGGCTGAACCTGATCGGCCTGGTGCTGATCTCTCTGGCTACCTACTTCATCGCTGTGCCGGTGTTCGGTTTGGTGCTCTAACACTTACAGGCTTGGTGCGGTAACTTATGGCGCATGGATAACCAGACGCGCCAGTTCGGTGCGGGCGATTCGGGTGAACAATATCCGGGTCGCCCGCAGCAGTATTTTCCGGACCAGTCCAGCCAGTACGGGGGTGGCTACAACGAGCCGTATTACGGCGAGCCGGATTACGGCGTTTCAAGCTACAACACGCCGCAGAAGGGGACGAATACCGCGGCGTTGGCACTCGGTTTGCTTGCCGCGATCTTGGCGGTTGCGGCCGTAGTGCTGTTTTTCCTGTGGCGTGCTTCGGCACAGGAGGCGAACAAACCGCCGGTGACGGTGACGGAAACGTCCACGGCCACAACCACGGTGACCACTACGCGCAAACCCTTTGATTTCGGTTTCGGGGAGCGTGACAACGCGAATCCGGATGAGGAGCCGGCTCCGGTAGTACCCACTGAGGTGCTGCCTACGGATGTCCCGCTGCCGGACATCAATTTTGAAGAGCTGTTCAACAAGCTTGATGAGTTGTCGAGGGGGTAGGCGTGGAGTCTTTCGCTCTTGCCTCGGCGGTGGCTGAGGAGCTGGCAGAACATGTCACTGATGTGGTGATGAGTCCGGGTTCGCGCAACTCGCCGCTGGCGTACGCGTTGCTTTCTCGTGGGGATATCCAGGTGCATATGCGTATCGACGAACGCTCGGCCGCCTTCACAGCCTTAGGGCTCGCCCGCGTGCAGAAACGCCACGTTGGTGTGGTTATGACGTCTGGTACGGCGGTTGCGAACGCGCTTCCAGCGGTAGTCGAGGCGCACATGTCGCACACCCCGCTCGCGGTGATCAGCGCGGATCGCCCGGAACACCTGGTGGGCACTGGTGCGAGCCAAACTATCTGGCAGCAGGGCATCTTCGGCCGTTATGCACAAACGCAGCAGGTGCAGTTGCTGGAGCACGTCAGCGGGATCTCCTTTAGCGCCCCCCAAGTCCATATCAATGTGGCGTTGGATGTGCCGTTGGTGCCGGGGAACGTGGCGTCGGTAAGCAAGAAGCTCCGGAGGGTGGGGCCGGGCTCCCTGACTCAGGCGACAAGGTTTGTGGACCACGGCGTGGTGGATGTGGACCTGACGCGCGACACGCTGGTGATTGCTGGCGATGAGGCGTGGGAGGTGCCCGGGCTGGAGCACGTGCCGACGATTGCGGAGCCGACCGCGCCGACGCCGTTTCACCAGGTACACCCGCTGGCGGCGAGGTTTTTTGCGCAGTCGGAGGTGGCGATCTCTCATGACGGTGGTGATTTCGCGGCGTCCACCAAGCCGGAGCAGGTCATTGTGGTGGGCCACCCCACGCTGCACCGGGATGTGATGGCGCTGATGGCGGATCCGGCGATTGAGGTCATCGGGCTGTCGCGCAGTGAGATTTTCACGGGCAACCCGAGCGTGCGTGGTTCTTCCGTGCGTGTGACGGGCCAGCCGACGGACACGTGGCTGAAGATCTGCGAGGCTGCTGGTGACGTGGGCGCGGAGACCGTTCGCAGCGCGCTGGAGAGCGAAGCGTTTGGCTTTACCGGCCTGCACGTTGCCGCAGCGGTGTGCGACACCCTGGCGGTTGGGGACGCCTTTGTGTTGGGGGCGTCGAACCCGGTGCGTGATGCGTCCCTAGTCGGCATGCCCTTTGACGGTGTGGATACGTACGCGCCGCGTGGCGCTGCGGGTATTGATGGCACCTTGTCCCAAGCGGTCGGCGTTGCCCTGGCTACGCAGGCGCTGCGGCCGGATGAGATCCGCGCCCCGCGCACGGTTGCGTTGGTAGGGGATTTAACGTTCCTGCACGATGTGAACGGGCTGCTGATCGGCCCGGATGAGCCGCGGCCAGGCAACCTGACCATCGTGGTGGCCAATGACAATGGAGGCGGCATCTTTGAAACCCTGGAGGTAGGAGCGGATCACGTGCGCGAGTACTTCGAGCGCGCCTTTGGCACCCCGCATAACGCGGACATTGAGGCCATCGCCGAAGGCTATGGTGCTGATTACCGCCGTGCAGAAAATGTGGCGGAGCTGCAGCAGATCCTGGTTGACGTGGAAGCGCAGCCCGCGCCGATCACCATCGTGGAAGCCGTAACTACTCGTCACACGCGTCGCGCGCTGGCGCAGCGCTTAAACAAGTAGGTGTGTTGCTGGCCATGAGAATTCACGCGGACTTCACGTTGGGTTGCGCAAAAATTTCCTTAAGCGTGCAAGGGTGACTGAGTATGCGAGTGGGAATCGTTGCAGAATCGTTCTTGCCAAACATCAACGGCGTCACCAACTCCGTGCTGCGCGTACTTGAACACCTCAAAGCGGAAGGCCACGAGGCGATCGTGGTGGCCCCAGGTGCGCGCGACTTCCAGGAGGAGGTTCCGGACTACCTGGGTTTTGAGATTGTGCGCGTGCCCACGGTGCGTATCCCGTTGGTGGATTCGTTGCCGGTTGGCGTGCCCACTACCAACGTCACGGCGGCGTTGGCGGGGTTCAAACCTGATGTGATCCACTTGGCCAGCCCGTTTGTGCTTGGTGGTGCGGGCGCGTTTTCTGCATCCCAGCTGGGGATTCCAGCGGTGGCGCTGTATCAGACGGATGTTGCTGGCTTTGCCACGAAGTACCACGCGGCCATGGTTGCCTCCATTGCGTGGGAGTGGACGCGCACGGTGCACAACATGTGTGAGCTCACCCTTGCGCCGTCCTCTCAGGCGATCGCAGAGTTGGAACGGCACGGCATTGAGAACGTGCACCACTGGGGGCGCGGGGTGGACGCGGAGCTGTTTCACCCGCGGCGTCGTTCAGAGATGCTGCGCCGTAAGTGGGATCCGAGCGGCACGAAGCGCATTGTCGGGTTTGTTGGCCGTTTGGCTGCGGAGAAGTCCGTGCACCGCCTCGCGCCGCTTGCGGCAGACCCGTCGATTCAGCTGGTGATTGTTGGTGACGGCCCGGAGCGCGCCGCACTCGAAGCAGCGCTTCCCGGCGCGGTGTTCACGGGTGCTTTATCTGGCGAGCAGCTCGCGCGCGCCTACGCCAGCCTGGATCTTTTCGTGCACACCGGTGAGTTTGAAACGTTCTGCCAGGCCATCCAGGAGGCGCAGGCTTGCGGTGTGCCCACCATTGGCCCGAAGGCGGGTGGTCCGATCGACCTGATTGCTAACCACGTCAACGGCATGCTGCTAGACGTTGACACCTTTGAGCAGGACCTGCCGGAGGCCGCCGCCTGGATTCTTGATCCTGCCCGATTGGATGAGCTCAAAGCCAACGCGCGTGCCTCGGTTGCGGATAAAACTTGGGACGCGTTGTGTACGCAGCTAGTCGGTTACTACGACGAGGCGATCGCAGGCTATAACCGCACAGTAGTGAACATTTTTGGCCGCGAAGTACCGCTGCCAGGATGGGCGAAGATTCCGGGGAAAAGAAAACGGGCATAGGGGCCCCTTTTCGCGCCAGGTAAGGCTAAACTTACATGAGTAACCCTTACCTAATTCTTTTGACTTCAAAGGACGCGGCGCATGGCACAGGAGCTTTTGCTTATCGACGTTCCGGTGGGCACCCAAACCACCATCACCACCACCAACGCTGACGAGGCACTTGACCGTCGGCTGCACGAGCTGGGCCTGCGCCACGGCGCCGAGGTGACCGTGGTGCAAAAGACCGCCGGCGGCGGGCGTGTGGTGCGCACCAACAGCACCCGCTACGCGCTTGATGCACAGGCGCTGCGCAGCATTCACGTCCAGCACACGGAGGCGGCACTGTGAGTTCCCCAAGCACACCGATCAGCCCAATGAGCCCGGAATCCCATAGCGCATCCGCCTGCTCCCACTGCGGCACTACCCCGGACGAGGTCGCACACGGCCAGCCCACCATCGCGCTGGTCGGAGCACCCAACGCTGGCAAATCCACGCTCTTCAACGCGCTGACCGGCGCGGGCGTGACCATGGCCAACTACCCGGGAACCACCGTTGAGGTTTCCCGCGGCGTGTGGCACACCCGCAAGGGTTCGCGCCGGACGCCCAGTGAGAAGCACGGTGGGGACTACAACGTCATCGATTTCCCTGGTGCCTATTCGCTGGATCCGATCAGCCCCGATGAGGCGCTGACGCGCGAGCTGCTGTTGGATAACCCCGGCAGACTGGGGGAGGGCCGGCCTGATCTGGTCATGGTTGCGGTGGATACCGCCAACATCTCGCGCGGGCTCTATTTGGCTGCGCAGGTTGCGGAGCTGCCGTATCGCATGGTGATCGTGCTGACCAAGGGCGATGTCGCCCAGCGCCAGGGGCTTGAGGTGGACGCAGACGTCTTGTCGGCGAAGTTGGGGGTGCCGGTGGTGGCGCTTGACCCGAGGCGTAGAGAAGTAGCTGGTCTTGCTGAGGTGGTGCACGAAGAGCTGCACAAGCCGGTGGTCACGCACCGCCCGCACACCCCCGAGGATGACGGATTCGAGGCCGCCGATGCCCGCTTCACCTGGATCGATGATGCGGTCGCGGCCGCCACCCTGCGGGACGAAAGTCGCGCCACCACCTCCGAAACCATCGACCGTTTCGTGCTGCACCCAGTCCTTGGCCCGCTGATCTTCCTGGCGGCCATGTTTGTGGTCTTCGAGATCACCACCACCGTCGCCGCTCCTTTCCAAGACTGGATGGAAGGCTTCTTCACCGGGCCGTTATCCGACTGGGCGGCAGCCGGCCTTGTTGCGGTTGGCTTGGATTATCCATTTGTGCATGGCCTGCTTATCGACGGCCTCATCAACGGCGTCGGCATGGTCTTAACGTTCGTGCCTTTGATGGCGTTGATGTTTTTCTGCCTCGCGGTGCTAGAGGACTCCGGATACATGGCGCGCGCGGCCGTGGTGGCGGACCGCGTTATGCGGGCGATCGGCCTGCCGGGCAAGGCGTTTATCCCTCTGATTGTGGGCTTTGGCTGTAATGTGCCGGCGATTTCGGCGACGCGCGTTCTAGCGTCGCCAATCCAGCGTCGATTGACGTCCATGCTGGTGCCGTTTACCTCGTGCTCAGCCCGGTTGACGGTGTACGTGATGATGGCCAACGTCTTCTTCCCTGACCATGCGGGACTTGTGGTGTTTGCCATGTACGTGATCTCCATTGTGTTGGTGGTGCTCTCGGGCCTGGTATTGAAGAACCTGTTGTGGCGCACCATGGGTGCTGATCCGTTGGTGATTGACCTGCCGGTCTACCAGCTGCCCACGGCACATCTGACGGCGTCGGTGACTTGGGTGCGTCTGAAGGGCTTTTTACAAACGGCGGGCGGCATCATCGTCGCCACCGTGGTGGCCATCTGGTTCTTGCAGTCCACCCCGGCCGTTGCTGGTTACTCCTGGGGCGATGAGGAGCTGCACCCGCAGGACTCCGTCTACGGCGTGGTCTCTGAGGCAATCGCGCCGGTCTTTGAGCCGGCTGGCTTCAACTCTTGGTCACTCACCGGCCCGCTGATCACCGGATTTTTGGCCAAGGAGGCACTGATCTCCACTTGGGCGCAAACCTATGCGGTGGCTGATCCTCTGGAGGATGACGCCGGCCCCGAAGAGCAGGGTGACTCGGACCTGGCTAGGGCGGTGCGCGCGGACTTTGAGCAGTCCTCGGGCGGACACGCAACCGCCGCCGCCTGGGCGTACATGATCTTCCTGCTGGCCTACACGCCGTGTGTAGCAACGCTTGCCGCGCAGCGGCGTGAGATCGGCTGGAAGTGGACCATGATCACCATGGTGGGCCAGATCGGCGTGGCGTGGCTTTTAGCCGTGTTGACATTCCAGGTGCTGCGGGTGTTCATGTGATGTTTCGCAGAAAAACTCAAGCGCGAACGGCAACGCTGGACCTGCCGCCAATGGAGGCGGTCACCACCGCCATGCGTGAGGGTGCACGCAGCCGTAGGGAGATTTGCCAGCGCACTGGCTTGTCCACCTCCACAGTGGATGCGATCATCCACCACTTGGAGCGCACGGACCTGCTGAAGTTAGAACCGCTGGGCTCAGCGTGCTGCGCTGGCGGCTGCGGGTCCTGCAGTGCGTCGAAGTCGTGTACGGGGGAGCGCACCGCCAGCGGGCCTGTGGCGCTGGTGTTGATGACTCGGCCGGGTGCTGCTGGCAAGTAGCGCCGCAAGTAGAGTGGCCGATATGTCAGTCGGCGATCTTTCTCCCAGCACCCAGAACTATCTCAAGGGCATCTGGGCGCTGTCGGAGTGGTCGGATCAGCCGGTCACGTCTACCTCGTTAGCCAAGCACCTTGATCTGCGTAAATCCACCGTTTCTGAGGCGGTGCGCAAGCTGGGGGAGCAAGGCTTGGTCCAGCACCAGCCCTATGGAGCCGTCGAGCTCACAGAGACCGGCTACCGTTACGCGGTAGCGATGATCCGTCGCCACCGACTCATTGAAACCTTCTTGGTGGAAGCGCTTGGTTACACCTGGGATCAGGTGCACGATGAGGCCGAGAACCTCGAGCATTCCGTGAGTAATTTCATGGTTGAGCGCATCGACGCGTTCCTGGACCACCCCACCCGCGACCCACACGGGGATCCCATCCCTTCTGCCAGCGGGCGCATCGACGCACCCGAGGCCGTCCCGCTCACCGGCGTTGAGCCGGGACAGACGGCCACGATTGAGCGGATTGCTGACGATGACCCGAAGCTGCTCCAATTCTTGGACAGCCACGGGCTTGTTGTCGGCGCCACCCTGGAGGTGGGCCAGGGGGCGCCTTACTCCGGTGCGCTTGAGGTGCGGCTGGCCGGCGCCAGCGCAGCGGTCCCGCTTGGTCAGGAAGCCACAGACTCCGTCTTTGTGCGCTTGGAGGCGTAACGGCGCTCCCGGGTCACCCCGTGCGGGCCGAACAGGTACACCACGGCAAACACCACACCCTGCGCCAGCACGATCATCCCGCCAGAAGCCGTGTCTAGGTAGTAGGAGCAGTACAGGCCAATGATGGCGCATGCCGCGGACATGGCCGGCGCAATGATCAGCATGATGCCGAACTTGTTGGTGAGCAGATACGCGGTAGCGCCCGGGATGATCAGCATGGCCACCACCAGGATCACGCCGACAGCCTGCAGCGCCACCACCGAAGTCAGCGCCAACAGCGCCAGCAATGCCGCACCCAGCAACCGCGGGTTAAGCCCAATGGCATGCGCGTGGATCGGGTCGAAGGCGTAGAGCGTAAAGTCGCGGCGTTTGAGCACCAGCACGCTAAAGACAATCGCGCCCAGGATGGCCACCTGCAGCAAGTCATCGCGGGAGACACCAAGCAGGTTGCCAAAGATGATGTGGTTTAGATCCGTATGCGAGGGCGTGACCGAAATCAGCACAAGCCCCAGCGCGAACATGGTGGTGAACACGATGCCAATGGCCGCGTCCTCCTTCACCCGGGAGGTATCACGCACCAGCCCGATCAGCGCCACTGCGATGAAGCCGAAGACCACCGCACCCAGGGCAAACGGCACGCCCACGATGTAGGCCAGCACCACGCCGGGAAGCACCGCGTGGCTGACCGCATCACCCATCAGGGACCAGCCAACCAACACCAGCCAGCAGGACAACACCGCGCACACAACCGACGCCACCAGGGATGTGGCAAGTGCGCGCACCATGAAGTCATACGCAAACGGTTGCGTCAAGATATCGATCATGTTGCTGATCATGATGCGACCCCCATCCCGAAGCCCTGCACCAGGTTGTCGGGCTCTAACACCACGTCAGTTGGGCCGTGCATGAGCACCCGACGGTTCAACAGAACCGTCTCCGGCGCGAGCTGTGGCAACGCCACCAAATCGTGTGTGACCACAAAAATCGTCGTCCCTTCTGAAGCTAGCTCCTTAAGCAGGGCGGTGATGGTCGCCTCGGAGTGTTTGTCTACGCCGGCAAAGGGCTCGTCTAAAAGCATGATGCTCGCGCCTTGTGCAATGCCCCGGGCGATAAACGCGCGCTTTTTCTGTCCGCCGGACAGCTGCCCGATCTGGCGATTCGCAAACTCGGTGAGGTGGGTGCGCGCAAGGGCACTATTAACCGCCGCGATGTCATCGGCATGCGGGCGGCGGGTAAACCCCATGTGTCCGTAGCGGCCCATCATCACCACGTCGCGCACGGTGACCGGGAACTGCCAGTCCACCTCTTCGCTTTGCGGAACGTAGCCCAATACCTGTGTTTTGCGGGCGCGAAGCGGGTCCATGCCGTTGATGCGCACTTCGCCGCAGTCTGGCTTCGCCAACCCCATGATCGCCTTGAGCAACGTGGATTTGCCAGCGCCATTCATGCCGATCAGGCCGCAAATGCGGCCCGGCTCCACGGTCAGCGTTGCGCCGTCGAGCGCGAGCACATCGCCGTATCGCACCACGACGTTGTCAACCTCTATCGCCGGTGTCACTTTGTCCTCCCAGTCAGGCCCTCGATGATGGTGTTGGTGTCATGGCGGATCAGATCCAGGTAGGTCGGCACCGGACCGTTTTCTTCAGACAGGGAGTCCACGTACAGCGTGCCGCCGAACTGAGCGCCGGTGGCCTCAACCACCTGCATCATCGGGGCGTTGGAGACCGTGGACTCACAGAACACGGCAGGGACGTCGTTTTCCTTCACAAACTCAATGGCACCCGCGATCTGCTGTGGGGTGGCCTCCTGCTCCGCGTTGACTGGCCAGATGTAGCGCTCCGTCAGCTTTGCGTCGCGCGCCAGGTAGGAAAACGCACCCTCACACGTCACCAGCGCACGCTGGTTGTCGGGTACTTTTGCCAGCTTGGTTTCCAGCTCATCCTGGACGCCCTGGAGTTCGTTTTTGTATTTCTCGCCGTTGGCCTTGAAGTCCTCGGCGTGCTCTGGGGCGAGCTCACTGAACGCCTTCACAATGTTGTCCACGTACTTCTGCACGTTTACCGGGCTCATCCAGGCGTGCGGGTTGGGCTTGCCGGCATACGCGTCCTCGGCGATGTCGATCGGATCCACGCCCTCGCTGACCACGGCGTGCGGCACATCCAGATCAGCAACAAACTGCGCGAACCAGTTCTCCAGGTTCATGCCGTTATCCAAAATCAGGTCCGCATCCGCAGCGCGTGCGATGTCGCCTGGGGTGGGCTCGTAGCCGTGGATCTCCGCGCCGGGTTTGGTGATGGATTCCACCTTCAGGTGCTCGCCAGCCACGTTGGCGGCAATGTCTTGGATCACCGTGAACGTGGTCAGCACTACCGGCAGGTCCTTGTCGCTTGCAGTGGTGGAGGTTGTTTCCTGCGAGCTTTCCGCAGAGCAGCCCACCAGGCCAATGGAGAGGGCAGCGGTGAATGCAAGGGCAAGTGCCTTGGTTTTTATCATGTGGTTCCTTACTTTATGCGTTGGGAAGTGGCTTTTAGAGGTATGGAAGCGGCGGCGGGCCGACGCGGTGGGACGTGGCGATGAAACGGTCTAGTTTCTGCGCAGACTCATCACGCAGGTACACGGCAAGCAGCCGCATGAGGTTGAGCGTGACTTTTTCGGGATCGGCGCTTGAGTGCACGAGGCGTGCTGAGGCCACGTGGTCGCCGTCGCGAGCAGTCTCAAACAGCGTGATGGCTTCAAGCCACGCGCCCATGTTGGCTTCGTCATGTCCCATGGTGGTGAATAGTAAAGTTCGGCTACCCGAACTTGCAAGTAGAGGGAGGGTGAACAGCCTTCTTTTGTGGGTGGCGAAGTAGACTTGCGCAGCATGGCCAAGGCGGATCTGGAGAAAAAACCCTTCGACGTTGCCGGGATGTTCGACGACGTGGGCAAGAATTACGACAAAACCAATACAGTTTTGTCGTTTGGGCTGGATAAATACTGGCGATGCCGCACGCGCGAACGCCTCGAACTCAAACCCGGCGAGAAGGTCCTCGACCTAGCTGCCGGCACCGCTGTGTCCACCGTGGAGCTAGCCAAGTCCGGCGCATGGGTGGTTGCGTGCGACTTCTCCCAAGGCATGCTGGCGGCCGGCAAGGATCGCGACGTGCCCAAGGTTGTGGGCGACGCCATGTACCTGCCATTTGCAGACAACACCTTTGACGCCGTGACTATCTCCTACGGCCTGCGCAACGTGCACGACTTCGAAGCCGGCCTGCGCGAGATGGCACGCGTGACCAAACCAGGCGGGCGCCTGGCGGTCAACGAGTTCTCCACCCCCGTCATCCCCGGATTCCGCACCCTGTACAAGGAATACCTACCGCTGGCCCTGCCGCCGATTGCCAAGGTGTTTTCCTCCAACCCGGAGGCCTACGAATACCTGGCGGAATCCATCCGCGCCTGGCCTGACCAGGAGGCGCTTGCGCGCGCGATTAACGCCAACGGTTGGTCCGATGCGGGCTGGCAGAACTTGAGCGGTGGCATCGTTGCCATCCACAGTGCGGTGAAGAAAGGCTAGCGGCCCAAAACTAGCGCTGCACGTCCCACAGAGGGGCGTTTCGTGGCGCAAGCTTGGACACGGCGCGCCACGCCCTGGCGATCACATCGCGGTCGTTTTCGCTGACCAAATTGCCCATCAAGCGCGCCGCCGCCGGCATAAGGAAACGCCCGCCCACACCACGCATAGCCAAGGGTCCTGCGACTGGTAAGAACTGGGGATAGGTGAGCATGCGTGCAGCCGTGCGTGCCAAGACGAAAGCGTCACCGTAGGCCTCACGCAGCGCGAACGGCCACGCCAACGTCAGATCCATCGTGCCACCGGCGTTTGAGGCATCCGCGATCATGTCGATTACCATCACGGCAGTCTCCATGCCGTAGTCAATGCCCTCGCCGTTTAAAGGGTTGACGCACGCCGCAGCGTCACCAATCAGCGCCCAGTTCGGGCCAGCAACGTTGGACACCGCGCCACCCATCGGCAAAAGCGCAGAGGTGACGTCCTGCACAGGACCCAGCTGCCAGTGACCCACCTGCTGCTCGGCGTAGGTGCGCAGCAGCTTTTTGGTGTTTACCTTCGCCGGTCGGGCGTTGGTGGACAGGGCGCCGCAGCCGAGGTTCACATAGCCGTTACCAAGCGGGAAGATCCAGCCGTAGCCCGGTTGCACCGCAGACTCATCGCGCAGCTCAACATGGGAATGCATCCACGGGTCATCGCTGCGTGGGGATGCACAATATGATCTCGCCGCAATCCCATACACCTCACCCTTATGCCACTTTCTCCCCAGCTGCTTGCCAAAGGGGGAGCGCACACCGTCCGCAACAATCACCCACTTGGCGCGCACATCACCCTTTTGGGTGTGCACGGTGTGGATCGCGCCATCACGAAACGTCACGGACTCCGCCGCACACGACTGCCACACCGTGGCACCTCGTGCCTCAGCCTCAGCAACCAACGCCGCATCAAACGCTGCGCGCGGGCTGGCGGAACCAACCGCCGGATACTGGCCATCAGGCCACGGGGCGGTTACGTCCCCGCCGTAGCCGTGCAGCTTCAACCCCTTGTTGCGATACGCAGGCAACACATGCTCTAAACCAAGCGCCTGCAGCGTTGCCATTGCCCGGGGGGTGAGGCCGTCGCCGCAGGTTTTGTCGCGGGAGGGTGGCGCAGCGTCGATAAGCAAACAGCCCAAGCCGCGCTCCTGGGCGGCAATCGCCGCCGTTGCCCCAGCCGGACCTGCACCCACAACTACGACATCGAACATCACGTGCTCATTGTGCCAGCCCGGCCCTGCTGCAATCCCACAGGCATTGTGTGGACTACGGTTGTCACTGTCATATGCCCGTTTTCAACCTGCAAGGACATCATCGATGACCAACGGCATCCAGCCGTCACCACGCGGCGCGTTTCCCGTAGATCTTGGTAACGACGCGCTCAATGCACGCGTGACCAACGGCATGGCAAAGGTAGAAGCGCTACTAGCGGAGCGCCTCTCCAACGGAGAGCCGTTTATCACCGAAAAGGTCAACCACCTTGCCTTTGCCGGTGGCAAGCGTTTCCGTCCTCTGATGGCGCTGCTGTGCTCCGAATTCGGGCCGAACCCGGATGCTGAGAACGTGACCAAAGGTGCCGTGCTGACCGAGATGGTGCACCTGGCCACCCTCTATCACGACGATGTGATGGATGAAGCCGAGCGCCGCCGCGGCGTGGAATCCGCCAACGCACGCTGGGGTAATTCCGTGGCCATCCTCGCCGGCGACGTGCTGCTTGCGCACACCTCGCGCTTGATGGCGGAGATTGACACCGAAACGGTTGCCCACTTCGCCGACACCTTCCAAACGCTGGTCACCGGCCAGATGCGCGAAACCATCGGCGCGGGCGATCAGGACCCGGTGGAGCACTACCTGAAGGTGATTGAGGAGAAAACCGGCGTGCTCATCGCGTCCGCCGCCTACCTTGGCGCGCTGTTCGCCGGCGCCCCGCGCGAGACTGTGGAAAGCTGCCAGCGTCTCGGTGCCGCGGTTGGCCTCATCTTCCAGATTGTGGATGACATCATCGACATTTTCTCCGACCCCGAACAGTCCGGAAAAACCCCAGGCACCGACCTGCGCGAGGGCGTGTTCACCCTGCCGGTCCTCTACGCCATGGAGGAAGACTCAGAGGCCGGCCAGCAGCTGCGTGACATGCTCACGGGGCCCCTGCCTGACGACGCTCACGTGAACTACGCCCTCAACCTCATCTCCCAAACCCGCGGCAGGGAACGCGCCCTGGAGAAAGTCCACGAGTACCTCGCTGTGGTGGAACGCGAGCTTTCCTTGCTTCCGGACGTCCCCGCCAAGCAAGCCTTAGCCAACCTTTCCACCCTGACTGTGGACCGTGTTGGATAGCGCTTGGCTGGAGTTTTGTTGGGTGCTACCTGGCGATTTGCAAACTTGCGCATCCGGTGATGTAGAGTAATCCACGCGCTTACAGCGCACGCCAGGTTGCCCGAGCGGCCAAAGGGAGCGGACTGTAAATCCGCCGGCATTGCCTTCAGAAGTTCGAATCTTCTACCTGGCACCAAAGTAGAAAAACCCGTCCACGCAGATTGTTGCGGAGGGCGGGTTTTTCGCGTTCCCGGGCTGTCTCCGGGCCGTTCCCGCTCGGAGTCGAATGCAGTAATTCCGGGAGATGGTGTTGTTACCTGGGGGAATGGGGGTCAGAATGCAGTAATTCGGGAAATCTTTCGGTGGCTGGCCAAAGCCCTCTAAAACGCAAGCGTTATAACCCTTATAAAAACGCCGATTAACCTGCCGATTTGTGTTTAACTCACGTATCGGGTTAATCTTTCCCAGGCTTCAACGGAGCGGGTCACACCGAAAGGTGAGGTCCACAACATAGAGGCTGTGCCCCCTTAGCTCAGTCGGCAGAGCGTTTCCATGGTAAGGAAAAGGTCATCAGTTCGATTCTGATAGGGGGCTCTGCTGTTTGTTACGGTATCTACCTAGCAAACGCATGGCGGTGTAGCTCAGTGGTAGAGCAAGCGACTCATAATCGCTGTGTCGCGAGTTCAATTCTCGCCATCGCTACGTAACTCGGTTACGCGGCTTGTTTTGGCCGCGTGGTAGGGTCTAGGTGCATTTGCACTCTAGGGGCGTGGCGCAATTGGTAGCGCAACGGTCTCCAAAACCGTAGGTTGCAGGTTCGAGTCCTGTCGCCCCTGCCAGAACTTTCAAGTTGGAGGAGTTCTTTTGACTAACCCGAATGGTCAGACCCCCGCACAGCCGACCGGTAAGCGTCAGCTGCACGGGGCAACTCCCGTTTCCTCCGAATCCTACGAGGATAAGCACGGCTCCAAGCGCGCGGTTGCAACCGCTGACGATGATGAGCACGTAGCCGGCGGTATCGCAGCGTTCCCGGGCGAGGTGGCCCAGGAGATGAAGAAGGTCATCTGGCCTTCGCGCACCCAGATGCTGAACTACACCCTCATCACGTTCGCGTTCCTGATCATCCTGACCGCGTTTATGTCGGGCACGGACTGGCTTGGTACGCGTCTGGTTGAGTGGGTGCTCATCCGTTAGCTATACTGCACTTTGAACGTTTTCCCGCCACCTTGGCAGCAAGCCAGGGGAGGCGGGATACTTTTTCGCTAAGTCACCACCACGTGGGTGGGTAGGCTGGTGGGACAAGTAGGCGTCGGTAAGCAACAAGCTCTAGAAGATGGAAAAGCGAATGGATACTGAAAACCAGAACCTGAACGAAGCTGAACTCGAAGTCGAGGACAACCAGGAGATGATCGGCGAGGGTGCACCGGTGGAGCCGGAGACCGAGCCGCTGGAGCAGGAAGCCGCCCAGGAGGCTGACGCTGACTCTGAATACCGCGCTCGCCTGCGCGAATACACCCGTGAGCTGAAGAAGCAGCCGGGTGACTGGTACATCATCCAGTCCTACTCGGGCTACGAGAACAAGGTGAAGACCAACCTTGACATGCGTATTCAGACGCTTGAGGTGGAGGACTCCATCTATGAGGTTGTCGTGCCCATCGAGCAGGTCATGGAGAACAAGGACGGCAAGAAGAAGCTGGTCAAGCGCAAGCTGCTGCCGGGCTACGTGCTTGTTCGCATGGACATGAATGATGCCGCGTGGTCCGTGGTGCGCGAGACCCCGGGCGTGACCAGCTTCGTGGGTAACGAAGGCAACGCGACGCCGGTGAAGCACCGCGACGTGGCGAAATTCCTCATGCCGAAGGTCGCCCCGGTTGAGGGTAAGTCCAACGCGAACGAGGACGGCGAGACCGTCATCGCTATGCCGGAGGAGCAGACCAAGCAGCAGCTGGCACACGACTACCAGGTTGGTGAGGCCGTGACCATCCTGTCCGGCGCGCTGGCAAGCGTTTCTGCGACGATTAACGCGATTGATCCGGAGACCGGCAAGATCCAGGCCTTGGTGTCCATCTTTGGCCGTGAGACCCCGGTGGAGCTGACCGCCGACCAGATCGAACGCATTATGTAGGGCTGTTTTGCTTATCGACGCTTAAACCGCGTAACCTTAAACGCCGTCCGTCTTTTTCGGGCGGCGTTTTTCATTCGTTCATCCCCGGTTGCTGGGCTAAACCCGGAATCCGGAAGGGCGCACGCTAAACATCGTGGCTGCGTCCTGTACCAAGGAATTGAGGTAATTCGATGGCTAAGAAGAAGGTCACTGGCCTGATTAAGCTTCAGATCGAAGCTGGTATGGCTAACCCGGCTCCGCCGGTTGGTCCGGCACTTGGTGCCCACGGTGTGAACATTGTTGAGTTCACCAAGGCATACAACGCTGCAACCGAGTCCATGCGTGGCAACGTTGTCCCGGTTGAGATCACGGTTTATGAAGACCGTTCCTTCGACTTCATCCTGAAGTCCCCGCCGGCAGCGAAGCTCCTGCTGAAGGCTGCTGGCCTGCAGAAGGGCTCCGGCGTCCCGCACACCCAGAAGGTTGGCAAGGTCACCTGGGAGCAGTGCAAGGAAATCGCTGAGACCAAGAAGGCTGACCTGAACGCTCGTGACATCGAGGCTGGTGCGGCGATCATCGCTGGTACCGCTCGCTCCATGGGCATCGAGGTTGAGAAGTAAATAACAACGCCTTTGTGCGTGAGTGGCAGGGCCAAGCCAGGCCCGCAGACCACAACTCCTGAAAGGAACCCAACATGGCTAAGAAGTCCAAGAACTACAACGAGCAGTTTGCAAAAGTTGACCGCGACAAGCTGTACTCCCCGCTGGAGGCTGTGAAGCTGGCGAAGGAGACCTCGTCTGCTAAGTACGACTCCACCATCGACGTTGCAATGCGCCTGTCCGTTGACCCGCGCAAGGCTGACCAGCTGGTCCGCGGCACCGTGAACCTGCCGCACGGCACTGGTAAGACCGTCCGCGTTGCCGTTTTCGCTGAGGGCGAGAAGGCTACCGCTGCTAAGGAAGCTGGCGCTGACATCGTTGGCACCGACGAGCTGATCGAGCAGATCAACGCTGGCCAGCTCGACTTCGACGTGGCTATTGCTACCCCGGACCAGATGGCCAAGGTTGGCCGTGTGGCTCGTGTGCTTGGCCCGCGTGGTCTGATGCCGAACCCGAAGACCGGCACCGTTACCCCGGACGTTGCAAAGGCTGTTGAGGAGTCCAAGGGCGGCAAGATCGCTTTCCGCGTGGACAAGGCAGCTAACCTGCATGCTCTGATTGGTAAGGCGTCCTTCACCCCGGAGCAGCTCGCTGAGAACTACGGCGCTCTGCTGGATGAGGTTCTGCGTCTGAAGCCGGCTTCTGCCAAGGGTGTCTACCTGAAGAAGATCACCGTTTCTGCAACCCAGGGCCCGGGCGTTCCGGTTGACCCGTCCGTTCAGAAGAACTACGCAGAGGCATAAGCTTCTCGAGCTTCTAGGCTTTTCCAGCGCCCCGGCGCCAGGCTTTCATTGTCTGGGCCGGGGCGTTTTGGTGTTTTCGGGGTTGTTGGGGTGGTTTTGGGTGGTTTTCGGGTAGTTTTGGGGCGCCGCTGGCGGAAATCCTGACAAATTCGACGTGACCCCCGGCCCGGTTTGGCAAACTTGCAGGTCGCGAAAGCTCACGCTGTTCGACGGAACATATTTGTCAGGCGCTGGCGGAAATCCTGACAAATTCGACGAGCGGCCCTTAGTGATCTGACTAGGACCTGGGGAAACGCAAACTGCATCGTCAACTTTGTCAGGGGGGTGATCAGACGGGACCCGAGCTGGCGCTTTTGCATCGGCGCTTAATGAAAGTAGTATTCGTTAAGTGTTGAGAACAGTTCCCAATAAGGTGAAGGCGCTCTGGCTGGTGCCTGTCATTGCTGTCGTGCTGGCCATGGTGTGCATTGCGGCGTTTCCGGCAGGGGTGGCTAAAGCCGATACGCAACGCTTCGACCGCGGACACATTGACGCATTTAACGTCACCGTTAACGGCAGCGATCTGACGCTTGACCTGCAGGAAGATGTGACGGGGAGTCATGTGCGTCGTCAACCGGAAAGTGTGGAGCTGATCGTTGGGGAGGCGGCATATACCGAGGAGACGGTAAACGTCGCAGAGATCGCCACGGCCGGCTACCTGCTTCCACAGACGCAGCGTTCTGATCTGCTGTGGCCGGGTTGGGACACCCAAGGCGTGCGCGAAGGGGGTTTCGGCCGCGTGGATCTGGAGTTCTTAGAGGTCAGTGGCCCTGGCGAGGTTTACCTGTTCCAGACCGGCAGCTTCGGCTCGTTCCAGTCAGTCCTGGATGGTGGGCAGGCGAAGTTGGGCAGTGGTGCTCGCATTGTGCAGGAGGAGCCGTCCCACGTGCACGCGAACTGGCTGTTTGCCCAACCCGGTGTGTACACCATGCGAGTGGTGGCGAAGGCCGATGGTGTGGAGTCGAACCAGGCGGAGTACACGTGGCGAGTCGGGGATGGTGCAGCGACCACTAACACAAACGCCGAGGTTGAAAACCGTGCCAGCGAGCCCGCACCAGAGGCCCCAAAACAAGAGGCCCCAAAGCAAGAGGCCCCAAAACAAGAGGCTCCAAAACAAGAGGCGCCAAAACAGCAACCACAGCCACAGCAGCAGGCGCCGAAGTGCACGGCAACCCTGCGTCCGATGATCAAGGATGACCGCAACGTGCCGGCCACGTGGACGCGTCCGGAGGACTTGGTGTTTGGGCTTGGTCAGGCGGCAGAGGTGGACTTACCGCAGGCGGTCGGCCCAGTGCCGGCTGGCAAGGCGTGGATGATCGGTGCGACGCAGCAGGATAGCGTTCCGTGGCTTGGTGCGAACACGCAGCATGAAAGCTTGATCGCCAACACTACGGGCGAGGTCGCGTGGGAGGTCACGGGCTTTGACGGGCCTGGTTCCATGGTGGTGTTCACCCAGGGTGGCTTGGGCCAGGTGGTGGGGGAGCAGTGGTTTTCTGCAAGCAACGGCAAGCTAGAAGGCCGCCACACTATTCCGGCGAACTCGCATGTGCACCCTAACTGGGTGTTTTCGGCATCAGGGTCGTACCGGGTGAAGATTCGCCAGACTGCCACCACCAAGGCCGGTGAAGCCGTTAGTGGTGAGGCGGTGTTGACGTTTAACGTCGGTACGCCCGGCAACGCGGATAGTGGACACTTCGACTTCGGTTCGGTGTTTGACCCGGAGGGCAGCTGCGCCGCAACAGCAGGCCAAAACAGCGGCAACAACAGCAACGGCAACACCACAGAGACCCGCCCGGACGCCCTCGCGGAGACTGGCACCACCGTGATGACGGTGCCGTTTGCCATCCTTGGCCTGGGCATCCTGGTCTTTGGCGGCGGCATGATGTGCCTTGATACGGCGCTGCGCCGCAGGCTGCTCGGCACGTTCGGGGTAGGCCAGTGAAACCGCAAAACGCAGCCGCCCTCATCGCCGCGAGCATGCTGCTCAGCGCGTGCACCCCAGCCGAGTCGGCTGCTGGTGGGGAGGACGGTGAGGGGTTGGGCGTGGTGGCGTCGACAAGCATCCTGGCGGACGTTGTGCAGAATGTGGCGGGCGATGCTGCCGAGGTGACCTCGCTGATACGGCGCGGCGCGAACCCGCATAGCTATGAGCCGACGCTGCACGCCACGCGCGACATTGCGTACGCCGATGCGGTGTTTACCAACGGGCTGCTGCTGGAGCCGCAGGCGCTGACCCGCACGATTGCGTCGACGGCGCGGCCTGACGCGCATGTGGTGGCACTGGCGGAGCAGACGCAGCGCTACGGCTACGCCCCGATTCCGCTGGTGGAGGACGCCAGCCTGGACACGGTGTGGCTGGGGTTGCGGTTTGAGGCGGACCTTCCACCTACTGCGGTGACGGAGCTTTCGCTTATCCACGCCACCGGCCCCGGCACCGCCTCCGCCTTCATCCTGGGAACGTTTGGCACCCCGGAGTTGCTCTTTGATTCCGCGGGTGGTTCGACCATGCTGCCAGTTGGCGCACACACGCACGTGAGCTGGGCGTTTTCGGCACCGGGGGTGTATCAGTTGCGCTTGAAGGCGTCAGTAAAAGACGCAGTCAACGCGCCGGAGCGCAGTGCCGCCGAGGGGGCGATCACGGTGGTGGTGGGCCAGGACCCGGCGCAGGTTACCCCCGGCAAGCTGGCGATTGAACACGGGCACGTGGACATTGCCACGCGTGTGGACGAGGCGGGCACTCACCTGACGCTGCACTCTGATGAGCACGGCGAGATCAACCCGGACGAAGCCGTGGTGGTGGTGCCTACGACAACGCTGCAGCCGATTCCGCCGCAGCGCGAGTTCCGTTTCTTAGGTAACCCGGATGATGAGACGTACCTGCTTCCGCAGGCGGTGCTGGGCCGCCACGTGCACGGTGAGCTGGACCCACACATTTGGCACGACCCAGCGGCGATGAAAGCCGTGGTGGATGTGGTGCGCGATGAGCTTTCCGCCATTGACCCGAAGCGCGCAAGCCAGTTCGCCGCCAACGCGAAGCGCTACCAGGAAGAGCTCGATGAGGCGGATCGGACGGTGCGCGCCTTGTATGAGCAGATCCCGGAAACCAACCGCAACCTGGTTACCACCCACCACGGCTACGCCTACCTGGGGCGTGCCTATGGGCTGCGCATCGCGGGCTTTGTTACCCCGAACCCGAGTGTGGAGCCGAGCCCGCGCGACCTGCTGGCGCTAACCCGCACGCTGGAAAACCTGGATGTGCCGGCTGTGTTTGTGGAATACGGCAGTGAGCAAGAAACGCCGGTGCTCACCCAGACGGCGGCGATGCACGGGGTGCGGGTGTGCCCGATCTGGGGCGATTCCCTCGACCCGCCGGGGCAGGGGCCGGCGCAGACGTATGTGGAGTTTGTGCTGGCCAACGGGGAATCAATAAGCAACTGTTTGAAAGGACAATAATGAAAAAGATTTCAGCACTCGTTACCGCAGCACTGATTGCAACGGCACCGGCAGCAGCGTTGGCGCCGTTGTCTACAGCCCAGGTGCAGGACAACAACCCGGCACTGCAGCAGGTAGTGGAAGCAAACGAGGCGATTGCCCCGCTGGGTGAGCGAACGGTGATTAGCGCAGGCCACGCCGATCTTGGTGCCATGTTTGTAGACGGTCAGCTGCAGTTCCTGGTCCGCGACGACACCCACACCCCAGCAGTGTGGCGTCACCTGGAGGACGTGGTCTTTGAGGTTAGCGACGCCGCCAAGCAAACTCTGCCGGACACCAACGATTTTGATTTCACTGGCGCCAAGCCCGGCAGTGACGTGTGGGTCGTGCCCCAGACGGAGGTTGCAGGTGTGCCGTGGTTGGGGTGGAACTCGCAGGCGCCGTCCTTGCTGGAGCGCTCCACGAGCGGCATGAGCCTGGAGTACGGCGGGCACAGTGGCCCGGGTAGTTTTTCCCTGTTTGTGCAGCCGGGTGGTTTCCACGAGCCACAGCAGCTGTGGAACTCAAGCACGTCAGGTGCGCAGTCCATGTGGGTGGAGCCGAACACGCACACCCACGCCAACTGGGTGTTCACTGAGGCCGGCGTGCAGCTGGTTAAAGTGCGCGTGAACGTTGAGGACACTGAGGGCACCGTGCACACCGATGAGCAGGTGTTGCGCTTTGCCGTATCGACGGATGCGAGCCAGGCCTTTGACGCCCAGTTCACGGCAAGCGAAGGGGCGCAATCAAGCACAAGCACCGGGCTCATCGCTGGTGTAGGCATCGGTGTGCTCATCCTGGCGGCACTTGCCTTTGTTCTGGTCAGGGGGCGGAAGAAGTGAGGCCGCACGCCATCACAGTGCGCGACCTGAGCGTGTCCTACCCGGGCCGCGAGGTGTTTCAGAGTGTGGATCTGACGCTGCGCGGCGGCGAGTTCACGGGGCTGCTCGGGCCGAATGGTGCGGGTAAAACCACGCTCATGCGGGCCATGTTGGGACTGGTTCCCGCTGAAGGCACGGTTGAAGTTACCGGCTCCCGCGCGATCCGCAACGTTGTTGGATACGTGCCGCAGCGCCACAACGTCGCTTGGGATTTTCCTATCGACGTCTACGCCGCCACCCTCAACGCCACCCTGGGCCAGCGGCCGTGGTACCGCCGCGCCGGCGAGCGCGAGCACACCTGGACACAGCGCGCACTGCAGATGGTGAACCTTGCTGACCTGGCCGATCGCCCGATCAGCGACTTGTCCGGCGGCCAGCGCCAACGCGTGCTCATCGCGCGCGCCCTGGTGCGCCGCCCGCGCATGCTGCTTCTGGACGAGCCTTTTACCGGCCTCGACATCCCCACCACCGAGCATCTTTTGGGACTGTTTCGCAAGCTTGTGGACAAGGGCCTGGGCGTGGTCATGTCCACCCATAACATCGCCGAAGCCGTCGATGCGTGCGACCGCCTCATCCTATTCAAAGGGGGAGTGGTGGCGGATAGCCAGGTAGATCAGCTTGATAGCGCCGCGCCGTGGATGGACACCTTCTCTGTTGCCGAAGACTCGCCGTGGTTGCGCGGTGTGCGCACCCATTTGGAGGCCAACTTTGCCTAACCTGTTGCCCGAGATTTCCTTCCTGCAGTTTCTTGCAGACATGGCCAACCCGCAGCTGGCGTTTCTGCCCCGTGCTCTGCTGGCCGCGGTGATCGCCGCGCTGCTGTGCGCAGTGGTCGGCTGCTTTGTGGTGCTGCGCGGGATGGCGTTTATTGGCGACGCCGTCGCCCACGCCGTCTTCCCCGGCATCGCCGTCGCCTTCGCGCTGCAAACCTCGGTCCTGCTGGGCGGGGCGGTGGCCGGTGCGCTGGTGGCGGTGCTGATCGCCGTGATGTCTCAACGCCGCACGATTAAAGAGGACTCCGTCATCGGCATCGTGTTCACGGCTGCCTTCGCCGTGGGCCTGGTGATCATCTCCCGAGTGGAGGGCTACACCGCCTCCGTCAGCTCCTTCCTCTTTGGCTCGCTGACCGGCGTGAGTACCCGTGATTTGCTCATCAACGCGGTCGTGGGCGCGTTGATCGTCGGCGTGGTGATTGTGCTGCGGCCCTGGTTCACCGCCGTCGCCCTGGACCGCGAAACCGCCCGCGCCATGAACCTGCCCGTCGCAGCGCTAGACCTAGCGCTGTACTTAAGCGTCACCTTCGCCGTGGTGCTTGCCGTGCAGACCGTGGGCAACATCCTGGTCGTAGCACTCCTGATCACCCCTGCCGCCGCCGCACGAATGTTCACTGACCGGCTGGAGACCATGATGCTCATCGCCGCCGCAATCGGCACCATCGGCAGCGTGCTGGGGGTGTGGCTGGCGTGGGCGTATGACTCACCAACAGGCGCAACCATCGTCTTATCCCTTACCGTCCTGTTCGCGCTGAGCTGGCTGTTTGCCCCAGCACGTGGCGTGTTAGCAAAGGCGGTGCACGCATGAAGCGCCTTCTAGCAGCAGCGTTCGTAGCCGCGCTGAGTGTTGCTGGGATACCCCTCGCCCAGGCCAGCACGGAACCCAGCATTGAATCCAGCACAGAGCACAAGCCGGGCGCGCCGGGCCACAGCGTGACCCTGGATGAGGATGTGGACCACCCGTGCGCTGGCCGCAAGCTGCTCTACCACTCCCACAACGACGCCCTCTACGGCACCCGCTCCGGTGGCAAACTCGCGGTGATGGCGGTAGATGGCCAGCAGGTGACCACCCAAGACGCGGTGTGTTTCCGCCTGGCCCCGGATGCGGATGCAGACGGCAACGACCTGTCCAAGCTCACCATTCCTGAAGACGGCACCCTCGACTTCCTTGGCCCCCGTGGCAGCGAAGTATGGGCCGCGCCCCAAAGCGTGGACTGGACCGACAACTGGCGCCCCATCTGGTCGGGCCTTGGTGCTTTCGACCCAGCACACGAGTTGGATCCATCTTCGATCCCGACCAACTTCAAAGGCGATGTCATGCACTTCGACCTGGTTGAGATGGACGGACCCGGCGACATCAACGTCATGTTCACCAGCCGTGTCTCCGAGCCGGAGCGGCTATTCGACTCCTCGGATCCAGACATGCGCACCATCACCTACGAAGTCGGCGGCCACGGACACTTCACGTGGACCTTCTCCAAGCCGGGTGTGTACGCACTGACGTGGCAGGGCAGGGCCGAGCACACCGATGGAAAAACCGAACGCTCCGAGCCCGTCACCCAGTACTGGCTAGTTGGTGATGACGCTACCGTCGGCCTTCCCGAAGGCACCACCACCGGCCTGCGCGCACCGAAGTCTTCAACGCCGGAAACCAGCACGGCCCCGAGTTCTGCAGCGCCAACCACAGCGCCAACCACAGCACCGACTGCAGCGCCGACTGCGGCGCCGGTGCCGTCGTCAAGCAAACAAGCCCCCTCGCAGCGCACTGTGATCACGGCGGGTCATATGGATATGGCGCTGGTCAGCGAGGGTGGGCAGCTAAGCACCATGCTTATCGACGACTCCGACCCCCTCCACCCCGCCCACCGTCCATCAGGCAGCTTCATTTTTGCCGTGCCGGATACGGCACGCACCAACCTGCCGGAGAGTGTGCGTGGCAGCTTCCCGGGCAGCCCGGAAGCGATGTGGATTCTGCCGCAGGCGCAGGATCGAAGCCTGCCCTGGCTGGGCTTTTCCACCACAGGACTGGCGGCAGATGCGATTGCAGACGGCAGCCGTGTCACTGTCAGCATGCGCAACGTCACGGGACCGGGCCGCATCATGACCTGGCACGAGGACCTGCGTGGTTTACGCATTGAGTTGGATTCCGGTGATGCTTCCAAGACCATCGAATACCCGGTGAACGCCCATGACCATCAGGGTTTCGGTTTTACCGAACCCGGCATGTACACAGCGACCTTCGTGTATTCCGGCACTACGCGTGCAGGTACGGCGTTTGAGAAGGAACTCGTGGCACACTTCGCGGTTGGCGACGACGCCATTGCCAACGCCCACGCCAACCCCAACGGCTTTGGGGGTGGGGCAAGCGGCGGCAACCTGACGTTGCCGCAGGCGCTGGCTGGCGGTATTCGTGACATAGGCAAAGAGATAAAGAAGATCGGCGACTCAATCACGCCCACCTCACGCGCCAAACAACCAACCACGACTCCGCCTGCGAAACCGAGTACGAAGCCGACGTCGTCCGCCGCTGCTTCGCGGCCAACCGCAGCGGCGCAACCGACTGCAGCAGCGCGTCAGAGTTCAGCAGCGCGGCCGACCTCCGCGGCGCGCTCAGCAGCGCCGACCACCCAGGCTGCCGCTCGTGCGGCGCAGCCGACAAGCACTGCTAGCGCCACCAGCGCTGCCGCAAGCGCTGACACCGGCACGGCAACCGCTGACACTGCGAACACCGACACCTTGTCTAGCGGCATGCATCCGACGCAGACGGGGGCAGACCCGCAGGCCGAATACGTTGCAGCTGGTACTTCTTCTACCGGCGGCGGGTTCTGGGCTGGCCTTGCCATTGGTGTTGGCGTGATGGCGCTGATCGGCGGATGTGTCCTGTTCATTGCGGCGTTGAGTTTGCTGCGTAAGGCGGAACAGGGGAAAGGGCAGTAGTAATTTGGTTACCGTGCGCACGGCCGCTAAGATACCCAGCTGAAGTTTGAACGGCTCGCTAAAAAGCGGGCTGAGCTCAAGTTTCACCGAAGACCGTCGGCTACTCCCAGCGAATATCAAAGGGAGTTGAAGGATCCCCCTCAAGGGATCGGCCCACGCAGGAGAAACGTGGCTTTCCTTTCAAAGGTGCGCCTCGTGCTTCTGCACGGGGCAATTTTTATTGCTCCGGGCGGATACAACATGAAGAAGTATTGGAAGGAGGCGTGTGTCATGGCAAACCCGAAGAACGTTGCCGAGCTAGCTGCACTGAAGACGAAGTTCGCTGACTCGGATGCTCTGTTCCTCACCGAGTACCGCGGTCTGACCGTGGGTCAGCTGCAGCAGCTGCGTGGTGAGCTCGGATTTGATGTTGAACTGCACGTCGCCAAGAACACCCTCATCAAGATCGCTGCTGCTGAGCAGGGTATTGAGGGTCTCGATGATCTTCTGGTCGGCCCGACCGCTATCGCTTTCATCAAGGGCGATGCATCCGTGGACGCCGCGAAGACCATGAAGAAGTTTGCCAAGGACAATGACAAGTTCATTGTCAAGGGCGGCTACATGGACGGTAACGCTCTCGACGCAGCTCAGGTTGACGCTGTTGCTGAGATGGACAACCGCGAGACCACCCTTGCCAAGCTCGCTGGCGCGTTCCAGGGCTCTCTGGCGAAGGCTGCCGGCCTGTTCCAGGCTCCGGCATCCAAGACGGCACGACTCGTTGCCGCGTTGCAGGACAAGCAGGAAGCTGCCTAAGCGGCAGGTTCCCACAAAAACTACACACCCCATATATCGGCCGTAATGCGGCCAAAGAAAGGATGCCATCATGGCTAAGCTCACCAAGGACGAGCTCATTGAGCAGTTCAAGGAAATGACCCTCATCGAGCTCTCCGAGTTCCTGAAGGAATTCGAGGAGGTCTTCGACGTGACCGCTGCTGCTCCGGTTGCAGTTGCTGCTGCTCCGGGCGCTGCTGGCGATGCTCCGGCTGCTGAGGAGAAGGACGAGTTCGACGTTGTTCTCGAGGACGCTGGCGACAAGAAGATCGGCGTGATCAAGGTTGTCCGCGAGCTGGTTCCGGGCCTGGGCCTGAAGGACGCCAAGGAAATGGTCGAGGGTGCTCCGAAGGCAATCCTCGAGGGCGCAAACAAGGACGACGCAGAGGCTGCAAAGACCAAGCTCGAAGAGGCTGGCGCAAAGGTCACCCTCAAGTAAGAGCTTCTTGCTTTTCGACGCCACCCCCTCCGGCCGCATCCGCGACCAGAGGGGGTTTCGCGTTTCTGTTTTCTGCTGTTTCCGCGCCCCCTCCCAGGAACCGCGCCCCTCCCAGGAACACAGATATGCAGGGGAAGATATGCAGGTCTGCAGGCCACAGGCCATTTTCATTAACGGGCCCCTTATTGAAAAAACGCTCTGACCAGGGAACCTGCATATCTTCCCCTGCATATTTGTTGAAACAGGTGCTGCCGAGCCCCAGTGGAAGCCGGGGTGTCGCACATCTGCGGTAAAGTAGCGCATCATGCATAAGTCCCGTTCCTTGCCAGCGCTGTTCATGGTGTTGGGTATCGCGTTGCTTGTTGGGGGACTGGTAGCGCCGAAATTCCTGGTGTGGGATGCGCGCTTGCCGTTGAAACTAAGCTCCGCCACCTGGACGTTGAGCGATCCTGATGGCATGCGCGGCGGGGAGCCAGCGCCCGTGACCCGTCAGCTGCACATGGAGATTCGTGAGCCATCGGATGAAAACACGATGTCGGTGCGCGTGGGGGACACGTTGCGTGCGGGGGACGCGCCGAGTGACTTTGAGAACCTGGTAACGGCCTCGACGTGGTCGTATCAGATGGGCCGGCTGACTGGCGAAGCCCTAGGGCCAGCCGACGTGCAGCTGGTGATGGCCATGCCGGAAGTGTCTGTGCCGATTGAGGGGGCGTGGCTGAAGTTCCCGGCAAACGTGGAGCAGCGCGACTATGAGGTCTTTGACCCGACCTTGCGCGGCGCGGTACCTGCCCAGTTCGTGGGCGAGGAAGAGATCGAAGGCCGCACCGTCTACACCTTCCGCCAAGTCATTGAGCCAACGAACTTGGCGCAGCGTTTCGCTGATGATCGCAACCTCGGCTTTGCCGAAGACCAGCGCACCTATCTTTTCCACGCCGCGGAGCGTGAACTGCTGGTAGATCAGGCATCTGGCCTGGTGGTGGGGCTGCGTGAAGCGGTGGATGACTACTATGCGGACGCTGAGGGTAATGGGCTGGAAAACGTCGTAAAGTATGACGCAAAGACGGACCCGGAGCAGGTCAGCGCGCTGCTCAAGGAGCTGGCTCGCTTGTCCGCACCGACGTGGGGTACGCTTGCTTCCCGCGTCGCCATTGGTGCTGGTGGCATCCTGACGCTGGCGGGGCTCGTGTGGATACTCGCGCAGCGCCGTTCGGGTGGTAGGGTGTCCGCGGGTGGGGCATCTCTTTACAAGAGCGGAGATGTGGTATAAGCTCATTCGTTGCGCTGGAAGCCGTCTCCAGTGTGCGCGCAAACCTTGCAGATGCGGTAGATGAAGGCCGATTTGACAAGGTGATTTTGTTGTCTCTGGGGGCGGAACTTCCGAAGCAGACCGAATGCTAACTTAACCAGCGGAAACGTCGCAGATCTGTATGCCAGAGCAGATTTTTGCGGCCTCCGCTAAGGTGCTGGAAGGACCCAACTTGGCAGTCTCAGACCAGACCATGTCAATGGCTGAAATCCCCGGGGCGCCCGAGCGTTACTCGTTCGCCAAAATCAATGAGCCCATTACCGTCCCGGGCCTGCTCGATGTGCAGCTTGAATCTTTTGCGTGGCTCGTGGGCACGTCCGAGTGGCGTGAGCGCGAGCAGCAGCTGCGCGGCGAAACCGCTCGTGTGACGAGTGGCTTGGAGGACATCCTTGAGGAGATCTCTCCGATCCAGGATTACTCGGGCAATATGAGCCTGAGCTTGTCCGAGCCGCGCTTCGAAGATGTGAAGTACACCATCGAGGAAGCTAAAGACAAGGACATCAACTACTCCGCGCCGCTGTACGTCACGGCGGAGTTTATTAACAATGACACGCAGGAGATTAAGTCCCAGACCGTGTTTATCGGCGATTTCCCGCTGATGACGGAGAAGGGCACCTTCATCGTGAACGGCACGGAGCGTGTGGTTGTTTCCCAGCTCGTACGTTCTCCGGGCGTGTACTTCGACGAGACGATTGATAAGTCCACGGAGCGCCCGCTGCACTCTGTGAAGGTGATTCCGTCGCGCGGTGCGTGGCTGGAGTTTGACGTGGACAAGCGCGACACGGTTGGTGTGCGTATTGACCGTAAGCGTCGCCAGCCGGTGACCGTTCTTCTGAAGGCGCTTGGCTGGACCACCGAGCAGATCACGGAGCGCTTCGGCTTCTCTGAGATCATGATGGCCACCCTTGAGTCTGACGGTGTGGCAAACACAGATGAGGCGCTGCTGGAGATTTACCGCAAGCAGCGTCCGGGCGAGCAGCCGACGCGTGACCTTGCGCAGTCCCTGCTGGAGAACTCCTTCTTCAAGGCAAAGCGTTATGACCTTGCTCGCGTGGGCCGCTACAAGGTCAACCGCAAGCTGGGCCTCGGCGGCGATCATGACGGTTTGATGACGCTGACCGAAGAGGACATTGCAACTACCCTTGAGTACCTGGTGCGCCTGCACGCAGGTGAGTCCGAGATGACCTCGCCGTCCGGTGAGATCATCCCGATCAGCACGGATGACATTGACCACTTTGGTAACCGTCGTCTGCGCACGGTGGGCGAGCTGATCCAGAACCAGGTTCGCGTGGGCCTGTCCCGTATGGAGCGTGTTGTGCGTGAGCGCATGACCACGCAGGATGCGGAGTCCATCACCCCGACGTCCCTGATCAACGTGCGTCCGGTGTCTGCTGCTATTCGTGAGTTCTTCGGTACCTCGCAGCTGTCCCAGTTCATGGACCAGAACAACTCCCTGTCTGGCCTGACGCATAAGCGTCGTCTCTCCGCGCTGGGCCCGGGTGGCTTGAGCCGTGAGCGCGCCGGCATCGAGGTGCGAGATGTGCACCCGTCGCACTACGGCCGTATGTGCCCGATTGAGACCCCGGAAGGCCCGAACATTGGCCTGATCGGTGCTCTCGCGTCCTACGCACGCGTTAACCCGTTCGGCTTCATTGAGACGCCATACCAGAAGGTTAACGACGGCAAGCTGACCGACCAGGTTGACTACCTCACCGCTGATGAGGAGGACCGCTATGCCATTGCGCAGGCGGCTACTCCGATGGATAAGGACGGCAACCTGACCGGTGAGCGTATTGAGGTCCGCTTGAAGGACGGCGACATCGGCGTTGTCGGCCCGAAGGGCGTTGACTACCTGGATATCTCCCCGCGTCAGATGGTGTCTGTTGCTACGGCGATGATTCCGTTCCTCGAGCACGACGATGCTAACCGTGCGCTGATGGGTGCGAACATGCAGAAGCAGGCTGTGCCGCTGCTGCGCGCAGAGGCTGCGTACGTGGCAACCGGTATGGAGCAGCGCGCTGCATACGATGCTGGCGATACCGTGATCTCCCCCAAGGCTGGTGTGGTTGAGACCGTGACCGGTGACTACATCACCGTCATGGATGATGAGGGTGGCCGCGACACCTACATGCTGCGCACCTTCGAGCGCACCAACCAGGGCACCTGCTACAACCAGACCCCGATTGTGAGCCAGGGCGACCGCGTTGAGGCTGGCCAGGTCATTGCTGATGGCCCGGGCACCAAGGACGGCGAGATGGCACTTGGCCGCAACCTGCTGGTTGCGTTCATGCCGTGGGAAGGCCACAACTACGAGGACGCCATCATTCTCAACCAGCGTGTGGTTGAGGAGGACATCCTGACCTCCGTGCACATTGAGGAGCACGAGATTGATGCCCGTGACACCAAGCTGGGTGCTGAGGAAATCACCCGCGAGATCCCGAACGTGTCCGAGGACGTGCTGAAGGACCTGGATGAGCGCGGCATTATCCGCATCGGTGCGGACGTGCGTGACGGCGACATCCTGGTGGGTAAGGTCACCCCGAAGGGTGAGACCGAGCTGACCCCGGAGGAGCGCCTGCTGCGCGCCATCTTCGGTGAGAAGGCTCGCGAGGTGCGCGATACCTCTCTGAAGGTGCCGCACGGTGAGCAGGGCAAGGTTATTGCTGTTCGTCGCTTCGCGCGTGAGGACGATGATGATCTGGCGCCGGGTGTCAACGAGATGATCCGCGTCTACGTTGCACAGAAGCGCAAGATCCAGGACGGCGACAAGATGGCTGGCCGCCACGGCAACAAGGGTGTTGTTGGCAAGATCCTGCCGCAGGAAGACATGCCGTTCATGGCGGACGGTACCCCGGTGGACATCATCCTGAACACCCACGGTGTTCCGCGTCGTATGAACATTGGCCAGGTCCTTGAGGTGCACTTGGGCTGGCTGGCTAAGGCCGGCTGGACGGTGAACCCGGATGACCCGAAGAACGCGAAGCTGTTGGAGACGCTGCCGGAGCACCTGTATGACGTGCCGGCGAACTCGCTGACTGCAACCCCGGTGTTTGACGGTGCGACCAACGATGAGATCGCAGGGCTTTTGGCTAACTCCAAGCCGAACCGTGACGGTGACGTCATGGTGGATGAGAACGGCAAGACCATGCTGTTTGACGGCCGTTCCGGTGAGCCGTACAAGTACCCGATTTCCGTCGGCTACATGTACATGCTGAAGCTGCACCACCTGGTGGACGAGAAGATTCACGCTCGTTCCACCGGCCCGTACTCCATGATTACGCAGCAGCCGCTGGGCGGTAAGGCCCAGTTCGGTGGCCAGCGTTTCGGCGAGATGGAGGTGTGGGCAATGCAGGCATACGGCGCTGCCTACACCCTGCAGGAGCTGCTGACCATCAAGTCGGATGACGTTGTTGGCCGCGTGAAGGTCTACGAGGCGATTGTGAAGGGCGACAACATCCCGGATCCGGGTATTCCGGAGTCCTTCAAGGTGTTGCTGAAGGAGCTGCAGTCGCTGTGCCTGAACGTGGAGGTCCTCTCCACGGATGGCACGCCGATGGAGCTTGACGGCGACGATGATGAGTTTGATCAGGCCGGATCCTCGCTGGGTATCAACCTTTCCCGCGATGAGGGTGCGGCAGCTGATACGGCGTAAG
The DNA here is from genome assembly GCF_016728505.1 of Corynebacterium riegelii. GTDB lineage: Bacteria > Actinomycetota > Actinomycetes > Mycobacteriales > Mycobacteriaceae > Corynebacterium > Corynebacterium riegelii. Next base: position 999,805 of record NZ_CP068159.1, read on the forward strand.
GCTAGGGCGGGGCGTCGAGAAGCATGCTGCTTGTCGACGTTGCCGCGAACACTACGAACCTCAACCCCAAACCACTACTGAAAAGGAAGTTTTACGTGTTTGACGTAAACCTCTTCGATGAGCTTCGCATCGGCCTGGCCACCGCCGACGACATCCGTCGTTGGTCCCACGGCGAGGTAAAGAAGCCGGAGACCATTAACTACCGCACCTTGAAGCCGGAGAAGGATGGCCTCTTCTGTGAGCGCATCTTCGGCCCCACCCGTGACTGGGAGTGTGCCTGCGGCAAGTACAAGCGCGTCCGCTACAAGGGCATTATCTGTGAGCGCTGTGGCGTCGAGGTGACCAAGTCCAAGGTTCGCCGCGAGCGCATGGGCCACATTGAGCTGGCTGCGCCGGTGACGCACATCTGGTACTTCAAGGGTGTGCCGTCGCGTCTGGGCTACCTGCTGGACCTGGCGCCGAAGGACCTTGAGCGCATTATTTACTTCGCTGCCAACATCATCACCAGCGTTGATGATGAGGCACGCCACAATGATCTCTCCACCCTTGAGGCAGAGATGATCATGGAGAAGAAGGAAGTCGAGGACGACACCAACTCTGAGATCGCCGAGCGCGCTCAGAAGCTGGAGGAGGACCTGGCTGAACTTGAGGCTGCCGGCGCAACCGCGGCTGCACGCAAGAAGGTGCAGAACGCTGCGGACAAGGAGATGACGCACCTGCGTGAGGCAGGTGAGCGTGAGGTGGAGCGTCTGGACGAGATCTGGACCACCTTCACCAAGCTGGCTCCGAAGCAGATGATTATTGATGAGAACCTGTACGAGGAACTCGTCGACCGCTACGAGGACTACTTCACCGGCGGCATGGGTGCGGAAGCTATCCAGACCCTGATCCGTAACTTCGACCTGGATGCTGAGGCAGAGGAGCTGCGCGGCATCATCGCTGAGGGCAAGGGCCAGAAGAAGGTCCGCGCACTGAAGCGTCTGAAGGTTGTCGCTGCGTTCCAGCGCTCCGGCAATGACCCGGCAGGCATGATCCTGGATGCGATCCCGGTGATCCCGCCAGAGCTGCGCCCGATGGTGCAGCTGGACGGTGGCCGTTTCGCTACCTCCGACCTCAATGACCTGTACCGTCGCGTGATCAACCGCAACAACCGCCTCAAGCGCATGATTGACCTCGGCGCGCCCGAGATCATTGTGAACAATGAGAAGCGCATGCTGCAGGAGTCCGTGGACGCGCTGTTTGACAACGGTCGCCGCGGCCGCCCGGTCACCGGCCCGGGTAACCGTCCGCTGAAGTCCCTGTCTGACCTGCTGAAGGGTAAGCAGGGCCGCTTCCGCCAGAACCTGCTGGGTAAGCGTGTGGACTACTCCGGTCGTTCCGTGATTATTGTTGGTCCGCAGCTGAAGCTGCACGAGTGTGGTCTGCCGAAGCTGATGGCACTTGAGCTGTTCAAGCCGTTCGTGATGAAGCGCCTGGTGGACAATGACTACGCGCAGAACATCAAGAGCGCCAAGCGCATGGTGGAGCGTCAGCGTCCTGAGGTGTGGGACGTGCTGGAAGAGGCCATTGCAGAGCACCCGGTGCTGTTGAACCGCGCACCGACGCTGCACCGCCTTGGTATCCAGGCGTTTGAGCCGAAGCTGGTTGAGGGTAAGGCAATTCAGCTGCACCCGCTGGCTTGTGAGGCGTTCAACGCCGACTTCGACGGTGACCAGATGGCTGTTCACCTGCCGCTTTCCGCTGAGGCACAGGCTGAGGCACGCATCCTGATGCTGTCCTCCAACAACATCCTGTCCCCGGCGTCCGGCAAGCCGCTGGCTATGCCGCGTCTGGACATGGTGACCGGCCTGTACTTCCTGACCATGCTGAAGGGCGAAAACGAGATCGGCGGCGAGGGCGCATACGCTCCTGCTGATGAGAACGGCCCGGCACGTGGCGTGTACTCCTCCTACCGTGAAGCCATCATGGCTTACGACCTGGGTGTACTTGGCCTGCAGGCACCGATCCAGGTGCGCATTGATCACCTGCGTCCGACGCCGGAGATCGAGGCCGAGCAGTTCCCGGACGGCTGGGAGAAGGGCCAGGCTTGGACCACTCAGACCACCCTGGGCCGCATCATGTTCAACGAGCTGATGCCGTTCAACTTCCCGTACCAGGAAGGCGCCATGGTGCGCAAGGGCGGCGGCTCCGGCAAGGTGCTGCTGGGTGACATCATCCAGTCCATGGTGGAGAAGTACCCCATGATCACCGTTGCTCAGGTGCTGGACAAGATGAAGGACGCTGGCTTCTACTGGGCTACCCGCTCCGGCATCACCATCTCCATGTCTGACGTGCTGGTGCTCCCGAACAAGAACGAAGTCTTGGAGGAGTACGAGCGCGAGGCAGAAGAGATTGAGCGCAAGTTCTGGGAGAAGGGTGCGCTGACCGAGGAGAACCGCTACGACCGCCTGGTCGAGCTGTGGCAGGACGCCACCAACAAGGTGGGTCAGGCCGTGGAGGATCTCTACCCGGATGACAACCCGATTCCGATGATTGTGAAGTCCGGTGCTGCCGGTAACATGCGCCAGATCTGGACCCTGGCCGGCATGAAGGGCATGGTTGTGAACTCGCGTGGTGAGTACATCACGCGTCCGATCAAGACCTCCTTCCGCGAAGGCCTGACCGTGATGGAGTACTTCAACAACTCCCACGGTTCCCGTAAGGGCCTGGCCGATACGGCTCTGCGTACCGCGGACTCCGGCTACCTCACCCGTCGTCTGGTGGATGTGGCGCAGGACGTCATCGTCCGCGAGGACGACTGTGGCACCCACCAGGGCGTCAAGGTACCTGTTGCCGTTGTCCTCGCAGGCTCGGACAACGAGAAGAAGTACGCCCGTCATGACCTGGTCGAGACCTCTGTTGCCGGCCGTGTCCTGGCAGCTGACGCGAAGGACGTCGAGGGCAACGTCGTGCTTGAGGCTGGCGCTGAGCTTTCTGAGGAGCGTATCGACGCACTCGTGGCCGCCGGCATCGTGGACGTCAAGGTCCGCTCCGTATTGACCTGCCAGACCCCGACCGGTGTCTGCGCGAAGTGCTACGGCAAGTCCATGGCTACCGGCCAGCTGGTTGACATCGGCGAGGCCGTCGGCATCGTGGCTGCACAGTCCATTGGTGAGCCGGGTACCCAGCTGACAATGCGTACCTTCCACCAGGGTGGTGTCGGTGGCGACATTACCGGTGGTTTGCCGCGTGTTCAGGAGCTGTTCGAGGCACGTGTGCCAAAGAACTGCGCACCGATCGCATCCGTGGCTGGCACGATCACCCTTGAGGACGAGGGCAACTTCTGGACCCTGACCATCCACCCGGATGACGGCTCGGATGTTGTGGTCTACGAGAAGCTGTCGAAGCGTCAGGGCCTGGCCCAGGTGCGCCGCCCGATGGAGTCCAACCCGGACGCCTACATCGAGCGTTCCCTGCGCGAGGGCGACCACGTTGAGGTGGGCGACCGCCTGCTCCGTGGTGCTGCTGACCCGCACGACGTGCTCGAGGTTCTCGGCCGTCGTGGTGTGGAGAAGCACCTGATCGATGAGGTCCAGGCTGTGTACCGCACCCAGGGTGTGTCCATTCACGACAAGCACATCGAGATCATCATCCGCCAGATGCTGCGCCGCGGCACCGTCATCGACTCGGGTACCACCGAGTTCCTGCCGGGCACCCTGGTGGATCTGGCGGAGGCTCGCCAGGTCAACGCCGCTGCTGTCACCGACGGTGGCCAGCCGGCTGAGATGCGTTCCGAGATCATGGGTATCACCAAGGCCTCCCTGGCTACGGAGTCCTGGCTGTCCGCAGCCTCCTTCCAGGAGACCACCCGTGTGCTCACGGACGCCGCTATTAACAAGCGCTCCGACAAGCTGATCGGCCTGAAGGAGAACGTGATCATCGGTAAGCTGATCCCGGCCGGTACGGGCATTTCCCGCTACCGCAACATCCAGGTCAAACCGACCGAGGCGGCACGCTCCGCGGCTTACTCGATCCCGAGCTTCGGCGACTCCATCTACGGCGACGAAGGCTACGGCGAGTTCACCGGCGCCTCCGTCCCGCTGGATGAGTACGGCTTCGATCAGATCTAGTTCTCTGGCATGTAGCTAGGTCTGCTTCCCAAAAGCCCGGTGCCTTCCCGTTTGTGGAAGATGCCGGGCTTTTGGTTTTTCAGCGCGACGGCCAGGGCCCGGTTTTTCTACAGCTTGACGTGTGCCAGCACGCGACCGGTTGGCTCAGCGGCGCCTGCGGAAATTTCTTCGGTTACCAGCACCGACGTTGCGTCGCCAGGCAGCGGCATCCACACGTCGGTGTGGGGATCCTGCCCAATGACACCTGCGGACATTGTGGCGCCATCCGACATCACAGCCCAGACCTGGGCGCCCATCCCGGGCTCAAGATCCGGCTGGCCATTGACCATGGCGCCGCCCTTGTTCATATCGTTGCTGACAACAATATCCAGGATGGCGCCACCTGCTTCGGCTTTGCCTTGGCGAACGTCAGCGGCACTCATCACCGCGTGCATCTCTTCAATACCGGGTGCGGCGACCACACTCGTCGAGTCCGGAGCATCGGAACCATTGAACTGGTTTATGACCACACCAGCACCGGCGAAAACTAGAATCGTGGCTGCTGCCGCGGCGAACCACTTTCGTGCCGGTGTGCGTGAGCGTCGCATTTCCTGCAGATCACGCTCTGCATTCAAATCGATGATCTCCGCTGAAGCTGCGGTTTGCGCTGCCTCTTGCTCTCCACGTTGCGGGGTCTCCGCGATACGACGCAAGATGTCGGATTTCAGGGAGGGGGGCGGTGCGATGGGGGCCGCGGCGGCGTCGAAAAGCGGAGCAAAGCTCTGCACATTATCATCGCCCTGCTGGGGCTTAAAAGCGTCGTTCATCACAGCCCTCCATTTGCTGAGACTGCTTCGCGTAACTTCCGAAGACCGTCACGGACCCGTGTTTTCGCAGTGCCAAGCGGCACTCCGGTGATCTCCGCGATCTCCTGGTGCGTGAGATTGCCATAATAAGCCAGCATGAGCGCACTTCGGTGCGGCTCCCCAATAGAGTCTACGAGCCTGCGGAGCTCTTCGGACTCCAAGTGCTCCTGCGCTTCATCCTCCGCCGCCACCCACGTGGTGAGCTGCCGGTAGAAGTCAGCCTGGTCACGTGCCTGCGAGCTGCGCCAACTGCGCAACCGGTCAATCGCCCGAAGCTTAGTCAAGCGAAGAACCCAAGATTTTGCCCCGCCCCGGCTGGCATCAAATTGCTGCGCATTCTGCCAGACCTCTACAAAAACCTCTTGGGTGACCTCTTCGGCCTGCGCAGAATCCCGAAGGATGTGAACAGCCAGACCGAATGCTTGGGAAGCCATGGCGTCATATAACTGCCCGAACGCTGCCTGGTCGCCTTCAGCAACGCGCGTAAGCAGATGGTCTAAATCCACGGCTTCCAAACTTAGCACTCGGTCACCTGCCCAGTGTTGGTTACTGCTTCTTTTCCTCGGTGCTCATCATGGACTCGGAAGACATCATGGAGTCTTCCTTCATGGCGTCCTTCTCCATGGAGTCCTTTTCCGGCTTCATCATTTCGGAGGACATTTGCTCCGTCGGCGTCATCTTCGTATCTTCCTTCATGCCGTCGGTGTCGTTGCAAGCAGCAAGACCGGTTGCGGCCAGCACTGCGCAGAGTGCGGTCGCGCCGAAGCGTGCGCGGCTGGAGGTGGTGTGGGTGGTAGTGGACATGGGTTGCTCCTTCGTTGTGGTGCTGATCAAAATTTCCTGACCGCCGGTTTGGTGGCCAGCTATGAGTAACTACGGAACCAACCGTGCACGCGGATTGGAGGAGCGGGAAAAAATTTTTCTGCAACATTTTCCAATCCTTTAGAGCCCTGTGCTTCGTAGAGCTTGACATAGTGACCGCTTGAAAAAGAAGGGTGAAAGACGATGTTGGGCGTTGTAATTGTCGGGTTTGTCGGAGGGGTGCTCACGGGCTTATCGCCCTGCATTTTGCCGGTGTTGCCAGTGGTGCTCAGTGTGAGTGTGGGCCGAAAGCCAACTCGGGTAGTTGCAGGACTGACGCTGAGCTTTGCTGCTATTGCGTTGCTGGGTTCACTTGTTCTTGGCCTGTTGCATCTGCCGCAATCGCTGCTTCGCTGGGGCGGTATTGTGCTGCTGGCGTTGGTGGGCATCGGCATGTTCGTGCCGCAGGTGGGGGAGTTGCTGCAGAAGCCGTTTGATGCGCTTCCACGCCCCACGGTGTTGCAGGAGAAGGCGCGGGGGAAGGGCGGCTTTCTCATTGGTATGGCGCTGGGGGCTGTCTATGCGCCGTGTGCGGGCCCGGTGCTTGCTGCGGTGACGGTAGCTGGCAGTACGGGGGAGATCGGCTGGTCAACGGTGGCGCTGACGCTGTCGTTCGCAGCCGGTTCGGCGTTGCCGCTGCTTGCGTTCGCGTTTGCGGGCAACCGCATTGGTCAGAAAGTTGATCTTGTGCAGCGCCACCGCAGGTTGGTGGGTGCGGTGATTCTCGTGTTCACGCTGGCTCTTGCGTTGGATGCGCCTGCTGCGCTGCAGCGCTCTCTTCCGGATTGGACTGCGGGAGTGAAAGAGAAGTTTGAAACCTCTCAGCTGGCCAATGATGCTCTAGGTCAGGTGAGCCAGACTGCGGGTGCGTTTGATGAATGCAGGCGCGCTGATCCTGGACAGCTGCAGGATTGCGGTCCTGCGCCGGAGTTTGCGGGGTTGGAAAACTGGATCAACACGGCGTCGCCGGATGCTGGGCCGACTCCGCATGACGGGAAGGTGACATTGGTGGATTTCTGGGCGTACGCCTGTATCAACTGCCAGCGTGCGGGCGAGCACATCACTGCACTGTATGACACGTACCGTGACTCCGGCCTTGAGGTCGTTGGCGTGCACTCGCCCGAGTACGGCTTTGAGCACGACTTGGGCAATGTGAAACGGGCCGTGGAGCAGGAGGGCATCCACTACCCGGTTGCGCAGGACAATGATTTCCTGACCTGGCGCAATTACGGCAACCGCTACTGGCCGGCGCGCTACCTCATTGACACGGAGGGCAATGTCCGCCAGATCGTGGAAGGGGAGGGCTCCTACGCTGAAACGGAGCAGCTTATTCGGGCTTTGCTTGCCGACGCCACCGACGCACCCCTCCCCAACCCCATCGAGCGGTCTTCCGTGACTACGGGGGTGGACGGTCGAAACCCGGAGACCTACCTGGGTACGAAACGTGCGAGCTACACCGCCAATGCGGATTACACGCCCGGCCAGCATGATTTCGGAACGCATTCTGATCCGCAGCGAGGCCAGTTCGTGCTTAACGGCACATGGGAACTCGGCCCAGAATCCATCGCCGCGGAAGGTGGGCACCTTGCCATCAACGTCTATGCCGCGTGGGTGCAGCTGGTTGTCTCTGGGCAGGGCAATGTCAAGGTGGAATACCCAGATGGGGCAACAAAGACTTTTGAGGTCACCGATGGCACTATTGACCTGCTGAAACAGTCCGAACCGCTCTCTGGTGTGGTACGGATTACCCCGGATGCGGGCGTGCGTCTGTACTCGCTGACATTTGGATAAGCATGTAGATAAGTCGGGCGCGCCGCCGCAAGCCGTGCTTGAATTCTTGGTGTGCACGGATTTGTCAGGTCTGTAGCCAGCGACATCTTTACGCGCACCAATGTGACCATTCTGGCGCTAGTGGTGTTTGTTGGCCTCCTTGGGTTACGTGGCGGCTTTGAGAAGGCCGACCCCGAGGGGTTCATCCATGCCAGCGCGCCGGTCGGGATCAACGCCTTGGCGCAGCCGGTGGAGGTGGAGGTCGCGCCGTTTGATATCCAGATCCGCAAGACCTACGTCTTGGACGGCTCGCGAGTGGTGGAGATGAGCCTGACCAACACGCAGTCGCGCCCGGTGACCCGTCTGCTTTCGGCATTCGACCTGGAAGTCTCCGGGCTGCCTGAGGAACAGCAGCCGCGGTTTTTGGTCTCGGCGGCGCGCCGTTCGCCCGGCGGGGAGCCGCTTGAGCTGCCCGTCTATGACGTGATTAACCCCAACCCGGGTGTGCCCTTGGACATTGCGGTGGTGTTCACCCCAGCCGATGAAGGGCCGCAGGGGCAGCAGCTTATCGACGCCGCCGATACCCTCACCATCTGGACCCTCGAATACAAGCGCTCCTTCTTGGACAACCAGATGATGTGGCTGCCAACGCAGCGCATGGCGGAGGTGAGTCTGCGGTGATGGATGGGATTGCGCGTCGAGTATGGACCGTCGCTGCGGTCCTGGCCCTGCTTAGCCTTGGGGTGTTTCTCCGCGGGCAGCTGCCGAACCCGGTTGACCGCGTCTTTGCACCCTTCGACTACACAAGCAGCGCCCCGGAGATTGGCACCGTGGAGGACACCCGCGCGTACGTCACGCCGGTGTTTAACGGGATGGACACCAACGCTTCGTGGGTGGTGGTGGATTTCAGGGTGACCCCGGAGGCGTCGATAGGCTTCGTGCGAGGGAGCATCACGGCTGCCGACGGCACGGAGTTCACCCAGTCCAACAGCTGGAGCAACAGCTGCCCCGTGTTGTACCCGGGCAGGACTGTGGACTGCACGTTTGTCTTTGAGATGCCGCAGGACAAGATTGATAACGCCACGCTGAGAGTCCTAGCGTCCTGGGATCATATGGCGCCGAGGGTCGCAATCAAGCTAGAAAAGCCCCTGGTTGAGGGGGAGATTGTCCGTGAGGGGGTGACGGTGTGAGGAAGGCCTGGTGGGTGGCGGCGCCGGTGGCTGTGGCGCTGATGGTTGGCGCGTCGATGCAGCCGTACTTCAGCATCGTGCGGCCGTGGACGTGGAGCGACGAAGAGCTGGTTTCGGCTGGCGGCGAGGGGAGCTTCGCGTTTCCGATCGCGGATGTTGAAGGCGCGATGTATCAGGCGCAGGTTAGCGTGTTGGAGTTCCAGGAGCTGAACCCGAAACAACAGGACGTTTTGGAGGTGCACGCGCCGGAGGGTTTTAGTCCGTGGCTGGTGCTCACGGAGTGGTCAGCGCCGCAGGAGTCGGTGCTGGCGGGGTGCCGGATGTGGGTGACGGCCTCGGACGGGCGCGAGTACCAGCTGGTCGATAGAGCTTTTGTGGAGCCAGTGATTCAGCAGGATCTGAGTACTGCGAACGGTTGCACCCTGCCGGGTCAGGGCGGCCCGCTGGTAGGGGACGGGGAGATTGTTGAGGGCTTCGGCGACCCCCGCCCTGACACCTGGCGCAAACTCACCCCCATCGCCATGCCGGACGGCGTGCAGCCGCTCAAATTGCACGTTGGTTGGGAGGAACCGCACTACGTGACGTTGGTGCTGCCAGAGCCCGAACCCTTCGGGGAGTTTGCCGACGGCAAGTAGGTGCTGCGCAGGAAGTGATCCAGCGCCGCGGCGACGAGACACACCACCACCATCAGATACGCCATGCGCGCGAACACCAGGATGAGCGTGGCAGCCTGCTCACTCTGCAACGACTGCTGCGGCCCGGCAACGAGACGGCCAAGCTCGACTACGCCCAGCTCAACGCTTGTGGCCAGCATGAACACCAGGCAGAAGATCACCATGGGCACAAGTCCAGCGCGGGCGAGGGTGCGCAGCCCCTTCCACGTGGTTTTCAGCGGGCCGGCGACGGGCTTTAGGGCATCATCCATCACCGTTTTCGCCTCACTGCGCGCGGCTTGTTTCATGCGTTGGCGCAGGCGGGGGTTGGAGGCCTTGGCGTCGGTGTCTGTGTTTGTGGCTTCGGGTTTAGTGCTTTCGGCCGCCTGCTTCGCTACCAGTGAGGTGCCAAAGACCACAGCACCCAGCGTCAACCAGGCGATCGGCACGGTAATGAGCTGGCTAAACGCGGGCAGTTTCGCCGCGAGCCATGCCCAGGACTCCGCAAGAAACCCGGCGGAGTCCTCGATGTTTTCCGAAAGCTCGACGTAGGAGCGGTACGTCGGCGCAATGCTTCTGCGCGTTAGCGCCCAGTCCTGCACAGCTGAGAGCTGGTTGGTTAGAAACACCGACACCGTGGTCATCCACAGCACCTCAAGGTACGCGGAGAAGTACGTCAGGCCGAGGCCTTTCTCCGCAAGCGCGAAATAGCCGATGATTTTGCGCAGGATGATCGTGCCCAGAATCAACGCGATGAGCCCTGCCGTGCTGTCCACAAACGCGCGGCTGAAGTCGGCGTTGAAGCCTTGGTTCATGTATTCGTCGATGGTTGTGGCGCGTCGGAAATCCCGCAGGTCCTCCTTCAACATTCCGTGCGTGGCGTACACCGTGAGGAAGGACACCAGCAGCCCGCCTACCGACAGGAGCCTTGCGCGCGATTGCGTCTCCGCCCTCTCCGGGAACGTCTCTGCCAAAAAGGGCAACGATGGCCGTAACACCCACAGGCACAAGATCAGCGACATCATCACTGAAAGCGGCGCAAGCGGCATGATTAGCGACGCCCCGAAGCTGCTGTAGTTAGACAGCCACACCGCCAGCCAGATCACCGCCTGCCTGCCGGCCAAACCGGCGCAGATGAGCGCGATCAGTTGGGGGAGATGACGCACAAGCAGGCGCAACGCACTGACAGGAATGGTTGCAGAAGCTGCGATCATGTCACGCGTGGAGCGAAGCGCTAACCCAGTGCGGCCGGTCATGCCAGCAGTGTAAAACGGAATCGACGGGTGTGCGGGGCTTGGTGTCACCGCCAGCGTGAGTCAGGTGAATCTCGTTGGTTGTTGCTACGCGTCTTACAGACTGTCTAGTATTACTGATCGCTCAACATTATTGAACAAGGCAGGTCCAGAGTCTAAAATATGGCGCATGCTGACGATCGACGACTGGAACCACGCTCTGGATAGAGCGAATGTAGGTGTGCAGATCTCCCTTGGGCATAACAGTGAAGTGGCGGTGGGTCCAGATTATGTCGCGGAGGCCGAGCTGCTTGCTGACACTGGTTCTGAGCGGGTTGTCGTGGTGGCAGAACAGTTATCAAAACGCTTAAGCCCTGGGCGCCTTGGGGCCGTTCCACGCGTGGTGCTCATGGAGAAAGCGACTCCCGCAAAAACTAAGAGAGTGCAAGGTGGTGGGGGCATGTATGTAGACCTGCATGGCAACTGCTTTTTCTCTTTCCCGTCCATGCACGTGGACGTGCGGGGGAGGGGGCCTACCAAAAAGTCTTCTGCTGCCGTTGGGAAGAAAGGTCGGCGAGCAAGTGCTGCTTCACTTTTTACGCCGAGACGTGCTCAGGTGTCAGCGATGCTGCTGTCATATCCGGGCGTCTTAGAGCTTCCGAGCCGAGATCTGGCGGTGTTGAGCGGCACATCGGCGGGCACTGTGACGGGGACCCTGCAGCTACTCGCCGAGGGCGGCTATCTCTACAGGGGTGACGGGCGTTATTGGTTTGCGCAGGAGAAGCTCGGCACTTTTATCGACGCATGGGCGGACGCATACCCCTCGGGATTGGGTGCGCACCTTGAACTTTTTCGAGGAGATGCAAAGCTCCCTTTGCCTGATTGGAGTAATGCACAGGTGTGGCTGAGCGGTGAGCAAGCTGTACCGGACTTGATTTTCGGCGGCACTTCGCTCGATGCGTATGTCGAAGACGAGAAGGATGCCCGCGACATCATACGCGAGTTGCGTTTGCAGCGCTCCCCGCGAGGCAACGTGCGCATCAGGCGAGCATTCTGGGATACTCGTGCGGCGCTGGTCTTCGAAGAAGGTAGCGTGACTGCAGAGACCCGTGAACGGAAAAATGCGCCGCTTGCACTGGTGTACGCCGACGTGCGTGCCCACGGGGATCCACGACTACTCGAGGTATCAGAGCATGTGAAGTCTGTAATTAGGGGAAGGATTCAGAATGCCCAGCATTGACCGGGCAGACGACGATCTGAAGCTGCTGTTCCAGCACCTCAGTGCTGTGGTGGACACAAACAAGGTCATGCTGGTGGGGGCGCGGTGCCGTGACATTTTGCACCGCCGTTATTCTGCTGTGCCTCCGCAGCGTAAAACGGAGGACATTGACATAGCAATCGCCATCAATTCCGCGGCCGAATTCAAGCGGCTTCGAGAAAAGTTTGCTGCACCACGATCTCCATGGCAGCGCCTCAGTATTGCAGGGATGAGCGTCGATGTGGTTCCGTTTGGTGGGGTTGAAGCGCCCCCGAGGCTTTTCATATCAGCAGACGGTCATGCGCTTAACGTATCCGGTTTCAGAGAAGTCTTTGCAGCGTCTGAGTGCTACCAGCTTTCCGGGCTCGATGGAGTAGGCGCTCAGGTAGCGTTTCGTTTGCCAACTCCAGCTGGGCTGGCGGCGCTCAAGCTTCATGCGTGGCTTGACCGCTACCCGAAGGGGCAGTACAAAGATGCGATTGATTTAGCTCTCATTATCGCTTGGTATAACAGTGATGATCTGTCACTGTGGGACACGTATTTTGCTCTTGAGTGCAGTCACGTTGAGTTTGACGGGGACCCTGACCTCATGGCGGCCTATGTTCTAGGGGACCAGATCTCGGCGCTACTTGGTCTCGATGCGGCGACCTATCTCCTTGACCGTCTCCGCTCCGATCTGGCCAACAGTCCAAATCATGAGCTTCTAGCGACTAAGCTTGTCGCAGGCCAGGGGTGGGATCGCTCCCTTTCTGTCCGTCTGCTGCAGATTGAGGCTTTGATTGCGGGCATGGCTGGTCATTTTCAGGGGCTTTAGCGGGCCAGCGACGGGTTTCATCGCGTTGTCCATCACCGTTTGTCCATCACCGTTTTCGCTTCACTGCGCGCGGCCTGCTTCATGTACTAGCGCAGGCGTGGGCCGGGGTGTCTGCCAGCCAGGCCGGCACAGATGAGTGTGGCCAGGTAGGGGAGATGACGCACAAGCAGACGCAACGCGCTGACAGGAATGGTTGCAGAAGCTGCGATCATGTCACGCGTGGAGCGAAGCGCTAACCCAGTGCGGCCGGTCATGGCAGCAGTTTAAAACGGATTTGGCGCGTGTGTGGGGGTTTGACGTGGGCGTCGATAAGCGAAATTTGCTCCCAAAACTATCCCTGTAGTATTCTTGTCAAGGTTTCGCCCGCATTCTCGCGCGGTGCGAAAGTTTCGAACTCCATGCGACACCAGTTGCATGCGTTGGTTCATGCAGACGGAAGGGCCCCGCGAAAGAGCCCCCATTTTTGCATGTATAGACGCGTGTGCGGGGTCGTGAAGACAGAAAGAGCGTGAATGCCTACTATTCAGCAGCTGGTCCGCAAGGGCCGCAAGGATAAGAAGTCCGAGGTTGCTACGGCCGCCCTGAAGGGCTCCCCGCAGCGCCGCGGCGTGTGCACCCGCGTGTACACCACCACTCCGAAGAAGCCGAACTCTGCACTGCGTAAGGTCGCACGTGTGCGCCTGACCTCCGGTATTGAGGTTTCCGCATACATTCCGGGTGAGGGCCACAACCTGCAGGAGCACTCCATGGTGCTCGTGCGCGGCGGTCGTGTGAAGGACCTGCCGGGTGTGCGCTACAAGATCATCCGTGGCGCTCTGGATACCCAGGGTGTGAAGGACCGCAAGCAGGCTCGCTCCCGTTACGGCGCGAAGAAGGGACAGTAAAGAACAATGCGTAAGCAAAAAGCACCTGTACGTCCCGTAGTTAAGGATCCGGTATACAACTCCGAGCTGGTTACCCAGCTGGTGAACAAGATCCTGAAGGACGGCAAGAAGTCCACCGCAGAGCGCATCGTTTACGGCGCGCTTGAGATCTGCCGCGAGAAGACCGGTACTGACCCGGTTGGCACCCTGGAGAAGGCACTGGGCAACATCCGCCCGGACCTTGAGGTTCGTTCCCGCCGTGTTGGTGGCGCTACCTACCAGGTTCCGGTCAAGGTTGAGCCGGGCCGTTCCAACACGCTTGCTCTGCGTTGGATGGTGACCTTCACTCGCCAGCGTCGTGAGAACTCCATGATTGAGCGCCTCGCTAACGAGATCCTGGATGCGTCCAACGGCCTGGGTGCATCCGTGAAGCGTCGTGAGGACACTCACAAGATGGCAGAGGCAAACCGCGCCTTCGCCCACTACCGCTGGTAATAGGTTCGCGCCTTATGAGCTCACGTTTCGGCCCGTGGATAAGTTGTCCGCACGCGTACGCGTCGGAGTCTTGCTCCCGGGCCGTTTGCGTAGCGACGGGTGCGTAACCTGCCTCCACGCGCAATTAGTGGAATAATCGACCAAGGACAATATCCGCCAAAGACGCTATCTCGGCTCCCTAGCGTGCGCCGGGGCGGTGTCGACAACTTATAAGTTGGGGTAAAAACGTGGCACAAGAAGTGCTTAAAGACCTGAACAAGGTCCGCAACATCGGCATCATGGCTCACATCGATGCTGGTAAGACCACCACGACCGAGCGCATCCTGTTTTACACGGGTATCAACCGCAAGGTTGGCGAAACCCACGACGGTGGCGCAACCACCGACTGGATGGAGCAGGAGAAAGAGCGCGGCATCACCATTACGTCTGCTGCCGTGACGTGCTTCTGGAACAACAACCAGATCAACATCATTGACACCCCGGGCCACGTGGACTTCACCGTTGAGGTGGAGCGTTCCCTGCGTGTTCTGGACGGCGCTGTTGCTGTCTTCGACGGCAAGGAAGGCGTTGAGCCGCAGTCTGAGCAGGTTTGGCGCCAGGCTGCGAAGTACAACGTGCCGCGTATCTGCTTCGTGAACAAGATGGACAAGCTGGGTGCAGACTTCTTCTACACCGTTGGCACCATCGTTGACCGTCTCGGTGCGAAGCCGTTGGTTATGCAGATTCCGATCGGCGCTGAGGATGACTTCGACGGCGTTGTTGACCTCATCCAGATGAAGGCTTACATGTGGCCGGGCAAGGTTGAGACCGGCACCCCGCCGCAGATTGTTGACATCCCGGCTGAGCTGCAGGACAAGGCTGAAGAGTACCGTGAGAAGCTGCTCGAGACCGTCGCTGAGTCCGATGAGGAGCTCATGGAGAAGTACTTCGGCGGCGAGGAGCTCACCGTCGAGGAGATCAAGGCCGCTATCCGCAAGCTGACCGTTAACTCCGAGATCTACCCGGTGTTCTGTGGTACCGCATACCGCAACAAGGGCATCGAGCCGATCCTGGACGCTGTTGTGGACTACCTGCCGAGCCCGCTGGACATCGGCGAAGTTCGCGGCACCTCCGTAGACGGCTCCGAGGAGCTCGTGCGTAAGCCGTCCGTTGAAGAGCCGTTCTCCGCACTGGCATTCAAGATTGCTGTGCACCCGTTCTTTGGCAAGCTGACCTACGTGCGCGTCTACTCCGGCCAGGCAATCCCGGGCGAGCAGATGCTGAACTCCACGAAGTCCAAGAAGGAGCGCGTGGGCAAGCTCTTCCAGATGCACGCGAACAAGGAGAACCCGGTTGAGCACGCTGACGCCGGCAACATCTACGCGTTCATTGGCCTGAAGGAAACCACCACGGGTGACACCCTGTGCAACCCGGATCACCCGATCATCCTGGAGTCCATGGACTTCCCGGATCCGGTTATCCAGGTGGCCATTGAGCCGAAGACCAAGGCTGACCAGGAGAAGCTGGGTACCGCTATTCAGAAGCTGGCGGAAGAGGACCCGACCTTCACCGTCAAGCTGGACGAAGAGACCGGCCAGACCATCATCGGCGGCATGGGCGAGCTGCACCTCGACGTGCTGGTTGACCGCATGAAGCGCGAGTTCAAGGTCGAGGCAAACATCGGTTCCCCGCAGGTTGCTTACCGCGAGACCATCCGCAAGAAGGTGGAGTCCCTGGACTACACCCACAAGAAGCAGACCGGTGGTTCCGGCCAGTTTGCAAAGGTCATTGTCACCATCGAGCCGTACAACCCGGACCCGGAGACGCTGGAGGAGGGCGAGAGCGCAACCTACAAGTTCGAGAACGCCGTCACCGGTGGCCGCGTGCCGAAGGAATACATCCCGTCCGTGGACGCTGGTATCCAGGATGCGATGCAGTACGGCTACCTCGCTGGCTTCCCGTTGGTGAACATCAAGGCCACCCTTGAGGACGGCGCCTACCACGACGTTGACTCCTCTGAAATGGCCTTCAAGCTCGCTGGCTCCCAGGTTCTGAAGGAAGCAGTTGCTAAGGCTAAGCCGGTTCTGCTTGAGCCGGTCATGGCTGTTGAGGTTGTGACCCCGGAGGAGTACATGGGCACCGTCAACGGTGACATCAGCTCCCGCCGTGGCCAGGTCTACGCAATGGAGGACCGCTCCGGTGCGAAGGTTGTTCGCGCTAAGGTGCCGCTGTCCGAAATGTTCGGCTACATTGGTGACCTGCGTTCCTCGACCGCGGGCCGCGCGAACTTCACCATGGTGTTTGACTCCTACGCTGAGGTTCCGCAGAGCGTTGCTCAGGAGATCATCGAGCAGCGCACCGGCAAGTAAATTGCCCTAACGCTTTGCGCCTTCTGCTTATCGACGGCTACGCCAGAGCCGTCGATAGTAAAAAGCTCGGCGCGAAGCGCACCCTAGCGGGTGCGGCCTACTGAAGTTCCAGCCCAAAATCCCAGCAAGATGGGGTGGTGCTTGAGTTGGCCGTTACTCACTAGGTGGATCCGCGGTTTGCACGGATCGGCCGGTTTGAAAAACGGTCATTCAGAATCTAGGATCATGTAACTGGCACATTGTGAAATGGTCGATGCAGCATGTCTCGCGCATGCGGGCCATGAGGCAAGGCAAATGTAAACAACGTGGCTGCGAAGGTCGTAGCCACATGGAAGTCCAGGAGGACAACAAGTGGCAAAGGCAAAGTTCGAGCGTACGAAGCCGCACGTCAACATTGGCACCATCGGTCACGTCGACCACGGCAAGACCACCACCACGGCTGCCATCACCACCGTGCTGGCTCAGGAGTACCCGGAGGAGAACAAGGCGTTCGACTACTCCGCAATTGACAAGGCTCCGGAGGAGCGCGAGCGCGGTATTACCATCAACATCTCCCACGTGGAGTACAACACCCCGAAGCGCCACTACGCTCACGTGGACGCCCCGGGCCACGCCGACTACATCAAGAACATGATCACCGGCGCTGCTCAGATGGACGGCGCAATCCTCGTGGTTGCAGCTACCGACGGCCCGATGCCGCAGACCCGCGAGCACGTGCTGCTGGCTCGCCAGGTTGGCGTTCCGTACATCCTCGTTGCACTGAACAAGTGCGACATGGTCGATGATGAGGAAATCATCGAGCTGGTTGAGATGGAAGTTCGTGAGCTGCTGGCTGAGCAGGAGTACGACGAGGATGCACCGATCATCCACATCTCCGCTCTGAAGGCTCTCGAGGGCGAGCAGAAGTGGGTTGACTCCATCCTGGAGCTCATGCAGGCATGTGACGACTCCATTCCGGACCCGGAGCGCGAGACCGACAAGCCGTTCCTGATGCCGATCGAGGACATCTTCACCATTTCCGGCCGCGGTACCGTGGTTACCGGTCGTGTGGAGCGTGGCGTGCTCAACCTCAACGACGAGGTCGAGATCATCGGTATCCGCGAGAAGTCCCAGAAGACCACCGTTACCTCCATCGAGATGTTCAACAAGCTTCTCGACACCGCTGAGGCTGGCGACAACGCAGCTCTGCTGCTCCGTGGTCTGAAGCGTGAGGACGTTGAGCGCGGCCAGGTCATCATCAAGCCGGGCGCTTACACCCCGCACACCAAGTTCGAGGGCTCCGTCTACGTTCTGTCCAAGGACGAGGGCGGCCGCCACACCCCGTTCTTCGACAACTACCGTCCGCAGTTCTACTTCCGTACCACTGACGTGACCGGCGTTGTGAAGCTGCCGGAGGGCACCGAGATGGTTATGCCGGGCGACAACGTTGAG
This sequence comes from Corynebacterium riegelii, assembly GCF_016728505.1. Classification (GTDB taxonomy): domain Bacteria; phylum Actinomycetota; class Actinomycetes; order Mycobacteriales; family Mycobacteriaceae; genus Corynebacterium; species Corynebacterium riegelii. Next base: position 1,017,674 of record NZ_CP068159.1, read on the forward strand.
ATGACCGTTGAGCTCATCCAGCCGGTTGCTATGGACGAGGGCCTGCGCTTCGCTATCCGCGAGGGCTCCCGCACCGTCGGCGCTGGCCGTGTTACCAAGATCCTCGGCTAATTCCAGCCACCAGGGTCTAACTGGGTAACCCAGTAACGCCTTAAAGGCCGCCACTCCCACACGGGAGGGCGGCCTTTTTGCATGCCCATACGTGGGCAGGTGTTTGGGGGTAGGTGTTTGGGCAGCTATAGCCTGGATCGGGGAGCCTGCCCGGTCCTGTCCGGTCCGGTCCTGTCCTGTCCGGTCCGGTCCTGCCCCAACAGATATGCAGGGGAAGAAATGCAGGTCTGCAGGTAGCGGCCAATTTTCATTAAGGCCTCACTTATTGAAAAAACGCTCTGAGCTGGGAACCTGCATATCTTCCCCTGCATATCTGTGTTCCAGCGCTATTCGCAGGCCGTTCGTCCTGCTTACGCAAACGCGATCAGCGTGAGGAGGCCGCGTTGCGGAGTACGAACTCGCGGCCTCAACTTGTGCCAGATCAGATGGGACGGGCTCGGCTACAATGCTCGCGTGCACGAAACTGACCCGACCCGCATCCCTAAACTCATAGCGAGGCTCCAAGATGCGTGGGAAGGCCAACCAGACCTCACACTCCCGGCTTTTCTAGGTGTGTTGCAGAACCGTGGACTGTCCTGGGGCTCCACCGAGGACGAGCTGCTGGCAATCCTGGATGAGGTTGCAAGAGAACACCCATCCCTGCTGACAGCGCCACTGGAACGCACTGTGTGCATCGCTACGACAGCGCCACAGCTCACCATCACACTGACAAGCACCACGGCGATAGTGCGAAACGCTGCAGACCCGAAACGGATGCCCGGGGTGTGGCGCTATGACGCCTTCCGGCCAACAGGGCCGGGCCGGCCACTGGTGGTGCGGGATACAGAAGGCGTAGAGCACCGGCTGGGCGTCGTTGAAATGATCACCGGGTTGCCACCGAAAGACGCCGACATGCTCGATGGCCTGCGGCGTGTGGACGTCGGCTCGGAACGCTGGCTCCTGCAATGTGAGGACGGCTCTAGGGTGATCCTCGGGCAGCGGATCTGGTTATGGACTGTGCAGGGGAGACAATCGCTGCTTGAAACGATCGCGTGGGACCAGCTGCTGGCTTGTACGCCGGGCGCTGAGATAGTTGTAGCCCCAGCCGGCGGCGGGAGGCCGCGCAAACTGGGGCTACTGAAAGAGGCGTATCTGTTGGAGGCCTAAACGCTGGTAGCGGCTACGCTGCGACGCGGTCCAGCTGCAGCTTCCACACCGTGTCAATTTCCATGGTGTGGTTGGCTACGCGGAAATCCTCGTTAGCGCTTTCAATGGCGCTGATCGCCTCACCCAGGTCATAGGAAGGGTTAGCGATGACGGTAAAGGTAGCGGTTGGGCGTTTGCCCACCATTGCAACCTTGCACGACGCACGCGATACGGACGGGGATTGCGTAATCGCCGTACAGGCCGCCTCGGCAACGCGCTGGACATTGATCACCGTGTCGCCGTGTGCCGGGTCCGCTGCCGCGATCTCCCTGTTGGAGAACGCGCGGCTGCGGATGTTGGCCAGGATTAGCCACAGGCCGACGAAAAACAGGACGATCGCCGCGATAATCAGCGCGGTGTTGTACCAGCCGTAGTAGGGCACCTCCGAAATCGATGCCCGGTTGAACTGGTTAATCCAATCACTGACGTAGGGGATGTCCCAGTACAGCGCCACCGGCACAAAGCCAGCAACAATAAGCAGCAGTCCGAAGAGGAAGACTACGAGGCGGTCGAAGAAGGAAAGTCCCTTAGTCATCGCTGTACCTCCTGTTCAGTAGTAGCGGTCTCCGGCGCAGGTGCCGGTTGGTTCACCTTCACTGCCACCGCAGGCGGCGCCTGCAGACGGCTGAACTCACCATTAAGCAGGCTGGTCACACGCTCCTGGGTTGAGCCAGTGCCGTCATCATCAATCTCAACCGTCAGCTTCTTACGGTTCGCCTTCGAGCGGACCGTAGTGCTGCCGGTCTCAGCGCGGGCTGCGTTGGTTGCCTTGCGGGCAATATCCACGGGACGTACCCAAATAGAAGCGGGGGAGTCCACGCGCACATGGGTACGAGCCCTCGGGATGAAGGCGGTGATGACAAACCAAAGCCCGACAAGGGCGATGATGATGCCGAGGGTGACCACCTTTGCGTCGATAAGCGAGGAAGCCATCGTGTTAAATACCGGCAACAACCAAGAGGTAAACGGCTGGTCCTGGGCGTAGAACCAAAGCTCCCGAACCAACACGCCGGAAAGCGCAATCAGGAGCACGCCAAGCACAACAGTGATCCAACGGACAGCCGGATTCGCACGCGGCTCAGCGCCAGGGTGCGGACCAAGCGGGCGGTTTGGCGCTTCCGTGTGGTCCTTAACGGGTGCGGTCATAATACTTCTCCACCGGTCGAATCGTGATTTGCTTCAACGGCTGCGGCATCGGGGCCTCAGGGCGCTTCACAGGTCTCGGCGAGGGCACCCCAACCGGACGCAAGTGCGGCGCCGCGGGAGCGCTTACCGGCACAACAGAGCTCCGGTTGATGTACACCTCTTTGAGCGCGCGCCGCGGCGGCACCGTAGCGCCCTTGACCGGGCGCGGGTACGGAGCGTGTACGGACGCAGCCTGCGGAACGAAACGCTGCACTTCAGCAAGCTGGCGCGGCTGAGGAGTCTCAGGCGAAAACGTCTCAAGCGGCGGTGGCACGACAATGTCGGTGAGCTGCAGCGGCGGTGCGTCAAAGCCTGTGGTGCGAACCTCAGGTGGCGCAGGAACCGTCACTTCGCGCAGTTCATCCAGCTGTGAGTCAACCTCAATCGGCGAAAGTGCGATGGGGTCCTTCGTTACCGGGGAGGTGACCGGCGAAGGGGATATGCGGATACCAACCGGCTCAGCCGATGCATTGTGGCTAGCCACATCATCCCAAGTCACACGGTGGCCGTCCGTCTCAGTTTGCACATTGGCCACGTGCACCTGAACGCGGGAAACATCCAGCCCACACAGGGAACGGATGTGGGCGATGATGGTGGCTCGCACCGCGTCCGTAATAGCCGCAACTGGGGCAGGGTAGGTGGTGGCAATTTCGGCCTCTACCGCAGCAATTGCTGAGGCGCGGTCCAAGTGCACATTCACCCGCGGGTACTTGCGCCCCGCAAGGCCAGCTAGCTGGGCGTCGAGGCTGAGTACACCGGGAACAGTGAGCACGGCTTGCTCTGCTACGTGCTCAACTGCCTTCTCGCTGATGTGGTAAAACGTGCCGTCCATTAGCTTTGGCCCTTGCCGGAGGTCTTGCTCACGGCGCGGGCCAAGTCCAGCCGGCCATCAAGCTGAGCGCCGATTACGCCACCGATGACGGTGAACAGCAGCAGCCAAATCAGGCCGAACACACCGCCAAAGGTGACGAAAAACGCAACGATCAGGCCGATGATGATGCCCAGCACCGTCTTGTTTTCGAAGATATTCATGGGGAACACCAAATCTTCCAGATTGTCTTCCAGTTAGTGTGACGCGCGGACAGCATCCGCCACCACAACGTCTACAAAACCGAGAGAAGTAGCCTGAAGTACCGCTTCACGAACGTCGGTTGCAACAGCCTGCACTTCGCGCTCAGAGCCAACGTCAAACACAACGTGGACCTCAAGGCCAAGTTCGGTGCCGTGCTCTCCGCCGTTATCGCCGCCACGCTCAACGCTGCGGCGAGAGTTACGAAGCCCCTCGATGCGTTCACCGGGAAGCAGAATTGCTACTTCGCCGAAGCGGCCTCCGTGGAGGCCGGCAACGCCGGGGACTGCAAGTGCTGCGGTACGGGCTGCCTCCGCGGTTTCTCGGGTTACGGAGGTCTGCGCCATAACTACTGGCCCAGTGCCGGGTTAGCAGCCTGGTAGTTCACGTTCTCGTCGTACTGCTCCGGCACAGCGGTCTCCTGCTCCGGCAGGTTCACGTCGTGCACCGTCACATCAACGCGGTCCACAATCAGGCCGGTCATGCGGGTGATGGCAACGGTGATGTTCTCGCGGATAGCGTTAGCCAGCTCGTGGATGGCAACGCCGTACTCAGCGATGATGGCAACAGCAACGCTGACGTGGCCCTGGTCCACCGCAACGTTCACGCCCTGCTGGACGTTGGTGGAGGAGGTGAAGGACTCGCGCACAGCACCCCACATACGTGCAGCGCCGCCGCCCAGGTTGTGAACGCCAGAAACTTCACGGGCTGCGATGCCGGCGATCTTGCCCACCACGTTGTCATCAATAACGGTGGTGCCGTGATCGGTCTCCAGGTTCTCGTTGCGCGGGCGAACCTGCTCCGTCTCTACTGCCTTGGAATCGGCAGCGGAATCAGTGGTAGACGGGGTGTTCGGGGTCTTCGGGGTGTTGTTGTCAGCCATGATGATCCTTTCATTGGATTGGTGTACCTGCTCAACCCTACCCGTTTAGCCCCGCTGGGCGCTGGGCTCATGCATAATGTGGGTCCATGACGCAGGACATTCGCAAGACGCTTATCAGCGCATACTTCGGTGAATTTGGTGGACAGTATGTACCGGATTCGTTGTACCCGGTCTTAGATGAGTTGGAGCAGGCGTTTGTTGATGCTCGGCATGATGAGGAGTTTCTCGCCGAGCTTGCAGAGCTGCAGGCTAAGTACCTGGGGCGCCCAACCCCGGTCTATGAGTGCCTGAACTTGCCACGCTCCAAGAAAACGGGCAAGAAGCTTGAAAACGTCCGTCTGTTTTTGAAGCGTGAAGACTTGGCGCACGGCGGTGCGCACAAGGCTAACCAGGTGTTGGCGCAGGCGCTGATTGCAAAGCGTTTGGGTAAGCGTCGCCTGATTGCAGAGACCGGTGCAGGCCAGCACGGTACCGCTACCGCTATGGTGGCTGCGCTTCTGGGCATGGAGTGCGTTATTTATATGGGTGCGCAGGATGTTGCGCGCCAGCAGCCGAATGTTCGCCGTATGCGCCTGATGGGTGCGAAGGTCTCGCCGGTGACCAATGAGGACGGCGGTTCTATGTCGAATGCGATTGACGTGGCGCTGGGGGACTGGCTGGAGAACCTTTCCACGACGCACTACGTGCTGGGTTCCGCCTGCGGCCCGCACCCGTTCCCCACGTTGGTCAAGGAGTTTCAGGCTGTGATCTCGCGCGAGTCGCGTGAGCAGATGCTGGCTGAGACTGGTCGTTTGCCGGATGCTGTCATCGCTGCCGTTGGTGGCGGCTCCAATGCCATCGGTGCATTCGCGCAGTACTTGGAGGATCAGCCGGGCAATGACAATGTGCGTCTGATTGGTGTTGAGCCTTCGGGCGAAGGCCTGGACACCAATAAGCATGGTGCGCCGCTGGCTCACGGCAAGATCGGTTTCCTCCACGGCTCTCGTTCCTATGTGGTCACTGACCAGGATGGTGAGCTGATGGCTGAGTCACATTCGGTGTCTGCCGGCCTGGATTACCCGGGCGTTGGTCCGGAGCATGCGTATCTGAAGCAGACGGGCCGCGCTGAGTACGTGGTGGCGTCCGATGTGGAGGCGCTGCAGGCGTTTCGTATCCTCTCGCGTTATGAGGGCATCATTCCTGCCCTTGAGTCCTCCCACGCGTTGGCGCACGCGCTGCGCATGGCGGAGGAGGCGGAAGAGACTGGTGAGGAGCTGAACCTCTTGGTCAACCTTTCCGGCCGTGGTGACAAGGATATGGACTACGTGTTCAACATCCTGGGGGACCAGATTTTTGAGGACCCGTATGAGTCGCCCGTGGCGGACATCAAGGTCACCGAGGTGCTCGCGGAGATGACGTCCGCTTCCAACGAGCGGGAGGCCGGTAACGCGGTTTCGCACCACTAGGGAGCTTTTGCTTATCGACGCATCCCCCGTCCACTTTCTTCTCACGCGCGACGGGGGTTTGCGCTTTTGTGGCCTTTGTGTTTAAATACTCGGGTTGCTTTGACATGGCTCGTTGTAAAAGGCGAGCGATGGTGAGGTAACCATGACACCTTCACCGGGAAGGGGCCATGGCAAATAAACAGCGGCAGTACGCGAAGAGTCACGCACCCTTCCGAGTCTGACATCCACGTCATATATGTGCCTTATGCAGGTAAGTAGGCGCGGGGAAAGCACTGGAGACGTACGCGAGCAGTTTGTTGCACGCCCGTCCCAACTTTCTGAAGTGTCATGACAGTCAATTACAAGACACTGGCGTTGAGCCAAGGGCCCAGCCCGGACAACGTTATAGAGAAACTAGAAGCTACAACCCCACCGCTTCGCCCGTTTCTCACTCCGTTCAAAACGAGCGGGGAGGGAAAGGAATCGAACGTGGGGATGCGAGGAAGAGGTAAGCGTGGCGGGACAGAAGATCCGCATCAGGCTCAAGGCCTACGATCATGAGGCGATCGACGCATCCGCGAAGAAGATCGTTGAGACGGTCACCCGCACGGGTGCCCGCGTCGTGGGGCCGGTGCCGTTGCCCACTGAAAAGAACGTGTACGCCGTCATTCGTTCTCCGCACAAGTACAAGGATTCTCGCGAGCACTTCGAGATGCGCACCCACAAGCGCCTCATCGATATTCTCGATCCGACGCCGAAGACCGTCGATGCGCTCATGCGCATTGACCTTCCGGCCAGCGTTGACGTGAACATCCAGTAAGCAGGAGAACTGAAATGTCTGACAACCAGATGAAGGGCATTCTGGGCAAGAAGATCGGCATGACCCAGATCTTCGACGAGGACAACCGTGTTATCCCGGTTACCGTCGTCGAGGCTGGTCCGTGCGTGGTCACCCAGATCCGCACCCCCGAAATCGATGGCTACTCTGCCATCCAGATCGCTTATGGCGATATTGACCCCCGTAAGACCAAGAAGCCGCAGGCTGGTCACTTCAAGAAGGCCGGTGTGAACCCGCGCCGCCACGTCGTGGAGATCCGTATGGATGACACCTCCGCGTACGAGGTTGGCCAGGAGTACAACGCCACCATCTTTGAGGGTGACACCTACGTTGACGTGGTCGGCACCACCAAGGGCAAGGGCTACGCTGGCGCCATGAAGCGCCACGGCTTTGCTGGCCAGGGTGCTTCGCACGGTAACCAGGCTGCTCACCGTCGTGTGGGTGGCATCGGTGCATGTGCTACCCCGGGTCGCGTGTTCAAGGGCACGCGTATGGCTGGCCGCATGGGCGGTAACCGCGTTACCACCCAGAACCTGAAGATCCAACGCATCGACGGCGACAACAACCTGATCCTGGTCAAGGGCGCAATCCCGGGTGCCAAGGGCAGCATTGTTACCGTCAAGACCGCAGTGAAGGGCGGTGCTCACGCATGACGAACCTGACGCTTGACGTCCACACCGCTGATGGTAAGACCAACGGCTCCGTTGAGCTTCCGGCAGAGTTTTTTGACCGCGAGGCATCTATTCCCCTGATGCACCAGGTTGTAATTGCACAGCTGGCTGCAGCACGTCAGGGTACGCACGCAACGAAGACCCGTGGCATGGTTTCCGGCGGCGGCAAGAAGCCGTTCCGCCAGAAGGGCACTGGCCGTGCTCGCCAGGGCTCGACCCGTGCTCCGCACTTCACCGGTGGTGGCACCGTCCACGGTCCGCAGCCGCGTTCCTACGCGCAGCGGACCCCGAAGAAGATGATCAAGGCCGCTCTCGCAGGTGCGCTGACGGATCGTGCTCGCAACGAGCGCATCCACGTGGTGGAGGATCTGGTCCCTGGCCAGAACCCGTCCACCAAGTCTGCACGTGCTTTCATTGAGCGCCTGACCGACCGTAAGTCCGTTCTGCTGGTCCTGGGCAGCGACGATGTGAACTCCCGCCTTTCCGCAAGGAACCTGCCGGGCGTGCACGTTATCGCTCCGTCCATGCTGAACACCTACGACGTCCTGAATGCAGATGACGTTGTGTTCTCGGTCGAAGCACTGCACACCTTCATCAACCGCGGCAACGTCGTGGCTGCACCTGCCGGCGCGGCAGCGACGGCTGAGGAGGAGAAGTAAATGGCTAAGGTTGCGAATCCGCGCGACATCATCATCGCACCGGTCCTCTCTGAGAAGACCTACGCGCTGATGGAGCAGAACACGTACACGTTCTTCGTGAACCCGTCTGCAAACAAGACCCAGATCAAGATTGCCGTGGAAGAGATCTTCGGCGTTGACGTTGCTTCGGTGAACACCGCCAACCGTGAGGGCAAGCGCAAGCGCTCCCGCACCGGCTTTGGCAAGCGTAAGGACACCAAGCGCGCCTACGTCACTCTCCGCGAGGGCAGCGACTCCATCGACATCTTCGGCGGTGCGACGGCCTAAGGCCATCGCTCTGATGAAGAGACGATAGAAAAGGACAAACTATGGCTATTCGTAAGTACAAGCCGACAACCCCGGGTCGCCGCAACAGCTCCGTTTCCGAGTTCGAGGAGATTACCCGCTCCACGCCGGAGAAGTCCCTGCTGCGCCCGCTCCCGAAGAAGGGTGGCCGCAACACGCACGGCCACATCACTACTCGTCACCGCGGCGGCGGCCACAAGCGTCGCTACCGCGTGATTGACTTCCGTCGTTCTGACAAGGACGGCGTGCTGGCAAAGGTTGCTCACATTGAGTACGACCCGAACCGCACCGCAAACATTGCACTGCTGCACTACTACGACGGCGAGAAGCGCTACATCATCGCGCCGAAGGGCCTGAAGCAGGGCACCGTTGTGGAGTCCGGTCCGAACGCCGACATCAAGGTTGGCAACAACCTGCCGCTGCGCAACATCCCGACCGGTACGACCATCCACGCTGTGGAGCTCAAGCCGGGCGCTGGTGCAAAGCTGGCTCGTTCCGCAGGTACGTCCATCCAGCTGCTGGGTAAGGAAGGCAACTACGCAGTGCTGCGTATGCCGTCTTCTGAGATCCGCCGCGTGGACATCCGTTGCCGCGCAACCGTTGGTGAGGTTGGCAACGCTGACCAGATCAACATCCGCTGGGGTAAGGCCGGCCGTATGCGCTGGAAGGGCTGGCGCCCGACCGTGCGTGGTGTGGTTATGAACCCGGTTGATCACCCGCACGGTGGTGGTGAAGGTAAGACCTCTGGTGGTCGCCACCCGGTGAGCCCGTGGGGCCAGAAGGAAGGCCGCACCCGCAACCCGAACCGTTACTCGAACAACATGATTGTGCGCCGCCGTCGCACCAAGAAGAAGCGCTAAGAGGAGGTAAGACAACATGCCACGTAGCCTGAAGAAGGGCCCGTTCGTCGATGAGCACCTCCTCAACAAGGTGGACGCTCAGAACGAGGCCGGCACCAAGCAGGTCATCAAGACCTGGTCTCGCCGCTCAACCATTCTCCCTGACTTCATCGGTCACACTTTCGCCGTCCACGACGGTCGTAAGCACGTTCCGGTGTTCGTCGACGAGTCCATGGTTGGTCACAAGCTCGGCGAGTTTGCACCCACCAAGACCTTTAAGGGTCACGTCAAGGAAACGAAGGGACGTCGATAAGCAATGGCTGACACCATCACCACTGCATCCGCGACGGCCAAGTTCGTGCGCACTTCCCCGATGAAGGCCCGCCGCGTGCTGGCTCTCGTCCGCGGTAAGTCTGTTGCTGAGGCTCTCGCGATCCTGAAGTACGCGCCGCAGGAAGCCGCTAAGCCGGTTGCCAAGGTCGTCGCTTCTGCTGCGGCCAACGCCGAGAACAACTTCGGCTTGGATCCGCGCACCCTGGTTATCGCAGAGTGCTACGCAAATGAGGGTCCGACCATGCGTCGTTACCAGCCGCGTGCACAGGGCCGCGCTTTCCAGATCCGTAAGCGCACCTCTCACATCACTGTTGTCGTCGAGTCCAAGGAAGAGGCGAACTAATGGGTCAGAAAATCCACCCCCACGGCCTACGCCTGGGCATCACTTCCGATTGGAAGTCCCACTGGTACGCCGACAAGAACTACGCCGACTACGTCGCTGAGGACATCAAGATCCGCGAGTTCTTCCAGAACAACCTGGAGCGCGCAGGCATCTCCGATGTTGTCATCGAGCGCACCCGTGACCGCGTTCGCGTGGACATTCACACCGCCCGCCCGGGCATCGTGATTGGCCGCCGCGGCGCTGAGGCTGACCGCATCCGCCGTGAGCTGGAGAAGCTCACCGGCAAGATGGTTGCGCTGAACATCCTCGAGGTCAAGAACGTCGACGCTGACGCGACCCTGGTCGCACAGTCCATCGCAGAGCAGCTTGTCAACCGTGTGGCATTCCGCCGCGCGATGCGCAAGGCTATCCAGTCTGCGATGCGCAACCCGCAGGTCAAGGGCATCAAGGTTCTGTGCTCTGGCCGTCTGGGCGGCGCCGAAATGTCCCGTGTTGAGCGCTACCACGAGGGCCGTGTGCCGCTGCACACCCTTCGTGCGGAGATTGACTACGGCACGGCTGAAGCACACACCACCTTTGGCGTCATTGGCGTCAAGGTGTGGATCTACAAGGGCGATGTCGTAGGTGGCGTTCGCGAGTCCGAGCTCAATGCGCCGAGCAATGAGCGTCGTGGCCGTGGCGACCGCGATCGTCGTCCGCGCCGCGGTGGCCAGCGCCGCCAGCAGCGCGCCGAGCAGAAGCAGGAGGGCTAAGCATGCTTATTCCTAAGCGCGTGAAGTACCGCCGTCAGCACCGCCCGACCCGTTCCGGCGTGTCCAAGGGCGGCAACAAGATCAACTTTGGTGACTACGGCCTCCAGGCTCTTGAGCCGGCTTACGTTACCAACCGCCAGATCGAGTCGGCTCGTATCGCTATCAACCGCCACGTCAAGCGTGGTGGCAAGGTCTGGATCAACATCTTCCCGGACCGTCCGCTGACCCAGAAGCCGCTCGGCGTGCGTATGGGTTCCGGTAAGGGCCCGGTTGAGAAGTGGGTGGCCAACGTTAAGCCTGGCCGCATCCTTTTCGAGATGTCCTACCCGAACGAGGAGACTGCAATGGAAGCTCTGCGCCGCGCTGGTGCGAAGCTGCCGTGCAAGACTCGCGTGATTAAGAAGGAGGACCAGTTCTAATGGCTGCCGGTACCCCCGCATCCGAATTCCGCGAGCTCAACGATGATGAGCTGCGTACCCGCCTGACCGAGGCAAAGGAAGAGCTGTTCAACCTGCGCTTCCAGCTTGCCACTGGCCAGCTGACCAACAACCGCCGCATCTCCACGGTGAAGCGCGACATTGCTCGCATCTACACGGTGCTGCGCGAGCGTGAGCTCGGCCTGTCCGTTGTACCCGAGTCTGCAGGAGCTGAGGCATAACCATGACTGAGGCAAACGTGACTGAGAAGAACACCGGCAAGGGCCCGAAGCACACCGAGGCTAAGCCGAAGGAGAAGGGCCTGCAGAAGCGCCGCCGCGGCTACGTCGTGTCCGACAAGATGGACAAGACGATCGTGGTCGAGGTTGAGGACCGTAAGTCCCACGCTCTGTACGGCAAGATTGTGCGTACCACCAAGCGTGTGAAGGCTCACGATGAGAACAACACCGCCGGCGTCGGCGATCTCGTTCGCATCGAGGAGACCCGCCCGCTGTCCAAGGACAAGCACTTCCGTCTCATTGAGATCATTGAGAAGGCTCGCTAGTTCTAGCTAGTTACTAGCGCCAAAGGCCGCACCCCCGTTTCCCGGGTGGTGCGGCTTTTCGCATTTTGCTTATCGACGCCTAACGTGTCCCAACCTTCTGTACCCTAGCGGGCATGTCTACCGGAAAATTTTGTGTAACCATTGCCCACGCTAAGAACGACACGGATCTGGCCACTGTTGGCTTTGTCGTAGCCAACGCTGCCGTCGGCTCCGCCCAGGACACCATGGTCTTCCTCTCCTCCGAGGGCGCCTACCTGGCTGTTGACGGCTACGCCGACGACATCCACGAGGAGGGCTTCGCACCGCTCAAGGAGCTCATTGCAAACTTCATCGCCGCTGGCGGCGCCCTCTACGTGTGCGCGCCGTGCATTAAGAAGCGCGGCTACACGGAAGACCAGCTGATCGAGGGGGCACAGATCGTCGGCGGTGCAAAGCTCGTCGAGTTCCTGGCAGATGGCACGCCGAGCGTGTCCTACTAGGCATAACAACGTGGCAGAAGCAACTCACCCGTACGCGCCCCACACCAGTTTTGATGGGGGAGACCTTGACTGCGGCAATGGCCTGCTGCTGCTGATCCGTCAGCACATCGACCCGCTGGATCCGGGCCAGCTGCTGGAGATCATCTCCTACGAGCCGACTGTCCCGGATGATCTTCCTTCTTGGTGCCGGCTTACCGGCAATGAGCTGGTGAACATGATCGAGGAGACGGATCAAGGCCGCTGGCGTTTCCTAGTGTGTAAAGGAGCGTTCGCAGGGGCTGACACGCCTTCGGATGAACCAGCGGAGCCCGAGAGTGCGCCGCAACCAGTGGTGAAGAAGCGCGGCGCAAAGCAGCGCAAGCGCCCGCAGATGCCGGTGACCCAGGAAGTGGTCACCCCCACGGTGCCAACGGATTTCCCGGCGCCTGCGCCGGCGCCGCAGATTGCGCCGCTTTCGGTAATGACCATGGGGTCGTGGCCGCGTAAGCCGTGGCTGCTCGAAGCGGTGCACGAGAATCTGGCTGGCCGGATGCCGGAAGATCAGTTCCAGGCCACCGCCGATGATGCGGTGGAGCTCGTGTTGGCCGCCCAGCAGCGTGCCGGCGTGGATGTGGTTACTGACGGTGAGATGCGCCGCGACAACTACTCCAGCTTCGTTGCAGGAAGGCTGCAGAACTGCCAGCTCATTCCTATTACGGACTTGCTTCCGTACGTGGATGATCCGGAGGAGTTTGAGCGCGAGCTGCGCGCGTTGGACGTTCCTGCGGGAGATGTCCGCCACCCCGCGGTCTTCGGCCTGCTCGGGCGCGATAAGCCGCTGGTGGCTCATGAGGTCCGCTTCCTGCAGTCCCTGACGGACGCGCCGGTGAAGGTGTGTCTGCCTGGGCCGTATCTTTTGACCCGCACGATGTGGATGGAGTGTGTCTCTGACCGGGCGTATGAAAGCCGTGAGGAGATGGCCGTCGACATTGTGCGCGTGCTGCGCGAGGAACTCCATGAGCTGTACTCGCTGGGCACCGCGATGATTCAAATTGATGAGCCGGTGCTGACTGAGGTGGTCTACGGCCGACACGACGGTGGCGGGCGCACTTTCATGTGCGGCGCGCTCGATGAGCTGTCCGGCAGCGTGGATGAGGAGCTCGCATTTGCGCAGTCGCTGCTTGAGCAGCTGACGGAGGGCTTCGACCCGCAGCGGCTTGCGTTGCATGTGTGCCGCGGCAACTGGACCACGGACGAATCGGCGGCACTCGAAGGCGACTACGCCCCGTTTGTAGACCTGTTTGCTGCACTGAATGTGGGCACGCTCTCCTTGGAGCTGGCCACTCCACGTGCCGGCAGCTTGGATGCGCTGAGCGGGATTCGCGAGGACCAGCGGGTCTGCGTCGGCGTGCTCAACCAAAAGCAGCAGGCACTTGAGCCGACGGAGGACGTGGTGGCCCGCATTGCCGCTGCGGTTGAGGCCTTTGGCACAGACCGCGTGCTGCTGAGTACTGACTGCGGGTTTGCAACCTTTGCGGACAACCCGATCGTGGCAGATCGCCTTGCGCAGCAGCAGCTGGCGCAGATCGTCCAAGCGCGCGACACCTACCTGCAGCAGGTGGGGGATACGCAGTAGTGGAGCTTATGGAAGAGCCGCCCGAGTCGCAGCACTATTGGGATGCGGAAGACATCGCCTGCGGTGATGTACTCGTGCGGCTTTTCCTGCTTTTTCGGGACCAGATGGAGGTGGGCGAGGTGCTTCACCTGCGCTCTATCAACGAGGCTATTCATATTGACCTCTACGCCTGGTGCGGGCTGACTGGCAACTCCCTGCTCTACGCAGACGCGCCGCACTACTACCTACGCAAGGTTGGGTAAGCAAAAAGTTCAGTAACTGTTCACCTGGACTTCCCCGGTTGGTTAGTTAACGGAAATAACGTTTGCGGCGTTTGTGACCGCTAGCAATCATCGCTACCAACGTTTCTTAGGGGAGACCATAATGTCCATTGTGGGTAAGAACCTTTTTCACTCCAAGCGCTCCAGCCTGACCTGCACCTACAAGTGCGGTAATGCGTGTGCAGGTGAATGCACCAACGAATCCGATAACCCGTACTTCGGCGACATTATGTCGCGTCGTGGCGTGTTGAAGGCCTTCGGCGCTTCCACCGTGGCGTTCGGCGGTACCGCCGTGCTGGTTGCCTGTGGCGCTGAGGGCGATGCGGGTACGCAAACCCAGGCCGCAACCCCCACGTCCGGCACGGACGCCGCGGCTGCAATGATCACCCCGGTTGCAGGCATGCGCTTTGAAAGCGTTGCGCCGAACGAATTGGACGAGGTTGTCGTCCCGGCTGGCTATGCCACCTCCGTGCTGATCGCGTGGGGTGATCCGGTCTATGAGGATGCCCCGGAGTTTGATCCGAATAACCAGACTGCTGCAGCCGCTGCCCGCCAGTTCGGCTTCAACAATGACTTCGCTGGTTTGATGGAGCACCCGACTGACAAAAATCGTATGGTTTACGTCTGCTCACACGAGTACTCCACGGAGCCGCAGATGCTGCCGAACTATGATCCGGAGAACCCGACGGACGAGCAGATCAACATCGGTATTGTCAGCCACGGCCACACCATCCTTGAGGTCTCGCGCGACGACAAGACCGGTGAGCTGACCCGCGAGTTTGGCCCGCTGAACCGTCGTATCACCGGTGAGACGGAGTTCAAAATTGTCGGCCCGGCTGCCGGCCACGACCTGCTGAAGACCTCCGTGGATCCGACCGGTACCAAGGTGTTCGGCACCTTCAACAACTGCGCCGGCGGCGTGACCCCGTGGGGCACCTTCCTGTCTGGTGAGGAAAACATTGATCAGTACTGGGCCAATGCAAAGGCTGTGACGGGGGAGCGCCCGGCGGCCGACGTGAAGCGCTTCGGTGTGCCGGAGGAGGCTTCTGAGCGTAAGTGGGAGCGCCTGCACGACCGCTTTGACCTGGCGAAGGAGCCGAACGAGTTCAACCGTTTCGGTTACCTGGTGGAGATCAACCCGTATGACCCGGATTCCATTCCGGTGAAGCACACGGCTTTGGG
This sequence comes from Corynebacterium riegelii, assembly GCF_016728505.1. Taxonomy (GTDB): domain Bacteria; phylum Actinomycetota; class Actinomycetes; order Mycobacteriales; family Mycobacteriaceae; genus Corynebacterium; species Corynebacterium riegelii. Next base: position 1,032,807 of record NZ_CP068159.1, read on the forward strand.
ACGTTTCAAGCACGAAGCTGGCAACATCCACGTCACCGAGGACGGCACCGTGGTCTGCTACTCCGGCGATGACGCTCGTTTTGAGTACATCTACAAGTTCGTCTCCTCCAAAAAGATCAAGGAGGGCGATGTTGCACACAACATGACCATCCTGGATGAGGGCACGCTCTACGTTGCCAACCTGGAGGGCAACTCCCCGCAAGGCGAGATCACCGGTGATGGCGACCTGCCTTCGGACGGTGAGTTTGACGGCACCGGCACGTGGATCCCGCTGTTGACCGCGCACGCGGACGGCACCGCTGAATCCCACGTTGATGGCTTCACCGGTGAGGAGGTTGCCATCTACACCCGCCTTGCTGCGGATGAGGTTGGCCCAACCAAGATGGACCGCCCGGAGGACTTCGAGGTCAACCCGGTTACCGGCAAGGTGTACCTGTCGCTGACTAACAACAAGTACCGCGGCGCAACCGGTGAGAATGAGAAGAAGAGCAAGGAAGACGTCACCGAGTACGCTCCAATCCGCGAGAACAAGAACGGCCTGGTCATGGAGCTTGTAGATGACCACGCTGGCACTGACTTCTCCTGGAACCTCCTGCTGGTCTGCGGTGACCCGGAGGCGGCGTCGACCTACTTCAGCGGTTTCCCGAAGGAGCAGGTTTCCCCGATCTCTTGCCCGGACAACATCGCCTTTGACTCCCATGGCAACCTGTGGATCTCTACCGACGGCAACGCGTTGGGCTCCAACGATGGCCTCTACGCCATTGGCCTGGAGGGTGAGAACCGTGGCCAGACCAAGTGCTTCCTCACGGTCCCGTACGCAGCTGAGACCTGTGGCCCGATTGTGACGGACCAGCTGGTGCTGGTGAACGTGCAGCACCCGGGTGAGGAAGATGACGCTACCTTTGAAAACCCGGCTTCTCACTGGCCGGATGGTGGCACGTCTGTTCCGCGCCCGGCTGTGGCGCAGGTGTTCCGCCCGGACGGCCAAATGATTGGTATGGAAAAGGCGTAACATCACGGGCCGTAAGGCTCACGGCTAACGTTCAGCAACCCCGCAGGAGATCTAGAGAGGTCCGCTGTGGGGTTTGCGGCTTTTTGCCTTTAAAATTTTGAACTATGTGTGGAATCGTTGGGTATGTCGGCGCTGCGAACAACAGTGAACGCGACGCAAAAACTGTCATTATTGAAGGCCTTCGCAGGCTGGAGTACCGTGGCTACGACTCGGCTGGTGTTGCTGTTGCCGCAGGTGGGCGCATTGAATGCCGCAAGAAGGCTGGCAAGGTTGCTGACTTGGAGGCAGCGATTGCTGCCGCACCCCTTGACGCTTCCCACCTAGGTATTGGGCACACTCGTTGGGCTACGCACGGCGGCCCGACCGACGCGAATGCACACCCGCATGTGGTTGGCAATGGTGCGCTGGCGGTGGTGCACAACGGCATCATCGAGAACTTCGCGCAGCTGAAAGCAGAGCTTGCAGAAAAGGGCTACACCTTTGTCTCTGACACGGACACCGAGGTTGCTGGCACGCTGCTGCTGGAGATCTACAACACCGAGGCAAACGGGGACCTTACGCGTGCGATGCAGCTGACCGCGCAGCGCCTAGAGGGTGCGTTTACCCTGCTGGCTATCCACGCGGATCACCCGGACCGGATTGTGGCTGCGCGTTGGAACTCCCCGCTGGTGATCGGCGTGGGCGAGGGCGAGAACTTCTTGAGCTCTGACGTGTCGGGCTTCATCGAATTCACCCGCGACGCGGTGGAGATGGACAACGGCCAGATTGTCACGCTGACTGCTGATGGTTATGAGATCACTGACTTTGACGGTGCAGTGGCCCAGGGCAAACCGTTCCGCGTGGAATGGGACATCACCGCCGCTGAGAAGGGTGGCTACAACTCCTTTATGGAAAAGGAGATCCACGATCAGCCCGCGGCGATCCGTGACACGCTCTATGGGCGTTTCAATGAGGACGGCCAGCTGACGTTGGATGAGCTGCGCATTGATGAGTCGCTGTTGCGCTCTATTAACAAGATCATCATCGTGGCGTGCGGTACCGCGGCGTATGCCGGGCAGGTGGCGCGCTATGCCATTGAGCACTGGTGCCGCATCCCTACGGAGGTGGAGCTGGCGCATGAGTTCCGCTACCGCGACCCGATTGTGAATGAGCAGACGCTGGTGGTTGCCGTGTCCCAATCGGGTGAGACCATGGACACGCTGATGGCGGTGCGCCACGCCCGTGAACAGGGTGCGAAGGTCATTGCGATCTGTAACACGGTGGGTGCTTCCATTCCGAGGGAGTCGGACGCGGTGCTCTACACCTACGCTGGCCCGGAGATCGCCGTGGCGTCTACCAAGGCGTTTATCTCCCAGATTGTGGCTGCCTACCTGCTTGCGCTGTACCTGGCGCAGGTGCGTGGCAATAAGTACGCCGATGAGATCCGCCAGATCATTGATCATCTGGAGGAGATGCCGGAGAAGCTGCAGAACGTGCTGGACAATGAGGACCAGGTCAAGCAGCTGGGCAAGGAGTTAGCGCAGTCCAAGTCGGTGCTGTTCCTGGGCCGCCACGTGGGCTTCCCCGTGGCGCTGGAGGGTGCGCTGAAGCTGAAAGAGGTTGCGTACCTGCACTCTGAGGGCTTTGCTGCGGGCGAGCTGAAGCACGGTCCGATCGCGCTGGTGGAGGAAGGGCAGCCGGTGTTTATCATCGTGCCGTCCAAGGGGTCGCGTCATAACCTGCACGCCAAGGTGGTCTCCAACATCCAGGAGGTCCGCGCGCGTGGTGCGGTGACCATAGTGATTGCAGAAGATGGTGATGAGGACGTGGTGCAGTTTGCTAACCACGTGATCCGCATCCCTGAGTCGGCTGGGCTGTTGCAGCCGCTTCTGGCTACGGTGCCGCTGCAGATATTCGCGTGTGCTGTGGCGGAAGCTCGCGGTTTGAATGTGGATCAGCCTCGCAACTTGGCCAAGTCTGTGACGGTGGAATAGCAACCCGGTAGCGCTCGAATATTAATGGGGTTATTTGCTAACCTAACTTCGTGAAAAATCGGAGAGTAACCCTCGGCGCTGCTGTGGTGGCAGCGTTTACAGCTTTGACACTCGCGGCGTGCGGCGGTGGCGCTGCCTCTGTTCCTGATACAGACACAGTGGTGCTTGCGCCGAAGGACGTGGTGGCCAAGGTTTCGGCTGCCGCGGACATTGGTTCGCAGGAGGTGGTGGCGCTGACCACCACGCTGACCGGGCCGGTGACCGAGGTGGATGTGCGCATTGGCCAGCCGGTACAGGAGGGCCAGATTGTGGCGCGGGTGGACACGTCTGGTGCGCAGCGTCAGTTGGATGCGCAGCGTGCGCAGCAGATGTCGTCGGACGTCGCAACGCAAAATGAGCTCCAGCGAGCCCAGCAGCAACTCTCCCAACAACAGGACGCGCTGAACCGGGGGCTCAACGGCCGGATCACTCAGGCTGAGGCGGCGCAGCGTGAGGCGCAGCTGCGTTACGACGACACGTTGGCCACCTTCAACCACCAAAAACAGCTCCACGAAGCCGGTTTGACACCGGAGGCCGTGCAGCAGGCAAACGCGGTGGACACCGCGCGCAGGAACGTGACCTTGGCGGGACTGGATTCCGTGCGCGCGAATGCGGCGAACTTCATCGCTGCCTTTACGCAGCAAGTTGATGGGATCAGCCCCGTGGTGGGGATTTTGGAGTCTGACCAGCGCTACACGGGCGCACAGCGCGATCTGGATGCGGCGCAGAAGGCCTACGATGCCTCGCTGCTGGGTGTGAACGCGGACTTGGAAGCGAAGCAGCGTGCGGTGGCTCAGGCGTTTCAGGCGAAAAACGACGCGGACATTGCGCTTGAGGTCACCCGCCTTGCGGTGCAGCAGGAAATCGATGCGAGCGCGGCGACCGTGGACCAGGCGCAGCGCAGTCTGAACGCCTCGCAGGCTGCCGCGGAGGTTGGCCAAAGCCAGCTGCGTGTGGATATTGCCTCCGGTGAGGTGCGTTCCCCAATCAACGGCGTGGTCACCGAGGTGCTTGCGCAGCGCGGCCAGCCGTCCTCGGGACATTTGGCTACGGTTGCGGACCCGAACCGGCTGATCCTGACCGCCAACGTCAACGAGGTTGACTCCGGCAAGGTGCAGGTGGGCAACGAGGTCACCTTCACCACCCCGAGTAGCGGTTTGAAGCAGTACAAGGGCAAGGTTGTAGATGTCTCCTCGGTGGCAGCACCCGCACCCGGCGGGGCAGAGGGCGCTGGCCAGGCGCCCGCGCGCCCGGAGTTCCCCGTGACCATCGAAGTCACCGGCGATACTGAGGGCCTGCGCATCGGCGGCACCGCCAAAGTCCAGATCACCACGGGTACCTCGAAGGCGGCGCTGACTGTGCCGCGTGAAGCCATCATTGATAAGGATGGCACCTACTCCGTACTCGTGCTTCGGCCTATCGACGGCAGCGACACCGAATTCGAAGTCGCCACCGCCGACGTCACGCTTGGCCTTGTCACCGACCTGGAAGCCGAAGTACGTGGCCTTGAAGAAGGCACCCGCGTAATCAAGACGCCGGGGGAGTACCGCGATCGCATTGGCCAGCGCGTAACGGTGGGTCCGGCGCTGGACGCGCCGGAGGAGGCGCCTGCGGAGACTGCGGAGGAGACGCCTGCGGAGACTGCAGTGGAGACTGCGGAGACGTCGGTGGAGGGGGCGCCGGAGGCGTCGGCAAGCGAGAGCCCCAAAGGCGAATAAGTGAACCTGCGTGAAGCGATCCGGCTGGCCGCGACCAGCCTGCGAGCCAACAAACTGCGCTCCGTGCTCACCCTGCTCGGCGTGATCATCGGCATCGCCGCCGTTGTAGCCATCATGAGCTTGGGCAAAGGCATGCAGCAGCAGCTCCAAAGCGATTTTGAGCAGTTTGGTCTTAATGACGTCAACGTCCAAGTCAAAACCCGCCACTCCGAGTCTGACCCCTGGATGTACGAGGACGTCCCCGACGCCTCCCTGATCACACCAGACATGGTGGAGCAACTGCGCGGATTCATCGGGCCGAAAGTGCAAGGTATTGCCCTGGAAGCGGGCGGCGAATCCGCTCGCGTGACGCGCGGGCTGAACGAGGGCACCGCCACCGTGGAATTTGTCAACGCCGATTACATTGAGATCCAACGCCACACGATTACCGCCGGCCGTATCTTTACCGAGGACGACATTGTTGGCGACCGCGCTGTGGCCGTGATCTCGCCCGAGGTAGTAGACACGTACTTCAACGGGGACCCGGCCTCTGCCATCGGTGCGAGCCTGGACCTTGACGTGTCGGGACGCTTCGCATCCTTCCAAGTAGTTGGCGCTTACGGGCGTGCTGAGACCTCCTCGCCGCTGGTAGGCACCTTTGAAGAGGCGTCCATCTACGTGCCATACACCGCACAATCCCGCCTGAGTGCGAACCCGACCCAGGGCTTCCGCATGTTGCAGATTCGCACCCTTTCGCCGGACCTGACTGCGGATGTGACCAGCGACGTCAACACCTGGGCCGAACAGGCCTACGCAGATGATGCGGACTACGTGGCGAAGGTGCTAGACACCAAGTCTGAAATCGACCAAGTGAACCAAACCATGGCCATGATCAGTCTGGTTATCTCCGCCATTGGCGGGATCTCGCTGCTGGTTGGTGGCATCGGTGTGATGAACATCATGCTGGTGTCTGTCACGGAACGCACCCGCGAAATCGGCGTGCGCATGGCGCTGGGGGCGACGCGCCGGGCAGTGCGCACCCAGTTTGTTATTGAGGCGATGATGATCTGCCTGCTCGGCGGTGCCTTGGGCGTGCTGCTTGGTGCGGCGCTTGGCATGGCGGGGACGGCCGCCATGGGGTCGGTGGCGCTGCCGCCGGTGGGCGCGGTTGTGATCGCGCTGCTGTTCTCGCTGGGGATCGGCCTGTTCTTCGGGTGGTACCCGGCGAATCGGGCGGCGCGCATGAAGCCGATTGAGGCGCTGCGCTACGAGTAGGGCGCTGGTTTTGTAGCGAAACTACAGCAGGCCTGCGAGACGGCGCAGCTGGTGGAAGTGGTTGACCGGGCCGTGGCCCTGTCCCACGTTGAGCTCATCGGCATGCGCGATGGCTTCGTGGAGCCAGTCGGATGCCCACGCCAAGGCCTCGGCGGGGGTGGGGTCAATAGCAACGCGGGTGGCAAACGCCGAGGACAGCGAGCAGCCGGTGCCGTGGGTGTTCTTCGTGTTCACGCGGGCGACCTCGGTAACCGTGGCGTCACCGTCTGGCGTGACCAGCGCGTTGGAGGCCATATCCCCAGTGAGGTGGCCGCCCTTAACCACGACGGTGACGTTGGCGTCGGCTGCAAAGCCGCGGCCCTGCTCGATGGCCTCCTCAAACGTCTGGGCAGGCTCCTTGCCCGTGAGCACAGCCAACTCCGGGATGTTCGGGGTGACAAAGCTGGCGTGGTCGCGCACGAATTGGCGTAGTGCTTCCTCGGCGTCCGCAGTAAGCAGGCGGTCGCCTGAGGTTGCCACCATCACGGGGTCTACCACCACGATGTCTACGCGGTTGTCCTTGAGGAAGGAGGAGACGGTGTGGGTCGTTGTGGCGTCGCCAAGCATGCCGATCTTGAGAGCATCAACCGTAACATCATCGAATACCGCGGCAAGCTGCGCGCGGAGGAACTCCTGTGGCGGGGTGTGGATCTCGCGCACGCCCTGGGTGTTCTGTGCGACCAGGGAAGTGACCACGCACATGCCGTAGCCGCCGGCGGCCGCGATGGACTTCAAATCCGCCTGGATGCCGGCGCCGCCAGTGGGGTCGGTGCCGGCGATGGAGAGAACGTTGGGGGTTTTGGTTGTCATGGTTTCCGACGGTACCGGAGGTGTGGATGCTTCGGGGTAGCCTACAAACCATGGTTTCGGTGAGGCCCACGGTCAAAGTGCTTAAGATTCTGTATTCGGGCGACAAACTGCCCGAATACACGGCCGCTGCGTATAACGATGCAAAACGAGCATCTGAACCGGAAGTTAAGATCGAGTATCTTCGTCAAGCCGTAGAGCATGCTCAAGCAGAGGTTACGCTGGTGACCTACATCCAAGCGAGGTTTGACCAGGGTATTTTCGAGCGTCTTCGAAGCGTTGACCACCGAGTTTTTGAGTCACGAGACGCGGAGGGCGCCGCATGGAGGGGCGCGGTAGTTCATGATGGCGGTGATACAGCTTGGCTAGTCCACGCTGATACGCATGATCATTTTCTTGCGCAAGCAAACAAGGTGCTTGGTGCGATGAAGCGGGACGGAACCTTGGGGCCAGCGGCATTAGATCTTCGAATTTTGGGAATGCAGGAGCGGCTGGATCGTGAGCGTGAATATGGCCGCTGTGCGATGGAGTCCACACTGGGTGCACTGAAAGATGCAACGGTTTCCCTCAAGCCGGTGAAACTCCAGGTTGGCGCTTTGTCTGTTGTCGTTGATGTGGAGACAGTCCCTTTTCAGGATTGGGAAGTAGATACCGCTCAAGATGAGGTTGAGATTGTATCTCTCCGTCTCGAAAACTGGCAGAAAAACTACCAAGAGTTACAGGCCTACTTGCGGTCGGTATTTTGTCTTTTTCAGACTGACGAGGAATCGGCTGAAACATTCGCTGATTTGGAGTTTGTGGTCCAGATTGCTCTTTCGCGTGCGGAACTTATTGCCTTGCTTGACATTCCGCAACAAGACCAACCGGTGGCATTGCGTAAGGTGACAGCGCCGCAATACTTGCATTACTCCACCAAGGGGGCGTTGGCGGAGGCCTTTATTACGGGCAAAGCCATCCGTGCAGTGTGTGGAAAGTGGTGGGTTCCAATTGGGGACGAACAAACCCATGCGCACCTCCCCATCTGTCCGGAGTGTGAACGTGGGGAACCGGTAGCGCAGGCTCTGCAGTCGTATCTACGGAAAACTACAGATCGTTGAGGTCGTTGATCTCGGAATCTGAGAAGGGGTGCGCTGCTGGAACCTCTGGGGTCTGAGGGGTGCCGTGCAGTGCATCTGCGAGAATCTCTGCACCAGCTTCTCGGGCCTGCATGAAAGCCGTGAGATCGGACACGCGAATGCGCTTGTGAGAACCAACCATGTGGAACGGCAGGTAACCATCGCGCATGAACTTGAGCAGGTGCGGGCGGCTCATCTTGAGAAGCTTGGCGGCTTCGTTGGGAGATAGTTCTGCATCGTCCGCAAGAACATTGACGGACTGGCCCTCCTCTAGCGCAAGGAGGATTGAGCGCAGCACCAAAGCGAGATTGGACCCAGTGTTTTCCTGGATAAAGTCACGAAGGCGCTCAGCGTCAGCATCGGTAAACTCAGTGCTTTTCAGCTGGCCAAGTACGGCGTTCGACATTGTCCCTCCAGTGCATGCAGTCACGTATCTGTATTAACTGTAACAACTGTAGCAAGTGTAAACCTTGTCGAGCTTGGAGGCAAACGCTACCCAGCGGCAACGGTGATGGTTTTGGCAAACCTGTCGTAGTCATCACGAATGCGCTGCAGTGGTTCCACCACCGCGGTCTGTGAGGCTGCCGCGACTTCCTTTGTCAGCGCTTGCTTGGTCTTGCGTTTCACGCGCGCGCCGATGATGCCGCCAAACACCGTGGTCAATAGCCCGATCAGGATGCCGGTGAGGAGACCTGCGAGGATGAGCAGGGTGGGGATAGGCCAGCCCTCAACCTCTGGGACAAGGTCGCCACCAAGGAGCGGCGTGAGCACACCCGGCACGAACGCCACCACCAGGTACCAAATCACTCCCACCAGCGCGGCGAGCAGGGCAAGCCACTGGAATACGGCGAGCACGTTCCAGCCTTTCGACGGTTGCGCGGGCAGCTTTGTCCGCGCCGCCGCCTGGTCCAGCTCCGAGGGCAGGTTCTGGGAGATCTCCTCCGTGCGGTCCGCGATGGCGCTTGCCCAGGCGTTGGGCACATCGCGCGCGGCGGCCACGGAGTAATCGCGCAGGCCCTTGTTGGCCACGGCTTTGGACGCTGCATCCAACTCCGGCAGGGAGGTGCGGTGCACGCCCACCGTGTCCGACTCTTCACGCAAACCCAGCCGCTTCAACGGGTCCGGCCTGAAGCGGGAAATCCAGCTGGTCAGCAGCCACCCGGTGCGCTGGTGGAGGCGCTTGCGGTAGGCGGCCGCGGTGGTCTCCGCGATGCGCTGGGCGCCTGCGGCCTGCGCCAGGGTTGCGTCCAGAGCTTGCTTCGCTTGCTTATCGACGCCACCGGCAACCTTCGCGGGCACCCACTTCCCAGTCGCCGCCTGAATATCTGCCGTGATGCGCGCAGATTGTGCGTTGTGCGCCTTGGCTACCTTCGCGATCGCCGCTTTGAGATCCTCAATTCCTTCCCCGGTGCGGGCTGCGGTGGTGATGACGGTGGTGTTCGTGAGGCCGTCGGCAAGCAAAAGCTCCTTGTAGGAATTGGCCACGGTTGGGCGATCATTCGGGTGCAGCAGATCGGCCTTGTTCAAAACAGCGAGAGTGACCTCCGCGTGTGCCGCGTGTGGGCGGATGAACTGGTCATGGATCACGCTGTCGGCGTACTTCTCCGGGTCAGAAACCCACACCAGCACATCCACCTGGCCGGCGAGACGCTCCGCGATCGCACGGTTGGAGGCCTCCACCGAGTCAAAATCCGGCAAGTCAAGCAGGATCAACGGGCCCGCGCCAGGGGCGAAATCGCCGTTGCGCTCGCGTCGGTCCTCAACGCCGAGCCAATCGAGCAGCTCCTCGGAATTCTCCGGGTGCCAGATCGCGGCCAGGGGAGAGGACGTGGTGGGGCGGCGCGCGGCGGCCTTGCCCAGGTCCTCACCAACCACGGCGTTGAACAGGCTGGTCTTGCCGGAACCGGTGGCGCCGAAAAAGCCCACCACGGTGTGCTCGGCGGAAAGCGCGCGGCGCTCAGAGCCCGCCTTCGCTACCTGCTTGAGGCGCTGCACCTCATCTGCGGGCAGGTAGGGTGCGGCGATGTCGGCGGCCTCGTTGAGCGCGGTCAGGCGGTCACCGAGCGAGGCTTTACGTTGGAAAATGCCCATTACTCTGCGCTCCCATCGTTGCGAGACTGCGGGCTGAACGTGCCGCGAAGCTGGTCAAACAGCCCGCGGAGTGTGCCGGCCTGGAAGCTTTCGTTGACGTCTTCTGTTGTGGCTGGCAGCGCGGGTGTGTTCGCTTGGGTTGGGGCCGGTGCAAGCGTGCCGGGGAAGCGCTGATCAATAGCAGTGCGAGCTTCTGCTGCGGCGTTGCGGATGGATTCTGCCGAGGCCCCCTCAAACAGCGGGTCCGTCAGCACGTGGTAGCGCTCGCGCTCCGCGCGCAGCAGGTGGTCCAGGCGCTGGTCCAGGTCGCGGCGGGCATCCGCAGCCATCCTGCGCACCGTGTCTTCGCCGAAGATAGTCTCCAGCAGCTTCTGGCCTACCACGGCAGAGCCGCCGGCGATGCCGATCTCCGCGCCGGTCAGCCCTGCCGTGGTGGAAAAGACCACCAACATCAGCGCGACGGTCAACATGTTCAAGCCAAGCGACATCACGCGGGCGCGCTGACGCTTCTCGCCAGCGGTGTTCTGGATGCGCTCCAGAATGCCGGACTGCCACTCGCGGATCAGCTTCGCCGCCTGCTCATTGATGTCCTGGCTTGCGCGCGCAAGCGCCGGGTCAGCGTTCTCCCGCAACTGCGGGGCCATCACGCCGATACGGGACCAGGAGCGGGAAGAGGCGGTATCGGCAGCGTCCACAATCACGGCGTGCAGGCCGGATTCCAGCTCAGTTTCCACTTCGCGCAAGGGGGCAGGCTGGCCGGAGAAGAAGCTACCCACCTTGTCTACGGTCTGGGAGAACCAACGCTCAAAGCCACGGAAGACATCGGAGGTGCCCACCACGTCCTGCCAGCGGTCCATCACCTCGGAGCGGAGCATCTGGCCGTCCGAGGTGGCGTCGATAATATGCCGGTGCGCGTCCTTATATATATCGAAGATGGTTGCATCCAGCTGGTTAGCAAAGTCTTCACGACGCTGCCTTGTCACCACCGCCGCATCCACCTTCGCCAACGCCCCCTCAACAGCGCCCGCGACCGTCTTGCCTGCAACCGCGCGCCGGGCTGCCGTATCTTGTGCAAGCTCGTGCAGGTAGGTGTTCAGCGGGGCGACCAGCTCTGCGGGCAGAAACTCGTCTGTGGCTTGGGTTTCCTGGTTGTTGCCAAGGTCGACCACGAACGGGACCGTGAACACCGTGGCATCTTCAAGCCCCGCCTCAGCCATCATGCGGCGAAGATCCTGCGGCACGGTCTCGGCAGAGGCTTCGTCGAGACGGTTGAGCACCACTACGACCTCGATGCCGCGCGCGGCCGCGTCGTGCAGGAAGTTCCACACCAGCTGATCGGCGTAGCGCGCCGGGGTGGTGACAAAGATCCACAGATCCGCCGCCGCCAGGAGTTGTGTTGCGAGGGCACGGTTGCGGTCATCGATTGAGTCGAAATCCGGGGCGTCTAGAAGCGAAAGGCCCTGCGGAAGGTTCGGGGTTTCCACAATGCGCAACGTGGTGGACTGCTCGTTGCCCGCGCCGTGGGAGCGGGTCAGGCCAGGCAAGACGCGCGGGGAGTTAAACCACTCAGCATCGCCCGGATTCGCCACCAACACCGGCTGGCGTGTGGTCGGGCGGATCACGCCCGGGTTGGAAACGCGCTCACGCAAAAGCGCGTTGACCAGCGTGGACTTGCCGGAGCCGGTGGAGCCGCCGATGACGGCAAGCAACGGGGCATCCAGGTTGGCCAGGCGGGGCAGGATGTAATCGTCAAACTGATTCACCACTGCGTGCGCTTCAGCGGCCGCCTCATCGGGCAGCGTCGTGGCGGCCAGCGCGTTGCGCAGGCGAGTGACCGCATCAATCGGGTCAAGCATGGGGGTATTCACCCGACCCATTGTTGCAGACGGCGGGAAGCCAGTCGTGGGGAACTAGTCTTTGTACTCCGTCTTGGTCAGGTTGAGCCAGCCATAGATGCCGCCCATGATGAGGCCACCGCCGATGAAGTTTCCAACCCAAACGATCGCCCAGTGCCGCAGAACGTTGTCCAGCGTGTAGCCGGGGATGGCGGCTGGGCCGAACTCAAAACCAGTCAGAGAAGTCAGCACGAAGTTGGCAATCGAGTGCTCATAGCTCATGGCTGCGAAAGCCGGGATGATCACGATCACGCCAAGCAGTTTGGCCGTGAAATCCTTCCCCGCCTGGGCTGAGAGCATAAACGCGATGTTGACCACGATGTTGGCCAAAATCGCTTCGATGAAGAGTTTGCCGCTCGGCTTTTCAAGCTTTGACACCATCAGCTGATAGATGAAGCTGTCCGTGGTCACCGCCTCACCGATCGTCGTCGTGGCAATCATGGAGGTAACCAGCACGCCACCGATGAGGTTGAAGAGGGTGACAAAACACACGAGGGCAAAACCCTTGCGCAACGTGTTCTTTTTGTGGACCGCCCCATACGTCATAAACATCATGTCGCCGGTGGCTAGCTCGCCTTGCAGCACCACAATGATGTACAGAGTGGACGCGAAGATTGAGGCGAACGCATAGCGCCCCATGCCGGGCGCGAGCGATTCAATCGTGGTCGCGGTGTTTGCCGCGAACGCCGTCATAATGCCCAGAAACACGCCAGCAAGCATTGCCCTCGTAGCGAAGCGGGCCGGCTCCTGGGTAAACAAATCGAGCTTCTTCTCGATGGACTTCGGTGCTGACACGTGGAAACTCATCGAGGTCAATCTACAAGAGATTCGCGCATAGCGACATTTCTCGGCGGCGCGATTTGGGGAAATAGGGCAGGACGTGGTTGAATACTCCAGTTGTCTGTTGCTGGTCGGATCCGTCCGAGACCCTTCGGCCAGACTGCGTTCTCCTCGTGTGCGAGGGACGAGCGCACGAGGTTCGTCGATAAGCAAGAGGCTCCAAAAAACATTGACCACGTGCGTACAGGACGGAAATCTGGCGCACATTGACCCAGGTCAGGAGACCAATAGTGATTCAGCAAGAATCGCGCCTGAAGGTCGCCGATAACACGGGTGCACGCGAAATCCTGTGCGTCCGCGTACTCGGCGGATCTGTCAAGCGCTTCGCCGGCATCGGCGATACGATCGTCGCCACCGTGAAGGAAGCAGCCCCTGGCGGCAACGTCAAGGAAGGCGAAATTGTGCGCGCCGTAGTCGTGCGTGCAAAGAAGGAAACCCGTCGCCCGGACGGCTCCTACATCTCCTTCGACGAGAACGCAGCAGTTCTGATCAAGAACGACACCGAGCCCCGCGGTACCCGTATCTTCGGCCCAGTGGCACGTGAGCTGCGCGACAAGAAGTTCATGAAGATTGTTTCTCTCGCTCCGGAGGTGATCTAACCCATGAAGATCAAGAAGGGCGATATGGTGCAGGTCATCGCCGGCAAGGACAAGGGTGCACAGGGCAAGGTTATTGAGGCCTACCCGCAGCGCGACAAGGTCCTTGTTGAGGGTGTCAACCGCATCAAGAAGCACGTGGCTAACTCCTACAACGAGCGCGGCGCAGAGTCCGGCGGCGTTGTATCCCAGGAGGCCCCGATTCACATTTCCAACGTGATGCTGCTCGACTCTGACGGCAAGCCGACCCGCGTTGGCTACCGCTTCGACGAGAACGGCGCCAAGGTCCGCGTGGCCAAGTCGAACGGGAAGGACATCTAGCATGAGCGAGAACTACACTCCGCGTCTGAAGACCCGCTACCAGGACGAGATCCGCACCAAGCTGAATGATGAGTTCTCCTACGAGAACGTCATGCAGATCCCGGGCCTGACCAAGATCGTGGTCAACATGGGTGTCGGTGACGCTGCACGTGACTCCAAGGTCATCAACGGCGCACTCGAGGACCTGACCGCAATCACCGGCCAGAAGCCGCAGCTGCGTCGCGCAAAGAAGTCCATCGCGAACTTCAAGCTCCGTGAAGGCATGCCGATCGGCGCAAAGGTCACCCTGCGCGGCGACCGTATGTGGGAGTTCCTGGACCGTCTGCTGACCGTGGCTCTGCCGCGTATTCGTGACTTCCGTGGCCTGAACGACAAGCAGTTCGACGGCAACGGTAACTACACCTTCGGCCTGTCCGAGCAGACCATGTTCTACGAGATCGACATTGACAAGATCGATCGCACCCGCGGCATGGACATCACTGTGGTGACCACCGCAACGAACGACGACGAAGGCCGCGCACTGCTGCGCCACCTCGGCTTCCCGTTCGTGGACAAGGACGGCAAGATGCAGCAGGCATAAGCCTGTCGCATGCTTTCCTTATAGCTTTGAGCCCCTCTGCTGAGGGGCTTTTTGCTTGCCGACGCTCGTGACGTAGTTTACGATCACGGCTAGATTGTTATCCCCGTCACCTTTAGAAGGTTATTTATGTCTTTCTTTTCCCGCAGCGCAATCATCGCGCCAAAGGAGTTTAATCGCTGGCTGATCCCGCCGGCAGCGCTGGCTATCCACCTGTCCATTGGCCAGGTCTACGCCTTCTCCGTGTTTAAGCGCCCAATGATGGAGCACTTCACCGTGGGTGAGGTTGCCGTCGGTTGGATCTTCTCCCTTGCCATTTTGATGCTCGGTATTTCTTCCGCCCTGTTTGGCACGTGGGTTGAGCGAGTCGGACCGCGCGCGTCCATGGCAGTCTCTGGCGCCTTGTGGGTGGTTGGCTTCTTCGTGGCCACCATCGGCATTATGACGGGCCAGCTCTGGCTTGTTTATGTGGGCTACGGATTCATTGGCGGTATCGGCTTGGGCATTGGCTATATCTCCCCGGTGTCCACGCTGATGAAGTGGTTCCCTGACCGCCCGGGCCTGGCAACTGGCCTGGCCATCATGGGCTTCGGCGGCGGCGCGCTGATTGCGTCGCCGGTGTCCAACCGCATGATGGAGTTCTTCGGTGGCGGCGCTGAGGTTGCAAACCGTGCCGCTGGTCTGCAACCGACGTTTTTGACCCTGGCCATTCTCTACCTGGTGGTTATCGCCCTGGGTGCGTACGCGATCCGCCTGCCGCACCCGGACTGGGCCCCGGCTGGCTTCGACCCGTCGAAGGTAAAGAAGTCCCCGCTGAAGACCGCGGGCAACGTCTCTGCTGCTAACGCAATCAAGACCCCGCAGTTCTGGTGCCTGTGGGTGATCCTGTTCTGCAACATCACCGCAGGCATTGGCATCCTGGAAAACGCTGCGCCGATGATCCAGGACTTCTTCCCGGCAATTACCGCAGGCGCTGCAGCTGGCTTCGTGGGTCTGCTTTCCCTGACCAACATGGGTGGCCGCTTCGTGTGGTCCACGCTGTCTGACATCATTGGCCGCAAGAACATCTACATGGTGTACCTGGGCCTGGGCCTGCTGCTCTATCTGGCACTGGCTACGGCAGGCGCAGCCAACCTGGCCATCTTCGTGATTTGTGCGCTGATCATCCTGTCCTTCTACGGCGGTGGCTTTGCAACGATCCCGGCGTACCTGCGCGACCTCTTCGGCGTCTACCAGGTCGGCGCTATCCATGGCCGCCTGCTCACTGCATGGTCCGCAGCGGGTGTGGCTGGCCCGCTGATTGTCAACATGGTTGTGGAGTCCCAGGCGGCACGCGGCAACGAGGGTCCGGAGCTCTACAGGCTGTCCCTGTTCATCATGTGTGGCCTGCTGGCTGTTGGTTTGATTGCAAACCTGCTTGTTCGCCCGGTTGCTGAGCGCTGGATGGAGGATCCGGAAGTGGTGAAGGCTAAGGCTGACGCTGACCGCCAGTCCGTTCTGGATGCGGAGACCGAGGCAGAGCGCGACGGTCACGCTAACGGTTACTCCGGTGGCGTCCATGCAACGGTGTCCATGGTGCTCGCGCTGTTCATCGGTGCGTCCCTGCTTTACGGCCTGTGGGAGACCATTGTGAAGGCGTCTGGCATGTTCATTGGCTAGGTAGCTTCTTCTGAGCGGTCCGCACGTTGGTGTGGGCCGCTTTTTCTTTGCTTTTAGATGTAACGAGAGTGGTCTGATGGGTCTGGTGGGGTTGTGTTTCGGCGCCTAAATGTGAGGTTGGTCACAGTAATTTTGATGGCGACCTGCGGCTTTGATAGTTTTTGGCCGAAAAATGGGGTTTGTGTGTGTGATCCGTCTTTAAGGTACTAAGCACAGTTCTTAACGACGCTTACAACGCACCAGCAAGAGTTCCGGAAAGGGGGCGAACATGGCATCAGAATTGACGCGTTTGGTAGAAACGCTCGGCGCTGCGATGCTGCAGATCCGCGACATGTTCGCCGATCCGGACCAGGTACAGTTTGTGGACGTGCACGAGGACATGGAGCGCCTCGAAGGGTTCATTGCGGCAAAGGGTTTGATTGATGCCTCGTTTGCCGCGATCTGTGAGCGCGATGAGGCCGGGCGTCTGGTTGGCGCAAAGCATGCCACTGCGTATTTGAAGGAGCGCCTCGGCTGCAGCCCGAAGGATGCGTATGACCGGCTCGCTAGGGGACGGGATTTGTTTGGGGAGCCGGTGGTTCCGGAGGGAGATGATCTCTTCGGTGGCGCTGAGGCTGAGGCTGAGGCTGGTGCTGATGCTGGCGCTGATGCTGGTGCTGATGAGGAGGCGCAGCGCCAGGCTCGCGAGGCTGAGCAGGAGCGGCAGCGCCAGGAAGAGCGTGAGCGCGCACGCAAGGCGCAGAAGGAGGCCCGCCGGCGTGCGGAGAAGATCAACGCCGCCAAACAGGAGGCGATTCGCCAGGAGCTCGACGAGCTTGTGAAAGAGGCGCTCGGGGAGCGCCTGCGCCTGCTCAATGACGCGCTGCGTGAGGCCGATTCTCGCGACGTCGTGGACCTGCGTCGCTTGGTCCGCGGGTGGGTTGATCGTGAGAACCGTCGTGCGCGCCGTGGCGGGCTGAACCCCAACGTGGGTATGGAGCACCGCGCAGTCACGTTTGGCCGGCAGCGCTCGGACGGTAACTATGACGTCCGCATGGTCCTGCCTGCAAGCGACATGGCGCTGTTCAAGGCCTACCTGGACCGAGGGTTGGCACCCAACTCGAATCTGCCGGAAGGGGTGGAAGACTACAGGACGCCGACGCAGCGTCGATACGACCAGTTCTCCCGGATGCTCAGGCACGTGGAACACTGCGACAAGCCTGCCACTGACCGTGGTTGCGCCTCAGTTGTGGTGTCGGTGACGCTTGACCAGCTTGCAAACGCTGACGCGCACACCAAGTTCCAAAGCAATACCGGCATCGAGCTTTCAGCCTTCGACCTAGTTCGGCTCGGCATGGGTGGCACCCCGGACTTTGTCCTTACTATCGACGCCGCAACGTCCATCCCCCTAAACCTCTACCGCACCCATCGCACGGCCTCGATCGAGCAACGCATTACCCTGCTCGCAGTCCATGGGGTGTGTGCCTGGGCGGGATGCAATGTGCCGCTGAGCGAAAGCGAAGCGCACCACATCACGTCCTGGATCAGAGGCGGAAACACCGACATAGGCAACCTAGCACCGCTGTGTAGACACCATCACCGGCGCAACAATGACCACCAAGACAACCGTTACAACACCAGTCACGTGGAATCGGAACCTGGAACCGGCAGGGTTGGGTTGCGGCGAGATGCTGGTAGTGCGCTTGAGTTCAACACCTCAGCCGGGGCAGAGCAGGCTGCGGCTACCAAGCTTCGGCGAAAGTACCGTGCCCGAAGCGACGTGAGTGGCAGTGGCAGTGGCAGTGGCAGTGGTGATTCGGGTGACGCTGCAGAACCACCCGGCTCACCAGGATTTAGGGGTGAGGAACAGGACTACGCCAGCTCGCCAGCGTAGAGATTGAAACGGTCACCGCGGGTGAACCCGGCAAGCGCCATGTTTGCCTCGCGCGCGAGTTCGACCGCAAGCGACGAAGCGGCAGAGACCGCCACCAAGGCAGGAAAGCCCGCCATGGCTGCCTTTTGCACGAGTTCGAAGGAGGCGCGTGAGCTCATGACAAGGATGAGGTTGTGGGCCGGGAGGGCGTCGTTAAGCAGCAAGTGCCCAATGACCTTATCGGCGGCGTTGTGGCGGCCGATGTCCTCGCGCACCACGATCAGGTTGCCCTCAAGATCGAAGGCACCTGCCGCATGGATGCCGCCGGTTTTGCGGAACTGCTGCTGGTGCTCAGCCAGGCGATCGGGCAGCGACATGACCAGCTCCGGGTCCAGCTTGATCGGCTGAATCGGTGCGTGCGTGCGGTGCAAAAGCTCCGAAATGGACTGGGTGCCGCACACCCCGCAGGCGCTGGTGGTGGGGGTCAGGCGGATAAAGTCCGGGGTCAGCGGCTTCGCGCTTGGCGCAAGGTCAATGTCGAGCAGGTTGTAGGTGTTCGTGCCCTCCGGGTTTTGTGAGCCGGCGCAGTAGCGTGCCGTGATCAGATCCTCGGCGCGCTTAATCAGGCCCTCCGCGTACAGCCATCCGTGGGCGAGCTCAATGTCGTGGCCGGGGGTGCGCATGGTGGTGTTGATGGTCTCCCCACCTGCGCGAAGCTCTAGCGGTTCCTCGACTGTCACGGTGTCGGCGCGGGTGTCGGTGACAAACCCGCATTCCGGCTTGCGGGTGACCTTGGTAACTGCGAAGCGGCGATTAATCCTGCTCATAGGCTATTTCTTGTAGTTGTCCACCATGGTTTCGACGCGCTCGATGAGGGAGTGAATCTCCTGCGCATCCGCACCCTTGGCGCCGGCCGCCAGGCCGACGATGAACGCCGTAGTCGGTGCCGCGGGGCGGGAAGGCCCGTTGTGAGCCACCGCGGCGGTCAGATCCAAAATGTCGCCGACAAGCTCCTGGACCAGTTGCGGGTTGGCGCCCAGCTCCTCAGCAACGGTGTGCAGCCAAACGTGGGTGGTGTGAAGCGATTCCTTTTCAGCCATGCGACCGACTCTAGACCCGTTTTCTCCCCCCGCAAGCCTCGACCGAGCCGACCAGCGCGAATGCTGGTTATCCACAGGGAAGGCCGGGCGGTATCCACAGGCTGCGCGCTTGGCCCCTTGGCCGTGTGGGGGCCGCCCTATATAACTAAAGCCACTGCGGCGAAACCGCAGCTGACAAAACACATAAAAGAGGGGGTAACCATGCAAAACATTGACAAGATCAAGGACAAGGTGCAGAAGCTGCTGAACCAGGCGGCAGACAGGGAGGGGACGCCGGAGGGGGACTCGTTCTACGCCAAAGCGTTTCGGCTCATGGCCACCTACGGCTTTGATGAGCGCGACTTGACGTCGCCCGATGAAGGGGACGAGGTGATCCACAAAATCTTCGTCATCTCTGGGCCGTACAGTGACATGCAGGCGCGCCTGCTGCTGGCCATCTCGGGGGCGCTGCACTGCGTCGGGTTCATGAGGTCAGTTCCCAACTCCACGCGTGCGGAAAACGTGACTGTCTTTGGTCTCAAGCGCCACATCGAGCGCGTTGGCATGCTCTACAGCCTGTTGGTGCCGGTGATGTTCGCCGGCGCGAAACGGCTCACCTCGCAGGAGGTCCGCGGCTCTGTCGTGGTGCGCCGCCGCTCGTTCATGACCGGCTTTGCAACAAAAATTGGGGAGCGCCTCGCTGAGGCGGAAGATACGGTGGCTGCCAAGGATGGGGGTTATGGGCTTGTGCTTATGGACGACCACCTGGCCGCCGAAGCCGCCCGCGATAGCTATGCCGAGGAGCATGGTTTGGTCTTTGGCAGCGGCCGCCGCACCCGCACTTATGACGCCAACGCTTACTATCGGGGGATGGATGCGGGCGCCTTGACCGACCTTGGGCAAACCCGTGTGCAGTCCCGCCCGGCGCTGCCGTTCTAGTTAGCTTTCAACTACTGCGAACAGCGGCTGGTGGGATTTGGTTTTGGGGGTCGGTGTCGGGTAAGTTGTTCCGACGGACTTATGTCCGGAAAGATTTTTGCACATCCAACTTTGTTGCAGGCCCCCCGCCGAAATGCGGACCGCGTGCAAGGGTGGCGGCGAGCGCCTCACGTTATTGAGCGTGGGGAGCGTCAAGTAGCCCCCGACAGATCACGCGGAAAACGCGATCACGCTTGCGTGGTCAGGTGGGTTAGGGAACCGCAACGAGAAAGGGAACCGGTCTCTTATGACCATGACTGATCCGATCGCGGACATGCTGTCCCGCGTGCGCAACGCCGCACATGCTCAGCATGACACCGTGGCTATGCCGTCCTCCAAGATCAAGGCAAGCATTGCTGAGATCTTGAAGCAGGAAGGCTACATCGAAGACTACAAGGTTGAGGATGAGAAGGTTGGCAAGAAGCTGACCCTTAACCTCAAGTACGGCCCGACCCGTGAGGCTGCCATCGCTGGCCTGCGTCGCGTGTCCAAGCCGGGTCTGCGCGTGTACGCAAAGTCCAACGACCTGCCGCAGGTGCTCGGTGGCCTGGGCGTGGCTATCATCTCCACGTCCCACGGTCTGCTGACTGACCGCCAGGCACAAGAGAAGGGTGTAGGCGGGGAAGTCCTCGCTTACGTCTGGTAAAGGGAGGTTGGAAGACTTATGTCGCGTGTAGGTAAAGAACCCATCGCTATCCCGAACGGCGTTGAGGCGAAGATTGACGGTCAGGCTGTTGAGGTGAAGGGCCCGAAGGGCACCCTGAGCCTGGAGCTGCCGGAGCCGATCACCGCTTCCGTCGAGGACAATCAGATTGTGGTATCCCGTCCGGATGACCACCGCACCAACCGTGCTCTGCACGGTCTGTCCCGCTCCCTGGTGAACAACCTGGTTGTTGGCGTGACCGAGGGCTACAAGATCAACATGGAGATCTTTGGCGTTGGCTACCGTGTGCAGCAGAAGGGTAAGGACCTTGAGTTCTCCCTCGGCTACTCGCACCCGATCCTGATCGAGGCTCCGGAAGGCGTCTCCTTCGCAGTGGACGGCAACACCAAGTTCTCCATCGAGGGCATTGACAAGCAGCAGGTTGGCCAGATCGCGGCGAACATCCGCCGCCTTCGCAAGGATGATCCTTACAAGGGTAAGGGCATCCGCTACGAGGGTGAGCAGGTCCGTCGCAAGGTCGGAAAGACGGGTAAGTAATCATGAGCAATACTGCAGAGAACACCAAGCGCACCCCGGTGGGCAAGGACATCTCGTCCCGCCGCCGCGAGGCCCGCGCACGTCGCCACTACCGCATCCGCAAGACCCTGCGCGGCACCCCGGAGACCCCGCGTCTCGTTGTGCACCGCTCGTCTCGCCACATCCACGTCCAGGTCATCGACGACCTTGCGGGCCACACCCTGGCTTCCGCATCCTCCATCGAGGCGGACGTGCGCAACCTGGAGGGCGACAAGAAGGACAAGGCTGCCAAGGTTGGCCAGCTCATCGCTGAGCGCGCCAAGGCTGCGGGCATCGAGACCATCGTCTTCGACCGTGGCGGCTACAAGTACCACGGCCGCGTTGCGGCTCTGGCTGAAGCAGCTCGTGAAGGTGGTCTGAAGTTCTAATGATCACTGCAATCATCACCATCAACGGAAGGATCGCGTAATGGCCGAACGTGAACGGCGTGACGGCGGGCGCTCCGCCGACAACCAGAACAACAACCGCGGAGAGCGTGGTGGCCGCGGCCGCCGCGATGACCGCCGCAACCAGAACGATGATCGCGACAAGTACATTGAGCGCGTCATCACCATCAACCGTGTGGCTAAGACCGTTAAGGGTGGCCGCAACATGTCCTTCACCGCGCTCGTGGTGGTAGGCGACGGCCAGGGCATGGTCGGCGTCGGCTACGGCAAGGCGAAGGAAGTTCCGGCTGCAATCCAGAAGGGTGCTGAGGAGGCTCGCAAGAACTTCTTCCGCGTCCCGATGATTGGCGGCACCATCCCGCACCCGGTCCAGGCAGAAGAAGCTGCTGGCATCGTGATGCTGCGCCCGGCTGCTCCGGGTACCGGTGTCATCGCCGGTGGCGCTGTCCGCCCGGTGCTGGAGTGCGCTGGTGTCCAGGACATCCTGGCGAAGTCCCTTGGTTCCGACAACGCTCTGAACGTTGTCCAGGCAACCGTTGCAGGCCTGAAGCAGCTCGTGCGCCCTGAAGAGGTTGCAGCGAAGCGCGGCAAGTCTGTCGAGGACGTCGCTCCGGCCCGTATGCTGCGCGCTCGCGCAGGTCAGGAGGCGTAAGAGCAATGGCACTGAGGATTACGTTGCACCACGGCAAGGTGGGCGAGAAGCCGGTTACCCGCAAGAACCTGGAGGCTCTGGGTCTGCGCAAGATCGGCCAGTCTGTTGTTAAGAAGGACAACGCTGCAACCCGCGGCCAGATCCTGAAGGTGCGCCACCTGGTCACCGTCGAAGAAGTAGCAGGGGAGTAGATAGCACATGGCTGACATCATTAAACTCCATGATCTGCGCCCAGCAAAGGGTGCAAACAAGCCGAAGCAGCGCGTCGGCCGTGGTGAAGCTGGCAAGGGCGGCAAGACCGCCGGCCGCGGCACCAAGGGCACCAAGGCACGCAACCAGGTTTCGGCAGCGTTTGAGGGTGGCCAGATGCCGCTTCACATGCGCCTGCCGAAGCTGAAGGGCTTCAAGAACCCGAACCGTGTCGAGTTCCAGGTTGTCAACGTTGCTGACCTGGCTAAGGCATTCCCGGAGGGCGGCCAGATCGCCATTGCAGACATCGTTGCTGCTGGCCTGGTTCGCGCGAAGGAGCCGGTGAAGGTTCTGGGCAACGGCGACATCAACGTCAAGTTGGACGTCACCGCAACCAAGTTCTCCAAGTCTGCGGTTGAGAAGATCGAGGCTGCTGGCGGCTCCGCCACCACCGAAGACTTCCGCCCGCGTTCCGCGGAGAAGAAGGCTGACTAATCCAGCTAGCCTAAAGGCATAGGCCCGGCTGCTGAAGCAATTGCTTTGGCTGGCCGGGCTTTTTGCTTACTTAACCCTATTTAGCTGCAGAAGGGGTGAAGCAGCAAAAACTACGCCACCGCGGCGCGCCGCACACCTCGCGTAAGACCGGGTAGTGCTTGATACACCGCAGTGCGGGCGTGTTCCGTGACACCGGCCAGCACCTGTTCAGCAAACCGAGCCGGGTGGTTGATGGCAAACTGGCGCAGCAGTGCTACGAGGCGCTCATACTCCCGCGCGTTGGGCGCCCCGGCAACAAGGGCTGCGACGTGCGCGATGCAGCGTAGCTCAAATCCAATGTGGTCAGGCGGCAGGTTCCCCAACTTGTTCCCCAACCCGCCAGTGCTCAAAGCAGGTTGGAAGCCAACGGTTGCGTAGAAAGCTTCGACTTGCGACGCCACCCCGTCCAGCACCAAACCGTCCAGCGAAAAGTAGGGCGATTCGTAGGGCTGAGCGAGCGGGGCTCCTGTGCCGATGAACAGATACAGGTGGTCGCGCTGCAGCTGTTCAACCGTATCCGGCTGGGCGGCGGATCGCTCAAGCATCGCTGTAGCCTCACGCGAGTCTGGGTCCTGCAGGGGCCAATCTTTGAGCAGATCCGGGTTGGTCAGTGCGGTGAGCATCTCTGGGGAGGGCTCATCCAGAAACAGTTGGCCAACAATAACTGCAGCAACGCTCAAGCGCCGGAACCGTTCCATGCCACGATCCATATCCGTATCCATTTCCACGCCAGATTCCCACCCTGTCCATCGCGCCGTAGAACATGCATCGTCCTGCCAGCTCAGCGACTACCATAAGCACGTAGGCGAGAATGATCCAGAACAACGCCGATGCGGTAGGGCGACCTCGCGTGCCGCTGAAGGCCAGCAGTAGGCCGACGATGAAGGCGCCGATGAGCAAAAGCGCGATGCGGATCCAGCGCAGGCAATCGTGAACTAATAGGGTCGGGGAGTCTGCGCGCAGATGGGAGGGAACTTAGTAATTAGGGGCCGAGCTGCTAGAGTGGTGGGGTCCAATATGTACGGGTGGGCCTTGGCTTGCGTTTCGGCAGGTGATTCGGCCCATTTGGAATACTGTCCATATTCTCTTGCTGCTAAACGTAGTAGGAGCCAGGAGGCTTTGTGTCCGCAATTGCTCAGGCGTTTAAAGATCCTGATCTGCGTAAAAAGATCTTGATCACGCTTGCCCTGATGTTTCTGTACCGTCTCGGTGCGCAGATCCCCACCCCGGGTGTTGATTACGCGCTGATCAATCAGCGTCTGCAGGACATCTCGCAGGGTGACCAAGCGTCGATGTTCTCCATCATCGGCTTGTTCTCTGGCGGTGCGCTGCTGCAGCTGTCTATCTTCGCCATCGGCATCATGCCGTACATTACGGCGTCCATTATCGTGCAGCTGCTGACCGTGGTTATTCCGAAGTTCGAGGAACTGAAGAAGGAAGGCCAGGCCGGCCAGGCGAAGATGACGCAGTACACGCGCTACCTCACGGTGGCGCTGGCGCTGCTGCAGTCCGCAGGCATCGTGGCGCTTGCGGATCGTGAGCAGCTGCTTGGCAGCGGAATTCCGGTGCTTGTAGAGGACCGTAGCGCTTGGACCCTGATCATGATGATCATCGTCATGACCGCGGGCGCCGTCCTGATCATGTGGCTCGGTGAGATCATCACTGAGAAGGGCGTGGGCAACGGTATGTCGCTGCTCATCTTCGCCGGCATTGCCACCCGCATCCCGATCGAGGGCGTGACCATTTGGGAGCAGTCCGGCCCGCTGACCTTCCTCCTGGTTCTCGGCGCCATGATCCTGCTGGTTGTTGGCATCATCTTCATCGAGCAGGGCCAGCGCCGCATCCCGGTCCAGTACGCAAAACGTATGGTGGGCCGCCGCCAGTACGGCGGGTCTTCGACCTACCTGCCGCTGAAGGTGAACCAGGCCGGCGTTATCCCGGTGATCTTTGCCTCCTCGCTGATGTACGTGCCGGTGCTGCTGACCCAGATTGTCACCATGAACCAGACGGCACAGCCGGATAACTGGTGGATGAACAACGTCATGTCGTGGCTGCAGAACCCCGGTTCCTGGCAGTACATCATCACCTACGTTGTACTGATCATCTTCTTCGCGTACTTCTACGTGTCCATCCAGTATGACCCGGTTGAGCAGGCTGAAAACATGAAGAAGTACGGCGGCTTTATCCCGGGTATCCGCCCGGGCCGTGCAACCGCGCAGTACCTCGGCTTTGTTATGAATCGCCTGCTGTTCGTCGGCGCGATCTACCTTGCGGGCATCGCTGTGCTTCCGAACCTTGCTATGGATGCCGGCGTGGCTGGCTCCGGTTCGGGTGGCATGGCTGGCTTCGGCGGCACCGCAATCCTTATTATGGTGTCCGTGGCATTGACCACGGTTAAGCAAATTGAATCCCAGCTTCTGCAATCTAACTACGAAGGACTTTTGCGATAATGCGTCTCGTTCTCCTCGGCCCTCCCGGTGCTGGCAAGGGCACCCAGGCAGCCATCCTGTCCGAAAAGCTCGGCGTCCCGCACATCTCTACGGGTGATCTGTTCCGCGCCAACATTGGTGAAGGAACCCCGCTGGGTGTTGAGGCCAAGAGCTACATCGACGCCGGCAAGCTTGTGCCGACGGATGTCACCGCGCGCATGGTGGAGGATCGCCTGAATCAGGACGATGCCAAGGACGGCTTCCTGCTCGATGGCTTCCCGCGCACGGTGGAGCAGGCCGACATCCTGACCGACCTGCTGGCTAAGAAGGGCGAGAAGCTCGACGGCGTGCTCAACTTCGTTGTTGATGAGGACGTGGTGGTTGAGCGCATGCTGGCCCGTGGCCGCGCCGACGACAATGAGGAGACCATCCGCACCCGCCTCGGCGTCTACCGTGATGAGACCTCCCCGCTGATTGATCACTACGGCGAGGACATCATCTCCATCGACGCAGTGGGCGATGTGGACGAGATCAACGCCCGCGCTATGCAGGCGCTGGGCAAGTAGCCCGACAGCGTTTTACAAGGCCGGTGGTTTCACCGGCCTTTCGCTTTTTGCTTATCGACGTTTCAACGAACCCCCGGAGAACCCCATGGCATTCAGACGACGCAGCATTGCCGCTAAGACGGCAGAAGAACTTGACGCAATGGAGGCCGCTGGCCGCATTGTAGGTATTGCGCTGCAGGAGGTGCGCGCCGCGGCGAAGCCTGGTGCAACCACGCTTGATCTTGACACCGTTGCCGAAACCGTGATCCGGGATCATGGTGCGATCCCGACGTTTTTGGGCTATCAGGGCTTTCCGGGCTCGATTTGTGCCTCGGTGAATGAGGTTGTGGTGCACGGCATACCGTCGGCAAGCAAGGTGCTCAAAGAGGGGGATTTGGTGTCGGTGGATTGCGGCGCGACCTTCAACGGCTGGGTGGGGGATTCCGCCTGGTCCTTTGGGGTGGGCGAGCTTGCGCCCGAGGTGGATGCGCTGAACCGCGCGACCGAATGGGTACTCGCTGAGGGGATGAAGGCGATGGTGCCGGGCAACCGCCTGACGGATGTCTCGCACGCGCTCGAGGTGGCGACGCGGCGCGCCGAGCAAAAGTTCGGCGTAGAACTGGGCATCCTCGACGGCTACGGCGGCCATGGCATTGGCCGTGAAATGCATGAAGAGCCATTTCTGGCCAACGAGGGTAAGCCGAACCGCGGCCCGCGCATCCAGGAAGGATCGGTGCTGGCAATTGAGCCGATGCTGATCCTTGGTGGGGAAATCGACTCCGATGTGCTCGATGACGATTGGACCGTGGTCACCGCCGACGGCTCGCCCGCAGCGCATTGGGAACACACGGTTGCGGCGACAAAACATGGGCCGCGCATCCTCACTCCGCGTGTTTAACCTATATACTTTTGCGCATGTTTACCTCTACCCGCCACGGCAAGGCGTCTCTGATGAAGGCAACGATGAAGCGTCGCGTAGCCGCGCTCGCCGCAAGCGTTGGCATTGCCGCAACCTTGATCGCGCAGCCCGCAGGCGTTGCCCAGGCGCAGCCCGCGCCGCAGGACTTCTACAGCCAGGTACAGTCCCAGTACTCCTCGCTTGGCTCTAGCAATGACCAGGCGACGCGCGATGCTGCGTGGAACATGCGTAACTCCCTGCGCCAGCAGGCAGATGGGCTTGCAATCTTCGGCGCGCAGGCCCCGGCGCAGGCCAAGAAGCAGATCGACCAGACCGTGGAGAGCCTCTTCCCGGGCCTTATTGCGGAGCGCACCCCGAAGCCGGCACCGGCACCTGCCCCGGCACCCGCTCCGGCACCCGCACCGACGAAGCCAGCGTTTGATTACGGACCCTGCCCGAAGGACGCCAAAGTATGCGTTGACATCTCCGGGCGTCGCTCCTGGCTGCAAAACAACGGCGAGGTTTACTACGGCTCCGTCTACGTCGGCCCAGGACGCGCCGGCCACGAAACGCCGAAGGGCACCTTCTACGTCAATCGCAAGGTTAAGGACGAGATTTCCTACCTGTTCAACAACGCCCCGATGCCGTATGCGGTGTACTTCACCAACCGTGGCCACGCGTTCCACCAGGGCGACCCGAGCATCCTGTCCCACGGTTGCGTGCGCATGTACCAGAAGGATGCACAGAAGTACTTCAACGATCTGCAGATCGGTGACAAGGTCTTCATCTACTAACCTTGGACGCTGTCCTCACCTGGCACATGTTGCGCTTTTCCCAGGTGAGGCACTATAGTGGACGTTTGGCGTGGCAACACGTCATGTAGCAATCCGGTAAATACGTCCAGTACCTGGGAAAACCTAGGTGCGTTAGGAAGTGGAGTGTATGGCAAAAGAAGGCGCAATCGAGGTTGAGGGCCGCATTGTTGAGCCCTTGAAGAATGCAATGTTCCGTGTCGAGTTGGACAACGGGCACGAAGTTCTCGCCCACATCAGTGGCAAGATGCGCCAGCACTACATCCGCATCCTCCCTGAGGACAGGGTCATCGTGGAGCTTTCCCCGTATGACTTGGAACGCGGGCGTATCACCTACCGCTACAAGTAAGCACTTTTCGCCTCCTTATCCAGGGGTGCTTTTCCGTGAAACTCGATGAGTTTGGCGGGAGCTCTCGTTTACCTTCGGCCACGGTGGCTGAAGCCGCGCGAAACCACAACCCACTCTCCGGCACGGTCCGGACAAAGTGTTGCCTGGCGCGGACGGATAGGGAGAAAACCACCGTAACAACCCGAAAGGAACGTGACCCGATATGGCACGTCTTGCAGGTGTTGATCTGCCGCGTAACAAGCGCATGGAGATCGCACTGACCTACATCTACGGCATCGGCCCGGCCCGTGCCAAGGAACTGCTCGAGAAGACGGGCGTTTCTCCTGACCTGCGCACTGACAACCTGAGCGACGATCAGCTTGCAGCACTGCGTGACGCAATTGAGTCCTCCTACACCGTCGAGGGTGACCTGCGTCGTGAGGTGCAGGCGGATATCCGCCGCAAGATTGAGATCGGCTCCTACCAGGGTCTGCGCCACCGCCGTGGCCTCCCGGTTCGCGGCCAGCGCACCAAGACCAATGCGCGTACCCGCAAGGGCCCGAAGAAGACCATCGCAGGAAAGAAGAAGTAAAACATGCCACCGAAGACTCGTGCTGGCGCGCGTCGTGGACGTCGCGTCGTAAAGAAGAACGTGGCCGCTGGCCACGCGTACATCAAGTCCACCTTCAACAACACCATTGTGTCCATCACGGACGAGACTGGTGCTGTCATCTCCTGGGCCTCTTCCGGCCACGTCGGCTTCAAGGGCTCCCGTAAGTCCACGCCGTTCGCTGCGCAGATGGCTGCCGAGAACGCTGCCCGCAAGGCAATGGAGCACGGCATGAAGAAGGTTGACGTTTTTGTTAAGGGTCCGGGCTCCGGCCGCGAGACCGCTATCCGTTCCCTGCAGGCCGCTGGCCTGGAGGTGTCGTCGATCTCCGACGTGACGCCGCAGCCATTCAACGGTTGCCGTCCGGCGAAGCGTCGTCGCGTTTAAGGCTGAAAGGAAAGAGGTAAGAGAACATGGCTCGTTATACCGGCCCTGCTACCCGTAAGTCCCGTCGCCTCCGCGTCGACCTGGTCGGCGGCGACATGTCCTTCGAGCGTCGCCCGTACCCTCCGGGGCAGGCTGGCCGCGCCCGCATCAAGGAATCTGAGTACCTGCTCCAGCTGCAGGAGAAGCAGAAGGCTCGCTTCACCTACGGCGTGATGGAGAAGCAGTTCCGCCGCTACTACGAGGAGGCCAACCGCCTCCCGGGTAAGACCGGTGACAACCTGCTGGTGCTCCTGGAGTCCCGCCTGGACAACGTCATCTACCGTGCTGGTCTGGCTCGCACCCGCCGCCAGGCTCGCCAGCTTGTCTCCCACGGTCACTTCACCGTGAACGGCAAGGCAATTGACGTGCCGTCCTTCAAGGTCACTCAGTACGACATCATCGACGTGCGCGACAAGTCTCGTTCGATGCTGTGGTTCGAAGAGGCCCAGGACAACCTGCTTGACTCCGTCGTTCCGGCCTGGCTGCAGGTCGTCCCGGACACCCTGCGCATCCTCGTGCACCAGCTGCCCGAGCGCGCTCAGATCGACGTTCCGCTGCAGGAGCAGCTCATCGTCGAGCTCTACTCGAAGTAGTCCACTTCTTAGCGTTCATAGCGCTTGTAAAATATCCGTTCCTACCGGCATCAGATAGTGGTTGCCGAATAAGGAGAAGTTCATGCTCATCTCTCAGCGCCCGCAACTGACTGAGGAATACATCGACACCAACCGCTCGAAGTTCATCATTGAGCCGCTCGAGCCTGGTTTCGGTTACACCCTTGGTAACTCCCTGCGCCGCACGCTGCTGTCGTCCATCCCGGGCGCAGCCGTGACCTCCATCAAGATCGACGGTGTGCTCCACGAGTTCACCACGATCAACGGCATCAAGGAGAATGTCTCCGAGATCGTCCTCAACGTGAAAGACATGGTGCTTTCCTCCGACTCTGACGAGCCGGTTGTTATGTACCTGAACGTCGAGGGCCCGGGCACCGTCACCGCTGGCTCCATCGAGCCGCCGGCTGGCGTTGAGATCCACAACCCGGATCTGCACATTGCGTCGCTGAATGAGGGCGCACGCCTTGAGATGGAGCTTGTTGTGGAGCGCGGCCGCGGCTACGTCCCGGCCATGCCCAACTCCGGTGGCGAGGTTGGCCGCATCCCGGTCGACCAGATTTACTCGCCGGTGACCCGTGTTGCCTACAAGGTTGAGGCAACCCGTGTTGAGCAGCGCACCGACTTTGACAAGCTCATCATTGACGTGGAGACGAAGAACTCCATGTCCGCGCGCGATGCTTTGGCTTCCGCAGGTTCCACCCTGGTGGAGCTGTTCGGCCTGGCACGTGAGCTGAACACCATGGCTGAGGGCATCGAGATTGGCCCGTCCCCGCAGGAGACGGAGTTCATCGCTGCCTACAACATGCCGATTGAGGACCTGAACTTCTCCGTGCGTTCCTACAACTGCCTGAAGCGACAGGAGATCTCCACCGTTGGCGAGCTGGCTGAGTACACGGAGTCCGACCTGTTGGACATCCGCAACTTTGGCCAGAAGTCCATCAATGAGGTGAAGATCAAGCTGGCTAGCTTGGGTCTGACGTTGAAGGACGCTCCGGAAGATTTCGATCCGACCCAGATCGAGGGCTATGACGCCGAGACCGGCGACTACGTTGATACCAGCGCGGACGACGCTGAGTAGGCAACAGAGTAGAAAGAACATTCTTTGAGCTAGCGCTCACATAACCGCACACGAGGAGTACGAACATGCCTACCCCTAAGAAGGGTGCCCGTCTCGGAGGGTCCGCCAAGCACCAGAACCACATTCTGGCTAACCTGGCTCAGTCCCTGTTCGAGCACGGTGCTATCAAGACCACTGAGGCTAAGGCGAAGATGCTTCGCCCTTACGCTGAGAAGCTGATCACCAAGGCGAAGCGTGGCACGCTGGCTGACCGCCGCGCTGTTGCTGCTGAGCTGCCGAACAAGGATATCGTTGCACACCTGTTCAACGACCTTGCTCCGCTTTTCGACGGCCGCGAGGGCGGCTACACCCGCACCATCAAGCTGGAGAACCGTGCTGGCGACAATGCGCCGATGGTACACATCTCCCTGGTGACGGAGGAGACCGTCTCTAACGAGGCGTCCCGCACCGCCCGCGCTGCTGCTTCCCGCCTGGCTGAGGCCGAGAAGGCTGAGAAGGCAGAAGCAGAGAAGGCTGAGGCAGAGAAGGCTGAGGCTGCTGAGGAAGCTGCAACCGAAGAGGTTGAGGCAACCGAGGAAGCTGCCGAGGAGGCTGCTGAGGAGCAGAAGTAATCTGCGCCGAGCCTTGAAGGCTTTGAACAACCGGCACCTAGGGTCGAAAGGCCCTGAGTGCCGGTTTTCTTTTGCCAGTTACAGTAGTTGCCATGGCTGAGAAGATCCCCTTCATTCTTGATACTGATACCGCGCAGGATGATTGCGTTGCCATCCTGCTTGGGGCAATGAGTGAGCGCGCTGAGATGCTTGGCATCACCATGGTTGCTGGCAACGTTGGTTTTGAGCGTCAGATTCAGAACGCGCAGCTAACGCTGAACGTGATGGGCAAGCTTGGGCAGATCCCGATCTTTACGGGCTGTTCGCAGCCGATGTTGCGCCCGTGGGCGTCGGCGGAGAACGTGCATGGTGATGGCTCGGGTGGGCTGACCATGGATTTTGATGCGGCAACGGCGGAGGATGAGCACGCAGTGGATGCGCTGTTGCGCCTCACGGCTGAGCGCCCGGGTGAAGTTTCCGTGGTGGCGATTGGCCCGCTGACCAATATTGCTACGGCGATTGTGAAGGATCGTCGCTTTGTTCACAACGTGAAGAGTCTTTACATCATGGGTGGTTCGAACAACGGGCGCGGCAACATTACGCCGTCGGCGGAGTTCAACTTTTATGTGGACCCGGAAGCTGCCCAGATTGTGTTCACTGCTGGCTTTGAGCGCATTGTGGTGTTGCCGTGGGATCCGGTGACGTTGGTGGATGCCACGATTACGCGTGCGGAGTATGACAAGCGTTGTGCGTTTGGCACCCCCATTTCGGACTTTTTCAAGGCTGTATGTGACACCACGTTGGATTTCAACGAGTCGGTGGGTGTGGATGGTTCGACGCACCCGGATTCGGCTACGTTGGCAGCCTTGCTGTACCCGGAGCTGGTTACCAAGAGCTCGCCGTACCGGGTGGATGTGGAGACGGCGTCTGAGCTGACTCGTGGTTTCTCGGCAATGGGCTGGGACAAGTTCGACAACTTCCAGCCGAATGCTGAGGTGATTGAGAAGTTCGATAAGGACGCGTTTTTTGCCATCTTGGATGATCTGCTGCAAACGCAGACCACTCCGGATAAAGAAACGTGGATTGCATAGCTGTGGAGCAGGAGACGCTGCGGATCCGTCTGGATATCGCTTATGACGGCACTGACTTTCACGGGTGGGCCCGCCAGACGGAGGGCACTCGAACGGTGCAGGCCACGATCGAGGATGCGCTGAGTTTGGTTCTGCGCGCCCCGATTACGCTGACGGTGGCGGGGCGCACGGATGCTGGCGTGCACGCAAGCGGCCAGGTGGCGCATGCGGATATTCCGGCGGCGGCGCTTGCGCAGCGCTCGTTGGGGGAGGTGGGGGCGTTGGTGCGTCGATTAGCAAAATTGCTCCCGGATGACATCAGGGTACTTGCGGTGCGCGAGGTGCCCATGCTTTTCGACGCACGCTTTGCCGCCCTGACCCGCTCCTACACGTACCGGGTGACCACGCACCCGGCGGGGGCGTTGCCGACGCGGGTGCGCGACACGGCGGTGTGGGGCAAGCCGATAGATATCCAGCGCGCGCAGGAGGTGGCGGACGTGCTGGTGGGGTTGCATGACTTCGCCGCGTTTTGCAGGCCGCGGGAGCATGCGACGACGATTCGGCACGTGCAGTCCTTTACCTGGCACGATGTGTCTACAGAGGCGGAGCCGGAGCTGTATGAGGCGCGGATCCAGGCGGATGCGTTTTGCTGGAACATGGTGCGCGCCCTGACAGCGACATGTCTGATGGTGGCCGATGGCCGCAAGGATTTGGCGTGGGCGCTTGAGTTGTTGGGCAAGTCGGCGCGTGATCCGCAGGTGCAGCTGGCGCCGGCGAAGGGGCTGACGCTGACTGGGGTGACGTACCCGCGGGAGGAGGATTTGGCCGCGCGGGTGGCGGTAACAAGGGATAAGCGGAGCCTCTAGCTAGAATGCTTGCGTACTTATTTCTCACCCTGCCGGGCTATGAGTTGGAGGAGCCATGACGTCGACTGCCGCCGTGTGGTTCGCGCTCATCTTCTTCATGCTCCCGGGCTTTGTAGTCAACTGGGTTGCTGGCATGCGCGCGCCGGCGGCGATGGCGGCAGCGCTCCCGGTCAGCTTCGGCGTGATCGGCATGTCCGCCTGGATGTGGGGGCTGACCACGGCGCCGTTTAACTTATGGACGTTCACGGTCAGCTGGGTGCTCGCCCTTGCCGCGGCGGCAGCGTGGCGTTATGCGTTTGCGCGTAGGGCACGGCGGCGCGGCGGCGAGGTGAGCTGGCGCCGGGCCCTGTTCCCTGGTGATTGGCGCGCGGGCAGCGTGCTGGCCCCAGCGTGGGTGCTTCCTGGCCTTGGCGTGGCGGTGGGTGCATGGATGAGCATCACCGATAGGTTGGGGTGGTTGCGCCGCCTGCCAAATGGCCTGGACAACATCGTGCAGGGCTGGGACGTGCAGTGGCACGCCAACGCAGTGCGTTTCATCATGGAAACGGGTGTGGCCTCCCCAACGAGGATGGGCGAGCTGCAGAACCTCGAGACCCACGCGGCACTGTTGTACCCCTCTGGCTTCCACGCGGGCGTGGCGCTGTTTGCTGAGGCCGCCGGCTTGGAGCCGATTCCGGCGCTGAACATCAGCCAGATCGTGCTGCCTGGCATTGCGCTGCCGATGAGCATGGCGTGTTTGGTGCTGGCGTTTTTGCGCTCGCGGGGACTGACGGCGCAGATTGCCGCGGGCCTTGCCGCGGCCCTTGTGTACGGCGCACCGCAGATTCTGTGGGTGTCTGATTACGTGGGCATGTGGCCCTACCTGTTTGCCATGACGCTGACCGGCACCGTGGTGTGGCTGTTTCTGCGGGTGCCGTTCCACCATGCGTCGGCGCTGCCGGCGGCGCTGGGTTTCTTAGGCGTGCTGTGCGCGCACCCTTCGGCGGTCACTGTTGTGGTGGTGTGTGTGGCGTTGGCGTGGGTGGCGTCGTTAGTAATCAAGCCCGCGCGCAGCCGGATCAGTGACCTGCTGTGGCTGGGCGCGCCGGCACTGGGTGCCTCGGTGGCGTTCCTGCCGCAGATTTTGGCGGGCTCCACGCAGGCTGAGGAAGTATCGGGCTGGCGTGCAGACGAGGCGTTTAAAGACACCGACGCCTGGGCCTCTGCCTTCTACATGCAGACGCGCCACGTGGATCAGTTCTTCCCCAACTTTGCCCAAGCGGACGCGATTGTGGTGCTGTGGCTCGCCCTGATCGGCGCCGTGGTGATGGTGTTTTGGCGCGGCCAGGTGTGGCCGGTGCTGGTGTATGCGATCAGCCTGTGCGCCGCGGTCAATGCGATTGACCAGTTTGATAACGGCTTCGGCACCGCGCTCAACGTGTTGGGCAATCTGCATTACAACACGCCGCACCGGTTGATTCTTCCGGTGGTGATGTGCGTGGTGGCTGCGGTGGCGGTGGCACTGGCCGCGATGGTGCGGCTGGTAACGCTGGCGCCGCTGGCCGCGCGCTCCCAAAGCACAGCGGCACGGTCGGCAGCAACGGCGGCGTCGGTGGCTGTGGCGTTGGTCCTTGGTGCGGTGGCGGTGCCCGCCGTGCGCGCGGAGACGGTTGCAGGCGCGGAGGATTCTTTCGCCAGCCCACGAAGCGGCGGACGCATGGTCAGCGCCGATGATCTGGCCGCGTTCGATTGGCTTGCCACCCAGCCGAAGGCATTTGAAGGCTACACCATGGGCGACCCCGCCGATGGGCACTCTTGGATGTACGCCTACAACGGAGTGCCCACCATGTCACGGCACTACCTGTGGCCCACGGGTGGGCGCGGCACAGCCTTTGACATCACGTACTGGAACGTGGATGACATCGGTGAGGGCCTGCGTGGCCAACCGCGTGCCACGAACATTGCAGACAAGGCAGTCGAGGCGCTGGACGTGAACTTCTATATGGTTAGCCCGGATCCTTTCTGGCATTTCCAGCGTACAAACCAGGAGGCCAAGCTGGGGCTGTGGGCTTCTGAAGGCATGACCCCGGTGTATCGCAAGGGCAAAGTGGTGATCTTTGCTGTCAACGCGGCGTTTAGCCCGGCGGAGATTACGGCCATGCGTGCTAACGCCCTGAACAACGGCTCCGATGCCGTGCCGCTGCTGGCGCCTGCAGGCGGCACAAGTACCGCAAGCACCACAGGTTTTTAGCCCATCGCTGCACGCCCGCGCGCAGTCCAAGGTAGGATGAGCGCTTACTGCAATTGCGATATTGCAATTGGGGGAAATCGGGGGAGGGGTAAAAACCATGGCAAAACTGTTGCCAACCACCAAAACGCAGGTTTCTGGTCACCGCTTCATGCGCAGGCGCGTTGAACACGGCATCGTTTTTGGTGACGTCCGCATGATCCACGATCCGCTGTCATCCAGGCGCCGCGCCATGGTGTTTGGCATGGTGGCGGTGCTGCTGGTTTCAGGGGTGATGGGGTTGTTTGCGTGGATGCGACCAAACCCAGACCCGGGGGAGGCGCCGATTTTACGCGCCAGCGATGGGTCCCTGTTCGTACAGGTAGATGGGGTCGCACACCCGGTGACCAATCTCGCTTCTGCGCGCCTGATTGCGGGTTCTGCCGCGCAGCCGGCGCGGGTGGGTGAGCAGGCGTTGGGGCAGCTGCGCAAGGGTGTTCCGGTAGGGATCGTGTCCGCGCCGGCGGTGTTCGCGCCGGCGGATTCGGAAGATGAATTTTGGTCCGTGTGCCAGGCCGGTACGGATGTGGTGGTGCGCGCCGATCAAGCGCCTGAGGCCTTGCTGCCCTCGGAGGCGGTGCTGGCGGTGGCGGATAACCGCGAGTGGGTGGTTACCGCGGCGGGCCGCACACAGTTGCCGCCACCGACCACCCCGGAAGGCCGCATCATCCGCCGCGGCCTGGGCGTCAGCGCCACCACGCCGCGATGGTCCCCGCCACCAGCACTTATCACCGTCCTGAAAGAGCTGCCGCCGTACGCGTTGCCGCACCCCTTGCCGCAGATTGTGCGCACCCCGGCCGGCAGCTGGTTGCTTGTCAATGGTGCGGTGCAGCCAATTACTCGCATTCAGGAGCTTTTGCTTATCGACGCCGGCGCGAACACCACCCACATCACCCAACCCCAACTCGCGTCCTACCCGGACCTGGAGCCAGCGTTTGATCTGCGGTTGCCGGAGCAGATCCCGATGTGGGTGGATCCCGCGCGCCGCGCCGTGTGCGTGGATGAAGTTGGCGGCGCCGGTGCCGTTTCCTACGAGGAGGCGCTGCGCGGGGCGGTGCAGCTTTCCGGCACCGCGGTGGCGACACACTTCGCGGGCCTTCACGCGGGATCAGTGGGGGTGGACTCCGGCTTCGGGTTTCACGTGGTCTCTGCGAATGGGCTGCGGCATGCGGCCGCTGAGGCACTGACGTTGGAGACCGTCGGTGTGGCTCGAATGGACACGGTGCCGTGGGGGCTGCTCGCCTTGCTGCCGGAGGGTGAGGCGTTGACGCGGGAGGCCGCGCTGACGGCCACCTACTAGACCGGTACTAGCGCCGGAGTATTAGCGCCGGAGTATTAGCGCCGGAGGCTGCGCGCGATCGTGATTACTCCAGCGAGCAGCAGTGCGCCGGCGATGACGATAAGCCCGCGGCCCGGTGCCAGGGAACGTTCCTGCGCCGCCGGGGTGATGAGCACGGGGGCTTGTTCCTCAAGTGTTTCGGGTGGCAGTTGGGAGATAACGCGCATCGGATCGATCGCGCCGTGACCGGGTTCGGCGGCGGCGAACACTAGCTCGCGCACCTGGTGTGGGCTCAAGTACGGGTAGCGCTGCAGCAGCAAGGCAATCGAGCCGGTCACCCTTGGTGCGGCGAAGCTGGTGCCCACGTACTGGGAGATGCGGTCGCGGCCGGCGACGGTGCCGGTAGCCCAGCCCGCACCGTCGGAGGCAAGCGCGTAGGACACGGTGCCGTCGGCGGAGACGAACGGGCCGGGCACGGTAATGGAGTAGTCCGCAAGCGCGTGGTTGGTGGCCCGAGCGCCTACGGCGATCACGGTTGGGGAGTGGGCGGGGATGACGCTGAAGCCCTGCTCGCAGGCTTCGGTGGTGTTGCCGGCTGCTGCTATGACGACGGCGCCGGAGTGTTCGGCGCGCATCAGGGCGTCGTTAATCGGCGCCATATCTACAAGCTGGGCTACCTCCGGTGGCAGGCACGAGACAACAGAGATGTTGATCACGCGTGCGTGCTCGTCGAGCGCGTTGTGGATGGCGGCGGCGAGGGTTTCCAGGGTGCCTGCGTATTCGGCAAGCTCGGCGTCGCCGGCGCGGTTGCGGTAGTGGGCGGAGGTTTGCCGGATGCTGATGATCTCTGCGTGGGGAGCGATGCCGCGGCTGGTGCCTGCGATGATGCCGGCCACGATGGTGCCGTGGCTGTCGCAGTCCGCAAACGGGTTTGGCGCGCCCGCATCGACAAAGTCGCGGCCGGCAATGAGCTGGTCTAGCTCCGGATGGTGGGCCACACCAGTATCAATGACCGCTACGCGGACGCCGGCGCCGGTGGCGAAGCGGTGCAGCGCATGACGCTCTGGTCCCGGTGCGGGAAGTGGCATGTCTGCCGGTAGGTGGGCGGGCACGGCGCAGGCGTAATCCTGGGCGGCGGCAACGGGTGCAAACGCTGGCACAGACAGTGCCAGAGCTGCCAGCGCCGCGGCAAGGGCACCCGCACGAACACAACGTCGAGCGCGCATCCTTAGAGCCCCCGGATCAGTCCGAAGAGGCCGGTGAGCTGCACCGCAAGCGGGATCACTGCCATGATGGCGGCGGCCTCGGCGCGTTCGAACCACACCACCGTGGTCGGCTCCAGTGTGGGTAGGTGTGGCGCCCACAGTGGGGTGGTGCTGATGCCAAGCAGAAGCAGTACCGCCAGCACGATCAGCACGGGGTGTGGGTCCTGAGCCACGATGACAGCGCCAAACAATGCGCACAGTGCGGCCAGGGTGGTCAGCGTTAACGCCACTCGGGACGCCGGGTAGTGGTGGCGGGTGGCGTGCAGCCCCATAGCGCCCGCGGCGGTCAACGCAAACGCCGAGACCCATCCAACGCGGCCGTCCGCATGCCAGCTGATCACAGCAAAAGCGGGGATGGTGCAGATGGCAACGGCAATCGCCATGGCGTCCGCAATCGCGATCGCGTTGGCGCTGCGAGCGTCCACATCCAGCTGGTAGCCGTCAGAGCCGGTGAATTCCTCGCCGGCCGTGGGGATGCGCGGGATTTGCAAGCCTGCTGCGCGGCTGGCCACGCCGGGGATAGCCATGACGGTGACTAGTCCCGCGAGTACGGCCAAAGCAGCCGGGGCGTCCCGGTCGGGCAGCCACGCACCCAAGGCGGCGACGCTGACCAACACCGCAGCGGTGCAGTAGGCGGCGGCAAGCGCCGGCCCAACGAGGCGCACCACGGCACCCGCCGCCATGGTGGTCAGTGCGGCAAACGCCCCGCTCATCGCTGCCACCGCCAGATCTCCTGGCCCCATCCAGGTGGCGCGCGGTCCAGCAACAAACGCACCTACCGCAAGCGCGGTGATCGCAGGCACGAAGCCGTACAACACACGTGAGCGCGACACTGCCGCCACTACCAACACCACCATCGCGCATGCCGCCAAGGCGACGGGCAGCGAAGCAAAGCGGCTGGCAATCCCGGCAATGCCCACCGCGCCGACAACGCCTGCGAGCACATCTAACCCGCGCGCCTCGCCAGTACCTTCGGCGGCAGCGCTCAGTGACTCGGCGGCGTCGCGAACCACAGGGGCGGAGGGCGGTTCGATGGGGTGGAAGGTGATCACGGAGCCGTCGAAAAGCCGAAGCTTATGCAGTGGTGTGTGCATGTCCAGCGGGGCACCTGCGACGGTAGTGGCCTCCCACGGGCGGTGCACCTGCGGAATGTCGATCATGCGCGCAAGCTCCGGCAGCACCTCTGCCAGCGTGGATGCGGTAGGCAGTGTGACATCGATGTCGCGGTGAGTTGACGCTACCGAAACCCGCACCGTGACACGCACAACGTGGTGCGCCGATGTAGCAACCATGGTTCTATCCCCCCAAAGTAAGTGTTTGCGCGGACCCCCTTTTTTAAGCCGCGCAGCTGGCCATCAGTATGCACCAGCGCACAAGCTGTGTCTAGCAAAATTCTTAAAAAACATGCGTGCAGGCCGCACATTGGGTTTATACTTCCACCAACGCCTGCAGGTTTGGGGGTCCGGTTCTGGGGGAATCGGCGCCTGTTGGCACTGTGACAAAGGGGGAAACAGGCAGAATGCTTGGCCGCGACCGCAACCCAGTTCTTGCACCCACCCACGGTGTGCTGATGCCGGAGCAGCAGCCACCACCGATGCCGCAGGGAGCGCTCAACGCTGAGGCCGTGCCTGCGGCCCAGAAAGATCAGCCGCTGCCGCTGATCCGGGTGCTCATCCCGGTGGTGATGGTGGTGGCAATCGCTGCCGTGATGGGGCTGATGGTGGCCTCGGGGCGCCAGATGAGCCCGATGATGCTGGTCTTTCCTTTAATGATGTTGATTGGCATGGTCGCCATGTTCAACCCCACCGAGGGCAAAGGCGACATCGATGAGACCCGGCGCGTCTACCTGCGTCACTTAGATGCACTGGTGGGTCGCGCCCGCACTAACGCCGTGAAGCAGCGCGAACACTCCACGTTCGTACACCCCGCGCCGGGCGAGTTGGCTACGGGAGTTGCCTCGGAGCGGGTGTGGGAACGGGGCGACACGCACCCACAGGCCCTCCAGGTCCGGCTGGGCACGGGCGCGACGGCGTTGGCCACCCCGGTGGAGGTGGATGATCCGGGCTCGCCGGAAGATCTGGACCCGGTGTGCGCGGTGAGTCTGCGGCGCACGGTGGCTGCGGTCAGCGCGGTGCACCAGATGCCGATTGTGGTGCAGCTGGCGGCGTTTCCGGCAGTCACGTTGGCGGGTCCGCGCGCGGCGGAGGTGGCGGCCTCCATTGTGTGCCAGCTGGCGTTTTTCCACGGCCCGGAGCTGGTGGGCATTGACGCCTCGCGTGCGCCGTTTGCCTGGTCAAAGTGGTTACCGCACGCCCGCAGGCCTGAGCAGGCGCAGTGGCGCATTTCGCTTGTCGACGCCACGCTAACCCCCACCAGCGCCCTCCACACAGGCTCCGCCGCGGCCGCAGCCATGGCAGCGCACGAGAGCGACTGCGTGATCACCATCCACCCGGACCCGCACTACGTTGTGGACGAAGACGCTCTGCACCTGGTGTGCACGGACACGATCACGGCGCACACAGCAACCGGTGCGGAGCCGCTTGGCGTGCCGGATGACTTCCGTGATGTGGAAGCGCAGCACCTTGCCCGCTTGCTCGCGTTTTATCGTCGCCCGGAGGAATCCGCAGGCTCCGGTGGGGCGGACGTGTTGTCCATGTTGGGGTTGGACAGGCTGGATTCGGCGGACATGGAGTCCATGTGGCCGGGCCGCGAGGGCACGCGCCAGCGCCTGACAGTGCCGATCGGTGCGACCCCGGACGGCCAGGCAGTGTTTCTGGATTTGAAGGAGGCCGCCCACGGTGGATCCGGGCCGCATGGTCTGTGCATTGGGGCAACAGGCAGTGGAAAGTCGGAATTGTTGCGGACCCTCGTTGTTGCCCTCGCTGCCACCCACTCGCCGGATGAGCTGAACCTGGTCCTGGTGGACTTTAAGGGTGGCGCGACCTTCCTTGGCTGTGAGGGCTTGCCGCACACCAGCGCCGTGATCACCAA
This sequence comes from Corynebacterium riegelii, assembly GCF_016728505.1. Lineage (GTDB taxonomy): Bacteria > Actinomycetota > Actinomycetes > Mycobacteriales > Mycobacteriaceae > Corynebacterium > Corynebacterium riegelii. Next base: position 1,073,717 of record NZ_CP068159.1, read on the forward strand.
CTTGGAGGATGAGGCGGTGCTGGTGGAGCGTATGTATGACGCGCTGTCGGGTGAGATGCATCGCCGCCAAGAGCTGCTGCGCAAGGCTGGCAACTTTGCCAACATCACGGACTACACCGCGGAGCGGCTCGCGGGTACAGCCCGCGGCGCCAACTTGGAGCCGCTCCCGGCGCTGGTTGTGGTTGTCGATGAGTTCTCGGAGCTTTTGACCCAACACCCGCACTTTGCGGATCTGTTTGTGGCTATCGGCAGGTTGGGGCGCTCGCTTGGGGTGCATTTGCTGTTGGCCTCGCAGCGCCTGGAAGAGGGCAAGCTGCGCGGGCTGGATAGCCACCTGTCGTACCGCATCGGCTTGAAGACGTTTTCTGCCGCCGAGTCGCGCCAGGTGCTCGGTGTGCCGGACGCCTACGAGCTGCCTGGCGAGCCCGGTTCGGGATACCTCAAGGCCGGTGCGCCTCAGCTGACGCGTTTTCGCGCGGCCTACGTCTCAGGGCCGGTCACCCGCAGCGTGGTCACGCAGGCGCCGGTAGGGCCGGTCGTGGTGAGGCCGTTCCACGCCTGGGATGCCGAGCAGGAGGCGCTGGATAACCCACCAAAGCCGGAGACGGTCACGGAGACTGACACCTCTACAACGGTGGTGGATGCGGTGGTGGAAACCACCCGCAGGTTCGCCGAGGAGGCGGGCATGCGGGCACACCAGGTGTGGTTGCCGCCCTTGCCGGCGCAGTTGGAGCTTTCCGCGCTGCGTCCCGGTGAACACAACTTCGGCGCGCTACAGGTGCCGATGGGCCTGGTGGATGAGCCCTATCACCAGCGCCAGGACACCTTGCTGCTGGATTTAAGTGCTTCGGGTGGGCACGTGGCGTTGGCGGGTGCGCCGCAGACCGGCAAGTCGGAAGCGCTCAAAACCCTGGCGGCGTCGCTTGCGCTGACGCACACCACGGACCAGGTGGCGATCTACGCTATCGATGCTGGCAGCGGCGGGTTGTCAGACCTAGAGGTGCTGCCGCACGTTGCGGGCACCGCCACGCGTGGTGATGAGGAGAAGGTGCGCCGCATCGTCGATGAGTTGCTCGGCGTGATCGATGCTGAGGCCGAGCACCAGCAACAACCGACCCGCCACACGGTCCTGCTCGTGGACGGCTGGCACACCCTCCTTGCCACCGACTCCAAACTCGAAGACCTGCGCGATCCGCTCACCCGCATCGCCTCTGAAGGCCCGGCCGCCGGCATCCACCTGGTGCTGACAACCCAGCGCTGGAGCGCGGTCCGCTCCGGCGTCCGCGACCTAGTGGCCACCCGCTGGGAGATGAAACTCACCGAGCCGATGGACTCGCTGATTGACCGCAAGGTCCAAACCACCCTGCCAAACCGCCCCGGCATCGGCGTTACTCCAGCGGGTAAAGTCATGCTGATCGCCCGCACCACCGCGGAAGACCTCGCCCACATCGCCCAGGTCACCGCCACACAGCCGCGCGTGCCAAAGCTCAAGGTGCTTCCCACCCACGTCAATGGGCTTGTGCTTATCGACGCCCCGCCGTCGCCCCCAACCACCCCAATCCCACTCGGCGTTGGCGGCCCACGCCTGGAACCGGTGTGGTGCGCCTCCGGCCACGTGGTTGCAGCCGGCGGGGCAGGGTGCGGAAAATCCACGTTCATCGCCACCACCATCCGCGCCATCGAGGCACTGCCGCGCGAAGAGGCGCGGATGGTGATCCTGGACCCGCGCCGGGCACACCTGGGGCGCGCCAGCGACGACATGATCGCCGCTTATGGGGCGTCTTCAACCTCTATCGATGACGCGGTCAAGGCGCTGTGCCACACGTTGGCCTCGCGTCTACCGGGTGCGGATATTTCGCCCTCTGAGCTAGCAGCACGCTCCTGGTGGCAGGGCCCAGAGTTGTACCTGGTGATCGATGACTTAGACCTAGTCAACGACGCGGTGCTGCGGGACCTCGCCGAGTACATCCCGCACGCCCGCGACATCGGCTTGCACGTGATTTGTGCCAGGAAGCTAAGCGGGATCTCGCGCGCACTGTTCGGCGGGTTTTTGGGCGCGGTTAAAGACATCCACCCGGACGCGCTGGTCATGGACGGCACGCGCGATGAGGGCAGCGTCTTCGGGGTTCGTCCCGGCCCGCTTGCGCCGGGGCGCGCAACGCTTGTGCAACTGGGATCAACAGTCGGCGCCATCCAGGTTGCCGCACCATATGAAGAGGGGGAGGACCTATGAATCAGCTCAGCCAGCAGCAGCCAAAACTGCGCATCACGGTAACGGACGGATCGACCGTGTTTACCGGGGCGGCGAACCTGCACCGTTTCGACGCACCGTCGGAACACGAAATTGTCGCCTACGCCAAAAACGTCCTTGGTCCGTTTCCGGAAGGCGCGCCCGTGCACATCACCGCGTCCGCTGAGCGCTTAGCGCGCCTGGAGGCGGCGTTTGCGGACTATGACGTGGCGTTGACCTTGGAGGAGTTGGTGGGGGTTAGCGTGGACGTCGATAAGCAAGAGCCCAAAGAGCCCCACGAGCCCTTTGGGGTGGAAGAGGACTGGGAGCAAAACTGGCTGGTAGATGAGCCGGAAGAGCCGCTTGCAGAGCGCAGCCAGTGGCCGCTGTACTTGCTGGGTGCGGCGCTGGCGGCAGTCGTAGTGCTGGTGGGGTTCGGTGCGGTGTGGGCAATGCGTGCCTGGAACTCCCCGCCGGCAAGCGCCCAGGCGGAGCCGGTGCCGGCTACAACCGTGGTGACCACGAGCGAGGTGACCACGACGGAGCCTGCCCAGCCTGTTGAGCCACAAACAGTTGTGCTGGAACAAGACGGGCTGCGAGTGGAGTTGCCCGCCGGCTTTACCCTCGCTGAGGATGAGGACACGTGGCGCGCCACCGGTCTGGATCCAGATTTTCGCCTGCACATGGCAGTCGAGCAGCTGTACAACCTGCCCGCGCACACCATGGCTGAGCAGGTCTTGCGTGACATCGAAGCGGACCCGGAAACACAGCTTGTGGATACGGATGGACACTCGCTGACCTACCTCGAATTTCCCGGCGACGGATCCGAGGTGCTGTGGAAGACCTGGCCGCACGACAACTACCAAATCTTCGTGGCCTGCCACACCCGCACCGCGCCGACCACCGTGCAGCAAGCAACGTGCCGCATGGCATTCGACTCCGCCGAATTCTCACCGCCCGCAGCGGGCTAAAACCAGGCCAAAACAGGGCGAGTTCCAAAAAATTTTTACACAGTTTCAGCAGGTCACGGGATTTCCAAAAAGTTTTTTGCAAAACGATGGAACCTGAAGGCCGTTTAGCCAGTCCAAATAAGTGAACAGTTCATCGCATACCGGCTGTTCTCACCTAACACCTACAAGGGGGAAACCACCATGAGCCAATTCAAGACCGAAGCCGACGTCATGCGCTCCACCGCGGACCACGCGGACAACGTCAACGCAGATGTCAACCGTGAAATCGACCGCATCCAGGATGTGGCGCAGTCCGTCCGCAGCTCCTGGGAGGGCCGCGCGCAGCAGAGCTTCGACCAGTTGATGGTTCGTTACGACGATGCCCAGCGCCGGTTGACGGAGGCACTCAGCGACATCTCCAACAACATCCGTGACAACGCAAAGAACTTCGAGAACACGGACGTGACCACCACCGACAACATCGACCGCATCGCCGCCACCCCGGGTCTGGCGCTGTAAACGAGCAGAGCAAACGAGTAGAGAAGGACTTTCAACATGCAGATCAAGTACAACTTCGCCCAGATCTCCAACACCGCGCAGGACATCCGTTCCTCCGCACAGCGCATCAATGGCCAGCTGGGGGACCTCAAAGACATCATCAAGCCGATGACGGACACCTGGGAGGGTGAGGCCCGCGATGCATACTACGCGCACCAGGCCAAGTGGGACCAGGCCGCTGAGGACCTCAACCGCATCCTCAACCAGATCGCTGAGACTGTGGATGAGGGCAACAACCAGATGATGGCCGTCAACAACGCAGCAGCCAACAGCTGGGGCTAAACACTAACTACAGACTTCCCCTTGGTACACGGGTGATGGGGGCCGTGGACGCAAGGGGAACGGGGGAAGGGGGATACAACAGAATATGGGGGAGGCGGCGCCTCGCACACTAGCCATAACGTTCATGAACTCCGGTTCGGCTGGTGGGCGGGGCGCTGCTCTTTTAGATTCTTTGGGGTTTTGGTGGATGAACCTCGGATGACGTAAGGTTATCCACCTGTGTGTCGTGCAGGCACCCATGTGTGGGTGTTGTGCGTGGTTGTCGTCGGGTCTCCACCGGCCGCCGTCGATAAGCAAGATGCACATGTTTGAACAGATTTGGCCGGCAGCCATCTAGACAGACTTTAAGGAGTCATGCATGTCTACTTACCACCCGAAGAGCGGTGACATTACCCGTAAGTGGTACGTCATCGACGCTACCGACGTGGTGCTGGGCAAGCTCGCTTCCACCGTTGCAGACATTCTGCGCGGGAAGCACAAGCCGCAGTACGCACCGAACGTTGACACCGGTGACCACGTCATTGTGATCAACGCTGACAAGATCCACATCTCGTCCAACAAGCGCGATCGTGAGATGCGCTACCGCCACTCCGGCTACCCGGGTGGTCTGAAGTCCATGACCCTCGGCCGCGCACTGGACGAGCGTCCGGACCGCGTGATCGAGGAAGCTGTGAAGGGCATGATGCCGCACAACAAGCTTTCCCGTCAGTCCATCAAGAAGCTTCACGTCTTCGTCGGCGAAGAGCACCCGTACGCTGCTCAGAAGCCGGAAACCTACGAGTTTAAGCAGGTGGCACAGTAATGACCGAGCAGAACAACTACACCGAGGAAACCGCAGCTGAGGCGCTCGACACCGACATCGACGCTGCTACCGCTGCAACCGAGGAGTTCAACTACACCATCGCCGACGCTATCGCTCCTGAGCAGGACGAGGCAGCCGAGGCAGTTGAGCCGGTGCAGCTGCACGAAGGCCCGATCCAGACCGTTGGTCGCCGTAAGCGTGCAATCGCTCGCGTCACCGTGGTCGAGGGCGAAGGCAAGATCACCGTTAACGGCCGCGAGTTTGAGGACTACTTCCCGAACAAGCTGCACCAGCAGGACATCCTGCAGCCGCTGACGCTGCTGGAGCGCGAGGGCCAGTTCGACATCAAGGCCAACATCTCCGGTGGTGGCCCGACCGGCCAGTCCGGTGCTCTGCGCCTGGCTATCGCCCGCGCACTGAACATCTACAACCCGGCTGAGCGCACCACCCTGAAGAAGGCTGGCCTGCTCACCCGTGACGCTCGTGCAGTGGAGCGCAAGAAGGCTGGTCTGCACAAGGCACGTCGCGCACCGCAGTACTCCAAGCGTTAATCGCTGGCACTTACTGCAGTACGTACAAAACGCCGCAACCCGTTTCCTGGGTGGCGGCGTTTTTGCTTTGCCTATACTTACCCTGCCTGCCTAGGCACTTTTGGCGTGGTTGGCAATGATCCAGCCTGTCACCAAACCTTGGCCGATGGTTGCGCCGGCACCTGGGTAGACGGTGCCGAAGACGTTCGCGGCCGTGTTGCCCTGGGCGTAGAGGCCGGGTACGGGGGAGCCGTCGTTACGCAGCACGGTTCCCTCCGCATTAGTGGAAAGGCCGCCGCAAGTACCCAGGTCCGACAGCACCATACGTGCCGCATACAGCTTGCCGCTGAGCGGACGCAGGTTGTTGTTTGGAAGGTTTGTCGGGTCGCCGTAGTAGTTGTCATACAACGAATCGCCGCGCCAGAACTGAGCGTCCACACCCGCCTGTGCGTCCGCGTTGAAGGACTGCATTTGCTGCACAAAATCATCGACGGGCAGCCCAACCTTGGTGGCGAGCTCCTCCGGGGTTTCTGCCTCAACAATCACACCAGCGTCGTACCACTCCTGCGGGAACGGCATCCGCGGGAAGATCTCCGAGGCAAACAGGTAGGAATCCTTATACGCCTTATCAAAAATCAGCCAGAGATCGTTGGCGCGGCCCTCCTCGCGCAGCGCCAAGGTGCGCTGGCCGAAGGTCATGTAATCAGTGGACTCGTTAATAAAACGCGTGCCGTGCTCATCCACCATGAAGGAGCCCGGCAGGGAACGCTCTGCAAGCATGATCTTCGGCCCACCGTCGGCCTCTACTGGGGCGAGCGACGGGAACCACCACGCCTGATCCATGAAGCTGGTCTCCGCATCGGCCTGGTCTACGGCGATGGAGATCAGGTCACCGAAGTTGGCGTCATTTCCTAGCGTCATGTCCTTTCTCAGCGTGGGGGACTGGAACCGTTGACGCCAATCCATGTTGTGCTCAAACCCGCCGCCGGCCAAGACCACGCCCTTGCGTGCGCGGATGGTCACGTTCTTGCCGTCTTGGGAGGCGGTCACGCCGGTGACGCGGCCTGCGTCGTCCTGCAGCAGCCCAGTCATTGGGGTGCGCGTCCAGATCGGGATGTTGCGCTTCACGCAGCCGTGGAACAAACCACCCGCTGTGGCCTGGCCGGTTGCTACATATTCGCGGCCGATGGCCAAGCCCCCGATGCCTTGGATGGTGCGCCACGCGGCTTGCGGCAGGGCCTTTACGGGCAGCTTGGTAATCAGGTTGAGGTACTTATAGTTCGCGCCGGTTGCCGGCATGGGGAAGGGGGCTTCGATGGCTGGCGGGTGGAAGCGGCCCCGCTCATCTCCAAGCTTTCGCAGATCAAACGGCTTCGCTTCGCAGGTGCGTCCAATGGCGGCACCACCAGGGCGCTCAGGGTGGTAGTCGGAGTAGCCTTTTGCCCAAAACAGGTTGAGCTCAGTCAGCTCGTCCAACTTCTTGATTGCGGCCGGGCCCGCCTTGATAACGGCTTCCCAACGCTCACGCGGGGCATCATCACCAACCAAGTCATCGACGTATTCCAGGCCGCGTTCCACGGTGTCGTCGAAACCGTCGCGCTGCAGCACGTGGTTTCCGGGGGCCCAAAATGCGCCACCGGACATGGAGGTGGAACCGCCGACGTACTCGCTTTTTTCAATGACAAGTACATCCAAGCCCAGATCGTCGGCGTAGAGCGCGGTAGCTAATCCGGTACCGGAGCCGACGACTAGGACATCAACTTCAATATCGCGTGCGGTGGGACCTGAGGGAACACTCATGGATCTCTCCTTCGCTGTGTGTGAGTTGTTACCTTGACCCGCCATGCTACGGAAAAGAAGCAACGTGGATGCCGGCTGCTGTGAAGCGACACATTCGAATGATGGGGCTGAGGCAGAAGGGGGCGTGCATAATGAAACGCATGACTCGACTCTTTGGAACTGATGGTGTCCGCGGCCTGGCTAATGAAGCGCTGACGGCCTCGATGGCACTGAAACTGGGGGCAGCGGCCGCAACCGTACTGACCAAGGACCGTCGCTCCGAGAGCCGTCGGCCGACTGCGCTGATTGGCCGCGACCCGCGCGTATCCGGTGAGATGCTGGCTGCGGCGATGGCGGCTGGCATGGCCTCGAAGGGTGTGGATGTGCTGCGCGTTGGCGTTATCCCTACCCCGGGCCTGGCATTTCTTACCGACGACTACGGCGCCGACATCGGTGTTATGATCTCCGCCTCGCACAACCCGATGCCGGACAACGGCATCAAGTTTTTCTCTGACGGCGGCAAGAAGCTGCCGGATGATGTGGAAGACGAGATTGAGGCTGCGATGGCGCAGCTGGATGAGACGGGACCGACCGGCACCGGCATCGGCCGCGTTATTGAGGAGGCGCCGGATGCACAGGAGCGCTACTTGGCGCACCTGAAAGAGGCGGTCTCTGCTGACCTGTCCGGCATCAAGGTTGTAGTGGATTGCGCCAACGGTGCGGCCTCCCAGGTGGCACCGAAGGCCTATGCTGCTGCGGGTGCTGAGGTGGTTGCCATCTTTAACAAGCCGAACGCTTTCAACATTAACGACGGCTCCGGCTCCACCCACATGGAGCAGATCCAGGAGGCCGTGGTGGAGCACGGCGCCGACATCGGCCTTGCCCACGATGGTGACGCGGACCGCTGCCTTGCTGTGGACGCCGAGGGCAACATTGTGGACGGTGACCAGATCATGGCGATCCTGGCCACCGGCATGAAGGAACGCAACGCGCTGCACGACAACACGCTGGTAGCCACGGTCATGAGCAACCTTGGCCTGAAGCTGGCTATGGCGGAGCAGGGTATTGAGCTCAAAGAAACCGCGGTGGGGGATCGCTACGTGCTCGAAGAGCTCGGCCGTGGCGACTACTCGCTCGGTGGCGAGCAGTCCGGTCACCTGGTGATCCCGGCACATGCCACGACTGGCGACGGCACACTGACCGGCCTGAGCCTCATGGCCCGCATGGCGGAAAGCGGCAAGACCTTGGCGCAGCTGGCAAGCGTGATGAAGGTGCTGCCGCAGGTGCTGATCAACGTACCGGTGTCCAACAAGGGCAAAATCATGGATGCAGTCGAGGTCCAGGAAGCTATCCGCGAGGCTGAGGCGGAGCTGGGTTCCTCCGGCCGAGTGCTGCTTCGCCCGTCCGGCACCGAAGAGCTCTTCCGCGTCATGGTGGAAGCAGCCGACGAGGAGCAGGCGCGCAAGGTCGCAGGCGCGCTGGCAGCGGTAGTCGCAGCTGTGTAGCGCAGCTCATCCTGGGGGCGAAGGCCTCATTTTTAGTCAGGTGTAGGTCCGCTCGGATCCCTGTATTACCCGTGTAGAAAAATTTTTCTGCCGGGCAGGGAACCAGCGGGCCTTTTTCGCAGTCTGAATATGAGGAAGGATTTTTCAATACCAGGATTGGGGGTTTACGCATGGAGGCACACTGGGGCCCGGAGCTTGATACAGACGAGCTGCGCTCACGCTTCAGCGCGGCGATGGCAACGTATGAAGAGACCGCGGCGCAACTGAACCGGGAAAAGGTAGACGTGCGCGCCGTTGATTTCGGCGAGGGGTTTGCTGCCCAGGGGGCGCGGATTGTGAGCGCACTGGAAACCCTCCACGGCATAACGCTGTCCTACCTTGATAACCGCAGGGGCACGTGGAACAGCATCTTGGCGTTGGTAGATGACGTAGAAAACCAGGATGGTTCTGGTGCCGCCGCGTTTGGCGGGGTGAGTGGGCTGTGAGTACGGCAACACATGGCAGCGTGCTGCTCACGCTTGGCCGAGAGATCAAAAACGTGGTGAGGTTGTTGGACAACTCGCCACAGGTGCGTGCTGATCAGCGTGCGCACGCAGCGTCATTGGCAGCGGATCTGATGCTGCTGCTGAACAAATCCGAGGGACAAGATTTGCGCACGTTTCTTGCCGCGGCAGATGCATTGCGCGGCATTGGGTTGGCGCTAGCACCGCAGGCGGGCCTGTTGCCAGAGCCTGGGTTTGCCAGGCGCTGGTTTGAAAACGAAGGCATCGCGGAGCGCGAGCGTACTGATGTGAAGTTGGAGAAGGAGCACTTTGCTCGTCGAGACGAGGTGGCTACCCGCATTGAGCAGTGCTGCTCCTGCATCGAAACGGTGCAGGAGTCCACGAAGGTTGGTGTGGAGCTGCTTCTCCAGCCACCTGCTGAGATGCTAAAGACGCTGCTGAGGGCGGGGTTTAGCAATCTCGTTCCGGCTGCCGCGGATTTGGTGATCAATGCAATGCGCGGCTCGGTTGAAACCTTGCAAGACTGCAACAACACGGTAGAAATCGCCCTGGATGAAATTGCGAACAATATCTGTACCGCCGCAGAGACTCAGCCTCAGGCACCGGTGCAGTATGGCAATTGTGCGTGCCCGCCTTCTGTGCCTGTGCTCAAGCCGGAACCCCAAGCAGACCCCTGCCCACAGCCGGCGCCTCAAGCAGATCCCTGCCCGACTTCGGCACCAGCGCCTGGACCGGCACCAGCGCCACAACCAGCTCCGGTGCCTGCACCACCACCGGCGCCGGAGGGCGGTGTCGCTGACGTAGCCAAGCAGGTGATCCCTACCTTGGAGAGGCTGACCCAGGTTGTGCCTGCTTCCGTGAATATGCCGGTGAATGTGCCAGTGAACCTGCAGTTTGATTTCACACTCAATGGCGGGATCAATACCAACGTGAATCTGGGGCAGGGGCTGGAAACCGTTGCTAGCTCTTTGACAAACACGGTGGGGTGCGACGTCACTTCCCAGTTCCAGCCGCAGCCTGCACCCGAGTGTGCACCGGCCAAGGTTGCTTGCGGCCCGCTTGGTCAGATGGGTGTCGCTGCGGTGCTGGGATGCATTGAGTTCTTCGCTGAAACACTGACCGAATCGGCGCACTGCGTCTGTGGTGAGCAGTGCTGCACGCCACCAGCACCTGAACCAACCCCTGAACCAACCCCGCCGCCTACCCCCGCTCCGGAGCCGACTCCTACGCCACCACCGGCGCCACCACCTGCGCCAACTCCGCAGCCGCCGGTGGGTGATGGGGTAATTACGCCTCCTCCACATCTAGCAGATGTGCCGGAACCGACACCTCCTCAGGAAAAACTTGGAATGATGAACACACAGGCTGCTTCACACAGCTCGGACACGGGGGGTCCACAAGAAACTTCGGCCCCTAAACCGGCACCGAATCAGCCGCACGTGCCAAACACGGACGAAAATTGGGGGAGCAAAAAGGTGGGTGAGTGGTAATGGATTTCGCCGAGTTTGCTGAAAAGTATCAGCGTCGTACTGCGAAACGGTTGCAGGACTTTGAGGCGGCGATCAAGGCCGCACAGCGCACAATGGAGGTCACTGCGCAGCAACATGCAATTGCACGCGAGCTGTATCCGCAGCGCCCTGTGTATATCCCGCGGGGGGATTACACCTTGCCGCGCAAACTGTATGAGAAACAAAGACGGGGCCAGGTGCGTTCGGTGCTACGGCGGGAAGGTCCCGGCACTGAGTCCGAAAAGCCAGACAGCTAAAGCCGGCTAGGTGTACTTCCTCGGAGGTTCGGGAGAGCCGGGTGAAAGAGGTCTGCAGCAGCGGTTAATGCTGGCGGCGGCCGTCCAGGGCGAATTCGACGAGGCTGGACCCGGGTACGGCCACCTTTTTCTCGACCGCCGTACACCAGCTGGTGGTGTCGGTGACAGGAACGTTGTTCTTACCAGCGATGGTGATGGCGTCGATAATGGCCGCCAGTGCCTGGTTGCGGGGCTGGGACTGGGTTTCCATGTGGCCGTCGAAATATTCATTGGCTTGGCTTGCGCTGCGCTTGCCCGGTCGCGCTCGGCTTGCTCTGGGCTTTTGCAATGTCTGCTAGTGGACGGCGGGATACTCCTAGCAGACAATGAAAACCGCCCTCCATTTCCCCAGGTGAAATGTGCAGACTTTCGGCCATTTTTGCGTTGTATGCTAGGAGCCCGTCCGCCCTCCTAGCAGATAAACGTTATGTCAAGTAGAAAGCGAGCAGAAGACAAGCAGAAGCCGACACAAGCAGGAGCAAGCAGAAGGCAATCAAAGGACAAGCAGAAGCCTGCGCGACGCCGGCTCAAGCCAGCTAGAACACAAGCCAGCTAGAACACAAGCCAGCTAGAACAGGGAGAACTTGCTGTCGTCGCGGGCGATGCCTGCGGCCTCAGCAAGGTCTTCACCGATGAGGGAGTCCACGTTCTTGCCGGTGGCTTCCGCATCCGAAAACGCGGCGTATTTCTTCTCGCCGGCAAGCTTGTGCAGCAAAAAGCCGGTGAGCAGTGCGCGGGTGGTTTCCTGGTTCTTCTTGTCATTAGAGCCAAGGCCCAGCAGGCGGATGCCCAGGCCGTCTTCGGAAAAGCCCTGCTGGGATGCTTTCTTTACCGTCCGGTAGGACACTTGGCCGGCCCAGTTGTAGGCAAGCTTGGCGGGGTTGCCGGGGTTGAACAGGGAGTTGGCGTCCTCGCCTGGGCCCACGATCATGCCGGGTACGTACACGCGGCGTGCCGCCTCGATTGCAGACGGTGCCACGTTTGCCGGGTAGAGGGGGGCCACTGCGCGAACCTTGTCGTTGCCAACTGCTGCGAGCACTGCTGCACCGCCGCCCATGCCGTGGCCGGCAAGCCCCAACTTGCCGGGGGAGACGGTGATCTCGCCGTCTCCCATGCGCACACCACCGAGGATCTGCAGTGTGGTTTCCAAATCTGCGGCAAAGCCAGCGTGATCAGGGCTCAAATCAGTTTCAGTATCAGGTGCCGCCACCACGATGCCCCAGCTGGCAAGGTGGCGAAGCGTCTCGGTGTACGCACCGATGTCGCGGCGCCAGTCGTGACCGAACGCTACCGCCGGCAGGTCCTTGCCTTTGGCAGGCGCGTAGACCTTGCCGGGCAGGCCGGTGTGGCCCAGGTCGCCCTCCATCACACGGTGTGGGCCGCGCTTGGACAGTTCTGAAAGTTGCTTCAAGTTCGCAGACACACGGGCAACTCTACTTGATTTGGCATATGTTTCTGCCGGAAAGCCGCGTAGGGTGGCATGGATGCTAGGCGCCTTATCACTTGCTTTTATTGACTCGGTCAACCTGCTGCTGATTGCAGTCATCGTGGCCGTGGGCATTGTGGCGCCTCGGGAAAACCGCAGATATGCCAAGGTCACAGGTCTGCTGATCGCGGGTGATTGGCTGGGGGTTGCATCGCTTGCGGCGCTGATGCTGCTGATTTTCGACGGCCTCGGTGACACCGTCCAACGCTTCGTCGAGGGCCCAGTGTTCGGCATTTTGCTGATTGTCACCGGCGTTGTCACTGGTCTTTTGGCGCTTCGGGGCGGGGATAACGCCGGTCTTGTGCAGAAGGTGATGGGGCCGTTGGCGGTGCCGTCGATAAGCACAGTGCTCACGGGTGTGGTGCTGGGGCTGGTGCAGTCGGCGACCTCGGTGCCGTTTTATGGCGGGCTGGCGCTGCTGTCGGCCGCTGGCATCGAGCCGGTGCAGCGCTACGCGGCGATTCCGCTGTACGCCACGGTTGCACTGTCGCTGCCCACGCTGTGTGCCCTGCTGGTGGGGTGGGTGCGCGCGAAGCCGAACTCTGCTGCCGGGCGCGCGTTTGCGTGGGCGCGCGCGAACCCAAAAACCGTGTCGCTGGCCGCAACGTGGGCGGTGTCGGTGATGCTGATCGCGCTCGGCGCGCTGCACCTGCTGTAATGAACGCATGAGTTTGACTGCTCGCATTGATCTTGACGCGATCGCGCACAACACCCGCTTGCTGAAACGCCAGGCAGGCGACGCGAATCTGGTGTGCATTGTCAAAGCAGACGCCTACAACCACGGGGTTGTGCGCTGCGTGCCGGTGATGGAAGCCAACGGTGCGGACGCCTTCGGGGTGGCCACGCTCGCCGAGGCCCGAGAGGTCCGCGCCCTCACCCGCCTGCCGGTGATGTGCTGGCTGTGGGACCCGAGCGACGACATCCCGGAAGGCATCGAGCTCGCTGCCCCCACGATGGAGCATTTGCTCAGGCTTATCGACGCCCCGTTTACCCCCACCACGTACCTCAAAGTGGAAACCGGCATGCATCGCTCCGGCTTTGATGAAAGCGCGTGGGATGAGGTCTTCGCCCTGGCGGCTGAGGCGGAGCAGGCCGGGCGCATCCGCGTCAAGGGGCTGATGAGCCACCTGGCCTATGCGGATAACCCGCAAGATCCCTACACCGATACGCAGGCGGAGCAGTTTCGTGCCGCAATCAACCGTGGGCGCGCAGCGGGTCTGGAGCTTTCCTGCAACCACCTGGCCAACACGGCGGCGACGTGGACGCGACCGGACCTGCACTTTGACCAGGTCCGCCCCGGGGTCAGCCTGTACGGCATAGATCCGATCGTTGGTGCAGGTACGGGTCAGGGTGCGAGTGCAGATAAGGGACTGCGTCCGGCGATGTCGTGGGTGGCGGACATTTTGGCGGTCAAGCGCATTGGCAAGGGCGACCCGGTCAGCTACGGGTTGACGTGGCACGCCCCGCGCGACGGTTTTACCGCTGTGGTTCCCGCTGGCTATGCCGATGGTGTGTCGCGTGCATGGCAGCCGCACCTGCAGATCACGGTGCGTGGCAAGCGTTACCCGGTGGTGGGGCGCGTGTGCATGGATCAGATGGTGATCTGGTTAGACGCCAACGAGGATGAGGTCACGGCTGGTGATGAGGCCGTGATCTTCGGCCCCGGCGGGATGAGCGCCACCGAGCTTGCCGGCCGCATTGGCACCATTGACTATGAGGTGTTGTGCTCACCGAAGGGCCGCACCCGCCGCGAGTACCGCTGACTGAACACTGTTGAAAGGCACTGTTGAAAGGCACTGTTGAAAGGAAATCCATGAAAGCATCATTTCCTGCCGAGGGCAGCCGCGTGTGTGAGGACGCAGCTGCAACGCAGGCGTTGGGCCGCGAACTGGGGGCCGCGCTGGAGGCCGGCGATGTGGTGATTTTGGACGGCCCACTGGGCGCCGGCAAAACCACCCTCACCCAGGGGATTGCTGCTGGCATGCAGGTTAAGGGCAGGGTGACAAGTCCGACGTTTGTGATTGCCCGCGAACATCGCTCCACCGTGGGCGGGCCCAACCTGGTGCACGTGGACGCCTACCGGTTGGTTGGTGAGGGCGGCAGCGGGGATCCGCTGGGGGAGCTGGATGCCCTGGATTTGGATACGGATTTGGACGGCGCGGTGGTTGTCGCCGAATGGGGCGGAGGGCTGGTGGAGCAGATCGCGTCGAAATACCTGCTTATCAAGCTGGATCGGGAAACGCTGTTTAAGCAAGACCCGGAATCTGAAGGCCGTGTGATCACCTGGTTCACTGCCTGTGGCGGCGGGTTGTAGGCTGGGGCGCATGCTGAATCTCTCCAACACGCAGCGCAATTGGGTTGTCCTTGCTGTCGCAGCCTGGATTGTTGCCCTTATCGGCCTGATTTTTATCCCGCAGTCTCGCCCTGAGGCGGCGGAGGTGAAGATCGCTCCGACCAACTCGTTGACCACCTCCCTTGAGGGGGCGCGACCCAACAGCGGTGCTGTTGTGGCAAACCTGGTCAACCCGGCCTTGGTCTATGACACCAATACGTACGCCGCTTACACCATCTTGTGCCCGAATGAGCCGCCAGAGTTGATCGACGCCAAGCTGGAGGCGTTTGAGCTTGATCCGACCCTGGATCTGAACGGCCGTTACGGCTACGTGTTGCTTTTGCCACACGATGTGGAGGCCCAGGTGGGACTGGACCAGGTTGCGTTGAATGACATTAATATCTGCAGCACCCCGCACACTGAGACCTACCCGATGGACGCTGGCATGCCGTTCTTCTACTCGGATGGCCAGTGGCAGCTGGGTATTGCGCAGTAATGCCTGATCCCAAGTTTGTTCTGACTATTGACACCGCGACGGCTGAGCTGGTCGTTGGTGTTGCAAAGCGTGGCAAAGATGGGGCGCTAACCGTTCTGGCGGAGTCCGCTCAGGCCACTCGTGCCCACAACGAGCTGCTGGTTCCTACCGTCGAGGCCATGCTGCAGGAAGCAGGCGTTACCTACGCGGACCTTGAAGCTGTGGTGGTTGGTTGCGGGCCTGGCCCGTTTACCGGCCTGAGGGTGGGCATGGCTTCAGCCTCCGCATTTGCGCAGGCGTTGAAGATTCCCGTCTACGGTGTGGTCACACACGATGCGACAGGGCTGACGGTTGATGCCCCCTCGTGTCTGGTGGTGACGGATGCGCGCCGTCGCGAGGTGTACTGGGCACACTATGAGCGCGGCACGCGCGTGGCGGGCCCTGACGTGTGCGCGCCTTCTGCTGTTGCTGTGGAGTCGGTCGACGTGCTCAGCTGCCCGGAGCATCTCCGTGATCAGCTGCAGGTCACAGCCGGCGAGGTCACCTACCTCGGCCCGCGCACAGCTGGCTTGGTTGCGGCCGCGGACTTCACTGCACCGCCGGCTCCGCTGGTGCCACTGTATCTGCGCAGGCCCGATGCGGTGCCACCCAAATGATCTTCAGGGAGCTTGTGCTTGACGACGCAACGCGGGTCGCCCACATCGAAGCCGACCTCTTTGCTAACGACAACCCATGGTCACGCGAGGCCTTTGTCGCCGAGTTTGCCGCCCCCCATACGTTTTATGTTGGGGCGTTTCTGCCCGGGAAAGAAGCCGGGGAGGAGCTTTTGGTCGGCTACGCGGGCCTAGCCATGCTGGGGCCTCGCAATGACCCAGAGTTTGAAGTACACACCATCGGTGTGGATCGCGCGCACCAAGGCAAAGGCATTGGGCGGGCGTTGATGGACCAGCTTGTGCACACTGCGGACCTTCTGGGTGGACCGATCTTTTTGGAGGTCCGCACCGACAACGCGCCCGCGATCGCACTGTATGAAAGCTACGGTTTTTACACCCTTGCCACCCGCAAGGCCTACTATCAGCCCTCTGGGGCGGATGCGTTTACCATGACCCGGCCTGCCACCACCCAGCCCGCTGCCACGAAAGGTGATTCCCAATGATTGTGCTTGGTATTGAGTCCTCGTGTGATGAGACGGGTGTGGGCATTGTGCGTCTGGAAGCAGACGGCACGATGACCATCCTTGCGGATAAGGTTGCGTCTTCTATGGAGGAGCACGCCGTTTTCGGTGGGGTGGTACCCGAGATCGCCTCGCGCGCCCACTTGGAGGCGATGCCGCAGGTGATGGAGGCCGCACTTGCAGAAGCAGGCATTGAAAAACCTGATGCGGTGGCGGCGACGGTGGGCCCGGGTCTTGCCGGGGCACTGTTGGTGGGTGCGTCCGCTGCGAAGGCGTACGCCGCCGCTTGGGGCGTGCCGTTTTACGGCGTCAACCACCTAGGCGGGCACGTTGCGGTGGCCAACCTGGACGGGGAAGGGGAGCTGCCGCACTCCATTGCGCTTTTGGTGTCCGGAGGTCATACGCAGCTGCTTGAGGTGGATGCCGTTGGCAAGCCCATGCGCGAGCTCGGTTCCACGCTTGATGACGCAGCTGGGGAAGCGTACGACAAGGTCGCGCGTCTTTTGGGGTTGGGGTATCCGGGAGGGCCGGTCGTGGATAAGCAAAGTGCCCTTGGAACGCCGAACATTGCCCTGCCGCGAGCATTGACCAAGGCTGAGGACATGCGCGGGGAGCACCGCTACAACTTTTCATTCTCTGGGCTCAAGACGGCGGTGGCGCGCTACGTGGAATCTGCCGAGGAGTATTCCGTGCCGGACGTGTGCGCATCCTTCCAAGAGGCGGTGTGTGACGTGCTGACCAAGAAAGCCGTGCTGGCCTGCGAGGACACTGGTGCGCGCACGCTGCTGTTGGGTGGCGGAGTTGCGGCGAACTCGCGACTGCGCGAGCTGGCAGAACAACGGTGCGCCGAGCGCGGGATTGAACTTCGCGTGCCACGGTTTCGCCTGTGCACGGATAACGGTGTGATGATCGCGGCGCTTGCCGCCCAGCTGATTCATGAGGGCGCGCAGCCCTCCGGGTTGGATGCGGCGACCGACACTTCGCTTGAGGTTGAGGTGCCGCTGGTCTAGCGCCAGATCTAGCGCCAGATGGCTGCCTGGAAAAGTTAGCGAGCGGGATTGCCTTTGTGCAGTTAGCCTGTTGTGGATTCATGCTTTGCCTGACTGCGAAAGGACCCCGCCATGCATGGAGACGACCAGCGTTTTGGCCTGCTTGTTAACCCGGATCTGACGTATCGACGCATTGTGTTCGACCTCGCAGACGCCAACCATTTCCTTGGCCCTGTGGTGCTTGACACGGTGCGTGTGGCGTTTATGGAGCAGGAAGAGGAGTTTGAGGCGATCTACTCGCCGTCCGCACGCGAGGACCGCGCGAAGCCGAACCCGGTTGCCTCCCTGGCGAAGAACCATGCAGCCACCGGCAACCCCAGCTTCTTGCAGGACCCGATGACCGCGATTTCCGGCCCGGTGATCTTCACCGGCCGCAAGGGCACCAGCATTAACGACGACATCGTGGAGGAGATCAAACAGACCATCCGCGCCGCACGCCACTACCGGGACGACAACCCGGAGGAGTTTCAGCTGTGGGAAAACGCGGTGCTCAACATGGGTGCACCGCAGGATTAGGGCTTGTTTGGGCGGCGTTGTTGTCACTTAGCACTCGCGACGGTAGAGTGCTAAACGGGTTGTCTCGAGCACAGTTGTTCACCCGCGACGACGGCTGCGCGACATGGGAATAACCGCAACATTTTCCAAACGCTTTAGAGACGAAAGGTCAAGTACCTATCATGGCAAACGTCAACATCCGCCCTCTCGACGACAAGGTTCTGGTGCAGATCGCCGAGGCTGAGACCACCACCGCATCCGGCCTGGTTATCCCGGACTCCGCTGCTGAGAAGCCGCAGGAGGCTGTCGTGGTTGCAGTCGGCCCGGGCCGTCTGGACGATAACGGCAACCGTGTGGCTCTGGATGTCAAGGAAGGCGACACCGTCGTGTTTGCCAAGTACGGCGGCACCGAGCTGAAGTACGGCGGTGAGGAGTACTTGCTCCTTTCCGCACGTGACCTGCTCGCTGTTATTGAGAAGTAAGGGGCTGCGCCCGATATGGCAAAACTGATCGCATTTGACCAGGAGGCCCGCGAGGGCATCCAGCGCGGCGTGGACACGCTCGCAGACGCGGTCAAGGTCACCCTCGGCCCCCGCGGCCGCAACGTGGTGCTGTCCAAGAGCTGGGGCGGCCCGACCGTGACCAATGACGGCGTGACCATCGCGCGCGACATTGATCTTGAGGATCCGTTTGAGAACCTCGGCGCCCAGCTGGTGAAGTCCGTTGCTGTGAAGACCAACGACATTGCTGGTGACGGCACCACCACCGCAACCCTGCTCGCGCAGGCGCTGGTGGCAGAAGGCCTGCGCAACGTGGCAGCTGGCGCGAACCCGATCGAGCTGAACAAGGGCATCCGTGCCGCAGCCGAGAAGGTTGTCCAGGAGCTGGTAAACCGCGCAACCGACGTGTCCTCCACCACGGAGATCGCGAACGTGGCCACCGTGTCCTCCCGCGACCCGGAGGTCGGCGAGATGGTCTCTGGCGCCATGGACAAGGTGGGCAAGGACGGTGTGGTTACCGTCGAGGAGTCCACCTCCATCGATTCCTACGTGGACCTGACCGAGGGCATCTCCTTTGACAAGGGCTTTTTGTCCCCGTACTTCATGACTGATCCGGACGCTGGCCAGGCCGTGCTTGAAGACGCACGTGTGCTGCTCGTCCGCAACAAGATCTCCTCCCTGCCGGACTTCCTGCCGGTGCTGGAGCAGGTGGCGGAGGCTAACGTTCCGCTGTTGATCATCGCTGAAGACATTGAGGGCGAGCCGCTGCAGACCCTGGTGGTTAACACCCTGCGCAAGACGCTGAAGGTTGTTGCAGTGAAGTCGCCGTACTTCGGTGAGCGCCGCAAGGCGTTCATGGATGACCTGGCAGTGGTCACCGCCGCCACGGTTATTGATCCGGAGGTTGGCGTGAACCTGAAGGACGCCACCGTGGAGCACATGGGCTCTGCCCGCCGCGTGACCGTGAACAAGGATGAGACCATCATTGTTGACGGTGCGGGTACCGCAGAGGCTGTGGAGGAGCGTCGTAACCAGCTGCGTCGTGACGTGGAAACCACCGACTCTTCCTGGGACAAGGAAAAGATCGAGGAGCGCCTTGCCAAGCTTTCCGGCGGCGTTGCCGTGATCCGCGTCGGTGCAGCCACCGAGACGGAGATGAACGAGCGCAAGCTGCGTGTCGAGGATGCCATCAACGCCGCGCGCGCCGCGGTCCAGGAGGGCATCATCGCCGGCGGTGGTTCCGCTTTGGTCCAGATTTCGAAGGAACTCGAGCAGTTCGCTGAGGAATTTGAGGGCGAGCAGAAGACCGGCGTCCTGGCCGTGTCTCGTGCCCTGACCAAGCCGGCATTCTGGATTGCTGAGAACGCTGGCCTTGATGGTGCCGTTGTCGTGTCCAAGACCGCAGAGATGCCGAACGGCTCCGGCTTCAATGCCGCAACCTTGGAGTACGGCGACCTGATTGAGCAGGGCATCATCGACCCGGTGAAGGTCACCCACTCCGCAGTGGTCAACGCTGCTTCCGTGGCTCGTATGATCCTGACCACCGAGGCTTCCGTTGTGACCAAGCCTGAAGAAGAGACTGCACCAGCTGCTGCTGGCGGCCACCACGGCCACATGCACTAGTTTCTACGGCTAAACGCCCAAGCTAAACGCTTAAGCCCCGCTCTTACTTCGGTATGAGCGGGGCTTTCGCCTTTCCCGGGGTGCTGGCGCCTTATCCGATGTTTGGGGCTACTTCGCGGATGCAGCCGCAGCAGGAACACGGGCGCCGCCGCGAGACTTGCGCAGAATTGCCTGGCGCTCCGACTCGCTCATGCCGCCCCAGATGCCGTAAGGCTCTGCCACGCGCAGTGCGTGCTCGCGGCACTGCGAGAGCACCGGGCACTGGAAGCAGATGGCCTTGGCGCGGTTTTCACGCTGTGCGCGGGCGCGGCCACGCTCCCCGTCGGGGTGGTAGAAGATCTCAGATGCTTCGCCTCGGCAGGCGCTGCGTAGCTGCCAATCCCAGAAGTCTGCGTTTGGTCCGGGCAGTGCGCTTGGCAGGGACATAGTCTTAGAGCTCCTTCAATCTGCTTTCGTACAGCCGATGTAGCAGTGTGGTCTGCTTTGGTAAACGGTTGGTGAAGCCGCGGTAACGGGCATCTTGCGCCATCGGTGTGCCCCCGTAAAAAATGCTTATGAGCAGTGGTTTTGTTAAAGGTTAAGGGTGGGTGAATTCGGGGAGAATTCTTATTTCCCAGGCGTTTTAGGCTCTTATGGGGCTACTGGGCTGGCCAGTTTTTCCTCGGCGCGGTTGCTGGTGTGAAAATAGAGACATCGGTACTGTGGCCGAAGATGTATTGCCCGGGACCACGGGTGAGCGAGGAAGAAAGGAGCGCTGTGTCCCAGCCTGATGCAGAGGATGAACTCACGCGCCTTGTTCCGCTTGCCGCCGCTGGGAACAAACGGGCACTGCAAAACGTCATCCGAATCGTTCACCCCCAGGTGCTGCGGTATGCCCGCGCACGCATCAGTGGTGGCCGGATGCCAACGGCTGAGGATGTGGCGCAGGAAATCTGCTTGGCCGTGGCAACGTCCATAGACAAGTACCAAGACATGGGCAAGCCGTTCATGGCATTCGTGTACGGCATTGCGTTTAACAAGGTTGCGGACGCACACCGCAGCCTTTTTAGAGACAAACTCACACCCACGGAAGAGGTGCCGGATGCTGTTGATACCGGCGCTACCCCCGAAATGTTTGCGCTGGAAGCAGACGGTAGTAACCAAATTAGGGTTTTGCTCGATGAACTAGGTGACAAGGCTCGAGACATCATTATCTTGCGGGTGTTCGTGGGCCTGTCCGCAGAAGAGACAGCTGAGGCCGTGGGGTCTACCCCCGGGGCCGTGCGAGTTGCCCAACACCGGGCACTGGCAAAGCTGCGCGAGGCTTTGGAAGAACAGGACCGGGATCAATGACAGGCCGCGATAAGGGTCAGTTTGATAATGATGCGACGCAGGTTGAACACGTCAATGACACTGACGCGTTCCTCGACGCGCTTGGCCGCGGCGTTGACCCCTCCGATGGGGAAGACCCGCTTGCTGGGTTGTTTTTGGAACTGCGGGCGGAGGTTGAACAGTCGATGCCGGACGCGCCCAGCGTTGAGCACGTGTCCGCGCCGAAGCTCACGGCGATCAACGGGGGCCGCACCGAGGCCACCACTAAGAGGCGTACCTCCGGCGGGAGCGCTCCTCGCAAGCAGATGAACCCGTGGGCCGCTGGCCTCATTGGCGCTGCCGCAGCGTCGGCGATGGTCGTCGGTGGAGGTGTGGCGTTTTTGGATCTGGAGCAGGACTCGGCGTTGCGGGAGACGTCGACAAGCATGAGCCCCAACAACACCGCAGCCATCGAGCTTGCCTCCACCCTGGAGGAAATCCAGGTGGCTAGCCAGGGCGGTGATGCGGACTACCTTGAGCAGCTGCTGATCCAGGCGCGGGAACTGGCAGAGGCGATGGCGGCGGACGGCGCGAACACGCAGCCTGCGGAGGAGCACGTGAAGCGGGAGGAGAAGCCGGCGGAGCCTCCGCACACCGTCACTGAAACTGTGACCGTGGCTGTGACCGTGACGCAGACAGAGACGGTGAAGCAGCCTGTGTCTTCCTCGCACACGGTTAGCCCAAGCCCGTCGACGCCGACGTCGACCCAGCCTGGCCAGTCGGGCCAGCCGGGTGAGCCTGGTCAGTCGCAAGATCAGCAAAGCCCACAGCCCGAAGGCCAGCCGGGCCAGCCTGGCCAGCAGCAGCCGGGGCAGGGCGCGGCGCAGAACCCGCAGCCGGAGGGGCAACCTGGCCACCCAGGAAGCGTGACGGTGCCGCCAGTGGTGCCGGCAACCCCGGGGCAGTAGCCCGAATAAGCCCGGGCTCAAAAACCCAGGCTGAAGAGCCCCAGCTAGCGCCCGCGGGCGTCAAGCCCGTCGAGGAAGCCCATGGCGTAATCCCAAGGCACGTACGCCTCAACGTTGGGGCGCGCGCTGGGTTCATGCACCGGGGGTAGCTCACCACGCAGCGTTGAGAGCATGTTCTGCTCCATGATTTCCCAGTCGTAGTAGTGCATCTGCTCGCAGTCTTCGCACTGGAAGAAGATTCCCTGGATGCCGCGTGGGCGCAGGCGGAGTTTACATTCGCGCACGTGTCCTAGGTCTTGGAGGACTTCGGCGCGTTCTTGGTCACTAAGTGGCTCGAACGGCTCGTCATCTTCGATGAACGATGCCGGGTCGTTCGGGTCATCCGCGAACGGGTCGAGTGGCATCATGTCGTCGTAGTTCACGAAGACCAGACTAGCCGCTAAAGAAAAGAAGCCGACTATGCCCCTGACCCTTACTTCTAATATCATGGCGACATGGCAAATGAGCGTGTACTAACTGGTGGCGATGATCCGGAAAAAGTCCTCCTTCGAGGCTTGACGTTTGATGATGTGCTGCTGCTCCCCGCGGAGTCGCACATCGTCCCTTCTGAGGTGTCTACCTCGACGCAACTCACCCGCAACATTTCGTTGCGTATTCCGATTGCGTCGGCGGCGATGGACACGGTGACTGAGTCGCGAATGGCGATCGCCATGGCGCGCCAGGGTGGTATTGGTGTGCTGCACCGCAACTTGAGCGCGCAGGAGCAGGCGGAGCAGGTTGACATTGTGAAGCGCTCCGAGTCTGGCATGGTCACCAACCCGGTGACGGCCACCCCGGAGATGACGCTGGCTGATGTGGACGCGCTGTGTGCACGTTTCCGTATCTCTGGTCTGCCGGTGGTGGATGATGCGGGCAAGCTGGCTGGCATCATCACGAACCGTGACATGCGTTTTGAGCGGGACTTTAGCCGCAAGGTCGCTGAGGTAATGACCCCGATGCCGCTGGTGGTTGCACGCGAGGGCGTGAGCAAGGAAGAGGCGCTGAACCTGCTGTCCGCCAACAAGGTGGAGAAGCTGCCGATCGTGGCTGCAGATGGCACGCTTGCTGGCCTGATCACCGTGAAGGATTTTGTGAAGAGTGAGCAGTACCCGTTGGCGTCGAAGGACGCTGAGGGTCGCTTGCTGGTCGCCGCCGGTGTGGGCACCGGTGAGGATTCCTACGATCGCGCGGGCCTGTTGGTTGAGGCCGGCGTGAACGCGCTTGTGGTGGATTCCGCGCACGCACACAACAACCGCGTGCTGGAGATGGTCTCCCGCGTGAAGAAGGACTTCGGCGACCGTGTTGATGTGATTGGCGGCAACCTGGCTACCCGTTCTGCGGCGCAGGCGATGGTTGATGCTGGCGCGGACGCGATCAAGGTTGGCATCGGCCCAGGCTCCATCTGCACCACGCGCGTGGTTGCTGGTGTTGGCGCGCCGCAGATCACGGCGATTCTGGAGGCGTCGGTGCCGGCAAAGAAGGCGGGTGTGCCGATTATTGCTGATGGTGGCATGCAGCACTCTGGTGATGTGGCGAAGGCGCTGGCGGCGGGTGCGTCGTCAGTCATGCTGGGCTCCATGCTTGCTGGTACCGCGGAGGCTCCGGGCGAGATCGTTGTGGTTGGTGGCAAGCAGTACAAGCGCTACCGCGGCATGGGCTCCATGGGCGCGATGCAGGGCCGTGGCCTGACGGGTGAGAAGCGTTCCTTCTCCAAGGACCGCTACTTCCAGGCTGACGTTGCTAGCGAGGACAAGCTGGTGCCGGAGGGTATCGAGGGCCGCGTGCCGTACCGCGGCGAGCTGGATGCCATCACACACCAGATCGTTGGCGGCCTGCGCGCGGCGATGGGCTACACCGGTGCCGCAACGATTGAAGAGCTGCAGACGAAGCAGTTTGTACAGATCACTACGGCTGGCTTGCGTGAGTCGCACCCGCACGACATCACGCAGACCGTCGAGGCCCCGAACTACCGCGGCTAGGAGCATCATGCGCGAGATTGTAGAAATTGGTATTGGCCGGGACGCTCGTAGGGCTTTTTCGCTTGACGACGTCACGTTGGTCCCCACCCGCCGCACCCGCTCGTCCAAGGACGTTGACACCACGTGGCATGTGGATGCGTACACCTTTGACGCCCCGATCATTTCGTACCCGACGGATGCGTTGGCAAGCCCGGAGTTTGTCATTGAGATGGGCAAGCAGGGCGGCCTGGGTGTGATTGACGCTGAGGGTCTGTGGGGGCGCAGCGCCTCCATCCCAGACGCGATTGCGGAGGTCACCGGTAAGACGCAGTACCCGGAGACGATGAACTCCCGGAAGGACTACCTGGAGTACGAGGCGTCGAAGACGCAGGCTGTGGAGACGTTGCAGCGTCTGCACGCGCAGGCGTTGGATACTGATCTGCTGACGGAGCGTATCCGCCAGGTGCGTGACTCTGGGGTGACCGTTGCGGTGCGTGTGAGCCCGCAGAACGCCCGTGAGCTGGCGCCTGTGGTGATTGCGGCAGGCGCAGAGCTCCTGTTCATCCAGGGTTCGCTGGTGTCCGCGGAGCACGTGCAGCAGGGCGGGGAGCCGCTGAACTTGAAGGAGTTCGTCGGCTCGCTTGAGGTGCCGGTGATCGCAGGCGGCGTTTATGACTACTCCACGGCGATGCACCTGATGCGCGCTGGCGTGGCCGGTGTGATTGTGGGCAGCGGTAGCGCTGGCCTGGAGGGCATCGGCGTTCCGTTGGCCACCGCGATTGCAGATGTCGCGGCGGCACGGCGCGACTACCTGGATGAGACCGAGGGTCGTTACGTACACATCGTGGCTAACGGCGATGTAAACACGGCGGGCCAGATTGCTGTGGCGCTGGCGTGTGGCGCTGACGCCATGATGGTTGGCCGCCCGCTGGCGTGCGCCGAGGAGGCCGCAGCCCAAGGCTCTTATTGGGAGCCACAGGCAGCGCACCCGCGCAACCCGCGCGGTGGCATTCAGGTGGATTTTTCAGAAAATCACTACCCGCTTGAGGTGGTCCTGCATGGTCCTTCCAATGACGCCTGGGGCACCTTGAACCTCATTGGTGGCCTGCGCCGAATCATGGCCAAGTGTGGCTTTACCACGGTCAAGGCCTTCCAGAAGGCGCAGCTGGCGGTTCGGCCGACCATTTAGTGGCCAGGTAGTGGCCCTGTGCGGGGCCGCTACCTGCGGCGCCGGGTGCGCCGCCCACCCAAGGTCTGGTTGACAGACGCCAAGATCACCAGCACGATTGCGGCGACCTTGAGCAGGCTTGGGCTTTGCGCAAGCACAAGCCAGCCGATGACGGCAGCAAACGCTGGCTCCAGGGCGATGAAAATGGCGAACACGTTCGGCTGGAGCTGGCGCATGGCGATCAGCTCCAGCGAATAGGGGATCAAAGACGCCAAGATCGCCGTACCGATGGCTAACCAGAGCAGCGAAAAGTCCGTGAGAATGACAACGGAGCCGCGCCAACCCAACGGCATCAGGATTAACCCGCCCACGGCAAGCGACACCGCAAGGCCACCCTGGCCGGGCACCAACGCACCGGCGTGCTTGTTCGCCATGATGTAGCCCGCCCAAAACACGCCGGCGATGAGGATGTAGACAACGCCTTGGGGATCCAGCGGGTCGCCCGTCAAAGAGTCCACGGCCAGAAGGGCCATGCCGATCATGGCGAGGGCGACGGAGGTGGCGTCGCGAAGCGAGCGCGAAAGCACCGCCGCAAGCAGCAAGGGGCCCAAAAACTCGATGGTCACCGCGGTGCCTAGGGGGATGGTGGAAATGCCGGCGTAGAACGAGCCGTTCATCCCACCCATGGTTAGCCCCAGCAGGCACACGCCGCGCCACTGGGCGGCGCTCCACTCCCAGAAACGCGGACGCGAGAGAGCGAAGAGGATAACCGCGGCGATCAGCAGGCGCAGCGATGCCGTGGCCCACGTACCAGCCGCCGGAAACAGTTGCGTAGCAAGAGCTGCTCCGAACTGCAACGACAAGCATGAACCAAGAATGCAAGCAATGGCCATACCCTGCGGCGGGGTAGAAGGGCGGACAGTTTTCATGCATGGATTATGCATGGCCAGTACACGTCTGGGGGATCAGGGGTGGCATCAGTTAGTATTTGAAACCGTGAGACCTGTACTTGTAGTGGACTTTGGCGCGCAATACGCGCAGCTCATCGCGCGGCGCGTGCGTGAGGCGAACGTGTACTCGGAGGTGGTTCCCTCCACCATCACGGCAGAAGAGCTTAAAGCGAAGGATCCGGTGGCACTCGTGCTCTCCGGCGGCCCGTCTTCGGTGTACGCCGAGGGCGCCCCGCAGCTGGATCCGGAGATCTTTGAGCTGGGTCTGCCTATCTTTGGTATTTGCTACGGCTTCCAGGTGATGACGCAGGCGCTGGGTGGCGAGGTTGCCAAGACCGGCTCCCGCGAATACGGCCGCACGGCGATGGCTGTCAAGGGCGGCGTGCTGCACGCTGGTCTGGATGAGCACCCAGTGTGGATGTCGCACGGCGATTCCGTGACGCGCGCACCGGAAGGCTTCGAGGTCACCGCGTCTACCCCGGGCGCGCCGGTTGCTGCGTTTGAGAACGTAGAGCGCAAGTTCGCCGGCGTGCAGTACCACCCGGAAGTCATGCACTCCCCGCACGGCCAGGAGGTGCTGACCCGCTTCCTCACCGAGATCGCTGGCCTGGAGCAGAACTGGACGGCGTCCAACATTGCGGAGCAGCTCATTGAGCAGGTTCGCACCCAGGTTGGGGACGGCTACGCGATCTGTGGCCTTTCCGGTGGTGTGGATTCCGCAGTTGCTGCCGCGCTGGTGCAGCGCGCGATCGGTGACCGTTTGACCTGTGTGTTCGTGGACCATGGCTTGCTGCGCCAGGGCGAGCGCGAGCAGGTGGAGACCGACTTTGTTGCCGCAACCGGCGCGAAGCTGGTGACGGTGGATGAGCGCAAGGCATTCCTGGACAAGCTGGCCGGTGTGACCGAGCCGGAAGCGAAGCGCAAGGCGATCGGTGCGGAGTTCATCCGCTCCTTCGAGCGCGCTGTTTCCGGGATTCTTGCAGAATCCGGAAACGAGAAAAACGTGGACTACCTGGTGCAGGGCACCCTGTACCCGGACGTTGTGGAGTCCGGCGGCGGCACCGGTACCGCCAACATTAAGAGCCACCACAACGTGGGTGGCCTGCCGGATGACGTGGAGTTCGAGCTGGTTGAGCCGCTTCGCCTGCTGTTTAAGGACGAGGTCCGCGCCGTTGGCCGCGAGCTCGGCCTGCCCGAGGTGATTGTGAACCGCCAGCCGTTCCCGGGCCCGGGCCTGGGTATCCGCATTATTGGCGAGGTCACCGAGGAACGCCTGGAAACCCTTCGCGCCGCTGATGCGATTGCTCGCGAGGAGCTGACCAAGGCTGGCCTGGATGACCAGATCTGGCAGTGCCCGGTGGTCCTGCTGGCTGATGTGCGCTCGGTGGGCGTTCAGGGCGACGGCCGCACCTACGGCCACCCGATCGTGCTGCGCCCCGTTACCTCTGAGGACGCGATGACCGCGGACTGGGTGCGCATCCCGTACGAGACGCTTGAGGTGATCTCCACCCGTATCACCAACGAGGTGGCTGATGTCAACCGCGTGGTGTTGGACGTGACGTCCAAGCCGCCGGGGACCATCGAGTGGGAGTAATTCAGTTTTCCTCGCCCGCGTTCTCGCGGGCGTAGTACGCGGACACGGATCCGACGCGCTGCGTCACGTTAATCGTGAGCAGTGCGCCGTCCTTGTCCGCGTTTTGTCGTTCTTCGGGGCATGCGGCCTCGCCGATGTTCACCTTGCAGGTGATGTCAACCGGGACGTTTTGCGGCAGGATGATGTCGGTTCTGCCGATGTTGTTCGCAATGTTGACCGTTTTCGGCTCACTCAGCGGTTCGAGATCGGTGAAGTCGATGTAGGACTCGCCGATGAAGCCGCTGGTGCCCATTTGGTCTGGTAGCTCGTCGACGTCGTACACGGTGATGTACGCGCTGCCGAAGCGGCTGTAATTGCCAAGTCGCAATTCGCTGGTGACCCCCAGCGCAAACACCGTTGCCGTTGTCAGCACCAGCGTGACGGGGACCCACAGCCAGTAGCGCTTCTTTGCTTGCGCACGCTCCGGTGCCGGCTCGACTGGGTCCGGCAGGTGCCACAGGCCCGGTGCCGCACCGAGTGGGTCCCATGCCGGTGGTTTCTGCCCGGGGTGTTCGTAGCCCTCCGGCACGGTCAGGTGGGAGGTATCCACGGCAGGGCCTTCGCTTGCCGACGCCGCCTCGCCCCCCACCACCAACAACCCCGCCGGCGCCTCCGGCTGTCGCTGGTAGGCGAGGTACCAGCCGAGCGCGAAGAGCACGAAGGTAACCAAGACTCCTCGCATGTCGCTAGCTACAGCAACGGACGGGAAGAAGATGACAAGGCCAACGAGCAGCAGCCAGCCGGTATCGCGCTCTTTCTTCTCAATCTTGGTCAGCTGATCTTTCGGAGTGGAAATCGCGTTTGCCGGTGTGCGGGTTAGCCCGAAGCGGGGCATGTTGATCCAGCACAATAGGTAGAGGAACAGACCGCCGCCGAAGGCGAAAGACAAAACGACAAACAGGACGCGGATCAGCGTTGGGTCGATTTGGAAGCGGGCACCGATGCCTTCGCAGACACCAGCGATGACGGCTTTGCCGCCTTGGTCTTGAGGGATGCGGGGTGGGCGGGTCTCCCACATGCGTTTCAGTGTGTTGGTTTCCATGGCTTCTATTGTTGTGAGCCAACGCCTGGCACGGTATCGGGTATGACCCTGATTTTTCTTTTCAGGGTTTACCCCGATGTGCTCAGGGCATTGGGCGTGCAACGATGGGGGACATGTCTGCGTTGTATCCCCGGCTCACCCGAGTGAGATCCCGTCGCGTGATCGCCGGCGTGGCCGCTGGCCTGGCCTCGCATCTCGGGGTGGAGGCGAAGTGGGTACGCCTGTTTTTTGTGGCGGCGAGTTTCGCCGGCGGCTTCGGCGCGTTGTTATACGCCGGGTTGTGGATGTTCACCCCGCTTGCCGAGAACACGGCCCCGCGGCAGCGCCCCAGCGCGCTTGATATCTTCCTGGTGCTCGCCGGGTTTGCAGGAGCGCTGACGTCGTTACAGGTCTCCTCCGGTGCTGGCGGGGCGGTGTTGTTCATCCTTGGCGTGCTCATTGTTGGTGCGGTGATCGCGCTGCAGGCGTATGACCGCGGTACGGATTCGTGGCGCAACATTGCCGCACTGACCCTGGGTGCGCTGTTGATCATGGGCGGAGTACTGGCAATTGCGCTCATAGGGGAGAGCAGTGGAGTAGCCGGTGTGGTCGTCTCTGTACTGGTCACGGTGCTGGGTGTCGGCGTTTTAGTAGTGCCGCTGATGGTCAAGCTGGCTAACTCGCTGGTTGCGGAGCGTGAAGCAAAAGCGGTGGCGAACCAGCGCGCGGAGATCGCCTCGCGCCTGCACGATTCGGTGCTGCAGACGCT
The DNA here is from genome assembly GCF_016728505.1 of Corynebacterium riegelii. Classification (GTDB taxonomy): domain Bacteria; phylum Actinomycetota; class Actinomycetes; order Mycobacteriales; family Mycobacteriaceae; genus Corynebacterium; species Corynebacterium riegelii. The sequence continues at coordinate 1,103,590 of NZ_CP068159.1, forward strand.
TGCGCTGATTCAAAAGCAGGCCGACGATCCGGAGGAGGTTGCCCGGCTCGCGCGCGGTCAAGAGCGGGAGCTTCGCGCCTGGCTTTTCAATGACACCGTGTCCAACCACACCACCGTCTTCGCCGCACTGCAGAAGGCTGCGGGCGAGGTTGAAGACACGTACGGGGTAGTGATCAAGCCGGTCACGGTCGGCGAAGACATCCCCTTTGACCAGCGCACCGAAGCGGTCGTGCTCGCCGCGCGTGAGGCCATGGTCAACGCCGCCAAGCATTCGGGTGTGGATACTATCGACGTCTACGCCGAACACCTCGCCGGCCGACTCGAAGTGTTCGTCCGCGACCGTGGCAAAGGCTTCGACCCAGACGCCATACCGGCAGACCGGCACGGTTTACGAGACTCCATTGTGGGCCGGGTTGAGCGGGTTGGGGGAGAGGTGGGCGTGGTGGCGTCGATAAGCAATGGCTCCGAGATCGAACTAGCGTTGGACCTATGACGCGCGTGTTTTTGGTGGATGACCACTCGGTGTTTCGGGCCGGAGTGAAAGCCGAGCTGTCCGCTGCGGTGGAAATCGTCGGAGAGGCCGGCACCGTTGCGGAGGCGGTGCGCGGGATCGAGGAGACCCAGCCGGACGTGGTGCTCTTAGACGTGCACATGCCCGACGGCGGGGGCCTAGCCGTCCTCAAACGCGCGCCGGGACCTGCGTATTTGGCGCTGAGCGTCTCGGATGCAGCAGAAGACGTCATCGCCCTGATCAGGGCGGGTGCGCGCGGGTACGTGACCAAGAACATCGCGAGCGCGGAGCTTGCGGAGGCAATTGAGCGGGTGCGTGGTGGGGACGCGTACTTCTCGCCACGGCTCGCCGGGTTCGTGCTCGACGCTTTTGCCTCCGGGCCGGTGGTGGAGGAGGACGACCCGGCAGTGGACTCGCTCACCCGGCGCGAGCTGGAGGTGTTGCGCCTCCTTGCGCGCGGCTACACGTACAAGGAGATCGCCGAGCGCCTGTTCATCTCGGTGAAGACGGTGGAGACGCACGCCTCCAACATCCTGCGCAAGACGCAGACCTCGAACCGGCATCAGCTCACGCGTTGGGCGGTGGCGCGCGACCTGGGGTAGCGGCGGGCCCTGCTTGACATAACGTTTATCGTCTAGCGCTCTCGGGCCGCTGCTAGACGACATTGCAAAAAGCCCCAAATCCAACAAAATGCGACCTGCGGAAATGCGGAGGAAAAATTTTATCGTCTAGCAACATCTTGCTCACTGCTAGACGATATGGAGACACCATGTGCGACCCCAGCGCCAACCTAAGCCGCAGGCCTAGAGCACACCCGCCTGCGTCAGAAGCGACAGCGCCGTCTTGTCCGTTTCCTGCAGCATCAGCGGGTTCGTGCCCGGCATCGGCGAAATTGTCGTGTCCGCCCACTGCTTGCCGGTCGGAATGCCCACGATGTGCAGGCGCGGATCGAGCGTGCCGTCGGGGTGGACGGTGCGTCGAGTATCGGCGTCGGTCTCCGGCGCGGCCGTTTCCACCCCGCCGGGTGCAAACGGGCGCACGCGGGAGCTGTTTCTTAACGACGCCACCAACGCGTCCCCCGACGTACGCACATCCGGGCCCGGCAAAAATGCGTCTGCCAGCGCCGTTGCGGTGACGGTGCGCGAGTGGCTCCTGGCGGTGTAGGTGCCCTCGGCGCCTGTAGCATCAGAATTGCCAGTGGAGACCTCGGTGGTGGGGTTGGGGCCGAGGAAGGTGGCCAGGGAGGCGTCGGCAAGCGCGAGAAGCTCGCGGGTGCGGAATAGTGGTGGGCCGGAGCCGACCATTTGGCCGAACGCCATGTACTGCGACAGGGCTGCTTCGCGGGGGCCGCGGCCGTTTTCGGTGGCGATAGCGCTGGGTTTGCGGCCTGCGGAGATCACCCACAGGCCAGCCTTGATGGGGGAGTCGGCGGCGGCGACGGCCTCGCGGATGTCATCTGCCATGCGTTTGCCGATGCAGTGGTTGAGCTCTTCCAGCGACAGCGTCTCGGTGCCGGCGAGCGGGTCGGCCCAGTGGGCAAGGTGGAAAGGTTCGGTGCTGAAGTCCGCGCAAGTCTCGCTCAGCGCTTCGGCGACGGGGAAGATGCTGGCAGCGCTTGCGTGTGCGTCCAGGTCAACGGCATCGATGGCGGCCAAAACCTCGTCAAGCGGGAGCTTCATTGCTTGTGGACGCACCCTTGCAAGCGTGGTGTAATACGCCGCGTAGGCGTCACGGGCCAGTGCCGGCCAGAGGTCGCGGCCGAAGGAAACCGGCGCCTCGCTGGCCGTGGCAGCATCGATGGCGGCGCGCAGGCGAGTCAGATCGGCCTTCGGCGGCAGCGAGTGGTACTCGGATTTCGGCAGGTAGGGGTAGCCGCGCCCGGAGGTCACGACAAGGTGTGGTTCGCGCCCGCTGGGCTCGTAGCGCAGGCCGGAGCGTGTCGACGCATCCTCTACAAAACGCCCACCGCGGCCAATGGTGACAAGTGCCATGAGGTCGAAAAAGCCCATGCCCATGCCGCGCACCAGCACCTGCTCGCCGGGGGCGAGGCGATCCACGTCCTGCTCAACCGGGTTGTTCGCGCCGATGTAGGTCACGCCGGAATCCGCAAACGCCCGCTGTCCAGGCGACATGCCCGGCAGCACCCAGCCGGTGGCAAGCACGGTGGCGTCGGCGTGGATCACGGTGCCATCCGCAAGCTGGATCGCGTCAGTAACGCCGTCTTCGTGGATGCTCACCGCGCGGGTGTTGTGTTCAACCACGGTCACGTTCTCCGGCAGCTGGGCCAACGCAACTTGCCATACCCAGCGCAGGTACTCGCCGTAGAGTGCGCGCGAAGGGTTGGACTCTGGTCGGGTTGCGCGGATCTCTTCGGTGAAGGAGGTGGGGAGGGGGTGCGGGTGGGCGCGCATAAGCGGATGCGAATGCTCGCCCCGAAGGGCCTGGATCCACTCGTACATGGTGGGGCCTTCGAGGATGGGGGCGCCGACGGTTGCGCCGGGTTCGGTGAAGAGTGTGACGGCGCCGGCGAGTGTGTTCATGCACAGCGTGTGGGTTTGGGTGGTGTCCCAGACGCGGCCGGCGCCAATTTGAGAGTCATCAATGACGTGGAGGGTGAGCGGGGTCTGGCTCGGGCGCTCGCGCAGGTATGCGGCGAGGCGTTCAGTGATGGAGATCCCGCGGGGGCCCGCTCCGATGATTGCGATGGATGCTGCCACGAATCTAAATCCTCCGGATAGTTGAGTTGGCATCTTCTAGACTGAATAGTCTATTGTTGCGAAACAAACTTGTCTAATAATGAACGGCATGAAGAAAGGCACCATGAACGTCTTGAGAGGGAAGGTGACACCTTCAATAGCAATTACAGTGGTAGCGGCACTGCTTGCGGGGTGTGCGCCACCGACGAGCGGGAAGTCAGACAACGTGCTGACCTACTTAGAATCCGCCTGGTTTAACAACCTGTACCCGCCGGCGGCCGGCTTTTACCCCAACGGCGGCGTGGTTAACCAGATAACAGACCGATTGCTCTACCAGGATCCCGAGACGCTTGAGCTGCACCCGTGGATTGCCACAGACCTGCCGGAGATCAATGAGGACGCAACCGTGTTCACCTTTGATATCCGCACGGACGTGACGTATTCCGACGGCACCCCCATGACGGCACAGAACATCGTGGACAACTTTGACCTCTACGGCCTAGGTGACAAGGAGCGGCTGTTCAACGTCTCGGAGCAGATCTCCAATTACGAGCGTGGCGAGGTTGTGGATGAGGACACGGTGCGCTTTTACTTCAGCAAACCTTCCCCGGGCTTTGCGCAGGCAGCCTCCTCCTACAATGCCGGCTTGCTTGCTAACGCCTCGCTGAAGCTCCGCAGCGAAGACTTCGGCCCGGGCAACGCCGTCAATGTGATCGGGTCTGGTCCGTTCGTGGTGGAGTCTGAAACGCTGGGGACCGACCTGGTGCTGCGCGCCCGCGAGGATTACGACTGGGCACCACCAGTGCTTGAGCAGCAGGGGCGTGCGCGTTTAGATGGCATCCACTACACCTTTGCCGCTGAGGAAGCAGTGCGCTCCGGCGCGCTGATCTCTGGCCAGGCCGACATGGTGCGTGAGATCTCCGCTCCGGTGGAGCCGCACCTGAAAAACCACGGCATCCAGGTGGTCTCTGCAAGCACCAACGGGATGAGCAACCAGCTGGCGTTTCGTTTTAACCACCCGTTGCTGCAGGACATCCGCGTGCGCAAGGCACTGATCCACGGCATTAACCGCGAGGAAATCCTGCGCGTGCTCTACAGCGATTCTTACCCGCTGGCCACCGGGCCGATGGCGTCCACCGCACTCGGCTACACCGAAAAAGCCGGTGAGTACACCTTCGACCCGGAGCTTTCGCGCGAGTTGTTGGATAGCGCCGGGTGGCTCCCGGGGCCGGACGGTATCCGCGTGAAGGACGGGCAGCGCTTGAGCCTGTGGATTAACTACGCGCAACCGCAGCCGCGTTCCAAGGAACTAGTGACCATGGCGCAGTCTGACCTGCGTGAGCTTGGCATTGAGCTGAACATGGTGGCGGGAGACCGCGCAACGCAAAACGCAGCGGTGAAAGACATTGATCGGGTGCAGATCATGCACACAGTGGTGGGGCGTGCGGATTATGACGTGATTGTGTCCCACCTGTCGCTCAAGCGCCGTGACGCACTGCTGAACAACGCCGGCGACGATACACCTGTGGACCCCACGTTGGAGGAGCTGCTGTCCACGATTTCCTCCACGGCGGATGCCCAGGGGCGTGAGGCGGCATCGCATGCGGTGCAGGACTACCTCACCGAGCAGGCCTACGTGCTGCCGCTGTTTGAAGAGCCGCAGGTCTACGCACTGGCACCGCATGTGAAGGGCTTTGACACCGAAGCGGTGGCACGCCCGAGTTTCTACAGCGTCTACTTCGAAAACGGCGAGGACGAAGAAGTCACCGCAAAGGAGGCCAAGAGCTAATGGGCCGCTACATTGCTAAGCGCTTAGGCCAGGCGCTGATTGTGTTGCTGTTGGCGTACACGCTGGCGTTTTTCCTGCTGTCGGCGTTGCCGTCGGATGGTGTGGCGGCACGCTACGCGGATCCGGCGCTGGGGTTGTCCAACACGGAGATCGCGCAGATTCGTGAGCAGATGGGTGTGGATAAGCCGCTGATTGAGCAGTACTTTGCCACGCTTGGCGGGTTGTTTACAGGCAACCTGGGTTACTCGGTGGCAACCGGCACCTCAGTGTCCAGCTTGATTGCGACAGCCACGCCGCACACGTTTGTGTTGGCGGTGTCCTCGGTTGGTTTGGCTATTGTGGTTGCGCTTGCTGTGGCGTGGGTGGCAACCCTGCCTGGTGGCGGGTTTATTCGCCGGGGTTTCCGCGCGTTGCCGTCGTTTATGGTTTCGCTTCCGGGCTTTTTCATTGCGATTGTGCTGCTGCAGGTGTTTTCTTTCCAGCTTGGCTGGGTCAACGTGGTTAATCCGACCGCGTTCGAGGGCTTGATTCTGCCCACCTTGACGTTGGTTGTGCCCATGGCGGCACCATTGATTCAGGTGCTGATCCGCTCGATTGATGAGGTCCAGGCGAAGCCTTTTGTACAGGTGCTGCGCGCGCGTGGTGCCAGTGAGTCACGGATTTTCTGGCGCGACGTGCTGCGCAACGCCTTGCTGCCGGCGATCACTATGGCTGGCCTGTTGTTCGGCGAGCTTGTCGGCGGCGCCGTGGTCACGGAGACGGTGTTTGGCCGCGCGGGCCTTGGCCAGCTCACGGTCAACGCTGTGTCCTCCCGTGACATGCCGGTGCTGCTTGGCGTGGTGCTGATTGCTGCCGCCGCCTACGTGATTATCAATTTGGTTGTTGATCTGCTGTACCCGGTTTTGGACGTCCGGCTGCGCGACACCACTTCGAAAGCTCCCACTAAGGAGGGTGCGAAATGAGCATTTCGCTTATCGACGCCCACGTAAACCCCAACAAACGCCCCAAGCGAGACCCTAGGCGTGGTCTCAAGCGCAGCACTCCCAAGCGCTGGAGCGCTCCGGGCACCATCATCGCGATTGTGGTGCTGGCCGTCGCGTTGTTGTGGGCCCTGGTCCCCGGTGTGTTTGCCACGCATGATCCGTACAAAGGCACGGATGTAGCGCTGCTTGCGCCGAGTTCGCAGCACTTCTTTGGCACTGACGCGGTGGGGCGCGACCTGTTCTCCCGCGTGGTGTTTGGTGCGCGCCAGTCGCTGCTCGGCGCCCTGATTGCCGTGGCTGTTGGTCTGGTGTTGGGTACCCTGATCGGCCTGATCGCCGGCACGCAGCGCGGCTGGGTGGAAACTGCGCTGATGCGCTTTGTGGATGTGCTGCTGGCCATTCCTGGCATCCTGCTTTCGCTTTCCATCATCATCGTGACCGGGTTCGGTTCCCTGCAGGCGGCGTTTGCCGTGGGTATGACGTCTGTGGCTACGTTTGCGCGTTTGGCGCGCTCCCAGGTCATCCAGATTGCAAACGCCGAGTTTGTTGAAGCCGCCTACGGCTCCGGTGCAACGCAGGCCCAGGTGCTGGTGCGCCACGTCCTGCCAAACTCGCTGACCCCAGTGTTGGCGTTGGCCGCGCTGCAGTTTGGTAGCGCGATCCTGCAGCTGTCCATCCTCGGGTTCTTGGGCTACGGCGCACCGCCGCCCGTGCCGGAGTGGGGCTTGTTGATTGCAGAGGGCCGCGACTTTATGGCCACCGCCTGGTGGCTGATTCTGCTGCCTGGCCTGGCAATTGTGGCCACGGTCATGTCCGCCAACCGCCTGTCTGAGGCGATCCGATCGGAAGGGGAGAAGTAATGAGCACCCCAGAAAATAATCCACTGCTGTCCGTCGAGGACTTGACCGTGTCCTACGGCGGCAAGGATCCGGTGGTTCAAGACGTGTCCTTTGCCGTGGAGGCCGGCAAGATTACCGCGATTGTGGGTGAGTCCGGTTCCGGTAAGACGACGTCTGCCATGGCGTCGATTGGGTTGTTGGATCCCAGCGCGCACATCCACAGCGGCACAATTCGCTTTAAGGGCGAGGACATCACCGGCGCCACCAATGCGCAGTGGCGCCAGCTTCGTGGCGTCCACATTGGCCTGGTGCCGCAGGACCCGAACAATTCGCTCAACCCATTGAAAACCATTGGCGCCTCCGTCGAGGACGGCATGGCAATCCATGGGATCGGGGATGCGGCCAGCCGCAAGGAGCGCACGCTTGCCCTGCTTGAGCGCGTGGGTATTGATGACCCGGAGCGTCGCTACGCCCAGTACCCGCACGAGCTTTCTGGCGGCATGAAGCAGCGTGTGCTGATTGCTGCGGCGGTTGCGTTGGAGCCGCAGGTGATTATTGCGGACGAGCCGACGTCTGCACTCGATGTGACCGTGCAGAAAACCATCCTGGATTTGTTGGATGAGATGCGTGCGGAGCTTGGCCTGGGCATCGTTCTGATTACCCATGACCTAGCGGTTGCGGGCGATCGCGCGGATGACGTGGTGATTATGCAGCGCGGCCGCGTCGTTGAGCGTGGGCCTGCGGGCGAGGTGTTGGCGAACCCAACGCAGGAGTACTCCAGGCGGCTGTTGGATAACGCGCCGTCGCTCGCGGTGGCGGATGCCTACCATCGCCCGGCCACAAGCACCGAGACGCTTTTGAGCGTTGAGGGCCTAAGCAAGCAGTTCGGCGACTTCACCGCAATCGAGGACATTTCCTTTGAGGTCAAGCGCGGATCCACCCACGCGCTGGTTGGCGGTTCCGGTTCCGGCAAGACCACCACAGGCCGTGCAATTGCCATGTTCAACCAGCCCACGGCCGGCACCATCACCTTGGACGGCACGGACCTGACGCAGCTGACCCCGCGTGAGAAGCGCGCGATGCGTGCGCGCGTGCAGATGGTGTACCAAAACCCGTATGCGTCGCTGGATCCGAAGATGCGGATTCGTGACATTGTGGCGGAGCCCGTGCGCAACCTGCACGGGGTGAGCAAATCCAAGAGCCTGAAGCTTGCAGAGGAGTACCTGGACCGCGTCGCACTTGACCCGTCGGTGTTTGCCCAGCGTATGCCGGCGCAGCTGTCGGGTGGCCAGCGCCAGCGTGTGGCGATTGCGCGTGCGCTGATCGTGCAGCCGGAGCTTGTGGTGCTGGATGAGGCGGTGTCTGCGCTTGATGTGACGGTGCAGGCGCAGATTTTGGAGTTGTTGGAGCAGCTGCAGCGTGAGCTGGGCTTGACGTATGTGTTTATCTCGCATGACCTGGCGGTGGTGCGTCAGATTTCGGATACGGTGAGTGTGTTCCATCGCGGCCGCCAGGTGGAGACCGGCCCGACCGATACGGTGTTTACGCACCCGCGGCATGAGGTAACGCGTGAGTTGATTGACGCTATTCCGGGTAGCGTGTTCCGCGCCCGACAGTTAGGAGAGTTCGTTGTCTAACATGACCAACATTATTGATGTTCTAGCTGGGGTTACGCTGCCTGAGCGCTCGGCTCGTCCGGACGCGGTGGCGAATGCTGAGCGCAGCTTTGAGGCACTGTTTGAGAGCAGTTTGCTTATCGACGTCCCCGTTAACCACCGCTACGCCACCGCCGCCTTCATCGCCGGTATTTCTGGCGACGCCTGCGCGTTTGACTTCTACGCCGACCTTTTGAGTGATGAGGACGAGGCGTTGGTAGACGTCGTCGCCTCCGCCGTGGAGGTGGGCCGTTCCACCGGCCCGTATTCAGGTGGGGACTTCGTTCTCTTTGGTGGTGCTGAGGGTGTTGATGGGCTGGATGCAAAGCTTGCCGCCGCGTTCGACTTCGCGCACCTGTTGACCTTCCACCCGAAGGACGCCTCACCTGCCGCGATCGGTCACCTGCAGGAGGCGGGCTACACGGAAACCGGCATCGTGTCGCTGTCCCAGCTGATCTCATTTGTGGCGTTTCAGCTGCGCGTGGCGCACGGCGTGCGTGTGCTCGCTGGTGTTTCTGGTGACGCTGGTGTTTCTGGTGACGCAGGTGTTTCTGGTGCTTCGGTAGAAGCACCCGCGCGTGCTGTGGGTGTTGCGGATCCGGGCTGGGCGCCGACGTCGGCAACCCTGCAGCCCGAGGTTGTCGCACCGACAGGCTTTGTCAACCACTCGCTGGGGTGGAAGCCGTGGGTTGCACCACTGCCGAAGGAGCAGTTCACCGAGGAGCACATTGATGCGCTGATCAAGCCTGAACGTATTGATATGGAGTACTTCCGTCTCCTGGCGCGTGACCCGGCGGCGCTGAAGGCGCGCACCTTGACGGATCTGGACATTTTCTACAACACGGAAGGTGGCCTTGCGCGTGCGGAGCGTGAGCTGGCGGCCACGGTGGCGTCGCGGCTCAATGGGTGCGAGTACTGCGCTTCCGTCCACCAGGCGCGTGCCAAAGAAGAGGGCGGCGACGCCGAGATTATTGATCGCCTGCTTGCCGAAGGCGTAGAAACCGATCTTGGCTCCCCGCTGTGGAACGCGATCCGTGATGCGGCTGTGGCGCTTACCCGAACCCCCTTCGCGTTTGGCAAGGCCGAGGTTGAGGCACTGCGCGCGGCTGGTCTTGATGACGTGGCGATTATTGACGTGATCAACGCCTCCGCCTTCTTCAACTGGGCAAACCGCCTGATGCTCACCTTGGGTGCGCCGGATGTGCCGAAGCGCTTCCGCTAGGCGGTTGTGGGAGCGTGATTCTGGGTGCGTTTCGAGCTACTCGAAACGTACTCGAAACGTACTCGAAACGAATTTTCCTAGCTTGACCTGCGGATAACATCCTACTTGAAACGGTTTCGAGTAGAATGTTGAGCTGTGAGTGTGCAGCGCAACTTTTCTGAGGATCCCCGCCAGCTTCTGCAGGTCCCGGAGGATCAGTGGTTTGAGCGCAAGTCCTTCCGCATTAAGCCGAAGGATTTGGCCAAGACCATTGTGGGCATGGCCAATGCTGAAGGCGGCATTATTGCCGTTGGTATTACGGACCGTGAGTTTGATGGGCGCCCAAGCGCCACGCAGGACAATGCTCTGCGACAGACGGCGTTGGACCATACCGATCCAACAGTCCGAGTGCAGATTGAGGTTTGCGGGGCAGGGGAGGGTGCGCAGGTGTATCTCTTCCATGTGCTGCCAAGTGAGCGTGTGCATTACTTAAAATCCGGCGAGTGCTATCTGCGGGTTGGCGATGAGTCTCGTCAGCTGAAGGCGGACGATATTCTTGAGCTTCGCTACACCAAGGGTGAGCAGCAGTACGACGCGACGGTCCCGCCGAGGGTTAGCGTCAGTGACCTGGATCTGGAGCTGGTCGGGGATTATGCCGAGGCGATTGGGTCATCCTCCGCGGAAGATGCCTTGAAGGCCCGGAATCTGATTGACCGCGAAGGCAAGCCGCGTACGGCAGCCATCTTGCTGTTTGGTAAAAACCCGCAAGAGTTTTTCCCTAACGCCCATATTCGGGTGCTTCGCTTTGGTGAGGATCAGCGTTTTGATGGACCAATACCGAAACAAATCCAGGCTGCCCAAGAACTGATCGGCGGAATGCTGCCTAGCGTGCGTAGGTTGACGGGCTCGGGCCTGTTTGAGGACGAGAACCTGATTCCCCATGACGTCTGGCTTGAGGGGTTGGTCAACGCGGTGGTCCACCGCTCGTACAGCATGGCCGGGGATCATATTCGCTTTGAGATCTACCCTGGGCGTATTGAGATCTCCAGTCCTGGGCGGTTTCTTGGGTGGGTTAACCCGCGGACGCCGGAATCGTTAGCTTGCTTTGTTCGTAACCCAATGATCGCCCGTGTAGCCAGGGAACTTCGTCTCGGTCAGGGGCTGGGGGAGGGCATCCGGCGTATGTTCGCCAGCATGCGCAGGGTGGGGTTTGCGGATCCGGTTTATACGCAAACAAGTGGCAGTGTTGTGCTTACGTTGAATGCGATTCAGCGTTTGGATCCCCAGGTCTTGCAAAGTTTGCCGCGCTACGCCGAGGAAGTGCTGACGGTGCTTGAAACAAGCGGGCGGCCGATGTCTACGGGTGAAATTGCTGAAGTGTTGGAGCTTTCCGCCCCGCCCGTGCGTCGGGCACTGCAGGCAATGCGCGACGTGCGGTTGGTGCAGTGGCGCGGAAACGGACCTCGTGATCCGCGCGCTGTTTGGTACGTCGAGGGGCCATTGCGCTAGGCAGTTTCGAGTATCCGCCCCTTAGGCGTAGGCCAGTCGGCGCGACCCATCCACGTGTGGGTACAGCACCCATGCGGCGCTAAACAGCACGACAAACGCCACTGCCACGCCCCACACGGGCCACGCTGCCAGCGGTGCAAGCATGAGGAGCAGCCACCAGGCCATAAGCGGGAGCATCATGCTTATCTGTGGCCCCGTGTACACGTTTTTCTGTTCCCCGTACGCCCGCATTTGTTTGCGGTAGGGGTGTGCGAGCGTGACCGCGATTGCTGCGATGACGCATGCTAACGCGAGCATCACCTTGGTGCCAATGGCCAGCTGCGAAACAAGAACCGCCACCGATCCGGCAACTCCAAGTGAACCAATCACATGCACGATGATCGGCGTGGGGATTGGCGTTTTTCGGTTAAGGGCCTCGGCAGCGCTAATGGGAATCACGCCAGAGACGTTACCGCCTATCCGGCAGGTTTAGAACTTTCAGTTCCCTGCTCGTAGTGGCGGACCAGTTGGTCCACCACAGGGATCCGTGCATCGAGGAAGTACGAGGCGTCAAGGACGCTGATCCTGTCTTCCTGTAAAGCACGGGCCACGGTTCCAACATATGTGGGGCCTAGATCGCGGTAGCGGATTCGCCAGTGCGCGGGGCCAGAATCGCGGTTGCGGAGCTTATCGGGCTCAGTCTTCCAAGCTGCATCGCTTCTAGCCTGCTCGCTTTGAATGGCAGCTTCATCGGTGACGCCGAGGTCTTTCAATCGGATAGCTGCGGCGATACGGCTTACCTTGAATGTCGTTGCAATATGTCCAATCGCATCTTCATTAGCGGTGGAAAGTTGTGTTCTCACTGCGGCTTCGGGCATGAGGAAGTGTGCTGCGAAGGAGTTCGCCAGTGCTTCCTCATTGTTTGCTTCCTCAAGCATGCACAGCCCGCTATCCCGATTAATAAGGTGCCCGACCTCATGGAAGAGAGTGAAGCTTTTTCCAGAGGGGAAGTCGTTGCCGTTCAGCAAGATCAAGGGCAGCACGTCGTGATGTACGGAAAGGCCACGGAATACTCCACGATCAACTCCGGATGTTTGGAAAACGAGGATTCCGTGAGACTCCAGCAACTGTCGCCAGAACTTGAACCCTGCCTCCTTGCTTGGCCCTGGCGGAGTGAAGTCACTATCGATGCCGAAAATGCTACGTATTTCTTCTGCCGCTTCTTTCATCCCAGCACGCTGAAATGGCTTGATCAAAGTGGTGGGTGTAGGAGCTTCGTCCGCGTATTCCAGTATGATTTCGCGGTAGCGCTCAGCGCGTCGTAGTGCTTTCGTGGTAGAAGCGTCAAGGCCATCGAGCTCCGGAGACTGACGGAAGTCGATCGTGGATGGAATATCGGGGGAGGTCGGAGCAGGCGTGAAAAAGAACGCAGGTGTGCGGTCGAGCTTCTTTGCCATCTTGACCAGCTGCTTGAATGTTGGGGAACTACTGTTGTCTTCGAACTGCAGGATTCGTTCCGGCTTCACATTTGCTGCAGAAGCCAATTCCTCAACGCTTAGCCCGGATACCTGGCGGGCCCAAGCCAGCGTGTTTCCAATGATGGGTGCGCGCCCCATTTTCAACCTCCCTTCCGGACCAAAAGATTTCCTACTAAAGCACCTATTGGTTGTGGAGGATACTCAACGCCTTCCACTTTGGATGCAATGTTCGAACAGGGCATACCATGGCGCATTAGACTGTGCCGCCGCACTCTAGACTGTTTCGCATGGCAAGACTAGGGCTAAAGGCGATTGGAGAGCGGGTTGCTCCGCTCGCCGGAAAAGTTGAATATGACCGAGAAATCATCTTCGATCTGCTGCTCGCATATGGGCGATCAAAAGGCAATGTCACCCGTCTACGCAACGGCAGTCTCAACATCGCCGACGACCCTGCGCATGAGGTAGGCCAGAAAAACGTGGTCTACTTTCGGGAGACCACCGGGGATCTACTAGAAGAGCTAGAAACACTCCGAGTGTCACCGACCGTGGTGAAGTACAGCCCGCGTTTTGTCATTGTGACGGACTACCAGGACATGCTGGCGTTTGACACCAAAACAACGGAGAACCGTAAGTTTCCCCTTCGGGAAATCGATCAACACTTCACCTTCTTCTTGCCGTGGGCGGGGATGGAGAAGACGCAGTACACCTCGGAATCTCATGCCGACGTTAAAGCTGCGGAGCGTATGGGCAAGCTCTTTGATGAGCTCGCTGCTGCCAACCCGGACATGATGGCTGTTGATGCATCGCGACACGGTCTGAATGTCTTTTTCACCCGACTGTTGTTCTGTTTCTTTGCGGAAGACACGGGAATTTTTGGAGACAACCAATTCACTAATGCTGTTGCCTCGCAAACCTTAGGTGATGGATCAGATACAGACACGTTCCTGCGTGAGCTTTTCGCATCGTTGGATACAGTAGAACCGGCAGACAAACCTGCGTATCTTGCTGGGTTTCCGTACGTTAACGGTCGCCTTTTCCGTGAAAATGCTTTGCTCACAGTCCCGCGTTTCACCGCAAAGGCTCGTGAAACTCTCATCGACTTGGGGACGTTGAAGTGGCAGGACATTAACCCGGATATTTTCGGTTCGATGTTCCAAGCCATCGTTACCCCGGGACAACGTTCGAACCTTGGACAGCACTACACCTCAGTGCCGAACATTCTGAAGACGATTGAACCGTTGTTCTTGGATGAGCTGAAGGAAGAATTTGACGCGGCATATGACAGTCGGGTGAAACTCGACCGACTCCTTGACCGCATTGCAAACATCAAGGTTTTTGAAACTTTCATGCCACGACGGATACAAACGCGCGCGAACTACGATTTAGCCGCCTGACTAGTTCACCGACGTAACCTCGCGCTTCATTGGACGTCGAAAGTCTTCGACTGTTTTTCATTATCTTCGACCCAGTGAACGGTTAGCTTTGTGCCTGCGGTGCCCATCGAATACGAGACTGGCACTTTCCAGATGACCCCAGGTTCCAGCGTGATTGGCTGATCATCCACAAGGAGTCTCATAAGGCCCGATGCGGCTTGGCCTTCGAAGGTCACCGCTTCAGCAGCGAGATCACCAGTATTGGTAACCTCAAACCAGTGTTTCGTTTCGTATTTGATCTTGCCGCGCTTGTCAATTTCCTTTTCGTGTCGCTCGCTCTTTGACTCGACGCGGAAGCGGACGCCGAGCGGCTCATGGCGCACCCCGACCACGGAGAGATCGATTTTGACTAGGTCATGCTCGACGGCAGCCCAGACTTGGTTCTCCAGTTGGCGGATGTCATCGAATTCTCGGAGCAGTCCCCGCTCCTTGATTTCATTCTTGAAATTTCGGAGACCCTCGAGTTGCGCAGTATCGACGTCATGAGGCAGTGGGGCTCTTGAGAAAAACAGGTGTACCGGTTTCCCGCTGTTTACTGCTCGCTCAATCTCTTCAACTGTTCCCGACACTGCATCTGGTGTTGGTGAGCCGAGTCGGCTGCCGAAGAGCGCGACCACGATGTCGGCTCCGTCGACTCCCTGGGTGTTGATGATCTCCTGAGGGTGACCTCCGAGCAGCGGTACAGAATTGGTCTCCCACCGCCACGGCAGTCAGACTACATTCCGAGTCGTCGCGTGGAGTCGATTCCATGAGTGCAGAGCGCCCTCGACTGCATCTCGGGCATCGGGTACGTCGGATGGGGAGGCGACGAGAACGCGCAGAACGGTTGCCGGAAAGCTCATGACTTTATTCAACGTGTCTAACTGCCCGGGTGACGAGAGGAGAGTCCTAGGGCCACTAGGAACTGGTCGCGATTGTCTGTTCGCTGCCGTCGCGGCGCAGGCCCTGTCGCGCGCGGCCAAGGCGGGCGATACCTCTCCCGGGGCCGTGACGGCGGCGATCAAGACGACGGCCGAGTGGCTACACAATACGCCGGCGATCGCGCGCGATTCCTATATCAATCCGCGGGTGATCGAGCTGTTTGAAAAGGGCACGGTCATCTCGGGTAAGGCGACCGACGCGAAGGTGCGGGCCCTGCTGACCTAGGCTTCGTCGCTCTCCGGCCACGTGATGGGCGTGGGCGACACATCGCGGGCGGTGAAGCGCTCCGAGCCGATTCCGGCGACGACGAGCACGATGCCAAGGACCTGGATTGGCAGCGGTACTTGGGCGAGGACGATCGCGCCGATAAGCACGCTGATCGCGGGCTCCAGCACATGAGGGTGCCGAAGGCGGCCGGGGCCATGGAACGCAGCGCGACGATTTCGAAGGCGAGAGGGATGACCGGCATCAGGAGTGCGAGCCCGAGCGCCGTGGCGATGACCGGCAGGGACAGGTGCGGCAGCGCCTCGGGTAGCCCGATGGGCGCGTAGGCGATGGCGACGATCGGGATGGTGTAGGCGAGGGCGCTGATGCCGGAAAACCGATCGCCGACGCGTTGGGTTAAGACGATATACAGCGCCCACCCGAGCCCGGAGCCGAGGGCGAACAGGATGCCGACGACGTCGACGTTACCGATCCAGGGCCGGGTCAGTAAGACGACGCCGATCATGGCGAGGGCGGTGACGAGACCGGCGTCACGCCAGGTCATACCGCGCAGGCGCAGGCGCGCGATTGCCAGGATGAGGACGGCGCCGGCGGCCACGCGCAGCCAGGCAGCCCCGCGCGGCCCGACGTCGTTGATCAAGCCAACGGCGAAGGCTCCCGAGAGTTGGACCGAAAGCATGGCAAGGACGGCGAGTAGCCAGGGCGGCACCTCGGCCGCCCGGGCTTGCTGCTTGTCGCGCCATAGGCTCACCCTTCCAGGCTAAACCCTGCCTTGGCCATTGCCCACGCCTGCGGTTCAATGGGGCTATGACCCGACCCACGATCATGTTTGTGTGCGTTCACAATGCAGGCCGCTCCCAGATGGCGGCGGCTTTTGCCAAGACGCTGTCCGGCGGACGCATTGAGGTCCGCTCCGCGGGCTCCGCCCCCGCTGATTCGATCAACCCCGTGGTACGAGAGGCGATGGCGGAGGTCGGGATCGATCTGGCCGCGGCGCGCCCGAGGGTGCTGGTGGCTGAGGACGTGCAATCCTCCGACGTCGTCATCACGATGGGCTGCGGCGATGCGTGTCCGTTTTTCCCGGCACGCGCTATGAGGATTGGCAGCTGGCCGATCCGGCTGGGCAGGACCTTGCCACCGTGCGCGTGATCCGCGACGAGATTCAGGCTCGGGTGCGCGAGCTGGTGGCGAGCCTGCAGCCCTAGGCGCCGCGCCGACGCATTTGACCCCGCCCTCGACTTAGGTTAGGGTCACCTTAATTTGTGGCGCGGCGCAGGAGGGAATGCACATGGCGAAACGGGGTTTTGAGGGCGTGCTGACGCGCGGATTTGGAGCGCGCGACCACAGCGCAACAGTCACGGCCGTGACCTACCTCGCCCCGCATTTCGTGCGAATCCACCTGGTGAGTGCAAGTCTGCTTGCCGAGGTCGTTCTCGCGCCCACGGCCTGGCTGCGGTTCTGGTTCCCCGATCCGGACGGCAGCGACCAGGAACATCAGCGCGGCTACACCATCGTCGAGGCCGACCCGGATACCGGTGAGTTCGCGATCGACGTGGTGCTGCACGAACCTGCCGGGCCGGCCTCCAGCTGGGCAAGCCAGGCACAGCCGGGCGATACCATCGCGGTCACTACGCTCGGCTCGACGGGTTTCGTCCTGCCCGAGGAACTACCCGACGGATACCTCGTCATTGGTGATGCCGCGTCGCTGCCCGCCATCAATTCAATCCTCGAGGTGCTTCCATCCGAGCTGCCGGTCGAACTGTACCTGGAAGAGCACACGCTCGATGACCACATGCTGGAAATCCGCACGCATCCGCGCGCGCGAGTGCATTGGGTGCCGCGCGTCGATGAGGCGAGCCTGGCGGCGGGACTGGCTGCGCGGGACTGGTCGAACTGGAGCGCGTGGGTGGCGTGTGAGTCCGACAGCTTGAAATATGTGCGTCGCCGCCTGATGAACGATTTTGGCTTCCCGAAGTCCGAAATCCAAGCCCGCGCCTACTGGTGTTATGGGCGGGCATTCGGCAAAAAACGCCCCAAGGATCTGCCCGAGGCTGCCGCCGCGCAGGTACCTGCGGCCGACGAGGCTGCGCCTATCAGCGGGACGTGGCGGGCTGAGGCCGGTCGGCGCCTGCTCGCCCCGCTGCGCACAACCTTCATCCTGGCGGCGATCGTGCAAGCGCTGGCCACACTCGCGCAGCTGGCCCCCTACGTCCTGCTCGTCGAACTCGCCCGGCTGCTGCTCGTCGGCGCCGGCACCGACGCGCTCATCCGCCTGGGCTGGTGGGCCGGCCTGGTCCTTATCGCGGGCGCGCTACTCACGACCGGGCTGATGACCTGGCTGCACATCGTCGATGCGCGCGTCAGTCAGGACCTGCGCACCCGACTGCTGATGAAGCTCGGACGCGTGCCCCTCGGGTTTTTCGATACCCGCAGCGCGGCGCACATCAAGCAGCTGGTGCACGATGATCCGCTGGCGATGCACTACCTCATCACGCATGCGGTGCCCGATGCGGTCGGCGCCATCGTCGCGCCTGTGGCCGTCTTGGGCTACCTGTTCGTGATCGACTGGCGGGTGGCGCTCACCCTGCTGCTGCCGGTGCTCGCCTACCTGATCGGCATGTACATCATGATGACGCAGTCGGGCCCGCGCGTAGTGCAGGCGCCGCAGTGGCGCCAGCAGATGGCCAGCGCTGCTGACGCCTACCTGCAGGGGCAGGCCGTCGTGCGCGTCTTCGGGGGTGCAGCCGCCGCGCCCTTCACCCGGAGCCTGCGAGACTACCTCGATTTCCTGCGATCCTGGCAGCAGCCGCTCAACGGCCGCAAAACCTTCATCGATCTGGTCACGCGCCCCGCGACGTTCCTGTTCCTCAGCTGCGTGGTGGGCACCGCGCTCATCACCGCGGGCATGATGGATCCGATCTCGCTGCTGCCCTTCCTGTTTCTTGGCACGACGTTCGGTGCGCGGCTACTGGGCGTCGGCTACGGTCTGCAGGCGCTGCGCGACGGTATGCTCGCGGCACGCCGGATCCAGGTCATGCTCGACCAGGAGCAGCTGTCCACGCTGCCTGAGGTCGAGCACGCGGCGAGCGCGCCGAGGCCCGCTGGTCTCGTCGAGTTCGATGATGTGAGCTTTGGCTACGACGCGTCTACCCCCGTGCTGTCGGGCGTCTCGCTGCGCCTGGCGCCCGGTACCATCACTGCGCTCGTGGGCCCGTCCGGTGCGGGTAAATCCACCCTGGCGAGCCTGCTTGCCCGGTTCTACGACGTGACCGACGGCGCAATCCGCATCGGCGGCCACGATCTTCGTACGCTCGAGGCATCACAGCTGTATTCGCGGGTTGGCTTCGTCTTCCAGAATCCGCAACTGGTGCGCGCCAGCGTCCACGAGAACATCGCGCTCGCCCGCCCGGATGCCAGTCGGCACGAGGTGGAGCAGGCTGCCCGCGCCGCTCACATTCACGAGCGCATCCTCGCCCTACCGGACGGCTATGACACGATCCTGGGCGCTGACATCGCCCTATCCGGCGGTGAACGCCAGCGCATCACCATCGCCCGTGCGCTGCTGGCCGACTGCCCAATCCTCGTGCTGGACGAGGCGACGGCATTTTCCGACCCCGAATCCGAATACCTCGTCCAGCAGGCGGTCAGCCGCCTGACCGCCGGACGCACCGTGCTGCTCATCGCTCACCGCCTGCACACCATCACTGGCGTCGATACCATCGTTGTGCTCGATGGCGGCCAGATCATCGAGCAGGGTCGGCACGAGGAACTGCTCGCACGCGGCGGTCGCTACGCCGAACTCTGGGCAGCCGCCGAGACGAAGGCCACCTCATGATCCGCACGCTCATTAACCTGCTGCCACCGGCCCAGCGCCGCCATATCACCCCCTACCTGGCGCTCACGGCGCTAAGTATCGCGCTACGCGCCGCAGCGGCGCTCGCCCTCATTCCGCTCATCTCGGCCCTGTTCAGCTCGCAGCCGGGTGATGCCTGGCGCCCTCTGGCCATGATCGCGATCGCTACGGCGCTTGGCTGGGGGTGCGATAGCGCCG
The DNA here is from genome assembly GCF_016728505.1 of Corynebacterium riegelii. Classification (GTDB taxonomy): domain Bacteria; phylum Actinomycetota; class Actinomycetes; order Mycobacteriales; family Mycobacteriaceae; genus Corynebacterium; species Corynebacterium riegelii. The sequence goes on from NZ_CP068159.1 coordinate 1,122,860, forward strand.
CGGCCCGCCACGCCTACGCTGTTGGCTTCGTGCTGCTGGATCACGCTCAGCACACCGTCGCCGAGCGCATCACCACCATCCGATTGCAGTGGCTGACCGGCGATAACCTGGCCACCACGCGTCAGGCGGTCGCTGCCACCGGTCCCGAACTCGTCGGGTTGATCGCCTACCTGGTGACGCCGCTGCTGAACGCCCTTATTCTTCCGGCCGCGATCGGCATCGGCCTGCTGTGGTTTTCTCCGACGCTCGGCGCTGCAGCGCTGGCGTTCCTGCCGCTGCTGCTTGGCGCCCTCGCCCTCTCGATGCGCCTGGCGCGCAGCGCCGACGCCGCCGCGGATCGCGCCCACGCCCAGCTGTCCGAGCGCCTCCTGGAGTTCGCCCGCACCCAGCAGGCGTTGCGCTCCGCCCGCCGCGTCGATACCGAGAGCAGCCATGTCGGCCAGGCACTTGCCGCGCGCACTCATGCGATGAGCCGACTGCTCGCCTACCGCGCGCCCGAGCAGCTGGTTTTCACTCTGCTGACCCAGCTCGCCCTCATTGCGCTCAGCGCCCTCGCGGTCAGCCGCGCCGTCACCGGCGAGGTTTCCCCCGCCGCCGCGATCGCGCTCATCGTCGTCATCGTCCGCTTCTTGGAGCCCCTGGCGCTCGTGGCCGATATCACCGCCGGCTTGCAACTGACCACGAACGCACTGCGCACCATCCACACCGTGCTTGCCGCACCGCGCGAGCACCCCGGAACCGCGACACCAACCCTCTCAACCGCTCCCCAGATCGAGGTCGCCGACGTCACCTTCGGTTATGACGCCACGCGCGAGCGCCCCGTGCTTGACGGCCTGAACCTCACCTTCCAGCCGGGCACCACAACCGCGATCGTCGGGCCTTCTGGCTCGGGCAAATCCACCCTGCTGTTCCTGCTGGCCGGGCTCCACCAGCCCACCTCCGGAAGCATCCGTATCCAGGGCACGGACCTCGCCGAGCTCACTCCCGCCGCCCGCCGCGCCCTCATCGCCGTCATCTTCCAAGACCCGTACCTGTTTGACGGCACACTGCTGGACAACATCTCCATCGGTAATCCCCACGCCACCGGCGAGCAGATCGAGCGCGCCACCGCACTCGCGCGCGTGGATGCCGTTGCCGCGCAACTCACCGACGGCATGGACACAATGGTCGGCGACGGTGGCACGCTGCTATCGGGCGGGCAGCGCCAGCGCGTCTCGATCGCCCGCGCCCTGCTCAGCTGCGCCCCCGTGCTGCTAGTCGATGAGGCCACCAGCGCGCTCGATACCGAAAACGAACGCGCCGTCGCCGCTGCCCTGAGCTCGGAGACCACGCCCCGCACCCGCATCATCGTCGCGCACCGCCTGTCCTCCATCCGCCAGGCCGACCGCGTCATCTTCTTCGATGCCGGCCGCGTCATCGAGGACGGCAGCATCGAGGACCTGCTCGCCCTTGATGGCCGCTTCGCCGCATACTGGCGCCAGCAGCAGGCCGCCAGCGCTTGGCGCGTGCGCTAGTGCTCCCGCCAAGCCCTACGGTAGATTCAACGCCATAGCCTACGTGACCCAGCTCACCGCCGGGTTGAAAGGATGGCATCAAGAAACGCTGTGCAGCAATGGCTCTGGTTTTGCAGCTACGCTCGCCGGTTGTGGCGACGAGACCGCACCTGAGAGTTAGGCCTCGCCTGCCACGAGATCACCCCCCCGACCACCTCAGCTCCTTCCATCAGCGCAAAGCTCAGCGTTGACAGCACGGATAAGCCCCTGACATCTGCCGCGTGCGCCACGATCGACGGGGAATCAACGGTGTCATTCGAAACACCGGATCAGCCGCAGTCGTTGCTCACCGTCAAGGTTGCCGATGGCGCCGTCAAGGATGTGATATGTCAAGCCGGCAACACCCTGCACTCCTGGGGAGGCGACTACTTTGGACGTGACCCGCTCGTGAGTGTTGACGCAGACCGCTGGCGGATCGAGGCCTCCGTGCGTGAAATCAGCGGCGACGGTGCGGCCGAACTCAAGGTTATGGAAATCCAAGCGGAGATCGACTGCACGTCTGACGAGAGCCATCATCGCGATGACCCGTATCAGTCGGTAGCCAACGGCCAGTACGCACCGAGCCCTGAGCGCAAAGCTCAGCTCGAGCCACTCGATGCTCTATTCGCCAAGACTCAAAGCGAGGTGATAATCGACGGGCAGGCAGCGACCGTCACGAAAACGTCATGTGACCCCAGCTTCGTCGCTGAAACCAATGTGAGGGCCGATCTTGAGATCGGCGGAGAATCAGCATCCCTATCGTGGGACTTCACCGATCTCGCCGTGCCAAAAGCCGTGGAGTTGCGTCTAACGGGCAACCAGCTTGGCTGGCAGCACGAAAAAACGTCCTACCCGCACACCGGGGTCGAGGGCAAAGCCCACGCACTGCGCGGCACGGTCTATTCCGATGACCTGTCCAAAACCAGCACCATCGAGCCCGTCATTTTCTGCGAAGCAAAAGTATGGACACATCGTCTTGGGAACCTACTGCTGCTCAATCGCCGGAAAAACTCCAGTGCTTGCAATTATGACTTCGATGTTAAGAAGGAGAAGTACTTCAAGTCCGGGAAAGGCGTGGCCGTGTTCGCACTCACCACGCAGGTACTTGGAGAGCCAGTGTGGACTCCCAGTGGTATCGAGCGACGTCAGAAAGAGCTTTTGGAGATCTTGATTAAGGAGTGGCAACTCTAATCACACCCTGGCGCCTGCCCAATGTCCGCCTTGATGGCTACTACTTGGGTGCTACCGTCGCGGAAGTGGAAAGTCACCGTACCGTCGATGTTAACGGCGCCTTTGTCGAGCAAAGCTACGCAGAGGTATGGGCTGAAGGCCAACTGTTCAAGATCAAGGTAGGCGGTCTCCTGCCTGTAGTAGTGGTAGGCGGCCAGCCGGTTGTGCTTGTTGTGGATTTCGTCAACCACGGCAGCGTGCTCAGCTAACAGCGCCTGGTGCTGTTCGTGGCTAGCGTTGAACGCCTTCTCGTAAACCTGTTGGTCTTGCGCGACGCGTGCGTTGTGGGTGATTAGTGATTCGAGCTTTTTCGCTACCTGGTCGATCTGGGCGATCAGTCCGGCTGCTTCGACTTCGAGGTCGCTGGTGTCGAGCGCGTCGAGTACGGCGTGGTTGACGGTGTCATCAGCAGGTGAGCCGAAGCGGAGGCGGATAGCCTCGAGGAACATGTACTTGAGTCGTTCATCGTTGATGTGCCCAGTAGTGCACATGGTGTCGCCTTTGTATTTGTGGCCGCAGCGCCAGATGACCTTTTCGTATTTGCTGCCTGCGTGCCAGGTTTTCGATCCGAAGAAGTGCCCGCACTGGCTGCACTCGAAGGTCGATGAGAAGGGCCGGGTGCGATGCTTAGTTCGCTGATTCCTAGCGCCTTTAGCTATCTCGGCTTGGACGAAGTCCCACACTGCGGGGCTGATGATCGCCTCATGACTGGCGGTGACGTAGTACTGGGGTACTTCGCCTTGGTTGATGACTTGACGTTTCGTCAGGTAGTCAGCGATGTACGACTTCTGCAGGAGTGCGTCGCCCTTGTATTTCTCGTTGGTGAGAATCGCTCGTATGGATTGGTAATACCAGGTCTTGTTTCCTGCGGCGGTGAAGGTCTCTGGTTCGTCGGTGAGGGTGCGGGCGATCGTGCCGATGGACATGCCGCCTAAGTACATGTTGTAGATCCGGCGCACGGTTTTGGCTTGCTCGGGGTTGATGACTAGGTTCCCGTCTTCGCCTTTGTCGTATCCGAGGAACCGAGAATATGGGACGGTGACCTTGCCGTCGGCGAAGCGTTTGCGGTGTCCCCAGGTGACGTTTTCTGAGATGGAGCGGGCTTCTTCTTGCGCCAGCGAGCTCATGATGGTGATGAGGAGCTCGCCTTTGGCGTCGAAGGTCCAGATGCCTTCTTTCTCGAAGAAGACCTCCACGCCTTTGTCTTTGAGGGCTCGAACGGTGGTGAGCGAGTCGACGGTGTTGCGGGCGAACCGGGACACGCTCTTGGTGATGATCAGGTCGATCTTGCCGTCGAGCGCGTCGGTGACCATCTGCTGGAATCCAGCGCGGTGTTTGGTTGAGGTGCCTGTGATGCCTTCATCGGTATAGACCTTCACGAACTGCCAGCCCGCGTGATCGCTAATGTAGCGGGTGTAGTAGTCGACCTGGGCTTCGTAGGACGTCACCTGATCGTCGTGGTCGGTGGACACGCGGGCATACCCGGCGACCCTGCGCAGGGTTGTCTGTCCAAGTGGAGCACCAGTGTGGAGCGCTCGGGTGGCGGGGATTGCTGTGACGGTGCGGGCCATTTAGCGTTCGCCTCGCTCGGCGCGCAGGCGCTCAGCCTCTGCCTTGGCCACGGCCCGGTACTTCGCCAATGCTTCTGGTGGTGTTGGTGCTTGTCGTGGGTTGTCCAACCCGAGCCTTTTGGCTTCGGCCCAGCGGGCACCCACGAGTTCACCCCAGGCGGCTTTTCTTGCTGGGGTCCACGAGCTCTTCTTCAGGTTTGGTCGCCACGTGTGCGAGCTGCTGGTGCCATCGGTGTACTGAAACGTGTATTGGTCTTTTCCCTGCACATCGATGTGGTCGATACGCTCGGTGAACACATCCTCGTCGAAGGCCCCGATACCCAGGACTCGGGCGATGAAGCCTTTGAGTGCCGTGTCAGAGATCTCGCAGGTGCCGCATCCGGTTTTGCGGCCTTTCTTGCGTTCGGTGCAGATCCAGTGCTCGGTGGAGATCGAGTTTTGGGTTTTCGGATTGCGTACGTTGCGCACAAACGAGCAATCGCAGGACACGCATTTGATCTTCGACGTCAACGCCACAGTTTCTATGGACCAATTCGCCCGGGCACCGAGCTCGCGACGTCGAGCGATCTCGGTTTGTACAGCGGTGAAGGTGTCGCGGTCGATGATCGCGGGGATCGCGTTTTCCACCAGGTATTGCGGCAACTGGCCGGTGTTGCGCACTGCTCGTCCAGGCCTGCCTTCCGGAGTGGACCATCGCCCTAACAGGAGGTCGCCGGTGTAGTGCGGGTTCTTCAGGATGTGACGGACCCATTCGCCGGGCAACTTGTTGTCAGCCAGGTGCGGAACCCTGCCGTCGGCGATGAGCTGTGCGGCCATCTTTTCGCACGAGGTCTTCTTCATGTACTGGGCGAAGATCCAACGCACCACGGCTGCTTCTTCTTCGATGATCTGCACGTCGGTGCCGTCAGCGGAGTCGGTGTAACCGTACAAGTGGAAGCCGTTCGCTTTGCCTTCTTCGAAGCCTTTCCAAATGCGCCACTTCACGTTTTGGCTGATTTGCTCTGATTCTGCCTGCGCGAAAGACGCCAGCAGGGTGAGCATGAGTTCTCCGTCAGCGCTGGTTGAGGAGATGTTCTCCTTTTCGAATCGCACCTCCACCCCGAGGTCTTTGAGTTCGCGAATGGTTTCGAGCAGGTCGACGGTGTTGCGAGCGAAGCGCGAGATCGACTTGGTGAGGATCAGGTCGATTGCCCCTTCCCGGGCAAGGGCCAGCATTTCTTGGAACTGGGGTCGATGTGTGGTGGTTCCAGAGATTCCAGAATCGGCGAACACTCCGGCGAACGTCCAGCCAGGAGTGTCGTGAATGAGTTGCTGGTAGTAGGAAACTTGGGTGGACAAACTCAGCGGTGTGCGTTCGGTTTCCATGCTGATGCGGGCATACGCTGCCACTTTCACAAGCGGAGAAGTGCTGATCGGTGGCGGGGTGATTTGCTCCATTCTCTTCAAGGTATTTCTCCTAGTCAGACAGGGTTTCAGGTTGTATCCATACATCACTCAAACCCTCGAGATAGTCAACGAAACTGGCTCTTTGTAGGGCGGCTAGCGGCGCATCTGGGGCGTCGAGGCGCTGGCAGACGGTGATGGCTTCGCGTGGGGTGAGGATGCCGCGTTCGAGAAGCTTCTTGACCTGCGTGAGCTGGTGATGAGCCGTCAGCTCGGCTGCCATGTTCATCGTTTACCGCCACGTGTGTTGAAACGGTGCTGGATGTAGCACGGGTGGCAGCAGTACTTGCGTTTCGCCCGGCTTGTGCGAGCAACAGTGACCTGTCGGTGGCAGTTCGCGCAGACCAGTTCTTCGGTGACCACCCTGCGATGGGCGGCCCACCAGGCTCGTCGACAGGCAGTGGAACAGAACTTCGATCCTTGCCGGAGCTCGATTGGCTTGCAGCAGTGCAAACACCACACTCCAACTGGATCCGTGACCTGCTCAACGGCAGGATCGACGGTGATGCCGTGTCGCAGACAATAGGTCTTGACACTGTTGGCGTTGAGGTCCAGGTGCGCGGCAATACGAGAGTAGGCAACCCCCGCAGCGCGCATCATCTGGATGTGATGGCGATCAGTCTGGTTCAGAGCCATGAGCAGGCCCTCCTGGCAACGAGGCGAAAGGTGGTCGCCCATACGCCGGTTGCACCAGACGAAACCGGACAACAGAAACAAAGCTCCCTGCCGCGTTCGCACCCATGTCTGGGATCTGCGCCTCTATTCAGATAAGGCAGCAATTCTTTGCTCAATTCACAATCTGGAGCCATCGACGTGTGAACCGTGACAGAGCAAGGGCGGGTGAAGATGACTGACGACGACCGTGAACTCCCGGTGTTTCTCGACGACCAGTCGTACCGAACCTGTTCAGAATGCGGCTCAGATTGTGTCCCTGACCCGTTTGCTGCAGGCGAAGGTGAAGGAATCCGTATCGCGTTCATCTGCCCGAGCTGTGGAGTGCAGTCCGTCATCGACCCGTTCGACGACCTGCGGTAAACACCAGCTCCGCAAACGCACAAAAGGCCCCGCCACCACCTCGATGAAGGTGATGACGGGGCCAGAGAGTGTTCTCGCGTGGGTTAGCCGATGCCGAGCTTCTCGTTGACGCGCTTCTGCACGGCCGCGTAGTTGGCCCCGAGGCGGCGCTTGCGTTCCCCGCCGTTGCCACAGTCCCCACGGATCACCGCATCAGCCAGTGCATCGATGTTGACGGAGGGCTTGGTGGGGTTTCCTCCGGTGAGCTTCTCGTTGACGAGCTTCTGCACGGCAGTGTAGTTGGCTCCGAGTCGGCGTTTGCGCTCGTCGCCGTTGCCGTACTCGCCTCGGATGACCGCGTCGGCGAGGGCGTCGATGTTGGCGGAGGGCTTGGGCGTGGGCGGTGTGGGCTTTGCCGGTGGTGTCGGGGCGGGCTTGGTGCCGCTCATGCGGTCGTACCAGTACTGGGCGCGTGCCATGTAGGCCGCATGCTGGGAGCCTGCCAGCGAGGCCGGGCATTCGGTGGAAGCGATACAATGAGTGGAACCATGACGACGGCGTACATTGCCCAACGGCGATTCTGGTTGAAAGGAATCGTCGCGTCGTTACGGAACACTACGGTGTAAAGTACGGTGGCCGTCGCCAACCCGAGCAGGATCCAGAAAAATGTTCCAGGAACCCAGGGTCGGAGTACCCCACGCCCTTGACGTTTTTGACGTAGGCCTTCCCTGCACCCATCACCGCGGTGTATAGCACGGCAAGCCAAATTGCCTTCTTCATTAGCTCTCCTTGAGTGGGCCAGGCCCGTTAGATTAGATGTTTCCTCGGGGCATTGGCCCCGGGATATCTGGTGGCTGAACGATAGCGGAGGATACCAGTGTGGCGTCCACCGTGGCCACGATGTGACGATGAGGGACGCCGGCTCGTGCTTCCTGTAATAGACGTGCCAAGGTTGCGATGAGCTCAACGGTTGAGGTCTGCTGCGAAGTGGTCCCGATCAAAGAGAGCGAGAGCCGCGCGAGCGACCACCTCCGGCTCCGTAATCGGGATGGCGTGACCAGAATCACGTGCCACGATGAGCTGGGAACTTGCTGTCCGAGCGGCAGATAAGTGGTGGGCCTTGCGGATTGCCGCACGCATCTTTTCGCTCTCGCCGACCATCGCTTGGGCGCCACTGATCACGGTCACGGGAGAGCCGTAGTGCTGATCGTCGGTTGCTAGCTGCGCGAGACCAGTACGCAACGATCGCAATTCGGCAGCGGCCTCACGTGCTGCTGAAACGGTCGTAGAGTCCTGAAGCACTCGTGTCATCACGTCCGGCGGCAGCCCTCGGAGAATGGGGGTGTACATCGCAGAAAGCAACCGCAGCCGAGCAAGCGACACTAGACTCAGGCGCTGCAGGGCCAAGGACAGCGGGCGGAACTTATCCAAGAGGTTTTCATCGCTTGGATCGACGAGCACAAGTCCTGCGACGCGCTCGATGCGGCCCGCCGACATGCCCTGTGCAGTACGTACGATGGGACCGCCCCAGCTATGTCCGACGAGGACGACAGACTCGTAAGATTGAGCTTTAACGACACACGCCAGGTCGTTAGCGAGTCGTTGCAGTTTCCGCGTAGCTGGATCCGGATCGCTGTCGCCGATGCCCGCCCGGTTATAGGCGACCACGCGGCAGTGGGGCGCAAGGTGGCGCATGACCGGAATCCAGTAGTGTGCGCTCATCCCCAGGCCAGCCTCACACACGACCAAACGCGGCCCCTCGCCGAGGCTGATCGATGCTAAGCGTCTACCGTCAGGAGTCACGACCACATCACGGGTGGGCATCGGCTGCATAGGCGTGCCTTTCTCGCGGTGACCGGTGTGGGCTCGAACGGCGTGATCATACCAACGCCGCTCACACAGACAAAGATAGGCTACCCTAATTCATCCTGACCGAGGAAGCTGTGAAAGCAGGATTGACCGTAGAAGGATCTGACCCCCGTGGGGTAGACACCTGATATCCAACCCTGTCGGGTTGGGAAGAAAGGTAATCTACCGCCATGCCTAGGTACTCCGAAGAGTTCAAACGTAATGCCGTGGCTCTCTACGAAGTGAAGCGTCCTGGGTTTGGTTCCGATCGTTTCTAGAGAAAGATTGGGATCATGCCAAGGAAGTACAGTGATGAGTTCAAGGCCAATGCGGTGCGTCTGGCTGAGGAATTTGTTGAGCTTGAAGGGTGCTCGAAGTGGGGTGCGGCGGTTGAGATCGGTGACAAGGTCGGTGTCTCCGCGCACACGCTTAATAATTGGTTGAAGCCTTCAGGGCCGTCACACGGCGTCGAGGGCAGCTCCGGCGAGTTAGCAGACGATGAGCTGAAGCGTCTGCGGCGAGAGAATAAAGAGCTGCGCAGGGCGAACGAGATGGCGGATTCAACCGGTCAACGCAATGGGTGCTGTGAGATGAAGCAGACGTTGATCTCAGGAGGCATCGGTTGCAGGGCAAGCATGGTCATCTCAGTCGTGAGCAGAAGCAGCTCGCGCTCCGTCTCCACTCGAAGGGATGGAGACTCATCGACATCGCTCGCGAGATCGGGTGCACGGCGCCGATGGTCGGCCGCATGGCGAGGGAAGGGCGTCACCTCGACGGGAAACCGTTCGGCTGGGAGCCGCGCGAGGGTCATCTGACGGTCTTCGACCGCGAGGAGATACTCGTGGGTCTCGCCCGCGGTGACACGCTCACTGCGATCGCGCGCAGCCTCGGGCGGGCGGTGTCGACGATCAGCCGCGAGGTCAAGCGGGGCGGCGGACGCGAGGAGTACTCGGCGTGGCGGGCGCATGAGGACGCCCGGGAGCAGGCCCGCAGGCCGAAGCCGTTCAAGCTTGACGGTGGCCGGTTGCTCGAGACCGTGACAGCGCAGTTGAAGCAGCTGTGGTCGCCGCAGGAGATCGCTGCCCGCCTACGGTTGGAGCATCCCGACGACCCGGAGATGCACGTGAGCCACGAGACGATCTATCAGTCCCTGTTCGTACAGGGACGCGGGCAACTGCGCCGAGAACTCGCCCGCTGCCTGAGATCGGGACGCACGGCCAGGAAGGCGCGAACGGCAACGGATCGGCGCGGCCGTCTGCCAGGGATGGTCATGATCAGCGAGCGCCCCGCTGAGGTCGAGGACCGTGCCGTTCCCGGGCATTGGGAAGGCGATCTCATTCTTGGTGAGAACAGCCGTAGCGCCGTCGGAACCCTCGTCGAACGCAGCACCCGCCTCACGCTCCTGCTGCATTTGCCTGATGGGAAGAGTGCAGACAAGGTGGAGGCCGCGATGCGCGAAGCGATCACCGCGCTCCCGTCGTCGCTGGCGCGGACGATCACCTGGGATTAGGGCGCGGAGATGGCCAAGCACCTCGAGTTCACAGCCACAACCGGGATCCCGATCTACTTCTGCGACCCGCACTCCCCGTGGCAGCGGGGCAGCAATGAGAACACCAACGGGTTGCTACGTCAATACCTTCCGAAGAGCACCGATCTGAGCATCGTTAGCCGCGCGGACCTGACCGCGATTCAGGACTCGCTCAACGGCCGACCGCGCAAGACGCTCGGATATCTGACACCATCGGAGAAGTTCACGGAACTCGTTGCGACCACCGGTTGAATCCGCCATCTCGTTCGCCCGCCGCAGCTCACGATTCTCCCGCCGTAGCCGTTTCAGCTCTTCGAGCTCATCTGTAGTCGCGCCCGGCTCAGTACCGGCATCACGTCGGGCCTGTTTCAGCCATCCCCGCATCGTATGCGGTGAGACTCCAAGCTTCGTACCAACCGACTGGGCAGCCGACCACTGCGAGCATTGCGTGTCCTGAAGATGATCCTCCATCAAACGCAACGCCCGCTGCTTGAACTCCTGGGTATACACAATTGGCATGATCGGGTCTGTCCGATGAACGGTGTGTGGGGTCCGGCGGTTTTCATTAGTGGGTGGTTCTCTCGAACCGTCCGGCGAAGGTGATCGCGAACGCGTTTAGTGCAGGCTTCCACCTCATCACCCAGCGTGCCCGGCGTCTGCGAAAAGGTGGTCGGCCTCGGCGATGAGCTCCAGGGCGCATTCGCTGCGGCCGCGTGCGTTCGGGCCGAAGCCATCGATCGGGGCTTCGGTGAGGCGGTAGACCTGGGCGCTGTTGCCGTAGCCGTCTTTCTTGGTCCAGGTCGCGAAGGTGGCCAGCGTGTAGTCGCCGTGTGCGAGGATCGCCCCGTAGGAGTCGACGTGCATCTGCAGGGCTTCGGTGGTGAGCTTCTCGGTGGTGTTCATGGCTGTTGTCCTTTCCTGAGGGGCTGTTCTTTTGTCATGTACATACAGCCATAGGTGCGGGCGCTTATCCAGTCGTATTTGCCCAGATCAGGCACTATTTTTTGGGATCTACAGCACTCGGAGACCGTGGAGAATCAAGGCTTGTGACGAGGGGAAACCCCGCTCGTGGCAGGGTTTCCGGGTGCCAGCAGGTCAGGCGTTGCGATTGATGCGTCAGTTCTCCTTCCTGCTTACCGGGGTGCGCCAGGCGGCGTCGCCTTCCAGGCCTGCCAGCAAGATGCGGCGTGCCTGCTTGTGTTCGGGGCCGATGAAGCCCAGGGAGAGCAGGAAGCAGCGCATCGTGTACTTGTCATTGCCCGGTGCAGGCGGCGTGGATCGGATCCGGGTTGCCTCCTGGGCGCGCTGGCAGAGCTTTGCCACAAGCGGGATCACCGCCTCGCGTGCCGTCTCCGGCGTAATCGACTCACACCACGGGAACGAGACGGTCTCGTCATCGTTGAACTGCACGGGTGTGGCCGGGATGCCCAGGGCCTTGGCGATCAGTGGCCCTTTGGCCGCTAGGAGCGCTTCGAGGTTGGCGCGAGTGCGCTCACTCCACCCGGTGGTGGGCATCGTGACCGTCAACGCCACCTCGCCCGGGTCGGCGGTTTCAAAGCCCGCCTTGTGTGCGGACTCGAGCACGGCCTGCGCCTCGATGCCATCTGGCAGGTAGAGGGTCCAGTCCCGATCCAACGTGGCGTCTGCGATCTGGTAGGCAAACGAGGGCGTGCCCAGATAGGTGACCTCGGTGCCAAGGTGATCGGCGAGAAGCTGGGCGAGCTTTTTCCTGCCCGTTTTGTGCGGGGTGAAGGCGAGGATGCTCATGCCACGACCTCCTTCTCGAACCAGGCGGCCACCATGCTGAGGAAACGCGTCGGGTCGTATTCGATCACGCGCACCACCAGCTGGTAGCCGCGAGCTCTGGCAACCCGCAGGGTTTCCTCGGGGTCGTAGACGTTGACTCCGGCTGCGATGAGCTCGCTGATTTCGATGTGTAATTCACTCATGACCAGTCCTTTTCGCTCGGTTCCCCCAGGTGTGGGGGTGCTTTTGGTCATGTACATACAGCCATACGTTTTTCCGCTTATCCAGTCGTTTTTGCCCTCATCAACGGCTCATTTTCACGCCCCTGTTTTGCCTGCATATTGCGGGGTTTTATTCGCGGTCGCGGTCGACCTGTTTGACCAGATCCAGGTACGTGTACTGGGTGTTGCCTCGCTGGCAGGTAATCCCGGCCGCATCCCCGGTCGCCTCGGCGTAGCGGCGCAGGATCACCGAGGCGTACTTCTCGTCCAACTCCATGAGGTAGGCGATGCGGTCGGTCTGCTCGGCGGCCATCAGGGTCGAACCGCTGCCAGCGAACGTGTCGAGGATGATCGCGTTGGCCTGAGTGGAGTTGCGGATCGGATAGGCCAGCAGGTCCAGCGGCTTGGAGGTCGGGTGGTCGGAGTTCTTACGCGGCTTGGCGAAGTTCCAGATCGTAGTCTGTTTCCGGTCAGCGAACCACTTGTGCTTGGCTCCCTGCTTCCACCCGTAGAGCACTGGTTCGTGCTGCCACTGGTACGGCGAGCGTCCCAGCACGAGGGAGTCTTTGACCCAGATGCAGCAGCCGGAGAGTTTGAACCCGGCGTCGATGAACGCTTTGCGGAAGTTCAGCCCTTCGGTGTCGGCGTGGAACACATACGCCGACCCGCCCTTGTCGAGAACGCCCGCCATGTTGGTAAACGCGGTGAGCAGGAACTCGTAGAAGGAGTCTGCCTTCATCGCATCATTCTTGATCGTGAGCCCGTCGGAGGACTCGAAGGCGACGTTGTAGGGCGGGTCGGTGAGCACCAGGTTCGCGCTCTTGCCATCCATGAGCACCGCGACATCGTCTGCGTTGGTGGCATCCCCGCAGACCAGCCGGTGCCTGCCGATGGTCCAGATGTCCCCGCGCCTGACGAACGATGCGGCCTCGAGAGCGGCGGTGAGATCGAAGCCGTCATCGGTGACCTCGTCATCGTCGAGGGAACCAATCATCGCCTGGATTTCGTCATCGTCGAAGCCGGTGAGCTCGGCATCAAAGTCAGCCGCGTCCAGGTCGGCGATGAGCAGGGCCAGCTTGGATTCATCCCAGTCGCCGCTGATCTTGTTCAGCGCGACGTTCAGGGCCTTTTCGCGGGTCTCGTCCAGCTCGACGACCACGCAGTCAACATCAGTGTGGCCAAGATCAGCGAGTACTTTCAGGCGCTGGTGGCCGCCGACGACGTGGCCGGTGGTGTGGTTGTAGATCACCGGCTCGACGTAACCGAACTCGGTCAGCGACCGCTTGAGTTTCTCGTAGTCCGCGTCCCCGGGCTTCAGGTCCTTACGCGGGTTGTAGTCGGCGCGCTTGAGCTCACTGATGGGTAGCTGCTTGATGAGCACGGCGGGTCACCTCCGTCTTGAGCTTGTCGGCATATGGCAGTGTCCATTCCCACTCGCTCAGGCCATGGCCCATGTGCCCGCAGGTGGCAAGCTTCGCGTAGATGGGGGCTCTAAGGCCGAGGCGTTCGATCATCGCGGCCGGTCGCAGCGGGAAGATCGCCTGGGCGGCGTCGGTGAGCAGCCAGTCCGAGTGCTGACCTGTGCCGAAGGTGTCGATGTGGAACGCGACCGGGTCGGCCTTACCGATCGCATAGGAGATAGCGACGTGGCATTCTTCGGCCAGGCGCGCATCCACCACGGTTTTCGCGATCAGGCGCGCCATGTACGCACCCGTCCGGTCGACCTTGGAGGGGTCCTTACCCGAGAACGCGCCACCGCCGTGCGGGCCGAGCCCACCGTAGGTGTCGACCATGAGCTTGCGCCCGGTCAGCCCGGTATCAGCGGTGGGGCCACCTGTGACGAACCGTCCCGACGGGTTGACCAACACGCGCTCAGCCGTGGCACCGGGCAGGTGCGCCTCGATAGCGGGAGCGACGACCAGCGTGCGCACCTCCCGTTCAAGAACACCTGTGTCTTTGTTCGCATCGTGCTGGATGGAGACGATCACGGTGTCGATGCCGACCGGGGTGCCCAGCTCGTCGTAGACCACACTGACCTGGGATTTGCCGTCGGGGCCGATCCCACGGATGGTGCCGTCGGTGCGGGCTGTATCGAGGCGGCGGCAGATCTCGTGGGCGAGTACGAGCGGCAGCGGCAGGCGCTGGGGCGTCTCGTTCGTGGCGTACCCGTAGACGGTGCCCTGATCGCCCGCCCCCAGGCTCGCATACGCCGACTCGTCACCCGCACGCGCCTCGATGGAGGTGGTGACGCCTGCGCCGATGTCGGCGGATTGTCGGCGCACCCACACGTAGATGAGGAACCGGTTCGGGTTGTACCCGGCGCGTCGCAGCGCCTCCCGCGTGCAGGCGCGCAGCTGCGGCCGGATGGTGGTGGTGATCTCGCCGGTGACGATGATGCGCCTGCCGGTTGCCATGACCTCAACGGCCACGCGTGCCGTCGGGTCGAGGGTGAGGATGTCATCGAGGATGTGGTCTGCGATCAGATCGCACAGCTTGTCGGGGTGGCCGATACACACAGATTCAGCACTTCGCACTACAGACACGCGGAGGGCTCCTTTCACAAAAGCGAACAACAACAAGAAAGCCCGCCCGGGTGCCGGGCAGGCCAGAAACGAAACAAGGGGTCGTGGGGCGTTAGGAGGAGGCTTTGAGCAGCTGCTCCATGACCTCATCGCCTGGTGTGGTGCCGGAGTAGTCGGTGGTGCAGGTGGCGCGCACGATGTCGAAGATCTCGTACCAGTACACGTTGGCCTGCTTGCCGAACGACTGCGACATGGCCACGAACGGGCTGGCGATCGCAGCTCCCGTGGTGGGGTGTTTGCCGAGTAGACCGAACTTGGAAATCGCCTGCTCACACTGGATGTAGCGGGCGAACGCCTGCGCGTACTGCTCAATGAGCCGTTTGGAGACGAACTCGGTGCAACCACGTTCATCCAGCCAGCTCCACGTCTCCCGGTAGACCAAATCCGCGCCGAGCGGTTGGCCGTCACGCTGCTCAGCCGACAGATATTCGCCGGGTTCTGGCATCGGCTCGCCTGCGAGCAGCGCACCATCGCCGATGTCGGTGCCGTCCAGGTCGAACACATCGAGCTCGGCAGGTGTCGTGAGCCGGGTGGCGGGGCGACCTGAGGCGAGCTTGTCGGAAAGCGCCTCGGGCTTCGCCCCAGCGCGCACCCTGCGTCCGCCCCTGTTGGTGCCGTCTTTGGCCATGGTCTCGCCTCCTTCCTGGGGCATCGTGCCCTGGTGTGGAGGGCGTGAAGGGGTCAATACCCCGTTTGATTCGGCGGTTTTGCGCACGGTTGGCCCCGCCCGCTGAGGAGCAGCCCAGCTGTGGAGATCCGCTCGCCCCCACCCCCTCGGCAAGCGCGCCACGTCGCCTCGTGCCGGGCCAGCGGCCTCGAAGTTGGCACAGGTGAAGGTCAGCAGGGAGGCCGCGACAGGCGGGCACACAGCGCTTTTTAGTAGCTGTAGACCCGAGGGGCTTGCCGCCACCGGTCGCCATCGAGCGCGGACTGGCGCGAGTGGCACGGCTTGCACAGACTCCGCAGGTTCGACTCGTCGTGGGTGCCGCCGTGGTCGAGCGGGATCACGTGGTGGACCTCAGCCACGGGCGTGTACCGGCCACGGGTCAGGCAGTCCTCGCACAACGGGTGGGCTTCGACGTAGGCCGCGCGGATCTTTCGCCACCGGTGGTCGTAGCGTCGGTTGATCTTCGGGTCGCGCTGGTAGGTCCGGTAGCGGGTGTCCTCGGCGCGGGCGTGCTCGGGGCAGAACCGCGTCTCGGTCAGCTCGGGGCAGCCGGGCTGGGAGCACGGGCGCTTGGGTTTGAAAGGCATCCGTCTCACCGCCCCTTGTCGTTCATGGCAACGACCCCCAGACGGACCGTGATGATTCGTCTGGGGGTCGGGACCTACTTTTCAACCACTTACAGCATGCGACAGGCACACCCTGAAAGTCATCCCCTCTTTGCGACACTCATGCGCGCCAATGCTTCAGTCTCTGCCGAACAAGAGACGCGCGAAGCGGGCAAGGGCGCGCTGCTTCTTGGCGAAGCAGGGGTCTGCTGAAGGTTCGATTGAGTCCAAGACCGCATGACTTTGGAAGGGTCGTACTGAAAGGATGGCGATCGTGCCAAGAATGTATTCGGACGAGTTCAAGCGTGACGCAGTGGCGCTGGTGAACAGCGGCTTGTCGCAGAAGCAAGTGTGTAGAGACCTTGGAGTCTCGAAGTCCGCGTTGCAGACGTGGGTCAAGGACGACCGGTTCCGGGCTCTCGGGTTCACGCCGACCACAGACGTCGAGGAACGCCGCGAGATGACGGCCGCGATGCAGCGGATCCGCGAGTTGGAGATGGAAAACGAGGTGCTGCGTCGCGCGGCGGCGTATCTCTCGCAGGCGAATCTGCGGACCCCAAAATGATGTACCCGCTCGTCCGCGAGATGGCCGCCTAGAACGCCCCGCTACGGGTGCCGGTGGCGGTGGCGTGCCGGGTACTGGGCTTCTCTGAGCAGGGGTACTACCAGTGGCGCCAACAGCCGATTTCTGCTCGCCAGCAGGAAGAGGGGCACCTCATCGAGGTGTTGCACGAACTCCACGAGGTGTTGCACGAACTCCACGAGGACGATCCCGAGGGCGGCTACCGTGTGCTGGCTGACGACCTCCACGATCTGGGCTACCAGATCTCGGAGCGGCGCGTGTGGCGGCTGTGCCACGTTGCGGGGATCTCCTCGAGGATCACCAGCCGCAAACGCAAGTACCGCAAGGCCGGCGCGCCGGTCCATGATGACCTCGTGCAGCGGTTGTTCGTCGCTGATGGCCCTGACCAGGTGTGGGTCACCGACATCACCGAACACTGGACTGACGAGGGGAAATTGTACTGCTGTGCGATCAAGGATCTGTGGCACAACAAGATCGTCGGCTACTCTATCCAGCCCAGGATGAAGGCCCGGATCGCTGTCGATGCGTTGACGATGGCCGTCTATCACCGTGGCTTCCCGAAAGGCGTGATCGTGCACTCGGATCGCGGCTCGCAATTCCGGTCGAAGAAGTACCGCAAAGCCCTCAAGAAGTTCGGGCTGCGCGGCTCCATGGGACGT
Organism: Corynebacterium riegelii; assembly: GCF_016728505.1. Taxonomy (GTDB): domain Bacteria; phylum Actinomycetota; class Actinomycetes; order Mycobacteriales; family Mycobacteriaceae; genus Corynebacterium; species Corynebacterium riegelii. The sequence goes on from NZ_CP068159.1 coordinate 1,140,089, forward strand.
GTTGGCCCGTGTGGTGACAACGCTCCTATGGAGTCATTCTTCGCGCTCCTGCAGAAGAACGTCCTCGACCGGCAACGCTGGACCACCCGCCAAGAGCTACGACTGGCGATCGTCGCATGGATCGAAGGGATCTACCACCGCAAACGACGACAACGACGCCTAGGCAAACTGACCCCCGTCGAGTACGAGGCAATCATGGCCCCCACCACTACACTGGCGGCATAAACCCTGGGCTCAACCAAACCTTCAGCAGACCCATTTAGACCCTTGTCCATTACTTAAAAACCACCTAGAGTAAGAGTGGAATCGGGAAGATTATGGGGGGTTATAATGAGAATTCGACGTCAAGCTCTACCTGTTAGTGCTCTGCTCGCTACCTTAGCATTGTTTGTAGGCTTCGTGATGCCACCTGCCCACGCATCTCCAATTGCAGATGACGACACAGGTGACCAGCCAGTATCAGCCAATGCGCCCTCTGTTGATCTGTCAAGATCATCTGCTCGGGAATTAGATCCGACAGGCTATTGGACGGAAGAAAAGATGCGATCTGCAATTCCTGCAGACAAATTAGCTCCCGAATTTATCAAACCGATACGAACCCATCCGATGAGCGATCTAAAAGGTTGAGCTTAGGAGAAGATTTGTCAGATCCTGTGTACCCCGAATTGTCGCCAGGACAACAAACTCGGAATGCCGTAGTACCTTCAACAGCTGGAAAAGTATTTTTCAGCTATAAGGGTAAAAACTATGTGTGCTCAGGTTCGGCAATTAACGGTCCGACGAAAAACGTGGTGTCTACCGCTGGCCAATGCGTACATGGGGGAAAAGGGGAAGGATGGCATTCAAACATTGCATTCGCCCCTGCCTACTACAATGGCGCGTCAGGATACGGTCTGTGGAATTGGAAGACGGCATACACGTTTACAGGATGGACTAACTCATCAGATTTTTCGCGCGACCAAGCATTCTTCACGGTGCATCCTCGAAACGGAAGGACCCTAGTGGCTACAGTTGGTGGCAATGGACTTGCTTATAACTATGGACACAATCAAACTGGAGTGAGAATATGGGGTTGGCCTGCAGAAAAACCCTACGATGGCACAACTCCTTACTACTGTGATGGGAATACCAAGAAGTGGCGTTTCTGGTCCAGCGACATGATAATGCCCTGCGACATGACCGGTGGAGCAAGTGGAGGCCCCTGGCTACGAACAAGAATCGATGCGAATCTGGGACATGTTTTCGGTGTAACATCTCGCCGTACAACTTCAGGAAGTAAGTTACTGATTTCTACACCTTTCGATGACGCGGTAAAAAATCTTTTCCAAGGTATTAAATGAGCCTGATAAAGAGGAGTTGGTTGCCTATATCGGTCGCAATATTTATTATCTGCCTTGTGATCGGGATAGTTTTTCTTGCCTTTTATTCACGGCAAGCTACTCCAGTGCAGGACTCTCCAACATCAACGCAAGCGCCTGTTGAACAGAGTGATTATTGGAATAAAGAGCGAATGGAGTCAGCTACTCCCGCTCCCATGCCATCGCCGTAAAAACAGTGATACTTTCCCAGTTCAAACTTACTCATATTATTTCTTATACACATGCCGTCGGTATCTCCACCTGTCGTTACCACGCGCAGTCTTGGACGAATGACACGGCTTACACAAGGCTTGCAGGTTCGCCTCATCATGCGTGCCACCATCTTCGAGCGGGACGATGTGGTCAACCTCTTGGGCTGGCGTCACACGCCCCTGAGTCTGGAACTGTTCGCACAACGGGTGGGCTTGGATGTAGGCGTTGCGGATTTTGCGCCGGCGGTGGTCGTAGCGCTTGTTGATCGCAGGGTCACGCTGATACGTCCGGTACCGCTCGTCTTCTGCACGAGCGTGAGCCGGGCAGAAGCGGTGGTCGGTGAGTTCTGGGCAGCCGGGTTCGGAGCAGGGGCGTTTCGGTTTCCTCGGTACCACACCCACCTCCCACGAATACGGCAAGACCCCCAGACGGGCTACCGAGCGTCTGGGGGTCTTGGCCTAGTTGTCAACCGCTTACTACGTTACGGGCTGGTTTGGGGCAAGTCATCCGCGTTTGCCGGCACCTTTTGGCGGGTGGGTTCACAGTCCACTCGGCCCATACAATGCCGTCGCCAACCGCCCCAGCGCCCGTGACTTCTTCTGGTGCGCGGTGGAGCGTTCGACGTAGAAGTGGTCGCACACCAGGTTGACGTCGTCTTCTTGTGGACCGTCGCCGAGGAAGAAAGCCTCGAGCACAAACCTGTCATCCTCCGACAGCAAACCCCAGGCGGGGAGGAACCAGTCGAGGTATTCGCGGGCTTGGCGTTGGCGTTCGGCGAGCAGGTCGATCTTGTCTAAGGTCGCAGCAATCCTGTTTTCGTTACCGTGCGGATTCACATAGCGCGGCAGGCCATCCAACCTAGGCGAGGCTGGGTGGACGAGATCCTCCCGAAGCTGATCTGCCACGTGGCTGGTGTCTCCTGCGGCGTGTTCCATGAGTGGGTAATCTTGCAGAACTTCTATGGCATCGAGATTGATGATTTTGCTGTGGAGATTGCGATCCTCTCTATGTGGATTGCAAAGCACCAAATGAACCGTGAATTTGAGCGTCAGTTCAAGGTGGCGATTCCGCTTATCCCTCTGAAAGAAACCGGCCAAGTTCATGCAGGGAATGCGACCCGCATGGACTGGAATGCGGTGTGTCCAAACGAAGGTGAGGAAGAAGTGTACCTCATTGGAAACCCGCCGTACGCTGGTTCGAAGAAACAAACCGCTGAGCAAAAAGAAGATTACAAGTTTGTTTTCGGGGATCGCCCGTTTAACAAAAATCTCGACTACATTGCTCTCTAGTTTATCAAGGGCGCTGATTACATTGCAGGGACATCGGCAGAACTCGCATTGGTGTCAACCAACTCGGTAGTTCAAGGGGAGCATGTTGGACTCTTGTTTCCAATGACCTTTGAGATGGGCGTCGAAAGCGGGTTTGCTTACACCTCATTCAAGTGGGAAAACAACGCTGCTCATAATGCGGGGGTAACCGTTGTTGTGATTGGCCTGCGATCGAACTCGAGTCAGCCGAAGTACATATTCATCGATGACTTAAAAACAGAGGCGGGCAATATCAACGGCTATTTGGCTGATGCGCGGAATATTTCGATTGCACGGCGTACTAAGCCTCTGAGTTCTATATTTCCGAAAATGACATTCGGCAACATGGCAATGGACGGTGGGAACCTCCTTCTCAACTCGGCCGAAGAGAAGTGGATTGTTGAGAATCACCCAAATGCGAGTCGATTTGTTCGACGAATTTTAGGCAGTCAAGAATTTATCAACGGCGAGGAACGGTACTGTCTCTAGATTTTGGACGAAGAGAGGAAAGATGCCTTGGACATCAACCCGATTCGTGAACGGGTTGAGAGAGTGAAAGCTAAGCGGCTTTCCAGCAGTGATGCTGGCACACGTAAAAAGGCATCCGAACCTTGGAAATTCCGTGAGCAAAAAGGCGGAAAGACAGACTCCATCATTGTGCCGAGGGTTTCTTCTGAGCGAAGAGACTATATCCCCATGGGGTATCTCGGACCGGACACCGTCATTTCGAATGCTGCGTTCGCGGTCTACGACGCTGAACCGTGGCTGTTTGTGCTGCTCACTTCAAAGATGCATATGGCTTGGGTTCGAGCCGTCGGCGGGAAGATGAAGACCGACTACCGCTATTCAAACACCATCGTCTACAACAACTTCCCGGTTCCTAAGAGAATCGAAAAGTACAAAGACCAACTCACGGAAACTGCGCTGCGGATCCTGGATGTGCGTGAGTACCACTGCGAAAAGACGCTGGCAGAGCTCTACGACCCAGAGGCGATGCCGCGGAACCTGCGCGAAGCACACGAGGCGAACGATGCTTTAGTGGATTCGCTGTATTCCAAGAAACCTTACGAGTCAGATGAGGCACGTCTTTCGGATCTCTTCGAGTTGTACGAGGAAATGATTGCAGCCGAAGAAGCTGCGAAAGCCGCAAAACGTAGCCGTAGAACGGTGAAAAAATCTGACCAGGCAGGAGCGAAATAATGGCTGCAGTAACAGGAAATCCAAACGCGCGTGAAAGCATTATTCAGGTTGAGTATGCGCAGGCAGGAACCTCGGTAAGTACTGATGAACTCGGTATGCGTGAAATGCAACGCCGCGTCTACGAACAACGTGGTGCGCAGTACCTCCTGATTAAGGCTCCTCCGGCATCGGGTAAATCACGTGCGCTGATGTTCGTCGCACTGGACAAGCTCTTCCACCAGGGCCGTAAGAAAGTCATTGTGGCAGTGCCAGAGCGCTCCATCGGTGGTTCGTTTGCACCGACTGATCTGCGCTCCCACGGGTTCTATGCAGACTGGGACATCAAACCAGAAAACAATCTCTGCACTCCGGGTAGTAGCAAGAGCAAGGTCGCAGAATTTATCCGCTTCCTGGAAGGTCCTGACGCGGTGCTCGTATGCACGCACGCCACCTTGCGCTTCGCATTTGAAAAGCTCACACCAGACGCATTCAATGGCACAGTGCTTGCAATCGATGAGTTCCACCATGTCTCAGCAGCCGACCTAGACAACAGCCGCCTCGGCTACTTGCTGCGTGAAGTGATGAACGGCTCTGATGCGCACATCGTTGCCATGACAGGTTCGTACTTCCGCGGGGATACCGTGCCGGTGCTCTTGCCGGAGGATGAAGCGAAGTTTACTTCCGTCACCTTCAACTATTACGACCAGCTCAATGGCTACCAGTACCTGAAATCATTAGGTATCGGCCACCACTTTTACCAAGGTCGCTACACCGATGCGATTGACCAAGTGCTGGATCTAGACAAGAAAACGATCCTGCACATTCCCAACGTGAACTCGGGTGAATCCACCAAGGACAAGATCGAAGAAGTCGGCCAGATCATTGACACCATCGGTGAAGTGATCGGCCAAGAGGAAGAAACCGGCATCATCCTCGTCCGCCGTCGAGACAACGGTGTGAATCGGCCTGACTTTTTGAGAGTGGCGTGTTACGCGGCGTGAAGGCCTGCGTGGTTTTCTCGTTGGTAGTTGGTGTAGTGCTCGATCGGCGGGATATGCCCGAGCGAGGAATGCAACCGCTCGTGATTATACCAGTGGACCCATCCGGCTGTGGCGCGTTCCACCTCACTCCAGTTCGTCCACGTCCCCGCTTCGAAATCAATGAGTTCAGACTTGTACAGCCCGATCGTTGACTCCATCAGACCGTTGTCGTAAGCGTCGCCGACGGTGCCGATGGACCCATCCATCTGGTGGACGGCCAGCAGCCGGCGGAGATCTGTGGAGGTGTACTGTGAGCCCGCATCCGAGTGATGGATCACCCCGGCCGAATCAAAGTACGGGTCCTGGCGCTGGCGTATCGCCAGTGCCTGTCGCAGCGCACGGATGACCAAAGATTTCGTGGCTCGGGTGTCCACGACATACGCCAGGATCTCACGGGTGAACACGTCGGTGACAAAAGCCACGTAGCTGAAACCGCAACTGGTGTGCACATACGTGAAATCCGCGACCCACCACTGATCGGGACGCTGAGCCTGCGACCAGGCCCGTTGAATACGATCCGGGAAACGCTCGGCGGAGGGATCAGCAACGGTGGTGCGTGTGGTCTTGCGTCGGAGTACACCCGCGATTCCAAGGATATTCATGAGGCGTTGCACCTGGTCACGGCCGATGTTCCAGCCTGCCCGGTGGGCGGCTTTCCATAGTTTTCGTCGCCCGTAGACCCGCCGATTGGCCCGCCACAGCTCAAAGAGCCGGTGCGCGGTGTAAGCCTCATCCAGCTCGGCAGGGGTGGGCCCGAAACCACGGGCCTGGAAGCGGTAGAACGTTGCTGGTGAAATAGCGTATTCATGCTCATTGAGCACGCGGCACATCCGCTCGATGGAATACAGGTGCCGGTGAGTGCGGAGGAAGTCCACAATCACTTTAGTTTGCGGTCGAGCTCCGCCTGGGCGAAAAAAGCTGAGGCCAGTTTCAGGATCTCGTTGGCTTCTTTGAGCCGGGCATTTTCCTTGCGCAGGGTGATAAGTTCCGCGTCTTTCTCGGCATCGGATTGCTCGACGGCGGCGTCTACCTTCTTCTCTTCTGCGCGTACCCAGTTGCGGATAGTCGATGTTTTGATGCCGATGACAGCTTCGACAGCGCGTAGTGCGGCTGCCTTGGATGAAGCGCCGTCAGCGAGCTCCTCGAAATACAGGCGCACCGCCCGCTGGCGGGTCTCCTGGTCGTAAGGGCTGATAGCCATGATGTTCCTCCTGTGTTACATCATGCCCTCTCACCAACCCAGGCCGGTTTAGTGAGACACTTCGCGTTGCGGATCTTGTAGATGACACGGACCAGAAAGCACGTGCGCATACCTTGACGTATTTGACCGACGTTGCTTCCAAGAACCGCGATGCCGTGGACATCATCATTGCCCTTGGCATGGCGAAGGAAGGCTTCGACTGGCCATTCGCAGAGCATGCGCTCACCGTTGGATATCGCTCTTCACTGACTGAAATCATCCAGATCATCGGGCGTGTGACACGTGACAGCGAAGGCAAGAGGCATGCACAATTCACCAACCTTCTGGCTGAACCCGACGCAGCACAGAGCGAAGTGACCATCTCTGTCAACAACATGCTCAAGGCAATCACTGCCTCACTGTTGATGGAACAGGTGCTAGCCCAGAACTTTGACTTCAAGCCAAAGCTCAACCCTGATGAGCGCTCTGAAGGCAACACGGTCAAGATTGAAGGGCTCAAAGAGCTCACCACGGATCGTGTGCGACAGATTGTTTCCAATGACCTCAATGATCTCAAGGCCACGATCCTCCAGGACGATACGTTTGCACGCGCAGCTGTAGGCAAACTTGATCCCCAGACCACCAACAAAGTGCTCATCCCGAAGATTATTCGTGAGCAGTACCCGGACCTCTCGGACGATGAGGTTGAGCAGGTCCGTCAGCGCGTGGTCATTGATTCGGTGATTAAGACCGGTGAGGTCAAAGAGGTTGGGGACAAGCGGTTCATCGAGATGGCGAACCAGTTTGTCAACATTGATGAGCTCAACATCAACCTGATTGACAGCATTAATCCGTTCCAGCGTGCCTTCGAAATCTTGTCGAAATCCGTCACGCCAAGCGTGCTTTCGTTGATCTCCGATGCGATTGCAACAACCCGCATTGATATGAGCCTTGAGGAAGCAATGGCGTTATACCCACAGGTTCAGGCGTGGGTGAGAGCGGAGGGGCGTCATCCCGACCGACGCTCTGATGACGCAGAGGAAAAGCAGCTAGCAGAAGCACTCTTGGTAGTGCGTAAAGCTGCAAATGAGCGCAGAAGTGAGCAGCAGGCAGAAGCCGCACAGCTTGGGGAAGGTGAGCAGTAATGACAGATGATGCAATTCTTGCGCAACTTGATGCCCTGATCGCAAGCGACGATGAAGGGCTGTTGGATACACCAGAAAAACCCTTGCCGGTAACGGAAACTGACAGGCTTCAGCGTGCGTTCCAAGAGGTTGTGGAGTTCTACGAAAAAGAAGGCCGCGAACCTGACCCGGAGACGATGAACATCTCAGAGCGCAAGCTTGGTGCGCGCCTAACCGGGATCCGGGCGAGCAACTTCAAAATTGAGGCTCTTGAAGATATGGATACCTACGGACTGCTCGCAACAGAACAAGTACCAACCTCTGTTGATGATCTGCTGAACTCGGACCCCCTTGATCTGATTGGCAACGCAGGTGGAATCTTTGACACGTCCTCACTGCCACAAAAGCGGGATACGCCGATTGAATCGGACCGCCAGCTGCGTAAGCGGTGCAAAGATTTTGAAAAGTTTGAGCCTTTGTTCAAACAGAAGCACGCAGAGCTTGAACAGGGCACCTACTCTCTGACCAAGTTTGAGGGTGCCCAGACAATCATTCCCGGTGCCTTCTTCATCCTGCGCGGTGTCATGGCCTTCATCGCGGAGGTTGGTGAATCTGAGATGAAGAGCCTGAAGCATAAAGATCAGCGCAAGGAGCGCCTCCGCGTGGTGTTTGAGAACGGCACTGAATCCGCCATGTACCGACAGTCCTTCGCGGCGCGAATGGGGGAGCAGGGCGGATTTGCTGTTACCCGTACGGGGTTTGACGTCAGTGAGATCGGTGATGCCGATGTAGAGACCGGACACATTTACGTGCTGCGTTCACTCAGTGACCACCCAGACATTCGTGGATTGAAGGATCTGTACAAGATCGGGTTCTCCACCACTCCGGTGGCTAAGCGTATCCGCGGCGCGGAAAAGAGCCCGACGTACCTCATGGCACCAGTCGAGGTAGTCGCGGATTATCGCGCTTATAACCTGCGGCCTTCAGCACTGGAGCACCTGCTTCACCGAGTGTTCGCCTCCGCACGGTTGGACGCGTCCATTGTGGATTCCGCGGGCGGCGCAGTGAGTGCGAACGAGTGGTTCTTGGTTCCCTTCCCGGTGATTGATCATGCAGTGGACCTGATTCTGTCGGGTGGCATTGTGAACTATGTTTATGATCCAGCGCAGCAGGACCTGATCGAAATAGTGTAGAAAACCTGTTCGACCTTGTCGCTTGCCTGTGTTTTGGGTGGAGTGCATACTAAACGCTGTGAGTGGAACGTCTATTCGATCGCTCGCGGCGCTCCCGGAGGAGGTCGCGGGGGCAGAACACCCAAGTCGGGCTGAACAAATCGCACAGTTGCGTGCCCAGATGGCGGCGTTGGGTGGGGAGGTGGTGCGCCCGGTCGTCGAAAAGCATGGCACCCTCACTGTCAAAGGATCATTATCCCAGGTCCTGCCTAACAACGGGTTGCCCAAGCAGGCGGTCACGCACTGTAGTGACACTCCGGCGCTGATCGTGGAGATCATCGACCAAGTTACCGCTGCTGGCGGGCACGTTGGTGTGGTTGGGTGGCCGGAGTTGTCATACGCGGCAATCCCTGCAGAAGGGTTAGAACGCATCATCGCAGTGCCGGACCCAGGGATTGAAGACATCGCCGTAGCGGGCGTACTTGCAGAAGGCCTGGACCTGGTTGTCCTGCGCACGAGAACTCAGCTCGAACTCACGCCGGTGCGTGCGCGTCCTTTGCTGGCGCGTCTGCGTAAAGGTAACGCGGCGCTGCTGACCGTCAACACCACGGTGCCCTCGCCAGCACTCACCATCACCGGCCACATCGAAGGCTTTCGCGGCATCGGCGAGGGCCTGGGCCGCATCAACGGCATTGACCTGCGCGTGCGCGCTGAGAGTAAAGGTGCTCGCCCGGCCAGCACCACGGTCACGCTCGGCCAAAAGCAACAAAAACACCCAAAGAAACAGCCAAAGAAACAACCAACCCACCTCCGGGCGGTGCCCTAAACCATGCGGGTCGCGGCACTGTGGTTTCCGGATTGGCCGGTGCAGGCGGCAAAGCTGGAACATGACGATGAGCTGGAAGAACCCATCGCGATTGCCAGCCAGCATCGGATTAAGGTGTGCTCGCAGGCGGCGCGTCGCGTAGGTATTCGCCGCGGCATGCGTGTGCGAAACGCCCAGGCGGCCGCACCGGAGCTCACGGTTATTGACGATAATCCGGACCGTGACGGCCGCATGTTCGCCTCCCTTGCCGCAAGCCTGGATGACGTCGCCGCAAGCGTAGAAGTACTGCGTCCGGGCTTGGTGGTTGTGGATCTAGAGGCCGCCGCCAAGTTTCACGGCAGTGAAGATGTGGCGCTGGAGATGCTTATAGACGCAGTGTCGAGACGCGGCATCGACACCCAAGCCGGTGCCGCCGATGAGATCGCCACCGCCATGATCGCCGCACGTACCTCCCAGATCGTGCCGCCACAAAAATCTCGTGAGTTTTTGGCCAACCATCCGATTACTACCCTGACCGCAGAGACCGCCCTTGCCGCCGACCCAGAGACTGTGCGCACGCTGGGCCAACTCGGCATTGCCACGCTCGGCCAGCTTGCTGAGATCCCACCTGCCGCAATGACCACACGCTTCGGTGCGCACGGCATGCATATTCATCGGGTGGCGGTGGCTGCGCCGGATCGTCGAGTAGCACCAGAGATACCCACAGAGGACCTCGCTGTGGCGATCATCCCTGAAGATCCCATCGAACGTGTAGACGCCGCTGCCTTCGCCGCCCGCGCGCTCGCCGCGAGTTTGCATGAGCGTCTCAAAGAAACTGGCCGCAACTGCCTGCGCCTGAAAGTTATCGCGGAACTCGCAGACGGCACCCGTGTGGAACGCATCTGGCGCACCCGCGAAGCACTCACCGAGCACGCCACGGCGGATCGCGTGCGCTGGCAGCTTGACGGCTGGCTGACCTCCGGCGGCGCTGGCGCGATCACCTCACTGATCCTGGAGCCACTCGAACTCGCCCAGCCAGACATCGCGGGCGAGCTGTGGTCCCAAGGCGCATCATCCGACGGCGCGCGCCGCGTCATTGAGCGGGTGCAGTCCCAGCTTGGTATCGACGCAGTTGTCCAACCACGCCTGGTTGGCGGCCGTGGCGTCGCCGAACGCATCCGCCTTGTCCCCTTCGGCGAAGCCCCACCCGAAACCACCGACCACACCTGGCCCGGCGCCATCCCCGCACCGCTGCCCGCGCGCCTCGGCGGCGGCATCGATCACCCCGCTTCGAGCATTCTGCTTATCGACGCCACCGCCAACCCCATCACCGTCACCGCTGAAGCCCTCCTGTCATCCAAGCCCTACGCACTCAAGTGGGGCGAGAAGAAATACCTGGTTACCGCATGGGCGGGTCCGTGGCCGGTAGATGAGGGGTGGTGGGGCCATGAGGCGCAGCACAACAAGGCGGCACGCATGCAGGTTGTCGGTCAGCTCGGCGGTGAGTCAGCAGGCGAGCGCGCCGGTGAGGTCACAGGCTGGCTGCTGGTGTGGACGCGGCGCGCCTGGCGCGTGGAAGCCGTGTACTAGCGGTGCCGCGCAGTATTAGCGCTGGATATCAATAACCAGGCGCTTCGGATTTTCCAGCATCTGTACCGAATACGGCGCCTTGTTGTGCAAACCCACCACGATCTGGCTGCGGCCTTCGGAAGTGCCGCCGTTGACTACGGCAACCACGTTTTCAGACGGGTTGGCCATCTGTACAAGCTCTGTGGTGTCCACGCCGATCTCGCCGGGGTGGATGGTGCCGTCGACGTTGATGTTGAGAAACTCCTGGCCGTCTATAGTCAGGGGCTTGCCTACGGAAACCTTCATTGGGGTTGAGGTGTAATCCACAAACCAGCCGGGCTCACCGTCGCCTTCTAGTTGCACCTCAATGCGATCAACAACACCGCTGTCACCATCGTGGGTGTCCACCCGCACTTGAGAGACCGCAAGTTGGGCAGGTTCAGATGGACGTTGGGATTCAGGGGAGAGGTTTGGGTTGTGATCTGCCTTGTTGCGGTTGATGCCCGCTAAGACGGCAGTGGGGGTTGCAGTGGGGGTTGGGGTGGCTGGAGCAGTTGTCACGCCTTGTGCCTGATGTCCATGACCGGCGACTGGAGGACCGGCGACTGGGGGAGTGTCAGTAGCGCAGGCACCCAAAAAGAGCGAGGTCCCCACTAACACCGCAATCGTACGCCCAGCAACAAACATGCTTTCACGCTATCCAACGCCGCGTACTGGGCAAAACTACAAGTATGAAAATTAGGAATGGTTATCAAAACGTTAGACAGTATGGTGTGAGGTATGACTTCCCTTACTCCGCCCTGCTCAGATGTTGCGGTTGAGGCCTTGCCCGGAACCGCGAAGCCCGGCTCGACCTACGTACTCTTCGAATGGCCGGGAGCGTGGAGCCGCGACGTTCTTGACGGCGGCACGTTCGGTGAGGAACTCACCGCCAAGCTCAAAGCGCACATGGAGCGCTACAACGCCACGCTGCTATTGATCCGCCACTCCACACGAGAAGCCCGTCAGATTACGGATCACCACGTCTACCTTGTCTTCGCCGACCAGGGTGTGACCGAGGTGTTGCACGTGGACGGTCCGGAGGACGTGCTGGGGTTGGATTTGTCGGGGGTGGGGAAAAACGGGGCGCAACTACGCCAAAAGCCCCTGCTTTTGATCTGTACACACGGCAAGCGCGACACCTGCTGTGCGGTCAAGGGCCGGCCGCTGGTCAATGAACTGCGGCGTGGTGATGAGGTGTGGGAGACTTCCCACATCAAGGGCCACAGGTTTGCCCCGACGATGATGCTGATGCCGTGGGCGTTCAGCTTCGGACATATGAGCCGTGAGGCGACCTCCGCGATGTTGGAGCACGCCGATGATGGCCTGTTCTTCGTGCCCGGCAACCGCGGCCGCGGCACGCTGACTCCGCCAGAGCAGACCGCGGAGATCGCCGTTGCGGCTGCACTGTCCCACCAGGGCATCCAGGTGGGGATTGATCAGTTACAGGTGCGTGACAACACCGTTGAGGGCGCAACCGCGACTGTGACCGTGATCGACCGAGACACTGGCCACCAGTGCGAGGTGAAACTACGCCAAAAGGACATCGAAGGCGTGGTGGATTCCTGCGGCAAGGCCCCGAAGACCGGCAAGGGCTGGGTCGTGGACACCATTACGCCAGGCCGTTGAGCACGTCGGCCACAGCCTCGATGACGTGGTCGGTGGCCTCTTTCACGTCTGCAGGAGAGTGCGTAAAGCTGAAAGACTGATCCGCAATGGCGTGCATATCAAGGTCATTCCAGGAATCCCCGAACGTGTAGATCCCCACGTCCTCGCGGTTGATGCCCAGGTGTTCAAGCAACTCAAGCACGCCTGTGCCCTTGTTGCGGCCGTTGGCCATGATGTCCACGTAATCCAGGTTCTGTGCCACGGTGACTTGGGGGAATTGTTCGGCCCAGGAGACAACGCGGCGTCTCAACGCAGGATCCGTCACACGGATCGGCACGACTGCAAACGTGTGATCCGGAATCTCTGAGAGCGTCATGTGCGCAAAGTGGTCCGTGAACAAGTCTCCAGTCTTAGTGTTGACGCTAAACGCGCCATCCACCGGACCTACTGTGGTGCCAAAAATAGCAACGCCCTCGGTGTCACCGAACTTTTCGACTGCGGCTCGCAGAATATCCGTGTCAATGGGGTAGGCGTAGATCAGATCATCGCCGTTGCCAGTGGTTGCAGACGCCCCGTTGGACAACACGCGGTAATCAAACACCAGCGCGTCTTCCGGGGGCATTGCAAACGTAAGCGCCGAGCGCGACCGGCCCGTGGCAGCTACTGCCAGGTTTCCGTTGTCGCGCCAGGCGCTGATTGCTTCTAAATCCTGTGGGTTGAAGCTGTAGGTGCCGTCTGGGCGGCGGTGGTACAAGGTGCCGTCAAAGTCGAATACCGCAATCTTCACGCACCTCATGGTAGCGGCCGGCTAAGGCCTGAAGCTAAGGCCTGAAGCTGGGTGGCTAGCGGCGCATAACCTTCTTGGACAGCCAGTTACCCACAAACTGTGCCAGCTGCACCACGGCCACGATGACAATCACCGCTGCCCAGGTTACGGCCGGCTCGAACTGGCGGTAGCCATACACAATGGCGAAGTCACCCAAGCCGCCGCCGCCGATGTAGCCCGCCATTGCGGACATGTCGATCACGGCGATGAAGATGAACGTGTAGCCCAGGATCAGCGGGCCAAGCGCCTCCGGCAGGATCACGGACTGAATGATCTTCCACGGGCCAGCGCCCATGGAGCGTGCAGCCTCGATCACACCCGGATCAATGGCCACCAAGTTCTGCTCCACGATGCGGGCCACGGTGAACGTAGCGGAGAAACACATCACGAACGTTGCGGCGGCGCGGCCGATCGTGGTGTCCACCACCGCAAGGGTGATGGGGTAGAGCATGGCGATCATGATGATGAACGGGATCGGCCTAAAGAAGTTCACGGCCACGTTGATCAGCGTGTACACCAAGCGGTTCTGCAGAATGCCGCCTGAGCGGGTGGTGTAGAGGAACACACCTAAAACCAGGCCGAAGAAGCCGCCCACAACCATGGTGATGGCAACCATCCACAGCGTGTCTCCGATCGCTTCGATGAACACCGGGCCGAGGCGTTCCCAGTTGGCTTCCGCAAGGAGGAACTCGTTCACGTTTGCGCTCATCGGGTGATCTCCTGAATATCGGTGGTGGTTTGCAGGGTGTGCAGGAACTCATTGATTGCGGCGTCATCACCGTTGAGGCGCACCGTCATCTTGCCAAAGCTGTGCTCCTGCAAGGTGGTAATACCGGCGTGGACCGGCTGCACCGATACGCCGCGTGCGCGAGCCTTCTCAGCAGCGCCGAAAAAGCCGGAGTTGTCGGTCAGGTCCACCGTGAACAGGCGTCCAGGTGCGGCGTTGAGCAGCTGCTTTTCCTCAACCTCATTTGGCGTGTTGCGCAGGCTGGTAGAGACAAAGCGCTCGGCAACACGGGTCTGCGGGTTGGAAAACACCTCATAGACGCTGCCGTACTCAACCACGCGGCCTTGTTCCATCACCGCAACCTTGTCGGCGATGGCGCGGATCACGTCCATCTCGTGGGTGATCACCACGATGGTGATGCCGAACTCCTCGTTGACGCGACGCAAAAGACCCAGCACCTCTTCGGTGGTTTCGGGGTCAAGGGCGGACGTCGCTTCGTCTGCAAGCAACAGCGATGGGTTGGTGGCCAGGGCGCGGGCAATGCCAACGCGCTGCTTCTGGCCGCCAGAGAGCTGCTCCGGATAGTTCTGGCCACGATCAGACAGGCCGACGAACTCGAGCAGCTCAGCCACACGCGCCTTGCGCGCGGCCTTGTCCATGCCCGCAAGCTGCAGCGGGTACTCCACGTTGGCCGCCGCGGTGCGGGAAGACAGCAGGTTGAACTGCTGGAAGATCATGCCAATGTTGCGGCGGATCTTGCGTAAGTCTTTTTCGGACTTGCCAACCACATCGGTGCCGTCTAAAAGCAGCTGCCCCGAAGTCGCCTGATCAAGCCCGTTAATCAAACGCACAAGCGTTGATTTACCGGCACCCGAGTAGCCAATGACGCCGAGGATTTCGCCGGGCTCAACGGTAAGGGTGACCCCATCTACCGCCCTGACCTCGCGGCCGCCCGTTTTAAATACCTTTTCTACGTCCCGGAATTCGACCCGGGTGCCGGTGTTAGCCATGGATTACAGCTCTTACTTCTCGTTTGCAACCAGACGGTCGAGGATCTCGTTGAGCTCTTCCTTCGGACGCTCAACCTCAACAGCGGTGTTGCGGGAGTCCTTCTGCACAGCCTCAGCAACAGCCGGGTCGTGCCACAGCTCAGCCAGCTTCAGGTAGGTCGGGTTGTCAATGTCTTCTGCGCGGGACGCGAAGACGTTGATGTACGGCTCGCCCTGCTCAGAAGCCGGGTCATCCTGGAAGATAGCCTCGGTCGGCTCAATGCCAGCGCGGTCCAGCCAGGAGTTGTTGATAATCGCCGGGCGGCCCTCCTTGTAGGCAGTCGGGGTCTGGGAAGCGTCAACCGGAACCACGGAAACCTTGGACGCAGCAGCGTCAATGTCAGCCGGGGTCGGAGCCAGCTCGTCTGCGCCGTCCTTCAGGGTGAGCAGGCCAGCCTGGACCAGCACGTTGATGGCGCGGCCCTGGTTGGAGTCATCGTTCGGGATGGCGATCTCGGAGCCCTCGATGCCGTCCAGGGAATCGTGGTCCTTCCAGAACAGTGCCAGCGGGTAGATCTCGGTGGAGCCGAGCACTCGCAGGTCCTTGCCGGAGGAAGCGTTGTACTTAGCCAGGTAGAGGATGTGCTGGAACTTGTTCAGGTCTAGCTCGCCCTGTGCCAAGGCCTCGTTGACCGGCGGGTAGTCAGAGAACTGCACGATGTCCAGGGTGATGCCCTCTTCGGCGGCCAGGTCAGCGAAGACAGACCAAGCCTGCTGGTCAGCGTCGGTGGTGCCAATCTTGACCACTACGTTGTCGCCGTCCTGGCTAGCTGCGTCGGTAGCGGAGTCGGACTCGTTGGAGCAAGCAACCAGGCTGGTTGCTGCGATGGTCAGTGCCGCCAGGGAGGCGGTGATACGAGATGCGCGCATGAGGGTTCTCCTTTATAGGCATCGGGAATGTACGAGGAGTGAACTTAGCACCCCATGTACCGCTTAGTCTATTTCTGGCCCGATTAAGGGGTGTAACGGTTGACCAAGCTGTCTGTAGATCAAGATTTACCGTTAGAACGTACGGGCGGATAGTGCTAGTGTTTCCCTCATGAGATTCAACGGGGGAGCGCCACTTTCCTGGTCGCGGCTGGAGCGGATCCTCTCCGGCCGGCCGGGACCTGCGCCTGTGCCGGTGGGGCACGTTGATGAGCCTGTGGGGGCAAGGGCGACTGGGCGGCCCGATCGGCCGGAAGTGCTCATGCCGTTTGCGGAGCTGCACGCCGTGAGCTCCTACAGTTTTCTCGGCGGCGCGAGCGAGCCGGAAGAGCTCGTAGCGCGTGCTGCGGAACTGGGATTGCAGGCAGTTGGCCTGCTGGATCGTGATGGGTTCTATGGTGCCGTGAAGTTTGCGGAGGCCGCCGCCGAAGCTGGCGTGGACACGGTATTTGGCGCCGAACTGACCTTGGACGTGGGCCTGGAGGAGCGGATCCTGCCCGTTATCGCCCGCGGTCCAGAGGGGTACAAGCGCCTGTCCCACCTGATGGCGGGGGCGCATATGGCAACGCGTGAAAAGGGGAAGGTGGGCTATCCGCCGCTTGAGGTGATCGGGGAGGAACTTGCGGGCACCTGTGTTGCGCTTGCAGGATGGCGCTGGGCGGATGATATCGCTCACCTGGTCGACACCTTTGGAAGTAGCAACGTGGTGTTGGAATATGAGGTCTCCATGACCCCGGAAGACGCCGATAATCACGCTTTGCTTGACGCTATAGCCGCACAAACACGGCTGCCGGCCATCATTACTGCCGCGCCTGCCGCCGCCACCCGGGACGCGGCACGCCTGGCCGCCGCCAAACGCGCACTTGCGCGCAGGCAGTCGCTCGCCCAGGCGCATGGGGACCTGCACCCGATGGGGGCGAACTGGCTGCGCAGCGCCACCCAGATCGCGCGCATGTGCCCAGGCAGTGAGGAAAAAATCGCCTACGCCGCCGAACTTGCCGCGCAGTGCGCCTTCACGCTGAACCTGGTTGCGCCGGAACTGCCCACGTTTCCCACCCCCGAGGGCCACAACGAGATGAGCTTTTTGCGCTCAATCACCCACGCGGGGGCGCAGGTGCGTTACGTGGGGAGGGATGCGGTGTGGCGTCGGCAAGCAAAAGCCCAAATTGACTATGAGCTCGGCGTAATCGAGGAGCTGAACTTCCCCGGCTACTTCCTCATCGTGCATGACCTGGTGGATTTCTGCCGGCGCGAAAACATCCTGTGCCAGGGGCGCGGCAGTGCGGCGAACTCCGCGGTCTGTTTCGCGCTTGGCATAACGAATGTGGAGCCGGTCTCAGCGGGTTTGCTGTTTGAGCGCTTCCTGTCGCCGGATCGGGACGGCCCGCCGGACATTGACATTGACATTGAATCCGGCAGGCGCGAGGAGGTCATCCAGTACGTGTACGCGCGCTACGGGCGCGAGAACGCCGCGCAGGTGGCCAATGTGATCACCTACCGCCGCAAAGGTGCCGTGCGCGATGCCGCGCGCGCTTTGGGCTACGCGCAGGGCGCGGCCGACAGCTGGTCCAAGGGGATTGAGGAGCCGCCGGTGAACGTGGTTGCCCTGGCGGACAAGTTCCGCGGCCAGCCCCGCCACCTGGGCATTCACTCCGGCGGCATGGTGATTTGTGATCGCCCGATTGCAGACGTTGTGCCGGTCGAATGGGCGCGCATGGAAGGCCGCTCGGTGGTGCAGTGGGACAAAGACGACTGCGCGTCCGCCGGCCTGGTCAAGTTCGACCTGCTCGGCCTGGGCATGCTCGAAGCGCTGCACCACATGATGGACCTGGTCCTAGACACCACCGGGCGTGAGGTTCGCTTGTGGGAGCTTCCGCTTGACGACGCCGCTGTGTACTCCATGCTCGCCCGCGCCGATTCCGTGGGCGTATTCCAGGTGGAGTCGCGCGCCCAGATGAGCACGCTGCCCAGGCTGAAGCCGCGCTGCTTCTTTGACTTGGTGGTGGAGGTCGCGCTGATTCGTCCGGGGCCGATCCAGGGCGGATCCGTACACCCGTACCTGCGGCGCCGCGACGGGCTAGAGCCTGTGGAATATGACCACCCGGTGCTGGAGAAGTCCCTGGGCAAAACGTTGGGGATTCCGCTGTTTCAGGAGCAGCTGATGCAGATCTGCGTGGACGCCGCCGGCTTTTCCGGCCGCGAAGCCGATGCGGTGCGACGCGCCATGGGCTCGAAGCGTTCCCCGGAGAAAATGGCGGCCATGCGGCAGCGTTTCTTCACCGGCTGCTGGGAGGTCAACCAGATCCCTGAGGAGGTTGCGGAACGGTTGTGGCAGAAGATCGTGGCCTTTGCCGCCTACGGGTTCCCCGAATCCCACTCCCAATCATTCGCGTCCCTGGTGTATTTCTCCGCGTGGTTCAAGCACTACTACCCGGCGCAGTTCTGCGTGGGGTTGCTTCGTGCGCAGCCGATGGGGTTTTACTCGCCGCAGTCCTTGATTCAAGACGCCCGCCGCCACGGCGTGACCGTGCTGCCGGTATGCGTGAACGCCTCCGGACGCGAGGCGTTGTGCGTGGACTCCACAACAATCCGGATGGGCCTTGGGCTGGTGCGCGGCCTCGGCGCGGATGCTGCTTCACGAGTAGAAGCCGCAGCCCCATTTGCAGACATCCCGGATTTGGCGCGCCGGGCGGGCTTAAGCGTGGAGCACGTCGAGGCGCTGGCGCGCGCAGGCGCTTTGGACTGTTTCGGCGTGACACGCAGGCAGGCGCTGTGGCAGGCAGGCGTTGCCGCCACCGAACGCGAGGGCATGCTGCCCGGCGCGAGCGCGATTTCCGCGCCTGCGCTGCCAGGCATGAACGCGTTTGAGCTCATGGCTGCCGACGTTGCCGCCACCGGTGTCACCCCTGGTCTGATGCCGGTGGAGATGCTGCGCAGCGCACTTAGTGCGGCCGGCGTTGTGCCCGCGGATCAGTTGCGCGCGGTTGAGGACGGCACCCGCGTCCGCATCGCCGGCGTAGTCACCCACCGCCAACACCCATCCACCGCCGGTGGGGTGACGTTTCTTGGCATGGAGGATGAGACCGGGCTGATGAACGTGGTCATCTCCGTCGGGTTGTGGAACCGCCAGCGTGTGGTGGCGCGCACCGCAAAGGCGCTGATCGTGCGCGGCATTGTGCAAAACGCTTCCGGGGCGGTGTCAATTGTGGCCGATCGCTTAGAGCCGCTGGAGATGGGGCAGTGGCTGACGCGCGGTTCGCGAGATTTCCGGTGATCTGAACTCGACGCTGCGGCTGGTAGCGTAATCGCCAGCGTCCATCCTTTAGCTGCGCGTTGCTAGTTGCAGGTCATATTTTGGCGTACTCAACTGACAAGGGCGGAGATGCCCTTTATTTAAAGGCTCTCCTAACGACATAGAATCAGCGTAGCCATCGATATCTGTCAGATATTTGATATAATGAGTCAATCCGCTGTCGATGGTTCGGCAGCGAAGAAGGAGACGGACCGCTAGGTTGACAGTTCCCTTTGAAGCGGGCACTTCGGTGTCCGCTTTTATTTTGATAATGTCTCTTAAGCCCATCACCCGCTCTCCGCGGCTCCTGAACTCGACGCTGCGGCTGGTAGCGTAATCGCCATGTCAGACGTGCCAACTGGGACCACAAACCCTCAACCAGCCACCGAACCCACCGAACTCACAGACCCCGCCGAACCCACGCAAAGCGCCGTGCGGACGTTGCCCACGTCCGTGGAGTCGATGAACCGGGTGTCGCCGAAGCTGGCGTGGCCGAAGATGGTGGGCAACTTCATGTCCATGGTGTTGCTGTGCGGCATTTTGTACTTGTGCTGGCTGCGTTGGGACGGCCTGGTGTTCCTCATCCCACTGTGCGTCTTTGGCGTCTTTTTCATCTGGCAGTTCTTCCTGATCCCGTTCCAGGTGCGCAACATGGGCTGGCTGGAAACGGAAGATGAGCTGATCTTGAGCACCGGTAAGTGGTTTCACACCATCACGGTGATTCCGTACGGACGTATCCAGTTTGTGGACGTGGAATCTGGCCCGGTTGGCCGCGCGCTGGGGCTGAAAGAGCTGAAGGTGCACACGGCGTCGAACTCGTCGAATTCGGAGTTGCCGGGGCTGCTCGCCGCTGACGCGGATGCGCTGCGTGACCGCCTTGCGGTGAAGGCTCGTGAACGGATGAGCGGCCTGTGAGCAGCTCCGAAGGAACCACAAAGCCCAAGAAATCCCTGGCAGCCGGTATGGAGGGCTACCGGCCGGTGCATCGTTTAACGCCGCTTCTTCGCGTATGGACGTTCGGCGTTGCCCTTGTCACCATCGCCCTGTTCAACTTCACCAAGCCGGTATTTCGCTGGTTGAAGGAAGAAAACGTTGGCGTTATCGAAGTGGCGTGGGCGCTCGGCGGGCTGGTGGCGGCCCTGCTGGTGATCTTTGGGATTTCGCAGATCTGGTGGCGTCGCAGTGGCTTCAAGCTTGATAACGAAGCGGTGGAAACCCGCCGCGGCGTGCTCACCAACGAGGTCCGCACTGTGCGATACGACCGCATGCAAGCAGTAGACGTGGTGGAGTCGTTTGCGCCGAGGTTGGCCGGGTTGGCGTCGGTACGCATCGAAGCTGCAGGTAGCGCCTCGGCTGGCTTGGACATTATGTACCTGCCGCTTGAAGAGGCCGAGGAGGTGCGCAGGGAGATCCTGCGCCACATCAGGGCGACGCAGCCGGATAGCAAGATTGGCAGAAAGGTCAGCGGGGAAGACGGGGACGATGGGGACGGCAGCCGCGAGCTGGTGCCGCCGATTCCCATCCAGCGCTCCCTGGTTGGTACGGCATTTCAGATGTCCGCACTGATCACCCTGGCGTGGGCGGTGGTGCCGATCATGACAGACCTGACCATGGCCGCAATTTTGCCTGTGGCCATTGGTTTCTTGCCGCGGATTTGGCGCACGATTGACCAGTCGTGGCGCTTTACCTCTTCCACCGACGGCAACATGTTCTACCTCACCTACGGCCTGGCCAATAGGCGAAGCCAGTCGGTGCCGCGCGACCGCGTACACGCAGTCCAGGTGCGCCAGCCCATGTTCTGGCGTCTCTTCGGCTGGTGGACGGTCTCCGTCGTGGTGGCGGGCTATGGCTCGGAGGGAAACAAATCCACTGGCACCTCGAAGCTTTTGCCGATTGGCACCTGGCAGCAGGCGCGCGATGTTGTGGACGCGTTGGGGCCTTTGACTTTCGACGAGTTGATCGACCTCAGCAACGTCGATTACCGCTCACCGCGTAACGCACGTTGGGTTTCGCCC
Source organism: Corynebacterium riegelii (assembly GCF_016728505.1). Classification (GTDB taxonomy): domain Bacteria; phylum Actinomycetota; class Actinomycetes; order Mycobacteriales; family Mycobacteriaceae; genus Corynebacterium; species Corynebacterium riegelii. Next base: position 1,161,519 of record NZ_CP068159.1, read on the forward strand.
ATTGACTGGAAACGCCAAACGGTCAAGGTGCGTCCAGGTGTTGTGGCCGTGACCGCAGGCACGATCGGGCGTTGGTACCAGATGGTTGAGACCCCGCACATTCAGGAACTCAGCTTTGAACGTGGCGTGATCCAGCGCCGCCTCGGACTGGCCGGCGTGGACTTGGATCTGGTGCCGGGTGCGTTCTCCATGTCTTGCCGGGACATGCGTGTTGAAGATGCCATTGAACTGGTAAACACGCTGCGGGCACGCGAGCTGCCACCGATGCAGCCTGTAGCCTTGCCGCATGACAGTGAATTATCCGGTGAAGACCCCGGTAGAGACCCCGGCAGTGCTCTCGACGAACATAGCGAAGCCGCAACCAGACCCAGGTGGCCAGAACAGGCGCAGCGGGATTGAGAAGGTTGTCGCGGATGAAATCGTGGTGACTATCCCCGGCCCGGATTACGGTGACGGCTCCGGCGTAGTCGGCGACCATGTTGGGGACATGAAACACCACGGCGGCCAGCAAAAGGCCATCTACGCGTACTCGCGTGAATGCCTAGACAGCTGGGAGCGTGAACTCGGCCGCAGCCTGCCCAATGGCATGTTCGGCGAAAACCTCACCACCAGCGGCATCGTGTGGGCCAACGTGCTGTTGAACCAGCGTTTCCGTATCGGTGAGGTGGAGCTGGAAGTCAGCGTGCCGCGCAGCCCGTGCCGCACGTTCGCCGCATGGATGGGGGAGCCGGGCTGGGTTCGACGCTTCGCCGAATCCGGTGACTGTGGCTGCTACTTCCGCGTCAACCAAGAAGGCGTTATCCGCCCCGGCGACGCAATCGAGGCACTAGACACCCCGGAGCACGGGTTCACCATGGGCGAAGCCTTCGCGGCCTGGATGGGGGACGCAGACTTGGCTCGGCGCATGTGGGAACTGAACATCCTGCCGCCGCTGTATCAGGAGCGCTACGGCAAACGCTTTGGGTAGCGTGATGCCATGAAGGTGAGAATTGATTCCGAGGGGCGAGTACGTATTCCCAAAGCCATAAGGGAGGCTGTCGGACTCGTACCAGGTTCTACTGTCGAGATCACGGAATATGGCGGGGGCATAACCATCCTGCCAGGTGGACCGACAGCCGCAATCGAAGAAGGTCCGAATGGCTTCTCGGTAGCACGTGGTTCCACAGCCTTGACTGAGGAGGAAATCACAGTCCTTATTTGTTATGACCACGGGTTTAGTAACGCCGTGGTGAGTAACCGGTAACGCCCGGGTGAGTTTCGAGTAACACTCGGGCGTGGACCAGGGTCAGCTACTGGGTGTTGGTCTCTAGGCGCATGTTCGGTCCTTCCAACGTGATGATCTCAGCGCCAACGACAAGTCGGTTGAGGATCGACTCAGCGATGACAGCATCGGGGATGGATTTTTACCACTCATCGAGTGTGAACTGAGAAGTCACAATTGTTGATCCCCGGTGTTCGCGCTCAGCAAGAATGTTGAGCAGCTGGTGTGCTGTTGCAGCTTCGATCGGCGTTGTTGGAAAGTCATCAAGCACCAGGACGCTTCAGTACAACTTCGACGAACCTGTGGTTGGGCATCGCTGTCAATGTCACGAATTACCTGCCAAAGCGAGGCTATCCGATCATCGTTCACTGAAACAGGACTCGCTGCCTGCAATGAGGGGCGTTCGCTTGCCAAAATCCGCGACGGATTAAACAAAAGTCCCATAGCAGTAGTAATAGCAAGCAAAAACGCGACGGTTTTCTTCCTCACTGCCACAGTTTTTAGCTCTCCCTTATGGCTGCTCAATCCATCGGATGGAACTTTCCAAATTAGAAAGCACAGTGTTGTAACCTTTATCAAACCTTAGCACTGTGCTTCGTCATCATCAACAGCTCAAGTAAAAGCTAGAGATAGCACAAATCATTTGCTTAATCACTGTTTTGAATAGACCTCTTCTCATGAAGAAAAAGAAGAACAAAAAGAAGAACTGCACTAGCTATACCTAGCAACGCAGCGTAAAAGAGGTCTTCTGGACTAAAATACGCTAACCAGATTAATAGAAAAGGAACGGCAATCATGAGGATTGAAGCCCTTTCTGCCTTGGACGATGCTTTGAAAGGAATCCTGGACACGATCATAAACGAGACCAGCAGAAGAACAGGGATGAGTGCAAACCATAATTCTCCCAAAGTTACGAAGTAGAGAAATACTCCAAAAAGCAGTGAGACCGTTGCTGTTCGCCAAACTTTCATAATGGCTTCCTTACCTCTATGGCATCTGCAATGCTTAAATCACCACCAAGGACTCTTAACGCCTTGCACCCCCGCAAACCCGCTCTTTGGCACCATTACAACCAAACATAGCGATAAGCCCGAGGATACCAGCGCAAGCAAGACCTCCAATACCGGTAGTTCCTAGAAGCGCACAGGCGATCGCCCCCCGGTGCCACCACCGACAGCACACAAGGATTCGACAGAGCGAATGCAGGCATCATAAGCAGTGCCATATTGAAGACTAGGCTGCTCGTACTGGGTACGGGTAATATTTCCAGACTGATCAACTGCACCTTGAGGTTACCCTCGTTTAGTGGACACCCAACTTGTACGGATGTTGTGTCCACTTAGATCCATGCTTAAGCAGCTTACGACGGACTGATTGCCATTACTGCTGTCGAGAATGGGGGCACGTTAGCAAGCTTGGATCTGCGGGCAGTGGATACTTACTTTGGTTTGGGGCTGTGGTTGAGCTAATTCCAAGCTGACCAAATCGCTTTCTGCCTGCTTACACGCCGCCGGCGAAACCGTGCTGACGCCAGGCCTCAAACAGGGCGATGGATGCACTGTTGGTCAGGTTCATGGAGCGGCGGCTAGGTAGCATGGGGATGCGCACGCGGTCGGTGACCAGCGGATGGTGGGAGTGCTCGTAGGGCAAGCCGGTGGGTTCGGTGCCGAAGAGCAGCGCGTCGCCTTCGACGTATTCCACCTCGTGAAAGTAGCGGGTGGCTTGGGTGGTGAAGGCGTAGGTGTGGGGAGCGTTGAGCGTCGATAAGCAAGAGCCCAAATCGGGATGAATCTGCACATCCGCAAGATCATGGTAGTCCAGCCCGGCGCGCTTGAGATGCTTGTCATCAAAGTTGAAACCGAGCGGCTCCACAAGGTGCAGGGTGGCGCCCGTGTTTGCGGCCAGGCGGATCGCGTTGCCGGTGTTGCCGGGGATCACGGGGTTGTCAAAAATAATGTGAAACACCTGGCTCAGCCTAGCCACTTGCCTGCACTGGTTAGGATAGGACCGTGACTGCGATCAAACTGGACGGCAAACTCTACCGCGAGGAGATTTTCGCGGACCTGAAAACCCGCGTGGAGCGCCTGAAGAGCGACCACGGCATTACCCCGGGCTTGGCCACCGTGCTTGTGGGCGATGACCCGGCCAGCCAGAACTACGTGCGGATGAAGCACAAGGACTGCGAAGAGCTGGGCATTGCTTCCATCATGAAGGAGCTGCCGGGTGACTGCACGCAGGAAGAGCTTGAGAAGCTTATTAGCGAGCTGAATAACGACCCAGCCGTTACCGGCTACATCGTCCAGCTTCCGCTGCCGAAGCACCTGGATGAAAACCGTGTCCTGGAGCTGATCGACCCGGATAAGGACGCGGACGGCCTGCACCCGGTGAACCTGGGCAAGCTGGTGCTGGGTGAGCCAGCACCACTGCCGTGCACCCCGAACGGCACCATCAAGCTACTGGAGCGCTTCGGCGTGGACCTCAACGGCGCGATTGTGTGCGTGGTGGGCCGCGGCGTGACCGTGGGGCGCCCGATCTCGCTGATGCTGACCACCCGCGGCGTCAACGCCACCGCAGTGCTCTGCCACACCGGCACCAAGGACCTGGCTGCGGAGACGCGCCGGGCAGACGTGGTGATTGCGGCTGCCGGTAAGCCGCACATGATCACCGCGGACATGATCAAGGAAGGTGCCGCGCTTGTGGATGTCGGCGTGTCCCGCGTCGACGGCAAGACTGTTGGTGACCTGCACCCGGACGTATGGGAGAAGGCCGGTTGGGTCTCTCCGAACCCGGGTGGAGTGGGCCCGATGACGCGTACCTTCTTGGTGCGCAACATTGTGGAGCGCGCGGAGCGCCAAGCCGGGGTGTAGTGGCGTTTTGGCCAGTCAGCTGGATAACCCCCACGACATTGGTAACGCGCCGTCGGCACTCCCGCGGCGTGTGCAGTGGGCAATGACGGCGCTGTTTCTCGCAGGCTTTGTGGCCTCCGGGTTGTTCGCAGCGACCGAGCACTGGCGCCGCGCCACCTTCACGCTGGGTGCGGCAATGCTGTGGCTGACAGTGGTGCGCCTAACGTGCGATTCTCAGGTTATCGGCTTGCTGGCTGTGCGCTCCCGGCGTTTCGACGCCTTGTTTACCACCGCCCTCGGGGCCGCCATGATGTGGCTGGCGTGGTCGGTGGACGCGCTGGGGTCCTAAGCGCTCGGGCCTAGCTAGATATCGTAGGCGCCGTGGGCGACGGCCATGTCGCGTGCAGAAGGCGTTTCTTCCGTCAGCGCGATGAAGTGTCGCAGGATGCGGTCCATTTGGCGTGCTTCTACAAGGAAGGCGTCGTGGCCGACGGGGGAAGACAGCTTTGACATTGCCAGGAGGTTGCCCAGGTTGCGGGAGATGTGTTCCTGCTGGTGGTAGGGGTACAAAATGTCCGTGTCCACGCCGACGATCATGGTTGGCACCGTCGACGAGGCCAGTGCCTTGTTCAGCCCGCCTCGCCCGCGGCCGACGTCGTGGCGGTTTAAGGCTTCGGTAAGTGTGACGTAGCAGGCGGCGTCGAAACGCTGAGTGAGCTTTCTGCCTTGGTGCTCCAGGTAGGACTGGACGGCAAAGCGGTGGTCGTCGGTACGAAAAGCCCCAAGGGGGTTTTCTCCGGGCTGGGCGCTGGTACCAAAGCGTTCGTCGATCTCCATCTCGCCGCGGTAGGTCAGGTGCGCCACGCGTCGTGCGGCAGCAAGCCCCGCGTCGGGGGAGCGGCCGGTGCCGTGGTAGTTGCCGCCCTGCCAGTTAGGGTCGTGCGTAATCGAGGTGATCTGCGCAGTCTGAATGCCAATCTGCCACGCACTTGCGCGCGCGGATACCGCGAGCACCAGCGCGTAATCCACCTGCTCCGGGAACATCAGCGTCCACTCTAGGACGCGGGCGCCGCCCATGGAGCCGCCAACGATGGCGTGCACGCGGGAGATGCCAAGCGCTTCAAAAAACGCTTGCTCCGCATGCACCATGTCGCGGATAGAGATCGCCGGAAAGCGAGATCCCCACACCCCGCCGTCGGGGTGCTGGCTTGCAGGGCCGGTCGAGCCGTAGCAAGAACCCAAAGCATTCGTGCAGATCACGCACCACTTGTCTGTGTCCAGTGCCTTGCCTGGGCCGACGGCTTCGCACCACCAGTCGGTGGCATCCGAATCGCCGGTGAGAGCGTGCTCCACAACGATGATGTTGTTTTTGCCGTGAGGGTCTCCGCGGAACTCACCCCACCGCTGGTACGCAATCTGCACGTCAGCGATTGTGGCGCCGGCTTCGGTGGTGACATCTCCGATGCCGACGGTTGTAATCTCGCCTTCCGGGCCGAGCATTTAGACCGCCGCGAAGCCGCGCTCGAGGTCTGCGATGATGTCTGCAACATCCTCGATGCCCACTGACAAACGCACCGTTGCCTGCGTAATGCCAGCGCGCGCAAGGCCTGCGGCATCCGACTGGGAGTGCGTGGTGGAGGCCGGGTGGACAACTAGTGAGCGCACGTCACCAATATTGGCCACGTTGGAGTGCAGCTTCAGCGCGTCAATGAAGCGCCATGCCGCCGCGCGGTCGTCTGGGTCGCCCGCAACATCAAAACTGAGCACCGAGCCGGTGTAGGCCAGCCCCAGCTTCTCCTTCGTTGCCTTGTACGGGGAGTCATCCAGGCCGGCATAGTTGACCTTGGCTACCTTGTCATGGCCTGCGAGGAACTCTGCCACCTTCTTGGCGTTCGCATTATGCTTCTCGACGCGCAACGCCAACGTATCAATACCCTGCAGCGCAACCCACGCGTTGAATGGGGAGATCGCAGCACCCGTGTCACGCAGGATACCGGCGCGGGCGCGCAGTGCGAATGCCGGAGCGCCGAGGTCGGCGTACTTCAGGCCGTGGTACGCGGGATCCGGGGTGGTGAACAGCGGGAAGACGTCCTTGCCGTCGCGCTGGACGGTCCAGTCGAACTTGCCGCCGTCTACGATCGCGCCACCGATGGCGGCGCCGTTGCCGGTGTAGAACTTCGTGGTGGACAGCACCACAATGTCTGCTCCCAGCTCAAGCGGGCGCACGACCGCAGCGGTAGCCATGGTGTTATCCACAATTAGCGGCACCTGGTTGTTGTGCGCGACATCCGCAATAGCTGGGATGTCCAGCACGTCTGCGATCGGGTTGCCGAAGGTTTCGCCGTAAAACGCCTTCGTGTTCGGCTGCACGGCGGCCTGCCAGCTTTCCGGGTCATCCGGGTTGTCTACAAACGTGAATGCAATGCCCAGCTTCGGCAGCGTGTGCTGGAACAAGGTTTCCGTGCCGCCGTAGAGGCGCGGAGAAGTGACAATGTGGTCGCCCGCCTGGGCAAGGGTAAGAATCGCCGCGGTTTCGGCAGCCATGCCGGAGCCGAATGCGGTTGCCGCAACGCCGCCCTCAAGAGAGGCCAGGCGGTCTTCCAGCGCCTGCTGGGTCGGGTTGGTAATGCGGGTGTAGATCGGGCCCGCGTCCGAGAGGTTAAAACGGTTCTCCGCATGCTGTGCGTCGTCGAAGACATAGCTGGTGGTCATGTAAATCGGCTGGTTGCGTGCCGCGAAGTCTTGGTCCAGCTGCTGGCCGGCGTGGATGGCGCGGGTGCCAAAAGACCACTCGTTTGCGTTGGAATTGTCGTAGCTTTGCTTCGTTGTCATGCAGGACAATGTAGCCCGCTTTGTCTGGCAATGTGTACCAAGCTGTCTATCTTGCGAGTTGAGGGCGTGAATAAAAATCATGCAAATAGCCCAGCTCGCGATAGTGCACCCTCCGTTCCCGAGACAGTCGATGTGGGCTGGGATACGTTAACTAGAACGCATTGTCCGCCCGCCTTTATCGCGCCTGAGTTGAAAGAAGCCTCCGTGTCTGACCAGCCCGCCGATCATGTCCGCGAAGATATCCGACTTTTAGGCCGAGTGCTCGGCCGCGTGCTTGCTCAGCAGGAAGGCCAAGAGATCTTCGACTTGGTCGAATCCACCCGCCGTCTCGCCTTCGACATCGCCCACGGTGACGCCGCCCCGGAGGACCTGCTCGCAGTCTTTCGTGACATGGACATCACCAAGATGAACCTTGTCGCGCGCGCCTTTAGCCACTTCGCGCTGCTGACCAACCTGGTTGAGGATCTGGACGACGAGAAGGCGGCCGCACCGGTTTCGCTGCGCACCAGCTTCGCGCACCTGAAGGAAAACGGCGTGGACGCCGACAAGGTCGCCGAGCTCATCGCCGGCGCGCAAGTCTCCCCAGTGCTCACCGCACACCCAACAGAGACACGCCGTCGCACGGTCTTTGACACTCAGACCCACATCAAGCGCCTGCTGAGTGAACTCCACGCCGGTGCGGACCCAGCCGCCATCGAGCGCGAGATGGAGCTGCGCATGACCCTGATGTGGCAGACCGCGTTAATCCGCATCGCGCGCCCGCGTCTTGAGGACGAAATCGACGTGGGCCTGCGCTACTACAAACTCTCCCTGCTTGAGCAGATCCCGGCGATTAACCGCGCAATCCGCTACGAGCTTCGCGACACCTTTGACCGCGACCTTGCCCTCACCCCCGTGATGCGCCCCGGTTCCTGGATCGGCGGCGATCATGACGGCAACCCGTACGTCAACGCCGAAACGCTCACGTACGCCACCCGCCAGGCTGCCGATACTGTACTTGCCCACTACATCGATGAGCTGGGGGAGTTGGAGCGCGAGCTGTCCCTTTCAGACCGCTACTCCACCTGCTCGGAGGAGCTTTCCAAGCTTGCGGACGCCGCAAACAACACCGCCGAGTCCCGCGTCGATGAGCCCTACCGCCGCGCCATTTACGGCATCCGCCACCGCGTCGCCGCTACGCGTGATGTGCTCGCCGGCTCGGCGGGTTCGGGCTCGCCTTACGCGGATCCCGGCGAGCTGCTCGCCGACTTGGATGTGATCGACGCCTCCCTGCGCGCCCACGGCGGCGCGATTATTGCCAACGACCGGCTGAACCGCCTGCGCTCCGCCGTGACCACCTTCGGTTTCCACCTGTACACCCTTGACCTGCGCCAAAACTCCGAATCCTTCGAAAAGGTCGTGGCCGAGGTGCTTGGCGTGGCCGGCGTGTGCGAGGACTACACCGCACTTTCGGAGGATCAGCGCGTAGAGGTGCTGGTCAAGGAACTGCGCACCCCGCGCCCGCTGCTGCGTGCAGAGGCCCAGCTTAGCGACGTCACACGCAAAGAAATGGGCATCCTCACCGCCGCCGCTCGCGCCGTTCAGGACTTGGGCCAGGGTGCGATCACGCAGTGCATCATCGCCATGACCGGGACCGTCTCCGACATTTTGGAGCCGATGGTCCTGCTTAAAGAGGTCGGCCTGAGTGGCGTTAACGTCGTCCCGCTGTTTGAAACCATCGAGGACCTCGCGCACGGCGCCGACATCCTCGAAGACCTTTGGTCGCTGCCGTTCTACCGCGAACACCTTCGTGCCCGCGGCGATGTCCAGGAGGTCATGCTCGGCTACTCCGACTCCAACAAGGATGGCGGCTACCTGCAGGCGAACTGGGCTCTTTACGACGCCGAACTCGCCCTCGTCGACCTCTGCAACCGACACGGCATCCGCCTCCGGCTCGCACACGGCCGCGGCGGGGCAGTCGGCCGCGGCGGCGGGCCCACGTATGACGCCATCCTCGCTCAGCCCAAGGGTGCCGTCGCCGGCTCCATTCGAATCACCGAGCAGGGCGAGATCATCTCCGCCAAGTACGGCTCGCCAGAGACCGCGCGCCGCCACCTTGAGGCCTTCGTGGCCGGCGCCCTTGAGGCGTCCCTGTTGGATACTGAACCGATCGCGGACCCGACCCGCGCCTACGACATCATGCGTACGCTTGCCGCCTACTCCGGCGAAAAGTACAAGGAGCTGATCGGCGACCCAGGCTTTATCGACTACTTCACCCAGTCCACCCCGCTGCACGAGATCGGAGAGCTCAACCTCGGCTCCCGGCCAGCCTCTCGCAAGCAGACCACCGCGATTTCTGATCTGCGCGCCATCCCCTGGGTCCTGTCCTGGGCGCAGTCGCGTACCAACGTGCCGGGCTGGTTCGGCGTCGGCACCGCGGTCGAGCGCTGGGCAGGCGAGAGCGAAGAGCGCTGGGAGGACCTTCGCGAGCTATACCGCGACTGGCCCTTCTTCCGCTCCGTGATGTCCAACATGGCCCAGGTCATGGCCAAGGCGGAGATGTCGCTGGCCCGTCTCTATGCCGACCTGGTGGAGGACCGCGAGGTAGCCGAGCGCACCTACACGCTTATCGTCGACGAGTTCGAGCGCACCAAGCAGGTCTACTTCCGCATCACCGGCCATACGGACCTGGTTGCCGAAAACCAGCGTCAGGCCCGCTCCCTGAAGCGCCGCTACCCCTACCTGCTGCCGCTCAACGCAGTCCAGCTGGAGCTGCTGCGCCGCTACCGCGCCGGCGACGAGGCATTCCTCGTCCCGAAGACTATCCAGGTCACCATGAACGGGCTGGCCACCGCGCTGCGCAACGCGGGGTAGGTTTCTGCGGCTGGGGCGCTGGGTAGATGCCTTGCAACCCGCTTCAGAAGCAAGAAAGAGGCAAGAAAACGTTTCTCCAGGTAGGAGCGTTTTTGGGGCGGTTTTCGGGCTGTTTAGGCACCTTTTCCCGGTTACGAAGCAAGAAACCTACTCGGCCCAGAAAGGGACATAGCGGCGGTTGCGAGTTCCCGCGTTCGGGTCGTGGAGCCGGATGAGGCCTTCATCCACCGTGGCGTTAATGAGACGGGTTGCCTGGGCGGTCTGCGTATCCCTGAGACCGAAGCGACTTCGCACCGATGCATTCGTGACGGCGCGATTATCCAGAAAGCCAAGACACGCATGCTGGTAAACAGCTTCGATCTTTTCATCTGTAGTCATCAGCTTGAACGGACGGTAGGCGCTCAGCGTGACGGTGGTTGTGCCATTTGATCGAATGAGCGCCGGCGGAAAGTGCTCTGCCTCCAGCGATGCAACAATCTTGTCCCAACCGCTTCCACGTTGCTCGACGAAGTGTGCCAGGCGAAGCGCTTCGCCGAGGCATGGATTGCGAGTTGTAGAAGCTGAGTCAATAAAACGCTGGGGATCGACCAACGGGGTTCCAGGGTTGGTCACTTCGACACGATCACTGAAAACTTCAACGGTTAAGTATTGACCGCGCTGCTCCAGGTCCTGGTGCATGAGCGCATTCGCAAACACTTCGCGAAATGCCACCGTAGGTAGCAGCGGGGTTTCAACTCGGCGTCCGCTTGAATCGATGGTCTCCCCACCAGGCCTCACTGTGTTCACCAAGGTGACAATCTTGCTAAACGACGTGGCGTATCCCTCGTCAAAGTCCCACTCCCGTTGCAGCTGTTTCCTCGACGTGTCGTCGAAATGCATCACGCGTGGGGCCAAGCCGGCGAGCTGTGGGAAGTCTTTGAGGGAGCGCGCGTACATCAGTGCGGACCAAGCGGGAATGCACCAGCCCGATTCGTGGGAATATGTAATCGCTTCCGCCGCTCGCATTGTGTCGATGAGCGCACTGCCAACATTGTGTGGCAGTTCCGGCCGGTTGTTAAAGAAGGCGTCGGAAGAGAGAAGGTCGGTGATTTCTTCTGGTTCGAGGCCTTCCGCGGCATTGCTGGTTTCAAACTCGAACTGGTTGAGCTTTCTCCACAACTCGCGTTCGCGATCTGGGAAGTCCATCAGGTTCTTGGTGTAAGTGCCCTGTCGGAAGTAACGAGTTCCGTCGTAGGCGTAAGGGGCCGAGAGCGCAGCCGGAATCCGGAGGAATACCACAGTTTTGCCTTCGATTGTGACCGCCTCGAAGGAGAGTGTTGGCGTGGGGGAGACTACACGCTGCAGCCACGGGAAAAGGTCTTCGTTGCCCTTGCCTTTCGCGGTCTCCCATTGGAACGAAGTGCCCACGATTTCATGAGCGTCACTTACGCCCCAGATCAGGTAGCCTGCTGGTTCATCATGAAGGCGTGCCGAATTGCCCAGCGCACTCACGTATTTGGCGATTTCCGGGCCGGTCGTGGCGCTGTTTTCCTTAAACTCCAGCCAGGGGAGTTCCGCAGGCAAAGCGAGGAACCGTTTAATCCTGGCAATGAGTTGAGGCTCCGGCGTGGAATTAAGTGGCGACATGCCTCAAGTATCCCCCAGAAGCAAGAAAGAGGCAAGAAAACGTTTCCGCAGGCAGTGAAGGTTTTGTGGGTGTTCTGGGGTGGTTTTGGAACCATTTTCCGGTTACGAAGCAAGAAAACGGCCCCGGCCGCCGCGATCACAACCATGGGCGAGCTGCCGTCGCTACGCCGCGCCAGGAAAGCCCCAGGCTGGCCCGGCAAGGTGATGTATTATGAGGTAAATCACAAAATAGGGTTATCTGCTAGCGGTAAAGTAAATCTGACCCCGATAATTGCGATATGGCGGAAGCCCCCGCCGCTGAACATCTACTGATGGGAGGGGCCATGGAAGTCTCAGTCAGAAAGAGGCTGCGTAAGCAGGAACGTGTGGTCACGCGCCACTGCTCCGCGCAAGGGGCTGGGCAATGAGTCCTTCTACCGCCATCGCTAGAGCATGTCTCGTCTGAAATCAGGCCTATTGGCCGTGGGGATATTCGCCACGGCCATTCTGGCGACTACCGTGGCTTTCCTCGGCGCGACGCTCTACTCAACGATCGATGGTCACCTGGGTGAGTACGGGGTAGAGGTGGAATCAGATCGCACCGCTTCGGAGCGTACGAGTTTCTATTCTGAGCTGGCTGACTTTGCGCGAAGCAATGACTTCGATATCGCGATTAACTACTCGTCGCTCGCTGTCTCAGGTGGTGAGCAGCGAGTCTACTCATCTTCGCTTCCGCCTGACGGCGGTCGGGTGGAACGGCCGCGCTTTGAACGCGGGGAAGTTGACATACTTTATCCGCTGGAAGACTTTCCATACTCTGATCCGAGGCAACTTCTCCATATCAAAGGGTCTGCGACGGACGAGCAGCACTTGCTGCGGTGGTTAGATGAGCAGGGGCTTGAAGCGGTGCCTCTTACCAGGTATTTCACGGAGATCTTTGCATCTTCGACTATCCCTATTCTGCTGATCTTGTCTGTGCTCCTGTGCCTGGTTCTCAGCGCAGGCCATGTTCTTGCCCGCTCACGTGAGGTCGGTGTGCATCGACTGCTTGGACTCAGCGTCGCGGAAACGACCCGTATTGAAATTCAGCGGCAAAGATTTGCGCTTACGATCGTCTACCTCGGAGGTCCACTGCTTGTTGCTGGCCTTCTCTATGCCTACAACGGGTGGGCGGAGAGCTGGGTATTTTGGAGAATGTATTTCACGATCAGCGTGATTCTGTCTGCGTGTTTGCTCGTTGGTTACCTGGGCGGGCAGTTTCTGGTTCGCAGGACATCGATACCTCAATCCATCAAGGGCAAGATTCACGCGCGGCCAATTCTCTATTCCCTGACCGTCGTCCGCGGCGTGACCCTGGTTGCTGCGCTTAGTGTGGTTGCAACCTTGGTTGGGTTTTCTGCGGAACTCGAGGCGCGTCACCGCTTGCAGGGGGCGTGGGATGCGCACCGTGGGCCGCAAGAGTTGGCGTTGAACGTCAACACGGCCTTCGAAGACTGGTCAGATACAGAGACCGCAGCGCCATTCCGGGTTGCCGATAAAGCGGGAGACGTACTCCTCGTTGACCCTTATTGGATTACATGGCCCGTGCAATTGGAAGCACCAGTTCTATTAGTGAACCAGGAATTCGCGCGACAGGCGGGAGTGTCGATGTTGGATGGTGCTGTAGTGACGGTCTGCTCGCCGGGAGAGTTGTCTGTGCACTCGAGAAACGTGATCGAGGATTCGCTCGAGTTCGAGGCTGGCTATGCCAATGAACCAGCGCCCGACATAGAGTGGCGGGACGGTTGCAGCTTAGGCTCGGTATTCACCTATGACGTTAACTACCGTCCGCAAGTTGATAACCCGATTCTCGTCATCCTTCCGCGTGGCCTCGCCCCGTTGGGGGACCACAACTTGATGTCAAAGGTATCCCAGCAAGTCCTTCTCACTGCCTCCCCTGATGTGCCTTCGCAAATGTTGAAGGGTGCAACTGGGAATACGCTTGCTTTCTTCAGGCCGCGCGAGGACTCATGGCACGCGAGCATTCGCGCCGCCGAGCAGAATGTGGCTCTGTGGGGGCTGAATGGCCTTGCATCAGTCCTGCTTGTGACGGTCTTGGTCGGAGCCACGATCTTGACTTTTCGTGTTACTTACCGGCGCAAAATCCACGTTGCCTATGTTTGTGGGCAAAGCCCTTGGTGGGTTGCAAAAGAAGCAGTAGCTATCGAAGTTGCATTCTTCCTAGCCACGATTGGTTGGCTGCTTTATAAGGTTCGCGATCATTGGATTCAATCCGAGAGCCGCGTACCGTCAACCTGGAGTATCGGGTTTGAAAATCAATGGACACCATCCACCATTTTCGCAGTAGTAGGTTTCGGCGCAGTATGGTTCGTGGTTTCTGTGGGGTTGATGCTCAAAGCTGCGTCACAGTGGGATGCTAGAGGAGGTACGGAACCGCAATGACAATTCAGGTAAACGAAGTATCCTGCGCATTTGGCGAGCGGACGGTTTTGCAAGATTTCACAGCTACGTTTAGGGCAGGTCGAATCACGGCGCTCACAGGGCCCTCCGGCAGCGGCAAGACAACCTTGCTCAATATGTTAGGTGGGTTGACTACGCCGGATTCGGGGACGATCGATTTCGAGGGTCTCGACATCGCATCTATGAATTCGCGCGCACGTCGCAAATTTCGGCGAGCAAACGTCGGATATCTGTTTCAGGACTATGGTTTGGTCTCTGATCTTTCTGTAATCGAGAACATCAAGATCGCTGTTCCCCGCATCTCTCGCGAAACAATGGAAGCGGCCTTGAATGAAGTCGGACTTGGTGGATCCGAAAAGCGAACGGTGAGTGAGCTTTCTGGTGGTGAACAACAACGCATCGCTTTGGTAAGGCTCATTCTCGCGCAGCCGAAAATAGTGTTAGCAGATGAGCCAACCGGGGCCCTCGATAAAGCAAATGCACAACTTGTCCTTAAGCATCTACGCCATTTTGCTCAGGAAGGCGCAGTAGTCGTCGTAGCCACCCACTCTGCGTTTATCGCCAATAATTCAGATGAGGTAGTGGAGCTCTGATGTAGCGGAAAAATATAGCTGAGATCGAGCGTCACCCCTGTACTTGTCGGATGTGCAGTCGTTTGGTGTCGCGTAGGCAGCACCTAGCGACTACTGACTACGGGAGGGGTGGCGTTTGGGGAGGGAAGGCGAGACTGGGCTACGAAGTCCATATTCATAACCCCTGGACCGGGGATTACTCCTTCCACCCCGAGGTGGGATAGCTGCTCACTCAAATTACAGCGCAACAAAAACAGCCGGTGCCGCTGCTTCTCGACGCCACACCCGCCCGGCCCATTCTTCACCGAGCATGGTAACCGGAGGATGGTAACCAGCCGAGTAGGAACGAGCACCGCGGTCCAGGTGTTGCGACCGGCTATTTGGTAGCAGTGTCGTGACTATCTGGTAGCACTTCAGTGAGTATCTGGTAGCAGCTCAGGGGGCTCGGGGTGATACTTCCGGTAGCCGCACCACTCGGGTGCGGCGTGTGACTGGAAGGAGTCCGCTTATGACGGATTACCGTGCGGTGATGACGCTGCTGATTAGGAAGCGTTCTTACCGCCAGATTGAAGACCAGCTTGGGTGCTCGCACCGCGCAATTTCCCGAGCGAACCAAGCGCTGCGAAGCCTTGGCCTGACCACTGCCCAGCAGGTCGCGGCGTTGACCGATGACGAGTTGGCCGAGATATTCGTTGACAAACGCACCAGTGGGCAAGGCGAGTTCGTCCCGATTGACTTTGACGCGGTCGTCAAAGCACGCACAGGGCGTACGAAGCAAACACTGCAAGTATTGTGGGCTCGCTACACCACCACCCCAGCCCAGCCGGGTCAGCGTCACTACAGCTACGACCGGTTCCGCCAGCTAGTTGCCTCCCATGTCGATGCTGCCGGGCTTAGCGCGCGGATCACCCATGCACCAGGGCATACGATGCAGGTGGATTGGGCAGGTACCAAGATGCGCCTGTACGACCCTGCGGGCACGCCGGGTGCGAAAGTCAATATTTTCGTCGCTTCGCTGCCGTATTCAGGGATGTTGTTTGCGTGTGCGTGTGTTGACCAGCGTCAACAGTCCTGGCTTGATGCCCATCGTCAAGCGTTTGACTACTTCGGTGGAGTCTGTCAGGTTGTTGTCCCCGATAACGCGTCAACAGCATCAAACGCGATTAGTACTGCCGATAGGAATCGGAAGGTCAACGACACCTACCAGCAGTTCTTGGAGCACTACAACACAGCAGCACTTCCCACACGCGCGCGCCGACCGAAGGATAAAGCAAATGTGGAAGCTGCGGTAAAGATCGTCACCCACAAAGTCATCCACACCCTTGAAGGCCACCAGTGCGTTGACGTAGACGAGCTCAACGAAAAGATTGTGGACTTAGTCGACGCGATCAACACCTCCGTGCCATTTCGCAGTCAACAGTCAAGCCGCAGGGATCTCTTTGAAGCACACGAACAGCATCTGCTTGCCGATCTGCCGGAAACCCCGTGGCAGCACACCGAGTGGAAGCGTGCGAAAGTAGCCCCAGATTTCCATATCACGGTTGCAACGGTGCGCTACTCCGTCCCGCACCAGCTTGTTGGCCGCACTGTCGATGTGCGCATCACCGGGCAAGTCTTGACCGTCTTTGACCAGGGGACAACCGTAGCGACCCACCGGGTTTCGCATAAGCGTGGGGCCTATGTCACTGACTATGAGCACATTCCATCTGGAATGGACTCCACCCGTGGACTGTGGACAAGCGACTACTTCTATCGCGAAGCCCAAAAAATCGGCCCGGCAACACGCAAGGTCATCGAAGAACTCATCGCGGCAAAAGCCATCCCGGCTCAGGCGTACCAGTCCTGTAGAAACGTGCTGTCGATGGGCAAACACGGCAACAAACCAATCCTGGAAGAGGCATGCCAGCGCCTGATGGCCAACGACGGCAGCCGACGGGCGGTGTCATATACCGCAGTCAAAAACATGATGGCCGCCGTACGCAAAGAACACGCCACCCGGCCCCGCGGGTTAGACCAGGCCCCGCGCAGCACCACAACCAACCAGCCCACCGCCCCTGCAGTCTCCGACCGGGATACCACCGGCGCGTTTCTCGGCGGTGCAGACCAGTTCAGCATGGACAACCTCGCTCAGAAAGGACACTAAGCCCATGTCATCACCAACCCCACCAACAGATCGCTTCCTTGACGAGTCCGTCCTGCCCGACTTCACCGCGCTGCGGATGACTGCCTTTGGACAAAGCGTCATCGAGATTGCCAACGATCCCGCCTTTGACTCGTGGACGTTTTCCCAAAAGGTGCTCTACGCACTCGATAAAGAAGTCGCGGCCAGGCGCGAACGACGCATCAACAAACTGCTGAAAGCATCCCGATCGCCAAACCTTGATGCTTGCCTTGAAAACGTGGTCTGCACGCCTGACCGCAACATCAACCCCGAGCAAGTCAGCAGACTCGCTCACGGACAATGGTGCCACCTGGGCCAAAACATTGTTATCCTGGGTAAATCCTCAGTCGGCAAAACCTACCTCGCCCAAGCCCTGATCACAGCTGCATGCCGCAAGGACTACTCCGCACGGTTCTACCGCACCGACATGCTTGCCGCCGAACTGGCAGTCCTCCAACTCGATGACCCCGCACGGTTAAAGTTCATCCAGTACCTCCACGACGTCGACGTCCTGGTCTTAGATGACTTCCTGACCACACCTGTAGATGCCGCAACCGCGCACCAACTTCTCAACATCCTCGCCGCGCGTGAAAGCAAAGTCTCAACGATTGTGACCTCACAATTCACCCCGCAAGAGTGGTACAAATCCATCCCCGATGCGGTGATCTCCGAGTCAATCCTCAACCGACTCGTCTCCGGTGCGGAGATCATCACACTCGAAGGACCAAACATGCGCCTCACCACCAACGCATAACCACCAACAACGCCTGAGTGAGACACCGCTACCGGATACTCACTCAGGCGCTACCAGATACTCACCACACCGCTACCATTTCAATCTTCTGAACAGTCCAGGTACTCGGCTGATTACCATCCTTGGGTTACCACCCTGAGCACCGAGGCATATCCGCAAACGGCAAAAACCCCGGCCGCCGCGAAACACGCAGCGACCGGGGCCTGGATAGTGAAGACCTAACGCTTACTTCTTCAGCGCGTCGATGATCTTGTTAAACGTTGCGGACGGGCGCATGACCGCGGAGGTCTTGGCGTCGTCCGGCCAGTAGTAGCCGCCGAGGTCGGCAGCGTTGCCCTGGGCGTTCAGGAGCTCCTTGTCAATGGTCTCGGCGTTTTCACGCAGCTCCTTTGCAACCGGGGTGAACGCGGAGGCCAGCTCGGCATCGTCGGTCTGGGCTGCCAGCGCCTCTGCCCAGTACAGGGAGAGCCAGAAGTGGGAACCGCGGTCGTCAATCTCATTGACCTTGCGGGACGGGGACTTGCCTTCGTCGAGAAGCTTTTCGGTGGCCTTGTCCAGCGCGGCAGCCAGGACGCCGGCGCGCTCGTTGCCGTTGGTGTTCTTCTCGTGACGGAAGGACTCGGCCAGCGCGAGGTACTCGCCGAGGGAGTCCCAACGCAGGTGGTTCTCCTCCTGGACCTGCTGCACGTGCTTCGGGGCGGAGCCGCCGGCACCGGTCTCGAACAGGCCGCCGCCTGCCATCAGCGGGACCACGGAGAGCATCTTCGCGGAGGTGCCCAGCTCGAGGATCGGGAACAGGTCCGTGTTGTAGTCACGCAGCACGTTGCCGGTGACAGAGATGGTGTCCTCGCCGCGGCGGATGCGCTCGACGGAAGTCTTGGTGGCCTCGATCGGGGACTGGATGGAAATGTCCAGGCCCTCGGTGTCGTGGTCAGCCAGGTACTTGTTCACCAGGTCGATGAGGTTGCGGTCATGCGCGCGCTCCTCGTCCAGCCAGAAGATGGCCTTCATGCCGGAGAGACGGGCGCGGTTGACGGCCAGCTTGACCCAGTCCTGGATCGGGGCGTCCTTGGTCTGGGTGGCGCGCCAGATGTCGCCGGCCTCGACGTCGTGCTCGATCAGCACGTCGCCTGCGGAGTTGACCACCTGGACGGTGCCGTCGGCCGGGATCTTGAAGGTCTTGTCGTGGGAGCCGTACTCCTCGGCCTTCTGCGCCATGAGACCGACGTTCGGGACGGTGCCCATGGTGGTCGGGTCGTAGGCGCCGTTCTCGCGGCAGTCGTCGATAACCGTCTGGTACACACCGGCGTAGGAGGAATCCGGGATGACGGCCAGGGTGTCCTGCTCCTGGTCGTCGGCGTTCCACATGTGGCCGGAGGTGCGGATCATGGCCGGCATGGAAGCGTCGATGATCACGTCAGACGGCACGTGCAGGTTGGTGATGCCCTTGTGGGAGTTGACCATGGCGAGCGCCGGGCCGTCGACAAGCTGCTGCTCGAAGGCCTTGCGGATCTCCTCGCCGTTCTCCAGCTCGGACAGGCCGTCGAGGATGGCGCCGAGGCCGTTCTCGCCGTTGAGGCCAGCCGCCAAAAGCTCCTCGCCGTACTTGTCAAAGACAGGCTTGAAGTAGGCGCGCACAACGTGGCCGAAGATGATCGGGTCGGAGACCTTCATCATGGTGGCCTTCAGGTGAGCGGAGAACAGCACGCCCTCTGCCTTGGCGCGCTTGACGGCCTCTTCCAGGAATGCGTCGAGCGCCTTCGCGGACATGTAGGTCGCGTCGATAACCTCGCCGGCCTGGACCTTCAGGCCGTCCTTCAAGACCTTCTCGCCATCAGCGGTGACGAGCTTGATGGTGAGGGTGTCCTCGGCCGGGATAATGACGGACTTCTCGTTGTGGCGGAAGTCGCCGGCATCCATGGTGGCGACGTTGGTCTTGGAGTCCTTCGACCACTCACCCATGGAGTGCGGGTGCTTCTTGGTGTAGTTCTTCACGGCCTCCGGGGCGCGACGGTCGGAGTTGCCCTCGCGCAGTACCGGGTTGACGGCGGAGCCCTTGACTGCGTCGTACTTCTCCTGCGCGTCCTCGTAATCCGGGATGTCAAAGCCAGCAGCCTGCAGCTCAGCGATAGCCTTCTTCAGCTGCACCAGGGAGGCGGAGATGTTCGGCAGCTTAATGATGTTGGCCTCAGGCGTCTTGGCCAATTCGCCCAGCTCAGCCAGCGCATCCGGGATGCGCTGCTCATCGCTCAAACGATCCGGGAACTGCGCGAGAATACGCCCTGCCAAAGAAATGTCGGAGGTTTCCACATCGATGCCAGCCTGTGCGGCAAACGCCTCCACAATCGGCTTGAACGAGTAGGTTGCCAGCAGCGGCGCTTCGTCGGTGCGGGTCCAAATGATCGTAGACATAGTGCTCCTTGTATCTAATGTCAGACTTCAGATAACAAGCGTACCGTTTTGCGTTGCCCTGTAGGGTCGAAACCCATGAGTCTGACCATCGCTACCGTCAATGTCAACGGCATCCGCGCCGCAACGAAAGTCCGCAACGAGAACAATCCGGGCATGTTGGCCTGGTTGAGCGAGACTCCGGCGGACGTTGTTCTGATGCAAGAAGTTCGCGCCACTGAAGATCAGGCGCGCGCAGCCCTCGCCCCGGCCCTAGAGCAAGGCTGGCACTTGGAGGTCGCACCCGCCGCTGCGAAGGGCCGCGCCGGCGTGGGGATCCTGTCTCGCCAGCCGCTCACTCAGGTTGAGGTGGGTATCCCTGGGTTTGAGGATTCAGGTCGCTTCATCAGGGCCATGCTTGACGACGCCACCTACGTCGCCTCCCTCTACCTCCCCTCCGGATCTGCCGGCACGGACAAGCAGGACGAGAAGTATCGCTTCCTCGACGCCTTCGAGCCGCTGCTTGAACAGTGGGCCAACGAGTGCCCGGACATGGTCATTGGCGGCGACTGGAATATCTGCCACCGCCGCGAAGACCTGAAGAACTGGAAGGGAAACCACAAAAAGTCCGGCTTTTTGCCTCACGAGCGCGCGTTTATGGATTCCGTCTTCGGCGCTTTTCCTGATAGTGAAGCCCAGGACCTCGACCTGAAATCAGCCCTCGGCTGGGCGGGGGCAGTGGAGTACACCTCTGCGGCTCCGGCGCGTGTGGCCTGCGAGAACCCGAAGTGGTTTGATGTGGCGCGTCGCTTGAATCCAGAGGATGCGGGGTACTCGTGGTGGACCTTCCGTGGCCAGGCCTTCAACAACAACGCTGGCTGGCGTATCGACGTCCAAGCCGCCACCGCCAACATGCTCGAACGCGCCCAGCGCGCCTGGGTGGACAAGGTAGCGACGGTGGAGGAGCGCTGGTCTGACCACTCGCCGGTAGTGGTGGAGTATCGCTAGCTTCGGCTTTGGCTTCGGCTTGGCGGTCCAGCCGGACCTCGGTGCCCTGGCTGGCCGGACCTCGCTGCCCTGGTTGGCCGGACCTCGGGGGGACCTTTTTTGGATTGCGGCAGCATGTTGCCAAACCGGGGATATCTGCCGCATTTGCCAGCTGGCCCACAGGAATCGGAGTGCCGCGCCACACTGGGCATCGCCGTATCTCGTTGCAACTCGCCGTACCTCGCTGCTCCGATCGCTGTCTCACGCGGGGTCTACTGGCAGGGGTCTACTGGCAGGGGTCTACTGGCAGGGGTCTACTAGGGGTCTACTGGCAGGGGTCTACTAGCAGACAATGTAAAAATCGCGATGAGTCAAGACAACTGACCTGGGGAAATGTAGGGCTGAAATCGTTATCTGCTAGGAGTGTCCTGTCCATAGACTTTTTTGGGTTAGAGTCCAATGACTTCTTTGGGTAGGAGTCCAAGGACTTTTTTGGGTTGATGTCCAGTGACTTTTTGGGTCGCTGCTGAGCGGTTTGGCTCAATAGTCTGATGGCTATTCCATCTCATATACGCAGAAAGATTGCGGATTTTGATCCGATCCGTGAAGGTAAAACCATCAAGCAGTTCTGCAAGGAACACGATATTTCGGATCAAACATTCCGCAATATCAAAAAACGCATCGAACAACGCGGCCGGGCAGCAATCGTGCCTGACAGCACCCGACCGAAGAACCCGGCGAGCAAGTACACCGAAGTACACCGCCAAGCAGTAATCGACGCCCGGTTTCACCTCCAGGAGCAAGGCCTTGATAATGGCCCGTTGTCTATCTACTACTTCTTGTTTGACACGTTCGGACCTGAACACACCCCGTCGCGGACAACCATTGCCAACTGGTTAAGCGAAGCCGGATTGGCAGAAGAAAACGCACGTAAACGTCCGCGCAGCTCCTACAAACGCTTCGCCCGGGAGTATGTGTGTGAACTGTGGCAAATCGATGCGTTGGTCTTTCGACTCTTCGACAAAGCCCATACGCAAATCACTATCTACCAAGTCATCGACGACGCCAGCAGGTTCGATGTCGGCACCATGGCTTTTGCCGCCCCCGAAAACGGCATCGATGCTCGCACTACCTTGGAGCGCGCCTTTCATCGCTACCGCAAACCCCAAGAAATCCTGTCAGATAACGGGCATGCGTTTGCCACCTACCACCGTGGAATGTTGTCAGCGACAGAGCAATGGCTTGCCGAACAAGGCGTGCTTGCCATCGCTGGTTTTGCTCCTACAACCCAAGGCAAAGACGAACGTTCCCACCAAACCCTGCGGCGATTTTTGGATGCACGACAACCACAAACCCTCGACGAGGTCCATGAACACCTGCGCCACTACCGCCACGTGTACAACAACATACGCCGACACCAAAGCCTGCGTATCGACAAGCGTTTAATCACCCCACGTCAAGCATGGGAAACATTCCCACAAGCACCGTCGCCAACCCAGCCGCTTGATCCAGAAGTTATCTGGCAACGAGTCGTCAAATACAACATTGCGCACAATCCGTACGCAGCAACTGCAGAAACACAAAAGCAGCAAGGCCTTGGGGAAGCTGCCACTTCACCCAAGGCCAGAGCCGATCAAGCAACGACCTCACCAGGTACATCACCGACGGACACCACCACCATAGACCCATATGAAGTGCTCAAAAAGCAAAGATTCGACGTACCCGAAGAGTTAACGGTAAACCGCTTTGGTGTGGCTCGGTTTTGTGGCTACGGACTCTACATCGGCTTAAGGTTTAAGGAACGTAAACTCTTCAGCCACGTCACAGTCGATAACGTTGCAGAGTTCTACACCGCTCATGACGGTGAGTTCCTCTTTAGTGTGCCGCTGCCGATCACACTGAGCCACCGCCCTGCGGGAGGACAGATCAACATCAACTACGTCGAAGGTATGAAGCATCGCCAAGCCCCGACGCTGCGCCCCGAACTGTCCAAGCCTCGACCGAAGCGAGCCAAACCCACCCGGAAGACCCACGACTAGCACCGCCCCAAAAAAGGTACTGGTCTCCTACCCAACAAAGTCCCTGGACTCCAGGCACAACAAGTGTCTGGACTCCAACCCAAAGAACTCAGTGGACATAACAGTTATCTGCTAGGAGTGTGCCCTTGCGGCAGCCTGAACCTGGCAATCATCTGGCAATTGCGGCAACTATCCCCGGTTTGGCAACATGCTGCCGCAATTAAAAAAAGCTTCCCAAGCTCCCCAGCGCCCCAGCGCCCCAGCGCCCCGCGACCAGGCCGCCCAAAAGACAACTGCAAAGCCATCCATGAATTTCGCCATTCCCTGAACACCGTTCAAGCAACGCGCTACACTCCGTGTGCATGACTGCGACAACTACGACAGCCACCACTGAAATGGAAACGAAAGACATCCTCGACATCGCTCGCGAGAAGTGCCTTGAGCGCGGTCAGGGCCTGAATCAGGATGAAATCTTGCAGGTTCTGCAGATTGAAGATGAGCGTCTGCAAGAACTCCTCGACCTCGCCCACCAGGTGCGTATCAAGCACTGCGGCGTGGACGTCTCTCTGGAAGGCATTATCTCCTTGAAGACGGGCGGCTGCCCCGAAGACTGCAGCTTCTGCTCCCAGTCCGGCCTTTTTGAGTCCCCGGTTCGTGCTGTCACGCTGAACATTGCTGAGTTGGTGGAGGCTGCGAAGCAGTCGGAGAAGATGGGCGCGAGCGAGTTCTGCATCGTTGCCGCTGTGAAGGGCCCTACGGATGCGCTGCTGGAGCAGGTGGCCGAAGCAGTCACCGCGATCCAGGAGGAAGTGGACATTTCGATTTCTGCGTCGCTGGGCATTCTGACTCGTGAGCAGGCGCAGCGCTTGGCGCAGATGGGCGTGACCCGCTACAACCACAACTTTGAAACGGCGAGGTCCTTCTTCCCGAATGTGGTGACCACGCATACCTGGGAGGAGCGCAAGAACACGCTGGAGTACGTGCTGGCTGAGGGAATGGAGACCTGCTGCGGCGGCATCATCGGCCTGGGCGAGACGCTGGAGCAGCGAGCCGAGTTTGCCGCGCAGCTGGCGGAGATCCGCCCGCATGAGGTGCCGATGAACTTCTTAGACCCGCGCCCGGGTACTCCGTTTGCGGATCGTCCGCTGGTGCCGCAGGGTGAAGCACTGCGTGCGGTGGCGGCGTTCCGCCTGGCCATGCCGTCGACGCAGTTGCGCTTTGCTGGTGGCACGGAGCTCGCGCTGGGTGACGACGGCACCGAGCAGGGCCTGCTCGGCGGCGCCAACGCCATCATTGGCGGCAACTACTTGACCACGTTCGGGCGTCCGATGGAGAAGGATCGCGACGCTGTAGACCGTGTCATGGAAGGCGGAGCGAAACCAGGCTTGAGCCTGAACATCACGCCGGTTGGGCAGAAGCAGAACTCTGGCCACGGCGCGCTGTACGACACGTTGAAGTCCCTGTAAGGGAATCCGGTAATGAAAATCCCGGATTCAACGGAACTCGCCGACGCTGTACTGTCGGGCGAAATCGCTTGGCCACTGGACCCCGCGCGGCCTTATGATGCGCCGCGCATCTGCCCGTTGTGTGAGCGTCGCATGGTGGTAAAAATCAGTCCGATGGCGTGGGAGGCCGCGTGCTCCCGCCATGGCCTGCTGCGCTCCGAGTGGTTGGAGCGTTAGGGTACGAAGCGGCGGGTTCTAGCGAACACAATTGCGCTGGCTGCCAAAACTACTAGCCCCGCCGTCGCTACGAAGAAGACGGAGATGTTGGGGTCGAAGGGATTCATCTCCGATCTGCGGATACCCACTACGAACCCGGTGAAACCACCCACGAACATGCTGCCGAGCATGAACCAATGCATGCGTGTGCCTCGCGCAAGACCGATTGCTACACCGGTCAGCGCCATCGTAAGGAAGATGACGAAGTGGAGTAGCACAGTTGACGCGACGGATGTCAGGTCCTGCGCAGCATCTTCAACGAAATACGGTTCGCCGCTGAAGTTGGTCCAGGGCATCGGTTCTCCGTTGGTAACAATGAACGGGTCATACCACTTGTAGTACGGGCTATGTGCTTGGTGGTACACCGCCGACGCTGCGGTAAGTGGCGTGAGTATGACCGCCGCCACGAGAGCCGTTAGCGCTGCCGAATTCATCCATCGGTTGAAGCTTGCTCCCAGCTGGTTCATTGCTGGCCAGTTCGATCCTCCGATTGCGAAGAGTATCCACAGTGTGGCAGCGCCCGCCATGGTCCACAGGCCGCCGTCACCAAACTCCAATCGTCCAAAGGGGACGGCAATGCAGAGGACGAGAAAGATGCCCAAATACATCGCTGGTTTGAAGGGGCTGAGGAAGAGTTTCATCGCGGCATCCTTTCGGTTGCAAGCAGATCAATAAGTTCGGTGTCGTCGGGGTAGGTGCAGGTCAGGTCGGTCTCCACGGGCTCTGCAAACACCGCTTTCGCCATCGGGCCCAGTGTGGACTGCTCGAGCGTTCGGTGGTGTGCCGCCAAATCAGCGATTGCGTTGGTGGGGCCGGTGATGGTGGGGAAGTGGTGACGTGTGGCGTCGATAAGCAAGGGCTCCGATACCTCCTGATCAAAGACCTGGATGACGTGGGTGGCGAGACCCGCGAAGTCCTCGGGTCGATGCGATGCCATCACTACGCTTCGCTGCGGGTTTTCCGCGATGTAGTTGATCAGCCGCTGGCGGACCTGTTTGCGGGTGGTGGTGTCGATGCCGTCAAAAGGCTCGTCGAGGAGGAGCAGGTCCTTGCCTATAGCCAGGGCCACCTCAATAGTGAGGAGGCGGCGCTGCCCAACGGAGAGATCCCTGATGCGGGCGTTGGGGAAGTCGAGCTCCACGTGCGGGTAAATCGCTGCGACTGCGCGCAGGTGGTCGTCCACGGTCGTGCCCGCAAACTTCGCGTCCGCGCCGGCCGGGACAAATGCGGCGTGCGGCCCCATGAGCGTGTGCAGGTAATGGGTTTTGCCGGCGGCGTTCGGGCCGACCAGCGCATAGAAACCGGGATTCATTGGGTGCGCTCCTTTTCAATCATTGCGGTCAGCTCCTCGGTGGTGATGCCGAGCTGGTTGGCCTCATGGACAAACGGTTGGACAAAGTCGCGGGCAAATGCTTCACGACGCGTACGTAACACCTGCTCACGCGCACTTGCCAGCACAAACATGCCGAGTCCGCGGCGTTTTTCCAGCAGGCCCTCGTTGAACAGTTCGGTGAGCGCCTTGGCAGACGTTGTTGGGTTGACGGAGTGATAGGCGGATAACTCGTTGGTGGACGGCACCCGGTCGCCGGGGGCGAGGGAGCCAGCGCCGATGAGGTCGCGTAACTCATCGGCAATCTGTTGGTATATGGGTTTACCACTCATGTGGGTAACCATAGAACGGGAAAGCCCGGCGCGTCAACCCCCAATTTTTATGACGCGCCGGGTGGGATCGGGGAGCGAGTGAAAACTACTCGTCAGCGACGATTTCTAGCAGCGCTGCGCCCTTATCCACGTGGCTGCCGGCCTCCACGGCGAGGTTCTTCACAATGCCGTCTTTGTGGGCCTTGACCGGGTTTTCCATCTTCATGGCTTCCAGGATCACCACAACGTCGCCGGCCTCAACGCGGTCGCCTTCGGCAACCTCCACCTTGACCACGGTGCCCTGCATCGGCGCTGCCAGCGTATCCGCGTTCGCTCCTCCCTTGGCGCCACCGGAGCCACCACGCCCGCGACGCTTGCGGTCGCGGCGGCGTTGCGCCACAGCACCCAATAGCAGCGATTCCGGCAACGTGATCTCGATCGAGCGCCCATTCACCCCGACCGAGACCGTACGGCGGCGGTGCTCGTCGCCGTCACCAGAGTCAGCATCGTCCGCGTCGTACGGGGCGACGTCCGGGTCCCACTCCTCTTCAATCCAGCGGGTGTAGACGGTGAATTGGTCGTTGGGTGCGGTAAACGCGGCGTCGTCAAGCATGCGCTCATGGAACGGAATGACCGTGGGCACGCCTTCGATCTTGAACTCCGTCAAGGCACGCTTGGCGCGCGCAATTGCCTGCTCACGGGTGGTGCCGCGGACAATCAGCTTGGCCAGCATGGAGTCGAACTGGCCGCCGATGACGGTGCCTTCCCGGATGCCGGAATCCACACGGACGCCCGGGCCCGAGGGCTCCACGTAGCGGGTGACCGTGCCGGGTGCTGGCATAAAGTTGGAGCCTGCGTCCTCGGCGTTGATGCGAAATTCGATGGCGTGGCCGGTTGGCTCCAGGTCCTGCTCGAAGCGCAGCGGCTCGCCGGCGGCGATGCGGAACTGCTCAATAACCATGTCCACGCCCGTGGTTTCCTCGGTTACGGGGTGCTCCACCTGCAGGCGGGTGTTGACCTCCAGGAAGGAAATCAACCCGTCTTCGCCCACGAGGTACTCCACCGTACCCACGCCCACGTAGCCGGCCTTCTTGGCAATCGCCTTGGCGGACTCATGGATTCGTTGACGCTGCTCATCGGTCAAAAACGGTGCCGGGGCCTCCTCGATGAGCTTCTGGAAACGGCGCTGCAGCGAGCAATCGCGGGTGCCGCCAACAATGACGTTGCCGTGCTGATCAGCCAACACCTGGGCTTCAACGTGGCGGGCGCGGTCGAGGTAACGCTCCACGAAGCACTCGCCACGCCCAAACGCAGCCTGGGCCTCGCGGGTAGCGGACTCGTAGAGCTCACGGATCTCACCACGGGTGCGCGCCACCTTCATGCCGCGGCCACCGCCACCAAACGCAGCCTTGATAGCCACCGGCAGGCCGTGCTCATCCGCAAAGGCAACCACGTCATCTGCACTGGCCACCGGATCCTTGGTGCCCGGGGCAAGCGGCGCATCCACGGCTTCTGCCAGCGTGCGCGCCGTGACCTTGTCACCCAAGTTCTCAATCGCGCGCGGCGGCGGGCCGATCCAGGTCAAACCCTCTGCAATCACGCGCCGGGCAAACTCGGCGTTCTCACTCAAAAACCCATAGCCCGGGTGGACCGCATCCGCACCGGTATCCCGGCACGCCTGCAGCACCTTCTCAATATCCAGGTAGCTCTGCGCGGACGTCTCGCCGCCGATAGCCACGGCCTCATCGGCCATCTCCGTAAACGGGGCGCCCTTATCCGGGTCCGCGTAGATAGCCACGGAGGAAAGCCCGACGTCACGCGCCGCGCGGATGATGCGCACCGCGATCTCGCCGCGGTTAGCAATCAGCACTTTGTTGAATGGGAAATCATGCTTCATACGTGCGCTCCTTTCTTTAGTAGTGCGTGACGTTTCCGAAACCCGAGCCGAAACCAGAGCCATAGCCCTCATCGGCGCTGCCACTAGCTTCGGCGAGGTAGCGGGTCTGCGCGTCTGCAATGACAGCGCTCAGCGCCGCCAGCTCGTCATTGGAAAGTGAAGCGTCATTGGTGTGAAACAACGGTGTCATGGTGTCTCTCCTTAAACAGGGCCTTAAACAGTCGGGGTCGCGGTCGGGTAGGTGCCGTCAGCGTTGAGACGGGCGTCGGGGTTGAGCAACAGGGCAATCTCATCGTCGTGGTCGTTCGCGCCAGCAAAGCGACGGTTCTCCACCGGGGCGAAGAGCTCAGCGCGGCCGAGCATGCCGGCCTCCAGGCGGCCAGCGCCGTCCGCACGGCGCTTGGTGGCTTGGGCGCGCCAGGCATCTGCGTCGATACCCTCACGCACCAGCGCGGCCTCGAACACACCCGGGTGGCCGAGTACAACCAGCGCTCCGACGTGGCCGAAACCAAGCGAGGTCAGCGCCGCCGCCTTCACCTGGCCTGCACCCAGCGCAAGCGGGGAGCGCAGCCACACCAGGTTCTTCGCCTTCGGCGCGATCAGCGGATCCACGCAGTCCAGCGCCGCGTTCGGCGGCAGCGCACCGCTTGCCAGCACGTCAATCAGCCCACCGATCTGGAACAGGGCAGCGCCCGCCTTGGCGTGGCCCGTCAGCGTCTTCTGGGAGATCACGTACATCGGCGCGTGCTCGTTGCGCCCGATGGCTGGCCACAAAAGCGAGTGCAGCTCGGACTCATTCGGGTCGTTGGCATTGGTGGAGGTGTCGTGCTTGGACAACACGTTGACGTCGTCAGGCGAAAGGCCCAGCGAAGCCAAATTGCGAGCCAAGCGGGAGGACTCACCGCCACACGCGGCTGCCAGCACGCCCAGGCCGGGGGCCGGGATGGAGGTGTGCGCGCCGTCGCCAAAGCTGGAGGAGTACGCCACTACCGCATGCACCGGCAGACCCAGCTTCGCGGCAAGGGAGCCGCGGGCAAGCAGCAAGGTGCCGCCACCTTCGGCCTCAAGGAAGCCTCCGCGACGACGGTCATTCGCACGCGAGATGAAGCGATCATCAATGCCCTGGGCAGTCATCTTGGCGGTCTCGGCGGTGGCGTTCATGTCGCCGAAGCCCTGGAGGGATTCCACCTGCACGTCATCAATACCACCGGCAATGACAAAGTCCGCCTTGCCCAGCGCGATCTTGTCCACAGCCTCCTCAACACTCACCGCGGCAGTGGCACACGCGCCGACCGGGTGAATCATGGAACCGTAGCCGCCAACCAGAGCCTGCATGGTGTGCGCGGCCACCACGTTCGGCAGCGCCTCCTGCAGGATGTCGCTCTGACGTTCCTCACCAATGAAGCGGGAGACGAACACCTTGTGCAGCGACTCCATTCCACCGATACCGGTGCCCTGGGTGGTTGCCACAAACGATGGGTGCACTGCCTGCATCAGCTCGCCCGGGGTGAAGCCTGCGGTGATGAACGCGTCCACGGCGGTAACCAGGTTCCAGGCGGCCATGCGGTCCATGCCGTCGGCCATCTGCGCCGGAATACCCCACTTGGTCGGGTCAAAATCATCCGGGATCTGGCCCGCAACGGTGCGAGACAACGTCGCCTTCTTCGGCACGTACGCGTTTGCACCAGCCAGGCGGGTCACGGTCCATTCGCCGCCAACCTGCTTGACCACAGTCTTGTCCGGATCGGCAGCCTCGTGGTCGCGGGCCTCGGCTTCCGTTGCCACGCTAAACGTGATGTCGCGGTCCAGGTAGACCTGCTCCAGGTCCACGGAGCCCTGGTCCGTCAGGAAGTACTTGTCCGTCAGGGTGCGAACGCCACAGCGGGCCACTACTTCGGCGCGGAAGCGCTCGTAGATGTCTTCCTCCGCAACCTCGGCACCGTCGGCGTCATACCAGCCCGGGTTCGGGTCCTCGGACCAGGTGATCAGGCCCATCATCCAGGCCAGCTCCAGCACGCCCGCGGCGGTCAGTTCCACGCCCCCGGTGCGCTCGATGCCGTACTCAGCTTCACGACGGGTGCGGCCCGAGCCCCAGCTGGAGATCTCGCCCACGCCCACAATGACCACCATGTCATCCAGCGAGCAGGTCACATCCCCAACATTGGCAGGTGCCGGTTGCAGCGGGTTCGACACATTCGGCAGGGCTCGGACAGTTGCGGGGCTTTCGCTTGCCGACGCCTCCGTGACCTCCCCACCACGCACCGACCGCGCCAGTTCCGCAATCGAGACCCCAGAGTCCGCCAGACCACCGGTTAGGTCCAGATCAAGCGGAGCCTGCTTCGCCTGCTCGCGAGACTCCGGTGATGCCAAGCTCATCAGCTGCGAAGAGATCTCCTCCGGGCTCCACACGTGGATGCCCGCAGCTTCCGCGGCCGGGACGAGAGCGTCGTTGCCGCCCATCAAGTGGGTACCGGCAACCCAGCCGATACGTGCCTGCGCCAGGGTGACGCCGTCTGGCCAACCGGTTTCGGCAGACCACTTGTTCACAATCGCATCGAGTGCGGCCTTGACCTCGCCGTAGGCGCCGTCGCCACCAAAGGTGCCGCGGTTCGGCGAGCCCGGAAGCACCACGTGCGTACGCGTCGCCGGGTAGTGGTCACCGCGCTGCGCCAGCTCGGACAAACCAGCGATGGTGCGCTCCACCGACCACAGCAGCAGACGCGCCTGCGTCTCCGCGTTGCCGCCGACCTCTGCCAGCGAGCCGGACACGGACGGTGCTGCGAACGGGAACGCGAGCGTAGGTGTCAGCGCAGGCTTGATCACCTTGACGTCCTTGCCCACCGTCTCTTTCTGCTCCGCGCCAATCCACGCGATCAGTGCGTCAATGTCGCGGTAGGACGACAGGTTCGCCGGCACCAGCCACAAGCTCGCGCCCACCGAGCCGTGCTCGGCGTAGAGCTTGCGCGCAAACTCCTTACGCGCTTGCCCAACGTTGGAGGCGGTCATGATCACGGTTGCGCCACCTGCCAGCAGTCGCTCCACCAAAGCAGTTGCGATCGAGCCAGGTGCGGCACCGGTCACCAGCGCAACGTCGTTCGCATACGGCTCATCGGCCTTGCCCTGGGCGGCTTCAGCGATTGCGCGCAGCACATCCGCGCGGTCCGCTCCGGTGTTTTGCGCGTACCATTCGGCCTGCTGGGCGATGGTTTCACCTGTGCCGGCAAAGCGCGCCGGGTCCAGCTCGCACTGGCCAAGGGCCACGCGTACGAGGTCTTCGCGGGCTTGGGCCCAGCGATCGTCGAAAAGCACAGCCTTGCGCTCATCAAACACCGGGGTGACCTGCTTGACCCAGCTTGAGCCAAGCTCTGCCTCGATGGTCTCCACAATCGTGTTGTCCGGCGCGATGATCTCTGCAGCCTCGTCCTCAACACCCAGCTTGGCAAGCAGCGTGCGAGCCGTTGCCACCAGCGTGTCGGTGACCTCATCCTTGTAGGCATCCAGAGCTGCGGAATCCACCACGCCGCCGCCGGAGCTGCCGCCTGCTTGCGCCTGGCTCACCGCCACCCCATGCCTTGCCGCAACATTTTGCACAGCCTGATCAATCAGGGCGCTGATCTCCGCCTTGGAACCGGCCGATACTGGCAGAGTAGCCAGAGAGCCGCCGCGGACCGAATCTTCGGTGCGGGTGCCAAGCAGGATCTCCGCCTCAACGTGCGGCGTCCACGATGCCGGCAGACCCCACGCGGAAGCCAGGTGATCTGCAACGAACGCGGGCTTTAAGCCTGCGCCGCCAAGCAGCTGGCGCAGGCGCGTACCCACGGCCTCAGACAGGACGGTGCCAAACGGGGTGTAGCCCGGGGCAGCGGTGTTGACGCGCTGGTACAGCGTTGCCACATCCGCTTCCGCCGCGCCGTCGATGGCGGGTACGCCGAGTTCTGCGGACATGTCCATGAGCAGCTGGTTACGACGGGAAGAAACGCCACCAGTGAGCTCCTCAATCGTGTCAGAATCGTTGATCTGCTCTGGGCGGATCTTGTTCTGTACAGCGAAGAGCACGGTAATCGCGTCCGCAGCGGCAAAGGCTAGGTCCTCGGCCGGGCCGGAAGCGGCGGCCGCCGGTGCCGGGGCAGCGGCTGGGGCTTCAGCTGCCGGGGCGGAAGGAGCAGGTGCGGTCTGGCTCTCAGCAGCCTCGGCTGCGGTATCTGCCGGTGCTGCCTCTTCGGCCTCAACTTCCGGCTCAGGTGCCGCAACCACGTCATTGAGCATGACCGTGTCCTGGCTGGACTCCACGTTGAACACCGGCACGTGGATACCCACCACGTCCATCTCACGCTTGGCCAGGTTGGTCAGCGTCGGGGAGGACGCCAGGCCAACCTCAATGATCTGCTCCACGCGCGGCAGTAGGAAGTCCTGCGTCTCAATCCAGCGCACCGGGGAGGCAAACTGCCACGCCAAAAGCTCAATCAGCAGCGTGCGTGCAAGCGTGTTGCGGTCCGTGTTCTCCGGGGTCAGCCCCTGGAGGCGCTCAGACGGCACCTCCGCCAAGACGGCGTCGATGAAGTCCTGCGTCAGCTCGAAGGGGCGAGCAACCAGGTTCGGAATGTAGCGGTCAACCAGCGTGTCCACATCAATTTCAGCAGGCAGCAGCTCGTCGAGCTTCTCGGCGAAGTCCGCCACACCGCTGCGCAGCACACGCGAGTGGAACGGCACGTCCACACCCGGCACCGTCACGTACGCACGCGGGGTAATCGCGTTTGCCTTCTCCTTCAGCGCAGCCAGGCCACGCTTGGTGCCGGCGATGGAGTACTGCTGGCCCTTGATGTTGTAGTTCACAATCTCAAGGAACTCACCCGTGTCCTCCGAAAGCTGGGCAACGTAGGCCTCAACCTCCTCGGGGCCTACGCCAATCATGTTCGGGCGCAGCGCACCCATGCCGTAGTTGGAGTTGCCCTCAGCGTCCCTCGGCACCAGCGAGCCCATGGCAGAGCCACGCGAGTACACAATGTCAATTACCGCTTCAAGCTCAAAGATGTTGCCTAGGGAGGCAAGCGCCGTGTACTCACCAAGCGAGTGGCCTGCGTAGTACGCGCCAGAGCCCAACGCATCCGCCTCACGCAGACGCTCCGTCTGGGCGTACGCCACCACAGCGAGTGCAACCTGCGTGAACTGGGTCAGGTGCAGGACGCCGTCTGGGTGCTTGAACTCTTCGCCGCGGACGATAAGGTGCGCCGGGTTTTCATCCACAATGCGCTGGATGGAGAAACCGTGGTTGGTGCGCGTGTGGCGGTCCGCACGGCGCCACACCTCACGTGCTGCTGCAGACGCCTCGCGGTCGCCCTTGCCCATGCCCTCGGTCTGGATGCCCTGACCCGGGTAGACGTAGGCGGTCTTCGGCTGCGCCAGAAGCGCCTGGCCGCGGGAGACCACATCGCCGTTGATGCGGCAGGTCACCTCAAGTGCCTGGTGGATGCCCTTGCGGCCTACGCGCTCTGCGGTGATCTCCACCTCATCATCCAGCTGCACCATGCCGTACATGGAGTAGGACCAGCCGACCACCTTCCCGTGGCGGCCAGCCAGGTGCTGGGCGGTAGCAGACAGCCACATGCCGTGCACCAGCGGCGCCTTAAGGTTCACCAACGCAGAGGCGTTGTAGGAGGTGTGGATCGGGTTGTAGTCGCCCGAGACCAGCGCAAACGGCGTCATGTCGGACGGTGCGTGGACCACTGCGCGGTCCACGAAGGAACGCGGGGTTGCTTCAATACGGTTGCTGGACTTGCCGCCGCCGTATGCCGGGGCCGGTACCGGCGCGGCGGTGCCGGCGGCGCGGCCGCGGATGGCGAAGCGCTGCATCTGGGTTGCCACAACCTCGCCACCAGAGCTCAGCTCAAGCTCCACGGTGACAATGCGGCCAGAGACGGACTCTGCGATGGAGGTGCACTTGGACACCACGTCAATGGTGCGGCCATCTGCAAGCTCGGCCAACGGCACGCGCAGATCAATCACGTGGTCCAGGTGCACAGCGTTGAGCAGGCCCTCAATCACCGGGTAGCCATCCGCCAGTTGGCCGGAGCCAAGTGCGGTGTAGATCGCCGGCCAGCAAGGACCGACCAACACGTCGGGCGTACCGGCAACGTTTTGGCCGCTTCCGCTTTGCCCGGCGCTTCCGCTTGTCGGCAACACCGCACCCGTGACCGCCGAGTGCGCCGTCAACAGCGACGGCGGCAGGGTAAACGAGGAGCGTGCCACGCCAAACGGGGCGTCCTCAGTCGGCGCCTCAAGCTCCGGCATAGCAATGATTGCGTCGCCAGCCTCGGAGACCGAACCAACACCGGCCAGGCCCTCAAGCAGGTCGAACACGCTCTGCGGCAGGCGCTCGCGCGAAACCACAGGCGAAGCACCCGTGGCCGCACCCGCCGGAATGTCCACCGGGATGGTCACTTCGCGCACGTAGAACGGGCGCTGATCCTCCGGCAGGTGATCCCACGCGGAATCGGCGTTGATGCGAATCGTCCACTCGCGCTCGCCGTAGGGGTTGACCTCGCTGGTCAGTGCAAATGCGTCCTCATCCAGGGCGTATGCCGGGTTTGCCATCAGGTGGCCGTGCCAGACAAGCGTCGGGCAGGAGCGCAGGTACGCTGCCTCATCCTCGGCGTCGCGCAGGCGAGAGAAACGGGATTCGGCGGACACGCCTTCGTCGATAAGCATCTGCGTCGTGGCGTCCTCAAACCTGCCCAACAGCTCCGCCACCGGCTCGTTCTTCTTGGTAATGCCGGCAACCGCCACCGGGCCCGGGATGATGCGGACCTGGTCAGCCGTGTAGCGCTCATCCTGCGCCTGCCACAGCGTGTCCTTGCCAAACCACATCTTCAGGTCCCTATCCAGCGCCGGCACCCACGGCATCGGCTTCGGGTAGGCGTAGTGCAGGCCAATCCACCAGGCAGCGTCGCGCGGGGAGACCTTCAC
The DNA here is from genome assembly GCF_016728505.1 of Corynebacterium riegelii. GTDB lineage: Bacteria > Actinomycetota > Actinomycetes > Mycobacteriales > Mycobacteriaceae > Corynebacterium > Corynebacterium riegelii. Next base: position 1,196,478 of record NZ_CP068159.1, read on the forward strand.
CGTGCGCGCCTGCGGGTATTGGGCCAGCAGCTTATCCACGCCACCCTGCGGCTCCACCTCTTCACCCTCCGGGAAGAGCGTGACAATGTCGCCGTGATCGGCCTCGTGCAAACGCGCCTCGATGCGCTGCAGCAACGCGACGAAACGTTTATCCCAGCTGCTGTCCACAAACGGCGCAGCCAGCTCAACGAAGCGCTCCACCCACTGCGCGTACGTCATGTCCTCAACGTCGCCGAAGTAGGGCTTCGAGGTCTTCGACAGCGCCTCGATGATCTCCTCGCGGTGCGCCTCATACTCTTCAATATCCAGCGAGGCGATCAGGCGAGAAGCCTTGGCAAAGGAGTTATCCAGATCGTGCAGGTCCGCCAGCAGGTGCGACTGGGAAGACGCCACACCGCTGACCCCCTGGCCACGGCCGACCCAGCCGCCGTTGTGCTCCGGCGGAAGACCTGGGGTATCCACCAGCAGCTGCTTGACGGAATCGGTGGCCTTCGCCTCCTTCGTAGCCATGGCGACCGTACCCACGAACACGCCGTCTACCGGCATCTTTGCCAGGCCGAACTTCTCCGACCAGGAACCGGTGATCAACTCAGCTGCGCGCTCAGGCGAGTACACGCCACCGCCGACGGTGAGCACCGCGTTGTCGTGCGCACGGATCTCCGCGTAGGTCTCCAGCAGCATCTCTTCCAGGTCAACCCAGGAGTGATGGCCGCCCGCGTGGCCGTCCTCCACCATCAAAATCACGGAATCATCCGGGTTGGCCTTGGCAATCTTCAGGGCGTCGCGAACCTGCTGCGTGGTGCCGGGCTTGAAAGCGATGTACGGGAAGCCGTCTGCATGCAGCTGTGCGAGCAGCTCCGTTGCCTCCTCAACCTCCGGGATGCCTGCGGAGATGCACACGCCGTTAAACGGTGCGCCCGCCGCACGCGCCTTGGGCACCATGCGGGTCTGGCCGAACTGCAGGTTCCACAGGAAGCGGTCAAAGAACATGGTGTTGAACTGTGCGGTACGGCCCGGCTGCAGGAAGCTGACAAGGTTGTCCTTGTGCTTGGAGAACTCTTCCTCCGAGTACATGCCGCCACCGGCAAGCTCCGCCCAGTAACCAGCGTTGGCGGCCGCGGCGACAATCTCGCCATCCGCCGAGGTCGGCGTCATACCACCCAGGATGATCGGGGACAGGCCCGTCAGCGCAGAAAAACGCGTCTGCGTGTAGGTCTTGCCGTCCGGCAGGGTGATCACGCGTGGGGCGTATTGGGAGTAGTCCACTGCGGCAGGCAGCGTCTCACCAGGGCGCGCGAGGGCATCGCGCTTGCTTGACTGTGTCGCGTCCACTACCGGCACGCCGACACCGTTGACCAGCGCCTTCATGATGTTGGCGGTGGCCTTATCCAGCGCGATCAGGTGGCTTGCGCCATCGGCGACCAGGCCGCGAACGGTAGCGGTGAAGTCAAACGTGTCTGCCAAAATTGCCTGCGCAAGCTCGCGTGGGGTGGTGGTTGCAAACTCAATGCCGCACTCCTCGGACCACGTCGCCGCCTGCTCAACAGCCTGCGCGTTGCTTGCCACGTGGAAGGGGTAGGCCACGTCCAGGTAATCAAACGTCGGCTGGATTTCAGCGCCGCCGAACTCCACCTCAAGGCGTGCGTTGTAATCGCTCGCGCGCGCCTCAATCGCGGCCTGCGCCTTCGCCAAGGCCTCCGGCGAACCCGAAAGTGCTACGTGCCTGCGGCCGTTGATCACACTGAGCACCGCACCGGTTTCTGCCGGTACGAACTCCTCAATCTGCTCAACCGTCAGCCCACGCACCGACAGCATCCGGCTGCGCGCATCCGTCGCACCGTAATCATTCGTGGCAGCCGCGCCCAAGATAAACGCAAAGGCCAGCGCCTTCTCCGCAGCCTTGTCACCCTCCTTAGGGTCCATAGCCACCGCGCCGATGATGCCTTGGGAGTGCCCACCGAAGCGCACCTTTTCCAGATCCAGACCAAGCTGGGCCAAGTGCTCCACCGCCGCGATCTGCGCCAACACAATCGCTGGCGCGCTTACTGCAGGAAACGCATCAATCGCCGCGGCGTGTGGCTCATTGTCCAACGCCTCACGGATACGCTGCGCCACACCCGGCACCACGGAAGCAAGGGGGCGGGAGACGGGGCCGGTGATCAACGCGGCGTCTCCAAGCAACTGCTCAATGCGCTTGCGTGCTAACGGTGCCGATGCCCCCACATCAAACAACGCCTGCTGCCAAGGGCTGCCCTGGCCAGGGAACACAATCGCAGGGGAGGTGAGGGACTGAATCGGGGTAAGAGTCATGGTGAAAAATCTTTCTGTTTTGAGGCGGGGGTTACAGCGGGATGTTTCCGTGCTTGCGAGCGGGACGGGCAACAACTTTGTCCTTGTACAGGCGCAAATTCGCGGCAATCGCAGCGCGGGTTTCACTCGGCAAAATCACCGCATCCACCAGCCCGCGCTCGGCCGCCTTATACGGGTTGAGCATCTCGTCTTCGTACTCGCGCTCAAAGCCCTTGATCAGCTGGGCAAGCTCCTCATCGCCCATGCCGGATTCCTTGGCCGCTGCGATGTCCTTGCGGTTGATGAAGCCCACGGCACCAGCCGCGCCCATCACCGCAATCTGCGCGGTAGGCCACGCCAAGTTCACATCGGCGCCCAGGCCCTTCGACCCCATCACGCAGTACGCGCCGCCGTAGGCCTTACGCATGGTCACCGTGATCTTGGGCACGCTGGCCTCGCCGTAGGCGTAGAGCAGTTTTGCTCCACGACGCAAAATGCCATCGTGCTCCTGCGCCGAACCCGGCAAAAAGCCCGGGACATCTACCAGCATGACAATCGGGATGTTGAAGCTGTCGCAGGTGCGGACAAAACGCGCAGCCTTTTCCGCAGAGTCAATGTCCAGGCAGCCGGCCAGCACCATCGGCTGGTTGGCCACAAACCCAACCGCCTGGCCCTCGATGTGACCAAAAGCGGTGACCACGTTCTCGGCGCGCTGCTCCATGATCTCTAAGAACTCGCCGTCATCCGTCAGCGCCGCGATGACCTCGCGCACCTCATAGGGCGAGTTCGCGGAATCCGGGATCAGGGAGTTCAGTTCCTTGTGGTCCTCGGTCTCTTCTGCCGGGAGTGCGAACGGCTGCGCACTCGTTGCGCGCTGGCGGCTATTAGACGGCAGGTATTCCAACAGCTCCGCCACCCAGTCCAGGGCGTCCTGATCATTTTCCGCGACGTAGTGGCAGTTGCCCGCCTGCTGCATGTGAATCCATGCGCCGCCGAGCTCATCCTGCGTGATCTCCTCGCCCGTGACCGTCTTGATCACGTCCGGGCCGGTGACAAACATCTTGGAGGTCTCGTTGACCATGACCACAAAATCCGTCAACGCGGGGGAGTAGGCGTTGCCGCCAGCGCAGGCGCCCATGATCACGGAAATCTGCGGCACCACACCAGAGGCCTCGACGTTGTAGCGGAAGGTCTTTGCAATCCAGTCCAGGGAGACGGCGCCATCCTGGATGCGTGCGCCGGCACCTTCGTACAGACCGATCAGCGGGCGGCCGGTGGTGACGGCAAGCTGCTGGATCTTGGTCATCTTCTCGCCGTAGACCTCACCGAGCGCGCCGCCGAAGACGGTGCCGTCCTGGGAGAAGATGCAGACTTCGCGGCCGTCGATGGTGCCGAATCCGGTGACGATGCCGTCCGTAACTGGACGTTTGGCCTGCATGCCGAACTCGTGCGTGCGGTGGCGGGCCAGCTGGTCGGTTTCTACAAATGAGCCTTCATCCAGCAGGTAGTCAAGGCGCTCACGTGCCGTCAGGCGGCCAGCTGCGCGTACTTTATCCAGCGGTTTTGTACCTACCGGCTCTTGAGCTTCGGCACGGCGCTGTAACAATTCCTCGTTTCTTTGCGACGTGGTTGGCAAAGGGGGCGGTTCCGGCAAAGTAGTTTTGCCTACAAAAGTATCTGGCATACGGGCATACTAAACCTACGGAACCGTAAGTTCCGAATCCGTAGCCAAATTCACAGAAAAAGAGCAGCTTAATTTGAGCTTTGGAACCGAGTATTCAGGAATGTTTTCAGTGCATATAGGGACCGACCTTGTCCATATCCCAACCTTTGCCACCCAGCTTGAGCAGCCAGGATCCACGTTTTCGCGTGTGTTTACGGACCGCGAACTGCGAACCTGTGCGGCAAAGGCAGACCGTTTTGCGTCACTTGCCGCACGGTGGGCCGCGAAGGAGGCGTACATCAAGGCGTGGTCGCAGAGTTTGTATGGCCAGCCGCCGGTTATTGCCGTTGATGAGGTGGACTTTGCGGAGATCGAAGTGGTGGCGGATGCCTTTTCGCGCCCTGCAATTGAGCTGCACGGTGAGGTTGCTCGGTTGGGGCCCGTGGTTGCCAGCGTTTCTTTGAGTCATGACGGCGATTACGCGACGGCCACCGTGTTAGTCGGCGGTGCCGGCGGGGGTGCTGGATGACTTCACTGAAAATGAATGCGAAATCTTTCAGCGTCCTGCGGTTTTGAAGTCCCATCCGTAACAAATCGATTTGTTTGCAATGGGGCTGGTGGGGCTCGTGGGGTTAGCGCTGGTTACAAGCGCCCGCACAGTCACCTCGCAACACCTTCAGCCTTGCCGCACCCCCACAAGTGCTGAGGGATAGACTGGCTTGCATGTCTCAACAGCGCGTTCTCTCTGGAATCCAACCCACCGCAGACTCCTACCACCTGGGCAATTACCTGGGTGCGTTGAAGCAGTGGATTGACCTGCAGGAAAACTATGACGCGTTTTACTTCATCCCGGACCTGCACGCGATCACGGTGGAGCAGGATCCGGAGGAACTTCGCCAGCGCACCATTGCTGGTTGCGCGCAGTTGATTGCGCTGGGCATTGACCCGGAGAAGTCCACCTTGTTTGTGCAGTCGCACGTGCCGGCGCACGCGGAGTTGACGTGGGTGTTGCAGTGCCTGACCGGTTTCGGTGAGGCCAGCCGCATGACCCAATTCAAGGACAAGAGCGTCAAGCAGGGCCAGGACCGTACCTCGGTGGGATTGTTTACGTACCCGATGCTGATGGCTGCAGACATTCTGCTGTACTCGCCGCAGCTGGTGCCGGTGGGTGAGGATCAGCGTCAGCACTTGGAGCTGACCCGCACTTTGGCGGAGCGTTTCAACGCCAAGTACGGCGAGACGTTTGTGGTGCCGGATGGGTTTATTCCGGAGGGTGCGGCGAAGATTTATGACTTGCAGGATCCAACGTCCAAGATGAGCAAGTCCGGTGCAAACCCGAAGGGTTTGATCAATCTGTTGGATGAGCCGAAGACGTCGGCAAAGCGCATTCGCTCCGCCGTTACGGACACTGACGGGGTCATTGCCTATGACAAGGAAAACAAGCCTGGCGTGTCCAACCTGTTGGTGATTCAGTCGGCGCTGACCGGCAAGTCCATCGAGGGCCTTGTCGCAGGATATGAGGGCCAGGGCTATGGTGCGCTCAAGGTGGATACGGCGGATGCGCTTGAGGCGTTTACTACGCCGCTTCGTGCCCGCTATGAGGAGCTGATGAGCGACCGCGCTGAGCTGGAGGCAATCCTGGCTCGCGGCGCGGATCGTGCACGTGAGATTGCGGAGCCATTGTTGGCTAGCGTCTACGAGAAGGTCGGTTTCCTCGCACCCCGCGGCTAGCCCGCGGCTAGCGCCGAAGCCAGCGCACGGCTCACACGCTGGCCGTCTGACCCGATCTACTTCGGCGTTTTCCTCTACGATCGTCCTTTGGCAAGAAACACGCCAGAAGAAACACGTCAAAGGATGGAAGGGACGCCGATGGCAACATCGACATCGACGCGTAAGGAATACACCGACGAGTTCGGCATTGAGCGCGCCAAAAAGCAGGAGCACAACTCCAAGGTTGAAGAGATTGAGGAGAAGGCTCCGGCTGTTGGCCATGTGATGCGCATGCAGGAGCGTTTCGGCGCTGCTGGCGGTAACCAGTTCGCCGCGGGCATTACGTATTTCTCTGTGCTTGCGCTGTTTCCGCTGTTGATGCTGCTGTTTGCCGGTATGGGCTTTTTCTTAAACGCTCGTCCTGATTTGATGCAGGAAGTGCAGCGCCAGGTCACCGAGTCGATGGACGGTGACCTCGGGGAGATGGTCAATAGCCTGATCAGCACTGCTATTGATCAGCGTGGGGCCGTTGCTGGTGTTGGTTTGCTCACCACGTTGTGGTCTGGTTTGGGGTGGATGAACAACCTGCGCGTTGGTATTTCCGCAATGTGGAATTTGGACGCGGACGAGGGCGGCAACTTTGTTGTGAAGAAGTTGTGGGATCTGGTTGGTCTTGTTGTGCTGATCGCCCTGTTCATCGTGGCGTTCGGTGTTACCGCCATTGGTACGTCTGGGTGGACGACGGATCTGATGGCCCACTTCGGCCTTGGTAATTTCCCGGGGTCGCGTTCTGTGGTGTGGCTGGTAGGCATCACGGTTGGCATTTTGGCCAACTTCATTGTGATGACGTGGATGATGATGTTCATGCCGCGCACCAAGGTTCCGGTGAAGTCTGGTTTGAAGGGCGCGCTGCTTGGCGCGGTCCTGTTTGAGCTGATTAAGCAGTTTGCAACGGTGATTATTTCCTCGGCCACCGGTAACCCGGCTGGTGCGATCTTCGGCCCAATCATCGCGCTGATGGTTGTGCTGTACCTGATCTGGCGTGTGGTGCTCTACACCGCTGCGTGGACGGCTACCACGGAGGAGTCGCTGAAGGCCGCCCCAGCCCAGGTGCCGCCGCCGGCTGTGATCAATGTTCGTGCGGCTGCGGCAGATGCGCAGCGCAACAAGGCAAAGCCGAACCCTGTGGGTGCGGCACTCGGTGCTGTTGGTCAGCGCATTGTCGCGCCGTTCAACCGCAAGTAACCGTAAGTAACCCCAAAGAACTACCGGCGCTTGCGCTTGGCACCCAGGCGCAAGCTCAGCCACAGTGCGATCAGCGCAAGTAACAGCACCCCGCCCACGATCAGGATGGGCAGGCCGTACCCGCGATTCTCAGCAGAAACGCTCGGCGCCTCCAAGGCAGGTGTCGGGCTCGGGCTAGGGGTAGGCACAGCCGTGGTGGTGGCCTGTGAAAGGGGCTCAAGCTTATCGACGCCACCGCGCACCCCATACGCCGCATGCAACAACATCTGCGCCTGCTCCCACGCGCGGTGGTCCCAAGCCGTAGTATCCAAAACAACCGCGACTAGCCTGCGGCCCTCGTGGTTCACGGCGCCGACGAAGGTGTGGTTCGCATCATCCGTGTAGCCGGTTTTGCCGCCGATGCCGTCCGGGTCGTTGAGGTAGAGCTTGTTGTCATTCCACAGCTGGAAGCCGGGCAGGTCGTCGAAGCCGGGGAAGTCGTAGGACTCCGTATCAGCAATCTTGGTGAAGACAGGGTTGGAAAACGCCTCACGGTAGGCCAGGCCCATGTCCCACGCAGAGGTGGACATGCCGGCTGCGTCCAGGCCGGAGTAGGAGGCGGCGCGCGTGTCCGTCATCCCAAGCTTCGCCGCCAAGTCGTTGACCTTGCGCAGAGCTGCCGTATCCCCGCCAAGCGCCTGGGCGAGCGCGTGTGCGCAGTCGTTGCCGGAGTTGAGGATCAGGCCGTAGAGCAGGTCGCGCACGGTGTAGTCACCGCCAGCGCCAATGCCAGCGGCGGAACCTTCCTGGCCCGCGGACTCTGCGGATACCTCCACCTTGGCGTCTAGGTCCAACTCTTCAATCGCCACCAACGCAAGCAGCACCTTGATAATGCTGGCGGGGCGGTAGCGGCCGTGCGGGTCCTTCATCGCAACGACCTCCCCGGAGTCGAGGTCCGCCACCAGCCACGCGGAGGCAACCACGTCTTCGGGAACCTTGTAACCGGCAGCGGCACTGACCCCGCACGGACCGTCGTACGTCACCGGCAGTGCCGCAGGTGTTGTGGTGGCACGCTCTGACGTTGACACCGGCTCACGAGGTGCCGTTTCGTACGGGCAGTCGTCGGTGTCAGGCGCGTGTTCGCGGCTGGGTGGGATGAAATTTCCCGCCTCGTCGAAGTAGCCGGTGGTGGTGGGGGTTGGGGTTGTGGGGGTTTGCGCTGGCGTCGGCAAGCAGCCAAGGCTCACACAGCACACCGCGACTGCCAAGCTCAACCCCACACGCTTCATCTAGTTGCCTTTCTTCTTGTAGCGGGCCACGAGGCGTTCGATGAGTTCGTCGGTCAACGCGTCGTCGGCAAGAATGATGTCCAGCATGTCAGCATGTGCAGCCGCAGCTTTCTCAGGGTCGGACTGGGCCGTCTCATCGTTGTAGGAGGTGCCGTCAAAGTCCATACCAACGCCGTCCAAGAGGCGCTCGCGGTCTTTCGGCTTCTTCTCCGCATCGATGTCAGTATCGATGTCTGCATCGACGTCAGCATCGATGGCGGGGAACTGGTTGGTGAACTCGTTGAGGAACTCGTCCGCAGCGCTGCGCACTTCCGCCCGGTTCTTGCCCTTGACCACCTCAGCTTCTACACGACGCTCCAACGCCTTCTCCATCTGCCGATGCCGCCATGCACGCAGCGCCTTCGGCTCCAGCTCACGAGCAACCGCACGCGAGCGGTTCTCCGCGCGGCGCGCAATCTGCGCAACCTGCGAAACGGTCGCATTGACGGTGGCGTTGATGGGGGCAAAATCCTTGTCTTGGCTCAGCTTCCATTTGCCGTAGTAGCCAACAAGGAACAACGCGTAGCTGGCCAGCGGCCCCAATGCCATGCCGAGGGCGAGGAAGCCGGTTGCGTCGCCGACAATCAAAATCACTGCGCAGACCACGGCCGGAACCACGGTCGGCTGGTTGCCGCCGAACACGCTGGGCTCACGTCCCGTGACCACGTCGCGGATCATGCCGCCGCCGGTGGCGGTGAACACACCCATCATGATTGTGGGCAGCACAGGCAAGTCGTAATAAATAGCCTTCGACGCGCCAGTTGCGGCCCACAGGGCGGAGATCATTGCGTCGCCGTGTGACTGCATGACTTCCCAGGCACGGCCCTTGAAATATGTAAAGCGGGCGATCAGCGCGCCGGTGAACGCCAGGATCAAGTACTCCGGCTGGCTCATGGCGGCGACGGTGCCTTGGTTAATCAGCACGTCGCGCAGCATGCCGCCGCCGAGCGCCGACAGCATGGCGATGAAGAAAAAACCCACGATGTCATAGCCACGATGACGCGCAAGCGTGCCGCCGATAACGCCCATCAGCAGCACGCCGGAAACATCCATCCAGCGGTAGATGGAACTGATCAGCGGGTCTACCTGATCTACTGCCACGGTGTTAGAACTTGGAGAAGCGCTTGATCAGCTGGTCTTCCATCTCGGTCCAGGCCTGTGCCTTATCCGTAAACGGCGGGGATGGCACATAGCCTGCGGCCTCGGTGGAGCCGAGCATGTATGCCAGGTAATCCTGCATACGCGGGTTGGCCAGCAGCAGGGAGTTCAACGAATCATCGTCAGCCCAGTCCGCTGCGTCTGCCAAAAGCTCGTAGGCCTTGCCCATCTGCTTGGTGTCTACTGCGTCCACGTTCTTGGCAATGTCCTCGCTCAGCCCGCTGAAGGAGTACGTGTTGTCCGGGTGGACCTCCACCTTCAGCTCACCAGCATTCGCCGCGGCAATAACGTCGGCCCAGGTAGATACGTTGGCCAAATCGTGGTCGTCGTGCTCCAGGATCCAACGGCCGAGGTGCTTCGGGGTGGGGAAGGAGAAAATCTCGCCGTACTTGCCCAAAAACACCGGCTTGCCAGCAAGGTAGGTGCGCAGCGTGTACACGGTCTTGCCTTGCACCGTGATCTTCACCGGGTCGATGCCTGCGCGGCCCCAGACGGAAGAGTCGTACGGATCAGCAGCTTGGAGCATCTCCTGCTTCTGGGCTTCGGCCTCCTTTGCGGCCGCTTCACGGGCTTCAGTTGCGGCAGCAATCGCCGTTGCGGCTGCGGACACAGCAGCAGCATCAAGGCTTTGCGTATCGACGACACGCACCACCTCATCCAGCGACTCAACCACTGCTTCCCAATTCTTCAGCACCACGCGGCCCACACCGGACCATTCCTCCATGCCATTGTCGCCCGCGTAGTGGTCAGAGCCACGGTTGACGTTGTTCAAGATGGAGTGGGATGCGAAGAAGATCTCCGCCTGCTCCGCGCTGCCAACCTGTGCCAGCGAGCGCGAAATCTGGAACACGCGCGACAGCGCAGACACGTTGGCGTGGCTTGGGCGGCCAGCCAAAAAGTCCGGTGCGCCAACAATGTCGTAGTACTGCTTTTCCGTAGGAACCACGCGGGCGTCGCCCTGGGACTGGAATAGCGACCACTTCGGGTGGTCGCTCAAGTCATGCTTCGGCGTGGTCTGCAGGTACGTCAGCAGCTCCTCGGGGGAGTGGAAGGCGAGAACTGAGGTGTCGTCGCCCAAAAACGCCTGCCACTCGGTGCCCTTTTCTTTCCAGGTGGGTGCCCACAGCGTGTAGACATCCCCCTGAGGCAGGGACAATTTCACGGGAAGAATCGCGCGGGTGCTCATGCACGCAGATGTTACCGGTCCAACCACCTATGTTTTCGCTTACTACCCCGTGGGGCGCCAGAAGCCCATAAACGGCATACCGATATTGTCCGTGCGCACCGGGTTCATCTGTACCGGGCTGCCAGCTTCCACCATCATTCCGTCACCGGTGTACATGGCTACGTGGCCGGACCACACCACCAAATCACCCGGGGCGAGCTCCTCGTACGAGACCTGGCGGCCTACGCGTTGATCCACGGCAACTCGCGGAATCTCCACGCCCGCCTGGCGGTACGCCCAGGAGGTCAGTCCCGAGCAGTCGAACCCGCCGGGTGCAGACCCGCCCCAGCTGTAGGGGGTGCCAACCTGTGACTTTGCAAGTTCTGCCGCTGCGGCACCTGCGGCAGACGGTGCTCTGGCGGCGGGCGGTGCGCTGTAGGCCGCCGCGTGGTTGACCGCAGGAACCTCGCTGATCGACGCCGGCGTGGTTGCCCCCATCACATTTCCCGCATGACGCTCAAGCTGCGCCATCGCCTGCTGCACCGCGGAGCCTGAGCCGGGAACCACAACCGCTAGGGCGGCCTGGGTGTCCCTGGCAAGCTCTCCAGCAAGCGAGCCCAAGGCTGCTTCCAAACGGTCGAGCTCCTGCTTCGCGCGCTGCAATGCCTCTTTGATCAAGGTGACTACGGCAAGGCCAACGCCAATTGGCCCAAGTACGGCGCTGGCGCCAAGGACCTTCACTCCTTTACTCACCACATCCATGGCAAGGCCGGTTAGCGTTGCCGCGGTTGCTGCGCACTGCAGGCTTGCGCGCGAAATCTTGTCACTAATCTGCCCGCGGAACGCCTCAAGCGCGCGCACCATCTCCACGTGCTTGCCGGGATCAGCGCCAACTAGCTGAGCGAGCGCGCCAAAGGCATCAAACCCGGGGATTTGAAAACCTGGCAGGGTAGGGATGAGCTCCGGCCTGCTCGCCAGAATCTGCAATCCAGCGGCGACAGGATCCATCGCTGCGGCAGCGAATATGTCGCTTCTTTGCCACGGCAAAGACTTCGGTCCGGGGAGAAAGCCCGTCATCTCATATGCCAAGGTGCCGAGTGTGTCTAGCGTGTTCAAGCTCATAGCAGTCCTCCTAATCCTTTGCTGGTGTTGCCATCGACGGTGTCAGCCGCGGTGACGGTCAGATCCATGAACGCGGCAACACGACGGGCCTCATCGCGCACCTGTTGTGCGCGCGTCTCCGCAGCAGATGCGGCCGCCGCATATGCCTCATGAAAAGCGGTGAAGGGGTAGAAGGATGGAAAGGAGGTGCCGGGAAGTGGGTTAAGCGCTGCGGCATCAGCGCGAAGGGAATCGGTGTGTGAGGTAACAGTGTGTGAATCAAGTACGAATGTGTCCATGCCTATTTAGACCGACAAACTGGGTCCCCGGTTCCCTCGGCGCTGAAAAAAAATTTTCAGCGCCGGAGAATCGCACCGGAAAATCACGCCGGAAAATCACGCCGGAAAATCACACAGGGAGGCAGCACGGCCTAGCATGGTGGCTATGCAGATCACGGTTATTAACCACCCACTGGCGGCGTCCCGCCTGACCATCATGCGTGATGAGCGCAGCGACAACGTTGCGTTCCGCACCGCGCTTGCAGACCTCGGCGCGATGCTGATCTATGAGGCAAGCCGCGACCTTCCAGTGGAAACCTTTGAAACCAAAACCCCGGTGGCCGTTGCACAGGGCACTCGCCTGCAGAAACCGCCGATCATCGTGCCGATTATTCGTGCCGGCCTGGGCATGATCGACCCGGCGCTGTCCATGATCCCGGACGCGCAAGTGGGCTTCATCGGCATGGCACGTGATGAAGAAACGCATGAGCCGGTGCCGTACCTGGAGGCGCTGCCGCATGATCTGGCGGGCCAGCCGGTCTTTTTGGTGGACCCGATGCTGGCCACCGGTGGTTCCCTCATCCACGCCATTGACTTGTTGTTGGAGCGAGGGGCGGACGATATCACCTGTGTGTGCATGGTGAGTGCGCAACAGGGCGTCGATAAGCTAAAGGCTCACGGTGGGCCGGTGCGACTGGTTACGGCGACGATTGACCCGGACCTGAATGAGCAGGCCTACATCGTGCCTGGTCTTGGGGATGCGGGCGATCGCCTTTACGGGCCGCGCAACATCGACCTGTAGAAACGCTGGCGCTGATTCCGTCGTGCGGCTACGCTATTGAGCATTCACATGGAGGGGATGCCAAGGGGGATCAGTTGATGACGGAATCATTACCGCACTCTCAATGGAAGCCGTATGCGCTTGATCTGGGCCAGCGGGTGCGTCTGCTGCGCATGATGCGGGGGCTGACACAGAAGCGGCTGGCGGAAATCTCGGGGATTTCACGCACCCAGATCTCTAACCTGGAGCGCAACGAATACAACGGGTCTAAGGTTGCAGACCCCCAGGTAAGTACGGTGTATCGCCTGGCTGCGGCGCTTTACGTGCCGCCGGCGGCGCTGCTGCCAGGCGCGGGCGTTATTTATGACGGCAACTACCCAGAGGGCGAAAGCCAAGTAGAAATTGCCATGCGGTGGCCTCGTGGGCCGAAGGACACTGCACGCTTTGCGGAGGCTTACCTCAGGCTGGGAGCGCGGGCAAACACCGCACGGTTTTAAGTACGGTTTTCAGCGCTTCACGCCCTGGCGTAGACTTCTGCCGCAGAACAGTAGTTGCAAGCAGGAGGCAATCAGGGTGTCAGAGGCGGATACAGTGTCGATCTCCGCGAGCGTTAACGCGTGGTTTGCGCAGAACCAGGAGCGCGTGATCGGCTGGCGTCGACACTTGCACTCGCACCCGGAGCTGTCCAACGAAGAGGTGGAAACCACCGACTTCATCGTGGGCGTGCTTGCAGAATACGGGCTGAAAGCAGTGCGTTTCCCCGGCACCGGCTGCTACGTAGACATCGGCCCGGATACAGGCAAGCGAATCGCGTTTCGCGCCGATATCGACGCACTTGGCGTGCCGGAGCAGACCGGCCTTGAGTTCGCTTCGCTGGTCCCCGGCGTTTCGCACGCGTGCGGGCATGATGTGCACACCACGGTGGTGCTCGGTTTGGCGTGTGCACTTTCTACTATCGACGTCCCGTTGTCCATCCGCTGCATCTTCCAACCAGCAGAGGAAGTCATGGGCGGCGGCGCACTCGACGTCATCGAGTACGGGGGATTAAAAGGCGTGTCCTCCATCTTTGCGCTGCACGTGGAGCCGAAACTGCGCGTAGGTCAGATCGGTGTGCGCGCCGGCGCAATTACCTCCGCTGCTGATGTGGTGCGCCTAGAAATCGAAGGCCCGGGCGGGCACACCGCGCGCCCGCACATGACTGCGGACGTGGTCTATTGCCTCGGCGCGATTGCCACCCAGCTGCCGGCGTTGTTGTCGCGCCGGGTTGATCCGCGCACCGGCACGGTGATGGTCTTTGGCCACATCGAGGCAGGCGATGCCCCCAATGCGATTCCGAAGCGCGGCAGGATCGACGGCACGATCCGTACCGCAGACATCAGCATTTGGCGCGGGTTGAAAGACCTGCTGACGGACTTGATCGACATGATTGTCGCGCCGACGGGCTGCACCTACCACTTGGACTACGTCCAGGGCGTTCCACCGGTGCTCAATGATGATGCGGCGACGTCGCTGGCGGTGACCGCCGCGCGTTCCATTGACCCGCATGCGGTGGTGACCTCGCCGCAGTCCTCGGGTGGAGAGGACTTCTCCTGGTACCTCGAACATGTGCCGGGAACGATGGTTCGCCTCGGCGCCTGGGACGGTACCGGTGTGAAGCCGGACCTGCACCAAGGCAACCTCATGATTGATGAGCGGGCCATCGGAGTAGGCGTGCGGCTGTTCGGCGCGATTGTTGAGCAGTACAGTGCGGCTGCCGCCGCTGGCGCAGGTATGTAGACTAGCCACCGTTTTGGCCGGTTATGTAGGGAGTAAACACGTGAGCAAAAAGATCGTCATCATGGGCGGAGGTCCTGGCGGCTACGAGGCGGCCCTTGTGGCCTCCAAGTACGGCGCGGACATCACGCTGGTAGAGGACGAGGGTGCTGGTGGTTCGGCGATTCGCAAGGACGTCGTGCCGTCGAAAAGCTTCATTGCAGGCGCCAACATTAAAACCGACCTGCGCCGCGCGGACGCGATGGGGCTGAACCACACCTTGGGTGATGCGCAGCTTGCGTTGACCGCATTGAATAACCGTGTAGTGGCGCTGGCTTCGGAGCAGTCCCGCGATATTCACAACCAACTTGAGCGTGCCGGCGTGCGCATTGTGAAGGGGCGCGCTCGTTTCTCCTCCGAGCAGGATGGCCACACTACGCACCGTGTGGTGGCGGAGCTGGCAAATGGTGAAGAGGAGCGCTTGGACTGCGACATGGTCTTGGTGTGCACCGGTGCAAGCCCGCGCGTGCTCAAGGGTGCGGAGCCGGACGGTGAGCGCATTTTGAACTGGCGCCAGATGTACAACCTGATTGAGATGCCGACGCACCTGATCGTGGTTGGCTCCGGCGTGACCGGTGCAGAGTTCGTCTCCGCATACGCTGAGCTGGGCGTTGAGGTGACCATGGTGGCCTCGCGCGACCGTATTCTGCCGCACGACGACGCGGATGCCGCAGATGTGCTGGAGACCGTGCTTGAGGGCCTTGGCGTGCACTTGGAGAAGGATGCGCGCGTGGAGTCGGTGGAAAACACCGGCGATGGTGTGGTTGTGCGCACCACGGATGGACGTGAGATCCGTGGCTCGCACGTCATGATGTCCATTGGTTCCATCCCGAACACCCAGGACCTGAACCTTGAGGCGGCTGGTGTGGAGACCACCCCGTCTGGCCACATCCACGTGGATCGCGTATCACGCACCAACGTTGCGGGTATCTACGCGGCCGGTGACTGCACGGACCTGATGCCGCTGGCTTCCGTCGCCGCACAGCAGGGCCGCATCGCCGTTGACCATGCCCTGGGTGAGGGCGTTGCGCCGATCCGCTTGAAGACGGTGGGTAACGCCGTGTTCACCCGCCCCGAAATTGCGGCTGTGGGCGTAACGGAGCAGCAGATCCGCGACGGGGAAATTGAGGCGGACATTTACAAGCTGCCGCTGTCTACCAACCCGCGCGCCAAGATGCGTTCGCTGCAGCACGGTTTTGTGAAGATCTTTGCTCGCAAGGGCACCGGCGAGGTCATCGGTGGCGTGATTGTGGCGCCGACCGCATCTGAGCTGATCCACTCCATCACCATTGCGGTGACCAACAAGCTGACCGTGCGCCAGCTGTCGGATTCGATGGCGGTCTACCCCTCGCTGTCCGGTTCCATTACGGAGGCGGCACGCCGCCTTATCGCTCACTCCGACCTGGACTAACCGGAAACGCCCGCTGCGGGCATTCATTACGCGGACACGTCTCACACCCCGGCCCAATCGGGGTGGCTGAGTCAGGGGAGAGGTCCAAACCGTCCGCGTACACCAGGCGTTCGGCGTGGTCTGTGTCGCAGCCCAAGGCCACCGCGTTTTCCTGGCGTGGCGTGCCAAAGCCGGCCGCGGGGCCTTGCACCATGCGCGCCACCCACAGGTAGGTGCGCCCATCTGGCATCACCGCCACCTGGCGGGTGACACGGTTCGGGGTTTCAAAGGCGCGGTGGACCACCCACAGCGGGCAGGTCCCGCCGCGCTGGGAGAAGTGGAACGACGTGGTGGACTGACGCTTGGAAATGTTGCCGGCGCGGTCTGTGCGCACAAACGCAAAGGGGACGGCGCGCGCGCCGGGGCGCTGCAAGGTGCCGAGGCGCTGGCAGGTGGATTCAAAACCGGTGCCAAAACGGGCGGCAATCATGTCAATGTCGTAGCGGGTGGCCTCCGCCGCGGCCAAAATTTCGCCGTACGGCATGGTCACTGCGGCGGCAAAGTATTGCGCCAGGCCATGCCTGCCCAGGCTGTAGGCGTCGGGGTCGGTGATGGGGGCCAGGTGGGCGTCGATAAGCGAAATGTGCCCAATGAGCGCATAGTGGTACGACAGCTCGAAGCACTGCTGGGCCTCAGTCAGTCCGGTACGCAGGCGGATCTCGCGGGAAGCGGTATCCAACATTGAGCGCGGTCCTTGCGCGTACTGGTTGAAGCGGACCGTGTAGCCGTAATCGCGGTCAAACGCGGCGGCGAGGCGGGTCAGGCGCAGCTGGCGCGAGGGGGCGTGGAGCGCGAAGTTCTCAGCTGCCAGATCCAGGTCATCAAAATAGTTCTCATTGCGCTGGAAGAAATCACGCACCGTGGCGTGTGGGCTCAGTGCCGCCGAGGTCAGCAGTGTGGGGATCTCACGCACGGCGTCCGCGATGCGGGGGTAACGGATGGCAAAGTCTGCAAGCTCGTCGTCCGAAAGACCAGGCATGAGCTCGGCCAATTCACCAATGGTGCGCTGCTCGGAGTCTTGGGAGAAAAACGAGGCGTCCAGTCCGAAGACGCGGGTGAGTTGCAGAAGTACCGAGACGGTCAGCGGGCGCTGATCATTTTCTAGCTGGTTGAGATAGCTGGCAGAGATGCCAAGTTTTTGGGCCATTTCAACCTGAGTAAGTGAACGGGACGTGCGAAGCGTGTGAATCCGTGCCCCCGCGTAGTGCTTGCTCATAGCCTGTGCTCCTCTGGATAGTGCCCGCTACCTGCTGATTTACAAAGTTTACAATAAAGGCAAATCAACGCCACAATTCTTTGCAAATTAAGATCATGACGTAGCGCACACTTTTCTCCCTAGTATGAGCTGTAGCACCCGAGCGCAATGCCGGGTTCATTCACCGCAGAGGCGCAGCAAAGGCGCCACAGGGCGAAAAGGAGTTGAAGCGCACGATGATCCAACACGAAGTACGGACACATAAGTCCGCAGAAGAGTTCCCGATTGAAGAGCACCTGGCGTACAAGATTGCTCAGGTTGCCGCTGACCCGGTTGAGGTTCCTGAGGACACCAAGGAAATGATCATCAACCGCATCATCGACAATGCGTCGGTAGCGGTTGCCTCCTACGGTCGTCGTCCGGTGGCTACTGCCCGTGTCATGGCTGAGGCTCACCCGGTGCAGGAGGGTGGTGCCCAGGTCTTCGGCGTTGATGGCGCCTACTCCGCAGAGTGGGCAGCCTTTGCAAACGGCACCGCTGTGCGTGAGCTGGACTACCACGACACCTTCCTGGCGGCTGAATACTCCCACCCGGGCGACAACATCCCGCCGATCCTGGCAGTGGCACAGCACAAGGGCCTGGACGGCAAGGCGCTGATCCGCGGTATCGCTACCGGCTACGAGATCCAGGTCAACCTGGTTAAGGGCATCTGCCTGCACGAGTGGAAGATTGACCACGTTGCGCACCTTGGCCCGTCGGCCGCAGCGGGTATTGGCACCATGCTGAACCTGGACGTGGACACCATCTACCAGGCAATCGGCCAGGCGCTGCACACCACCACCGCAACGCGTCAGTCCCGCAAGGGCCTGATCTCCTCCTGGAAGGCTTCCGCGCCGGCGTTCGCAGGCAAGATGGCCATTGAGGCTGTTGACCGTGCAATGCGCGGCGAGGGCGCGCCGGCTCCGATCTGGGAGGGCGAGGACGGCTTCATCGCATGGATGCTGCACTCCCCAGAGCGCACCTACATTGTTCCGCTGCCGGCACCGGGTGAAGAGAAGCGCGCCATCCTGGACACCTACACCAAGGAGCACTCCGCGGAGTACCAGGCACAGGCGCCGATCGACCTGGCTCGCCGCATCAAGGCCACGATTGAAGAGCAGGGCAAGTCCACCAAGGACATCGAGTCCATCGTGCTGCACACCTCGCACCACACCCACTACGTGATCGGTACCGGCGCGAACGACCCACAGAAGATGGATCCGTCCGCATCGCGTGAGACGCTGGATCACTCCATCATGTACATGTTCGCTGTCGCGCTTGAAGACGGCACGTGGCACCACGTCGACTCCTACACCCCGGAGCGCGCAAACCGTCCGGAGACCGTTGAGCTGTGGCACAAGGTCTCCACGGTGGAGGACCCGGAGTGGACCCGCCGCTACCACTCGACCGACCCGGCCGAGAAGGCATTCGGCGCTAAGGCTGTCATCACCTTCAACGATGGCTCCGTGATTGAGGACGAGATGGCAGTGGCAGACGCTCACCCGCTGGGTGCTCGCCCGTTCGTCCGTGAGAACTACATCAAGAAGTTCCGCACCCTGGCTGAGGGCATTGTGGCACCGGAGGAGCAGGAGCGCTTCCTGACCGCAGTGCAGGATCTGGAGAACCTGACCGACCTCAGCGAGCTCAACATTGTGGTTAACCAGGCTGCACGCGATGCAGCTCCTGAGATTCCGGAAGGCATCTTCTAATGTTCGCACCCGAGAAAACCCCTCACGAGCGCCGCGTGGCGCTGCGTGAGTCCCTGACCAGCGAGACGATTACCAAGCTGCCAGGCGCGTTCAACCCGCTGACGGCGCGCTTGATCGAAGACATCGGCGCTTTCGAAGGCGTCTACGTTTCCGGCGCAGTGGTGGCCAACGACCTGGGTCTGCCGGATATCGGCCTGACCACCTTGACTGAGGTGGCAAACCGCGGCGGCCAGATCGCACGTGCGACCAACCTGCCGGTGCTGATTGATGCTGACACGGGTTTTGGTGAGCCGATGAGCGCTGCGCGTACCGTTGCAGAGTTTGAGGCCGCAGGCCTGGCGGCGCTGCACCTGGAGGACCAGGTCAACCCGAAGCGCTGCGGCCACCTGGACGGCAAGGAGGTTGTGCCGCGTGACCTGATGGTGCGCCGCATTACCGCCGCGGTGCGCGAGCGTCACGACGATGCGTTTGTCATCTGTGCGCGTACCGACGCCGCCGGCATCGAGGGCATCGACGAAGCCATCGAGCGCGCGAAGGCCTACGCCGACGCCGGCGCGGACCTCATCTTCACCGAGGCGTTGTACTCGGAAGAGGACTTTGCAAAGTTCCGCGAAGCCGTTGATACGCCGCTGCTGGCCAACATG
This sequence comes from Corynebacterium riegelii, assembly GCF_016728505.1. Taxonomy (GTDB): domain Bacteria; phylum Actinomycetota; class Actinomycetes; order Mycobacteriales; family Mycobacteriaceae; genus Corynebacterium; species Corynebacterium riegelii. The sequence goes on from NZ_CP068159.1 coordinate 1,216,024, forward strand.
ACCGAGTTTGGCAAGACCGACCTGATTCCGGCACCTCGCTTGGAGGAGCTCGGCTACAACGCGGTGATCTGGCCGGTGACCACCTTCCGCATCGCCATGGGCCAGACCGAGGCAATGCTGCGAGACATCGCAGAAACCGGCACGCAGGAGCCGTGGCTGGACAAGATGCAGCACCGTTCCCGCCTGTACGAGCTGGTTCGCTACGACGAGTACAACCAGTTCGACCAGTCCGTCTTCACCTATTCCAAAGACACCTACACCCAGACCTTCAAATAAGGAGTGACCGAGAAATGACTGAGCAAGAAATCCGCAAGGGCCTTAACGGCGTTGTCGCTGACTACACGGCAGTATCCAAGGTCAACCCGGAGACCAACTCGCTGTTGTACCGCGGCTACCCGGTTCAGGAGCTGGCTGAGCACTGCACCTTTGAAGAGGTCGCCTACCTGCTGTGGAACGGTGAGCTGCCGACCCCGGAGCAGCTGGAAGAGTTCCGCGGCGGCTGCATGGAAAACCGTGACATTGATGAAGAGCTGATCCAGGTGATCAACTTCATGCCGAAGGACTGCCACCCGATGGACGTGCTGCGTACCGCAGTGTCCTACCTGGGTGCTGAGGATCCGGAGAAGTTCACGAAGGACTCGGATCACCTGCAGTCCATCGGCCGTAAGCTGCTGGCAAAGCTGCCCACCATCGTGGCTACGGATATCCGCCGCCGCCAGGGCAAGGAGTACATCGCTCCGAGCAAGGAGAAGGGCTTCTCCGAGAACTTCCTCTGGATGGTGTTTGGTGATGATGAGAAGTCGCCGGCGAACATCCCGTCCGACATTGAGGCGTTTGAGAAGACGATGATTCTCTACGCTGAGCACTCCTTCAACGCTTCCACCTTCACCGCACGCACCATTGCCTCGACGATGTCTGACGGCTGGTCCGCCATCACCGGTGCAATCGGCGCGCTGAAGGGCCCGCTGCACGGTGGTGCGAACGAGTTCGTGATGCACCACATGGAGGAGATTGGGGACCCGGCGAAGGCTGAGGAGTGGTGCCTGAACAAGCTCAAGAACAAGGAGCTTGTCATGGGCTTCGGCCACCGCGTGTACAAGAAGGGCGACTCCCGCGTGCCGACGATGGAAGCCGCATTCAAGAAGCTCGCTGCTGAGCACCCGGAGAAGGACGCACAGAAGTGGGTTGAGATGTACGACATCATGGCCAAGACCATGCATGACAACACGTCCATCAAGATCCGCCCGAACCTGGACTTCCCGTCCGGCCCGGCGTACTACATCCTTGGCTTTGACATTGAGTTCTTCACCCCGCTGTTCGTGATGTCCCGCATCACCGGCTGGACTGCGCACATCATTGAGCAGTTTGAGAACAACTCGCTGATCCGCCCGCTGTCTGCGTACAACGGTCCGGAGGAGCGTCACATCGAAGCGTAAATAGAGCTTCAAGCTTGACGACGTTTGCGTGAACCACCCCCACCTCCCTACGAAGTGGGGGTGTTTGCGTGCGGAGAGCGAACTTTTTCTCCAGTTTCTAGGTGATACCAACCCGCACTCCGATACTATTTGAAACATACTTGCAGTCATTTGCAGCCATTGCGAAAGGAAAAGCGATGAATCCGGACACGCTTCCACTGAACGAACTTCCCACCTTTAAAAAGATCCTGGTGGCCAACCGTGGCGAGATTGCGGTGCGCGCGTTTCGCGCCGCCTTTGAAACAGGTGCGAAGACGGTTGCGGTCTACCCACGTGAGGACCGTAACTCGTTCCACCGCCCGTTCGCGGACGAAGCGGTTCAAATCGGTGTTGAGGGCCAGCCTGTCAAGGCGTACCTGGACATTGAAGAAATCATCCGTGCGGCAAAACAGACCGGCGCGGATGCTGTGTACCCCGGCTACGGGTTCCTGTCTGAGCGTGCGGACCTTGCCCGCCGCTGTAAAGAGGAGGGCATCAAGTTCATTGGCCCTACCGCTGAGACCCTTGATTTGACTGGTGATAAGTCTGCCGCTGTCCATGCTGCTCAGCGCGCTGGCTTGCCTACGCTGCAGGACTCGGAGCCGTCTTCGGACCCGAAGCAGTTGGCTGAGTATGCCAAGGATTTCCAGTTCCCGGTGTTTGTGAAGGCAGTTGCCGGTGGTGGCGGCCGCGGCATGCGCTTCATTGAGAAGATCGAGGATGTAGAGAAGCTTGCAGCTGAGGCGTCGCGTGAGGCGGAGGCTGCCTTCGGTGACCCGAATGTCTACATCGAGCGCGCCGTGATTAACCCGCAGCACATTGAGGTGCAGATCATGGCCGACAGCTACGGCAACGTGGTCCACCTCTTTGAGCGTGACTGCTCGGTGCAGCGCCGCCACCAGAAGGTGGTTGAGATCGCTCCTGCGCAGCACATTACGGATGAGCAGCGTCAGCGTATCTGCCAGGACGCGGTGAACTTCTGTAAGGAAATTGAGTACGAGGGTGCCGGTACCGTCGAGTTCCTTGTAGATGAGCAGGGTAACCACGTCTTCATCGAGATGAACCCGCGTGTTCAGGTGGAGCACACCGTGACTGAGGAAGTCACCGGCATCGACATTGTGAAAAACCAGATGTACATTGCCGCCGGGGCGAAGCTGGAGGACGTGCACCTGAGCCAGGACCTTATTGAGGTCAACGGTGCTGCGCTGCAGTGCCGTATTACCACTGAGGATCCGCACAACGGCTTTAGGCCGGATTCTGGCACCATCACTGGCTACCGTTCCCCGGGTGGCGCGGGTGTGCGTTTGGACGGCTCGGTGGCCGTTGGTACCCCGATCACTCCGAACTTTGACTCCCTGCTGGTGAAGATGACCTGCCGTGGGCGTAACTTCCAGGTGGCTGTGGACCGCGCGCTGCGTGCTCTCAATGAGTTCGCCATTGATGGCCTGTCCACCAACATTGGCTTCCTGCGTGCGCTGCTGAGTGAGCCGGAGTTCCGCTATGAGCGTGTGAACACAAGCTTCATTGCAAAGCACCCGCACCTTTTGGATGCTCCGAACGCTGCGGATGATGCAGGCAAGATCCTGAACTACCTGGCTGAAGTGACCGTGAACAAGCCGAACGGTCCGCGCCCGACGAGCATCCAGCCGTCCAAGAAGCTGCCGAAGCTGGATTACCCGGACACCCCGCGTGGTTCCCGCGATGATCTTCTGGAGCTGGGCCCGAAGAAGTGGGCGGAGAAGCTGCGTAACCAGACTGCCCTGGGGGTTACGGAGACCACGTTCCGTGATGCGCACCAGTCTCTGCTGGCAACGCGTATCCGTACCAACACCCTGGTTGCTGCAGCTAAGCACGTTGGTCACCTGACTCCGCAGCTGACTTCCGTGGAGGCATGGGGCGGCGCCACCTTCGACGTGGGCATGCGCTTCTTGCACGAGTCCCCGTGGATGCGTTTGGACGAGCTGCGTGAGGCCATGCCGAACGTGAACATCCAGATGCTGCTGCGTGGCCGCAACACGGTGGGCTACACGCCGTACCCGGATTCTGTGACCCGCGCGTTTGTGCAGGAGGCTGCAACCTCTGGCATTGACATCTTCCGTATCTTTGACGCCCTTAATGACGTCAGCCAGATGCGCCCGGCAATTGACGCAGTGCTGGAGACCAACACCACCGTCGCTGAGGTGGCTATGGCGTACTCCGGTAACCTGCTGGATCCGAATGAGGACCTGTATACGCTGGATTACTACCTGAAGCTGGCGGAAGAGATCGTCGAGGCTGGCGCCCACGTGCTTGCCATTAAGGACATGGCTGGCCTGATGCGTCCGGGTGCGGCAGCGAAGCTGGTCAAGGCGCTGCGTGAGCGCTTTGATCTGCCGGTGCACGTGCACACCCACGACACCGCTGGTGGCCAGCTGGCTACCTACCTGGCTGCCGCAAACGCTGGCGCTGACGTGGTGGACGTGGCCTCGGCACCGCTGGCAGGTACCACCTCCCAGCCGTCCATGTCCGCACTGGTTGCCGCGTTCGCAGACACGGAGCGTGACACCGGCATCTCCCTGCAGGCGGTCTCTGACATGGAGCCGTACTGGGAGGCTGTGCGCCAGGTCTACGCACCGTTTGAGTCCGGCATCCCGGGCCCGACCGGTCGCGTGTACAAGCACGAGATCCCGGGCGGCCAGCTGTCCAACCTGCGTACGCAGGCGAAGGCATTGGGCCTGGAGGACCGCTTCGAGCTCATCGAGGACTACTACGCAGGTGTGAACACCATTCTTGGCCGTCCGACGAAGGTGACCCCGTCGTCGAAGGTGGTGGGCGATCTTGCGCTGCAGCTGGTGGGCCAGGGCGTGAGCCCGGAGGAGTTTGCGGAGAACCCGCGCAAGTACGACATTCCGGAGTCCGTTATCGGCTTCCTGCAGGGTGAGCTGGGTACGCCTCCTGGCGGCTGGCCAGAGCTGCGCGAGAAGGCCCTGGAGAACCGCTCTGTGGTTGACCACACGGTGGATGTGCCGGAGGAGCTCGTGCCGGATCTGGAGGGCACTGACCACGTTAAGCGTCGCGTAGCTTTGGACAAGCTGCTCTTCCCGAAGCAGTACAACGAGTTCCTGGAGCACAAGCGCACCTACGGCATCACTGACCAGCTGGGTGACAAGACGTTCTTCTACGGCCTTGAAGAGGGCGAGGAGACGATGATCTACTACGGCGAGATCGACGCGAACATCCCGCCGCTGGTGGTCCGCCTGGATGCGGTTGGTGAGCCGGATGAGAAGGGCATGCGCCAGGTCATCCTCACCGTCAACGGCCAGGTCCGCCCGATGCTGGTGCGCGACCAGAACGCCGAGTCCACCGTGGCTGAGGTGGAAAAGGCTGACAGCTCCAACCCGGGCCACGTAGCAGCGCCGTTCGCCGGCGTGGTCAACGTGACGGTCAAGGTTGGCGACGAAGTCAAGGAAGGCGACCCAGTTGCCACCATCGAAGCCATGAAGATGGAGGCTGCGATCTCCGCACCGAAGTCTGGCACGGTCGAGCGCGTAGCCCTGTCGCAGGCCACCAAGGTGGAAGGCGGCGACCTGGTGGTTGTGATCAGCTAGGCCTGGGATAGGCCTAGCCGGGGGGATAAGCCTAGATGTCGAGGACCATCACGTTCTCGGCATCCGGGTAGTCGCGGAAGCCGAAGGCTTCGTAGCGGTGGCGTGCACGCGGGTTGTTGGGGTCAACCCACAGTGCAAGCTGCGGCGCGCCCTGCTCGCGTGCAAGTTCCGCTACCGCCTCAAGCAGGCGGGCCGCCAGGCGGTTGCCTGCAAAACGGTTCTCTACCGCAATCGCAAGCTCCGGCACGTTGGGAGCAACGTTGGCGTAGCCGTCAGTCGGCTTTTCCCAGTAGCGCAGCCATGTGCCGCCGGCGGGCGTGCGGAACTCATCAAAGGCGATGATGCCGCCGTCACGTTCCGGATCCCAGTTGTCGATGTAGGGGGCGACGCCGGAGAGCGAATCTTCAGCCATCGCAGCAGTTTCATCGCCGAAGACCTCAGTGAGGTAGTTCAGGCGCAGCAGATAGGTGCGATCAGACTCGGTTGCTCGTTTAAACGTGAATTCAGGCATGCGCACCATCGTATTGCGTCGTATTGGTTGAGGCGGCGGCGGGGTTGTAGGGTTTTGCATCATGCAGCAAAAAACGGTGGCTCTAGCATTAGCGTCTGCGATGATGGTTGCAGCGGTGCCGACGGTGGCAACAGTGCCCGCCGCGCACGCTGACACAGTCACCGTGCGCCAAGGCGACCGAATCAGGGTGGGGGAGTCCTCCCAGTGCACGCTTGGCTACATTGAGCAAAGCCCGTCGGGTCCGGCCGGCTACACCGCTGGTCACTGTGGCAAAAACCGCACTGAGAAGGTCTACGTCAAGTCCGGCGACCAGTGGGTGCTGGTTGGGGCAACGGTGCGTTCAGGGAAGTACAACCCGGAACACACTGGCAATGACTGGGCATTGATCCTGTTCAATCGCGGCGTCCGGTTGGAGGGCAACCCGCTTTCTGGTAACGCAAGGACGGACATCGATGAGCTGAAATCCGGCGACAAGATTTGCTTCGCCGGCGCTACAACGCAGACCACCCGCTGCGGCGACTTCATAGGCACGATCGGTGGCAACATTTACTGGGAAAACACGGGCGCGCGTCCTGGTGATTCCGGTGCGCCCGTGTGGCGCGAAGGCGGCGGCTTCCTGGGCGTCCTTGCAGGCCAGAACATTGTGAGTACCTCGGAGCAGGATCAGCTCGTAGCGCTTCGGGCATCTATTACTGAGGACGCCGAAGCGCCTTCTTCGGATGAAGAAATGCGAAAGATCGCCCGCTTCTATAAGAAAGACGGCACCAACGCTATTTCGGTGAAAACCCCAGTTGTGGTGCCAAAGGGTGGAGCGTCCGCACCGGCAGGGGGCGCCACTGGCGGCTCAAGCAACCCGGAGACGATCGCGATGGTGCTCATTGCCATCACCGCCGTGCTTGGCCTTGCGCTGCCGGCGTTTGCCCAGGCAGCGAACATCCAGCTGCCGTTCTAGGCCAGCCAGTTTTAAGCCAGGCGCCCGATCGCTACTTCAGCTCCATGAGGGCGGCGCCCTTGTTCACCTGGGCACCAGCCTCAACAGCAAGGGCGGTCACGGTGCCAGACTTGTGTGCCTTGACCGGGTTCTCCATCTTCATCGCCTCAAGCACCACAACTACGTCACCCTCAGCAACCTCGTCGCCCTCGGCCACGTTGAGCTTGATCACGGTGCCCTGCATCGGGGAGGCAACCGCATCGCCAGAGGCGGCAACCTTTGCACCAGCGGCGCGGCGACGCTTCTTGCGTCCGTTGCCCACTACTAGGGACGCCGGCAGCGCCACCTCAATACGACGCCCACCTACCTCAACGGCAAAGCGCTGCTTCTCGCCGAGCTCTTCAAGGTCATCGCCAAGATCCAGGTTCTCGGACGGGGCGAGCTCGCCCGACCATTCCTCTTCAATCCAGCGAGTGTAGACGGTGAAGTTGTCGTTAGGTGCGGTAAACGCGTCGTTATCAAGCATGGCCCGATGGAACGGAATCACCGTAGGAATGCCACCCACGATGTACTCGTCCAAGGCGCGGCGGGCGCGTTCAATAGCCTGGGTACGGTCTTCGCCGTAAACAATCAGCTTGGCCATCATGGAGTCGAACTGGCCGCCAACCACGGAGCCTGCGCGCACGCCGGAATCCACACGCACACCCGGGCCAGCCGGCTCCGCGTACGTAGTGATCGTGCCCGGTGCGGGCATGAAGTTCTCCGCAGCGTCCTCACCGTTAATGCGGAACTCAATGGCATGGCCGCGAGGAGTTGGATCCTCCGTAAAACGCAGCTTCTCGCCAGCGGCGATGCGGAACTGCTCACGCACCAAGTCAACGCCAGTGGTGGCCTCTGTAACCGGGTGCTCCACCTGCAGGCGGGTGTTGACCTCAAGGAAGGACACCAGCCCGTCAGCGGCAACGAGGTATTCCACCGTGCCCGCGCCGTAGTAGCCAGCCTCGCGGCAGATGGCCTTGGCGGACTCGTGGATGCGTTCGCGCTGCTCATCAGTCAAAAACGGCGCTGGGGCCTCCTCAATGAGCTTCTGGAAGCGGCGCTGCAGCGAGCAATCACGCGTACCCATCACCACAACGTTGCCGTGTGTATCCGCCAACACCTGGGCCTCAACGTGGCGGGCTTTGTCCAGGTAGCGCTCCACAAAGCACTCGCCACGACCAAACGCAGCAGTGGCCTCACGCGTTGCGGACTCAAACAACTCCGGAATTTCCTCGCGGGTGTAGGCCACCTTCATGCCGCGGCCGCCGCCGCCAAACGCGGCCTTAATAGCCACGGGCAGGCCGTGCTCATCCGCAAAGGCCACAACCTCATCGGCACTGGCAACCGGGTCCTTCGTGCCCGGCGCCATCGGCGCATTCGCACGCTGCGCAATCTGGCGCGCAGTCACCTTGTCGCCCAGTGCAGCGATAGACTCCGGCGAGGGGCCAATCCATGTCAGACCAGCGTCAATAACCTTCTGGGCAAACTCGGCGTTCTCAGACAAAAAGCCGTAACCCGGGTGGATCGCATCCGCCCCGGAGTCCGCGGCGGCCTGCAAGATCTTGTCCATATCCAGGTAGGACTCCGCTGCAGTAGTGCCGCCGAGGGCAAACGCCTCATCGGCCAAGGCAACAAACGGGGCATCCGTATCGGGCTCCGCGTAGACGGCTACAGACGCAATACCTGCATCTTTTGCAGCACGAATAACACGCACGGCGATTTCGCCGCGGTTAGCAATCAGGACTTTCGTTAGCACCTTAGTTAGATCGGTAGACACGCATCTTCCGTTTCATTTCTTAGCGGTTAGAACTACCAATCATATCGCCCAAAGGCTACGCCTTGGCCACGGGCACGCGTACCATGTTGCCCCATTCCACCCAAGAGCCGTCATACAACGAGATGTCCTCAAAGCCCAGGATGTGCTTCAACACAAACCACGTGTGCGCAGAACTCTCACCGCTTTGGCAGTACACCACGGTCTTTTTCTTCGGGTCGAAGTCCTTATAAATCGCCTCGATGTCCTTACGCGCACGGAACAGCGAGTTGGGAAATACCGAACGGCCCCACGGCACATTCACGGCACCCGGGATGTGGCCGTGGCGGAAGGTGCGCTCGGTCATGTTGGAGCCGTCGTAGAGTTCCTTCACGCGAGCGTCGATAAGCTGGATGCCCTCAACCCCACTCAACAGGTCCGCCGCAAAGGTGCGCACCGGACCGTCGTTGCGCTCCGGAACAGGGTAGTGAGATGGAGTGCACTCCGGCACAACAAAGGACGTGTCGCGCTCTTCGCCCATCCAAGCGTCACGCCCACCGTCGAGCAGACGCACATCCGGGTGGCCGTAAATCTCAAACACCCAAGCCGTGTATGCCGCCCACCAGTTCGCGCGATCACCGTAGATAACCACCGTGTCATCACGGGAGATGCCACGCTGCTCCATGAGCTTGGCAAACGCCTCAGCGTCCAAAATGTCACGAATCAACGGATCATTCAGGTCCCTAGTGAAGTCAATGCGCATGGCGCCAGGAATGTGGCCAATGTCGTAGAGGTATGCGTCCGCATCACTTTCCACAACCTTCAACCCGTCCATACCCAGGCGTGCGGAAAGCCACGCCGGCGAAACAAACTTCTCGGGGTTGGAAAACTGCTGAAATTGGGGGCTTGTGTCTAGTTCAATTCCCACGTTGGGGTCCTCCTCGGGCGAACTGGAGCGGCTTGGGCGAAGCTCGCGCGAACGAAAAAATGCTGTAAAAATGCTGTTACGCCAAACCCTACCTTTGTGCAAGAAGCAACGGGCCCAAGATGGGAAAAATTGGTAAGATCTAACCCTTATTAATGCGGGTAGCGGGGTGGTGTGAAGTTAAACACTAAATGCCGTACTAAGTCGGCTAATACACCTTGGGCGCAATAAGGTCATACATGAAACATGTTGATCTACTCCGAAGGGGAACGTAGTGAAGAAGGCAATTGTAGTTTTTGAGGTCGAGGGCGGCTCCGACAAGTACATTGACGGCCACCGCAAGGACACCATGCCGATTGTCAATGCGATCAAGGACAAGGGCTGGCACGCTGAGGTTGTCTTCTTCCGCCCTGAGTGGTCCGAGGACCTGTTCAAGTACGTTTCCGAGAACTTTGATGCGTACATCTCCCGTGTGAACCCGGGCAACATCCCGGGCGGCGAGAAGGGCTACTTTGACCTGCTGACCCGACTGTCTGAGGCTGGCCTGATTGGCATGTCCACCCCGGAGGAGATGATCTCCTACGGCGCGAAGGACGCCCTGGTGAAGCTGAACAAGACGGACCTGGTCCCGTCTGACACCGCCGCGTACTACGACGTGGAGACGTTCAAGAACACCTTCCCAACCTCCCTGTCCTACGGCGAGCGTGTGCTGAAGCAGAACCGTGGCTCCACCGGTTCCGGCATCTGGCGCGTGCGCCTGGCGGATCCGGAGCTTGCCGCTTCCGTGGAGCCGGGTACCGCTCTGCCGCTGGACACGAAGCTGCGCTGCACCGAGGCTGTGGACAACCACACCGAGGAGCGCGAGCTGGGTGAGTTCATGGAGTTCTGTGAGCAGTACATCGTGGGCGACAACGGCATGCTGGTTGACATGCGTTTCATGCCGCGCATCGTCGAGGGTGAGATCCGCATTCTGCTGGTTGGCCCGCACCCGGTGTTTGTTGTGCACAAGAAGCCGGCTGAGGGCGGCGACGCGTTCTCTGCAACCCTGTTCTCTGGTGCGAAGTACACCTACCAGAAGCCGGAGGAGTGGCAGGAGCTGGTTGACATGTTCGCCGACGCTCGCCCGGTCATCGCTGAGAACCTTGGTGGCGATAACATTCCGCTGATCTGGACCGCGGACTTCATGCTTGCGGATGATGACGAGACGGGTGAGGACACCTACGTTCTCGGCGAGATCAACTGCTCTTGCGTCGGCTTCACCTCTGAGCTGGACATGGGCATCCAGGAGATGGTTGCAGAAGAGGCAATCGGCCGCGTGGAGGCAAAGCACGCCTAAGGGCTTTCTGCTTGCCGACGTCTAATGCGTCCCCCACCACCCCACCACTTTTCCCAGTGGCCGGGGTGGTTTTTAGTCGTAGGTGCCGAGCATGTAGAACCCGCTTCGGTCGCTCCACCGTTGGTAGAACTCGGCCACGTTGCCTTCGGTGGCGGCGATGCCGCCGCTTTGGGTTTGAATACGCACGGTGTATTGGGCGGTGAACCCTTCGGCAGTGGAGCGAGTACGTTCGCTCCAGGTAAATTCCAGCACCTTGTCTTCGACGAGTTGGATGGAGTCCACTCGGCCGAAGATGTGCATGTCTATTTGTGGTTTGCCGTAGGAGTAGAACGCAACACCGTCGGTAATAGAACCGGCTGTGCCGGCGGGACCGTTGACGTCGCCCAGCTGGCCGTCGAAGACGATCCAGGACAGGGGCGCGCAGGGATCGTAGTGGTTATCAATGTTGTCGATCCAGAAGTTGTAATCACTGCCATCGGCTGCAGGCATCCGGCCCGGTGCAGTGCCGGTCTCATACTGCTTGCGTGGGTCCTTCGGCAGGTTCGCGCAAGTGTCGTCCGGCTGCGAGGTGGTTTCCGGCGGAGCCTGTGTTGAGGTTGTGGTGATGACCTCTGTAACCGTGGGTGTTTCGGATGCCGCTTCTGGTGCTGCGTCCACCGAGGTGAAAATCGCCTCCGTGGCGCTGTGCTGCCTGGGCTGTTCAGCGCCGCCAGCGCCGCACGCGGCGAGTGCCAACGGCAGGAGTAGTGCGGCGCCGGCGAGCCCCGCACGGGTGCTGGCTGTCATTTTTACGCCTCCTGGCTGTCCAGAAGCCCCGCTACGCTTGCCGGGTCAGCGTCCGAAAGCATCTGGCGGCAGCGGTCGTACTCAGCGTCATCGCCAATAACCTTGGACGCCAACGCCAACATCGCAATCGCCTTTAATACCGGCTGGTTTGCCTCGTGCGATGCCGGGACCGGACCCCAGCCCTTCCAGCCGTTGGCGCGCAGGCGGTCAAGCGAGCGGTGGTAGCCGGTGCGCGCGTAGGCGTAGGCAACAATCTGGTTGCCCTCGGCCAGTTCACGCTCGGCGCGAGCCGCCCACACAGCGGGGGAGTCAGGGTGGGCGATTGCCGTTGCATCATCCAGCAAATCGTTACCGTGAGCCGGGTCTTCAGGCAAGTGAACTGGCGGGGGAGCGAGCATATCGTTGAATTCCATGGCCCTACGTTACCGCGCAAAGGCAGACAGAGGCGTCTAAAGTGGGGGACCGAAAACTTTTCAACGATTAAGGAGAGTCATGTCCAACCCGTACAACCCGAATGGTGCAGACGACCAGAACGACAAGCCGGATTTCACCGCGGAGCCGACTCCGGAGACCTCTAGCGAGCAGACAACTGAGTTCGGCAGCACCGCTGGCAGCACGTCCAGCAGCGCTGACTCCGCTGCGTCTGAGTGGGGCACGCCTTCCCAGCCGCAGTATGGCCAGGGTGGTTACACCCCGTACGGCGAAAACCAGTACGGCCAAGGCGGCTCCCAGGGCGGTTACGGCCAGGGTGAGCACCAGCAGCAGGATTACTCCCAGCAGCAGTACCAGGCGCAGGGTCAGGCACAGCAGCAGGGCCAGTATGGCCAGTACGGCTACCAGCAGCAGGGCCAGTACGGTCAGGGTGATTTCCAGCAGGCGCAGTACGGCGCTGGTTACCCGCAGGGCGGCTACCCGCAGGGTTACGGTCCGCAGGGTCAGTATGGTGTGCCGTCGAGCAACAACGGTCGCAAGAAGCCTGGCGACGGCTTCTTCCAGGCCCTGTTTGATTTCTCCTTCAGCCGCTTCATCACCATTGACTTTGCCAAGGTTATTTACGCTATCTTCCTGGGTCTCATCGCACTGGCCTGGGCGGCTGGTCTGATCGCTTCCCTCATCGGCTTCAGCGAGGGTGTTGGCGAAGGCTTCCTGGGCCTGATCGTGTACTTGATCGTGGGCACCGCGTTGGCGCTGTTTGCTACGGTTGGTGCGCGCCTGAGCCTGGAGTTCTACGTGGCCACCGTGAAGACTGCGCAGAACACCTCCAAGCTTGTTGAGTTTGATCAGGACAAGGCGGACAAGGCAGATTCTGACGCCTAGTAGCTCACTAACGCCCCAAGCGTGATGGGCCCGGCCGTGTGGTCGGGCCCTTTTTGCTGGTTCTTTTTGACGGCAGATTGCCAGCTGACGGCAAGGGTGCTTTGGGGTGTGCAACTTTATAGTGGGGCCTACCTGCCCGGTTTCAACCTGAACTGTTGCAAAGGAGTCCCGATGGCAAGCGCAATGTATACCGCACGAACCGGCACGTATGAAGAGTTCATGGACGTTTTTGATCCCGAAACAGATGACGTGACTGCGATGCTTCGTGAGGGACTGATTAACCCCGACCCCGAAGCCCGCGCCAAGATTGCAAACGACATGTTGGACAGGGGAGCAGACGCCGCGTCGGTGGAGTATGGCAACAGCACGCTTGCGCTGCTGCTTGGCGGCAATGAGCGCCTAGGCAAGGGCGACGGCGCGTTGGCGAAGCGCTTGGTTGCTAGTGGCGCTGATGTGAACCGGCGTTCCCGCGGTGATCTGCCGCTGCGTCTGGCCATCACAATTGATGCGGATGATGACGAAGAGCGTCGTGAAGTTTACGAAGCCCTCTTTGGATCTGAGGATTTGGATTTAAGCCTGCCGTCGAGCGAGCGCAACCCGATCAACACGATTGGCGGTTGGCTGCGGATGAACATAGACGGGCGCCCCGGCAAGCTCGATGTCCTGGACGAGTTCCTCAAAGAGAGCGGCTACTAGGACAAGCGGCTACTAGGACTCCCAGAAATCCGAGGCATCCAGCCCGAAGCGGTACAAACACTTGCGCAGCAGCGGCATTGATAGGCCGATGACGCTGGTTGGGTCGCCGTCGATGGAGTCGATGAACCAGCTTCCGAGTGCCTCCAAGGTAAACGCGCCCGCGCAGCCCAGTGGTTGGCCGGAGTGGGCGTAGGCGGCGATGTCGGCGTCGGACACCTCGCCGAAACGAATCGCGGTGGAGACCGTGTCCACCACCCACTCGCCGCGGAAACACACCGCGTGGCCCGTCAACAGGTGCGCTGTCTTGCCGCGCTGTGCTTTCCAACGCTCAATCGCTCGCTTGGGGGTGTGCGGTTTGCCCAGCAGCGTGCCGTCTAAAAGCAGCATGGAGTCACACCCAATGACCACATCTTCCGGAAACTCCGGTGCAACCGTCTCCGCCTTTGCGCGGGCGAGGGCGCTGACGATGTGGTGCGGTTCAGCGTCTGCAAGCTGAGCGATCAGCGCATCCTCATCAATGTTGGCCGGGCGAAGGAAGGGGCGAACCCCGCCTTGCTCGAGCAGCATGCGTCGCGACGGTGACTGCGACGCCAGCACCAACCGCATCTAGAAATACACCGCGCTATGAAACGCGTGCGGGTTAAACAGCGGGCCGCGGTAATTGCGCGGGGCAGGAGCGCCCCAACCGTTCGCGTCCGCAGGAGCGGCAGCCGAGTTCTTCGCCTTCAGCTCCTGCAGCACCTGCACCAAGGCAGCCAGCTCGTCTTCAGTGGGATTGCCCTTTAGAACCTCAATATCCATTGCAAAACCCTCCTACAGCGGCATATTGCCGTGCTTTTTCACCGGCGGGTAGACAACCTTGCGCTCCAGCAGACGCAGGCCCTCAAGCACCTGGGTGCGGGTCTGGGAGGGCTCAATCACCGCATCTACAAGACCACGCTCGGTAGCCACGTACGGGTTGAGGTTTTCGGCCTCGTACTCGGCGACGTCAGTACCAATAGCCTCGGCAGCCGTCGCGGCATCCGCCAGCGCGATCTGCGCAGTCGGCCACGCAAACACCAAATCAGCGCCCAAGCCCTTCGAACCAAGCAGCGCATACGCGGTGCCCAGCGCCTTGCGCGTAATCACAGTCACCGTGCCCACCTGGGCCTCCGCGAACGCGTAGGCCAGCGCCGCCGCGCCGCTGAGAGGGGCATCCTCGCCAGCAGGAATAACGGCATCCGCGCAGTCCACGAACTGCACCAACGGCAGGTTGAAGCCGTCGCAGGTGCGGATGAACCGCGCAGCCTTGCGTGCCGCGGCACCCGTGAGCGTGCCACCATCAACCTGCGGCTGGGTGGACACAACGCCAACGGCACGGCCACCGATGTGCGCCAAGCCAGTGAGCACGCTGCCAGCCGTCTGCGCGCCGAGCTCGAAGAAATCACCGTCCGTGACCGCGTTGATGATCTCACGGACGTCATAGTCCTGGGGGTCATCGTCTGGCATGAACGTGTCCAGGTCTAGCTCGGAAGCCTTCTCCGCTTCCGTGCCCAGCGGGGAAGCGGCAACGTTGTTCAGTGGCAGGAAAGCCAGCAGGTCGCGCACCTGGGCAATTGCCGCAGCGTCCGTGTCCACAGTCAAGTGTGCCTCGCCGCCATCGAAGGAAGCGCCAGCCACCTGGACCACGAAATCTGCCAGCGGCACCGTGGTTGCCGGAAGGGATGCAGTATCACCTGCTACCACGGCGATCTGCGGCACCAGACCAGACGCCTGGGCGGCTGCACGCAAAATCTTCGCCTGCATGTGGGCAGTAACAATGCCCTCCTGGAAACGCGGGCCAACCGAGTCATAGATGCCAATAACCGGCACGCCGGTCTTCGTTGCCAACTCGTAGAGTTTCAGGATTTTTTCGGCGTAGACTTCGCCCATCGCACCGTCGAAAAGCGAACTGTCCTGGGAAAACACGAACACGCGGCGGCCATGCACAAGACCGTAACCAGTGACCACGCCGTCGGTGGCGGGCTTGGTGCGGTACATCTTGTAGGCCTCGATCCGGTGGCGGGCCAGCGCGTCAGTCTCCACAAACGTGCCGCTATCCAGCAGCAACTCAACGCGCTCGCGGGCGGTGGCGCTGCCGCTTTCGCGCACGGCATCGATCGCCTCCTGACCGGCAGGGACCTGCGCCTCGGCGAGGCGATCGCGCAAATCCTGGATGCGACCGGCGGTGGTGGTCAAATCGGGTTTGGAAGTCATGGGGACCTAGTTTAGTGCTACAACTGCCTGTGCCTAATCAGGGCGAGATGGCCGTGTCACACGCCACGCAGCCTGGATGAGTGGGATCTGCAGCGGAAGGCGCGCAATCCCGGCAGCTTGCTGGTACCAGGGCTTCTTGCGCCACTTCCAGCTCATGTAGAAATTTGCAGGCCACACCGCCGTCAGCAGCGCGGCGGACAAGTATCCGCCGGCGCGACGCATTGCCGCTGACCTGCGTACGTGATCTGGGTTGCTGCGCGGGCCAAGTGCTGGGGAGGCGAGCAGCACCGCGGCGAGCAATTCGGCGGCTCCGGAGGCGTATGTGTAGTTGCGTGCGGGTCCTGGAAGCTGCGGCGGGACAATGCTGTCGAAGGGCTCGGGTTTGAGGAAATGGAGCACACCGGAGCTGACGAACAGCGGAATGAGGGTGTTGGAAGGGATCTGCATAGGCATGATCGTACCCGGTTTTGGGAACAAGTGTTCTGAATTTTGAGAGGGTGTGTGGGGTACGCCTTTTACACTGAAATCCCAACACCGGGGAATGAGATTTTTGGACAAAGGAGGTCCTTATGAACACACCAGAGCGACAGCGCGAAGTACTTTCCTTCGACACCACCATCCACGGCACGAAGCTGCACGCAGAAGTTGAAATCAGCCCGCGCGGCACCCAGTACCTGACGGAAGCACAGATGGATGCCACCCGTGCCTTGCTCACGCACCTGGCAAACGTTGCGGCTGAGTACCAGCCGGAGGAAGACACGCGCGATGAATCGCTGGATGCCTACGTGGTGCTGGCAGACACGTTCCAGGTACTGGACCTGGCACGTGCGGCGGTGGATTCGCGTCCGAAGGAGGCGATGCGTTACTTCTGGCACGCAGCATCCAACCTTGAGGTGCTGCAGGCGTGGGACCCACGTTTTACCCAGGCATACCTGGTGGCGCGCTACGGCGAGGAGTTGGCGGGCAACTTCGTGCTTGAGCCTCTTGAGGAGCTGTGTGAGCAAATCGAGTCCTGGATGCCGCAGCGTTACGCGGGCCCTGGTTTTACGCAGCGCCGCGTAGTGGTGGATGACCGTCAAAGCGCGGAGGATTTCCAGCGCACCTTAACGCCTGACCATGAGGCAGTCAGCGTGCTCATGGTGGATGATGAGGACTTGCCGGCTGATGAATACCAGCTCACCGGGCGCACCGTGCTGCCTGTGCCGATGTTCCCGGACGGCACGCTTGATACACGCGCCATGGTGCGACGCATCATGGATGACCAGTTTGTCACCTGCAAGTTTCACACTGACCGTCCTGCCTTCCACCTCCTGCGTACGCTGACCAGTGCTGCCCAGATGCAGCTTGTAGAGCGTCGTGGCAGCACGCCTGTGGAGTTCTACTCCCATCTGGCGCACGCCAAGCAGCTTTGCCGACTGGCACGCCAGGACCGCTTCTTGGCAGACGGGGTATATCGCCGCACTGTGATTGGTGCGCTCTACAGCAGCCTGATTACCGTGTCGTTGTTCAGCGACGAGTGGGTGATGCCGAAGTACCTGGCCAAGCTCGCCGCAACGCTGAATGAAGACCTTGGCAGTGATGATGTGATTTACACCGTCCACGCCATTGAAGCTTGGTTGCCGCGTGACATCCGTGAGCTGATGCCGCGCGTGTGGAACGAAAAGCTTGACACACAACTGCAGGAGCCCTTGGTAGCCGGCTTGAATGTCCTTCCGGGCGCGCGCTTCGTTGGCGTTTTAGACGAGCAGACGCAGGCGGATTTCGAGGAAACCGGGCTGCCCGACGTGGACAAGTTCAGCCCCATCGATTTGGGTCCCGAGCTGGGGGAAGACGCACTTGAGGTGCTGTCCATCCCCAACATCTCGGTGTTCCGCACTTGGGTATAGGCATCAAGACGCCTGCGCGTCGTAGGCTTGGAAACCATGAGCGTGAAAAACCTCCAGCGAATCCAGGAAGCGGTCGCACAGTATTGGTCTGATGTGCAGTGGGTTGAAACCACCGGCTCCACCAACGCGGACATGCTGGATCGCGGCACACCCGGCAGTGTGCTGATTGCAAACGAGCAGACGGACGGCAAGGGCCGGCTTGGCCGCCACTGGGTGTCCCCCAAGGATGCCCAGCTAGCTATGAGCATGGTGCTTGAGGTCCCGGAGCCGGCACCGGCGTTCGGGTTGCTGTCCATTGCGCCGGGCGTGGCAGTGACAGACGTGCTGCCGCAGGCGCAGCTGAAGTGGCCGAATGACGTGCAGATTAAAGGCAAGAAAATCGCAGGTATTTTGTCTGGCCTGGACTTTCCAAAGGTTGTTGTGGGCATTGGCATCAACCTGAACATGAAGGAAGACGAGCTGCCCACAGACATGGCAACCGCACTGAACCTTGAGGGCATCGACGTTGATTTTGATGACTTCACCATTGCAGTACTGAACGCCATGGGGCGTCGCTTCCAGCAGTGGACGCAGCGCGACCCGCAGCTGTTGGAGGATTACCGTAAGGTGTGCTCCACCATCGGCCAGCCAGTGCGCATCGAGCTTCACAACGGTGAAGTGGTTGGCACCGTCGACGGTGTCAATGATGAAGGCGAAGTGATCATTGACGGCACCGCGTACGCCGTTGGAGACGTGCACCACCTGCGGCCAACCAGTTAACGCAGCCAGCTAGTAACATCTACCCGCGTGGCACGACAGGCGCACAAACAGGTGCAGTTCAAGGTAGGCGAGGACGAAGTGGTCCTTGCTGACGTCACTGCGCCCGTCAGCGACCTGATCTTCCCCCTGCTTGAGCTGATTTTGATCACGGGTATCTGCTGGATCGCCATCGGCTGGATGGATGTCACCGCCACAGTCCCCTTAGTGGCGCGCAACGCCATGGTCATCCTGTGGCTGGTCTTAGGCTTTTGGCGCTTTGGCCTGCCGGTGATTCGGGGCCGCCGCCGACGCTTCGTGGTCACCGATCGCAGGGTGCTTGCCCGCGGTCGCACAGGCAAGGTCGATTCCATCCCGCACTCCCAAATCCACTCAGTTCGCCGCAACCGCGGGGAATTGTGGGTGGGGGTCTACGGCTATCCCCGTCCCATCAGGTTTGAGCAGGTGGGTAAGACCCGCGCGCTGGAGAAGCTGCTGCAGTCACAGCTCCGCGGCGGGTTCTAGCGCGAAAGCTCTAGCGCGAAAGCTCTAGCGCGAGAAATCCACCACCTGGCTTTCGTCGCCATCCTGGAAAATCAGCTCTAATCGCCCCACCTCAGTGCCAAGCGTGCGGCTAAGAATGCGGGCGTACAACTCGAGCTGCAGGAAGTAGCTGGCTACGCGCTCGGGTGTGGCGTATTCGTCGGTCTTGTAATCCGCAATGACCCACGTGTCCCCGTCGCGGTAGAGCAGGTCGATATACCCATTGACCGCAATCGTTTCTTCCTTCGTCACCGTCTCCTGCGAATCGGACGGGTTGGGCCTATCGAACTTGACCCCGGTGACGTGGCCTGCGATAGGCAACTCGCGGTAGACCACGTCGGAGTCCAGTGCGCGCATGTATGGCTTCGACGCGGAGAACGCACGTGCCGTTGCCGCGACCTGCGCAATTGCCGTGTCAGGGAGGCCATACAGCGCGGCAGCGATGGCGCTCAAGCGGTTCACGTCCCCGTCGGAATCAGGAAGGCGTTCCATGACTTCATGCACCGCCGAGCCGAAAGCGGCACCGCTGTCACCACGTCTCACGTTGGCGTTTACTGCACGGAAAACGTCGGTGGGAATCACACCTTCGTGCTCAAGCTGCATGCGCACCGCTGAACCTGTCATCCGGGTGGCGTAAGGCGCCTCATCATGCGCTTGCGCCCGGCTGATGTCTTGCTCGGTCGCGCTCGCACTGTCTGCGGCGTGGGCGATGGATGTCACGCCGAGACGCTGCGTGAGCGCGGCTGCGGCGTGGAGGAGCGCCTGCTGCCTGTCTGGATTTGCATTCGACAGAGCCTGTTCGGACACAGAGGCGCGCAAGCCCAAAGGCGGCAGCGGGTCTGTTGGGGCATTGAGTGAAGCGCGGTCCTGCAGTTGAATGAGTGGGGCGATTGCATCGAGCGCTTGAATAAGCGGCGTGCCGCGGACAGCTTTCCGCTTATTCGCCTTGGTCAGGCCGATGTGGAGCGGCACTGCCAACACAGACTCAGCACGCGTGAGCGCGACGTACGCGAGGCGCTTGAGTTCGTCGGCAGACGCGGCTGTGTCGAACTTCTTCCAACGCTCATAACCCGGAGTGCTCACACCTCCCAGCTGCACCTCCGCAACTTTCGCTTCGCCGCGGGAGAAGCCCTTGTTCGTCTTGTTCGGTGGCGGAGGGTTGCTGAATCCCGCAGCGATAACCATTGGAAATTCGAGGCCTTTTGACCTGTGAATCGTCATGACGCGAACGCCATTGGCGTTGTTGTCCAAAACCGGGTCATGCGCGGAGCTGGCGTTGTCGGTTTGCTCATCAGCCCAGCGGACGAACTCACGCAGCCCCAAACCAGTTACTCGCCCGAACTTGTCTGCCAGGGCAATCACCTGCTCAAGGCTTCCCAGATTGTCAGTGCGTTGCGACGCCACGTAGGCGTTACGAAGCTCGCACTCACTCACCACATGGCGCACAAGCGTACCGACGTCCAACGCCTGCGCCTCCAACGCCTTTGCACGGAGCCAGTCGCGTTCTTGCTGAACCTTCTCCTGTGCCTGTTCAAAGCCCGCAGCACCAGCTTCAGCTTTCGCGGCGGCTGCGAGTTGTGCATCGGAGCAGCCCAGAAGCGCAGTACGCAGCGCCGCTACCTGTGTGAACGCGTCAGCTGGGTCGCTGATCGCGCGAAGCACGGTGAGCAGGTCGCTGACCTCAGGAACCCGGAAGAGCAGCGTTGAGCCTTCCGACACACTCGGAATATTCGCGTTGCTGAGCGCACGGACGATTCGCCGGGACTCACCGTTCGTTGGAGTGAGCACTGCGATGTCAGAAAACTGCAGCGCCTTTGGGGTTGCTGTGCCCTCGATGAGGTTGCCTTCGGCATCCGTTTCAAACTCCGGGTTATGGCGGTAGTATTCCCCGCCAACGTTGCTCGTCGCTGCCCTGATGAGTGCAACAATGTCTTCTTCCTCGGCTTGCTTGATCTCGGCAGCAGTGCCAGCGGCAGTGTCTTCCTCGTGCAGGAAAATAACTTTGCCGGGAAGATCCCGGGTGTCGCCGTCGGGGAGGTTATACGACTGCGTTGGTTGTGCTTCCATCGCTTCGTAGGAGGCTTGCGTTGGCAAGCCCTCGCCGCGTGTACCGTCCAGAATGTGCGGGAACACCTGGTTAATGGCGGAAACCACTGCGGTGGAGGAACGGAAGTTCTGGTACAGGTTCAGCAGCACGCCGTGCCCGCTTCCGTCGAGGCCATAACTTGCTTTCACGCGGTCGAAGCTGTCGATGTCGGCGTTGCGGAAGCGGTAGATCGACTGCTTCGGGTCGCCCACTACGAAGAGGCGCCCAGGAACCGGGGTGCCGTTCACCTCGCCGGATGCGATGGCTCGCACAATGTCATATTGCACTGGGTCCGTGTCCTGGAACTCGTCGACGAAGATGACCTCGAACTGTTCGTGCAGCGCGGTGCGGATGTTGCCGTTGTCCTCACCACACACCAGCTCGTCAGCAAGGAACACCATGTCGTGGTACTCAAGGGTTCCTTTTCGCAGGCGGGAGTCTTTCTGTTGGAGGACTAGAGCCGCAAGTACTGGCAACACTCCTGTGAGCGCCTCAGTAAGTCCTGGGCGGCCGCGCTTTTCGAAAGCGTTATGCATGTGCACCAACATGCCTTTGACCTGGGCGCCAGCTTTGCCCCCCTTGACGTTCTTATCAACGTCCGAAAGATACTCCGCTGTCGCGTCGGGGATTGCGAGCTTCTCCCAATCTTTAGCCGACAGCCCGCCAGCCCTCGGAAGGATGGGCTGCCACAGCTTCGCTGCGGCAGCATCCGCAACATATGGCTGGATTGCATCGCGATAGGTTGTCAGCGCCGCAAACAGCTCATCGTTCTCTGGTACGAAGTTTTTGACCTCGTCGTATGTACCGTCCACGGCATCAAACATGCGGCGGACATGTTCGGCGTCACCTTCGACTTCAAAGCGCGGCGCCTTCAGGGTTTCGCCCAGCTCTCCCCAGCGCTGATCCATCCAGCAGGCAACGTCAGCGAGACCCTCTAAGCTCGCGCCTTCGGTGACCAGCAGCTGCACATCAGCTGCAACTTGAGCAGCGTCAGTGTGTCTAAGGCCGTAGGTGCGCTTAATCTCCTCAAGTTCTGCTAATGCCGTATCGTCCGCCTCGATGAGGCGGGTCAGCATCTCCACAATGGCGTCAGAGCGCAGGCTCAAATCAACCTGCTGCCGCAATTCATCAACCTTGTCCACCTTTGGCGGCAGACCAGCTTCCAGCGGAAACTGCTTCAGCAGTCGGAGGCAGAACGAGTGCAGGGTGCCGATTACCGCGCCAGGCAGCGACTCCAAAGCGCGGTCTGCGCGGGCTTGCGCCTCCTGCTGGTCGACCTTGCGGAAGACGGTCGGGGCACTCTTAGCAAACGGTGCGTGGGTGCCGGTTGCGGCTACCTGTGTCAAAGCCTGGCGTAGATCAGAGACGAGTTTTCCTGCCGCGGCTTCCGTGAAGGTGATCGCTGCGATCTGGTCGACGTTGATGCCGTCGTCAATGATGAGGGTGAGCAGACGTTGGATAAGCGTGGTGGTTTTGCCGGACCCGGCTCCAGCCTGCACGAAGACATTCGAATCGGTGGACCACTGGATGAAGTTGCGACCGTTGAGGTCAGTCGCCATCGCATCGCCTTCCACGACAATATCGGCGGGGGACAGGTACGTGTATTGGGTAGACATCGTGTGCTCCTTAGTTCTCCGCGTCCGTCCGAAGTGCAAGAGGAATGACCTCATGTTCCGTGAGTGCTTCCGTCACGGAGTCGTACTGTTCCATGCCGATACGCAGCATCGATTGATCAGCCCAGTGAGTCTTGATCGCATGCGGAGGGAAGGTGCCTGCTGCGATATGGCCGTAGATGTGGGCCAGGTTGTCGCGCAGGACCTCGATGACGTCCTCTGTGATGTCGAGGGAAATATGCGCCTGCTCAACAGTCGGAGCTTGGAGGTACCAGTAGCGAGACTGGACGTCGCGTACTTTAGGCAGCCCTTCAAGCGCTTCGGCGATGGGGGCGCTCCACGGTTCAGCCGACTCCGACGCACGCGCAGCAACGCCCGCATTGTCGTTCGCGGCCCCGTGTACGAAATGCTCGTAGAGTGCGGAACCGTAAAGCGCGAGTTGGAAGTGGTATCCGTATTTCTCTGAACCGGTCGGCTGCTTGGCATCGATAACGCTGCCTAACGTTTTCCACTTCGAGCCGGTTTTGTAGTCAGTGATTCTGAGCGTGACATACGGGTCGCTGGAGTCAGTGCTCTCCGTTATTTTGTAGTCGACCCTGTCGATGATCCCGTTGAAGCTGATGGAGGCGGTAGTGCCTGCTGCGGTGGGGACGTCGATAGTCGGCGATGTGCGTGCGGTGTTATCACCGTGGTTGACCCCGAACGGTACTTCGGCCCCGATTGGGCGCCACCCCTCACCGAGGATCTCGGTGCGTTCCTGCTGGAACCATGCTTCGATGTCGCGGCGGACCGTGGTTGAGAACCCTTGCCAGACGGCGGCGTTCACGCGCTCGCTGCGCATCTTCGCCAGCGCATCATCCACAATTGCCTCCAACGCCGGGCGTGCAACCTGCTCCCACCACGAGGCCTCTGCAACGTCTTCACCAGCGGGGATGAGTACGTCTCGCGTCCAAGCTTCGAGGATGCTGTGGTACAAGGTTCCGCCCTCGGTGGCCTCGACACGCATGGTGCTGACCTTGTCCTCGAGCACATGACTGCCCAAAATACGTTCGAGGAAGAAGAACAACGGAGATCGTGCAAATGCTTCCAGGCGTGAGTTGGAGATGTCCGCACCGAAGACTTCGTTTGTGAAGTCCATGCCCGTGTAGCCATTGAACTCCGCGCCGGGGGCGTTGCCGTGGGCACCCTCTTCGCGGAAGCGCATGATGTCGCGGTATCGAGCAATGCGGTCATGCACAGTGCCCTGGGCGGTCTGGATCATCGATTCTTCGACGCTAGTAAGTGGCGAGACCATGCCTTGCATAAGCATGGAACTCCACTGCGGAAGAACACTCACCCCAGCCTTGGTCTTCACGGGTTCTTCTGTTTGCGCCCCATCGATGTGAGCAAAGTCGTTGTACGGGGTGGCGGTGAGGCCGAGCGATGCAAGACCAGCAGTCGAGGCCCATTGCGACGGTTGCGTCGACCCCGAACCGTCCTGATGGGAACGCGGATGCGTGATAATAACGCGTTGTGCACTGGTCAAAGCAGCAGTGAACGCTTGTCGACGACGTGAGATGAACTGCATCGCATCCGAGTTGGTCTGTTCGAACGTAGTAGTTGCAGATGGCGTGATCGAGCCTGGCAGCGCATCATCCAAGGCGCCGACAATAAAAGCAGTGTGCAGGCAGCGGCCTGCGAGCGACTCTAGCGGACCGATGCGTACGAGACCGTTGTGGTGCGTCGGCTGAGGCTGCTCAAACAGAGGGGCGACCGCTTCGAAAGCGCGCAATCGGGAAACTGCGCCATGTTGACGCCGCAACGTCCGCAACAGCTCATCACGGTAGATCACCTCAGCCTGGCGAGCCGGGCGAAGGGTTTTCCCGGCAGCGTCGGCGAAACGGTCCGCAAATTCTGGCCAGGATGTGGCAGTCCACATCTGGGTAAGCACAGCGCTCAGGTGGTGCACCCATCGAACGATGGGAGCTGCTCGCTGTTCAACCTTTTCGTTGCGGAAGGGTGCGTTCCAGTCTTCACCCGAATAAAACTGTTGCGCGGAATTTCGACTTACTGCGTCGAACGCAAACAACGACGGTACTTCTACGTCTGTTTTCTTGCGCTCCAGCGCACCGGTAGATAACAGCACCGTAAGGTCGCGACGGTTCATCTCGCTTGGGTCGAGGCGCAGTAGCGTCACGAGTGCTCGAAAATATGGCTCCTGCGACCAGACCTCTGTTGAGGGGGCCGAATATGAAATGCCAGCGTCATCAAACGCCTGGGTAAGGTACGGCAGCTGGCTTTCATTGCAGTACGCCACAGCGAGTTCATGCAGGTTAGCGCCTTGGTCAACGGCTTTTGCCACGCCGTGTGCAACGAACTTTGCCTCATCGGTTTCTGCTACGAGGGAAGCACGCTCGACAAAGGGCGTACATCCGTCAAACGTGACGTGGACGCTGTTCTGAGTAAGCCGGTCCAAGGCCCATTCTGCACGCGCGTCGGTGCTGAGGTTTCCAACCACGATGAGGGACCGCTCACTGACATACGCAACAGCAGCGTCGACAGCCTCTGGGTAGGTGTACACCGAAGCTTTCAGCCTGGCCAAGACGCTATCGGTCATCTGGGCACTGGCCTGTGGAAGCGTGATCCCCTTGTGTAGCTCCCGCCATGCCGGAGGAACGTTGGCCAGTTCGAACACCGCGTCCGTCATGCCTTCGAGCGTTGCAGCCGAGTTATTCAGGCGCTTGTCATGAAACACAGTGGACTGCGGAGCATCGTCGCGAAGCAGATCTGCAACCTCGTTGGCAACGTCTCGTCGCTGCAGTGGCTTACGGCCGAGCTGCCGCGCCGCTGTGTGCAGCAGATTGTCTAGTGACGTCACCTCTACGTTGGCGTACGGTGTTGGGCTGCTCGCGACCGCCGCGGTGACGTCATCGAGTGCAGTGGCAGCACACAGGACAATCACCGGTGTGAACGGGTCGGTGCCTTTCGCCTTGTCAACAGCGGAGACGATGGTCGAGTTATATTCCTCCCGGGTCAGTGGAGAGGGAGTGTCGTTCATGTTGTTTGACGGTAGTCGAGGAGCCTTGCCTCGGTGGGGCGAACTGTCGGAACTGGGTATGCCCATTTCAGCCCCTTTCCCAGGGGAGCAGCGGGTTGACTGGTAACTCATCAACAAGCGCCAGTGCTCCTTGAACCGAGAACTCCTCGGGACGGTCCGCGTGCTCGGTGCGATACGCGTCAACTACGTGCCGCCAGCGCAGGGGAATTCCTTCTTCCCCGTACTTTGCGCCGAGCATTGCACCGGCGATGGCGCCGTTGGTGTCTGTGTCGCCGCCCATTCCGATGATGGCTACGAGGTCATCCTCAAAATTGGTGCCATGTACTGCGAAATAGCAGGCGATGTTGAAGGCGTAGCGCACGAAGCCAATGCTGTGGCTAGCTACGTCCTCCGGCAATGCGTCGAGGTAGGTTTCCACCTCCTTGGCAAGCGGGCTCGATGCCGCCTGGAGCGCGGCCTTTGGCTCCTCACCAGCGATGATGCGCGCAAGTGCTTCGGTGTAGATACCGTTGATGTCCACCACGTATTCGTTCGGGTGGGTGAGCATCGCGTCTTTTTCGGCAGCAGTACGCGCGGCCGAGGGGCACTCCGCGTAGGCGATGGCAATGGGGCTGACCCGCATGAGCGCACCGTTGGCCTTGCTTTCAACATTGAGTTCATAGGGAGGACACAGTGCTGCGACACACGTGTACCCGATGTCCGGTGGGGACGATGCGGCCCAGCGCTTGTACGACGCGCGTACGTCTTCTTCGTCGTACTTACCGCAGCGCACGATGCTGCGGGCTAGGGCCAAAGCAAGTTCAGAGTCGTCGGTTGCCTGCCCTGGCGCCACGTTGAATGGCCCACCGCCGACCATTTCACGGACCCCATCCGGATAGAGCTCGCGGATGCTTGCAGGTGTTTCAAACTCAACTATGGCCCCAAGATTGTCGCCAATAATCTGGCCGTACATTGCACCGCGTGCGCGGCTTCGCGTGTCCTTACCCAAAACGTTCATAAAGCCTCCTTGCTAACAACCTTCATGCTAAGGAGCGAGGGCACACTCCAGCCGAGACTTTCGAACGCGGTTTCTAAAAGATGGACACTACCTCTAATAACTAGTCTTTAATCTCCGTGGTGTGCAGCTGCTCATCCAGGTCCTCCGGCGAGAGGTTGCCGCCCTGGAACGCTGCAGTCACGGGCAGGTGGAGCTCCATGTCGGTGCCAGGGCACAGTTCAATAATGGCCTCGTCGATGGTGTAGTCGAGGACGTGGCCACCTTTCTCGTGGGCGCTATCAAGAAAATGCACATGGCACCCCGGAATGCCGATGCCTTTTGCATAGCTTGGGGTACGGAAACCACCGATGGTGCCGCTGATGTTGGTGAAGTGGTGCTCCGTGTCGTCTCCAACCGCCTCCGACATGGGGCGATAGGGCTTTTCCTGCTTTGCGACGGTACGCGTAACCACCTCAGCAAACCGACCAGTAATCCGCACAGCGTAGAAGTAGTTGCGGCTGGGCTCTAGCGAATCAACAAACTCTGAAAGTTCGGCGCGGCGCATGCCACGTGGGGCGTCGACACGAATGCGCGGCACGAAGTTGGTGACCACGGTAAACGGCGTGCGCTGATCCAAATCCGCAATGCGCGCCTTGCCGTCGGAGGTCAGCTGGTGACACACACCGTCTAAAATCAGCATCTCCCCATCGAGCGCGTCAAAGGTGCCAAGGCCGAAGTTGCCTTTGCTCAAGATGTCGCCGATGGTCAGCTCGCCGTCATAGATACCGTCTAGCAGGGCAGTCATCAGCGAGTTCTGGAAAATTGTGTGCCGTTGGATCATCTCAGCCATGGGTTCGATCGTACGTTGCGGGGGGACTACAGTGGTTGGGGTGACTAACACGTACGGGATGCCGGTAGTGGCCATTGTGGGCGACGGGCAGCTGGCCCGCATGATGCAAACGGAAGCAATTGAGCTAGGTATTGGAACCCGCCTGCTGGCGGGCAGTAACGAAGCCTCCGCAGCACAGGTGATCGCTGATGCTCGCCTGGGTGATTACACCTCGCTGAAGGACCTGCAGGAGGCCACCGCAGGTACGGATGCGGTGACCTTTGACCATGAGCATGTGCCGAATGAGCATTTGCAGGTGCTTATCGACGCTGACGTGAACCCCGAACCACGCCCCGCCGCACTGATCTACGCCCAGGACAAGCTGGAGCAACGCATCCGCCTGCGTGATCTGGGCGCGCCGGTGCCGGAGTTCGCAGGCATCGCCTCGGCGGATGACGCCAAGGCGTTCTGGGATTTCGTTGATGGCGCGGTGTGCCTCAAGGCCACCCGCGGGGGTTACGACGGCAAGGGCGTGTGGTTCCCGGAGACTCTAGACGAGTGCCTGGAACTGGTCGAGGAGCTGCTAGGCCGCGGCGTTCCGCTGATGGGGGAGCGCAAAGTGCCCTTTGAGCGCGAGCTTTCCGCCATGGTGGCGCGCCGCCGCTCTGGCGAGGTGGCGGCCTGGCAGGTCGCGGAGTCAATCCAGGACGGCGGCGTGTGCCGCGTGACCATCGCACCCGCGCCGGGCATTTCCCCGGAGCTGGCCAAGCGCGCAGAGGACCTGGCGTGCCGCATTGCAACCGAGCTTGACGTGACCGGCGTGCTGGCCGTGGAGCTGTTTGAGGCCGGCGGCGAGATCTTGGTCAACGAGCTTGCTATGCGCCCGCACAACACCGGCCACTGGACGCAGAACGGGTGCGTGACCTCCCAGTTTGAGCAGCACCTGCGTGCCGTGCTGGATTGGCCGCTGGGCAGCACGACACCCACCGCACCGGTGACGGTCATGGTGAACACCCTTGGCGGGGATGCGGACCCGGAGATGCCAATGGGCCAGCGCGTGGCCGCCGTGATGGAGAAGTACCCGCAGGCCAAGATCCACCTCTACGGCAAGCAGTGGCGCCCGGGCCGCAAGATGGGCCACGTCAACGTTGTTGCCGATACGGTGGAGGTCGCACGCGCGGTGGCGGAAGACGCCGCGAATTACATCATCAACGCGACATGGCTGGATGAGGAGTAACACAATGCAACCGCTCGTAGGAATCATCATGGGGTCCGACTCTGACTGGGACACCGTTTCACCCGCCGCTGAGGTGCTGGCAGAGTTCGGCGTGCCGTTTGAGGTGGGCGTGGTTTCTGCCCACCGCACGCCGGAAAAGATGCTGGCGTACGCCAAGTCCGCGCACTCCCGCGGGCTGAAGGCCATCATCGCGTGCGCGGGCGGCGCAGCCCACCTGCCGGGCATGGTGGCCGCCGCAACGCCGCTGCCTGTCATCGGCGTACCGCGTGCGCTGGCGGATCTGGACGGGCTGGATTCCCTGCTTTCCATCGTGCAGATGCCGGGCGGCGTACCAGTAGCAACCGTATCCATCGGCGGCGCGAAGAACGCTGGCCTGTTGGCTGTGCGCATCTTGGGTGCGGGCGATCCGGCGCTGACGGAGAAGATGGCGCAGTACCAGGAGAACATGGCCCAGGAAGTAGAGCGCAAGGACGAAGCGCTGCGGAAGCGTCTGCTGGGTGAGTAATAGCTCTACAAACCCGATTGTGGTGTTGGGCGCTCGTGTTGCTGACGGGCGCCCTTCGCCCATGTTGGAGTCCCGCCTGGCACGCGCGTTAGAGATTTACCACGCCAACCCGCGTCCCGTGGTGGTGACCGGCCACGGCGAGGCAGAGGTGATGGCAGGCTGGCTTGCCCACCACGGCGTTGCACACGAACACATCGTGATCGAGCCGGATGCGACCTCAACAAACGAGAACCTGGAACACTCGTGGGCACTCTTTCCCGACGCCACGCTGCTTACCGTGGTGACCTCTGAATTCCACGTGGCGCGCACCCGCGTGTGGGCGTGGCACCTGGCAATCCCCGTTGAGGTCATCGGTGCGCCCATGCCTGCGGGCTCGCCGAAGCGGAAAGCAAAAAACTACTCGCGTGAAGTGATTGCTGTGCCGCATTCACTTGCGCGAGTAGTGTGGCGCCGCCTCATGCACAAGGCACAAGGCGGGCGCTGAAACAGTCTTTAGCGGTAGACCATGCCGCCGTCGGTAAGGATGGACTGGCCAGTGATGTAATCCGAATCCTCGGAAGCGAGGAAGGACACCAGGTTGGCCACATCCTCCGGGGTCTGTGCACGACCCAGGGCGATGCTTTCAACGTTCTTCTCGTAGGTAGCACCCAGCTCTGCGCCGGTCAGCTCGTGGAAGCGGCGGTCAATGTCCACCCACATGTCGGTGCCAACGATGCCCGGGCAGTACGCGTTGACCGTGATGCCGTCGCTTGCGTACTCGCGTGCAGCAACCTGGGTCAGCGCGCGCACCGCGAACTTGGAGGCGGAGTAAGCACCCAGGATCGGGAAACCGTCGTGGCCTGCGATGGAGGAAGCGTTGATAATCTTGCCGCCACCTCCGCGCTCCTTGAACTTGGCAGCGGCAGCCTGGATGCCCCAGACCACGCTCTTGATGTTGACGTTGAACATGGCGTCCAGCTCATCGTCCGTAATAGCGTCGATCGGCTGCACCTGTGCAATGCCGGCGTTGTTCACGATGATGTCGAAGCTGCCGAGCTCCTTCTCAGTGCGGTCGATAGCGGCAAAGACCTCATCACGCTTGGACACGTCGGTGCCGATGGCGATGGCCTTGCGGCCCAGCTTCTCAATCTGGGAAACGGTGTCCGCGCAGTTTTCTTCCTTCAGATCAAGCACCGCGATGTCCGCGCCGTCCTGCGCAAGTCGCAGTGCGATTGCCTGGCCGATGCCTCGTGCTGCGCCGGTAACAAGGGCGACCTTGCCGTCAATGGATTTCGTTGGCATGTAGTTCTCCTTCTCGTAGCGTTTCAAGTTCTGCGCCGAAACATCCGGCACAACCCACGGTACGGAAAGATCAGACTTTTCGCTTGGGGCTGAGTTGGGGTGACCTGGGGCTGACTTGGGGTTGAGTTGGATCAGAGCAGCGCGGAAGTCGTGGCGATGGGGAACCGCTCTGGGGTAAATCCTGAATTCTTTTGGATTAGGTCCATTGGCCACCTGCGGAAACTGAATTCCTTGCCCGATTCCGGGAAACAAATTCAGGATTTGTGGCACCGCCCTGGTCCCGGTTGGCCGCCTGGTTGGTGCGCTGACAAATGCGACGAGGCTGTTTGCGTTTGCCCAGGTCGCCACCCTGGCACTAAGGGCGTCACGTCACATTTGTCAGAGGGGAGCCGCCCAGCTGACAAATCCGACGAGGCTGTTTGCGTTTGCCCAGGTCGCCACCCTGGCACTAAGGGCCCGCTGCGCGATTTGTCAGGATCTCAACGGGAGGACACCCGGAACCGGCGAATGCTGGCCAGGCCAGACCAGCCCAACCCAGCTAGCCCTTCACACCACCTGCGGTCAGGCCGGAGACAATGCGGCGCTGGAAGAGCAGCACCATGATGATCAGCGGGATGGTAACAAGGGAGCCGGCCGCCATAATCGCTGCGTAGGGGTATTCGAAGGCGCTCGGCCCGGAGAAGCGGGCGATGGCCACGGTCACCGGCTCGGTGGACGTGTTGGAAAGCTGGCGTGCCAGCATGAACTCGTTCCACGTGGTGATGAACGCAATGATCGCGGTGGTGAAGATCGCCGGTGCCGCCAGTGGCAAAAGGATGAGGCGGAACGCTTGGCCTCTGGTCGCGCCGTCGACACGCGCGGCCTCCTCAAGCTCCCAGGGAAGCTGTTGGAAAAACGACACCAGGGTGTACACCGTCAGCGGTAGCGCGAACGAGATATTCGGGATGATCATGGCGCGGTAGGTGCCAATCCAGTTCAGGTCACCGAACAGCTGGAACAGCGGGGTCACCAGCGCAATGCCTGGGAACATGGAGGCCGCCAGGATGATGCCTGTGATGATGCCCTTGCCGGGAAACTGCATGCGTGCCAGTGCATATGCGGTAAACACACCCACGATCACGGCCAGTGAGGTGGTGGCCAGGGAGATGATCAGGGAGTTGCCAATAGCGCCGAGGAAGTCGTTGCCTTTGGAGGTAGACATTGCGTCGCGGAAGTTGTCCAGCGTGACGTGCGTGGGCCACGGGGTGGTGTCAAAGGTGTGGCTCTTGTGGCGCAGTGCCGTGATCAGCATCCAGTAAAACGGCGCGAGCCCCCAGAACATGATGAAGATGACGCCGAGGTAGTGCCCGATTCGCTTCATTGCTTTGCCTTCCTTTGAGCCTTCCTTGCTTCACGACGCTTCGCCGCACCCCCAACGTCCGCCCCCAAGAAGCGGATCATGATGAATGCCACCGCGAAGATGAGCAAGAAGATCAACGTGGACAGCGCGGAGGCTGAGTTGAAGTTGCCTTGGCGCATGTCTTCCACCACCAGCTGGGAGATCGTGGCCGTGGGCGCGTTGGAGGACGCCGAGATCATGATCACCGGCAGGTCATACATACGCAGCGCATCAAGGGTGCGGAAGAGTATCGCCACCATCAGTGCTGGGCGCACCAGCGGCAGCGTGATGCGGGTGAACGACTGCCAGGCGTTCGCGCCGTCCACGCGCGCTGCCTCGTAAAGATCCCGGTCAATCATCTGCAAGCCAGCGAGGATGAGCAGCGCCATAAACGGCGTGGTTTTCCACACGTCTGCGATAATCACGGCAAAGCGCGCCGCCCACGGGTCAGTGGTCCAAGCGATGTCTTTACCCAGCAGGGAGTTCACAATGCCGTTGGGGGCGAACATGAACTGCCACAACTTAGCGGTCACCGCGGTGGGAATCGCCCAGGGGATAAGCACCGCCGCACGGATCAGGCCGCGCATCTTGGACGGGCGGTTCATGATCATCGCCATGCCCATACCCAGGATGGCTTCAAGGGCCACGGTGACCACGGTGAAAAACAGCGTGATTTTTACAGCCGGCCAAAAGTCCGTTGCCAACACGCCCGGAGGGCACGCACCGACCACGCCGGAGGGGCTCATGCAGCGGTTGGTGATCCAGTACAGGTAGTTGTCTAGGCCGGCAAAGCCTCCGTCAACAAACACACCCGTTGCTGGGTCCAGGCGGCGATTGGACTGGAACGACAGCCAGATCGCACGGACGATGGGGTAACCGATAACTACGGCCAACACGCAAAGCGCCGGAGTGACAAGACCGAACGCCTTGCCGGTGTCACTGGGCTTCTTCGCGGCGGGCGCATCGGCGCGCTTGCCCGTTGCCGGGGAATCGGGCCTAAGAGAAGTGCTCATGGACGCCTCAGATCAAAAAAATGTGCTGAAGAATTTGTGTGATTTTGGGGTCTAAAAACGGGCAACGCCCGAACCGCAGTGTAAACGGTTACGGGCGTTAATTTGCCGCAAGGCGCAAGTATGAACTTACTGTGCCTGCTTGATAGCTGCAGCCATGTCAGCAGTTGCGTCATCCACGCTCTTGCCAGCGGTCAGGGCAGCGTAAGCGTTGTCCTGGATCGCCTTGGAGATAGCCGGGTAGAACGGGGAAACCGGACGCGGCTGAGCGTTCTCCAGGGACTCCTTCAGAGCCGGCAGGTACGGGTACTTCTCAATCAGGTCAGCATCGTCGTAGATGGATGCCAGAACCGGCGGGAAGGAAGCCTCAGCGAAGGACAGCTGGTTCTCCTCGTTGATCACGAACTCAATGAAGTCACGAGCCGTGGCCTTGTACTTGGAGTTCACGTTGATGCCGTTGTTGTAGCCACCCAGGGTGGACACGCCAACACCGTTCTCACCAACCAGCGGCTGGACCTCAAAGTTCAGGCCCTTCTCCTCTGCGTTGGTGTACATGTACGGCCAGTTGATAGCAAACGCCGTCTTGCCCTCGGTGAAGGCCAGGTTGGTCTCCTCCTCGGTTGCAGCGGTGGAGGACTTGGCAATGGTGCCGTCAGCGTAAGCGTCAACCAGTGCCTGCAGGCCTGCCTTTGCCTCAGCGGACTCAACGGTCGGCTCGCCGCTGTCATCGATCACAGCGCCGCCCCAGCCGTTGATGAAGCCCAGGGTGTTCACCGTCAGGCCCTCGTACTGCTTCAGCTGCGTGGTCAGGCAGTCGCCCTCCACAGCCTCACAAGCAGACTTGATGTCTGCAAAGGTGTCCGGCTTGGACTCAATCAGGTCAACGTTGCGGAAGAGCAGCTGGCCGTTGGTGTTCTGCGGCAGGGCGTAGAGCTTGCCGTTGTAGGTTGCGGAATCCACCGTCGGCTGCAGCAGCTTGGAGGTGTCAACCGCGTAGTCACCCTCCAGCGGCTCCAACCACTGGTTAGCGGCGAAGTCTGCGGTCCAGACAACGTCAAGCGCCATCACGTCATAATCAGCGTTGCCAGCCTGCAGGGACTGCACGAGGGTCTCGCGCTGAGCGTCAGCCTCACCAGCGAGCTCGGACAGGGTGACCTGCTCATCCGGGTGCTCGGCGTTCCACTTCTCAATGATCGGGATGATCTTGTCAGTGTCGTTTTTGCCCATGGCGAAAGTGATCGGGCCACGGTCCTCTGCAGATGCAGCGGAGTCGGTGGTCGCTGCAGCGTCAGTTGCCGTAGCGGTATCGGTGGTGTCCGTGGTTGCCGCCTCGTCGCTGGAGCAAGCAACCAGAGCGGTGGTGGACAGTGCGAGAGCGCAGATTGCTGCGCCCGACTTGCGGGTAGCGGAGAGCTTCATGCAAGGACCCTTTCATCTTGGAGGTGTAAACAATGTAAATAACTCCAAGGCGAAAAAGTCGCTGTTTTTTCGCATTCCCCCAAAAACGGGGGTAGTGAAGAAAAGTTAATCTGCTGTTAAGAAGTGCGTTACTTTCTCCACCTGCGTGATGTGATCTAAACGCTCCGCCGGGATCAGGCCCGTCGCTACCACCACCGAGCCGCCCGCGGCAAGCGGGGCCAGCACGTTGTACTCAAACTCCTCACGCGTAGTCCACGGGTGAGCCAAATAGCGGTGCGGGCCGAACTCTGCTCGGGCGAAGTCGGACAGGTCGGCGCTTTCGCCGTAGTACTGGTCGCCGTAAAAACGCACCGTCGGGCCAAAATCCACGGTGCCAAACGGCAACTCGCCACCGGATTCCACAACGCCGCGGCCAAAAGGATCGTTGGAGACAACAACTACGTCGGGCACCTCCGTCCATAAGGAGGCTCGCTCGGTAGTGGTGAAGGTGACGGTTGGGGGAGACAACGGAGCGTCGAAAAGCGGGAAGCTCTGTGCGTTGTAGGTGCCAAGCGCAATGGCTGCAGACTGCCAGCTGGCGGGAAGATCGATGTGTACCTGGGAGCCGGACTCCACATCAAACTCTTCAATCAACATGTTGGCCACCTTGTTCGCCCAGTTTTCCAAGGTCTGGCCGGAAAATTCCATGCGGGTGCCCAGAGCCTCGTCATATACCGTCAGGCGGGGCGAGGCGGGATCTTGCATCAACGGGCTGAGCATGCTCATGCCCGCCCACAGTAGACAATTAATTCACACAGCGCGGGCCGGTACCGCCAGCGTTGATCTCAGGACCAACCTCCGTGGCGCCGAAATCCTCACCCGGAGTACCCACAGGCGCGTAATACTCCGTCTCATCCACCTCGCCGGGCTCCACCATGGCAGGGCCCGCGTAGTCTTGCGCCACCACCACGATCAGACTGCCAGGCTCAAGGCCCGCATTGGCCGTCACAGGCAGGCCGCCAAGCATGTTGGCAAGCTCCAAGGCGGCCGGATCTTGAGGGTCTGCAGCCACGATCTGGGAGGAGGAGTAGACCCCGTCCATGGCGTTGGACACGTTGGCAACCGTGATGCCCTGCTTACGCAAGTGATCACCCATCGCAGCCGCCTGGCCCGGACGGGACCCGGCGTTGAGCACATACGCCTCGTACTGCGCGAACTGCTCAGCAGGCGCCACCGGAGGCTCCGAAGACGATTCAGCGTCAGTTTCTTCCGCCGGAGGTGCAATAACTTCTTCCATGAACCGGCGGACCTGACCAACGTCCACGGTGACAATGGACTCGCCGTAATCACCAACACCGTTGACAGAGGTCACCGGGATGGTGGTGAAGCTGACGTCACCACCAGCCAAACCAGACATCTGCTGCGCAAACGCCATCACATCCCAACCCTGGTCCAACGTCACGGAGCGCTCCGCGGCCGTAGCCAGATCACGCAAACGTGCCGGGTTGGTCAGCGTGCCTGCAGACAGGGTCTTTTGCACCAGGGAAGCCATGTAGGCCTGCTGGCGCACAATACGGTCCAAGTCTCCGCGGGGCAGGTCGTGGCGCTGGCGCACAAACGACAAAGCCTCAGCACCGTTGAGCGTCTGGCGGCCCGCCGGGAAATTCGCACCAGACAGCGGCTCATTGACCGCCTGGTTCAGGCAGACCTCAACGCCGCCAACCGCATCCGTCATCAAAGCAAAGCCCAGCAGGCCCACCTGCGCGTAGTGGTCCACCTCCACGCCGGTTAAGTCCGCCACCGCTTGGATCAGGCCCACCTGGCCAGCTTGGGCAACGCGCTGCTCCAACTGCGGGCCGGGGGAGTAGCCGGCCTCCGTAAGCTCCGCGCGGCGCTGCTGCGCGTGAGCGGCATAAACGCCGTTGATTTTCAGGTTGCCGTAGTCATCCGTATGTACATAGGTATCGCGCGGAATAGATATTGCGGTGGCGCGGGAACCATCCGCCGGGATGCGCAGCACCATGATGGTGTCCGTATTAATCTCGCCGTCTGAAATACCGGCGTGCAAACGCGCGAGCTCGGCTTCGCTCAAGGGATTGCCCTGCGCATCCGTGCGTGAGTCAGAGCCCACAAGCAAAATATCCAGCGCGCCGTCTTGCAGCCCCTTCTTTTTCTTCGACGACTTCCCGTCCCCACCTTGTTGCGTAGGAATGTCCAGATCGGAGGCGCTGAGCTGACTGTCTAGACGGCCGACGGTGGCGTAGCCAACGCCGGAGACCAAGATGGTGCCCGCAGACAGTAGGGCCAAAAACCCCTTCAGCACAGGGTGGCCGGACTGGCGCACATCCCGCGCGCGGGATGGCGCTGGCGCGATGTTGCGCGCACGCCTTGACCTCTCGGCTGACCTCTCAGCTGGCCTTTGGCTCGACCTTTCAGTCGGCCACTGGCTTGGCCGCCGGCTTGGACCCTGAGTTGAGTCCTGTGGCGAGCCCTGTGGTGCATCGGGGTTGTCTGTCACAGCGGGCAAGTATAGTGCGCGCGCCTGCCCAATCGGGCACGAAGCGCTGGGTAAGCTGGCTGCCATTGTGAGCATTGAGAAGAAAACGGCAAACGGCGCATCCGCTGACGCCGGCGCGCGCCCCCTGGCTGTCATCGCGGTGACCTATTCGCCAGGACGACACCTGCAGGAGCTACTTGCCTCGCTGCCGCAGTCCACGGACCTGCCCACCTGGCTGGTGTGCGCAGATAACGGCTCACGTGACGGCGCACCCGAACAGGCTGCGCGGGAGCATGACAACGTGGAGTTTTTCCCAACGGGCGGCAACATCGGCTACGGCGCGGCAATCAACGCAGCGGTAGAACACCTGCGGCCGCGCAAAAATAAAGGCGAGATCAATCAGGAGTACTTCCTGGTGGTGAACCCAGACGTGCAGTTTGCCCCGGGCAGCGTGGACAAGCTCATGCAGTGTGCACAGTCCGCCCCGCGGGCCGGTGCGGTGGGGCCGCGCATTGAGGAGGCAGATGGGTCCGCGTACCCGTCTGCGCGTCAGGTGCCGGGGCTGATCAATGGCATGGGGCATGCGTTGCTTGGAGACGTTTGGCCGAACAACCCTTTCACCGCCTCCTATAAAAAAGGTGCGGATATGGACACGCGGCGTACCGCCGGCTGGCTTTCCGGCGCATGCCTGCTTGTGCGGTGGGAGGCGTTCGACGCCATCGGCGGTTTTGATGAGCGCTACTTCATGTATTTCGAAGACATTGACTTTGGTGATCGGCTCAGCCGCGCCGGGTGGGACAACCTGTACTGCCCGTCCTCGGTCATCTTCCATGATCAGGGGCATGTGGCGGGCAAGTACAACCGTGTCACGGTGCCGGCGCACCATGAGTCGGCCTACAGGTTCCAGCGTGACCGCCACGCCAAGTGGTGGCAGGCGCCGCTGCGTGGTGTGTTGTGGGCAGGGTTGAAGGTGCGTGGGGCTGTGAAACGTTTGGAGGGAAGTCGCAATGCGTAGTGCAGTTGATGCAGATGCCGTCATCTTGGTCGGTGGGCAGGGGACACGGCTGCGGCCGCTGACGGTGTCCACGCCGAAGCCGATGCTGCAAACTGCGGGCTATCCGTTCCTGCAGCATTTGCTGGCGCGCATTGCTGCCGCAGGTATGCGGCATGTGGTGTTGGGCACCTCGTATCGCGCTGAGGTGTTTGAGCAGTACTTCGGGGACGGCTCGGATTTCGGTCTGGAAATTGAGTACGTGGTTGAAGAAGAGGCGCTGGGTACCGGCGGGGCGATTCGCAATGTGTTGCCGAAGCTGCGTTCTGACACGGTGATGGTGTTTAACGGCGATGTGCTCTCTGGTGCGGATCTGGGGGCGATCCTGTGCACGCATGAAAAGGGCAATGCGGATGTGACGTTGCATCTGGTTCGCGTGCCGGATCCTCGCGCGTTTGGTTCTGTGCCAACGGATGAGCACGGCCGTGTTCTTGCCTTTTTGGAGAAGACGGAAGACCCGCCGACTGATCAGATCAATGCTGGGTGTTACGTGTTTAAGCGCGAGGTGATTGAGCAGATCCCGGCTGGTCGTGTGGTCAGCGTGGAGCGTGAGGTGTTCCCGAATCTGCTCTCGGCCGGTGCCAATGTGTTGGGGCATGTGGATTCTTCGTATTGGCGCGATATGGGTCGACCGAGCGATTTTGTGCAGGGTTCGTCGGATTTGGTGCGTGGCATTGCGCCGTCGCCGCTTCTGGAAGGCCGCACGGGGGAAGCGCTGGTGGACCCGTCGGCGGGTGTTGCTGGAGGGGTCATTCTGGTCGGTGGTTCTGCGGTTGGTCGCGGTTCGGTCATTGGGGCTGGTTCGCGTATCGACGGCTGCGTGATCTTCGACGGCGTCACCATCGAACCCGGCGCCACCGTGCAGGACTCCATCATCGCTTCCGGTGCGACCATTGGGGCGAATACGCGTATCGACGGCTGCGTGGTCGGCGAAGGCGCCCGCATCGGCGCACGTTGTGAGCTCAAAGGTGGCATGCGTGTCTGGCCGGGTGTGGAGATTCCGGACTCGGGAGTGCGTTTTTCTCCAGATGCGTAAGCGACACGCCGGATCGGCCAGCTTGTTATAGAAATGGGCCCCACCTACTACATGTAGTACCCCCTGACATTACCCCCGTCTCTGAACGTATGTAACTGGTGTGACTGGTGTGACTGGTTGACTGGGTGAACCCTTAGAAACCCTCGGAATCTGGCGAAATCTACGGAGCGAGGTTGCGGCTATTTAGTGCAGCGGTGTTGAATCGCATTCGTGTAATCCACTTCCCCGCGACAGACGGAAAAGAAGGGAGGGCGTGGACGATATGGCAGATGTCGGAGGCATGACTCTGGATGAGTTGTTTGGCACCGTCGAGCAAGAATGGCAGGACCAAGCGCTCTGCGCACAGACCGATCCGGAAGCGTTCTTTCCTGAAAAAGGTGGATCGACCCGCGAGGCGAAGCGTATTTGTAAGGCCTGCGCAGTGCGTGATGAGTGCCTAGAGTACGCACTCGAGCATGATGAGCGCTTTGGTATTTGGGGTGGCCTGTCCGACCGTGAGCGCCGCCGCCTGAAGAAGCAGATCGGCTAATTTACCAGGGGAAATCTGGGTCCACGTCGCGTGGATCCAAGTTGAGGTAGTACGCCACCAGTGCGGTGAGTACCCACGTAATTAACTCTGAGCGTTCCTCAGTGCCGGTTGTGCGCTGCTCAATGGGACGACGGAAGATAACAAAACGCGCCCGCGTTGGGTTCCCGTCGCGGTCCACGCCGGCTTCAAGGACGCGCCCCAAAGGAACAGGCCCATCGGCCACAATCTCATCCGGCAGTACCGTCATATCCGCACGCAGGCGCATGCGCGGGATGGTGTCTACCGCAAGATCAACCCCGCTGAGCTGATCAAAGTAGGCATTGTGCAGCGGCGCGTACATTTCCAGCACCAGCTGATCAAATGCCTGCGATCGGCTACGGTAGCGCGGCACACCCACCGGCAACACCGGCCCGCGCACGCCACGGCCATGCCGGTCGCGGCCTGGGCGCAGGTGGGAAGGGCTGTTACGGGTGGTCATGGACACTTATCGTATGGGCCTTCGCGGTGAAAGACGGGTGGCGCGCCGCGCGCATGCTACCGATTACTCAAGTAGGGGTTTAGACTTGGCCCCCGTGAGTACTTTCCGTCGTTGCTGCCGTCCGGGCTGCGGCCGCCCAGCCGTGGCCACTCTCGTCTACGCCTACGCGGAATCCACTGCAGTCATCGGGCCACTAGCGCCGGTGCCGGATCCGCACGCATGGGACCTGTGTGAGCGCCACTCCGCCCACATCACCGCACCCGTGGGGTGGGAGATGGTGCGCGTTGAGCAGATTGACATTACGGATGAAGAGCTCGACAACATGGATGAGGCGGACCTCACCGCACTTGCCGAGGCCGTGCGTGAGGCCGGCCGCGTGACTACCGGATTGGTGGACACTTCCCAGGATCCAATTGAGTACCCGGCCTCACGTGACTTCAATGACCCGGAGACTTCCAACCACCCGGTACACCGCACGAAGCGGATCGAGGAACAGGCAGCGGCTGAGCGTGAAGCGCGCCGTTCCCACCTGCGTGTGGTGCCTGATCCCTAAAAACCTCTCAAAGCCCTAGGGTTTAGACTTCTCGCATGGTGTATTCCAGCGAGCAACTCGCGCAAGTAATCAAGGCCTACGACATCCGCGGCGTGGTCGGCGAGACCATCGACGCAGATTTGGTGCGCAACATCGGCGCCGCATTCGCACATATCCTGCGCGGTGAAGGGGAGACCCGTGTCGCGGTGGGCTATGACATGCGTCCGTCTTCACCAGAGCTCGCTGAGGCGTTTGCAGAAGGTGTCAACGCCCAAGGCTTGGACGTGACCCTGCTTGGTTTGACGTCTACGGATGAGCTGTACTTTGCCGCAGGCACGCTCGGCTGCGCAGGTGCGATGTTTACCGCCTCCCACAACCCGGCACGCTACAACGGCATCAAACTGTGCCGTACAGGCGCAACCCCGGTGTCCACGGACACGGGCCTTGGCCAGATCACCCAGATGCTGGTTGATGGGGTGGGGGCGTATGAGGGGGCACGCGGGGGCGTCGATAAGCAAGATGTCCTGGATGCTTATGCCGAGTTCCTGCGGGACTTGGTTCCGGTGAGTGGCAACCTGACTGTGGCTGTGGATGCGGCAAACGGCATGGCTGGGCTGACTGTGCCGGCGGTGCTGGGGGATATGGATATTCGCCCGCTCTACTTTGAGCTGGACGGGACCTTCCCCAACCATGAGGCCAACCCCTTGGACCCAAAGAACCTGGTGGATTTGCAGAAGTTCACCGTAGAGCAGGGGGCAGACATTGGTCTTGCCTTTGACGGGGATGCTGACCGCTGCTTCGTGGTAGATGAGCGCGGCGAGCCGGTCTCACCGTCTGCGATTACGGCGCTGATTGCCACTAGGACCCTGGCCAAGCACCCGGGGGCGACCATTATTCACAACCTGATCACCTCGCGCGCTGTGCCCGAGATGATCCAAGAAGCCAGCGGTACCGCAGTGCGCACCCGTGTGGGGCACTCCTACATCAAGGCGGAGATGGCTTCGCGCGGGGCGCTGTTTGGGGGCGAGCACTCCGCACACTACTACTTCCGTGAGTTCTTTAACGCGGATTCCGGCCTGGTTGCCGCACTGCACGTGCTGGCAGCACTTGCGGAAAGTGACAAGCCGCTCTCCGAGCTCATGGCCCAGTTTGAGCGCTACTGCGCCTCCGGTGAGATCAACTCTGAGGTGGCCGACCAAGAGGCCACTACTCAGCGCGTTGTGGAGGCGTTTGCGGATCGCACGACGGAGGTGGACCACCTGGACGGGGTGAGCGTGAGCCTGGATTCCGGTGCGTGGTTTAACGTGCGCGCCTCTAACACGGAACCGCTGCTTCGCCTGAACGTGGAAGCACCCACGGAAGCTGAGGTTGAGGCGCTGGTTGCGGAGATCTTGGCCGTCATTCGTGGCTAACTGGTAGCGTTGTCGGTCGGTCTTTTATCTGAAGGAGCCGTATTCGATGCACAACCTTGAGGCTGCGCTACGCACCTACCCGTGGGGCTCTCGTACCCTGCTGGCACAGTTGCGGGGTACCACCTCACCCGCGCCGACCCCGGAGGCGGAGTTGTGGTTTGGTGCGCACCCGGCGGCGCCGTCGTCAATCAACGGTGAGCCGTTGGACAAGGTGATCAGTGCGGACCCTTCGGCGGCGCTGGGGCAGCGCGTGGAGAAAGCGTTTGACGGCCAGCTGCCGTTTTTGGTCAAACTGTTGGCCGCAGGCGAGCCGCTATCCATCCAGGCACACCCGTCACGGGACCAGGCGGCGGCGGGCTTTGCCCGCGAAAACGCGCTTGGGCTTGCGTTGGATGATCCGCGCCGAAACTACAAGG
This sequence comes from Corynebacterium riegelii, assembly GCF_016728505.1. Lineage (GTDB taxonomy): Bacteria > Actinomycetota > Actinomycetes > Mycobacteriales > Mycobacteriaceae > Corynebacterium > Corynebacterium riegelii. The sequence goes on from NZ_CP068159.1 coordinate 1,258,059, forward strand.
ATGCCAACCCGAAGCCGGAGATCATCGTTGCGTTGACGCCGTTTCGCGCCCTGGCGGGCTTCCGTCCGGTGGCGCAGACCCGTGAGCTGTTTGATGCCTTGGACGGGCCTGACGGCGGGTTGGCTCGCTACAGCGCCATGCTTGTAGATGCGGAGCCCACAGCGAGCGTCCGCGCTGTGTTTACTACGTTGATTTCCCTGCCGGGGCCGCTGCGCAAGAGCCTGTTGGCGGATGTCGTTGCCGCCGCCGAAAACATCGGGGATGCGCCCGAGTGGATCAGGGACGCCGCCGAAACGTTCCTGGCGCTGGCGAAGCGTTACCCAAGCGATGAGGGCCCGCTGGTGGCACTGATGCTGAACTTGACCACGCTTGCTCCCGGTGAGGCGCTGTACCTAGCCGCTGGACAGCCGCACGCCTACCTCTCTGGCCTGGGTGTGGAGGTGATGGCCAACTCTGACAACGTGCTGCGCGGCGGGTTGACCTCTAAGCACGTTGATGTGCCTGAGCTAGTGCGCGTGTTGGATTTCACTCCCACGGGACACCTGCGCGTGCCTGTGCGTGAGACCGACGGGGTAGTTGAGTACGAACTGCCGGTCAACGAGTTCGAGGTGAGCAAACACACGCTGGCAAAGGGCGAGGAGCTCAGCTTGCTTATCGACGGCCCAGCGATCCTCCTCATCACCTCCGGCCACATCACCAACGGGGACTGCGTTGTGGGCCCGGGGCAGGGGGCGTGGATTCCTGCGTCAGAGGCGCCAGTGTCTGTTGTTGCGCAGGACGATGACGGCGCAGAGGTGTTCTTCGTCCGCGCCTAAGTTGCTCGCTTAGTTTTCGCTGGCCGCCGCCGCGCTGGTAGGCGTCTCTGTACCGGTGTGAGGCGTGATGATCTCCGGGGCTTTGCTCGCTTCCGGAGTTGTGGGTGTAGTCGACTCAGCAGGAGCTTCGGTGGAGTCCGGGGTGTCCGTCGGAACCGTTGGGTCGGTGGGTTGAGTCGGCCCTGTCGGCTCAGTTGGCTCAGTGGGCTCGCTTGGCTCCGTTGGCTCGCTCGGCTCTGTGGGCTCGGTGGGGTCCGTAGGGGTGGTGGGCTCGCCGGTAGCCGGTGGCACAGCGCCATTGGGTGCTGAAGGCTCAGTAGCGTCCGGCTTCGGCGGAGCCGCGGGCTCGCCAGGTTCGGGTTGCGGCGCCGGCTCGGCCGGCGGTGCAGGCTCAACTGGTGCTGGTGGCGCGGCCAGGTACGTCTCCGAAGGGAGATCGTTGTGCTCCGCTGGCGGGGCCACGTTCACGTTGGTGGGGCGGTAGTGCGCGGTGGGCACCCCGGATGCGCGAGTGCCAATCACGGCGTGCGGGGGCGCCAGCGGGTCATCTTCCATCCGGTACCCGCGAGGAGCTGGCGCTGCCTGGACGAAGTGGCCTTCGGTTCCGCCCCAGTTGGGGGATCCTGGCACCTGTCCCGCTTGAGCGTTCCCACGGTTCTTCGGGCGCTGGAACGGGGTGATACGCGGTGGTGTGGCCACCGAAGACGTCGTGCTGCCGCCCAAAAGCGTCCCGGCGGTCTGCGGCGAAGCAGTTGTGTCGCCGGTGTAGCCTGCCGTTACTGGGCGTCCCGGGGTAGAGGCGCTCCAAACCGCAAGACCAACTATGAGGGCTGCGGCTAGCCCAGCGGCCATGAACACACCCACGCTGCGTTGGTTCCGGTTCATGGGGACTCCCTGGGGTTACGAATTGATAACGGCGACTGTGTGACCTGTTTATAACATAATCAGTGGACAACATGCACTACCGTGGCGGGAAGAACGCAGGGCTGTGGCGTAGATACCGCATATAGAAAGGACAAGCAGATGAGCACGTGGGATCGCGAGATTTTTTCCGACGAGACGAACGCAGATTTTCTCGATGAACTGGTAGAACTTGAGCCGGAAGAGATTCTTGAGGCTGTCTCGGACGCCGTGTTGCTGGCAAATGGTGCCGGGGCTTCGGACGAAGAGATTGCCAATGGTCGCGCAGCTGCAACCATTGCTGCCATTTGGTCGGGCGCACCGTTTTCCGCGGGCGATATCGCGGAGTCGTACCCGTTTATCCGTTCCAACCCGGGTGAGATCAGTGAGCAGATCGCTGAAGCCGCCGCGGCACTGCTTGAGGCAGCAGCTGAAGATGGTGACACTGAGGCGGACGTGGACCAGTTCGTCGAAGCACTGTCATAAGAGGGAAACACGTAACTGATACTCAATGATCATCGCAGTTGAAGGTATTGACGGCGCGGGCAAGAACACCTTGGTCAGCGCCGTACTGAAGGAAGTTGACGCTGCAACGCTAGCGTTTCCGCGCTATGAAGATTCCGCTGCAGCCCAGCTGGCGCAGGCAGCCCTGCACGGCAAGATGGGGGACATGACGGACTCCGCCTACGCCATGGCCGCCATGTTTGCCTTAGACAGGCATGGTGCGATGGATATGCTGCAGGAGTATGCAGGCAACCCGGACAAGGTGCTGCTTTTAGATAGGTATGCGGCGTCCAACGCGGCGTACACCTGGGCGCGTACCGGTGATGAGACCGCGCTTGGCTGGGTTGAGGCGCTGGAGTTTGAGCGTCTTGGCTTGCCGCGCCCGGACTTGCAGGTACTAGTGCCCACGGATCCGGAGCTTGCTGGTCAGCGCGCCCAGAAGCGGGAGGCGGAAGATGACTCCCGCACGCGTGATCGTTATGAGCGTGACCGGTTGCTGCAGGTGGCCACCTATACGGCGTATACCGAGATGGCGAAGCGTGAGTGGGCAAGCCCCTGGCTGGTTACCAGTGACGCGAACAGTATTATTGAGGCCTGTCGCCCAAGCAGTTAAGGAGCCACCATGCCGCCAAAGATCCTGGTTGTAGATGATGATCCCGCGATCAATGAAATGCTCACTATCGTGTTGGAAGCGGAGGGCTTTGCCACTGAATCAGTAACTGATGGTGCTGCAGCGGTGCCCACGTTCCGCTCCACTAACCCGGACCTGATTCTGCTGGATCTGATGTTGCCGGGGGTTAATGGCATTGATATTTGCCGTGAGATCCGCAAGGAATCCGCGGTGCCGATTGTCATGCTGACCGCGAAGACGGACACGGTTGATGTGGTGTTGGGCTTGGAGTCCGGGGCGGATGATTACATTACGAAGCCGTTTAAGCCGAAAGAGCTGGTCGCCCGTATCCGGGCGCGTCTGCGTCGCATGGATGATGAGCCGAGTGAGACCTTGAGCATTGGGGATCTGACTATTGATGTGCCGCAGCACATGGTCACCCGTGGTGGCGAGGAGATTAACCTCACGCCGCTGGAGTTTGACCTGCTGTTGGAGATGGCGCGTCGTCCCAACCAGGTGCATACGGGTGAAGAGCTGTTGGAAAACGTGTGGGGCTACCACAATGCGTCTGATACGCGTTTGGTGAATGTGCACGTGCAGCGTCTGCGTTCCAAGATTGAGCATGATCCGGAGAACCCGGAGATCATTTTGACGGTGCGTGGCGTGGGCTACAAGACGGGTAAGACTGAGGGTGCCTAAAGCGCCAAGGCCGTTGCGCCGGATAGGGGAGAACGTCGCCGATTCGTGGCGCACATCCCTTCAGGTGCGCTTTGTAGGCACGGTGCTTCTGGTGTCCACCGTGGTGATGCTGGTGTTGGGGTTTACCTTGGCCACGGTGATGACCCAGCGCATTGCGCAATCAAAGATTGATGCTGCGGATGTGGAGATTGATCGCGCTCGCGTGCTGGTGGAGGAGCAGCTGGAAACAACCGGTGCGAATGCGTCGTTGCAGTCGCGCTTGAACACGACGCGTGCCAGTTTGACGCAGCGTACGCAGCAAAGCACGGATGTAGCCAACGTGTATGAGCCGGTGCTGCTGGTGGAGTCCTCGCTGGGGGTGGTGACGTCTTCGCCAGAGAATTATCGGGTGCCTGACCAGCTGGTGGAGTACGTCAAGCAGGGCAATGTGGCGTACCAGTTCGCGGTGGTTGAGCGGCCCGATTCAAGCCAGTACAACGCGCTGATCATTGGCACGCCAACGGATGCGGATGTGCCTAACTTGCAGCTGTATTTGGTTACCAACATTGATAATGAAACGTCCACGCTTGCCTTGATGCGTGGTTTGCTCGCCTCTGCCGCGCTGATTGTCATTGTGTTGTTGGTGGGTATTGCGTGGTTGGCTTCCCAGCAGATTGTCGCGCCGGTGCGTTCGGCGTCAAGGACGGCGGAGCGGTTCGCAGCAGGCCATTTGCGTGAGCGTATGCCGATTGAGGGGGAGGACGAGATGGCGGTGTTGGCCTTGTCCTTCAACAACATGGCGGACAAGCTTTCCCGGCAGATTAATCAGCTGGAGGAGTACGGTGACCTGCAGCGTCAGTTCACCTCCGACGTGTCGCATGAGCTGCGTACGCCGTTGACCACGGTGCGTATGGCTGCGGACATGATTGCTTCTGATCAGGACGCGTTGGAGCCGGCGCAGCGTCGAGCTAGTGAGTTGATGATCCGTGAGTTGGATCGTTTTGAGGCCTTGTTGACGGACTTGTTGGAGATTTCGCGCCATGACGCAGGCGTGGCTGATTTGGCCAGCGCGATGATGGATGTGCGTGCCCCGATTGAGTCGGCGTGGGCGCAAACGCAGCACTTGGCAGAAGAGCTGGATGTGGAGGTGAGCTTTGATCTGCCGGATGCGCCGGTGCAGATTGAGGGTGATCCGCGCCGGATTGAGCGCATTGTGCGCAACCTGATTGCTAATGCCATTGATCATTCTGAGGGCAATCCGGTGCACGTGGCGCTTGCACAGAATGATGAGGCCGTGGCTGTGACGGTGACTGATGGTGGCGTGGGGTTGAAGCCTGGCCAGGAGGAGTTGGTGTTTAACCGCTTCTGGCGTGCAGATAAGTCCCGCAAGCGCCACTCTGGTGGTACGGGCTTAGGCCTTGCCATTGCGCGTGAGGACGCACAGTTGCACCACGGCATCCTCGACGCCGCAGGCGTTTCCGGCGTTGGCTCCCAGTTCCGTCTGGTGCTGCCGCGGCATCCGGACGAAGGTTTTCGGCACGCGCCGGTGGAGCTGAACCCGCCGGGTGCGGTGGCTGAACTGCCCGCACCTGAGGAGGTGGAGGACCATGAGTAAACGCATGAGTAAACGCCTGCACAAGCCGCTGCCAGCCCTCCTTACAGCCACAGCCTTGGTGGTGAGCCTGACAAGCTGCGCAAGTTTGCCTTCCACGTCAAGTCCGCACGTGCTTCGCTCCTTCAACCCGCAAGCGCCTGCAGTGCCCGTGATTGCCCCGGAGGAGGGCCGCGAGCCTGACTTGCTGTTGCGTGACTTCTACGCGGCGTCTGCTATTCCTACATCGGATTATGAGGCGGCGCGTGCGTTTATGACGTCGCAGGCGTCCGCAGCGTGGGACCCCACGGAGGAGACCCTGGTGGTGGATCGCATCGGCGTGACCACCATGCCTGGTAGCACGCCGAATCGTCGGAGTTTTTCGGTCCACGGCAACGTGGTCGGTGTGCTTGGTGCCGGCGGCATGTATCGCCCGGAGCGCGGCTCCTATGAGGCGACGATTGAGCTGCAGCAGGTCAGTGGTGAGTGGCGTGTGGCCTCACTGCCTGCGGGTGTGGTGTTGGAGCGCACCGAGCTGCGCAACCAGTACCAGCCGTTTAACCTGTACTTTTTTGATGAGCGCAGTGGCGAACTTGTCACTGATCGCCGGTGGGTGTTCTCCCGGCGCGAGACCCTGGCCAGCGCGTTGATTTCGTTGTTGATGCAGGACCCGTCCACACGCCTTGAGCCTGCGGTGTCCACTGTTTCGCCCACGGGCGCGTCCTACCTTGGCATGGAGGACGGCGCGTACGGGTTCTCCGGTTTCGGTGGGGTAAATGATCAGGACCGAGCGCGGTTTGCGGCGGGTGTGGTGTGGACGTTGGCGTCGGCAGGCATCAATGGCCCCTTCCGCATCACCGCGGACGGTGCTCCGTTGATCAGCGGGGCCACGGACCTGACTACGGATGATTTCAGTGAACTCAGCCCGGTGGTGCAGGCTGCAGGGGAATCGCGGCTTTACTCGTTGACCGGTGGGAGCATTTCGCTTGTCGACGCCGCGTCGACCTCCCTCATCGATTCCCCCCTATCCAGCGAAGGCACTGTTCAAAGCGTAGACATCAACGCCGCTGGCAAGTGGGCTGCCGTGTTTGCTGCCTCCGGCCAGCCAGCGAAGCTGCGCGTTGGCTCCTTCGACGGCGCCGACACTGAGTTGATGGAGGCGGAGACGTTTACGCGTCCGTCGTTTGAATCCAAAGCCAATGCGGTGTGGACGGTGGCAGACGGCCAGCACATCCAACGCACGGTGCGCTCCGCGGCAACCAATGAGTTCACCACTGAGCAGATTGCCATCCAGATGCCAGAAGGCATTTCCGGCAACATCTCCGTGCTGCGATTGTCGCGCTCCGGCGCGCGCGTCGTCTTAGTAGTAGACGGCAGGCTGTTTACCGGCATTGTGGACAGGCGATCACCAGGCGAGCGCGCCATTGTCAACGTCATGGAGTACGCCACTGAACTCGGCGGGTCAGTGGTTGCTGCGGACTGGCAGCCAGACGGCTCACTGATCGTGGGCACCTCAAGCTCCATCTCGCCGGTGCTGCGCGTGGAACAGGACGGATCCTCCGCCACCACACTGAGCGTGGGCAACATCTCCGCGCCCGTGGTTGCCGTGGCGGCCTCGCCGAACATGCTCTACGTCACCGACGCAAACGCCATCCTGCAACTGCCCAACGCAGGCGAGGACAACCCGCTGTGGCGCGAAGTTCCGGGCCTGCAGGGCGTGCGCGCCATCCCGATCGTGGCACGCTAAATGACACTGTTCACTGAGCTTGCAGAGCTTGTTTTGCCGCGACACTGCGCAGGCTGTGGCGCGCCGGGCCATCTGCTGTGCCCCACGTGCAAGCGTGATCTGGCCGCGCCGCCTCAGCGTGTGTTTCCGCCAACCTCGCCGCACGTGCCGGTGTTTGCACTGGGGCCGTATGACGGGGCGCACCGCCGCGTCATCATTGCCATGAAGGAGCGCAACAACCTCGCAGTGCGCACGTACGTCGGAGCCGTTGTGGAATCCGCATTGGACTTCCTGGAGGCACGCGGCGAGATCCCGTACGGCTGTGCGCTTGTCCCCGCACCTACGCGTGCGTCCTCAGCGCGTGCCCGCGGTGGGGATCCGGTCAAGGCGTGCTGCGTGGCAACTTCGCGCAACGTTGCGCCCGTGTTGCACCTTGATTCGCATGCGGCCGACCAGTCTGAACTTGACGCCACAGCGCGCCGCGCGAACCTTGCCAAAGCGGTTCGGCTTGCTGCACTACCCCCGTTTCTTGGCCCCGCTACACCATGCATTGTGGTTGATGATGTGGTGACTACGGGGGCGACGTTGCAGGCGAGCGTCGAAAAGCTACTGGCCCATGGCGTCAATGTTGCTGCCTGCCTGACCATCTGTGAGGCATAGCAACGGCTGAGAGACGAATGCCACTTGTATGATGGGAAGTGACCCCGTTCCTACAACCTTTTGAGGAGGAAAGCAGACATGACTGCTGCTGAACACGACAACAATGCCGGCCTGAGCCCCGCCGCCCAGGTGACCATCACCGGCCGAAACGTCGAGGTTCCCGAGCACTTTCAGGAACGTGTGAACTCCAAGCTGGCAAAGATTGAGAAGCTTGACCCAACGCTGACCTTCTTTAACGTGGAGCTCAAGCACGAGCGCAACCCGCGCCGTGAGGCTCACGCAGAGAGCATCCAGATCACCGCAACCGGCAAGGGCCACCTCGCCCGCGCTGAGGCCAAGGAAGACAGCTTCTACGCTGCGCTGGAGGCTGCAGTGGACAAGCTGGAGCGTTCCCTGCGCAAGGTGAAGGTCCGCCGCGAGATTTCCCGCTCCGGCCACCGCGCACCGAAGTCCACCGGCCAGGTTGCAGCTGAGCTGGCAACTGAGGCAGCTGAGGCTCGTGAAGCAGCGCCGGGTAAGTACGACGTTGACCCGTACGCAGACCAGTTCGACGACTTTGAGCCGGGCCAGGTTGTTCGCAGCAAGCTGCACCCGAACACCCCGATGAGCGTGGATGACGCGCTCAGCGAGATGGAGCTCGTTGGCCACGACTTCTACCTCTTCATCGATGAGGAGACCCAGCGCCCGTCTGTGGTCTACCGCCGCCACGCGTTCGACTACGGTCTGATCGCGCTTGCGCCGGAAGGCGAAGTTGAGTCTGCTGAGTAAGTAGCCTCTTGGCTCGTGTTGGCCCGCACCCTGTACTGCACGGGGTGCGGGCATTTTGCTGTTGTTGCGGCCTGCGTTTTTGTGTGCATTTTGTTGCAGCGCACGCCTGCAGCGCCTCTGCTGCTGTGCGCTGCTAGACGACATTGCGGTGCGCTGCTAGACGACATTGCAAAATTTGTGAAATGTCTGCACACGTGACCTGGGGTTTTGGGGGCGGTTTTTCAAAGTCGTCTAGCAGTGGGGCGGTGCCACTCCCCGTTTCGCCCTGCGGACCCCTCCCGGTCGGGCCTGCTAGCACACAACGTAGAAACCGCGATGTGTAAACACAACTGACCTGGGGAAACGCATGGTCCAAATCTTTGTCTGCTAGTGGCGCAGGCCCCGCGGACCGCGACCACACTGCAACCACGCCACAGCCGCACCTCGCCGCACTCCGGCGCACTCGAAACCTGGCAATCACCTAGCAATTGCGGCAACTATCCCCGGTTTGGCAACATGCTGCCGCAATTCCAAAAAGCTCTACCCGCACCCAAGCCAGCCACCCAACCCACCCAAGCCAGCCACCCTGCCAGCCACATAGTGATCTCAACGCCGGTGTGGGTACAATGTTCTGTTGGTATACCCCCAAAACCTACAAAAGGATTCGTCGTAACGTGTTTGGTGGACTTTCAAAACTGCTCCGCGCCGGTGAAGGGCGCACCGTTAAGCGTCTTTCAAAGATCGCTGACCAGGTTATGGAGCTGGATGAGCAGTATTCGGCCCTTACGGATGAGGAGCTGAAGGCCAAGACTGACGAGTTTAAGCAGCAACTGGCAGACGGGGCGTCGTTGGACGACATCCTGCTGGATGCGTTTGCGACGGCGCGTGAAGCGTCGTGGCGCGTGCTGGGCCAGAAGCACTACAAGGTGCAGATCATGGGCGGCGCTGCGCTGCACTTCGGCTCGGTGGCCGAGATGAAGACCGGTGAGGGTAAGACGCTGACGTCCGTGCTGCCGGCGTACCTCAACGGTCTTGAGGGCAAGGGCGTGCACATTGTCACGGTGAATGACTACCTGGCTAAGCGTGACGCGGAGATGATGGGCCGCGTGCACCACTTCTTGGGCTTGAGCGTTGGCGTGATTTTGTCTGAGCTGCGCCCGCCGGAGCGTAAGGCTGCGTATGACGCGGATATTACGTACGGCACCAACAATGAGCTTGGCTTTGACTACCTGCGTGACAACATGACGCGCTCTGTGTCTGAGATGGTGCAGCGTGGCCACAATTACGCGATTGTGGATGAGGTTGACTCCATCCTGATCGATGAGGCGCGTACCCCGCTGATCATTTCCGGCCCGGCGGATGGTTCAAGCCAGTTCTACACCGTGTTTGCGCAGCTTGCCCCACGTATGCGCGAGGGCATCCACTATGAGGTGGATCAGCGTAAGCGCACGATTGGCGTGTCTGAAGAGGGCGTTGAGTTCGTTGAGGACCAGCTGGGCATTAACAACCTGTACGCCCCGGAGCACTCGCAGCTGGTGAGCTACCTGAATAACGCGCTGAAGGCGAAGGAGCTGTTTGAGCGCGATAAGGACTACATCATCCGTCAGGGTGAGGTCATGATTGTGGACTCCTTTACGGGCCGTGTGCTTGCGGGTCGTCGTTACAACGAGGGCATGCACCAGGCGATCGAGGCGAAGGAAAACGTCGAGATCAAAAATGAGAACCAGACGCTGGCTACGGTCACGCTGCAGAACTACTTCCGTCTGTACAACAAGCTTGCTGGCATGACGGGTACTGCAGAGACTGAGGCTGCGGAGCTGCACCAGATTTACAAGATTGATGTGGTGCCCATTCCGCCGAACAAGCCAAACCAGCGTGTGGACCGTGATGACCTGATCTACAAGACACAGGAGGCGAAGTTCGCCGCCGTGGCTGAGGATATTGCGGAGCATGTGGAGAAGGGCCAGCCGGTCCTGGTTGGTACCACGTCCGTGGAGCGTTCTGAGTACCTGTCGCAGTTGCTGACGCGTAAGGGCATTAAGCACAACGTGTTGAACGCGAAGCACCATGAAGAAGAGGGTCGCATTATTGCGGAGGCTGGTCTTCCGGGCAAGGTGACTGTGTCTACCAACATGGCTGGTCGTGGTACGGATATCGTGCTTGGCGGCAACCCGGAGATTTTGCTGGATGCGAAGCTGCAGGCGCAGGGCCTTGATCCGTTTGAGGATGAGGAGCGTTACCAGGAGGCGTGGAACGCGCAGTTGCCGGCGGCGAAGGAGCGTTCGAAGCAGCTTGGTGATGAGGTGCGTGAGGCCGGCGGCCTGTACGTGATTGGTACGGAGCGCCATGAGTCGCGTCGTATTGATAACCAGCTGCGTGGCCGTTCTGGCCGTCAGGGGGATCCGGGTGAGACGCGTTTCTACTTGTCCATGCGTGATGAGCTGATGGTTCGCTTCATGGGCAACACCATGGAGAACATGATGAACCGTCTCAATGTGCCGGATGATGTGCCGATTGAGGCGAAGATGGTCTCCAACGCCATTAAGAGTGCGCAGTCTCGTGTGGAGAATCAGAACTTTGAGATGCGTAAGAACGTCTTGAAGTATGACGAGGTGCTCAATGAGCAGCGCAAGGTTGTTTACCGTGAGCGTCAGGAGATCCTGGATTCCAAGGACATCGCGGGTCAGGTTCGTCGCATGATTGAAGAGACCGTCAGCGCTTACGTTGATGGCGCTACCCATGAGGGGTATGTGGAGGACTGGGATCTGGATGAGCTGTGGCATGCTCTGGAGTCCCTGTACGGTCCGACGGTTTCGGCACAGCAGCTTATCGACGGCACCGAGTACGGCCGCGCCGGCGAAATCACTTCCCAGCAGCTGCGCCAGGCGCTTGTGGACGATGCGCTTGCGCAGTACGACAAGCTGGAGGAAAACGTCTCCGCTATTGGTGGTGAGTCCCAGATGCGCAACATTGAGCGCATGGTGATTCTGCCGATCATTGATACGAAGTGGCGTGAGCACCTCTACGAGATGGATTACCTCAAGGAGGGCATTGGCCTGCGTGCGATGGCGCAGCGTGACCCGCTGGTGGAGTACCAGAAGGAAGGCGGCGACATGTTCAACGCTATGAATGAGGCCGTCCAAGAGGAGACCGTCCGCCAGCTGTTTATGATGCGTAAGCAGTTTGAGCAGCCGGAAGAGGCCCCGGTAGAGGCTTAGAGCACTTTGAAGGACACCAGCCGCCCGTCTTGAATGCGGGCGGCATACGCATATCTGCGCTCGCCGACGGAGACGCTGCCGAAGAATTCGCCGTTGTCACGCGCGTGGCTGGAGATGATCTGGAACTTGTGCACGTTTGGTGCGGTGCGCCTGCGTGCGCGGATATGGCTGCGAACGCCGAGGTCAAATAGGGCGCCGGTAAGGGTTGCGGGGTCGCGATGACCAAAGGCTGCGTCAAGGGCTTGGCGTACCAGCGGTGAAATTGGGTCGGCGGGCACGGCTCGCATGCCGGAGCCGCGCAGGGCGCCGGGGGCGCGCGGGACGTCTGGAAGCGTGGCACGGGGGATGAGTACTTTCATGTGCTGGTACCCAGGCGCCGGGAAGTACATGTTGCAGGCTGCTCCTTTTGCGGTTCGTTTTTGCGGTGAAACGGTGTGAAACGTTGCGTGTACCGGATAGGTACTATTGTGCCCAGTCGCACGCGCTTTTATCTAGAGTGTCGTGTTCATTAAAGTGTGCACGCGGCGTGGAACCGCGGGGCGAGTAAAACGTGGATGTAAGAAAGTGAGTTGGAATGCAGGCGTTGATCTTGGACTACGCGGGGGTGCTTGACGGGGATGCGGAGGAGCAGCGTCGTTGGCGTGAGCTGATCGCCGCGGTGCGCGCAAAGGGCGTGCCTACTGCGATTTTGTCCAATGAGGAAGCTGGCAGCGAGATGGCTGAGAAGATCCGTGAGTGGGAGTTCCGCGGTGATGTTGATGCCGTGATTCTCTCCGGTGAGATCGGGGTGGAAAAGCCGGAGCGTGCCGCCTTCCAGGCTGCCGTGGACGCACTCGATGTGGTGATCAATGATGCGGTGATGGTGGACAATGACATTCTGATCGTCCGCGCCGCTGTTGAGTACGGCATGATCGGTCTGCTGCACACTGCGTTTGAGCGCACGGCAGTTGAGGTGCAGACTCTGTTTGGCGTTGAGGGCGAGTTCTAAGGTGCGCGTCTACATTCCGGCCACGTTTGGCATGTTGGCCTCCCTGAGTGAAAACGGCCTGATCCACGCGCGTAGTGGCTGGGCGTTTGCTGCCACGAAGGAGCTGCAGGAGTTCTTCACCTCCGGGGATATGGAGGAGATTGAGGCGGTGGCGTTTGATGACGCAGCGTTGGCGTCCATACGCCTGCTCGCCATTGGGGACGAAGAGCGCTTCCCGCACCGCCGTGTGGTGATTTCCGCGGACGTGGAGGCGACCGGGCATCCTGACATGGGTGAGTCCGTGGTCAAGCTGTCCGCACCGGTGGCGTTGGAGGATGTCGCTGCGATCCACGTGGACGTGCAGGACGCCGAGGAAGCCACGAAGAAGGCCATCGCGTGCATTGACGCCGCTGATCTTGGGGATGAGGACGCGGAGCTTGCCGTGGGCGACGCCCAGGACAATTACATGGCGTTCTATGACCCGAGTGAGCTACCGGTTCTCATCGAGCTGTTTTAGCTCCCACTCTTTGTTGGAGTAAAGGGCGGTGAGCAGGCGGCGAACTGCCTGCACGCGGCGGCCAAGCGGGGAGTCAGCCTCGACGGTGTCCCACGCGCACTCCGGGTCCGTTGGGGGACCTAGGTGGGTGCAGCCGCGGGGGCAGGCATCGGCGACGTCTGCAAGCTCGGGGAAGACGTCAATGATGGCCTCCGGCGCAATGTGGGCCAGGCCGAAGGAGCGGATGCCGGGGGTGTCAATGATCCATCCGCCTTCGGCCAACGCAAACGCCACGGACTGGGTGGAGGTGTGGCGGCCTTTGCCAACGCCGGAGACCTCGCCAGTTGCGCGGTCCGCATCCGGCACGATGCGGTTGACCAGGGTGGATTTACCCACACCGGAATGCCCAATGAGGGCAGAGACTTTGCCGGTGATGCGCGCCAAAAGCGCGTCGATGGGCTCTTCAATGCCCACCTCATACACGGCAACGTTTAAGTCTTCGATTTCCCGGATGAACTCGCTGGGATCAGCGATGTCGGACTTGGTCATGCACACAATCGGGGTCACGCCGCCGTCGAAGGCGGCAACGAGTGCGCGCTCCACAAACCCGGTGCGCGGCGGGGGATCGGCAGCCGCAACCACAATCAGCATCAGCTCCGCGTTGGCCACGATGATGCGCTCATACGGATCCGTATCGTCCGCCGTGCGGCGCAGCACCGAACTGCGCTCCTCGCGCTTGACCATGCGCGCAAGCGTGTCCTTTTGGCCGGAAGTATCGCCCACCACGCCCACGCGATCACCCACCTCAATAGAGGTGCGCTTCAGCTCACGAGCGCGCATGCAGGCCACCAGCGTGCCGCTATCTAGCTGCACGCCCCAGCGGCCGCGGTCTTTGGTCACCACCATGCCAAACTCGGCGTCGTCATGCGTGGGGCGGTCCTTGGTGCGGGGGCGCGAGCCGCGGCCGCGGCGCACGCGAACGTCAGATTCGTCGTAATCGTGGAAGCGACGTGCCATTAGGAGCGCACCATCTCGTCCCACATCACCTCAAAGCCGGGCAACGTCTTCGCGGTGGTGCCAATGTTTTCCACCTCAACGCCCTCAACAACCAGACCTAAGATGGCGCCGGCGGTGGCCATCCGGTGGTCGTCATAACTCGCCCAAGTCCCGCCATGCAGGGTGGCAGGCCGGATGCGCAGGCCGTCTGGCAACTCCTCGCAGTCGCCGCCCAGGTTGTTGATCTCACGCGTCAGCGCCGCCAGGCGGTCCGTCTCATGGCCGCGCAGGTGCGCAATGCCGGTCAACTCGGACTCTGTGGTGGCAAGGGCAGCCAAAGCTGCAACAGTGGGGGTGAGCTCACCAATATCGCTCATGTCCAACCGCAGGCCGCGCAAGCCGCCGGGCTCCGGGCCCTGGACCTCAAGGGTGTAGTCCTTGCCGTCCGCGTACAGCTCCACGTGGCAGCCCATGCGCTCCAAAATCATGCGGATGACATCGCCCGGCTGGGTGGTGCTCAGCGGCCAGTGCGGCACCCGCACCCGGCCACCGGTGACCGCTGCGGCAGCCAAGAACGGCGTGGCATTCGACAAGTCCGGCTCAATGGCAAAGTGCGTTGCCTTAATCGGCTGCGGATCCACACGCCAACGCTGGCCGGTGGCCTCCACGTGCACGCCGGCGTCCTTCAACATGGCAAGCGTCATCTCAATATGCGGCATGGACGGCAAGATGCCCGCAGCGTTGACCACGGTCACGCCGCGATCAAACCGCGCCGCCGCCAGCAGCAGGCCAGAGACGAACTGGGAGGAACCAGACGCGTCAATGGCTACCTCGCCACCTTCTGCATGCCCGCGGCCATGCACGGTAAACGGCAAGGTCTCGCCGGCAACGGCAACGCCTAGCTGGCGAAGTGCGTCCAGGATGGTGGACATGGGGCGTTTGCGGGCGTAGGCGTCGCCGTCGAAAAGCACAGGCCCCTGTGCAAAAGCCGCAACCGGGGGCACGAACCGCATGACCGTGCCGGCTAGGCCGCAATCAACCTCCGCGCCGCTGAGCTCACCCGGGGTCACGCGGATGCTGTCGCCCTCATGTGCGAACTTCACCCCCATGGCGGCCAGCGCCCCCTCCATCAAATCCGTATCACGCGAGCGCAACGCACCCGTGATGGTGGATTCACCCTCTGCAAGACTTGCAAGGATGTACGCCCGGTTGGTCATGGATTTAGACCCCGGGATGGCCACAGTGTGGATGATCGGAGACGCAGCAACAGGAGCAGGCCACAGGTTAGTCATGCGGATCATCATAATGGAGGCATGTGCGGACGCTTTGTGCTTTTCACCTCAGGCCAGGACCTCATCGATGAAGTGGCGGGTGTAGACGGCATCACCACCGTCGAAGCCCCCGATGGCACCCCGCCGCCACGCTACAACATCGCCCCCACCCAACCGGTGCCGCTCGTGCGTATCGACGGCCCCACCGCCCACCTCAACCCCGCCCGCTGGGGGCTTCTGCCCACCTGGAAGAAAGATGAAACCGGGCCGCCGCTATTCAACGCACGCGGCGAAACCATTGCCGAAAAGCCCTCCTTCCGCTCTGCGTTCAAGTCCCGCAGGGGGCTGATGGTTCTTAACGGCTACTACGAATGGCTCCAACGCGACGGTGTGAAACAACCGTTTTATGTGCGCCCGGCCGAGGGCATGCTGTACGCGGCGGCGCTGTGGGAAACCGGCCTTGACAAACTGTCTGTGACCATGGTGACCACGGACGCCACCGAAAACATGGCGTGGCTGCACCACCGGCTGCCGCTGTTTCTGCGTGAAGACGAAATCCGTACCTGGGTTTCCGGTAGCCCCGAAGAAGCCTTGGCGCTGGTCCACCCCTCGCGGGTGGCGGATCGCCTTACGTGGAGCGAGGCGGCGCAGGAAGTGGGCAACGTGCGAAACGACTACGCGGAGCTGATATCCGCGAACTGAGCTTTTGTCAGCTTGGCCAGATCCTGCGGGCTGAGCTGGGCCGACAGGCCACGCTGGCCTGCGGAGACGGTGATGGTGGGCAGGTTGGCCACGGAGGCATCTATAAGCGTGGGCAGCGTCTGCAGCGTGCCAAGCGGTGAAATACCCCCAACCACGTATCCGGTGGCGCGCTGCGCCTTGGCTGGATCCGCCATCTCCGCGCGCTTCCACCCCAGCGCCTTCGCCGCGGCCTTGAGCGACAGGTGACCCGCGACCGGCACGCAGCAGATAGCCATATCACGATCGTGGTGGATCACCAGCGTTTTAAGCGTTGCCTTCGGGTCCAAGTTGAGCTCATGCACCGAATGCTCACCGAAATGATCCTGGCTAGGGGAGTAGGTGAGCACCTCATGCGGGGTGTTTTTCAATGCGGTTAGCGCGCGGGTTTTCTCAGCCATGGCGTAAGCGTAACGCCATGTGAGCACGTGTGTGGAAACGTGGTTTGCCAAGGGCCCTACAATGGCCACTATGCCCGAAACCGAGCTTGCGACTGATCTCAAGGCGCGCTTCACCGAAGAAGCGATGCCCCTGCTGGACCAGCTTTACGGCGGCGCGCTGCGCATGACGCGCAACCCCCAAGACGCCGAAGACCTACTGCAGGAAACCTACCTGAAGGCCTACAACGCCTTCGACAGCTTCAAACCGGGCACCAACCTCAAGGCGTGGCTGTACCGCATCATGACAAACACGTACATCAACAACTACCGCAAAATGAAGCGCCGCCCGCTGGAGACCTCTGCCGAAGACGTCACGGATTCGCAGCTGTACACCTCCTCCTCCCACGACTCCACGGGCTTGGAATCCGCCGAGGTTGAGGCGCTAAAAATGATGCCGAACTCCCGGATCTCGGACGCCTTGAACTCGTTGAACGAGGACTACCGGATGGTGGTGTACTACGCCGACGTTGAAGGTTTGGCGTACAAGGAAATCGCCGAAGTGATGGAAATCCCACTGGGAACGGTGATGAGCCGCCTTCACCGTGGAAGAAAACAGCTGCGTGAGATGTTGAAGGATGTAGCACACGAGCAAGGCATCGGACTGGAGGAGAAGTAAATGGCTACCGACAGCAACTGCACCTGCGGTGATTGCAGCGACGCACGGCTGACATCGCTTCTGTGTGAGCTTTTCGATCCTTCGACGTCTCGTGCCCGCGCCGACGAAATCCGCGCCACCATCGAGTCCTGCCCTGAGTGCTTCAGCCGCCTCGAATCCGAGCAGGCAGTACGCGGGCGGCTTCGGGAATGCTGTGGGCACGCTCAAGCACCCGAACCGCTGCGCCAGCGCATTATTACGTCTATTACCTCTGTGACGACAGTGCGCGTGACCGAGGTGCGCTACCAGTAGGAGCGGGTGGCGGGCTCAGCCCGCGTGCTCCCAAACGCGTTTGCAGCTACCTACACCCGGCTACCAAGCGAAAAATCGCTAAGTAGCTGCATGTAGGTAGCTGCATTTAGTTCCCGGGGGAGCTAAAACACCGCCCCGCATCCCTTGAAGCCAGGGGAGCGGGGCGGTGTTGTTTTGCGTTACTACGCAGGCGTCAACTTATGCGTTGGGGCGCTTGCCGTGGTTTGCGCCCTTCTTGCGACGGTCCTTGCGCTTACGACCACGCTTGCTCATGTGGGGCCTCCTTATGTGTCAATACGGGAAATTCAGGTGTAACTGTATCGCCTTGTATAGAGGGGAAAGAAATTGACCCCGTCGAGCTTGGTCGGTTGTGTCTTAGACAGCTACGGCTGCGCGCTTGCGGGCACGAGCCTTGTTGCGACGCTTGAGCGCACGGCGCTCCTCCTCGCTCAGGCCGCCCCACACGCCAGCATCCTGGCCAGTCTCAAGTGCCCACTTCAGGCACTGAGAGGTAACCGGGCAGCGGTTGCAGACCATCTTTGCTTCGGCGATCTGGGACAGAGCCGGGCCAGAGTTACCAACCGGGAAGAACAGCTCCGGATCCTCGTCGCGGCAGATTGCTTCGTGGCGCCAATCCATGATGAAAACTCCAATTCGTGTCGTCGTTGTACTTCATTTAGTGCGCACCACTTCAACCCCAATTACTTGGGATGTTGCAAACGAAGTTTGATTCCAGGGCTCCGGGCGGTGTTACTCGGAGGATCCGAGACCCGTCTACCGGCTTAACCTGGCGTTAACCCTGTGGTGGCTGAGGGTTAAGGGCTGTGTAACCAGCCCGTTGTTTTTGCTACTTGAGAATAATGACACGATTGCTAGATTCTCGCTAGAGGTAAATGCAAAAAAGTGACAGAAGTCATATTTACTGCGCCATTTATGCTTAGGTCCTAACCCCGATTTTGTGAACTATCTCATTGCTGTCAACGCTGTGAAGTGGGGAAACGCAGTTCCTGTTGGCGGCACACAATGGTGCTGCGGGTCAAATCGACCAGTGTTGTGCCACAAGCGGGGTACGCAAGAGGGATACCAAGAGGGATACACTGCATGGCTGTGAATAGACCTGTTGCACCTTTTTTGCGTTACGGCGCGGTAGTAGCACTTGTGCAATGCGTTGCCGTGTTTGGCTACATCATCACGCTGCTGATTGATCAGTTCAATGACCATCAGAGCGTCCTAGAGTCAGAGACCGCCGCCGCCAACTACGTCAACCTTGGCACCGCGCTGTTTCTGGCCATCGTGTTTGGCTACATCGCGTGGATAGCCATCTCTACGCTGCGCGGCACCCCGCGCGCCATGGGCGCGCTGATGCTCGTGGAATGCATCCTGGTGGGTGTGGCCATCTACATGTTCCGCGGAGGCGTGCCGGGCATGGCCGTGGCCACCCTGGTTACAGCGGTGTTTGTATTGGCAAGCCTGTGGCATCCAACGACACGGCAGATGCTGGAGGAGCGGTATGTGGAGAAAACGGAGCGTAGATAAGCAAACTAGCTCGCGGCCAGCACCACGATCTCATCGCCGCGCTTTTCCACCACCGTTGCTCCAGCAGAGTTAATGAAGACTGGGCCGGCGTAATCACCGCGGTCAACGGGAATGATGTCTTCGACCTTGTTGCTGTCCCAATCCACCACGGCAACCCCGCCAGAGGAGGCGTACAGCAGGCGGTCACCCGCAGCGAAACCGGTGCCCAACGCGCCCTGGAACACGTCAGTGGCGGTCAACTTCGCCGGCTCCATCAGCACCAGGTAATCGTCCTCAAAATAGGTCATGTGGTGCGGAAGGTCGGCGACGGGCAGGATGTGCGTGCTGCCGTCGATAGTCAGGGGAGCCTCAAGCGCCGGCACCGTTGACGCACTGAGTTGGTTGCCCTCCTTGTCGTAGGAGCGGATCTCCTGCGTGTCCGGGTCATAAACCGCTGCTGCGTCCTGGGAAATAGCAACCAAGTAAGCACTATCCCCAATCTCCTGGCTGGAGTAGATCTCCGGCTTGCGGGAATCCTCCGGAGTAGCGTTCTGTAGCCGCAAAAACGCGCCGTCGGTACAAATCTCCGTCACCGCAAATAACTCCGTCCGAGTCAACGCCGAGGTGATCTGGCACTGATTCGGCTGCATATCCGGCTCCTGCGGCGCCTCAACCGCGCCATACTCCACCGTGCGCACCATGTCTGAACGCCACAGCTCCGCACGCGTGGAACTGACGTAACCAACACGGTCATTCGACACAACGGACGTCACATCCGTCGGCGCGATCGCAGAACGCGTACCGGCGTACTTACCGGTCAGGGCCTCAATAGCCACCACGTCGCCGCAGCCAGCGTTGTCCTTGTAAGCGGCAACAACCTTGCCCCACGCCTGAGCAAGCACGCAGAGCTCATTCGGACGGTGGTACGTCCACGCCGTCTCACCCGAAGACGTTGTTGCCGTCACCGTGCCGTTGTAATACGTAATGATCAACCCGTTGACCACAACCGGCTGCAGCTCAGGGGAGTGATCAGGCAGCCGAAACAGCTCCTCAAGCTTGGTGGGAGCGGTGGCCAAACGGCCCTCGTTTTCCAGCTCCTCCGGCGCAGACTGCAAATCAGCCGCACGGATCGGGGCAGTGAAATACGCGATGGCAAGCAGCACCACAGCAATCGCGGCAATGACCGCAGTAGCGATTAAATCTCCGCGTGTGCGGCGCAGTGGCTTTGTCACCGGCGTCGGCCTCCTCGGGAACGGGAACTAGAACGTGATCGGCTGCCGGAACGGGATCGTGCATGAGCGCTGCGATCCAGGCGCGCCGGACGTGCCCCGTGCACTTTACGCGGAGGACCCACCGTGGCCGAAGCTGAGTCCGGGATATCCAGCGCCTGCGCAAGCTCCGGGGAGGTGGAAAACCACTCCGGCGGGGTGGGGTTATCCAAGTCCAGCTCGGTGTTGATCAGCTCCCACTTGTGCGCCTCATCAAAACCAACCAAGGTCACTGCGGTGCCGGAGTTGCCGGCGCGGCCCGTGCGGCCAATGCGGTGGACATACGTCATCGGGTCATCCGGGGTTTGGTAGTTGATCACATGCGTGACGTCATCAACGTCAATGCCGCGAGCCGCCACGTCAGTTGCCACCAGGATGTCCACATCGCCTGCACGAAACGCGTCCAAGGAGCGTTGGCGGGCTGATTGCCCAAGGTCACCGTGGACAGCGCCGGCGGAAAAGCCGCGCTTGGCTAGGTCTTCGGCCACCTCGGCGGCGCTGCGCTTGGTGCGGGCGAAGATGATGGTGCGGCCGCGGCCCTTGGCCTGCAGGATGCGGGCGACCACCTCGGGCTTGTCCATGCGGTGGGAGAAAAACACCACTTGGTTGGTGCTGGCGTGGGTGGCAGAGGCGTCTTCCGCCTCGGCGCGGATGTGCAGCGGGTTGTTCATTTTAGAGCGTGCTAGCGCCAAGATCGGGCCTGGCATGGTGGCGGAGAACAGCATGGTCTGCAGTTTGGCGGGCACCGCCGCCCAGAGCTTCTCAATGTCGGGAAGGAAGCCCATGTCCAGCATCTCGTCGGCCTCATCGAGCACCAGGATCGCCACTTGGTCCAGGCGGAGATCCCCGCGCTGGTGCAGGTCAATCAGGCGGCCCGGGGTACCTACGATCACGTCAACGCCGCGCTGCAGCGCCTCAATCTGTTCCTCGTAGGGGCGCCCGCCGTAGATCGTGGCAATGCGCACCGGCGTGTATTTAGCGGCACGCTCCAAGTCTTCGCCTACCTGCACGGCAAGCTCACGGGTGGGAACTACAACGAGCGCGCGTGGGGTGCCGTCGAGTTCGGCCACGTCAGCGTCGTCAAAGACCCTGTCCAACAGCGGGATGCCAAAGCCGTAGGTTTTGCCCATGCCAGTGCGGGCCTGGCCGATGATGTCACGGCCATCCAGGGCAATGGGGATTGCCAGCTCCTGGATGGAGAAAGAAGAGGTGATGCCCAGCTCTGCCAGTGCGTCAATAATTTCGGCGGCCACCCCTAGTTCCGTAAAGGTGGGTGGTTGTTTGACAGGACTGTTTTGTAAAGACGCGTCTGTAGCCACGCGCCTTAGTCTAGCCCGCGCTGGTAGCAGCAAGCAGGCGGTGTGTGGCGGGCCGTTACAATGGCCGCTATGGATATCAAGATTGGTCTTGCAGACATTTCCCGTGAACTGACCATCCGCCTGCCGGAAGGCGGCGAGGAAGTTGTTGCGAAGATTCAGAGCGCTATTGAGGCGGGCACGCCGACTATCACGGTGGAGGATGAGAAGGGGCGTAGCTACCTGATTCGTACTGATCGCATTGCGTACGTCGAGCGGGGCTCGGCGGCAACTCATTCCGTGGGGTTCATGCGCTAAATTAACTGCATATGACCACACGGCACCAGCGAGGAACCCACGAGGGCGGCATGGATAATGATGACGCCTGGGACGATTTTGACGACTTCATTTTTGATGAACTCGACGAGTGGGAGCCCGAGCCAAAAGAGCGCGCCAAGCGTCGCGCACGCCATGAGCGTCCGGAGCGCGACCAGGCTGCTGAGGGCTGGTGGGTGCGTTTTGCCCGTGAGTACGGATGGCGTGCGTACGCCATCCCTGTGCTGTCTGTGATTACGGTGTTTGTGCTGATCAACATGGTGCAGAACCCGGATGCTGGTGTGGTCACTGCCGCGGGTACTGATGAGGTTGCGGCACAAGACGGTGATGCCACAAACGGGGAGCACGGCGCGCATGAGCACGGCGACTGGCCGCACCGCGAGCCGGCGGAGATGCCGGAGGCCGTGCTGGATGTCAATCACTTGCCCCCGGGTGGGCCATATACGGAGTCGGGTACTGGCAACTTCTTTGTCATTGGCCAGCCGGGTGCCGCTGGCGGCATTGGTGAGGAGTTGACCGTGCGGTACGTGGTTGAGGTTGAAGAGGGCATTGACACAGCGCTCTACGGCGGCCCGGACGCGGTGTCTGCCATGGTGGATTCCACGCTGCTTGACCCGCGCAGTTGGACGAATGACCCGCGTTTCAGGCTTGAGCACGTTGCGCCGGAGGATAACCCGACGCTGCGTATCCGCCTAGCTTCTGTGAACACCACGCGTGAGCTGTGTGGTGGTGAGCTTGGTTTGGAGACCAGCTGCCGCACCCGCATTACTGGTGAGGACACGGTGGTGATCAATGAGTCGCGTTGGGTGCGCGGCGCGGCCCCGTTTGAGGGCGATCTTGGTTCGTACCGCCAGTACGTGATTAACCATGAGGTTGGCCACGCGTTGGGCTTCGCACGCCATGAGCAGTGCCCGGCTGATGGGGCGTTGGCGCCGATCATGATGCAGCAGACCCTGAGCCTGAACAATGCACAGCTTCGCAGCTTTGACCCGGGTGAGGTCTACGAAGATAACAACGATACGTGCCGGTATAACCCGTGGCCGTACCCGCGCCCGGCGGTGCTCTAAGGGGGCGTGATGCGGATTCCTGAGCATGTGTTGCGCGCTTTCCAGCTTGACGACGAGGAAGGCGTAGCCACCTCTGACGTGTGGGATGGTGGCGTGCGTTTTGGCCGGGTTGTGGTTGCTCCTGCGCAGGATGCTGCCGTGTGGTCTGCCAAGGTCCGTGAGCGGGCCGAATCCAGTCTGGGCTTGCGGTTTTCGCGTGCTGTGCGGGCAACTGATGGCCGCTTTGTGGTGGGTGGTTTTGTGGCTTCGGAGTTTGTTGAGGGGCAGCCCGCCGCGCGCGTTGATGAGGTTGTGGGGGCTTCCCTGCTTATCGACGCTGCGTTGTCCACCACCCCCGCACCCACCACCGAACCTGTGGAAGGCTCTTGGCGTGAGATTGACCGCGCTGTGTGGGCGGGCGAAGAGCAGGATTTTGGCGGCGAGTACGTTGTGGCGGATCTGGACCTGCTGCGCCGCTGTTTGTTTGATGGTTACGCCCCGCCGGCGGTTGCGGCGTTGACGCCGTCTGCTGAGCTGCGTCCGCGTGGGTATACGGCGGCGATTGTGATGGTGGATGGCTTGATTGCGAATGCGGTTGATGCGCGTGTGATTGATCGTTGGGCGCACATTCCAAACCTGCGTCAGCTGCTTGCAAAGGCGTGGGAGTTTCGCCAGCTCACCACCCCGCATTCGAACATAGGTCCTGATTTTCGAAGGGTTGGGCAAATCGTGTGTCCCTAGTGTGTAACGATGGTGCCTATGAGCTCACCGGTTACACCCCGCGCCTACCTTGTATCGCGCCTAACTGACACCACGCCACGTACGTGGCCAGTTGATCTGCCCAAGGAAGGTCTGTGGAAGGTCACGGGAGACGCGGGTGCAGGCGTTTCTAGTTTTCTTGTAGATACCGCTGTGGAGGCCGTGGCCCGCGGGCGGGTGTTGGTGATTGCTTCTTCGAAGGAGTCCGGTGCTCGTCTACGTGCGGAGCTCTCGGAGCGCCTCGCGGCTACAGGTTTTGTGGTGGATGAGCCGCTGGTGCGCTCCGTGCACTCTTTGGCGTTTGCGCTGCTTCGCCAGCAGACGGAAAAAGAGATCCGGCTGATCTCTGGCGCTGAGCAGGATGCGATGATCCGCCAGCTGTTGGCTGGTAATGCGCAAGACGGTACGGGGTCTTGGCCGGAGGAGCTGCGCCCCGCGCTGCCGATGGTGGGCTTTGCCCGGCAGCTGCGCGACTTTTTGTTGCGCGCCGTTGAGCGCGGTTTGGGCCCGGATGATCTGCGGCGTTTGGGTAGGGATCACAACATTCCGATCTGGTCTGCTTCCGGGGAGTTCTTGCTTGAGTACCAGCAGGTGATGCGGCTTACCGGTGCGCTGCGCTACTCGGCCTCAGAGCTGGTGGCTGAGGTGCTGGCGGGCATGAGGGCAGGCGAGATCACGGAGACGTGGGATGCGGTGATTGTGGATGACGCGCAGCATCTCGCCCCGGCCTCCGCCGAGTTGATTTCGCACCTGTTGCAGCGCGCCACACTTGGCGTGGTTGGTGGTGATGGGGAGCAGGCGGTCTTTCGGTTCCGCGGTGCATCCCCACGCTTCTTTGCCACCATGAGCGGGTTGGATCACCAGGTGATTGACTTAGGTTCCACGCGGCGCAACCCGCAGCGCCAGGTGGTGATTGCGCCGGAGGAGCAAACGCACCACGCCACCTTGGTGGACACGATTCGGCGCGCGCACTTTGAACAGGGTGAGCCGTTTTCCTCCATGGCGGTGGTGGTGCGCTCCACGCCGATGATTGAGCCGATTCGCCGCAGCATGCTGGCGGCGGGCGTGCCGGTGATGCTGGATCCCACAGATGTGGTGCTGTCGGAGCAGCGCATTGTTGTCTCACTCCTGCTTGGCCTAGAGGCGCTGGAGAGTGAGCTTCAAGCGACGCAGTGGCGCGACCTTCTGCTTGGCCCGGTTGGCGGTGCGGACCCGGTGACGCTGCGCAGGCTGCTGCGTGGTTTGCGTCGTTTTGCGCCGGAGGAACATGCGGAAGCGGTGCTGCACCGCCTTCTGGCAACTGACCAGGAACTGCCGGACTTTGACGGCGTACTGACAACGCGCGAGGTAGCGATTTTGACGCGTATGCGCTCCGTGCTGGAGGCCGGCCGTGCGGCACTTGCAGTCAACGGCAGCGTGGAGGAAGTGCTGTGGGCACTCTGGGCGGCAACGGGCTTGTCGGATCGCCTGATGGCAGCAGCCTTACGCGGTGGTGCAACCGGTTCGCAGGCAGACCGTGACCTGGATGCGGCGATGGCGCTCTTTGACGCGGCCGGTGACTTCACGGAGCGGCGCCCAACCGCAGGGGTTGCGTCTTTCATTGAATACATCGCGCAGCAGGAACTCCCCACCGGCGTGCGTGATAGGCGGACCGCTAAACCTGACGCGGTCCATTTGGCTACCGCCCACGGTGCGGCGGGCAGGGAGTTTGGCCGTGTGATCGTGGCAGGTGTGCACGAGCACTCCTGGCCCTCGCTGGGTGAGACCGGCACGATGTTCCGCCAGGAAGACTTGATTGACCTGCTTGATGCGGGCGTGGACCCGGCGGTGCCTGTTTCGCATGCCTCGGAGCGGTTGGTGGAGGAGCGTCGGCTGTTCCACGTGGCCACCACGCGTGCAACGAACCACCTTTTGGTCACCGCGATGGATGACCAGGACAGCGACGAGGTGGTCACCCCCTCGCGCTTTATTGAAGAGTTCTGCACCACCTTCAACGTGGACCCCATCGAGGCTGACTCGGATACGGTGCAGGTGCTGGCCAAAGACGAAGTCATTGCGCAGCTTCGGCGTGTGCTGACAGACCCGGAAGTTGATGCGGTTTCCCGCGAGCAGGCGGCGCGGCAGTTGGCGCGCCTGGATAACGCTGGCGTGAGTGGGGCTGGGGAGGGGCAGTGGTGGGGGTTGCGTGGGGCGTCGACAAGCGAAGCCCTGCAGCAGCGAACGGCGCTGTCGCCGTCGAGGATTGAGAAACTCCTGGAATGCCCCATGCGTGAGGTGCTGGAGCGCATGGTGGGGTTGGACGAGACGATGAGCATGATTCACGGCTCCCTTGCACACGCCTATTTTGAGGCGCTGGGCCGCGGGATGGAAGCGGCGAAAGCGCGCGCGGCGGTGATGGCGGCGAGGGAAGAAATGCAGGACGGGCCTGCGTGGAAAAACGAACGTGACCTGGCAGATTTTGCCCGTCTGCTGGACCGTATTGATACGTGGGTGGTGGCCGCGCAAGCCCGCCATGAGCTGCTGGCGGTGGAGGCCAATGTGGATGTGACCGTGGACGCGGAAACCGGGCTGCGGATTCGCGGGCGCGTAGACCGGCTTGAGGCTGATGAAGGCGGCTTGGTCCGCATCGTGGATCTGAAGAGCGGGGCCAACATGCCCAGCCAAAAAGAGACGGAAGACAACAAGCAGCTGCTGGCGTATCAGCTGGCGCTCACTCAAGGTGAGTTGCGCGGTGAAGAGATCCGGGACGCGCGCGGTGAGGGCATGCAGATTGGCAGTGCTGTGCTGGTCTACCCGGGGTCTACAACAAAAGCCGTTGGTACTCGTGAACAGTCAGCGAAATCGCCTGAGGAACTGGCGGAGTTTGCGCAGTGTATTCGCCCGTTGCCGGAGGCGATGGCGGGCCCGGTACTGACTGCTACTACAGGATCGGGGTGTGAGTACTGCCAGGTGCGTTCGCTGTGCCCGGTGCAGTCGGAAGGAATGGTGATTGCAGATGTCTAATGTGACGTATCCAAAGATTGTGATGCCGCCAAAGACGCTGTCGGCAGCGCTGAAGCAGAAGTTCCCGCCCACGCCGCAGCAAGCGGACGTGATTGGCGCGGACCCGGGGCCGCTGCTCGTGGTGGCCGGTGCGGGTGCCGGCAAGACGGAGACCATGGCTGCGCGCGTGGTGTGGCTGGTGGCCAACGGGTTTGTGCGCCCTGATCAGGTGTTGGGCCTGACGTTTACGCGTAAGGCGGCGCGCGAGCTGGACAAGCGTATCCGTGACCGGCTGGCCACCCTGGCTGAAGACAGCGCGCTGGTTGCGCGCCTGGACCCTACCGGGGAGCTGGGCAAGGCGCTTGAGGTGATCGCGCCGACGGTGTCCACGTATGACTCGTACGCAGGGGACCTGATCCGGGAGTACGGACTTTTGGTGCCGGTGGAGCCGGACGCGCGCCTGATTACAGATGCGGAGCTGCACGCCGTGGCCACAGACGTGGTGGCGAACTATTCCGGCCGGCTGCTGGCTGAAGACGGGTCAAACCGCAAGATCAACTCCGTTGTGGAAAACCTGCTGGGGCTGGTTACCTCCATGGGCAATGAGCTGGCAGATTCCAAAGAGGTTGCGGAAAATGCGTCAATTTTCTTGAAGGAAACCGAAGAACTCACCGGCAGCAAGCGCACCAAGGGTGAGTACTCGGCGGATATGACCAAGTGGCGCGCCATCCAGCAGGAGCGCGCAGCATATTTGCCGTTGGCTGCTGAGCTGCAGGCGGAACTACGCCGTCGCGGTCTGGTGACGTTTAATGAGCAAATGTCTGTGGCGGCCGCCATGGCGCGTGATCACGCGCAGGTGGGCGAAAGCCAGCGCAGACGTTTCAGGGTGGTCATGCTCGATGAGTACCAGGACACCTCGCACGCCCAACGCGTGTTGCTGACCAGCCTGTTTGGCAAGAACCAGGATCCGGGGCTGACCGTGACCGCGGTGGGCGATCCCATGCAGGCGATCTACACCTGGCGCGGTGCAACCGCGGCGAACCTGGCGGCGTTTGTTGCAGACTTCCCGCAGGCTGACGGCTCGCCTGCACCGAAGAAGCAGCTGACCACCTCCTGGCGCAACCCCCCTGAGGTGTTGGCGCTGGCCAACGAGGTCTCTGATGAGATTTTGGGTACTGGTAAAGACCGCGCCGTTGAACCGTTGCAGCCGCGTGAGGGCGCTGACGCGGGCCGGGTGCAGCTGGGCTACTTCAACACTGAGGATGAAGAGGTCACCTACGTTGCTGATGAGCTGCAGCAGCTGTGGCAAACATCGCAATCAACGGGTGAAGCGTTCAAGGTGGCCGTGCTGGTGCGTAAAAACCGCCACACCGCAGCCATGGCAGAGGCGCTGGAAGCGCGTGGCGTGCCCTACGAAATTGTCGGCGTTGCGGGTCTGCTGGCCGTGCCCGAGGTAGCGGACACCGTGGCCATTGCCACCATGCTGGTGCGCCCCGGGGATTCGGCGGCCGCGCTGCGGGTACTCGGCGGGCGCGCCGTGGGTCTAGGCCTAGCGGATCTTCACGCGCTTGCCGCTCGTGCTGAGAATCTTCGCGCCCGCGAGCGGGGCCAAGATCCCGATACCGCCGAGCGTGTCGAAGAACTCGCCGGCGAGATGACCGCTGAGGAGCGCCTGCAGCGCGAACTGGAAGACCTTGTGGATCGTGCTGCTGAAGTCATGGCACGCTCTGAGCGCTCTGCCGGGTTGGCGGACGCGGTGGCTGATCTGGGTGAGCCGGAACGCTACTCGGAAGAAGGCCTGACGCGCCTGAAAGACCTCAGCGCGAAGCTGCGCTGGCTGCGCACCCACAGTTTGGGCAAGCGTTTGGCGGACCTGTTTGCAGACATCATGAGTGTCTTTAACATCCGCACCGAAGTTCTTGCCCGTGACAGCGTCACCCGTGCTGCCCACCTGGACCGCTTGCTAGATGAGGTGGCAAAGTACCCGGGTTCTAGCCTGGATGGCCTGCTGGACTACTTTGAGCTGGCACGTTCGCTGGAAGACGGGCTGGAACCCGGCAACGTGAGTGTGAAGACCGACCGTGTGCAGCTGCTGACCGCCCACAAGGCGAAAGGTCTGGAGTGGGACACCGTGGCGGTACTGCACGCGGATGCCGGCACCTACGGCGCAAAAGCCGGCACGTTTTTGGGCCAGATCAAACTCCTGCAAGACGACACGTTTGCAGATACTGAGATCACTCCGGAGTTTGCGGAGGTGGAAACCCGCTCCCAGTTTGAGAAGGCCGCCAAGCAGTGGGTGAAGTTTGTCCGCGGGCGCGAAGCCGAGGAAGCGGCGCGACTGTTTTATGTTGCCGTGACCCGTTCCGCCCGCAACCTGTATGTCACCGCGTCGCGCTCCGCGCCCTATGAGTATTTTGCGCAGATGCGTGAGCAGGTGGATGAGCAGTGCGTGGTCACCTGGTGGGACGGCGCTGAAGCCGAGGACACCGACAGCACAGGCAACACGAACACAGACGAGCGCGTGGGGCACTGGCCGGATTTCGTGCCCTCGCCAGAGACCATCGCGGCAGGCCAAGCGGTGGCAGACGCACGCGAATCCATGCCGGAAGTGAGCAACGCAGAAGCCCGCTTCACACAGTGGGAGCGCGACGTCACCGCGCTGATTGAAGAACACGAGGCGTTGCAGCGCGCCGAGGTCCCGGTGGTGTTGCCCGGTGAGCTGACGGCGTCTGATGTGGTGGCGCTTCGCGCTGACCCCGCCCAGTTTGCTCGCCGTGCGCGCAGGCCGGTGCCGTTTAAGCCGAACACGTACGCCAAGCGCGGCACGGCGTTCCACGAGTGGCTGGAGGAGTTCTTCGGGGCGCGCCCACTGCTGGATGAAAATGAGCTGCCGGGCAGTGAGCAAGAGGAGGTCGACGCCGCCGTGCTTGAGCAGCTCAAGAGCTCCTTTGAGCAGAGCCATTGGGCCAGCCGCACCCCGGCGTTTGTGGAGCGCGCCTTTGAGCTTGCCCTGGGTGATGTGGTGGTGCGCGGGCGTATCGACGCCATCTTTGAAGACGATGAAGGCTGGACCGTCGTGGACTGGAAGACCGGCATGAAGCCCACACACGCGGACATGGAGGCGGCGAAGCTGCAGTTGGCGGTGTACACGGAAGCGTGGCGCAGGATAGCCGGTGATGACAAGCCGGTACGCGCAATGTTCTTCTATGTGCGCACCGGCGAGGACTTCGCTCCACGCGACCTTCCGGGCGCGGACGAACTGGCAGCGTTGATCGCGCCGGAGGAAGCTTAGGAGTGGACTACAGTGTCTTGCGGTGAATTAACCAGAACCAGCACAGCGGAAGGGAGGCGCGAGTGAGACTGCCGTATATGAGCGCGTGGGGCGATCGTTTCCGCTCGGGCACTGATGTCAGTGACATGCCGGTGCATACGCTCACTGAGATCATCACTATTCCGCGCTCCACGCCGATCACGCCGTGGTCTTTGATCGCGCGGCGTTTCGCCTACGCGATGCTGCTCATGGTGTTGGTGGCAACGCTGGTTTACATTGACCGGGATGGGTACTCCGAGCCCTTAACGTACATTGACGCGTTGTATTACTCGGCGGTGTCGCTGTCTACCACGGGTTATGGTGACATCACGCCGGTGACGCAGGGGGCGCGTCTGGTCAATATTTTCCTGATCACCCCGGCGAGGGTGGCGTTTCTTATGCTTCTGGTCGGTACCACGTTGTCGGTGCTGACGGAGGATTCCCGCAAGACGCTTCAGATTCAACAGTGGAGGCAATCCGTGCGCAATCACACCATTGTCATTGGCTACGGCACGAAGGGCCGTTCCGCGATTGATGCGTTGCTGGCAGGTGGCGCTGCCCCTTCCAGCATTGTGGTGGTGGATACGGATGCGGTGAGTTTGTCGCAGGCGGAAAACCGCGGCCTGGTCACGGTGCATGGGGACGCGACGAAGTCGGGTGTGCTGCGCATTGCTGGTGTGAGCCGTGCGCGTTCCGTGGTGGTTGCGCCGAGTTCGGATGACACGGCGGTGTTGGTGACGTTGTCGGTGCGTGAGCTTGCGCCGAGCGCGATGATTGTGGCTAGTGCCCGTGAGAGTGAGAACCAGCATCTGCTGATGCAGTCGGGTGCGGATTCTGTGGTGGTTTCTGCGGAAACTACGGGGCGGTTGCTTGGGTTGGCTACGGTGACTCCGCCGGTGGTGGAGATGATGGAGGATCTGCTGAGCCCGGATGAGGGGTTTGCGGTGGCTGAGCGTCCGACGGCGGATGATGAGGTGGGTGCGAACCCGCGTCACTTGGCTGACATTGTGCTTGGCGTGGTGCGCTCGGGTGAGCTGTATCGTATTGACGCGCCTGAGGCGGAGGCGGTGGAGCCGGGCGATCGCATCCTGTATGTGCGCATGACCAAGCCTGTTGAGCAGGCTGATGACTAAGTACTTGTTGGTGGATGACAGCAGGGCTTTTCTGCTTGTCGACGCCCAAACGGCGCCCCTCCCCAGCGCCCCCACCACCGGTCCCACGATCCAGCTTTCCAAGGACATTGTTGCCACGCGTATTCATAGCACAAGCGTGAGCGAGCTGAAAGAGCTCGCCCAACACGCCCAGCTATCTGGTGATGCGCGCACGCACGCTGATGATCCGCTGATCGCTCGTGCGATTGCCCTGCTGAATGCCCAGGAGCGCATGCGTGTGCACCCCACGGACGGCACGCCGTTGACGTGGAACGCTCAAGGCACGCAGGCGCAAAGCGAAGCCGGCAACATAGTGTTTCCGCGTATTGACCCGAGCGTGATTGGCATTGTCACCAGCGCCGATGATCAGAAGATCCTGATGGTGGAAAACGCACGCCGCCCTGGCTACTTCACCAGTGTTGCCGGCTATGTGGATCCGGGCGAGACGATCGAGGCGGCCTGGGTGCGCGAGGTGCGTGAGGAGACCGGCTACACGGTAAACAACCTGGCGTACGTTGGATCCCAGCCGTGGCCGCTGTCAGGAGCGCTGATGTTGGGTTTTGTCAGCCGGGTTGATGAAACGGAAACACCAGGTGAAACGGACGGGGAGCTGCGCCGCATGGTGTGGGCGAGCCGGAACGAGGTGGGTGATTTGCCAATGCCGCCGCTGGGCAGCATTTCGCGCACGCTGATCACGCGCTGGGTGGATAAAGGTTTTGATGATGTTGTGTTTGGGGATGTTGGGGGAAGTGATTTCTAGTGGCTATTGATTTGAGCTTGTTGGATGAGGACCAGCGGGTGGCGGCAACCGCCCCACGCGGGCCGGTGTGCATCCTGGCGGGTGCGGGTACGGGTAAGACGCGCACGATTACGTACCGCATTGCCAACCTGATTGATCAGGGCATGGTCAGCCCGCAGCGGGTGCTGGCGGTGACGTTTACGCAGCGCGCGGCAGGTGAGATGCGCGACCGTCTGCGCCAGATGGGGATTGGCGGGGTGCAGGCGCGAACCTTTCACTCCGCGGCACTGCGGCAGCTGGCGTATTTCTGGCCGCAGATTGCGGGCGATTTGCCGTGGAAGGTGCTGGATAACAAGTACCCGCTTGTGGCGCGCGCGGCACGTGCCGTGGGCTTGGATACCGGCAAGGACATGGTGCGCGACCTGATGGGGGAGATCGAGTGGGCCAAGGCGAATGTGATTGGGCATGAGGATTATGTCCAGCGCATTGGCACGTTGGGCCGCACTGCACCGACAGAGGCGCAGAAGGTGGCGGATGTGTATCGCCACTATGAGGAGCAGAAGACCAGCCCTGAGGGCATGCTGCTGGATTTTGATGACCTGCTGTTGCACGTCGCCGCAGCGCTAGAGAACGCGCCTGCGGTGGCGGAGCAGTTCCGCGCCCAGTACCAGTCTTTTGTGGTGGATGAGTACCAGGACGTGACCCCGTTGCAGCAGCGTGTGCTGGAGGGTTGGCTGGGCCAGCGCGATGATCTGACGGTGGTGGGCGATGCCAACCAGACCATCTACTCCTTTACGGGCGCGACCCCGGATTTTCTGCTGAATTTCTCGCGCACCTATGAGCACGCCACGGTGGTCAAACTCCAGCGTGACTACCGTTCCACCCCGCAGATCACGGATCTGGCGAACACGGTGATTGGCAAGGCCACAGGGCGCGCAGCGGGTACTCGTCTTGAGCTGATTGGTATGCGCGAGCCTGGCCCTGAGCCGACGTATTCGGCGTTTGATGATGAGCCGACGGAGGCTCGCGAGGTCGCCGCGGCAATCCGCCGCCTGCTGGATAGCGGCGTGCCGGCACGCGAAATCGCTGTGCTGTATCGCATCAACTCTCAGTCCGCGGCCTTTGAAGCGGCACTGGCAGACGCGGGCATTTTGTACCAGGTCCGTGGTGGTGAGGGCTTTTTCAACCGCGGTGAGGTCCGCGAGGCCATCCACCAGTTGGCGCGCGCCGCAAACCGCAGCGACCTGCCTGATGACCCGGTGCAGGTGGCGCGTGCGGCGTTCGCCCCGCTTGGTCTGACCCCGAAGGAGCCGGAGGGTGCGCAGGCGCGTGAGCGTTGGCAAGCACTGCGTGCGCTGGTGGACCTGATCGAAGAGATTGTGAACTCTAAGGAGGCCGATGACCTGGCTGGTGTGCTGCGCTCTTTGCGCCAGCGCGCCGAGGCGAAGCAGCCACCGGCGGTGGATGGTGTGACCCTTGCCAGCCTGCACGCTGCGAAGGGCTTGGAGTGGGACGCGGTCTTCCTCGTCGGCTTGGTGGAAAACACGTTGCCTATCTCTCACGCGATTAAGGCGGGCGATGAGCAGATTGAAGAGGAACGCCGGCTGTTCTACGTGGGCATTACGCGTGCGCGTGAGCACCTGCACATGTCGTGGTCCCTCTCGCGTCAGGAGGGCGGAAGGAAGTCACGCACCCGCTCACGCTTCTTGGACGGTCTTGTGCCTGAGCTTGAGGTGGAGCGCTCCCCGCAGCGGCTGAAGCGCAACCGTCGTTGCCGGGTGTGCAACAACTTCTTGGACACCCCGGCGGATAAGGCGTTGGGGCGCCACGTGGACTGCGAACCTTCCTACAACGAAGACCTTTTCACCGCGCTGAAGAGCTGGCGTTTAGACGTCTCGCGTGAAGCCGGCCACCCGGCCTACATGGTGTTTTCAGACGCCACGTTGATTGCCATCGCGGAAGCCATGCCGCAGGACGTGTCCAGCCTGCTGGATGTGCCAGGTGTGGGCCCTGTCAAGGTGGAGGCGTACGGGCCTCAGGTGTTGGAGATCTTGAGCGAGTACAGCTAGAACCTTTTATGCTGGCGGCCATGACGCACGCACCACCGCCAATGCCGCCGTCACTGCCAACGCCGCCGTCACTGCCAGTGCCACTGCCGCGAACGCCGTTGAAGTTTTCCTCCGAAAGTGATGAAGCCCTAGCGCCGAAGTCCATGAAGGAAAACGATCAGCAGCGCAATACGCATATGGATCGCAGCGGCATGCGCGAGGCCATCAACAGCTCTGGGCCACCCATTGGCCGATCGAGTTTCAGCATGATGATGGTAGGCGGCATCCTCACCGCCATGGGTGTGATGGCGTTGTTTTTCGCTGTGGTGCACACGCTGTTTATCACCATTTTGTTCCCCGGTGCGGAGGGCATCATCGACGGGATTCCCATTGCCAGCCTGATCAACGGCGCAGCTGCGGTGGTGTTCATCGTTGTCGGGATTTTGGTCCTGCGAGGAAACTTGGGGCGAACAACGCGGCTGCGTACCGCGTGGGAAAACGGGTGGGTTGAGTACCGGCCAGCGCTCATTGGGGAGTTGATGCACAAGCGCGTCGTGCGCTTCAGCGAGGGCTCGGATGATCACTACTACACAGCCCCGGTGCTCATCCTGCAGCCGGACGGCACGCTGACAGAGGCCGTGACTGAGGAGTTCCGTTTGCCGGATCCGAACTGGCTGCAAATCCGCGGTCGCAAGCTTGCGGGAGTTGGGTACCGGGCCATTGTTGATCTGAACCTCAACAACGGCTGGGGCGTGGTGGGCTACCGCGTGGACACCGGCATTCCAAAGCCAGAACTGGAAAACGGCCTGCGCAAAAAGAACATCGAGGCAGCGCTTGCCTTCGCGGAACAGAATTGGGTCAAACCCTAACCGCACACTTCACACCGCGGGTGCGGCAGCACCGTTTTGCGCTTCAAAAACGTTGTGGCAAAAGGGTCAACCACGTGCAGCTCACCAGCCACCGGCGCAGCCATGGAAACACCAGGGGGCTGCGCAACACCTGCCACGCGGCGGATATAGGCCGCAGCGGCCGCAGCGCCAGCGCTTAAGACAACATGGTCGGGGGAGTGTGGTCCGGTGGGGAAGTGCCGTAATGCAATGGCCCACCCGTCGTCCACATCCGAAAAGTGGCGGGCGGTACACGCAAGACAGGCCGAGCCCTCGCCGTCAAACAAGGGGCCGACAAACACTTGCGAGTCCACCAGGTTCACCGGCACGGTGGCGCCCACGCGGCGCTTGGTCATCCGCGCTACCGCCTCAGCTTCTGCCAGCTTGTCCACGGCAACCACCGGCACCCACGGATCCGCCCGCCCCACAAACCGCTGCTCGGTGGTGTTGCGCATCGGCGAGCGCACCTCAACACCACACCCGCGCAGCACCCGCGATAGCTGCTTCGCCAGCGGGGAGTTGCCCAGCAGGATCACCGGCACCGGATCTGCCGGTACCAAAATACGAAAGGACACCAGATCCGCCACCATGCTCTCCGCAGCATTCGCGCCCACATAGGCCGTAAACGCACGCGTCAGGTGGTGCAGTGGGGTGGGGGTGACCGCAGCGTCGATAAGCAAGGAAAGCTCCTTGGCAAAGGGTGTTTCAATCACACCCGTGCGCGTGGCGTCCAGCCCGAACTGGATGAGGTTTTGCGCACGTAGAAACACACTAACCCCCGGCGCAAGCCGCACATTTGAAAACCTGCCAACACGCTGGTTCGTTGACACCATGAAAGACACCCCCCGATGTGTATTTCGCACCATCCTACAATGCGAAGTCATGGCAGACATCCCGTACACCGTGATTCGCTCCGCCAAACGCACCCGCACGGTGCAAGCCCGGATGGAAAACGGGGTGGCGGTCATCCGCATCCCGGCACGCATGAGCAAGGCGCAAGAGTCCGAGGTTGTTGCAGAGATGCTGGCAAAACTCCAGCGAAAATCCGCCCGCAACCCGCGCTCGGATGAGCAGTTGGCGCGCCGGGCGGAAGAACTCAACCAACAGGTCCTGGAGGGTCGCGCGCGGATCGGCTCGATCAGGTGGGTGGATAATCAGACCACGCGCTGGGGCTCCTGCACCGTGTCCACGGGGGATATCCGGTTGAGCAGCAGGCTTATAAGCGCCCCAACGTACGTCATCGACGCCGTCATCATCCACGAACTCACGCACACCTTCATCAGCGGGCACACGGAAGAGTTCTGGGCGTGGGCAGATCGTGCGCCGCACGCCGAGCGGGCGAAAGGCTACTTGGAAGCGCTGCAGCGCTTCGTCTAGTCCTCTTCGCCCTTTTCCGGATCCTCCGGATCTTCGGAGCCCTGCTTGCGCAGCTCTTCTTCCATCTTGGCAAACTCGGCGTCGAAGTCGGTGTCCGGTTGATCGTCCAGAAGCATGTCAATGAACGCAGCGGGGTTGTCCAGGTGCTCGGCGGTGGGCAGGAAGTCCGGGTGGTCCCACACAGCGTCACGGCGCTGAACGCCAACCGCGTTTTCCGCACGGCGCCACAGCTCAGCGGCCTCACGGACCTTCGGGGCAGCCAGCTCAATGCCCACAACGTTGGCAAACGCCTGCTCCGCAGAACCGCCGGTTGCGCGGCGGCGCGCCCAGGCCTCTGCAAGCTGCGGGGCGGAAGGGATACGACCCTCCAGTGCCTCGTTGACCACAACGTCCACCCAGCCCTCAACCAGCGCCAGCAGGGTCTCTAGGCGCGAAGTGGCCGCGGCGTTGCGCGAGCCCACACGCGGCGCTAGGTCTTCGCCCTCAAGGTTCTGCAGGGCTTCCTGGATGGACTGCGGGTCACCAGACTCCAAGTTCAGCCCGCGTGCGACCTCTTCAAGGTGGGAAGTGTCAATCTCTAGGCCTGCGGCGTACTCCTCAACGGCGGATACAATGCGCTCAACTAGCCACGGCACGTGCTTGAACAGGCGCTGGCGCGCTGCCTCACGTGCGGCGATGTAGACAATGACCTCCTGGCCAGGTACCTCAAGACCCTTGGCAATCTCGCTCACGTTGCCCGGCAGGATCGCCGCGACGTTGCTGGGAGCAACCGGCAGGCCGAAGTCGGTGCCGGTGAGCGCCTGCTGCGCCAAGTCACCGAGTGCGTGGCCCAGCTTCATGCCCATCTGCATGGAGTTCATCTGGCGCATCATGGTAGACATCGGCCCCATCATTTCGCGGACCTCGTCCGGCATGGTTGCCAGTTGGGCGCGGTTCATGTGGTCGGCCACCGGGTTGACCAGGCGCTTCCACATCGGCATGGTCTCCGCAATCCAGGTTTGCGCGTTCCATGCCTGTGCCTGCGCGCCGGAGGCGGGAAGGGTGGTGGCCTCATCCAGCCAGAGATCTGCAAGCTTGACGGATTCCTCTACCGCCTTCGCATCACCCGCGGAAGCGTCCTTGGCACTGCCCAGGCGCTGGCGCGCCATGCGGCCTGCCAGCTCAAAATTCACTGCGTCGGCGTCGTTTTGGGCGTTCATGGAGCTGCCCATGCCGGAAAGCATCTGGCCGAACTGGTTCAAAATGTCGCCTAAACCGCCAGCGCCGCCGGCACCGCCGAAGCCTGCGCCGGGTTGGAAACTAAAGCCGAATGATGCGAACGGGTCGGAGTTGCCGCCGCCTGCGCCGCGGTCGTTGTCCCCGTTGCGGTTATCACCATTGTGGTCATCACCGTTGTTGTCGTTGGGGAAGGAGAAACCAAATCCGTTACTCATACCCGCCCACACTACCGGCATGTGCCACACGTTGTTACGACGCAGGTCATATGCAGAAAAATTTTCTAGCTTCGGCTTTGGTCTATGCTTATCGGCCGTGACAACTGTTGTACATCCCTCGCCGGAGCCTTCTCAGCAGCCGCCTGCGCGTAAGCCCGAATCGCCGGATCCGCGCAATACTCGCCGCGCCGCCATCGCATGGGGTGCGGTGCCGGTTGCGGTGCTGATGGGTTTATTAACGGTTGACCACATCCCGGGCACCGATATTTCCCTTACCGTGCCGTTTGCTGCCCAGGGCCCGGGCCCGATGTTTGACACACTCGGGGAGGTTGCAGGGGAGCCTGTCGTGCGTATCGACGGTGCCGAGACCGACCAAACCTCCGGCACCTTAAACATGACCACGGTGTCTGTGCGTACGAACATGACGCTGCTGCAGACCCTGAACCGGTGGATTACTACGGATGACACGATTGTGCCCGTAGAGCAGGTCATGCCGCGTGATTTAAGCCCGGAGGAAGTCAAGGAGTACAACACTCGGGCGTTTGTGGCCTCTGAGGCCTCCGCCACGGTTGCGGCGATGAACTACTTGGGCAGGCCCACGCGCGTGGTTATCCATGAGGTGGTCGACGGTGCCGCAGCCCACGGCAAGTTGGAGGCCGAAGACACCATTACTGCCATCAACGGCCAGGCCGTAACCAAGCCGGGCGAGGTCCAGGAGCTGGTGCGTGCGCTCAAGCCTGGCGACGATGTTGCAGTCACCGTGATGCGCGGTGACGGAGCTGGCGCCGAAGAGCACACCGTAGATGTCACGCTGGGTGAAAACCCGCATGAAAAAGACGTGGCCATGCTGGGGATTTTGATGACCTCTGAGCCAGGCGACGGCGTGGAAGTGACCTACAACCTCAACGACGTCGGCGGCCCGAGCGCCGGCATGATTTTTGCGCTTGCCGTAATTGACAAGCTTTCCCCGGGTGAGCTCACACACGGGCGCACCGTGGCGGGTACCGGCACGATCAACGAGGAAGGTCAGGTCGGCCCGATCGGTGGCATTACGCACAAGCTCGCCGGTGCGCGCGATGGGGGAGTGGAACTCTTCCTGGCTCCCGCGGGTAACTGCGCAGAAGCCAGCCGGGTCGATTCCGGCGAGATGGTGGTGGCCAAGGTGGACACGCTTGATGATGCGGTGAAGGCGCTTGATGATTTCGCCGCTGGCCGCGACGTGCTTACCTGCGAGGCGAACTAGCCGCTAGTTCGAGGCCGTCTCCTCGGCCTCGGCTTCAGTCTCAGCCTCTGCTGACTTGGTTGCAGCAGTCGTGCCAGGCGTGGAGACTTCCCCGGTCTGCTGCGCAAGCCCAAGCTCGTAGATGAGGGTGCGGGGATCCACATCGTCGGTGGAGATCAGCTGCTGCATCACCTGGCCGGTGTTGTTGTCCACCACGGTGATAATCGCGGAGTTAGCCAGCACCGACCAGCCAACAATGCGGTCATTTTCGTCCTCCACCACACGTGAGGAGCGCAACTGCGTCAGCAGCTGGGTGGTGGAAGCAGCCTTCGACTCAGAGTCAAAGAACTGGAACTGGCCAATTTCACGGCCGCTGCAGTTATACGCACCGTCGAAGCCGCCTTCGGTGCACTCATCCAGCTGGGCGAAAAATGACGCCGGCGCCAGGGTTGCAAAATGCTCCGCAACCTCATCCAAAGTGGAGTTTTCTTCCTTCGCCGTCGAAGTGGCACTGGTTGCAGTGCTCTTGCTTGTCGACGAAGAGGCCGACGCCGAAGACGCCGTAGTTGCCGAGGTTGTTGCGGACGACGTTGCAGACGTTGTTGTCGGCGCCGTGGTCGTCGTAGATGCCGAAGATGAGGCGGCGCTCGTCGTCGAAGAAGCAGGCTCCGGGTCCTCGGCGTCGTTGCCACAGGCGCTCAGCGTTAATGCAACAGCAGCCGCGGTAGCGGGAATGGTCAGGTGTCGTTTCAGCACAGTTCTCATGTTACGGCTCATTTTATGCCAGCTCATCCGGGTCATGCGTCAGGCTATATTGCAGCGCGGCAATCACCGTCGGCGCCACATCCGGCCCACCACGCAGCTCAATCTTGTCTTGCGCGAACAATCCGCCCGCTTCCAACTCCTCCTCGGTGGGGCGAAGCTGGAGGAGCGTTTGCACGATATCGTTATCACGCAGAGCCCCCGAAAACAGCCGTGCCGGGCGCGGGGAGGGGTCCTCGGAGGAAGAATCGCGGAAGATGATCTCCTGGGCCAGGATCACACCTTCCACCTCATGCGGCCATGCAACGCGGGCAACGTAGTCGGCGAGTTCCTCAGAACCCGGCTGGATGTGATCCGGCAGGGTTTGCACAACAAGCGTCAGCGGCGAGTTATCTGCCCGGTCGAGCTCCTCCAGCTGATCAACCAAAAGTTCACTAGGTACCAGGCCAAACAGGGTTGGCGGCGCGTCCCATCCTTCCGCGTGGACGAACTCGACGGCCTCCATCATCGCCTTATTCAGCGCCTGCTGTTGCATGCCTTGGGAACCCTTCTAACGTTTTTTGCGTTGGACTATTTAGGCTAGAAGCCTACTTAGAAGTTTGCAGCCGCGATAAAAGGAGAAGGATTGACTACCCGCGTCAACCCGCCAAGACCAAGTGCCAGTAAGCCGAACCGGGGGTTATGGACCGCGGTTAGCATTCTTGGCGTCATCCTCATTGTCCTACCAATGCTGGTGGGCCTTTACACCGACTTTTTATGGTTCGGTGAACTGGACTTCCGCTCCGTGTTCAACAAGATGGTCCTGGCCAGGGTGATCCTCTTTGTCCTCTTCGCTGCCATTGGCGGGGCGATAGCTTTCTTCGCCGCGCGTATTGCGTGGAAGGGCCGGCCTGGTCTGGACAGTGACCCGTTTGCGCCGAACGCGAAGTACCGCGCACAGCTTGAGCAGGGTATCCGCTCCATCCTGGTGTGGGTGCCGCTGGTCGTCGCACTGTTCGCCGGTCTTGCTGGTCAGGGCCTGTGGCGCACGCTGCTTCTGGCACTCAACGGTGAGAGCTTCGGGGTCAATGACGCACAGTTTGGGCGTGACCTTGGCTTCTACGCATTCCAGCTGCCGGCAATAACTGCGCTGGTGGACATCCTGTCCATGCTGCTTGTCGTGGCGTTTTTGATCGGTGCGGTAACCCACTACCTGTTGGGCGGTATCCGCATTGCCAGCAACCTGACCGGCGCTACCGGTGGTGTGTCCAAGGCGGCACGTGTGCAGCTGGCGGTTACCGCTGGCCTGTGGATGCTGTTGAAGGCGGCAAGCTACTGGCTTGAGCGCTACCAGCTGCTGTACGCACGCAACGACATTTTCACGGGTGCGTCCTACACCTCCGTCAACGCGATGCTGCCGGCCAAGATCATCCTGACGATCATTGCGGTGCTGGTTGCCGTGGCGTTCTTCGCCTCCGTTGTGTACAAGGACCTGCGCATCCCGGTGCTTGGCACGGTGCTGATGCTGGTCAGCTCCCTGGTTGTTGGCAACGTGTGGCCGGCGCTGCTTGAGCAGTTCAGCGTAAAGCCGAACCGCCAGGCCAAGGAGTACGAGTACATTGGCCGCAATATTGAGGCCACCCGCTTCGCGTACGGGCTCACCGATGAGACGGTGACGTACGAGGAAAACTGGGGCCAGTCCACTACCTCGAATGCTGAGGTGGCAAGTGATGCGGCGACGATTTCTAACATCCGTCTGCTTGACCCAGACATCATCTCGCCGACGTTTACCCAGAACCAGCAGCTGCGTAACTTCTACGGCTTCCCGGAGCAGCTGGCCATGGACCGCTATGAGATGGACGGCGAGATGCGCGACTTCGTGGTCGCTGCGCGCGAGCTCAACCCGAACTCGCTTTCTGAAAACCAGCGTGACTGGATTAACCGCCACACCGTGTACACCCACGGCAACGGCTTTATCGCAGCGCAGGCGAACACGGTTGATGAGGCAGCCCAAGACGCAGGTTCCACCCGTGGTGGCCTGCCCATCTTCACGGTGTCTGATCTGCAGACCAATGAGAAGGCTCGCGAAAACGACGAGGCTGAGGAGCTGGGTATTCGCGTAGATGAGCCGCGTATTTACTACGGTCCGGTGATCGCTTCTGCGCAGGATGGTCTGGATTACGCCATTGTGGGCGACAACGGCCAGGGCCCGGTGGAGTATGACACCGATACCACCACCTACACCTACACCGGTGAGGGTGGCGTGAATGTTGGTAACTGGATCAACCGTGTCGCGTATGCGGTGAAGTACCAGGAGCTGAACCTGCTGCTGTCTGACCGTGTTGGCGGCCAGTCCAAGATTCTGTACGACCGTGATCCGCGCCAGCGTGTGGAGAAGGTCGCACCGTGGCTGACCACGGATTCCAAGACGTACCCTGCGGTTATTGATGGCCGCGTGAAGTGGATCGTGGACGGCTACACCACGCTGAGCCGCCTGCCGTACTCCTCGCGTCAATCGCTGACTGGTGCGACGGTGGATGCGCTGAACCCGGACGGCACCACGCAGCGTGTGATTAACAATGACTTGGGCTACATCCGCAACTCCGTCAAGGCGACGGTGGATGCCTACGACGGTACGGTTGAGCTCTACGCGTTCGACGAGTCTGATCCGGTGCTGCAGGCCTGGATGGGTGTCTTCCCGAACACGGTGAACCCGGCTAGCGAGATCTCTGACACGCTGCGTGATCACCTGCGCTACCCAGAGGATCTGTTCAAGGTGCAGCGCCAGCTTTTGGCTCGCTACCACGTGGATGACCCGGGTGTGTTCTTTAACAACGACGCGTTCTGGTCCGTACCTAATGACCCGACCGCGCCGGAAGGCCGCGACCAGCTGGATCAGCCGCCGTACTACATCGTGGCATCTGATCCGGAGACGGGCGCACCGTCCTTCCAGCTGATCACCCCGTACCGTGGCCTGAACCGTGAGTTCCTCTCGGCCCACATGTCGGTGTCTTCTGACCCGGAGAACTACGGGCGTATCACGGTGCGAGTCTTGCCAACGAACACGCAAACTCAAGGCCCGAAGCAGGCTCAGGATGCGCTGATGTCTTCTGACCAGGTGGCGCGTGACCGCACCCTGTGGGAGGGCTCCAACGATCTGAAGAACGGCAACCTGCTCACCTTGCCGGTGGGTGGCGGCGAGATCCTTTACGTGGAGCCGATCTACTCGCAACGTAAGGACCAAGAGTCTGCGTTCCCGAAGTTGCTGCGCGTGCTGGTGTTCTACCGTGGCCAGGTTGGCTACGCGCCGACCATCTCCCAGGCCTTGAGCCAGGTTGGCATCAACTCGGCTGCCGTGCAGGAGATCGAGGTTGTAGACGAGAACGCTCAGGCCGATAAGCCTTCCGCTCCAGAGAATGAGAGCGGGGAGCAGTCGGCTGAGCAGCCTACCGGTGGGGCAGAGAACGTTGACGAGGCAATGAACAACCTCAACAACGCACTGCGTCAGCTTGAGACTGCACGCGACGGTTCCTTCGAGGAGTACGGCCGCGCACTGGACCAGCTGGATCGCGCGGTGAAGGAGTACCAGGACCTGACTCGCTAAGGCGTCAAGGCTGACCCGCCTTATCCCGTCTTAGCCAGCGGATTTGGTGCCCCGCGGCGGTGGACGTATAGTAGTCCACGTTGCCGATTATGGCAGCAGGTGAAATGAATATCTCACCCGTCGCGGGGTGGAGCAGCTCGGTAGCTCGCTGGGCTCATAACCCAGAGGTCGTAGGTTCGAATCCTGCCCCCGCTACCAACTTCCAAGCCCCTACCAGGAGAAACACTGGTAGGGGCTTTAGTTATTTCTCTTAAGGCGCACGTCCTGGGACTCAAATCGGGACTTTAGCGATGGCATTTTGTCACTTAAGCCGGTTTGGAAGTGATGGGGTTAAGTGACAATTTTCGATTTTGTGACCTTGGATGACTGTGTCGTTTTGAGGAGTCGTCTGCACGGATTTCAGAAGTCCTCTGTACTATCGCCATCCACTCCGGAGAGGCCGCGGGCGTTCGTCCACTTCATCTGGAACGCGATTCGACAGAGCGCATTCAATACGATGGTCTTTTTCTCCCTGCGAAGGATGGGGGCAGTTTAGGGTGCCAGGGTGTTGACCAGATCGAGGAATTCCTCAGCGTAGGCAATTTGCTTGCGTAGCTTTTCGTAGCGGGTGCGCGTCTCCTCACGAATGTCGGCAAGGGTGGCCTTGGCATTACTCCGTGCCTGCTGTGCGGTATCACTGTCCTGC
The DNA here is from genome assembly GCF_016728505.1 of Corynebacterium riegelii. Lineage (GTDB taxonomy): Bacteria > Actinomycetota > Actinomycetes > Mycobacteriales > Mycobacteriaceae > Corynebacterium > Corynebacterium riegelii. The sequence goes on from NZ_CP068159.1 coordinate 1,301,721, forward strand.
CCGCCATCTGAACTATGAAGAATCTCCGCAGCTTCCAGGAATTCCCGCATCTGATCCAGAGTAAACCCCAGCGGTTTCATCCGTCGCACCAGCAAAACACGACGTACATCAGCCTCACTATAAAGCCTGAACCCACCAGGGCTACGCCCCGATGGGGTAATCAGGCCGACGTTGTCATAATAACGCAAGGTGGGAATCGACAACCCCGTCTGGTCAACGACCTCGCCGATCTTGAAATTACTGTTTTGCATTGCCTGTTCTCCTTCACGGTGATGTTGCCCACGGGTTCCTGTGCCTGGGTTGGCGGTTGAGTAAAACTCCCGCTACCATGACCACCATCACCAAACCTAAAGTTACTAGAGGGTTGGATTCCTTTCGGGCGTTCGCCCAGTTACCTATCCCCTCAAAGATTGGACATCTATGACTGAAACTAGCACGGCGGCCCCCCGCCCCCTCCTGAGTCCAGACGGCGCTGATGCCCCTACCGGGATCATCGCATCCTTCCGTTACGCATTTTCTTCCCCCGCCCGTATCCGTATAGAGATTCTGGCCGGACTGGCGGTATCCCTGGCGCTGATCCCTGAGGCCATTGCCTTTTCCATCCTTGCCGGTGTTGACCCAGCCATGGGTCTGTTTTCCTCGGTAGTCATGGCCATTGCGATCGCCTTTACCGGTGGCCGCCCGGCAATGATCACCGGCGCCACCGGGGCTATTGCCCTAGTCATTGCTCCTGTGGCGCGTGGTTACGGGATGGATTATTTCATCGCCACCGTCCTGTTGGGCGGTGTCCTACAAATCGTGCTCGGCGCCCTCGGTGTGGCGAAACTTCAGCGTTTTATCCCCCGATCGGTGATGCTGGGTTTCGTCAATGCACTGGGCATTATGATTTTCACCGCCCAACTCGAACACCTCATTGATGTGCCTTGGATAGTCTACCCACTCGTCGGCTTGGGTGTGGTGATCATGATTTTCTTCCCCAAGCTCACCAGTGTGATCCCCGCCCCGCTGGTCACGATTATCGTGCTCACCGGTTTGGTCATTGCCGCCGGTTTGACTGTCCCGACGGTCTCGGACATGGGCAAGATGCCGGAGACCTTACCGTCCCTGTTTATTCCGAACGTGCCGTGGACGTTGGAGACCCTGCAGATCATCGCGCCTTATGCCCTGGCCATGGCCGTGGTCGGTCTCATGGAATCGTTGATGACCGCCAAGCTCGTCGATGACATCACCGACACTCATTCCGATAAAACTCGTGAATCCTGGGGACAGGGGGTGGCTAATATTGCCTCCGGTTTCTTCGGCGGCATGGGTGGCTGCGCGATGATCGGTCAAACCATGATCAACGTCCGCGAATCCGGGGCACGTACCCGCCTATCCACCCTGTTAGCCGGTGTGTTCCTGCTGGTCCTGGTCCTGGCACTGGGCGACACCGTTGGCATGATCCCGATGGCTGCGCTGGTGGCAATCATGATCATGGTCTCGGTCGGCACCATCGACTGGCACTCGGTGCATCCACGCACCCTGAAGCTCATGCCGGTGAGCGAAACCATTGTCATGGCCGTGACCATCATCGCCACCCTAGCCACCCACAACCTGGCCATCGGCGTGGTGCTGGGCGTGCTCACTGCGATGATCATGTTCGCCCGCCGGGTGGCCCATATCGTCTCTATCGAGAAGGTCTCCGAACTCGACACCGACCACGACGGGAAGATCGATACGCGGACCTACCGGGTGCATGGCCAGTTGTTCTGGGCATCAAGCAATGACCTGGTTTATCGCTTTGATTACACCGATTCTGCCCGTCATATCACTATTGATCTCACTGAGGCGGAGATCTGGGATGCCTCCACGGTCGCGACCTTTGACGCGATTACGCAGAAGTTCCAGGACAGAGGCAAAACCGTGTCCATTATCGGGCTCGACGGTCCCAGTCAGGACCGGCTGAACCGCCTGTCTGGCCGGCTTGGCACCGGCCACTAACATCCCCCGACTCGAGCACATCGACTTGGCGCCCCAACTTATAACCGGGGCGCCAGTTTATTGGTGCTGTTGCAAAGTTGGGGCATAGGAAGAGCATAAAAGAAGCGTAGCGGTTAACCGCTACGCTGTGTTGTGGGGATTTTTACTTTTTACGGTGCACGTGTTCTAGTTAGTGGTTCGTTTCTTTCCTCGGGTGATTGCGACGGTATTCCTCGACTAAGTGAGCAATACCCGGCGCAGCCTGGGACAACATCCAGGTCATAAGCGCTATAAGAACCCCTATGACGATAAGTGTTAACGCCAACCAGCCCAGTGTTGGGCCGATGCCGTTGGCCTCCTGGACGTGACCCCACAAGGCAGACACGCCGTCGGGTATGCCGAGCATACTTAGCAGCCCGTTCCCCAAGGCTCCGACAGCAACGAGTGCGATAGCAACGAAGAGAACACTGGCTGCAATCCACGAGGCAGACATGCAGGCCTTAATAAAGTTCGTGTTCGACTTTTCCATGTCGTCGTTGTACTTTTTGCGCTCTGCACGTATCTTCTCCAGCAGCTTTTCGTTGGACTCCTTCTCCTGGAGCAGGGCGCTGCGAGCCTTCTTAGATGCTTCTGCTGCCTTGTGCAGGCTTTCGGACTCTTTCGACATTGCCTCAGATACAGCTACTTCTACCAGCGGTTCCAGGCTAGAAGTCAGGCTCGAAGTCATCTGAGCGTTCAGGCTCTGGGCTACTGCTTGGCTGGAATCCTTGTCGAGATGGATGGGGCTTTCGGCTGCTTTGAGTACCAGCTGTTGCATCCTTGTCAGACGCGACATCTGCTCGCTTATCTCGATTAGGTACCCTTTTACCCCCTCCAGGCCGTTGGGCAGATCCTCGATGTTCCTTATCAGCCCGGTGATCATCTGCTGCACTTCCATCATCGTTACTTGGAAGTGACTGCTGCTCACGTAGTTCTTGTTTGCGGCGAGATTGCTTTTTACGTTCCTTAATTCGCTTTCCGCTTGCGTCAACCTCGTCGAGAAGTCGCTGGGCAGAGAACTGAGAATGTCCCCTGTATTCTCCGGCAGACTCTTCAGTTTCTCCTGCAGCGTCTTGATAGCCTTCTCCGCCTTGTCCAGGCGTGGGCTGAGAACCTTCAAGACGCTGTCCATCTTGCCTTTCGCCGCTGCTTGGGCTAGCTTCGTCATCTCGGTCACTGACACCATGATTGAATACCTCCTGGTTGTTATAGTTTTCTTCCTCCTCGTCATCGAGAAGGCTGGAGCCGTATTTCGCCTCCAGGTCATCATCAGTTGCATCAGCTTGAAGCGCCTCAAGCTGTCGCGCAACGAGTGCTGCTTGAGCCTCGTTAACGCGCTCGGTCACACCCTCTAGCGAGTAACTGCGGCCTAGCTTCGAGCCGGCCTTAGCTGCCTTACGCTTTCGAGTACGCCCGGCCTTCGTGGTGTTCGTGAAGTAGGCATCCTCGCCGTCATCGCCGACCAGGGCCACGGTCAACGACTCGCCTTCAGCCTTTGAATTGGGCTGCACTTTTAGAGACAGGTTGTAATCGCCAGCAACCTCTATCGCCTTCTCCAGTGGGTCGCCAGCATCGGCCACCCGTTCATCCGCGCACAGTTCATCCATGCGCTTACGCGCGGAATCCGCCCAAGTGCTTGCGGTCAACTCATCCACCTTCAAGCAGGTCGAGTCTGTGGACTTGCCTTCTTTGTGTGCCCTGCGCTCGGCAGGAAGTAGCGATATTTCTGGCTCACGTTCTAAGACACGCATCCCCAAATCGCGCATCAACTCGTCGTTGATATTGCGCAACTTGTACCAGTTACGCATGTCTCTCGGTGCAGCTTTTTTTGTACGAGTGTCATGGTTAGCAAAGACGACATGGTTATGGACGTCCGACCGTAGGCTGGTTTTGCGCGATCTCGGTTTCAGCAATGTCCATCAAACGCACGAGACGAGGCTTGATGCGTATTACAGGTTAGGCTAACCTAACTCGAGAATGATTGCTATCTTCTGAGAGGGCAACACAGCGCCGCTTGTGACTGACGAACCCGAGCACCTAACCCGAAAACGCCGCGTGGACGCGGCCCACACACCCGGAGACAGAACCAGATGAAGTCGATTGCCCAGATCGTCCAGCCGAGGTTCCTCAGCCGCTATGCGAGTGAACCGATGGATGCCGCCGCCGTCGAAGGGCTGCTCGCCGATAGCGGCATCGCTTACGCGCAGACGTTCGCCGAAGCCAACGGGTTGAAACTGGGCGGAGCCTCACACGTCGGCATGGTGTACTTCCGCACTCTCACGAAGAAAAGCGCGATCGGGGAGGCGGGCAAGTGAGCGCCGTGGACGGGACCGTAGGCCCGTGGTCGCTGCTCGCCCCGATTCGGACCCGGATGCGTGCGGTGGTCGCGTTATCCGTCCTGTCGTCGGTGGCTACCGTCGCTTCGCTGGTCGGCATCATCGACATCGCGATGACGTACCCGGAGGCTCCGGAGCATCGGACGTGGTTGGCCGTGGCTGTCATCGTCGTCGCCGCAACGGTGCGCATGGCCGCGGACGGCGCCGCCGGCATGCTCTCGCACCGGGCGGATAATGACCTGCAGCTCCACCTCCGGCGCCGGCTGGTCGCCCAAATCCGGAAGTTGCCGCTGGGCTGGCTGGATGCCCGGCGCTCGTCGGGAATCATCGAGTCAGTTGAGAAGGACGTCGCGGCTGTCCACCAGCTCATGGGCCACACCGTCGGTGAGACCGTGGTGGCGGTGCTGGTTCCCCTGCTTTCCCTCATCGCGCTCGTCGCGGTGGATTGGCGGATCGCGGTGGTGGCGGTCGTCCCGGTGCTGGTCACCTTCGCCCTGATGGGCGTGATGATTTCGCGCGGAGCCGGTCTTCAGCGCGACTACGAGCGAGCCTCCGAAGGAGTGACGGCCGCGGTCATTGAGTTGGTGCGCGGTATCCCGGTGATGAAGTCCTTCGGACGCGCTAACCAGGGCGCGGGTCGCTACGATGCCGCGGCGTTGTCGTTCGTCCGCGCGTGGTCCGCCTGGTCCCGGCAGTCGAACATCTATCTCGGGCTCATCGACGTGGTGACGTCCCCGACCACAGTTCTCGCAGTGGTGTGCGGGGCCGGCCTCGCTCTGAGAGACGCCGCGGGCGGCATACCGGAAGGTCTCGTCGCCGGGCTGGTTCTCAGCCTTGGACTCTCCGCGGCGATCGTGCGGGTGGCCATGAACTCCGAACCCATCATCGCGGGGATCGCCGCCCTGAAGTCCATCGCGGAGGTGCTGAGCACGCCGCCGATCGCCGAGCCCGCCGATCCGGTGCCCGCGCGCGGAGGCGCGCTCGAGGTCCGGAACCTGGTCTTCTCCTACGGCGATGGGCCGCGGGTCCTCGACGGGATGTCCGCGACGTTCGAACCAGGGACCCTCACTGCGCTAGTGGGGTCCTCCGGTTCCGGAAAGTCCACCGTCGCCCGGCTGTTGGCGCGTTTCCACGACCCCGTTGAAGGCTCGGTGCTGCTGGGCGGCGTCGATCTTCGCGACATTGCCGTGCGCGACGTGCACCGCTCGGTGTCGGTGGTGTTCCAAGATCCGCAGTTGTTCACGCTGCCGTTGCGGGAGAACATCCGGCTGGCCAGGAGAGACGCCACCGACGACGAAATCATGGCGGCCGCGAAGCTCGCGAACCTCGATGCGGTCATTGCGGCGCTGCCGAAGCGCCTGGATTCGGTGGTCAACGTCGACGTGACCTTTTCCGGTGGTGAGGCGCAGCGCGTAGCCATCGCGAGGTCGATCGTCACGGACGCGCCGGTGCTCATCTTCGACGAGGCAACCGCTTACGCGGATCCGGCTTCCGAGGCCCTCATCCAGTCCGCAATCGAGCGTTTGGCCCGTTCGCGGACGGTGATTGTGATCGCGCACAGGTTGAGCACGATCCGCAACGCTGACCGCATCCTCGTTCTCGATGGGGGAGCGGTCGCGGAGGCGGGTACTCACGACGAGTTGCTTGCGCGCGGTGGCCGCTACCGGGATTTGTGGCGCGCGTTCACGCTCGACGACGAACCATCCGCCCCGCGGGGCGCTGAATCAGACGATGAAAAGGCGGGGAACCGATGATTCGAGACTTGTGGTCGATGACGGATCGGCGCTCGAGAATGACGCTGGTGTGGCTCATTGCGTTGGCCACGCTTGCCGCGCTGGCCCAGGGAGCGGCGTTCGTCGCGCTGCTGCCGCTGCTGTCGGCTCTGGCCGAGGGAGATGATGCGACGGCGTGGCGTTTCACCGGCGTCATAGCCGGCCTCGCGGCCGCCCATGCGGTGCTGTCCCTCGCCGCGGGGACAGTCGGCAGGGCGAATTCCGCAGCGGTGCTGTCGTCCCTGCTGCGTTCCCTGGGCGAACGCGTGCTGACGTTGCCACTCGGGTACGTCACCAAGTCCACGGCCGGCCGCTTTTCGGAGATGGCGTCGTCGGGTATCGCGTTCGCGGCGTCCGTGCCGCACGTGATCCTGCGGCCCGTCATCGCCGCGGTGGTTACGCCGACCGTCATCGCCTTCGGAATTCTGGCGGTGGATTGGCGCGTCGGTTTGGTTCTTGTCGCGTCGGCGCCGGTGCTCTTCTTCGCCTACCGGGCCATTGGCCGGGTCGGTGGGGAGTCGGACGAAGCGCATGCTGAGGCCGTCGCTGCTGTCTCCGGCAGGCTGATCGAGTTCACCCGCGGCCAGCAGGCGATTCGCGCCGCGGGCGACGGTTCGGCGGCGGACGCGATGGTGGATGAGGCTATCCAGGCCCAACACGATGCGTTCGCGAAGGCGACGTCGACGCAGGGGGCGGCCATCGGACGGTTGGGTTCGATTGTCCATGCGGTGTTCACAGCGGCGGTGATCGTCGCCGTGGCAGTCGCTGCGACGGGCGGGATGGCGCCGGGGCATTTGGCGCCGATGCTCATCGTGCTCGTCCAGTTCACCGGACCGATCACCACGGCGGGAGCGTTGTCCGGCGGTTTCGGTGCGGGCCGCAACACGTTGGCTGCGTTGCGTGACCTGCGGGCAATCCCCGCCCTTCCTGAACCTGCCGCACCGGAGCTGCCCGACGGGCATGACGTGGAGTTCCGCGGCGTGAGCTTCGGGTACGGAGATAAGAAGGTTCTCGACGACGTCAGCTTCCGTGCACCTCAGGGAGCGCTGGTTGCCGTAGTGGGACCGTCGGGGTCGGGCAAGACGACGGTCATGCGGCTGCTGTCGCGTTTTCACGATCCGGACTCGGGGGAGATCCTCATCGGCGGGGTGCCCTTGCCTCGGATCGGCACCGACGGCGTGAACTCGCTGGTGACCCCGGTGTTCCAGGAGACGTTCCTTTTCGACGCGTCCGTGCGGGACAACCTGGTCTTCGCCGACCCCGGCTTCGGTTCCAGGCCCGGTGACGGGGACCGCTTGCGCGAGGCTGCCCGGCGTTCCGGGGTGGACCGCATCGTGGAGCTGCTGCCTTCCGGGTGGGATACCCCGGTGGGGGAGGAGGGGACGCTGCTGTCGGGAGGTGAGCGGCAGCGCCTCGCCATCGCCCGGGCGCTTCTGAAGGATTCCCCGGTGGTGCTTCTCGACGAGCCGACGTCCTCGCTGGATGCGGCCACTGAGCGGGCGATCGTCGGCACGATGGAGGCGTTGCGCGGCGATCACACTGTGATCGTCGTCGCCCATCGCCTGCACACCATCCGCGATGCCGACCTCATCGTCGTGCTTTCGGAGGACGGGACGGTCGCAGAACGGGGCACGCACGATGAATTGCTGGCGAAGGGCGGCCCCTATGCCGAGTCGTGGACCACCACGACGACGGCATCGGAGAAGCGCGGATAGCTAGTTCATCTAGCGCCAGATTGGCTTAGTTCCCAGGAGCCAAAGCGCACCGCGCAGACACCCCAGTGGAGGAGCAAGAGCACGAGGAGGGCCAAGGAAAGTGTGTGCCAGCCTTCGTCCCAAGCACCCATGCACAGGGTGCCCACGGGGAAGGTAGAGCCCCACCAACCAGGGCCGTAGGGCGCCCAGTGGAGGACAGCTTCGTAAAAGCAGTACATGGCGTAGAGGACACACGGTGCGCCGAGGGTGAACATGATGAGGCCGTACAGGTGGGCGTCGAAAAGCAATGTCGATGCTGCCGTCGACTGGCCGACAACACCGAGGGGAATCCACGCTGTACCCGCGGCGGCGCCACGCGGGCGCGTGCCGGACCAGTAGCAGTAGAGGAAGAGCGGGATCGCGGTGAACAACGTGAGGAAGAAGCACAGCTCACCCGCGTAGTGATAAAACTCGCCGTGATGGGTGGCGAGCTGCCCGCCGGATGTCGCAGCGACCATCGGGGACACGAGCGCCAAGCCCCACGGGAACGCAGGCTCGGTGTAGTGCGCGGACTGCTTCCACAAACCCCAGAGTTGCCACAAGCACACGATGATGGCCAGTGGCGCACCGACCCACCAGCTGAACAGCTGGAATGCATCGTTGCCCGTGAGTGCCGTCCACGCCGAGCCGCACGCGAGCAGCCCCATCGAATACATGCCCCACGCCGCCATGTTCTGGTGCCGCGGCGGCTCATTGCGCACGCCGACCGTGAACACAACGAGGAGCCCCGCCGCGATGAGCGCAAACACGAGCTGGGCTACATGAAATCCATGTAACCCAGTCAAACTCGACGCAATCGAGGTTCCCATTAAAGCGCCGGCCCAAGCGGGACCGAACTTTGGCAACGTCATAGGACTAACGCTAGGCCTGCCACCTCGCCTCATCCACTTTGGGTCGGGGCTTTGTGGTTTTTAGAACGCGATTGGCCTGAAGCGCGCGACGGCGCCGGGTGCTTCGAATCGACGGAAAAGACCACGCCAATTGCCCATCACGGATTCGCATCAGTAGGGTGAAAACATGTCGAAGAGCCAGGCGCAGCGTAGCGTGCCGCGCAACCCCCGCACACGCCGACGCTCACCCGGTTGGGTGCCCGACCAACACGGCGCCTGGTTTATGGTCACCGTCCCCGCTATCACCGGCGTCATCCTGGCACCGTCGTGGACTGCGATTCCCCTGTTGCTGACCTGGTGGCTCGGCTATTTCACGTTTTTCGCCAGCAGCGTCTGGATCCGCTCGCGCTTCCGCGAACGCAACCGGCCCCCAGTCTTGGTCTACGGGTCGCTCGCGGCGGTCGCGGGTGTGACAACGCTGATCTTCGACTGGCGGCTTCTCATGTGGGTCCCGGCGTTTGCGCCATTGGTGGCCATAGCCGTGTTCGAGGCATGGAAGCGGCGTCCGAGATCGCTGTTGTCGGGCGTCTCCACTGTCGTAGCGGCCTGCCTCATCCTGCCGGTGGCCGCCTGGGCCGGAGGAGGCCTGGATACGGAGGCGTGGGCCGCATTTGCCGTGTACCTGGCGTACTTCGTCGGCACTGTGCCCTACGTGAAGACGCTCATCCGTGAACGCGGCTCCAAGCCCTGGTTCATCGGGTCGGTGGTCTATCACGTCGTCGTGCTTGTCGCCGCCGTCGTTGCCGTGCTCGGCACCGGCGGGCATCCGTTCCATCCAGCGATCATCGTCGTGGCCGTCGTGTTGCTCGCGCGGGCGACGCTGATGCCGATCACCGGCGCACGTCGTGAGAAGCCATGGACGCCGAAGGTCGTCGGACTTCTGGACGCTGCCATCACAGTGCTGGTGGTCATCGTTGTGCTGCTCTGAGGCGCCCCATTCGCTGCAGCGTCACAGGATCCTCCGCCAGTAACGCCGCAGGTCAGCAGGGGTAGTGCGGCGGCTTCATGGGCGTCCCTGTGTCGCAGGGCCGCGGCAAGGATGACAAGAAGCAGCGCCCGAAAGCGGTCACCAGTGCGGTTGAGAGGGAGGGCAACATCCACGCCCTGCTTGGCGACGCCCCCTTGGTCAACCCCGGCGTCATCGGCTTCAATGTGCGTGGCCGGTAGGCAGGCCAGCGCGCTGGTGTAGTTCGGCGGCGCGCTCGGGGCGTGGCCGCAGCCGCCAGATGTGCGCGCTCACCCCGGCACCGATCCCGACGAGCAGCAATGCCACCGGCCACAGCCCGACCACCACAATCACCACCCATATGGAGGCGCCCATCCCCAACCAGAGTAGCCCCACAATCCGCAGCTTCTGCGCCCGCGTCAGCTGTCCTGAGTAGTAATCAATAATGAACGGCCCGAACGTGTCATGGCGTAGCAGGTAGCGCTCCATCCTCGGCGAACTCCGCGTGAAGCACATCAGCGCAAGCAACAGAAACGGCGTCGTGGGCAGGATCGGCAGCCACACGCCGGCCGCGCCCAGGGCGAACGCCACCAGCCCCACAATCATGTACACGTATCGCATCGTTGCCACATTCTAGGCGCAACATACAACAATAGTTGTATGACTGCCTGCACTATCTTGTACGCCTCGTTCTACGGATCTACCAAGGAATACGCGGATGAGCTTGCAAAACGCCTCGGTACCACCGCCGAGCCAATCCCCGGCGCCGACTTCAACCCCGAAGGCCCCATCGTGGTCCTCGCCCCCCCATCCATGGCCCGAACAACCCCGGCGCCAGCTTTATCGGCAAGCTTTCCACGCCACTTTTCGGAGCCCGCACCGAGCGCCTCTAGCGACGGCGGACGAGGTCCATCGCGCGCGTCGCGTCGAGGACGTCGAGGTAGGGCAGGGGATCGATGTCCATGTCCTCGACGTAGTCGGTGAGCATGGTGCGCACCACCTGGTGTAGCTCGTCGACGTTCCAGGGCTTGGCAATGTAGTGGTCCAAGTTGGCCTCGTTGACCGCGCGTACCGTGTCGTGCAGCTGCGCCTGGCCGGTGACCAGGACTTTGCGGGTGGCGGCGGTGCGGTCGTCGTCCATCATCTGGACTAGGAACTCCACGCCGGTGGTGCCGGGCATGCGGTGGTCGCAGAGTGCGAGGGCGAGCACGTCGCCGTCTTCGGTGAGCTCGTCGATCACCTCCCAGGCTTCCTCCACGTCGGAGGCGACCTCCACGCGGATGTGTTCAGCAAAGGGCAGCAGGTCGCGCTCGACGGCGGCGCGGACTTCCGCCTCGTCCTCGAGGATCAGGATGGCAAGGTTCATGGTGTGTCTCCTTCGTCGTGTGCGTGCGGGCCGTCAATTGGCAGGCCAACGGTGGCGCAGGTGCCGTTGGTAGAAGAGGTCAGTTCGATCGTGCCGTGGTGTGCGCTGACGATGCCGCGGCAGATGCTTAAGCCGATACCCATGCCGAAGCGGACCTCGCCGTTCTTCGTGGTGAAGCGGGGCTCGAAGAGCTTGTCGATGCGCTCGAGTGGGATGCCGGGGCCGTCGTCAATGACCTCCACACGCACCCACCCGGGCTTCGGGGCGCTGGTGCGGATAGTGATGGTGGTGCCTTTGCCGGACTCCTCGATGGCCTCGGCGGCGTTGGTGATCAGGTTCGTCCACACTTGCGCGATCTGCCCGGGCGTACACGTCACGTGCGGCAGTTCGGCAAAATCCCGTTTGACCTCCACACCGCGCAGTTTGTGGGCGATCAGCTGCAGCGTGTCCTCGATGCTTTGGTGCAGGTCCACGTCGGTGACCGGGTCGCCGTCAGGCCGCGCGTATGCGCGTAGCGAGGCCACCAGCTGCGTAATGCGGGTCGATGCGGTGGAGAGGTTGCGCAGGGCAGTGCCTATCGACGCCGCGTGCTCCACCGTCTCGTACTCCAGCTTTCGATTCGCGCGCACCTGCTTGGCAAACTCCACGTCGTGCAAGCCGGCGAGTACCCAGCGCTGGGCGAGCGCCCGATCGCCGGTGACCTCGGTCAGTTCGCGCCGCAGCGCGCGTGCCTCCTTTGTGCTTACCGCGTGCGAGCTGCGCGCCGCCTCCAGCGCGTGGCTGGTCGCGTCCCGCCACCTGCGGTTGGGGCTGGACGCGATCAGGCCTTCGACGTCTTCGGCGAGATGCGCTGCGGTGCGCTCGATCGCCGCCATCGGGTTGTTCAGCTCGTGGGCAACGCCTGCGGCGAGTTCGCCGAGGGAGGCGAAGCGCGCCTGGCTCATCAGCTCGCGGCGCGCTGCTTCCAGGTTGTGCAGTGCTGTGGTCAAGCGTGCGCGCTCGTCTTCGAGTTGCGCGGTGAGTTCGTGCTGCTCGATCTGGATGTCCTCGGCGCGGCGCAGGCGGCGGTCGTAGGAGCGCACGAACAAGATATTGAACAGGCGCGCAAGCTCCGGCTCCTGGCGGATGAGGTAGTCCACCTGCTCGGTGGGCAGCTGGACTGCGACGACCTCGGTGGTGGTACGCGCGGTAAAGAAGCCGACCCGGTTGCTCGCCAGGGCGAGTAATCCGATGACGTGGCCGGTGGAGGCGTGATGCATGACGATATCGCCGGCGTCAGTAAAGCGCTGCAAAAGCACCTGGCCGGAAAGGGCGAAGATGACCTCCTCGACGTAGTGGCCCTCCTTAGTCAGGTAGACCCCCGGCGGGAAAACCAGGCGCGGCTGGTAGCCCAGGTGCATGTCGGCGGCCTGGATGATGCGGCTGATGATCTCCTGGTCGGTCAGCCCTACGTCCAGTTCGGTGACCTCTGGCAGGGCGAAGGTGCCAGCGATAGAAGGGTCGTGCTTGGCGCGCATGTACCAATAGCGGTTGAGCTGCTGCTGGATGTTGTGCAACAGTGCCTCCGGCTTGATCGCCGGGGTGAACACGAGCATGTCGAGCCGCCCCATGTCCGTAAGTGCATCCAGGCCCGCGACCTCTGGCGCGGTGGTCAGCACCATGACGCGGGTGTACTCGAAACCGGGCTCCGAGATCAGCTCCAGCAACGGGTGGTCGGGCGCCAAGCCGTCCTCGTGGACGGTGACGGTGACAAGCGCGAGCGGGTCGCCGTTGAGAAGCGAGCGCAGGTGCTCGACATTATCGGCGGCGAGGATGTCATGCGTGGCGCCCAGTGCCTCGTTGACCACCTGCTGCACGTCGCGGGTGGCCTGGGACTTTCCCACGATAGAGAGGGTGGAACGGGGCAGCACCTAGCTCACCAGCCCCATCAGCTGCCAAACGGAAGGCAGAGCAAAGATCAACAGCAGCGTGCCCACGGTACCGACCACGAGTCCCACTAGCGCCATCTGCGGAATGGAGATCTCCTTGGTGGCGTACGCAATCGCGTTCGGCGGAGTGGAGATTGGCAGCGCCATGCCCAGCGAGCAGGCGATCGCCACCACCGCGGCAACCACGAGCGGGTCGATGCCGTCGAGCGAGAGCGCCAGCGAGACCGCCAGTGGGACCAGCAGGTTGGCGGCCGCAGAGTGCGAGATGACGTTCGCCATGCCGAAGCCGATCAGGCCCAGCACGGCGAGGATCGCCAGCGCACCCATGACCTCCCAGCTGACCGAGCCGACGAGCCACTCGTCCAGGCCGCTCGCACCCACGCCAGTGCCGAGCGCGATACCACCGGAGACGAGCCACAGCACCGGCCAGTCAAGTGCCTGGACGTCCTTGCCCTTCATCACCTGCAGGCACAACAGTGCCACGACGGGGATGAAGCCGACGGTGTTGGAGGAGATGCCGTGGAGCGGCTCGCTCATCCACAACAGGATGGTCAGACCTGCCACGGCGTAGAAGAGTTTCGCGTCGGTGGCGGTGTTCCACTTCGAGCGCATCTCGATGGAGATGCGGGTCTCAGCGGGGATGAAAACGAGACAGAGAAATACCCAGGCAAAGGCGAGGACAACCAGCATGAAAGGCACCGCCATGAGCATCCAATCCACGAAGGACACACGGATGCCGTGCTCGGCGAGCGCACCGATCGCGATCGCGTTCGGGGGTGTGCCCACCGGGGTGCCGATGCCACCCACGTTGGCAGCGAGCGGGATAGACAGCGCCACGCCGGCGCGCGCTTTGCCCGCGGGCAGCGTCTTGAGAATCGGGATGACGACCGCGAACATCGTCGCTGTGGTGGCCGTGTTCGACATGAACATGCTGAGCACGGCGGTAATCAGCATGAGCCCCAGCACGGTCAGGCGCGCCTTGTCTGGGAAGGGGCGCAGCATGATCGCTGCGAGGTTGCGATCTAACCCGAACTTCTCTGCCCCGTGCGCGATCATGAACCCGCCGAGGAAGAGGATGATGACCGGGTGGGCCAGCGCAGAGAAATACGCGGATGCAGGAAGCAGCTGATCTGCTAGTGCTGGGTCTCCACCGGTGGGGTCGACTATCGCGCCGTCGGAAAGCAGGAGGACCTCCAGCAGGATGACCAACACCGCCGTGGCCGTGAGCGGCACGGGCTCGAGCACCCAGAAGACGATGGCGAGCAGGAAGATCGATAGCATCCGGTGCCCGGGGGTGGACAAGTCCGGGATCTGGACGAAGAAGGGGATGAGGAAGCAGACCACGCCCAAAACCAGGCCCACCAACTGCTTTTTGCTCAGCTGGGGGCCTTTACTGGCTAGCGCGGGCGGGCGTTGTTTCGAGCGGCGTTGTGTCTCCACCATGTGTCGAATTCTACCCGCTACAACAGGGATTACTTGGTTTGTCAGGAGTTCTCTACGGCGTCCGCACGCAGGTCGACCTGCACGCCTTTGCCTCTCAGAAAGGTTCGAGTGTTGCACTCAAGAAAGCCAGAGCTCTCAGCGATGCTCTCCACCTGCACTGATGTAGAGATCTGACAGGCGCTGCCCACCGAGACAGTTTTCCTAGCGAAAGTATTGGGTTTCCTCCGTAGGATGTGGCGCATGAACTTCCGGAATGTTCAACTCAACTCCGTCGCGGCGCTTGTCCTCAGCCTGTTGGGGGTGGCGTTCTTTACCCTGGGGCGGGTTATGTTTGAGGTGGTCGGATGGATGGTTCTCTTCTCCGTTCCAGTTGGGGCGATCGCGGCGCTTTTGCTTCTTGGCCTGTGGTTCATCCCCGTGCGCAACGTGAAAGAAGGCCCAGGGGCAGGGTCGTCTAAGACCTTCGGGTGGCGCGAATCCTGGGCCTTCATTGCGGTGACGGTGTTTCTCTTCCTGGCTGGCTTCTTTATGGTCGATGGCGGTGACACCGAGGACAGCGTGAAATCCGTCTTCACCCTGCTTGTTGGACGGCAGGCGACAGAGCTTTCTGCGTTGTTGTGTTGGCTCTGTCTCCTTGGGGCGATTGTGTCCTACATCGTGGGTCTTGTTGTGGCGGTGAAAGGACGCATTAAGGATGCTGAAGACCGGGTGTCGTATCCTGGGCCGACCGAAACGCAAGTGTGATGCTAGGCGCTGCCCACCGAGGAAGTTTTGCCGGCGAGAGCAGTGGGTTTTCTCCGTAGGATGTAGTGCATGAATTACCGGAATCTCCGTATCAACTCCGTCGCGGCGCTTGTCCTAAGCATGTTTGGGACTGCGTTCTTTGCCTTTGGTCGGATGTTCTTTGGGGTGGGCGGATGGATGATCTTCTACTCCATTCCTGCTGGGTTTTTCGTGGCACTTTTGCTTATTGCTCTGTGGTTTATCCCCGTGCGCAGCGCGAAGGAAGGTCCAGGGGCAGGCCCGTTTAAGTCCTTCGGTTGGCGCGAGTCTTGGGCCTTCATCGCGGTGACGGTGTTTCTCTTCCTGGCAGGCTTCTTTATGGTCGATACCGGTGATACTGAGGAGAGCGTGAATTCCGTCTTCACGAAGCTTGTGGGGCGCTCGGCGTCAGAGCTTTCCTCTACATTGTGTTTGCTTAGCGTCCTTGGGGTGGTTGTGTCCTACATTGTGGGCGTTGTTGTGTCGGTGAAGGGCCGCAAGGGCGGGGCTGCAGTTTAAACCTTTCGGGCAAGGCATGGCACAGCAGGCTGCGCTGGTTGGTGCATGAGGTGGAATCGCCCATCACAATAAGGAAAAGGGCAGGGTCTCGCCTAGTTCAAGAAGAAAGTAATTCGGTGACATTTCACCTAAGCGTCGTATAGTCCGTGTATGACACACAGCAAGTCTTCAGCAAGTGGTGCGCCGGTTGTAGAAACCTTAGGGATTGATATTGTTCCCGAATCCGAGCGCACCGCGAAACCCTCCGACCTGTTCTGGCCGTGGTTTGCCGCGAACATTTCGGTGTTCGGTATTTCCTACGGTTCGTTCGTGCTCTGGTTTGGGCTGTCGTTCTGGCAAGGCGCGCTCGTCACCGCACTCGGCGTGACGTTCTCGTTCTTCCTCTGCGGCCTCATTGCGGTAGCTGGTAAGCGCGGGTCTGCGCCGACAATGGTGCTCTCCCGCGCCGCATTCGGTGTGCAAGGGCAGAAGGTGCCTGGCATCGTCTCATGGTTGACGTCTATTGGTTGGGAGACGTTCCTGGCCATCATGGCGGTGCTGGCCACCACCACGGTGATCCGGGAATTCGGCGGCAATCCGGGCACGGCCACAAAGATGATTGCGACCGTCATCGTCGCAGGCCTGATCGTGGCGGCATCCGTGTTGGGCTACCACACGATTATGAAGCTGCAGTCTGTACTGACCTGGCTCACCGGTGCGGTGACTCTGCTGTACATGGTGTTGACCATTCCGCGCATCGATTGGTCCGCGGTCCAGGCGATCCCGGCCGGCTCTGCAGGCAGCGTGGTTGGTGCGCTGGTGATGGTGATGACCGGTTTCGGCCTTGGCTGGATCAACATTGCGGCGGACTGGTCGCGCTACCAACGCCGTGACACTCCGGATCGCTCCATCATCTTCTGGAACACGTTTGGAGGTGCCATTGCACCCACCATCTTGGTTATCTTTGGCCTGCTGCTCGCCGCGTCTGATGAGTCGCTGGCAGAAGCAATCGCGGATGACCCGATCGGTGCTCTCGCGGTTGTGCTGCCTACCTGGGTGCTCGTGCCCTTTTTGATCACCGCGGTACTGGCACTGGTCTCCGGGGCGGTGCTGGGTATTTACTCCTCGGGCCTGACGCTGCTCACGTTGGGGATTAACATTCCGCGCCCGGCGGCTGCCGCCATCGACGGTGTGATCCTGACCATCGGCACCATCTGGGTGGTCTTCGTCTCCCAAAGCTTCCTTGGGCCGTTCCAGTCCTTCCTGATCACCCTGGGCGTGCCGTTGGCAAGCTGGGCGGGCATCCTCATCGCAGACATCTTCACCCGCACCAAGGATTATGACGAGCCCGCGCTGTACGACTCGGCAGGCCGTTACGGTGCCGTCGACTGGATCTCTATCGGCATCCTCGTCGTCTCTTCGGTGATCGGATGGGGCCTAGTGGCCAACCTGTTTGCGGAGGAAGCGGCTTGGAATAACTGGCAGGGATACTTCCTGCCGCTGGTTGGGGAGCACTGGGCTGACGCGAACTTGGGTGTGCTCGTAGCTCTCGTGCTCTCCTTTGTAGCGGCATGGTTTGCGCGCCGGGGCCGCATCCGCCGTCAGGAGGAGATTGCAGCCTAGGCGCCGAAACCCAGCGGCCTACATCGCCGGGTTGCTGACCAGGATGCGATCCACCTGCTCAGCAAGGTCCTCCGGGGCGGAGTCGAAGTCGCCGGGCAGTTCACGGTCAGCCTGCTCCAGCGCTTCTTGGTCGGACTCGCCGGTGGCCAGGGTTGCCTCCGCTTGGTCGAGCAGGCGCTTCAACCGTGTCAGGTTGAGTTGGTAGGCACCGTCGTTCTCCGGACCGGGGACCTCCTGGAGCCAACCTGTGCCGATGAAGGTGGGCAGTGTCGCATCGACGATGTCTCGCTTGAGCCAGTTCGTCATGGTTGGCCCTCCGAAGTTGTCCACCCGGCCCGCTGTTGCTTGGCGGACTATCCCGGTGGGGGTGAGGGTTGGGCCGGTGGCGTCTTCAGCAAGCAACGCCACCTGCATCAATATCTTCAGTTCTCGGGGAAATAGGGACGGGGCTTCAATGCACCCCACTGCGGCTTTGAGCAGCTCGCCCAACAACGCCTCCTTATTCTCTTGTGATGGGACGAGGAGACATTATAAAACCGCCCTGCGACACGAGGCGCCGGATTATCGAACGGATGTGTGCCTACGGCTAATTTTCGAAGAGTTCCAGCTGAAACTTCATGGGATTTTTTAACCGCTCGGATTTTGGCATTTCGCCGGGCAGGGTAGTGCTCTCGGCAAAGGGTGCGCCAGGCAGTCGGTCACGGCCGTGCGGCTGCGCCAAGCCCGAGAGATCCGGGCCAGCCGGGACGACACGGGTGGGGTTGATCTCGCGGTGCACGATGTAATAGTGCTGCTTGATCTCCACAAAGTCAGTGGTGTCGCCGAACCCGGGGGTCTGGAATAGCTCGCGCAAGTAGCCGTAGACGTTCGGCATTTCGTTGATCTTGTTCCGGTTGGTCTTGAAGTGGCCGTGGTAGACGGCGTCAAAACGAATCAGCGTGGTGTAGGCGCGGATGTCGGTCTCAGTGATGTGCTCACCCATGATGAACCGACGGGTTGCTAGTCGGTCCTCCAGCCAGTCGAGAACCTCGAAGACGTCCGTATAGGCAGCGTCATAACCCTCCTGCGATGCCGAGAACCCAGCCCGGTACACGCCGTTATTGAACTTTCTAAAGAGGAAGTCGTTGATCTCCTCCATCTCTTCGCGCTGCTCCTCCGGCGGCAGGAGGTTGGGTGCGCTGGCGCGGTGGTATTCGGTCCACTGCGTTTGGAAGTCACGGACCATCGAGTTGTAGTCATTGGTCACCACCTTGCCGCTTGCCTCTTCAACTATTGACGGCACAGTGATGCCACGCGGATAATCCGGAAAGCGCTTGAAGTACGCGTCTTGCAAGCGGGGGATCTGCAGGACCGGGTCGAGCCCGCCCGGATCCAGATCGAACGTCCAGGAGCGCTTGTCATGGGTCGGCCCAGCCAGGCCCAGGGAGATCACGTCCTCCAAGCCCATCAACCGACGCACAATGACCGCACGGTGTGCCCACGGGCAGGCACGCGCAGCGATGAGACGGTAACGATTCGGCTGTACCGGCCAATGGAGGGTCTCGCCATTGTCATTAGGAGACGGCTGAGGGGCATCGCCGGTAACTGACGCAACGATGCGGTCACCGATGTAGTTGGTGTCCCGCTTGAACTCGCCGTCCGTCGAGGCGTTTTGGGCATCGCCAGCCCAGTCCGTCGGTGAATCCTTCTGCGCGTCCGTAGCTATTTGGGGCCTCCCTGTTGAAACGTAAAGTTGGTGATGTGTCAACTATAGATGAATTCCGGCCAGCCACAACCAGCTGTGCTGGGGAAGCCCCAGAGCAGCCCCGGTTGAAAACCACGCCACCACCTGCAAGAAATGCCCGCTTTTTGCTGCCGCGAAGACGCGCGTAGCTGTGACACAATCGGGGAGTTGGCAAAGATAACTCAATAATTTTGAGGGAACCAGGTATGGCGGATATTGAAAAAGAAGTAGCGGAGAACGCACCAGCAACAGATGGTGCAGAACAGCGTGCTGAACTGCATAAAACAATTTGGAAGATTGCCAATGATCTCCGTGGTTCTGTAGATGGCTGGGATTTCAAGAGCTACGTGCTCAACATGCTGTTCTACCGCTTCGTCTCTGAGAACCTCACGGCCTACCTCAATGCTGAGGATCCCGATCTTGATTACGCCAACCTCTCGGATGAGGACGCGGAGTACGGGCGCGGGGGAGTAGTCAAGGACAAGGGCTTCTTCATTCCACCGTCGCAGCTTTTTGAAAACGTTCAGGCGAAGGCTCAAAACGACCCCAATCTGAATGAGACCATCGAGCAGGTCTTCCGCAACATCGAAACCAGTGCGGTGGGCACGGACTCGGAAGGTGACTTCAAGGGTCTCTTCGATGATTTCCAGGTCAACTCCACCAAGCTCGGTGCGACTGTAGCGGAGCGAAACAAGAAGCTTGCTCAGCTTCTCGACGCTGTGGCGGCCCTGCCACTCGGCAGCTTCGAAGACAACAGCATTGATCTGTTCGGTGATGCATATGAGTTCCTCATGCAGATGTACGCATCGAACGCGGGCAAGTCCGGTGGTGAGTTCTTTACACCTCAGGAAGTCTCCGAACTCCTTGCGAGGATTGCAGCATCCGGTAAGAAAAGCGTTCGCCAGGTGTATGACCCTGCGTGTGGTTCCGGCTCCTTGCTGCTGAAGTTTGCAAAGGTCCTGGGCAAGGAGAACGTTGGCGGGTTCTACGGGCAAGAGATCAACATCACCACGTACAACCTCGCACGCATGAACATGTTCCTGCACGATATCGGGTTTGAAGCCTTTGATATCAAGCGTGGGGATACGCTTATCAATCCGCTGCACGATGACATTGAGCCGTTCGACGCCATCGTGTCCAACCCGCCGTACTCAATCCGTTGGGAGGGTGCGGACGACCCAGTGCTGATTAATGATGATCGCTATTCGCCCGCCGGTGTGCTCGCCCCGAAATCCAAGGCGGATCTCGCGTTCACCATGCACATGCTGTCGTACCTTGACGTTGACGGCACTGCGGCCATTGTTCAATTCCCAGGCGCAATGTATCGCGGGGGAGTGGAGAAGAAGATCCGTGAGTACCTCATCAAAAACAACTTCGTCCAAGCGGTCATTCAGCTTCCCGCAGATCTGTTCTTCGGTACCACGATTGCTACTTGCATCCTCGTACTGAAGAGGTCCAAGGAAGACAGCTCCATCCTGTTTGTAGACGCTTCGAAGCACTTCAAGCGCGTAGGCAAAAACAACAAGCTTTTCCCCGAGCATCAGGACGCGATCCTCAAACTCTACGAAGACCGTGAAGAGGTTGAGTACGAGACAGCGCTGGTTTCCAACGAAGATGTGCTTGATAACGACTCCAACTTGTCGGTCAACTCTTACGTTGCCCGTGAAGAAGTGCGTGAAGTTATTGATGTAAAGGCACTCAACGAAGAGCTGTGTCAGATCGTTGCCCGCCAACAGGTCCTGCGTGAGTCCATCGATGAGATCGTGGCCGACCTCGAAGGCGAGGTGGACGCAGATGAGTAGTGTCAATGATCTGATTCGAGAGCTGTGTCCCGATGGGGTGGATGCTATATCCCTTGGCGAAGCTGAGTCTTGTGGGATGGTCACCATGGGCAGAGGGAAAGTCATTTCTAAGCAAACGCTCGAAGAATCTCCGGGGAATTACCCTGTCTACTCATCTTCCGCGGCCGGAACGGGCGAGTTCGGGCGCTATGGAGAGTTCATGTTCGAGGACGAACGGATTACCTGGTCTATCGATGGTGGAGGAAAATTCTTTTACCGTCCTGAGCATCGGTATTCAGTAACAAACGTGAGTGGTTGGATGACCTCTGATTCGACCGTGTTGTCACTGAAATTCCTGTACCAATCTCTTATCTCTCAGTGGGAGCGTGAGGAGTTTGATTACACCCGCAAAGCTCACCCTTCGGTTATCCGGGAGGTATACACAATCCCCCTCCCTCCTCTTGAAGTCCAAAAGGAGATCGTGCGGATTCTCGACCAGTTCGCGGAGCTAGACCGCGAGCTGGAGCAGGAGATCGCGGGACGTACTGCTCAGTTCGATCGTCTCCGTGAAGATCTACTTTCAGACGAAAACTATCCGCCAGTTCCAGTGGGCAATCTCGCAGCTCGAGTTTCAACCGGTGCTACCCCCAAAGCAAGTGAAGCACGGTATTACCAGGGCGGGGATATTCCTTGGTTGAGGACCGGCGAGGTGAATTTTGGAGAGATTTGGGAGACGGAAAAACTCATTACGCAAACCGCTCTCGATGAAACTAATGTTTCCTGGATCGCAGAGAATTGCGTCGTAGTAGCTATTTCTGGTGCTACCGCAGGACGTGTAGCGGTCAACAAGATACCGATGACCACAAATCAGCACTGCTGCAACATGCAGATTGATCCTGAGATGGCTAATTATCGGTTTGTCTTTCATGCCCTCGCATCTTCCTATGAGGAAATGAAAGCTCAGGGAAGGGGAGCTCGTGGTGACCTCAATATCTCTCTTATTAAAGGGTTTCCCATCCCACTCCCACCGCTCGAAGTCCAAGAAGAAATCGCTAACAAACTCGACACCTTCACCGAGTACGTCGACAATCTCAAGCGCGAGCGTGAGCTGCGTCAGAAGCAGTACGAGTACTACCGTGATCAACTACTCGATTTCCCGGTGAAGGAGTAACTGAAAATGGCACAGTTTTCTAACCCGTCTCGCTCCTTTTCGTCTCGTCCGCAACACGAATACTTCGATCCTGTTGCTGTGACGGACACATCAACGGTCATCGCTAGCTACGTAGCTGATGGGAAGAGTGCCACGGGGTATCAGTCCGAGGCTGATCTTGAAGATGCTTTTATCAACCAGCTCACCAACCAGGCCTATGAACACGCTGATATTCGTACTGCCGAAGCGATGCGTGACAATCTTCGTCAGAAGCTGGAAGAACTCAACGAGTACAGCTTCACCGACTCGGAATGGGACACCTTCTACCGTGCGGAGATCGCCAACCCGTCGGCTGGCATCGTGGAAAAGACCCGCACGATGCAAGTTGACCATGAGAAGAACCTGATCCGCGAGGACGGCACGACCAAAAACATCCGGTTGATTGACAAAACGAACATCTACCGGAACTCCCTGCAGGTGATTAACCAGTACGCCACGAAGGGAAGCGACAAAGGCAACCGGTCGAACCGCTATGACGTGACCGTACTGGTAAACGGCCTTCCGCTCGTGCATGTTGAGCTGAAACGCCGGGGTGTGGCTATCCGTGAAGCCTTCAACCAGATTGACCGCTATCAGCGGGACTCATTCTGGGCTGATGAAGGACTGTTCCAATACGTCCAACTGTTCATCATCTCCAACGGCACGCAGACCAAGTACTACTCCAACACCACCCGTGATCTCCACGTGAAGGAAGTAGCGGGCAAGAATAACCCACGGCGGAACAAGAGGAAGACCTCCAACTCTTTTGAGTTCACGTCCTGGTGGGCGGATGCAAGCAATAAGCCGATCATGGATCTGATCGCGTTTGCAAAGACGTTCATGTCCAAGCACACACTTTTGTCCGTGCTGACGAAGTACTGCATTTTCACCGTTGATGAGTTGTTGCTGGTCATGCGTCCGTACCAGATCGCGGCAGCCGAACGGATTCTCAACCGCATCGAACGATCTGTTCTGAATAAGCAGCTTGGGACAATCAATGCGGGTGGCTACATCTGGCACACCACTGGTTCAGGCAAAACGCTGACCTCGTTCAAGACTGCCCAGCTCGCAACTGAGATGGAGTCAGTGGACAAGGTGATCTTTGTAGTGGACCGCAAGGATCTGGATTATCAGACAATCCGTGAGTACGACCGGTTTGAAAAGGGCGCAGCGAACTCGAATACGTCCACGCGCATTCTCACCCAGCAGCTCTCCACACCTGAGGAGTTGATGGCTGAGATTGAGCAGCGCGAGCGCGAGAAGCTCTCCACAAAAAGGATTGATATTTCCCGTGCGGACTCAAAGATCGTGATCACCACGATCCAAAAAATGAGCCATTTTATTGCCGGTAACGATAAGCGCGAGATCTACAACAGACACGTGGTGTTCATCTTCGATGAGTGCCACCGCTCCCAGTTCGGCAGTATGCACACGGCGATTAAGAAGAAGTTCAAGAAAGCGAATTTCTTTGGCTTTACCGGCACGCCAATCTTTGAACAGAACAAGGTTGGCTCCAACCCGAATCTGCAGACAACCGCGCAAGCCTTCGGGGACTTGCTCCACTCGTACACGATTGTGGACGCTATCCGGGATAAGAACGTCTTGCCGTTCCGTGTGGAGTACAACGAGCTTGCTCCTGTGGATCCGGATCCGCATTCCACGATTGAGCAGCGGATGGCAGAGTTGCTCGCGCCGGGACGCGTGGAAGCGATTACCAGCTACATTTTGGAGCACTTCGACCAGAAAACGAAGCGTGATCTGGGCCAGAGCTATATCCACAAGATTGTGACCAACGTGGAGCAGTCAGTCCGCAAACGTGGCGCATCTGAAGCCACGAAGGCGGACAAGACCGTGCGCGGGTTCAACGCGCTGTTCGCCACCGACTCGATTCCGGCTGCGCGGACCTATTACGAGGAGTTTGCTCGGCAACAAGAAAACCTGCCACCGGCACAGCGGTTGAAGGTGGCAACGATCTTCTCCTCCCAATCAAATCCGAACAGTGACGTGGACATCATTGAGGATGAAGACTTCGATACCACCAAGCTCTCCGTGGATAACCTGGAGTTTTTGGCGGGCGCGGTTGCGGATTACAACGAGATGTTCGCGACCAACTATGACGCGTATGATCCCGAATCCTTTGAGAACTACTACAAGGATCTTTCCCAGCGGATTAAGAACCGCGAGGTAGACCTTGTCATTGTGGTGAACATGCTCCTGACCGGGTTTGACGCGACCACGCTCAATACCTTGTTCGTGGACAAGAACCTGCGCATGCACGGTCTGATTCAGGCGTACTCACGCACAAACCGCATCCTCAACTCGGTGAAGACCTACGGCAACATCGTCTGCTTCCGCGACTTGGATGAGAACACGAACGAGGCGCTGGAGCTCTTCGGTAACGCCGACAATGCAGCGCAGGTAGCAATCCTTGCACCGTTTAAGGATTTCTACCGCGAGTACCAGCGCAAGGTGGAGGACTTGAAGGAGTTCTACCCAGCGGGTGAGCTGATTGCATCTGAGAAGGCTCAAGTTGGGTTTGTGAAACTCTATGGTGAGATTCTCAAACTGGAGAACATTCTGACCTCCTTTGATGAGTTCAAGGACAAGCAGCTTATTACCGAGCGTGAGTCGCAAGACTACAAGTCGATGTACCTGGACCTGCACGATGAGTTCAAGGCCAAGCGTGATGCCGAGCGCGTGGTCGATGGCTCTGGCGTTGAAGAGCCGGAAGATGATCAGCTGGTTTTTGAGATTGAGCTGGTCAAGCAGGTTGAGATCAACGTGGACTACATCGTCATGTTGGTTGATGACTTCCGTGCGAAGCAGGGAGAGGGCGACGAAGCTGGTGCGGAAGAAACCCGTGCGATCATCGGACGTAGCCTCGATTCCTCCCCGACGTTGCGTGGCAAGAAGGACCTCTTCGAGGACTTCTTGGACTCCGAGGATGGTGCGAACGCATCGGGCGATACCGATGAGCGTTGGGAACAGTTTGTGGCAGTGCGTCGTGATCAGGAGCTCAATGAACTGATCAAGGCTGAGAAGCTCAAGCCTGAGCTCACCTACGCGTTCGTGGAGGAAGCACTGCAGACAGGCGTGGTGCCTACCTCCGGTACCGCGATGACGAAGCTTCTGCCTGCTACCTCAAGGTTTGGGCGGCAAGCCAACCATGATGAGGTCCGTGCCCGCGTGGGCAAGAAACTGGCCGACTTCGTGGAGCGCTTCAAGATGATGTAGGGGAGTTAACGGGCCCCGAACAGCACCTGGTTCTGCGCGCCGGCCTGGATCAGTGCCAGGCGGGCAATGTCGAGCACGTACAGCGTGCCGGAAAGGCCCGGGATCACGGTTGCCTGCCCGTAGGAGCGGATCTGGAACGGCTGCAGGCGCTCCGGCTCCTGGCCAAAGCCCTGGTTCCAGCACTTCTTGCCAACAAAGCGGTCCTGGATGGCAATCGCCGGGATCAGGTGCTGCGGCGGATTGCACTCCGGCTGGGATTCGCGTGCGCGCTGGGACACGCAGAGGGTTTCGTGGGTGGAGTCGAACTGGGTGAGCTCACAACGCACCGAGCCATCCGCGTTGGCAAAGCCTCGGCTGCCAGTGGCTGCTGCGGACGGTGCAAGAGCGCCTACAGGGTGGCAGCGGCAACGGCTGCCGTGAACACTGGTGTGATACGCATAACATTTAGGGTAAAGCCCAGCGGTTAGCCCCGCCAGGTAAAGAATGCAGCTGCAGCCCGTATTTGGACGCTTGACCTGCGTATTGCTCAACAAAATTTGTTGAGCGTTTGCCCGATGCGCAGTAGACGATGACCTCGCCAGGAGGCAGCGAAGCAAAGACTTCCTCCGCCGCATTACTGTCCTGCGCCACCTGGCTCATGGGGAGGTTCTGGCCGGGATGCGCAATATCGCTAAGCACCTTCTCGTGTGGCTCACGCACATCCAACGCCACCGCCTCGCCGCGGGCCAACAGGTCCAGCAGCTCCTGGCCGTCGTTGCTGGGAAGGGCACACGAAGCGTCGTAAACCCCGAAGCCCTCAACGAGCACACGCGCCGGGTCGCGAGAAACGTTGAACTGGCGGATGGTGGCGCTCAAGGCGTCGTACATGTGCAGCCGTCCCGGGGTCACAGGGGCAAGGCCGGTGAGGAACTTCACCGCCTCCGTTGCCATAAGCCCGCCCACCACACTCGTGGTTACGCCAAGCACACCCGCGGTTGCGCAATCCGGCACGCTATCCGCATCCGGCTGGGCAGGGTAGAGGTCCCGCATGCCCACACCATCATCTGGCGCGCCGGGGCCAGACCACCACAAGGCAACATCGCCGCGGTAGCGCAGCACGGACCCCCACATCAGCGGGGTACCGGTGATCTCTGCGGCGTCGGCGGCGAGGAATTTGGTTTGGAAGGTATCGGAGCCGTCGATAAGCAGATCAATGCCCTCAAGCGCCTGGATGAAGTTGTCCTCCGTCAGTCGCTCCTTGTTTGCATGCACGGTGATGTGGGGCTGGATTGCTTGAATGCGCTTCGCGGCAACCTCCACCTTCGCCTTGCCCACATCATCGGCGTCAAACAGGATCTGGCGGTGGATGTTGGAAAGAGCAACCGTGTCATCGTCATGCATCGTGATGTTGCCAACGCCAGTGGCCGCAAGTGTTTGCATAATTGGGCAGCCAAGCCCGCCGGCGCCGATGACCAGCACGTGCGCGTTGTGCAGGCGCTGCTGTTGCTCGGGGCCAAAACCGGGCAGGTTCATCTGCCGGGCAGTGCGCTCAAGTTCCTCGCGGGGGAGTGTTAGCTGGAAATCGGGTGTATTGCTCACTTGCACCAATGTACGGCCTCTGTCAATTGTGCTCTGGTTGTGCTTTGGTGACGTTTTAGTTGGAAGGGCAAACCTTTGAACTCTAGATGGTCAACCGACCAATTGATCAATTGGTTAATTGAATCTATTAAGTTGGAAAGTTTTGGGTCCATAATGAGATTATCTAAGGCCCTGGCCATTGCATTTGTGTTGCCTGTCGAGTTCCGCATCCCCCTAAACGGGGGATAGGGATTGTGAATCAGTTTATAGATTATACCTTTTAACGTGAGTTTTAATACTGAATTGATGCAGGTTTATGAATATTATGCGTTGTGACAAATTTCGCACGTCACGGGCACTTTTTCTGTCCTAGGGTGAAAAGCATGTCAAACACTTCTCCTAACAGCGCAGCTGGCGTGGCAACGGCCTCGCCGGTCAAGCCCGTGTCACACGGCAGCGCTCTTGCCGTCCTGGCTCTGGGTACGGCCTTCCTTGCGGCGACACCGCTGCAGGTGAAGGCAGCGAACATGGACCCGGCTACCCAGGCTTTCCTCCGTGTCTTTATTGGTTTCCTGATTCTTCTACCCTTCGCTATCTGGGAGATGAAGAAGAAGGAAAAGCTGAGCAAGCAGGCCGTCATTCTCTCGCTGGTCTCTGGCGTGTTCCTGGGTATTGACTTCACTGCGTGGAACTACTCCATCTTCTACATTGGCGCTGGTGTGGCAGCGGTTCTTCTGAACCTGCAGGTCATCATTGTGCCGATGCTTGCGGCAATCTTTGATAAGTACAAGATTCCGCCAGTGTTCCTCGTGCTTGTGCCAATCATGGCTGTTGGTGTGTTGCTGACCGGTGGCGTGTTTGAAGGCTCTGCTGAGGCAACCGGCCCGGAAACCATCTACGGTGTGAAGACCGCAGTTCTGGGTACCGCGTTCGGCCTGACCTCCGGTATTTGCTACTCCTTCTACCTGTACTTCTCCCGCAAGGCGGGCACCTCGGCACGCAAGGACCTCTACGTCCAGCCGATGATGTACACGGCTATCACCCAGATGATCGCCCCGGTTTTGGTGGCATTCACCTTCTCTCCGCGTGGCGGCTTCGACTTCACCCACGGTGTGCTGGTTGACGGCGTCCTGCCGTCGGTGAACCCGGAGACCACCCTGGGTGACCCGCTAACCGCTGGCAACTGGATCGCACTGATCACCCTGGCAGTCTTCGGTCAGGCACTTGCATGGACCATGGTCCAGTACGGCTCCGTCTGGCTCGACCCGACGCTGTCTGCTGGCATCCTGCTGCTGTCCCCGGTTACCTCCGTCATCATTGCAGCGCCGCTGTTCGGTGAAATTCCGTCCATGCTGCAGATCATCGGTGTCCTGATGATTCTGGCAACGGTGGCCTACCAAAACGGCCTGTTTGCCCTCATACTTGGCAGAAAGAAGAAGCCAGATGAGGAGAACCCCGACGAAACTCTCTCGGAACAACTACAAAGGGAGGGGCTAGCACCTGGCCACTCACCGGAGGAAGTTCCGGAGAATCCGAAAAAGCTGTAACTAAACCAAGGCCCTAAGCGGGAACACTTCCCGCGGGGCCCATAACCATAAGGAGCAGTCAATGCATCTGACTAAGCGTGAACAGGAAAAGCTTCTCATTGTGGTCGCCGCTGACGTGGCTCGCCGCCGCAAGGAGCGTGGCCTGAAGCTCAACCACCCAGAGGCCGTAGCACTTATTTCGGACTTCTTGCTTGAGGGCGCTCGTGACGGCAAGACCGTGGCGCAGCTGATGAGTGAGGGTGTTGAGGTTCTCAGCCGCGAAGACGTCATGGAGGGCGTGCCCGAGATGATCTCTGACGTTCAGGTTGAGGCAACTTTCCCTGACGGCACCAAGCTTGTTACCGTCCACAACCCGATCCGCTAAGAGGAGTGACAAATATGATTCCTGGCGAGTACTTCATTTCTGACAATGGCCCGCTGACCATTAATGAGGGCCGCGAGGCTCTGACCCTCGAGGTAACCAACCGAGGGGATCGCCCCGTGCAGGTCGGCTCCCACTTCCACTTCGCTGAGGCAAACGCCTCCCTGGAGTTTGACCGCGAAGCTGCAAAGGGCAAGCGCCTCGACATCCCTGCTGGCACCGCTGTGCGCCTTGAGCCCGGCGATAGCCGCACCGTCAACCTGATTGACTTTGGTGGAAGCCGTGAGGTGTACGGCTTCAACAGCAAGGTCAATGGGAAGCTCGACTAGTCCACCCAATCTCTTTCAAGAAAGGCATTAGACAATGGCATTTGAGATGGAGCGTCGACAGTACGCTGAGCTCTACGGCCCGACTACCGGCGATGGTATTCGCCTGGCCGATACCGACCTCGTGGCACGCGTTGAGAAGGACCTGACCCACTACGGTGAAGAGGTCACCTTCGGTGGCGGCAAGGTTATCCGTGACGGCATGGGCCAGAACAGCCGCACGATGGGCGACGAGCAGATTCCGGACGTTGTTATCACCGGCGCGACCGTGATTGACTACACCGGCATTTACGTTGCTGACATTGCAATCAAGGATGGCAAGATTGCCAAGATCGGTGCTGCCGGTAACCCGGACGTGCAGGACGACATTGACATTGTCGTTGGCGTTGGCACCGAGGTTATTGCAGGCCAGGGTCGTATTGTGACCGCTGGTGCTGTGGATACCCACATTCACTACATTTCCCCTGAGCAGGCAGAGGTTGCTCTGGACAACGGCACCACCACCCTGGTCGGTGGCGGCGTTGGCCCGGCTGAGTCCTCCAACGCAACCACGGTGACCTCCGGTGCGGCCAACATCACCCGCATGATCGAGGCAACCCGTGACTTCCCGGTCAACGTTGGCTTCCTGGGCAAGGGCCACGCATCTGACGCGAACCCGCTGCGTGAGCAGATCCGCGCTGGTGCAATCGGCCTGAAGATCCACGAGGACTGGGGTGCAACTGCTAACTCCATCGACACCGCACTGACCGTTGCGGATGAGCTGGACATTCAGATTGCAATCCACACCGACACCCTGAACGAGGGCGGCTTTGTGGACAACACCCTGGCTGCAATCGGTGACCGCGTAATCCACACCTTCCACACCGAGGGTGCTGGCGGCGGCCACGCACCGGACATCATCGAGGCAGCTGGCCTGCCGAACGTGCTGCCGGCGTCGACCAACCCGACCCTGCCGTACACGGTGAACACCCTGGATGAGCACCTTGACATGATCATGGTGTGCCACCACCTCAACCCGGACCTGCCGGAGGACGTGGCATTCGCTGACTCCCGCATCCGCCGCGAGACCATCGCAGCTGAGGACGTCCTGCACGACATGGGCGCACTGTCCATCACCTCTTCTGACTCCCAGGCAATGGGCCGCGTCGGTGAGGTTGTACTGCGCACCTGGCAGGTTGCTCACCGCATGAAGGAGCAGTTCGGTCCGCTGGAGGGTGATACCCAGGACAACGACAACAACCGCATCAAGCGCTACGTTGCCAAGTACACCATTAACCCGGCTATTGCCGCTGGTATTGGCCATGCTGTTGGTTCCGTTGAGGAAGGCAAGATTGCTGACCTGGTTATCTGGGAGCCGGCATACTTCGGTGTCAAGCCGTACCTGGTACTCAAGAGCGGTTTCATCGTTCGTGCCCTGATGGGTGACTCCAACGCATCGATCCCGACCCCGCAGCCGCGCACCATGCGCAACATGTTCGGCGCATACGGCCACGCTGCTGCACGCACCTCGGTTACCTTCTTGCCGACGGTTGCGATCGAGGCCGGCGTACCGGACACCCTGAACATTGGCCGCAAGTTTGTCGAGGCGAAGAACATGCGCAACATCTCCAAGAAGGACATGAAGCACAATGACGCCACGCCAGACATTAAGGTGGACCCGGAGACCTACGTTCTGTCCGTGGACGGCAAGGAGATCACCTCTGAGCCGGCCGAGGTTCTACCGATGGCGCAGCGCTACTTCCTGTTCTAGTCAGTAGCACGTCATTCAAACCCTGAAAGCGGAGAGGCCTTGGCCACTCCGCTCTCGCTATTTATGAAGGAGAGCACAATGATTGTCACCGAACTTCGTGGCAACATTCGGGACGCGGGCGAAGGCGCCCGTGTTGCAGACCGGGTGGTGTTTGACAATGAAAGCCGACTCAAGCGCATCCAGCGCGTCACCACCGCCGGTGGGGTGGAGATGGGCTTGCAGCTGGATAAGTCCGTGCGTGAGCTGGAAGATGGCGACATCCTGGCTGAAACCGAAAACGGCTACGTCATCGCAGAGATGGCTCCGCTGGACGTGCTGGTGATCGCTCCGAAGACCATTGAAGAGGCGCTGGAAGTGGCTCACTCCTTGGGTAACCGCCACCTGCAGGCGCAGTTCTTTGGCAAGGACAGCCAGTTCAACGCTGAGGTAATGGTTGTGCGCTATGACCACACGGTTGAACACCACCTGGATCACATGTCCGTGGACTACCACCGCGGTGACTACGTCATGCCGAAGGCTTTCCGTCATGCAGAACACACCCACTAACGCGCGTGCGAATCTGGTGGTGTGGCACATCACCGATTCCGCTCTCCCTACAGGCGCGTTCGCACACTCCGCAGGGTTAGAGACCTACATCCAGCGTGATGAGGTTCATGACCCAGAGAGCTACCTGCGCTGGCTGGTTGGCTACCTACACCAGGCCACCTACGGTGAAGCCCTGGCGGTGCTTTTGGCGGTGCGCTTGCAAGCTGCCAACCTGGAGCAGGAGCAGGCAATCGTTGCGCTGCGTGAGTTGGATGAGATTTGCCACGCAACGCAGACCCCGCAGGAGCTGCGTGCATCCATGCAGGCAATGGGCAAGCGTATGGCCAAGGTTGCCAAGATTATGGACGCTGACAATGCGCTGGTTGACGCCTACGACGCCGGCCTGCGCAAGCGCGAGTTCTTTGGCAACCCCGGCATTGCCGCTGGTCTGGTGTTGGGCGCCGCCGGGGTGGATGAACACACCGCGGTATCGGCATACTTGATGCAGATGGCTAACTCGATGACGCAAAACGCCATCCGTGCCATCCCGCTCGGCCAAGACGCTGGACAGCGGATCCTGATTGATGTGTACGAGTATCTGCCGAAGTTTGCGGAGGAGACTCTGGCACACGACGTGACTGATCTCGGTGTGTCCTTCCCGCGGCTTGAGATCGCGCAGATGGAACATCAGTACATGCGCTCGCGCATGTTCATGTCTTAAAACGAAAGGAATTGAAACATTATGACCACTATCAAGGTTGGCATCGGCGGGCCGGTTGGCTCCGGCAAGACCCAGCTGATTGAGCGCATCACCCGTGCGCTCGACGGTGAGGTTTCCATGGCCGCTATTACCAATGACATTTACACCACCGAGGATGCGAAGATCCTTGCGCGCGAAGGCATTTTGCCGAAGGACCGCATTATCGGTGTTGAGACCGGTGGCTGCCCGCACACCGCGATTCGTGAGGACACCTCGATGAACGAGGCCGCCTACGAGGAGCTTATTGAGCGCCACCCGGACCTGGAGCTGGTGTTCGTGGAGTCCGGCGGCGACAACCTGTCTGCTACCTTCTCCCCGGAGCTGGTGGATTTCTCCATCTACATCATTGACGTAGCCCAGGGCGAGAAGATCCCGCGCAAGGCGGGCCAGGGCATGATCAAGTCTGACCTGTTTGTGATTAACAAGACGGACCTGGCTCCGTACGTTGGCGCCAACCTGCAGGTCATGGCTGATGATTCGAAGCAGTTCCGTGGGGATAAGCCGTTTGTGCTGACCAACCTCAAGACTGATGAGGGCCTGGATGAAGTACTGCAGTGGATCCGCCGTGACGTCCTGATGCAGGACATCAAGGGCTAGTATGTGGTCCATTTCGCCAGAACGCTTCAACAAAGCTCCCGGCACGGATTTCACCGGCACCCTTGATCTGGGGATCGCTGTGAGCGGTGGCCGTTCTGTAGCCACCAAGCAGTACCACGACGGTGCGTTGAAGATCATCCGCCCGCACTACCTCGATGACAGCGGGCAGGTCTACTACATCACCGTCAACCCCGGCGGAGGATACGTGGGAGGAGACTCCTACGATATTGCCGTCAGCGTTGCTGATGGTGCCTCAGTGCTACTGACAGACCAGTCAGCAACCAAGGTGTACCGCACCCCAGGCTCGCATGTGACCCAACATCTGCACTTCAAGGTAGGTGCGGGCGCTGTGCTGGAGTACATTCCGGATCAGCTGATCCTGTACCGTGACGCGGACTACCGCCAGCACATGACGGTTGAGGTAGATCCTGAAGGCCACGTGTTCCTTTCAGACATTGTCACCCCAGGCTGGTCTCCTGATAAGGAGATGTTCCGCTACCGTCAGGCGCACCTGCGCTCAACAGTGCGCGTAGGGGACAAGCTGGCCTTGGTAGACAACATGCGGATCCAGCCGTTGGAAGAGCGTGAGGAGATTGCTTCTCCAACGTTTTTGGGAGAAAACACCCACTTTTCCACCGCCATCTGCTTCGACCCGCAGGTGGATGAGGACCTGATTGCTCAGGTCCGTGACGCCATCAGTGACGTCGAGGGTGTGCAAGCATCCGTCACCCCAACGGATGTGCCTGGGTTCGTGCTGCGTGGTGTGGCTAACCGCACCGAGCACCTCATGGAAGTGGTGCTTCGCGCAGCCAACGTGGTTCGCTCCGAGCTGCGTAGCCAAGGCAAGGTGCACCTGCGCCAGTACTAAATCCAGTACGAGCGCCAGGTATAGGGGGTTACTCCTCTGGGTCCGCGTAATCCGCAGCCCAGTGGAGGAGGCGGTGGATGCGCTCATCTGCAAGACCGTAGAAAATGCTACGGCCCTCGCGGATTGAGCGCACCGTGCCCATCTTTTCCATAGCGCGCAAAGACGCGGATGCTGTAGCCACCCGCGTGCCAGTTGCATTTGCCAGGTCAGTGACGGTCAGTTTGTTTTCGCCTGCCGTATGCATGGCGTCCAAGAGTCGAAGCCGCGTGGTGTCACCTAGGGTTTTGAATACCTCTGCCCAAGTCTCGTGATACCGCATAGCCACTAAGCCTAGTGCGTAATCACCGGTCCGTGGACAATCAGGGAATGTTCACCATCAGCCTTGCGTAGGGAGGCATCAACGCCAAACGTTTCTTTCAGCAACTCAGGAGTCAACGTCTCACTCGGATCCCCAAGTGCCGCAACGTGGCCGTGGTCCATCACCAGCACCGTGTCGCAGTAGCGTGCGGCCAACACCAAGTCATGCAGCGCCAACACCACGGTGGTGCCGTGGTGGGTGCCCACGTGCTCCAGCATGTTCATCAGCCGGTACTGGTGGTGTAGGTCCAAATGGTTGGTCGGCTCATCCAGCAGCAAAAACTTCGCGTTTTGCGCTAGCGCTCGTGCCGTCATTGCGCGTTGCACTTGCCCGCCAGAAAGTGCACGCAGGGAGCGATCTCTTAGCTCCACCAGGTCGGAGTGGATCAGCGCCTCTTCAACAATGGCCTCATCACCGCCACTGCCACGCCCAAACAAACCGTAGGCGGCGCTTTGGCCCATCTCCACCAGCTGCTGGACCGTCAGATCCGGCAAGGTGCCGTGGCTTTGCGCCACGTAAGCTACCGTTTGCACGCGCTCGGCGCGAGACATGGAGGACAGCGGTGTGCCGTTGTAAAGAATGCTGCCCTTGGCGTCACTGACTCCCGCCATCGCACGCAGCAGGGTGGATTTTCCGGAGCCATTCGGCCCAACGATGCCGATGATGCCCGGGGTAGGGATCGAGGTCTCCACATCGAGGCGGAATGACTGCACCTGGGCTTGGACCTTGATGTCAATCATCGGTTGATCCTCCTCAAGATGATGAAGAACACCGGCACACCAATCAGTGCCGTGATCACACCCACGGGCAGCTCCTGGGGTGCAAACAGCACACGCGCAATCGCGTCAGCAATCACCAAAAACAGTGCGCCAACGATTGCTGCAACCGGAATCAAACGAGCATGTAACGGCCCCTGCACCATGCGCACTGCATGGGGCACGATCAAGCCAACGAAACCGATTGCACCAACCGCGGCGACGGTCGCCGCTGTGAGCAAGGAAACCACAATAAGCACCGTGTAGCGTACAGCGACGACAGGAACGCCCATGGTGTGCGCCGTGGCGTCTCCAAGCGTCAGCGCATCTAAGTGCCGCGAAAGCAACCACAGCACCACAAGGCCAACCGCACCAGCGATGGCAACAACAATCAGCGTGTTCCAGCGCGCCGCAGACAGCACGCCAAGAAGCCAAAACATGATGCCGCGTGTGGATTCCGCGTTACCGGAAGCCGTAACAACAAGCGACGTCAAAGATTGGAACAAAAAGCCCACCAGCACGCCCGTCAGCACCACACGCGTAGCATCAGCACGCGTATGACGCAGCAGGGCCATCAGCAGCATAAACGACGTCAACCCACCAACAGCGGCGCCAACCACAATGCCCCACTGCCACGTGGAGAACATGATGGCAATCACCGCACCAGTAGACGCACCCGAGGAAATACCCAGCAGGTACGGCTCAGCCAGATCGTTGTGCGTAATGGCCTGCATAGCCACACCACACACCGCCAGAATCGCTCCCACGCACGCGGCCATCAGCACACGCGGCAGACGCAACTCCGTCAGAATGGACCGCTGCACAGGCGACATGCTATCCAAATCGAACACGGAGATACCGCTAGAGCCAAGCGGCAGCGAAACAACAATCGCCGCCGCAAGCGCCAGCAGTGATAACAGCCCGAAGGCGATGGACTTCTTCACGCTTTTCGGTTCTTACTTCTTACTCTGCGATACCGTTTTCAATCGCGTCAGAGATCTGCTGCAGGCCCTGGTAGGAGCGCGCCGACGGGGAAGTGGTCACACCGTTGATCACAATGAAACGCTCCTCTTTCACTGCACGCATGCTGTTGACACCCGGCGTTGCCTTAAGCGCCTCGACTTTCTCCTCCCAGGTATCACCCGGCTCACCACGAGTTGGCAGATCGCCCAAGATGAGCACGTCCGGGTCAGCTTCCGCCAAAGCCTCCCAGGAAATCTGCGGCCACTCTTCCTTCACATCAGCAAACACGTTGACCATGTTTACTGAGTCACCCATCTCCGTGACAATGGACGGGCCACCAGCCACATACGGCGCACCACCGACGGTGGAGTACACCATGGCAAACGTCGTGCCGTCTGGCGCCTGGGCAGCACCCTCCTTGGTTTCATGAAGCTTCTCTACTAGATCAGCCGCGGTGTCTTCGTGGCCGAAAAGCTGGCCGAGCTCCGTAATGTCACGCTCTACAAGCTCAAAGGTGCTCTTACCCTTGTTCTCGCCGTGGTCCTGGCACTCCACGTTGGACTGGTAGGTGCGAACACCCAGTTTCTCCCACTCCTCACGGGTGCCCGCAGAGTCCGCCGTCCACACCAAACGGAACGGGGAGTACACAAAGTCCGGGTCCACCGCACGGATCTGCTCAGCAGTAGGAATACTCGGTGCAATGATCTTCGGGGTCTCGAATCCCTCCGGCGGGTTGTCCTTCTGGTGGCCAACGCCAGCGATCTGATCCGCAGCACCCAGCAGCAGCAGGGTGTCAGACGCGCCCTGCTCAAGGGCAACCGCGCGCTCAACAGTCGGAGCGGCATCAATCATGACGCCGCAGTTGTCGATCTGCTTGGCGCTAGCTTCGGCGCTGGTGTCAGTGCTAGTGGTGGTGTCAGTTTCGCCACCGGCGCAGCCAGCCAGCGCAAGCGCGGAGATCAAAGAGATGGGAAGTAGACGACGCATGATGAACCTTCCTTCAAACGGTCAATCTAGTGTTTGAATGAAGTGTCCTACGTCTTGCACCGTCAAACAAGTTTCACCCTTACGGTGGCCCTAAAAGGCCCTAAAAAGGGGCTAGTTACAGCACCTGATCTGCCCAGCTAGCCAGGCCGTCAAAGCTTGAGGATGCCACCGCGTGCTCCCGCTTCGGAATCCGCCCGGCTTCGCGCGCCAGACGGCCGGCGTCCACAGCCAAGCGCATCGCCTCAGCCATCGCCACCGGATCCTGGCAACGGTTTACAGCACTAGCCAACAGCACTCCGGAGCAGCCCAGTTCCATGGCAAGGGAGGCGTCGGAGGCGGTGCCCACGCCAGCGTCGATAAGCACGGGCACCTCGGCGCGCGAACAAATCAGCTCAATGTTGTGCGGGTTCAAAATGCCCAGACCAGTGCCGATGGGGGAGCCAAGCGGCATGACCGCCGCCGCACCCAGATCCTCCAGACGCTTCGCCGCAACCGGATCATCGGAGGTGTACGCAAGCACCGTAAAGCCCTCCGCCACCAGCATCTCGCAGGCATCGACGGTTTCAACCACGTCGGGCAGAAGCGTGCGATCATCCGCGATCACCTCAAGCTTCACCCAATTGGTGCCCAGCGCCTCACGCGCAAGCTTCGCCGTAATCACCGCGTCACGCGCCGTGCGGCAGCCCGCCGTATTTGGCAGCGGCGCAATGTTCAGGCGCTGCAGCATGTCAAAGACGCTCTCGCCGCTCGTCGGGGCCTTGGCGTACCGGCGCATTGCCACCGTAGTCAGATCCGTGCCTGACGCCACCAGCGCCTTTTCCAGCATGTCCATCGAACTCGCCCCACCCGTACCCATGATCAGGTGCGAGTTGAACTGCTTATCTGCAATAGAAAGCAAGGTTTAGCCTCCCTGGACTGCGGTGAGGATATCTACACGTGCGCCGCTCGCAAGCTTGGTGCTGCCCCACGCCGAGCGGGGAACCACATCACCATCGAGCGCTACCGCCGTGCCAGCCTCCGGCACCTCGCCGAGGACCTCGTGCACCAGCTGCTCAACCGACGCCGCTTCAGTCGTGCGGGATTCATCATTCACTGTGAGAGTAATGGCCATGGCTACCTCCTAAGCCCGTTGATGACGCCAGGGGTCACACGCTTCCAACGATATTGCAGGTGCCTTTTGTTCCACCAGATCGGCCCCGCAACGCGCAGCCATACCGGCCAGCAGGATGCCGTGGCGGAAATATCCAGTAGAAACCGTGACGCGCTCGCTGACCCTGCCAAGGTACGGCAGGTCATCCGGCGAGCCCGGACGCGCACCGGCGTCCGCCTCCAGAAAATCGCATTCCTCCAGCGCCGGGCAGACCTCAATCGC
Organism: Corynebacterium riegelii; assembly: GCF_016728505.1. Lineage (GTDB taxonomy): Bacteria > Actinomycetota > Actinomycetes > Mycobacteriales > Mycobacteriaceae > Corynebacterium > Corynebacterium riegelii. Next base: position 1,339,690 of record NZ_CP068159.1, read on the forward strand.
ATCACGCAGCAGCTGGTAGACGCCCTGGACCTGGGGTTCCGCGCGGCCGTCCTCACGCGTGGTGGCGCCGATGGTCAACGTGCCATCACCACGCGGAATGAGATAGATCGGACGATCCTCCACAAAGCCGCGCACCACACGATCCAGCAGCGGGAATTGGTGCTTGGGTACGCGCACGTGCAGGATGTCACCGTAGACAGGGCGCAGCTCAAGCGGGTTTGTACCCATAAACCAGCCGGTGATCTCCGCCGCGCCAAGGCCTGCGGCGATGAGTACCTGGTCTGCATCGACGTTATCGACGTTGGTAACCGCCTCTTGAACAATTGTCACGCCCGCGTTCGCGCACGCATCCAACAAGGCTTTTGCAAACAGGCGCGGCTGCACCTGGTGATCCCCGATGATCTCCACCGCACCCGCCAACGCAGGCGACAGCGCAGGCTCGCGCTTGCGCGCTTCACGGGTAGTCAGGCGGTTGACCTCCATCCCGTGCAAGGCCTGGTAGGCGGAAAGCTCCTCCAAGTGCGTGTTATCCGCGCGATCTCGCGCTACCACCAACGTGCCGTCCTTGCGATACCCGGTGGGCAAATCGCTGTACTTGTTCACCAGCTGGATCAGCTCCGGGTACCACTGCGCAGCAGCGTTCATCAGTGGAAACAACGGCTCCTGCTTGTACACAACCTCCGCCGTAGGTGCCAACATGCCACCCGCATGCCACGACGCACCAGAGACCGGCGCCGGATCAAACACCGTGACCCTATGACCCCGATCCGCCAGTGTCAGCGCAGAAGTCAAGCCGATGATGCCCCCACCGATAACGGCGACGTTCATGTTCTCCATGGGGATTACCGTACGCCGTGTGGATGATGGGGGGAGGGATCAGTTGTTCCCTAAGGGCCGAGCAATCCGATGGGCACGAGCCAGGTGCGCTCACCAACTTCTGCGACCGTACCTGTTGGCGTGACAATCAGCAGTCCTTCTGGGGGCCTTCCGATGGTGTCGGCGACTTCGCGTAAACGTGGGGCGGCTTCCTTAGCTGCCTGTGGTGACAGTTTCACTTCGACTCCGACCCAGCGACCGTCTCGAAGCTCAAGCACAATATCCATTTCGGCTGTGCCATCCTTGTTCCTGAAATGGAAAGCGGTGCCGCGCAACGGTTGGCTGTACACCCGCAGGTCACGCAATACGAGTGATTCAAAAAGGAATCCAAGAGTGCGCGGGTCGACAGCAAGAGCCGTATGGGAAGCACCTAGCGCAGATGCGGCAAGCGAAGGGTCTACGAGGTGGCGCTTAGGCGTGGCACTCAGCCGAGTTTTAGACCTGCGTGCCGGTGCCCATGGCGGCTGGTCTTCGACGAGATGCATCCGGCTTGCAAACTCATGGAACTGGTACCCAAACCGTTCACCAACCTCCACACCATCTTCCCCCAGACGCTCTTGCACTGTGCTCAGCGGGGCTGGGTGAGCGGTGAGTGAAGCATACGCCCGAAGAAAATGGAGAAGGCGCTGAGGCGATCGGCGCGGCCCACCCACGAAAGGAAAATCGCGCTGTGCCAACGTGTCCATGTAACCCTCAACAAGGAGTTCGACCTGGTCAGCCTCCCTGTCCACCCATGCCGGCCATCCGCCTCGGGTGATCAATGCGCAGACGTCATCAATTGAATGGGGGCTGAGCTGCTGCCCCTGTACAGGAGCTTCACCTTGGAACACGCGGGAAAGGGAAAAGCTTCCCGTTGAGTCGCCCGACTCATATAGGGTCATCGGGCGCATTGGAAGGTCAATGATTCTTCCTGCCCCGGAATGACGCAGAGCTGTGTCATCTGGCCATGCTGATCCCGAAAGTAGAAAACGACCCGGCGTTGGGTCCGCATCCACAGCCCGACGGACCGCGCCCCAGAGATCTGGTGCCAGCTGCCACTCATCGATCAAACGTGGCGCATCGCCTTCAAGGACTGCCGATGGGTTTAGCGATGCGGCTTCAATTATCTCCGGTCGCTGCCCGTCCAACTGGATTGAGGAATTAGCTGACTGGAGAGCGGTAGTTGTCTTCCCAGTTGCCCTTGCACCAGTGATATTCACCGCTGATGAAGCCTTGAGATACTGCTCTAAAACTGAATCAAGAATCCGCGGCAGATAAGCTCTCATACTGCGAAAATACCTGAACTTGACAGGATTGTCGAGCTGAACTTGACAGGATTGTCGAGCTGAACGTGAAACTAGGCGAGCGCGCCGCGGCCGCGGTCGAACTCCGCGACCACCCGCTCGCAGTAGGCACGGGGATTATCGGCGTGCATGATGCCGCGGACAATGGCCACGCCATCCACACCGGTTCCGGCCAGTGCGTACGCGTCATCCACCGTGACGTCCCCAATGGCAACCATGGGCAGCCGGGACGCCTCCACCAGCGCCGGGTAGCCCTCCAAGCCGATAGGTTCGCGGCCGGAGTGCTTAGTAGGGGTGTCGCGGAATGGGCCGCAGCCGATGTAATCAATCACGCCCTCAAGGTCATTTGCGGCCCTGACCAGCTCAAGGGTCCCGGTGGTCAGGCCGATTACGGCATCAGGCCCGAGCAGGCGGCGCGCCTCGCGCGGGTCCAGATCGTCCTGGCCCAGATGCACACCGTGGACGCCTTGGGATTGAAGGGCGAGGGCGATGTCCACGCGGTCGTCGATAAGCACAATGCTCTCGGAAGGAAGCTGCGCGGCAATCGCGGAAGACAGGGCGTAGAGCTCACGCGCGGAGATCGGTTTGGAGCGCACCTGGATCACGCCGGCGCCGCCGTGGGCCGCCTCAACGGCGCGCTCGACCACATCGGGGCCCTGGCCGGTGACAAAGTAACAGCGCAGGTCCAGGTTACGGGGGTTCATCGGGGTGGTATCAGCCATGCCCAAAGCCTACTGGGGCAGTGGTGGGGTGTACGGCTCCAGCCGCTTCGTTTTGCCGTAGCTTGCGCGGCGGTGCAGCTGCTCAAACGGCCCCGGAAGCCCCACACGCTCCAGCACCATCGCAAGCAGCAGGGTGATCAACCACACCACAAAGCCCACAAGGAGCTTCCCGCTTATCGACGCCTCCACGCCCCACCCCAGCCCAAACGGCATAACCAGCGCAATGAACAGGAACGATTGCGCCAAGTAGCCGGACATCGAGCGCTTGCCCAACGCGATGAAGGGGCGCGCCCACGCCGGTGTCTGGCCGGTGGCGTTGATGCGCTGCTGCACACCGTTGGTGGCAAGAGCGAGTGCTGCCAGGATTGCCGGGCCGGTGAACAGTCCCCAGGCGAGGTTGAGTATAAAGAGAGGCTGTTCAAGCTGCGGGTCGATGAAGCCTGCAGCGCTGAGACCCCACGGGATGCCGATGGCAATCGCGACCACCGCACCCAGGATCGTCCACCTGACCAGCACACGTTTGTGTTGCTCCACGTTGATCAGGTATCCCTCCCGCGCCCACACGTAGCCCAGCAACACCAGCCCGCCCAGCTGGAACACCGCAAACGGGGCGTTGATCAACATCCCCAGTCCGCCCAAGAGGTTTTCGCCGAAGTAGACGCCCAGACTGGTCATCTCAGGTGTGGGCGTCTGTTCCATCACGCCGATTGGTGCCTGGACGCCGTACACCGCCACCGCGGCAACAGTGCCAAACGCTGCGCCGACCAGCAATAGCGAGTAGGCGGTAATGCGCAGCGCCTTGTTGCTTGCCGTGAACATCGTGGCAACCAGCATGCCAATCAGGCCGTAATACAACATGATGTCCCCGTAGAACACCAGCATCATGTGCGCGATGCCAAAAAGTGCGAGGAACCCGTATCTGCGCACCAGCATCAAGCGCGCATCAGCAGCCGGATAGCCCTTACGCCACGCACTTGCCGCAACGAGGCCAATGCCAAATCCCAGCAGTGTGGAAAACATCGGCAGGCCACGCACGTGCAAAAACACTGCCGAGAAAACCGCGGCTATCTCATCGAGCGTGTTTCCTGGTCGCACACCGCCAAGGGTGGAACCTGGCTGATCCAATGCGTCAATGTCATTGATCATCCACGTCTGCACCGCATTCGCCATGGCGATGCCCAGCAGGGCCAGGCCGCGCGCAAGATCGGGGACTAAGAGTCGGGGAGTGGTAGTTCGGTCCGGCATTAGCGCTTGATTCACGGCACCGAACCTATCACTGTTGCGCTACGCCATGATCGGGCCAGTGGTGGTTTCTATCCCAAGCGGCTCAATGTGCACGATGGTTTCCGCACCGCCCAGGGCAGCAGCGAGGCCTTCCTCAACATTGTCGGCGTGCTCGTGGGAGTGCGACACCGTCCATTCACCAGGCACCTGCATGACAACGTTGATGAGACGTTGGCGCCCATAAGCCGTAGTGCGCAGCGACGTGAAGACGACACCATTGTCCTTGGCGTAGGTGTCCAAAAACTCTTGTGCCGTTGCTACTTCTTCCTCCGGCAACGTCTCTGAAAGCAGGCCCTGGATAGCCTCGCGCAACAGTTTGTAGCCGGTGTACAGGATGTTGGCGCCAACCAGGATGGCCACAATAGGGTCGAGGACCTGCAAGCCGGTCAGCCACACTAAGGCCATGCCGACGATGACGCCGACGGTAGTCCAGACGTCTGCAAGCAAATGCTTCCCATCCGAAACTAGCGTGCTGGAACGGTGCGTGCGGCCAGCGCGCACCAACATCGCACCCACACCGAGGTTGATCAGCGTGGCTATCACAGAAAACAGCAAACCAATGCCAAGCTGCTCCACCGGCTGCGGGGTGATCAGGCGCTGCACCGCGGTATAGATAATGGCCACCGACGCCACCAGGATCAGACTGCCCTCTACCTGGGCGGCGAAGTACTCGGCCTTGGCGTGGCCGAAATTGTGGTTCTCATCCGCAGGCTTGGCGGAAAGCTTCAACGCCCAGAGGCCAACCAAGGCGGCGGCGACATTGGCCAAAGACTCCAGCGCGTCCGAAAGGAAGCCAACAGAGCCAGTGACATACGCGGCATACGCCTTCAGCACGATAACAATTAGGGAAGCCGCGATAGAGATCCACATGAAGCGCTCAAGCATGCGCTGTTCTTCACGGGGATGGGTGGCCATAGGAAATCCTCTCGGTGCAATAAACAACCGAAGGTCTCGCTCGCCTGTAAAGCATGTCCTGTAAAGCGTGTAAGGCCAACCGCCCGGGCTCTACGTGGAGAACCAGTATGTCGAGCGAGTTGTTGGTGAGCTACTCCCCTTCAAACCTTTATGAAACTTCAAAAATCATACCACTGGGGTTAGGGGCGTTCCAGCCTCATAGTGACGTGGGGGATTGAACCGTCCAAGAACTCTTCGCCCTCCTCTTTGAGGCCGAAGCGGTTGTAATAGCCAACGAGGCCGGTCTGCGCCTCAATGACAACGTCGCCCGGCCAGCGGGTGGTGAACGCTAGCGCCTTGCGGACAATCTCGGGGCCAATTCCGGTGCCGCGCGCGAACGGCGCAACGACGAAACGGCCAAAGCGCGCGCGGGGTTTGCCGTCTGCAACCTCGGGGTAGACGCGTGCGCAGCCGGCGAGCCTGCCTGCGTTGTCGTAGGCGAGGACGTGGAAGGTGTCCTCGGCTGCGTCAATGTCATCAAGCTCATTGAAGGGACAGTCCTGCTCGGCCACGAACACGTCCACGCGGAGGCGAAACAGGTCGAAGGCCTCTCGTGAGCTCATCTGGTCCAGGGTCTTGAACGTCATTGCAGGATGCAGCGCAGGGTGTGTCACGGGGGTGATCCTAACACCGCTGTGACGTAAGGTGTTTGTGTTAACTGAAGTTACGTTTGTGATTTCCTGCCTGACGCATACAAGACACATAAAAGGGGTCCGCATGTTCCGACGCATCGCCGCTGTCGCCGCCGCAGCCGTTCTTACTGCCACTGCTTTGCTCGCACCGGCCGCGAGTGCGCAGCCAGCTGACCCTAACTACGTCTGGCGCACAGACCTCATGTCCAAGGCACTCGCCGGCAAGCTCAACGCGGATCGCGTGCTGCACCGCGTGCCCACCTCGTTCCATGACGCCCCGCGTACGCCTGCCGAAGCCACCCAGGCCCAGGCCCGCGGCAACGCGCTCTACGGCCCCGGCACCCCGATCTACGTGGGGCACGCCCCGAACGACATGATCTGCACCGTCGCCGTTGCCGGCTACAACGACGCTGGCGAAAAGATCGCCCTGACCGCAGGCCACTGCGCGGGCAACGTGGGCGACCCGGTGGTGAACGCGGATGCCCGCGCCCTTGGCCAGACTGGCCGCGTGATCGCCGTGGACCGCAACCTGGACTACGCCGTAATCCAGCTGCACCCCAACACGGAAGTCTCCCGCAGCTATGACGGACTGACCATCAACCACCTAGGCGCCGCACCCGTGCCGGCAGGGCAGACCGTGTGCAAGAAGGGTGTCGCCTCCGGCGTGACCTGCGGCATGACCTGGCAAGACGCTGGCGTGATGAACATCAACCAGGTCTGCGCGATGCAGGGCGACTCCGGCGGCCCGCTCTACGTTGGCGACCGCCTCGTAGGCATTATCAACGGCGGCATGTTCCCGCAGCCGTTCGCGCTGGCCTGCCACACCCCGCTGCAGGGCCCGCTGCATGCACCGACGGGCTCCGCGCGTGCAGACGCCTTCCTGCCCACCGTCCCCGGTGGCTTCCGCCTGCCCTAACTGACAGAAACTGCCAGAAACTTAACCCTGCAGGCGGCCAAGCACCTCGTCGTGCAGCAGCCCGTTGGTGGCAACCGCATCGCCACCGTGCGGGCCGTCAACACCCGCCAATGAGGTGAAGCGGCCGCCGGCTTCAGTAACCAACAGCGCCAGCGGCGCGAGGTCCCACAGCGAGACCTCCGGCTCACACGCAATGTCTACCGAGCCCTCTGCCACCAGGCAGTAGGAGAAGAAATCACCAAACCCGCGCAGACGCCACGCAGCGTCCGTCAGCTCAATGAACTGCTCGCGCAAGCCGCGGTCACGCCAACCGGTCAGCGAGGAAAACGACACGGACGCATCCTCCAACTTGGACACGGAAGACACACGCATCGGGCTTGCCTTGCCGTCACCAATCTCGCGCCACGCACCCTCGCCCTTCGCCGCGTACCAACGGCGCGACAGGGCAGGGGAGGAGACGACGGCGACGACCGGCTCGCCGTCTTCAAGCAGGGCAATCAACGTGGCCCACACCGGCACGCCGCGTACGAAGTTCTTCGTGCCATCAATCGGGTCGATCACCCACTGGCGGCCGGAAAACACGGCGTCACCACCAAATTCCTCGCCCAGCACCGCATCATCCGGGCGCTTTTCCGCGAGGTGCTCGCGCAGCTCCTTTTCCGTAGCCAGGTCCGCATCGGAGACCGGCGTTAGGTCCGGCTTGGACTCAACGTGCAGGTCAGCGGCATCAAACCGGGAAGAAGTGATGTCATCTGCCAGGTCGGCGAGTTCGAGGGCGAGTTTCAGATCGTGGTTACGCTGCATGCCCGACAAGCCTACTCGCCACCTGCTCAACCAGGAGCGGATTTCCGGCCACGCACCACGTCACCCCGCCCGCATCAACCTTTGTGGCCACCCCGCCGACAGCCTCAATCAGCGCCTTGCCCGGCAGCCAATCCCAATCCGCCACCGAATGCTGCAGCCAGCCACCCATACGGCCTGCAGCGATGTTGGCTAGGTCCACGCTGCCCGCACCCATCATCCGGATCGTCGCCGCATCTTTCACCGCACGCATCCACGCGCCCACCACCGCCTCATCACCCATAAAGGTCGGATGTAGGTAGGTCACCAGGGCTTTTTCGCTTAGGTGCGCCGCGTCCAACACCCCCAACCGCTCCCCATCACACCACGCCTGACCATTGGCAGCGAGCCACGTCGTATTCGTCGCCGGGCGGTGCACCGCACCAATTGACGCTTTGCCTTCTGCCGGATCGCCCTCGGCCACCGCCAACGCAGAGCAGAAGTAATCCGAACCCTGCGCAAAGTTATACGTCCCGTCAACCGGGTCGATCACCCAGGTACGCCCGGTTTCTGAGGCGCGGGCGTGGCCTTCTTCCCCCAGCACACCGTCGGCGGGGCGCAGCGCGTCGAGCACCTCTGCCACGAAGTTCTCCGCGGCGTGGTCTGCCTCAGTCACCACATCGGAGACCGACGTCTTGCGCTGCGTGGCAAGCGTGTCCAAACCACCATCACGCATAGAAAGCGCAAGCTGGCCAGCATGCGCTACAAGCGCTGCGGCCAGCTGTGCGTCATCGTCATTACGGTGAGCGTCAATAAAAGCTGCAGTAGAAATGGGTGCGGAAGTCACGCACCCATTATTACCCCAGTTACTGCGGCTGCGACTGCTCCTCCAAGTAGACCTGGGAGCCCTGCTCACGGAACTCTTCCGCCATCTCCTGTTCACCGGCAATCGCGTCGTTTGCGCTCACGGCAGCCACATCTGCTGGAATCTCCGGAATACCCAGGTCCGCCAGGCGGTCCCCAAACTCATCACGAATGTCCTGGCTAATACGCATGGAGCAGAACTTCGGGCCGCACATGGAGCAGAAGTGCGCCGTCTTCGCGGGCTCCGCCGGCAGCGTCTCATCGTGGAAGGACTGCGCGGTGTCCGGGTCTAAGGAGAGTGCGAACTGGTCGTGCCAACGGAACTCAAAACGTGCCTTACTCATCGCGTCGTCCCAGTCGCGCGCACCCGGATGCCCCTTGGCCACGTCGGCCGCGTGGGCGGCGAGTTTGTAGGTGATCACGCCCGTTTTCACATCATCCTTGTTTGGCAAGCCCAGGTGCTCCTTCGGGGTGACGTAGCACAGCATCGCCGTGCCACCCATAGCAATGTGGGCCGCGCCGATTGCAGACGTAATGTGGTCATACCCAGGCGCAATATCCGTCACCAACGGGCCAAGGGTGTAGAACGGCGCGCCACCGCACCACTGCTCTTCCTTCTCGTTGTTGACCTGGATCATGTTCAGCGGCACGTGACCTGGGCCCTCAATCATCACCTGCACGTCATACTCCCAGGCGCGCTTGCACAGCTCACCGATGGTCTTCAGCTCTGCAAACTGCGCCGGGTCATTGGCGTCGGCGACGGAGCCTGGCCGCAGGCCGTCGCCAAGCGAGAAGGCAACATCGTACTGCGCGAAAATCTCGCACAGCTCGTCGAAGTTCTCATACAGGAAGCTCTCCTTGTGGTGCGCCAAACACCAGCCAGCCATGATCGAGCCGCCACGCGACACGATGCCGGTCACGCGGTTCGCCGTCAGCGGCACAAACGGCAGGCGCACGCCAGCGTGCACCGTCATGTAGTCCACACCCTGCTCCGCCTGCTCAATAACCGTGTCGCGGAAGATCTCCCACGTCAGGTCTTCTGCAATACCGTTGACCTTCTCCAGCGCCTGGTAGATCGGCACCGTGCCAATCGGCACCGGCGAGTTGCGCAGAATCCACTCGCGGGTGGTGTGGATGTCATTGCCCGTGGACAAATCCATCACCGTATCCGCACCCCAGCGGGTAGCCCAGCGCAGCTTGTCCACCTCCTCACGGATAGAGGAGGTCACCGCAGAGTTACCAATGTTCGCGTTGATCTTGGTCAAGAACTGGTTGCCAATGATCATTGGCTCGCTCTCTGGGTGGTTCACGTTGTTCGGAATAATCGCGCGGCCACTTGCTACCGCCGCACGCACCTTCTCCGGGTCGCAGTGCTCACGCAGGGCGACAAACTTCATCTCTTCCGTGATGATGCCCTGACGTGCGTAGTACATCTGGGTGACGCGCTTGCCTTCCTTGGCGCGCAGCACCGGGCGGGTTACACCACGCCACTCCTCGGAGGCGGCGCCGCGCTTGGCGGCCCGTGTTCCGTCGTCAAGCAGATTGCGCCTGCGGCCCTCAATTACTTCCACATCGCCGCGACCGGTGATCCACTCGGAGCGAAGCCCCGGCAGGCCAACCTCCGGCTCGGCGTAGGGGCCGCGGGTGCGGTAGACGCGGAACGGCTCATTCGGCCCAGTGGGGGAATCATCGAGCTGGATCGCGGTCTCCGGCACCTCAAGCCCGTCCTGGATAATGGGGGCGTAGCTGTGCTTCGGGTGGATTTCTTGCGCGTAAATGTCGGCCATTGCCGCTCCTTCTACTTCCTTCGCTGGTGCTAACCAGACAGGTTCAAACGGTGCTCGTGCGGCATTAGCACGATCTCAGCCCTTAAGCCTTGGGCGCCCGTGTTGGGCACGAAACAGTGTAGCGGCCACCATGGCGGTAGGTGAGTAAAACCGAGCAACTAGACTGCATGGTTATGCAACCGGAGACCCAAGCTCGCATCAAGGAACTCGAAACCACCCTGCAGACTATTGAGCAGGTGATGGACCTCGACGCCATGGCGCAACGCGTCCGCGAGCTTGAACAGCAGGCACAGGACCCCTCGCTTTGGGACGATCCTTCGCACGCCCAACAAGTCACCACCGAGCTATCCAACGTGCAGGCGCGCCTGAAGAAGGTCACGTCGCTGCGCTCGCGTTTGGATGACCTGCCGGTGATGTACGAGCTTGCCGAAGAGGAAGGCGACGCCTCCATGGCAGACGATGAGCTTGCCGAGATCACTGCGGCAATCGAATCGCTTGAGGTGCAAACGATGCTTTCCGGCGAGTACGACGAGCGCGAAGCCGTGGTGAACATCCGCTCCGGCGCGGGTGGTGTGGATGCGGCAGACTGGGCGGAAATGCTGATGCGCATGTACGTGCGCTGGGCTGAAAAACACGGCCACAAAGTAGATGTCTACGACATTTCCTACGCCGAAGAAGCCGGCATCAAATCCGCAACGTTCGTGGTGCACGGTGAATACATGTACGGCCAGCTCTCCGTGGAGCAGGGCGCGCACCGCTTGGTGCGTATCTCTCCCTTTGATAACCAGGGGCGCCGCCAGACCTCATTTGCTGAGGTAGAAGTGCTTCCCGTGGTGGAGCAAACCGACCACATTGACATCCCGGATGCAGACATCCGCGTGGACGTCTACCGTTCCTCCGGCCCGGGTGGCCAAAGCGTGAACACCACCGACTCCGCGGTGCGCATCACGCATATCCCAACCGGCATTGTGGTGACCTGCCAAAACGAGAAGTCCCAGATCCAAAACAAGGCGTCTGCGCTCAACGTGTTGCAGTCCAAGCTTTTGGAAAAGAAGCGCCAAGAAGAAAAGGCCGAGATGGATGCTCTCGGCGCTGGCGGCAACGCAAGCTGGGGCAACCAGATGCGTTCCTACGTGTTGCACCCGTACCAGATGGTCAAGGACCTGCGTACGGAGTACGAAGTGGGAGATCCCCAGAAGGTGCTCGATGGGGATCTCGATGGCTTCCTCGAAGCTGGCATTCGCTGGCGCATGGCGCAGCTGCAAACCGAGTCACAATAGTCACACCCGTAACAGGTAGAGTGGTCGGCGTGATCCGCTTTGACCATGTGACCAAGTCGTACCCAACGTCGACACGGCCCGCCCTGGATAATGTCTCGCTTGAGATTCCAGACGGGGACTTTGCCTTTCTTATCGGCCCGTCCGGTTCCGGCAAGTCGACGTTTTTGCAGTTGATGATCCGTGAGGAAAACGTCACCTCGGGCGATATTTGGTTCAACGATTTCCACGTCAATGCGCTCAAGGGCAAGGACGTGAACAAGCTGCGCCAGGCTATTGGCTACGTCTTCCAGGATTTCCGCCTCCTGCCGCGGCTGAACGTCTACGACAACGTTGCCTTTGCGCTAGAGGTCATTGGTATGAAAAAGACCAGGATTGCCAAACTGGTACCGGAGGCGTTGGAGTTGGTGGGCCTGGCGTCCAAAAGCACAAGGATGCCCCATGAGCTCTCGGGCGGTGAGCAGCAGCGAGTGGCGATTGCGCGCGCGTTTGTGAACAAGCCGAAGCTGATGCTGGCGGATGAGCCGACGGGCAACCTGGATCCTGATACGGCAGATGAGATTATGGCGCTTTTGGCGCGCATCAACAGGCTGGGCACGACCGTGGTCATGTCCACGCACAACGCGCGTGCGGTCAACGACATGCGCAAACGTGTCATTGAGTTGGATTTGGGCAAGCTTGTGCGTGATGACGCCAACGGTGTCTACGGGAGGGCATAAATGAACTGGGGCTTTATCTTCCGCGAGGGCATTAAGGGCCTTGGCCGCAACATCACCATGACGATCGCGCTGGTGATTACTACCGCCCTGTCGCTGGCGTTGGTGGGCACGGGCATTTTGATGTCGCGCGCGACTGCTGAGACGAAGAACCTCTACCTTGACCGCGTTGAGGTCATGGTGGAGCTGGACGAAGAGATTTCGGCCAATGACCAGGACTGTTCCTCCGAGGCCTGCCTTGAGGTGCGTGACAAACTGCAGAGCGACGATCGGGTGGAGCAGGTGACGTTCCGCTCCCGCGAGCAGTCCTACGAGCGTTTCGTGGAGCTGTTCCAGGACACCGAGCCGGACCTGGTGCGCGAGACCAGCCCGGAGGCGCTGCCGGCGGTGCTACACGTGCGCCTGAAGGATCCGGGCGACCAGGGCCCGATTAGTGAGATTGCCACCATGCCGCAGGTCAGTGTGGTTACCGATCAGGCGGATACCGTGCGCCAGGCGGCGAAGACGATGGACACCTTCCGCAACGTCACCTGGATGGTGGCGGCCGTGCAGGGGTTGGCGGCGCTGTTTCTCATTGTGAATATGGTGCAGTTGGCGGCGTTTCACCGTCGTGAACAAATCGGCATCATGCGCATGGTGGGCGCGTCCCGGTGGTTCACCCAAGCCCCGTTCGTGCTTGAAGCGGTGCTTTCTGTGCTCATGGGGTCGGTCTTGGCCACGCTGTTGGTATGGGTTGGCAAACGTTCCGTTATTGACTCCATGCTGGGGGAGCTCTACGCCTCGCAGCTGGTTGCGCACGTGCCGGATTCTGCGGTGTTTGTGGTGTTGCCGCTGGTAGGACTTGGTGCGATGCTGATCGGCGGGCTGGCCGCGCAGGTGGCGCTTCGTTCCTACGTGCGTAAGTAGTAGACTTTGGACACTTATGGCCAAGAAAAAGAAGTCCAAGCTGAGCAATTCCGGGGTGCTTGCCACTAACCGGAAGGCTCGCCATGACTACAACATCTTGGATTCCTGGGAGTGCGGCATTGTGCTGCAGGGTACCGAGATTAAGGCGTTGCGCGAGGGCAAAGTCTCCCTCGTGGAGGCCTTCGCAACCATTGACAACGGCGAGGTCTGGCTGCGCAACATGCACATTCCGGAGTACTCGCGCGGACACTGGACGAATCATCCTCCGCGCCGCACCCGCAAGCTGCTTATGCACCGCCGGGAGATTGACTCCCTGGAGGGCAAGCTTCGGGACGGCAACCGCACCCTCGTCCCCCTCTCCCTCTATTTGAAGGACGGGCGCGCCAAGGTCGAACTCGGCCTTGCGCAGGGTAAACAGGATTATGACAAGCGCCGTGACATTAAGCGCCGCACTGAGGACCGTGAAATCACGCGCGAGCTGGGCCGCAAGCTGAAGGGGATTAAGGCGTAAACGATGAAGAAGACTGCACTGATTACGGGTGCCACCCGCGGCATTGGTCGCGCGATTGCGCAAGAGTTGGGCAAAGACCACCACATTTATGCAGGTGCTTCGGCCGATGCCTCCGAGGTTGTCGCCGCGCTGCCAAGCGCTGAGCCGTTCGTTGCGGACCTGACGGATACCGATGCGATTCTGCGTGCCGCTTCCCAGATCGAGCAGCTCGATGTGCTCGTCCTTTCTGCCGGCGTGATGGAGCATGGCCCGCTGGAGCAGCTCGATGACGCCGCGTGGCGCAGGATGATGGAGGTCAACCTGTTCGCGCCAGTCACCCTGACTCGCGCATTGCTTCCTGCTTTACGACGCCAACGTGGCCTCATCATCACCCTCAACTCCGGCGCCGGCTTCCACGGAATTGCAGATAACTCCGGCTACTGCGCCTCCAAGTTCGCACTCCGCGGCTTTACTGAGTCACTGCAACTTGAAGAAGCCGGCAAGATCCGTGTGACCTCTTTGCACCCAGGACGCACGGACACCGACATGCTCGCTGGTGATGACGCGTTGCCGAAGATGCCCGCCACCGAAGTGGCCAAAGCTGCGCGCCTTGCGGTTGACGCCGGGCCCGATGCGGTGGTGGAGTTCTTGCGCGTGAGGCCGTCGGCAAGCTAGAGTGCTTCTTTACCTACGTTTTCTCGTAGTGGACATGGGGTCGATTCTGGTTTCGACTTCATCTACTTAGCCAGGGGAAGCGTGCCGGTGCAGGCAGGAGACCACCGTAAGCGTCGCTGTAACTAATAAACGCAGAGAAGAACTCTCAGCGTGACTACGCCCTCGCTGCCTAATAAATAGAGCTAGCGACCTGCGTGTCCGTCAGGCCGGGGAAGTCCCCGACCCGGTACCTGGCGTCGACTTAGGGGACTTGCCTTCCGGCCCTGTCAGTGGGGCCTTGGAAGGGACACCTTTCACTGACTGGGCCCGTCATCCGGACATGTTCGTCTGATCCGGAGGGCCGAGTAGAGATTCTGTGCGAACTGCGCACGGAGAAGCCCTGGCGCGGTGGTGAAGGACCCGGGTTCAATTCCCGGCGGCTCCACTGAACACAAGCCCCCAGACCCTCACGGGCCTGGGGGTTTCTCAGTCTGGTTTTCTCCGTGGGTGGAGACGTTTCCTTTGGGAGATCAGTTTTCGATCTGCTTCTTTAAGCGCCTCGATGAGATCGTTTTCGGCTTCGCGATGCTCAATCCCTTTACGTCCCGTGTCGTAAAGGCTATAGCGGTCCTCAGCGAGCTTATTTGCGTCTTTGCGTGTAATGCGGCCGTGATCGTTCAGTGGTTCGTAGTCATTGAACTCGATGAACTGGTCTGCCTTGTCCAGCCAGTCAGACATGTGGATAACTTTACGACGTTCGGCCTGGTCCTGGGCGTAGTTGAGGAATCCGGATACGAGGAAATTAAGCCGCCGCAGTTCATCATCAGTGAGGTAGTTTTTCGCTGTCGTGACGTCACCTTTGCGTACGACCCCGCCTTTCCAGTTGGTCAGGCCGAGATTGTCAGCAGATGGGTCGCAGCGGGTGGCGATGATCTCGGCGGCAGTATTGCCGGTGATGGCGTAGTGGAGCTTGTCCTGGATCTTCGCGAAAAGGTAGTGGGTGCGTTGACTGTTGGCATCATAATCGTCCGCAAGGGCAATGATGTTGCGCAGCTCGAGGTAGAGTCGCGCTTCGCTGGAGCGGATATCTCGGATGCGCGCGAGGAGCTCGTCAAAGTAGTCCACACCGAGAGGGTCTTTCAGCTTCTCGTCGTTAAGGGTGAAGCCTTTGATGAGGTACTCCTTGAGGACAGTGGTTGCCCAAGAGCGGAACTGCGTTCCGCGGGGCCCACGTACGCGAAAGCCCACGGCCATGATGGCATCGAGGTTGTAGTGTTCAGTGGAGCGAGTGACGTTTCGATCTCCTTCAGTTCGAACTGTCAAGAATTTCTTAATAGTTCGATCCCTGCTCAGTTCGCTATCCGCATAGATGTTTGTAAGGTGCGAGCTGATATTGGCACGTGTGACATCGAAAAGCTCGGACATTTCGGCCTGGGTCATCCAAACTGAGCCATCGATAAGACGTAAGTGAACTTCGGTCCGACCGTCCTCCGTGTTGTAGATGACGAACTCGCCTGTGGAATCGGTGTGCGTTGTGAGGGGTGATCTGGAGTTTTTCATAACGGTGTTAGTCCTCGTGTTCATTGTTGCTAGTTGATGGTCACTTTAGTCAGCTGCCGTGTCGGACAGGTTGAAGTAGCTAAGGCCTCTCGTTTGCTTTCGTTTCCCCGATATTCAAGCGCATTGGCTGATACCAACCAGGTGATCATGGGTTTGATTGAGGGCGACACCAAAGCCAACACGTTTTCTAGGGGTCTGTTGGTGTCGGGGTTGGGGCGACGGTGGCGTCGATAAGCAAAAGGAGCCCCCGCCGGACGGTGGTGTGGAGGGCAAAACTCGCTGGTCAAAGCGATGTCAGCGGGTTTTACGTTTCTTCTGACGTACATTACAGGTGCCGATTTTAAAATTTTGGGGCATGAATCGCACGTTCAATGCACGACTGGTTGCCGTATGTGCCGCGGGCTTGCTCGCGGGATGTGGTGGCGCGCCCGAGACCGTGACGGAGACAGTGACGGAAACTGTTGGTGAAACGGTTTCGCAGCCTCCTGCTTCGGAGTCAGCTCCCCAACCTGATTCTGAACCTACTTCCGCACCTAGTTCTGTGCCTGCTTCTGATCCTGCTGAGCCCGAGCACGGCGTGCCTGGCGCCCCGCTAGCGTATCCAGGTGCAGGTGGCCCGATTCCGTCGAATGCTCGCCCGATAGCAACGGTGAAGAGCTATGAAGGCATGGATGTTGAGTACGCAGTGTTTACTGCGCCTTCCGGAAACATCGGCTGCATGATGAATCTTGAAAATCCCCCGATGTTCGACTGCGGTGTCGAGTCCTACATGGAAACGGAACAGTACGGCATCGGTGAACTGGGGATGCCTCGCTGGATGGTCGAGGTATTGCACGGATACGTCCGTGAGCAGAATGAGCCCCCGCTGTACTCGGATTTGGTGTGGCCTGAGGGCTCACCTTCTGCCGAGGTAGTGCAATACGGCGAGGTGGTCTACCACGGACCCTTCGTCTGTGCGGTGGAGGAAACGGGCGTGACCTGCTGGGATTCCGAAAGTGGCAGGGGAGCGTGGATGGAGCGAGAAAACACGGTGTTTTTCTAGCTTCTAGTTTCCCTGTTTTTGCTGGTCAGGGGCGTGTGTGATCGGTGAGTATACTGAATGCAACCGCTAGTGTGTCTGCCGAATGCATAAACGAAAATTAATGCAATAAATCCTGGGTTAGGCCTTGCGTGTCGAATGATTTGTCGGGTATAATTAGGGCAACAAAATAAAGGGCAAAGCAGCAATGGGGGTACACCGTGGGCGAACCATACTTCCGCACACAGCGGCCAGATGATCCACGCGGCATCCGCGGTCAACGTATCCGCGACGTGTACTGGGATGAATTCGGCCGCTTCGCCATCCCTGGGGCAAGTATTGATGACTTCGAAGTGGAAGTAGTGGCCATCGGGGAAGCAACTGGGTGGGCTAAAAGCGTGGTTGAGCAAGCCATCTTCTCGCATGCACGCCTGCAGCACTTACCGCAGCTTCGTGCCTTGCAGGCTGAAACGCGTGTGATGGATCTGCAGCACCTTCGCTCGATTGATGTCGCGCTGGCTGAACTCGGTCCAGAGATTACTGATGAGGCCTATGCCGAGTTCGACGCAATGCTTACAGCTACGTTTACTCCGAAGCGGCCTGGGCAAAACGCACCAAAAACCACGATGATTACTCGTCGTATCCGGGAGATGATTAAACGGATTGACCCAACGTGTGCCTATCAGCCGAAGCGACGTCAGCAACGTGTGGCTCAAGCACATGCTGGTGATGACGTGTTGACGTTTGAGGAATCTGCATACACCGGGACTGTGAAAACGTTGGTCACATTGTCGACGAACCCGTTGACTGCGCGTGTGGTGCGAGAGCATGTGTTGGCTACCGCACGGGAGCATAAAACATCGATGGCTGATGCGATGGTGAAACTGCTTTCGGGTGAGATCACCCCAACAAAAGCCACGCTGCATGTGTTTGTGCCGAAGGGCCGTAAGGCTGGTGGTCCAGCCTATGTGCCAGGGGTTGGGGCACTGACTCCGGAAGCCACCGCAGCACTTGATGACCTGCTGGCAACAGCAAAGGTCACAGAAGTAGATATGGAGGCAGAACTCCAAGCGCTCACCGACAGTTACACCCCAACTGAAGCAATGCGTCGCGTGGTGTGTGCTCGTCATACGCATTGTGTGTTTCCGGGGTGCAACGTCCCGTCCCAGCTATGCCAGTTGGATCACCGGATTCCGTTTGGCCAGGGTGGTAAAACCACACCGAGTAACTTGTATCCGTTGTGTCAAAAGCATCACAACTTGAAGACCGATAAGCGTGGTTTCTATGTTCCGGATCCGGATACGGGTGAAATCTTGTGGCTGTTTTCCAATGGCACCTATGAACTGACCACCCCAGATAGCTTGATCGACTACAACACGCACGCCGCGGCCCCACGGTGGAAGAGCAACCTTGAACAGGTATGCCAGCGTCGTAGTCGAGTCGCGCAGTTTTACGCCAAGGGTCACAAAATACTGGACGATTTTGATAACCACCACGATCTTGAACAGGCCAATGCTCAGATCGCAGCGTTGGAGGAAGAATACGGCCTTATATTCCCGATCAAGGCGGTGCTGCCGGAGCCGGTGAGGGAACCGAAAATATCAGACTTTTTCGGGCCGACACCGCCTGTCCGAGAACCTGAGGATGGTTGGGACGAAGAATACGCACCGGAAGACGAATGGCCAGAAGAAATACAGCAGTTAATTTACAACCGCTAGTCCAAGATGGGTCGTTTTGCCTCAAAGCGTTGATGGTTAGGTTGTAAGCTTCACGCTGTGACCTTTATGTTCACGAAAGCGCGGGGGTAATGCTTGAAATGTAGGTGTGCATGCCCTAAGGTAGGCGAGGTAATCCTAACCTCCACACTTAAGAGAAGGACGAACATGATCCGTTTTTCCCGTACCGCGCTCGTCGCAGTAGTCACCGCAAGTGCCCTCGCGCTTGGCGCTTGCTCCTCCACGGAGTCTGCCTCCGAGGCTACCTCCAGCACCGCTGCTGAGGCTTCCGAAGCAACCACCTCTGCAGCTGAAGCATCGAAGGCTTCTGAGTCTGCAGACGGCACCGTAACGGTCACTGACAACTACGGCGAGAAGACGGTGCCGGTTCCGCCGAAGCGCGTCGTCGCTTTGGATAACCGCTCCTTCGAGCTGCTGGACGCCTGGGGTGTCAAGCCGGTTGCTGCCGCGCGTGCGCTGGTGCCGAAGACCATCCCGGGCTTGAAGGATGATGAGAGCATCGTGGATATCGGCAACCACCGTGAGCCGAACCTCGAGGCAATTGTTGCTGCTGACCCGGATGTCGTCGTCTCTGGCCAGCGCTTCAGGAAATACGACCAGGAGATTGAAACGCTCGTTCCGGACGCAGTGCTGCTGGAGTTCGAACCTCGTGAAGGCGAGCCGTTCGATCGTGAGCTGATCCGCCAGACCCTGGAGCTTGGCGAGGTCTTTGGCAAGCAGGCCGAGGCTGAGAAGGTTGTTGAGGACTTCACTAAGGCAATCGTTCGCGTGCGTGAGGCGTACAACCCGGAGCAGACCGTCATGGGTGTGAACGTCTCGGGTGGTGAGATTGGTTACGTTGCACCGGGTGTTGGCCGCGTCTGGGGGCCGCTGTTTGACCTGATCGGTTTCACCCCGGCACTGGAGATTGCTGGAGGTACGAACGATCACCAGGGTGACGACATCTCTGTTGAGGCGATCGCTGACTCTAACCCGGACTGGATTCTGGCGCTTGACCGCGACGCTGCAGTCAAGGAAGGCTCCCCGGCAGCGCTGAGCGTGCTGACTGACTCCGCTGCGCTGAAGAACGTGACCGCGGTGAAGGAAAACCACATCTACGTCGCACCGAATGACACGTACACCAACGAGTCGATCCTGACGTACACCGAGATCCTCAACCAGCTCGCAGAGCTTTTTGAGGCCAATAAGTAACCCTTACCTAACATCGAGTAACGTCGTACAACGTGACTAAGAAGCTAGGGTTGGCTTGCCTCGCCGTCGCGGCGCTCCTTGTAGCGTCGTTGGCGGTGGGGCAATACGACATTCTGGGATCTGCTGACGGGTGGGAGATGTTCCAAACCACCCGCGTTCCGCGCACCATTGCACTGGTACTTGCCGGTGCCGCAATGGCAATGTGCGGACTGATTATGCAGATGTTGACGCAGAACCGTTTTGTGGAACCGACCACAACAGGTACGACGGAGTGGGCTGGACTTGGTCTGTTGACGTCATATGTGCTGTTTCCAAACGGCACCATCATGACGCGCATGGTCATGGCTGTGGTATTCGCGTTTGTGGGCACCATGGTGTTTTTCGCTTTCCTGCGCAAAGTGACGCTACGTTCAAGCCTGATTGTGCCGATTGTGGGCATCATGCTCGGTGCAGTTGTGAGCTCTGTGTCCACGTTCTTCGCGCTGAAAACAGACCTGCTGCAGTCCCTGGGGGTGTGGTTTGCCGGGTCCTTTACCAGCGTCATCGTTGGTCAGTACGAGGTCTTGTGGATCGTGCTTGCGGTCGTGATCGCCGTGTTCTTCTATGCGGACAGGCTTACTGCGGCGGGGCTGGGGGAGGATATCGCCACCAATATTGGACTGAATTACAACCGGGTTGTGTTGGTGGGGACCTCGCTGGTTGCCATCGCCGCCGGTGTGGTCACAGTCACGGTGGGCAATCTGCCGTTCCTTGGTTTGATCGTCCCGAACATCGTGAGCATGATGCGTGGCGACGACCTGCGTTCCAACCTCCCGTGGGTCTGCCTGCTTGGCATCACGATTGTGACCGTGTGCGACATTCTTGGCCGCACTGTCATCGCACCGTTTGAAATGCCGGTGTCGGTCATCTTGGGTGTGGTTGGTGCTGTGGTGTTTATCGCTTTGATTGTGAAGCAGGTGCGGCGTGGCTAATCGTGTCGTGGCTAATCGTTCGGTGGGCAGCTTCGCAACGTCGACAAGCAAAAAGCGCTACTGGGTGGTCATGGGAGTGCTGCTGGTGGTGGCTTTGACATGCGGTGCTGGCCTGTTGGCGTACAACAACCCGATGGAGTTCGGCTCCCGCGGCTACTGGCTGATTGCGCAGCGCCGGCTTGCAGCCGTGACCGCGATGGCGATTGTTGCAGTGTGCCAAGGCTTTGCGACGGTTGCGTTCCAAACCATCACCAATAACCGCATTCTCACGCCTTCAATCATGGGCTTTGAGTCCCTGTACGTGGCTATCCATACCGCTACCATCTACTTCTTTGGTGTAAGTGGCCTGCTGCAAGGGCGAACGACCAGTATGTTCGTGCTGCAGGTTGCGTTGATGATTGGCCTGTCACTGGTGCTGTACTCCTGGTTGCTCAGTGATAACGAGGCGAACCTGCATGCGATGCTGCTCGTCGGCATCGTGCTGGGTGGCGGCCTGGCCAGCGTGTCCACGTTCATGCAGCGCATGCTCACCCCGAGTGACTTTGATGTGCTCACGGCGCGACTCTTCGGTTCAGTCAATAACGCTGACCCGTCGTACTACCCAATTGCACTTCCACTGGTAGCGGCGGCGGTGGTGCTTATTTTGCTGCGCTCACGGTATTTGAACGTGCTGGGGTTGGGGCGAAATGCCGCCATGAATTTGGGCGTGAGCTTCCGCGGTAATGCGATTTACATCTTGGTGTTGGTGGCGGTGCTGATGGCAGTGTCGACCGCGTTGGTTGGACCAATGACCTTCCTCGGCTTTCTGGTGGCGACGCTGACGTATCAATTTGCTGACACCTATGACCACCGATACCTGCTGCCGATGGCGGCACTGATGGGCTTCTGTATTTTGACCAGCGCGTATTTCCTGATGAACCACGTGTTTTACGCGCAGGGTGTGGTGTCCATCATCATCGAGCTTGTCGGTGGCTTGACATTCCTCGTGGTGATCCTGAGAAAGGGAAGACTGTGATTACGCTTTCACGCGTTCGTAAGGACTATTCCGCAGAAACCACTATCGGTCCGGTTGATCTGGACATTCCCGCCGGTGGCATTACCGCGCTCGTGGGCCCGAATGGTGCAGGTAAGTCCACGCTGCTCACCATGATTGGCCGTCTGCTGGACTTGGACGAAGGCACGATTGCTGTCGGCCAGATGGACGTGTCCAGCACGAAGTCCAAGGACCTGGCGAAAGTGGTGTCCATCCTGCGACAGGAGAACCACTTTGTTACCCGTCTAACGGTGCGTCAGCTTGTCGGGTTCGGGCGCTTCCCGTATTCAGGTGGTCGCCTGACTGCCCAGGACGAGCAGATTGTGTCCAAGTACATCGACTTTCTGGACCTGCGCGAGCTGGAGAACAGGTTCTTGGACCAACTCTCCGGAGGTCAGCGCCAGCGCGCGTATGTAGCGATGGTGCTGTGTCAGGAAACTGAGTACGTCCTGCTTGATGAGCCCCTGAATAACCTCGACATCGCCCACAGCGTGGACATGATGCAGCACCTGAAAGCAGCCGCGCGCGAACTTGGACGCACCGTGGTCATTGTCCTGCATGACATCAACTTTGCTGCCCGCTATGCGGACTACATCTGCGCTGCGAAAAACGGCCAGGTGGTGGCCTTTGGTACGCCGGAGCAGATCATGAGGGATGACTTGCTCACCCAGATCTTCAACACGCCGGTCCAGGTCATCCAGGGTCCTAATGGTCCCTTAGCGACGTACCACTGATCCAGGATTATGCCCTTTGACCTGGCGATTTGCCAGGTCTTTCCATTCATGGTTATATCTTCATCCGTTGCTTCGAGCCGGTTCGGCCGGGGAGAAGGAACAATCTAATCGCATAAAGGTTACGGTCTGATGAACTGTAAGAAACCAAGGTTTAAACGCCGGGTTGACAACAGATAGATCGAAACTGTAGTGTCGTACAAGCTACTTTCGCTTAGAGCCGAGAATGGTTCTAACGGGGTGTGCGTGTGTTGTTTGAGAACTCGATAGTGTGCCAATGCATTTTGTTTGTGGAATGTTGTTGTGTGTGCCACGTGTTGTGGTGTGTGCCGGTTGGTAGTGTCATGAATCTTGGATGGTGGCATTGTCTGTTTCGGTGCGTCACATGGTGATGTTTTGCTGAAAATGTTGTTTCTTGGTGTTTTTCCTCGTCGGATGGCCAAGAAACGTAAAGTAATTCAAGGATTTTATTTTTAAGCCAGGCTGACATTTCATGCTTTTTGGTGTGTTGTGTTGGTTGGTTTGTTTTTGGTTAGGTATTGGGCTTTTCACGGCCTGTTTCTGCTGAAACGTTTTTGTGGAGAGTTTGATCCTGGCTCAGGATGAACGCTGGCGGCGTGCTTAACACATGCAAGTCGAACGGAAAGGCCCAAGCTTGCTTGGGTACTCGAGTGGCGAACGGGTGAGTAACACGTGGGTGATCTGCCCTGCACTTCGGGATAAGCCTGGGAAACTGGGTCTAATACCGGATAGGACCACTTCGTAGGTGTTGTGGTGGAAAGTTTTTTCGGTGTGGGATGAGCTCGCGGCCTATCAGCTTGTTGGTGGGGTAATGGCCTACCAAGGCGTCGACGGGTAGCCGGCCTGAGAGGGTGTACGGCCACATTGGGACTGAGATACGGCCCAGACTCCTACGGGAGGCAGCAGTGGGGAATATTGCACAATGGGCGGAAGCCTGATGCAGCGACGCCGCGTGGGGGATGACGGCCTTCGGGTTGTAAACTCCTTTCGCCAAAGACGAATTTTGACGGTATTTGGAGAAGAAGCACCGGCTAACTACGTGCCAGCAGCCGCGGTAATACGTAGGGTGCGAGCGTTGTCCGGAATTACTGGGCGTAAAGAGCTCGTAGGTGGTTTGTCGCGTCGTTTGTGGAAGTCCACGGCTTAACTGTGGGACTGCAGGCGATACGGGCATAACTTGAGTGCTGTAGGGGAGACTGGAATTCCTGGTGTAGCGGTGAAATGCGCAGATATCAGGAGGAACACCGATGGCGAAGGCAGGTCTCTGGGCAGTAACTGACGCTGAGGAGCGAAAGCATGGGGAGCGAACAGGATTAGATACCCTGGTAGTCCATGCCGTAAACGGTGGGCGCTAGGTGTGAGTCCCTTCCACGGGGTTCGTGCCGTAGCTAACGCATTAAGCGCCCCGCCTGGGGAGTACGGCCGCAAGGCTAAAACTCAAAGGAATTGACGGGGGCCCGCACAAGCGGCGGAGCATGTGGATTAATTCGATGCAACGCGAAGAACCTTACCTGGGCTTGACATACACCGGATCGCTGCAGAGATGTAGTTTCCCTTGTGGCTGGTGTACAGGTGGTGCATGGTTGTCGTCAGCTCGTGTCGTGAGATGTTGGGTTAAGTCCCGCAACGAGCGCAACCCTTGTCTTATGTTGCCAGCACGTGATGGTGGGGACTTATGAGAAACTGCCGGGGTTAACTCGGAGGAAGGTGGGGATGACGTCAAATCATCATGCCCCTTATGTCCAGGGCTTCACACATGCTACAATGGTCGGTACAACGCGCAGCTACCTCGTGAGGGGACGCGAATCGCTGAAAGCCGGCCTTAGTTCGGATTGGGGTCTGCAACTCGACCCCATGAAGTCGGAGTCGCTAGTAATCGCAGATCAGCAACGCTGCGGTGAATACGTTCCCGGGCCTTGTACACACCGCCCGTCACGTCATGAAAGTTGGTAACACCCGAAGCCAGTGGCCTGTCAAAAGGAGCTGTCGAAGGTGGGATCGGCGATTGGGACGAAGTCGTAACAAGGTAGCCGTACCGGAAGGTGCGGCTGGATCACCTCCTTTCTAAGGAGCTTTATGTTTAACCCACAGTTGTGGGTGTTGGTGGTTGATGTCGCCGAGTGTGTGACTGCCACTAGTTGTTTTTTAAAAAGAATCCGGGTGGATGCATACCCCACACCAGAAGGTGGTGTGGAACGCAATATCGGGGTATCGCACAGTAATCATTTTCTACAAGCGTTTGTATGTGTTGGCATGCTGTTGGGTGTCTGGGGCAACACGAATGTGTGTGTTCCTAACTGCCTCATGCTGATGTGTCACCTGGTTTGGGTGGTGTGTTGGTGTGTGGGTGTGGTGTGTGAGAACTGGAGAGTGGACGCGAGCATCATGCATCTGGATGCTGGCCTTTTAGGTTGGTGTTTGGGTGTGTGTTTGTTTTTCTGTTTTTTCTGTTTTT
The DNA here is from genome assembly GCF_016728505.1 of Corynebacterium riegelii. Taxonomy (GTDB): domain Bacteria; phylum Actinomycetota; class Actinomycetes; order Mycobacteriales; family Mycobacteriaceae; genus Corynebacterium; species Corynebacterium riegelii. The sequence continues at coordinate 1,364,547 of NZ_CP068159.1, forward strand.
TGTTTGTTCTTTAGTATGTGAATCGTTGTTTGTGATTAAGGGCGTACGGTGGATGCCTTGGCATGCTGAGCCGATGAAGGACGTGTGAGGCTGCGTTAAGCCTCGGGGAGTTGCCAACTAAGCGTTGATCCGAGGATGTCCGAATGGGGAAACCTGGCACCAGTTATGTGGTGTTACCTGCAGGTGAATCTATAGCCTGTATGGGGGTGAACGCGGGGAAGTGAAACATCTCAGTACCCGCAGGAGAAGAAAACAATTGTGATTCCGTTAGTAGTGGCGAGCGAACGCGGATGAGGCTAAACCATGTGTGTGTGATACCTGGCAGGGGTTGCGCATGTGGGGTTGTGGGGCGCATCGTAAGTTATCTGTCAGTGACTTGCTTGATGTGGTTGTGTCAGCGGAAGCGCCTGGGATGGTGCACCGGAGAAGGTGATGAGTCCTGTACGCGAAGGCATGATCATGTTGGGTGTATGTGTTTTTCCCCGAGTAGCAGCGGGCCCGTGAAATCTGCTGTGAATCTGCCGGGACCACCCGGTAAGCCTAAATACTCAGTGTGACCGATAGTGGATAGTACCGTGAGGGAATGGTGAAAAGTACCCCGGGAGGGGAGTGAAAGAGTTCCTGAAACCGTGCGCTTACAATCCGTCAGAGCACATCTTTTGTGTGATGGCGTGCCTTTTGAAGAATGAGCCTGCGAGTCAGCGGCATGTCGCGAGGTTAACCCAGTCTGTGGGGTAGTCGTAGCGAAAGCGAATCCGAAATGGGTGTTGTTAGTGGCATGTCCTGGACCCGAAGCGGGGTGATCTACCCATGGCCAGTGTGAAGCAGCTGTAAGAGGTTGTGGAGGCGCGAACCCACTTAGGTTGAAAACTGAGGGGATGAGTTGTGGGTAGGGGTGAAAGGCCAATCAAACTCCGTGATAGCTGGTTCTCCCCGAAATGCATTTAGGTGCAGCGTTATACAAGCTTGCTGGAGGTAGAGCTACTGGTTGGTTGAGCGGGACTATCATCTTAGCAATGTCAGCCAAACTCCGAATGCCGGTTAAAAGTGGTGTATAGCAGTGAGACTGTGGGGGATAAGCTTCATAGTCGAGAGGGAAACAGCCCAGATCGCCGGTTAAGGCCCCTAAGGGTGTACTAAGTGGAAAAGGATGTAGGATCGCGAAGACAGCCAGGAGGTTGGCTTAGAAGCAGCCACCCTTGAAAGAGTGCGTAATAGCTCACTGGTCGAGTGGTTCCGCGCCGACAATTCAGTGGGGCTCAAGTACACCGCCGAAGCCGCGGCATAGTTTTTACTATGGGTAGGGGAGCGTCGTGTGTGGGGTGAAGCATTACCGTAAGGGGGTGTGGACTGCACGCGAGTGAGAATGCAGGCATGAGTAACGAATGATACGTGAGAATCGTATCCGCCGAATGACGAAGGGTTCCTGGGTCAAGTTCGTCTTCCCAGGGTGAGTCGGGTCCTAAGGCGAGGCCGACAGGCGTAGTCGATGGTCAACGGGTTGATATTCCCGTACCCGCCTACACGCGACCAATGCTGAAGCAATGATACTAACCACCCAAAGCTACTGATATACGCACCCTTGTGGTGTGTGGTTGGTGGTGATGCGTGGGGCCTGATTTGTTGTAGGTAAGTGATGGGGTGACGCAGAGTGGTAGCCACGCCAGTTATTGGATTCTGGTGCAAGCGTGCAGCACGACAACATGGCAAATCCGGTTGTTATATGTGCAAGGCGTGATGCGTAGCCCATATATGGGTGATGGTGGTGATCCTGTGCTGCCGAGAAAAGCCTCTAGCGATGTGTGTAGACGGCCCGTACCCGAAACCGACACAGGTAGTCAGGTAGAGCATACTAAGGCGAGCGGGTGAACTGTGGTTAAGGAACTCGGCAAAATGCCCCCGTAACTTCGGGAGAAGGGGGACCCAAACCGGTAGCTAACACATGCGGTTAGTGTGCTGGTGTGGGTCGCAGAGAAGAGAGGGGAGCGACTGTTTATCAAAAACACAGGTCCGTGCGAAGACGGTTAAGTTGATGTATACGGACTGACGCCTGCCCGGTGCTGGAAGGTTAAGAGGACCTGTTAGACCCTTTTTGGGTCGAAGCGGAGAATTTAAGCCCCAGTAAACGGCGGTGGTAACTATAACCATCCTAAGGTAGCGAAATTCCTTGTCGGGTAAGTTCCGACCTGCACGAATGGCGTAACGACTCCCCTGCTGTCTCAACCACAGGCCCGGTGAAATTGCAGTACGAGTAAAGATGCTCGTTTCGCGCGGCAGGACGAAAAGACCCCGGGACCTTCACTACAGCTTGGTATTGGTGTTCGGTGCGGTTTGTGTAGGATAGGTGGGAGACGTTGATACAGCCACGCCAGTGGTTGTGGAGTCGTTGTTGAAATACCACTCTGACCGTAGTGGATACCTGAACCTTGGCCCATGATCTGGGTTGGGGACAGTGCCTGGTGGGTAGTTTAACTGGGGCGGTTGCCTCCCAAAATGTAACGGAGGCGCCCAAAGGTTCCCTCAGCCTGGTTGGCAATCAGGTGTTTAGAGTGTAAGTGCACAAGGGAGCTTGACTGCGAGACTTACAAGTCGAGCAGGGACGAAAGTCGGGACTAGTGATCCGGCACCTACTTGTGGATGTGGTGTCGCTCAACGGATAAAAGGTACCCCGGGGATAACAGGCTGATCTTCCCCAAGAGTCCATATCGACGGGATGGTTTGGCACCTCGATGTCGGCTCGTCGCATCCTGGGGCTGGAGTAGGTCCCAAGGGTTGGGCTGTTCGCCCATTAAAGCGGCACGCGAGCTGGGTTCAGAACGTCGTGAGACAGTTCGGTCTCTATCCGCCGCGCGCGTTGAAACTTGAAGAAGGCTGTCCCTAGTACGAGAGGACCGGGACGGACGTACCTCTAGTGTGCCAGTTGTTCCGCCAGGAGCATCGCTGGTTGGCTACGTACGGAAGGGATAACCGCTGAAAGCATCTAAGCGGGAAGCCTGTTTTAAGATGAGGTTTCATTATAGGTGCCCTATAGACTATGGGGTTGATAGGCCAGAACTGGAAACACAGCAATGTGATGAGGTGACTGGTACTAATCCACCAACACAAACAACAACACAACAAGCAAACACTGAATGTAACAGTGACTGTCGCGTCCACTTTCCGGTATCTGACACACCACCCCTTGTACATAACAGGTAGTGGAACGCCATTACATGGCCCCCAAGATGTGTCGGTGGTTGATAGCGGCAGGGAAACGCCCGGTCCCATTCCGAACCCGGAAGCTAAGCCTGCCCGCGCTGATGGTACTGCACTCGGGAGGGTGTGGGAGAGTAGGTTACCGCCGACCCAACAACTTCAAAACATGATCAAGCAGCCCGCCTGCCACACACGTGGCAGACGGGCTGCTTTTTGTGTGTTTGTGCCCCCCGAATCCTGCTAGACGATAACGAAAAGACACCTGTAAAACCCCAGGTCGAATGTGTACACACACGGCTGGAAACAACGTATCGACTAGCAACGTATCGACTAGCAGCGAATCGGTTGTGCACCGGTAGGCGCACATACTCTTGCTATTAGACCTTGTTCGTTTTTACCCCCGTCGGTTCGTGTGGCGAACACTTTGTAGTTCGCACTTTTCAATGCCTGGCCTGCATGTTCGCTGGCTGGGGAAGTAGTGCTTGGCTCTTCCATGCTGAAGCGAGCAATGGGCCTACCATTAGTGGATACTTTCCACCCCCGCGCATTTTTTGTGTTTAGTTTATTCGGGCCTACCACTTAGATTGATAGCGTTACCCGTCACAGTTTCCTATGACTGTGGTCCGTGCTTATTTGATGGAGTGGTCCATGAATGCCTTAGCGAATGTCACTTCGCGCGTGGTTCAGCGTTATCTTCCGGACGCTTTTGTCCTCGCTATTTTGCTTACCTTCCTCGTGGTGCTGGCGGCTCTTGGGCTCACCGATTCCACTCCGGTTGATGTAGTCAACTATTGGGGCGAGGGCTTCTCCAAGCTGTTTGTCTTTGGTATGCAAATGGCTCTCGTTCTCCTCACGGGCTTTGTTCTTGCACTCAGCCCCGTCGTGGAGAAGATGCTTGACAAACTGACGGATATCCCGAATACCCCAAACCAGGCCTACGCGTTGACGGCAGTGATCTCGTTCATTTGCTGCTACTTGAACTGGGGCCTTGGTCTGGTTGTTGGCGCGTTGGTTGCGCGTGAAATGGGTAAGAAGGTCAAGGGCCTTCACTTCCCGCTCGTTGTTGCTGCTGCGTATTCGGCTGAGATTGTGCGTGGCCCGTCTTCCTCAATCCCGGTGGTTATGGCAACGCCAGATCACTTCATGTACGAGGAGTTTGGCATCATCCCGGTCACTGAGACCTTGTACTCATGGTGGAACATTGTGGTGACGTTGTTGATCTTCGCTGCCATCGTTGCGTTCTACGCTTTCATCAAGGTTCCACAGGACCAGGTTGTGGGCTTTGTGGAAACCGTTGATGAGAAGGCTTTGGAAGTAGACGAGCCAGACAAGTCTGAAATGTCTTTCGCTGAGCGCTTGGATAACTCCCGTGTGCTGCTAATCCTTCTGGCGCTGCTGCCGTTGGCATACCTAGTTTTGCACTTCGCGGATAACGGCTTTGACATCAACCTGAATACCGTTATCCTCCTGTTCCTTACGCTTGCTCTCTTTGCCCACCGCAGCGTCAATCACTTCCTCGCTGCGGTACAGGAAGCAATCACCTCTACCCGCGGCATTATTTTGCAGTTCCCGATTTACGCGGGCGTTGCCGGCATCATGTCGAATTCCGGTCTGGTTGAGGTCTTCTCTAACGCGTTTATCGGGATTGCCAACTCGGCTACGTTCCCAGTGATCACGTTCTTGGTGGCCGGTTTGGTGAACATCTTTATTCCCTCCGGTGGTGGCCAGTGGGCAATTCAAGGCCCGGTCATGCTGGAAGCCGCGCAGGCAATCGGCGCAGATATTCCGCAGACGATCATGGCGTTTGCTTGGGGTGACTCCTGGACTAACCAGATTCAGCCGTTCTGGGCACTGCCGCTCTTGGGCGTGGCAGGGCTTAACGCGCGAAGCATTATGGGCTACTGCCTCGTGTGGCTGTTTATTACCGGCGTTATCATTGCGGCTACCTTCACTCTTTTGGCTGTTTTGTAAGAAATCTGGAGCATATGTTTAACGGATCCCGTTCGCAGCATCTGCAAACGCAGATGCTGTATTTGGGCGGTCTGATCGGGCCGATGGCATCGCAAACGCTGATCGCCATGGTGCCCGATATGGCGGTGACGTTTGGGAAGACGGTGCAGGAAGCATCGTTTGTGGTCACCCTGTACATGATTCCGTTTGCGTCGTTGATGCTGTTCTCATCGGCGCTGGTTCGCTACACCGCGCCCCACACGGTGATCAAATGGGCGTATGCGCTGACGTTTATCGGCTCACTGATCTGTTTCCTCGCGCCGACGTGGACGATGTTCCTGTCTGGCGTGCTGGTGATGTCGGTATCAAACGCATTTACGCTGCCGATTCTCCAGATCATTCTGCGCAATACGGTCCCGGCGGGGCAGTTGGGTCAGGCGTTGGGGCGCTACTTTGCTATGCAGTCCCTTGGCAATTGTGCGGGGCCGTTGGTGGCAGGTGCGGCGTCGTTAGTCAACTGGAAGCTCATGCATGTGGCCGTAATGGTGCTTGCGGGGTTGATGGTGGTGGTGGGGGTGCCGGCGTCGGAAAGGATCCCGAAGAGCTCCGTCAAGGAAAAGGTGGCGTGGGGGACCATGATCATTCATATCCTGACCGTGCTTGCGGTAGGTGTGAGCATCATCGGTATGACTACGGTGTTGACGATTCACTTGCAGTCCGTGTTTGGGATGCCCGCATCTACACGCGGCCTGGTGATCATGGTTGGCGGACTGGCGGCGTTCTTCTTCGCGCCAAAGATTGGTGCTTCGGTGGATCGCTTCGGGGCGCTGAAGATTCTGACTGCGTGTGCGGTGACGGGAGCGCTCGCGGTGGCATCGATGGCGCACCTGCCGTGGGCGATCGGTATCGCAGTGCTCTGGGGCATCGCCATGACCAGTGCGCAAGGCCTACAAACCACCGTGTCTTACTCGGTGTTGCGCACACCAGGCGGCGCAGGATTCAACGCTGTGGTGCTCTCCGCCCGCTTCTTCGGCCTGGCGCTCACCCCGCTGCTGATTCTGCCGATCTACTTAAATTCCATCATTGCCGGTTTTACGGTGCCGGCGTGTGTGCTGCTGGTGGCACTCGCCTTGCAATGGGGCGCAAGCAAACGCGCTAAATAAACGCCCTAGATAACCGCAAGGCCCTTCTTTGAGGCCTGCAGCAGCTTATCGTTCTTGCGGGCGCGGTTGAGCATCTCCCACTGACGCTGCGGGATCGCCGCCTGGGCGGTCTCAACAACGGACGCGTCCGGGGTGCCCCACACAATCGGCATCGGGGTGATCGCCTGCCAGTGCTCTTTGTCGTGCGTGGAGCGCTGCGCGCCAACCGCGGCAACCGGCACCTTCGTCCCAACCGCGTTGCTTTCCTGCGGCAAGGGGCGCACGATTTGCGACGCCAACGCCCACCTCTCCTTCTGCCCCGGATCCACATTCGCGTTCACCAGCGCAGTGACGGTAATGGTGGTGCCAACGTTTTCAGTGATCATGGCGGGTGCCAGCGGATTGTCGTTATACAGCTGCTGCGGGCTGACCACGCCGCGGGGGATAACAAGGGCGACAATCAACATCATCACGCCAAACAGCACCAGGCCGAGGGAACCGAGGAGGTGCCAGGGGGAGGCGGGGTCTACAAGAAACCAGATGGCCACACCGGCGGCCACGCTGATGGCAAATAGTGAGATGCCGGAGATCACGAGGTACTTGGTGTTGCGCAGCAGCTCATTGTGCTGCTTGGCGTACGCCTCGTCCACGTCGAATTTGAATACGTGCATGTCGCTCATGGGGTACAAGTCTAGATGGCGGCTGTTTAGATGTCGTCAGCGTCTACAAGCCTGTAGGCGTAGCCTTGCTCCGCTAAAAAGCGTTGGCGGCGCAGGGCGTATTCGGCATCAAGCGTGTCGCGCGCGACCACGGTGTAAAACAGTGCCTCGGCGCCGTCGGCCTTCGGACGCAGCAGCCGGCCCAGGCGTTGCGCTTCCTCCTGACGGGAGCCAAACGTGCCGGAGACCTGGATGGCCACGGCTGCCTCTGGCAGGTCGATGGAGAAGTTCGCCACCTTGGACACCACAAGGGTGGAGATCTCGCCGTCCCGGAACGCTTGGAAGGCGGTTTCGCGTTTTTTGGTGGACGTTGTGCCGTCGATAAGCTGAGCCCCAATGTGCTGGGCAATCTCTTCCAGCTGGTCAACGTAGGCGCCGATGATCAAGGTCTGCTTGCCGGCATGTTGGGCCAGTAGCTTTTCGACGACCTCTAGCTTCCCCCGCGAGCACGCCGCCAGGCGGTAGCGCTCACGCGTTTCGGCGCTGGCGTAGACGAGCCGCTCCTCCGCGGTGAGTGTGGTGCGCACTTCGACGCATTCGGCGGTGGCGATGTAGCCGGCCATTTCGAGTTCTTTCCAGGGGGCGTCGTAACGCTTGGGGCCGATGAGGGAGAAGACGTCGTCCTCGCGGCCGTCCTCACGCACGAGCGTGGCGGTCAGGCCCAGGCGGCGGCGTGACTGCAGGTCGGCGGCCATACGGAAGACGGGGGCGGGGAGGAGATGGACTTCGTCGTAAATAATCAGGCCCCAATCGCGGGAGTCAAAGAGTTCGAGCGCCTTGTACTCGCCCTTGGTTTTGCGGGTGACCACTTGGTAGGTGGCGATGGTGACGGGGCGGATTTCTTTGCGCTCACCGGAGTACTCGCCGATTTCCTCAGGTGTGAGCGTGGTGCGGCGCAACAGCTCGTCGCGCCACTGGCGGCCAGCGACCGTGTTGGTAACCAGGATGAGCGTGGTGGTCTGCGCTTGCGCCATGGATGCCGCGCCCACGATGGTTTTACCCGCGCCGCAGGGCAAGACGACCACGCCGGAACCGCCCTCCCAGAAGGACTCGGTGGCGTACTGCTGATAATCGCGCAACTCCCAGCCGTCGTGGTTGAGTGCGATCGGGTGGGATTCGCCGTCGACGTAGCCCGCGAGGTCCTCTACCGGCCAGCCCAGCTTGATCAGCTCCTGTTTGATCTGGCCGCGTGAGGACGGATGCACTGGCACCGTCACCTGGTCAATCGGCCGAGAAACCAACGGCTGGATTTTCTTGCTGTGAAGGACTTCCGTGAGAATCAGCGGGTCATCCGACTCCAGGATCAGACCGTGCGCCGGGTGCTTGATCAGTTTGAGGCGGCCGTAGCGCGCCATGGTCTCCGCGACGTCAATGAGCAGCGCCTGCGGGACAGGGAAGCGGGAGTAGCGCTCCAGTACGTCCACGGCCTGCTCCGCGTCGAAGCCCGCGGCACGCGCGTTCCACAACGCCAGCGGGGTGATGCGGTAGGTGTGCACGTGCTCAGGTGCGCGCTCAAGCTCCGCAAACGGGGCGAGCGCCGCGCGGGCTTTCGCAGCGTCTGGGTGCGCGACCTCAAGCAGTACGGTCTTGTCCGATTGGACGATTAGCGGGCCGTCGCCGAGTGCCATGCGATCTACTCCTCCTGATAGTAGGCGTAGGTAGTCTACGGGCATGGCTGCGAAGTCCTGCGCTATCCCCTCCGCAGCACCTGCGACCACTTGGTCACGCTGCCGTTGTTGAGGATCGTGCGTTTGTAAATGCGGGCGGCACCCCACACGACGAGGACGGTGGTGACCGCAGCGAGTGCGAAGGAGCCCGCGAGCTGGACGGCGGTGAAGTCACCAGCTGCGTAGGTCAGGGGCGCGGCGAAGATGGAAAACGGCGGGATCCAGCTGACGACCTGCATGAAGGTGGTGTCGGTGTTGGACCAGCCAAACGACGGGATGTACACGCACGCCATCAGCAGAATCAGGATCGGCATCTGGGTGGACTGCAGGTCCTCGGTGCGCTGCACCATCGCGCCGGCGGCGGCGTAGAGGCCGCCGAAGAACAGCATGGATAGCAGCCAGGCGATAAGCAGGATGGGGAGGACGGACCAGTCGATTTCTACGTCGTCGATAAGACCCGAGACCTTCAGGCCGACGCCGCCGACAGCGAGCAGCACCGCGGTAGCGAGGAAGCCGAAGACGACGGTGCCCAACAGTTTGCCGGCGAGGAAGTCCAGCGGACGAACGGAGGCCAAGATGAGCTCGACGACGCGAGACGACTTTTCCTCGGTGACGCGGCTGCCCACCTGGGCGACAAACGTGATCACAGTGAGCATGACCACGATCAGCGCGAAGAGGGTGGTCAGCAGGCGGGTCAATAGCTGCGCGGTGTCGTCACCTTCGGTGTCGTTGATGTCCACCGGCACAACGTTGATCTGCGGGGAGGCAGCCTCGTAGTCGGCGGGGCTGATGCCCAGGTTGCTTAGGGTTTCGGCGCGCGCCTGCTGTTGGGAGAGGGCGTCGAGGCCGGTGAGGACGGTGGTGGAGGGGGAGCCGTCGGCAAGGACCTCCCAGTTGTCGTCCTCGACAATCAGGGCGGCCTCCACGTCGCCGTCGCGGACTAACTGTTCGGCTTCGTTGCGGTCGGTGGCGGTTTGGGCGTCGTAGCCGGCGTCGTCGAGAAGCTGCTCTGCGATGCCCACGGCGGCGATGGCCGGGCCGCCGGCTTCCGCTTCGGCGTCGTCCTTGTTTTTCATCCAGGTGCCGAAGCCGATCATGCCGAACATGGCCAGCAACATGATCACGAGCGTGACAATGACGCCCTTCTTCAGCAGCAGAATCTGCACCTCGCGCTTCGCGGTGGTGGTGATGGTGTGCATGGGGGAGTAGGTATTCATTACTTCACAACCTCCTTGAACAGCTCGGCCAGATCCGGCACAACGCGGGTGAACTCGTGGACTGGGCCAGCGGCCATTGCGGCGCGGAGGATCGCCTGGTCGTTGTCGGCGGAGTTGGTTTCTAGGGTGACGTGGGTGGGGGTATCGCTAATAAGCGTGGCACCTTCGGGGATCCAGCCGCGCGCCTGCGTACCGACGCGGAAGCGCACCGGGCCGCCCGAGCGCAGCTCATCGACGGTGCCTTCGGCGACCATGCGGCCGCGGGTGACAATGCCGATGCGGTCGCACAGCCGCTGCACCAAGTCGAGCTGGTGCGAGGAGAAGATCACCGGCACGCCGGCGCGGGCGCGGTCGGTAAGCATCGTGCTCATCACGTCTACGGCGACGGGGTCGAGGCCGGAGAACGGCTCGTCAAGAATGAGCACCTCCGGATCGTGGATCAGCGAAGCTGCCAACTGCACGCGCTGCTGGTTGCCCAGGGAGAGGTCGTCGAGCTTGTCGCCCAGACGCTCGCCGAGGCCCAACTCTTCGAGCAGTTCGGTGCCGCGCTGCTTGGCGGCTGCGCCGTCGACGCCGTGGAGTTTGGCCAGGAAGATCAACTGATCAAGGATCTTCTCCTTGCCGTAGAGGCCGCGCTCTTCGGGCATGTAACCGATGCGGCGACGGGAGTCGTCGTCAAGCGGTTGCCCATCGAGGAGCACCTCGCCAGAATCGGCGCTGAGCACGCCTAACGCGATGCGCATCGTGGTCGATTTTCCGGCGCCGTTGGAACCGACGAAGCCGTACATCTCTCCGTCGCGGACGGTGAAGTCCATCCCGTCGAGGGCCTGAACGTCGCCGAAGCGCTTGTAGAGGTCCTGAATCTGAAACGTAGTCACCCGGCCAAAACTAGCAAAAGATATGACGTTGCGTGAGGCGGGTTTATCATGGACCCATGACGGCTACCATCTCCTCACCAGCGGCGCATTTGGCCCGCGAACTTGGCTCTGACCAGCAACTATCCACCCGACCAATCGATCGTATTAAGTACGCCCACGATGCGTCGCACTTCCTGTACACACCCGATGTGGTAGTCGGAGCGCGCAACGCGAACGACGTCGCGGCAGCGTTCCGCGCATCTGCCTCCTCCGGTGCTCCGGTGGTGCTGCGCGCTGGGGGCACGTCCCTCTCCGGCCAGGCGGGTGGCGCCGGGATGTTGGTGGATGTGCGAAAGCACTTCCGCGGCGTGGAAGTACTGGATGGCGGCAAGCGTGTGCGCGTGCAGCCTGGCTCCACGGTTCGTCAGGTCAACGCACACCTGGCTGCCTACGGTCGCAAGATTGGCCCAGACCCAGCGTCTGAGGGTGCAGCAACCATCGGTGGCGTGATTGCGAACAACTCTTCCGGCATGGCGTGTGGCACGCAGTTCAACACCTACAACACCATTGAGTCCCTGACGTTTGTGCTGCCGTCCGGCACCGTGATCAACACGGCGGATACGGATGCAGAAGCGCAGTTTGCGCAGCAGGAACCACAGCTTGTGGAAACGCTTGAGCGCCTGAAGCGCCGCGTGCGCGAGAACCAGGAATCCGTAGACATCATCGAGCGCCACTTCGCGCTGAAGAACACGATGGGCTACAGCCTGAACTCCTTTTTGGACTTTGAGTCGCCGCTGGACATCTTCATGCACCTGCTGGTTGCGTCTGAAGGCACGCTGGCGTTTATCGCGGAAGCGGTATTCCGCACCATCGAGGTGCCGAAAATGAAGACCACCACCATTGCGGTGTACCCGACGTTGGATGCTGCAACACGTTCATTGCCGGCGCTGTTTGAGTCGAAGGCGGCGACGCTGGAGTTGATGGACTCGCGCTCCATCAAAGTTGGCCGCACCTTCGATTCGGTGCCGGAGCAGATCACCGGCTTCGAACTTGGCGGCCAGGCGGCGCTGCTCATCGAATACCACGCCAACGAAGCCGAGCAGCTGCGTGAATACGAGCAGGCAGGTTCCAAACTCTTGCGTGAGTTTGAGCTGCAGACCCCGGCCCAGTTCAGCACTGACCCTCTGGAAGGCGCCAAGGCGTGGGCGTTCCGCAAGGGCCTTTACGCCCAGGTGGCGGAGGCTCGTCCGTCCGGCACCACCGCGCTTTTGGAAGACATCGCAGTGCCCGTCCAGGACCTCGCCGATACGTGCGGTGGGCTGCAGCAGCTTTTCGACACCTACGGCTATGACGAGGCCGTCATCTTCGGCCACGCCAAGGACGGCAACATCCACTTCCTGATCACGGACCGCTTCGAGGGTGATGAGAACCTGAAGCGTTACGACGGCTTCAATGAGGACATGGTCGACCTGGTCCTCGGCGCCGGTGGCAACCTCAAGGCGGAACACGGTACGGGTCGTGTGATGGCGCCGTACGTGCGCCGTCAATACGGCGACGAGCTCTACGAGGTGATGGTGGAACTCAAGCGCGCCGCCGACCCGCGTGGGGTGATGAACCCGGGCGTGATCATCACTGAAGATGATCGCGAGCACATGAAGAACTTCAAGCTCAACCCGCAGGTGGAGGATGAGATTGACCCCTGCGTGGAGTGCGGCTACTGCGAGCCGGTGTGCCCGTCACGCGACCTGACCATGACGCCGCGCCAGCGCATCGTGGTGCGCCGCGCCCGTGCCAAGGCGCTTAAGGAAGGCGACATGGAGCTGGTCGCACACATTGACAAGGAGTACCAGTACGAGGGCATTGACACCTGTGCCGTGGACTCCATGTGCGTAACCGCCTGCCCGGTGGGCATTGATACGGGCAAGTTCATCAAGTCGCTGCGACGCGGCGAGGCCGGTGCCGTGAAGTCCGCCGGATGGGCAGCTGCCGCGAAGGCGTGGGGCCCGGGCAACAGCGTGGCCTCTGCCGCGCTGACCGGCGCCTACTACATGCCGACCAGCCTGGTGCAGAAGGTCACCGACGTTGCGCGTGCGCTCGTGGGTAAGGACACCGTCCCGCAGTACCGCCCCGAGCTGTCCAAGGGTGGCGTGAAGCGTTCCAAGGCGTTTGGCACGCGTATCGGCGAGCCGGGCGTGGAGCCGATCGGTGTGTTCGTCCCGGCGTGTGTGAACTCCATGTTCGGCCCGCAGTCCGATGGCGTGGGTGCCTCTGAGGCGTTTGCGAAGCTGGTGGAGCGTGCAGGTCTTGCGCTTACGGTCCCGGAGGGCATTGACGGGATGTGCTGTGGCACGCCGTGGACGTCCAAAGGCATGAGCACCGGCCACGACATCATGCAGCGCCGCGTGAACGACCAACTGATCGCAGCAACGGATGGTGGGCGTCTGCCGGTGGTGGTGGATGCGTCGAGCTGTACGCACGGCTTCCGCGACATGGCGGAAAGTATCGGCATCACAGTCATTGACGCGATCGAGTTTGTGGAACAACACGTGCTGGAAAACCTTGAGGTCACACACAAGGTGGCGTCGGTGACGTTGCACCCGACGTGTTCGGCGACGCACCTGGGCATCGTGGATACGCTGAAGCACGTCGCAGCCGCTGCAGCCGAGGATGTGCGCGTGCCCGCGGAGTGGAACTGCTGCGGCTACGCGGGGGACCGCGGCATGCTGCACCCGGAGCTCACGCACGCGGCTACCAAGCGCGAGGCGGCCGAAGCCAAGGAGTTGGGCTCGGCGTGCCATGCGTCCTCCAACCGCACCTGTGAGCTGGGCCTGACCGCGGCAACGGGCAAGGATTATGAGCACATCCTGGAGATCCTGGAGCGTGCCAGCCGCTAGGCCAGCACCACTTTGGTGATGCGGGGTAGGGCGATGCGCACGACGCGGTCGGATGCTTCGTCCAGCGCATCCACCTGCCCGGCGCTAACGCTCAGCGGCAGCACGGTCAGCATGCGCCCGCGCCCGTTTTTGTCCACATACCCCAGGCGCACGTGGCGGCGCCCACGCGCGGCAGCCCGCAGGGTTTCCAGGTTGTCGCCGTCAGCTTCCGGTTCCTCGTCGGGGCTTTCCAGCTTTGCGACGATCCGCGCAACCTCCCCATCCGCCACCCCACGCACCCGCGGGATGGTCGACGGCGTTGCCGGCACCAGTGCCGGCTCCGGCGCAATGTTCAGCTCTGCGCCTTGGGCGTTTTCCGCCACCGGCTGCAGGCCCGCTTGGCGCAGCTGCGCCAAGAGTTGGGAAAGCGGAATCTCCGCGATGGCGGCGGTGGGGGCGAGGGGACGTAGGGCGTCGATAAGCGAAATGGCCCTGGTGATCAGCGCTGGGTCCTCGCTGCGAATGTAGCTGAGCGCTTCGCCGGCGCGGATGGTGCCGTGGTTGCGCGCGACGTCATCAACCATGAAGCTCAGGGCCTGGGGGACATCTCCCATGACGTGTGCGGCGAGCCATTCGTGGAGTTGGGGTGCAGTCATACCGCCGCTAAATGCGCGGCGCAGGCTGGCTTCGGAGACCCGCCAAACGCTGGCCAAGCCCGGGGACTCCATGTCGGCGAAACGCTCCAACACGCGCGCAACATCGCCAGTCAGCGGCCCGGGGGCGAGCACCGTCATGTCAGCCTGGGCAATCAGCGTGTCCACTTCGGGAGGAACGAGGGTGGCTGCGGCGGCAACGTCGCCACCTTCCAACACTGCGTGAAGCGGTGAGGAGGCCGCGCCAAGCGCCAACGCGCCAACCTGCTCAGCCTCGGCGACTACTGCGTTGATCAGCGCGTCGCGCATGGCGGCGGCAGACAGGGGAGCGTGAAAAAGCAGCATCTCTTTGTTGCCGCCGGCGCGCAGGATATCCATGCGGGCATGTCTCACATCAGGCGCGTGGCTTTCTGAAGACAAAAGCCTGTGGCCCTGGTCAATGCGCCATGGGGAGGCGACCCAGCCGGCGAGCACGATCGCCCACTGTTCTTTTAACGTGGCGTCGAGCCAGCTCAGCGCGTCACGCGTCGCGGCGAGCGCATCAGCGTCTTCCACCGGGTCCACATTTCCGCGGCCGACAAGACCTGCGGATTCGCCGACGGTGATCAGAAACGTTGGATCAAACCCCAGCTCTTTTGTCAGCGCAGTCAGTGCGCGCACGCCGACCGTGCTGTCCTTGTTCAGCGTCACCGGCTGCGCCAACAAGCGCGTGAGCAGCTGGCGCATCTGGCGCACGGCCTCTAAGCCTTGCGCGGTCGCGGCTTCATCCACCGCGTGCTGGTCTACCTCTGGCTGCTCTGGCTCCACCAGCGGGTAGATGCGCGGGGTCTGGCCGACCAGCGCTTCGCGGACGGGCCGCGGCAGCCGCACGGTTGCGCCGTCAACGCGCACCAGCATTTGCTTGGCTATCAGGCGGGCAACGGGGGTATCCGGATCCGCATCGGGTGCCGCCGCCTTCGTGGTGCCCACGCCACCTGCGCGCGCCAGGGTTTCCAGCACTTTGCGCTCGTTGGCATCAAGCTTTTCGACGCCTTCGCGCACCCCCTCCGGCGCCACATCCGATACCCTCCACCCGGCCGGCAAGGCGCTGAGGGTGCCGGCAGCAATGCGCACAGCGTCGGCGGGGCCGGTGATCAGGGCGCGCTCCCGTAGACGCTCTAGCTGCAGGTCAAGGCCCGTGGTGTCAACCGGGTCAAGCTCCGCACCACGGTCTGCCAGCTGCTCTAGTGCGTGCAGGTCTGCCGCGTTGAGCGTGCGCAGCGCCCGTGAGACAGAACCCGGCAGTCCAAGGCGTGTGCGCAGGGACGCCTGCGTTGGGGGAAGAGGGAAGAACGCGTCCGGGCGGGTGCGAATTAGTGCTCGAAGCTGATCCTCAGTAAACATTTCCGCACAATCCTACGTGCGTTTCTGCCCAGAACGTGAAAGAATAAGACGCATGGCTAAAGATGCAGAGAAGATTGGGCGCGCGAACCCGGCTTGGCCCACGAACGTTCCTGGTAATGGTCACCCGGTGACCGAGATCTCCTCCAAGCTGGCTGGCGCAAGCAGCCCGTTTGGCAATGAGCTGGTGTTGCCGATGCCGCCGGAGCAGACCGGCTACGTGCACACCACGTCCCGTCTCAACGGCGAGTAAAACCTAAGCTCGTATAAACAACAAAAAGCGGCCGCTGGAAAGCGGCCGCTTTTTTGCTAGCTGTGAGCAGCTGTGGAGCTGTTACAGGTGCTTAGAAGCCCAGTGCGCCAGCGATGTTGCCTGCCAGCACAGAGTCGATCAGCTGGCGGTTGGCCAAGTAGAAGCCGTTGTAGTCGTGTTTGTTCGCAGCGTAGGTCTCGTGCACTTCCTGCGGCACGGTGTGGCCAGCGTCAGTCAGCGTTGCGGTCAGCTGGTTGAACAGTGCGTCCACAGCCAGGCTGTCGGAGCTGCCGGTAGCTGCCTCAGCTGCCGGTGCTGCAACCGGAGCGGTCTGCACTGCCTGTGCGTCGCGGTTGGTCGGTGCGGAGTTCAGGCCGTGGCGTGCGGAGCAGGCCGGCCATGCGCCCCAGCCCTGGCCAGCAAGGGTGCGCTCAGCGATGATGATCTGCTGCTCACGGGTTGCCAGGTTAGCGGTCGGGGCGAACTCGCCGCCGCCGTATGCCAGCCAGGTGCCGTAGGAGAACTGCAGACCGCCGTAGTAGCCGTTGCCGGTGTTGATGGCCCAGTTGCCGCCAGACTCGCACTGTGCGAGCTTGTCCCAATCGGAATCCGGTGCGGCCGTTGCCTGCGGTGCGGCGATGCCGGTAAGCGCGGCAGCGGCGGCTGCGCCAGCGAGTGCCTTCTTGCTTACGGAGGTGGTCTGCTTAGAGTGGCGTCCCATAGTTACTTCCTTCTCTTACGGGTCGGTTGACTTCGGACGTTTCGCAGTAGCCTAACGTTTTATAACGATTCAGTCACGCTCGTGCCACAAAATGGCGAAGATACTGGGTTTTGGGGCGCTATAAGGGCAGCTCGTGGCGTCGAAAAGCAAAATATGTGATCTGTGTCACTTGGGGCTGCGCTGGGCTCTTTCGGGAGACGGGGTAAGCTCACCAGATCTACGTAGACAGGAGGATTAGCCATGCCAATTGGAAAGGTTAAATGGTACGACGCCGAAAAGGGCTTCGGTTTCGCCTCGAACCCTGGTGAGGAAGACGTCTTCATCGGCCGCAACGTGCTGCCCGAAGGGGTTGAGGAGCTTGTGCCCGGCCAGCGCGTGGAATTCGACTTTGCCGCCGGCCGCCGCGGACCGCAGGCGCTGCGCCTTGAGATCCTGGACACGCCGCGCCGCAGGCCCGTGCACCGCCGCAAGCCGGAGGAACTGGGCAGCATGCTTGCAGATGTGATGACGCTGATCGAAACCCAGATCCAGCCCGCACTGACCGCCGGCCGCTACCCGGACCGCAAGGAATCCCGCCAGGTTGCGGAGATCCTGCGCGCGGTGGCGAAGGAGCTCGACGCGTAAAAAGAGGCGCTGTTAAAACGGGAGCGTTTACTCAAACCCAACTGACCACGTTGCAATGACGGGGACTTCCTCCCCGTCGGCAGCGTGGTCAATTGCTAGGGCGGACACTTCCGCCACCACGAGTGTCGCCCCGGACTCAGTCACTGCGTCGATCTCGTGCTCGGTGGCTTCGCCGGAGGTGTAGACGGTCTCGTTGTTGGCCGCCGGGTCGTCATAAATAGCCAGCACGCGCCAGCTGGTCTGCGCGATGTCCTTCGGCACAGCCACGTGCACCGAATCATCACCCAGCGGCATGGACGGGGGAGTACCGCCGTCACACTCCTGGTCCAGCTCACAAACGGTGTACGGGGGGATCTCGCGGGTTTCACCGGCGGACGTCACGCTGATTGCAACATCTGAAATTGGGGTGCCCGGGCGGGTGCGCTGGTACTCCATAAAGAAATAGATGCCGGTGACAAGCAGCAACGCAACGGCAATTACCGCCACCATTTGCTTCACGCTTTGGTTCTTTCCGCCTTTTGCCATGGTTGCGGATTCTACCCAGCAGCCTTAGTCGGCGGGCTCGAAGGTAACCCGGTACAGGTCCGGCCAGCGCTTACCCGTCACATAAAACTCATCGGTTCCCGGGATGTGCGCAATGCCGTTGAGCACGTTGTTCAAATCAGGCTCCGCGTTGTTTGGCACGCCGGAGGCGTCAATGACAGCGGTAACATTGCCCGTTTCCGCGTCAATGCGCACGATGTCGGTGGTGGTAAATACGTTGGCGTACACATCACTACCCACGCACTCCAGCTCATTGAGGCCATCGACGGGTTCGCCGGCCAACGTGACGCTGAAACGCTCGCGCTCCTCAAGGGTCTCTGGGTCCATGCGGCGCAGCTGCGCGGTGCCGTCGGAGAAGATCATCTCGCCGGTTTCTTCGAGGTGGCAAATGCCCCAGCCCTCACCATCAATTGCCGCTTGGTCTACCACCTCAAGCGTTTCGGCGTCCCGTTTGTAGGCAATGCCGGATTGCCAGGTGAGTTGCCACAACGCGGCGTCTACAAGCGAAATGCCCTCACCGAAATCCTCATCCGGCAGCGACTGTGAGACAAGCTCGGAGCCGTTGATGTTGCGGCGATACACGCGCGACTCCCCGTTCCAACCCGTGCCCACGTACAACTCACCGCCAGGACCCACCTCAAGGCCCTGGGTGAAACTTGTCGGGTCAAAGTCATACCGCTCATGCACAACCGCCACAAGCTGCTCGGGCTGGTTGTCTGTGCCGCACGCGCTCAGCGGCAGCAATGCGAGAAGGCCAAGGGCGGCACAAGGTTTGGAGGGATTCGGCATGGGCACCATCTTGCACCATCTTGTACCCCTGAAAAGCAACACACGCATAATGGGGGAGTGAGTAAACCCAGACGTAACCGACATTCCGCCGGATCCCCGTTGCTTGGCCCCAAGGCGGTAGCAGCGGCGCGCGAGGCGCTTGGAGACGTCGCCGCGGACCACGAAATCGGCGACCACATCGGCGTCACCGGCCTGCAAGCCAACGTGGCCACCCACCGCTTCGAAGCGAACGTGCCTGGCTACACCGGCTGGGAGTGGAACGCCGTGATTGCGTGTGCAACCGGCTCAGACACCATCACCATCAACGAGGTCGCGCTGATCCCAGCAACGGGCGCGCTCGAAGCGCCGGAATGGGTGCCATACTCGGAGCGCCTCCGTCCGGGGGACCTCGGCCCCGGCGACATCATGGAGCTTTCGCCTCACGACGCTCGGGTGACCGACGACTCCTTCTCCCGCCACGCCATCACCTTCCCCGGGCGCGAGACCAAGCACTACCTGACCGAACACGGTCTGCGCGACGCCGAGAAGCGCTGGCGCACCGGCGACTACGGGCCAAACAGTGAGTTCGCCGAAAAGGCCACCCTGTACTGCCGCAGCTGTGCTTTTTACCTGCCCATGGGGGAGCCGGTGGGTGACAACTTTGGTGTGTGCACCAACGAATACTCCGCCGACGGCCACGTTGTTGCAGCCTCCTACGGCTGCGGCGCGCACGCGGACACCGTAGTGAATGACTAGTGGGATTAGAACGTGGCGGCGCGCTTTGCGCGTGCCTCGTTGACTTCCCGGTGCGAGGGCACGCCGGCGCGCTCAAACAGCAGCCGCGCCGAGCGAGGCGTGCCGTACTCCACCCAGGATTCGACCAAACGGACGCCGTAGACCGGGTCGACCACCCAGACCTCACTGTCGTGCAGCTGTCCTAGCGAGAATCCTTCCGACAGGGTGTGAACGCACACCCCATGGGCGCGCAGGATATCCACCACGCCATCCAGCGCTACTGAGCGGGGCGTGTGGGGGTGCGTAGAGATATATGCGCAGATGCCGTGCGCTGGATCATCGCTTTCATGGATGGCAATCAGTGGGCGCATGATGGCGCAGACGACGTTTCCTGCGGCATCAGCAAGCAAGCCCTCATCCGAAGGCAACAAGGCCAGCTGCGTTTGCTGCCAACCGGAATCCGGACCAACCTTTTCGGGCACGGTGCGCTCATCCGGGTTAGGCAGCGCGGACATGGTGATCTCCTGCGGGGCTGGCGCAAGGGGGCGAAGTACCAGCACAGGTGTGCCGTTGTTGATGTGCAAGATTGCCCGCCGAGTCCCTGCTATATCCGCCAACCGAACACGCAAGGATTGCATGTCGGCGGTGGAAACCCCCAGCTCACGCAGCCGCTGGGCATACAGCGCAGCGTCAATGACGGTGCCTTCTTGCACCACAAAGGTGAAACTATCCACGCCTGCCCTGCTTACTGTGCCTTACTGTGCCGAAAAATTACTGGAATTGAAATTGGTTTTTTACACGCAAAGTGACAGTCTATGACAGGCAATATGACAGGCAATAGCCAGTCTTCCAGCAACGCACCTGAAAAGGGATCCAAGACACCGTGACCACCCGAGATACCAGCGCGCCTGAAACTGGCGCGCAACAACCAACACCTTCGAAGCCTGCCGGCGGACTGGACGGCTTCTTCCACATTTCGGAGCGTGGCTCCACTGTCGGCCGTGAGATCCGCGGCGGCGTGGTCACGTTCTTCGCCATGGCGTACATCGTCCTGCTCAACCCGCTGATCATTGGTACCAGCCCGGACCGCGATGGCGTTGTGCTGGGTATTCCGCAGGTGGCTGCGGTGACCGCCCTGGTTGCCGGCGTGATGTGCATTATCTTCGGCGTTGTGGCGAAGTACCCCTTCGGCATTGCAACGGGCCTGGGACTCAACACCCTAGTTGCGGTGACGCTGGTGGGGCAGCAGGGCCTGACCTGGCCGGAGGCCATGGGTCTTGTGGTGATTGACGGCATCATTATTTGCGTGCTTGCCGTCACCGGTTTCCGCACCGCGGTGTTTGAGGCGATCCCGAACTCCATGAAGGTGGCCATGAGCGTGGGCATCGGCATGTTCATCGCCATGATTGGTCTTGTAGATGCTGGCTTTGTCCGCCGCATTCCGGACGCCGCGATGACCACCGTGCCGGTCCAGCTTGGTTTTGAAGGCTCGATTGCCTCCTGGCCGACGCTGGTCTTCGTGCTGGGTCTTGTGATTTGTGGTTTCATGGTTGCCCGCAACGTGCCGGGTGGCCTGTTCATTGGCATCGTTATCACCACGATTATCGCTTTGGTTGTTGAGGCGATTGCTGGCGTGGGTTCCTCCGCTGAGGATCCGCACGGCTGGTCCCTTGCGGTGCCGACCATCCCGGAGGGCTTCGGCGGCATCCCGGACCTGTCGTTGGTGGGCAAGGTTGATCTGGTTGGCGCGTTTATCAACGCGGGCGTGCTGGCTGCGTCGCTCATGGTGTTCACCCTGGTGCTGGCGAACTTCTTTGACGCTATGGGCACCATGACCGCGCTTGGCCGCCAGGCTGGCCTGGCTAATGAGAAGGGCAACCTGCCGGACATGAAGCGCGCCCTGATCGTTGAGGGTTTCGGCGCCGTTGCTGGTGGTTTTGCCTCCAGCTCTTCCAACACGGTGTATGTGGATTCTTCCGCGGGTATTGCAGACGGCGCGCGCACGGGCCTCGCCAACGTGGTCACCGGCGTGTTGTTCCTGCTGGCTATGTTCTTCACCCCGCTGTATGAGATTGTGCCGATTGAGGCTGCGGCACCGGTGCTGGTTATTGTGGGTGCGCTGATGATGATGCAGGTTGGCGGCATTGACTGGACGCGCTTTGACGTGGCATTTCCGGCCTTTTTGACCATCGTGGTCATGCCGTTTACCTACTCCATTGCAAACGGTATTGGCGTGGGCTTCATCGCGTTTACCGTCATGGCGCTGTTTGCTGGCAAGGCGCGTGAGATCCACTGGATCATGTGGCTGATCTCCGCGCTGTTTGTTGTCTACTTTGCGCAGGGCCCACTGCTGGCTCTCGTGGGTTAAGGCACAGAGCATTATGCGTATCGACGACCCGTTGTCCCCATCCCTCGACGACATCCGAGACCTGAAACACTCCGATAGCGAGAAACGTCTGGTGATCGCCGAAGGCCCGTTGGTGGCGGGTCGTCTTTTGGCATCGCGCTTTCCCATGCGCGCTGTCTTTGGTTTTGGGGGACGCCTGGCTACTTTCCTGGAGGAGCACGGCGAGGAGCTGTCGCGCCGCGAGATCCCGGTGTACGAGATCACGCGCGAAATTATGGGGCAGGTTGCTGGCTACGACATGCACCGGGGGCTTCTCGCTTCGGCTGACCGCCCGGAACCTTTAAGCGTTGCTGAGGTGGCAGCGGGTGCTCGGACCCTGGTGATCTTGGAGGGAGTGGGGGACCACGAGAACATCGGCTCCATTTTCCGCAACGCCGCAGGCATGGGGGTAGACGGCGTGCTTTTCGGCGCGGCAACCGCAGATCCGCTGTACCGCCGCAGCGTGCGCGTGTCCATGGGGCACGTGCTGCGCACTCCGTTTGCGTACTTTGGGGGCACGCCAACCACCTGGCAGCGCGACCTGGAGCAGCTGCGCCAGGCGGGGTTTCACATTGTGGCGCTGACCCCGGCACCGGATTCGGTACTGCTGCGGGATGCGCTCACCAACCCGGAAACGGGTGCGCCGTATGAGAAGGTGGCGTTCATGGTGGGGGCGGAAGGCCCGGGGCTGACTGAACACGCAATGCGTGCAGCAGATGTGCGCGCACAGATCCCCATGAGCCCCGGCACTGATTCACTGAACGTGGCAACAAGCGCGGCTATTGCGTTCTACGAGCGCAACCGTTAGGGCCTAGTTAGGGCCGATCTATGGCCGATCTGAGTGGCGGATGCGCTCCTTGAGTGCTGCCGCAGCACTCTTCACGCGGCGGCGAATGCCGCGGGCGATGCGCTTGGCGGCGGCCACGGAGGCGTCTGCAAGCTCGGCGAACTCGTCGCCGTCGTTGTCGCTTTGCACGTCATAATCGTCATACGCGCTGTCTTTTTCGGCAAAGCGCGCCGCAACCTCCTCAACCGTCTTGGTCTTGGGCGGCTTTGCAGGCTGCGTGATCTTCGGCTCTGGGCGGCCATCCACCGCATACCCCACCACGTGTACGTCTGGGCTGCCTGCGCGCAGGTCCACACCGATCCAGCTGCGTTCCGCTTCGTGGACCAGATCCTTCGGCTCAAACGGCAAGGTGATGCCGCCGAGCTGTTCGGCTTTCTCACCTGCCCAGTATGGGGCTTCGAAAGGCTCGGGCAGACCTGAGTCTTCAATCACCCGTTCACGCGTGGCGGTTAGGCTGCGGCGACGCTCATCGCCCACGTAATGCGAAAACCCACCGAAGTCACTGTCAGTGCCTTCGGCAAAGACGTAGGTATCTGCAGCGGGGAGTGCGCGGCGCAGGTACCCAACCGTGTGGGAAAGCTCCTCCGAATCCTCTACAAAGGTCTGCACCACGGCCACTCCCGGGTAACCGGCAATGTAAAACTCATCGCGGCCCGGGCGTGAGGAACGGTTGAGCGGGAACTGCCCAATCGGCGTGATCGGCCAACCAGGGTTGATCTGCGCAAGCAGCTTGCGCCCAAACCCACGGTCCGCCTTCGGCTCTGCCGCCAAAACCTCTTCCGGGTGTGCCGAGGTGACAAACCACACCGTCACAACCGCTGGGTAGCTCATTTGCGCGGCCGTTTCTGTGAGGTGCGAACACCCAGCAGCACGTCCTCCCAGTGCGGGGTAACAGCCTTGCGGCGACGATGCTGCGGCTGCTCCTGCTCATCCGGGTGGCGCAAGAAATCGCCCTCCAGCTCCTCGGCGGGTGCTGCCTCTACATCCGGAGCCTCGGATTCAGCGGGCTCCTCGGGCTCCACGCGTTGGTCCCGCCTGTCCAGGCTCACGATGGAACGCGGCTGCACAAAGTCAGGGTCGGTCAGATCCTGGGCCACCGCGTCGCGGGCCTCTGCCGTGGAACCCGAACCCATCTGGCGCTTGTACGCCCACGTGGCCTCATTATCCGTCAGGCCGGCCTTCCAGGAAACGCGGACCACCCAGGCATCACCGGGTTCGCGGGTGGCGTCCCACGTAGCGTCTGCAAGCGAATGGCCCCTCGCAGCAAAGGCGGAGGCAAGGACCTCGAACAGGGTAAGCTTCGCCGGGCCGTCCTCACGCACGGGGTGCGCCTGCTTGGCGGCCTCAGCAATCTGCGCACGCTCCAACAACACCGGGTGCGCGTAGGGCTCAACGCGTGACTCCGCAACCCCCATCTCCTCAGCCAGCTCCGCGGCGGTAGCGCCAGCGCGGATGCGGGCCTGGATCTCATTCGGGCGCATGGTCAGCGCGTTGGCGAAGAGGGGATCGGGCTCTGGGAGCGGCTCCGGCTCAGGTGCCGGCTCCGGCTCCGGCGTCGGCTCCTCTTTTAGTTCTTCCAGCGCAGCACGCGAGAGCTGGTAGCGAACACCATCGTCATCTACCAGAACGAAGAACTGCTCCGTCGATTCCTCTTCACTGAGATAAAGCTCACGCATAGCGTCCACCTTATCCCAGGACACGGCGCTTACTTTGCGCCCACGCCCTGCTCCAGCAAGGAATCAATTGCGCGGGTCAAGGTAACAACGTCCGTGGTATCAATAGCTGGGAACATGCCGATGCGCAGCTGGTTGCGGCCAAGCTTGCGGTACGGCTCCACATCCAGGATGCCGTTTGCACGCAGCGCCTTCGCCAGCTCAGCTGCATCGATGGAGTCCGCGAAGTCGATCGTGCCAACCACCAAGGAACGCGACGCCGGGTCCTGTACAAATGGGGTTGCCAGCTCGTGTGCATCGGCCCAGGCGTAGAGGGCCTCGGAGTTTGCGGTGGTGCGTGCAACCATGGCGTCCAGGCCGCCCTCGGCGTTCATCCACTTCACCTGGTCAGCCAGCATGAGCAGGCTGCCAACGGCAGGGGTGTTGTAGGTCTGGTTCTTGCGTGAATTGTCCACAGCCGTCTGCAGATCCAGAAACGCTGGGATGAAGCGGCCTGATTCCTTGACCTTCGCAATGCGCTCAATTGCAGCCGGGCTCATGGCCGCAAACCAGAGCCCGCCGTCGGATGCGAAGCATTTCTGCGGGGAGAAGTAGTACACGTCGGCCTCGTTCAGGTCAACAGGGAGGCCGCCGGCGCCGGAGGTGGCGTCGATAAGCACAAGCCCCTCAGCATTTGGACGGACAACCGGAACCATCGCACCGGTGGAGGTCTCATTGTGGGCCCACGCAATGACATCAGCATCCGTGCCATCAAGCTCGCTCGGGCTTGGGGCCGTGCCTGGCTCAGCGGCAACAACCTGCGGTTCCTCCAGCCACGGTGCCTGTGCGGAAGCCTTGGCAAATTTGCCGGAGAACTCACCGAACGTCAGGTGCGCCGACTTGTTTTCGATCAGACCGAAGGTTGCAGCATCCCAGAATGCGGTGGCGCCGCCGAGGGACAGGACGATCTCGTAGCCCTCAGGCAGCTGGAAGAAATCGGCCAGACCTTCGCGGACCTCACCTACAACATTCTTCACCGCGGGCTGGCGGTGGGAGGTGCCGATGATGTCCGCGCCGCGTACGATAGCGTCAAGCTGCGCAGGGCGAACCTTGGACGGGCCGCAGCCAAAACGGCCGTCGGCAGGGATGAGGTCAGCTGGGAGGGTGGGGTAGGTGCTCATGACATCCTTCGGGAGATTTTTACGGTGCATTGCATAATATACTTTGCGACGCCATATGTAAAGGGTCCGCAAAGCGTGAGCCTTCGGCCGAAAAGCGCAATCATGTCACCCGTGTCACACGCGGTGCTACTATGGCTCAAGGTAAATATCCGCACAACGTGTCAACCTGCTTTTAGGGTGTGTCCTAGGTGCGGCAAGTGTCTACGTGGAAAGGCTCATAGTGGCTTCTGAAAACGCAAACAAGGCAGTACTTCACTACCCAGGTGGCGAGTATGAGATGGACATCATGCAGGCCACCGAGGGCAACGATGGTGTTGTACTTGGCAACCTTTTGAATGAGACCGGCCTGGTTACCTTTGATCCGGGTTATGTTTCCACCGGTTCTACTGAGTCCAAGATCACCTACATCGATGGCGCTGAGGGCATTCTGCGCCACCGTGGCTACGACATTGCAGATCTGGCAGAGAACGCAACCTTCAACGAGGTTTCCTACCTGCTGATCAACGGCGAGCTGCCGACGGTGGAAGAGCTGGACGCATTTAACCAGGATCTGCGCCACCACACCCTGTTGGATGAGGACTTCAAGGCAGCGTTCAACATCTTCCCGCGCAACGCTCACCCGATGGCGGTGCTCGCGTCTTCCGTGAACATTCTGTCTGCTTACTACCAGGACCAGCTCAACCCGCTGGATGAGGAGCAGCTGGACAAGGCAACCGTGCGCCTGATGGCCAAGGTGCCGATGTTGGCGGCATACGCCTACCGCGCTTCCCGCGGTAAGCCGTACATGTACCCGGACAACTCCCTGAACCCGCGTGAGAACTTCATGCGCATGATGTTCGGTTACCCGACCGAGGACTACCACGTTGATCCGGTCCTGACCAAGGCGCTGGACAAGCTGCTCATCCTGCACGCTGACCACGAGCAGAACTGCTCCACCTCCACCGTCCGCATGATTGCTTCCGCACAGGCCAACATGTTCGTTGCCGTTGCTGGCGGCATCAACGCGCTGGCTGGCCCGCTGCACGGTGGCGCTAACCAGGCTGTTCTGGAGATGCTGGAAGACATCAAGAACAACCACGACGGTGACGCAACTGACTTCATGAACCGCGTGAAGAACAAGGAAAAGGGCGTCCGTCTGATGGGCTTCGGCCACCGCGTGTACAAGAACTACGACCCGCGTGCGGCCATTGTGAAGGACACCGCACACGAGGTGCTGGAGCACCTGGGTGGGGACGAGCTTTTGGATCTGGCCATGAAGCTTGAAGAGATTGCACTGAATGATGAGTACTTCATCCAGCGCAAGCTCTACCCGAATGTGGACTTCTACACCGGCCTGATCTACCGCGCGATGGGCTTCCCAACGGACTTCTTCACCGTGCTGTTTGCCATCGGCCGTCTGCCGGGCTGGATTGCTCAGTACCGTGAGCAGCTGGCGATGAACACCAAGATCAACCGCCCGCGTCAGATCTACACCGGCTACCAGAAGCGCGACTTCGTGCCGCGCGACAAGCGCTAAGCGTTTCTTGCCAACACCGCCGTTTGCCGGACTTCCCTTATACTCTTGGGAGTCCGCTCGGCGGTTTTTACTTGTTTGAAGCTTATGAACGAACAGGAGATAGTGACCTATGGAAAAGCCAATCATTGAGATTCCACAGGAACCGGCGCCGGTAGACCTGGTTATTGAGGATCTGGTTGTTGGTGACGGTGCTGAGGCTGTCGCAGGTGGCTACGTGAAGGTCCACTACCTTGGCGTGACCTATGACTCTGGCAATGAGTTTGACTCCTCTTGGGACCGCGGTGAGGCTGCGGAATTCCCGCTCGCTGGCCTGATTGAGGGCTGGCAGGAGGGTATCCCGGGGATGCGTGTTGGCGGTCGCCGTCAGCTCACCATCCCGCCGGAGAAGGCTTATGGCCCGGCTGGTGGTGGTCACCCGCTGGCTGGTCGCACGCTGGTCTTTGTTATTGACCTGTTGGACGCTAGGTAGGAGTTGGGTGTTATGAGTATCCCAGTAACCACGCTGAATGACGGTTATGATTTCCCGCTGCTTGGCCTTGGTACCTACAAGCTTGAAGCTGCAGATGTAGAGCCGGTGGTGCGCCGGGCAATCGAGCTGGGGTACCGCCACATTGATACCGCCTCGTTGTACGGCAACGAGGTTGAGGTTGGTAAGGCGATTCGTGATGCGATCGCTGCTGGTGACGTGACTCGTGAGGAGCTGTTTGTCACCACGAAGCTGTGGAATGATGACCAGCACCGTGCGGGGGAGGCGTACCAGGAGTCTTTGAAGCGCCTTGGCCTGGAGTTTATTGACCTGTACTTGGTGCACTGGCCGTGCCCGCAGCAGGGTAGGTACGTGTCTGCGTTTGAGCAGATCGTGCAGCTGCAGGGCATGGGGCAGTTGCAGTCGGTTGGTGTGGCGAATTTCTACGAGGAAGTGCTGGATGAGCTGATTGCGGCTACCGGTGTCATCCCGGTGCTGAACCAGGTGGAGCTGCACGCTGGTTTCACGCAGCCGGAGTTGCGTGAGTACCACGCTCAGCACGGCATTGTGACTGAGGCGTGGGCGCCGCTTGCGCGAGGGAAGAACTTTGATGCGCCGGAGATTGTTGCTGTGGCTGAGCGTCACGATGCAACGCCTGCGCAGGTGGTGTTGGCATACCTGATGAAGCTCGGTTGCTCTGTGGTACCCAAGACTGCCAATTTGGAGCGCTTGGAGGAGAACTTGGGGGCAGTGGAGCTTGTGCTTGATAGCGCTGACGTTGACGCCCTCAACTCCATCCCCGGCGAGCGCCTGTGGGGCAACCCTCGGACGTTCCCGAATTAGTCCGCTTAGAGCTGCTAAAACGCCTGCACCGTTAGGGTGTGGGCGTTTTTTCATGCAGAAAACGGGAAAACAAATGTGTAAGTAGTACTAATTAGCGATGCAGGTCACAGCATTGCGCGGGGGTAGTTTCACCCCCAGCTGGGAAATGAGAAGTCTTAAACATTGGAGAGACTTTGTGCTGTACGTTACATTTTCTGTGTTGCGTTACGTATTTGGCAGCTTTTGCTGACCAAACTCGTAACAAGGCGAAAACTTCCTCTAGCAAGAAAGGATTGAGGCCGTGGCTGGATCTACAGCAGTCCCCACTCGTCGTGAGCCCACGCCTGACGAGTTTGTGGCAATGCAGCAGAGCCCTGAATTCCAGGAGCTTCGCAGCACTTTTCGCGGATTCACCTTCCCGGTGATGATTGCCGCGCTTATCTGGTACCTCTTCTACGTCATCTTTGCCACCTTCGCACCGGAGGTTATGGCACGGCCTTTCCTTGGCCTGAACCTGGGCCTGTGGATGGGGTTGGCGCAGTTCATTACCACCTTCGCCATCACTTACGTCTATGTGAAGTGGGCGAACAAGAATATCGAGCCGCGTGCGGCACAGATCCGTGAAGAGATGGAGGGCTAACACATGCAGACCTACACCCTCGCTGCCGAGGCTGCGGCCAACGGCAATCCGCTTCTGAACATTGCCATCTTCGGCGCGTTCATTGTTGTCACCCTGTTCATTGTTACCAAGGCGGGCAAGACCACCAGCGAGTCTTCTGACTTCTACACCGGTGGTGCATCCTTCTCCGGTACCCAGAACGGCTTGGCTATTGCAGGTGACTACCTGTCCGCCGCGTCCTTCCTGGGCATCGTCGGTTCCATTGCGCTCAGTGGTTACGACGGCTTCTTGTACTCCATCGGCTTCTTTGTAGCCTGGCTGGTAGCGCTTTTGCTGGTGGCTGAGCCGCTGCGTAACGTTGGCCGCTTCACCATGGCGGACGTGCTTTCCTTCCGCCTGCGCCAGAAGCCGGTCCGCGTGGCCGCCGCATTCGGCACCTTGTTCGTGTCGCTGTTCTACCTGATCGCGCAGATGGCCGGCGCCGGCTCCCTGGTGTCCGTGCTGCTGGACCTGCACTCCTTCGCCGCACAGGCGATCTGTGTTGCCATCGTTGGCGTTGTCATGATCGTCTACGTTCTGGTTGGCGGCATGAAGGGCACCACCTACGTGCAGATGATTAAGGCTGTTCTGCTGATCACCGGCGTGCTGATCATGTCCATCCTGGCCTTTGTCGTGGCTAAGGGCGGCCTGAACGCTATTTTTGACCAGGCGATTGAAACCCACGCCAACTCCGCATACCTGGCAGAGAAGGGCTATGTGGCAGAGAACATCATGCAGCCGGGCCTGAAGTACGGCGCAACCACCACATCCAAGCTGGACTTCATCTCCCTGGGTCTGTCCCTGGTGCTTGGTACCGCTGGTCTGCCGCACGTGCTGATGCGCTTCTACACCGTGCCTACGGCGAAGGAAGCGCGTAAGTCCGTGACCTGGGCAATTGTCCTGATCGGTTCCTTCTACCTGCTCACCCTGATCCTGGGCTACGCAGCAGCTGCCTTCGTTGGCCCGGACCGCATCCTGGCTGCACCGGGTGGCGCAAACGCGGCGGCTCCGCTGCTGGCATTCGAGCTCGGTGGCTCCATCTTCATGGCGCTGATCGCCGCGGTTGCCTTCGCAACAGTGCTTGCTGTGGTTGCTGGTCTGGCGATTACCGCCTCCGCATCCATTGCGCACGACGTTTACGCAGCCGTGCTGCGTGACGGTCAGGCAACTGAGGACGAGCAGGTCCGCGTCTCCCGCATCACCGTGGTTGTCCTGGGCATTGTCTCCATCATCCTGGGTATCCTGGCGATGACGCAGAACGTGGCTTTCCTGGTCTCCCTGGCATTCGCCATCGCGGCCTCCGCGAATCTGCCGACCATCCTGTACTCCCTGTACTGGAAGCGTTTCAACACCACCGGTGCGGTTGTGTCCATCTACACTGGCCTGATCTCCGCCCTGGTGCTGATCTTCCTCTCCCCGGCAGTGTCTGGTACCCCGACTGCAATGTTCCCGAACGCAGATTGGTCCATCTTCCCGCTGTCCAGCCCGGGCCTGATCTCGATTCCGCTGGGCTTCCTCGGCGGCATCATCGGTACCTTCCTGGGTAAGCCGGACAACTTCGATGAGCTGCAGGCCGAGATGGAGGTCCGCTCGCTCACCGGTGTTGGTGTGGAGGCTCCGGTCGACCACTAATCCGTGACATAAAAAACGGCGCTTTTTCTAAGCGCCGTTTTTTGTTGCCGAGGCAAGCTAGAGCCAAGTTAGAGCAGGCCAGCCCAATCGATCTTCGAGGACAGCTGGCTGCTCGTTGCAATCAGATCTGCTAGGGCTGCTGCGTCGCTCTGCTGTGGCGTATTCAGGGAGATCGGGGGAAGCGGCGACTGCTGCGGCTGGCCGGGCAGCCACTGACCCCAGTCACGGACGTAGACGTTGTTGATGTCCACCGTGATGCCGTCGATAGTCGCAGTCCATTTCGCCTTCTGGTGGATCGTGGTGCGGGGGTGGATCTTGCCGCCGGAGCCCCAGTCGTGCTGCCAGAAGTAGCTGCCAATGCCGTCTTCCACGCACCACTGGATCACGTTGTAGTTGCCGTACACGCCCATCTGGTAGCCAGCCACGGTCAGCGCTGCCTGGAATGCGCGCAGGTAGGGACGGATCTGGTGGGTGTAGTGGTCCTTGTGCGGGTTGTCATCAATCGCCACATAAATCGGTTTGCCTGTTGGTCCGCCGGCTGCACGGTGCAGGCGGATCGCGTCAGGGGCATGTTTGGCTGCCGACGCCGCACCACCCAACCAATCAGCCGTCTCCGCGCGCCCGAACTGATATACCGATGCGGTGTAGAGGCCCTGGGCGGCAAAGTCGCGCGTTTCGGCCAACGTAACCGGCTTGCCCAGCATCCAGTTCGCGCCCGGGCGACGCTCGGAGACGTAGCGCACCGCCCCCATGTGGCCGGCGGCTTTCACGCTGCTTGCCGACGGCACACCCGCCGAATAGTCAATAACCGTGCCAATCACGCGGCCTGGGGCCTGGGCGGCAGCGGCAGGGGAGAGGAGCGTAGACGAGGCGGCGCCGGCCGCGGTGGCGATGGCAGCGGACTTGAGGAATGTCCGGCGAGAGTATGAAGATGCAGTCACATCCGTAACATTAGCCCCACTGGTTGCGTGGTTTGGTAGGCGCGGCGTTACGACATCGCTGATGCCTGATGCTGATGTATCTGCAGGCTGGGTGTCCACTAGAACTGTCCAATAGAGCATCCCGTGATTTCTCAACCGAAAAATCGCCTGTTTTTCGTTTTGGAACCTGGCTTGGGTCACCGTCGGTCGTTGAATCTCTCCTCGACAATGTGTCCTCTGGGTTTTGGGCTTGTGGTTGGTGAAAGCTCGGCACTCATTTCGGCACTCATTTGTCCCAGGTCAGGAACCACGCCGGGTCCTCCTTCGGAAAAACGGGCTGTTTTTTGTTTTGAGCCTGGCCACCTGCTTCTCTTACTCGGGTCGGGTATCGACGAGTTCTTCTGGGTCGTAGTCTTCCACCCATCCGTAGGCATCTTCTGGGTCGGGGAAGGGTGGTTCACAAAAATCGGGTTCTTTTGGCAACGGCTCCGGCAACACCGCCTTGATTGGGAAAATCAGTCCGTATTCTTCTTCCAAGGCTGCGATCTGGGCGTCGGCCTGTTCGAGGTTGTGGTGGTGGTCAAAATCGTCCAGTATTTTGTGGCCCTTGGCGTAAAACTGCGCCACTCGGCTGCGACGCTGGCACACTTGCTCAAGGTTTGACTTCCACCGCGGGGCCGCGGCGTTCGTGTTGTGTGCGATCAAGCTGTCTGGGGTGCAGGTTTCATACGTGCCGTTGGCAAACAGCCACAAGATTTCACCCGTATCCGGATCCGGGACGTAGAAACCACGCTTATCGGTTTTCAAGTTGTGGTGCTTTTGACACAGTGGGTAGAGGTTTCCTGGTGTGGTTTTGCCACCCTGGCCAAACGGAATCCGGTGATCCAACTGGCACCTCAATGACGGGACGTTGCATCCTGGGAACACACAGTGCGTGTGGCGTGCGCAGACGACGCGTCGCATTGCTTCGGTTGGGGTGTAGCTATCCGTATGCGCTTGGAGTTCTGCCTCCATATCCACTTCGGTGACCTTCGCTGTGGCTAGCAGGTCATCGAGTGCTGCGGTGGCTTCCGGGGTCAGTGCCCCAACCCCTGGTACGTACGCTGGCCCACCGGCTTCACGACCCTTCGGCACAAACACATGCAGGGTCGTTTTCGTTGGGGTGATTTCCCCGGAGAGTAGTTTGACCATCGCATCTGCCATGGAGGTTTTGTGTTCCCGTGCAGTAGCCAACACGTGCTCGCGCACGACCTGTGCCGTCAACGGGTTGGTCGCCAACGTGACCAGTGTTTTGACTGTGCCGGACTGTGCAGACACCTCAAAGGTCACCGCATCATCAGCCGCATGTGCCTGCGCCACTCGCTGTTGGCGTCGCTTCGGCTGATAAGCACAGGTTGGGTCGATGCGTTTGATCATCTCCCGGATACGTCGGGTAATCGTCGTGGTTTGTGGAGTGTGTTGCCCAGGCCGTGTCGGGGTAAACGTAGTAGTCAACATCTCGTCGAACTCGGCATACGCCTCATCCGTAATGTCTGGGCCGAGTTCAGCAAGCACAGTATCGATGGCACGTAAATGGCGTAGATCCATCACACGCGTCTTGGCCTGGAGGGCACGCAGCTTCGGTAAGTGTTGCAGGCGTGCATGGGAGAAGATCGCTTGCTCAACCGAGCTTTTAGTCCAGCCGGTTGCTTCCCTCATTGACACCACAGTCACGTCGAAGTCATCAATATCAACACTTGCCCCGGGTGTGGCGAAGTGACCGAAGGCATTCCAGTAAATATCGCGAATACCTTGACTAAACGTGCTCAGTGGATCTTCTGGTCTTTGTGTGCGGAAGTATGGTTCGCCCACGGTCTACCCCCAGTGTTGTGTTCCCGTTTTCCCTTTGTTTCGTACCTCTAATTATACCCGTCTAACTGTTCTATACGCAAGGGGTAAACCAGCAGTTATTTCCCAATTTGCACACGCATATTTGCTGCATGGACTGGCGGTTGCATTCAGTATATCGACCGATCCCACATGCCCCATTGGCTTACGAGGAAATGGCAAACAAACGTTCGAGGAGCGCCGCAAATCTCCAGTCTCGTCGCACACGCAAGCAGGGCCGGATCGGGTGGAAGGTCAAACACCCAAACCACCACGCTCATCGTCTGTTTCCACAACCACCGAGCTAGACGACCAGTGGAAAACGACTGTTCAGGGCTGCGGAAACCCAAGAAATGCGAGGTATAACAGTGCGATACCAAGGACGGTGATCCTCGCTGCCTAATATGAATGTATGAATCGGGACACCGTAGAACCCATTTCGGAGTTGCCTCGTGGCGAGTTCGCCTTTCCAGGCCCGCTCCGTGACGGTCTTGTCAACGCCATCCTGAATGGAACGAAAACTGCGACAGCATCCTTGTTGGCTGAATACCCCAACGACTATCAGCCGCATGAGGAAGTGGAGGCCCTCGAGGCCGTCCTTGACTCACATGACAACGTGGTGTGCGTCATTCGTACGGCCGACGTGCAGGTTTGTCGGCTGGCGGACGTGAGCGACGAGCATGCCATTGCCGAGGGAGAGGGCTACACGGATGCCGGCGAATGGCGTGCCGGGCATGAACGTTATTGGCGCTCGCCAGAGTTTGTGGAGTACATCGGAGCACTTGATATTGACGACGACACCGAGGTGGTGTGCCAACGCTTTACCGTTGATGAGCGGTACCCGATCAGTCCGATAGAGCCATGGGACTCGTTGGTATGAGCAGTAGTCCGGGATCTGGGATCTTAGGGTTGTGAATCTCTACTGAGTGGCATCTCGTAGAGCAGCTTTTCGGAGTAGGTTCATCCGGATTTCGCGCGCTGTGCTGAAGTGCTGATTGGCAATATCTCGAGCGGCCGCAGTATCGCGATTGAGGTTACCCTCGTTTAGTGGACACCCGACTTGTACGGATGTTGTGTCCGTAGGAGAGGATGTTCATTGTGAGTCAACAACGCAAGAAGTACACGCCGGAGTACCGGCGTGAAGCTGCGAATCTCGTGATTGAATCGCAGCGCCCGATCGCTCATGTGGCCCGGGAGATCGGTGTCGCTCCGGGGCTTTTGGGCAGGTGGGTCAAAGATGAAAAACAGCGCCGAGGCGCCAGCGATGGGATGAGCGAGACAGATCTTCGCGCTGAGATTGCTCGTCTGCGTCGTGAGCTGGCAGAGGCCAGGCTAGACAATGAGTTCTTGTCAAAAGCGACAGCCTTCTTCGCCGCGAAGCAACGCGAACAGAAAAGTTCGAACTAATGCGGCAGGAGAAGGCGAACTACAGCATCAAACGCATGGCACGTCTGTTGAAAGTGTCCCGGTCCGGCTACTACAAATGGGCCAATAAGCAGGAACAACGGCTATCTGGAAACGATGATCGGGCAGCATTCTACGACGATGTTGACCGCAAGATCCATCAGATCTGGTCAGATTCTGATCACGTCTACGGTGCCCCACGGATCACTGCGGAACTTGCCGAGCGCTACGGCATTGCACTAAACCGCAAGACTGTGGCCAAGCGGATGCGTCTGATGGGCATTGAAGGGATTTCACCGCGGGCCTTCGTCCCGGTGACAACGATTCAATCTAAGCGTAAGTCCACGCTTCCGGACCTGGTCAAGCGTATGTTTGATGCCGGTGAGCTTAATCGGGTGTGGATGTCGGATATTACCTACCTGCGCACCGGTGAGGGCTGGTTGTACTTGTGTGTTATCCGCGACGGCCATTCCCGCCGTGTGCTGGGCTGGGCGATGGATAGCGTTCAAGATACTTCTCTGGTTGAACGGGCCTTGCGCATGGCCTATACGCTGCGTGGTGAGGTTGCTGATGGTCTGGTGTTTCACGCTGATCGTGGATCACAGTTTACAAGCGATCAGATCTGGGACGTGTGCCGTGACCTGGGTATCGCCCAGTCCGTTGGGCGTACCGGAGTGTGCTTCGATAATGCGATGGCTGAGTCGTTTTGGTCAACACTTAAAACCGAGTTCTATGACCGGCAGCGCTGGCCTACCCGTGACGCTGCACGTAGGGCTGTCGCGCGCTGGATTGAGGTGGTCTACAACCGTCGACGCCGGCACTCCGCACTCGGGATGATCAGCCCCGTCGACTTCGAGTACCACATCACCCAAGCCACCAACAAAAAAGAAACAGCTGCCTAACCATCAGGCAGCTCCACTACGTGTCCACGATTTGCGGGCAACCCCACGATCGCTAATTGCTTCTATGGGTTTAGCGTGCTCATTCAGGGCCTCGTTTTGTCGATCGTCGACGCTAAGCGTGGATGTAGGAGCGTGAACCAAATGGGTCATGAGGCGCTCTAGTAGATCGATAAGAACAGGATTTTGGGACGCTTTCCAGACTGCACGGTGAAATTCCAGGTTGGTTTGGATGAGCTCGGCATCCGTCGGTCCGTCGGTTTTTCTAAGCTCCTATCTCTTTGTTCAGAAGACTGAAATGGTAGCGGTGTGGTGAGTATCTGGTAGCGCCTGAGTGAGTATCCGGTAGCGGTGTCTTACTCAGGCGTTGTGGGTGGTTATGCGTTGGTGGTCAGGCGCATGTTTGGTCCTTCGAGTGTGATGATCTCCGCACCGGAGACAAGTCGGTTGAGGATTGACTCGGAGATCACGGCATCGGGGATGGACTTGTACCACTCCTGCGGGGTGAATTGTGAGGTCACTATCGTTGAGACTTTGCCTTCTCGTCCGGCGAGGATGTTGAGAAGTTGGTGCGCGGTCGCGGCATCAATAGGTGTGGTCAGGAAGTCATCTAAGACCAGGACGTCGACGTTGTGGAGGTGCTGGATGAACTTCAGCCGTATGGGGTCATCGGGTTGCAGGACTGCCAGTTCGGCGGCAAGCATGTCGGTGCGGAAAAACCGTGCGGAGTAGTCGTTGCGGCATGCTGCTGTGATCAGGGCTTGGGCGAGGTAGGTTTTGCCGACTGAGGATTTGCCCAGGATGACAATGTTTTGGCCCAGGTGGCACCATTGTCCGTGAGCGAGTCTGCTGACTTGCTCGGGGTTGATGTTGCGGTCAGGCGTGCAGACTACATTTTCAAGGCAAGCATCAAGGTTTGGCGATCGGGATGCTTTCAGCAGTTTGTTGATGCGTCGTTCACGCCTGGCCGCGACTTCTTTATCGAGTGCGTAGAGCACCTTTTGGGAAAACGTCCATGCGTCGAATGCGGGATCGTTGGCAATCTCGATGACGCTTCTGCCGAAGGCAGTCATCCGCAGCGCGGTGAAGTCGGCCAGGACGGATTCGTCAAGGAAGCGATCTGTTGGCGGGGTTGGTGATGACATGGGCTTTAGTGTCCTTTCTTCGCGAGGTTGTCCATGCTGAACTGGTCTGCACCGCCGAGAAACGCGCCGGTGGTATCCCGGTCGGTGATTGCAGGGACGGTGGATGGGTTGGTTGTGGTGCTGCGCGGGGCCTGGTCTAACCCGCGGGGCCGGGTGGCGTGTTCTTTGCGTATGGCGGCCATCATGTTTTTGACTGCGGTATATGACACCGCCCGTCGGCTGCCGTCGTTGGCCATCAGGCGCTGGCATGCCTCTTCCAGGATTGGTTTGTTGCCGTGTTTGCCCATCGACAGCACGTTTCTACAGGACTGGTACGCCTGGGCCGGGATGGCTTTCGCCGCGATGAGTTCTTCGATGACCTTGCGTGTTGCCGGGCCGGTTTTGCTGGCTTCGCGATAAAAGTAGTCGCTTGTCCACAGCCCACGAGTGGAGTCCATGCCAGATGGAATGTGCTCATAGTCAGTGACATAGGCCCCACGCTTATGCGAAACTTGGTGGGTTGCCACGGTCGTGCCTTGATCAAAGACGGTCAAGACTTGCCCGGTGATGCGCACATCGACAGTGCGGCCAACAAGCTGATGCGGAACGGAGTAGCGCACCGTTGCAACCGTGATATGGAAATCTGGGGCTACTTTCGCACGCTTCCACTCGGTGTGCTGCCACGGGGTTTGCGGCAGATCAGCAAGGAGATGCTGCTCGTGTTGTTCAAAGAGATCCCTGCGGCTTGACTGTTGACTGCGAAATGGCACGGAGGTGTTGATCGCGTCGACTAAGTCCACAATCTTTGCGTTGAGCTCGTCTACGTCAACGCACTGGTGGCCTTCAAGGGTGTGGATGACTTTGTGGGTGACGATCTTTACCGCAGCTTCCACATTTGCTTTATCCTTCGGCCGGCGCGCGCGTGTGGGAAGTGCTGCTGTGTTGTAGTGCTCCAAGAACTGCTGGTAGGTGTCGTTGACCTTCCGATTCCTATCGGCAGTACTAATCGCGTTTGATGCTGTTGACGCGTTATCGGGGACAACAACCTGACAGACTCCACCGAAGTAGTCAAACGCTTGACGATGGGCATCAAGCCAGGACTGTTGACGCTGGTCAACACACGCACACGCAAACAACATCCCTGAATACGGCAGCGAAGCGACGAAAATATTGACTTTCGCACCCGGCGTGCCCGCAGGGTCGTACAGGCGCATCTTGGTACCTGCCCAATCCACCTGCATCGTATGGCCTGGTGCATGGGTGATCCGCGCGCTAAGCCCGGCAGCATCGACATGGGAGGCAACCAGCTGGCGGAACCGGTCGTAGCTGTAGTGACGCTGACCCGGCTGGGCGGGGGTGGTGGTGTAGCGAGCCCACAATACTTGCAGTGTTTGCTTCGTACGCCCTGTGCGTGCTTTGACGACCGCGTCAAAGTCAATCGGGACGAACTCGCCTTGCCCACTGGTGCGTTTGTCAACGAATATCTCGGCCAACTCGTCATCGGTCAACGCCGCGACCTGCTGGGCAGTGGTCAGGCCAAGGCTTCGCAGCGCTTGGTTCGCTCGAGAAATTGCGCGGTGCGAGCACCCGATCTGGTCTTCAATCTGGCGGTAAGAACGCTTCCTAATCAGCAGCGTCATCACCGCACGGTAATCCGTCATAAGCGGACTCCTTCCAGTACACGCCGCACCCGAGTGGTGCGGCTACCGGAAGTATCACCCCGAGCCCCCTGAGCTGCTACCAGATACTCACTGAAGTGCTACCAGATAGTCACGACACTGCTACCAAATAGCCGGTCGCAACATCTCTTTCCAGGAGTGCTTCAAGCGTGAGGATATCGTTCAGGTTCCGATTCTGAGCGGCTTGGCCGGACGCTTCGACTTCGAGCAAGATCCGCATGTCGTAGACCTGGATAACTTGTTCTGGATCCAAACCGCGCACTTCGAGACCTCGATTAACGCGTTCTGCCAACCCCAAGTCTTCTAAACGGGAAAGTGCATCTCTGACCGGTGTACGAGAAACGCCAAAGCGGTTAGCCAGCTGGACTTCTTTCAGTTGAGTGCCGGGCAGAAGCGTGCCATTCAATATCTCGTTGCGAACTTGGCCGCAGCATTCATCGGTCCGTGCGCCGGAGCGAGGACGACGATGGGGCGCTCTGCGGCGGCTGCGGACACTTCAGCGGGATCGGGAATCTCCTGCGCGGTCGTGCCGAGACAACGCGCGAGTTCCTCAGCGTACTGCTTCGTGGAACCGTAAACGGAGGAGAAGTAGGTACCTTCATTCTTTCGATTCGGATTGCTCTAGCAGGCCTTGAATCCGCGCGCATCGAGGACACGCGGCAAGTCTTTGGTGATCCTGACGCGGCACAAACACCGTCCCACACAGCGCAAAAACTGGATTACCTTGGACGATGGCGTCTGACACAGTACGAACATGCGACTGTGCTATCTCTTCAGCAACGAGATGGTGCACGCTACCCGGCCTAAACCATGCCGGTGGTTTTGCACTTCGATCCCCACGTAGCACGGAGTCAAGCGTTATCTCTCCCCCAAACTCCAGAACAAACTGTGGCTGCCCCATTTCCGTCAGGCCGTCTTTCGACCAATCCTGCTCACCATCATGTATGGCAGCGGCGATTGTCTCTATCCCAAGCTGACAGAGTGATTGCGTTCTTTCGTCATGGTGCTGCTCAAGTTGTAATTCGATACCCAGGCACTCTTCCTCGCCCAGGGAGATCAGCCGTATTGTCACTGCGGGGAGAGTTGTGTTGAGACTAGAGAGATCCAAAAACTGTGTAATTTCGTTCAGATCCACCGAGAAAACGGGGTCGGCGCAGCCGCCGTATGCCTCGTGTTTGAAATGTGCCATCGCAGACTCAACCTGATCAAAGAGGCGTCTCCGCCAAGCAAGTAGGCGATCTGTTTTCTTCTCTTTCTCAAGCAATGCGCGATCCACAGGAGTAGGGAGCCACCACTGCGGGTCAATCTCACTGCGGCGCATAAACCGCTGATAGAAATCGTCACGATCCACGCCTTTTCGGATTCCGGCTGAAACCACCCAAACTTGCCCGTCCGGATCCATAAAGGCCACCCCACGGTACCGAGAAGTCTTCACTTTGTAACAGGTGGGACGCACTCCGCTGATTTTCGCCGGAGCCTTGGCGTAGTCACGGTCCGGTGCAAAAATCGCGTTAGCATGCTCGAGCACGGGGTGCTCTACCTGCGTGGATACACCGCCAATCGGCCCAGCGCTGTCCCAACTTTCAAGTTTGAGGTCTTGTGTCGCGCAGTAAATTGTGAGCCGTGCTGGAAGAGCCATGGGAAATAACGTTATTCAGATAGCGATGCAACTGCCGACGCAACAAGCTCATCAGGATGGGCGGCGTGGCGCGCAAAGATCTCACGGCTTCGTATCGTGTCCGGGAGCCTAGGGAGCACAGAGGCGGTTTCCACCTCAACGCCATCGCGAGTGGACCGCAGCATCACCTTCCCGTCACGCCCCAGCAAACGAACATGCAGGGCGCTCAAACCAAGAAGGGATGCTGCAGCGTTCAGGCTCAGCCAGGCTGGCAGCTCGTCCAACCCGCAGCTGCTAGCCATCGACGTCACTGCAACAGCACCCTCCACACTGCTTTCCGCAGCACGGGCCAGCACGTCTGGTGCAGTGAGGGAAGGATCTACACTGTGCACTTCATGAGCCATCTTTCACACCCCGTTTCTATTTCGCTTCTGCGCTGACCATCTTAACCACGGAAGACGCTTGAAGGAAGTCCTCAAAGCCGCAAACACCTAGAGCTCCCTGCCGCATAGAGGAACGATGTAGTCTAGCTCTAGCCATGCGGCCTTTCATTGAGGGCTTGCCGGTGACAGTCGCCTTAAGTGCACTGTTTGGCGTCGCCGTCCTTTACGGGACGGCCTTTCATTGAGGGGTTCTATTACTCGCTTGCTCTGAAACTCTGGAACACGCGTCGCCGTCCTTTACGGGACGGCCTGACACCCCATAGAAGCGATCAACGGGTAGCGATTTTCGGCCATTTTTTGGTAACGACAGCCCGGAAACGGTCCCGGCACAACAAAAACGCCTCTCCTATTTGTGCAGGTAGAGGTGTTTTTGAAGTTTTGAGAGGGTTGTTCGAACAATCACACCAGATTCTTCGAGACCCCCAAAAGCGCCCCAGAGAGCGCCCCAGAGAGGAATCGAACCTCCGACACCTTCTTTAGGAGAGAAGTGCTCTATCCACTGAGCTACTGGGGCAGTGGCGCTAGATTACCGCAGCGCCGCGCGGGTGTTGAAATTGGGCTGTTGAAATTGGGCTGGATCACGCTAGCGGTTGAACGGGGGCGCGATCCACGTAAACGGCTGATCCAACAGCGTCGTGCCCAGTTTGGAGGGGGTGAGGGTGAACGCGGTGCCGTAGTCAGGCAGAAGCTCCAGCGTGTCGCCATTGGTGCGCCACGTGAACTCCAGGGTTTCCTCGATTGGACCGCGGGGGCGAGCATTGACGCGATCATCCGTCATCGGGGCGGTGAGCTGGATAATAACGCGGTCGCCTTGGAGGGTGTAGAAGCCTTCTTGGAGGGCGCCGGAGGTGCGTCGTAAAGCAAGAAGCCCATGGAAATCACCCTCCGGAGTCTCGCCCTCAACCTGGGGGAACCGCTCGGCCTGGAAGCCGTCCATGGAGCCGAACGCGATCTCGGACCAGCGGTTATCCTGCGACAAATCCGCGGAAGGCTCAATGTCCCCGCCGGCGACAGTATGCACGCCCGAAAGCTCAGTGCCCTCACGGTCAACGGCTTTCGGCATTCCCGTGAACATGGCAAACCCGGCGCCGCCAAGCAACACC
Organism: Corynebacterium riegelii; assembly: GCF_016728505.1. Taxonomy (GTDB): domain Bacteria; phylum Actinomycetota; class Actinomycetes; order Mycobacteriales; family Mycobacteriaceae; genus Corynebacterium; species Corynebacterium riegelii. The sequence goes on from NZ_CP068159.1 coordinate 1,406,060, forward strand.
ACCGCCGCCAGCGCGGGGAAGAAACGGGTCACGCGGTGAATCTTGTCTGACGTGATCACCCGCGGGGCATCTACCGCCTCAGTGGCTTGGCCAGCAATGAAGCGAAACAGCCGCGGCAGCCACGGCGCCAACACCAGAAGAAACAGCAGCGCCTGAATCGCAGACGGGATTTTCACCGGCACATCAAACGTCATGTTCAGCAGCCAAACCACGGCCAGATCAAGGAAGCCGATCAACCCACCAAGCCACGCAGTCCGCCGCCACAGCAACAGCACACAGGCAACAAACTCCGCAAGGCCCGCAAGAAACTGCACGACAGGGGAGAACCCCATAAATGTCCACAGCAAGCCCATCGGGGTCTTCTCGCCCAGCGTGATCAGAAGCTCCGGGAAATCCGGAGTACTCATCTGCATCAACCCGAGTTTGAACACTGCGTACGGCAGCAACATTGCCAGCACGACCATGCGCACAACCCAGTGCAACATCCAACCAATCTGCTTCATATTCACCCGGCGCAGTGTAATGCAGGGACCTAACACGGGCCCTAACACACGGGCCCTAACATGGGCTGAGTGAAACCAACCGCCGCAGTAATAGGCGCTGGCCCCAACGGGTTGACCGCCGCAGCACGCCTTGCCGCAGAAGGATGGCAGGTGGAGGTGTTTGAACGCGCACACTCGGTTGGGGGAGCAGCATCAACGGATATGCTTGATAGCGGCGAGCACCGGGACCTTGGCGCTGCCGGGCACCCCTTCGGTGTGGCCAGCCCGGCTTTTCACAAGTTGCGGCTTGAAGACCATGGCGTGCGGTGGCTGCGCGCCCCGTATGAGATGGCACATCCCCTTGGCGGGGGCGCGGCAGTGCTCGCGGGCTCACTGGAAGAAACCGCGGCGAACCTCGGTGCGGACGAAGAGGCGTGGACACGGCTGCACCGGCCAGTGGTGGGGCGCATTGATGGCATTCTTGAAGACGTCTTGGCGCCGATGCCGCACCTGCCACGGCACCCGATTGCGCTAGCAAGGTTCGGCGTGCCGGGCGTGCTGCCTGCAACGACACTTGGGCGCGCGGCATTTCGCTCTGAGGAGGCCCGCGCCCTGTTTGCCGGCAGCGCAACGCACGCGATTACCTCGCCGTCGCGACCGTTTACCGGGGCGTTCGGCCTGCTCTTCGGCGCACTTGGCATGACTCGCGGCTGGCCGGTGGCGCAGGGCGGTACCGGTGCGATTACTGCTGCGTTACGGCGGATCGTTGAAGCCCACGGCGGCACTGTGCGCTGCGGCGAGGAAGTAACCAGGCTGCCAAGCGCAGACGCGGTGATCCTCAACCTCACCCCAAAGCAGGTCCTGCGCATGGGAGGCACCGCGCTATCAACCAAAAGGGCTCGCTCCATGCGTACATGGCGCTACGGTCCGGCAGTGCACAAGGTGGACTTCCTGCTTCGCGCACCCGTGCCCTGGGCTGACCCGCGTGTGGGACAAGCCGCAACCGTGCACGTGGGCGGCACAGCAGAAGAGATCGTGCAGGCCGAGAAAGCCGTGGCCAACGGCGTGATGCCCAAGCAGCCGTTTGTGATGGTGAGCCAACAGTTCGTCGCTGATCCGTCGCGAGGCCTCGTGTTATGGAGCTACGCTCACGTGCCGCATGGTTACCGGGAGCGCTACCCGGGCGAGGTCGCTGCATTAATAGAGGCGCAGATTGCACGATTCGCCCCCGGGTTCAGCAACGTTGTGGCAGGCAGGATAGACACATCCCCACAGATGCTTGAAGCATGGAACCCAAACCTTATCGGGGGCGACATCGCGGGCGGGGCCATGGACGGAACGCAGCTGCTCATGCGCCAGCCGCACCGCCTGCGCCGCGGGCTGTACCTTGCATCAGCGTCAACAGCCCCAGGTGCGGGGGTTCACGGCATGCCAGGGTGGTGGGCAGCCGAGGCCGCCCTGCGAGACTTCGCTAGATAACGGCTTACTCTTCGCCGGTCAGCTCACGCAGCTTCTTGCGCACGGCGGAGGCCTCCGGGTTGGTGGCATGCGTGCCGTCGGAGTAGAGCACAGTGGGCACGATGCGGTTGCCGTCGTTGACAGACTTGATCCACTCGTTGACGTCATCCATGCCGTCATCCTCAACGTCTACAAGATCGTACGGCGTTTCCGTGCGGTCCAAGCGCTGGCGCAGCTTCTTGCAAAACGGGCACCAGTCAGCCGCAAAGATGGTCACGTGGGAAGTGGTTGCAGGGGCAGTCATGATTGCTTTATTGCCTTTCGTAGCGTTGGAACTTGTAGCGCAGGCCGGACGAAGAGGTTTGCCACTCGCCGTCAGAGACACAGGCAAACTCGGGCCCAATACGTGGCGCGAAGACGGGGGTGGCAAGGGTGGGGGCCAACGTAGCGTCGATAAGCGTGAGCTCAATGACGTCAACCTCATCCAACGTGGCCTCATAGAGTTGGCCGCCGCCGATGATCCAGGCATCCGTCTCCAGATCCGGCAGGTCCGTGGACACGTAGGCGCCGTCGGACCATTCGCCCGGCTCGCGCGAGGAGAGCACGTGGTTTGCACGCCCCGGCAACGGCTTGACGGGCAGAGACTCCCAGGTACGACGGCCCATAATGATCGGCTGGCCCATCGTGGTCTCTTTAAAATGCTTCAGATCCTCCGGCAGGTGCCACGGCATGTCCTCGCCGTTGCCAATCACACCATCAAGGCTTTGCGCCCAAATCGCGCCCAAAGTTGCCATCAGACGGACACCACGGCCTTGATTGTCGGGTGCGGGTCATAGCCCTCAACCTCAATGTCATCGAAGTCATAGTCAAAGATGGACGCCGCCTTGCGCAGTTTCAGCTGCGGGTACGGGCGTGCGTCGCGAGAAAGCTGCTCACGGACCTGCTCTAGATGGTCGTTGTAAATGTGGCAGTCACCGCCAGTCCAAATCAACTCACCAACCTCAAGGTCAGCCTGCTGCGCAAACATGTGGGTAAGCAGGGCATAAGAGGCGATGTTGAAGGGCACACCCAGGAACATGTCCGCAGAGCGCTGGTAGACCTGCATGCTCAGCTTGCCGTCCGCCACATAGAGCTGGAACAACAAGTGACACGGCATGAGTGCCATTTTGTCCAACTCAGCCACGTTCCAGGCAGAGACCAAAATACGGCGCGAATCCGGGTTCTGCCTCAGCTGGTCAACCACCTGCTGGATCTGGTCAATGTGCTGGCCATCCGGGGTGGGCCAGGAGCGCCACTGCACGCCGTAGACCGGGCCAAGCTCACCATCAGCATCAGCCCACTCGTTCCAAATGCGCACACCATGCTCCTGGAGCCAACGCACATTCGAATCACCGCGCAGGAACCACAACAACTCACCAACCACGGCCTTGAAGTAGACCTTCTTGGTAGTCAGCAGCGGGAACGACTCAGCCAAGTTGTAGCGAATCTGGCGGCCAAACACGCTGCGCGTACCCGTTCCAGTGCGGTCGCCCTTCGCGGTGCCGTTATCTAAGACGTCTTGCAGCAAGTCCTCATACGGGGTGGGGACAGTCACTAGTTGCTAACTCCTTCGTAGCTGCCGTGCTGGTCAAAGAACGTAGCGCACGCCGCAAGAATGTCGTCAGCGAGCTCTGGGCGGCAGATCAGTAGATCAGGAATGTAGGTGTCCGCGTTGTTGTAACGCAACTCGCTACCGTCCAAACGCGAGCAGTGCAGGCCAGCTGCAAGCGATACACCCACCGGTGCGGCCTGGTCCCACTCGTATTGGCCGCCGGCGTGTACGTAGGCGTCATAGTCGCCCAACAGCACGTGCATAGCCTTGGCGCCCGCGGAGCCGACATGCGCGGTTTCAAAACCGATCTGCTGGGCCACATACTCCGCAACAGCAGGCGGACGGTTCCTGCTTACCGCAACCTTGCCAGCAAACGGGCCGGAGACGTGTCGCACGTCAGAAGACTTAAACACCACGCCTAGATCCGGAAGACCAACAGCTGCATGGGTTGGCACACCGTCTTCCACCAGGGCAACGTGTACCGCCCAATCCTGGCGGCCGGTGGCAAACTCCTTCGTGCCGTCCAACGGGTCCACGATCCACACACGGTTATTGTTCAGGCGCGACGGGTCATCGGCGGCTTCCTCGGACAAGAATGCGTCACCCGGGCGGTGCTGTTCCAGCACGCGGGCGATCCAGTTCTGCGCAAGGTCATCACCAGCCTCACCCAACTCGCGGCCGCGCAGCAGGCCAACGCCGCGGATACCTTTAAGGATCTCGCCGGTGCCTTGCGCAATCAGATTGGTCAACCTGGAATCGGAGTACTGGGCGCTCATAGCCTCTAACCATACCGCTTCCGCGTAACATGGTCCGAGTGTCCGACAACGTTCTCGATCGCTTCCACCCCCAGGTGGCAACGTGGTTCGAGGAGGTCTTCGCCGAACCCACCCGTGTACAGGATTTAGCGTGGCGTTCCATCTCCGCGGGGGAGAACTCCCTTGTGGTTGCGCCAACCGGTTCGGGCAAGACCTTGGCGGCGTTTTTGTGGTCGCTTAACGCCCTGGTGGAGCGCTCAGGCCAGACGGCGCTGCCGATTGATGGTGCGCACACTTCCACGCACGGGGGCACGCGCGTGCTCTACATTTCGCCGCTGAAAGCGCTTGGTGTGGATGTGGAAAACAACCTGCGCGCACCCCTTGCCGGCATTGCGCGGGTGGCGCAGCGTATGGGCAAACAAATGCCGGATATTTCCGTCGGCGTGCGCTCCGGTGACACCCCGCAGGCGGAGCGCAACCGGCAGCTGCGCAAACCCCCAGACATCCTGATCACCACGCCAGAGTCGCTGTATCTCATGCTCACGTCGAAGGCGGCGAGCATTTTGAAGACAGTAGATACGGTGATTGTGGACGAAATCCACGCCCTTGCCGGCACGAAGCGCGGCGTGCATCTGACGCTGTCGTTGGAACGCCTTGAGCGTCTGGCGGGGAGTTTTCAGCGTATTGGGTTGTCTGCAACGGTGCGTCCATTAGCAACTGTGGCTAACTTCCTGGGCCCGCGCACCACGATTATCAACCCGCCTGCGGAAAAGAAGTGGGAGCTTGCCGTGCGGGTTCCGGTGGATGACATGAGTGATCTGCCGGTGCCGGAGGATGCTTCCACCATCGGCGATGCGGTGCTTGATGATGGGCTCTTGCTTGACGACGCTACCCCCGCCGAAACCTTCAGCGCCACCCCTCAAAGCATCTGGCCGCACATTGAGCGTGCGGTCTATGAAGAGGTGATGGCGCACCGGTCCACCATTGTGTTTGTGAACTCGCGCCGCACCGCGGAGCGGCTGACCAGCCAGATCAATGAGCTCTGGGCGAAAGAGCACGACCCGGAGGCGTTAAGCGTGGCTACGCGTCGCCCACCGGCGCAGCTGATGAAGTCTGTGGACACCGCGGGCCACGCCGCACCCGTTATCGCGCGCGCCCACCACGGCAGTGTGTCCAAGGAAGAGCGCCTGCAAACCGAAACCATGCTCAAAGAAGGCACGCTCAAGGCGGTGATTTCCACCTCCTCGCTGGAGTTGGGCATTGACATGGGTGCGGTTGACCTGGTCATCCAGGTGGAATCGCCGCCCTCGGTGGCCTCCGGCTTGCAGCGCGTGGGGCGCGCCGGGCACTCGGTAGGCGCAGTCTCTGAGGGCATTTTCTACCCCAAGCACCGCTCAGACCTGGTACAGACGGCGGTGACGGTGCCGCGCATGCGCCAAGGGCTGATCGAGGAGCTTTCGCCACCGCGAAGCCCCTTGGACGTGCTCGCCCAGCAGACGGTGGCGGCGGTTGCGGTGGAAGACCTCGATGTGGACGAGTGGTACGACACCGTACGCCGCGCCTGGCCGTATAAGGACCTCGCGCGAGACGTGTTTGACTCGGTGATCGACCTGGTCACCGGCGTCTACCCGTCGACCGACTTCGCTGAGCTGCGCCCCCGCGCCATCCTGGAGGACAACGTGCTCAAAGCCCGCCCCGGCGCGCAGCGGGTGGCGGTGACCAACGCGGGAACGATTCCGGACCGCGGCATGTTCGGGGTGTTCTTGCTCGCAGGCTCGCAAGAGGGAGATAAGGCTCCCCGCCGCGTCGGCGAGCTCGACGAGGAGATGGTCTACGAGTCCCGCGTGGGCGATGTCTTCACCCTCGGCGCCTCCTCGTGGCGCATCGAAAACATCACCCGCGACCAGGTGCAGGTCTCACCCGCGCCAGGACACACCGGGCGCCTGCCGTTCTGGACAGGCGACGGGCTGGGTAGGCCGTATGAGTTGGGGAAGGCGCTGGGGGAGTTTCGTCGAGAAGCAAAAAATGCTCTGGACGAAAGCTTGGACACCCGCGCACGCAACAACCTGCTGCAGTACCTCGACGAGCAGGAGGAAGCCACCGGCATCCTGCCGGACGAAAAGACGCTTGTGCTGGAGCGCTTCACCGATGAGCTGGGGGACTGGCGGGTCGTGCTGCACACCCCGTTTGGCAAAGGGGTCAACGCGGCGTGGGCGCTGGCCACCGGCTGGCGGGTAGCGCAGGAGACCGGCATGGACGCCCAGGCGGTGGCCGGCGACGATGGCATCGTATTGCGCCTGCCGCAAGGAGAGAAGGAGCCCGACGGGGCGATCTTCCAATTCGACGCTGACGAGATCGCGGACATTGTCACCGAACAGGTGGGCAACTCCGCACTGTTCGCCTCGCGCTTCCGCGAGTGCGCCGCCCGGGCCCTGCTGTTGCCACGGCGCAACCCCGGCAAGCGCGCGCCGTTGTGGCAGCAGCGCCAGCGCGCCGAGCAGCTTCTAGACGTCGCGCGGAACTACCCGAGCTTTCCCATCATCTTGGAAACCGTGCGCGAGTGCCTCCAGGACGTCTACGACCTGCCCGCCTTGCAGGAGGTGATGCGCGACATCAATACGCGCCGGGTGCGCATCGCCGAGGTGACTACGGACCAGCCGAGCCCGTTCGCCTCCTCGCTGCTGTTCAACTACACCGGCGCATTCATGTACGAGGGCGACACCCCGCTGGCGGAGAAGCGGGCCGCGGCGCTGTCGCTGGACCCAACGCTTTTGGCAAAACTGCTGGGCACGGTAGAGCTGCGCGAGCTGCTCGACGCCGACATCATCGCGGAGGTAGACGCCAGCTTGCGCCGCGTGGGCCGCGCCGAGACTTCCGAGCAGTTCGCCGACACCCTGCGCATCGTGGGGCCCGTGCCTATCGATGAGCTTGCCACCTACACCACAGTTCCCCTGACCTCCCTGGAGCAGACCCTTGGCGCACGCATGATGCGGGTGCGCATCGGCGGGCGCGAGCACGTCGCCCAGGTGCTGGATGCGCCGCTGCTTCGCGACGGCTTAGGCGTGCCCGTCCCACCCGGCGTTCCCGCCCAAGTGCAAACGATTCCGGATGCGTTGGCGCAGCTGGTCGGGCGCTGGGTGCGCACCCGAGGGCCGTTTGTCTTGCGGGACCTTGCGGACGCGTTCGGGCTTGCGGTGGGCGCGGCGCATGAGCCGCTGTCGCGCCTTATAGAAAAGGACAAGGTGATCCCGGGGCGCTACCGGCAGGGCGTCGAGGAAGAGGAGTACGTCGCCGCCGAGGTCTTACGCATCATCCGCTCGCGCTCCCTGGCGGCGGCGCGCGCCCAGACCCGGCCAGTGTCGCAGTCTGCGTATGGGCGCTTCCTGCCTTCGTGGTCGAATGTGGCTCCGGTGGGGGTCACGCCTGCGCTGCGGGGTGCCGACGGTGTCTACTCGGTCATCGAGCAGCTCGCTGGGGTGCGCCTGCCCGCAAGCGCCTGGGAGTCGCACATCTTACCGTCGCGTGTGGGCGACTATTCGCCGACGATGCTCGACGAGCTCACTGCCAACGGCGAGGTTGCCATCGTCGGCGCGGGCAAGGCAGGGGCGCGTGACCCGTGGATCATGCTGCTGCCCACCGACTACGCAGCCCAACTCATGCCGCAAGTTGAGGAACCCCTGCTGTCGTTGACCCAATCCCAGGTGATGGAGAAGGTGCGCCGCGGCGGCGGGTTCCTGTTCGGGGACCTGCTTGGCGACGCTGGAGCCAAGCAGACCACGACTGAGGAGCTGCGCGAAGCCATGTGGGACCTGGTGGAGGCCGGGTTCCTCGCGCCGGATTCGTTTGCCCCGATCCGGGCGCGTTTGGCCGGCGGGAAGACGGCGCACCGGGCGCGGAGGCGGCCACAACGAAGCAGGATTCGCTCAGGCCGCACCTCGTTCGCATCGACGGTCCCGCCCGACATGGTGGGCCGCTGGTCGCTCACACCTGCGCCTGATAGCGACCCCACGCGCCGCTCGGTCGCGTTGGGGGAGAGCCTGCTTGACCGCTACGGGGTTGTCACCCGCGGCTCCGTGGTGGCCGAGGACATCCTGGGTGGGTTCGCGCTGGCGTATAAAACTCTTGCCGCCTTCGAGGAATCCGGCAAAGCGATGCGCGGTTACCTCGTGGAGGGCCTCGGCGCGTCGCAATTCTCAACGCCAGCAACGATTGACCGGCTACGCGGCCAGCAGGATTCCGACGACGTGGTCGGCTGGCCGTCAGGCGCCCGCGACCCGCTGGTGCACGTGCTGGCCGCCACCGACCCGGCGAACCCGTACGGGGCGGCGCTGCCGTGGCCCGCGCAAGGCCCGACTCGCTCGGCTGGTGCGATGGTGGTGCTGATCGATGGGTTGTTGGCCGCACACGTCACCCGCGGTGGGAAAACAATGACCACGTTTTTCGACACCTTCCCTGACGGCATCGAAGACCCGATGCCACTGGTGGTCGACGCTCTTGCCAGCGTTGTGCAGGCAGGGCGTATGCAACCCATCAGCGTGGAGAAACTCAATGGTGAGTCTGCCTTCTCGTTGAAAGACTACGGCGCGACGGTGACGCATAAGGGCGTGAGGATCGGTGCGAAGGTTTCGGCACCGCCGAAGCGTCGCGGACGTAGCGTGGCTGAGGCGTTGGAGGAGCTTGGACCACCCGACGGGCTGAGCTTTGATGACTGACAAGCCTGTGGTTGTAGACTCCGGGCATGCCTGAAGGGGATTCGGTCTATCAGCTTTCCAAGCGCCTGCAGTGGATGACAGGTCGCGAGGTGCTCAAAACATCGATCCGGGTGCCGCGCTACGCCACCGTCGACTTCACCGGCATGACGTGTGTGCGCGTCTGGCCCTACGGCAAGCACCTGTTCATGCAGTTCGCCGCACCCGGCCACCAGCCCCAAATCCTGCACACCCACCTGAAAATGGAGGGCACCTGGGCGATGCACCGCGCCGGCACCCGCTGGAAGAAGCCAGCCCATGCCGCGCGAGTGGTGCTCCTGCTTGACGACGCCCAACGGCCACCCATCGAACTCGTAGGCTTCTGGCTGGGCGTCGTGCGGGTGTTTCCCGCCCGCGAGTTTGAGCAGGAGATGGGATACCTTGGCCCCGATGTGTTGGCGCCAGACTTCGACGCCGCCGAAGCAGTGCGCCGCATCACGGCGACCCCACAGCTGGAGATCGGCCGCGCGCTTTTAGATCAGCGCAACCTTGCCGGGATAGGCAACGAGTACCGCGCGGAGATCAACTTTCTCGCGGGGACGCACCCGGCGGAAAGGGTGGGTGACGTGGACGTCGATAAGCATGTGCACCTTGCGCGGCGCCTGATGTGGGCCAACAAGGACGAACCGGTGAGGGTGACCACCGGCATCAAGCGAGCGGGCGAGACGAGCTACGTGTTCGGGCGCTACGGCAAGCCGTGCAGGCGCTGCGGCACGATAATCCAGAAAGGGTTTTTGGGTGGGGAAGGGGACTTGGAGCGGGTTATTTGGTGGTGCCCGAAGTGCCAGCCGGCACCCTGATATAGTCCCAGTAGAGGGGGGAATAATGGACTTTCAGTTTTTAGACGACAAACGGCCTTGGGGAAAGCGCAAACTCGATGAACTTGGGGAGTATTTTGCTGGCAATGCCAGCGTTCCGATCGAGGCCCCAGAGATGATCTTCTGGCATGACCAGCTAGCCAGACAGACAGCTGACGCGTGTGCGGATTTTGCACGGATGATCTTTGGACGGGAAGGACAAAGTCCGGATATTGTTAGTGCGTATCGGGTGAAATCGCAGTCAACAATCGGCGACAAAATTAGAAGATCCCACATGGACCAATCTGCGAAGGTACAGCTTGGCCGAATGTGGGATTTTGCTGGAGCTCGGATAACCGTAAATGTGCTTCACGATGATCTACGCTTCCTCTCCTTCGAGCTTCAACAAATACTGAAATCAAAGGGGCACCGTGTCATCGAGCGTGACTACATCGCCCGGCCACAGCCCGGAGGCTACCGGGCGATCCACTTAGTGATTCACTCTGCGGCAGGCATTGTTGAACTTCAGATACGAACCTTGCTTCAGTCGGAATGGGCCAATACCTTTGAACAACTAGCGGATAAAACGGGCCGCCGAATCCGATATGAAGCCAATTACCGGCCGAAAGATGAGCAACTCGCGAAGATTTTTGATGCACTTGTATCAAATGCGCGGGAGATAAACAACATTGAGCGCCAGCGTGCCGCAAGTATCAGAGACGGCTTGATTTCAATGAGACAGCTAGCAAAAATTCCGCTGGGTGTTCCGCTGAATCCACGGTTGCACCTCATTCGGTCCGAAGCATTTCAGGCATTGTCGCATTCGGAGACGGTCACCAGCGAGCAGGCTTCGAGTATTCTAAACCTTATTCAATTTCTGCGAGCTCTATCGCAAAGTCTCAGTGCCTACGAGGGAGAAGGGTGAGGGGGAAAGGTGAAACACTTTCTGATAGTTTTCAACCGGAAAACTGGTGAACGAAGGATTGAAGAGTACACGGACGCTCGTGAAGCGATCCTGCGGAGGCTCGAGGAAGAGCAAGCTAACCACAATCCTGACGTTGAGATTGTAGTTATTGGCTCCTCTGGATTAGAGCACTTGAAGGTTACCCACTCGCGGTATTTCAGAGTTGAGGAACTGCCTGATTTTGCTACGTACTGGGCTCAGGAGGAAAAGATTTCCTGAGGCAGCTGCACACTCTCAACACCGGGGTACTCAAACTACAGGCCAAAAATCAGTCGGAGCCCTCGGTTTGGCCCGCCGGGAGACTCTTCACGAAATCTGCGATGGGAGCTTCCCCATCCCTCGGTGGGAAAGGAATCTCTTCAGTAGCATGCTCGCGCGTCGCTTCGTATAGTGCGAGAGCAATGTTGTGCGGTTTGCGGGGAGCTTTCATGCGGTACTCCTTTACACCTGACGTTCTTTCACCGCGCGGCGGATGAAGTACGCCAAGAAGCCCAGGATGATCAGGATGAGCACCACGTAGATCACCTTGGAGTAGGTATCCGCCCAGACGGTGGCTTGCTCCCAGTTCTCCCCAAGCTTGAGCCCCAGGTAGATCAGGATGGCGTTCCAAATGCCGGAGCCCAGCGTAGTCCACAGGCCGAACATGACAAGGTTCATGCGGTCCAGGCCAGCCGGGATGGAGATCAGCGAGCGGATGCCGGGGATGAGGCGGCCGAAGAAGATCGACGGCTTGCCGTGCTTGTGAAAGAACTCCATGGACTTATCCACGTCAGAGACACGCACCAGCCACATCCAGTCCGCGATCTTGCGCAGGCGCTCAAGACCAAGCCACGCACCGACGCCGTACAAAATGTAGGCGCCGATCACCGAGCCCAGCACCGACCAGATAAACACGTTGATTAGGTTCAGCGAACCCTGGGCCACGGTGAAGCCGGCAAGCGGCAGCACCACTTCGGAAGGAATTGGCGGAAACAGGTTCTCCAACAAGATGGCGATACCAACGCCGGGGGCGCCGAGGACTTCCATAAGGCCAACGATCCAGTCGATGATGCTCTGCATTTGGCCTATCTTGCCCTACAAAATATCCAATGACCAAGTGTAAACCGGCGCGCCGCTTTCCTGATTCTTCAGGTAGTGCCGCATCAGCTCCTTGAGCGCCTTCTTTCGCACTGGTGATTCCGGTGTGGTGGCAGGCGCAAGTTTATTCAGCGCGTTAAGTTGCCACATTGCCCCGTTTTGTCGGGTGCGTACGCGGCCCTCAATAATGCCGAGGTACTCCTCACGGCACGCCTTGCCTACGTGTAAGGCACGCAGGCCCTCGTCCGCGATTGGGAGCAGATGGTTTTCCACCAGCTCCGTAACAGGGATGGTGCCAAGCGTTGGCCAGTGCAGGTTGGCAGTTAAACCGTGACGGGCGCCCTGGATGAAGTTCTCGCGTGCGTTCTCAAAGCTCAAGCGAGACCAGACAGGTCGGGTTTGCTCCGCCAGGGTTTTCACACAACCGTAGTAAAACGCGGCGTCTGCAACCGTGTCCTTCAGCGTCGGACCTGCTGGTAGGATGCGGTTTTCAATACGGATGTGGCTTAAAGGTCCGTTCGGATCATAAATCGGACGGTTCCAGCGCCAGATAGTGCCGTTTTGCAGGTTCAGGTAGTGCAGCCCCGGGCTATCCCCAAGCATCTCCGGCTTGCCGGCCTCTGCGCGGCCTTCCGGAAGCAGGGGAGAGAAGTAACTCACGTTTTCTTCAAACAGGTCGAATACGCTGGTGATCCAGCTTTCACCAAACCACACGCGCGGGCGCACACCCTGGTTGATCAGCTCCTTGGTGCGCGTATCCACGGACTGCTTGAACACCGGGATGCGCGACTCGTGCCACAAGCGGTGACCGAGAAACAGCGGGGAGTTTGCAGACAGCGCAACCTGCGCACCCGCAATTGCCTGCGAGGCGTTCCAGGCGCTTGCGAACATGTTGGGGTTGACTTGCAGGTGCAGCTGCACGGAGGTACACGCGGATTCAGGCGCGATGCCATCAAAATCGTGCGAGTAGTGCTCCTCGCGCCACAAGTCCACGTTGACCAGCTCGCCGCGCGACTCCATCACGGAATTCTCCAGGCCCGCGTAGCGGTTCTCCGGGGTCATCCAATTCGGCCCCTCTAAAAACTGCGTGCTCAGCGTCGGCAGCGTACCAACCATCACCACCTGCGAGCCTGCGGCGTTGGCAGCGGTAACCACCTCGCTGAAACGCTGCTTGAGCCCCTGTTCCAGCTCCGCGAGTCCATCGCCTGCAATGGGCAGCGGCGGGTGATTGAGCTCCACGTTGAACTGGCCGATTTCAGACTGGTACTCCTTACTCAAACCCGCCAGCACCGCCTGGTTGTTGGGGTCAGGCTGCATCTGAGCGTCCACAAGATTCAGCTCCAGCTCAAGGCCGATCGTGCCCTGATCTGTAAACTCCGCCTCCTGTAAGTGACGGTCAAACGCTTCGAGCTCTTCCTCCAGCTTTTGGCGATACACCGTGCGCTGCCTCGGCGTATATGAGTCCGCTGAGACCTGCTCGCCCATTAGCGGTGCTCCCGGTACCAGGTGATCAGGGCGTCAGTGGAGCCGTCGCCACTAGCCGGTGCTTCCTTCCCCTGCACTGCGGCAGCCAAATCATTGGCCTGCTGCTTGCCCAGCTCCACGCCCCACTGGTCGAAGGAGTTGATGCCCCAGATTGCACCCTCCACAAACGTGATGTGCTCATACAACGCCACCAGCGCACCGAGCGCCTGCGGGGTCAGCTCCTCGGCCAGGATGGTGGTAGTCGGACGGTTGCCCGGCATCACCTTGTGCGGAGCCAGTTGCTTATCGACGCCCTCCGCAACCACCTCATCCAACGTCTTACCAAAGGCGAGCACCTTGGTCTGTGCGAAGAAATTGCCCATAAGCAGGTCATGCATGGAGCCGGTGCCGTCCGCAGTAGGGAAGTCCTCCTTTGGACGTGCAAAGCCGATGAAATCCGCCGGCACAAGCGACGTGCCCTGGTGGATGAGCTGGAAAAACGCGTGCTGGCCGTTCGTGCCCGGCTCACCGAAGAAGACCTCACCCGTGTCATAGGTAACCAGCGTGCCGTCCTTGGTTACGGACTTACCGTTGGACTCCATAGTCAACTGCTGCAGGTATGCCGGGAAGCGCGACAGATCCTCCGAGTACGGCAACACCGCATGGGTCTGCGCGCCGTAGAAGTTGCGGTACCAAACGTTGAGCAGGCCCATGAGCACGGGCACGTTGCGCTCAAACGGGGTGGTGCGGAAGTGCTGGTCCATGGCGTGGAAGCCCTCAAGCATGCGCATGAAGTCAATCGGGCCAATAACCGCCATCAGGCTCAAGCCAATCGCGGAATCCATGGAGTAGCGGCCGCCAACCCAATCCCAGAACCCGAACATGTTCTTGGTGTCAATGCCAAACTCCGCAACCTTCTTTGCGTTGGTGGACACCGCCACGAAGTGCTTTGCAATTGCAGACTCATCGCCGTCAAACTGCTCCAGCAGCCAACGCTTCGCCGCATGCGCGTTGGTGAGTGTCTCCTGCGTGGTAAACGTCTTCGACGCGATAATGAACAACGTCTCCTCCGCATTGCAGCGCTCCAGCACCGCGGCGATATCCGCAGGATCCACGTTGGACACAAACTCCGCGCTAATGCCTGCCGTTGCATATGCACGCAGCGCCTTGGTAGCCATCGCCGGGCCCAGGTCCGAGCCGCCGATACCAATGTTCACAATCTTCTTAATCGTGCGGCCCGTATACCCCAGCCACGCACCGGAGCGCAACGCGGAAGCAAAATCACGCATCTGGCCTAAGACCTCGTGTACATCGGCGGCGACATCCTGGCCGTCAACCTTCAGATCCTGGTCCGCAGGCATACGCAGCGCGGTGTGCAGCACTGCGCGGTTCTCAGTGGAGTTGAGGTGGGCGCCGGTAAACATAGCGTCGATAAGCAGGGGAAGCTCCGCATCGTGCGCCAAATTACGCAGCTGCTCTAGCACCTGCGCGTCAATCAAGTTCTTCGAAAGATCAACCCGCAGACCAGCAGCGTCAAACGTCAGCTCGTCAGCGCGATTCGGGTTCTCGGCGAACAGCTCGCGCAACGTGAGGTTGGACTTTTCAGCGTACAGGGACTCAAGGGCATTCCAGCTTGGGGTGGTGGTGATATCAGCCATACCTTCCAAGGTAGAGAATTCCCACGCATAATGGGCGCCATGAGCATTGTGAAAATAAACGCGATTTCTCTGCCCGACAATGTGCCAGGTGCCGGCGAGGAGCTAGAGCGCCGTTTCGCCGCACGTAAACACGCCATTGACACCCAGCCGGGGTTCGAAGGCTTCCAGCTGCTTCGCCCCGTGAAAGGCGAAGACCGCTACTTTGTGGTCACCCGTTGGGCAGACGAAGAGTCCTACCGGGCGTGGTGGGCAGGCCAAGGACGCGCATCGCACGGCTCCACGAAGGGCGAAGACGGCCAGGAGCGCAAGCCTGTGTCTCAGAAGGCGGAGCTTCTAGAGTTCGAGGTTGTGCTCGACTCGCTGGAGCCTTAACCGCTTTAACCGAGTTTGCCGCGGCCCAGACGCAACAGGACTTGGGCCAGTACTGGGCCCTCTTCTCCCAGCTCATCGCGGAACTGGTTAATAATGGCAACCTCGCGGGTGTGCACAAGCTTTGTGCCACCTGAACCCATGCGGGTCTTCCCAATGGCTTGGGAGATCTCGGAGCGACGCTTCACCGCGTCCAGAATCACCCTGTCCAGACGGTCGATTTCCTTGCGGTACTGCTGGATCTCCGCGTCTGACAACGGGTCATCTGTACCGGAAGGCATACGGATCTCAAGTTCGCTCATGCTGGCTTATTATACGGCTGTTCGAACGGTGGGAAAGCGTGTGTGCCATCGGTGAGTAGGGTGTTAACCCATGACCAACCAGACCGATCTCACACTTGGCCTGAACCCGCAGCAACAGGCAGCTGTCGTGCACCAAGGTTCCCCGCTGCTCATCGTCGCTGGCGCAGGCTCCGGCAAGACCGCGGTGCTCACGCGGCGCATCGCTCACTTGTTGCAAAACCGGTCTGTAACACCGTGGCAGATCCTGGCCATCACGTTTACCAACAAGGCCGCGGCAGAGATGCGTGAGCGCGTGGCCGCGCTTGTGGGCCCTGAAGCGGAGCGGATGTGGGTAGCCACGTTCCACTCAGTGTGCGTGCGCATCCTGCGCCAGCAGGCGCAGCTGGTGCCGGGGCTGAACACCAACTTCACCATCTACGACTCGGACGATTCGCGCCGGCTGCTAGGCATGATTGCCAAAGACTTCAACCTGGATCTGAAGAAGTTCACCCCGCGCACGCTGGCTAACGCGATTTCGAATCTGAAAAACGAGCTGATTGATCCGGATACCGCGCAGGCCAACGCCGCACAGACACACAACCCGTTTGAAACCACCGTGGCGCAGGTGTACGTGGAGTATCAGCGCCGGCTGCGCCAATCCAACGCGCTTGATTTTGATGACCTGATTGGTGAGGTGGTGCGGATTTTCAAACAGCACCCGGAGGTCACCGAGTACTACCGTCGGCGCTTCCGCCACGTGCTGGTGGATGAGTACCAAGACACCAACCACGCGCAGTACGTGCTGATTCGCACGCTGGTGGGCGATGGCCCGGATGCGCCAGAACTTGCCGTAGTGGGTGACTCGGATCAGTCCATCTACGCGTTCCGCGGTGCCACGATCCGCAACATTGAGGAGTTTGAGCGCGACTACCCAAACGCCACCACCATTGTGCTGGAGCAGAACTACCGCTCCACGCAAAACATCCTGAACGCCGCCAACGCGGTGATTGCCCAAAACCTTGACCGCAGGCCGAAGAAGCTGTGGACTGCGCACGGGGCGGGGGAGAAGATTGTCGGCTACGTCGCCGACAATGAGCACGACGAGGCGCGCTTTATCGCCTCGGAGATTGACACCCTGACAGATGCCGGCGTGCGCTACTCCGATATCGCGATCATGTACCGCACCAACAACGCCTCGCGCGCGCTGGAAGATATCTTCATCCGCTCCGGCATCCCGTACAAGGTGGTCGGCGGCACCAGGTTCTATGAGCGCCGCGAGATCCGTGACATTGTGGCCTACCTCAAGGTACTGGAAAACCCGGACGACACGGTCAGTCTGCGCCGCATTGTGAACGTGCCCAAGCGCGCCATCGGGGATAAAGCCCAGGCGATGGTGGCGCTACACGCGGAGAACAACAACGTTAGCTTCGGCGCAGCACTTCGGGACGCTGCAAATGGGGACGTGGACATGCTGGCGTCTCGTTCCGTCAACGCCATTAGGGGTTTCGTGGAACTGATGGATGGCATTCGCAGCCGCATGCCTGAGATGCGCAATGACGTCACCGGCATGCCGGACCTTGGCCAGCTTGTCACCGCAGTTCTGGAGGACACCGGCTACAAGGCAGAGCTGGAAGCCTCTAACGATCCTCAGGATGCTGCGCGCCTAGACAACCTCAATGAGTTGGTTTCCGTGGCGCGTGAGTTCTCCTCCGAGGCAGCGAACCAGATGGCGTACATGTCCCAGGATGAGCTGGATACAGTCATGTCTGACGGCGAGCCCGCGCCGGGCTCACTGCAGGCGTTTTTGGAGAAGGTCTCCCTGGTGGCGGACGCGGACCAGATCCCGGAAAACGACCAAGGTGTGGTCACGATGATGACGCTGCACACAGCGAAGGGCCTGGAGTTCCCAGTGGTCTTTGTCACCGGCTGGGAAGACGGACAGTTCCCGCACCTGCGCTCCCTGGGGGATCCCGCGGAGCTGGCGGAGGAACGCCGCCTGGCCTACGTGGGCATTACGCGAGCACGGGAGCGGCTGTATCTCACGCGCGCCATCCTGCGATCGTCGTGGGGTTCACCGGTAACAAACCCGGCCAGTCGCTTCCTCGCAGAGGTCCCGGAGGACCTCATCGACTGGCGCAGGCTTGCACCGGAACCCGAATACCACTCCAGTAGCGCTTGGGGCAGCCCCGCTCCGGTGCCTTCGCGGACCAAGCGTCCGCGCCGCAGCCTTGCAGGCGAGGTGAAGGTGAACAAGAACCTGGACCTGGCCCCGGGGGATCGCGTCAATCACGCCAAGTACGGACTTGGCAAGGTGCTTACCGTAGAAGGAAGCGGCGTGCGCGAAACCGTCACAGTGGATTTCGGTTCCGCAGGCACCGTTCGCCTCATGCTCATCGGTGGCGTCCCGATGGAGAAGCTGTAGGGCTTGTAACTCCGGCTTTTAGATCCGGATGCCCTGCTGCTTGAACCACACAACTGGGTCGGTCGGGTTCACGCCGTCCGGTTTGATCTCAAAGTGCAGGTGCGGGCCGGTGGACTGGCCCTCATTGCCAATCTTGGCAATCTGCTCGCCAGCACGAACCTGCTGGCCAACGCTGACGTTGTAATCGCGCATGTGTCCGTAAACGGACACCTCGCCGCCGGCGTGCCTGATAACAACCCAGTTGCCAAAGCCCTGAGCGGGGCCGGCGTTGATAACCGTGCCGTCCATCACCGCATAGATCGGGGTGCCAATGTTGTTGGCAATGTCAATGCCGTTGTGCATGCGACCCCAACGCGGACCGAAGCCAGAGGTGAACGTACCAACCGTCGGGGTGACTACAGTGCGGCCGTCCGCGGTGCGGCCAGTCTGGTAACGCACAGCATTGTCACCACTAGGGGCAAAGGCGTCGCTCAGGCCTTTGCCAAGCGAGCGCGGGTC
This sequence comes from Corynebacterium riegelii, assembly GCF_016728505.1. Lineage (GTDB taxonomy): Bacteria > Actinomycetota > Actinomycetes > Mycobacteriales > Mycobacteriaceae > Corynebacterium > Corynebacterium riegelii. Next base: position 1,424,624 of record NZ_CP068159.1, read on the forward strand.
ATAGACCACGCTGTAGCCCGCGTAGCTAAACGTCGCACCGGTGTCCACAACCGCGCCAACTGCACCAGCAACGGCACGCAGAGCCTGCCCGCCGTCTGCCACGGGCGCACCGTTGATGTTGAACGTCACGGCGTTTGCCTGGATCGCGGTCGCCGGATTGAAAACAAGCGCAGCAGCAACGGTTGCAGCTACCGCAGCGGAGACTGGGCGGCGGGAAAACTTCATGAAAGCGATGCCTTTTCGTCTGGGTAGGGGAAACGGTTTTAGGTTTTATGCTCTGCCGGTGCAGAGTTGTCCGCCGTAGAATCTAGCTACCCAAAAATACTTTGGCAACGCGCTGACGTGCGGTTTTGTCGAATAGCTGTTTCATTTTCTGGCTAAAATTGCAGGTCAAGGACGTGTTGCCGGAGGGAAGAAAGTTATTTTGAGTGACTGGTGTGACTGGTGTGGTTTGTGGGGGGTGGGGGATTCAAACCTGAGCGGCATCTGTGGCTTTCCTTAAGCGTAGAAGTGGGTTAGCGCTTCGGCGGGGTGTATGGGTGCTATCCGACCTTTGCTATCCGATGTTTGTAAAAGTCGGATAGCAAGCATCGGATAGGGGCACGAAGACGCTAACGGCGCCCTAAAACGCCCAAAACCCGCCACCGAAACGCTCGGTGGCGGGTCCCCTGGAGGGTCTTGTGGGCACTAGATAACTACGCCACGCTCGGCCAACCACGGAATCGGGTCGGCAGGATTCGTGCCGTCTGGGTGGATCTCAAAGTGCAGGTGCGTGCCGGTAGAGAAGCCGAGATTGCCCATGCCGGCAATCTGCTGGCCAGCGGTCACGTGCTGCCCCACGGAAACGTCAATGCTCTGCATGTGGCCGTACAGGGACACTGCACCGTCCTCGTGCTGGATGCGCACCCACAGGCCGTACCCCTGGGCCGGACCAGCGTCAATCACCACGCCGTCCTGGACGGCCACAATCGGGGTGCCGTTTGCGTTAGCAATGTCGATGCCGTTGTGCATCGTGCCCCAGCGCGGGCCGAAACCGGAGGTAAACGCACCCTCTGCCGGGCGAACGGTTACCGGCATGCGCGCGGCGCGGTCAGCTGCGGCAACCTCTTCAGAGTGCTCCACGGCCTTAGCCAGCTGCGCGGTGAGGTTCTCAACCGGCTTGAACTCTGCAATGGCCAGCACCTGGGGGGCTGCATCCGTGAGCATCTCAGGCGCGTCCGTCAGCTTGTTTACGTCAGCGGCGAGCTTAATCTCAACGTCGCTAGAGGCAGGCTTGCCGGAAAGGATGTCAGCTGCGGCGGCGCCGGACAGGCCAGCGGTAGAAACGGCACCGGTGGTGACAGCAACCATGGCCACGCGGCCCTTGTTTGCCGTCTGCTTGCGGTGCTTGCCGCCCGCGCGAGTCGAGTTGAACATTCTGCCTCTTCTAAGATCCGTAAGTCTTGACCGGTTTTGCTGATTTGTTGGTGTTCAGCAACACGGTCGTAACCATCTCGTTATCTAGACGTGGTAACTGTAACGAATCGGTCTCGGTGGGGCAAGCCGTTTCTCAGATAAAAGTAAGTCGTTTCGAAAACTCGAAACGTTACATCGCTCCACCAGTCACATCAGCCCCACTTATCAACCGCTATAACGCGGTCTAACGAGTGTCTATGGCGCCTCCACCCCCATAGAGGTGGCAAAGTAGGCGTCGATGAGTACCAACCATGCACCTCGGGCGTCGACGCGGCGTCGACAGGTAAAAGCCCTCATGCCGGGGGTCAAGCGCGAAAAGCCGCAACCGAAGCCACCAGAAACTTGGGGCGAGCGTTTGCGTCACTACGCACCCTCAGTGGTGGGGCCGCTCGCTGTCTTGGCGCTGACGGTGGTGGTGGTCTGCTTGGCCGTCATCCTGATCGCGGGGCTGCGGGTGTCGTACCTGCCCGGCTCTATTGGCCAGGCGTGGCTGAGCGTGAACGCGGCGCCCATGCGTACTAGCGGGGTGGCGTTGTCTAACGCCCCGACCCTGCCCGCCATTGGCATTGCGGCGTTGATTGCGTCGCGGGTGCGCAGTGCCACGAAGGAACGCGTTAGCGTGCTTGATCTGGCGGCGATCCTGACGCTGCTGGTCGGCAGCTCCATCACGCTAAGCGCCATCGCGCTGTTTATGGTCACGGACGCTTCCTATGTCTATGCGTTTGAGGCACCGAACCCTGCCGCGGCGCTGTTCGCCCCGCTGGGTGTGCACCTGATCGGTTTTATCTTTGGCGTATCTCCGGTGGTGTGGCGCGCGCTGGCGCGCCGAGTCAATTTGCCCGAGCTGATTGTGGACGCCGCACTCGCGGCAACCCGGCTTCTGCGCAACCTGTTTTTGGTCTCCCTTGGCGTCTACCTGGTCATGCTCGCGGTGCAGCACGCGAGGGTGGGGGAGGCACTTGCCGCCTACCCCCACCTTGGCTGGGTTGGCGGCCTCGCGCTGGCGCTGCTGAGCCTGGCGTATGTGCCGAATGCGGCCGTTGCCACGATGTCCGTGCTGCTCGGCGGCAGCTTTGACTATGCGGACGCCTCAGTCTCCCTGTTCAGCACCACCAGCGCCGCGCTGCCCCCGTTCCCGCTGTTCGCGGCCGTCCCCGCCACCGTGGGCACCTGGGCGCCCGCCTTGATGCTGATCCCGGCCGCAGTGCTCGTGCGCTTTGTGCTCACCCGGAGCTTTTCGCTTATCGACGCTATCGCTACCGCCACCATCGCCACCACCCTTAGCCTGCTGATGGTCTTCTACACGGGTGGTGCCGTCGGCGCCTACGGCTGGGTTGGCGCTAACCCTTGGACCTGCGCACTTGCCGTCTTTATCTGGACGGCGGTGGCGGGTTTGGCCACTTGGGCCATCGCGAGATTCCGCAGGGACTAGACTTATGCGGCGTGAGTGTCAACGTCGCTGTTTTGGTGTCCGGATCGGGCACACTTTTGCAGGCCATCTTGGATAACCAGGATGGCCATTACCGTGTCAGCCTTGTGGTGGCGGATAAGGAATGCCCTGCACTTGATCGTGCACGACGGGCAGGTATCCCCACCGAGGTGGTTGCAATGCAGCCGGACCGTGACGCGTGGAATGCGCACCTGGCGGAGGTGGTCGCGTCCGCATCGCCGGACCTGGTTGTCTCTGCGGGCTTTATGCGCATTTTGGGCGAGGCGTTCCTGTCGCGCTTTGAGGGTAAGACGATTAACACGCATCCGTCGTTACTCCCAGCTTTTCCGGGAGCAAACGCGGTGGGTGACGCCATGGCCTACGGCGTGAAAGTCACCGGCTGTACCGTCCACTACGTGGATGCAGGTATGGACACCGGTGAAATCATTGCCCAGCACGCAGTTGCGGTCCAAGACGGCGAAACGCAAGACGCACTCCACGAACGCATCAAGCAAGCAGAACGCAGCCAGATTGTGAACCTGCTACGCAAAGCCACACCGGCCAAGAACAATGGAAAGGTGACCTTCTAAAGATGGGTATCCAGATCAAGCGCGCACTGATCAGCGTGTATGACAAGACAGGGTTGGAAGACCTCGCACGCGCGCTGGGGGATGCAGGCGTTGAAATCGTTTCCACCGGCTCCACCGCAAAGCGGATTGCGGATGCCGGTGTCAACGTCACCGAGGTTGCGGATGTGACCGGGTTCCCTGAGGTGCTCGACGGCCGTGTGAAGACGCTGCACCCGCGCGTCCACTCCGGCATTTTGGCGGACCTGCGTAAAGACGACCACGTGAAGCAGCTCGAAGACCTCAACATTGAGCCCTTCCAGCTGGTCGTGGTCAACCTGTACCCGTTTGAGGAGACCGTGGCTTCCGGCGCTTCCTTTGATGAGTGCGTGGAGCAGATCGACATCGGTGGCCCGTCCATGGTGCGTGCAGCGGCGAAGAACCACCCGTCCGTGGCTGTGGTGACCTCTCCGGCACGCTACGGCGACGTCGCTGAGGCCGTGAAGAACGGCGGTTTCGAGCTGGAACAGCGCCGTGAACTCGCCTTGGAGGCGTTCACGCACACCGCGAAGTATGACGCGGCGGTGTCTAGCTGGTTGGCGTCGCAAATCAGCTCTGGTGCTGAGGCTGTTGCTGAGGCTGGTTCCCAGACGACCGAGCTGCGCTACGGCGAAAACCCGCACCAGGCAGCGCGCCTGGAAAGCGAAGGCTGGGGCATTGCTGCTGCTAAGCAGCACGGCGGCAAGGCGATGAGCTACAACAACTACCAGGACGCTGACGCCGCATGGCGCGCCGCCTGGGACCACGAGCGCGCCTGCGTGGCCATTATCAAGCACGCCAACCCGTGTGGCGTGGCTGTATCCGACGAGTCGATTGCAGACGCACACCGCAAAGCCCATGCCTGCGACCCAGTGTCCGCCTACGGCGGCGTGATTGCCTGCAACCGCGAGGTCACCCTTGAGCTTGCAGAACAGGTCGCACCGATCTTCACCGAGGTCATCGTTGCACCGTCCTACGCGCCGGACGCGTTGGCGAAGCTGCAGGAGAAGAAGAACCTGCGCATCCTTGAGGTGGAGCCGAAGCAGCTGGGTGAGGAGATCAAGCAGATCGCCGGCGGCGTGCTCATCCAGGATCGCGACCAGTTCCAGGCCGAGGGTGACGCAGTGGAGAACTGGACCCTGGCCGCGGGTGAGGCAGCAGACGAGCAGACCTTGGCGGACCTGGAGTTCGCGTGGCGCGCGGTGCGTTGCGTGAAGTCCAACGCCATCCTGATTGCTAGCCAGGGCGCATCTGTTGGCATTGGCATGGGCCAGGTCAACCGCGTGGACTCCGCAAAGCTGGCGGTGGATCGTGCTAATACCTTGGATAGCGGCAAGAACCGCACCAACGGCTCGGTTGCAGCCTCGGATGCGTTCTTCCCGTTTGCGGATGGTTTCCAGATCCTGGCGGATTCCGGCGTGAAGGCCGTTGTTCAGCCGGGCGGTTCCATCCGTGATGAGGAAGTCATTGCCGCAGCTAAGGAAGCTGGCGTGACCATGTATCTGACCGGTACCCGCCACTTCGCTCACTAGTTATCCGAGAAAGCGGTTTCTATGTCGTCTCGTTTCACCGCCGCAATGTTGGCGGTTGGCATCGCGTTTCCCGCGATCCCGGCGCTGTATGAGATCCCGGTGCTTGGCCCGGTGATCACCCAGGCGTACAACGGTTTGCCTGCGAATATTCAGTCGCAGATCCCGGGCAACATCCGCGCCCAGCTTGTTCCTGGCACCACAGGGCAAGCCGGTGCGGTGAACACGGTGAACACGGTGAACACTGCCAATGCGCAGGCGCAGTTGGATGCGTTGATTCGAGATGTCCAAGGCCGCCACCAAGGCCGCGCCACGGTGGCTGTTGCCGGTGATGGCGTGCAGCTCACTGCCGGTGACAACCGCGCGGAGCCGGCGTTTTCCACGATGAAGGTGCCTGTGGCAATCGGCGCGCTGCGCAAGAGCCCGGCGTCCTACCTGGATGCGGAGATTGCCATCACCCGTTCCGACAACCCGGCCGCCCACCGTATGTTTGCGCAGGTGTCGGGTGTGGAGCTCAACGGCATCATCGCTGAGGCGGGTTCGCGCACCACCACTTCCGCGGGCTACCAGATGGGCACCATGTGGACTACCAGCGATCAGGCTGCGTTTGCCTCGGGTTTGCGCTGCGTCAACGGCCACGAGCCAGTGCTTGGCATGATGGGGCGTGTGGTGGACTACCAGCGTTGGGGCCTGGGTCGCATTCCGGGTGCCAAGTTCAAGGGTGGGTGGAACGATCACGAGAACGGTCACCTGGCCCGCCAGTTCGGCCTGATCCCGGGCCCGAACGGGGATATTGCTGTGGCTATTACGGCCCACAGCCCGGTCGGTTACCAGGAAAGCTTCGCCATGCTTAATGAACTGGCCGATGGTGTTGCCCACATCAGTGGCACGTTGCCCACCTCTCGCTGCTAGGGGCTTGCTGCTTGCCGACGCCACGCTTCACCACCCCAGCCACCCTCACCCTCTGCGCGCTCCTGGTGGGCTGCACGCCCGACCTGCCACCTGCGCCGACTGAGGTGGATTCCTCGCCGGTTGAGGTGCCTTCGGAGTCTGCCACGCCAACGTCTGTGGCTGAGACTCCGAGTGAGAACCCAGACACGCAGCTATCGGCAGATCTTCAGCGCATCGCCGATGAGGCAGCGAACATGTACGGGGGAGCGGCCACAGTGGCTGTGTCCGACGGCACGCAAACTTTTGCCAGCGCTGAAGCTGGGCCGTACGTTGCGTGGTCTACCAGCAAGGTGCCCATTGCCATTGCGGCGCTGCGCGTTGATCCCGGCCTTGCCCCGATTGCAGAGGCTGCAATTACTGTCTCCGACAACGTGGCTGCTGAATCGCTCTGGGCTGCAGTCACGCCGGCGCAGGTGGAGGCCGTACTGGCAGAAGCCGGCACACCGATCGCGATGAACACGGTGGTAACCCGGCCTGGGTTTACCGCTTTCGGGCAAACACAGTTCAGCACTCACGATCAAGCAACGTTTGCCGCAGGCCTGCCGTGTGTTGCCGGTGCCAGCGATGTGCTTGCCATGATGGGGCGCATCAGCCCAGATCAGGCATATGGCTTGGGCACGATGCCAGGCGCTCAGTTCAAAGGGGGCTGGGGGCCTGATACTGCGGGAAGGTACGTGATCCGCCAGCTCGGCCTTGTAGACGGCCGCGGCGTCGCCCTCACCGTGGCTCCTGCGGACGGCCAATACGCAACAGGCCAACAGATGGCCACCCAGATCGCTGGGCAGCTTGGGCAAGTATTGCAGCAAATGCCCAAGGCTGCCTGCACAAACTAGGAACAGTAAGATAACTGGACATGACGAATCCGTACGATAATCGTGGCAACGATTGGCAGGACCCGAACCCTCCCACCCAGCAGTTTCCTCCGCAATCGCCGGGTCCGTACCAGTACGGCGCACAAGACCAGTCCCAGTGGAACCATTACGCGCCACACCAGGCGCCGCCCCAGCAGGACTGGAACTACACCAACCAGTGGGGCCAGGAGCCAGAGCAGAAGAGGTCCAAGGCGCCAATCTACATTCTTGCCGGGGTTGTCGGGGCGATTGTCCTAGGCGCGGGCGCGTTTTTTGTTTACACCGGCACAGGCGGAGGTACCGGTGAACCGCAGACGCAGACAATCGTGGTAACTTCCACGTCCCAACGCCCGACGTCAAGTGCTGCGCCGGCGCCGTCGGCGCGCCCGACAAGGCCTGTGGAGACGACTTCAGAGAAGCCGCGTACGTTCGGTGCCGGCGAGCCACGCACGAGTCTGACCTCGGACAGGTTTGCAAAGGCAGTGGGGGAGGACTTTGCCGCCTACTACCGGGAAAACAAAAAGCCTCCGACTCACCTGAACACGTACAGCCCAGTTACCAAGCAGTACTACGACATGAGCTGTCAGCCCGCCTCCGGTGGATTTACCTGCTCTGGTGGCAACAACGCGGTCGTGTACATTCCCGAGGAGTAAGCCCGGACCTGGCTTGCTTACAGCCATCCACGGCGGCGCTCCCGCGTAGCCACGGGACCCTCTGAGAACAGATATGCAGGGGAAGATATGCAGGTCCGCAGGTCACGGCCAATTTTCATTAGCGGCCACCTTATTGAAAAAACGCTCTGACCAGTGCTCCTGCATATCTTCCCCTGCATATCTGCTGAAGTCGGGCCCGACTTGCTGCGAAAGTAAACAGGTTCGAAAGAAAACAAAAACACCCGCTCTCAACCTCCGAAGAGGCAGAGCGGGTGTTTGGCTGCTGTCAACCGATCCTTAGCGGCTGGTGAACGGCAGAAGAGCCATCTCGCGAGCGTTCTTCACCGCGGTAGCAACCTGACGCTGCTGCTGCGGGGTCAGACCGGTCACGCGACGGGAACGGATCTTGTGACGATCCGAGATGAACAGACGCAGGGTCTCGATGTCCTTGTAGTCCACGGTCTCAATGCCCTTTGCCTTCAGCGGGTTCTTCTTCGGGCGGCGGGACTGCTCCATGCGCGGCTTACGCGAATTGTTGCGCTTCATTTCTTGAGTCCTCCTTACCACGAAGACTTACGGACGCCAGGCAGCTCACCACGGTGAGCCATCTCGCGCATACGGACACGGGAAACACCGAACTTGCGGAGGTAGCCGCGCGGGCGGCCATCATGCGAGTCGCGGTTACGCACGCGAGCCGGGGAGGCATCGCGCGGCTGACGGTTGAGCTCAAACTGAGCCTCGAGACGGTCCTCATCGGACGTCTCCGGGTTCTTGATGATCGCCTTCAGCTCGTTACGACGTTCTGCGTAGCGGGCGACGATCTCCTTGCGCTTTTCGTTCTTCGCAATCTTGGACTTTTTAGCCATGGATTATCGCTCCTCGCGGAATTCGACGTGCTTACGCACAACCGGGTCGTACTTCTTCAGCGTGATGCGATCCGGGTTGTTGCGCTTGTTCTTGCGGGTTACGTAGGTAAACCCGGTGCCCGCCGTGGACTTGAGCTTGATGATTGGGCGGAGGTCATTGCGTGCCATTAGATCTTCTCACCTCGTGCGCGGATAGCTGCGACGACGGACTCGATCCCGTCACGGTCAATAACTTTCAGACCCTTCGTAGAAACGGTAAGGGTGATGGTGCGGCCCTCGGACGGAAGGTAGAACTTCCGCTTCTGCACGTTGGGGTTCCAACGGCGCGAGTGGCGGCGGTGCGAGTGCGAGACGGTCTTGCCGAACGACGGCTGACGTCCCGTGACCTGGCAATGTGCCGACATGGGTAACTTCCTTTACTTCTGCCGCCCACGCAAATGATTGCCAGTGAGGAAAGCACCTTATCAATCGGAGTGAGGGTCCGCGACAGGTGCAAATGCAATCGGTTGACGCAGGCGTAAACGTGTACTTCGACAACAGCGAAAAACAACCATACAGGTTTACGCCGCGATCGCCTAATCGCTTTTAGCGGTTAGCGCCCGGGGTGCCCTGCTGGGTGGCCAGAAGATCGCGGATCTCGCTGAGCAGTTCGGTCTCGGTCGGGGCCGGCTCCTCCGGGTCAACACCCTTGCGACACTTCTGAACCTCATCCAGCTTGTTCATCGGTGCAACGATGAGGAAGTAGACAACTGCAGCGATGAGCAGGAAGTTGATGGCGGCGGTGATGAAGGCGCCGAAGTCAACGAAGGTAGCGTCGTTGCCGCTGATGATGTGGAAGCCGAAGCCGGAGAAGTCCGCGCCGCCCAGGGAGGCGATCAGCGGGTTGATGATGTTGTCAGAAAACGCAGTCACAATTGCGGTGAACGCAGCGCCAATGACCACACCGACGGCCAACTCAATAACGTTGCCGCGCATGATGAACTCTTTGAAACCCTTAAGCATGGGTAATCCTTTCAAGAAAGGGGATGGATTAAATGTGCCTCTTTTGAGCACAAAGCAATGGGAATGTATACCACCTATTTCTAGGGGGCGAAAGTGGTGGTTGCGTGTGGCGTCGATAAGCAAAAGCTCCTGATTAGGAAACGGGGCGCCCGGGCTGTAAGATACTGCAGGTTGCTCGGCTATCGCCGGGCGAAGTTGACCAATTTCGCACCCAACTCAGGCACGATCGCCGAAAAAAATGGCGAACCGACCTGAAGTTCAATCCTGAGGGAGACGAATCCACATGAGGAAAGATATTCACCCGGATTACCACCCGGTGATCTTCCAGGACGCAAGCACGGGGCACAAGTTCCTGACGCGTTCGACTGTTACCTCCGACCGCACTGAGGCCTGGGAAGACGGCAACGAGTACCCGCTCGTGGTTGTTGACGTGACCTCTGAGTCCCACCCGTTCTGGACCGGCGCTCAGCGTCTCATGGACACCGCTGGCCGCGTTGAGAAGTTCAACCAGCGCTTCGGTGGCATGGCTCGCCGTAAGAAGAAGTCCGCAGAGTAAGGCGAAGGAGGAGAAACAATGGCAACCCCGAAGTTCCGCATGTCGCGTGCGAACACCCGCATGCGCCGCTCGCAGTGGAAGGCTGACAACGCCGACCTGCAGACCGTGAAGGTTAACGGCCAGGAGGTGCGTATCCCGCGCCGTCTGGTGAAGGCTGCTCAGGCAGGCCTGATCGACGTCGAGCAGTTCTAATACTGCCCAGGCTACAAAGCCGGATCCCCGCAACTTGGGGCTCCGGCTTTTGGTTTTATTACCCCCATCTGTGTTCTAAGTTAACTAATCAACGAAAGGTTGTCCATATTGGGCTAATATTCTGCTCATGAAAATTTTGGTTGTGGACGACGAGCAGGCCGTCCGCGAATCCCTGAAGCGTTCTCTGCGGTTTAACGGTTATGACGTGGAGCAGGCTGAAGACGGTGAGAAGGCCCTTGAGGCCATTGCAATGCATCGCCCAGACTTGGTCATCTTGGATGTGATGATGCCTAAGCTTGACGGTCTTGGCGTTTGCCGCATCCTGCGTGAGCAGGGTGATCACACGCCGGTGCTGATGCTTACCGCGCGAGATGACGTTGCGGATCGCGTCGGCGGTCTTGACGCGGGTGCAGACGATTACCTGCCGAAGCCGTTTGCACTTGAAGAGTTGATGGCACGTATTCGTTCGCTGCTCCGCCGTACCCGGGAGAAACCAACCTCTGAGGACAGCATTGAGCAGGCGACGATGCAGTTCGATGACCTGACGTTGAACACAGAAACGCGTGAAGTGTTCCGTGGCCAGCGTCCGATCACGCTGACGCGCACTGAGTTTGCGTTGTTGCTGCTGCTGATGAAGAACGCGCGCCGTGTGCTCAGCCGTCAGCAGATCCTGGAAGAGGTGTGGGGCTATGACTTCCCAACCTCTGGCAACGCACTCGAGGTCTACATCGGCTACCTGCGTAAGAAGACTGAGGCTGATGGTGAGTCCCGCCTGATCCACACCGTGCGTGGCGTGGGCTATGTGATGCGGGAGAATCCCGCGTGATTCTTCGGCAGTCAGCCGAGCACTACTCCAGACACCTCGCGGCTGATGTTGAAGCCGACGCAACGATTCACACGCACACCCTGTCCGGACGTGGTCTAGCGCTGCGTCAACAGCTGGCGCTTCTTACCAGTTCTTTGGTGGTGCTTGCTGTTTTAGTTGCGGGCGGTGTGGCGTTTTGGGCTGCCCGCTCAGCGCAGCTGGACATTTTGGATAGTGAACTGAGCGCTCGTGCGTACCTGCTGCTCGAGGACACGAAGCGTTTGGATACGGACGATCCCAATGAGCTGCGAGACTTGGTTTGGGATTTTAAGCAGCACAACCCCTTTATTCGTGCTGCGGTGTCGCCTACAGGCTCAGAGGCGTTTTTTGGTGATCCGGTGCCCGTCGGTGGCGAGTATGTCACGCTTTCGAGCGGTGACTATTTATCGACCCGGTTGTTGGGTGATGAGCGCGTAATTATTCGCCAGAGCCCAGATGGGCCGGGGGTTGCGCTGGCCCAGGTGGCGGATCCGTATGGCCGCAGCGCGGGAAGCTTCGGTGCCGCGTTGCTGATGATCACGGGATTAGGTGGGCTGTTGACGTGGGCTGTTGGAAGCCTTGTAGTTGCGGCTGGCTTGCGTCCCCTGCAGCGCCTGAAGAAGGCGGTGGATGAAGTTACCCGCACCGAAGAGCTGCGCCTTTTGCCGGTGGATGGCAACGATGAGATGGCGCAGGTCAGTGATTCTTTCAACAAGATGATGGAAACGCTGCAGGATTCGCGCACCCGTCAAGCACAGCTGGTCGCTGATGCAGGTCATGAGCTGAAAACACCGCTGACGTCCATGCGCACCAACATTGAGTTGTTGATGATGCTGTACTCCATGGGGCAGGAGAATCAGATTTCTCCGGAGGATCGCGCTGATCTTGAACGAGACGTGCTGGCACAGATGGAAGAGATGTCTGCCCTGATTACGGACTTGGTGGATCTTGCTCGTGAGGACGCTCCGGGGGCTGTGACGGAAGAGTTCCGTTTGGATGAGGTGCTGTATGAAGCGCTTGAGCGTGCCCGGCGCCGTCGGACGGATGTGAGCTTCAAATTCCGTGCGGAGCCGTGGCTGATGAATGGTGACCGCGCCGCCATGAGTCGTGCGATTATCAACATCTTTGATAACGCGGTGAAGTGGTCGCCGGAAAACGGTGTTGTGCGCATCTCCCTGCGTACCGCTACAACCAAGGCGGTCATGATCGTGGACGATTCCGGCCCCGGCATCCCAGAGTCCGAGCGCGAGAAAGTCTTTGAGCGTTTCTACCGGGCAACCGAAACACGCTCCACACCTGGTTCCGGCCTGGGGTTGGCCATTACTAAACAAGCACTCCAGCGCCATCAGTGCGAAGTGTTTGTGGAAAGCTCGGATGATCAAGGCGCTCGTTTCCGCGTTGTGTTCCCGGGTTCAGTACCGCAGCGTGACGACGCTGAGTGATCACCCCACGTGACGACGCTGCGTGGTACCCAGCAAACCTCCAGAAAACTCTATGCTGGATTTTTCTGGTGAATGAGCGACATCACAGAGGAAGCGGGCATCATCATGGGAATGACAAATCAATACTCACCGGACTTTCCTCCGCAGCCGCAGGGTATTCCCTCACAGCAATATTGGCAGCAGCCACAGCAGCCACAGCAGCCCCCGCAGCCACAGCACTCGCAGCAGAGTGTTCAGCGCCGTGCTGGTGTGTGGCCCGCGGTAGCGGCGGCGGTTGTGACGTCTTTGGTGGTAGGCGGTACGACGGGATACGTAGCGGGGAGTGTGAACTCCTCGAACCAGTCGGAGTTGCGCCAGGCGTTGGAGCAGCCGGCGCAGCAAGAGGTCAAGGACGCCCCCGATGGTTCGGTGGAGAAGGTCGCTGCGGCGGTCCTGCCTGCGGTGGTGTCCATTGAGGTGGAGAGTATGCGTGGCATGGCCGAGGGCTCAGGATCCATCATCAGTTCCGACGGGTACGTGCTGACCAACCATCACGTGATTGAGGCTGCTGCTAACTCCGGTGGTCGTCTGACGGTGACGTTAAATGACGGCTCGCGCCACAACGCCACCTTCGTTGCATCCGATGTCAACACCGATGTCGGCGTGATCAAGATCGAAGGCGTGACGGACCTGCCCACCTTGGAGTTTGGTAACTCCGATAGCCTCCGGGTGGGGCAGCAGGTTGTGGCGATTGGTTCCCCGCTGGGCCTATCCGCAACGGTGACTACAGGTATTGTCTCCGCACTGAATCGTCCGGTTCGTGCTGGTCAGGGTGGGGGACAGAGTTCCCTTATGGACGGCATCCAGACGGACGCCGCAATCAACCCCGGCAACTCAGGTGGCCCGCTTGTAGATATGGAAGGCCGCCTGGTGGGCATGAATTCCGTCATCGCTTCGCTTTCGGCCGGCGGTACAGGATCAGAAAGCGGCGGCTCGATCGGTCTTGGCTTTGCCATCCCCTCAAACTTTGCGCAGCGTGTGGCACGCCAGCTGATTGACACCGGTGAGGCGAAACAGCCGATGCTTGGGGTGCAGGTCAGCGTGTATGAAAGCGGCACGCATGGCGCGCGCATTGCCAGGGTGGAGCCGGACAGCCCCGCTGAGCAGGCAGGATTGAAAGAGGGCGAAGTGATCACCCGACTCAACGATCGGTTGATTGATTCGGCTGATGCGCTGATCGCTGCGACCCGTTCCCACGATTTTGGTGAAACCGTCACACTTGAAGTGCGTGGGGAAAATGATGACGTGAGAACGGTAGAAGCAACGCTGAGTTCCGAGTAATGTTTGACGGGTATCTAACCCGCTTAACATAGCCGCACATTGGAGGAAAACCCATGTCAGCTGCCCCAGACGCGCTCGATTTTATGGAGCCGGACGAGGATTTCCTCCGTGCCGCAGAGTTAGCAACTACGGCACCGACAACCCCGTGCGCTCTTGTAGTGCTTGTGGGGGACCGCCGCTTTGAAGGCCCGAACGATGATACGCATGCGCTGGTGACAGAGCTGCTGACTGAGATCGGCTTTCAGGTAGATGCGGTGGTGCACGCCAAGTCCAAGAAGTCTGAAATTCGCAAGGCTATTGAAACCGGCGTTGTCGGCGGCGTAGATCTGGTGCTGACCATCGGTGGTACGGGTGTTGGCGCGCGTGACAAGACACCGGAGGCCACCCGTGCCGTGATTGACAAGATGGTGCCGGGCGTGGCCCAAGCACTGCGTTCCTCGGGCCAGGCCTGTGGCGCGGTTGATGCCTGCACCTCGCGCGGCATCTGCGGCGTGTCTGGCTCCACCGTGGTTGTGAACTTGGCGCCGAGCCGCCAGGCAATCCGCGACGGGCTGGCCACCATTGGCCCGTTGGTTAACCACTTGATTGCAGAGCTTGATGAGCACAGCGTCGATGCATAACCAGGACGAAAAGCAGACCCCGAACCCGCGCCAGCGTCGCCGTGTGAAGCGTCTGGCGGACGTGGACTATGACCGTACGGCTGACTCACCATCCAGCGGGGGCACGTCTGATGAGGAGCGTGTGGTTGATCTGGAGGGCGACGGTGTTGAGCAGCTCACCGGCCGTGAGTTTTACGAAAATGAGCGCCCACCGCACCACGGCGAGTAGCAGCTAGCGTTAAGCCCCTAGCGTTTCAGCACCACCGTCAGCGGTTGCGCCAGCGACGCCGCAGCTACGGCCGCCGCTTGAGACTGGCGCAGCAACACGAGCACCGTGCCGTTGTCGCCCACGGTGACTATCTTGCCGCCGCTTGCAATGACCGCGGGGCCTTCCGCCACCACGTCCACGCGCGCGCCGTGGGTGAGCATCGGCATGATGTCGGGCTCTGCCAGCGCCAACGGCACCATGGTGAAGGGCTCTCCGGGCGGTTCGCCTTCCACCAGCTGCGTAACCAAGTCAGGCCCGACCAAGCGCATGGCGGTGATCACCTCGCCTGCGGCGGCACCGGCGGCCACGATCTGGCCCACGGCCAGCGCAGGGTCGGTGAGCGCGCCCTCCGGCACCACCTCCGGCGGAAGTCTTTTCAACACCACGTCTTCTTCTGTCAGCACCGCCCCGGCGGCCACGGGCTGGCGGAAGGTGGTGGTGAGAGGGTCGTTGGCGTGGGCGTCGATAAGCAAACTGGCCCCCGCAACCACCAAAAGCCCCACGGCTAGCAGCCGGCGCAGCATCATGGCGCGGCGATAGCCCGGGTGGGCAACCGCGCGAAATCGTGTCATAGCGTCCATACATATTGGACGCGCAAACAGTGCCCCTGGTTCCCTAACGCACGAAAAAACCGCTCGGAGTAATCACGGCGTCCACGGCAACATCGTGGCTGTCATGTGGCACATGCTGCACAAACTCATCATCAAACACCACTGCCGCCACGGGTACATCAAGGCCAGTAAGTGCGCGGTCGTAGTAGCCCGCACCTTTGCCAAGGCGCATGTACTGCTGATCCACCGCCAACGCTGGCGCGATGATGAGCCCGCAGGAGCGCAGCACATTCGAGTTGAAACGCGCACCAGTTGGTTCCGTGATGCCAAGCGCGCCCGCACCAATCGAACCGTCGTACTTTGCCCAAGCAAGCACACCATTAGCAAGCGAAATGGGCAGCCAGACGGTTGCAGCGTCGGCGGCGAGCTGGGCTGCGAAATCGCCCGGGCCCGGCTCGGAGGGCAACGGGTTGTACGCGGCGATCGAGCGGCCGAGCGCCCCGAAGTGGGCCATGCACGCTCGCGTGTGCGCAACAATCGTCTGGTCCAGCTCGGCCTTTGCGGGGGCATTTGTTTGCATGCGCTTGCGCGCCCCCACATGTTCCTGCCTCATCTGTTGCTTTGCGCTGCTCGGGTCGCTCACGGGGACTGTCCTTTATTCGCTGTAAGGTTGTGACTTATGCAGAAGTCTAATGAGCAAGGCTCCGAACGCGCGCTTCACGGCGTGCGCACCGTAGTTGTTCCGGCGGCGGGTATGGGTACTCGGTTTTTGCCTGCGACGAAGACGGTGCCGAAGGAGCTGTTGCCGGTGGTGGATACGCCAGGCATTGAGCTGATCGCTGAGGAAGCCGCTGCGTGTGGGGCGAAGCGTTTGGCGATTGTGGTTGCTCCGCAAAAACAAGAGATCATGGCGCACTTCGGGGAGTTCGCTACGCTGCGCGACCGTCTGGTAAGCCGTGGCAAGCATGAACAGGCGGAGAAGGTTGGCCGCGCGTTCGGGTTGATTGATGCGGTTGCTGTGACTCAGGATGAGCCGCTTGGGTTGGGTCATGCGGTGGGGTGTGCTGAGGCTGCGTTGGATGAAGAAGAAGACGTAGTTGCTGTGATGTTGCCGGATGATTTGGTGTTGCCCTCTGGGGTTATGGACAAGATGGTTGCGGTGCGTGAGCGCTTCGGGGGAAGTGTGTTGTGTGCCTTTAACGTCACGCCTGATGAGGTGTTTAATTACGGCGTGTTTGATGTGGAAGACGCTGATGGGGAAGTAGACGGGGTGGTGGTGAAGAAGGTGCGCGGCATGGTGGAAAAGCCGTCGAAGGAGGAAGCACCTTCAACGCTTGTGGCTACGGGGCGGTATTTGTTGGATCGTGCTGTGTTTGATGCCTTGCGTCGGATTACTCCGGGCAAAGGTGGGGAGTTGCAGTTGACGGATGCGATTGAGTTGATGATTACGGAGGGGCATCCGGTGCATGTTGTGGTGCATGAGGGCAAGCGCCATGATTTGGGGAATCCGGGTGGCTACATTCCGGCGAATGTTGATTTTGGGCTGAGGGATCCGAAGTATGGGCCGGCGTTGTATACGGCGATTAAGCAGATCATCGCTGAATACGAAGCAGAGCACCCTGAGGTCTAAGCCATGCAGTCCATGCGCAGCGTTGAAGAACAGCTGGAGATAGTGCTTGATGCGGCGGTAGCTCCAGAGCCGATTCGCCTGGGGTTAAGCGAAGCGCTGGGCATGATGTGCGCGGAGGAAATCACTGCAACGCACCCGCTGCCGGGCTTTAACCAGGCGGCGGTGGATGGGTATGCGGTGCGAAGCGTTGACGTTGGCGGCGCGGGCGCGATCTCGGCGTCACGGGTTGTTGCAAAGGACGACGAAGAAGTAGAAGTAGCCCCGCGCGAGCCGGTGCGTGCACTGCCCGTGGTGGGTGAGGTGCATGCAGGTTCCCAGAAGCCGTTGCGTCTGCAGCCGAAGCAGGCGGTGCGTGTGGCTACGGGTGCGCCGCTTCCCACGCTTGCAGACGCGGTGCTGCCGCTTGCCTGGTCTGATCGCGGTACAAAGCGCGTGACTGCGAATAGGCCTGTGGCCAGTGGTGATTTCGTGCGTCGTACGGGTTCTGACATCCAGCCGGGCGATATCGCTGTGCGCCAGGGCGCAGTCTTAGGCCCTGCGCAGCTGGGGCTGTTGGCTGCGGCGGGTCGGCAGAAAGTGCTGGTCTACCCGCGTCCGCGCGTGACTGTGATGAGCTACGGTCTGGAGCTTGTGGATGTGGACCGTGAGCCGGGCTTGGGCCAGGTCTATGACGTTGCCTCCTACGTTGTTGCCGCCGCTGCCGAGGAGGCCGGCGCTGACGTGACTCGCGTGGGCATCATTAACGCTGAGCCGCGCCGTCTGCGCGAGACGATCGCGGGCCATGTGGCGCGCAGCGAGCTTGTGGTGATCACCGGCGCCATCGGTGGTTCGGGCGCGGATGCGGTGCTGGGCATTCTGCGCGATCTTGGTGAGATCGATACCACCCGCGTTGCCATGCACCCGGGTTCGGTCCAGGGCTTCGGGCTGTTGGGG
The DNA here is from genome assembly GCF_016728505.1 of Corynebacterium riegelii. Lineage (GTDB taxonomy): Bacteria > Actinomycetota > Actinomycetes > Mycobacteriales > Mycobacteriaceae > Corynebacterium > Corynebacterium riegelii. The sequence goes on from NZ_CP068159.1 coordinate 1,442,300, forward strand.
GAGGAGCGCATCCCCGCGTTCCTGCTGCCTTCCAACCCGGTCTCAGCGCTGATTGTTGCAGAGGTCATGCTGCGTCCAGCGATTCGTCGCTCCTTGGGCAAGAAGGCGACGCAGCGTCGCGCGGTGCGTGCGCGTACCTTGCGCCCGATTGAGTCCTTTGGCGGTCGCCGTGGCTATATCCGCGCACGGTTGATGCGCGATCCCGAAACCGGGGATTATTTGGTTGAGCCGCTCGCCGGCGCTGGCGGGGGTGCAGCCCATCTGCTTGCCGGGTTTGCGGAGGCCAACGCCATGATTCTCATCCCGGAGGGCATCACACGCGTGCGCCCAGGTGAGATCGTTGACGTGGAGTTTTTGCAGCAGCGCTCCTAATGTTTGATTTTCTCCGTGCCCCCACCCCGGGTTGGCCCGAGCGTACCCCGGGGCTTTTGCTTGCCGACGCCACGCCAATCCACCTCCGCCCCCTCACCCGCCACGACGGGGACGATTGGATGCAAACCCGCCTCCTTGATCAAGCGTGGCTGCAGCCAGTGGAACCGACCACGCACGGCTCGTGGGAAGAAGCCCACTCCTATGTTGCGTGGCGAAATTCCTGGCTAAACCTGAAACGCCTTGCCGGCGAGGGATCGGTTGTGCCCTTTGTGATTGACATTGACGGCCAGTTTGCTGGCCAAGTCACCCTTGGCAATATCCAGCACGGGGCGGTGTCGGAATGCTGGATTGGCTACTGGGTGCATTCGCCGTACATGGGCAGAGGCGTTGCCACTGCCGCCTGCGCTCTTGGGGTAGACCACGCGTTTGGCCGTATTGGGTTGAATCGTGTGACGGCCACATTTTTGCCGTCGAACCCCGTGTCCGGGCGTGTGCTGCACGCCTGCGGGTTCCGCGAGGAAGGCTACCTGCACCGCAACCTGCATATCGATGGCAAGTGGCGCGACCACCATTTCGTCGCCCTGAATGTTGACGACTATCCCACCACGGCAACAGGCCGTCTTGTAGAGCGAGGCAAGGTTTCCCGTCCGTAGTTGGGGTCGGCCGTGTTCGCGCTTGCCCCGGTTCAACACTCCGGTTTCGACAGATATGCAGGGGAAGATATGCAGGTTCCCTGGTCAGAGCGTTTTTTCAATAAGGTAGCCGTTAATGAAAATGAACCGTGACCTGCAGACCTGCATATCTTCCCCTGCATATCTGTGTTTGGAGGCCGTTTGATGGGCTGCGGAGGCAACGTCTTCTGGCCGTAGTTGGGGGTGGAATAAAAAATCGTGGCAAGACCAACCGGCGTGCCGGACGGGGGCCGGACTTAAGCGTCGATAGCGTTAGAGCAGATTTCAAACTGTGACGAAAGGTGACACGTCCTGATGGGCAGCCTGAGCCTGATCATTCTGTTGATCATTGTTGTGTGGGTGATTGTGCTCGCGCCGATGCTGTTTGGCAATAACAAGCCGATCCGCCGCTCTGGCGAAGGCTTCGATGAGACGCGCGTACTCCACGAAGGCGGCACCGTGGCACCGAGTGTGCGCCGCCGTCCGAAGCTCACTGCTGCAGACGTACACCGCCACGCCGACGATGAGGCTGAAGACTATGAGGTCGTCGAGGCTGTCGATTCCGACGACACTGTAGAACCGGTAGAGACTGTAGAACCGGTGGAGACTGTAGAACCGGTGGAGACTGTTGAGACTGCGGAGGTTGTTGAAGCTGCCGAGGCAGAACCGGTAGTCATCGATCACGTCGAAGACGCTGAAGACGCTGAAATAGCCGAAGAGACTCAAGACGCAGAGGCTGACGAACAGGCAGTGGACGCTGGCACGTACCTGGCGCCGGAGGACTTCGGCTACGGATCAGAGGCTGAAGCAGAGGATGAATCAGAAGTTGAGGCGGAAGCAGCAGAAGCAGCAGAAGCAGAAGATCCGACCGAAGAAGAAGTAACTGAAGAAGCAACTGAGGATGACCTTGCGTTTGCTGAGGCGCGTCGTGGTCGTGGTGGTTACGACCCGCGCCGGGACGCACGCACCCGCGCGGACCGTTACCAGCGCCGTCAGCGCACGTTCCTCGGCCTGATTGTTGCCTCGGTGATTTCCCTGACTGCAGCCGTGGTGGCAGGTGGCTGGGCGTGGTTACTGCCGGCAATCACCATCGGCCTGACCCTTTGGTTCATGGTGGCGCTTCGCCGCGTGGTGAAGCAGGAGCGCGCGTTGCGTGCTCGCCGCATGCGTCAGCTGCGCCGCGCCCGCCTCGGCGTGGACGTGGCACAACGCCCTGGATCGCGTGAGGGGGAGCGCATGCGCGCCGGTGCCGTCATCCTCAACATTGATGATGAAAGCCCAGATTTCGAGCACCTGCCGCGCTACCGCCGCACAGCACCGGACTACGACTTTGAGTATGACGACTACGGGCGTGCAAGCTAACAACCGACGCGCAAGCTAAAGAATTTCGACAAAACTCCCCGTCACCACGCGATTTAGCATCACAGGTGACGGGGAGTAACGTCTGTAAGCAGTCAAGGGGCATTAGCTCAGTTGGTAGAGCGTTGCGTTCGCAATGCAAAGGTCAGGGGTTCGATTCCCCTATGCTCCACAAAAATCTAAAGGTGACGCTACACCCACACGCCGGACGCCCCGCGGCGCCATGTGCCCACCAGGTTGGTGTCCACGATGCCTACGGACTCCATCAAGGCGTACATAGTCACCGGCCCCACGAACGTGAATCCCCGCGCTTTGAGATCCTTCGCCAGCTGGACAGACTCTGGCGAGGTCGTAGGCACCTCATCCATAGACTTCGGTTCTGGGGTAGTGGCGGGTTGGTAGGACCAGATGAACTCCGCCAGGTCCGTGCCTTCCGCGCGTAGTGCCAGGGTTGCGTGGGCATTGGTGACGCAGGCTTGGAGTTTGCGGCGGTTGCGGATCAACGTGGCGTCGGCAAGCAAAGGCTCTATGTCGAGTGAGGCGACGGTCTCCGGGACGAAGCCGCAAAATGCCTTGCGCAGCGCCTCACGCTTGGAAAGAATCAGCCGCCAGGATAGGCCAACCTGGAAGGCTTCCAAGCAGAGGCGTTCAAACATGCCCTGCTCATCGCGCACGGGCATGCCCCATTCGGTGTCGTAATACTCGCGCAGCAACGGATCGCTTGCCGCCCACGGTGGGCGGGTTAAACCGTCGGTACCAATAACTGGGTGCAATTTTTGTTGGGTCATAACTATTAGACTGCGTTCGTGGCTTGACGGTTCCATGAGTAGTGTTATTGCCATGAACCGGCCAGCCGTGCGCGACTTCGCACTCCTTCTCCTGCGCGTTGCGCTTGGCGTTGTGTTTATCGCCCGAGGCTACCAACGCTGGTTTGGTACAGGCATGGACGCGGCTGCGAAAGAACTCGCGCGTGCCGGTGTGCCGCAGCCGAAACTTTCCGCCTATATTGCGGGCACGGTCGAACTGATCGGCGGCACCTTCCTCATTATTGGGCTGTTGACCACCATCGTGGCTGGGGGCATGGCCATTATGGTTCTGATTGCCGCCTACTTCGTGCACCTGCCACAAGGGTTTTTCGCACAAGATGGGGGAGTGGAATACCCGATGGTGCTGGCCGCGGCACTGTTTATGATCGTGGTGTTTGGAACCGGACGAGCGAGCTTGGATGGGGTGCTTACCCGCGATGATTAGCCACCAGGAAATCCAGTCTGCACTCTCTGCACGCCTGGACGGGGAAGACGCTGCGCTGGAAAGCGAAGTGATTGACGCCCACCTTGCGCAGTGCCCGCAGTGTCAGCAGTTTTGGGACGAGGCGCTGCGCCTTCGCAGCCAGATGAAGCTGACGGACGTTGACCGCACAGCAGCCCCGCCGAACTTGAATGACGTTATTTTGGCAGGCGTCAATGACCCGTGGCGCAAGCTGGAGCAGCGCCGTATGGTCACACTCGCTATTGGCCGCATCGCGCTTGTGGTGATGGCCTTGGTGTGGCTTGCCTGGGCTGTGCAGGCGGTTGTGGCTGCGACGACGGACCCGATGGTGACATCCTTTGCCGCCGTGCGCCTCGGCGTGGCAACAGCACTCGGCCTGTGTGCCTGGCGCCCCTCCCAAGTCCCAGGCGTGCTGTTGGTGGTGGGCACCATGTTCACCTTCACCGTGGGCTTTGCCGTGCGTGATGCCATTTTGGGCACCGGCGAATTTGGCTTTGGCGGCATTCTGATCCCGTTTGTCAGTGCCATTGCGCTGGTGTGGACGTGGGTGGCGGACCGCGGCATCGAAGTGCGCCGCGCCTGGTCCTACCTCAGCGCTAATCCGTACTAGACAGAACTAGCCGAAAACCTACTTCCAGCTGGGCAGCCACATGATGGACTGGTAGTAGCCCTCCGGCACCATGAAGCCGTAGAACAGCGGGGACCAGTACACAAACGCTGCCGCCACAAGAGCCATGTAACCCACTACGGCTAGCTGGCCGGTACGCATCGGCTGGCCCGCAAGCTTGAGCACCCACGGCTTAGACACCATCTCCCCGCGCTGGGAAATATTGCCCAACACCAAGGCGATGAGTACCGCGGTAAACGGCACTAGTGCGGTGGCGTAGAAGAAGTACATCTGGCGATCAAACGCAGCCAGCCACGGCAGAAAGCCGGCCATCCAGGCGATCACCGGAACCATCACGCGCAGATCTCGGCGCGTGACCCACACCCACATCGCCCACAGCAGCACGGGCACGGTTAGCCACCAGATCACCGGTGTGCCGAAGAGGTAGATCATCTCGCGGCAGGTGCCGCCATTACCGCACTCAATGTCGGTGGTGGAGTAGTAGAGGATGGGGCGTGCGCCAACCAGCCACGCCCACGGCTTGGAGTCCCAGGGGTGCGAATGGCCCGAGGAGGAGGTGAGTGAGCCGTGGAAGTTGAGCACGGAGAAGTGGTAGTAGAGCCAACCCGCCACGGAATCGGGCAGATTTTCCAGCCAGGCCCATTCGCTGTTTGCAATGGTGCCGTCCGCCAAGGAGTGGCGGTAGACGGAGGTTTCAGAGGCGAACCATGCGCGCCACGCCCAGATGTAGAGCAGCGCGGGCAGCAGCACGATGGACGCTAACGCAGGAAGCACGTCCTTGAGCAGCGCACCCGCCAGCGGTTTTTCCACGCCGTAGCGCTTGCGCAGCCACAGATCCCAGAAGGAGCCCAAAAGGCCGAAAAACGCGATGTAGTACAGCCCGGACCATTTCACAGACAACGCCAAACCCAGCAGTACGCCGGTGGCAAAGCGCCACCAGCGGTACCCAACCCGGGGCCCAAGGGGACCTGCGGCGGCAACCTCACCGGAAACCCACGCGTCGTGCCAACGCTGATGAATCTGGCGCATGTCTCCCGCCAGCGTCCAGGATGCGGCCACGATGAACAGGACTTGGAAAATGTCCAACATGCCGAATTTGGCGGAGACGAGCAACACACCGTCGAAAAGCGCAATAGCTCCAGCGAGCGTGCCAATGGCGGTGGATTGGCTCACCCGGCGCGCAAGCAAAAAGGTCAGCACAACCACGCCCGCGCCGAACAGTGCGGTGAGCAAACGCCAACCCAGCGGCGTGTAGCCAAACAGGGTTTCGCCCATGGCCAGCAGCTGCTTGCCCAGCGGCGGGTGCACGACAAGGCCGTAGCCGGGGTTGGATTCGATGCCGCCGAGTACGGGGTTGAAGGAGCTGCGGACCATATCCCAGCCCTGTGGAACATAGTGCTTCTCATCAAACACAGGCGTGCCGGAGCCGGTAGGCACGGTCAGGCCCAAAAAGCGCGTAAACAGCGCAAGCACGCCGATCACGCTGACAGCGATAGTGTCGCGGCGCGTCCACGGCACGGTCACCGGCGCGCCGGGCGCGGGACGGTTGCGGCGATACGGGCGTACGGGCGAAGCGATAGTCACGGGAAGGATATTAGCTGCTGAGCACACACCCACCGAAGTAGAGTGAGGGGCTATGGCTGCCCACACCCACTCAGAAGACGCCTCCACTCACGCTTTGCCACCGCACGGTGTTGTGCTTGCCGCAACCCCGCTGGGCAATATTGGGGATGCCTCCGATCGCCTGCGCGAGGCGCTCGCCCAGGCCGATGTGATTGCGGCTGAGGACACGCGCCGGGCGAGGAACCTAGCTGCTGCGCTTGAGGTGGTGCCGCGCGGGCGTTTTGTGTCCAACTTTGACCACAATGAGGACGCCCGCCGGCAGGAGCTGCTTACCGCGGCGCGTACCGGCACCGTGCTGGTGGTGACAGATGCTGGCATGCCTATTGTGTCTGACCCCGGCCTCGCACTGGTTGCTGCTGCGCACGATGCGGGCGTGCCGGTGACCTGCATCCCCGGGCCCTCGGCGGTTACCACCGCACTTGCGCTGTCAGGCCTGAATGTTGGGCATTTTATTTTCGACGGCTTCGCGCCCCGCAAATCCGGTGCCCGCGAAACCTGGCTGCAGTCGTTGGTTGGGGAGCGGCGTGCGGTGTGCTTCTTCGAGTCCCCACATCGCATCGCGGCAACGCTTGAAGACTGCGCGCGTGTTTTGGGCACGGAGCGTCGCGCCGCGGTGTGCCGTGAGCTGACGAAGACCTATGAAGAAGTCAAGCGCGCGTCGCTGGGGGAGCTTGCGCAGTGGGCCTCACAGGGCGTTCGCGGGGAAATCACAGTGGTGATTGAGGGAGGCGCCGCCGCCGCGCCTGAGCCGGAGGATCTGGTCGGTGAGGTCCTTCGCCGCGTCGATGCCGGCGAGCGCATGAAAGATGCAGCTAGAGACGTTGCCAAGGCACATGGGATCAAGGGCAGTTTGCTTTACGACGCCACGCTCAACTCCCGAACCTGAGAAATCTCATGTACTGTCGTGGGGTTCAATGATTATCCCAATTGTGTAGAAGGAGCACGCATGTCGCAGCCTGACGCCAATCCGACAGAGACGTCAGCTACAGGTGAACTAGCAAGCATGATCATCGCGGATCAGCGCGGTGAACTTCCTGAAGCGAAAACCCCCGAGGACCATGTGGAGATGAAGTCGGAGAAAACCGGCGCGCCTGTTTCCTGGTCCATTGTGATTCCCGTGGCGGTGATTGTTGCCGCGGTAGTCGGCTGGGCGCTGACGGCAAGTGATGCGTTCACGGAATTTGCGAACAATGCGTTTGCGTGGGTGTTGGACAACTTCGGTTGGGCCTTCATCTTCTTCGGCACCGCGTTTGTGGTGTTTGTGTTTGTGATCGCGTTTTCCAAATTTGGTTCGATTCGTTTGGGTGCCAGTGATGAGCAGCCGGAGTTCCGTACCTCTTCTTGGATTGCGATGATGTTTGCCGCCGGTATGGGTATCGGTCTGATGTTCTTCGGCGCATCCGAGCCGTTGTCCATGTATATCAACGGTGTGCCGGGGCATGAGCCCAAGGAAGTTGGCACGGCTATGTCGCAGACGATGTTCCACTGGACGTTGCACCCGTGGGCGCTGTACGCCGTGGTCGGTTTGGCTATTGCGTACTCCACGTTCCGCTTGGGTCGCAAGCAACTGTTGTCTTCAGCCTTTGTGCCGTTGATTGGTCAGGACCGTGCAAACGGCTGGCTGGGCAAACTCATTGACGGCTTTGCCATCTTTGCCACCATCTTTGGTACCGCCTGCTCTTTGGGCCTCGGTGCGGTGCAGATCTCTTCCGGTTTGGAAGCATCCGGCTTCGTGGACAGCCCGTCGAGCAAGCTGATCGTGGGCATTGTTGCCGTACTCACGCTGGCGTTTCTGCTTTCCGCCATGTCTGGCGTGGGCAAGGGCATTCAGTGGCTGTCTAACTTCAACATGGTTGTTGCAGCACTCCTGGCTATTTTCGTGTTCGTCTTCGGCCCGACCGTGACAATTTTGAACCTGGTTCCTACCTCTATCGGTATGTACCTGCAGCAGTTCTTCGAGATGGCCGCACGTACCGCCGAGAGTGCTGATGGCAACGCCGGCGAGTTCCTCTCTGGCTGGACGATTTTCTACTGGGCATGGTGGGCATCCTGGGCGCCGTTCGTCGGTACTTTCTTGGCACGCATTTCCCGTGGCCGCACCATCCGTGAGTTCTGCCTTGGGGTGCTTTTAGTCCCGTCCGGCCTTTCCACCCTGTGGTTCTGCATCTTCGGCGGCACCGCCATCAAGTTTGAGCAGCTGGGTAACTCCATTGCTGGCGATAGCAATGAGGAGCAGCTGTTCAACCTGCTGCACACCCTGCCGGGCGGCTTCTTCATGGGTATTTTCGCCGTGGTTCTTCTGGGCACGTTCTTCATCACCTCCGCTGACTCGGCGTCGACCGTGATGGCGTCCCTGTCCCAGGATGGCCAGACCACGCCGAAGCCACTGCTGTCTGCACTATGGGGCATTGCAACCGCAGCTGTTGGTTTGACCATGCTGACCCGTGGTGGTGCGGATACGCTCAACGCGCTGCAGAGCGTGACCATTGTTGCAGCCTCTCCATTCTTGATCATCCTGGTTGCTCTGATGTTTGCCATTGTTAAGGACGTGTCCAATGACACGATTTACCTGGCGAAGAAGGAGCAGGAGCGCTTTAACCGCAAGCTGGCTATTGAGCGCCGCGCGCTGTTGGACCAGCAGGAGTTTGAGGCAAAGCGTAAGCAAGTCAAACAAATGCTTACCCCGCGCAACCGCAAGTAGCGCGTTCATTATGCTGTGAAGTCATGAGTGCTGAGCAGACCAATCAGAATGTTCTTGTGTGCGTGGCATGGCCGTACGCAAACGGCCCACGCCACATCGGCCACGTAGCAGGCTTCGGCGTCCCATCGGACGTCTTTGCCCGCTACCAGCGAATGACCGGCAAGAACGTGCTGATGGTTTCCGGCACGGATGAGCACGGCACGCCGCTTCTGGTGCAGGCGGATAAAGAAGGTGTCACCGTCAAGGAGCTCGCCGACCGCTACAACCGCCAGATTGTTGAAGACCTGGCAGGTTTGGGCCTGAGCTATGACCTGTTCACCCGCACCACCACCCGCAACCACTACGCCGTGGTCCAGGAACTGTTCAAGGGCCTATACGAAAACGGCTACATGGTGAAAGAGACCACCCAGGGTGCTATTTCGCCGTCGACGGGCCGTACGCTTCCGGACCGCTACATTGAGGGCACCTGCCCGATCTGCGGCGCGACCGACGCCCGCGGGGATCAGTGCGATACCTGCGGTAACCAGCTCGACCCGGCTGACCTGATCAACCCGGTTTCCAAGATCAATGGTGAAACGCCGGAGTTTGTAGAAACCGAGCACTTCCTGCTGGACCTGCCTGCGCTGCACGATGAGCTGGAGGCGTGGCTGTCCAAGCGCGAGGACTGGCGTCCGAACGTGCTGAAATTCTCCCTGAACCTGCTGGAGGACATGCGCCCGCGCGCCATGACGCGCGACATTGACTGGGGCATCCCAGTGCCGGTTGAAGGCTGGGAGGATAACCCCTCGAAGAAGCTCTACGTCTGGTTCGACGCGGTCGTTGGCTACCTGTCTGCCTCCATCGAGTGGGCGCAGCGCTCCGGCAACCCGGAAGCCTGGAAAACCTTCTGGCAGGATCCCTCCACTGAGGGCTACTACTTCATGGGCAAGGACAACATCACCTTCCACTCCCAGATCTGGCCAGCAGAGCTACTTGGTTACGCCGGTAAGGGCGCAAAGGGCGGCAAGGTGCACGAACTGGGTGAGCTGAACTTGCCAACGGAGGTTGTCTCCTCTGAGTTTTTGACCATGTCGGGCTCCAAGTTCTCCTCCTCCAAGGGTGTGGTGATCTACGTCAAGGACTTCCTGAAGGAGTTTGGTCCGGATCCGCTGCGCTACTTCATCGCCGTGGCCGGCCCGGAGAACAATGACACGGACTTCACCTGGGACGAGTTTGTTCGCCGCGTGAACAATGAGCTTGCCAACGGCTGGGGCAACCTGGTCAACCGCACGGTGTCCATGGCGTACAAGAACTTTGGCCAGGTGCCGGTGCCGGGGCCGCTGGAGGACAGTGACAACCGCATCCTCAAGCTGGCAGAGGACACGTTTGCGGCTGCTGGCGCGGATCTTGCCCGCGCACACTTCAAGGCCGCAATCACCAAGATCATGCACGTGGTGGGTGAGGCCAACGCGTACGTGGCGGAGCAGGAGCCGTGGAAGCTGGCCAAGGATGATACCCAGCGTGAGCGCCTGGCCACCGTGCTGTGGACCGCCCTGCAGGTGGTGTCTGACTGCAACGCCATGCTCACCCCGTTCCTGCCGCACACCGCGCAGCGCGTCCATGAAACCCTGGGGCGCACCGGCATCTGGGCCGCAACGCCGAAGGTGGAAGACGTGGTGGATGACGCGGACCACACGCTAGTTGGTGTCGGCCTGCCGGAGCAGGGCCAGACGTACCCGGTCATCACCGGTGATTACACCCAGCAGCAGGCGACGTGGGGCCGCGTTGAGGTAACCCCGGGAACTGAGCTTGCGAAGCCGCAACCGCTGATTGCAAAGCTTGACCCGGAGCTGGGGGAGACCGGCCCGGAGTGGGCACCGGTGCAGTAGTCACGCAAATGTAACGCAAAGTTCACACAGTGTTGGACGAAACGTTCATCTGAGATGCTTATGGTGAACGCATCGTCCATACGTGAAGGAGCTATGCGTGACTTGCAGCATCGTTTTTGATTTCGACGGGACCCTAGCAATTGGGCATGGGCCAGTTCTGGCCTACGCCCGAGCGGTAGCCCCATTGGCAAAGGACAACTTTGTCGAACGAGTTGAAGATGAGCTGCGAGCCTATGACGCAGGTGAAGCTTCCTACCGCGACGGCTATCACGTCGTGGCAGAGGTGGCTGCGCAAGATGGCGTGCCTTCCGAGGCGATGAACCAGGCCTACCAGCAGAGCCGAACGGTGCTGGGTACTCCCGAAGCACCGATCGACGCCCCGGACGGCCTGATAGAAATCCTTGATGCGCTTCGCGGATTGGCAACGCTGCATGTTGCAACCAACGCGCCGGCTATCGGTGTTGAGCAGATCCTTGAATCCTGGGGAGCTCGCCCGTACTTTGACCAGCTGCACACCCAGGTGGGCAAGCCAGATGGTTTGTACCCGATTGTGGAGCAGCTGCTTGAGCAAGGACCGGTGCTTTCCGTCGGCGACATCTATGATTTCGACCTCAAGCCAGCCCATGACCTCGGCGCGGACACCGCATTAGTCGGTGCTACCGCGCAGTCTTCAACGGTGGAGGTGACCATGCGCGGAAACACCATTACGGATCTGCGCCATGACATGCTCCGCTGGGCTGCGCGCAGCAGCTAGCCCACCCCATCCACAGCTTTTCCGAAAGGACCTTTCCTCATGCGTAAACCTGCTCTTGCCCTCGGTGCGTTGCTGACCACCGCGGCACTGACCCTGACTGCCTGCTCGGATTCTTCTACCTCTACTGACACCAATGCTTCCGGTAGCGCTGAGTGGCCGAAGTCCATCACCATCTCGCTTGTACCTGCAACGGAGGGCGAGAACCTGGCTGAGGCGCTCAAGCCTTTGACCTCCTACCTGTCCGAGAACCTGGGCATCGAGGTCAACGGTGTTGTGGCGAATGATTACGCGGCAACCGTTGAGGCTATCGGTGCTGACCAGGCACAGGTTGCTATTACGGACGCTGGCTCCCTGTACAACGCCATGAACCAGTACAACGCGAAGCTGATCCTGCGGGACGTGCGCTTCGGCGCAACCTCGTACGCTTCGGTTGCTTACACCAACAACCCGGAGAAGTACTGCGACGATGAGCCTGTGATGGCTACCTACGCTGCTTCGGAGACGGAGTTTGCGTACTGCAACGGCCTGGAAGAGGCGGCTGCAGCTGAGGGCAAGGGTCCGAAGGCAGTTGAGGCGCTGAAGAAGGTCGAGGCTGGCACCAAGGTTGCGCTTCAGGCTGTGACCTCCCCGGCTGGCTACCAGTACCCGGTCGTAGCGCTGGAGGATCAGGGTGTGGACGTATCCACGCTTAGCGAGGTTCCGGTGCAGGGCAACAACAACGCCATGCTTGCTGTACTCAAGGGTGATGCTGAAGTTGGCTTTGGCTACTGGGACGCTCGCGCTTCCATCATCAAGGAGGCCCCGGAGGCTGCAACCGACATGGTTGCATTTGCGTACACCGAGATGATCCCGAACGGTGGTGTCGTTGTCACCGACACCCTGCCGGAAGACCTGGTTGCGCAGCTGACGGAGCTGATGGACAACTACGCAGATTCCTCCGAGGAAGCAAAGACGATCATGCAGGAACTGGTTGGTCTGACCGACTGGACTGCACAGACCGATGAGGAAGAGATCCAGCGCTACGGCGAGATCTACACCCGCTTCAAGTAACACCCTTTTTCGGAAAGTTCCACCATGAGCACCACAGACAACGTATCGCCGTGGCCAATTACGTTGGACCACGTATCGGTTACCTATCCCAACGGCACGCAGGCGTTGAAGGACGTCTCTATTGCAATCGAGCCCGGCGAGATGGTCGCCGTGGTGGGACTGTCCGGATCAGGTAAATCCACGCTGATCCGCACCATCAACGGGTTGGCCACGCCGACCGCAGGCACCCTCAAAGTCGGCCCATATGACATGCATGACCTCAAAGGCAAGCAGTTGCGCGAGGCTCGTGGGAAGATCGGCATGATTTTCCAGCAGTTCAACCTGGCTGAGCGGACAGATGTGTATCACAACGTGTTGGTGGGCAGCTTTGCCCGCAACCCGTGGTGGCGCACTATGTTTGATCTGCCCACACAGGAAGACAAGGATCTGGCGCTGCAGTCGCTGGAATCTGTTGGCATGTTGGAGAAAGTCTGGACACGGGCAGGTGCGCTTTCCGGCGGTCAGAAACAGCGTGTGGCCATTGCCCGTGCGCTGACCCAAAAGCCGAAGGTCATGCTTGCAGACGAGCCCGTGGCCTCTCTCGACCCGCCAACCTCTCATGCAGTGATGCGCGATTTGCGGCGCATCAACCAGGAGCAAGGACTCACCGTGCTAGTGAATCTGCACCTGATTGACCTGGCGCGCCAGTACACCACGCGCTTGATCGGCTTGCGCAACGGTGAGCTGGTGTACGACGGGCAGACAGCAGACGCCACGGACCGTGACTTCGAGGAGATCTACGGTCGCCCTGTGCTTCCGGACGACGTGCTGGGAGCGCACTAATGGCCCAGCCGTTGACTCAGCCGTTGAATGTTCCTGACAAGCCTCGAAATATCGGCCGCACCCTTGCTATTACTGCGGCTGTTGTTGCGTTTACCGCGCTGACGGTGACACCCCAGATCGGTGGCATTGCCATTGACCTGGAATCCATCGCCCGCAACTGGCGAAACGGTGCGGCGAAGCTGTGGCAGATGCTGCAGCCCAACTTCGCGTTTTTGCCGCGCACGCTTTACCCAATGTTGGAAACGCTGCAGATGGCGTTCGTGGGTGCGGTGTTATCTGCAATCATTTCTGTACCGCTGACCTTGTGGGCGGCATCCGCCACCAACCCAAACCGCGTAAGCCGTGGCATCGTACGCACGCTGATTAACATCATGCGATCCGTGCCGGACCTGGTGTATGCCTCCATCTTGGTGGCCATGGTCGGTGTCGGTGCGCTGCCGGGTGTGATCACGTTGTTCCTGTTCAACCTGGGCATTGTGGTCAAGCTGGTATCTGAAGCGATTGACTCTGCAGACCACGCCTACATCGAAGCGGGTCATGCCTCTGGCGGCACACAATTCCAAATCAACCACGCAATGGCGCTGCCACAGGTCATGCCCTTGTTTGCCAACCAGTGGCTATACACGTTGGAGCTCAACGTGCGTGTGTCCGCCATCTTGGGTCTGGTCGGTGCCGGCGGTATCGGACGCCTGCTTGAAGAGCGCCGCGCGTTCTTCGCCTACGACGACGTATCCATCATCATTTTGGAAATCCTGGTTGTGGTGGTGTTGGTGGAGGTCGTCTCCAACTGGCTGCGAAAGAGGTTGGTGTAAATGCCTCCCAAACCACGCAAAACATACGAAACAATTGCAACAATCGCGCTTGCGCTGATCGCGCTGGTCTCCATTGGCACACTGGACATTAAGTGGGGCGAGCTGCCCAAGGTGCCGGGGCAGATCTGGCATTACATGACGCTGATGTTCGCGGACCCAGACTGGTCTCGCCTGGGGCGTGCCGCCCTAGAAATGTGGCGTTCTATTTCCATGGCGTGGGTAGGCATGATCGGCACCGTGGTGCTCTCCATCCCGCTGGGAATGTTGGCCGCTCGCGGTGTGGGACCAGCGTGGCTGCGTGCGCTGCTACGAGGCATCTTCGCCGTGATCCGTGCCTTCCCGGAGGCTGTGATCGCCATTATCTTGCTCACCGTCACCGGCCTGACTCCGTTCACTGGCGCACTTGCATTGGCTATCGCAGGTATTGGCCAGCAGGCGAAGTGGACCTACGAAACGATTGAGTCCATGCCGAATGGGCCTGCGGAAGCCGTGCGCGCAGCTGGTGGCACCACCGCTGAGACGGTGAGGTGGGCGTTGTGGCCGCAGGCGGCGCCGTCCTTGATCAGCTTTGCCTTGTACCGTTTTGAAATCAACATCCGAACCTCCGCTGTCCTTGGCATGGTGGGTGCGGGAGGTATCGGTGCGATGCTGGCAAACTACACCAACTACCGCCAGTGGGACGTGGTGGGCATGACGCTGATCGTGGTCATCGTGTCAACAATGGTGGTGGATGCTGTTTCTGGCGCAATCAGGCGCCGCATTATGGAAGGAGCCACTGCCCGTGCAGCCAACGAACCCGCAAGCACCGCCAAGCGTGCGAATCGCAGCGTCGATGAGCTCACTCCAGCCGAAGGAGAAGACGGTCGCGGAGGCGATCCTGTGCCAACCAGCTAACGCTGTTGAGATGACCGCGCAGCAGCTGGCCGACCATGTCGGGGTCAGCCGAGCAAGCGTCATCCGCACTGCCCAAAGCCTTGGGTATGCAGGGTTTCCGCAGTTGCGGGTCGCCCTTGCCCAGGAGCAGGCAGCGGGTTCTTCTCCCTTGTCAGTGGCAACGCAAACCAACTCCACCGCAACCAGCGTCGCAGACTATGTGGCGCAGTTTGCGGAGCGCCTCTCGGCATCCTTCGGTGCGCTTGATGAAGGCGCGATTCAACGAACCATCGAGCTGCTTGATATTGCCGAGCGCGTCTTGGTGGTAGCCAATGGGTTCTCTGCGCCACTTGGGTTGGATTTTGCGCAGCGCCTCGTGTCGGCGGGCAGGCACGCGGAGTGGCACACCGATTCCACGACGCAGCGAATTGCCGCGCACCACCTCGGCGAAAAATCGGTATGTTTTGTGTTTTCCGGCTCGGGTTCAAGCCAAGCAACCTTGCATGCCGCCCGGCAGGCTAGCGACAGTGGTGCGACCGTGATCGCGGCGACAAGCTTTTCGCCGTCACCGCTGACCGAAGTCGCAGACGTGGTGCTGTTGGTGCCACCGGTTAAACCCTCGTTCCAAGACGAGCTGATCCACACCTCCCGCGCCGCACTGATGCTGCTGAATGAACAGCTGGTGCAGCTGTTGCTGAACCACCGTGGCGAACGTGGTGATGAGGCGCGCCGGGCGTCGCTGACCATGATCGGAGATGCGCTGGAAAGCTAGCCCAGAAACTGCTCCAAAAACGTGGTGAGTTTTCCAGTCTCCTCGTCCTCGAACCGCTGGTCCACCACAATCATTGGTGCTGCGTACTTTTCGTCTTTGTGGACGACGAGGTCGGTGCCGTAGGCGTCGATAAGCAAGGCCCAAGAGTAACCCTCTCGGACGAGGGCCTGGCCGAGTGCGGTGCCGTAGATGCGGGCGGTCTCGCCGCGGGGGAAGCTGCGCTGCACGTCCGCAGGTAGCGCGAGGAAATCCGCGAGCTCATTCTCAAAGGCGCTAACCACATCTTGGGGTGTGCCGCCGATGCCGCGGCCGATGGCTTCTGCCAAGTCGCGGTCGATTTGGGTTTGGGTGGCGCTGTCAATCGGTTCAAATGCCATAGGGTTGGATTCTATGAGCAAAAAGCCGCGACCCACTCCCGAGCCCGCGAAGACGATCCCCGGTCTTATCGACGCCCACACCCACCTCACCAGCTGCCCCCACCCAGCCCAAGACCTCATTGACCGTGCCCACGCCGCTGGTGTGGAGCGCATTTGCACAGTTGGGGACGGACTGGCAGAAGCCGAGGCGGCCCTTGAGATAGCCAAGAACCATGAGGGTGTGTTTGCCGCGTGCGCGGTGCACCCGACGCGTGCGCACGAGGTGGATGACGCAGCGCGCGCACGCCTTCGGGAGCTGGTGGCGGACCCGAAGTGTGTGGCGGTGGGGGAGACCGGCATTGATACCTATTGGATTACGCATGACCCGGACCGCACCGCACCGCTGGATGTGCAGGAGGAGGTGTTTCGCTGGCATATCGACCTGGCGGTGGAATCCGGAAAAGCGCTGATGATTCACAACCGCGAGGGGGACGCGGAGATTATGCGCATTCTTGCGGATGTCCCGCAGCCGAAACACGTCATCCTGCACTGCTTCTCCTCGCCGGTAGAGGTGGCGCGAGAGGCCCTGGATCGCGGCTACGTGCTGAGCTTTGCCGGAAACGTGACCTTTAAACGCAATGATTTCCTGCGCGAGGCAGCAGCAATGGCACCTGCGGGCCAGTATCTGATTGAGACGGATGCGCCGTATATGACGCCGGAGCCGTTTCGGGGGGCGCGTAATGAGCCGTCGTTAATCGGGTACACGGCACTGGCGATCGCGGAGGCTCGTGGGGTGGATGTTGCACAAGTGGCCAAAGAGGTAGGGGAGACGTTTTCGCAGGTCTACGGCGTCTAAAAACTTGATAGTGGCGGAACCGTTATCGTATTGTTACCAACATGTCTGCCGCGAAGAAGACCTTAAACCCAACCACTGAGCGCCACTCCGCTGGCCGCCGCGTACTTACCGGCGCGCTTGCCGGTGCCGTCATCGTCGGTGGTGCGGGCACGGCGCTGGCCGCACAGAAGGACATCTCCGTGGATGTCAACGGTGAGACCCAGAAGGTGCGTACCTTCGCTGCTGACGTGGACGGCGTGCTGCAGGCCGCCGGCGTTGAGGTCGGCGCAGAAGACCTTGTTTACCCGGCACAGGGTGAGAAGATCGCGCGTGGCGAAACTATCACGGTGCGTACTTCGAAGCAGGTTGCTGTGGTGATTGATGGTGTTGCAACCCAGCTCAGCTCCACCGCGGCAACTGTGGGCGACTTGATCGCAGAGGCTGGTGTGGATAATGCGGCGGCCACCGACATTCACCGTGACACCCCGGTTACCCCTGGCCTGTCCATTGACGTGACCACGCCGAAGGTGGTCTCTATTACGGACGCTGGCGAGCAGTCGTTTACCACCGTGGCAGCTAAGACTGTGTCCGCACTGCTGTCCGCGCGCGGCATTACCCTGGACTCCGATGACCGCATCAACGTCCCCTTGGACGCTGCGGTGACTCCGGATATGGACATTGTGATTGACCGCGTGAACCTCGTGCGTTCCTCCGAGGTCATTCCGGTTGAGGCGGAGCCGAACTACATCGATGACCCGGAGATGGATGAGGGCACCGAGCAGGTACTTGAGCCCGGCGAGACCGGTGAGGCCGTGCGTTACCACCACACCGTTATGGTCAATGGCGAGGTAGAGAGCGAAACCGTCGCTGGCGAAGAGGACCTGCGTGCGCCAAAGCCGGCCACGATCTTGCGCGGCACCAAGCCTGCACCGAGCGCACCGGCAGTGGCGGCGGGTTCCGTGTGGGATGCGCTCGCGCAGTGTGAGTCTGGCGGCAACTGGGCGATTAACACCGGCAACGGTTTCCACGGCGGCTTGCAGTTCACCCCGTCTACCTGGGCAGCCTACGGTGGCACTGAGTACGCCCCGATGGCCCACATGGCCACGCGAGAGCAGCAGATCGCCGTCGCCCAGCGCACGCAGGCATCCCAGGGCTGGGGTGCGTGGCCTGCCTGCACCGCCTCGCTTGGCATCCGCTAATCTCGCCGTATGGCAGATTCCCACCTGCTGGGCCCCGTTGAGATCCGGGAGCTTGCGGCTGAACTAGACGTCACCCCAACGAAAAAGCTGGGGCAAAACTTCGTGCACGACCCAAACACCGTGCGCCGCATTGTTGCTGCCGCGGAGCTTTCGTTTGATGACGTGGTTGTGGAAGTTGGCCCCGGCCTCGGCTCACTGACCCTGGGCTTGATTGACACCGTCGAAGACGTCATCGCGCTAGAGATCGACCCGCGCCTGGCCGGTCGCCTTCCACAGACGGTTCAAGAGCGCGCGCCCGAATACGCTGACCGCTTGACGGTGATTAATAAGGATGCGTTGAAGGTGGTGCGCGGGGACGTGGATAAGCAACCAACTGCCCTGGTAGCCAACTTGCCGTATAACGTGTCCGTGCCGGTGCTTTTGCATCTGCTGGCGGAGTTTCCCACGATCCGCCGCGTGCTGGTGATGGTGCAAAAGGAAGTCGCGGACCGCTTGGCCGCGAAGCCTGGCTCCAAAATCTACGGTGTGCCCAGCGTGAAGGCCTCGTTCTACGGTGACGTGAGCCGCGCCGGAACCATTGGCAAGCACGTGTTTTGGCCAGCGCCCAACATTGAGTCGGGGCTTGTGCGTATCGACGTACACGGCAACCACTCCCCAGCGCTTCGCGAGCACCTCTTCCCGCTGGTGGACGCTGCGTTTGCCCAGCGCCGCAAAACCCTGCGCTCCACGCTATCGGGGATCTACGGCTCGCCGGCTGCCGCGGAGGAAGCACTGCGCGCCGTGGGTATTGACCCGGGGCTTCGCGGCGAGGCATTGTCTGTTGAAGATTTCTTGAAGCTTGGGGAGGCGCGAATGGGGGACCAGCGTGAGTGAGCCAAAGATCTTTGCCGCGTCGGCGCCCGCGAAGGTGAACCTGCACCTTGGCGTGGATAACACGACCCATGGCGGTTACCACGACCTGGTTACGGTGTTTCAGGCCGTTGACCGGCGTGAAATCGTACGCCTGGTGGTAGAGCCGGACGCCGAGCGCACGCGCACCGAGTCTGTGGTGTCGAGCATTCACACCCGCTGGCTGTTCGATGGGGAGCTGCCCGAAGATATTGACACCCACCACAACCTCGCCTGGAAGGCAGTGGATGCGGCGGTGGGGAGTTTCCGTTCGGACTGTGACCACACCGCAGGAGTGACCCACCCGGCGCTGCCAAAGGTGCGCATTGAGGTGGATAAGTCCGTGTTCATCGCAGGTGGCATGGCAGGCGGTTCTGCTGACGCTGCTGCTGCGCTGTTGGCCGCGAACCACTACATCGAGCACTACTTTGGCGAGCCGGTTGGCATCGATTACAAGACGAGCTTCCTTGCCGCGGGGCTTGGCTCTGATGTGCCGTTCGCGGTGCAGGGCGGTAACGCAACTGGTCGTGGCCGCGGCGATCACCTGCGTCCTATTCCATCTGACCTGCAGTTCTGGTGGGTGTTTGTAAACCCAGACACCACGCTGAGCACCGCGGCGTGCTTTGCCAAGCTAGACGAGCTGCGCGCTGGCAACCCGGAGCTTAAGCCCAACCTGGATCCCTCCAAGGTGACCGACGCGCTGCTGCTTGGCAGCGCTGAGGCGTTGGCGCAGGCGCTGCACAATGACATGGAGCTGCCCGCCCGGCTGCTGCGCCCGCAGATTGGTGAAGTGCTGGATTTTGGCAACGAGCACGCCCTTCGCGCGATCGTGTCTGGCTCCGGGCCAACCGTGGCAATGTTGTGTAAAGACGAGGCGCATGCGGTGCGTGTTCGCAACCGTGTGTGCGAGGTTTTCCCTGAGTATCAGTCATTCACCTCGAACGGTCCTGCCCGTGGTGCCTTCATGCTGTGCAAGTAAGTCCACGTCGTAGACTCGTGCGTGATGGCTAACCTGATCAATCTGGAAAACGTCTCCAAAACGTGGGGGCTGAAAACGCTTCTTGACGGTGTGTCGCTGGGCGTGCAAACCGGCGACCGCATCGGCATCGTCGGCGTCAATGGCGGTGGCAAGACCACCCTGCTTGAGGTGCTCACGGGCATTGAGCCGCCGGATGAGGGGCGTGTGTCCCACAACTCCAGCCTGCGCATGGCTGTGGTCACGCAGCGCTTCGACTTAGACCCTGACCTGACTGTTGGCCAGGCAGTGGTGGAGCCGCTGGGGTTGCAGACGTTTGAGTGGGCCTCCAACGCCCGCGTGCGCGAGGTGCTGCAGGGCACCGGTGTTGCTGAGCTGGGTTTGGATACCGCAGTGGGCAACCTTTCCGGTGGTGAGCGCAGGCGCGTCAACCTTGCCGCCGCGTTGGTCCAGGACTTAGATCTGGTGGTGCTGGATGAGCCGACGAACCACCTCGACGTTGAGGGCGTGCAGTGGTTGGCCGATCACTTGCTGAACCGCAAGGTAGCGGTGGTGGTTGTGACCCACGACCGCTGGTTCCTCGACACCGTAGCCACCCTGACCTGGGAGGTTCATGACGGCACGGTGGACGTCTATGAGGGCGGCTACAACGACTGGACGTTTGCCCGCGCGGAGCGCGCACGCCAGGCGGATGCGATTGAGCAGCGCCGCCAAAACCTTGCGCGTAAGGAGCTTGCTTGGCTGCGACGTGGCGCACCGGCGCGTACCTCTAAGCCGCGCTACCGCATTGAGGCAGCCGAGGCCCTGATTGCGAACGTGCCGCCGCCACGCGACAAGGTGGAACTTATGGCGTTTTCCAAGCAGCGCCAAGGCCGCGTGGTCATTGAGCTGGAGGACGCGCGCATTGACGCTCCTGACGGCCGCACGCTTGTAGACCACCTGACGTGGCGCCTCGCGCCGGGCGAGCGTATCGGCCTTGTTGGTGTGAACGGCTCCGGCAAGACCACGCTGCTGCGCACCCTGGCTGGGGAGTACCCGCTGGCCGCAGGCAAGCGCATTGAGGGCCAGACCACGCGCATTGGCTGGTTGCGCCAGGAGCTTGATGATCTGGATCCCACCCGCCGCGTTATCGACGCGGTGGAGGACGTTGCCACCTACATCGAACTGGGTAAAGGCCAGATGTCTGCCTCGCAGCTTGCAGAGCGCCTTGGGTTTTCCCCGAAGCGCCAGCGCACGCCCGTGGGGGACCTTTCCGGTGGTGAGCGCCGCCGTCTGCAACTCACGCGCGTACTCATGAGCGAGCCGAACGTGCTGCTTCTCGACGAGCCGACGAACGACCTTGACATCGATACCCTCCAAGAGCTCGAAGACTTGTTGGATAACTGGGCTGGCACGCTTGTGGTCATTTCCCACGACCGCTACCTCATCGAGCGCATCGCGGACAGCACGTATGCGCTCTTCGGCGACGGCAAACTCACCAACCTCCCCGGCGGCATCGCGCAATACCTTGAGCGTCGGGCCGCTGAGGAGAGCTCTGTTGGGGTGTTGGATTTGGGGGAGAAGCGTGGCGTCGAGAAGCAAAAGGCTCTTTCTTCTCAGGAGGAGCGTGAGCTTCGCAAGAAGATGAAGGCCCTAGAGCGCAAGATCGCTCAGGCGGAGGAATCCGTGGAGCGACTCGAGGCGGAGATTGCTGACCTGTCTGCGGCAGGGGAGTTTGATGCGATCGCGGGCAAGACGAAGGAACTTGGTGCGGTCAAAGACGAGCGTGATGAGCTAGAAATGGAGTGGTTGGAGCTCGGCGAGCAGCTCGAATCCTGAGTTTGTGGCACAATGTGACGCATGAGGAAATTCGGACATAACTCACGTCTTGTTGCTCTGGCATGCGCGACCACCCTTGCAGCCGGCGCGCTAGTGCCCGCAACTGCATCCGCGCAGGTACAGATTCCAACCTCCAGCGAGCTGTCCTCGCGCGCAAACATCCAGCTGCCGGATATTCAGGTACCGCAGCAGATTGTAGACGGCGCCGCGCGCGTTGGCATCCACGTGCCGGGGCGCATTGAGCTCACCCCGAAGCCAGCACTGAGCGCCGCGGAGCAGGAGCTGACCGCTTCTACCGAAAAGCAGCTGGTGAAGGAAGGCCACCGCAGAGATGCGGAAGCGCAGGCCATCGCAGCGCAGTGGGCAGCGCAGGCCGCTCGCGGTGAGGCGACATTTGTGGGCAACGTTGGTCGCGGCACCACTGCAACGGATCGTGGTACCGGCCAGATTTACCGCCTGAGCCCGGCGCAGGCTGCGGACCGCATTGCGTTTTTGAACCGTGACATCAACGTCAATCCGGTGAAGGAGCCGAAGCGTTTCGGCGTTGCTACCGCGCGTAATGGCGAGACGATTTACCTGGCAGAATTCTTCCTTAACTAAACAATCGGTTACCTTTATAGGTATGAGTGACCAGTCGTCGAAGAAACCCCCGAAACTATCCAAGAAGGCCTACGAGAAGGAACTGCTTCGTCTGCAGGCTGAGCTTGTAGACATGCAGCAGTGGGTGGTTGAAACCGGCGCACGCCTGGTCATCATTATGGAAGGCCGTGACGCCGCAGGTAAAGGCTCTGCCATTAAGCGCATCACGCAGTACCTGAACCCACGCACCTGCCGTATCGAGGCGCTGCCGAAGCCCACGGAGCGTGAGCAGGGGCAGTGGTACTTCCAGCGCTATGTGGAAAAGCTCCCGGCTGCTGGTGAGATCGTGATCTTTGACCGTTCCTGGTACAACCGTGCCGGCGTTGAGCGCGTCATGGGCTTCTGCACCTCGCAGGAGTACCGCCGTTTCCTGCACCAGGCACCGATTTTTGAGCGCCTGCTGGTGGAAGACGGCATCATGCTGCGCAAGTACTGGTTCTCGGTGTCCGATGAGGAGCAGTACAAGCGTTTCGTTTCCCGCCGTGAGGATCCGTTGCGCCAGTGGAAGCTTTCCCCGATGGACCTGGAGTCCATTACCAAGTGGGAGGAGTACTCCCGTGCCAAGGATGAGATGTTCGTGCACACCGACATTCCGTCCGCACCGTGGTACACGGTGGAAAGCGAGGACAAGAAGCGCTCCCGCATCAACGTGATCTCGCACCTGCTGTCCACGGTGCCGTACGAGCGGATTAAGCCGGACCTGCCCGAGATCCCGGAGCGCCCGGAGATCACGGACTACAGCCGCCCGCCGCGTGAAGAGTTCCGCTATGTGCCGGATGCCGCCGCCAAGCTGGAGGAGCGTCGCGTTAAAGGCTCGGACGGAAAGAAGAAAAAGAAGAAGCACAAGAACTAGTGCTTTTTCGAGGGGGTTTTGGGGTATCCCCGCGGCGTTGACACCGTCTTGTTGCCGGGTATCCAAAACCTCAGCGCAGCGTCGGTGTTTTTGGAAATCCCAATGCGTGGGCCCGCTACCCACTCTGGTTCCTCATTGCGCATCTGCAGTGGCACTGGCGTGCCATTATCTGGCAGCGCAAGGCCCAGGGCTTGGCCGAGGTTGCCCGGCCCGCGCGCAAGGTTTTCCCAGGGGATGTGTGCTCGGTCTGGGCGTTGCCTGCGCTGTCTCGCCAGTGCCTCGCCTGCGACTACCTCGCCGCCGCGCATCAAACATCCTTGGCCGTCGCCTTCGGGCGCGCACACGATGTTGCCGTTGTGGTGTAGTCCGTAGGAAAAGTACACGTAAAGGTGTCCTGGCGGCCCGAACATTGTCGCATTGCGCTTGGTCATGCCGTTGAAGGTGTGCGCGGCGGGATCCTCGGCACCGAGGTATGCCTCCACCTCTGTGAGCCGGATGCTTACCCCGTGCATGGTGATCACGCACCCAAGTAGCTGTGGTGCAACGACGTCTGCGGGTTGGGAAAAATCAATGGAAGCATTCATTGCTACCAATATGGCCGCTTTGTCGCGCTGTGGCTACCTGGGTGAGGCGGGGTTAGAGAAATTTCGCCAGCATGTCCTGTACTGCCGCGCGTACTGTCGGTTGAGTGGCAAACGCCGCGCCACCGAGCACAGCGAGAACGCCAATCACAATGCCGGCAATTGCGCCTGGTGACAGGTGGCCCTGAGATGACTTGGGGGTCGCCTGTTCTTTGAACAGGACGTTGAGATCAACTCCCGATTCCTTCAATACCGTGCCCTTGGGGTAGTGGGCCAAAGATTTGGCCAAGCCCGTATCGGATGTGGTTTCACGGTCAAGCTCCTTGACGGCTGCGGGAGCCTTGATTTCGTTTTCCAGAGTGAAGGTGACCAAGGGTTCATCGTCGCCCTCCTCGGAAACCGGGTTGTAAGTGTGGTTAGCTACGCCGCTGAGCTTGTAGTCACCGAAAAGTGTCGCATTCTTGCCGTCGACTTTGAGCTTCAAATCCCAGTACTTGACGTCTACTGCCCAGCCCTCGACGCCGCCGACGTTCTTATATCCCTGCACATGTGCAGAGCCATCAAGGTCGAACGTCCATGTGCCATCGGTGTGAGTCGCGGCAGTGATCGGGAACGTGAACTCCAAGTTTTCGCTGTCCCACGATGCGCCTTCTTCTGCAGTGGCCTGGCCCTTGCCGCGAATCACAGCTTGTTTGAGGAATGGCTTGGAGATAGGCCACGCGAAGCTTCCTGACTCAATCGTGGAAGCAGTGGAAGCAGTGGAAGCCTTAGCCGGAGAAGCTGCACATACGAGGCCTGTGCCAACCGCAAGTGCTGTGCAAAGAGCAACGAAACGGGGAGAAAACATGTCGAACTCCTTCTGGTGGTGTAGATATGAAAATCCCGCCTCGGTAGACGGATAAGGGACCGCATTTTCTGTGTCATTCGAGGCGGGAAGCTTGTAAGGGGCTTAGCGTTTGAGCAGGTTGGCTGGCGGCTGTGTGAGCTGGAGGATATTTGCCACGCCTTTTGTCAATGCTGCAAGGGTGAGTACTAAGCCGATCGTAGAAATCACAAACGCGACCATGTGGGTTGCAGTCGCTGCCGGTGATCCTTTCTCCGTTGATGACATGGTGACCATGGAACTCGTCTCTGGCGTGGGCTGCTTCTCAGCCATTGCTGGAGCAGGGGTGCCAAGCGCAAGTGCAACGGAGACTGCGGCGCTAGCCGCTAATAGGCGTTGCATTAAAACGGAAGGAACTGGCCGAACATAGCCTGGACCTGCGGCAGGGTAGTGGCAAACGCCAATCCGCCGAGCACTGCCAGGACAGCTACCACGATGCCGCCGATAGCGGCCGGGGAAGCGGAGCTATCTGGCTTCGGGTCAGCGGGTTTTTCAACCTTCTTAAAGTCTAGGGAGACGCCGACCTTGCTGTCCTCGAGCGGCTTGCCGGCCGTGTAGCTCGTGCCAAAGATGTCTACTCCGAACTCGGTCATTGCGGTTGGGGTGAAGGTGATCTCCTTCTTTCCGCCAGCAGCGGGCACGAGCGACTCCTTGACATCGAACTCGATGATCGGCTTGTCGTCATTCTTGGCATCATCCATACCGGCGTCCGGCTTAGTGCCCTTGCGTACGTAGTCTGCCTGCAGATGGCCCTTGTTGCCATTGATCACGATCTTGAAGTCGGACATTTGGATGTCCATGGCTCCCTTGTGGCCTTCGATGCGGATTGCACCGTCCAGATCGATGGTGCCCTCACCCTTGTCGTTGAGGGCGGAGTCTGCGACGTTGACCGGCAATTTAAAATCAACGACCTTGCCGTCTGCTTCGACCTTCTCGGCGCCGTCGGAAGCAGTGATGGTGCTTCCAACAAAAGGATTCTGTACGTAGCGCAGGAAGGATTCCTTGATGTTCCAGGTTGCGTTGCCGGAGAGCAGCTCCGGGGTCTCGGCGGCGGAAGCGGCCGGGGCGAAAAGTGAGGTGGATGCGACAGTGGCGGCGGTGACAAGTGCCAGGGTGGAGGTACGGGACATCCCAATTCCTTTCAAAGGTTCAGAACGAGAATAACCAATTAGGTTGCGCTTACCTTAGCGAGGTTAGGCTAACCTTGGCAACCTGTGGGGGTGGTTGGGGTATTGTTGCGTCTAGCTGTGCGTCTAGCTGGCAGGCGCGCCCTGTGGTGCTTCGGCAGGGCTGACAAACACGCGCCCATCCATACGCGAGACCGAAATCGGCCAGTCGTAGACAGCGCTGAGCACGTCGTCTGCGTAGACCTCCTCTACAGACCCCGTAGCGGCTACTTCGCCTGACTTCAGGCACACCACCCGGTCGCAGTAGCGCGCTGCAAGCTGCAAGTCGTGCAGCACCACAATGACGGCGACGCCTTGGGCTGCAAGCCCTCGGACAATGCCCATGGTCTGCTCCTGGAAGCGAACATCCATGGCGGCAGTCGGCTCATCAAGAAACACCACCGGGGTTTGCTGTGCGAGTACTCGGGCGAAGGCGGCGCGTGCTCGCTCACCACCGGAAAGCGTCAGCACCTCACGGTCCTGGAGGTGAGTCATGCCAGTGGTTGCAAGCGCGGCATCCACAATCGCTGCGTCCTCGGGGTTAGTACCCCAGGGGTGGCGTCCCATCTCAACGATGTCTCTTACGAGGAATGAAAACGCCACCCCAACGTCTTGCAGCATCACTGCTCGGGTACGGGCCAACTCTTGGGCTGAGCTTGTGGCGACGTTGTTGCCAGCCACCTCCACACGCCCCGAGGCTACGGCGATATCTCCAGAGAGCGCTGCCAGTAACGTGGACTTGCCTGCGCCGTTCGGGCCGATAAGGCCTGTGACTTCGCCTGACCGTGCTTCCATGGTGACGTCGTGAAGAATCATGCGGCCCTGTTTCATCACGGTCACGCCGCGTGCGTGGACACTCATAGATCATGGTTCTTTCGCAACATCTGCCGAAGCAGGAAGAAGAAGGTGGGCCCGCCAATAAGCGCGGTGAAGATGCCAATCGGCAGATCCGCGAAGGGAATGGCTGTGCGGGCGAAGATGTCTCCTGCGCCAATGAGGAGTGCCCCGCCGAGAGCGGAAGCCGGTAGCAGCACAGTATTTGAAGGGCCGACAGCGGTGCGCACGATGTGCGGAACCACAAGACCGACAAATCCGATCAATCCTGCAAAGGACACCGCAGCAGCGGTGAGTAGGGTGGACAGTACGATCGCCGCCATCCGTAGCCGCGAGACGTTGATGCCAACGTGGCTAGCAGCTTGGTCGCCAAGCGCAAGGATATCTAGCTTGCGTCCCAACAGCATTGACAGTGCGAGGGAGACCACAACCACGAACGCAACCGTGCCGGTTTGTGCCCAGCTCGCCCCGGCCAGGGAGCCCATCTGCCAGAAGATGATCTGCTCGCGGGCGGTAGTCGGTGCCATGAACGTCAGCAGCGCAATCGTGGCTCCACAGATCGCATTTGCCGCAATACCGACCAGGATTAGATTCAACACGCGAACGCTCCCTCCAGAGCGAGAGAGCCGGTAGACAACCGCGGTAGCCAAGGTTCCGGAGAGAAACGCGAACAGTGGCACTGTCATCGTGCCGAACGTACTGGCGCCGAACACGATTGCTGCCGCCGCACCGACGCCTGCGCCGGTACTCACACCAATCACGCTCGGCTCGGCAAGAGGGTTGGCAAAGACAGCCTGCATGAGTGCCCCGCCCACGCCTAAAGCAGCGCCGACAAATAGGCCAAGCACTAAGCGAGGCAGACGAATCTGCCACACTACAGATGCATCCAGGGTGGTGGCAGACATCGGACCCGCTGTGATGATCGGCCACAGCTCACTTGGCGCTAGCTCAAACTGGCCGACCATGATGGAAGCGACGGTGGTGACTGCCAAAAGTGCTGCAGTGACAATGAAGAGGATGACGCGTCCGCGGCGCCGTGCCTTAAAGGTCGAGAGTTTGGAACTCACTCACCCTCCCCGTACAGGGCATGGGCAGCGCGCAGCAGCATTTCACCGGTTTGGGGGCCAAAGGCAAGCGAGTCGCCGTCTGGAAGCGAAAGTACTCGCTTGTTTTTGCCTGCGGTTGTTTGCGCGACCCCTGGGCGTTGGAGGAGGCCTTCGATATCGCCGGTGGATTCGAGTCCGCCGTTCATCATGACAAACACTTCCGGGTTAACTTCTGCAAGCGCCTCCGGGCTGGCGGGGGAGGCGGCACCAATACCGTGCTCCGTGTTTACGTCCACGCCGCCAAGTGCCTCAATCAGGTCTTGGGTGCCGTCTGTGCCGCCAAGCAGGTAAAATACTCCGCCGGTGCCGCGTGCGTACAAGAAGGACATGCGAAGCGGCACGTCGGGCTTCACGGCCGCGATGGCGGACAGCGCCTCGTCCACTTCGCGTTGGCTACGCTCCGCCAAAAGGCGGCCAGCCTCGGGTTCACCAACCACCGTTGCGACGTTGATGATGTCCTGGCCCATCGACGCCATCGAGCGGGTCGGCTCCATGACCACTGTGGTTACTCCTGCCGCACGAATCTGGTCGATGGCCTCGCTCGGGCCCACGGAATGATCCACGATGACCAGGGTTGGTCGCAGGTTCAGAATTGCTTCAACATTGAGGGAGTGCCCATTTTCGGTCACCACGGGCAGATGGCTTAACGACGCTTCCGCCGAACTCACCGTCCGCCCCACAATATTGTCCCCGAGCCCAACTCCACGAAGCGTCTTCGTGTACGTGCCGTAAATATCAAGTGCCAGGATGCGGGAGGTGTCTGTGACGGTGACGTCGTAGCCGTCTGCGTCCGTTAGCTCCACGGGTAGTGCGTTTTGGCGGGGAGCGTCTACCGGTTCCACTTCGGAGATCTCGGTGACCATAGCAACGCCTTGGGTTTGGTGTGGGTCGCCAGCAGCCTCAAGAGAGTCCACGAGCTGCCGCGTTTCCATCTGCATTGGGTTGTCCCACGCAGCACAGCCGCTCAGAGGCATTGCGACAGCCAGCGCAGCAGCCAGGATGGGTCCTGCAAGTTTTTTGGTGAAGTTCATGATGGTGCTCCTATGCGGTGATGGCGAACCTGGTGAGTGCTCCGCCCGCCCCGATCATGGAGGCGGCGAGCAGGAGGAACTTGGCCAGCGCGGCATCGTCCCAGCCGCTACCAGCGTCGGCACCGGAAACGTTTTTGATTTGGAATTGCCCGCCTTGCGGCTGCTCGGCTGAAACAACGGTTTCGGCACCTTGGACATCATCAAGCACACTGGTCCCGGAGGCAGTGTTGGCTGTAGTGCTGGCTGTTGTGTTCGCTGCACTACCACCTGTGCCACCGCTACTGCGGAGCTTTTCAGCACTGTTGGATGAGCCGCCCTTGCCTGTGGCGGCGGCGGAATTGCTGCCACCCTGGCCATCAGCACAGTTGGCGGAGCCGCCAAGTTGCGCTGTGAAGCTGATCGGATCTAGCGGATCCCCCGGCGGGTAGAATTGCCCGAAGGCTTCCGCACCAACATCAGTCAGCGTTGTTGTTGCGGTACCGGACGCTGCTGTTTCGGAAATGTTCAGATCAGTGAAGCTAAGGTTGGCAATGGCAACGCGCCCGTAGTCATTCCGCGTGCCCTCGGTGCTGTTTGAAGCCGCGTTGAGAACAAGTTGCCCGGTATTGCCGCTGAACTGGATCTCTAGGTTGGAAAAACGCGTGTCAAGTACGCCATTGTGGCCGGTGAAGCGAATGCTGCCGGGCAGCAGGACGGTGCCTGTGCGTGTCGACGGATCCACCGCCCCCGCATTTCCGTTGAAAGTGAAAGACGTGCCGTTATCTCCAACACCCGTAAGTTCCCAAGCGCCTTTCGCAATGTTGCCCCGGATGTAGGTGCGGAACGACTGCCGCACACCCCAGGTTGCCTCGGCGCTGGTGACTCCCTTCGACGCGGGCGCGCTACACGCATCACCAGCCGCAGACCCTGCTTGCTGTGCTTGTTTAGTTTGCCCTGCTTGTCCTGCCTGGCCTGCTTGCTGTGCTTGCCCTGCTTGCCCTGTTTGCTGTGCTTGTTTAGTTTGCCCTGCTTGTCCTGCTTGCTGTGCTTGTTTAGTTTGCCCTGCTTGTCCTGCCTGGCCTGCTTGCTGTGCTTGTGGCGCTTGCTGTGCCTGCAACGCTTGTGCTGCCGGGTTGACGCGGTTGTACAGATTCTCGCCGTTCTTGAGAACATTATCGGTGTTGACTAGAAGGCCGTTGACCTCAATGAGTGTGTCGTTGATGTCACCGAGCAGGCTCGCGGGGCCAGAGGTTGCTTTTGAGCGGGTAGCGCCTGTTCCGCCCTCAGGGGATTTCCCGGTTTGCCCGCCCGAGGGGGCGCCCAGGGAGTATTGGGGGGTGGGGGCGGGGCCGCTGGCGTCATGAAGTGAAAGCCCAATGCTGATTGGGTCGAGTTGCTCACCGGCCTCGTAGAAACCGCCGAAGATTTCGGCGCCGCTCGCGGTCAGAGATACCGATCCGGCGATGGTGGTTTGCGCTGCGGCGAAGTCTGGGGCTTGGTTCAGTGCGATGGCGGCCAGTACTTCTTGACGGCCCTCCCGGAAACCGCCAGTTTTATCCATCCCTTCGTACTTGCGGGAGGCGTAATCTACGCGCAGTTCCGCCTGCGTGCCGTTGACAACAATGATGGGGTTGCGCAGCGTCATGTCTAGGGCGCCGTTGTGTCCGTAGAAGTGCACTTCGCCAGAGAAGTTGATCTGCCCGGAAGTCGATGAACTGATCGCTGCGGATTCGAGTGGGAAACTGAATCCGGAACCGCTGCGCGTCGCGCCACCACCAGTGGAAATCGAACCTTTAGCTACGCCTGTTTCAACGTATTTCCGAAACGATTCGCGTATGCCCCAATCCATCGTGCCTGCAGTGGCGGCTCGGTGTGTCGAGGCGGCCTGGGCGTGGGCGGGTGGGGCAGTGAGGAAGGCGGGGCCGCAGGCGAGTGCGGAAAAAGTGAAGAAGCTAGCGGCAACTACGGCGGTGCAGGTGTGTCGGAAGTTCATAGGGCCTCGGCAGGTTTCACTCAAGGAATATGGTGGATAGGCTAACCTTAGCGAACTAAGGCTAACTTTACTAAACAAAGAGGTGTCTCTATGACAGCAACGTCCGAGCCTGTGACCGACTTCATTCCGCTTGTGCCAGATGATTCCCCACTGGAGGACAACCACTACTCCCAGCCGCGCTTTGCAAGCTGGGAAAAGGCGCTACTTGCGCTCATAACTGGCGTCATTGCATTTGGCGGGGCAACCGGCAATGTGTGGGTGGCGTTTCCGGCCGCTGTACTTATGGTGGCTGTCTTGTATGGGCTTGCAGCGCTGCCGGACAGAAACTACGTCGGGGAAGAAGCGAATAGGCGCGCCGGGCTGGTGCTAGGTGTTGTGTGGGCTGCCATAACGCTGCTAGCGGCCCTGGCATTGTTCTTGGTGCCAGCAAGCTACACGCTCACCGGTGGGATTGTGACGGCACTTGTGTCTGCGGGTTGTCTTTGGGGGGCGATCGCGTATGTGGATCGCCCGAGCAGCCTCGCCAGTTACGCCAGCTGACGTGCTGTGGCGAGGTTCTGGAACACCGCCTGATTCAGGTCAAAGGCGCGCTTTGCAGCGTTGATAAGGCGCGCACGCTCTTCTTCTCCAAGCTGCATAGCGTCAAGGGCTGCCTTGTACTGTGCGCGGTACGGCGGGATCTTGCCAATAGCGGAGAAGTCATAGAAGTTCAGTGCGTCTTCTTGTAGCTCGTATGCTTCGCGGAACACGCGCGCAAGCACCTGGCCGCCAGCAATGTCGCCGAGGTAGCGAACGTAGTGATGTGCGACTACCTCGGGGCCGTCGTCAGGGCCGAGCGCCTCTAGCTCAGCGACGTAGCGAGCAGTCGCTGGGAGCGGTTCGATCTCGCGCCAGGACGTGCCGAGCATGGAGGTGAGGTCCTGTGTGATTGCCTCGACTCGCTCAAGGCGCTGGTCCGCAATGAGGGTTACAGCAGGGTGGGCGGAGGCCCGGCGTACAGCGGCTTCAAGTGCTGAATAGATGTGGAAGTACTGCACGGTCAGTTCAGCTACCGCGTTACTGTCCAGCTTGCCGCCACTGAGGCTGGCCATGAAGTGGGAGTTCTCTGCGTTGGTGTGGGCCTGTGCGGTCTGGTCCTTTAGCGCGATAGAAAGCTGCTCGCCGGTGGTGGGCAACGTTGTTGTCAATCTTCTACTCCTTGGAAGGATGGGTAATTTCCCTTAACGATAAAGGCAAGCCTTACCTAAGTTCAATTAGACGAAAGGTTGATTTCTTCCCCACAATGGCTTGTGATGTGCAACACTATTAGGCATGAATGCAACGCACGCCTCAGAGCTGAATGATGAGTCCAAGGTTCTTGTTGAAGTCCGCGGTACAACTGGCGTACTCACCCTGAACCGTCCGAAAGCGTTGAACTCGCTGGACTATGACATGATCAAAATCTTCGATTCCACGCTGCGCAGCTGGGCTACCGATGATGCCATTGAGCAAGTTGTAGTCCTGTCTAACTCGAAGCACTTCTGCTCCGGCGGCGATGTGAAGGCCGCTCGCGAGCAGATCCTGCAGGGCAATCATGAACTAATCGATGAGTTCTTCGCCGTCGAGTACAAAATGAACCAATTCATTGCGGAGTACCCGAAGTCCTACACGGCGCTGATTAGCGGTGTGAACATGGGCGGCGGCATGGGTATTTCCGCCCACGGCTCACAGTTCATCGTTGCGGAAGGCGCGTTTGCCTCCATGCCGGAGATGAATATCGGTTACATCACGGACGTCGGCATGAGCTGGACACTGCAAAATCTGCCGGGCCGCCCGTCCAAAAACCTGGGCAAATTCCTCGGCCTAACCGGCTACCGCCTCACCCCGGATGACATGTGCGAGCTTGGCCTTGCCACACACAAGGTTGCTTCGCTCGACGGGGTCCTCTCATCCGAGGGCAGTCTGCTTATCGACGCCACGTCGACCAACCCCAGCCCGCTTGCCCAATGGTTCGACGATATCGAGCGCACGTTTGATGGCTCCTGGACTGAGATTGATGCACGACTGAACAACGCCGACCCAGAGTTTGCCTCCTTGGTGCGAGAACTGACCAAGCAGGCTTCGCCTTCAGCGTTGGTGGCCACCGCCGAACTGTTTGAAGCCAACGCGAAACTCAGCCTGGAAGATGCGCTGGAAAACGAGCGTGTTCTGGGGGAATTGATGCGCCGTGAGCCCGACTTTGCGGAAGGGGTGCGTGCGGTGCTCGTTGATAAGGATCAAAGTCCAAGGTTCGCCCCGCAGCCTGACCCGGAGAAGTACCGCAAGGTGCTGCGCTAGATGCGTGAAAACCGGTAGAATAGAACCGGTTTTTGCCAACACTCATTCACTTCAAACACTCATTGCAAGGAGCGTCCGTGACCGAGACCGTCAACCACCGTGATGATTGGAACCACAAGATTGAGCTGGCGCAGCAAATGCTGCCGCTGATCAGCCGTCTGCACCGCGAACATAACGCGGTGACTTCCATCTATGGCCGTCTGCTGGTGGGGGTGACGGACATTGACGTGATCAAGGCCCACCGCTACGCGCGCCGTATTGAAGAGACGGAGCTGCCGCTGGATGAGACCCTGCCGATCCTCCAGGAACTGGTGGAGATGGACCTGGGCACCGCATCCATCGACTTGGGCCGTCTTGCACGCCTGTACCGCGAGTCCAATGGCCAGGACATGCGCGCATTCCTGGAGGAGCAGCTGGCTGACGTTGTCGGCACCTCTTCTGAGCTTGAGGCGCGTGACGTTGTGCTCTACGGCTTCGGTCGCATCGGCCGCCTGCTGGCTCGTATCTTGATTGCTCGTGAAGCAACCTATGGTGGCGTGCGCCTGCGCGCTGTGGTGGTGCGCAGCAAGGGCGAGGCAGACATTGTGAAGCGTGCCTCGCTGCTGCGACGTGACTCTGTGCACGGCCCGTTCAATGGCACGATCACCGTGGACCGTGAAAACGACATCATTTGGGCTAACGGCACCCCGATCCAGATGATCTACGCCAACAACCCGGCTGAGATTGACTACACGCAGTACGGCATTAACAACGCCATCGTCGTTGACAACACTGGTGTGTGGCGCGACCGTGACGGCCTGTCCAAGCACCTGGAGTCCAAGGGCGTGGACCGCGTGCTGCTGACCGCGCCGGGCAAGGGCGACATCCCGAACATTGTCTACGGCATCAACCAGGACATGATCGGGGAGGAGCGCGTGCTCTCCGCAGCATCCTGCACCACCAACGGCATCACCCCGGTGCTGAAGGTGATCAATGACCGCTACGGCGTCAACCACGGCCACGTGGAAACCGTCCACGCATACACCAATGACCAGAACCTGGCCGACAACTTCCACAAGGGCGACCGCCGTGGCCGCGCCGCTGGCCTGAACATGGTGCTCACCGAAACCGGTGCCGCGAAGGCTGTCTCCAAGGCACTGCCGGAGTTTGAAGGCAAGCTGACCGGTAACGCAATCCGCGTTCCTACGCCGGACGTCTCCATGGCTGTGATCAACCTGGAGCTGGAGACCGAGGTGGAAAAGGACGAGGTGAACAACTTCCTGCGCCGCGTCTCCACCGACTCGGAGCTGCGTCAGCAGATCGACTACATCCACTCCCCGGAGGTTGTCTCCACGGACCTGTTGGGTACCACCCATGCTGGTGTGGTTGACGGTCTTGCCACGATCGCTTCCGGCAAGCACCTCGTGCTCTACGTTTGGTACGACAACGAGTACGGCTACTCCCACCAGGTCATTCGCGTGGTGGAGGACATCGCCGGCGTGCGCCCGAAGATCTACCCGCCGCGCGTGGCTCCGTCTGAGCTTTAAATAAGGCTCTAAGTCAGCGCTTTTCGGTAGATCTCTACCACGGCCTCAGTGGAACTACGCCAGTTCCACTTGAGAGCCTCCTCGCGGGCGGCGGCGGACATGGTGGAGTGCAGGTGGGCGTCGCTAAGCAAAAGCTCTAGCTTGTCCGCCCATGCGGAATCGGGGAGTGCGGGGTCCACTAGGAACCCTGTCTCCCCGTCGGCCACTACGAATGGCAGGCCGCCCGCGTTCGCCGCAACCACCGGCACGCCAGAGGCAAAGGCCTCAAGGGCGGCGAAGCCTAAAGTTTCGGTGGTGGAGGGGAACAACAGCACGTCGCCGGACGCGTAAGCCGCGTTCAGGTCAGCGCCGGAGAGGTAGCCGGTCAGCGTGATCCAATCGCGTTTGAAGGTGCGCTGGACCTCTTTGTACTGCGGGCCCTCACCCACCACCGCTAGGCGTGCGTTTGGAATGCGTTCGCGCAGCTTCTCCATGATTGGCAGGCAGCGCTCGACGGACTTTTCGGCGGATACGCGGCCGACGAAGATGACAAGGGGGGCGTCGGGGTTGCCGTTACTCAGGTTGCTGCGCATCTCGCGGGTGGCTTTATCCGGCGCGAAGCTTGCCGTATCCACTGCTTTTGGCCACAGCTCGACGTTGTCAATGCCGTAGTGCGCGGCCTTATCCATCATTGGACCCGACGTGACCAGGTTGTAGGCGGCCTTGCCATGGAAAGTGCGAAGCCCCCACTCAGCGATCGGTTTTACCCAAGGAATGCCCAGCTTGAGGCAGTATTCTGGCACATCGGTGTGGAACGATGCCACCATCGGCACACCTTGCGCCTGCACGATGTAGCTCGCCCACCCAGCCGTCCAAATCGGGTTGACCAGGTGCACCACATCGGGTTTAAACTGCGCTAGGCGCCGAGGCACCTGCGGGGTGAGCACGCCGAACTTTACTTCCGGGTACACCGGCAGGCTTAGCGACGGCACACGCACCACCTCAAAGCCCGCATACTCCTTCGGCGCGTCACCGGTGGCGAAGATCAACACCTCATGGCCGAGCTCGGCGAGCTGCTCAAGGTGGCGGGTCACGCGGGTGACCACACCGTCAATTTTGGGCAGGAAAACCTCGGTGATAACCGCGATGCGCACTAGCGCTCGCCCTCAGGCACACCCTCGTGCTGGGCCTTCGTCCACAAGGAACGAGCCGGGATCTTGGTGCGGTCCACGCGGTCGGCGTACTTGCGTGCGACGTCCTCAACCTCCGTAAGCAGGCCCTCTGCCAGGAAGGTCGGTTCAAGGCCTAGGCCGATGAACGTGTCGTTCGCAACAAACAGCTCGTTTTCCGCAGCCTCGTTGCGTGGGTTCGGAACCATCTGCACCTCAGCGCCCGAGATTTTGCCAATCAGCTGCGCCAGGTCGCGTACGCGGTGGGTCTCCGTCATCTGGTTGAAAATCTTCACGCGCTCGCCCTTAGCTGGCGGGTTCTCCACTGCGAGCTGGATGCACTTCGCCATGTCACGAATGTGGATGAATGCGCGAGTCTGGCCGCCAGTGCCGTGGACGGTCAGCGGGTAGCCAACCGCGGCCTGCATGAGGAAGCGATTGAGGACGGTGCCGTAGTCACCGTCGTAATCAAAGCGGTTGATCAGACGCTCATCGCGCTCCGTCTGCGGCGTATGCGTGCCCCAGATGATGCCCTGGTGCAGGTCCGTGATCCGCAGCTGGTCATTCTTGGCGTAGTACGCAAACAGATTCTGATCCAGCACCTTGGTCATGTGATAGACAGAGCCAGGGTTGGTGGGGTAGAGGATCTCCTGCTTGACGACGCCATTCTCACCCGCATCCACCTGCACATCCAAGTAGCCTTCCGGGATCTTCATTCCGGCGGTGCCGTAGCCGTACACGCCCATGGTGCCCAAGTGGACGATGTGGACATCCAGACCGGATTCAACCACGGCTACCAGCAGGTTGTGGGTGGCGTTGACATTGTTGTCCACCGTGTAGCGCTTGGTGCGGTTGTTCTTCATAGAATACGGCGCAGCACGCTGCTCCGCGAAGTGGATGACCACATCCGGCTTGTAGTCCTGAATGAACGTGAGCAGGCCCTCGAAATCCTGTGCAACGTCAATGTTTTGGAAGCCGATCTCCTTGCCGGTGACTTCCTTCCATGCAGCCAAGCGGTCTTCGATGCTTGCAATCGGCGTAAGCGATTCTGCACCCAACTCCTTGTCAATGGCGCGGCGGGACAGATTGTCCACAATCACCACGTCATGGCCAATGTCCGAAAGGTGCAGCGATGCCGGCCAGCCGCAAAAACCATCTCCGCCGAGTACTGCAATCTTCACCTGTTCACTCCAGTCATTTTGTCCGAGAACACTTCCCGCCTACGTTACCCGCGCAAGTAGTGGTCCGCCTGATGAGACGGGGAATGTTCTGTTTTTGCTGGTCCTGGGTGTGTGGGGGTTGGGGTTTATACTGATTGCAACCGCTAGTGGGTCTGCCGAATGCATAAACGAAAATTAATGCAATAAATCCTGGGTTAGGCCTTGCGCGTCGAATGGTTTAGCGGGTATAATTAGGGGGACAAAATAAAGCGCAAAGCAGCAATGGGGGTACACCGTGGGCGAACCATACTTCCGCACACAACGACCAGAGGATCCACGCAGTATCCGCGGCCAACGTATCCGCGACGTGTACTGGGATGAATTCGGCCACTTCGCCACCCCTGGAGCAAGTATTGATGACTTTGAAGTGGAAGTAGTGGCCATTAGGGAAGCGACCGGCTGGGCTAAAAGCGTGGTTGAGCAAGCGATCTTCTCGCATGCACGCCTGCAGTATTTGCCGAAGCTTCGTGCCTTGCAGGCCGAAACGCGGGTGATGGATCTGCAGCATTTACGTGCCATTGATACTGTGCTTGCTGAACTTGGGCCAGAGATCACTGATGAGGCGTATGCCGAATTCGACGAGATGCTGACCGTTACGTTTACTCCGAAGCGGCCTGGGCAAAACACTCCACAAACCACCACGATTACTCGTCGTATCCGGGAGATGATCAAACGGATTGACCCATCGTGTGCGTATCAGCCGAAGCGGCGTCAGCAACGAGTGGCGCAGGCACAGGCTGGTGATGACGTGTTGACGTTTGAGGAATCTGCATTTACCGGGACTGTGAAAACGTTGGTTACGTTGGCGACGAACCCGTTGACTGCGCGTGTGGTGCGAGAGCATGTGTTGGCTACCGCACGGGAGCATAAAACATCGATGGCTGATGCGATGGTGAAACTGCTTTCGGGTGAGATCACCCCAACAAAAGCCACGCTGCATGTGTTTGTGCCGAAGGGCCGTAAGGCTGGTGGGCCAGCCTATGTGCCAGGGGTTTGGGCACTGACTCCGGAAGCCACTGCGGCACTGGATGACCTGCTGGCGTCAGCGAAGGTCACAGAAGTAGATATGGAGGCAGAACTCCAGGCACATACGGATAGCTACACCCCGACCGAGGCGATGCGACGAGTTGTGTGTGCTCGTCATACGCATTGTGTGTTCCCGGGGTGCACGGTGCCGTCACAGCTATGTCAGTTGGATCACCGGATTCCGTTTGGCCAGGGTGGTAAAACCACGCCGAGTAACTTGTATCCGTTGTGTCAAAAGCATCACAACTTGAAGACCGATAAGCGTGGTTTCTATGTTCCGGATCCGGATACGGGTGAAATCTTGTGGCTGTTTTCCAATGGCACCTATGAACTGACCACCCCAGATAGCTTGATCGAGCACAACACCCAGGCACAGGCACCACGGTGGAAGAGCAATCTTGAGCAGGTATGTGAGCATCGCAGCAAGGTCGCGCAGTTCTACGCCAAGGGCCACAAAATACTGGATGATTTTGATAACCACCACAACCTTGAACAGGCCGACGCCCAGATCGCAGCGTTGGAGGAAGAATACGGCCTTCAATTCCCGATCAAGGCGGTGCTACCAGAGCCGGTGAGGGAGCCGAAAATATCAGACTTTTTCGGACCGACACCGCCTGTCCGAGAACCTGAGGATGGTTGGGACGAAGAATACGCACCGGAAGACGAATGGCCGGAAGAAATACAGCAGTTAATCTTCAACCACTAGACCAAGGTGGATGCTTTCCAGCTCGTACTGGCCCGGACCAGGTGGAAGTGCGGCCAGCTCAGCTGCGGTTTGGTCGGTCACCGGAATAATCCACCCGGTTTTTGGATCAAGTGTTGGATCCGAAGCGGAATCGGTGGGGGTGAAGGTGACGGGGCGGGACGTGGGGGCGTCGGCAAGCAACTGCACCGGGCCCCGAAACTTCCGCAACGCGTCGAGACCCGGCGGGGTAGTGGTAATAATGACCAGTTTTTCATCAGTGTCCGGCGAAAGGTTGGCGGTGTGGACGGAAAGCTGTGCCACCCGAACCGTTGGAACCCGGTTGAAAAATCGGTCAAAGAAACCCATGTGCAGCGAGTCTAGTGGTACTAACGAACACGACGCACAAGCGCTCGGTAGAGGAATTTAGGCATCGTGCGCAAAGTACGTGATTGCAGGGCCAAACGGATGGTTATT
Organism: Corynebacterium riegelii; assembly: GCF_016728505.1. Classification (GTDB taxonomy): domain Bacteria; phylum Actinomycetota; class Actinomycetes; order Mycobacteriales; family Mycobacteriaceae; genus Corynebacterium; species Corynebacterium riegelii. Next base: position 1,481,406 of record NZ_CP068159.1, read on the forward strand.
CTCCGCGCATCAAGGCGAGGGTGAGTTCGTAGCAGCGCTCGAGGGAGGGCACCGGCAAAAACTCGTAGATCGAGTGGAAGTTGTGCGCGCCGGTGAAATAGTTCGGGGTGTAAATACCCTGGTTGGATAGCCACGACCCGTCGGTGCCGCCGCGCATGTCAATCTCCTTGGCCTCGATGCCGAGGCGTCGCATCGTGGCGTGGAGACGCTCGGAGCCAACGGAGTTCTCGGGCGTCTTAGCATCGGAGATGTTCGCGTACACATCCTCGATGTTGCAGGTGATGGTGGCGCGCGGGTGGGCGTCGGCAAGATCGCTGGCAAGCGAGCGCAAACGTTGCTTCTTCTCGTCGTAGCCTGCGCGGTCGTGGTCGCGGATGCTCAACTGCATCGTGCAGGTGGACTGGTTGCCGTCGATGTGGTTGAGCCAGATGAAGCCTTCGCGGCCTTCGGTGTGCTCGGGGGTTTCCTGCGGATTGAGCTGGTTGGCAAACTCCATTGCTAACGTGATCGGGTTGACCAGATTGCCCTTCGCGTTCATTGGGTGGGCGCTGACACCTGCGATGGTGATGGTGGCGGTGGCGGCGTTGAACGTGGTCTCAACGACCTCACCAAGCTCGCCGCCGTCGACGGTGTAGGCGTAATCGACGGGGAAGCGGTCAAAGTCAATGGTGCGCACCCCGCGCAGGCCGATCTCTTCGTCTGGGACGAACGCGATGTAGATGTCTCCCTGTGGTGCCTGGCCGCCAAGTTCGGTGACTGCTTCCATGATGGCGGTCACGCCGGCTTTGTCATCCGCACCAAGCACGCTCGTGCCGTCCGTGTGGGCGATCGGCTGGCCCTTGTACGCTGCAAGTTCCAGGTGTTCGGCGGTGCGCAGCCACAGATCACGTTCGGCGTTGAGACAAATGTCGCTGCCGTCGAAGTGAGTGAGCTGCGGGTTCACCGTTGGGGAGAGGTTGACATCCACCGTGTCCAGGTGGGAGCAGAAGCCGATCGCAGGGCCTTTGCCGGTGCCGGGAATCTTGGCCGTGACCACACACGTGTCCGACAGGTGGACGTTGGTGGCCCCGGCGTTGGTGAGCTCACTGACAAGCAAACGCGCGAACGTCCACTGGCTTTCGGTGGACGGGACCGTGGTTGCTGATGCGTCAGATTGGCTTTCCGTGCGGACGTAGCGGAAGAAGCGGTCGGTGAGACGTTGCTGGATCGGTGTGAGAGTGCTCATGCCGCGAGGGTAGCGCGTTAGTTTGCTGGTGCTGCCTCAGGGGAGCGAACGGGGTTATCGATTGCTCGGCCGAGCAGCACGATGAAGATGATCAGCGCGATGGTGAGCATGATGTGGCCCAAACCTGCGATGCCAGAAACTGCCGCACCCGACTCCTTACCCAGCACTGTCAGGGAGCCGTGGAAGATCAGCATGCCGACGGTGGTGAGCAGGCCAGCGTTGTATAGCCAGAAGAAAGCGTTGAAAAGCTTCTTGTCACGTGAAAAGGTGAAGACCTTTTCCAAGGCGAGGAAAATGAGGAACATCATGAAGCCCAGTGCAAGAAGATGCGTGTGCGTGACGCCGAGCTGGGTGAACTGGCCTTCCGGGAAGTCGTTGGCGCGGGTGAACTCGCGGTAGAACACGCCGGAGATGAGGCCGAATGCGAGGTAGAAGACTGCGGCTCTGTAGAGGGACTTCATCAAAAACTCCTTTTAGCAACAAGGTGTTGTGAACTTTATCTACGGTTCTACCAGAAAACGTGCAACCTGAAAACCGATGCGGCGGCCACCTCGGACGCAGTGAGTGAGTGTATAAGGTGACCAGTATGTCTGAATCGCACCGTGTAGATATGGTCGTGTCGTACGGCACTGGCGACCTGGTTGTCACCCCGTATGACTACGAAACACCGTTGCGGCGCGATAACCGACTCACGCGCGCCGGGTGGAAATCGCTCTTCCGTCGCGTGGTCACAGACTTTTCCAACGACGCAATGGTGGACCGTGCCGCTACCTTGACCTATTACACCCTGCTGTCGGTGGCGCCGATGTTGCTCGCCGCCTACTCCATGTTCAGCCTGCTTATGCCTAGTAGCGATGAGATGGCCGATTCCATCATCGCGGACCTCATCGCCCAGTACGTGCCGGTGCAACTGCAAGAAGAAGCATTCCGGTTAATCTCCGTTATTGTCGGCACACCGGCGGAAAGCACCGTCGCGCTTGCGGTGTCCGTGATTATCTCGCTGCTGTCCGCCTCGGCGTATGTGCGTTCGTTTTCGCGCAACGCGAACCTGATTTACGGCCGCACTGAGGGCCGCCCGATTGTGGTGACGTGGCTAACTATGTGGCTGGTCACGCTGGTCATGGTGGTCGGCGCGGTGCTGATCATTCTTGGTGCGCTGCTGACCGATTCCATTGTGAACGCGGTGCTTGGCCCGATTGCCAGACCACTGCAGCTGCAGGAGGAACTGGACTACTTGACCTCCATTTTCTTGCCGGTGTGGGCATATCTGCGCGGGCCGGTCATTGCGGTGGTATCCATCGCGCTGGTGTCCGTGCTGTACTACTTTGCGCCAAACGTAAAACCGGGACGTTTCCGCGTGCTCACTCTGGGATCAGCAACCGCGCTGCTGGTGATCGCGGGGTTGTGGATGTCGTTTGGCCTGTACCTGAAGTACGTTGGCATCCGCACTACCTACGGGGCATTCGGAACGGTGCTTGCTGTGCTGGCGCTGATCTGGCTGATGAACATTGTGCTGTTAGAAGGCGTGAAAATTGACGCTGAAGTGCTGCGTTCCAAGGAACTGCAAGCGGGTATGGACGCAAGTCGCAACATCCAGGCGCCGCCGCGCTCCAACCGGGGAGCTGCCTGGCGGTTGAAAACCAGGCGCTGGACCGACCGTGCTGCCGCCGAAATCCTTCAGGAGAGCATTACGCAGCAGCTTGACGACGCCGCAATGCACCCACCACAACCGCCAACCCAATAACCACCGGCACCATGCCGACTGCGATGAGGTAGGCACGTTCAGCAGCGGGGTCGGTGGGGTCGTAGAACGATGACGCGGTACCCGCAAGCGAGGTGCCAATAGCCATGGTGAGGAAGTAGAGCGCTGAAAACCTGGTGCGAAACGCCTCAGGTGCGTATGCGCCGGTAGAGGACATGCCGATGGGGCCGATGAACAACTCTCCAAGCGACATGCACAAAATGCATGCGGCTAGCGCTGCAATTGGCGCCGTTGCGCCGACAAACGGCAACAGAATGAACATGCCAGCGCCAGCAAGTGCCAAACCGCCACCCATTACCGTGTGCTTGCGCGGCGAAAAGCGGCTCAACAGTGCCGCGATGGGCAGGGAGAAGAGCAAAATGTAGAGCGGGTTCAGGGACTGCATCCAGGATGCCGGCACGGTGAAACTGCCAATGGTTCGGTCTAGGCGCTGGTCCGAATACACCGCAAAGACGCCAGCGGTCTGTGCGAACAGACCCCAGTACGCGGTCGAGCACACAAAGAGCGGAATGAACTGGCGCACACGCGCTCGCTCCGCCGCGGTGGTGTTCGGGGAGGTCAGCGCTTGGATGAACAATGCGGCTGCAGCCGCGACGGTACATACCAACAGGATGAGAACAAGCCGTGCCGGGGGCAGAAAAACAATTGCAAGCACGACTAGGGCGGTTGTGGACACAACGGCCGAGGCGACGGTGCGTGCTGGGGCAGTGTGGGTGGGGCGGCCGATCGCATCGCGTCCCAGTGCGTCGATAACGCGAGGGCGCAGCGCGGCATAGAAGATCGCGCCGATGATCATCAAGATTGCAGCGGCACCGAAGCCGACGTGGAAGCCGTAGCGTTCGGACAACCAGCCGGTAAGTAGCGGGCCGAAAAGTGCGCCGAGGTTAATACCGAGGTAGAAGATCTGAAACGCAGCGTCACGGCGACCCGAGGACGCCGGATACGCCATACCGAGCAGCGTGATCGCTGCGGTTTTTAGGAAACCGGAACCAAGCGCCACCAAGATGAGTCCTACGCCAACGCCCGTAAAACCAGGGATCAGCGCGAGCGCAACGTGGCCTGCGACCAGCAATCCGCAGCCGGTGAGCAAGGTGCGTTCTGGGCCTAGGACCCGGTCGCCGATCCAGCCGCCCGCAAATGTGCAGAGGTACAAACTTGCACCGTAGGCGCCGATAAGTGCCGTGGCATCGGCCTCTGCCATGCCTAGGTTTCGGTAGAGGTAGTAGACCAAAATTGCCTGCATGCCGTAGAAGCTGAAGCGCTCCCAGGCTTCCACGCCGGCAAGGGCGGCCACCACGCTTGAACGGTGTTCAATTTTTTGCATGAACAGCAGTATGCAACACCTACGGCGGTGTTAGGATCGTTTTTCACAAGAAAGTTGAACAGCGTTCAAGGAAGGCTTTAATGCACGCCCGCGACATCGCCGCCATCGACGCCGCACACATCTGGCACCCCTACGCCGAGCCCGGCCAATTCACCTACCCTGTTGCCAGTGCTGCCGGCACGAGCATCAGGCTTGTCGACGGCCGCGTGCTCATCGACGCCATGTCATCCTGGTGGGCCGCCGCCCACGGCCACTCCAACCCGCGCCTGGTTGCCGCCGCAGAATCACAAATCTCCACAATGAGCCACGTCATGTTCGGCGGCCTCACGCACGAGCCTGCGGCAATGCTGACGCAACGCTTGCTCAACCTCACCGGCAACAACTTCAGCCAGGTGTTCTACTCAGACTCGGGCTCAGTTTCCGTGGAGGTGGCGATGAAGATGGCGCTGCAGTACGCCATCGGCCAAGGGCACCCCGAACGCACGACGTTTCTCACGTGGCGTTCTGGCTACCACGGTGACACGTTTGCCACGATGAGTGTGTGCGACCCGGAGGGCGGCATGCACGCCATGTGGGGGGATGCGCTCAAGCCCCAGGTGTTTGCGGAGGTGCCGCCGGTGCGTGGGGCGTCGGCAAGCGAAATAGCTCACTACCTGGAGCATCTTGGGTCCCTGATTGATGAAAGCATCGCCGGAATCATTATTGAGCCGGTGGTTCAAGGCGCCGGTGGGATGCGCTTTCATGATGCGGAACTTGTGCAGGGGGTGCGCAAGCTTTGTAATGATGCGGGCATCCCACTTATTGCCGACGAAATCGCCACCGGGTTTGGCCGCACAGGCCAACTGTTCACCACACTGTCCAACGGTGTCGTGCCCGATATCTTGTGCCTGGGCAAAGCGATGACCGGTGGGTTTATGTCGCTTGCGGCGACACTTGCCACCGAAACAATTGCACGCGGCATGGAGCCCAAAGCGCTTATGCACGGCCCGACGTTTATGGCCAACCCGCTCGCGTGCGCCGTGGCTGCGGAATCCGTGGCCATGTTTGCTGAAGGGACGTGGCAAATGCAGGTGCCGCGCATCGCAGCCGAGCTTGAGGCCGGGCTGCGGCCGCTGGCTTCGCTTCCGGGGGTTGCTGACGTGCGAGTACTTGGCGCAATTGGTGTTGTTGAGCTGGAACACAACGCGCCCATGCGGGAAGCAACCGAAGCGGCCATGGCCCAAGGCGTATGGATCCGCCCGTTTGGTCGACTGATTTACACCATGCCGCCGTACATCTGCACCAGCGAAGAGATCGCGCAGATCTGCCGCGGTGTTGCAGCGGCAGTGAAGGAGAGCATCGCATGATCATTGCAGTTACTGGGACAAATACGGATGTTGGGAAAACCGTCGCAACGGCTGCGATTGCAAGCGTGCTTGCGCAGCGCGGTGTTGATGTGGTTGCCGCAAAGCCCATCCAAACTGGGGAAGCGCCCGGCCACGGTGATGCATCTACCGTTGCGCGCCTTGCGGGAGTAGCAACGTTTGAGCGTTGGCGCTACCCCGAACCGCTCGCACCGAACCTTGCGGCACGGCGCGCAGGCGTTGCGACGCCAACGCTTGAAGAAGTCACAGACTGGGTGCGCAGCCTGGATGCGCCTGAGCGCGTCGTACTCGTTGAAGGTGCAGGTGGGCTGCTTGTGCGCCTAGCGGATGACTACACGCTTGCAGATATCGCGCAAGCCCTCAAAGCACCCGTAGTAGTTGTGACATCACTGGGTTTAGGCAGTCTCAACCTTGCAGAGCTCACGTGTGTACAGGCGCGAGCCATGGGCCTTGACGTCCTCGGACTGATCGGCGGCGCCATGCCCGAACACCCCGACCTGGCCACGCGCCTGAACGTTGCAGAACTGCCCTGCGTTACCGGCACACCCTACTGGGGCCACCTGCCCGTGAACTGCGGTGGGCTTGACCCGCAACAGTTCGCCGCAACCGCCTGGGAAGCGATTGGTGAGGCGGTTACTGAAGCAATAACCGAAGCGATTAATCCGCAATAAGCGGCTCGATCGTCAGCTCCGGGTGCTCCTTTTCCACGAAGGCGAGCTTCCACTTATCACCAAACAGGGCGATGAGCTCGCCGTCGGAACGGGTGAAGATCTCCACGCCGCGCTGGCGGCCCAGCTCGGGCGCGGAATCTGCGTCGGTGCGGCGTGCAACGGAGTAGGGGATTGGTTCCGTGATGGTCTCCACGTTGTACTCCAACTCCATGCGTGCCTGCATGACTTCGAACTGCATGGGGCCGACCGCCGCCATGACAGGAGCTGCGTCGCCGCGCGTGTCGTTGCGCAGGATCTGCACAACGCCTTCGGCGTCCAGCTGATCCAAGCCCTTGCGGAACTGCTTGTACTTGCCAAGGGACTTCGCGCGCAGCGTGCGGAAGTACTCCGGCGCGAACTGCGGCATCGGCGGGAACTGCACCTTCTTGCCGGCAAAGATCGTGTCGCCAGGCGCAAGGGAACCCGCGTTGACCAGGCCGATGATGTCGCCGGGAAAGGCGGTTTCCACCGTGTCGCGGTTGCGGCCGAACACCGTCAGCGCGTACTTCGTGGAAAACGTCCTGCCGGACTGGGCGTGCGTGACCTGCATGCCGCGATCAAACTCACCAGTAACCACGCGCATAAACGCCAACGTGTCACGGTGGTTGCGGTCCATACCAGCCTGCACCTTGAACACCACGCCGGAGAACTCATCGTCCAAATCCCGGTCCTCTTTACCTGCAGGGGCAGGCGCAATCGCGCACAGCGTGTCCAAGATCTGGTGCACGCCAAAGTTCAGCATCGCAGAGGCGAAAATGATCGGGGACGTGATGCACTGTTCGAAGAGTTGCTGGTCGTGCACGGCGCCGTCGGCAAGCAAAAGCTCCGCCTCTTCAAGTGCGGTCTCCCAAGCGTCGCCTTCCCTGGCGGCGGCCTCGTCGGGGGAGTAGTGCTCCTCGGGTGCGATGGTGGAGCCGCCGGCGGTGCGGATGAAGTGCACATACCCGTCAACCTCACCATCAGCGGAAACGTGCGCAAGCCCGCGGAAGTCGCCAGCCTCACCAACCGGCCAGTACAGCGGGGTCGGCTGGAGGTCGATCTCGGTGACAATCTCATCCACCAGCTCAAGCGGCTCACGTCCCACGCGGTCCCACTTGTTAATCACCGTGACAATGGGCAGACCGCGGGCTTTGCACACGCGGAAGAGCTTTAGGGTTTGGGGTTCGAGGCCCTTTGCAGCGTCGATAAGCATGACAGCGGCGTCAACCGCGGAAAGCACACGGTAGGTGTCCTCGGAAAAGTCCGCGTGACCTGGGGTATCCACCAGGTTGATCACGTAGGGTTCGCCCTCGTGACCGTCTGGCGCGTACTCAAACTGCAGGGCAGAAGACGCAACGGAAATGCCGCGCTCTTTTTCCATGTCCATCCAGTCAGAGACCGTGGCCTTACGGTTGCCCTTGCCGTGCACCGCGCCAGCCTCTGAAATGACGTGCGCGTGCAACGCCAGCGCCTCCGTCAACGTGGACTTACCGGCATCGGGGTGGGCGATGACGGCGAACGTGCGGCGGCGTTTGGCTTCGGCGACAGTGCTCATAAATTCAATACAGTAGTTGGTATGAGTGAAAAGAAAACTATTGGCGTTTTTCTCGGTTCCGTCCGCGAAGGTCGCTTCGGTGAAGTAGTAGCTAACTGGGTGATGGAAAAGGCACACAACCGCGAAGGTTTTGAGTACACATTGCTGGACCTGCGCGAGTTCGACGTGCCGCACCTCGTGGCCACCGTGCCGCCGGGCGCTGCGAACAAGCAGTACGAGGATCCGGCGGTAACGCGCTGGTCGCAGGCCGTTGATGCTTGTGATGGCTACATCTTTGTCACCCCGGAGTACAACCACTCGGTGCCCGGCACGATGAAAAACGCCGTCGACTCACTCGGCGCTGAATGGCGAGGCAAGCCGGTGGCGTTCGTGGGCTACGGCGCGGACAGTGCGATCCGTGCGGTGGAGCACTGGCGCGTGATCGTGGCCAACTTCTCCATGTTTGACATCCGCAACCAGGTCGCACTGTCCATCTTCGACGACGTCAAGGACGGCGCATTCGCGCCGCGCGACGTGAAAGTCGAGTCTTTGGAAACGGTGCTGGGCGATATTGAGCAGCAGCTGAGCTAGCCAGGGCCAGTCAGGCCTAGTCGGCCAGCGGCACCTCAAACACAACGTCTGAGCAGGCGATACGCCTATTTGCGTTGCCGTCCCACGCAGGGGAAAAGCCGACCTCTTTGAGCTCTTCAACAACCAGGGCGGCAACTTCGGCATCTGTTTCAAGGCTCGGATTTTCGTAATCCCCAAAGCCGAAGAGGAGATCCCCTGTGTGGATGACACGGTCCACGTCCTGCTGGGTGCAGTAGGTATAGCCGCGGTGGCCGGCTTTTTCAGCTCGCTCACCGCCATCTTCAACGGCTTCGCCCTTGTCGTAGCCCTCATCAAACGAGAACGAGATGTTGCGCTTCGCCAGCGCCTCGCGCAGGGCTTCGATGCGTTTGGCGTCCTCGGAGGCCTCGGGCACAAGGCGTGCGTATTCTGCGCTGACTTTCTCAATCAGTGGCGCTGGGTCGGACTCCATCTCGTCCTCCAGCCACGAGCTGATTGTATCGGGGCTCCAGCCGTGGCAAAGGAGGAGGGAGATCTGGCTGGTGGTTTCATCTTCGGCTTCGTAGATGCCGTCGGCGGGTGGGAATGTGCTGTTGGTCATGGCGTGGTAGCTCATGCCCCACAGTCTACTTAGTTGCGTGGATCACATTCTGGGCTTTTTCTAGGCCTTCGCTGATAATCAACTGGACGGCTTTGGCGGCAAGTTCGATTTGGTCGCTCACGTCAGCGCTAATAGGTGAAAGCACCCAGTCCGGCACCGAAACCCCAGCTGGCGGGCGTGCAATGCCGACGCGAACCCGCAGGTAGTCGCGCGTGCCAAGGTGCTCGGTGAGCGATTTTAGACCGTTGTGGCCGTTCTCGTTGCCGCCGTGTTTCACGCGCACGGTGCCCACGGGCAGGTCCAGCTCATCATGAATCACAACGATCCGCTCAGCCGGCACCCCCAGCTTCTTTGCAAGGGGAGCAACGGCCTCACCGGAGAGGTTCATGAATGTCTGGGGTTTGATTACCGCGGCGCCGTCAATGTCCGGCAGCGCATCGGCCACCATGAAGCCCACGTTATGCCTTGTCGTCGCGTACTTCTCCCCGGGGTTGCCAAGACCAACCACCAGCCACTCGGCTTGCTGGGGCTTCGTGGCTTTCGGGGACTTCGGGGTGCGTTTCCGTCTGAAAAATCCAAACACACCCCTATAATGTACGCATGGACTTTCCCCGAGTGATCGCAGCACCCATGGCAGGCGGGCCGTCCACACCCGCGCTGGTCAACGCAGTGAGCTTCGGCTTCATCCCGCTTGGCACGTGTACGGTCGCACAGGCCCGCGAGTGGCTCGCCGCATGCACACCGCCTTTTGGTGCGAACCTCTTTGTGCCGCAGCCGGAGCCTTTGCTTGCCGACGTCCACGCCACCGCCACCCACCTCAACCAGCCCATACCCGAAGTCACCTCTGACTACGCCACTGAATACGCAGAGAAGTTCGCCCTAGTGCTTGAGGCGGCGCCCGCAGTGGTCTCGTCTACGTTCGGCTGCTTCAGTGAGGAGGAGATTGCTCAGCTGCACGCCGTTGGCTCTGAGGCGTGGGCAACCGTGACCAGCCCGGAAGAGATCTCAGAAGCAAAGCGCAGGGGAGTGGACGGCATGATCGTCCAAGGCCCGCTTGCTGGCGGGCACCGCGGCACGTGGAACCAGCACGACGACCCGGATCAACGCACGCTGGAGGAGCTGCTTGTGCTTGCCGCAGGTCCCGTGATCGCCGCCGGCGGCATCAGGTCGGCCGAAGACGTTGCCAGGGTGCAAGACACGTTCGATGTGCCAGTTGCCTGCGGCACTGCGTTTCTGCTTGCAGATGAAGCCGGGACGAGTGCCCGCAACCGCGAACTGCTGCAAAGTGATGCGCCTGCGGTTACCTCACGCGCCTTCTCCGGGCGCTGGGCCAGCGGGGTGGAAACCGAATTCACTCGCGCCAACCCGAACCTGCCGCCGACGTACCCTTACCTGCGCCCGATGACCAGCACTAATGATTACTGTCTCGTCGGCGCGGACCGCGGCGAGCTCCTGGCTGCACCTGCACGCAAGATCGAGCGGATGCTTACGCCGAATTAGTACACGATTAGTACACGCGCGTCGTGTTTTCGATAGCGCCCAGGCCCTCGATTTCCACGCGCACCGTCTCGCCGTTTTGGATGTAGCGCTTCGGGTTGCGCGCATGCCCCACGCCGTCCGGGGTGCCGGTGGCAATCACGTCACCTGGGGCAAGCGGGTAGATATGCGAAATGAACTCGATCAGCTTTGCCGGGGAAAACACCAGGTCATCGGTGGGGGAATGCTGCATCTGCTCACCATCGAGCGTGGTGGTGATCGCAGGCCCCGGGCGCCACTCAGTATCCAACCACGGTCCGAAACCGGCGGTCTTCTCTAGGGACTTGCCCTGGTGCCACTGCTGGGTGCGCTTTTGGTAGGTGCGCTGCGTGTAATCATTAATCACGGAGTAGCCCGCAATGTAGGCCTCGCCATTTTGTACGTGGCGCGCATGTTTGCCCACGATCACGGCGAGTTCGCCCTCAAAATCCAACGACTCCGCGTTAAACTCCGGCACCTCAACATCGTCATACGGGCCAATCAGCGCCTCCGGGAACTTGATAAACAAGGTGGGCACGTCCGGGCGCTCATGCCCCATCTCCTCGATGTGCTTGGCGTAGTTCAGGCCAATACAAATAATCTTGCCCGGACGTGGGATGACGGGGGCTAGGTCGGTGGGGGTAAAGGGCGTCGGCGCAGCGTCGATAAGCGAAAGCTCCTGCCAGTTTTCCTGGGCAAGCAGCGCGCCAACGTCCCCAAACGGCAAAAGCACCGCCTCCGAATCGGAGACAATGCGGGCTGCCGAGGTGCCATTTTCAGTGCGAAGTGTAGCCAATCTCATGGGGCTACCCTAGCTGGCGAAGCACCTCATCGGCGGCGTTTGCGGCAGCAATTGTGATTTCGATCTGCTCCTTGGCGGCAAAGGGTTTAAGCACATAATCTGCAGGCGCCATACGTCCTGGGGGACGGCCAATGCCAACCGCCAGCTTGTGATACGTGTTGCCTACGGCCTTAGTCACGGACTTCAATCCATTATGGCCGTGGTCGCCACCGCCAACGCGCAACTTGACCTCACCAAGATCAAGATCAAGCTCGTCATACACCACGTAAAGATCCTTCGGCTGCACGCGGAAGTAATCCATCAACGCCTTGACGGGCCCGCCCGAAAGGTTCATGAACGAACGGGTGCGGGCCAACACCACCTGGTCATTCGCCGCCAGGCGGCCGGCGGCCAACTCCGCGATCTCCGTGTTGGTTTTCTTATGTGCAGAAAGCTGCGCAGGCATAGGTAAAACCCTGGTCAGCAGCTCATCAATCACCATCACGCCAGCGTTGTGGCGTGTGGATGCATACTGCGGACCAGGGTTTCCCAGGCCAACAATCAAGATGGTCACGCGACCATCTTAGAGGGCTTACTCAGACTCGGTCTCCTCAGCAGCCTCAGCACCAGCATCAGCGCCGCCTTCCTCAGCAGCCTCAGCCTCAGCCTCCAGCTCCTCATCAACCTGCTCGAAGGTGACGTTGACAACCAGGGTCTCCGGGTCGGAGATGAGCTCTGCGCCCTCCGGCAGCTTCACGTCGGAAGCGTGCAGGGTGTCGCCGATCTCCTTGCCCTCGATGGACACGGTGAGCTCGTCCGGGATGGACAGTGCGTCGATCTCGATCTCGATCACGTCTGCCTCCTGGAGCACAACTGCGCCCGGGGTAGCCTCGCCCTCAAGAACAACCGGAACCTCGACGGTAACCTTCTCGCCGCGCTTAATGCCGAACAGGTCGATGTGGTCGATCTCCAGGGTCAGGACGTTCTGGTCCACGTGCTTCACCATGGCCAGCAGCTTCTCGCCGTCGATCTCCAGCTCAACAATGGCGTTGACGCCCTCGTTACGCACAACTGCGGTCATCTCGATGCGGTCAACCGCGAAGTGGACGTTTTCGATGCCCTTTTCGTAGAGGACGCCCGGGATCTTGCCGTCGCGACGCAGGCGGCGGGCGGAACCCTTGCCAAACTCTTCGCGCTTCTCAGCCTTCACAACCGTAGGGGTAATAGCCATCGGTATGCTCCTTTAAACCTTGGTATTCGGGCCGCGAGGACATAAAAAATCTGCGACCACTATGGACGGGTGTGCTCGTCGAGTGATCGCAGGAACGTCTGCTCTACTATCGCGTCGATAACGGCCATGACAGCCCTCGCCGAGACCGTCACATCCTAACAAGTCACCCCCGCCCAGACAAATGGAGCCTTGCCCCAGGAGTTCCCATAGGGTGGAACGAATTTCCCAAAACCGCCCTTGTAGAATTTTTCATGTTTGAAACATGTTTGAAATAGTTTTTCTCTAAGGAGCGTGTGTTTTCCATGGCTCGCCTTGAGCGCCAGCTGCCGGATCCAAAAGAACTGTTCAGTCTGCTGAACTTCCCCCTGCCCAGCTTGAACCGCAGGGATGCGCGCTTGTCCAAGGCGGCCGACATCCCTGATCTGCGAAAGATTGCAAAGCGCAGGACCCCCACGCCGGCATTTGACTATGTCGATGGTGCCGCCGCGAGCGAATTTACCTATCGACGCTCACGCGAAGCCTTCGACTCCGTCGAACTAACCCCACGCGTGCTAGCCCCAACACCAGACATCGACCTGTCCACCACCATTGCCGGTAAGAAGACGAGCCTGCCTTTCGGCATCGCCCCAACCGGGTTCACCCGCTTCATGCACTCGGAGGGTGAAAACGGGGGAGCGGCAGCGGCTCGTCGCGCCGGGATCCCGTTCTCCCTGTCCACCATGGGCACCCGCTCTCTTGAAGAGGTGGCCGAGGTATCGCAGGAAGGTCGCCGCTGGTTCCAGCTTTACCTGTGGAAAGACAAGGAAGCGTCCCTGGACTTGGTCAAGCGTGCGTGGGACAACGGCTTCGATACCCTGCTGGTCACGGTGGACACCCCGGTGACCGGTCAGCGTCTTCGTGATGCGCGAAACGGCATGACCATCCCACCAAAGCTCACGCTGAAAACGGTGCTGGACGCCTCCTACCGCCCGGAATGGTGGTTTAACTTCCTCACCACGGACTCGCTGAAGTTCGCGTCGCTGAGCGATTCGGCGACAGACCTGCCGTCTTTGATCAACAACATGTTTGATCCTGACCTGTCCATGGAAGACCTGGAGTGGATCCGCTCCGTCTGGCCGGGCAAGCTCTTTGTCAAGGGTGTGCTCACGCCCGAGGACGCGCTGCGCATGATCGACGCCGGCGCAGACGGCCTGGTGGTATCCAACCACGGTGGCCGCCAGCTGGATAAAGCACCGCTATCTATCCAAGCCCTGCCGGGCATCCGCGAGGCGGTTGGCCCAGACGTAGAGATCATCCTGGACTCCGGCATTCTCTACGGCAGCGACATCATCGCAGCCCTTGCCCTCGGTGCAGACTTCGTACTCATTGGTCGCGCCTACCTCTACGGGCTGATGGCCGGTGGTGAGGAAGGCGTGACCCGCGTCATTGAGATCCTTGAGCAGGAGATGCGCACCTCAATGGCGCTGATGGGCATCAGCACTATTGAGCAGCTGAAGGGTTCTGGCCAGGTGAAGCCACAGTGGAAGTCACAGTGGCGTCCCACGCACGAAGAAACGCATCCGTCTCCTCTGCGTTAGTCACGGTGACGCGGATACCGTCATCAAACGGGCGCACCAGCACGCCGGCTTCGGCGAGGCGTGTGGCAACGTCGCGGGGGTCGCTGCCAAGCTGAGCCGCCGGGATCCAGACAAAGTTGCTCTGTGATTCCGGCGTGCCAAACGGCGCAAGTGCAGCAACGACGCGCTCGCGCTGGGCGACGGTTTCTTCCACGCGGCGTGCCAGCTCATCTTCGGCAGCGAGTGAGGCAAGCGCACCAGTTTGGGCGACCATGCCCACCGAAAACGGCACTGCCACCTTGTTCAGCGCCTCAATGATCTCGGCGGGGCCAAACGCGTACCCAATGCGCGCGCCCGCTAGACCGTAGGCCTTGGAGAACGTACGCAGCCCAACCAGGTTCGGGTACTTGAGGATCTCCTCGGTAGCCACCGGGGTGTCAGCAGCCTGGTTGTACTCAAAGTAGGCCTCATCCAACGCCACGAGAACGTCCTTCGGCACCTTCGCCATAAAGTCGGTGAACTCTTGGGTGGTAATGGTGGTTGAGGTGGGGTTGTTCGGGTTGCAGACGAAGATCAGCTTCGTGCGCTCAGTTACTGCGGCGGCCAGCGCATCAAGGTCCAGCCTGTAATCCTCGGTCAGGGGAGCCGTCACTGGAGTTGCGCCGGCGACCTTGACAAAGATGGGGTAGGCCTCGAAGCTGCGCCAGGGAAAGACCACTTCATCCCCAGGCTGGGCCGTGATGTAGACCAACTGCTGGCACAAGGCAGACGAACCGGTACCAACCGCAATCTGTTCAGCTGGAAGAGCCAAGTGCGCGCCAATAGCCGCACGGATGTCCACTGCGCCCATATCCGGGTAGCGGTTGATCTGTGACAATGACGCCACCATTGCCTCATGAGCGCTGGGTAGCGGGCCCTCTGCAATCTCATTGGAGGACAGTTTTACTGCCTTGTCATTGCGGGCGCCGGGTACATATGCGGCTACTTGTTCAAGATCTTTGCGGATCACTTGACCCACCTCTTTCTCACATTGCCAATGATGGTTAGTGTCAAAATCCACGCCACAAGCGTGAACAGGCCCATACGGTACTCCGGCAGGTACGCCATCATTGCCAGTACCGCAATAAAGAATACGATGCAGATCCAGTTGGAAACCGGGTACAGCGGCGCCTTGAAGTGCGACTCCTTGCCGGCGGCGTCCATGCGTTTACGAAAGTTCAGGTGCGACACGCAGATACCGGCCCAGGTGATCAGCTCCGTGCCCACGATGATGGCCAACAGCACTGCAAAGATTTTGCCTTCGAAGAAGTAGTTCAAGATGACCACCACGCCCATCAACGCGCCGTTGAACAGCAAAGCGTTGATGGGCAGCCCCTTTTCACTGGTTTTTGCAAGCGCAGCCGGGGCTTGGCCGCTTCGCGCCAGATCGCGCAGGGTGCGTGCGCCGGAATAGCTCATGGTGTTGAGCACGGAGGCGACGGCGATGACAATGACCACGTTGAGCAACGTCGCCGCGCCTTCGTATCCAACGCCAGTCAGCACACGGATGAACGGGCTTTCATTGGACTCCTGCTCATTCCACGGGGCAAGCAGCAAAATAGTGCCAATACCGCCGATGTAGAACACCAGGATGCGCCAAATCACGGAGCGCACAGCGCGGGGAATAGCGTGGTCCGGGTCGTCCGCCTCACCCGCGGCGGTACCGATGGACATGATGCCGCCAAACGTGAACGTTACCGCCACCAGAGCAAACATCACGCCGCTTATCCCATTTGGCATAAAGCCGCCGTGCGCGGTGAGGTGCTGCGTGCCAATTGCCGGCTCCGGACCGAGGCCAAACACAAGCAGCAGCCCCAAGATAATCATCAGGACAAGAGCCGTGACCTTAGCCAAAGACAGCCAGTACTCGGTCTCAGCGAACACGCTCACACGAAGCAGATTCAGACCCAAGACAACAATCAGGGAGACCAGCGCGGTAATCCAGTGGGGAAAGCCCGGGAACCAAAAATCCAAGAAGGTACCCAGGGCGGTCATTTCCAACATGCCCACCACGATGGTGGTAAACCACCAGTTCCAGCCGGTGATAAACCCTGCCCAGCGGCCGATGTACTCACGCGAATACGCTGCGAAAGAACCAGAGGTCGGGTGCTCTACCGCCATCTCTCCCAGCATGCGCATGAGAAAGAACACGATGACGCCAACGATGGCAAAAGACACAAGCACCGCCGGACCCGCATATTGAATGGAGTCGGCGGAGCCAAGGAAAAGGCCCGTGCCAATTGCTGAGCCGAAGGCGATCATTTGCAACTGGCGGGATTTCACCCGCCGTTGCAACCCTGTTTCTTCGAGAGTGGTCATGGGCTCACTGTAGCGAGCACCCTTGACCACCCTTCGAGCGCCCTAGGGCTTAGGCTTGGCCCTCAAACAAAGTGGTAACAGAACCATTCTCAAAGATTTCATGAATGGTCTTTGCCAGAAGCGGAGCGATTGACAGCACCGTGAGGTTCTTCCAGCCCTCGGTGTTCTGCGGCAGAGTATCGGTGGTGATGACCTCTTCAGCGCCGCAATCGCTCAGACGCTCACGCGCCGGGTCGGAGAACACGCCGTGGGTACATGCAATCACCACGGACTTGGCGCCTGCTTCCTTCAGCACGCCTACAGCGCCGGCGATGGTGCCGCCGGTGTCAATCATGTCATCCATAAGGATGCAGTCCTTGCCCTCAACCTCACCGACGACGCGGTTGGAGACAACCTTGTTTGCGGCGTCAATGTCGCGGGTCTTGTGTACGAAGGCCATCGGCGCATCGCCCAGCATGTTGGCCCACTTCTCAGCGGACTTCACGCGGCCTGCGTCCGGGGAGACCACGACAAGGTTGTCCAGCGAGTACTTGGACTTGATGTAGTCCACCAGGATCGGCTGGGCGTGCATGTGGTCGACCGGGCCGTCGAAGAAGCCCTGGATCTGATCGGTGTGCAGGTCCACAGACACGATGCGGTCAGCGCCAGCTGCGGACAACAGGTCTGCCACCAGGCGGGCGGAAATCGGCTCACGGCCGCGGTGCTTTTTGTCCTGGCGGGCGTACGGGTAGAACGGCAGGATCGCGGTGATGCGCTTCGCGGAGCCACGCTTGAGGGCATCAATCATGATCAGCTGCTCCATCAGCCACTTGTTCAGCGGCTGTGCGTGGGACTGCATAACAAAGCAGTCAGAGCCGCGGACAGACTCCTCGAAGCGGATGAAGATTTCACCGTTTGCAAAGTCACGGGCGGTGGTGGGGACAAGATCAATCCCCAGCTCCTTGGCCACAGCTTCAGCAAGTTCCGGGTGGGCCCGGCCGGTGAACAGCTTGAGGTCCTTGTGGCTTTCCGTCGAGTATCCAGTCATGTAAGTTATCGCCCTTCCGTAGACGCTTCGCGTGCTCGCTTTGCAGCCTCAGCTGCATCGGTGCCCGGGCGGCGCTTTTCCACCCAGCCTTCGATGTTGCGCTGGCGGCCTTCCTTGATGGCCAGCGCACCTGCTGGCACATCTTCAGTGACCACTGTACCCGCGCCGGTATACGCTCCATCACCAATGGTCAATGGTGCGACAAACATGGTGTCCGAGCCGGTGCGGCAGTAATCTCCGATGGTGGTGTGGTGCTTGTTTACCCCGTCGTAGTTCGCAAACACGGAGCTTGCGCCGATGTTGGTGTGCTTGCCCACGGTAGCGTCCCCAATGTAGGTCAGGTGCGGGACCTTGGAGCCCTCGCCGATCTTGGCGTTCTTGGATTCCACGAAGCCGCCGAGCTTGCCGCGTGCGCCAAGCTCTGTGCCGGGGCGGATGTAGGTAAATGGGCCGACGGTGGCTTCCTCACCAATCACGCCGAGCTCACCCTGGGTACGGACAACCTTTGCGCCTGCGCCGATCTCCATGTCGGTCAGCGTGGTGTCGGGGCCGATTTCGGCGCGGTCCCCAACCACGGTGGAGCCCCACAGCTGGGTATTCGGGTGAATGATGACGTCGCGGCCGATCTCTACCTCCACACCAATCCAGGTGGTGTCCGGGTCGATCACGGTGGCGCCGGCACGCATCGCGCGCTCTACTAAGCGACGGTTGAGTTCTTTACCAGCGGCGGCAAGCTGAACGCGGTCGTTGACACCGGCAAGCTCGCGTGCGTCGGGGGCGATGAAGGCGGAGACCTTCCGCCCGTCGTTACGCGCAATGCTCAGCACATCCGTGATGTAGAGCTCACCCTGCGCGTTGTCCGTGTTCAGGTGGGTCAAAGCTTCGCGCAGCACAGCACCGTCGAAGGCGAACACACCAGAGTTAACCTCGTGCACGCGGCGCTGCTCATCGGTGGCATCCTTTTCCTCAACGATGCGCTGGACCTCGCCCGCTTCATCACGGATGATGCGCCCGTAACCGGTGGGGTTGTCAAACTCCAGGCTGAGCACCGTCACAGCAGCGTGCTCGTGCTCATGCTTTTCAACGAGGCGCTCAATCGTCTCCGCCGTCAACAACGGAACGTCACCGTTGGTAACCACCACGGTGCCGTCGAAATCCGGAATGGCGCTCAAACCAATTTGGACTGCGTGCCCGGTGCCGTGCTGTTCCTCCTGGACAGCCTGGCGGACCTCAATGCCCATCTGCTGCGCAATGGTGTCCACGGCAGGGGAGACCTGGTCACGCTGGTGGCCAACCACGGCAACGAGGTAGTTCGGGTGCACGCCAGCGGCAGCATGCAGGGAGTGGGACAACAGGCTGCGCCCGCCGATTTCGTGCAGCGTCTTTTGCCGGTCCGACTTCATGCGGGTTCCGGCGCCAGCTGCGAGGACAACTACGGCACGTTGCTTCTTAGAATCCATGCCGCACAGTTTAACGCTTAGAAACATCCTTCAACCGGGATGCGCCAACAACGCCGGCAACACCAACTACTGCCAGGAAGATCAGTGCCGCCTGTGGGCCCAGAAGCGAGATCGCGGAAGACAGTGCACCGACGGCCAAGAGCACGATGCCCATCACCGTGTTGGAAGCACCGGTGATCAGCGTGCGGGTATCCCCCTCCGCCATGTCCACCAGGTATGTCTTGCGGCTGACGCGCACCGAGGTGTGTGCCAGGTTGACCAGGAAGAACCCAAGCGGCATTACCCACACGTTCACGCTGTCAGGCAGCACCGACGCACTCAACACCAGCAGCACCAGCACAACAGACGCGACGCCTGCACCCCACGCCATAGTCAGCTTGGAGGAGCGGTCCGACCACAGACCCGAGATGCGACCACCAAGCAGGCTTGCGCCGCCTGAGGCGATGACAAATGCGCCAAGTCCCCTAAGGTCTGCACCCGCCTGGCTGGCCAACACGACAATAAAAGGCGTTGAGAGCGCAGTGACCAGCATCAGGGAACGCACCACCAGGAAGCGCTGGAGGTCTTTGTTTTCCTTGACCAGCCCTAAAATATCGCGAAAACTCGCCGTGTCTTTCTTGGAGTCCTCCGGCTCTGGCTCATCGATGCTTTGAAACACCAAAGACGCCAACGCCCACGTCACCGCGCCTGCAAACAGCAACACGTGCAACGACACGTCAACGAACATGAGCCCCACGCCAACCGCCAGCGTAAACGCGCCGGCAAGGGCGGTTGCACGCCCCGTGATCTCACCACGCTTGCCCTTGGAAATCGTTCTTCCTTGGACGTCTTTGCCAGCAATCGAGCACAACGAGCGGAACGTCGCGTGGACGGCAAGCAGGATGATGGTGAAAAGGCCGAGCAACGTGGCGTCGAAAAGCAAGGCACTGATCGCAATGCCCATGGCTGCCGCAAACTGACCCCAGGAGCCGAGCAGCCATACTCGTTTGCGCGAGCGTTGAGAGGTTACCCACGGGCTTAAAAACGCCTGCGGCAACATCGACAGGGACTCGCGCACCGGTACGAGCAGCGAGGTGAACACGTGCGGAACACCTGCCGCGGAAAACAACCAGGGAAGGACCGTTTTCGGAGCAACAATCTGATCCCCAATGTTTTGCAGGCCGTTGGACCAAATGAAACGACGGGCGTTGCGCTCTTCCGTGTGCTCTTCAGTACGGGGCTGGTTGCTCATACTGCGGATAGTAGTCCCTGCACAAAATGAAAAAGCTTCCCCACCAGGACTCGAACCTAGAATGACGGTACCAAAAACCGTAGTGTTGCCAATTACACCATGGGGAATAGCACCGCTGATTGTAGACTACGCGCGGCCGCTGCCAAACACGGGGTGGTGGGGGTAACCCTCTAAGCTAGGAAACATGGCTCGAACGCGAATGACTGCACCCCAGCGCAGGGAGCAATTGATCGGTGTTGGGCGCCAGGCATTCGCCGAGCGCGGCTTCGACGGCATCTCCATGGAAGAGATCGCCGCACGAGCGGGTGTGTCCAAGCCAGTGGTCTATGAACACTTTGGCAGCAAAGTGGGCCTCTACCAGGAGGTTGTGCGTTTGGAGATGGCCCGCCTGGAGGAGGCAATTACGTCTTCCATCCAGTCCGGAAGGTGGCGCGAGCGCATTGAGCGCGGCGTGTTGGCGCTGCTGACCTACGTGGAGGATGAGACGGATGGTTTTGTCATCCTGGCGCACGGCCAGTTGCCGGGGGAAGGGCGGACCTATTCCACCATCCTCAACCGTGTGACAGCACAGGTGAGTTACCTGCTGGGGGAGGCGTTTAAGCACCGCGGGCTCGACTCGGCGATGGCGGGCCTGTACGGTCAGGCCCTTGTTGGCACCGTTTCCAACTCCGCGCTGTGGTGGTTGGATGAGCGCAAGCCGGACAAGCACACGGTTGCGGCGCACATTTCCAATTTGTGTTGGAACGGGTTGCGGGGGATGGAAGCACAGCCGCGTGTGTATGGAGAAGAGGAAGCGTAGAACATGACATCGAGCACACCCGCCGCACTTGGTGGGCTTCTCACGGCAGCGTTGACTGACCCGAAACTCAAAGGGGTTGTCGCGCGCGTGGGGGATGAGTCCTTGCACATCACTGCGATTGATCAGGCACGTGCGTGGGTTGCGGGTGCCCTGGCTAGGCAGGTGCCGGTGCTGGTAGTTACCGCCACGGGGCACGAGGCCGAGGACCTTGCCGCGGAGCTGAAGGCGCTGGTTGGTGAGCACAAGGTTGCTCACTACCCGGCGCTGGAGACCCTGCCGCATGAGCGTTTGTCGCCTGCCGCGGATGTGGTGGGCAGGCGCGCGAAGGTGTTGTGGGAGAAACCGCGGGTGGTGGTTGCTGCCGCACGTGCGGTGTGCCAGCCGGTGCTGCCTGCCGTTGCACCGATTGAGGTCGCGGTGGATGCGGAGTGCGAGTTCGATGATCTTGTGCGTCGCGTCGAGTACTTCGGCTACTCGCACGTGGACATGGTTGCCACCCGCGGCGAGTTCGCGGTGCGCGGCGGCATCCTGGATGTGTTTCCCACCACGGCGTTAAACCCGGTGCGTATTGAGTTTTGGGGAGACGAGGTTACGGACATCCGCAGCTTCGCGGTTGCGGACCAGCGCACCATTGAAGAACTACCGCAGGTCCGTTTGTTCCCCGCGCGCCAGTTGCTTATCGACGCTGACGTGAAAGCCTCAGCCGACACCCTCGCCCGCCGCTTCCCATCGAATCCGACCTTGTCGTCCCTGCTTGGCCGAGTTGCCGAAGGCGTGCATGCCGCGGGTGAGGAAGCGCTGATGCCCGCGTTGACTTCGCAGCCGTGGCAGGTGCTGCCGGAGCTGTTTGAGGGCGGCATCGTGTTGGTGACCAGCCCGGAGAAGGTCCGCACCCGCATCGCGGACCTGGAGGCAACGGACCGCGAGTTCCTGGAGGCAGGGTGGGAGGCCGTCGCCATGGGGGCAGAGGGCCCGGTTGCTGTGGAAGGCGTTGACTTAGAGGCATCGTCGTACCGCTCCTTCGAGTCGCTGGAGATCTCCGCGCGCAAGGCTGGCAACGCCTGGTGGACGTTCGCCCCGCCAGGCATGTTCAATGCGGACGATAGGGCCACGCTGCCGCTGGAGTTCGACGCCGCACCCGCACCGAAGGGAGACCCGAAGGCAATCGAGCAGCTGTACGCAACGCTGAAGCTGCACGTGGTGGAAAACCACGGCAAGGTGGCGTTCGTGGCGCCTGCGAAGGGCACCGTGGAGCGCATGGCGGAGCGTCTGCGTGAGCACGGCATCTCCGCGCGCATTGCAACACCTGGCCTGGAGCCGGTTGAAGGTGCTGCCACGCTGTACCAGGCGCTTTCCCACGGCGGCCTCGTCTTTGGCTGGCCGAACCTGGTTGTGGTGACGGAAACCGATGTCACCGGCAACCGCGTGGGTGATATTGCGGGGGCGAAGCGTCGTGCGCCGAAGCGCCGTAACCGTGTGGACCCGCTGGCACTCAAACCCGGCGACTACGTGGTGCACGAAACCCACGGCATTGGCCGATTCCTCAAGATGGCGGAGCGCACCGTGGCAGATTCGCGCCGCGAGTACATCGTGCTGGAGTACCAGGCCGCCAAGCGTGGCCAGCCCGCGGACCAGCTCTGGGTGCCCATGGAATCGCTGGACCTGCTGAGTAAGTACACGGGCGGGGAGAAGCCGAGCTTAAGCAAAATGGGTGGCTCCGACTGGAAGTCCACCAAGCGCAAGGCGCGCGCCGCGGTGCGCGAGATCGCCGGCGAGCTTATTGAGCTCTACGCCAAGCGCCAAGCCGCGCCGGGCCACGCGTTTGCGCCGGATACGCCGTGGCAAAACGAGATGGAAGACGCCTTCCCGTTTGTGGAGACGGAAGACCAGCTCGCTGCGATTGAGGCCGTGAAGCACGACATGGAGCAGCCGGTGCCGATGGACCGTGTGATTGTGGGTGATGTGGGTTTTGGCAAGACAGAGGTTGCCGTGCGCGCCGCGTTCAAAGCGGTCCAGGACGGCAAACAGGTAGCGGTGCTCGTGCCTACAACCCTGCTTGCCCAGCAGCATTACTCTACGTTCAGCCAGCGTATGGACGGTTTCGGTGTGACCGTGCGCGAATTGTCCCGTTTCACCTCCGCAGGAGACGCGAAAAAGATCCAAGCCGGTCTTGCAGACGGTTCGGTGGACGTTGTCATTGGCACCCACCGCCTGTTGTCCACTGGTATGCAGTGGAAAAACCTAGGCCTGATCGTGGTGGATGAGGAGCAGCGTTTCGGTGTGGAGCACAAGGAGCACATCAAGGCGCTGAAATCTCACGTGGATGTGCTGACCATGACGGCAACGCCGATCCCGCGCACCTTGGAGATGTCGCTGACCGGTATCCGCGAGATGACGTCTATCACCACCCCACCGGAAGACCGCCACCCGGTGCTAACGTACGTTGGCCCGCAGGAGGACAAGCAGGTTGCGGCCGCGATCCGGCGCGAGTTGCTGCGGGACGGCCAGGTGTTCTTCATCCACAACAAAGTTGCCGACATTGAAAAAGCTGCCCGACGTATCCGCGACCTGGTTCCGGAGGCGCGAGTGGTAGTCGCCCACGGCCAGATGTCTGAGCAGCTGCTGGAACAAACCGTGCAGGGTTTTTGGAACCGCGAGTACGACGTGTTGGTATGTACCACCATCGTGGAAACCGGCCTGGACATTGCGAACGCGAACACGCTGATTGTGGAAAACGCGCAGAACATGGGCCTGTCCCAGCTGCACCAGCTGCGTGGCCGCGTTGGCCGTTCGCGTGAGCGGGCGTACGCCTATTTCCTGTACCCGAAGGACATCACGCTGACGGAAACCTCCTATGACCGCCTGGCCACGATCGCGCAGAATAACGACCTTGGCGCAGGCATTGCCGTTGCGCAGAAGGACTTGGAGATGCGCGGCGCCGGAAACGTGTTGGGCTCTGAGCAGTCCGGCCACATCGCGGGCGTTGGCTTTGACATGTACGTCCGCCTGGTGGGTGAGGCCGTGGAGACCTTCAAGGCGCTGATGAAGGGCGAGGTTGTCGATGCCACCGATCAGGCGCCGAAGGAGATCCGGGTGGACCTGCCAGTGGACGCCCACATTCCGGAGACCTACATCAACTCCGAACGCCTGCGCCTGGAGGCCTACCGCAAACTTGCGGAGGCCCGCGGTGAAGAAGCGCTGCGCCAGGTTGCCGATGAAATGGTGGACCGCTTCGGGCCCCTGCCTACGGAGGTGGAGTTTCTCATGGAGGTCGCGCGCCTGCGTGACCAGGCCCGCAGCGTTGGGGTCTCGGACATTTTGAGCCAGGGTAACCGCTTGAAGTTCCACCCGGTTGAGCTGCCGGACTCCAAGCAGGTGCGCCTGAAGCGCCTGTACCCGGGTGCGACGTACCGTGCTGCGGCGAAAACGGTCCAGGTGCCGATGCCGCGTGAGTCGAAGGCTATTAACAGTCCCTCGCTACGCGACACCGAGCTGCTGCAGTGGGTCTCACACTTCCTCAGCGACATGTTTGACGCCCCCGATGCCTCCGGCGTGTTCTCCTTTAAGGGATAAGCGTTAAGGGCTAGCCCGACCTCACACACGAAAAAGCGAAAAACGTACCCCTTGTGTGTGGGGTTGGGGGAGGGGTCGTATTATCGTCGAGAAGCAAAAGCCCCTATAGCCCAATTGGCAGAGGCAGCGGACTTAAAATCCGCCAAGTGTCGGTTCGAGCCCGACTGGGGGCACCAAAGCCGCGCTAGCGCAGGCGCGACAGCACATTTTCCGCCGAGATCAGGCACATCGGCACGCCCACACCAGGCACCGTGGTGGCGCCGGCGTAGAAAAGATTGTCCAACTTCTTCGACTTGTTCGAGCCCCGCAGAAACGCGGATTGACGCAGCGTATGCGCAGGGCCGATAGAGCCGCCGGACCAGGCGTGGTAGCGCTCCGCAAAGTCAGACGGGCCCAAGGTGCGCTTGACCACAATGCGCGACTGCAGGTCCGGGATTTCGCACCACTGGGCAATCTGGTCGATGGCAGCTTGGGAGATGAGCTCGACTGCGGGGGAGGCGGTCTCGCGGTACATATCTCCGTGGCCAAGCGTCTCGCTGGCAGCCACCGGCACGAGTACGAAGAGGTTTTCGTGACCCGCCGGTGCGGTGGAAGGGTCGGTCGCGGAAGGTTTGGACACGTAAATTGAGCGCGATGCGCCAAGCGGGCGGGTCGGTGCGGGTGCGTCAAAGACAGCGTCGAAATCCTGCGACCAGTCTTGGCTAAACAGCAGGTTGTGGTGCTCGAGCTGGGGAAGCTCACCCTCGACACCAAGCATGACAAGCACCGTTCCCAGACCTGGATCGCGCGGGGCGAAGTAAGACTCGCGGTAGGTCTGCTTTGCTTTGGGCAGCAGGCGGGTTTCGGTGTGGTGGAGATCCGCGCAGGACACGGTGATATCTGCACGCAGAGGCTCCCCGCCAACCAGCTGGATACCGGTGGCACGCCGGCCCTCGGACGTGATTGCCGCGACCTCTTCACCCAAACGGAACTGCACACCGTTTTCCACCGCGAGCTGGTACAACGCGTCAACCACCGCGGCAAATCCGCCTTGCGGATACTGCACGCCCTGCACCAAATCGGTGTGGCTCATCAAGTGATACAGCGACGGCGTGCGCGCCGGATGCGAGGACAAAAACACCGCAGGATAGGTCAGCATTTGCCGCAGGCGCGTGTCCTGGAAACGGTGCGCCACAAACCGCTCCAGCGGCACAGTCAGAAACTTCGCCAGGTCCCCGGCCCGAGTGAGCAGTTGCTTATCGACGAAGCCGCGCACCGAATCAAAATTCGTATACAAAAAGCGTTCAACGGCTAGGTCGTAGGCGATGCCCGCAGACTCCAAGTAGTCGCGCAAGGCGTCGCCTGCGCCGGGTTCGATGGACTCAAACAGCTCGAAGACTTTCGGGCCAGACTCCACGTCAATGGGGGATTGGTGTTCGGGAAAGAGCCGGTAAGCAGGCGAGAGCGGCACAAGGTCAAGCAGGTCTTCCGTGCGCTTGCCAAACAGGGAGAAGAAATGGTCAAAAGCATCCGGCATGAGGTACCAGCTGGGGCCAGTATCAAAACGGAAACCCTCTACTGTCTCCTCGCCAACGCGCCCGCCGACGGTGTCCAGCTTTTCAACAACCGTGACACGGTAGCCCTCGCAGCCAAGGAGTGCCGCAGTGGCAAGCCCTGCGATGCCAGCGCCGATCACGATCGCAGACTGGGATTTCACTGCCATGGTTACCGTGTACCTCCTCGCGCAAGCGCCTTGGCGGTAATGCGCAGCTTATGGGTGGTGGGGACGCTGATGCGGGTGGCGGCCAGTTCCTCGACCGGGGTTGCATCAGCGATATCGGTGAGCTCTTCAAATAGGCCGGAAGCGGCAGCAACCGCGGTGCGTGGGGATCGCGGCAACAGCGGGATCGCACGGTTAGCGTGAGCGAGCTCTTCGCGGATCTCGGCCACGATCTGGTCTTTCTTCTCTGCCGTCAGCTCGTAGTACACGCGGCCCAACCTGTCACGATCCTCACCAAAATCCCTCAGAAAGTTCACCTTCTGAAAGGCAGCGCCAAGCGCACGTGCCCCGGATTCGAGGGTGGAGCGGGTGGAGGGGGTGACGTTGGCGTCGATAAGAAAAGCCTCCAAGCACAGCAAACCAATCACCTCAGCGGAACCGTAGACGTAGGCATCTACATCGCTTGCGGTGTAGACAGTTCGAGTGAGGTCACTGCGCATGGAAGCGAAGAAGGACTCGACGTACTCCCGGGTGAAGTTGCAGCGCCGCGCCGTGTTTGCGTAAGCGTGAACAATCGGATCCGTATGGAAACGGATGTGTGGTGCGGCAAGGATCTGCGCCTCATATGCGTCGAGGGCTGCAGCCGGGTCGGCGGCTGCAGCGAGTGCGGTGCCATCCACAATCTCATCCGCAATGCGCACCATGGCGTACAAATTGCGAATATCCCGACGTATCGGCGCCGCTAGCAGGCGTGTGGAAAGCGAAAAGCTCGTAGAGTACCTGGCGATCACCTGTGCGGCTGCGTGGTCACACATGTGGTCATAACGCTGCAGGTAAGACGTGCTCATTTACGCAACCTCATTTACGTAACCTCATTTACACAACCTTGGCCAGCTCCTGCGCAACAAACCCGGAGCCGGCACGCGAAGGGTGGTACGGCATGTTGTAGTGGGTGGTGGTGGTATCTACCAGGCCGGAAACCCAACGCTCACTATCCCTTGCGCAGGTGTTGTGGCTTGCGGAAGCCGTCTTAATGTCTACAAACGTCGCACCGATTTCACGGGCCGCGCGCTCCTGGAAATTGCGAGTGTTGTTTTCCACCTGCTGCAGCAGCGGCACCGTGATACCCAGCGGCGCGTTGGGAACCACGTTTATCAGGCAGAAGCGCTGCGCACCGTTTGGCTCAGACATGGCGAGCATGCCCGCAATGATGATTTTGGTGTGTGGTGCGACCTCACGAATTTTCGCCGCCGCTGCGTGCATGTCCGCAACGTAGCGGTCCCCAATACGCCCGAAATCAAAACCGGTGCCAGAGGCACGCGTGTTGCTGGGCCAGTGGTTGTTAAAACCAACAGCGAGCACCACGCTGCGGGTATGCGGGTTGATGTCTCCGCGCGCAATGGCTTTTTGCACCATGCCGATACTGGACCAGGACGTCAGGCCAGCGCACGACCAGTCCGCCACATTCAGGCCCGTGCGGGCAGCCAGCTGACGAGGGTAGTTGTCAGGGCTTTGCAGGCACGCGCCGTTTGAGGGGTAGTCAGCCAGAAACGAGGAGCCATCTGCGCCGGGGATCTTCGCCGCCCAGTGGCGCTGATTGTCTGGGTTGGCTGCATACGAGTCGCCGATGACGACAACGTTGCCGGCCGGCTGGGCCATCGCTACCGGCGCGGCACCTAAACTGACCGCACCAAGAGACAGGAAAGCAGCAAAACCCTGGAGCAAACCTCGAAGACGCATAAACGTTAGGTTACATTGAGCTGCCCACTTGCTAGAAGTCGCCCACAACGTGCAGCGTTACCGGCGCCGCGCTAAACCGGTAGGTTCCCGGCAGCGGGTCTACCGTAGCGATGATTTCATTCGCCAAATCCACAGACCCATCCAGCTGAATATGGGTCTCATCCGCTTCAAAAATGGCACCTGGGGCCAGCAGCACCCAGACGTTGTTACGCACCAGCGCAAACCTGCGGCCAAACCTGAGCCGGTAGCGCGCCGCACGGATCAACGCCTTGGAGGCGTTGACATCAAGATCAATGCGGCCGGTGGCATCCACATCTAAAATCTTTGCCTCCACCGCACCAAGGGAGGAACCCTCGCGCAAGGTTGCAGCCTCTACGAGCTTGCGTATCGACGCCATGCCCAACACACTTCCCCTTTCCCCATCACCAACCCCAAGAGGCAGTTGTTCCGTGAGTACTTGGGCAAACGCAGCGACATCCCAACACAGCGCTGCCTCCAACTCATCCGGAGTCACCCACAGCGCCTGAGTAAAACGAACGATGCCAGTCGGCGGGTCAATATGGCCCAACACCGGATCCGTAATAAAGAGAAACCCGCCCGGCAAGTTCCTCGCGGTGAAGTGGTGACCCGGCGCGATGTCATTGCCGCTACGCCACACGGAAGCCACCATTGTTGCTAGCTGCTCCGCGGGCCAGGCAAAGGGAACAGGACCCGAGTGCGGCACGCGCATAGTTAATTCCGTCTGTGTGCCCGCAACGGGAACGGAAGAACGCACCCGTGAAAGCCCGAACGTGACGTACAAGTAGTGGGGGACAGGACCCTCCACCAGGTACGCCCGAACTTCTAGCTCATCAAACGCAAACATGAACGGCTCAGGCGCTTGGCTGAGATCTGAGCTGAGATCTGAGCTGAAATCTTGAGTGCGTGCTGCAATGTGCGCACTGATTGCGTCTCCACCAAGGCGCGGGGCGTGGAACATCCGCTCCGCAAACTCACGAAACCACGACACAAATAACAATCTACGGGAACTAAAACATTGAAACTGACGTTATTGACAGTGACACTAAAAGTGACACGAGAAGTGACACGTGAAAGCGATATGTAAAAGAAAGGACAGGGTTACGTGAAAAGCTCGAACCCCGTGCTGAAAAACCTGCCGGGCGCCCAGGGGGCGCAGGGCTACCAGGACTATCAGGGTTACCAGGACTACCAGGGGATCCAGACCCTGCCACAGTCTGAGCGCCCGATGACCGTGGACGATGTGATTACCAAGACCGGCATCACGCTTGCCGTGATCGTGCTTGGCGCTCTGATTTCCTTCGGTCTGTTTGCCAGTGGCAATGACGCCGCCGGCACGATCGCAACTGCTGTCGGCGGTGTTGGCGCCTTCATCGTGGTGATGGTGCACTCCTTTGGCCGCAAGTACGGCTCGAAGACGCTGACCTTGATCTACGCCATTCTTGAAGGCCTGTTCCTTGGTGGCTTCTCCCTGCTGATCACTGGCGCCTTCAGCGTTGGCGGATCTGATGCGGGCTCGCTCATTGGTCAGGCAGTGATTGGCACCATCGGCGTGTTCATCGGCATGCTGTTTGTCTACCGTACCGGCGCCATCCGTGTGACCCCACGCTTCACTCGGCTACTGACCGGTGCCATTTTCGGTGTGTTTTTCCTGGCGCTGGGCAACCTGTTGCTGTTCCTGTTCACCGGCATGTCCCCGCTGCGCGGCGGCGGCACCCTGTCAATCGTGTTCGGTCTGGTGTGCGTGGTGCTCGCAGCACTCGCATTCCTGCAGGACTTTGACCAGGTGGACAAGCTGGTCCGCATCGGCGCACCGGAGCAGGCAGCATGGGGCGCAGCCCTGGGCCTGGCTGTGACGCTGGTGTGGCTCTACACTGAGATCCTTCGCCTGCTGGCCATCTTTAATGACCGCTAGCTAAAACGGGGATACGACAAAAGCCCCGCACCTTCAGATTGTGAACTGAAGTGGTGCGGGGCTTTCGCTTTGCGTTTAGTAGTTCGACTCCGGGTTTACCGACTGGCCGTCAACGCTGATGGTGCTGAAGACAACCTCACCATCGACGTCCTGCGGAGCGCCCAGCACTACGCTGACGCCCTCAACAACGCGATCCGGATCAACAGTGACGCGGGTAGCGGTGCCGGACGCGCCGTTAGCGGTCCACTCGTCCCAGACGATGTCCTCGAGGCGCTCCTTGCCACCCTCGCAGTCCAGGTTCAGTGCAGCCGGGCGCTGCAGGCCGGTCACGCCGCAGTTGTTCAGCAGCGGCGTAGCGTCAGCGCCAGCGGTCACGGTGGTGGTGGAGGCTGCGGTAGCGGTTGCCTGCGCTGCAGAAGCGTCAGCCACGTTGGTTGCGTCAGCAGTCTTGGCTGCGCCGGTGCTGCCGGAGGAAGCCAAGGAGTCAGCGCTCTGGCTCATTGCCGTGTCTACCTTCTGATCAGAAGGGTTCTCATTCGGCGGGGAGCAAGCAGTGATAGCAAGAGCAGCAATTGCGGCAATGCCAGCTGCGGCGATACGGGAAGGTGAGGAAGTCACGGGTTACATCCTTAAGTGTTGAAAGCAGTCGAGTGAGATGCTTTGTACTTCTTACTTACTTCTTACGCGGGGTAGAAGCCTTAACCGAATCATAAGGCTCCGCGGAGATAATCGTCACCGAAATCTCGCGACCATTTGGTGCGGTGTAGGTGCGCGTCTCTCCCTCAGATGCGCCGACAACGGCAGCGCCCAGCGGAGAGTTCTCCGAATAGGTCTCAAGATCCTTGTTGCCAGTGGAGGCAGCGCGGGTACCAATGAGGAAGGTTTCCTTATCGTCCTCATCACCGTTGTAGTAGACGTGGACAACGGAACCGACGTGGGCAACGCCCTCAACAATGCCGGTGCGCTCAGTGGTGGAGTTAGCTAGGAGCTCAGAGATCTGCTTAATGCGAGCCTCTTCTTGATCCTGCTGTTCACGCGCAGCGTCGTAGCCCGCGTTCTCCTTCAAGTCGCCCTCTTCGCGGCGCTCGTTGATCTCGGCCGCGATGACCGGACGGTTATCAATCAGCTGCTGAAGCTCGGTCTCCAGCTTCGCCTTCATCTCAGGAGTGATGTACTGCTGTTGGGTCTCAGCCATAAGTCCACTACCTTCCCTTTTACTTCGGGCCCTTTTACCTCGGGTTTACCTCATAGTTGCAGGGCGCAAGCTTAACACGGCAGGCGCCACTATCTGGCACCAAGGTGCGCAGACTGTGGGTCCAGATATGACGGCAGGTCATAAGAACAGCCGTAGACCCTTCCATCTGCTAGCCGCCCGCGAGTGGGCAGCTCCACCTCGAAGCGCAGCACATCCTCCCCGCCAGCAGGAATTACAAACTCGCGGCGTCCAACCTCTGCATGGTCATAATCCACCGCTTGGATGATGCAGTACGCATCCTCATCGGTCTTCTTGCGGGTCACGTCCACCCACACACGTGCGGTGTCATCGCTCACACGCTCTTCACCAACAACCTCGGCGCTGATGGGACGAGACTGGCTGCGATAGATTGCCTGGCCAGCAACGACCAGGGTGAACGCCACCAGTACAACAGCCACGATGACAATGATCTTGCCGCTGACAGTGGTGCCTTGCTGCCGCTGTTTTTCAGTAGCAGCGCCATAACGGGGGCGCTGCTTCGGAGAGTTTGCAGATGCGTTCGGCGCTTGCGGCACGGCGTTCAACCTCACTTCACTTCGATGACCCCCACAGGGAGATGTACTCGATCGTACTAATATGGTCGGTTGTTATTGCATGACCCCCTTCCAGGAAAGTTGGATCAAAACAGTGACAGGTTTGCGCCTTATGGCCATCCACGCCCACCCGGACGATGAATCGTCCAAGGGTGCAGCAACTATGGCTAAGTACGCTGCGGAGGGACACCGTGTCAAGGTAGTAACGTGTACTGACGGTCGCCGCGGCGATATTCTCAATCCCGCGATGGACCGCCCTGGCGTGTTGGAAAACATTGTCGCGGTTCGTGAGCAGGAGATGGCTCAGGCAGTGGATGCGCTTGGCGTTGAGCACGAGTGGATGGGGTATGAGGATTCCGGCTTGCCTCAGGGCGACCCGCTGCCGCCGCTGCCGGAAGGGTGCTTTGCGGTGCAGCCGGTTGAGGAGGTTGCGGGAAAGCTCGTGGCGTCGATACGCAGCTTCAAGCCCCATGTGCTGATTACTTACGACGAAAATGGCGGCTACCCCCACCCTGACCACCTGATGGTGCACGCGATTTCCATGGTTGCTTGGGAACGAGCGGGAGATCCCGCCTTCGCCCCGGAAGCAGGGGAGCCATGGACGCCGATGAAGATGTACTACAGCCACGGTTTCATCCTGAAGCGCATGGAGCTTCTGCACGACCTGCTGGTGGAGCGGGGCGAGGTCAGCCCATATGGGCTGATGATTAAGCGTTGGAAGGAAAACGAGGCCGACATCATGGAGCGGGTAACCACCCGCGTTGCATGCGCCGACTACTTCGAACAGCGCGCCCAGGCGCTGACTGCGCATGCGACGCAGATCGATCCGGCCGGCGCGTTTTTGGCAAGCCCTGTTGCAGATCAGCAGCGTGTGTGGCCGACCGAAGAGTTTGAGCTGGCCCAAACCCGCGTTGAAGTCACGTTGCCAGAGCACGACCTGTTTGAGGGCATTATAGAGGGAACCAAGTAACAATGACTGATTTTTCTTTTGCTGAGCCTTCGTTTGCTGAGCTTTCGTACGTAGTCGCCCAGGCACCGCCGGAAACGCCGCGGGGCCCTGACTTTGGCAAGGCCCAGCCGACAGGCCTGCTGCTAATCGTGGTCCTTGGTGTTGCCGTCATCGCCTTGGGTTGGGCGTTTCACCGCAGGTTCTCGCGCTTCAACCGTCGTCGCGCGTTTGCGGAGATGCACGGTATTGATCCATTTGATGAGAAGGCCCTGGATGCGGCGATGGAGGAAGCCGGCGTGCTGGATCGCCGCCGCAAGCGGTTCATCTAAGTGTGCAGTTGTTGGGCGCGGGTAGAGTGAGTTTTGTGACTGTGCTGGAAACGCTGCTTTACCCGTTGTATGAGGCGCGCCTGCGCCGAGAACTGCGTGGTAAGCCCCGCCCGAAGCACATTGGGGTGATGGCGGACGGGAACCGTCGTTGGGCTCGTGAGGCGGGCTATGACGATATTTCGCACGGCCATAGGGTGGGCGCCGCCAAAATTGGTGAGTTGGTTCGTTGGTCTGCAGAGATGCAGATTGATGTGCTGACGATCTATTTGCTGTCCACCGAAAACTTGCAGCGCACCAGCGAAGAGGTTGAGCTGCTGTTCACCATCATCTCTGAGGTGATTGATGATCTGGCGGCGGAGCAGTACTCCTGCCGCGTACGCCTCGTCGGCCACTTGGAGCTGTTGCCGCCTGAGGTTGCGGAGCGCATGCAGCGCTCTGCTGACACGACCACGCAGAAGCACGGCCTAACCGTCAACATTGCGGTGGGTTACGGTGGCCGCCAGGAGATTGTGGATGCAGTGCGCACGCTTATCGACGATGCGGTGTCCACCAACACGCCCCCCGAAGCACTCTCCAGCCTGGTCACGGTGGAGTCAATCGCAGACAACCTGTACACCTCGGGCCAACCGGATCCTGATTTGGTGATCCGCACCTCCGGCGAACAGCGCCTTTCAGGGTTTTTGCTGTGGCAGGCGGCGTACTCAGAAATCTGGTTCACCGATACCTACTGGCCAGCGTTTAGGAAGATTGACTTCCTGCGTGCGTTGCGTGATTACTCGCAGCGGTCCCGCCGGTTTGGCAAGTAGTTTTTCTTACCTCTTGCGCTAGATCTTGCGCATCCTCACCCGCTGCACGGTGTGGTCATATCCCTTGCGCAAGACGAGCGATGCCCGCACACGGGTTGGCAGAATGTTTTCCACCAGGTTGGGCAGGTTGATGGTCTGCCACAGCTCGCGGGCCTTATAGGCGGCCTGTGAGTCATCCAGATT
This sequence comes from Corynebacterium riegelii, assembly GCF_016728505.1. GTDB lineage: Bacteria > Actinomycetota > Actinomycetes > Mycobacteriales > Mycobacteriaceae > Corynebacterium > Corynebacterium riegelii. The sequence goes on from NZ_CP068159.1 coordinate 1,515,433, forward strand.
GGCGTAGGACGCGAAGTGCGCACCGGGCTCACGGAAGGCAGTATTGCGCAGCTTCAAGAAACGCTCGATGTACCAACGCTCAATATCTTGAGTTTTTGCGTCAACGTAGATGGAGAAATCAAACAGGTCGGACACCATGAGTGTGGGGCCGGTTTGGAGCACGTTGAGGCCCTCCAAGATCACAATGTCCGGCTTGCGTACCTCGACGTACTCACCGGGCAGGATGTCGTAGGCCTTGTGCGAGTAAATCGGGGCCTTCACTAACGGCTGGCCGGATTTCACCTCAGTGACAAAGCGCATGAGTTGGCGCCGGTCATAGGACTCGGGGAAGCCTTTGCGCTTCAGCAGGTTGCGTTTTTTGAGTTCGGCGGTGGGGTAGAGGAAGCCGTCGGTAGTAATCAAGTCCACCCTGGGGTGAGAATCCCAGCGCTGCAGCAGCACCTGCAGCACGCGGGCGGTGGTTGATTTGCCAACTGCCACAGACCCTGCGATGCCGATGACAAAAGGCACATGCCCAGGATCACCCCCGATGAAGGCCTCCGTGGAGTTGATCAGCTTCTGGCGCGCGCGAACGTGTAGGTGGATCAGGCGGGAAATCGGAAGGTAGATGTCTTCGACCTCTTGCAGGTCCAAGTTTTCACCGATGCCGCTGAGCGTTTCCACCTCCTCAGCTGTGAGAACTTGCTTCATGGTGGCGCGGCGTTGTTTCCAATCGTCGCGAGAGAAATCGAGGTAGGGGCTCGAATCGGCACCATTGGCTACGCGGGACATGAGCACTATTGTTGGCATCTGTGCGAATTTAAGCAAAATTGTGTAAGCCTGGCGGCCTATACTTTCATTCGACCGTGCCCAAACTCTATTGAAAGGACCAGGTTTGTCTGCGTCTGTTGACCCCCAAGACCTGCGTTACCAAGATCTAGCAACGTATGACCCTGAGGTGTACGCCGCCATTGAAGGCGAGCTTGCCCGCCAGCGCACCACGCTGGAAATGATTGCTTCTGAGAACTTTGTGCCGCGCAGCGTGCTGCAGGCACAGGGTTCTGTGTTTACTAACAAGTACGCCGAGGGGTACCCGGGGCGTCGCTACTACGGCGGCTGCGAGCACGCTGACGTGGTGGAGGATCTGGCACGTGACCGTGCGAAGGAAGTGTTTGGCGCGAAGTACGCCAACGTGCAGCCGCACTCCGGTGCACAGGCCAACGCCGCCGTGCTGATGGCGCTGGCGGAGCCGGGTGACACGATCCTGGGCCTGTCGCTGGCTCACGGTGGCCACCTGACTCACGGCATGAAGATCAACTTCTCCGGCCGTCTCTACAACGTTGCGGCCTACGAGGTGGAGGAAGACACCCACCTGATTGATATGGCCAAGCTGCGCGAGCAGGCGCGCGAGGTGAAGCCGAAGGTGATCATCGCCGGCTGGTCCGCCTACCCGCGTCATGAGGATTTTGCGGAGTTCCGCTCCATCGCCGATGAGGTTGGCGCGTACCTGTGGGTTGATATGGCCCACTTTGCTGGCCTGGTTGCTGCTGGCCTGCACCCGTCGCCGGTGCCGCACGCGCACGTAGTTTCCTCCACGGTGCACAAGACCCTTGGCGGTCCGCGTTCCGGTTTCATCTTGACCAATGACCTTGAGCTGCACAAGAAGCTCAACTCTGCTGTGTTCCCAGGCCAGCAGGGTGGCCCCCTGATGCACGTGGTGGCCGCGAAGGCGACTGCGTTCAAGATCGCGGGCACGCCTGAGTTCAAGGACCGTCAGCAGCGCACCCTGGATGGTGCGAAGATTCTGGCGGAGCGTCTGACCCAGCCAGATGCGGTTGAGGCCGGCGTTGGCGTGGTTTCCGGTGGCACCGATGTGCACCTGGTGCTGGTGGACCTGCGTAACTCTGAGATGGACGGCCAGCAGGCAGAGGATCTGCTGCATGAGGCGGGTATTACGGTCAACCGCAATGCGGTGCCGTTTGACCCGCGTCCGCCAGCCGTGACCTCTGGTCTGCGTATTGGTACCTCCGCGCTGGCAACGCGCGGTTTCGGCGAGGAGGATTTCCGCGAGGTAGCGGAGATCATCGCTGAGGCCCTGATCAAGGGCAAGGATGCCGATACTGCGGCACTGGCCAAGCGCTCCGCTGCGCTGGGCGAGAAGTACCCGCTTTACCCGGGTATTGAAGACTGGAAGATGCTCTAGCCTTTAGTCTTCGCTTGCGGCGTTGTTTGTGGTGCTGCTGGCGTGCTGCGTGCGTGCTGCGCGCAGCCACTCCGGCTGATCTGCAAGCAGCGCCTTGATTTCTTCGGTGGTCAGCGGCTTGTCCATGTCGTTGTTCTTCAACGCCGTGATGGAAATGCCAAGCTTGCGGGCCACCTCTGGGCGTGGGTGGGGGCCGTTGCGGCGCAGATCCACCAGCCACTGGGGCGGGTTGTCCTGCAGTTCGCGCAGTTGGGCGTGGGTGACGGCGCCGTCTTGGAATTCCTGCGGGGTGGCGGGAAGGTAAAGGCCAAGTTTCTTTGCGGCGGTTGCCGGCTTCATGGCGGTGCCGGATGGTGCATTCGTGCTCATGGCAGTCCACGCTAGCATTGAGCGCATGCTGACCATCTCCTTTGTTACTGGCACTGAACCGGGCAAGTGGTTTAAGCGGTATGAGGAGCTTTCGGGCACTTGCTTATCAGCGTTGCCGTCAACCAACCCCCTGGCCGAGCCCGCAGACCTTGCGCTGATGCGCCTGCCGGATACGCGAGTAGACGAGTCTTTTCACGTTGTCCGCCTCTATGAGGAGGCGCTTGGTGTCGCGGTGCCGAAGGACTCGGTGTACGCCGAGATGTTTGCCGCTACTGGGGAAGCGGTGGATATAGAAGATCTGCGCGATGAGATTGTGAACTTTGACTTTTTTGATTGCGTAGAGGCTGCAGGGGAGACCGAGGGGGACGCGATTGAGCAGTTGCGGACGGCGCTGCAGGTTGTCGCGGCGAACGTGGGTGTTGCATATGGGCCACTGCCACTTTTGCGGGCCGTGAGCAAGAAACAAGTTGTGGCGGCGCCGCTTGAGGCGCTGGAGGTAGCGCCGACGGAAATCGCGCTGGTATGGAAGAAAGAGCGCGACAGTGAGGAGGTCCAGGACTTCGTTGGGGTGGCGAAGGGAAGGACGGTGCGTTCGTCGCGGCAAACGGTGAAAGCGAAGAAGGGTGAGAAGCCTAAGAAGGGGGTAAAACCGCAGGCCAAGAAGCGTTCTGCGCAGGGAGTTCGGGGTAAGGTGCAACAGTGCTCAACTCGCAACCGGAAACGGCGGTGATGCCCCCATTAGGGTGTGATGGGAAGTGGTAGTCGGGGCTCCATATGCATAATAGGGAGTTGTTCTACGGAGAATCAGAAAGGTAATATGATTATGAACCGCAAGATTGTTGCTTCCATTGCTGCTGTTGCACTGGCTGGCGGCCTGGTTGCTTGCTCCAACGATGCAGACACCACTGCAGATACCACCGCGGAGACCACCGCTGACGCTACTGCCACCGACGTAGCTACCGAGACGGTTGCCGCTGAGACCGAGACCGCTTCCTCCACCGAGACCGCTACCGAGACCGTGGCGGCAGAAAGCGAGGGTGCTGCGGCTGCTGAGGGCGCAACCGAGGAGCTGGCGCTTGCTGGTGGCAAGACCGCAATGGTTCCGCAGGGCGTTAAGGCTGCTATCGACGAGTTTGCTGAGGCTTCCTGGGGCGAGCCGACCGCCGTTGAAGAGGTAGACGGCGGCTGGATCGTAACCTTCGACGGTGAGCACTACATCACCTGGAAGGAGTCCACGGGCGGCTCCCCGATCTGGGGTAAGATCGCGCAGTCCTGGCTCAACGACGTTCACGGTGCACGCGAGATCGGCTTCCCGCTGGCTCCGGAGACCCCGAACACCGACGAGTCTGGCTGGAACCAGGAGTTCGAGAACGGCACCCTCGAGTGGACCCGTGACGGCGGCGACGATGCTGCCTTCACCGCAAAGGTTGAGAAGTAAAAAACCCCGCTAAAGCCGTTTTGGTTTGCATCATGGCCGCACCTTCTTCACAATGGGTCTGGTGCAAAACCAAGGGTTTGATATTCGACCGATCCGTGAAGAGGACTATCCGCAGGTCCGTGAAATCTACGAGATGGGCTTGCGTTCCGGTAACGCCTCCTATGAAACTCGTGGGCTGACTTGGGACGAGTTTTCCCGGAGGAAGATTATTGAGACGGTGTTCGTGGCCGTCGATAAGCAAGACGATGCTCGGGTGCTGGGGTGGGTGGCTGCCGCGCCGGCATCGTCACGCAGTGTGTTCCATGGGGTGGTGGAAGACTCTATCTATACTCACCCCGATGCGCGCGGCAAGGGGGTCTCCGGCGCGCTGCTGGACAAGCTGATCGCCACCTGCATTGACCTGCACAAGTGGTCCATCCATGCGTGGATTTTCCCGGAAAATGAGGGCTCTGCTGGCCTGCACCTCTCGCGAGGTTTTGAAAAGGCCGGCACCTTCCACAACATGGGCAAGATGAGCTACGGCGAGCACAAAGGCCAGTGGCGCGACTGCGACATCTACGAGCTGCTGCTGCCGATGAGCAAGGATGATTCCAACTAGCTCAACTAGCTCAACTAGCTCAGGTCTTCCTTGAGCGGCTCCTCCTTGACCGGGAAGAGCAAGATGAGCGCAACGATGGTGAGCGGCACCATGAGCATGAACACCGGGGTCAGGCCGTCGTTATAGCTGCTCAATACCACCTCGCGCAGGGGGCCTGGAAGCTGCGCAACAAGGTGCGGGGTGAGGCTGTTTGCGCCGTTTTGGAACTTCTCTGCCCACTGGGCGCCCTCAGGACCGAGCTGTGCGAAGGCCTCCGGGAGACGTGTTTCCAGGTGGTCGCGCATTCCGTGGATGAACAGGGAGCCTGCGAGCGACGCGCCAATGGCCGAGCCGATCTGGCGGAAAAAATTGTTGGTAGAGGTAGCGGTGCCAACCATGCGCAGGGGAAACGAGTTCTGCACAATCAGAACCAGCACCTGCATAACAAGGCCCAAGCCGAAGCCGAAGACAAACATGTACACGCCGAGGCGGGTCAATGATGTTTGTGGAGTGAGCTGGGAGAACAAGTAAAGGCCAAGGGAAGTTACTGCCATGCCCGCAATCGGGTACATCTTGTAGCGGCCAGTCTTAGCAATGATGAATCCCACCGCCATGCCGGTGCCCAGCATGCCAAGCACCATCGGCAGCATCATCAGGCCTGCTTCGGTTGGGGTGAGCTCGTGGACCATCTGCAGATACGTCGGCAGATAAGCCAGCGTACTAGTCATGGCAAAACCTAACACGGTGCCAGCCAGCGTTGTTAACACCATGTTGCGGTTGCGGAACAGTCCCATCGGGATCAGGGGGTCCTTCACGCGAAGCTCTGTAAACACGAACAGCACAGCGCTGACGGCGGCAACGGCGGCAAGGGTCACAATGATGGGGGAGTTCCACTCATACTGCGTGCCGCCCCACGTGGTGGTGAGGATCAAGCTGGTGGTGGCGATGACCATCAGCGTGGTACCCACGTAGTCGAAATGCATGCCCTTTGCGGAGCCACGACGCAGCTTCAGCACGGTGGCCGAGGCGGTCATGGCCAGCAGCCCCAGTGGGATGTTCATCCACAGCGCCCAGCGCCAACCCGGGCCGTCCGTAAACCAACCACCAAGCACAGGGCCCAGCACGGAAGAGACGCCGAAAACCGCACCCATGACGCCCATGTATTTGCCGCGCTCACGAGCCGGGACAACCTCAGCGATGATGGACTGGGAGTTGACCATCATGCCGCCCGCACCAAAACCTTGGATGGCGCGGCCGATGATGAGCAGCTCCATAGTTTGTGCGAATCCACCGATCGCGGAACCGATGACAAACAACACGATGCCGCCGATGTAGAGCCATTTGCGGCCAAGGATGTCCCCAAGCTTGCCGTTTAGTGGCATTGCAATAGTCATGGTGACCAAAAACGCGGAGATCACCCAGCTCATGTGCTCCACGCCGCCCAGTTCGCCGACAATCGTTGGCATGGCGGTAGCGAAAATCATTTGCCCCAGCGAGCTCATCAGCATGGTGAGCAGAAGGGCAGAAAACACCAGCTTCACGTTGGGTGCCGCCGGCTGAGCTGCGCTCGATGTTGTGGGGTTGTCTACCATGTCATCTCCTTTACGTAACCGGTCAGCTCTTTGGCGTAGGCGAGTAGTTGGGCGGTGGGGTCGGCGTCTTCCGGCGGCTGCCACAGGTAGCGGCTCACCACACCATGGAACAAGACGACGATGAATTGGGTCTCTTCCTCCGAGGATCCGGAGCCTCTTCGGTCCTCCGGAAACTGCTCAAAATGGTCGCGTACCGCGCGTCCAACCTTGGAAAGAAAGCCGCGCTTGCGGGCAGCCTCCGCGTGCATCAGACCGGGATTGTTCTCCAGCAATTCACGACGGCACGTCGCCGCCGGCCCGTCGAACGGCCCTGGCTTGACCTCCATGGAACGAATGACCAGCTCCAAGAGGTTATCGCTGGGGGTATCCCGGATTGCGTCCAGGGCGGACTGGCTAAATGCGAAAGGGAAGGAGCCGAGGATGGCTTCATCTTTGGAATCGGCGTAGTTGAAAAAAGTGCGCCGGGAAATGCCTGCGGCGCCACAGATATCTTCAACTGTGACGTTGTCATAGCCGTGTTGGCTGATAAGCCTGGCGGCTTCGTTGCGAATGTTTCGCAGCGTCTCGCGGCGTTTCTGCTCCCTGATTCCCTCTTTTTGCACGGGGTGCAATATTACACCCCGTGCAAACTAAGGCAAGCCCGCTGAAAGCTCGCCTTCTACCAGGGCAGTGTTGCTCTCCGAGTAGGTCAGTTTGATTACGCCTGGCGCGATCTGATCAACGTCCCAGCGGCCCTGGCCGTTGTTGCAGCCCTTGGTCAGCGGGGTCGACTGGCCATCCTCGTCGATCAGTGCCGTGCAGCCCGTCAGGGGATAGGTCACCGACGCGGTGCCGCCACCAAACGTGGCCACCGCAGGCCACGCCTGCACCTTCGCGTTTTCCTCAAGGCTATTCAGGGTGCCCGTGAACGTGCCGGTCGGAGCTTCCGGGTCTTGCGCAAGTTGCGGCTGCGCGGTCACCGTCACCGTCTCCGGGACAGCGGAGGTGGGCTCGGGGCGAGGGTTCGCCGACCACCACGCACCCGCAAGCGCAACCAGGATCAAGGCGACAGCAAGCGCCGAGACGCCGGCGGCAATCCAAGGTTTGTTGGAGCCGCCGGCGTCGCGGAGTTCAGAAAATGAATCTGCCACTAGCTAGCTGACACTAGTTGCGGTCAGTGTTTGCCATGGACAGCACGTTGAGGCGCTTGTCCAGCTCTTCCTCGGTGAGCTTCTCGCCGTCCACAAAGCCAAGATCGATCGTGGCCTGGCGGATGGTGATGCCCTCCTTGACCGCGTGCTTAGCAATCTTCGCAGCGTTTTCGTAACCAATCGCGGAGTTCAGCGGGGTCACGATAGACGGGGAGGACTCCGCGAGTTCGCGCATGTGCTCGACGTTCGGCTCAATGCCGTCCACAAGCCTGGTAGCAAACTGGCGTGCCGTGTTTGCCAGCAGGCGGGAGGACTCCAGCACGTTGCGAGCCATCATCGGGATGAACACGTTGAGCTCAAACTGACCCTGGGTGCCGCCGAAGGCAACAGCAGCGTCGTTGCCAATGACCTGTGCGGAGACCTGCGTTGCGGTCTCGCACAGCACCGGGTTGACCTTGCCCGGCATGATGGAGGAGCCTGGCTGCAGATCCGGCAGGTGGATCTCAGCGAAACCAGCCAGCGGGCCGGAGCCCATCAGGCGGATGTCGTTGGCGATCTTGTAGAAGGAGACCGCCACGGAACGCATCGCGCCGGAGAACTCCACCAGCGCGTCACGGTTGGCCTGCGCCTCGAAGTGGTTCTTCGCCTCAGAGAGCTGCTCGACCCCGGTGAGCTTCACAAGCTCCTCAGTAACCTTGCCGCCGAACTCAGCCGGAGTGTTGATGCCGGTGCCCACAGCGGTGCCGCCGATAGCCAGCTCACCCAGGCGGTGCAGGGTCGCCTCAACACGCTCGATGCCCAGCTCGATCTGGCGTGCATAGCCAGAGAACTCCTGACCCAAGGTGACCGGGGTGGCATCCATCAAGTGGGTGCGGCCCGACTTCACAACCTCGTGCCACTCCTTGGCCTTCTTATCCAGGGACTCGTGCAGCATCTTCAGGCCCGGGATGAGGTCATTGACCGCCGTTTCGGTAGCAGCCACGTGGGTTGCCGTTGGGAAGGTGTCGTTCGAAGACTGGCCCATGTTCACGTGGTCATTCGGGTGTACCTCAACGCCATTGGCCTTCGCAATGGACGCGATGACCTCGTTGGTGTTCATATTCGAGGAGGTACCGGAACCGGTCTGGAACACATCGATCGGGAACTGGTCGTTGTGCTTGCCGTCCGCAATTTCCTTCGCGGCAGCGATAATTGCGTCAGCTTTCTCAGCGTCCAGCTTGCCCAGATCCTTGTTCACCTGAGCACACGCGGCCTTCAACAGGCCAAGAGCGCGAATCTGCTGAGCCTCCAAGCCGCGGCCGGAGATAGGGAAGTTTTCCACAGCACGCTGGGTCTGTGCACGCCAGAGAGCGTCGACGGGCACCTTGACCTCGCCCATCGTGTCATGTTCGATGCGGTATTCCTGATCAGCCATGATTGTCCTTTACTTTTTTCCCATGCACGTCGTGCACGTGCACTAGCGTTATTGTGCACTCGTGCCTGTCCACTGATCGATTATGCCCCAGATAACAAAAATGAGGTGCTGTAATGACTGAAAGCCGTGCGCAAAAGACCCCCGCATTGAGGGATGCACTGGTGGCGGCGGCGGCCCTGGCGTCCATGTACGCACTTTTTATCGGTCAAGGGCTGCTTCTGGTGCGTTTGGGCTTGCCGCGATCGACGGCAGCAGCGCTGATACCGGTCATGCTTCTGGTGGCCATGGCTGCGCCTATGTACCTGCTTTTCCGCTACATGCGGGGCCGCGGGCCTGGGCTCGGGTTTACGCGTTTGGGGCACCGGGGTTGGCACCTTCTGTGGCAGACGCCGGCGGTGGTGGTTGCTGCGGCGACTTCCAGCGCAATCATCGGCACGCTTATAGGGCTTGCCCCCGATAAAGAATCGGCCACAAACGTGCTGGCTTCGGATGCGAAACAGGCCGCCCCCGTCCTGCTGCTCTTAATTGCCTACCTGCTGGTAGGGCCGGTGCTTGAAGAGGTGGTGTTCCGTCGCGTACTCATGGGCTATTTTGACAGCCTGATGCCGGCGGCGGCAAGCGTGCTGCTCACCTCCGCCCTCTTCAGCGCCGCGCACATCGCGCCGCCAGCAATCCTCTACACTTTTTTCCTGGGCATTGGACTAGCGCTGGTGGCGCGGTTCCACGGCAACATCACCGCCAGCTTCATTGTGCACGCGGCTAACAACCTGCTGGCCAGCGCGGCAACGTTCGCAGCGTTTATAGCGCTGCTGTAAGTGGGGCTTACTGCTTCGGCCTACTGCTTCGGCTCGGAGTAGTCCACCACGGAGTACTCCTGCAGCTTGGCCAGCTGGTGCAGGGATTCCACGTAGCGTACGGTGCCGGACTTGGATCGCATGACCAGGGAGCGGGTGGTCGCACCGTTCTTGCGGTAGGACACGCCACGCAGCATGTCGCCGTTGGTCACGCCGGTGGCGGCGAAGTAGCAGTTGTCCGAGGTAACCAGGTCGTTGATGCCCAGCACGCGATCCAGGTCGTGGCCCGCGGCGAGCACGCGCTCACGCTCCTCGTCGGACTGCGGTGCGAGCATGCCCTGGATTTCACCACCCAGGCACTTCAGCGCACATGCGGTGATAACACCCTCGGGGGTGCCGCCGATGCCCATCGCCATATCGATGGAGTTGGTGTCTTGGGCGGCAGCAATGGCGCCAGCCACGTCACCATCCATGATGTAGCGAACCTTCGCACCGGCCGCGCGGATGTCACGCACCAGCTGATCGTGGCGCGGGCGATCCAGCACAACCACAGTTACCTCGTGCGGGCGGATGCCCTTGGCCTTGGCAACCACCTCAATGTTGTGGCTGACCGGGGCGGTGATGTCGATCTTGCCGGCAGCGTCCGGGCCGACGGCGATCTTGCTCATGTAGAACGCGTCCTGCGGGTTGAACATGGAGCCACGATCCGCGGCAGCGATCACGGAGATGGCGTTCGGGCGGCCCTCCGCCATCAGGCGGGTGCCGTCAACCGGGTCCACTGCCAGGTCAACCATGGCGCCCTGGCCGTTGCCTACCTGCTCGCCGTTGTACAGCATCGGGGCTTCGTCCTTCTCACCCTCGCCGATAACAATGACGCCATCCATGTTCACGGAGTTGATCATCTTGCGCATCGCGTCCACCGCGGCGCCGTCGCCTTCGTTCTTCTTGCCGCGTCCCACCCAGCGGCCGGAAGCCAAAGCGGCCGCCTCCGTCACGCGGACCAGCTCCATTGCAAGGTTGCGGTCCGGGAAGTATTCGTTGGGTGATTCAGTCATCGAGGCCAGCCTCCTCAAGGCGATAAAGCAAAGACAAATTAATGGACTCTTCCATTCTGGCACTAAATGCTTCACGGAACCTGAGCTTTCACACCCTAAAAAGGGGATTCGAGGCCAAAGCGGGAACGTGCCATACTGTTGCGCGTGGCCAACAAAGGAAAACCCCGCGTCTTTCAAGACGGCCGGGACATGCTCATCAACGTGGTTGTCATTGTCGTTCTCATGCTCGTCGGCGTAGGTGCGACGGGGCTGTGCACCTACAACCCGGGCACGCCGAAGAACGGACCTGTGCAGGAAGTTGATGCGGAAACGTTCCTTGGCATGGAGGCCCGCGCTACGAACTTCCCGGTGCGTTTCCCGCAGGCTCCGGAAGGCTGGGTGACTAACTCTGCGCGCCGCACCATGATCGACGGTCAACCGGCACCCGTGGTGGGTTGGGTGACCAAGGACGGCGGTTTCCTGCAACTCACGCAGACCGGCGCCGACCTTGACACTGCCGTTGCATCGGTAGATGGCAAGCTGCGCCCCAATGAGCGCACCGAGCAAGTTGATGGGCGCGAGGTGAGCATCTTGCTTAGCGACGATGCCGATACCCGCCCCATCTGGGCCCTCGACGCCGGCGACGCACGCTTTATTGTCACCGGTGCTGGCACGGACGCCGAGTTCACCGAGCTTGTGCGCGCCGCTTTGCAGGCGCAGCCGCTGCAGTAATTCTGATAAAGGGGACTATTCGTTTTCTTCGCGGCTGCCGATGGCGGCCTCGACGCGCTCGGAGGCGTTGTGGAGCAAGACCTCGCAACGCTTCGCTAGCGCCTCGCCCCGCTCCCAGTATTTGAGCGACTCATCCAGGCTCATCTGGCCTAGCTCGAGGATCTTCACCGTTTCCACGAGCTCAGCACGCGCCTGTTCGTAGCTTAAGGTCTGCGGGTCCGGAAATGCGTTGTCGCCAGCCTGGCCTGCGCCGAAAGTGTTCTCTGCCATTGTGTTGCTTCCTTTACTGGTTGGTTTTTGTTTTGGGTCTTCTGTGAGTCTGTCTAGTCGGCTTGGGTGACACCCATAGCTGCTGCGGTAATGGATCCGTCGCCGACGCGGATGCGCAGCTGGGAGCCGGGAGGGGACTGCTCGATGGAGGTCACAACTTCGGGCCCGGAGCCGTCGCGCGGCAGCATTTGGACCACCGAGTAGCCACGCGCCAGGGTTGCCGAAGGCCCAAGCGCCGAGACTTGGGCCCGCAACGCAGAAACCACAGAGGTTTGCTGCTGCACAAAGTAGGTGATCTCCCGGCGCATCCGCTGCACATCGCGGGCAACTTCCTCTTGGCGCTGGGTGATTGCGTTCATCGGGTTTGCCAGCGCAGGGCGGGAGCGGACGTTGGCCAGGCCTTGGCGCTCACGCTCCACCCAGGCGCGCAGGGCGGCGGCACTGCGAGCGCGGGCCTCTGCCACCAAAGCGAGTTCTTCTTCCATACTGGGCACGACGCGTTTTGCGGCGTCCGTAGGCGTGGCGGCGCGTAGGTCAGCGACGTTATCCAGCACCGGATTGTCCGGCTCGTGGCCGATTGCGGACACCACCGGGGTGCGTGCGGCTGCGACGGCGCGCTGCAACGCCTCCTCAGAAAACGGCAGCAAGTCTTCTACGGAGCCGCCGCCGCGGGCGATGATGATCACGTCCACCTCAGGATCCGCATCCAGGCGCTCGAGAGCCGCAATGACCTCAGGCACGGTGCGCGGGCCTTGGACTGCGGTGTTGACCACCTCGAAGCGCACCGCTGGCCAACGATCCTGCGCCACAGAAAGCACGTCGCGCTCCGCGGCGGACCCGCGGCCGGTGATCAGCCCGACCTTGTTCGGCAGGTAGGGAAGCCGCCGCTTACGCTGCGGGTCAAAGAGGCCCTCGGCCGCCAGGCGGTGGCGCAGCTGCTCGATGCGCGCCAACAACTCACCCACGCCCACGTGCCTAATCTCCGTGACCTTCATGGAGAAGGAGCCCCGCTGCGTGAAGAAGTTTGGTTTGCCGTGGATGATGACATGGTCGCCGTCGTTAAGCGGGGTGCTCATTCTGGTCAACAACCTGGTGTCAGCGATGAGCTCCACCGATGCCTCAGCCTGCGTATCGCGCAATGTGAGGTACGAATAGCTCCAGTTGGGCTTGGTATTTACCTGGGTGAGCTGCCCTTCGACCCAAAGGTAGCCCAGGCGCTCAATCCAGCCCTTGACGCTGGTGTTGAGTTTGGAGACGCTCCACGGCGTCTCCGCAGTACTTTTTGGCGCTTGCGCCCCATGTGGCTCTGCCACGAGAAAACCTCCAATTCCGCCCCGCAGGGGCCAATCCGCTCCTTAGGCACCACAAGCGTACGCGGTAGCCCTCTATGTAATTAGACGTAGCTTGGGTAGGGTCGGTTCCATGTCGGATGAGGGAAAAAATATTCTTCTCGCTTCCCCGCGCGGATACTGCGCTGGCGTAGACCGGGCGGTGGAAACCGTTGAGAAGGCACTTGAAAAGTACGGCGATCCTGTTTATGTGCGTAAAGAGATCGTGCACAACAAGTATGTGGTGAAGACGCTCGAGGAGCGCGGCGCCGTGTTCGTGGACGAAACCGACGAAGTGCCCGAGGGTGCCCACGTGGTGTTCTCAGCACACGGTGTGTCGCCGGAGGTGCGTGAATCCGCCCTGCAGCGCAACCTGCTGGCCATCGACGCGTCCTGCCCGCTGGTGACCAAGGTGCACAACGAGGCGAAGCGTTTCGCTCGCGACGGCTACCAGATCCTGCTGGTGGGACACGAAGGCCACGAGGAAGTGGAAGGCACCGCCGGAGAGGCTCCGGAAGTTACCCACCTCGTGGACGGGATCGAGGGCGTTGACGCGCTGCCAGACTTCCCGGAGGACCAGCCGCTGGTGTGGCTGTCTCAAACCACGCTGAGTGTGGACGAGACGCTGGAGATCGTAGAAAAGCTCAAAGCGCGCTTCCCACACCTGGAGGACCCGCCGAGCGATGACATTTGCTACGCCACCCAGAACCGCCAGGCTGCGGTGAAGAACATCGCGCCGCGCTGTGAACTGGTAATTGTGGTGGGTTCGCAAAACTCCTCCAACTCCAAGCGCCTGGTGGAGGTTGCGCTGGAGGCAGGTGTGAAGGCGTCCTACCTGGTGGATTACGCCCACCAGATCGATGATGCGTGGCTGGAAGGCGTGACCACAGTCGGCCTGACCTCGGGCGCATCCGTGCCGGAGATCCTGGTCCAAGAAGTGGTTTCCCACCTGGATGAGCGCGGCTTTACAAACGCCGAAGAAGTCACCACCACGGTGGAGACCATCACGTTTGCGCTGCCGCGGGACCTGCGGGTGCGCAGCTAGTTCGAGTACAGGTCATCTCCCAGTCGGCTTGAAAGCCGCCTGCTGGTAGAACTGCCGGTAGCGCCACTGGTAGAGCGGCTTGCGCTACGTTCCCGCTTGAGCAACTCATCCACTGACACCGTGCGCTGCCTGCCGGTGGCGCGCTCGCGTGCACGTCGGCTTTGGGTGGTGGTCTTGCGGTTGCTTGCCGCCGCCTGGATGCGTTGGCGTGTCTCGGTGCGCGCAAGCGCCCGGTTTTGGCGCCTGATCAGCTGCACGCGACCCCACCCAAGTACGGCGGCAATCACGGTTAATGTGGCAAGCCAGGGAAAGAGCTGCACCAGCGGGTAAACCACAAGCAGTTGCGCCGCGCGTGACGACGCCCCGCCGGCCGACAACTGATCACCAGCGCCGAGCACACCAATCGCGGTAGCCGCGGCAGCAAACAGCAGTGGGGCAGTGGCAACGGTCAAGAAAATCCCGCGCGGGTTCACCAGCAACGTGGTGGCAATGAGCGAGAGCGCGAAGAAGAATCCGCACGGCCACAGCGCGCCGCCTGAGAATGCGGACACAGCCACCGCCGTCAGCAGCGCGGCAAAGTTGATGCCGATAGCGGAGCCGGTGGGCAGGCCAACGAATTCTTTCGACGCGTAAGACACGGTTGTCCAGTCTAGCGGTTACGTTTCACGCCAAGGCGACGAAGCTTCGCACTTTGCTCACGAAGCTTTTTCAGGCTCGGGTTCAACCCCTTGCTAACTCCAGTGTTAACTCCAGGTGTTTTTGCGGCGCGCTCGGCAGGTTGGGGCACTTCATCTATGATCGGCGCGGCTGACCAATCCCTTTCCTGATGCCACTCTTGGCGCTCGTGAGCAGATTCTTCCTCAGCGATCTTTGCAATAACCGCCCCCTCCGAGGTGTAAAAATCCAACTCATCTGCGGTGCGCTCGCCGGAGTGGATTCGAAGCATATCCAATACGTAGCGGTATGCGACAGCAATCATCGCCGCCACCGGCACAGCAAGGAAGGCGCCGACCAGGCCGAAGAGGCCGCCGCCCACGGTGACTGAAATCAACACGATCACCGGGTGCAGGTCCATAGCGCGCGACTGCAGCATGGGGGAGAGGATGTTGCCCTCCAACTGCTGCACCACGATCACAATCGCCAGCACGATCAGTGCCTTAGTAAAACCAAGTGAGACCAGCGCCACCAACACAGCAAGGGTGCCTGCCACCACCGCGCCAACGATCGGGATGAAGCCCGCGACAAACGTGATCACGGACAAGGTGAACGCCATTGGCACTTGCAGAAGGGCGATGCCGAGGCCGATAAACGTGGCGTCGATAAGAGAAACGATCGCTTGGGCACGAATGAAACCTGAAAGGGTGATCCAAGCTCGGGTGAGGAGCTCCGTGGCGTGCAGGCCGCTGCGGCCGCCGGTGGCGGAGCGGAGCCAGGGCAGGAAACGGTGGCCGTCTTTAAGGAAGAAGAAGGTCAACACGATGATCACCATGAGCGTGACCGCCAGGCCGGCCGCCGAGCTGATACCGGAGAACACGCCGCCGGCGATCGCGCCCGCCTGGTTTTGTACCCAGTGGGCGATGTCGTTGGCGGCTTCGTTGATCTTCTCCGGGTCAATGTTGAGCGGCGGGCCCTGCAGCCACAGCTGGAGGCGCTGCACGCCCTCAAACGCTTGGAGATACAGCACCCGAGAGTGGTTGACTATATCTGGTGCGATGAGGCTAAAAATGGCGCCAAGCAGGCCAATGAAACCCAGCATGGTCAGGATGGCTGCCAGGCCAGCGGGCACCTTATGGCGCCGCAGCCACGTAGCAATCGGTGCCAGCACGGTGCAGATGATCAGCGCCAAAATCACTGGCAGTATGCCGGCCCAGAACGTGCCGATCATCTTGCCCAGGGCAAACAGGAACACCGCGATGACAATCAGCCGAATGGTGAGCATGGCGGTGTTTTTTAGCCATTGGTTCATCACCACGCCGCGGTCAACACGGTTGTTAGTGTTGGTTTCCGCGGTCTCGCCGGTGGTGTTCGTGGTGTCGGTGCTCGTGCTCACGAGGCCTATTGTGCCCGATGGGGCTTCTGGGTGTTGCGGGTGGGAGTGGGCTAGGATAGCGCAGCGTGAGCCTTACTCTTGGAATTGTCGGTTTGCCCAACGTTGGCAAGTCCACACTGTTTAATGCACTGACTCGTAATGACGTCTTGGCGGCGAACTACCCCTTCGCCACGATCGAGCCGAACGTGGGCTTGGTTGAGCTGCCGGACCCGCGTCTGAAGCGCTTGGCCGAGATCTTCAAGTCTGAGCGCATTTTGCCTGCGACGGTGTCGTTTGTAGACATCGCCGGCATTGTTAAGGGCGCGTCTGAGGGCGAAGGCATGGGCAACGCGTTTTTGGCCAACATCCGTGAGGCCGACGCGATCTGCCAGGTGGTGCGCGCGTTTAGCGACGAGAACGTTATCCACGTTGACGGCAACGTCGACCCCGCAAGTGACATCTCCGTGATCAACACCGAGCTGATCCTGGCGGACCTGCAGACCATTGAGAAAGCCCTGCCGCGCCTGGAAAAGGAAGCGCGTAAGGACAAAGACGTTGCAGCGCAGGTGGAGGAAGCCAAGAAGGCGCAGGCCATTCTTGAGGACGATCGCACGCTCTTCGCCGCTGCCAAGAGCGGGGAAGTAGACCTTGGTCTTCTACACCACCTGCACCTGATGACGGCCAAACCCTTCCTCTACGTGTTCAACTCCGATGAGGCGGTGCTCACGGATGAGGACCGCAAGCAGGAGCTGCGCGACCTGGTCGCACCCGCCGAGGCTGTGTTCCTGGACGCGCAGACGGAGACAGAGCTTCTCGAGCTTGACGACGAAGATGCCGCCGAACTGCTTGCCGCCGTCGGCCAAGACGAGCCAGGTTTGCAGACGCTGGCCAAGGCCGGCTTTGACACCCTTGGCCTGCAGACCTACCTGACGGCGGGGCCGAAGGAGGCACGCGCCTGGACCATCCGCAAGGGTGACACCGCGCCGAAGGCCGCAGGCGTAATCCACACCGACTTTGAGAAGGGCTTCATCAAGGCCGAGATCGTCGGCTTTGAAGACCTGGATGAGTTGGGCTCTATGGCCGAGGCCCGCGCCGCCGGCAAGGTCCGCCAGGAGGGCAAGGACTACGTCATGGTCGACGGCGACGTGGTGGAGTTTCGTTTCAATGTAACCTAAATGCGCTATGAATAGCGTATGACTACACGTGCTGCTATTTACCTCCGTATCTCGTTAGATGCTGCCATGGACGGCCTCGCCATCGACCGGCAGCGTCAGGACTGCGAAGCCCTCGCCGAGCAACGCGGCTGGGACGTCGTGCATACCTACGTCGATCAATCGATCTCCGCGTCGAAGAAGGACGTGGACCGTCCCGACTACGACGCGATGGTGGCGTCCTTTGAGCGCGGCGAGATCGACGGATTCTGGGACGCTAAGGCGCGTTCTTATTTCACCGTGAATCGGTGCCATACTTCGACTGTGACCGTCAACGACAGAACGCAACGAAGCATCAACACCCGCGGCGGCCAGAAGTCGATCGCCGAGCTTTGGGCAACGAATTTGCCGGGCACTAAGGACAGCTACTACTACGACTTCTGCTAGAACTCATGCGCATTCGACCCCTAGTACTTGGGCTTTTGAGCCTACTTCTTGCTGCAGTCATCGCGACTACTGGGTGGCTGCTGACAGCCCTGGTTGACTCCACCAAGCCCTTGTCCTTAGGGGTCGAATCAACCTTTAGTCTTGACTACGTCGAGCCTAAGACTTCACTCGCGGAGGAACTTGAGTCAGACTACGCACCGACGGTAATCCGTAACTCACTGGTTTCATTGGCCGAGCAGAACGGCTACTTCATCTACCGGCTGACTGGCACCGATGACGCAAGCGGGACTTCCCACGAGGTTTTCATCCCGCTGGAGCAAAATTATCCAACACCGGAACGCATTCCCCGGCTCAACCGGCCGGATGCCTTGAGCCAAGCGGCCAGTGAGCTTGGGTCGCTGGATTACCACGGTGACTACGTCTTGGTTCCCAAAGCAACGGGTGGCAATGCGAACCACTTCTACGAATCGGCCAGGAATGACGGGCTCAGGCTAAGCGAAAAGACGCAGTTCCTTCACCTCATCCAATCGGTCGTATTCCGCCTGCCCGCGTTGGTGGCGATCCTGTTTCTATTTGTCGTTTCCCTTTTTGCCCTGGTATTTGTTCTTCGGGTTTCCGGTCTTAGATTGGCAGCGCTGCGCACAATAAATGGCGGGCACCGCAGTCAAAAAGGCAATTGGCGGCAATGGACCTTTGTCATCCTCCCGCACCTAGTTCTCATTGGCCTTGCGAGTACATTCCTCGCCCGCCAAGGGAGCTATTCTTTTGCCCTCCTGTTCCTCAGGTTCTACGCCGCCGGGATAGGCTTGGCCCTGGCTACCACCGGTTTGGCCGTAGCCGTCACCGCCCCATTGTTGCGCCGCGCAGTAGCGCTGCTGGGGCAGCGTGCCCCCGCAGAGAAGGCGGCGGGAAAAGCGCTGAAAGTAATTTCGGTCTTTACCTGCGTGACCTTTGTAGCAGCGGGTCTTAGCTCAGCGGCTGCGCTCCGCTCCTACCAGCAGGAATCCGAGGCCCAACAGACCTGGAAATCTCTCGCGGAGTTTGGAGCCTTGCATTTTTCAGCCAACTTCGACGGCCCTGCTGGCCGCGTGGAAGAAGGCGAGCTCTTGCCGCCCAGTGTGCAGCAGAACTTCCGCGACTTCGCGCTCAGCTGGGAACGGGAGCACGGGGCTGTCCTCAGCCATACTTTGCCGAAAGAAGCTACCGGTGTGCCGGACTCCTGCCCCGTGGCACTTGCCAACCGCCAATGGCACGATCTGCAGGATTATCAGTTCCGTCCCGGAGACGACAACCACTCGGTCGACTATTCCGCAGCCCAAGAGCATTTCGCAGCTTCCGTGGATCTGTGGGCTCAGGAATCCGGCGACCTGCTCCTTAAATCTGCGCAAATTGGTCCGGTCAGTGCCGATCATGCGGTCGGATTCATTAGTGGAACAATGTCGGGGGAACTGGTTCCCGGCGATTGTTTTTACGTGCTTGAAACGGACGATCTATCCGGCTTCGACGCAGACTTCCTAAGCTCCACAGCTTCGAGTAAAAATTTGCTCTTCGCGGATTTCTCGGAACTGGGTCCAGAACTTACCGCTGCCGGCCTCGAAGGCTACGTCTACCCGGTACGCGCCGCCGATCGCGGTCTGGCCGAACTAGTAGCCAGCACGGCGCTGTTCTGGCTGAGTATCCTGAGCGCCCTCGGAGCTTTGCTCACCACGCTTGCGGCCTTGATAGTCCAGGCGCGCATCCAGCTCCGAGTTCACCGTCGCCTCCTGGTACTCCTCCACAGCGCTGGGCAATCACCGGACAAAACGATGTGGCGACTATTCAAAAGCCAACTGGTCAGCCTGACAGTTGTCGTCATATTGTCCGTCCTGGCTCCGCTACTGCTTCCCAACCCGTTCCTCTACACCTTCACCGCGCTAAGCTGCCTTGTCTTAATCGTCTACCTCGGTTTTGTCCGTCTCAGTATTTCTCAGCACATGTCCGCCTCCCCTAGGAGTCACAATGTCATTGGCTAGCCCCAATCAGTCCCCCACTCTGCCGCCGGAGATTTCCACCTCCCATCTCTGTCTCGCCGCGGAGTCGACTTTTTCTGTGGGGCGCAGCACGCGGATGGTGAAGAAGTCCCTCGTGGAAAATGCAACGTTTTCCCTACCCGGGCCAGGCTTTGTCGCCATCTGTGGAGCCAGCGGTTCCGGAAAGACTTTGCTGCTCAACACCTTGGCCGGGCTCCTGCCGCCGGCGGACGGCCTCCTCCGGATAGACGGTGAGAATGCCTCCGCGTGGAGGATGAAGCGGAGGCGGAGGTTCTGGCGAGAACGCGCAGCGATAATCCACCAAGACCACGGAATCATTCCCGAACTAAGCTGCGAAGATAACCTCACCCTCGGGCTATCCAGGAAGCAATACTCCAAAGAAGAATTGCTGCACTCCCTCGGCGAAGTCGGTCTTGATGTCCCCTTCGACGGGCCGGCAGCTATTCTCAGCGGAGGCGAGCAGCAGCGGCTGGCGATCGCCCGAGCCCTGCTCCGCGGCGCGGCTTATGTGTTCGCTGACGAGCCGACCGCCTCCCTCGACCCCACTAACCGCGACCAAGTTATCGCGCTCCTGCGGCGAGCTGCGGACGGGGGCGCACTCGTTCTGGCCGCCACGCACGATGCCGCAGTTATTGCTGCTGCTGACAGCACCTTGCGCATCAATGATCGCCAGGTCACAGTCTCCGGCTCTGCGCGGGATTAAATCGCGATGCCCGCGGCCTTGGCCACCTTCCGGTACCCGGCCGCATGGTCCGCGACGCTGGCGTGGGCGTTGAGTCCGCTGGGGTTGTCGAGCACGGGCCTGACCCCCGGAAAGTAGACACGTCGGGGGTTAGCTATGCTGCTTGGGTCAGCGTAGCTGATGTGAGTGCTTCGAAGTCATTGGGGGCTAGAAAGTTGCACCAGGAGTGCCGTCTGCGGGTGTTGTAGCGCATGCACCACCGGAAGACTTCTTGGCGACTGATGTCGAAGTGGTCGAGTTCAAGTTCAACGTGTAGTGCTTAACCTCTGCGATGAACTCTTTGATCCCGGGACGTGATGAGGACTGGGGCTATTGTGCTCCCCCGAACGCTACGGCCTGGGGACACGAGGCTGTGTCGCAGGTGCAAGCGAGAGGACCAGGAGCGAAACACAGACCGCTGAGTCGACGCAGTCACGGTAAAGACGGAGCCGTCTAGGCGGTGCTCGAGGTTGCGCGAGATACGGTGACGCTGGGCGTCGGTAAGCGATGCGCATTCGGCGACATCGATGGAAAGCTGGACTTTGCCGTCCGTCGTGTTGACGCCCTGGCCGCCTGGAGTCGACGATTTCGCGAAACGCTCCGCGAGATCGGCGGCGATGACTGCACCGTCGGGGATCCCCGGGCCGGGCGCTATGGTCAGGTCGTTCATGCCGCCCAGCCTAGGTGCCCACAACCCTTTCTCGTCTCGGCGGAAGCGGAGACCGCGTCGCGACGGCCGGGATCCAGCCTCAGTATTATCCTCGTCACCGGTTGATTCGAACGCTTTTTGCTCCTCCTTCTCCCGTCGGGCTTCGATTTCAGCGGCCTCCGTAGGTGGCAGTGATCGCTGGATCCCTCGAATTACCGGTTCCGATCAGCGGTCGAAGGATTTTCGCAGCAGCCGGACCTGCGGCGCCGGTGCCGCCGCCGTAGCCTGACGAGCATCCCCGCCATGACGGCCATCACGACGGCGGTCCCGGGACCGATGATCCAGGGATTACCGAGGAGCCCACCGACGCCTGCGAGTGCTCCGCCCGCCGCGATGAACGGCAGGCCGCAGCAGAGCAGCGACGGAAGCGCACAGCATGCCAGCAAGAGCAGCCCGGTCCCTGCAGCGACGACGGGACCGGCGCGCCGTTCGTCGCGGTCCTGATCGGCGCTCATCGTCTGCTTCAGGATGAGATCTCTCCGATTGCCTGCGTTGCCGTTCATGCGCAGCACGACAGCAGCGACGGGTCGGTGGTGAAGGCCTTCGCGGCGATCCGGATGCCCTCGGCCATGGTCAGGTAGGGGGCCCAGGCGTTGGCGACCTCGGCGACGGTCCTGCCGAGCACGTGGACGCCTGCGGCGGCGAGCTCCCCGGCGTCCTTGGCGACGGCGGTCAGGCCGAGGATCTCGTTCGTCTCGGCGTTCACGACGATCTTGATGAACCCGCGGGTGTCGCGGTTCACCAAGGCGCGGGGCACGTGGTGCAGGGGCAGGACGCGGCAGTCGCAGCGGATCCCCGCGGCGAGGACGTCCTTCTCGGTCATCCCGACCGCGCCGATCGCGGGCCCGGTGAACGTCACCCGCGGCAGGCGGGCGTAGTCGACGGACCGGTCGGCGTCGGCGAACGCGTTCTCGGCGACGAGGGTGCCGTGGTGGGCGGCGACGTAGACGAACTCGGGGTGCCCGGTCACGTCGCCCGCGGCCCAGACCCGCGGGTTCGAGGACTGCAGCCGGTCGGAGACGACCACCTCACCGGAGTCTCCGGTATTCACCCCGACCGCATCGAGGTTCAGGCCATCGGTGACGGGACGGCGTCCGAGGGCGACCAGGACCTGGTCGGCGCGGAACTCCTGCGAGCCGCCGGACAAGGCGGCGGTCACGACGGCCTCGCCTCCCGTGCCGCGGGAGACCCGGGTGGGCACTGCGCGGCTGACGACGCGGATGCCCTCGTCGGCGAACACCTCCTGGAGCGCCTTCGACACCTCCGGCTCCTCCTTCGACGCGAGCCGGGACCGCACGAGCAGCGTGACCTGCGAGCCGAGGCGGGCGAACAGCTGCGCCTGCTCCAGGGCGACGTAGCCGCCGCCGAGCACCAGCAGCGACTCGGGGACCTCCGTCAGCTCCATCGCCGTGGTCGAGGTCAGGTATCCGGTCTCCTCCAGGCCGTCGATCGGCGGTGCCCACGGGCGAGAACCAGTCGCGACCAGGTAGTGGCGGGCCTCGATGGTCTCGACGCTTCCGTCGGATCCGGCAACATCGAGAACCGGCTCATCAGGGGTGCCCACGAACGAGGCGTCGCCGCGGAGGACCTGCCAGCCGTAGGAGTCGGCGACGTCGGCGTACTTCTCGCCGCGCAGCGACTCCACCAACGCTTGCTTCCCAGCGATCAGCGCGGGCATGTCGACGGGATCCGCCGTCGTCGCGATCCCGGGGAACCGGGTTGCGGCGTCGACCGCGACGTGCCGCGCGCCGGCCGCGGCAATGAGCGCCTTCGACGGGACGCAGCCCGTGTTCACGCAGGTGCCGCCGAGCGTCCCGCGCTCGATCATCACCACCGACTTCCCGAGCGTGCTGGCGCGGATCGCAGCGGCGAACGCGCCGCCTCCCGATCCGATGATGGCGAGATCGTACTTCGTAGGCATCGCTACTCCTGTCAACTCTTGGCTTTCTGCTCTGTCTCAGCCATACTGGACCTTCCAGTGCAGGGGAAGGTCAAGCGCGGCCACGGAGGGAGACAGTAATGTGGATCGGAGAACTCGCCGAGAGGGCGGGCACTACCGCGAAGACCCTTCGCTTCTACGAGGAACAGGGCCTTCTACCCCCGACCGAGCGCACGCCGTCCGGATACCGCGACTACGCGCCCGAGACGGTCGCTCGGATCGACTTCATCCACCGCGGCCAGGCCGCGGGCCTCACCCTCGCCCAGATCCGCCAGATCCTCGACATCCGCGACGGCGGCCATGCGCCCTGCGAGCACGTGCGCGACCTGCTTGACGTGCGCCTCGCTGAGATCGAGCAGCAGATCGCGCAGCTCTCCGTGCTGCGCGACACTATCGCGGACCTTAGCCAGGACGCCGCGCACCCGGATCCTGAAACGTGCAGCACCGATCAAGTGTGTAGGTACTTGTAGACGGCGGGAGTCAATGACTCAAACGCTACAACCCCGATATGCGCTAGCGCATGTCGATGCCGCCGGTGCCCACCTCGATGATTTTGGTGGTGGCAGCGATAGCGCACAGCAGCGGCATCGGGGCGGAGGCCTGCAGCGCGAAGTGGTGGACTCGGAAGGACGCGTTGTTCACGCCGATTTCGTCCGCAGCCTGGGTGATCTCCAGACGAGTCTTGGCGATCTTTTCCGCAGATGGCCCGCACTAGCTGCCGAAGGCGTAATGCCCGAAGCTTAAGAAGCCGAACGCTTTCATTGGATAACACTCCTTTTGATGGTGTTAACAAGAGGGAGTAACTTTGCAACGACATACCGTCGAGTTCAAGTTCAACGTTTAACGCGATGCGTTATTGACGCTTCGCGTTATGGGGGGGATTAGGGTGAAGCATGATTCAGTCGTTCGGGAATCGACAAACATGACTGGTGTTTCTGCGTGAGCCGGTTCCAAAATTGGATTCTCGGATCCACAAGTCGGCGAACAAGAAACTCCACCAGCTCAATGCGGCAGTCTCCCTTGACTCCCTCCGCGTGCCACCCAGTAACCGCCTAGAGGCACTCAAGAGCGACAGGAAAGGGGCTTTCAGCATTCGAGTCAATGACCAGTGGAGAATCACTTTTCTCTGGACGAGCGCGGGGCCCGAACAAGTGACCATCGAGGACTACCACTAAGGAACGCCATGTCGGAGAAGCTTTACCCTCCGGTTCATCCTGGAGAGATTCTTCTCGAGGATTTCATTGAAGGATTTGAAATCACTCAGCACAAGCTTGCCGTATCGATCGGGGTGCCCCCTCGTCGTATCAACGAGATCGTGCACGGGAAACGCGGAATTACAGCTGACACCGCGCTCAGGCTCGGAAAATACTTTGGCGTCGAGCCGATCTTCTGGATGAATCTGCAGAACCAATATGAGATTGAGGTGGCGGAGGATAAGGCGCTCGCTGAGATCGAGCGGATTCAGCCGATCCAAGCTGCCTCGGCATAGGCCCGAATTAGGGAATCTGGGGCCGTCGCCTCGTCGACTTCAGCTCCGAGCGCCGCTTCTTTGCTTCGAGTCGGCGCCGCACCGAGCTCCGCGTCGGCTTGGTCCTGCGCCGCGGGGGAGGGGGCGGAGCTAGGGCCTCGCGCAACAGGGCGGCCATGCGTTCGCGTGCCTCAGCTCGGTTGCGCACCTGCGACCGCTGGGTCGACGCAGACACGGTGAGGATGGAGCCGTCCAAGCGGTGCTCGAGGTTGCGCAAGATGCGGCGGCGTTGGGCGTCGGTAAGCGATGCGCTTTCAGCGATATCGATGGAAAGCTGGACCTTGCTGTCGGTCGTGTTGACGCCCTGGCCGCCCGGACCCGACGACTTCGCGAACCGCTCCGTTAGATCGGCAGCGGCGATGACTGCACCGTCGGGGATCCCCGGGCCGGGCGCGATGGTCAGGTCTTTCATGCAGCCCAGTCTAGGTGCCCTACGAGTCGTTCTTGTCTCGGCGAAAACGAAGACCGCGTCGCGACGGACGGGAATCTGTCTCAGAATTATTCTCGTCGTCGGTTGAGTCGAGTGCTTTCCGCTCTTCCTTCTCCCGTCGGGCTTCGATTTCAGCGGCCTTCGCAAGTAGCCGGTCGTCGTTCATGTCGCGAATTTTCTCGATGGCTTTCTGCGCCTGATCCACCGCAGCCTGACGGGCGCGGTTCGCAGCATCGACCGTGTCTCCCGCTAGCGACATCACAGATTGACGCCAGCCTTGGACCTAGAGACGCTCCGCGTAGTGTTGCTAGTCCCCGGGGTTACCCACGCAGAACTCGTTGCCTTCCGGGTCCTGCATGACAGTCCACACCAATCCCGGCGCCTCGTGGGTGGTGAGTTCGGTAGCGCCTAGGTCTTTGAGGCGTTCTATTAAAGTTTCGCGCTCCGCCTCGCCAACGTCGATGTGCATGCGGTTTTTCCCAGGTGTCGGATCCTTGACGCGCTGAAATCCCAGCGCCGGGGTGGAATCAACCATCACAAAATCGCCGTAATCCGCGGCGATTTCGCAACCGGTTGCGGCGGACCAAAACTTGGCGAGCTTTGAGGGATCGTGGCAGTCGAAGGTGATCTGCCGGATCGTGAGATTGGCATCATTCATGGTCTCTATTATGAGGATGGGATCTGACGCTTGCTACGTGCATTTCTAAATAGCATTCTTTAGCGCTTCGCGGATTGCCTGAGAGCGTGACCATCCGTTTGCAGCCGCATACTTGTCGAGGTCCGATATCTCGCTGGGGGAAAGCCGAATGGAGATAACCTTCGCAGCGTCTTCGTTTCGTGGTTTCCTTCCACGTCGACGAAGTGTCTCTACGTCGTAGCCTTTCTCGGCTTCGGTTACCCACGCATCGATTTGCTCTTCGCTGACTAGCTTCCCGTTGATAGTTTTCATGCACGTAATCGTAATACGGAAAAGGGCTTGGTGGCTAGGGGCAGGTTATAGTCTTTCGACAATCCGTGGAGGTCAAGTTCAACGTGTAACGCGGGTGTTAGGGTGGAGATTGTTGACTACTACTGACAAGCTCTCCCTGTTGGTAAATTCTCGGAGACGCAAGTGGTCGGGCATGTGCCCGATGAGGTGAGAGGCGCCATGGAGCATCACACGGCCGTCGTCGTTGGTGGTGGCCAGTCCGGTCTAGCCACGTCTTACTACCTGCGGCGCTTCAAAGTGGACTTCATGATCTTGGACAACCAAGAGGAACCCGGTGGAGCGTGGTTGCACACGTGGCCTTCACTGACGCTTTTCTCCGCCGCGGAGTTCTCCAATCTGCCCGGCTGGCCTATGCCGCGGTACCCGGGGTACCCGCCGGCACGTCATGTCATCGACTATCTGGAAAGCTACGAACGACGCTACGACCTCCCGGTTCGGCGCCCGGTGCACGTTCACAGCGTGTCCCATGACGAAGGGATGTTCTTCCTAGATACGAGCGCCGGTCAATTCACAGCGGACCACGTTGTCGCGGCCACCGGCACGTGGTCCGCGCCCTTCGTGCCCCACTATCCGGGCACCTTCCGTGGACGTCAGTGGCACTCGTCGACCTACCCTGGCCCCGAACCATTCCGCGGCGCGAAGGTCGCGGTGGTCGGCGGGGCGAACTCGGGTGCCCAGATCGCCGCGGACCTCATCGGGTCGTCGGAGGTCACATGGTTCACACGTGAGCAACCGCGCTGGATGCCTGACGACGTCGATGGCCGCGATCTCTTTCTCCGCAGCCGCCGCCGGATTCTCGGTGGCGATTCCGGCCCGAACCTCGGGGACCTCGGGGACCTCGGGGACCTCGGCGACATTGTCGCGCTTCCTCATCTACGTGAGCTCCGCGATTCCGGCCAGCTCACCTCTACCCCCATCTTCGATAGTTTGAGTGAGCTCGACCACGACCATCTGATCTGGTGCACTGGTTTCCGTCCGGCCCTCGGCCCATTCCGCCACCTCATGCGCGACCGCGAACCTGAAGTGGAGAATCTGCATCTCGTCGGTTACGGCAACTGGACCGGCGACGGCTCGGCAACCCTGATGGGTGTCGGGCCGTTCGCCAAACACACTGCCCAGGTAGTCGCGGGCCGTGTCGATGAAGCACGGCAGCACGAGTTTTGAAATGGCGCCAAAGTAACTCGCGTAACTCGACTCAGCGCTTCGCTTGCGCAGCTCGCAGGCCGTTCAAAATCACGATGACTTCGGCGACCTCGTGAACCAACACGACGGCAGCCAGGCCCAGCACGCCGCTGATCGCCAGCGGCATCAACACGATGATGATGGCCAGAGACAGCACGATGTTTTGGTTGATGATCCTGCTGCCTCGGCGGGCGTGCTGCAGCGCCTGCGGGATCAGCCGGAGGTCGTGGCCGGTGAAGGCGACGTCAGCGGACTCGATCGCGGCGTCAGAGCCGGTTGCTCCCATCGCTATGCCCACCGTCGCGCCCGCCAGCGCAGGAGCGTCGTTGATGCCGTCGCCAATCATCGCCGTCGGCGTCCTGGAGGAGAGCTCGGCGACGATGCTTGCCTTGTCCTCTGGACGCAGCTCGGCGCGCACGTCGTCGATTCCGGCGATTTCAGCCAGCGCACGTGCGGTGCGAGCGTTGTCGCCGGTGAGCATGCTCATTTCCACGCCGTTGGCGTGCAGGGTCTGCACGGCTTCGGGCACCTCGGGACGCAGCTCGTCGCGGACCCCGATAGCCCCGGCGAGGGCGTCATCGACGGTAACAAGGACGCAGGTCTGACCCTCGGACTCCATGCGCTCAACGTCTACCTTTAGTGGCCCGGCGTCGATCCACCGGGGGCTGCCAACCAGCACCCGTCGACCTTCGACGGTGCCGCCGATGCCATGACCGGCCTCCTCGCTGATGTCCGAGGCGGTGGGGGCTTTGGGGACCGCTGCCGCGATCGCTGCGGCGAGGGGGTGCGTCGATTGCTGCTCAACTGCCGCCGCGAAGGCAAGTACCTGCGCCCGATCGAATCCGTCCGCCGGGACAACGCCGGTAACCTCGGGCTGGTTGCGTGTAAGGGTTCCGGTCTTGTCCACCGCCAGGTGACGGATGCCGCCGAGCCGCTCGAACGCCGCGCCAGACTTGATAACCACTCCGAACTGGCTGGCTGCGCCGATCGCGGCCACGACCGTCAACGGCACGGAGATTGCCAGCGCGCACGGCGATGCTGCGACCAGAACCACCAACGCACGGGTGATCCACGTCTCGGGGTCGCCGAGCAGCGAGCCGATCACACCGACCAGCACCGCCAGGATCATCACCCCGGGCACTAAGGGTCGGGCAATCCGGTCGGCGATCCGGGCGCGGTCGCCCTTTTCCGCCTGCGCCTGCTCGACCAGGTCCACGAGTGTGGTCAGCGAGTTGTCCGTTCCAGCTGCGGTCGTCTCGACTTCCAGCACGCCGGCGGAGTTGATCGCTCCCGCGGGCACCTCGTCGCCGGGCGCAACCTCCTCCGGAATGGATTCTCCGGTGATCGCTGAGGTGTCAAGGCTGGAGTGCCCGGACCGAATGATGCCGTCTGTGGCGATCCGCTCTCCGGGGCGCACGAGCATCAGCTCGCCAACCACGAGGTCCTTCGCGGTGACCTCGACCGCCGTGCCGTCGCGCAGTACCGTCGCGGTCTGCGGCACCAACTTCAACAGTGCCCGCAGTCCGCCCTGGGCCCGGTCCATCGCCTTGTCTTCCAGCGCCTCAGCGATCGAGTACAGGAACGCTAGCGCCGCGGCCTCTCCGACGTAACCGAGGATTACCGCGCCGATCGCGCTGATCGTCATCAGCAAGCCAATGCCGAGCTTGCGCTTTGTGACGAGGTTCCGTATCGCGCCGGGCGCGAACGTATACGCCCCTAGCAGCAGGCCGACCCAGAACAGTACTGTCGCGGGTGTCTCTAGCCCGGACCAGTCCAGCGC
Organism: Corynebacterium riegelii; assembly: GCF_016728505.1. Classification (GTDB taxonomy): domain Bacteria; phylum Actinomycetota; class Actinomycetes; order Mycobacteriales; family Mycobacteriaceae; genus Corynebacterium; species Corynebacterium riegelii. Next base: position 1,544,272 of record NZ_CP068159.1, read on the forward strand.
CAGGCCTATACCGAGGGCTACGCCAGAGAAGATTGGTAGTAGCAACTCGGGGTCCTTCCACCATGGCCGATCGAGATCTTCGATCTCCGTGGCTGGCTCGTGTTCGCATCCACATGCTGAACTCATGCGTCCACTCCTTTCCCGTCGCAGCCGGGCACCGAGCACTCAGGGTCGATGCACGGGGCGTTTTCGTCGACAGCCAACGTCGCGTTCACTAGTGCGTTGAGTGCTGTCGCGAGGTGCGGATCGGCGATTTCGTAGCGTGTCTTGCGACCCTCCGGCTCGGCGACGACGATGCCGCAGTCACGCAAGCAGGTCAGGTGGTTCGAAACGTTCGAGCGGGTCAGGTTCAGGTCGCGCGAAAGCACGGCCGGGTAGCTCGGGCCGTTAAGTAGGGTCAGCAGGATTCTGGAGCGCGTCGGATCCGCCATGGCCCGGCCGAGCCGGTTCATGACGTCGAGGCGTGAAGCAATGGTCAGCATGTGCTGAACAATACATCGTGTGCTGAACTATTCAAAATGCGCTGAACTGACAGTTACGCGAAGGTCCTGCGACCTGCAAGAATTAGTCGATGGGATAGCAGATGACTGATCCTTTGTGGTTCGGTTGCCACCCAACGCGGGAGCGACGTGGGCGGCGAGGTTCTCGAGAAAGTAACTTTGCAACTACATACCGTGGAGTTCAAGTTCAATGTGTAGCTAGGCTTCGGGGTTGCCCACGCAGAACTCGTTGCCTTCCGGATCCTGCATGACGGTCCATACCAATCCCGTCGCCTCGTGGGTACCGAGTTCGGTTGCGCCTAGCCCCTTCAGCCGTTCCGCCAGGGCTTCGCGGTCAGCCCCGTAGCCGTCGATATGCATGCGGTTCTTGACAGGTGTGGGATCCTGTACGCGCTGAAATCCCAGCGCCGGAGTGGAATCAACCATGACGAAGTCCCCGTAATCTGCGGCGATTTCGCAGCCTGTGGCAGCGGACCAGAACTCGGCGAGCCTAGACGGATCGTGGCAGTCGAAGGTGATCTGCCGGATAGTGAGATTGACAATACTCATGGCCCCATTGTGAGGATGGGATCCGACAAGGCAATGCCCTGGCGAGCGCACGATTGCTGTATCCGCGAAGATCATCGGGTTTCTTTGAAGCTATTCGTGACTAGTCGAGCAGGCTTCGATATTGTTTGCGCGCCTTCATCGAGTGGATGATCGTTTCGGTGCCGTCGTCCCAGAGGAGAACGACGAGCTCGAGCAGTCTCATTGAGCCGTCGAACCCCAGGCGTATTTCCCCCTGAGGGTGCTCTTCGTCGAGTGGGGCCTTAAAAACACAACCTGATGTCGCGGCAGTAACTGAGTCCTCAGGCTTGATGCCGTGTTTCGTGGCGCTACGGCGTACGTCCATGTCTAGATGGCGTTCTTTAACGCTTCGCGGATTGCCTGAGACCGTGACCATCCGTTGGCAGCTGCATACTTATCGAGGCTCGAGATCTCGCTAGGGGAGAGTCGAATAGAGATAACCTTCGCAGCATCTTCATCACGAGGTTTCCTGCCTCGACGACGAAGCGTCTCCACGTCGTAGCCGTTCTCAGCTTCGGCTACCCATGCGTCGATTTGCTCTTCGCTGACTGGTTGCCCATTGATAGCTTTCATGACAGCAATCGTAATACGGAAATGGTTCTATCGGCTAGGGTGAGGTTACTTCCGTTCCGTTCGACGCTCAGTGGATTTCAAATTTAACGCGGTACGTTATTGACGCTTCGCGTTATGGGGGGATAGGGTGAAGCATGATCCAGTCGTTCGCCAACAAGGACACTGAGCGTTTGTGGAATCGAGAGCGTGTGCCCTCGATCGATTCCCGCATCCACTCAGTGGCGCTGCGTAAATTGCGTCAGCTTGGCTACGCGCAGAGCCTTCAAGAGTTGCGGATTCCGCCGGGAAACCGTCTCGAGGCGTTGAAAGGGGATAGGCGGGGTCAGCACAGTATTCGCATCAATAGCCAGTGGCGGATCTGCTTTCGGTGGACGGCAGCTGGTCCAGAGGAGGTCGAGATTGTTGACTATCACTGACAAGCTTCCACCAGTACACCCTGGTGAAATTCTAATGGAGGACTTCCTCGAGGAGATGGGGATAACGCAGCACAAGCTTGCTGTTTCTATCGGCGTCCCCCCTCGCCGGATCAACGAGATCGTCCACGGGAAGCGCGCTGTTACTGCCGATACTGCACTCCGTTTAGGGAAGTATTTCGGAATGAGCCCCCAGTTCTGGCTCGGGTTACAGACCCAGTACGACTTGGACGTGGCAGAGGATAAAATCCTTGCCGAGATTGAGCGGATTCAGCCGCTGCAGGCTGCCTCGGCATAGCTTTGCTTTTTCAATCCAAAAGATGATGAGTTCCGTCTTTGGAGCCTGTGTTTCTAGCGAACTTCGGTGTTTCTTGAGAGTGCTTATTCGGTAGCCTCTACGACTTTGAGTGGAATGCTTTTGAGACGCTCTGCTAGGGCTTCGCGTTCCCCTCCACCAGTCGGGCTGCCCCACCGACCGCTACCAGCGCTCGGTGGGGCAGCCTTTAATCTTGCCTCATTTCTTGCTCTGCTGCCTGTAGCGCTTGTTTGAGAATGGCTATGTCGCTTTCGGGTACTTTCCAAGTTTTCGTCATTTTTGGATGGTTTAAGCAGCGATTCAAGGAATCGATAATTAGTCCGAGTCGTCGATTATGGTCGCCATCAAGGAAAGACTGATAGTCGATTTTCAGTCGAAACTCTAAATCCTTTTGTTTATTGTTGCGGCGCACAACCTCGGGCAGCTTCATTTTCTGCATAACCGGTCCTTCTAGGATCGCAATGTAGGCCCAGCACCAGTCTTCATATGCATCAGAAAACTGTGTGTCCTCAATATATGAATTAACTATTTTCTCAATCTCATTCGCAATCGCACTGTATGCGTGCCCTACAGTGTGCTCTGCTTCAGCGGAATTCCACAGTCTCATTTTGTGTTTTCCTTGGTGTCTTTTGTGCCTTACCGATCCGAAATTCGTTAATGTTGGCCGGCTATCAGGATATCCGTTCTATTAGGCAGTGGGGTTGCCCGCAAATCGTGGACACGTAGTGGAGCTGCCTGATGGTTAGGCAGCTGTTTCTTTTTTGTTGGTGGCTTGGGTGATGTGGTACTCGAAGTCGACGGGGCTGATCATCCCGAGTGCGGAGTGCCGGCGTCGACGGTTGTAGACCACCTCAATCCAGCGCGCGACAGCCCTACGTGCAGCGTCACGGGTAGGCCAGCGCTGCCGGTCATAGAACTCGGTTTTAAGTGTTGACCAAAACGACTCAGCCATCGCATTATCGAAGCACACTCCGGTACGCCCAACGGACTGGGCGATACCCAGGTCACGGCACACGTCCCAGATCTGATCGCTTGTAAACTGTGATCCACGATCAGCGTGAAACACCAGACCATCAGCAACCTCACCACGCAGCGTATAGGCCATGCGCAAGGCCCGTTCAACCAGAGAAGTATCTTGAACGCTATCCATCGCCCAGCCCAGCACACGGCGGGAATGGCCGTCGCGGATAACACACAAGTACAACCAGCCCTCACCGGTGCGCAGGTAGGTAATATCCGACATCCACACCCGATTAAGCTCACCGGCATCAAACATACGCTTGACCAGGTCCGGAAGCGTGGACTTACGCTTAGATTGAATCGTTGTCACCGGGACGAAGGCCCGCGGTGAAATCCCTTCAATGCCCATCAGACGCATCCGCTTGGCCACAGTCTTGCGGTTTAGTGCAATGCCGTAGCGCTCGGCAAGTTCCGCAGTGATCCGTGGGGCACCGTAGACGTGATCAGAATCTGACCAGATCTGATGGATCTTGCGGTCAACATCGTCGTAGAATGCTGCCCGATCATCGTTTCCAGATAGCCGTTGTTCCTGCTTATTGGCCCATTTGTAGTAGCCGGACCGGGACACTTTCAACAGACGTGCCATGCGTTTGATGCTGTAGTTCGCCTTCTCCTGCCGCATTAGTTCGAACTTTTCTGTTCGCGTTGCTTCGCGGCGAAGAAGGCTGTCGCTTTTGACAAGAACTCATTGTCTAGCCTGGCCTCTGCCAGCTCACGACGCAGACGAGCAATCTCAGCGCGAAGATCTGTCTCGCTCATCCCATCGCTGGCGCCTCGGCGCTGTTTTTCATCTTTGACCCACCTGCCCAAAAGCCCCGGAGCGACACCGATCTCCCGGGCCACATGAGCGATCGGGCGCTGCGATTCAATCACGAGATTCGCAGCTTCACGCCGGTACTCCGGCGTGTACTTCTTGCGTTGTTGACTCACAATGAACATCCTCTCCTACGGACACAACATCCGTACAAGTCGGGTGTCCACTAAACGAGGGTAACCTCAGCAGTACGTAGCCGAGTGCGTCGTTCAGACTCTGGCTGATCGGCTGAATGGCCGCCCTTTTCGTGTGCGTGGAGCCGTTTGGCATGAGTGACATGGTGGTGCGCATGGCTCGGTTGGAATGAGGAATTGGGCGGCTCAGGTTTAGGCTCAGGTTTATCTGTCGGCATGACCTTCCTTGCCGATGGCAATCGAATCCGCGCCACCGAGGAAGCTCTGTCCGGCACCGCCCTTGTTATGCTGGCGGGCGACGATGCCGTCGAAGTGGTTTTCGTCGATCAGTCTCCAGTCACGGATGAGTAGGGAAAAATCATGAAGTTGATTGATCCGAACGAGCTTTTTAGTTCTCTTGAGCAGCTTGATCCCGCCATAAAAGACAAAGGCAAGATCCCTGACATCGATGCAACGTACACCGAGTTCATTCATCGTTATGCCGGGGTAAGTCTCACGCCGGACATTGTTCTGTATGGCTATCAGAGGGTGCTCGAGTGGAATCGTCGAGCACGTGGCGATGGTTTGCCCGAAGATCTGTTGCTTATCGGGCAGTCGGGGCAGGGCGATGAGTGGTTCTTGAGTGCACGGCGCAAGACAGTGTTCTTTTTCGATCACGACCAGGGGGAGTACGGAGGGCCAGAGAGCTTCCTCGATCTGAAGATCGACTTCACTGGTTTTCTCAGGATGGCGTTCCTGTTGGCGGAGCTGGAGGAGAAGCTTGACGAGGGGCAGGAGATTGATGAATACGAGCAGGAAGTTTCGGACCTTCTGAACAGCATCCATCCGCAACTGCGTGTGAGGTTTCCCTTCAACTATTTTGAATGATTGCACCTTGGTCTCAGCTGACGGTCGTTAGCGGAGGTGCGATGTCGACGCCTGTGGCAAATGTGCGGGTGTGGGCGTCCTTGACAGCATCGACCAAAACGGAATGATCGGGGTTCTCGGGAGCTGTGGCGCCGAAAGGGCGTTTCCAATCACCCCAGGGACGTGACTGTTCCGAAGGACTTGGCCAGCACTCGGGCTTTCTTCAGTGCTGCAGACGAGCCCTTCTTCGCTGCCAACGCACCGATGCCGTCCCACGCGTCAGCCGGTATGTATCCCCGGCGGGTGGCTTCGAGCAGGATCTCGGCGTGCAGTGTCACAACGTCGAGGACACGGTTCACCCACGTGGGTACCGTCTCCTGGTTTCCGGCGAACCACAGGGGTTCGCTCAACGTTGGCCACAGGAACGGCAGCATTTCAGGCTGTTTTTCCAGGGTGTACACCACCCGCGCCGGGCTCCACACCTCGTGGTACGGCAGCAACCCGATCGTGGCGGCCTTCACAGCAGCGGAGCCGTACGCCTCTTTTTCGGCCAATTCTTGTAGTCGTTCCGCTGCCCATTCCCGCTTCTGGTGGACGTTGTCGGCGCGAACCCCTGTGTAAGCGATCAATACCGCAATAAGCGCGTCGGAAAGCTCAGGTGTAGCCTCGCTCCAGTTTCTGGAATCGTCTGCAACCAGGGCGTTGCCGTCCCAATAGAGCCAGCTTTCCTTGCCTTCCGGCTCGTCCTGGTTCACGCGCTTGGAACTGGCCTGCCTTTCTTCCCGGATTTCAAGGAACAATCTGGTCAGGCTTTCAATCTCGAATACGGACGCCGGGTAGCTGGGAACAACCATGTCGAATTGCAGGTGGGGCTGCTTTGTGTTCGAACCTGCCTCGCGCAGCGAATACGTCGCCCCATCCGGGATGTTCGGCTTGGTCCCGGCCGCTGTCGGCCAGATCCGTTCGAACAGCGCTACGTCGAGCGCAGGCATAGCAGGCTGCGGAGGTTCCACCTGCCGATCGGGCAGTTGCTTGACGACACCCCTGGCCGCGTCAACCGCCTTTGAAGAACCTTTCCGAGCCGCGAGCGCGCGTACCCCCGGCACCTCCAACGCTGACGCCGGTGCAACACCTGAGCTGACCGCAGCCAGCACCTCGCCGACGTAGTCCTGCATCGCCTGAGCTGCCTCGGCGGTGCCTGCCAACATCCGCGGGGTTTTGGCAGAGGCGACGAGTACGTCATCCAAAAGTGGCCAGACAACTGACAACATGCCCCGATCCGCAGCCTCGCGCAATGACTCGACAAACGATGCGATATTGCTCAACTGATCATTCCAGTCGAGGTAGTCGATATCGGCCACGCCGGGCACTAACAGCCCACGCTCCCAGGCTTCTTGCAGCGCCAACGCTGACTCCGTGGCATGCTCCGGGCGGCCGTGACGCTGGACCGCAAGCAGATTCACCGCCGCGCCGGGTTCAAGTGGCTTGGCGCTACGAGCCAGCTGCCGGGCCATGATTGACGCCACATGCGGATCGCGTCGATGAAGCTCGACGTTCAGGGCGTCACCCCAGTTGGGGAACACCCCGAAATAGGTCCCGATCCGGTTTTCCAGGTTCATCTTGCGGTTCAACCCGACCAATGATCTGGGCCAGACCAAGCTGTCATCGTGATCTGACAAGGTAGAAGGTGCCTCTGGAATGACGAATGGCCTCTTCAAGTAGGACGTGATTACTCGGGCTGCGCTGCGAACCAGCTGCTTGCCGTCTAGCAACTTCACCGGGACCTCGGGCAGGTTCGCGTTGGCATCCGCTTTCGTCACGTCCAGGCGAGCTAGCGCCAAAACCAGATCAGCTTGCAGCACTGGGACGCCCGCGGCCGCATACTTTTCCAAGGACGCAACGAGATCGTCGAACTCGACACTCAGATCAACCCGCGATGGCTGCGACAGCAGGCAAGGAATCTGTCCGAGGTGGTCCAATGTGCCTTCAAGATGCATGTCCCACAGGGAGCCTCCTGTTCGCCAACGAGGGCGTGCCGGTTCGTCCGCCAACCAGTTGCGGACGGCGTCTGCCCAGTACACCGCCGAGATCCCACGCAGCGCCCTGCGGGTGTCATCTAGGCTGTGGTTCGCCAGCGCGACCGCCAGTGCCAGGAACCGGTCTGCGTCAAGGCCGAACAGAACAACGTCACCGCGAGATTTCAACACGCGAAGCGCTTCCGTCAACGCCTCCGGGGTGACTTCACCCACCTCAAATCTTGGGACGTCCCACAGCTGCGGAGTTGGCTGCCACAGTCCGGTGATCACGGGCTCGTCGCTTGGGGCTGCGGGGCTCATGTTCCAATGTGTCAGCACCGCTTCAGCCAACTTGACCGTGGCCTTGTCGTGGGACTGGGCAAGTTCACTCAGCCTCTCGTATAGCAGTTCAGCACTCGGCTGCCCGGGAAAGTCTCGTTGCTTCAAGGCAGTCAACACGTGTCGCACTGCCTTCTTTGTCTTCGCATAAAGGCATGCCAGAGCCACTTCGCCCACCAGATCGTCGGCCACATTCGCAATCAGCCGAGGACCGAAGCCCTCGACAACTGGCCCTTCACCGTGGCTTAGGACGGGGATCAGCGCGTCGACGCGGGAGACCAGTTCATCGTCGGTCACCGCGATGTCGTTCACGATCAACGACGTGAGCTCTTTGCGGTCACCAGGACGCACCGCCGCATCCAAAGACGCAAAGAGCTGCTCGGTCCCCGCGTCGCGCTCGATCATCCCCTCCTTGACCGCAGCGGAAAGAAGCTTGCCCAAAGGCCCCGTCATGGGTACACCCGAATGCAGTGCTGCCCGCCAGTGCTCGTCAAATGAAGGGCGCAGTTCTTCGAGGGCCAGGAGCGCATGTTTTTCAGGCCATAAGATTTCGGCGACGTCACCGGTAAGCGCCGCAAGCGCCACTACTGCCCAATCTTTGAGGTAGTCGGTTTTTTCCGGAACGGGTAGCCCCAATTCGCACACCAACCGGACGGCTGCCTCCCCATGGACGGACAGGGAGTGCTCAGACGCCCTCAGGCGAGGGTTACACACTTCATCGATGAACTTGGAGGCGTAAGTCTTGCCTCGTGGGGCAACACAGCGGGCCAAAACACTATCGTCGGTGTATTGCAGCAACGACGCTGCCCTGCGCGGGATTACGCCGAGGCGCAACGCAAACAGGGCGAGCATCGTTTCATTGACGTCCACCACGCTGATCCAGCGGTAAGAGTTGGATTTGATTCTCCGGTACTCGCTCCAGTCGCCGGTTCTCAGCCCGGCTAGGGCCGCTTTTTGTTGTTCTTTCGTGCCTAGCGGCAGCGTTGGCGCATCGGCGATATCAGCCTTGTCCCAACCTAATTCGCGGAAGATTTCAACGGCCTCATGCAGCCTCGGATTCACTGTCATTAGAGTCCTTGTCGTTCGGTGGGGCTGGTCTTGTAAGTGAGCATGACGGCGAGAACGTGCTTGCACGGACCACGGTCGCCAGCATGTGAGAGATACCAGGTGCAACTGCAGGTGGCGCCCTTCTCGGGGACGTCAGTATCGGGGCCGAGCCGCACGCCGTATTCAGCGTCACCCGATGTGACGGTCCAGGCATCCGAACCGGCGCTTCGCACGGCGCCAGCGGACACGAGCTTTTGTGCTGCAGTCAACCGTGGATTGTCCTTTTCCACCCGTTCGGGCGTGTCTGGCAGTTCGCGATGGAAATAGGCTTGGTCGTTGACATCCCACCCCACGCGGCCAGAGGCCGCGAGCACTGCCAGAGCGGCTTTCACTCGAGACTCGGGAAGCGCGGTGTCCTTGGTAAGGCGGTGTATATCAATGATCGGCTCAAAGGCCAACATGGCGCTCACCAGCTCGGCGTCTTCCATGACGTTCGGTTCGGCCAGCGAGGCCAGTAGTGAGCCTTCGCCGGAGTACCCGCGCCATTCTTTATCAGTCAGCCCGAGGGTGAGCCGAGCGTCCGGAAGCAGCAGCGTGATCATTGCTCCAACGGTGTGCTCGTCGGCGGGGCCGTGGACGACGAGCCCTTGCGTGTGCGGCAACAGCCGTTTTAGGGCGCTTAGCCGCTGCAGACCACTGACCAGCACCGCTCCCGGCGTCGCCACCGCACTGACCTTTACCGCACCACGGGATGAGGACAGCCAGGCTGAATGCCCGGACGAGCTCGCAGGGGGCAATCCTGCAAGGAATCGGCGTGCACCCGAGGCCGGCACCCGGAACGCCTCGACGAAACCTTGTTGTGACTGCGCCGCGTTGCCTAGTGCGGGCACCCAGCGTGACGGCATTGTCACAGGACGCTCAACCGTGGACGTCGTCAGCGTCGCCGCCCGCAGACCCTCTGCGCCGACGTCGAGATGCAGAAGTTCGTGGCGCGGCAGATTGGACAGCATCACCCTGGACGTGGGGCCGATATCGACGTTGGTCGTGCCACGACCGATGTCACCGCCGTCAAGGCCTGAGCCCATCACCTCGAAGCACGCGTAGACGGCGTTGCACCCCGAGAAACACTCGGCCCGCAGACGATCGCCGTGTGCGGAAAGGATCGGGTCGCGCTCCGCCATCGGGGTGAAGTTGTAATAGCGGGTGGCGGTGATGTCTGCGAGTGTTACGAGCCCGCGTGCGAGCACCTGCGGGTGGGTTGCAAATCCATGGAAGAAACTGGGGGACGCGTTAAGTCCATCAGGCTCCAGCCCGGGCGCGAGTGCGAGCGTGAGCCGGTCATCTACGAGAGTGGTTTCTCTGGAGAAGGTCCTTACCATCTAGTCCTCCCAGCCAGTGCCCAGTGTCAGTGGTAAGCCGTATTTGCCGCTCAGCTTACGTGACCTCGTGTGAGGTTGCCGGACGGTTGTGACGATGCTGTTCTGCGGTGCTCGCATAGCGGGGGCTGGGTTTCGCATAGACTGGCCGCATGGCATTCCCCGTTGAAGAATCACGAATCCGCGCTGCTGAGGAAGCATTGGGCCGCACCTTCCCAGACGACTTGCGGCAGCGCCTGATGTTGGAGAACGGCGGCGAAATCGACGACGCCGACGAGGGCTACTGGTTCCTCTATCCGGTGTACGACGATTCAGACCGTCGCCGTCTCGCACGCTCGGCGAATCACGTGGTCAAGGAAACCGAAACGTGGCGTTCCCAGGCCGACGGATTCCCGCAGGACGCCATCGTCGTCGCCGAGGATCAGGAAGGCAACGCGATCGTTCTCCTGCCCGGCGATGACAGCTTCTACGTCTGGGACCACGAGTCGCGGGAAACGGAGCCGATCGAGCTGCTTTTCGACGAATAGCGCTCGTCCGAATCGGAACCGAACCGGAGCGGCGTGGATACGTGCATGCTCGAAAACGGATACTGAACATGGGTGAGATTCAGGGTGATGAGGATGCGGTAAGAACCCACCCGGTAGCGCCATTCTCCCGCACGGTTCGCGGTCAATCCCTTACCAAAGGCGCGTGGATCGGCACATCCATCGAGGTTGTTTTTGATCCATGTTGCCAGGATCTTGGCGTCGAAGCGGTCCATCTTCTTGAGTTGCTTGGGTGCTCGCGCGGTCAACTCAACGCGGTAGGTGCTGGACTGAGGTGACATTAGTCGAGCTCAGCGAGCACTTCGTCGATGCTGAAGCGTTCGCCTGAGTCGTGTGCAATCGCTTCGCGAAGTTCTTGGAGATCGTAGGAATCTTCGATCTTTTCCAAGATGGCGGTGCGGGCGAACTCGGAGACAGTGACGCCCTCGAACTGTGCGAACTTGCGCACGAGTACAGCATCTTGTTCACTCATCCGCACTGTCATTGTGCTCATTGTTTCTCCTTTCCACTGCTCTGAATACAGTGTATTTAGGTTCTCTGGCTGCCAGCAAGGTGTGCATGGAGTGCAAGTGGTCCGGCTTCGATTCCTCGATAGACATTCGACAGCGCTACTCGTCGTGCTGATTGCGCGCGACATGCAGTCTGGCGTGGGCGATGGCATCGGGAGTGTTGTCGAAGACGTGATTCTCGTGCGCAAGCTGGTCGAATACGCCGAGTTCGCGCAACACCGGAACATGTTCTGGCTTCGTGGATGCGAGTAGGACCGTGGTGCCGCGGCGTTCGAGGTGTCCGATTGTGTCGGCGAGCATCTGGGCGCCGGTGGCGTCGATCGTCGTGAGGTAGCGCATGCGGAGCACGACAACCTCGACCGATGAGGCATCAGCGAGATCGAGAAGGAAATCGTGCGCTGCGCCAAAGAAGAGGGGGCCTTCTAGGCGGAAGGCGGCGATGTGCTCGTCGAGGAGCTCGCGTTCCTCGTCGCGGTGATCTCCTGTATCCAGCGGGGCGGTCTCTAGCACCGCTGTGCGGGCGGTTTCGCGCAGTGCGAAGAAGCCTGCAATAACAAGGCCGATGAGCACGGCGACGACAAGGTCGAACACGACGGTGGCGACAGCCGTGATGAGCAGGGTCACCCCATCGCCCTTGGTTGCGCGCATCACTGAGCGGATGTTGCGCGGGTGGATCATCTGGATCGCAGTGGCGATGAGCACGCCGGCGAGCGCGGCGAGGGGGATCTCGCCCACCCAGCGGGCCGCGACGAGCACGGCAACGAGCAGAAGCAGCGAATGGAACACTGCAGCTAAGCGCGTGCCTGCGCCAGCGCGCACGTTGACGGCAGTTCGGGCAATCGCGGCGGTTGCGGGGATTCCGCCGAACAGGGGAGCGACGACGTTGGCCACGCCCTGCCCGAAGAGCTCGCGGTCGGGGTCGTGCCGGTCGCCGACGGTCATTGCGTCAGCAACCGTCGCAGACAGCAATGATTCCAGCGCACCGAGGGCTGCGACGGCGACCGCGGCCAACAGCAAGGAATCTAGGTGCTCCCAAGGGATCTGCGGCAAGCGCGGAGCAGGCAACGTCGACGGGATGTAGCCGATGGTCTTCAGGCTGCCGTCTGCCAGCATGTTGATGGCCGTCGCGGCTGCTACCAACACCAGCGCCGCGGGAAAGCCGCTACGAATACGCGCGGCAAGCAAGATCCCGGCTGCCACCGCGAGGGTCATCACAGGCGCCTGCCATGCCGGAGCATCTAACCAAGTTTTGATCGCACCCCACGCCAACCCGAGGACTTTCTCGCCGTCCACGTCAACACCGAGCGCTGCCGGCAGCTGCTGGAGGCCGATGATCAACGCAATACCAGCGGTGAAACCTTCGACGACAGGCAAAGGCATGTACTTCATCGCGCGGCCGGCGCCGGTGAACGCCAGCAAGAGCAGTATGATACCCGCCAGTACGCCGACAACGAGCACCCCATCAGCACCGTGGTCAGCAACGATGGGGATTAACACGACGGTCATCGCGCCGGTCGGGCCGCTTACCTGGACGTTACTGCCGCCGAAGATCGCGGCTAGGATGCCCGCGACGATGGCTGTTGTGATTCCGGCTGCCGCACCGACACCGGACGCAACGCCGAAGCCAAGCGCGAGAGGGAGTGCGACAAGCGCCACCATGAGACCTGCCGAGAGGTCTCGACCGATCGTCGCGCGAGACCAATCCGAGCGGCGCGGCGCGAAACGGAGGGCACGGGAACGGATGCTCTCCTTAGAGGCGGCGGGGTGGGGCATGCTTCTTTCTTGCTCCTTTATGGCCTCAATGACACCCAAAGGATACACAAGGAGCCACCTGGCGACGGCCGCGTTCCCGGTTCTCGTTCCCGGTTTTCGGCGGTGCTTTAGGTTGAGGGATTACAACTTCCTGACCTGCTGGAAGCCAGCTGGAAGTTAGGAGACGGCGAACCCAGAGACTGGTGATGCCGTGTCCACAGGTGCGCCAGCGTCGTCGACGTACCAGGAGAGCTCAAGCTCTAGTTCGCGTTCGATGCCGCGGCGCTTTCGGGAGTCGGTGACCTCCATCGTGGTGCGGATCGTCCCAGGAAGCTTCATGCCTAGGGCAGCATCCCCGGTGCCGATGGTCATTTCGCCTTCACGGATGCGGGTGGCCAGGTTTTCCAAGAGGTCCGCCAGCTGTTCGCGGCTAAAGTCCGCCTTGCTTTTCAGGAGTTTTTGGTTTTTTCGAGCGGGGTTTGCGTTCTGCATTGGTGCGATCCTTTCTTGGAATAGGAAGTGTATGCCTGAATATGTACCCTCACTCTATCAGAAAATAGACCTGACCTGCGGAAATATTAGCGTGAAGGGTCACCAGTAGGCGAGCGTTATGTGGTAGCCGCCAAGCCCTTCGTGTGTTTCGCGTCGCCAGGGAAAACTCCACTTTGAACCTCTCGCCGGTGGCGTTGGTGAAGGGGGAATCGTCGTAAAGTAGAGCCTTGTTTTCACCTTAGCCGCGGGATGACGCTTGGGTACTTGCGTGCGTACCCGATCGCGATGATGATCAGCGCCGCGATCGCGCCGATAACCGTCTCGGCGGTTCGAGCCAAGAGCATGGGGCCGACGGGGGCGGCGTCGACCGCCTGCACCATCAGAAGCGCGGTTGGGGTGATGAAGCTTGCGGCGATGGTGTAGTTGCGGGTGACATACATTTCGGTGAGGTACTGCAGGACCACGATCCAAATGACAAGCTGCCAGCCCTCCAAGGAGTGGGAGAGCAGAAACCCGGCGACCGCGATGCCGGTGAGGGTGCCAAGGACTCGCTCGATCGCACGGTAGTACTGCATACGAAAGCGCGAGTTCACCAGGGGAGCGACGGCGGCAACCATGGCCCAATAGGAGTGGGAGAGCGGATCAATCAGCGTCACCGAGATAAGACCCAGGGTGCCGGCGATCAGTGGTGCGAAGAAGAAGCGCGCGGCCTCAACTCTGAGTCGGACCCATGGCAAGCGTTTGGCGTTGGGGCCGCGGGTGGGAAGCTCGTTCGCCTTTGCGTCGCCACCCGGGCCTTCGCCGAAGAGGTGGGAAAACTGGCCTAGGACCAGGCTTATCAGCGCCGCACTGCCCGCGATAGCGAACGCCATCAGCGGATGTACCGGGTTGCTTAAAGAGCCGACGGCTGCCACCGAAAAGACGACGAACACGGAGCCGGTGGGCTTCATATCCTTGGCAAGTGCGACCGTGGCCCACAGCGAGGACACCAGGCAGGTCACAACCATCAGAACCCACGGACTGATGTCTAGCCACGCAATTGTCGCACCGAGCGTGACCGCCAAAGTTAGTGCACAGCCAGCCAAAAGGTGATGTTGCAACCGCACTGCGCGGGTGGTGTGTCGGCCATAGACGCCGGTGAAGGCGCCGAAGTTGGCGTAGATGGCGAGATCGAGGCGTCCTAACGCAAGCAGCGCGAACATCGGGATTGCAACGCCGAGGGCGACGCGGAAGGCGGGGATGTGGTCGCGCCGGGCAGGCCCCATCTGGAAGAGAGGACTGAAGTGGCGCACCTGTAACCTCCTGGCTGCAATCGTTATTGGTACCCGAGACACTTTAACGAAGAGACAGTACGCTCGGATCGCGTGTTGGAAGTGCTGCGCATCTTTACCCGCCTCGGCTTGACATCTTTTGGCGGCCCGACGGCGCACCTGGGCTATTTTCGCGACGAGTCTGTTGACAAGCGAAAATGGCTCACAGATGAGGAGTACGCGGACCTAGTTGCGCTGTGCCAGTTCATGCCCGGGCCGGCATCGAGCCAGGTGGGTATGGCAATCGGGCTCAAGCGCGCAGGCTACGGAGGTATGTTTGCCGCGTTTGTGGGATTCACGCTGCCCAGCGTCATCCTCTTGGTGGCGTTTGCTCTTGGGGTGGCACGGCTGGGCGACATCTCGGGCGCGGGTTGGCTCGCGGGGATGAAGGCTGCGGCGGTTGCCGTGGTGGCGCAGGCGGTGCTGGGCATGAGCAAAAGCATTGTCACTGACCGGCTGCGCGCCGCCGTGGCGTTGGGAGCGTTCCTGGTGGTTCTGCTGGTGCCGCACCCGTTGGCCCAGGTGGGAGCCATTGCGGTTGGCATGCTGGTTACGCTCGTGCTTTTGCGTATCGACGCCCCACAGCACCCCATCCCCGCCACACCCCAGCGCAGCGCTGTTGGTTGTTGGCGTGATGCCGTTCTGGGATCGCCTGCGCGCTAACCCGAAGGCTGCCAGTGCCTTGGCTGGCGCTAACGCAGCAGTTGTGGGCATCTTGGCCGCCGCGCTGTACAACCCTGTGTTCACCGTCGGCATCCACGGGCCTGCGACGATGGCGGTTGCCGCGGCGGCGTTCGCGGCGCTACACAACTTCAAGGCTCCAGCCTGGGCTGTGGTTCCGCTGGCGGCCCTGGTTGGCTGGGTTGCGTTGTAAGTGGTGCTGTAGCGTGGGCGCCATGCACGCGCACGACCTTTTAAACGTCATTTACACCGCTGGCGTGGTGTTTGACGGGCTGTCCACCAGTCGTTTCGCAACCGACAAGTTTTTGCGCACTGGGGACACCGACGGTGTGCGGGGGAGAGGGGACTTGGCGCTGCTGCAAGACTTGCAGGCGGCGGCGGAGTTTGTTATCAAAACTGCTGGTAGCCACATTAATGCGGACTACTTGAGCAGGATTAATGGCCAACTGACGCGTAGTGCAGCCCTCAATCCGGGGGCGCTGCGGCGCGCCGAGCAAGGTATCGGAGTCAACACTGCGCATGGCAGACATGAGCCGGAGGCGTTGACGGCTGGGGAGGTAGACGTGATCGTCACAAAGCAGCTGGCCCATACGGACCCGCTTGAGGCTGCCGCGTACCTGTTTGTCGAGCTCGCGCGGGCCCAGCCGTTTGAGGACGGCAACAAACGCACCGCGATTTTCGCGGCGAACAGTTACCTGCTGGGCCAAGGGACTGGGGCGTTGCTTGCAGTGCCGCATGATGACGAAGACCCCACCGTGAGTGCCACGTTCAGCGACCTGCTAGCACGCGCCTATGTGTTTGGGGAAGTGGAGCCGGTCGTGGAGATGCTGCTTAAAAACCTAAGGTAGCTACCACGGAGCCGTCGTCGTGCTGGGTGATGGTGAAGGTGGCGCGGTGGGCGTCTGCAATAGCCTGCACCAAGGTGAGACCCAAGCCGTGGCCGGTGGTGGAGCGCGCGTCGCCGTCGGCGTTGGTGACGCTGACCGTGGCGGGGTGAGAAAGCGCAAGCGTGGCCGTGTTGGGGGCACCGTGGGTAACGGCGTTGCGCACAAGATTGTCCACCGCCTGGCGCAGCAGCTCCGGGTCGCCGTCAACCACGACGCCTTCGGTGATCTCGGCCAGCACGCCCCGTTCGGCGGCGATTTCCTTGCACAGTTTGGAAAGGTCGACGGGTTGGGGGTTGAGGGGGTGACCGGAGTGGGCGTTTGCAAGCAGCAAAAGCCCCTCGACGGTGCGCAGGTTTCGAGCGTTGACCTCCCGGATGCGGGTGAGCGCTTCAGTGGCGCCGGCGGGGTTGGAAAGCGCGACGTCAGCGATGGTTTGGATGGTGGCGATCGGTGTTTTCAGCTCATGCGAGGCGTTGGAAGCAAAGCGCTTCTGCGCAGCTAAGGCGGCGGCGAGGGAATCCAACATGGTGTTTAAGGCGCCGGCAACCTCGGCGATCTCATCGTTTGCGGTGGGAGGGGTGATGCGCACCGACGTGTCGCCGGCGGTGATTTGCTGGGCGGTAGCCGCAATGTCTCGCAATGGGCGGATGACCAAGCCTGCGAGGAACCACCCCACAGCTCCCGCGGCTGCCGTCATCAGCGCCAACACCACCAGTGAGATGGTCAGCACGGTGCGCAGGATTTCGTTGGTGATAGGGATGGCGGCGTCAATCACCGCGCCTTCGCCCGCGAACTCCGCTTGGAAAGGAACTGGGGTAAAGCGCAGGTAGGCGTACACCAGTCCGATGAGCAGCAGTCCCGCACCCAGAGTGGTTGCCACGAACATGACGGTGATGCGCGCTCGCAGAGTCATGCCGGCTCCTCCGCCGCGTAGTAGCCCACACCGGGGGCGGTGTGGATGATCCAGGGGTCGCCCAGCTTGCGGCGCAGATGCGAAATAGTCACGCGCGGGGAGTTGGTGAACGGGTCGGCGTTTTCGTCCCATGCCTCTTCGAGGAGGGATTCTGCGGAGATAACGCCGCCGTCGTAACGCAGCAGCACCTCAAGCACCCTGAACTCCTTGGGGCTTAAGGCAACCGGAACCCCCGCGCGCGTGACCTGTTTGCGGAAAGTATCAAGCCGCACATCGCCGCAGCGAAACACCTCGCCCTGCGTGGGGACGGCGCGTTTTGCTAGCGCCTGCACCCGCGCGATCAACTCGGGTACTTCAAACGGCTTGGGCAGGTAATCGTCGGCGCCGATGGCAAACCCCTCCAACCGGTCATCCAGGGTGCCGGAGGCCGTCAGCATGATCACGCGCGTGGCCGGGTGGTCCTGAGTGATGCGCTGGCATACCTCGTCACCATGCAGGCGCGGCAGGTCACGGTCCAACACCACCACATCGGGGCCGAGCTCATCGATCTTGGCTAGGGCCTCTTTGCCGTCGAAGGCAGTGAAGGTATCCATTCCTGCCTGCGACAACGCCTCGGCGACGGCCGCTGCAAGGTAGACCTCATCATCCACCACAAGTACGCGAATGCTCATGGTTTCAAGGGTAGGTTGCGCACGTTAACGCTGTCGCAACATGGGTACTTTTACTGTCATGAGCATGCAGATGCGAAACGCGAACCGGATTGTCGGTGTGGACGTGGCCAGGGCGGTCGCGCTGATCGGAATGATCTGCGCACACCTGACATTCCCCAACGGTGTTTTAGGCGAGGTGCTCTACGGGTTTCCGGCGGCGCTCTTCGGCCTGCTCGCTGGGGTCAGCATGGGACTTATGCACGATCGTGGCGCGCGCCCGATGCACTTCGTGGTGCGCGGGCTGATCATCATCGCGATCGGCATGGTGCTGTCGCTTGTGCCAAGCTCCATCGTCATCGTGTTGGGAACGCTGGGCATCTGCATGGTCGTGCTGGCGTGGGCGCCGGGGCAGGGAACAGGTTTGCTTGCGGGATGCGCGGCTGCGGCTGCGCTTATCTCCGGGCTGGCCTATGCGTTCCTGCCGTTTGGCCTCGGGGTGTACCCGATCTTCATGTGGCTTGCGCTGCTGCTGTCCGGGATCTTGGTGCAGCGACACCTGCTGGGGCGCCCGGTGCGCCTGGCAGTGGCTGCTGTGCTGGGGCTTGGTCTGATGGCGGCAGATATCGCATCGCGCTGGTACCTGGAGCTGCCCCTTTTCCTGGAGGCGCAGGGGCACACAGGTGGGCTGGCGGATGTGATCGGCAGCGTCGGCGCAAGCGTAGGAATTGTCGCCCTGTGTTGCCTGGTGGCGCAGCCGTGGCAGATAGTCCTGCCGCGCATGGGTGCGATGCCGCTGACGCTCTACTTCCTGCACGTACCAACATCACTGTTTATTGGCGTTGTGCCAACACTCATCGGTGCGGCCGTGTTCGCAACCGCGTGGCTCGCGGTATTTAAGCGCGGGCCGATGGAGGAAGCCGTGCGCCGCGGGGTTACCGCAGGCACCGGCTGGATTGAAAGGAAACGAAATGAAAAAAGTATTGGGTCTGGCAGCAGTAGTGGGCATCTGCTTGTCGACGCCCCCCGCCCTCGCCATGGAGAGCACCACCTTCGCCGGTGACGCCGAAGAAGCCACCCCGGTAGTTAGCGTGCGCGTGGAAAAAACCGACCCAGACGACGGCGTGTGCACCGGCACCGCAATTAGCGAACACTGGGTGATCACCGCCCGACACTGCACCGAGGCAGCCCGCAAGCTGGCACCAACGGTACGCACCGGCCAGGGCGACGAACAGAAAACGTATGAAGTGGACCGCTGGGAGATCGCCCCGCGTGGCGATATTGCCCTGCTTCACACCGCCCAACCCATGCAGCTTTCCCACTTCGCAGGCGTTGCGGACACGGTGCCTTCCGGCAGCGTGAACGTGTACGGCTGGTCTTCCGACGGTTCGGGCGGCTCCACCAAGTTGCCGTCTGCAACCGGCCAGGTCAAGGGAGAATCCCCGCTGGCGTTGTTCGAGGCGCCGAGTGCTTTGGAGGTTGCCTTGGAAAACGGTGCCCGTATCCAGCCGGGTGACTCTGGCGGTGCTATTTTTGCCGACGGCAACGTGGCCGCCATCATGTCCGCCGGCCTTTTCGAAGATCCCGAGAACCCCACGGAGGAGGAAATGACCTCCAACGCGGCGGTCGCCGTGGCGCCGGTTGCGGACCAGGCCGACTGGATCAAGGAAACGATCTCGCAGCCGGAGAGCGATGATGCTGAGTCTTCTCCGGAGTCCTCTTCAGAGTCTTCTTCGGAGGCTTCGGGGGTGCTGCAGTGGGTCCTCGTCGGCCTCGGCGTGCTTGTGGTGCTGGGCGGACTGTTCTGGATGCTGCAGCGCCGGAAGGGGTAGTGGCTAGGTAGTGGCTAGGTAGTGGCCAGGTTGTGACCAGGTAGTTGTGGCTAATCGTCATCGGGCGCACCCGAGCAGGCAGCAAGACCCCACGCGGTTGCGGCGGCGAGCAGGGCAACGAGACCATGTTTCCGGAGGTTGTTCGGCATGGTTGTCAATATAGATCTGTCGATATAGATCCGTGTCTACAGATCACACTCGGGGATGAAAGGCTGGGTCCGGCATCCCTGTTCGGGCGCAGTCGCACCTTCCCTTTGCCGCATATATTCGGCTGACCGCAGATTGTGTTGCGGGGACGGATTGGTTGAAACGCAGCGGATCACTTGGACGTTTCCGGTACCCTGACCTGCCGGTTTGTGGATCGAAATCCATGTAACCCTTGTTGAAAGAGCCGTCTCTGTGATCGTTGTTGCACCTGTGGTGTTCGCGACATAAACCGGTGAGGTTTTCAATGTCGGTTCTGCCACCTTTGATCCAGGCCAGGATGTGGTGCGCTTCGCACTCCGACATGGCGGCGGTGCAGCCGAGCCAGGAGCAGACCCCTTGGACGGCAAACATCGCGATGCGTTGCTCAATTGAGGCGATCCTGTTGCTTTGGCCAAGCCACAGGGGAACAGAGGTCACCCCATCTACTTGCAGTACGAAGTCGGTCGTGCCGTCCATACCGAGGCGGACAAGATCGAAGCAATCGACTTCGAGTCCTACGTTGGTGCCGTACAACATGACAGCATCACCGTCCGCGAGGTCATCCAGCGTAACCGCAATGACAACGGACGCCGCACCATTGTGTTCTTCCTGGTACTCCTGCTCGTACTGCCGGAAGATGGCAAAGAACTGGTCGTAGCGACGCTGACGGGGCGTACGCGGGTCAATCTCACCCTGCAGCTCCTTGGGCAGGTTGCTGTTTGGTGCGAGCCCCTGATCCAGGTGTGCCTTGATCAGTGCAGCGTGGCCAGCCGTGGTGTTGATGTGGATATCAACGGTGCCGTCGGCTTTCCTGCGGCCA
The DNA here is from genome assembly GCF_016728505.1 of Corynebacterium riegelii. GTDB lineage: Bacteria > Actinomycetota > Actinomycetes > Mycobacteriales > Mycobacteriaceae > Corynebacterium > Corynebacterium riegelii. The sequence goes on from NZ_CP068159.1 coordinate 1,564,806, forward strand.
ATCGCAATGCCACGGTTCTCGTGGCCCGCGTTCGGGTTGGAGCGCGGCGCATGCTTCCGGTTCGCCGCCTCGACAGCCTTGCGCACGTAGATACGCAGGTCTTCGGGGGAGCGGGAGAGTGCTTCGCGCATCGCGTCGGCATGAATGCGGGCACGATCCCCGGCTGCGGCCTTGAGAAGCTTGTCCAGCTCGCGGCGGATGATGTCCTGCTTTTCCGCGCTCACCTGGGCGGCGTGCTTGCGCGCGTCGCTCTGCTGTTGGCGCTGCTCCTCTTCCTGCTGCTGACGACTAGCCTCAGGGCCACTGTCAGGGCCAGCGCCAGCGTGACTGTCTGCGCCGCTGAAAAGATCTTCCGCGTCTTCATCCGCAGGCGGGGGAGGAGGTGGCGGGGGCTCGGGTGGAGCGAACAGGAGGCGACCGCGCTGGAGGCGATTGTACGCCTCAGACTTTGAAAGGTCTAGGCACTGCTGCAGGTATGCGTTGGCGTAGTTTGCGCCGACCGTGCGCCCAGCCTCATCGCGTTCGGCGATGAAGGCGAACGCTGCATCAATTGTCGCTTTTTGTTTGAATTGCGCTTCGAGCAGCTCCATGTCTTTATGGATGTCTTCGAACGCCAAGCAGGAGGGGTCTTCGAACAGTGCGCTAAGGGATTCAAGTGCGGATGCAATCTGCTTTACACACTGCGTTACTTGCGTGCTCATTATACCCTCCTTCCTGCTGGTATGTCGTCTGAACATCACTGTCAAAAACTGTTAAACAACACACTAGCAGGCGGGGTTAACACACTAACCAAAAAAGCGAACGCACGTTCTAAAATGTGGGCTTAGCCAGCGATTTCGTACCCGAAGATCTCATCGATCCGCGGAGCGTTTGCGGGCCAACTTGGGTCACCCGGGTAGAAGATGCGGTCAGGCTTAAGGATCAGGTGAAGCGCTTCGCCGTCAAGCAGGGAAAGGTCCGTGTCGTAACCGAAAAGGTCTAGTGCCTCATCTTCGGTGCCGATGGTGATCCACTTCGTTTCGCTCACCTTAGGCGCGCCGCCCTGGATCCCCGAGATCTCGGTGGGGGCAGGTAGTTCCAGGAAGAAATACGTCTCATCCGGGTCGGCGTAAAAGTTACCGACCTCGCGCACGGCAGTGTTGCCATCCATAATGCGCAGGGTGGCAAAGACTTCGGGGTGGTCGGCGTTGACGGGGGCGTCGTCAAGCAAAGGCTCCTCAAGCGCAGGCTCCTCAGCCTCCGGCAAATCCGGCACCTCAGGCAACTCCGGCACACACGCGGTCAACACTAACGCAGCAAGCACAGCACTGAGGCGGCGCATCAGTCCAGCACCTCAACGTTCTTAAAGGACGTAACGCGCAGCGCACCCATCGGCATGCCGGTATCGGTTTGGAAGTGGACCGAGTCCGCAGCCATCGTCAAGCGGACGCGTTTGCCTAGGACCTGCTCCCATTCGGTGCCCCAATCCCGGGGGTATGTGCTGATCTCCCGGCCGCCTAGGGAGATGGTGTCGGTGTCGCGGGTCACTACTTCACCGGAGGCCCGGTAGTCGGTGAAGTCCTGCGACGCGTCCAGCTGGAGCAGGAGGTATTCGCTGTTGGGGTCCTCGTTGTTCGGCATGCCTTCAGGGCGAAGCTCGTAGCCATGCTTCATCACCACGGTGCCTTCAGCCACCGCATCCGGTGCGTCAGCGGGAGCGTTGCCCCGACGGGCCTCGGGCAGTGCCACGGTGAGATCGCCACGTTCAAGCGGGCCGCGGTCTTCGATGGGTGCCCACGTGATTTCAAGATGAAGCGGAAATGCGTACTGAATGTTGAAATCGCGGGGTTTTTCTGCCGACAGGATCTCCGTGCCGTCGACCTCGCACCAGGTCGAGTCGCCATTACCGGTGCCGCTTGAGTGCTCGCTTTGGTACAGGCCGTAGCCAAGCTGGGAGGCCTGGATCGTTGCACGGTACCCGCCCGCACCGGAGGCACCTTGGGTCAGGATGCTTGTCGACGCCTCCGCGGACCCACCATCCCCAACCTGAAACAGCAGCACGCGAGAGAAGTGGTTGGACATTTCATCGACGCCGTCGAAGCTCAAAAGCAGCTCCGGCGTGCCCCCGCCGTTTGCCTCTACAAGGGCGTAGCGGTAGTTGCCCTCGGGGGCGTATTTAAGGGCAATGCCGGTGGGGTTGGGCAGGTCAAAGTTGTAACTACCAGGGTTATCTAGCACTTTGGCGTATTCGGTGCGCCAGTCTGCTTCCTTGGCGCGTTTGTCCTGTTTGCGCGTCGGCGGCTCCTCAGGCTGGCCAGCAACGGTTGTGTATACCTCGCCGGAATCAGGGTCTACAACTTCGGTGGCGGTTACAACGACGGTGTCGCCGCTGCCGGAGCAAGCGCTGAGCGCAAGAGCGCAGGCAACAAACGGCAGGGCAATACGCACGGGAAAACTACGACACATAGTCATTTAACCTACAACCGAATCGGCCGCAACTGGTGCTGTGGCAACAGCAAAACACTGGAGTGGAATCTCGAGCATTGATTAGCCCGACTGAATCCATAAAATGAAAGTACGTCACTAAAAAAGGGGGCTGATGGCTACCAATATCCCAAAAACGATCGCGGAATACTCCAAGCTCACTCGGAGTGAGGAGAGCTTTGTAGACAAGCTATTGATGAATGATCCGGCTGATGTTGAGGTTGCGCCTTTGAACATTGGACTTCAGCCGGTGAACACTTGATATATCTCCCAAATCAGCGGGGATAGGGGCAAAACCGGGCAAACCGATGTCGTCTTTCCGCCACTAGGAACACCGGTACACCTCGTAGTCATCAGGAACTCCTGCACCGGGGACATGCTGAAATCCCAGCTTCAAAGCCAAACCAATTGACGCCTCATTCGTAGGGTCAATGATGGCAACCACGGGCAACTCTGGGAACCGCTCACGGGCGCTTGCCAGGGCCGCGGCCGCAGCTTCTTTGGCATAGCCTTTGCCTTGGGATTCTGGGGCGAAGCGGTAGTAGAGGTTGAGCACGTCCTCGCCAGCCTCCTGGCTGTGGCGCAGGCCCGTAAAACCGATGGTGGTGCCATCGAGTGTGGACACCACGTAGTAGCCCAGCTGCTTCTCACGCCAATTCGCCTGCCACGCGTGTGCGAGCTCCTCGGCTTCCTGCCTGGTTTTCATGGCCAGATCGGGACGGTGCTCGTAGGTACGCGCATCCGAGTGGATGGCAAAGATGGCGTCAACATCGGCGTCCGTGGGTACGGACAATACAAGGCGTGGGGTGCGAAGCAAGTGCATGCTGATCCATGCTACGCGCCGTATTTGACCTTGCCCCTACGGCAACCTGTTCAATCGACAGCATGGTTGATGGAAACGAGTACACGGTTGGCCAGGCGGCGGAAATCCTTGGTGTGAGCGCGAAGGCGCTGCGCCACTGGGAGTCGATGGGCCTGCTTATCCCGGAGCGCACCACGGCGGATTACCGCATCTACACCGACGCTGAGATGGAGCGTGGCGCGGCGATCGCGCTGTACCGCGGAGTCGGCGTGCCTCTTGCCCAGATTGGTGAGCTGCTCGACGCCTCCCCGGATGCCCTTGCGGCCGCCTTGGAGCACCACCGTAGGGCTCTTGCTTATCGACGCCGCACGCTCACCCAACAACTCACCACCATCAACAACCTGATCAACGATATGAAGAAAGGCAACATAGATATGGACGCAATGAAGAAATACCTGGGCGAAGACATGCCCGCGTACCAGGCAGAGGCACAGGAGCGCTGGGGCGATACCCCGGAGTGGGCGCAGTCCCAGGAGAAACTCGCGCAGATGGGGGAAGGTGATTTCGCGCGCCTCCAAGAGGAACAGGAAGCGTTGGCTGCTGATCTCGTAGCCGCCCGCGATGCAGGCGTGGCACCGGGGTCTGAGGAAGCCGCGGCGTTGGTTACACGCCACAGAAAAAGCATTGGGCAGTGGTATGAAGTCACGCCTGCGCGCCAGCTGATTCTGGCACGCATGTATGTGGGTGATGCCCGGTTCCACAGGGCTTACGCCGGTGCCCAGGACTACCTGCTGCAGCTTGTTGAGGCCGCGGCTGCCGAAGCTGGCGTGGATGTGGATAACCCTCAGTGGGGATAAGGGAATTTATACGGGGCAGATGACGGGGACGTCGGCGTCGTAAAGAATGCGAGCGTCGATGTCGTAGACCTCATGGAGCAGTTCCGGGGTGAGTACCGTTTTGGGCTTGTCGTGCGCGATGGCGCGGCCGCCTTTAATCACCAGCAGCTCGTCACAAAAACGAGCTGCCAAGTTGAGATCGTGGATGGCCACCACGGCCAGGCGGTCGGTGCCGCGCACCTCCTCGCGCACAATCTCCAGCAGGTGTACTTGGTGGTGGATGTCAAGGGCGGAAGTTGGCTCGTCCAGAAGCAAAATGTTCGGGTGGCGCACCAGCATCTGCGCAACGCCAACCAGCTGGCGCTGGCCGCCGGACATTTCGGAGATCAGCCGGTCTGACAGGTAGGTAATGCCAAGGCGTTCCAGGGTGTCAGCTGTTGCGCTTATTGGATCCCAGTCTTCCACTTCGCTCCGGCGGGCGGAGACCATCACTGACTCGAAGGTGGTCAGGGACGCGGTTGCCAGCAGGTCCTGAGGCACGTATCCGATGGCCTGGGTTCGCTCTCTGCCCTCTACAACTTTGCTGCCTACGGTGACGGAGCAAGTGCCTGATTGTGGACGCTTAATCCCCGCAATCGTTTTAACCAACGTCGACTTGCCCGCCGCATTCGGGCCGATAAGCCCGATGACCTTGCCCGTTTCGAGCGGGCCGAAGTCCATATTGTGCAGGATGGTTGTCCGGCCGTATCCGACAGTGAGCGCTCGCGCGGTAATTGTCACGCAACTTGTCATAGTGGTTATCTCCTGCCCTTTGTGCGAGTAAAGATGAGGAACACGAAAAACGGCACGCCAACCAGGGCCGTGATGATGCCGATCGGGATTGCCAAACCAGGGATGATGGACAGGGAAACGGCATAGGCCAAGCTGAGCAGCATTGCCCCTGCGGCAGCAGAACCTGGCAGGAAGTACTTCTGGTCCTCACCAACCAGCATGCGGGCCACATGAGGCCCAACCAACCCGATGAATCCGATGATGCCGGTAAACGCCACGGATGCAGCGGCCAAGAGTGAAGCGACGATGAGGGTGGTGAGGCGGAGGCGCTTGACGTCGATGCCGAGGGCGGCCGCGCGGTCGTCGCCAAGCCGAAGCGCCGTTAAACGCCAAGAGTTAGCCACACAGTAGGGAACTGCAGCAGCCAGCACCACAGCAAGGATCGTGTTCGAGGTCCAGGTAGCGCGCTGCATTGAGCCCATGGTCCAGAACACGATCTGCTGCAAGGCCTCGATGTTGGCACCGTACTGCAAAAGGGACAACAGTGCCTGGAAGAAAAACGACAACGCAATGCCGAGCAGGATCATGGATTCTGCGGTGGCGCCACGCCACACCGATGCCACGGCGACAATTGCTACAGCAAGCAGCGCGGATACGGCGGCGGTTAGCGCCAGGTTGAACTGGGGGTTCGCAATCACCGTCCACCCCATCACGATGGACAATGCCGCACCGAAAGCAGCGGCAGCCGAAATGCCAAGCGTGAAAGGCTCGGCCAACGGGTTATCCAGAATCGTCTGCATCTTCCCACCGGCCAACCCGAGTGCTGCGCCGCACAGGACCGCCATTACGGCGGCGGGCAGGCGAAGCGTACGAATGACTACACGCGTCTGCTCATCTACATGATCCGGGCGAAATACTGCCAGAAACACATCAGCGATGGAGATGTTGAGGGGACCGACAATGATGGCAAACAGGAAGCTCGCAAAAACCGCGACGACTAGACCAGCAATAGCGAACGCTTTGTTACGTCCGCGTTTGCGGTAACTGTCAATCGCGGCCTGGCGGGCATCCACTGCCTTTATCTGCGGCGTAGATACCTGGGTAGTCACGGGTTATGCCTTCTCCGGGTGAGCCGGGTCGAGGAAGAACACGCCGCTGTAAGGAATCGGTAGCCAGTCCTTGTGGAATTGCTTGAATTCCTCCGTTGGGTTGTAGTTAGCGAATTCTTCCGGGTGAATCCATGCAGCAAAAGCTTCGAGCGCGAATACGTTGAAGGGGTTGTCGTAGAACTGGTGGTACACGGCGAAGAAGTTGCCGTCCTTCGGTGCCTGCAGCAGTTCAAAACCTGGCTTGTTCAGCGGGCCCTGCGATGTTTCCAAGGCTAGTTCCGGGGTGGACTGGTAGCCCAGCTCTACGTGGCGGAACGTGTCAGTCTTGTTGGGGTCCCTGGCCCACTCGCCACCGGTGACAATGATCTTGTCAGGGTCAAGCTCAATGAGTTTTTCCGGAGTGATGGTCTTCGTCTCTGGGCCGAGGACATCCGGCCCGAGGTTGTGTCCACCTGCTGCGGTAACCAACGTGCCCAGGTGGACATTACCTGCGACGGCGCAGCACTCGTTGTAACCCGCAGCGGTCCACAGCAGCACGTTCGGGCGCTCTGTAGTTTTTGCAACGCGGTCAGTGATCTCTTTGACCTTTGCGTTGTAGAACTCGTTGTACTTTTCTGCGCGTTCGCTCTGGCCCAGCAGGTCTCCCAGGAGCTTCATAGATACTGTGGTGTTTTCCAAGGGCTTTTGGCGGAAATCGATGAACGCGTAGGTGATGCCAGCGGCATCCATGTCGGAGATGAATCCGCTTTCCTCAACGGCCTTCTTCTGATCCAGGGTCATAATGACCACATCTGGGTTCTGCGCCAGCAGGTTTTCTACGGTGACATCGCCCTTGTGAACAGAGCCGATCACCGGCATCTTTTCCACCTCTGGGTCGAGTTCGATGAGCTTGTCGCGGAATGCGCCAGCATTTTTCACCAGGTCCTGGCCGTATGCGGCGATGTTGTGCAGCGGATCTTCCTGCAACAGGGCAGTGGCGAAGGCGGCGCGGCCTTCGGCGAGCACAATGCGCTCCGGCAGTTCATCGAATTTCAGCGTGCGGCCGGCGGCGTCCGTGACGGTGATTGCGGTCGTAGCGCTGCGCTCCACTGACGAGGATGTCGCAGGTGCTGTAGATGACGAAGTAGACGAGGTTTCGGAGCTTGAGCAAGCCGCAAGGCTCAGCGCGGTGCACGCTGCGATAGCAAACGCGCCGAGTTTGGTGGAGAGTTTCACAACACAACCTTTCCAAGGTAGGTAAGCCTAAGTTAAGGGCCGATACAGAACGTAAGGTAAGGCTCACCTAATGTCAAGAAGGGGTAGTTGGGATCCCCAAGGCTTCGCTACCCTTGGCCTCGTGCCACCCGAAAACATCCTGCTGCGCTTGTCAGATGAAGACGAGCAGACTGTGCGCGCGATCTACGCGGAGCTTGCACGGCGGGGGTTTCCCAAGCAGCGCCAGCGTCCACACGTGTCCATCACATTCGCGCCCACTATGCAGCGCCAGGTGATCGGGGAGGCTGCTGTGCTCTTGCCGCCGCTGCTTCCGGCTACGTTGCGGCGCGTCGGCGTCGCCGTGTTCGGCACCAAATCCAAACAAACAGTCACCTGGCTGCTGGAGGCACCGGAACCACTTGAGCGAGCCGCCCGCACCATCAGTGCGCTGAACCCAGAAGGGCGCGGCGAGCGCTGGATTCCGCACCTGACCATGGGGCTGCGTCTGCCAAAAGCGATCGTGCCGGACTACATCGCAGCACTAGCGGAGGTCACCTCGCCCCACTTCAACGACATCACCGCCCAGCGCGCCGTGTTCTACCAGCCAAGTCTGGGTACGGAGTTTGAGTTTTAAGGGGTTGCGCGCCGGGGGTGGGGTTGGTCGTGGTGGGGGTTGACGTGGGCGTCGATAAGCAAACTGCCCTCTTTGGATGGAACCTCACCACGGAACTCCAAGGGAGTATCTGAGGCCGCAACCACCACGTTGCCGTAGGCGCGACCGGCGAGGGCCTCGGGCGTGGCGGCGGCCATGGTGTGTGCGAAAACCTCGGCGAGTCCGGCAAGCTCAGCGCGGGTATTTGGCAAGCCCATACGATCACCAATGTTGGCCACGAACAACCCACCCAGGCGAAGCGCGCGATGCGCCGCACGGAAGAACTCCACCGTGGTCAACGGGCGAGGGGTATCCGGGCCAGCAAACACATCGCGAACGATCACATCCACCGAAGCCAGCGCAAGAGCATGCGTAAACGCGCGGGCCTCGGCCACCACGATCTCCACCGGAGGGTCGAAAGCTTCGCGCACCACGCGAGCCAAACCCCGGTCCAGCTCAACGGCAATATTGTGGCTTTCCCAGCGGTGGTTGACGTAACTCGGCAGCGCGCACCCGGCCGCACCCAGATGGACTGCGGTAAATGGCTCCGGCAACTCGGCGCCAGCGATGAAACCCGCAATCCATTGCATGTAGTCATACTCCAGCACCTCCGGCGCGCCGGGCACAACGTAGGACGAGGGCACACGGTTGACCTCAAGGATGTAGCCGCCGTCACGCGCTGGGTCCGCAACGATGTCGGCCTGACCAGTGTCAATGGGATAGCTGCCGGTGATTCGCCGTTTGGGGGAGCGTGGCTTTCGCCGAGTCGTCTCACTGCCCGTTACACTCATGCCTCATGCATACACTGCGCGAGGCGACACCGGCGGATAGAGATCAGGTTTGTGAGGTGTGGGATGTCTCCGGCATCACCAACCGATGGAACAACCCGCCGGTAGATTTTGATCTGGCTATGGCCACCCCCACCAGCACCATCTTCGTTGCGGAAGCCGACGGGGTTATTGACGGCGTAATCATGCCCGGTTTTGACGGCCACCGCGGCTGGCTGCACATGGTTGGGGTTCGCCCGGAAGTGCAGGGAAGCGGCATTGGGCGGATGCTTGTCGACGCTGCCGTGAAGTACCTCGCCGACCTAGGCACCCCAGCCATCCACCTGATGGTCATGCCGACGAACACCCAGGCCGTGAAGTTCTGGGAGCACTACGGATTTGAACGCATTGATCCGCCGGTGTGGAACCTGAACCCGGATACGTTTGCTGCTACTGCGCAGACCAAGACTCAGTCCGTTTAAAGCAGCACGCCACCAACGCACCAAGCGCGATGACGGCGCAGGGCAGCCAGATGGATGTACTCATGGCGTCTGCAAACGGCTGGTGCAGCGGCGGCGGCAGCGTGCCACTCATGTGCGTTGCAGCGGCGCCGGTGGTGCTGGTTTCGCCAGCGCTGCCGCCGAGCGTGCGCGTGAGCTGCGATGTCATCATCGCAGCGATGGCTGCAGAGCCGATCACGGCACCGATCTGACGTGTGGTGTTGTAGACGCTGGAACCGGCACCCGCCAGCGTGCGTTCCAGGTTGCGGGTAGCCACCATGGACAGCGGGCCCCACATCATGGAGTTGGCCACGCCGTAGAGTGCGGCGATGGCGTACATCCAGCGCGAATCTACCTCAGGGGTAGTGATCAGTGCTGATATCGCCATAGATAGTGCCGCGAGCGAAAGCCCGGTGATGGCAAAGGGCTTCGGGTCATGTGTGTTGGTGAGTCTGCCGATGATCGGCGCCAGCACACCAGAGATGACGCCCGACGGAAGGACCAGCAGCGCAGCCTGCGTTGGCGTGAATCCTTGGACGTTTTGCACGTAGATCATCCACGGAATGATGTAGGTGGAAACGGCGAACCCGACGGTGGCGATGGTGACGTTGGCCAAGGTGAAGTTGCGGTCATTGAACAGCCGCAAGGGAACCAGCGCGGTATCTCCAAGCGTCCGCTGCTTTTGCACAAACAGCGTCAGCAGCAACGCCGCGGCGATCAGCAGCGCCCACACCCGCCAGTCCCAGTTGAAGTTCTCGGCCTCTTGAATGCCAAACACGAGGCAGAACATGCCGGCGGCGCTGAGGGCAACGCCGAGCCAGTCAAAGGTGCGGTTGGTTTGCTCCAGCTTGGGCACGAAGATGAATGCCAAGATGATGCCGATGATGCCAATGGGCACGTTGACGTTGAAGATCCAGGGCCAGCCTCCAGCGTCTACAAGCACACCGCCCAGAAGCGGTCCCACCACGGTGGCAAGACCCGCGGTTGCACCCCAAACCCCCATAGCGCCGCCGCGCTGAGTGGGGGAGAAGGTGCGGATCATCACCGACATGGTCTGTGGCGTAACCATCGCCCCGCCGAACCCCTGGAACGCGCGTGCCGCGATCAGTGCTGCTGCGCTGTTAGCCAAACCACAGGCGAGCGATGAGACAGTGAACAGCGCCAGTCCGAGGGTGTAGATATTTCGTGGTCCGAAGCGGTCACCAAGGCGCCCGGTGATCAGCAGCGGTACTGCGTACGCAAGCAGGTAGGCGCTGTTGACCCAGATGACCTCGTTGTAGCTGGCGCCAAGATCCTCAGTAATCGCTGGGATAGCGACAGAGACGATGGTGGAATCCACCAATATCATGAAAAAGCCCAGCATCATTGCCCAAAGCGCGGGCCACGGTGAGCGCTGCTGGGGCGAAGATGGGGTAATGGACTTCATCGCTGTGACTCTACGCCACATACCCCACACGTCGGCGGAGATGGGGATTTCCGCAGGCTACACGGGAGTTAGAAGGGCAGGATGTCCTGGATTTGCGCCGGCAGCAGCGGACGCAGCATCGGCCAGGAGAACACCGCGAGCGCCCCGATGGAGGCAATGATGCCAATAACAATCACTGCGGTTTGCAGGGAATCCGAGGACGTTGGAACCGGAAGCGTCGGCTCCGGCAACGCAGGGCGGATCGTCTTCTCCGGGAACTCAGTACGCGGCGCGACCGATTCGAAGGCTTCGCCGTTTTCGTCGACCAGGTCTGGGTAGAAGGTCTCCAGTCCGCGAACGTTGAACTGGGTTGCCATGTAGCGGGTGCCGCCTGGGTTGTGCCACTGGGACACGATGATGTCCATGTCATTGATGCTGGAACCGGGCACGATGTAGCCGCCGTAGGGCTGCGACCAGTTGTTCGGCGTTTGCTGGTTCGCCCACGGGCCATTCTTTGCGACGGCGACGGCAGGCACGTTGTTCCAATCAACGTCAATGTCCTTGGAAATGCGCACCTCGACCTGCAGCGTCGTCTCGTTGAAAAGCACGAGTACCCAGTTGCCGTCGATGTAACGCAAGTTCATCTCGCCGGCATTGACCACGCGGCCTTCGGTGTCATGATCCAGGATGGCGGTGCCAGAGCCGTCGACGCCGTACCAGTTGCCGTCGTTAAGATTCAGCATCTTCCAGGCGTTGCGGTTGGTCAGGTTTTCCGGCTCAACGCGGAACAGGTACATGGGCGCAACGTTTGTTTTATTGCGATCAAACGTGGTGGTGACGATGTAAACGTAGCCATCAGGGCCCATCTCCCACGACAACATCTCGTCCATGCCACGTTGGCTTCCTCGATGCTTCATGGCGGAGTAGTAGAAGCCATCCGGCTGCCAGGTTTGGCCCTGGTCCGTAGACTTCCAAAACTCGGAGTACTGCGTCTTGTGCAGCCCGCGATTCCACATCGCTTGCAGGTACAGCGTGCCGTCGATATTGATGATGTCGGAGGGGATGAGTGTGAGGTCCCCGTCGCGAAGGTAGCCAATCGTCTGCTTGACGCGCTCGCCCTTGTTCAGCGGGCGCTGAATATCCACGTAGTCATTCTCGTCGCGCTTGGCCACGACACCGACAGGGCTCATCCACTCGCCCCGGCCAACGGTATCGCCCCGAAACGAGTCACCGAAGATCATGGCGAACTCGCCCTCATCATTAATCGGAGCCATGACGCCTAAGTCACCCGAGCGGAAACCCACGTGCTGCGAGTAGGGGCCCAGGATGTCACCGAGCACCTGGACCGTGACGTTCGGTTGCACCTTGCTTGGCGACGCGACGCCCTGCGGGTCTGCGTTGCGGGCAAAAGGATTGGCAAAGTAATCCAGCGTCTCGCCATCGTCCGCGGCGTCTGTCTCCTCACGCTCTTCCGGGGCAGCAGTATCACGAGGATCACGAGGATCACTTTGAACCGGAACCTCAGGTTTTAACGTTTCGTGCTCAGCGGCCACCTCCTGGGCCTGAGCGTGAGGCGCAGTGGTTGCGGCCAGGGTGAGCGCGGAGATGGTTGCTGCGCTCACGAGGGCGCGGGAAGAGGCGTTGCGGAACATGAAACCCGATTTCTTGACAGCGAAATTCGATACAACTTGCAAGGATTCTGACTCTAACAAACACATAACTAAATAGCGTGTGGAAACTGTCCAGAATTATCCCGCGTTTTGAAGCACGTGAGGAGTTGTGCCGTTATGCGCTAGTGTGTGAGGCATGTCTCGAATCAGTCCTCTCAACTGGCCGGTAGTGCGCCAGCTGCGCGGCGGTGACCTCTTCGCCCGCGGTGAGAACACTGAGTCTCGTCGCACGAAGGAAATGGAAGGGCGCACCATTGACGCTGACCGTGTGGTCAAAAGCGTGTGCCCGTACTGTGCTGTCGGTTGCGGCCAGAACGTCTATGTCAAAGATGGCAAGGTCATCCAGATTGAGGGTGACCCGGATTCCCCGCACTCCCGTGGGCGTCTGTGCCCGAAGGGTGCCGCCTCCGAGCAGCTAGTCAACGCCCCCAACCGTCTGACTGAGGTGCTCTACCGTGCGCCGAAGGCAACGGAGTGGCAAACGCTTGACCGTGAAACCGCGCTGGAGATGATCGCGGACCGTTTCTTGGAGGCCCGCAAGAACGGCTGGCAGGACACGGACGAGCACGGCAACCCGGTTCGCCGCACCATGGGCATCGCTGGCCTTGGCGGTGCAGCCATGGACAACGAGGAAAACTACCTGATTAAGAAACTCTGGACTGCCTCTGGCGCGGTGCAGATTGAAAATCAGGCCCGTATATGACACTCCTCCACGGTTCCCAGTTTGGGATCCTCGTTTGGCCGTGGCGGCGCGACCCAGCCGCTGCAGGACATGGCGAATGCGGACTGCATTGTCATTCAAGGGTCGAATATGGCCGAAGCACACCCGGTGGGTTTCCAGTGGGTGATTGAAGCCAAGAATCGTGGTGCTCGGATTATTCACGTGGACCCGAGGTTCACGCGAACGTCCGCAATCGCCCATAAGCACATCCCGATCCGAGGTGGCTCGGATGTGGTGCTGCTTGGCGCGGTGATTAAGTACGTGCTGGACAATGAGCTCTACTTTGAGGATTTTGTCAAGGCGTTCACCAACGCCTCCGTGATCATCAACGAGGACTTCCAAGACACGGAAGACCTTGAGGGCATCTTCTCTGGCTATGACCCGAGGACGGGTAAGTACGACAACTCCACGTGGCAGCCGAAGCCTGCTTGGGATGCGCAAGTGTCCTGGGATGTGGAGAAGGACGAGACGCTTAAGGATCCGAACTGTGTGTTCCAGATCCTGAAGCGCCACTACTCCCGCTACACCCCGGAGATGGTGGAGAAGTCTTGCGGTATTTCGCAGGAAGACTTCTACTACCTGGCTAAGTCCATTGCGGAGAACTCCGGTCGTGAGCGCACGACGTGTTTTGCCTATGCGCTTGGTTGGACGCAGCACACCATGGGTGCCCAGTTCATCCGTACCTGTGCGATCCTGCAGCTGCTCATGGGCAACGTGGGCCGCCCAGGCTCCGGCATTATGGCGCTGCGTGGTCACGCCTCGATCCAGGGTTCGACTGACGTGCCTACGTTGTTCCACCTGCTTCCTGGCTACCTGCCGATGCCGCAGGCGGAGGTGCAGACGTGGGACCAGTACCTCGATGCTGTGGCCATGGCCGACCAGAAGGGTTTCTGGCAGAAGCGGGATGATTACTCGGTCTCCTTGATGAAGGCTTACTGGGGCGACGCCGCCACGGAAGACAACAACTGGGGCATGGACCTTATGCCGCGCCTTACCGGTGCGCACTCGACCTACCACACGCTGCAGCTGATGATGCAGGGACAGGTTGATGGCTACTTCGTGTTCGGCCAAAACCCGGCGGTGGCGCAGTCCAACGGCTACATGCAGCGCATGGCACTGTCCAAGCTGAAGTGGCTGGTGGTACGCGATTTCCAGGAGATTGAGACGGCAACGTTCTGGAAGGATTCCCCAGAGGTTGCATCCGGCGCGTTGGTGACTGAGGAGATTGACACTGAGGTCTTCTTACTGCCTGCCGCGAACCACGTGGAGAAGGCCGGTACGTTTACCCAGACGCAGCGTCTGCTGCAGTGGCGCTTCCAGGCGAAGCAGCCACCAGGGGATGCGGATAGTGACCTGCAGTTCTTCTACGAGCTGGGTCTGCGTCTGAAGGAGCGGGTGAAGGATTCCACTGACCCGCGTGACCTTCCGCTGCAGTCCATTACCTGGGACTATGACCTGGATGAGTACGGTGAGATCGATGCAGAGTCTGTGCTGCGTGAGATCAACGGCTACTTCCTCGAAGGTCCGCGCAAGGGACAGCTGGTGGATAGCTTTGCTGACCTGAAGGCGGACGGCACCACCTCGTCTGGCTGCTGGATTTACTCCGGCGTGTTTGCAGGCGGCGTGAACCGTTCCGCAAACAAGCGCCCTGGTTCCGAGCAGGATGAGATGGCGCTTGACTGGGGCTGGGCGTGGCCGCTGAACCGCCGCGTGCTGTACAACCGTGCGTCCGCTGATGCGGATGGCAAGCCGTGGTCTGAGCGTAAGAAGCTGGTCTGGTGGAATGAGGACGCTGAGCGTTGGGAGTCGCCGGATGTGGTGGACTTCCCGGTAAACAAGGCGCCGGATTACAAACCGGATCGTGACGCTGTGGGACCGGATGCGTTGGCTGGCGATGATCCGTTCATCATGCAGCCGGACGGCAAGGGTTGGCTGTTTGCCCCGCGTGGCATGGTCGACGGCCCGATGCCGACACATTATGAGCCACAAGAGTCGCCATTCCCGAACTTCCTGTACAAGCAGCAGCAGTCGCCGTCGCGAATTGTCATGCGTGGCCCGAATAACCTGTCTGCCCCGAACTACGGTGAGGAAGGCACAGAGGTCTACCCGTACATCCTCAACACCTACCGTTTGACGGAGATGTATACCTCGGGTGCGATGACGCGAACGCTGCCATTCTTGGCGGAGCTGCAGCCAGAGCTGTTCTGCGAGGTTTCCCCGCAGCTGGCCGAGAAGGTTGGTTTGGAAAACGGTGGCTGGGCAACCTTGATTTCGCCGCGTGGCGCAATCGAGTCCCGCGTGCTGGTCACGGACCGCATTCAGTCCCTGACCATTGGGGAGCAGCAGTACGAACAGATCGGCATGCCGTTCCACTACGGCAAAGGCAAATACGCCGAGGTCAGCGGTGACGGGCCAAATGACCTGCTTGGCATCATGCTGGATCCAAACGTGAACATTCAGGCGTCCAAGGTGTCCGCGGTGGATATCCGCCCGGGCCGCCGCCCACGCGGTGCTGAACGCGATGCGCTGGTGCGTGAGTACCAGAAACGTGCAGGCCTGACGGAGAACACTGGCTCCAAGCTGGGCTCGCATGACGCAACCGCGTCGCCGGGCTTGGATGATGAGGACACGGCGGAAGTGGACAACACGAAGCGCAACATGGCGGAGAGGGAAGGCTAGGTACACGCCGATGGCGAAGACGAACAGCATTACCGAAGCGCCACAGCACGTTGGCTATGACCGTGCCGCGCGCAAGGCGTTCTTTACGGATACCTCGATTTGTATTGGCTGCAAGGCCTGCGAGGTGGCCTGTAAAGAGTGGAACCGTAACCCGCAGGATGGCTACGAGTTGTCGGGTAACTCTTACGACAACACCGGCTCGCTCGGTGCGGATACGTGGCGCCACGTGGCGTTTATTGAGCAGAGCGAGGAACAGATCACCAAAGCCCGCGAAGAGGGCGCGAAGTTGGTCTCGCTGGGTATGCCGAGCGTTGGGGCAGGCGGCAACGCTGAAACCACGCAACCCACGCAACCCGCACAGCCTGCGCAGTCTGTTACCCCGGGTGATACACCGGATTTCCGTTGGCTCATGTCCTCTGATGTGTGCAAGCACTGCACCAACGCGGGCTGCCTTGACGTGTGCCCGACAGGTGCGCTGTTTCGCACGGAGCACGGCACTGTGGTGGTGCAGGATGACGTGTGCAACGGTTGCGGCACCTGCGTGGCAGGCTGCCCGTTCGGCGTGATCGAGCGCCGTGAAGACGGCGGCGTGTCCAAGCGTGACGATCGCACGAAGCGTGGAGAAGACTTCACTGTTGGTGAGGTCGCTCCAATCAAGAACATCGGCGTGGCGCAGAAGTGCACGATGTGCTTTGACCGTCAGGCGATCGGGGAGGGCCCGGCGTGCGCCAAGACGTGCCCGACCACGTCGATTAAGTACGGCTCCTACGAGGAGATGCTGGCAACCGCCCAGGCACGCGTGAAGGAGCTACACGCCCAGGGCATGACGGAAGCGCGTCTGTATGGCGCCAACAGCGAGGACGGAGTTGGCGGTACAGGCTCAATCTTCTTGCTTTTGGACGCCCCAGAGGTCTACGGCCTGCCGCCAGACCCCCAGGTGCCAACCGCTAACTTGCCCACGATGGCCAAGCGTGCCGTCTTTGCGGCAGCCGGTTTGATTGGTGCGGTTGCGGGTGCCTTTGTGATTGGAGGACGCAGCTAATGGCAGAGTTTGATAGCTACCGGCCACCGGAAGCACCGCGCGGCCCGAGGCGTAACAAAACCGGCGGCGGTGCAAAGCCGCAGGGCAAGAAGCAGCGTCGTGGTGAAGAGCTCATGGTGCCGAAGGCGGACTTTGAGCAGTATGAGTCCTACTACGGCAAGCCGATTGTGAAGTTCCCGCCGTGGGAGTGGCCGATTGCTGGCTACCTGTTTCTCGGCGGCGTGGCGGGCGGATCCGGCCTTCTGGCTGTTGGCGCGGGGCTGACTGGCAACCGTGAGCTGCAGCGCAACACCAGACTGACCACGTTCGCGGCTGCGGGTTTGGGTTCGAGCTTTCTGATTCTGGACTTGGGTCGCCCGGAGCGCATGCTCAACATGTTCCGCGTGTTCAAGTTGTCCTCGCCGATGAGTGTGGGCTCGTGGATTCTGGGCGCCTTCGGTTCCACCTCTGCGGTGCCTGCGATAGTTGAAATGGACAAGCTCACGGGCGAACGTTTGCCGTTGCCTGATTTCGCCCGTAGCTTCCTCCACTGGGCAGCCACGCCGGCAGGTGTGGCAACCGGCGTGCTCGGCGCACCACTCGCTGCGTACACCGCGGTGCTGTTGGGCAACACGTCGGTGCCGCTGTGGCAAGACGCGCACAAGGAACTGCCAGCGCTGTTTGTGTCTTCGGCGGCGGCTGCCTCCGCAGGTGCGGCGCTGGTGACCACGTCCACCAGGAACAACGGTCCGGCTCGTGTACTGGGTGCCGTTGGCGCCGCGGCGGACATCTTGGCCTCCAAGAACGTGGAGCGTAACCTGCACGCGCCACTGGAGGAGACGATGCACCAGGGCAAGGCCGGCAAGCTGCTCAAGGCGGCGGAGGCCTGCGTTATCGCAGGTGGCCTTGGCGCTCTGGTGGGTGGCCGCAACCGTGTCATCGCAGCGCTTTCGGGTGCGGCACTCATGGCCGGTTCCTGCCTAACCCGCTTCGGCATCGTCCAAGCGGGACGTCAGTCCACCGAAGACCCGAAGTATGTGGTGGAACCCCAACGCGCCCGACTTAAGGAGCGCCAGACCGCGGGCCAGGTCGGGGACTCCATCACCACAGCGCGCTAGAATATAGCGCGCTAAAAACAGGCGCTGAAACAGGCGCTAACGCACGCGCACCCGCCCGGTGCCCGGCACGGTCTCGCCAATGATGGGGTAGCCGGGCACTTCGCCGATGACGAGGAGGCCGCCGGACGTCTGGGCGTCTGCAAGCAAGAGCAGCGCCTCCTCATCTAGATCGGAGTCGACGTGTGGGCTGACCCAGTCCAGGTTGCGGCGCGAGCCGCCAGGGACGAAGCCGTCGCGGAGGGTTTCACGTGCGCCGTCGATAAATGGCACAGCAGCGAAATCAATCACCGCGTCCACCTTGGAGGCGCGTGCCATCTTGTACAGGTGTCCGAGCAGGCCAAAGCCGGTGACATCGGTCGCTGCCTTCACACCAGCATCCACTGCTGCGCGCGAAGCGTCCCGGTTCAGGGTGGTCATTACGTCGACTGCCTGCTGGAACCACTCGCCGGTAGCCTTGTGGCGGTTGTTTAACAAACCAGAGCCGATCGGCTTGGTCAGGGTGATCGGTAGCCCGGCCTCGGCGGAGTCGTTGCGCATCAGGCGTGCGGGGTCGGCGGTGCCGGTTGCGGCCATGCCGTAGATCGGCTCCGGTGCAGTAATGGAGTGTCCGCCGGTAACGGAAATGCCGGCTTCAGTTGCGGCGTCGAGCCCGCCGTGGAGGACTTCACGGATCAGTTCCTGCGGCAAAACGTCGCGCGGCCAGCCCAAAATATTCAGCGCGGTAATCGGGGTGCCGCCCATGGCGTATACATCGCTCAGTGCGTTGACAGCTGCGATCTTGCCCCAGGTATACGCGTCATCCACCACGGGGGTGAAAAAGTCGGTGGTGGAGATAATCGCCAGGTCATCGCGGACGCGGATTGCGGAGGCATCATCACCGTCGTCAAGACCAACGATCACGTTGGGGTCTGTAAAGCCAACCAAGCCGGCTACTGCGTCTTCGAGTTCACCGGGTGGGATTTTGCAGGCGCATCCACCACCTGCGGCGAATTGGGTGAGTCGGATTTCTGGGGCTGTTTTGCTCATATCGCTGTATGGTAGCGTCACGCGACGGAGGCGTACGTGTCCTGGTGGGCGCCCCAGTCTTCAAAACTGGTGAGGTTGAGCATCTCAGCCTGGCAGGTTCGATTCCTGTCCGTCTCCGCCATAGTTTTTCGGGAGGTTTCGTTTGGATCCGCGCCGCAGCATTCCCCGTACGGATGAGCTTTTATTGCTTGCCGACGCCACGTCGAACCTCTCAACCGCCACCCTCAAAGCCCTCGCGCACGATGTGCAGGCGGCTGCCCGCCGAGGCGAGATTTCGCCTGAGGATGTGCGTGACGTGTTTGTGGCGCGCGCGAACCAAGGCGCAACCACCCTGACTCCCGTGATCAACGCAACGGGCGTGGTGGTGCACACGAACGTGGGGCGTGCGCCCCTGTCGACCGGCGCGGTGGAGGCGATGGTGCGCGCGGCAGGCTACGTGGACGTGGAGATGGACTTAGACGCCGGCGTGCGTTCGCGTGAGCGCGGCAAGCAGGCAGCGGATGCCTTGTTGGCTGCGTGCCCCGCCGCCGAAGACGCGCTGGTGGTGAACAACGGTGCCTCCGCGTTGCTGCTGGCAGCGGCAACGTTTGCTGAGGGCGGCGAGATGGTGATCTCCCGTGGTGAGCTCATTGAGATCGGCGCGGGTTTCCGCCTGCCGGAGCTGATTGAGTCTGCGCGCGTGCGTTTGGTGGAGGTGGGGGCGACGAACCGTACGCATCCGGCGGATTATGAACGCGCTCATGAGGCGAAGGCGATTTTAAAGGTACATCCGTCGAACTATCGGGTGGAAGGGTTTACCGCGAGTGTGAGCGTGGCGCAGCTGCGCGAAATCGCGGACGCTCATGGTCAGACGCTGATCGTAGATACCGGCTCTGGCCTTTTGGCACCTGACCCGTTGCTGCCGGATGAGCCGGACGCGACGACTGCGTTGAAACAAGGGGCGGACGTTGTGTTGTTTTCCGGTGACAAGCTTTTGGGCGGCCCGCAGGCAGGCGTGATGTTGGGTACGCGTGAGGCGATTGCGAAGATGCGCAAGCACCCGCTGGCGCGTGCGGTGCGCATTGACAAACTGCGTCTTGCAGCACTTGAGGCGACCATGCGCCTTGCGCATAATCCCACGTACGCCTACCTGCACGCGGACTCGGCCGTGTTGAAGCAGCGTACCGAGGCCCTAGCCGCCAAGGTGGGCGGCACGGTTGTGGCGCACGATGGCCGTGTTGGCGGCGGGGGAGCGCCCGGCCACCCGCTGCCCGGCTATGCGGTGGAGCTGGATGAGTCGCTGGCGGCAGCGCTAAGGCGCCACGATCCTGCCATCCTCGGCCGCGTCCACGGCGGGCGCTTACTCATTGACCTGCGTTGTGTGCCTGAAGACCAAGACGCGCTTGTTGCTGCCGCCATTGTTGAGGCTGTAGATGAAGCCGCGGGTGAGGTACGCGCATGAGCTTTGTCGTTGCCACCGCAGGCCACGTAGATCATGGCAAGTCCACCCTGGTCAAGCGTTTAACCGGCATGGAGCCGGACCGCTGGGACGAGGAGCGCAAACGCGGCCTGACCATAGATCTTGGGTTCGTGTGGGTCGGCGACATCGCCTTTGTGGACGTGCCTGGCCATGAGCGTTTCATTGCCAACATGCTTGCCGGTGTGGGACCCGCGCCGGCTGTGCTGTTGGTTATCGCCGCTGATGAGGGGTTCAAAGAGCAGTCCAAGGACCACCTGGACGCCATCAACGCGTTTGGCATCACCACTGGCGTGATTGCGATGTCGCGCGCGGACAATGCCGACTCGCAGCGCCGCACCGAGGTACGCCAGCAGATCGCGCGCGAGGTCGCCGGCACCACAGCACAGGACTGGCCGGTGGTGGAGGTATCCGCGAAGACCGGCGAAGGAATCGGGGAGCTTACTCGCACCCTGCACGAGGTGCTCGAAGCCGCACCCACCCCGGACCCGGATGCGCGGATCCGTTTCTGGGTGGACCGCGCTTTCAGCATCAAGGGCGCTGGCACGGTGGTCACCGGCACGCTCACCGCGGGCACGATCCGGCCGGGTGATGTGCTGGAGCTGCACGGCCAGCAGGTGCACGTGCGCTCGGTGCAGTCCGAGGACACCCCCATTGACGTGGCACAACCGGCGATGCGCGTGGCACTGAACCTGCGCGGCATCGACGCCGAAAGCATCGGCCGCGGCGACGCTCTACTCACTCCCGGCGCTTGGCAGAGCACCTTGCTTATCGACGCCACGTTGACCACCCCAACCACATCCCCCCTCCCACGCGAAGCTATGGCCCACGTTGGCACTGCAGGCGTGCCGTGTGCGGTACGGATGCTGGGGCCGGAGCACGTGCGCTTAACGTTTGAGTCGCCGCTGCCACTCAAAATCGGCGACGCCTTGGTCCTTCGCGGCTCCGGCGAACAACACATCTTGGCCGGTGCTCGCGTGGTGGACGCGGACCCACCGGCCTTTCTCCGCCGCGGGGACGCCGCACGTCGCGCCGAAGCGCTACCCACACTGCCCGATATCAACGCCGAGATTACCCGCCGCGTGGCCGTTACCCCAGAACACCTGGCGCGGCTGGGCTACGACGTACCCGACACACCACCAACGGGAGCAGTCGCGTTTGCTGGCTACTGGATTCAAGCCAGCCAAGTCATGGCTTGGAAGAACGCCCTGCTTAAAGCCGTTGCAGAACATGAGCGGGTGAATCCGTTGTCGGCAGGGATGGGGGTTGCGGAGGGCGTGGATAAGCTGAAGCTCCCCGACGCCAAACTGCTGCCACTGGCTGCCGCCGCGGCGAAGCTCACGGTGGCCGACGGGCTGATCTCGACCGGCCGCACACTCGATCTGGGCGAGGGGATTGCCAAGCTGGAGGAGCACCTGCGCGCCCAGCCCTTTGCCGCGCCCGAGGCGGCTGACCTGGCGCAGTGGGGCGTAGGGGACAAAGAGTTGGCCGCAGCCGAGCGGGCCGGACGCATCGTGCGAATTGCAGATGGTGTGGTCTTGCTTGCCGACGCCCCCACCAAAGCCGCCGACCTTCTCCAAGAACTGGAACAGCCGTTTTCGGCCTCCGACGCCCGCAAAGCGTGGGGAACCACCCGACGCGTGGCAATCCCGCTGCTAGAAATGCTTGACGCGCGCGGTGTCACCCGTCGTGTCGACGGTACCGCGCGCGTCTTGCGCTAGTTATTTAGCGCTGGTTACACAGCGCCGGTTATACAGCGCTGGTTACACAGCGTCATGCTCGTGCGGATCGTTGTCCGCATCCGCCTTGGTCTCGTGGCGAGTGCCCGGCTTGTGCTCCGGAGCTGCGTAAATGGAGTACAGCTTGGCCGGTTTGTCGGACTCATTGACAAAGTTGTGGTACTTGCCAGACGGCACGAACGCAGCCCAGTCTGCGCCAACAACCTGGTCAACCTCAAGCTCGTCCTTGCTCGGGCCGATCTGTGCGCGCAGCTCGCCCTCCTCAAGGCGGAGGAACTGATCGTGGCCATCGTGGATCTCAGCGCCAATCTCGCCGCCAGCCGGGATGGTCATAACCGTCAGCTGCAGGTACTTACCGGTCCACAGGGTGTCACGGAAGGCATCATTTTCCAGGGTGGCCTTCTCAATATCTACTACGTACGGGTTAGGTCCTTTATCGTTGCTCATAGGCCCCACCGTACGCGTCTTTGCCTACTTGCGGTGCCGACCAACCTCGCCAGCAACCCGTTCGCGACGCCTGAGCTGCACCTTCTCAACTTCGGTGAGGTAGCCGCCGGCACCTTGCCATCCGGTATCGGGCGTTTCCTTCACCGCATCTTTTACTGCGGTACGCTCCCGCACTTCTACCTGTTCCTCCGGGAGCTCCACCTTGGCAAACATTTGCGTTGGCGCGGCGACATCGTCCGGGCGATCCTCACCTGTCAGCGACACGTAGCGTGCCCTGTAGTGCGGCCGGATCGTGTCTTCCGGGTCCGTGGCAAAGGGTCGCTCCACCGTGATCGCCCATGATCCATCGGGGAAATCCACGAGTGACCACGGGGTAGTAGGCGTCGTGTCCGGGACCTTCAGCGCGGGGATTGTCTGCAGACCCTCAGCTGGGGCGCCGGCATTGAGCGCAGCCATGCCCTCCAACAGCACGGCACGTACGTACAGCGGGGCGCCCGCCTCTTCGATGTAGGCAAGGAGTTCTTTGGCATCTTCGGCACCGAAGCCACCGAGTGCCTTGCCGTTGAGCGTGACAGCAACCGTGCCTGCCAACGGGTGCAGCGCAACAAACCAGGTGCCAGGGGAGAGCGCGAGGAGCTCATCGGCGCTGAATTCCCCCTTGGCGGTATCCACCACAATCATGTCCCCAGGCGGTAGCACGAGTGCGCCTGCCGGGGGATCGTTGCGAGGCACCGTAAGTTGGTGCGGCGGCAGAATAATCTTGGCCCGAAACAGGCCGGTCTGGTTATCAAAACGAATCTCTGCGACCGTGGTTGGCATCAACAGCGAGGCCTCAATGCGTTGCATCTCCGGGTAACGCTCGCGGTGCCTAGCCGCGACTTCCCCCAGCACCCTGCCCTGGGTGCGGTCATGGCCCACCCGGCGTACCCGCCACGATCCGTTGAGCGGATTCGGGTGGAGCAGGACCGGCAAAAATGCTGAATTTTTCGTGTCCCCAAACTCTTCAAAAAGGGGAGCTTGGATCACGCTGGCGAGCTCAATTTCCTCGCCAGCACCCCATATCGACGGTGCGAGAGAGTAGAGCCTGTCCATTGCTTCAGCTTAAGCGTTGGTCTTCGCGCCGCGCATGTTGCCTAGCAGTTTGCCTAGTAGCGCGACGATTCCCAGCACGATGAAACCGGTGATCAACCCCGCAGTCAGAGACACACCGGTCTCAGCCAGCCACCCAAGCGCCCCGCCGCCAGCGGCCTCCTTGAGATGCTCCGAGACGTCGTGCGGCCAATGCCAGCCGACAACCTCGTGCAAGCCACGCACGATCAGGTGGCCGCCAACCCACAACATGGCAACCGTGCCCACAACACCAATCGCGGTCAAGATATACGGCATGCCCTTCACAAGGCCGCGCCCAAGCGTGGGTGCTTTGTCGCGTTCGATCATGCCGCGGCCGATGTCATCAATCTTGACTAGGATCGCCACCGCGCCATAAACCGCGATGGTGATGAGGATGCCCACTGAAATAAGCACGGCAGCTTCCATCCAGATGGGCTGATCAGCAACCTCATCAAGCGCGATGATCATGATCTCCGCACTCAAGATCAGGTCTGTCATGATTGCGCCTTTGACTAAGGAATCCTCATCCTCCGGCGTTTTGTTTACCGCACGTTCCTGCTCTTCTTCAGGATTCGCCTTGATCTTGTGGACGATCTTCTCTGTGCCCTCATAACAGAGGTATGTACCGCCCAACATCAACAGCGGTACCAACGCCCACGGCGCGAATGCGTTCAGGACAAGTGCAATGGGCAGGATGATTAGCAGCTTGTTGCGCAAAGAACCCTTGGTGATCTTCCAGATCATCGGCAGCTCACGCGCCGGGGTGACCCCAGAGACAAACTGTGGTGTCACTGCTGCGTCATCAATCACCACGCCCGCAGCTTTCGCAGACGTCTTTGCCGTCATCGCTGCCACGTCGTCGGCTGAGGCGGCGGCAGTGCGGGCGATCAGCGCAACGTCGTCAAGCAGGGCGAGCAAACCACCGGACATGAATGGCTCCTTTGGTAGGTAGCGGCGGGCGTAACCCTTTGACGCTACCAGCCCAGCAGCAGGTCACAGTGAACGCAAAGTAAATACGAGAAAAACTTTCGGGTGGATTTACGGAATCTGTTGGGTAGTATTGTGTTCTATTCCGGCTACCGGGAACAAATGTGATTGGGATCATTGGGATCATCACATGAATCAAGGAGAATCTATAGTGAACATGAAGAAGACCCTGGCTGTTGTTGCAGCCAGCGCGCTAACCTTCACCATGGCCGCATGTGGCTCGGACAGCGCCTCCACCGGCGGTGCAGACGGCGGCAACTACATCACCGCTAGCGGCACTGAGCCGCAAAACCCGCTCATCCCGGGCAACACCAATGAGGTCGGCGGCGGCAACATCGTCGATATGATCTACTCGGGTCTTGTCTACTTTGACAAGGACGGCGTGTCCCACAACGAGATGGCACAGTCCGTTGAGCTGGAGGGTGAAAAGACCTACCGCGTGACCCTGCGCGATGACATCAAGTGGTCCGACGGCTCCCCGGTGACCTCCAAGGACTTCGTCAACACCTGGAACAAGGTTGTTGAGGACGCAATGCTCGGCGCCTACTTCTTCGAGTCCATCCTGGGCTTCGAAGAGGGCAAGCCGCTCGAGGGCCTGGAGATTGTGGACGATCAGACGTTCACCATCGAGCTGACCCAGCCAGAAGCCGACTTCCCGCTGCGCCTGGGCTACTCCGCCTTCTACCCAATGCACGAGTCTGCATTCGATGACCTCGCTGCATACGGCGAGAACCCGATCGGCAACGGCCCGTACAAGCTTGCTGAGTGGAACCACAACCAGGACGCCATCATCGTTCCGAACGAGGAGTACTCCGGCGACCGCGCTGCGCAGAACGACGGCATCAACTTCGTCTTCTACGCACAGCAGGACGCTTCCTACGCTGACCTGCTCGCAGGCAACCTGGACGTGACCGACGCTATCCCGGACTCTGCGTTCGCAACCTTCAATGACGAGCTGGGCGAGCGCGCCGTGAACCAGCCGGCTGCCATCTTCCAGTCCTTCACCATCCCGGAGCGCCTCGAGCACTTCGGTGGTGAAGAGGGCAAGCTGCGCCGCGCTGCAATCTCCCGTGCAATCAACCGCGAGGAGATCACCGCGACCATCTTCGACGGCACCCGCACCCCGGCAACGGACTTCACCTCCCCGGTGATCGCTGGCCACACCGACACCCTCAACGGTGCTGAGGTTCTGGAGTACGACCCGGAGGAAGCAAAGCGTCTGTGGGAAGAGGCTGACAAGATCAACCCGTGGACCGGCACGTTTGCCATCTCCTACAACGCTGATGGTGGCCACCAGGCATGGGTTGATGCAGTTGCAAACTCCATCAAGAACACCCTGGGCATTGAGGCTGAGGGCAACGCATACCCGGACTTCAAGTCCCTGCGCGATGACGTGACCAAGCGCGAAATCACCACCGCGTTCCGCACTGGCTGGCAGGCAGACTACCCGTCCCTGGGTAACTTCCTGTCCCCGCTGTACGGCACGAACGCTGGTTCCAACGACGGTGACTACTCCAACGCCACCTTCGACCAGCTGCTGAAGCAGGCTGCCGGCGCAGCCAGCGTTGAGGAGGCTTCCGAGTACTACAACGAGGCTCAGGAGATCCTGCTGCAGGACCTGCCGGTTATCCCGCTGTGGTACTCCAACGTGGTCGGTGGCTACTCCGAGAACGTTGACAACGTGGCATTCTCCTGGAAGTCTGTCCCGCTGTTCTACGCAATCACTAAGAAGTAACGTCCCTCCAAGCGGATGCCGCTTCGTAGTTGCACAAACCCACACTCAGACACGGCTCGTGTCGGGTGTGGGTTTCGTGTTGCGTCCGGCGGTATTCTGCCAAGCATGTCTGCAACACCGACGACTGAAGACAACTGAAGACAACTGAAACTGTCAACGAAACTGCTTAACCGAAAGAGAGCGAACTAACCCATGTGGCGCTACATCGGGCGGCGGCTCTTGCAAATCATCCCCGTGTTCTTCGGGGCCACGCTTTTGCTCTATGCCCTCGTCTTTCTTATGCCGGGCGACCCAGTCGAAGCGCTCGGCGGCGACCGAGGCTTGAGCGAAGCTGCTCGCCAACGCATCACCGAAGAGTACAACTTAGACAAGCCATTCTTGGTCCAGTACCTGCTCTACCTCAAGGGCATTTTGACGCTGGACTTCGGCACAACGTTCTCCGGCCAGCCGGTGCGCTCCGTAATGGCAAACGCCTTCCCGGTGACCATCAAGCTGGCGCTGATGGCGCTGGCCTTTGAAGCCATCTTTGGCATCATCTTCGGCGTGATCGCCGGTGTCCGCCGCGGCGGCATCTTCGACTCCACCGTGCTGGTTGTCTCCCTGTTTGTCATTGCGGTGCCCAGCTTTGTTATCGGTTTCGTACTGCAGTACCTCGTCGGCGTGAAGTGGGGATTACTTCCCGTGACAGTGGGAAGAAACGAAAGCTTCACAGCGCTGTTAATGCCCGCGGTGGTGCTAGGCGCCTTGTCATTTGCGTACGTGTTGCGATTAACCAGGCAGTCCGTCAGCGAAAACCTCCGCGCGGATTATGTGCGTACCGCCCGTGCTAAGGGCCTGTCCAACGGTCAAGTGATGAACCGCCACGTGCTGCGCAACTCCATGATCCCGGTTGTGACCTTCCTGGGTGCTGACCTTGGTGGGCTGATGGGTGGCGCCATTGTTACCGAAGGCATCTTTGGCATCAACGGCGTTGGCGGCACCATCTTCCAAGCAATCATCAAGGGTGAGCCTGCCACGGTGGTGTCATTCACCACGGTGCTGGTGATCGTGTACATCGTTGCCAACCTGCTGGTGGACCTGCTCTACGCTGTCCTGGATCCGAGGATTCGCTATGCATAACCCAAAAACCAATAACGCTGTAGATGCTGTAGATACTGTGCTGCCTGGGCAGGAATACTACGTAGCTGAGACTGATGAGTCGGGCCTCGGCGCCGTTGACGCTGTGGCCGATGACCGGGCGCCGTCAAGCCAATGGGGCGAAGCGTGGAAGTACCTGCGCCGCCGCCCCCTGTTTTGGGTAGCAGCCGCACTGATCCTGATGGCGCTTGCCGTGGCAATCGCACCTCAACTGTTTACCGCTACTGACCCGCGTGAGTGCATCCTGTCGCGCTCACTGAATGGACCGACCTCTGGCCACCCATTTGGTTTTGACCGTCAAGGCTGCGACATTTACGCGCGCACCATCTACGGTGCACGTGCATCCGTTGCTGTGGGCGTGCTGACCACGCTGATTGTTACCGCACTTGGCACCATCATCGGTTCCATCGCCGGCTTCTACGGTGGTATCTGGGACACGCTGCTGTCTCGCCTGACGGACATCTTCTTCGCCGTCCCGCTGGTGCTGGCTGCGATCGTGGTTATGTCCATGTTCCAAAACCAGCGCTCCATCTGGATGGTGGTGCTTGCACTGTCTATGTTCGGCTGGACGCAGATCGCACGTATTACGCGTGGCGCTGTGATGGGTGTGAAGAACGACGAGTTCGTGACCGCTGCGCGCGCACTTGGCGCCAGCGACAGCAAGATCATCTTCTCCCACATCCTGCCGAATGCAGCGGCGCCGATCATTGTGTACGCGACGGTGGCGCTGGGCACGTTCATTGTTGCTGAGGCAACGCTGTCGTTCCTTGGTATTGGTTTGCCAACGTCCGTGGTGTCGTGGGGTGGAGATATTTCGAGGGCGCAGGCGTCCCTACGCACCCAGCCCATGGTGCTGTTCTACCCGGCAATTGCCCTGGCACTGACGGTGCTGAGCTTTATCATGATGGGCGACGTGGTCCGCGACGCCCTCGACCCGAAGGCGAGGAAGCGATGAACCAGCCACTGCTTAACATTGAAGACCTCAAGATCACCTTCGAATCCACCACGGGTGTGGTGGAAGCCGTACGTGACTTTGACCTGACCATCTACCCAGGCCAGTCCGTGGCCATCGTGGGTGAGTCCGGCTCCGGCAAGTCCACCGCCGCTATGAGCATCCTGGGCCTGTTGCCCGGCACCGGCAAGGTGACCAACGGCACCATTACTTTCGACGGCAAGGACTTGACCAGCCTGGACGAGAAGGGTTGGCAGGAAATCCGGGGCAACGAGATCGGCCTGGTTCCTCAGGACCCGATGAGTAACCTCAACCCGGTGTGGCGCATTGGCACGCAGGTGGAGGAATCGCTGCGTGCCAACAACGTGGTGCCGGGCTCCGAGCGCCACAAGCGCGTCGTGGAACTTTTGGAGGAAGCCGGCCTGCCGGACGCGGAGCGCCGCGCGAAGCAATACCCGCACGAGTTCTCCGGCGGTATGCGCCAGCGTGCGCTGATCGCTATCGGCCTGGCGGCCCGCCCGAAGCTGTTGATTGCGGACGAACCGACGTCCGCCCTCGACGTCACGGTGCAGAAGAAAATCCTGGATCACCTGGACAAGCTCACCGCGGAATTGGGCACATCGCTGCTGTTTATTACTCATGATCTCGGGTTGGCAGCTGAGCGCGCCGACTTCCTCGTGGTGATGCACCGCGGCCGCATCGTGGAAAAGGGCCCAAGCCTGAAGATTCTGCGTAACCCGCAGCACCCGTACACGCAGCGGTTGGTGAAGGCGGCGCCGTCGTTGGCGTCTGCACGAATCCAGTCCGCTAAGGCACAGGGGCTGGAAACCGCAGAGCGCGTTGCCGGCAAGCGCGATGGTGAGGAAGTGGTTCGCGTAGAAAACCTGGTGAAGGAATTCGACGTGCGCGGCCAAAAAGGCGCCAAGAAAATCCTTCGTGCGGTTGATGACGTGAGCTTTTCTTTACGACGCGGCACGACGCTCGCCCTCGTCGGCGAGTCCGGCTCCGGCAAATCCACCGTGGCCAACATGGTGCTGCGTCTTCTCGAACCGACCAGTGGGCGAGTGATCTTCGAAGGCCAGGATATTGCGCAGCTTAAAGGTAAAGAGCTGTTTGAGATGCGCCGCAAGGTGCAGGTGGTGTTCCAGAACCCCTACGGCTCACTCGACCCGATGTTCTCGGTGTACAAGTGCATCGAGGAGCCACTGGCGCTGCACAAGGTCGGCGGCCGCAAGGAGCGCGAATCTCGCGTTGCTGAGCTGCTAGACATGGTGCAGATGCCGCGCTCTGCTATGCGACGCTACCCGAACGAACTCTCCGGCGGCCAGCGCCAACGCATCGCAATTGCGCGTGCGCTTGCGCTGCACCCGGAAGTTGTCGTACTGGATGAGGCCGTGTCTGCACTTGACGTGCTGGTGCAAAACCAGATCATCAACCTGCTGGCAGACCTGCAGGAAGAGCTCGACCTTTCCTACCTGTTCATTACCCACGACCTAGCCGTGGTCCGCCAGACCGCCGACGACATTGTGGTGATGCGCCAAGGCGTTGCCGTGGAGCAGGGGAGTTCGGACGACATCTTTGATAATCCGCAAGACCCATACACCCAGAACCTGATCAATTCGGTTCCGGGCTTGGGCATTGAATTGGGCACTGGCGAAGACCTCGGCATCGAAGTCCGTTAACACCAGTGCCCTAAGGGGGAGTGGGGGTGCTTGTCGGCGCGCGGGGGGCGTCGACAAGCAAGGGGGCCCTATTCCGGCTTGTAGGTTTGGCGCACGCGGTTGCGCTCAACCTCCGGGTCAGGAATCGGGATCGCAGACAGCAACGCCTTGGTGTACGGGTGCTGGGGGTTATCAAACACCTCATCCGCGTCGCCGAATTCCACAAAGTCGCCCTTGTACATCACCGCAACACGGTCCGACAGGTGGCGGACCACCGACAGATCGTGTGCCACGAACAGGTAAGACAGGCCAAGCTCGCGCTTCAGGGACTCCAGCAGGTTAATCACACCAGCCTGGATAGATACGTCGAGCGCTGAGACCGGCTCGTCCAGCACAATCACCGAGGGGTTGGTGGCAAGCGCACGAGCCAGGCCGATGCGCTGGCGCTGGCCTCCTGAGAAGTGGCCTGGGAAGCGGTCAATCTGGGACTCATCCAGACCCACGGTGCGCATCAGTTCAGCAATACGTTCGTCCTTGTCGCCCTGGTAACCAAGCGCGTCCAGCGGCTCCTGGATGATCTCTTTGACCGTCATGCGCGGGTTCAAGGAACTCATCGGATCCTGGAACACCATCTGCAGGTTGCGGCGGGCCTTCTGACGCGACGCGTGGTTGAACTTGGACGCGTCTTCACCACACAGCACGATGCGGCTGCCCGGCGCCGGGTCCAGGTTCATGATCTCCAGCAAGGTGGTGGTCTTGCCGGAGCCGGACTCGCCCACGATAGCCATGCACTCACCGGCGCGAAGGTCGAAGGAGACGTTCTTTACCGCGTGCACTGTACCTACGCGACGCTTCACCAACGCACCCTTAGTCAGCGGGAATTCCTTGTTCAGGTTCTCCACTTCCAGGGTCACCTCGCGCTCTTCGCGAGGCACGTTCGCCAGCGAATCCTCCGGAAGCACCGGGGTGGGGTAGAGCGGACGGCCGTTGATCGTGCCGTTTTCAATCTCGTTGTGGCGGATGCAGGCAACCTCGTGGCCTTCGTTATCCCCCACAGGCTCAAGCTTCGGCTCGCCGTTTGAGCACTCCGGGACAGCGATCGGGCAGCGCGGCGCGAACTGGCAGCGTTCCTGCATGTTCACCAGCTTCGGCGGGGTGCCCTCGATAAACGTCAAAGGCTCGTCCGAAGGGACGTCCACACGCGGTGTGGAACCAAGCAAGCCGATGGAGTACGGCATTTGCGGGGTCTTAAACAGCGTGTGCACGTCGGCCTTTTCCACGGGGCGGCCACCGTACATCACCAGCACGTCATCTGCGGTGCCGGCAACCACGCCCATGTCGTGGGTAATCATGATGCAAGCCGCGCCAGTTTCACGCTGCGCAACCTTGATCACGTCCAGGATCTGGGCCTGGATGGTCACGTCGAGGGCGGTGGTTGGTTCGTCCGCGATCAGTACCTTCGGATCATTCGCAATCGCAATAGCAATGACCACGCGCTGGCGCATACCGCCGGAAAACTCGTGGGGGAAGGACTTCAGGCGCTTCTGCGGCTCCGGAATACCCACAAGGTCCAAAAGCTCAGCCGCGCGGGTGAGTGCCTTGGACTTGGAAATGTTGTTGTGGGCCTGCATAGCTTCCACCAGCTGCGTACCAATGTCATACACCGGCGTCAAAGCGGACAGTGGGTCCTGGAAGATCATGCCGATCTCGTTGCCGCGGATGTGCGACATGGCCTTGTCGTTTTTGGTCAGCAGTTCCTCGCCTTTGTACAGCACCGAACCGGTGACCTTGGCGTAATCCGGCAAAAGGCCCATCACGGCCATGGACGTGACCGACTTGCCCGAGCCGGACTCGCCCACAATGCCAAGGGTGCGGCCGGGGTAGAGGTCAAAGTCCACGCCGCGCACCGCGGAGACAACGCCTGCCTCCGATGGGAAAGAAACGTTGAGATCACGAACGCTAAGTACCGGGTTAGCGGAATTCACGGAAGATGTCATGCTCGGCCTCCAGAGTTCGAGTTCGGGTCAAAAGCGTCACGCAGGCCGTCAGCAATGAAAGCCATGGAGACGGTCAACAACGTCAGCACAAGCGCCGGGAAGTAGAACTGCCACGGGGTGGTGATCAGGGTTCCGGTACCGGTCTGCAGCAGGGTACCCAGAGACACATCCGGCAGCTTCACACCCAAGCCAAGGAAGGACAGGGCGGTCTCACTCATGATTGTGGAGACCACGCCCATCATGAACTGGATCACCAACAGCGACGCCACGTTGGGGATGATGTGGCGCACAATCGACTTCGGACGGGAGACACCCATGAAACGGGCGGCACGAACGTAGTCGTTTTCTCGGATAGACAAGGCCAGCGACCAAATCACACGCGCGGGGTACATCCAGCCAAACGCGATGAGCACCACGGTGAGCACCTTCCAGTCGCCGCCAGAGCCGGAGACCAACAGTGCAATCATCAAGAAGGTCGGCACCGCCAGCATGAAGTGGATAATTGCCAGCACGATCTTTTCAAGCACACCGCCGTAGAGCGCAGCACCTGCGCCAATGAGCGCAGAGAGGATCGTGATAGCCAGCGCTGCTGGCACTGCAATGGTCAGGGAACGGCCAAGGCCGTGCACAACCTGAGCGAATAGGTCATTGCCGGAGTCAGTGGTACCAAACCAGTGTTCCTTGCTTGGGCCGGTGGCCAGGTTCAAAAAGTCCGGTTCATCGTAGGCCCAAGGCGTGATGAACTTGCCAAAGACAGCGAGCAGGACCAGCACGATGAAGATAACCGTGCCTACTACCGCCATGCGGTTTCGCAGGAAGCGGCGCAGGTAGATACGGCTCTTGCTGGTGCCGCGTAGCGCTGCGGACTGGTTTGGTGGCTCAGCACTTGCTGTGCCGTCTGCCTGGCGTCCGGTTTCAGACGTAGACGTCATGTCATTAACTGGGATGTTTGCGTGCATACCCAGGTTCTGGCTGGCGCGACGTGGCTGGCCAGAGCTCGAACCGGTGTATTTCGTCGACATTGGTGTGCCTCCCTAGCTAACCCGGACTCGGGGATCAAGTGCCACCACAAGCAGGTCCGCCAAGATCGCAGATATTGCGGTCATCGCGGCGCCGAAGGCCGCAACAGCAACTGCGCCATGCACGTCGTTGCGGCTGATGGTCTGGATGAAGTATTGGCCCATGCCGTTCCAGGCGAAAATGCGTTCCGTCATCACCGCACCGGTGAAAATACCGGGAACGGAGAATGCCACCGAGGTTGCCACCGGAATCAGTGAGGTGCGTAGCGCGTGCTTGCGCACCGCCTGCGCCTTGGTCAGGCCCTTGGCGCGAGCAGTGCGGACGTAGTCCGCGTTCAAGTTATCCAGCAGCAAGGTGCGCTGCATGAAGTGGTAGCCCGCGTAGGAAATGATCAGCAGCGCAAGCGTGGGCAAGATAAGGTGCTGACCAAAGTCAACTAGCTTGTTCCACGTGCCTTGCACATTGGAGCTAGAGGCGCCGGTGACGTAGAAGATACGGCGCCCGGTCCACTCGTTGATCTTGATGCCAAGCCACACCACTGCAATAGACGCCACAACCACGTGCGTGTTCATAGTGATGATGGAAATGCCCTGCCAAACGCGGTCGGCGCGCTTGTACTGACGCGACGCCGTGTACACGCCCACTGCCACACCAATGACGATGGACAGGAAGGTTGCCACGAACGTCAGCTGGGCGGAGACCCAGATGCGAAACGAAATCTGTTCGTTCACCGAGTCACCGAGCGGGGAGTTACCCCAGTCCCAACGAGTCAGAATGCCGGTGAGCCATGTCCACCAACGCTCAATTATCGGCGTATTCGGGCTCAAGTTGTTGGGCTCAAGCAAAGCATCGATCTGCTCTGGTGAAAGCGGAGGGCGGCGGCCGAAGTAGTTGGCGCGCGGATCCAAGAAAAAGCTGGCGAGGAAATACGTGAGGTTGGTGGCCAGAAATACGATGAGGCTCCAGCTCAGAATTTTCCTTATGAGGTAGCGGAACATGGCGTCTCTCAGTCTGTGTGAAAACGCATAAATCCGCGCGAAGCCACAAGGGCCTCGGCGGATTTACGCGACGTGATCAACGGTTACCGGGTCTCTTACTTCGCCCAGCCGACGTTCTCGATCGGCAGCACTGCGAAGGACATTGCGCCCAGGTTAGCCAGGCCCGGCTTGGTAGCAACCATCTCAGGACCGTTGGCGTACGGCATGATGCCGAACTCGCCGAAGGCTTCCTTTTCAAGCTCGTTAGCGCGCTTGATCTGCTCGTCAGCGTCCTCGATCTTCTGCAGCTCTTCGATCTTTGCGTCCAGCTCAGCGGAGCCCGTGCCGGACTTGTTCAGCTCAGAGTCAGATGCGTAGATCTGGCCGAAGTACGCAACACCGAACGGGTCGGAGGAGGAGAAGCCCATCATGAACAGGTCGAAGTCCTTCTCGGAGGTCACCTTGGAGAAGTCGGAGCTCGGACGCTCCTCGATCTGGACGTCGATGCCAACTGCGCGCAGCATGGACTGCATTGCGGAGGTGGTGGCCTGAACCATCGGGGAGTCACCCAGGGTGACGTAGCGAACGCTCAGCGGGTTCGCCTCGGAGTAGCCAGCCTCCTCGAGCAGCTTCTTTGCCTTCTCCTGGTCGTACTGAACGACAGAGCCGAAGTTGTCCTCGTAGCCATCCTGGGTCTGGAACAGGGTGAAGGAGCCCGGCAGGTCCTCGGTGTAGTCCAGGCCGTTGAAGCGGATCGCGGCAAGCTGGGAACGGTCAATTGCCGTCATGATTGCCTCGCGCACCTTCGGGTCTTCCAGGCCCGGTGCCTCAGAGTTGATGGTCAGCAGGTAGTTCGACGGACGCAGGGAGACGCGGATGTCAGCCTGGTCACCCATCTGGCGTGCGGTCTCCAGACGGTCACGGGATCCAACGCCGGTCAGGTCGATCTCACCTGCGCGGAAAGCGTTGATGGAAGCCTGGGCCTCCATTGCGCGGTAGGAGATGCGCTCCAGCTTGGCCGGCTCGCCCCACCACTTCTCGTTGGGCACGAAGGAAACTTCACCGGTTTCAAAGTTGACGTTTTCAACCTTGAACGGGCCTGCGCCCCACTCCGGGTGGAGCTGCTTGAGGTAGGCATTCATGAAGGTGTCAGCGGAGTCAACCTGCGGCGGAACGAGGTTGCCGAAGAGGCCCTCCCACCACGGGTAAGCCTGCTTGAAGGTGACAACTGCCTGCTTGTCGGTCTCACCACGGGTGACAGACTCGATCAGCTCGTAGCCGTCGGTGGAGTTGACCTGGACATCCGGGTTGGAGCCGTTGTTGAACTTCCAGGTGTTCTCAAACGAGGTCCAGTCGATCGGAGTGTCGTCGTTGTACTTGGCCTCGTCCACGATGGTGTAGGTGACCACGGTCTTGCCGTCCACAACCTCGTCCTTCACCTCGCTGAGGTAGGCCGGGTTCGGGTGGTAGGTGCCGTCACCGTCAAACAGGGTGAGCTGCGGGTTGTACTTGTCCCACACGTTGCGCGTGTAGAGATTCATGTTGGCGTGGAACACGTTCTGCTGCTCGGCCATCTCAGTGATAGCCATGGTCAGCTCACCGCCGTCCTGGATCTGGTCGCGCTCCAGCGGGTTGTAGTCGCCAGCAGCGTTGATTTCCAGGCCACCCGTGGACTCGCCAGTGGACTCTGCAGCCTGGCTCGACTCTGCGGAGGTGCCGGTGCTGGTGGACTCCGTGCTGTCACCTGCACATGCGGTGAGGGTCAGGGAGATAGTGGACAGGCCGGCGATTGCGGCGAGGCGAATGCGGTTCTTCATGTGACCGGTCATCCTTTCAACGGAAAACAAAACTTATTGCCACGAAAGCAGTGGGTTTCATTAACGTTAATGAAAAAAGTGATGTGTCACACCATTTTCGGCGTATTAATTTTCACCAAAGGGCTTTTTGCTAGCCGACGGGGGTGAGTTCCACCTCATCCGCCCACGTCAGTTCGATGCCGAGGGTGCGCAGCCATTCCATCGGATCATCGCTGTGACGGGTGATGCCCTCGACGGCATTCAAGGTGAAGTCAATGGCTTTCTCGGCTTCCTCAGCAGTGATTAGCCCTGCGGAGGTGGCTGCGGCGAGTTCGTCGATATCTAAAACGTCGATAGGAGTGCCGGTGTTAGAGACTAAGTCAACGTAGAGGTCACGCGTTGTCCATACGTCGCCGTCAACGTCAATGTCCGCAACGTCGAAGTAATACTCCTGCTCTTCTTCTACACCCTCGCGGAAGTGAAAGATGTTGGCTCTCAGGCCGAGCTTTGGAAGCAGCCAGCTTTCGAGGTAGCCAAAGCGGGGGTGGTTGGCCCCGCGTGCCATGTACAAGCCAAAATCAGTCACCCGAAACGTGTCTACCTCACGGAGGAATCCCTTGGGGTCCACGTTGGTCTTGGAGACCGTGTCAAAGGTTTCCTGCTTGACAGGGTGTAGGTCAACGCTCATCTCTTACCTCACAGAAAAACTTGCGGCGGTGGGGGCGAAGCTGCACACCTTGTCTTGGGTGCGCACGCCTCCGTCTACAACTGCGAGTACGCGCCCAGGGCCCGTCTTAGCGGTTGCGGACAGGGTTGCCGGTCCTGTTGGGTTTATCAGGTTGTTATCTAATGGCGTTACGCCCGTGCGGAAATTGTTGAGGTTGATCCAGTACACCTTCATCAACCCCTGGTCGGGCGCGGCGGCCGGTGTGCCAAGGGCGGTGAAGACGAACGTGGCCTCTCCAGCATTGGCTCCAGGTGCGGGAGAGGTAGCCGGGCCTGGGACGACGAGTGCTGATGCTGTGGAGTGCAGGCCCGGACCAATGCAGTGGGAAGACACCGTTGGCCAGTAGAACTGGGTGAACGGGGGAGCATCCTCGGGCAGAGGGGGACCTCCGAGCTCGGCGCCGCCGGCGTAGAACGTGATCGCCGTGCGCAGGGCGTTAGATACCTGGGCAGGCACGAAAGGCTTGTCTGCAAAGTCATGGACGCGCTGGACTACCTGTGGGGTAGGCCTGCCTAGCTCATCTAGCAGGCCGAATGCGCCGGAAGATGTCTGGGCGTTTGCCGCTGGGGCAAAAACGCTAGCGCTGGCAAGCAAAGACGCGGCAAGTGCTGCGCATGCGGAAGCGCGAATTGTTTTGGGCAGGGAAAACGTCACTTGAGACACAATAGTCACTTATGTAACAACGTCAAGGCGAAATCGAAAGAAACTGCCAGCCTCGTGCCAGTATTGACCTCTACCGTCTGTGGTGTTCCGGATCACAAAACATCAAGCCGATAAGGTGAAAGGACTGAAAAGCCATGACTGATCCCCAGAACGCAACCCAGAACGAGACCGTCACGTTCAACACCAACCTCACGCTGGCGGAGATTGAAAACCGTCTCTCCGGTCTGGAGAACTTCGATGTCAAGGAGAAGTCCGAGGGCGAGCTTGTTGTCAACGTTGGCAACGCACTGAAGTACCGCTTCCTCGGGGTGTACCTGACTCAGGACTTCCAAGCACCCATTACTATCGACGCCTCCGATAACGGCGACGGCACCGTAACCGTAGAACTGCACCGCCGTGGTCAAGCTGGCACCGTGATCAGCACAAGCAGGAATGATCAATTCTTTGCCACCAGCTTCCACGAGCTCCAAACCGCACTGAGCGGGTAAAAGAAGCGGCTCAAGCGAACGTGCGATTCGGGGGTTGGAGGGGTAGTGTTTAGACGTTCATACCGCCTATATATAAGGAGCAGCGGTTAAGTGTCGCACCCTGAATTTCGAAATGTAGCCATTGTCGCCCACGTTGACCACGGCAAGACCACCCTGGTTAACGCAATGCTGGAGCAGTCCGGCGTATTCGGTGACCATGGTGAACACGGCGACCGCGTGATGGACTCCGGTGAGCTCGAATCCGAGCGCGGCATCACAATTTTGGCCAAGAACACCGCCATCCGTCGCGCAGGCGCCGGCAAGGACGGCCGCGACCTGGTGATCAACGTGATTGATACCCCGGGCCACGCCGACTTTGGCGGCGAGGTTGAGCGCGGCCTGTCCATGGTGGACGGTGTTGTGCTGCTGGTAGACGCATCTGAGGGCCCGCTGCCGCAGACCCGCTTCGTGCTGGGCAAGGCGCTGGAATCCAAGAAGCCGGTCATCATCTGCGTGAACAAGACGGACCGCCCGGATGCTCGCATTGATGAGGTTGTGGAGGAAGCCCAGGACCTGTTGCTGGAACTGGGCGCTGGCCTGGAAGACCCGGAGGCAGCTGAGGCTGCGGAGAACCTGCTGGAGCTGCCGGTGCTCTACACCTCCGGCCGTGCGGGCCGTGCTTCCCAGGAGAACCCGGGCAACGGCAACCTGCCGGACAATGAGGACCTGCAGCCGCTGTTCGACGTTATTTATGACGTACTGCCGGAGCCGTCTGCCGACATCGACGCGCCGTTCCAGGCGCAGGTGACCAACCTGGACTCCTCCTCCTTCCTGGGCCGTATCGCACTGATCCGCGTGTTCAAGGGCTCCGTGAAGAAGGGCCAGCAGGTCGCGTGGGTGCACTATGACGCGGAAGGCAACCAGCATGTGAAGAACGTGAAGGTGGCTGAGCTCCTGGTCACTGAAGGCCTGGATCGCGTTCCGGCCACCGAGGATGTGGTTGCCGGTGACATTGCCGCAATCTCTGGTGTGGACGAAATCATGATCGGTGACACTTTGTGCGACCCGGAGCACGTTGCGCCGCTGCCGCGCATCAAGGTGGATGACCCTGCGATTTCCATGACCATTGGCGTGAACACTTCGCCGATGGCTGGCCGTAACGGCGGTGACAAGCTCACGGCACGCATGATCAAGGCGCGCTTGGACCAGGAGCTGATCGGTAACGTCTCCATTAAGGTGCTGCCGACGGAGCGCCCGGACGCCTGGGAGGTCCAGGGCCGTGGTGAGATGGCGTTGACGGTGTTGATTGAGACGATGCGTCGTGAAGGCTTTGAGCTCACCGTGGGCAAGCCGCAGGTAGTGACCAAGGAGATCGACGGCAAGACCTATGAGCCGTACGACCACATGGTTATCGATGTGCCGAGTGAACACCAGGGTGCCGTCACCCAGCTGCTGGCAAACCGCAAGGGCCAGATGACCGCAATGTCCAACACCGGTGCGGGTGATTGGGTGCGTATGGAGTTTGACGTGCCGTCGCGTGGCCTGATCGGCTTCCGCACCACCTTCCTCACCGAAACCCGTGGTGCTGGCATTGCCAACTCGTACTCCATCGAGCACCGCCCGTGGGCAGGCGAAATCAAGGGACGTCCGACAGGCTCCCTGGTGGCAGACCGCTCCGGCCAGGTCACCGCATACGCCCTGCAGCAGCTGGCGGACCGCGGCGACTTCTTCGTGGAGCCGGGTGCTGAGACCTACGAGGGCATGGTTGTTGGTGCGAACTCGCGTGATGAGGACATGGACATCAACATCACCAAGGAAAAGAAGCTGACCAATATGCGTGCAGCCAGCGCCGATACGACCGTGACGCTGCAGAAGGCCCGCACCCTGTCGCTGGACGAGGCCATCGAGTTCTGTGATGAGGACGAATGCGTCGAGGTCGCGCCTGAGGCGATGCGCGTGCGCAAGATCATCCTGAACGCCACCGAGCGTGGCCGTGCACGTTCCCGCGCGAAGCAGCTGAATAAGTAATGCGGGATCTCGTCGGCTACCGGGCTGTATTCGTCCACGCTCATCCGGATGATGAGGCGATTACCACCGGCGGCACCATCGCCGATCTGGCTCGCCGTGGTGCGGACGTCACCGTGGTCACCTGCACCCTCGGCGAAGAGGGCGAAGTGATCGGGGAGACCTACCAGCATCTGGTTGCGGACGAGGCCGATCAGCTTGGCGGTTTCCGCATCGGTGAGCTCGCGGCGTCCCTGCGTGCGCTGGGCGCGCGCGGTGAGTTCCTCGGCGGCGCTGGACGTTTCCGTGATTCCGGCATGGCGGGTTCGCCGGCGCACCAGAACCCACGTGCGTTTGTCAACAACACCGATGTGGCGACTGACCTGCTGGTGTCGCTGTTTGAGCGCATCCGCCCGCACGCTGTGGTGACCTACGATGCCAATGGAGGCTACGGCCACCCGGACCACATCCAGACCCACCGCATCACGCACGCCGCTGCCGCTCGTGCCGAGGTGCCGCGTGTGCTGCACACCGTCCGCCTTGCGCATGAGACCAACGCTGCGTTGCCCGCCGCCGCCCCCGCCGGTTGGCGCCTGCCGCAGCCGGGAGAGCTCGATGGGGTAGAGACAGCCGATTTGAGCATTTTGCTTGACGACGCCACGTATGCCGCCAAAACCTCCTCCATGCAAGCCCACGCCACCCAGTTGTGGATCGCCAATGGGCTGGTCTCTGAAACCAACCCGCACGCAGTGCTCTGTGACGGCCCGGTGGTCTACTACGCCCTGAGCAACCTGATCGTGCAGCCGCTACAGCATGTGGAGCACTACCAGCTCGGCGCAGGTGTGCCGCTGCCGGATGGCCCAGATGCTGCGGACGGGATCTTTTGCGGACTGTAGAACGCGGCGACTCCCGCGAATTTTCCCGCGGCGAAATTATTCAGGCCTACGTGTTCCTGAGTGTTTTCGCCGCGGTTTTCGCGTTTGTGGGGGCAACGTATCTGGCGCATCTGTGGCTACCGCTTGCATGGGTGCTTATGCCGTTGGCAACGTTGGTGCTCACGCGTACGGCGGCGCTGTGGACGTCGCGACGCATCGTGTGGCTTGTTCCCTTGGCCGTATGGTGCGCCGTGTGGGTCATTTTTGGCGGGGGTTGGGCACTCGTTGCCGGTTTAGGCGGCGGCGTTTGGCCCCTCGCCAGGGCGAAGTGACATACTAGAGCGCATGACTTACGTGATTGCTCAGCCGTGCGTTGATGTCAAGGACCGCGGCTGCGTCGAGGAATGCCCGGTCGACTGCATCTACGAAGGCAAGCGCATGCTCTACATCCACCCGGATGAGTGCGTGGACTGCGGTGCTTGTGAGCCCGCCTGCCCGGTGGAGGCTATCTTCTACGAGGATGACACTCCGGATGAGTGGAGCGAGTACTACGACGCCAATGTTGGCTTCTTTGATGAGCTTGGTTCCCCGGGCGGCGCCGCGAAGACGGGCGCGCTTGATTTTGACCACCCGTTTGTGGCTGCCTTGCCGCCGCAGAACCAGGACTAGATTTTATGCGTACCCCTTTGGCCTCGGTGTTGCCCGATTTCCCCTGGGACACGATTGCGGACGTGAAGTCGAAAGCCGCGTCGCACCCGGACGGGCTGATTGACCTTTCCGTTGGCGGGCCGGTGGACCCAGTTGCGCCTGCGATCCAGCTTGCGCTGACGGAGCATGCTGCGATCCCTGGCTACCCGCAGACGGTGGGCACGCCGGAGTTGCGTCGCACGATCGTGGAGGCGCTTTCGCGCCGCTTCGGCATTTCGGGCTTGGATGAGCAGTCGGTGCTGCCCACGATTGGCCTGAAGGAAGCGATCGCCTGGCTGCCCACGCTTCTGGGCATGCGCGGCGAGACGGTCATCATCCCCGAGGTTGCGTACCCCACCTATGAGGTCGCCGCACTGGTCGCGGGTTGCAAGGTGGTGCGCTCTGATTCGCCTATCGACGGCGCGTCCTTGGCCTTCATCAACTCCCCATCCAACCCGACGGGGTCGGTTATGGGCGTTGACCAGCTGAAGTCCTGGGTGGAGTTCAGCCGCGACACCGGTGCAATTGTGGCCTCTGATGAGTGCTACCTCTACCTCGGCTGGTCCGCGGAGGCGGTGTCCATCCTGCATCCGAGCGTGACTGGCGGGGACAACACGGGTCTTCTGGCGTTGCATTCGTTGTCGAAGACGTCGAATATGGCGTCGTATCGCGCGGGCACCATTTCCGGCGACCGGGCGTTGGTCCAGGAGCTGCTGGAGGCGCGCAAGCACGCGGGTCTCATGGTGCCGGGGCCGATCCAGGCGGCGATGGTTGCCGCGTTCGCGGAAGACACTCACGAGGATCTGCAGCGCACCACGTACGCCGCGCGTCGCGCCGTGTTGCTGAAGGGCTTGGTTGCCGCGGGCTTTGAGGTGGATAACTCTGAGGCAGGTTTGTACCTGTGGGCGAGGAAGGACGGCTTGAGCTCGCGCGAGGCGCTCGCGTGGCTGGCTGAGCGTGGCATCCTTGCCGCCCCGGGTGATTTCTACGGCCCGGCCGGCGCTAACCACGTGCGCGTGGCCATGACCACCACGGATGCCCACGCCGCCGAAGCCGCGCAGCGCCTAGGTGCGCGTTAGGGAATGACCTCCCAACGCTTTGTTGCTGAGGCCACACAGTTTCTGAAGTTCGGCATCGTCGGCGGGTCCGGCGTGCTGGTCAACTTGGCCGCGTTTTATGTGTTCAAGAAGCTGTTGGACTCCGGCTTTGGCGTCCACGAGTCTGAGGTGTTTTTCAACCTCCTCGGCACGCGTTTCAACGTGCGCTGGTACCACGTGTTGTCCACGGTGGCGTTCGTGGTGGCGAATACGTGGAACTATCAGTTGAACCGTTCCTGGACGTTCCGCGGGGAGGGCGGGCGTTCGTGGCTGCGCGGGTATGTGCCGTTTCTTGCCACGGGTGTGGTGGCGCTTGTTGTGTCGCTGACGGTGATGACGTTTTTGATGAACCCGCTCTCGCCGATCGCACTGCCGGCAGAGGTGTTTGATGACTC
Source organism: Corynebacterium riegelii (assembly GCF_016728505.1). Lineage (GTDB taxonomy): Bacteria > Actinomycetota > Actinomycetes > Mycobacteriales > Mycobacteriaceae > Corynebacterium > Corynebacterium riegelii. The sequence continues at coordinate 1,607,469 of NZ_CP068159.1, forward strand.
CACGGGGCTTCGCACCAAGAGCTACTGGGCGCAAGCGATTTCGACGTTTGTGGCCATGCCTGTCAATTTCGTGATTAACAAATTCTGGGCATTCGGCAAGCCAAAAGCCGTTTCTTAAAACCGCAGGTCAAACGATTTCGCCGTTTGCTTACCGACGCCCCACCTGTGGATAACTTCAACTTATCCACAGGCCCAAGCGCCAAAGCTTGTGCGTGATTTGGGCGGGCAGTAGCTTGTGGCCCATGGAATTTGGGGACTTTCTCTCGGCGGGGGTGGACACCCTGGCTGGCTTTGACCGTGACGCGGCGTTGGCGGCGTGCATTGCTCCGTCTCGGGTGCGTGAATGGCAGGCCGTCCACGGCGTCTATTATGGGCCGACGCGCTTTACGCGCAGGCAGGCGCAGGCCCGCGAGATGGCGGGAGGGGCGAGCCTGGACAAGCTCGTGCTTATAGAGCGCAAACTGCGCCGCGTCTCCGACGCCGGCGAGCGCTGGCGCCTGCGCGAGGAACTGCTGCGCTTCACTGGGCGCTATGACGCCCTTTCGCGCCACGCCGATACCCTCATTGACACCCCGAAGCCGCCGCCGCAGAAGCAGCTGCGCTTTAGCCGTTCGAAGTCGGGTATGCGGACGATGACGTTGACGTATGCCGAGCGCGACATTGCGGATGTGGAGCACGCGCTGCGCCAGGTCATCGACCATAAGCGTCCGGCCGCAGCCCAGCTTGCGGATGCGTTTGTGGGCCTTTTGCGTAACGACGCCCACGACAACCCACCCAGCGCCCCCACCCGCATCCCGCACGCCGCACCCCGCCCGATGATCCTCATCCCGCTTCCGGCGTGGACCCGCCTGAGCGCCGCCACCGCCACCGCGGCTGCCGCTGACGCACCCGCAGCCGCAGCTGAGGTGACCCTGCACCTGACCGACGGCACCTCGATGACCGGTGCCGAGTTCCTGGCGAAGTACTACGGTGCAGAGCTTGAAGTGGCGCTGTTCCACCCGCGCGAGGGGGCGGTGAACCTGTATCGCACGCAGCGTTTCGCCAACGCGAAGCAGCGCGACTTGGCGGGGTTGTTGATGCCGGTGTGTCCGGCGCCGGACTGCCGTCACGGTTCTGATGCCTGCGAGATGCACCACGTGCAGTCCTGGGCGCGCGGCGGGATGACAAACATGAATAATCTTTCGCCGCTGTGTCGCTATCACAACGGGGTGAATGATGATGACCCGGCGCACCACTACCGAGGCCGAATAGAGGTGCGGGGTGGGACGCCGGTGTGGGTGTCGCCAAGCGGCAGACCCGTACCGGCCAGAACACCCGGCGCGATGCAGCTGCTCTTCAGTGACTAGCGGGCATCGCTAGTCGCATCGCTAGTCACCGGCTAATCACAGGAAAGCCGCGAGTACTGCGCGATGTCGATGAATTCCCCGTGAAGGAATTCGCCGCCGCGGATGACACCTTCGAAGGTGTAGCCGGCCTGCTCGGCAACGTGCCGGGAGGCCGCGTTGTCGACCCCTGCCCGGATCACCAGGCGGTGGAACCCTTGGGCGAAGGCGTGTTCGCTGACCAAGCGGACCGCGCGCGTCATTGCGCCGCGTCCGCGCGCCCAGGGGGCAGCGTTGTAGCCGAAGTCGCCCGAGCGGTGTTGTTCGGAGTGCAGGCGTAGTTCGATGTTGCCGCAGAAGCGGGCGTCCATAACAAGCGCCCACCGCGCACACGAAGGTCCGGTGCTGCCTAAGAATGCCGAAGCCATCTCTTCGGTGTAGGGGTGGGGGACTTGCGTCCAGCGCACCATGCGCGGGTCATTGCACGCGGCAATCAGATCGTCGCGTACACCCGCGATGGTGTCCACCTGCGACCACGGCAGCAACACCAAGTCGCCATCCACGAGTACCTCTTCGGGCAGAGGCCAGGTGAGCTTAGTTGGCATGCAGGATGTCATTGAGCTCAACGCCCTTGGCGGGTACGACCTCGATGGCGCCGGTGAGGGAGTTGCGGCGGAACAGCAGCCCGTCCTTGCCGGAGAGCTCCACAGCCTTGACGGTCTCGCCGTTGACCTGCACCTTGGAGGACGCGGTGACGTAGAGGCCGGCTTCTACGATGCAGTCGTTACCCAGGGAGATACCGACGCCGGCGTTGGCGCCGAGCAGGCAGCGCTGACCAAGCGAGATGACTTCCTTGCCGCCGCCGGACAGGGTGCCCATGATGGAGGCGCCGCCGCCGATGTCGGTGCCGTCTCCAACAACAACACCTGCGGAGATGCGGCCTTCAACCATGGAAGCGCCAAGCGTGCCGGCGTTGAAGTTAACAAAGCCTTCGTGCATGACGGTGGTGCCTTCGGCCAGGTGTGCGCCAAGCCGGATGCGGTCCGCGTCTCCAATACGTACGCCAGACGGCACGACGTAGTCCACCATGCGTGGGAACTTGTCCACGGAGAACACCACAACCGGACCCTTGGCGGCCAGGCGCGCGCGGGTCATCTGGAAGTCGGCCACGGCACACGGGCCGTAGTTGGTCCACACCACGTTTGCCAACAGGCCAAACACGCCGTCCATGTTGGCGCCGTGCGGCTTGATCAGGCGGTGGGAGAGCAGGTGGAGGCGCAGGTAGACGTCGTAAGCGTCGATCGCTGGCTGGTCCAGGTCAGCAATTTGCGTATCGACGACCACGCGAGCCACCCCTCGCGCCTCATCCGGCCCCACCAAGTCAGCGAAGCGGGGGTCTTCCTTTTCAACTCGGGTGGTGCCGGTCTCGCCGGTGCCTTCGAGTTTCGGGGCGGGGTACCAAACGTCTAGAACAGTGCCGTCGTGCGTAACAGTTGCCAAACCACGGGCGGATGCAGAAGTCATGACAGACACCTTAGCGCTTGCTGGATGTTGTCAGGAACGACAGACCGATGAGGACGGCGGAAAGGATGGTGACGGAGATGATTTGGGTGCGTGATGAGGCGTCGAAAAGCATGAGCACCGTAAGCCCCACAAGGGCGGCGAGGGTGACCCAGGGGACCCAGGATGCGCCGCGCACACGCACGGTGGTGGCGCGGATTTGGGGGTGCAGTTTGATGTAGCTCAGGGTGATCATGATCCAGGTGACGATCAGGCAGCCGCCGGTTGCGGCCATGAGGAAGTCGATCATCCCCGGCGGGTTCCACCATTGCAGGCCGACGGCCACGAATGCGAAGAAAACGCTGATCAGTACTGCGTTGGTGGGGACGGCGTTGGCGTTGGTTTTGGCGGTCCAGCGTGGGGCGTCGCCTTCGAGGGCCAGCTGGTAGATCAGGCGGGAGGTGCCGTAGAGCTGAGCGTTGAAGGCGGACAGCAGCGCGAGCACGATCACGGCCTCCATGAGCCCTGCGGCGCCCGGGATGTTCGCCATTTCGAGCACTTGGGTGAAGGGGGAGTCGGCGGCGGAGTTGGCGCCGTCGATTTGGGCGTATGGCAGAAGCAGCACGATGACGGCAATGGAGCCGAGGTAGAACAGTGCGATGCGCCAGATGATGGTGTTAACGGCCGTTTTGACGTTTTGTGCCGGGTTTTCGGATTCTGCGGCGGCGATGGTGACCACTTCGATACCGCCGAACGCGAACGCCACGGCGAGCAGGCCGGCGGCGATGCCGGTGACGCCGTGCGGGGCGAATCCGGATTCACGCACGTTGTCGAAGCCGACGAAGCCGCTGGCTGGCAACAGGCCTAGCCAGAGGGCTGCGCCAATGACAATGAAGCCGACGATCACGGCGACTTTGATCATGGCGAACCAGTACTCGAACTCTCCGAAGCCACGCACCTGCGCGAGGTTGACGGCGGTGAGGAACGCAACCACCACAAGGGCCGGTACCCACTGCGGGACGTTGAACCAACCGGCCATCATGGCGGATGCGCCGGTGATTTCGGCCCCGCACGCCATGATGAGCAGGAACCAATACAGCCAGCCGAGGAGGAAGCCTGCCCAGTGGCCGAAGGCTTGCCGTCCGTAGGTGGAAAACGAGCCGGAGGAGGGGCGGGCGGCGGCCATTTCTCCAAGCATGCGCATCACGGCGATGACAATGGCGCCGGCGATGATGTAGGCGATGATGATGGCGGGGCCGGCGGCGCGGATGCCTACGCCGACGCCTAAAAACAGGCCGGCGCCGACTGCGGTGCCCAGGCCCATGAGGGTGAGGTGGCGTGATTTGAGGCCGGTGCCAAGATCGCCATCGGTGGCGGTGTTGGTGGCGGTGTTGGTGGCGGCGGAGGATGGTGTGGTCATCGTGGGGTCTTTCGGGTCCAGATCGCGCCGGCGAGGCAGATGACGCCGACGACAACGGTGACAGCCAGTACTTGGAAGCGGCCGTCGGGGTTGGTGAGCATGAGCAGGACAAGGCCTGCGATAAGGGCGATGGCGGTCCAGGGCAGCCAGCTGGGCGCCCACATGCGGACGTGGGTGATTTCTCCGCTCGCGACCAGCTGCGGGTGCAGGCGCAGGAAGGAAAACGCGATGGAGAACCAGATGACGATCAGGCAGCCGCCGACGGCGTTGAGCAGGAACGCCAACAGTCCTGGCGGGTTCCAGTACTGCAGGCCGACGGCGACGAGGCCGAAGAAGACGGACACCAAAACGGCTCTAACAGGTACCCCGCGGGGGTCGGTTTGGGCGAAGGACGCTGGGGCGTCGCCACGCACGGCGAGCGAGTGGAGGAAGCGCGAGGAGCCGTAGACCTGGGTGTTGCAGGCGCTGAGCAAAGCGACGGCGATGACGGCTTCCATAATCCCCACGGCACCTGGGATGTTGGCTAGGCGCAGTACGGCGGTAAACGGCGATTCGGAGGCGTCGTTCGCGCCGCCGATTTGGTCAAACGGCAGAAGCAGCACGATCAGCAGCACGGAGCCGATGTAGAACACGGAGATGCGCCAGATGATGGTCTTGATGGCCGAGTGCACGGCCACTTCGGGGTCTTCGGATTCAGCCGCGGCGATGGTGACAAGTTCGATGCCGCCGAAGGCAAACGCAACGGCCAGCAGTGCGGTGGCCACGCCGCCGAAGCCGTTGGGCATGAAGCCAACGTCACGGATCTGGCTTAAGCCCACGAAGGATGTGCCCGGCAACAACCCCAGCCACAGCGCCACGCCAAGTGCGAGGAACGCCACGATGACCAGCACTTTGATCAGGGCGAACCAGAACTCGAACTCGCCGTAGTTTTTCACCGCGGCGAAGTTGATCAGCGTAAACACCACGATGGCGATCAGCGCCGGGATCCACGGGGAGATGGCAAACCAGGAGGCGATGATCGCGGACGCGCCGGTGATTTCCACCGCCATGATCATGACCATCATGAACCAGTAGAGCCAGCCGATGGCAAAACCCGCCCAGCGGCCGAAGGCTTGCTCGGCGTAAGTGGAAAACGCGCCGGAGGAGGGGCGCGCGGCCACCATTTCGGCGAGCATCTGCATCACACAGACGGTGATGAAGCCTGCGATGATGTAGGCCAGAAGCACTGCCGGTCCTGCGGCGGCGATGCCTACGCCGGTGCCCAAGAACAGTCCGGCGCCGATGGCGGAGCCGAGGCCCATCATGGTGAGGTGTCGTGTTTGGAGTCCTCGCCCTAGCGAGGTGTTGTCTGACATGTGGATGACGTTACGCTACGGCCTTTGGCGCAATACCGGGGAGTTCGAAAATGGTTCGTTGCTGATGACAATGTTGGATTCGCCGCTGATGTCGCGGGCGTGGACTTGGTGGCCAACGCGGGCGTCGAAAAGCGTGGTGCTCGGCTCTAGCACGACGCCGAGGCCGAGCTCACAGTTGTCTCCAAGGTCCACGCCGATGAGCCCGGAGGAGTGGCGCAGGCGGCAGTTGCGGCCGATGTTCAGCGGTTTGCGGTTGCGGCGCACCCCCTCGTCGGCGGCGACGAGCGCGTTGAGCGAGACTTTGCTGCCTTCGCCGACGGTCACGGAAGAAGACAAGCGGCCTTCCACGCGCGCCGGGCCGATGGTGCCGGCGTTGTATGACACGTAGCCTTCGCGGATGACTTGGGTGCCGGGGGCAAGGTGGGCGCCGAGGCGGACGCGTTCGGCTTCGGCGATAGCAACGCCGGTGGGTACCACGTAGTCCACCATGCGCGGCAGTTGCTCGATGCTTAAGACCTGGATTTGGCCGCGGGAGCGCAGGTTGGTGCGGATGTATTCGAAGTTGTCCGCAAGGCAGGGGCCTTTGTTGGTCCAGACCACTTCGGCGAGGTGTTCGAGGCAGTCAAACATGTTGATTTGCATGGGTTGGACAAGGCGGTGGGAGAGCAGGTGGAGGCGCAGGTAGACGTCGTGGGCGTCGATGGGTGGGGCGGAGAGGTCTGCAATTTCGGTGCGGACGGGCACGAGTTCAACCAGCCGGTCGCGGTCCATGCCGATGAGGTTTAAGAAGCGGTCTGACAGTTCGCGTGCGGAGACGCGCCGGGTTGCGGTGGTGAGGTTTTCGCCGCCGAGTTGTGGGCTGGGGTACCAGGTGTCCAGCACCGTTCCGTCCATGGCGATGTTGGCAATTCCTATTCCGTGGGCTCCTTGCAGCATTGTTGCATCATAACCAAGTAGCATCAGCGCAATGGAGCTTTCGCTTATCGACGCCCCCGTGACCCTCACCACCGAACTCATCGACATCGAGTCGCCGTCGCACCATGAGGCCAAGATCGCCGACGTGATCGAAGCTGCGCTTCGCGACCTTGAAGCTGGCAGTGCTGGCAGCGCTGGAAACATCAGTGTTCAGCGGTTTGGCAACACCCTTGTTGCGCGCACGCATTTTGCTAAGGCGCAGCGGGTGGTGCTTGCTGGCCATGTGGATACGGTGCCGCTTGCAGATAACACGCCGCACCATTTTGAAGACACCCCGGAAGGCCGTGTGCTGTTTGGCTGCGGCGCGGTGGATATGAAGTCCGGCTTGGCGTGTTACCTGTCGGCGTTTGCGGCGCTGGCGAATGACCCGGAAGCTGCCGCGTTTGATTTGACGTTTATTGCCTATGAGGGCGAGGAGGTGGCCACGAAGTACAACGGCCTTTACCACTTGGAGCGTGACCATCCGGAGTTGTTGGCGGGTGACATCGCGCTGCTAGGGGAGCCCTCGGGTGGCATCATCGAGGCCGGCTGCCAGGGCACGATCCGGGTGTTTGTGGACACGCACGGGACTCGCGCGCACTCCGCGCGTGCGTGGCTGGGGGACAATGCCGCGCACAAGTTAGCTGGCGTGCTGGGCCGCATTGCTGCCTATGAGCCGCGCGACGTCACGATTGCGGGCTGCACGTACCGCGAAGGCCTCAACGTGGTGGGCATGGAAGGGTTCGTGGCCACGAATACGATTCCGGATTTTGCGCGGTTGACGGTGAATTTTCGGTATGCGCCGGATCGTGGCGTCGATAAGGCAAAGGCTCATCTGGAGGAAGTGCTGGACCTGGAGCCGGGCTTGGAGCTGATTTACGACGACGTGGCGCCCGCGGCCCTCCCCGGCCTCGACGACCCGGTGGCCGCCGAGTTGGTGCGTGCCGTTGGCGGCAATGTGCGGGCGAAATACGGATGGACGGACGTGGCGCGCTTCTCTAGTCTGGGGGTGCCTGCTGTCAACTTCGGGCCGGGAGATCCTGGATTTGCGCACAAGCGCGACGAGCAGTGCCCAGTTGACCAGATTGAGCATGTGTACGCGCAGCTCATGGACTACCTGACAGCGAAATAGGAGGCGAGTTTTCATGGCACCCCACATCACTCCGCGTCGGCCAGAACGTGACCGTAAGCTGCGTGGCCCACTGATGCTGCGCAGCGAACAGCAGCAGGAAACGACGTATGACCAGCGCTTGCTGGAGTCCCTGGGCCACATGGATCACGATTGGAAGCATGCGGACCCGTGGCGCGTGATGCGTATTCAGTCCGAGTTTGTGGCGGGGTTTGATGCGCTCTCGGAGATGCCGAAGGCCGTAACCGTGTTTGGCTCGGCGCGTCTGGGGGAGGGAACCCCGGAGTATGAGTTGGCGCGAGAGGTTGGCAAGGCGCTGACGGAGGCGGGCTACGCCGTGATCACCGGCGGCGGACCGGGTTTGATGGAGGGGCCGAACCGCGGCGCGCACGAGGCGGGTGGCATTTCGGTGGGCCTGGGCATTGAGCTGCCGCACGAGCAGGGCTTGAACGACTGGGTGGATCTGGGCCTGAACTTCCGCTACTTCTTTGCGCGTAAAACGATGTTTTTGAAGTACTCGCAGGCGTTTATCTCCCTGCCGGGCGGTTTTGGCACGATGGATGAGGTCTTTGAGGTGCTGTGCATGGTGCAGACCGGCAAGGTGACCAACTTCCCGATCGTGTTGATGGGCACGGAGTTCTGGTCGGGCCTGGTCACGTGGCTGCGTGAGCAGCTCTTGGGTCGCGGGCTGATTTCGCCTGGCGACGATGAGCTGTTCATTGTCACCGACTCCGTCGAGGAAGCTATCGAGCACATTGTCTCCGCGCATCGTGTGATGACGGATGAGCGCCTCACCGGCTGCGAATCTATCGCTGACTCCATTGTTGAGTAGGCCGTTGGCCCAGGTGATGGCCATTGTTAATCGCACCCCGGATTCCTTTTATGACCAGGGTGCGACGTTTGCGATTGACGCGGCCGTTGCGCGGGCGTCTGAGGCGGTGGCGGATGGGGCGAGCATTATCGACGTTGGCGGGGTCAAAGCCGGCCCCGGCGACGAGGTCGACGCTGTAGAGGAAATTGAGCGCATCGTGCCGGTGATCGCCGCGGTGCGTGCTGCGCACCCGGATGTGGTGATCAGCGCGGACACGTGGCGTGCGGACGTCGCCCAAGCGGCGGTGGACGCAGGCGCGAACCTGATCAATGACACGTGGGCGGGCTTTGACCCGCAGCTGGTGGAGGTCGCAGGCGCAAACGGCGTGGGGTACGTGTGCTCACACACGGGTGGCGCGGTGCCGCGCACGCGCCCGCACCGTGTGCGTTACGACGACGTAGTGGCCGACGTCATCGCCGAAACCACCGCGCTTGCCGAGCGCGCGGTGTCCCTGGGCGCCCGCGAGGACCTGGTGTTCATTGACCCGACGCATGACTTTGGCAAGAACACCTTCCACGGCCTTGAGCTTTTGCGGCGTGTGGACGAACTAGTGGCTACCGGCTGGCCAGTGCTGATGGCGCTGTCCAATAAGGACTTCGTGGGTGAGACGGTGGATCGTCCGGTGGGCGAGCGCGTCGCCGGTACCTTGGCGGCGACAGCGTGGGCGGCAGCGCGTGGCGTGGCGGCGTTTCGTGTGCACGAGGTCCGTGAAACCGTCGACGTGATCCGCATGACCGCCGCGATTGCCGGCCAGGCTCCGCCGCTGAACACCGTCCGGGGGTTGGCGTGATTGGAAACCTGACCGTCAGCGTGGTCATCCCGGCGCTCAACGAGGAAGCCACGGTGGCGCACGTTGCACAGGCGTGTTTGGCGTCGTGCGCCGATGAGGTCCTCGTGATCGATTCTGACTCCACTGACAACACCGCCGCGGAGGCGGCGCGGGTGGGGGCGCGTGTGGTGGGATGGCGTGGCGTCGATAAGCAAAAGCCCTGGCCCGGGAAAGGGGAGGCCCTGTGGCGCGGGGTGAAAGCCGCGCGCGGGGACGTGGTGGTGTTTGTGGATGCGGACGTGACCAACGTGGAGCCCCGGTGGGTGGACACACTGGCCGCCCCCTTTGCAGACCCCGCAATTCACCTGGTCAACGCCACCTACGAGCGGCTCGGCGCCGGCGGGCGCGTAACCGAGCTGACCGCCAAACCGCTGCTGCGCACCTACTTCCCGCAGCTCGCCAGCCTTGACCAGCCGCTGGCGGGCGAATACGCCATCCGCAGAGAAACCGCCCTTCAGGTGCCGTTTGTTGCAGGTTATGGGGTAGAGATCGGGTTGCTTATCGACGTTTACGCCACCCACCCCAACGCCATCACCCAAGTGAATCTAGGCGAGCGCACCCACCGCAACCGGCCACTTGCTGAGCTCGGACCGATGGCCGACGTAGTCACCCGTACCGTCCTTGCGCGCGCCGGCGTGCTGCCGGAAGGGGCCGCGCCGCTCACACAGCGACCACCGTGGAATATGATGTAGCCCATGCTTTCGTGGATCCTGCTGATTGTGGCTCTGGCGGTCTTTGCCCTGATGGGCATGTGGTTGTTCTCCGCCGTGTTTGGGCGCGGCGAGGCGCTACCGCCCATGGAGGATACCGCCGACGTGAAAGACGCCAACCGGACCGCCGTTGAAGAGGGCCGTTTTGACGACATCCAGCTGGAAGTTGTCCACCGCGGATACCGCATGGACCAGGTCGATGCGCTGCTTGCCCAGCTGACGGGTACCGAGCTGGCTATGGAGCCCGCAACAGCGCTGGCCCCCGAAGATGCGCCGGAGCGCGTACAATTGGGCGAAGAACTTCTAGTTAGCGAAGGAGAGCCTACCCATGGCAGCAATGAAACCGCGCACCGGTAACGGTCCGATGGAAGCAGTGGAAGAAAGCCGCAAGATTGTAATGCGTATCCCGTCCGACGGCGGTGGCCGTTTGGTTGTGGAGATGAGCAAGGAAGAGGCTGCCGAACTTGGGCAGCTGCTGCTTGACGCATCGAAGTAGCGCGATTATTCCCCTTCGCCCCGCCCCGCGGGGCGTTTTTTATTGTGCGGTAGGATGCACGCATGCTGAAAGACATCGTTGACGTGCTGGCTGACCCGGTGGATCGCACCCCATTGCGCGTGGAGGATGGCGGCGCCCGGTTGGTGTCGGAGTCCGGGCATTCGTATGACGTGGCTCGTCAAGGCTATGTCACGCTTGCTGGCGGCAAGGGCCTCAACCATGAGGGTGACTCGCTGGAGATGGTGCAGTCGCGTGAGGCGTTTTTGTCGCAGGGGTATTTCGCGCCGTTTGTGGAGGCCGTCACCGAGGCCGTGGAGCAGGTGCTGGGAGTCAGCGCTGCTGGCGTTGAAGAGCCGGTGATTCTGGAGGTCGGTGCCGGTACCGGTTACTACCTGGCGCACACGCTGGACACCGTTGAGGGGGCGCGTGGCGTGGGTCTGGACATTTCTGTGCCGGCCGCGAAGCACTTGGCTAAGTCGCACCCGCGAGTGGGTGCGGTGGTTGCGGATGTGTGGGAGGGCCTCCCGCTTCACGACGCCTCGGTGCACGCCCTGACCGTCGTCTTCGCGCCCCGCAACCCGGCGGAGTTTGCGCGCGTGCTTGTAGACGGTGGCGAGGCCGTCATCCTCACCGCCCACCAAGGCCACCTGGATGAGCTGCGTGAGCCGCTGGGTATTTTGGGCGTTGAAGGCGGCAAGCTGGAGCGCATGCTTGAGCAGGCGGAAGGCCACCTGGAGTTGGTGGGTGAGCCGCAGCTCATTGAGTTCCCGATGGAGTTGGAGCGCGCCGCGATCGCCGCCCAGGTGGGCATGAGCCCGTCGGCACGCCACCTGGATAAGGAAACGCTTGCAAGCCGTGTTGCGGCGCTGCCGGAGACGTTGCGGGTCACCGCGAAGGCGAACCTGGTTCACCTGCGCAAGTGCTAGAGCAGCGAGCTGTGGCCGCGGCGCCATTCGGAGTAGATCTCCGCATCGCCGCTTGTGCGTACCTTGATGCCGCTGGAGCCGTTTTCGGGCCAGAAGCGTGAGCTCATGGCTACGCTGCCGCCGCCGGCATAGACCTCCAGGGTGGAGCCGTCGACGATGACGGTGATGTTGTCCTCGTCATCGTCGTGAAGCGGGGCGGTCTTCGGATCCCCGTCAAAACGATCAAGTTCGATGTGCTCGCCGGTGTGGCGGATGCGGGCGGCGGGCTCGCCGTTGCCGTCAATAACCTCAACGACAACCTCGGAACCGGCCGGAATATCGCACAGGCCCGTCCACAGCAGCGCACGCTGCGCCTCATCAACCGCATCCGGAAGCCCTGGGGCCGGCACCTGGTAAAGGTGGCCGTGCTGCAGCGTGATGCGCCTCGGCAACGTCAGCGCGTTGGCCCAGCCCTCCGCCTCCCAGTTGGGCTCAGCGGTGGGGTCGCCGGTGCGCCCCGCGTTGGTCATAAACCCGTAGATGTAGGCGCGCTCGTACAGCTTGAACTCGTCTTCGGTGCCGCGCGGGTAGTTGGTGTTGCGCGGGCGTGTGAAGTCATGGCCAAAGTCGAAGCGCTGGCTGGGGGTGACTACGTGGAATTGGTTGCCCTCCAAACGTCCGATGATGTAGCTGGCGATGTCTTTGCCGTCTACTTCGGTGGTGATGAACAGTACGTCGTAAATATCGCCGTCTACTTCGTCGCGCAGGCGCACCAGACGCGGGGCGACTAGGGAGCCGTCCATTTCAAACCCAGCATCACCGACGAACTCCAGCGGGCCGATGAACTGCCAGGCGCGCCCGTCGTCGGAGCTCAGCACCACCGGCTGCGGGTTGTCGGAGGGGCCGGTGACAGCGAGCATGAGCCAGCCTTCGTGGCCTGCGTCGCGGTCGCTTAAGCGGCTCCAGCCAGGGATGACGCACGGGGAGCGGAAGTTGGAAAACTCGTCGGTGCTTTCCACCACCTTGCCTAGGCGTTGGACGGCGGTGGAGACCTCCACCGTGTCGTCTTCAAGATCGCTGCACAGCGCGTTCACATCATCAACGCGGGCCACCTGGACGGTGCTGCCGGCATCGGTGCGGGAGGTGAAGTAGATGTCAATGCCGTCGTCTTCCACATCGCCGCCGACAACGGCGCCTGCACGCAGGTGGCGTTCCCCACCGGCGGGGATGATCGCGTCGTTGCACTCGTACCAGCTAAACGGGTCGCCTTCGCTTGCGCTGTGGCCCCAGCGGCTCTGCCCGTCTGGGGTTGGGCGGTACTGGTAGAACATGTGCCACACGTGTTCGTTTTTCGCGCCGAGGCGGATAACACCAGCGGGTCCTTCGAGGATGCCTTCCTCGGCGGTGAGGTGCAGTTCGGGTCTAAACGTAGTCATCAGCGAGCAGGTTCCTCTTAGATCAGCTTCTTGTAAATATCAACGGTTTGTTGCGCAATGGTGGCCCAGGAAAAATCGGCCACCGCGCGTTCGCGGCCAGCCTGGCCCATGCGTGCGGCAGTGTCCGCGTCCGCAACAACGGCGTTCACGGCCTCGGCCAGGTTGCGCTCGAAGGTTTCGGGATCCGATTCGTCATAGTCCACCAGCGTGCCGGTCACGCCGTCCACAACAACCTCGGGGATACCACCCACGCGTGAGGCCACCACGGCGGTGCCACACGCCATTGCCTCAAGGTTGACAATGCCCAGCGGCTCATAGATAGACGGGCAGACAAACACGTCAGATGCGGCGTAGACCTCGCGGATCTTATCGGCCGGCAGCATCTCTTCCACCCAGAACACACCATCGCGCTCAGCGCGCAGCTTGTCCACAAGACCCTGGGTTTCGGCTGCGATCTCCGGCGTATCGGGTGCGCCGGCGCAGAGGATGAGTTGCACGGAAGCGTCGAAAAGCTGGGCTGCCTTGAGCAAGTGGGGGACACCCTTCTGGCGGGTGATGCGGCCAACAAACGACACGATGGGCCGCGTCGGGTCAACCCCGAGCTCCTCGGTAATGGTGCCCTTCGTGGGGTACCACAGCTCAGTGTCAATGCCGTTGAGCACCACATGCACCTTGTCCGGGTCAATGCTGGGGTAGGCGCGCAAAATGTTGTCTTTCATGCCGGAAGACACGGCGATGACAGCATCCGCGTTCTCCATGGCGTTTTTCTCGCTCCAGGAAGACACGTTGTAGCCGCCGCCGAGCTGCTCACGCTTCCACGGGCGGTCCGGCTCCAAAGAGTGGGCGGTGGCCACGTGAGGAATGTCATACATCAGCCCGGTCAGGTGGCCACCCAGGCCCGCGTACCAGGTGTGGGAGTGGACCACATCAAGGTTGTTCGCACTGTGCGCCATGCGCAGGCCGGTGGACAGCGTTTTCAACGCACCGTTGGCGTCTTCCAGCGCCGGATCGACGCCGTGGACGTACACATTTGCCTCGTCCCGCGGCGCGCCCATGCAGTGCACATCCACGTCCACACCGTCGATGCCTCGCATGAAGCGCGTGAGCTCTGTGACGTGGACGCCGGCACCGCCGTAGATTTCCGGCGGATACTCTTTTGTCATCATTCCCACTCTCATGTCCGCCACCCTAGTGACGTTTCGCAAACTGTGTCAGGAAGCTTGCTAGTTGTGCTGCGAGCGGGCCATGTTTTCCCTAGTCTTAGACATATGAAGAGCCAGCCACGTGTCCTTGCAATTGTCCTTGCGGGCGGCGAGGGGAAGCGCCTTTTTCCCTTGACCGCGGACCGCGCGAAACCCGCTGTCCCGTTTGGCGGTAATTACCGCTTGATTGATTTCGTTTTGTCCAACTTGGTGAATGCGGGCTATATGCGTATTGCCGTGTTGACGCAGTACAAGTCGCACTCCCTGGACCGTCACGTGGCTACGGCGTGGAATGTGTCTGGGCCGACGTCGCAGTACATTGCGTCGGTGCCGGCGCAGCAGCGTCGCGGTAAGCGTTGGTACAACGGCTCGGCGGATGCGATTTTGCAGTCGCTGAACTTGATCTATGACGATAAGCCGGACTACGTCCTAGTCTTCGGCGCGGATCACGTCTACCGCATGGATCCCTCACAGATGGTGGAAGATCACATTGCTTCGGGCAAGGACGCCACGGTTGCGGGTATCCGCGTGCCGCGTGAGGAGGCCACGGCCTTTGGCTGCATCCAGTCCGATGAGGACGGCACGATTACGGAGTTTTTGGAAAAGCCCGCCAACCCGCCGGGTACCCCGGACGATCCGGATATGACCTATGCGTCTATGGGTAATTACTGCTTTTCCACGGAGGCGTTAATCAAGGCTCTCCTTGAAGACGAGCAGAACGAAGACTCGGAGCACGACATGGGCGGCAACATCATCCCGTACTTCGTGTCCAAGGGGCAGGCCAACGTGTATGACTTCTCCTCGAACGATGTGCCGGGCGCGACAGATCGTGACAAGGGCTACTGGCGTGACGTAGGCACCATCGACTCGTTCTACGAGGCGCACATGGATCTGATTTCCTCGCACCCAGTGTTCAACCTGTACAACAGCGCGTGGCCGATTCACTCCACGGAGGACGGCAACCTGCCGCCGGCGAAATTCGTGCTGGGCGGTATTGCGCAGGAGTCCATTGTGGCCTCCGGCTCGATTGTGTCGGGGGCGACGGTGCGCAACTCCGTTCTGTCTACGGATGTGCGTGTGGAGGAAGGCGCCACCGTGGAGGGCTCCGTGCTGCTGCCGGGTGTGCGCATTGGCAAGGGTGCCGTGGTGCGCCACTGCATTTTGGATAAGAACGTCTACGTCTCTGACGGTGAGATCATCGGCGTGGACGCGGAGCGCGACCGCCAGCGCTACACCGTCTCTGACGGCGGCGTTGTGGTGGTTGGCAAAAACGAAGTGGTTTAGCGCTTCGTAATTAAGGTGAGCCCGCCGTCGAGCGGCAGGCGGGCCACCAGCGCGCCGTGGTCGGCGGCGAGCGTTTCCACGTAGTCGTCGGCGGTGCGTGCGGCGTCGGTGTCGCGGTCGCGGCGGGAGGGGTCGGCCAACGTGCCGTCTAGAAGCGAATCAGCGACAACGATCATCCCGCCCTGGCTGAGCAGCGGCCAGGCAAGCTCAAGCACTGCCTGCAGCTCGCGCGGTGCAACATCCAGGTAGATCAGCTGGTAGGCCTGTGCGGCCAGGCGGCCCATGACATCCAGCGGGCGCGCGGTGAGGAAGCGAGTGCGCGACGCACCGTGTCCGGCAAGCTTAAACGCGTCCTTCGCGCCTGCCTGCAGCGCCGCATCCGGCTCAATGCAGGTCAGCGCGGCCTTCTCCGGCAAGCCCGCCAGCAGGTGCAGGCCAACCACACCCGCAGCCGGGGTTACGGCCACCGCACCCTGGGTGCCGGTCGTGCCAGCCAAGGTTTGCAGCAAGGAGCCCACGACTATCGACGGCGCACGCAACCCATTTTCATCCGCCTCCACATGGGCGCGATGCAGCGCATCGGGTGCCTCGGCGAGACGGTCGGTGATGTAAGAGGTCATCTGGGTAAACGCTGTTGCAGTCACGATTTGAAGCATAGTTGGTTGGCCACGCCGTGGTGGCCATAGTGGTAATATCTCGGTGATGAATGCGCCAGAGACGCAAGACACAGCGGAAATGCTCAGCGGCACCGCGGCCTTTGATGCTGGGACGGGCGAAATGCCGACATGGGGTGAGTTGGTGCGCGAGCACGCGGACAGCGTGTATCGCCTGGCGTATCGCTTAACGGGTGACAAGCACGACGCGGAGGATCTGACGCAGGAAACCTTTATGCGTGTGTTTCGCAACGTGTCCAAGTACCAGCCCGGCACGTTTGAAGGCTGGTTGCACCGCATCACCACGAACCTGTTTATGGACATGGTGCGTCACCGCGCGAAGATCCGCATGGAGGCCCTGCCTGAGGACTATGAGCGCGTGCCTGCGGTCACCATGACCCCGGATGAGGCGTACAACGCGTCTGTGCTGGACCCGGCGTTGCAGGCGGCGTTGGATGAGCTGAGCCCGGATTTCAAGGTTGCTGTGGTGTTGTGTGACGTGGTGGGGATGAGCTACGAGGAAATCGCAGACACCCTGGGTGTGAAGATGGGCACGGTGCGCTCGCGCATTCACCGCGGGCGGACCCAGCTGCGTCAGTCTTTGGAGCAGCAGGCGGAGGTGGACGCCGCGGCGAAGGAGTTGATCCGTTCGCGATGACTAGGCGGTTTTCTTCCACGGAGCATTTAGGCCCTGAGGCGGTTGCGGCGTTTGTAGACGGGGAGTTGTCGGCTTGCGCCACCCGTCGCGCCCAGGACCACATTGCGCAGTGCCAGGAGTGTCATGAGGAGGTGGTGGCGCAGCGTGGGGCGTCTCAACGCATGCGCTTTTTGCGTACCGACGAGCACGTGAAAGCCCCCACCTCCCTCATCGAGAAGCTTGCCAACATGTGTGATGACGACGAACTGCATGACGCGGCCGAAGCTAAGCGCAGCCCGCGCGAGAAGCTTGCTGACGCGCTGCAACGCTTCCGTCAGGGTAGAGTGACATAGGTGTTTTCCAGTTTCGGTTGGGGAGAGTTCCTCTTCGTCATGATCATCGGCCTGATTGTGATCGGGCCGGAACGCCTCCCCAGCGTGATTGAAGACGTACGTGCGGCCATCTACGCCGCACGCAAAGGCATCGCGAACGCCAAAAAAGAGCTCAACGGCGAACTTGAGGGCTTCGGGGAGTTCAAAGAGTTCAAAGAACCGCTGGACACCGTGACCAAGTATGCGGCGATGGGGCCGCGCCGAGCGATGACCAGTTTCCTGTTCGAAAGCGACGAAGACGAGCAGCCGCAGGCACCCGCCCAGCCCCCGCAGCAACAAGCGCGGCCCCCGCAGCAACAGCAAACCCCGCAGGCACCGAAGCGCGAGGCGGGGTTCAACTGGGAAGACGTGCTGTAGACAGCACGTCAGCACCTACGGCGATTACTTCACCTGGGGGTTGAGGCTTTTGCCAGCCAGGGAGTCGCGGCGTACCTTCAGCTTGCTTGCAATCTCATGAATTGCCTTGGCGGCGGGGGAGTCCGGCTCGGAGATGACTACCGGGTTGCCGTCGTCACCGTGCTGGCGAAGCTTCGGATCCAAAGGAACAGAGCCCAAAAGCTCCACTGCAGAATCCGTCAGCTGCGTCAGGCGCTCGGCCACGTGCTGGCCGCCGCCTTCGCCGAAGATGTTGATCACGGAGCCGTCGTCAAGCAGAAGCCCCGACATGTTCTCCACAACACCCGCGATCTTCTGATCGGTCTGCTGGGCGATGGTGCCGGCGCGCTCCGCAACCTCGGCTGCTGCAGCCTGCGGGGTGGTCACAATGATCAGCTCCGCATTCGGCACGAGCTGCGCAACAGTAATTGCAACATCGCCAGTTCCCGGCGGCAGATCCATAAAGAGCACATCCAGATCGCCCCAGTAGACGTCGCCTAAGAACTGCTGGATAGCGCGGGTAAGCATCGGGCCGCGCCACACAACCGGCGCATTGCCCTCCACAAACTGACCGATGGAAATGTGGCGCACGCCGTGGGAAATCGGCGGCATCAGCATCTCATCCACCACCGTCGGGGTCTGACCCACAGAGCCCATGAGGCCTGGGATGGAGTGGCCGTAAATATCAGCATCCACAATGCCCACGCTCAACCCCTGCTGCGCAAGGGCGGTGGCCAGATTCACCGTCATGGAGCTTTTACCCACGCCCCCCTTGCCGGAGGCGACCGCGAACACGCGGGTGCGCGAATTCGGGTCAGCAAACGGGATAGCCGGGCCAGTCTGCTCACCGCGCAGCTTGGTCGCTAGCTCGCGGCGCTGCTCGTCGCTCATCGTGTCCATAGACACGCTCACGTTGCCCACACCCTCAAGCTCTTCAAGCACGGCGCGGGTGTTGCGCTCAATCGTGTCGCGCATTGGGCAACCAGCAATAGTCAGGTAAATGACTACCGACACGTCATTGCCGGCGATGTCAATGGATTTGACCATGCCAAGCTCAGTGATCGGCTTGCCAATTTCCGGGTCGTCCACACGCGAAAGCGCTTCAGTAACAAGTGCAGTGGTGATCGAATTCGTTGTAGCCATGGTGACAAGCAAGTATAGGCGTTTGCGCGGGCGCTATAGTAAGCAGCGTGACTTCCATGACTCAGCCCCCATTCAGCGGGCGCGACCCGCGGCAAGTACCCTCCGGCTGGCCCGTAGGCAGCTTCCAAACCTACGCCGAAGCTCAAGCCGCCGTAGACAGCCTGGCGGACCGCAACTTCCCAGTGCAGAAGCTCACCATCGTGGGTGTGGATCTCATGCAGGTGGAAAGCATCACCGGCAAACTCACCTGGGGCCGCATCCTCGGTGGCGGCGCGCTGTCAGGCATGTGGATGGGTGTATTCATCGGCCTGATTCTGTCCCTGTTTACACAGACTGGCACCGGCTGGGCAATCATCCTGTGGTCCCTGCTCATCGGCGCCATCTTTGGCCTGGTGTTCGCGGCAATCGCGTACGCCTTTACTGGCGGGAAGCGTGATTTTTCGTCTGCAACCACCATCGTCGCCGGCCACTACGACGTGCTGTGCGACCCGGACGCCGCAACCCAAGCACGCGACATGATCGCCTCCCCGAATCAGCCCGGCCCGACGCAGTAACCGTATGGGCAAGGCAGGCGTAAAACGTGTAATTGCGGCAGCGACGGTGGTTGCCGCGGCGCTGGGCACCTCAGGGTGTGCGTCCACGCAGGGGCTGAAAGAGCTGCGGTCCATCTGGACCAAGCAAGGAACCCCGGTGGCTATCGGTATTAACCCGCACTCATCAGAGCAAGTGGTGTTGGGGGAGATCTATAGCCAGATCTTTGACGCGATGGGCTACGCGGCTGGCGTATCCAGCTTGAGCGCCAGTGAGACACAAGACGCGCTGACCCTGCTTCGGAACCAGCCTGTAGATCTTGTGATCACCTGCACCGGCACCCTGCTTGAGTCGCAAGATCCCAACAAGGCTGAAGAACTCAAGGCAAGCGACCTCAGCGGGCCTGAGCTTTCGGACGCCACCTACGACGCCATGGTGGCCACCTTCCCCTTCAACATGAGCACGGTGAACCCGTCGCCGGCAGAAGGCTGCGCGCCGGTGGAGGAGATGCCAGGGGAGGCGCCGGAGGACGCATTGGAGGGGGAGGCGCCTGTGGAGGAGCCTCGGGGATTGCCGCAAAACATCGTGCCGGTGTTCCTAGACGGCAAGTTTGACCACGGAACGATCACACGCATCAACTTCATCACTCGTGTGATGGCTACCGATGAGATTCAGGAGATCGCCGCCGAGGTGGATAACGGTGCCCCTGTGAGCCAGGCGGTGTCTGCGTGGATCGCGGAATACGCCGGCATCATGGGCGCTGTCCCAGAAGAGTAAAGCACGCAGCGCACAACGCCCAGCGCAAGGCAAAGGCCCCCACACACTGTGCGGGGGCCTTTCGCTTATCTAATGGGGGCGGTTATTTGGCAAACGCCTCGTCGATAAGCTGCTGCTCTTCCTGCTGGTGGATCTTGCCCACGCCGGTTGCAGTGGTGGACTGCGCACGGCGGGAGACACGAACCATCTCAGGCATATCCGGGATCAGGTTGCGCAGGTGCTCGTTGTAGAACGGCCACGGACCCTGGTTAGCCGGCTCATCCTGCACGAAGCGGATCTCCTTGGCGTTCGGGTAGTTCGCAAACGCATCCTTGAGGCGGTTGAACGGGATCGGGTGCAGCATTTCAAGGCGGATGATCGCAACGTCATCACGACCGTCCTTCTCCTTGCGCTTAGCAAGCTCGTAGTAGATCTTGCCGGAGCACAGCAGGATGGTGGTGACCTTGTCAGTGTCGGCGATCTTCTTGTTGCCGCGCTCCACAAACGTCGGATCATCAATCACGGACTGGAAGCGGTTGACCTCGGTGAAGTCCGCAGGCTGGGACACAGCTGCCTTGTTGCGCAGCATGGACTTCGGCGTGAATACCACCAGCGGACGCTTCATCTCGCCGAGTGCCTGGCGGCGCAGCAGGTGGAAGTGGTTCGCCGGAGTAGACGGCTGTGCAATGGTCATGGAGCCCTCAGCAACCAGCTGCAGGTAGCGCTCGATGCGTGCGGAGGAGTGGTCCGGACCCTGGCCCTCGTAGCCGTGCGGCAGGAGCATGATCAGGCTGGACAGCTCACCCCACTTGGTCTCGCCGGAGGAGATGTACTCATCAATGATGGTCTGCGCACCGTTCGCGAAGTCACCGAACTGCGCTTCCCACGCCACCACAGCGTCGTGGTCCGCAATGGTGTAGCCGTACTCAAAGCCAAGGCCTGCAAACTCGGTCAGGGCGGAGTTGTACACCTCGAAGCGGCCACCGTTGCCGGCCTCAACGGCCGCGTGGTCGATCGGGTTGAACGCTTCGCCGTTCTCCGGGTTGTACAGCACTGCGTGGCGCTGGGTGAAGGTACCGCGCTGGCTGTCCTCACCGGCGAGGCGGACAAAGCGGCCTTCCTTGGCCAGGGAACCGAAGGCGAGGAGTTCGCCCCAGCCCCAGTCAATGTCACCGTTTTCGAAGGAGCCGCCACGGTTCTTCAGCACGTTCTTCAGGCGCTTGTTCGGCGTGAAGTCCTCCGGCAGGTCAGCGTAGGTATCGGCCAGCTTCTTGAAGGTCTCTTCCGTGATGTTGGTGTCCAGACCACGGGTGAGCTCCTGAGAATCCGTAATACCGGTCTGCTCGCTCGGTGCACCCTCGGAAGCCTTCACATCAGAGAACACTGCGTCCAGCTGATCGTGGAAGTCCTGTGCCGCAATCTCCGCCTCTTCCTGGGAGATGTCGCCGCGGCCAATGAGGTCATTGGTGTAGCGGGTACGCACGGACGGGTGGGAGTCAATGCGGTCGTACATGACCGGCTGGGTCACGGTTGGGTCATCAGCCTCGTTGTGGCCGCGCAGGCGGTAGCAGATCAGGTCAATGAAGACGTCCTTGCCAAACTCGCGGCGGTACTCGGTTGCCAGCTGGGCAACCCATGCGGCTGCCTCCGGGTCGTCACCATTGACGTGGAAGACCGGGCAGTCGAAGCCCTTGGCCAGGTCGGTGGCGTAGTAGGAGGAACGGCCGGAGTCCGGGGTGGTGGTGAAGCCGATCTGGTTGTTCACAATCACATGCACCGTGCCGCCGACGGAGTAGCCCGGCAGGCGAGACAGGTTCAGGGTCTCCTGGACCACGCCCAGACCAGCGAAGGATGCGTCACCGTGGAGCATGATCGGCATGACCGGGAAGTCCTCGCGGCCTTCCTCAGCCTTGAGCAGGTCGGTCTTGGCGCGTGCCATACCCACCAGCACCGGATCCACAGCCTCAAGGTGGGACGGGTTAGCGGCCAGGGAGACCTTGATCTCACCGTCGCCAAACATCTGGATGTGCTCGCCCTCAAAGCCCAGGTGGTACTTCACGTCACCGGAGCCACCCTGCTGAGCAGCCTTGAAGTTGCCCTCGAACTCGTTGAAGATCGTCGCAACCGGCTTGCCAACAATGTTGAACAGCACGTTCAGGCGGCCACGGTGCGGCATGCCAATGACAACCTCGTCCAGGCCCTGGCCGGCGGCGGTGTCAATCGCAGCGTCCATAAGCGGAATCAGGGTCTCCGCACCCTCAAGGGAGAAGCGCTTCTGGCCCAGGTACTTGGTCTGCAGGAAGTTCTCAAAAGCCTCAGCGGCGTTGAGCTTCTGCAGGATGTACTTCTGCTCCGCGTTGGTCGGCTTCGGCATGCCGGCCTCCATGCGGTCACGCAGCCACTCACGCTCATCACGGTCCATCACGTGTGCGTACTCAGCACCAACGTGCAGGGTGTAGGCGGCGCGCAGGCGAGACAGCACCTCGCGCAGCGTCATGCGCTCCTTGCCGCCGAAACCACCCACGTGGAAGGTGCGGTCCAGATCCCACAGGGTCAGGCCGTGGGACTCCAGCAACAGGTCGCGGGAATCCGGCTTCGGCAGGCCCGGCTGGTGCCAGCGCAGCGGGTTGGTGTCCGCGATCAGGTGGCCACGAGAGCGGTATGCCTCGATAAGCTGCATGACACGGGTGTCCTTGTTAATGCCGGTATCCGGCAGGTCCTGTGCCCAGCGCAGCGGGGAGTAGGGGATTTCGAGGGATTCGAAGATTTCGTCCCAAAACTTATCGTCAATAAGCAGCTGCGAAATGTCACGCAGGAACTCACCGGACTCTGCACCCTGGATGACACGGTGGTCATAGGTGGAGGTCAGGGTGACCAGCTTGCCCACGCCAAGCTCAGCCAGGCGGTCCTCGGAGGCGCCTGCGAACTCTGCCGGGTAATCCATCGCACCAACGCCAACGATGGTGCCCTGGCCCTTGGTCAGACGCGGGATGGAGTGGCGGGTACCAATGCCGCCCGGGTTGGTCAGCTGAATGGTCACGCCGGAGAAGTCATCCATGGTCAGCTTGCCCACGCGGGCGCGGTCCACGATGTCCTCGTATGCGTCGACGAACTGGTTAAAGGAGAGCTTCTCGCACTCCTTGATAGCTGCAACTACCAGGTTGCGGGAGCCGTCCTTGCCCGGCAGGTCAATAGCCAGACCCAGGTTGATGTGCTCCGGCTGTACCGCGAAGGACTTCTTCTCTTCCTCGCGGTAGTTCTTGTTCATGTCCGGGTGCAGCTTGGTTGCCTGGATGATGGCGTAACCAATGATGTGGGTAAAGGAGATCTTGCCGCCGCGGGTGCGCTTCAGGTGGTCGTTGACCAGGGCGCGGTTTTCAAACATGAGCTTGACAGGCATGTCACGCACGGTGGTCGCCGTAGGAACCTCAAGCGACTCGTTCATATTCTTCGCAATGGCGCGGAATGCGCCCTTGAGCTGGGTCTCGCCCGGCTCAACCTTGATCTCCGGGATGCGATCCAGTGGGGACTTCTTCGGCTTCGGCAGAACCGTCTGCGGCTTCTTGGTCTGCGCTGCGGCCTGGTCAACCTTGGTCTCACGACCGTCCTGGCTAGGTGCCGCCGTGGAGCGCGACACCTTCGGATCCGTCTTCGGCTGCGAGGAGCCCTTTGCGGACGGGGTGACGTTGGCGGTGCCCTTTGCAGTCTTCGGAGCGCCCTGCTTTTCAAATAGCTCACGCCACTCCGCATCGACGGAGTTTGGATCCTCCTGGAACTGCTGGAACATCTCGTCAACCAGCCAGCTGTTCTGGCCGAATGTGTTTTCGCTGCTCACGGCAGGTGTTCGCCTTCCTTCAGTGGTGTCAAGTTTGTCTAATTTAGCGACTTCACAACGATGTTAGTGAAATCAGTCACGCTTCGACATCGCCTATAACAATTCTTGCAGGTGTGCCGCCGGAACTACCCCCATTATCGGTGTGCCTCCCACATGCGTGCATACCGGCCTCCCATAGCGAGTAATTCAGCGTGGCTGCCGTCTTCCACAATACGTCCCGAATCAATAAAAACGATACGGTCCGCCCGCGCGGCGGTGGCCAACCGGTGGGCCACAATCACGGCAGTGCGCCCCGCGGTGGCCTGGTTTGAGGCGTTGAGCACCGCGCGTTCGGTTGCAGGATCCAACGTGGCTGTTGCTTCATCCAGCAGCATCGCGTCTGGCTGCAGCAGCTCGGCGCGCGCAAGTGCGATGATTTGTCGTTGGCCAGAGCTTAAACGCCTGCCGCGATCACCCACGCGCGCGTTGAAGCCGCCTGGGATGGATGCGATGACGTCTAGCGCACCAATGCGCTCAACTGCTGCCTCGATGTCGGCGTCAGTGGCCTGCGGCATTCCGTAGGCAATGTTGCTGGCAACCGTGCCTGCAAACAGGTAGGACTCCTGCGGCACCTGCGCCAGGCTGCGACGCCACTGGGGAAGCGGGAATTCACGAATATCCACACCGGAGGCACGCACAGAACCTTCGACAGGATCGTAGAAGCGCGCTAGGAGTTTGACCACAGTGGATTTGCCCGCGCCGGTCGGGCCGACCAGCGCCACGTTTTCGCCCGGGCGCAGTGCCAGGGTCATATTCGCAATGGTGGGGGTGGTGGCGCTTTGGTAGGTAAACGTGGCGTCGGCAAGCAAAAGCTCCCCACGTACAGCCTGACGGGCATCGGGTGAGGTGCCGGTATCGGGCACGTCGGTGCGCTCGCGCAAAAGTTGGGTGATGCGCTCGAAGCTGACGGTGGCTTGCTGCCAGGAATCAAAAATCTGGCCAAGCTGCTGAATCGGCCCGTAGAGCTGGCCGAGATACATGGTGAAGGCTACCAGCACGCCGATGCTGAGCGTGCCATCTGCCACCCGTTGGGCACCGATGCCTATCACCAGTGCCGTCATGATTTGGCTAATGGCCTGCATGGCGGGGAAGTACAGGCCCATGGCGGTAATAGAGCGCATGCGCAGGCGGCGGTAGTGATCGGATTCGGCGGCGAAGGCGGCTTCTGCACGCGCCTCGCCGCGGTGCATCTGGGTGACACGAATGCCGCCGATTAGCTCAGCAAATTGCCCGTTGACCAGGCTGACCTGGGTGCGCGCGGCGCGGTAGAAGCGCTTGGAATAGTGCCGGAACACTAAGGTGGCAAGCACGATCACGGGCACCGCCAGCATGGCAATCAAAGTCAGCGCGCCGTCGGTGGACACCAGCATGACGGACACACCGATCAGTGAGCCGACGGCCACAATCGCCTGGGCAAGACCCGTCTGCAAAAACGAGGACAGCGTGTCAATATCCGTGGTCATGCGCGTGATGATCTTGCCGGACAGCCGTGATTCGAAATAGCTCAAACCCAGCCGCTGCAGATGCGCGTAACTGCGCAGCCGAAGCCCGTAGAGCAGGCGTTCGCCAGCGCGCGAGGACAGCACCGTCATCGCCACCTCCGCAGCCCAGGCGATCAGCACCACGCCCAGGCCAAGCATGCCTACCTGCAGCAAAAAATCTCGGTTGCCTTGCTCGATGCCGCCGTCAATCGCCGCGCGGGTCAGCGTTGGAAACGCCAGATCCGCCGCCACACCGACCACCAGCAGCGCAACGGTTGCCACGATCAGCCAGCGCACCGCCGAAAACAGGTTGCGCACACGGAACTCGCCCTCCGGCAGTTGCAGTTGTGGCATCTCCGTCGCCTCTGGCAGTTGCGCCACTCGCTCCATCAGCTCCTCGGTGGCGGAGGCAGGCGCAGTATCCTCAGGTACTTCCGGCCACAAGGTTTCCGCAGGGGGCTTTTGCTTATCGACGCCTACGTGATCCCCACCAGCGCCCATCAACGCCTGGTAGGCCTCGGTGCGTGCCACCTCATCGCGAGGACCGTCCATGATCACGTGGCCGTGATCCATAACCACCACGCGGTCTGCATGGTCCACCGTGGACTGGCGGTGCGCCACCGCGATCACGGTCACCCCGTGAAGGTGGCTTCGAAGATTCGCCAGGATTTTGGCTTCGTTGATGGCATCGATGGCGGATGTGGCGTCGTCAAGCAACAGCACCTTTGGGCGGGCGAGCAGCGCACGGGCGAGTGCTATGCGCTGACGCTGGCCACCGGAGAGGGTCAGCCCGCGCTCACCGACCTCAGTCTGATAGCCCTCGGGCAGGCGCTCAATGAACTCATCAGCAAGCGCTAGGCGCGCTGCCTGCTCCACCTCAGCCTGCGAGGCATCCGGGTTGCCCAGCGCAATGTTGTCGTAGACAGAGGTGGAAAACAGGAAGGCCTCATCAAACACACACGTGACGTGGGTGCGGTCAGTGGGGAAGACCGTACCTTGGTCAGGCGTGTAGAAACCGCCGCCAAGCTGCAGAGCCATGGTCTTGCCCGAGCCAGGCGGGCCAACGATAGCCACCTGCTCGCCGGGATTGACGTGCAGCGTGAAGTCATCCAGCACCTGGTTGCCATTGAGCGCAAAATCCACGTGATCAAAGCGGATGCCCGAGCTGGCCTGCGTTTGCTGTGCTGCGGGTGTTTCGGGGGCTTCTGGTGCTTCTGGTGCGAGTTCGAGGACGTCTTCAAGCCTCGCAACCGAACTCATCCCCATGTGAATGCGCACATACTGGCTTGTCAGCGCGGAAAGCTGCGTGGTCATCGCCGTG
Organism: Corynebacterium riegelii; assembly: GCF_016728505.1. GTDB lineage: Bacteria > Actinomycetota > Actinomycetes > Mycobacteriales > Mycobacteriaceae > Corynebacterium > Corynebacterium riegelii. Next base: position 1,634,045 of record NZ_CP068159.1, read on the forward strand.
AGGTAGGCGGTAAACGCCACAAACGTGCCGACGGTGATGTCACCGCGAAGCGCACTCATGCCGCCAATCACAATCGTGATCACCAGCGCCACCTTGGGCAGCTGCGCCAACAGCGGCTGGAACCGTGCAGTGAGCTTCGCGGTGCGCATCTTCACTGCGTAGAGCTCTTTGCCCAACGCATCCAGCGCATCAATCTCGCGCTGCTCCTGGCCAAAAGCCTGCACCACGCGAACGCCAGAAACCGTCTCCTCAACCTGCTGCGTGAGATCCGCGGCCTTCTGCTGGTTCACCCAGGTTGCGGCGTACAGCAGACGGCGTGAACGGTTCGCTTCCCAAATCATCAGCGGCAGCAGTGCCAGTGCCATGAGTGACAGCGAGACGTCCATGGTAAACATCACCACAAGCGTGGCCACCAGCTGCAACGCTCGCGTAAACAGCATGGGGGAACTGCCCAACACCATGTGGAACTGGCCCAAGTCTGTAATTGAGCGCGACACCACCTGGCCCGCAACAATGCGGTCCTGACCAGGGCCGTCTAAGCGGTGCAAGGTGCGAAGCAGTTGTACGCGCATCCAGTGCTGGCTATTGGACGCCAAACGCCCCGAGGTAAACCTTCGGATGAAGTTCACAGCAAACGTGGCAAGTGCAATGGCCACCATCGCCCAGGCGACCTTGTGGATATCGCCTGCCGTGTTGCCCGCAGCGATGTCTATCGCACGACCCGTCAGCGCCGGTACCGCCGTTTGAAACACTGCCGAAAACACCGCAGCGGAAAACGCCACAATGGCAGGGCCACGGTTGGCGGACAGCGCACGCAACAGCGCACGCCTGGCGCTGGGTGGGGTCGCGGGTTTGGGCTGAGGTGAGGACAAAATCTACTCGGTCTATCTACTCGGTCTCGGCTTCCGGATTCTTCTTGGTGTTTTTAAACAGATTGAGAATCCACGCAGCAAAGTTGCGGGGATCCATGCTCATCTTCGCTTCTGTAGCGTCCGCCTTCTCCGGCAGCGGTTCCGCAAAAGCTACAGGGGTGGCCCCGAGTGCGCCGACGGCGTTGTCCACCACGGCGTTAGCTAGCTTGCGGTTAGCCGCCCTGCCGGCAAGCGCGCCAAGGCCCAGCGGCAGCAGTTTGCCAATCCAGCCGCGAAGCAGCTTGCGACGCATAGAACGCAGCGCAAACCGGGTCAGCATGCTGTTGGCTTCCTTCAGCGTTGGTCCGGAGAACTTGTTCAGTGTGTTTTTGCTCAGCGGCTTGTCACTGTCAGAGCCCAGAATCGTATCCACAATGGCCACGCCCTTCGCACCGGTCAGCGTGGTCAAGACCACCGCGCGGCGACGCTCCGGATCGGAGATATCCGTTGCCTCGCAGGTACGCCGAGGCAACGGTGTAAAACGCAGCGAGATCTAAAAACAGCACAGACTCGCCGGCAATGGCAGCTGCGCCCGTAACAAAACCAACGCCAGGAATCGCCGCTGCAAGGCCCGCGCCAGCGCCGGTTGTGGCAACCGTGGTACGGAACTGCTTCGTCATCAGCTCCTGAATCTCATCTGGCGTTGCGTCTGGGTTTTGGCGACGCAGCCAATTCACGTACGCGCGGATCGTGCCCGTCTGCAGGTTCACTGCCGCATCCACAGAACGGATAAAGGCTTTGCCTAACGGTCCAGCGTCCTCAATCAGGCGATTGGGATCCTCTGACTCAATTTCCTTGATCAAGGTCTTTGTCTCGCGTTCGGAGATTGCTGTGCCTTCTGCGTTGTTGTTCTTTTTGTTTCGTTTAGTCCCCAGCATTCGGTGACCTCCTTTTTGTTCTCGAAACAGTCTACGGGTGTGCAGCGCTACGCTGGCGGGCATGGATGGAGAGCAAAGCCTAGAGGTGCCCACTTCGGCGGGCGTCATCCGCGGCTTTATCCACCCCCGAACTGGCGTGCGCACCTGGCGCGGTGTGCCCTATGGCGGACCGACAGGTGGCGAGAACCGTTTCCGGGCGCCACAGATGGTCACCCCCTGGGAAGGCGTGCGTGAGACCACCCGTTTTGCCCCGCCCGCACTCCAGGGCTCCTTTGGGTGGAAAGACCACGTTGTTGGCACCGAGGACTGCCTGACACTCGACATTGTCCGACCGGACACTGATGAAGAGCTTCCCGTGGTGGTCTACTTCCACGGCGGTACCTTTGTTACCGGCGCAAGCCATGAAAAAGTCCTGCGCGGCCACCTGCTGGCGAAAGCCACCAACGTTGTCTACGTGTCAGTGAACTTCCGCCTCGGCGTGCTGGGGTACCTGGACTTCCGCTCCGTAGGCTCGGACTGTGAGGCCAACCCGGCGATCCATGATCAGATTTTGTCCCTGGCATGGGTGCGCGACAACATTGCCAACTTTGGCGGCAACCCAGAGCGCGTGACCATCATGGGCGAATCCGCCGGCGGCGCCGCTGTTCTACACCTCATGTGCGCACCAGCCGCGCGCGGCATGTTCCATGCAGCTGTTGCCCAAAGCCCGCCCGCAGCCAGCGTACACTCTCGCCGCCAGGCCGAAATGTGGGTGCATGAGCTTATCGACGGCATGGGGATGTCCCGCCTGTCCACCCTCGAAGACCTGCGCAAAGCAGATGCAGCGGACCTGGTAAGAACCGGCCAATCCATGCTGTTCAACGGCAAAGAGCTCGTGCAATTTAACACCGCGTTCATGCCAACCGTGGACGGGGTAACCCTCAAGGCACACCCCATCGACGTTTTCGATATGGGCAAGCAAGCCGCAGTGCCACTGATCATTGGCACGAACGCCGATGAAGCCAGCTTTGCCAAAACCATGTACCAAACCATCAAGCAGCGTCAACGGGCGGCGCGCCGGGCTTTGAGCGTGTATGACCCGGACAATGCCACCCAGGTCATGCGGGTGTACGGCGATGTGGTGGGCAGACGTGATTTTGCTGAGCTGATTGCAGACGCCGTGTTTTGGGCCCCGTCCGTGTTGGTGGCTACCGCGCACCGGCAGGTGGCGGACACGTGGATGTATCGCTTTGACTACGCCTCTGAGGCGATGCGCAGAATTGGGCTCGGTGCGGTGCACACCTCCGATTTGGCGCCGGTGTTTGGTGATCCGCATGCCACCCGCGCGTCCAAGATTGACCGCTTTGCGCCCGTTGAGGATTTCCAGGAGGTCAGCCGTATGATGCAGTACCACTGGGGCGAGTTCTTCCACCACGGGCGACCGGGGGAGGAGTGGCCGGAGTACGGGTTCCGTGATGAGGATGTGCCGGGGCGTGCCACGGCCATATTTGACCGCGAGTTTTCGGTGCTGTTTGACCCGAAGGCCAGGCAGCGTCGTGCGTGGGAGGGCTTTGATATGCGTGAGTGGGGCATTGGGCGTGCGGAGCTGGTGGAAGACGACGAGTAGGCGCCAAACAAACAGTGCGAATTCATCAGCGCCGTTTCGTTTTCGTGGCTAGGCTGGGGCGGGTCCGCATCCGCGCCGGTTGTGCGTCGTGGATGTCCACTGATGTGCATAGTCAGAAAGGTAGTTCTACCGTGAGCTTTTTCGAGGACATTGCTGCAGCCTTAGACCGCGACGGCATTGAGTCGCGCGTGCATGATGAAACCATGTTTGTGCCGATTACGGCCGATGTGGAGATTCAGTTTGTTGAGATAGATCCGCACTTGCCGGCGGCGAATGTGTATATCGCGGCGGCTGATGTGGATGAAGACGATGATGAGTTTGAAGCCATCTTGGTCTCTGTGGTGTTTTCGGTTGAAGATGCGGTGGATACCGTGGCTACGCATATGGCAACGGACCAGGTGGTCACGGTGCTGGCGGACCTGCTTGAGGGCACCGATGAGCGCATTGGGGACCTGGAGTTTTTCCAGGACGGGGTGAACCCGGATCTGGTGCGCGCCGAGGTTGGTGACAACGCTGAGCTGCACGTAACCTTGCAGGTTATAGACGGCACTCCTAGCGCTGAGGTGCAGTTCGTGGTGCTGGCGGATGACCACGAGGACTTGGTGGATGACGCAATCGGTGAGCTGTGGGAGTCCGATGGGGACGCCGAGCTGACCGAGGAGGACCGCCTGCGTCTGTTTGAGGTCATCCAGTCCGAGAGTGTTGAGGACGCTGAGGTGTTGGACCTGGGCCAGTTCACGGACTTTGACCGTCTGTTTGATGTGCTCTCGCTTGCCGCTGATCAGGCGGAGGACTGGGAGGCGCAGCTTTTGCCGGTGGACGAGGACGATGAGCCCGACGTCTACGACATCTTCGGCCACGACCATCCAGACGAGGACGACGAGGACTTCGACGACGAGGACGAAGATGACGAGGACGACTTCGACGAGGAAGACTTCGACGAGGACGACGAGGACTAGTGGCCTTTAGGCTGCGGTCAGCCCCTCGAACATGGACGATGGGGACTCGATCGGGTTGAACTGCCCGTCGACCAGCCAGACGTAGCTGATGCTGCGCCCGCAGGTTAGCTCATGGATAGCGCCGGCGTTTTCGGGTGCCACCATGGTGCGCACCCACGCTTCGGCTAAGCGGGAATCTACCGGCACCCCAGCGGTGTCGGAGACGCGAACCTCAATCAGGTAGGCGGGCACCTGGGTTTGTCCGTAACCGCGGATCCGGGCCCGTGCTCGTGGCCCGACCCGCCGCCGGGTGATGGCTGCGGTGAGTTGTGGTCCTCCGGCAAATCGCGGCAGCGTCTTCACCGGTGGGCGCCACGCCGCGGTTGGGCGTGACAGTGAGCGTGGGTGGTGCACGATTGCTTGCAGCGCCTCAACGGCGGCGGGGAAGCGGTTTTGGATCTCGGCGGACAGGTCAGTGGAAATAGCTTTGGTAGTGAACATGGCTCACACACTAAAACCTGACCCCCACACACAATCCGCAAATTAGAACACCCGTACTATTTTAGCGCTTTGAGGTGGATGAACATTTCGGGCTAGGCTAGTCGCTAACATGAATCAAGTTATTCCTCATCCGGCGCAACCGGCACCAAAGATCCCGCGAACAATCTGGGTGTTAGTTGCTGCCGCGTTCATCATTGCTCTGGGCTACGGCTTCATAGCCCCAGTGCTGCCGCAATTTGCGGCGAGCTTCGGCGTCTCCATGGCCGCAGCAGGCGCTGTGATTTCGGTGTTTGCCCTTGCGCGCCTGCTTGGCGCGCCCGGTGCTGGCGTGCTGGTGGACAAGCTCGGATCGCGCCCGGTGTACCTCACGGGTTTAAGCATCGTTGCGGCCGCGACCTTCTTCGTCGCTTTCGCGCAGGCGTACTGGCAGATCATGGCGTTGCGCTTTATCGCGGGCTTCGGTTCAACCATGTTCACGCTGTCTGCGCAGGCGCTCATTGTTCGCGTAACCCATCCGCAGATCCGCGGGCGTGCCAACGCGTTGTACGCCACCGCCTTTTTGCTGGGCAATATCTTCGGCCCCATCATTGGCGCGGCATTGTCGTTTTTGGGTTTCCGTGTCCCGTTCGCGGTGTACGGCATCGGGGTGGGCTTGGCGGCGCTGTTGGTGTGGGTGCTTACGAATAAGCCGAATTCGAACGCTGTGCTGCCTAAGCCGAAGCCCGCGATGCAGCTTGGTGCAGCGTGGGCCACGCCGACGTATCGCGCGCTTCTGGCTAGTGGTTTTGCTAACGGGTTTGTGAACTTCGGTGCGCGCGTGGCCGTGTTGCCACTGTTCGCTGCTTCTGTGTTCACCCACGGTGCGGCGGCGTCTGGCCTTGCGCTGACCGCATTTGCGTTTGGCACCGCGGTGACCTTGCAGTTCTCTGGCCGGCTTGCAGACGTTGTGGGTAGGCGCCCCATGATCATCGCCGGCATGATTACCGCAGGCGTGTTTACTGCGGCGCTGGGCTTTGCCACCAGTTTCTGGCCGTTGATGATCCTTTCCGTCCTGGCGGGTGTGGGCAGTGGGTTGATGAGCCCGGCGATCCAGGCGTCCTTGGCCGATGTGATTGGTAATGATCGCTCCGGCGGCAAGGTGCTTTCCACCTTCCAGATGGCGCAGGATGCTGGACAGATTCTTGCGCCCGTGTTGTTGGGTGCTGTCGCCCAGGCGTTCGGGTTTAGCGCGGCGTTTGGCGTGTGCGGGGTGCTCTTTGGCGCCACGCTGGTGGTTTATCTTGTGCTGGGGAAGGAGACTAAGCCGTGCAGCGCGTAATTTTGGATTGTGACCCGGGTATTGATGACACGTTCGCACTCATCTACCTGTCTGCAGCAAACCATGCGGGGCAGTTAGAGCTTGATTGCGTGACGACGTCCGCGGGAAACGTATCAGCCGCCCAGTGCGCCCAAAACGCGGCCTTTGTGTTGGCGCAGTGTGGGCTGCGCACCATCCCGATTGCCGCGGGGTGTGAGTCGCCGCTGGAGTGGCCGCTGACCACAACCCCGGAGACCCACGGCGAGACCGGCCTTGGCTATGTCGAAGCACCAAAGCGTCACGTGGAGAAAGACTGGCAGGAGCTGTGGATCGATGCCATTGAGCGCGGCACGGATGACTTGCACCTGATTGTGACAGGCCCTATGACCAACCTGGCAGTGTTCGCCCACCAGCATCCCGCGCACTTTGCGCGTCTGAAGCACATCACGGTGATGGGCGGGTCAGTGAACTACCCGGGCAACACCACGCCGAATGCGGAGTGGAACTTCTGGGTGGACCCGCACGCAGCCAACGAGGTCTTCCGTCTGGCGCACACCCCGATCACGCTGTGCCCGCTCAACGTCACGGAGCAGATGTGGCTTGCCCCGGAGCGTCTTGAAGCAATCGTGAAGCTCCTCGGCACGCAACCCATCGCGCAGAATCTCAAGGAGATCGTCCGGTTCTACTTTGAGTTCCACCAGGACGTGGGGGAGGGCTACGGCGCCCAGATCCATGACCTGCTCACCGTGCTGGTTGCTTTAGATCGCGTACCGGCCACCACCGAACCTGCCTACCTGCAGGTAGAGGCGGACTCGGAGCTGATGCGCGGGGCGGTATCGGCCGATATCAAGGGCATATTCGAGCACGCACCCAACGCAGCGGTCCTCACCAGCAGCGACATCGACGCAGCGTGGGCAGAGTTCGAGCAATCCTGCCGCGTGCACGCAGCGTTTAGCGCAGGCGATCCCACACTCGCCGCGAGCTATCACCTCAAGGCCGAGGATTAGCCCACGCATTAACTCAAGCAAAAAGCTGCTAAACTTCCCCAGCGATTCCACTGCGGCCGAGGTGACATAGGCATAGCAGGGGAGGTTCCTGTTTCTCGTTTTGCCGAGCGCTCTTATGCTCTCGCAACATCTTTGGAAGGCCCATCAATGTCACACACCGCCACCTGGACACCAGCGCGACGCGCGCTTGTAATCGCCGGTGCTGTCATCATCGCAGCAACCTGGCTCTACCTGGTGTTAATCCGACCTACCGACTGGGACACCGTCACCGGTTCCACCCAGGGTGTAATCACACTCGTAGGCTACGGCGTGGGCACGATCCTGCTGCTCATTGCCACCGTCCCGGTGCTGCCAGCCCGCACGCTGGGCCTGATCCCAATCGCCATGATCATCAACTCCGTGGTGGGGGAGATCGTAGGCTCGATCGGTCTGCCGCTGTACATGGACACCATCGGCACTGTGCTGGTCGCGGCCTTGGCAGGCCCGGTCGCCGGCATGACCACGGGTGCCCTGAACAACGTGGTGTGGGGTCTACTGAACCCGGCAGCCCTGCCGTTCGCAGCAGGTGCTGCGCTGATCGGCTACCTGGCTGGCGTGTTCATTCACAACCTCAACGCGTTTAAAAACATCGGCCTCGTTGTGGTCTACGGCCTTGTGCTCGGCGTGATCGGTGGCATGGTTGCCGCTCCAGTTGCAGCGTTTGTTTACGGCGGTACCGCCGGCGTTGGTACCGGCGCCATGGTCAGCCTGTTCCGTGAGATGGGCGCGTCCCTGATCGCATCTGTAACCACCCAGGCGTTTATCTCTGACCCGGTGGATAAGGTCCTGGTCATGCTGATCGCGTTCTTCACCGTCAAAGCACTGCCAAAGCGCACGGTGAGCGCGTTCGCGCCGGGCGTGGCAAAGCAGACCGAGCAGACCCAGCCAACCCCGCAGGTCTAAACCATGTTGAACCCCTTGACCGCGCTTTCTTTGGGCGCTTCCGGCTGGATTTTGGTCATGGGGTTGAACCGTCCCATCGTTTCGGCAGCGGTACTCGCGATAGCGCTCATCGTGGGCACGTTCAAGACGCGAAACTTCGCGCTTATCGCCGCTGTCGCCGCGTTGGCGGTGCCGGTGGCGTTGTCGATGGTGCTGATCCACGCTCCCTACGGCCAGGAACGTATCGCACCGTTAATCACAAAAGACGGCCTCGCCGTCGCAGGCGTGCTTGCGTTGCGATTCTCCGCCCTCATGGCCTGCATCCTCTCCGCAGGCGTCTTCATTCGCGTGCCCGACCTGGCCAAGGTGCTGCAGGTGCGCCGCGGCGGCAACCGCCTGTCCTACATCGCGGGCGCCACACTCCAGCTCATTCCGCAGGCAAGTGCGCGGGTGCGTGCGGTGCGTGACGCGAACCGTCTTCAAGCAAGGCCCATCACCGCCAAAACTGTGGTGCCGCATGTGATCATGCCGGTGCTTTCAGAACTGCTCACACTCAGCGCCCACCGCGGCCGCGCGCTTGAAACCGCAGGCTACGGCATTGCTGGCCCCCGCACGGTCTTAAGGCCGGTGCATGATTCCACGCTGCAGCGCATCGTTCGCATCGCGGCCCCCGTGGTGTGTTTGGGGGTGGCGATATGGATCTAACCCCACTTGAGAACGCGCTTTCCACGCAGAAGCAGGTGGTTGTTACCGGCGCGTCCGGCTCGGGCCTAAGCACCCTTGCCAACCAGATTCATGACACCTGGCCCAACGCCGCCGTTGTTGGCCAGGACCCGATCGCGCACCTGACGTTTCTGCGCGACACCGTTGCCGAAGAGGTAGCCATTGGCCTGGAGCAGCGCGGCGTCCCGCGCGAGGAGATGACCCGCCGTGTCAACGACATGCTCGCGCGTGCGGATCTCACCGAGCTTGCGGAGCGCAACCCCGCGAAGCTTTCCGGTGGGCAGACGCGCCGCCTGGCCATTGCGTGTGTTGCCATCATTGAGCCCGAGATCCTCGTGCTGGACGATCCGTTCGCGGGCCTTGACCGGGATTCCGCCGCGCGTATCCAATCGCTGTTAGACAGCCTGCCCTCGCGCATCGTCGTGCTCACCTCCCGTGGGCAGGGGCATTTTTTGCTTATCGACGCCACGTTAAACCCCCCAACCGCCCCCACCCCCATAACCCTCCCTGAGCTAGTGGTGCCTGCTGGTCTGCCGGAGTTGGAACTGGGGGAGGTGGCCGCGACCCGTGGCCAGCGTCCCCGCAAGTGGTGGCAGTTTCGCGCAGACACCACGCCAGTGTTTACCGCGGGTCCGGTGGCACTCGCGCCACGGCCTGGGGAAGTGGTGTGGCTGCGCGGCGCAAACGGTGCCGGTAAGACGACGCTGTTGCGCGCATTCGCAGGGCTCGACGACAACCCCGGCATTGCCAACACCCATGGCGTAACCGTGTCGTTAGCCCTGCAACGCGCAGCAGACCAGATCGCCGAGGTCACCACGGCAGGCTTTATCAACAGCGCCGACGCGCTCGACCGGCTAGCGGATCTGGGTGTGACTCTGGACCCGGAGGAGCATCCGCTGGACCTGCCGGCAGCGCACCTGCGACTAGCGCAACTTTCCCAGGTGTTTGCCCAGGATCGGCAGTTGGTGTTGCTTGATGAGCCCGACGTGGGCCTAGACAACACCTGCCGCAGCATTGCCCACCGGCTCATCGCCGACGCGCTGACCAACGGACAAGCCGTAATCATGACCTGCCACGACGAAACCTTCGCCGCCGAGGTGGGGGACTATGCCACACTCCAGGAGCTGTGGCTCCGCGCCTAGTCCTTCGCGCCTAGTCCCACCCGGTGTCTCGGGTGCCGCTGTTGAGCAGGTGATGAGCCATGTGCGGAATAACAAAGTTCAGGTATCCGCGCCGTGGGCTGTATAGCAGCTCGCGCTCTATAAGTAGCTGGCGCACGACGGTGAGGTCTTGAGGTCGTTTGCCTAGAAGCTCAGCGATTTGGCCGGTTGAAACTGGCGAGGAGTCCTCCTGAATTTCAGCCATGGCGGTGAGATAGTCGGTTTGCGAGCGTGGGACCCCGAGGAGTGCTGGTCCGTGTACTAGCTGGCCAAGGGTATCTAGAACGGTTTCTGTCACTGCATCTACATCGAATGGCTCGATGATGCTGCGGTTGGCGGAGCGTACTTCCTCAACCAGGTGGAATCCTAGAAGCTGAATAAGGAAGGGGTAGCCGCGAGTTAGAGCAGCAGCCTTGTCGAGAGTGTCGCTGTTGAGGGTGATATTTACTTCGCCTGCTGTGGACGTCAGGATCTCAATAGTTTCTTGCGGGGTCATCGGGGCAAGGCTTACATGCTGAGCTCGCCGCAGAAAAGTAGTGCCCGGATGTTTGAGCAATGAGTTGATCCCATCGGGCAATCCGGCTGCTGCAAAGGCGATGTGGCGGTTATCCCGACGCAAGTCTTGGATGGCCGATGAAAGTTCCCACAGTTCGTTAGGGTCGGCGCTTTGCACCTCATCCAGCGTGATCAAAACACCGGAGCGATCGCCGACAACATCGCACAATTGGTTAAGGACAGAAATGAGGGATGGTACTGGTTGGGGAGTGTTCCGTTGCTCAGTTGAAATGGATCCAATTCCCGCGACACTGATTCCTGTGATGCGTCGGCCACCATTGTCTTGCTGGCTGACTTTTTGAATGGCTTCGGGAACGATTGTGTTCACGAGTGGACCGATCAAGTCGTAAGGGTGAGCGCGGATGACCATCCAACCGTGTTGTGCAGCAGCATCTTCCAACTCGTTCAGAGTAATGGTCTTGCCGATGCCCCTGGGCCCAGAGATCAAGAGGATGCGACGCGGATCACCAACGCTGCCGTCTAAACTTCGGGAGAAGCGCGTGACCACGGACTCTCTTCCGAGCACCACTGACGGAGAGACACCGAATGTGGGAGTGAAGGGGTTCATGAAGCTCCGATCGTCTGCCTGCCGTGGACTTTATACTCTATATAGAGAATATATTTGTTATACACCGCCGGGAATTTATACTTTATATACAATATATACAACGGTGAGTTTTGGCAGGTCCTGACTTGGCTCAATGGCAGGTGATGAAAATCACTCTTGACATTGTGGCCTGTGGGTTTGGGGTTGTGGTGGTGGAAAGTTCGGCACTAAGCGGGTAGTGGCGGGGGTAATCAGTAGTCTGATTTTGTGAGTCCGTATATCCGCACTGTCACAACTGCCTCCGGGGCAACCGCAGTCCAGGTGGTGTGGGCCGAGCATCACGGGTTGAAAAAGCTGCAGTGGGAGGGCTAATTCTGTGCACGCGCTGTCGCATTCATTCGTTGCTTGCTTTATGTCGTTCTTGTCACTCCATGGGGATACGTGGGGCAGGCACCACTGGATCGTTCGGGGTTGCAATTCGCCAGCGCTGGTCGCCAATTGTGATTGTATGTCCGGAGAAACCTAGCTCAGCGGGGTGTACACGCACTGAGAGACTGTCGCCTTCGCGGCAGACAGGAAGGTTGAGTGCGAGCGCGATCCGCTGGTGGCGTTTGTAATCTCCGAGGATGAGTATTCCTTCAGGTTGGAGATTCGAGCGGGACCCGCCGTTATAGCGAATCCGCTTCATGGGGTCCTTCTGTTGTGCGACGGTGTACACCACACCTCGGGGAATGAGCTCCTGCTGTACGAGACGGAAGAGATTGTCCAAGCGAGCCTGCCCACTCGACTGTCCCATAATGAGTTCGAGAGACGAAGGTTCCAGCATGAGGAGAATGTTCTTGGGGTAATGATGCTCCATCCAAGCCCATGCAATCGAATCTCGACCAAGTTTGTTGAGGGTGCGCTTACGGTCCCGGTTAGCTCCAGTATTTAGCACTTCAGGCGTTATTCGGAGAAAGCCAACTCTAAAGAGGGCTGCCTCTTCACTAGCGTGGCAGAGCATGGCGACATGTCCCATTGCTTCATCAGGGATCATCCAACCGTACGGTGCCTTGGAGTATTTACAGTCCACCTCGTGTCCGAGGATTTTGTAATCCATGTGATCGCCGTCGGATATAAAGCTGTCGAACGTACGTCGGATATTGATCTCCAACAAGGAACCAATGTGGGCGAGTTCGGTTTTGCTTAAATCTGATGGTCGAAACCGACCGGTGTGTTGGCCATCGTAGGCCTGATCGAAGGTTTGTCGAAAGACACGCCCCATTTCTTCGCCATCCGCAATTCTGGATCGAAAAAACTCAGCTAACTCTTGTGCGATTGGATCGTTGATCATCGCTCAACCTACGAGACCCGAATCTGTGGTGCAGCCGCCAACCCTTCGCTGAGCGCAGCACGTATTGATTGGCCGATTGCTTCTGCAACTGGTGGCGGGAAAGCGTTGCCAACTTGCCTCCATTGCGCCGTTTTCCCTCCTTGCCATTGCCAGTCGTGTGGGAACCCCTGTAGCACTCCGCCCATTGGGACCGTCAGGCGTGGCATGTTGTCTGGGTCGCCGACAGGGAAATCTGGACCTGGCGCTTCGTCGGCGATAGAGGATCCTCGGACCCCCATCAGTTTCCAGGCTTCACGGGCGCGGGTGGGGCCGACATCTGGTCCGCCATGCTTCTTGGAGCCGCCTACGAGTGTTGGGGCGACAGAAGTGGCCTGCTTCGCCCAATCTTCAGCACCCGGCCAACCTGCTGCACCCATCATCTCGCCTAATGCCTCGCCAACGCTCACGCGGTGATCTAAAGGCTCTGGCCAACGGAAGTGGTGGGCGAGTTCATTGCGCAAAGCGACAAGGATGAAACGTGGGCGCAGCTGGGGCACACCAAAATCCGCGGCCTGGAAAAGATCCCAAAAGGTGGTGTATCCAAGGTCATCTAACTGGTCGATGATCTGTGTTCGGTAGTTGTCGAACCGCTTCTGAGACAAGCCTTTAACGTTCTCCAGCATCACTGCATTCGGTTGGATCTCGTCAATCAGGCGCAACGCTTGGGGAAACAGGTCGCGTTCGTCATCCGAACCGAGTTGTTTACCTGCGATGGAAAATGGAGGGCAAGGGACTCCGCCAGCGAATAGATCAATCTGACCGCGCCACTTCGTGCCGTCCAAATCATGAACGTCTTCATGGAGAATCTCCACGGTATCGCCGCCCAATTGCTCACGATTGGCGTGGAGGGTTTTTACAGCCCAGTCATCGATTTCAACCATCGCTTGGTGGGTAAAGCCTGCGCGCTCCAAGCCAAGTGCCTGACCTCCAGCGCCGGCGCAGATCTCTAGCGAGGTGAACCGTTGCTCCATTTGTCCTCCAGTTTCTGATGCTATGAACCTTAAATCAATCTAGCCTAGGCAGTCCACACATCAATCAATGACGCAAATGTATGTTCTAATTTGGGTCGTAGCTACTGCTCATCCGGTATGAACTGTCCCGCGACGTGGTCTCGTGTTCCGTGGTTGCAGACAATGCCGTGCTCGCCGTTGAGGCAGTACCAGGTTTCTGGTCGGCCGACGTAGGTTGCGGTTTCTTCATGGTCTTCGTAGACGAAGCTTTGGATAACGTTTGGGGCGGGGTGACAATCGTCTGGATCAGACGCAGAAACCACATACGTGCCGCTCTTGGCCCGGAAGTAGTTGCAGTAGGTCATCCCAGGCTCAACGTAAGGCGCGAAATGTGAGGCAGGATCAGTGATCGGGGCCGGGGGATTCGCCGGGTCAAAACGGTGGGAAGAATACTGCCCGTTCGGAGCAAGCTCCAGCCAGTAGCGTGCATCCGCATACTTTGAGTTGGCTACACGCAGGTTGTCTGGTCCCTCGACGCGAATCGTGCCGTCTGCAAAGTGGAACAAATCGAACTCGCCGAAAGACACTTTTTCGCCCGGCGCGAGTATGGCCGTGTCTTGCAGCAGCGTGTCTAGAGAGGAATCCACGACAACGAAGCCGTAACCAGCCGCGGTGTGGACAAAGCAGGGAAAATCGCCGTGTACATCGCGCACGCGTTGCCGCCCTCCTCAAACCACACGGTTTGGGACTGAGCCATCGGATTATCTGAGAACTGTTCTGGGTTGTTGAAGTCCTCAGGGTTGCGCTCCGCCAGGATTGCTAGCGGCGTTGTGATGCGCATGGGGGCAGTATAGGGGGCAACGTGGCGTCGATAAGCAAAAGCCCCTTAGTCGGTCAACCCGGTGGACTCGACAACCTCGCGCAGCGTCTTGGCGGAGGCGTCGAACTTGGCAAACTCGTCTTCAGAGAGGCGAAGCTCCACCACATTGCGCACACCGTCACGGTTCAGGATGGTCGGGGTGCCAATGTAGATGTCGCGCTGCGCGTACTCACCCTGCAGCAGGGCGGAAACCGGAAGGGCGACGTCCTCATTACGCAAGATGGCGCGGGTGATACGAGCCAGCGCGGAACCAATGCCGAAAGAGGTGTTGCCCTTGCGCTTGATGATGTCGTAGGCCGCGTCGCGGGTCTTGACAAACATCTCATCAATCTCGTCGTAGATACCCGGGTTGGTCGCCGCTTCCTTCTCCAGCATCGCGTGCAGCGGGACACCAGCAACCGTGCCGGTGGAAATTACCGGAAGCTCCGAATCGCCGTGCTCACCAATGATGTAGTTGTGCACCGCACTCGGCGCCAGGTCGAAGAACTTGCCCAGGTTGTGGCGCCAACGAGCCGTATCCAGCACCGTGCCGGAACCAATGACTTGATTCGACGGCAAACCGGTCTGCTTCCACGTGACGTAGGTCAGCACATCCACCGGGTTGGTAGCCACCAGGTAGATGCCGTTGAAGCCGTTGTCCATGATGGACTTGTTGATGGACTCAAAGATCTTCACGTTGCGGGCCACCAGGTCCAGGCGGGTTTCGCCCTCGCGCTGCGCTACGCCAGCACAGTTCACAATGAGCGCGGCATCCTCGCAGTCTTCGTAGGTGCCAACAGTGACCTTGATGTTGTTGCCGCTAAACGGCACGGAGTGAGCCAGGTCCTCAACCTGCGCCCAGGTTAAGTCCTGATCAAGATCAATGATTGCCAGGTGATCAGTCAAGCCCTGGTTGAGCACCGCGTAGGCGTACGCGATACCAACAGCACCTGCGCCGATGAGCACGATCTTGTTGCCGGGAGTGACATGTTCTGGAAGTGATGCATTCGTTGCAGTCATGCTCCCTAGTCTAGGCCCTATTTGGCTTCAGTAGGCAGTGAGAGCATTGCTTGTGGACGCCCAGTTGCGAAATACAACAACGACATAATGCCCAGAAACGCCACACCCACACCAAGTGCCAGGTGGTACTGCGGCAACCACACCATAATGCCGAAGGTGAACAGGATAAACGCGATTGAGAAGTACTGCCCGTAGGGCCAGAACGGAACGGGGAATCGTAGCGATTCGACTTGGGTGGGTGTCATGTGGCGCCTGGACGCAACCTGCGCCAACAGGATCATCAGCCACACAAAGACAGTGGCGAAGGTGGCTAGGGCTGCGATGGTTTCAAACACGTTGGGGAACATGTTATTGAGCACCACGGCGATGACAAGCACGATCAACAGGGAAACGGTGGTCATCACCGGGATGTCGCGCACCGTCTTTGCCATTGCGCGCGGGGCGAGGCCCTCCTTAGCCAGGCCGGTGAGCACGCGGCCGGTGCCAAACAAGTCCGCGTTAATCGCAGAAAGCGCAGCGGTGACAACCACCAAGTTGAGAAGACCAGCCGCCCAGGTGACGCCGAGGGTGTCAAAGATCTGCACAAACGGGGACTCTTCACCCGTGATGGTGCGCCACGGATTCAGCATCAAAATGATCAGGATGGCCAGCACGTAGAAGAGCAAAATACGCGCAGGCACCGTGTTGACGGCCTTGGGAATGGACCGGTCCGGATCATCGGCCTCAGTGCCAGCAACACCGATGATTTCCGTGCCACCGAAGGCGAAGAGCACGAGGATAAACGCTGCAATCATGCCCTGCGGGCCATTGGGCATAAACCCGCCGTCATTCCAAAGGTTGTCCACACCCGTAATCGCCGGGTTTTCACCAAGACCGAAAGCGAGGATGGCCGCGCCGCCCGCGATCATGGCCACCACGGCGGCAACCTTGATCAGGGTAAAAGCGAACTCCAGCTCGCCGAACCAGCGAACACTGGCCAGGTTTGCCGCGCCGATGATGAGCAGTGTGACCGTAATCCACACCCACGCGGGTGTATCCGGGAACCAGAACTTCATATAAATGCCGATGGCGGTCAGATCCGCCAGACACACAATCATCATCTCGAAGGCGAACATCCACCCCGTGATGTAGCCGCCCAAACCGCCCAAGTGCTCACGGCAGTACACGGCAAAAGAGCCGCGCACCGGGTGGCGCACGCTCATCTCTCCAAGCGCGCGCAGCATGAAGTACACCACCGCGCCGCCAAGCAGATACACCAACAGCACAGACGGGCCGGCCGCCTGGATCGCGCCAGCAGAGCCGTAAAACAGGCCCGTGCCAATCGCACTACCAAGTGCGATGAAGTGAATATGTCGATGTGTGAGCCCCCGGCCTGGGGAGCGTTGCGGCGCCGTGGTCATGTGCCAAGGTTAACCCTTGGTTGTCCACAGCAAGACGTGAGGTGGCTGTGAGGATTTCTCAAGGCGTGAAACGGGGCGAGGAATACTGGCCAGAAGAAGTAAGTTCGAACCAGTGGCCGTCGCGCTCGCCGCGGGCGGTGCCGTCGGCGTTGAGAGTAAATGTGTACTCACCAAGCGTGACCCGCTCATTGGGGTTGAGTGTTTCGTAGTGGGTCGGACCATCCGTGCCCAACACCTTGGTGGTTTCAAAACCCTCGCCGTCGCGGAAGGAAATGTAGTCCGCCGGCCCCTCGTTGAGCTCCACGTCAGTTTCATTCGGCGGCAACGTGCCTGTGAACTCGGCGTTGCAGCCAAAATACTCCGCCGGCTTGACCACGCAGCGGTTAAACGTGTCACCGAAAACAATCGCGTACATGTGCTTGTATGCACCATCAACCACGAAGTCTTCCGGGTTGCGCTCGGTCAGCGCTGGGGCGGACTCGGTTGTTTCTTCCGGCTGCTCGGTAGCGTCCGGCTGGTCTACCGGTGCCGCGCTCAGCGTTGGCTCAGCCAGCTCGTTTTGTTGCGCCTGGTCGGTGGAGTCTGCGCCGGTGCAGGCGGTGGCACTAAGGACCGTAAGGGTGGCGCAGGCAAGCGTGGCAAGAGCGCGCCGGGAAACGTGAAACTTCATGGCTGCGATGCTACGGCACTCACGTGCAGGTATGTGCCGTTACGGCAGCCGGTGGATCTCATCAAACGGCACAGCCACAACTTCGCCGTTGCCTACTGAGGCCGGCTCACCACTCGGGCTGCTGTCACCGCAGCTGAGTTTGCCGTTTGCACCGATGTACTCCTCGCCCTCGTAGAAGTAGCGGCCGGTACACCCCCAACCCTCAGGGGAAGTCCAAAATGCTGCCTGGCCTTCAGTCTCACCAAAGTGCAACGCCAAGCGGTAGCCCTCCATCACATCCATGGCGGTGTCACAGTTGGTGCCGTCTTCTACGGCTATGACTGCTAAAGCATCCCCAGACGGCGCGTGCAACACCCCGCACTGCGTGCCAACATCCACGGGTTCTTTGGATTGGGCGATGCGATCTTCTGGGTCATCATCAAACTGGATCACGGAGTTGTGCACCTCCACGCCCTGGCCGTCACGCTCCACACGAAAACCACCGTTGTGCAGGTGCGTAAACGTGGTGCCATAAATGGTTACGCGCTGGCCAGGTTCAAGCCCCGGTGGTGGGGAAGCGAATCCCTGCGAGCCGGGGGAGTGACCAGCCTGGAACTCGCCCAAGTCATAGTCAAAGTCAAACACGTTTGAATACGTTGCATCTGGCCACCCGCCGTTGAACTGCATCTCGGGCAGGGGATAGCGAAACATCACCTGACACGACGTGAGTAACTGGCCCGGGTAGTCCGGGTCCAACGATTCGTCTTTGACAAAGCAGCCGGCAACACCAGAGTTGCCACCCACCACAGCGCCATACCCGTTAGCAAACAGCTCCGGGTCAACATCTACGTACCCGTCATCCTCTTGAGCTGCGGTTATCTCTTCGTCCGGCGCCTGAACGTCTTCGATGGGGACGAAGGTGGGAGGGGGAGTCGACGCGGCGTCGTTACGCAGGGCACTGGGCACGCACCCAGCGAGCAGAAGGGTGGCAGCGAGCAGGGGGACGGTACAACGTTTCACAAATAGCAGAGTAACGCGTCCGTGAGTTAAGGTATGCAAGCAATGAGCATTTCCGAAAACGCCACCGGCGGCGAGAATGAGCCGGATGTAAACATGTCGGAAAATCAGGAAAACCCGCAGGATGTCGCAGCCGATGCTGCACGTGAGGACACCAGGGATGCGGGAGTTTCTGAGGATACCGGCGCTGCGGAGACCGCAGCCAATGCCGAAACTAATGAGACTGAGCAGATTTTGAGCCTTGCAGACGTAGTCGGGGTCGAGCCCCACGAACTTGTGCAAGAGCCTGAGGCTTCTGAAGAGACTGAGACTGAAAAGCCGGAGAACGGGTTTGAAAACTTGGGCCTGCCGGAAGACGTTGTGGACGCGGTTAAGCGCGTTGGCTTCGAGCAGCCCTCTCCAATCCAGGCGCAGACTATTCCACACCTGATGGAAGGCCGCGACGTTGTCGGCCTCGCGCAGACGGGTACCGGTAAGACCGCAGCGTTCGCGCTGCCGGTGCTGAGCCAGATTGACCCGAAGCAGCGCCACCCGCAGGCACTGGTGCTTGCGCCGACGCGTGAGCTGGCACTGCAGGTGTCGGACTCCTTCCAATCTTTCGCCGACCACCTTGGCGGCATCCAGATCCTGCCGATCTACGGCGGCCAGGCCTACGGCATTCAGCTGTCCGGTCTGCGTCGTGGCGCCCAGGTGATCGTGGGTACCCCGGGCCGTGTGATCGACCACCTGGAGAAGGGCTCGCTGGACATTTCCAACCTGCGCTTCCTGGTGCTGGATGAGGCCGATGAGATGCTGAACATGGGCTTCCAGGAAGACGTTGAGCGCATCCTGGAAGACACCCCGGACAGCAAGCAGGTTGCACTGTTTTCCGCGACGATGCCGGGCGCGATCCGCCGCATCTCCAAGCAGTACCTGGACGATCCGGTAGAGGTGACGGTCAAGAGCGAAACCCGCACTAACACCAACATCACCCAGCGTTACCTGTTCACCGCGCACCGCAACAAGCTTGACGCGATCACCCGCATCCTTGAGGTGACCGAGTTTGAGGCGATGATCGTATTCGTTCGCACCAAGAACGAAACCGAGGAGCTGGCCGAGAAGCTGCGCGCCCGCGGGTTCTCCGCCGCAGCTATCAACGGTGACATTCCTCAGCAGCAGCGTGAGCGCACGGTTGATCAGCTTCGCGACGGTCGCTTGGACATCCTCGTGGCCACCGACGTTGCCGCCCGTGGCCTGGATGTGGAGCGCATCTCGCACGTGCTCAACTACGACATCCCGAACGACACTGAGTCTTACGTCCACCGCATCGGCCGCACCGGCCGCGCGGGACGTACCGGTGAGGCAATCCTGTTTGTCACCCCGCGTGAGCGCCGCATGCTGCGCTCCATTGAGCGTGTGACCAACGCAACAATCGAAGAGATGGATTTGCCGACGGTGGATGAGGTCAACGAGAGCCGCAAGACCAAGTTCATGGACTCCATCACGGAGTCCCTGGAGGCCTCTGACCTGCAGGTGTTCAAGACCATGGTCCGCGAGTACTCCGCAGTGAACAACATTCCGATGGATGACATCGCTGCAGCCCTGGCTACCCAGGCACAGGCGGGCGATGAGTTCTTGATGAAGGAGCCGCCGCGCGACAAGCGCGACCGCCGCGACCGTGATCGTTTTGACCGTGATGATCGCCGTGACCGTGGCGGGCGTCGTGACCGTGACCGCTTCGATCGTGATGATCGCCGCGGTGGACGTGGTCGCTTTGCCAACGACAGCGAGAACTTTGACACCTACCGTCTTGACGTGGGCAAGCGCCAGCACGTGCGCCCAGGTGCCATCGTTGGCGCCCTGGCAAACGAGGGTGGCTTGAGCTCCAAGGATTTCGGCCGCATCACCATTGGTGGTGACTTCACCCTGGTGGAGCTGCCGAAGAACCTAGACAATGCCGTGCTTGACCGTCTGACGGATACGCGTATCTCCGGCCAGCTGATCAACATCCAGCGTGACCACGGTGCGCCGCCGCGTGACCGTGGTGGTTACGGTGGTCGTGGCCGTGGCGGCTGGGACCGTGATGACCGCGGTGGCCGTGGCTATGGCCGCGACCGCAACCGTGGCGGCTGGGACCGTGACCGTGATGATCGCCGTGACCGCGGTGGTCGCCGTGACCGTGACCGTTTTGATCGTGATGATCGCCGCGGTGGTCGTGGTGGTTGGGACCGTGACCGTGATGATCGTGGCGGCCGTGGAGGCTTCCGCGGAGGCCGCGACCGCGACTAACGCTTGTGCCTAGCGCTGAACCAGCGCTTAAGCGTGTAATCCCGCCCTTGCGGACCAGTTTGGCTGGTCTGCTCGGGCGGGGTTTGTGCTTTTATGGGGTCATAGCGCCCAGAGACAGGCAAAAGTGAACCCTTGAAAGCCCTTTCAGGGGAGTTTGAGAGATCCAGTTTGCCTGGATAACTGCCCCTTACCGGCTTTCCTGAGTTCCGTAACCGAAATTCACTAGAGGCGCTTCAGCAGTTTCGACCCAAACACTCTTCACGTCGCTGTAAGCCTTGAGCGCATCTAAGCCTGATGACCTGCCGTAACCACTGTCTTTCACGCCGCCGAATGGACTGCTTACATGAATAGTCTTATAGCCATTAATCCAAACGGTTCCCGCTTGGAGCTTTTCGGCTACTCGATGTGCCCTGCCGACGTCCCGTGTCCATACGGCACCAGCCAACCCGAACTTACTGTCGTTAGCGATACGAATCGCGTCTTCCTCCGTATCAAAAGGTATTGCTACTACGACGGGACCAAATATCTCTTCCTGAGCGCACTCGTCGCTGTTTGAACCCATTAGGATAATAGGTTCCACGTAAAGACCCGTGCGGTCCGAATCAAGCGACGTCCTTCCGTCCGGAGTGTTAATTCCCGAGCGAATCGCACTGGTTACAATCTCGCAGATGCGATCAAACTGCTTACGATTATGAACCGGTGCAATTTCCGTCTTCTCGTCTGTAGGCGGTCCGACTTTGAGTTTTTGTGCAGACCGTGCGAGATCAGATACGAAGCTGTCGTAGATCTCTTGCTGAATTAGAAGCCGGGAGCCAGCTACGCAGCTTTGGCCTGTATTTGCGAATATTGCTGCCTGAGCTCCGACCAACGCTTTTTCATAGTCAGCATCGGAAAAGACGATATTGGCGGATTTGCCACCAAGCTCCAGGACACAGGGGAGGCCCTCTGTCGCAGCTGCTGCAGCGATTTTACGACCAGTGGGAACTGAACCGACGAAAACGATCTTCCGCACAAGCGTCGCGTCTATCAGGCTACTCCCGATGGTGTGACCATATCCAGCAATGACGTTAACGAGCCCCTTAGGAAGCCCCGCTCGTTCAGCGATTACTGCTAGTAGAAGTGAGCTTAACGGAGTGAGTTCGCTTGGCTTCAGGATCACTGCGTTGCCAGCAGCAATCGCTGGGGCGATCTGCCAACCTGCAGTAAATATTGGGGCATTCCAAGGTGTGATCTGAAGAACTGTTCCTAAGGGTTGATACTTCGTGTAATTAAGGTGAGTTGTCGGCACGTCGATGACGTCACCGTGGATCTTGTCGCACCAACCGCTGTAGTAGCGGAACATCTCAATGACCTTTTTGACTTCCCCTAGACTATCGCGAATGGGCTTGTTGGCGCTGAGAGATTCAAGAAGCGCGAGATCCTCCAGGTAGTCTTCCATATGATCGGCGATCCGATGCATCGTAAGTCCGCGCTGAGCTGCGGTAACACTCATCCATTCGGACTGGGCGGTTGTGGTGATCTCTTTGACCGTATTGCGGATGGAAGGAGAGGCATCTTTGTAGCGAAGCATCTCGGTTTCATCGGAAGCAAAGAAGACGCTAATGTCATCTCCATCGCCAAAAACCCACTCGCCGCCTATGTAACTTGCTACCCCTGTGAAACTCGGGTCGATCTTTTGTGCAAGTTCTAGAATCTTTGAATCCATCATGATGTCTGGTGCAACTCCTAGTTAGGTTCGATTTCCGAGAAAGGTGAGCCAGCAGTGGTTCTTACAATTTCGTTGAAATCTCTCTGATCTGGTAGGTCGTTCTGAGATTCGTGCCAAATGCTCAGAGCTAGCTTGGAGAGGGGGTGGTCCGCAACCCCCTGTCCCACTAGCTCTTCAACGAGTTGAAGATCCTTCCGCATCAAGCCGGCTGTAAAACCGGAATCATAAGATTGATCGAGGATCCAGCGAGGGAAGTTAATCTCGCTGACAGCACTTCTTCCTGAACCAAGGTTGAGAGCTTGGATTAACGCTTCAGGACTGAGCCCCTCGGAGGTGGCGATATTCACGGCTTCAGAGACAGCTATTAGATTCAAGCCGACCAAAAGATTATTGCAAAGCTTAGCTACATTTCCTGATCCAACATCACCAAGCCACATGTGACGAGAGGTCATGATGTCCAACAGGGGTGTTAGGTCCCTGTAAGTATCTTCAGCACAACCAACCAGGCTGATCATGGTGCCTTCACGAGCACCCGATGGCCCGCCGGAGACAGGAGCGTCAGCGAAAGCGACATTTATGTCTTGCAGACCCGAAGCAACCCGCCTGCTTGCCTCGGGGACAGAAGTAGACATATCGATCACTGCATTAGCTTGTAGACCCAGGCTGCGCAGGCTCGCGGGGCCCAAGCAAACTTCCTCAACATGCTCCGCTTTTGGTAGCGACAAAACAACCCAGTCGGGCTGGGCTTTGACGAGTGCCTCTAGGTTTTCCGCTACGGGAACGCCAGATTCTTGGGCTAGCTTTCGGGCCTCGCTTGAAATGTCGAACCCGGTCACGTGCTGTCCCTTGTCCAAAAGGTTTTGAGCCATCGAAAAACCCATTTTTCCGAGACCGATGATTCCAACGTGCATCAAATCTACCCTTATGTGTTGTATCTTACAAATACGTTGCGAGTATAACGCAGACCACTAGAGGTGGTTCGGTGGTTCTGGAAATGACTGGAATCCGGGAACGTAGGAGCATGCTGAAAGGAAAACGATGGAAGTGAAAGAGCAAACCAGATCTTGGTCTTACTACCTAGATTGGCGTCTTCACGCACTTGTTATTGCGCTTGCTTGTCTGGCGGAATTAATCGGAATTATTAAAATTCCGACGCCGATTGGAACGCTAATCTTCCTGCCTCTGCTTTATGCATTCGTTTTTTCTTTATTCTTCAACCCGAATATTTCTCGGACCCTAGGCAAAGCTGTTAGGTCCGACTCTCCTCGAGTTGCTACACACTGGATCCTTATATGCCTTATGCCGTTCATGGCGAAATTTGCTATCGCTATCGGTCCGCAGATTGATGAGATTATTGCTGCCGGTCCGGCTCTTGTACTTCAAGAATTAGGCAATGTAGCGACGCTGCTTCTTGCAATGCCGGTTGGCGTATTGATCTTTGGGATGGGGCGAGAGCTGGTCGGCGCTACGCATTCGGTTGCGCGTGAACCAAATATTGCACTTGTTGCAGACCGCTACGGTCTCAAATCCCCTGAAGGCATTGGTGTTATGGGGATTTACGTTATGGGTACTGTGTTTGGCGGTGTCTTCTTTTCCCTTATCGCAGGGCTTGTGGCTTCGTGGGACGTATTTGACTACCGAGCGATTGCCATGGCATGTGGTGTGGGTTCAGGCAGCAGGACCTGACCCCTGTTTGGTAGACACCCCTGATTCCGACCGTGTTGGGTCGGGGAAAGGTAGCCTGCCTCCATGCCTAGGAAGGTTTATTCGGATCAGTTCAAGCGCGACGCGGTCGCGATGTACGAGAACGATCCACACATCTCGTTCAATGCCGCAGCCGCAGACTTAGGGATCAACCGCACCACGCTTCGCTCGTGGGTTGACAAGTACGGCACCGGCGCAAAGACCAAGAGTTCAGCGGATGTACGTGCCAATCGCGCCAAGCAGCTCACAGATGCAGAACAGATACGCCAATTGCAGCGCGAAATCGCTCAGCTGAAAGAAGAACGCGATATCTTGCGCAAGGCGGCCAAATATTTTATGGAAGAGACAAACTGGTGATCCGCTTCCAGTTTGTTGATGACCACCGCACCGATTACTCGGTCAAGCGGATGTGTACTGTCCTTGGGCTTAATCGCAGCTCCTATTACAAATGGAGAAACAGCAAACCCCAACGGCAACGCCGACTAGTCGATGATGGCATTTTGGGTGCGAAGATCACGGCAGTCTTCGAGGAGAAAAACCAGCTCTACGGCGCGAAACGCATCGCCGCAGAACTGACCTATAACGACGCCTACAACGACAATGGCCCAGTCAACCATAAGCGCGTCGCCCGGATTATGAAAAAGCTTCGGCTACGTGGCTACACCAAAAAACGCAAGGTCACCACAACCCGACGTGGGGCCGGTCGCGTAGTGTTTGCCGACCTAGTCAAGCGGGATTTCACGGCACCAGCTGCAAATAAGGTACTGGTGGGCGATATCACCTATCTGCCGATTGCAGACGGGTCGAATATGTATTTAGCTACGGTGATTGACTGCTACTCCAGGATGCTCGTTGGCTTTGCCATCGCCGAGCACATGCGCACCGAACTCGTCGAGGAAGCGCTTGAGCATGCGCACCGAACCCGCGGTGATCTTGCTGGAGCGATCTTTCATTCGGACCACGGAAGTGTCTATACCTCGTCGCAGTTTCAGGCCACCTGCCGCAGGCTCAACCTCACCCAGTCAATGGGTGAAGTTGGCACCAGTGCCGATAATTCGCTTGCGGAGTCGTTTAACGCCACGCTGAAACGAGAGGTACTCAAAGACGAGAAAGTCTTTGCCAACCAGCTTGTCTGCCGGCGAGCAGTCTTCGCATGGTGCGTGCGCTACAACACCAGCCGAAGGCACTCCTGGTGCAAGTACCTCACCCCCACAGAGTACGAAGCCCTCGCCGCATAACCATGTGCTAAAGTAAGCCCCGTAATTTCACCATTGATGGTGTCTACTTTTCGGGGGTCGGGCCCGCATGATGGGCGCTTGTTCGACCGCTCTAGCTGAAGCATTGCCCGAGCAATCGGAATCGATTTCCGCATTTGCCGCTTCGAGTAACCTGCTTACGTACGCAACCGGTCTCTTTGTTTCTGCTTTTATAGCCTTGCCGCTGGCTAACGTTTTGTTTAATGCACTTTCGAAGCTCCGGGCGCCTTCGAAGAGAGGGCCGTCGGCGGTGCAGTTTGATGACGCAGAATTTAACCTTGTAGACGAGCAGGAGAAGCCGACCCTGATTCAGACATTGGGTCTGGTAGCAGTGATGTCGCTTCTCGTACTCATCGTCAACTGGGTGAACAGTGGAGTTAGTCCTCTGGAGGCGCTTCCCGGAATCACGATTCTTTATATCTGCTGTGTGATTGGCATCTTCATTACAAAGCTAGTCCCACTGAACGTTCCCAACGTTGCTTGGATTTCGATAGTGGCGATTTTGATTGCTTTGCCGTATTGGCCGTGGAGCAACGCTTTCATTGAGGCCACTGACAAATTGCAGATGCTAGCGCTGATTACGCCCGCGCTGGCTTATTCGGGCCTTGCACTTTCTAAGGTGGAGATCTCGGTATTCCGAAAGTCTGGTTTCCGACTAGCCCTAATCTCCTTGCTAGTCTTCACGGGCACATTCTTTGGATCGGTGATTATTGCAAACGCGCTTTTGTGATTATTTCGTGAAAACAGTTGTCCTGAAGTGAAAAACAGGTTGCATATAACAAGTTGGAGGGTTAAAAAACCATGTCTGAAAAGACTCTCACATACGATTCAATCCAAGAGTGGCAGGAGGCCGTTTATGTTGATTTTCATCAACACCCAGAACTGAGTATGCAGGAACACCGAACTCGTCGCAGGGTTTGTGAGGAGCTGCAGGCCATGGGAATTGATCCGATCGAAATCGGTGGTGGTGTGGTGGGGACCATCGATCGGGGAGCGGGACCCACAGTCCTACTACGTGCCGATTACGACGCATTGCCTGTGAAAGAAGAGACGGGGCTTCCCTATGCGTCAACCGTTGAGGTAATGGACAGGGAAGGACAAAAAGTTCCAGTCATGCATGCTTGTGGGCATGATGTCCACATTGCCTCGCTATTGGCAGCTGGACGGCTATTGAAGAGCGGACACAAGGATTGGAGGGGTACAGTACATCTGCTTTTCCAACCTGGTGAAGAAACAGGGGAGGGATCTGCTGCAATGGTAGCCGACGGGTTGGCGTCCAAGATCACTCCACCCGATGTTGTACTTGGTCAGCATGTTTTTTGTGGGGACGTTCCAACTGGAAGCGTTGCATTGCGTTCAGGACCTTTCATGTCCACTGCTACCAATGTGGAGATCACATTTTACGGCGTTGGATCCCATGGTTCCATGCCGCATCTTGGCGTCGATCCGATCCTGATGGCCTCGTCGGCTGTTACTCGCCTACAGGGAATCGTGTCGCGAGAACTAAATCCCCACGAGTTCGGGGTTGTCACGGTCGGCGTTATCTCGGGCGGCTCAAAGCCTAATGTTATTCCGGAAAGCTGCACGTTACAGCTGAACGTTCGCGCCTACAGCGACCAGGTTCGAGAGCAGATTCTGCAGGCGATCGAGCGCATTGCCATCTCAGAGACTCAAGCGTCAGGCGGAACGAAGATGCCAGACATCACCTACTACCAGGGTTTTCCGCTGACCGAAAACGATGAAGAAGTCACCAGCCGGGTAGCTCGGGCATTCAAGGAAACCTTCGGTAGTGAACAGGTGCGAGAAAGTGAACCGCTGACGGCGTCGGAAGACTTCTCCGTGATCGCCGACGCGTTCGGCGCGCCCTACTGCTACTGGGTGCTCGGCGGTGCAGAAGCGGGCGTGAGCGTGCCCAACCATAGTCCACACTTTGCGCCGCAAATGCAGCCGACGCTGCGCACCGGGGCAGAAGCGTTGGTGGCGGCGGCGCTGGAATTCCTCGACTGATGGTCCTCGCCGAAGTTGGAGGCCTGGTTTCTGACCCGGTGGCTGGAGGGGCTCCTCAAGGTAAAAGTCGGATAGCAAACATCGGATAGGTGCCAAATTGGGCCAAAATGGGCCTTATCCGATGTTTGCTATCCGATGTTTGTGATTGGCCGGGGCAAAAGGGCAAAAGAAAACGCCGGAAGGCGCAGCGGTGAAGCTGGCCAGCCGGCGTAAAGCGCGAAGCGTAAGAACAGCGAAGCGCTAGAACAGATCAGCAGGCAGGAACATCAGAACCAGGACCAGGATCCACATCAGGTTGAAAATGCCGGCACCGGCAGACGCCTTTGCCTTGCACTTTTCAAAGTCACCGGTGACATCAGACGGATCGGCATCAGCCGGGTCGAGAGCGCCCAGGGAACCCATCATCTTGCGCTGGTGTGGAATCACCATGAAAAACAGCAGCGCCCACGCGATGACGGAGAGCACGATCGCGGTGTGGAGCCAGTAGTTGGTGCTGTAGGTGTTCCAATCAAAGGCCATGACAACACCACCGAGCAGCGGTACCAGTGCGGAGAGCATGCCGTAGGTTGTCGAAACCTTGTGAAGAACGGCGGCACGGCCGGTGGCCTCTTCGCCGCCAGCCTTCGCGCGGGCAGCTTCAGCCGGGAACATCGATGTGGCGACGACAACCGGGCCGAGAAGCACGATCGCCGCGGCGACGTGCAGGAAGGTAAAGAGAGTATTCATGGGCAATTACCTTACAGGGAACGTGCAGAAAGTACGCCTCGGACGCCGGAGCAGGCGCCTCGCATAGCCTTGCGGTCCTCGTGCGACAGCGCCAAACCGTAGGTGGAGGCCACGGCTGACAGTTGTTGTGCGTAAGGGCAACGCGAGCGCCAGGCGGGTGGCATCCACTCACCAGGCAGCTTGTCGGACTTGGATTGGTTGGCGCTTCGAGATGTCACCACTAGGTTCAACGGGTCGTTCGCAAACGCAAGGCGTTTTTCCGCAGGCCACGTGGCAGCACCCATGTCCCACGCAGCGGCAAGGGGAAAGAGGTGATCAAGTTCAACGTCGGCTGGCAGGATCGCGGAACCGGTATAGGGATCACGGATAGGGGCGACGTCCCACTGTTGATAGGGCATGTCACAGGGCTGGGCCCAGGCGCTGGCTAGGGCAACGTCGCGGCTCGTACACGCACCCCCGGAGCCGGGGGCGGTGGCCCAGCTTGCGCCGAAGGCTTGTTGGCGGTTGTAGTTAAGCGTGGTGGTGCGGGGGGACAACGGGGCGTCGATAAGCAAAAGCCCCGTTGGGAACGGGGCGAGAGCAAGAGTGCAAACAATGAGGATTCGAAGGAAAAGCTTCATACCTCTTTAGACTGCGGGAAGTGCCTCCTGGTTCCCGGTGACGCGGTCGAATTCTTCCTCAACCCCCGGCTTCGGTGTGGTGGCCAGGGAAACCGCAACCATGGCGATGGTGGCAAAGGCTACGCCTGGGACGATTTCATAGATGATGTCGCCGAAGTAGGTACCCCACACGAACACGGTGACCGCGCCGACAATCATGCCAGCCAACGCACCCGGGGCGGTGAGGCGACGCCAGTAGAGCGACGCCAACACAACCGGGCCGAACGCCGCGCCGAAGCCAGCCCAAGCGAAGCCGACCAGACCCAAGATGGTGTCAGACGGGTTGAGGGCCAACAGCATGGCCACCACGGCAACCAACACAACCATCAGGCGCGAAAGGACCAGAAGCGTGGTCTGGCTGGGTTCCTTTTTGAAGATGCGATACAAGTCCTCAATAAGCGCCGACGACGTGATCAGCAGCTGCGAAGACATCGTGGACATAATCGCAGCCAACACCGCCGTCAGGATAATGCCAGCAACCAGCGGGTGGAACAGCAAACGAGCCAGATCAAGGAAGATCGTTTCAAAACCGTTCTGGTCCGTCACCGTCGCAGAGGTAGTGCCGAAGTACACGGTGGACACCAGCGCGGTGAACACAGCGCCAGCGAAGCAGATGGTCACCCAGATAATGCCAGTGCGGCGGCCAGCCTTGGCCTCAGAGGCGGAACGCAGCGCCATAAAACGGGTAACAATGTGCGGCTGGCCAAAGTAACCCAAGCCCCACGCGAGGTTGCCAATGATGGTTGCAGCAGACACACCCGCGATCATGTTGAAGTACTGCGGGTTGCCCTCCGGCCACGGGCCGTACGGGTTGGAGGTGGCGTAGGAGAAAATATCGGCAGGATTGTCCACCGCAAACAGCGCCAAGATAGGCACGATCAGCAGTGCCAAGAACATCAGGGCGCCCTGCACCACGTCCGTGTAGCTCACTGCCAAAAAGCCGCCGATGAAGGTGTAGAGCACCGTAATAGAGCCAACGATCAGCATGCCGGTGGTGTAATCCCCGCCAAAGGTGGACTCGTAGTAACGGCCACCTGAAACCATGCCGGAGGAGACGTAGAACGTAAAGAAGAAGATGATGATCACGGCAGCGGCGAAACGCAGCGCACGCGAAGAATCATGGGTGCGGTTTTCAAAGAAGCTGGGCAAGGTGATCGAGTTATTGGCCACTTCCGTGTAGTTGCGCAGCTTCGGTGCGACCCACTTCCAGTTGCACCAGGAACCCAGCAACAGGCCGATAGCAATCCACAGCTCACTCATACCGGAGACAAACAGCGCGCCGGGAAGACCCATCAACAACCAGCCGGACATATCGGAGGCGCCAGCGGAAAGCCCCGCAACAAACGGGCTTAAGCCGCGGTCCGCCAGCACATAGTCGTCATACTTCTTTGTCTGTAGCCAAGAATAGAAGCCAATGGCTACCATGACCCCGAAGTACAAAACGATGGCAAGAACCAGCCAGAAGTTGTCAGTCATGTGCAAAGACAGTACTGCAGAGCGTGATGTAATGGGCGTTGTAGGGGGTGGGTGTTATAAAAGTGGGTATGCCAAAATTCCTTCTCCACGGTCTCTGGGTGCCAGGGTCTGGGCTCAACCTATGGGTTGAGCAGGTAGAGGGACACCGGATTGTCACACTGGACAAAGTTGAGGCGGGCACGTTCCCGGACGTGGTGCACCTTGTTGCAGGAAACAACACGTTCCGCCACCGCCACCGCATCCGCCTGCAAACACCGAAAGGCCGCCAAGTTGAGCTGCTTGCACCAACTGCGGCGCTTGGCCCGGAAAACACCGTGCGCTTGTTGGCTGGGCTTGCTGAGGCCCAGGCGCTGAAGAACGACGCGATCGCGCCAGACCTCAAATGGCTGATCCGCATGTACCAAGGCCTACACAGGTTCGTGCGCGCCGGGCGAGTGAGCATCCACGTCCCGCAGCGCGACAGGCTGTGGTACGCCGAATGGCAGCTTGGCACGGGTGTGCAGGAGCGCGGCTGGCTGGCCGCCATGACCGCCGCAGCACCCGGTGTGCTGGTAGCCAACAATCAGATGCTGGGCGAAGACATGGCGCGCACGCTGACGCACTGGATTGCTACTTACCGGCTTCAGAACACAAACATTCGGCAGCACGACCACCCGTACGGGCGCCACGACTTCATTAACTCACTGCTCAACGGCGAGCCACTGCGCCGCGGAAGTGCCATCTTGGCGCGCCGGGTGGGCGATTGGAACGGCTCTATTACCGCGGTGAACCTGCAGCTGGTGTTTATTGCAGATGATCCGATTGAGCTGGATGAGGATCTTGATTACATCGGTGAAGCTGAGGCAGATGCTGTGCCGCCGGTGTGGCCGGTGCGGGTGCAGGTGCGTTCGGGCACGGACTCGCCACGCCCGGTGCTTCTGCATGAGTATGACGCGCAGACAGCCCAGCGGCTGCGCAGTGAGCTCCAGCGGGCAAGCCAAGTCACGGATTTGGCGGATCCGGTGCGCCACCCGCGCCCGCATTACTTGCCGCCGGAGTCTGATGAGGGCGACTGGGACCTTTACCTGACAACCGAGGACATTGCCCGTTTTGTGCGCACGGAAGCCGCGAAGCTTCGCAACCACAACTTTGCCGTGATGCTGCCCAAAGCGTGGACCACGATGGAGACCAAGGCGAAGCTGCATGTCACGCGGGATATTGATCCGTATGACGCCTCCACAGTTCGCCACCTGGGCTTTGACACGCTCTTGACCTATGACTGGAAGGTTTCCATCGGTGACGTTGAGTTGACCGATGCAGAGATGCGTGAGCTGGTTCGCTCCAAGTCAGGGCTGGTCAAGCTTAGAGACGAATGGGTGCTGGCCGACAAAACCGGCCTGGCTAAGACTGAGCGCTACATCCAGCAGCTGCACGATTCCTCGCTGCCGGACCTGAAGAAGCGCCTGGATGCCGCGGAAGGCTTGGCCAGCCTTCACGCGAAGCTTGGTCATGCAGACGCCGCGGAGCTGGAGGCAGAGGCCCAAGCGCTGCGCGAAGAGTACGAAGCCGCCATGGCAGAGGCTGCCTCTGGCCAGGTCACGGCTGCGGAGCTTCGCCAGCTGGCGCTTGAATCTGCCGCGGATGCCTCGATGCAGCTGCCGGTGGAGATCACGGGTGCGGGTTGGTTCAATTCGCTGATGGGCGGCACGGACCGTCCTGCGCCTGAGCGGGTGGACATTCCCGAAACCGTGCAAGCTTCATTGCGTGATTACCAGCGCCGCGGTGTGGACTGGCTGTATTTCATGTCCCGTAACAACTTGGGCGCTGTGTTGGCAGATGACATGGGTCTGGGCAAAACGCTGCAGCTGTTGACACTGCTTGCTGTGGAGAAAGACGCCGCGGCGAAGGACGGTCACAGTGACCTTGGGCCGACGATTGTGGTCGCGCCAACCTCTGTGGTGGGCAACTGGGCGCGTGAAGCTGCTCGCTTCGTGCCGCACATGAAGGTGCTAGTCCACCACGGTGCGGGCAGGAAGAAAGACGATGCGCTGATCGAGGCCGCGCGCGAAGCCGATTTGGTGATCACCTCCTACGGCATTGCCACACGTGATGGGGCCGCCTTGTCTGAGGTGAAGTGGGATCACGTGGTGTTGGATGAGGCGCAGGCGATTAAGAATGCGGGCACGAGGGCGTCGAAAAGCGTGAGAAGGCTCCCGGCGCGTCAGCGAATCGCGCTGACGGGCACACCGGTGGAGAACAAGCTGAGTGAGCTGCGAAGCCTGCTGGATTTTGTGAACCCGGGGATGTTGGGCTCGCAGTCGTTTTTCCGCAATCACTTTGCCAAGGCGATTGAGCGCGGGGACGATGAGCTGAGCCAGGAGATGGGCGAGCGCCTGCAGCGCCTGACCGCACCGTTTATCCTGCGCAGGCTGAAGACGGATCCGGCGATTATTGATGATCTTCCGGATAAAGCCGAGCACATCATCACCGTGGACATGACCGCGGAGCAGGCGGCGCTGTACACCGCGCTGACGGAGGAAATGCAGCGTGAGCTGGGAAGCCGCGAGGGCATGGCGCGCAGGGGGCTGGTGCTGTCCACCATCACAAAGATCAAGCAGATTTGTAACCACCCGGCGCATTTTCTTGGCGACGGCTCAAGCGTCACCCTCAAAGGCCGCCACCGCTCCGGCAAGGTGGAAAAGTTGGTTGAGATCCTGGATCAGGCCGCCGACTCCGGCCAAAGGGTGTTGATCTTTACCCAGTACAAGGCCTTCGGCGACATTTTGAAGCCGTATTTGAGTGAGCGGCTCGGCGAGGACATCCCGTTTTTGCACGGTGGTGTGGGTAAATCTGGCCGCGACGCAATGGTGGAGCGCTTCCAGGCCCCCGATGGCCCGCAGGCGATGCTGCTAAGCCTGAAGGCGGGCGGCACGGGGCTGAACCTGACGGCGGCCTCTATCGTGGTGCACATGGACCGCTGGTGGAACCCCGCCGTGGAGAACCAGGCGACGGACCGTGCGTTTCGTATCGGCCAGCAGCGGGACGTGACCGTGTACAAGATGATCACCCGCGGCACCATGGAGGAGCGCATTCAGGAAGTGTTGGACGGCAAGATGCACCTGGCGGGTGCTGTGGTTGGTGAAGGCGAAGGCTGGATTACTGAGCTGAACTCGGAAGACTTGGCGCAGCTGATGAGCTACAGGGGGCGCAATGACTAACACGAACCGTCCGCACGAAGACAACGTCATCTACGCCAACTTTGGCGCAAAACGTCGCGTCTCCTCCGCGGAGGAGACGGTCGGGCCGCTGGTGCCTCCATCGCCGCGGGAGCTTCGGGAGCGGATCCGGGAGACTGCGCAGCGCATTCGGAACGGGGTTGGGGAAGGGCCTGTGCAGAGTGTGTCGCATCCGTCGGTGAGCTACTCACCGGCGTCGAGCCGCTTGCGTGAGGCGGTAGCGCAACGCACAGACCAGGGGCGTGTAAAGCGCGGCCGGGAGTACGCGGCTGAGGGGCGTGTGACTGGTTTCAACGTGCGCGTTAATACCGTTGAGGCGGAGGTACACGGATCACAGCCAGAGCCGTTCTTTGCGGGTTTTATCCTGGCGCGACGCTCGGAAGAAGACTTGGTGGATGCGATGCAGCAGCTTGGCGGGGGAGGCGGTGCAGTCGCTCGGGCGAAGCGCGGGGCGTTTCCGGACGAGGTTGTAGACACTCTGCTGTTTGCAGACGGGGATGATGCACGTTTCTTCTGCGATTGCCCGGATCCCGCCCCGTTATGCAAGCACATCGTTGCGGTGACTGAGGTAGCTGCCAAGCGTTTCGACGCTGACCCGACGCTCCTTTTCGCCCTGCGTGGGTTGAGTGTGGAGGACGTCGAGGCGTCTATACGCGAAGGTGCCGAGGGTACCGCTCGGGCGAACGCTGCGGAAGGCTCGGAGTTTTTCTGGACCGGCCATGAACTGCCGGATTTGCCGACCCCGAAGATTGCCCCGATGGTGGATGATTCGGACACGGATCTGTTGCGTCGCGCGTTGGAATCAGTGTCTTTTACCAACATTGACCTGCTCAATGCAGTAGCGGATATTGAGAATCTGTATGACGCATTGGTGGAAGAAGACCACTAGTTCGAAGCAATGTTCGGTATTGCGCGGGAGTGTGTGGCCGTGGCGTGCTATTGCTTAAAGGCATGAAACCCGTGACCGCGACCCTGACGTTTATCCACACCTCTGACTTCCAACTTGGCATGACGCGCAAGTTCCTCCCGCCTGATGCGCAGTCGCGTTTCGACGCGGCACGCCTAGAAGCCGTAGCCAAACTCGGCGAGCTAGCGCGTGACAAGGGTGCCGAATTTATCGTGGTGGCAGGGGATGTGTTTGAACACAACACGCTTGAGCCGAGGACGCACGAGCGCGCACTTGAGGTACTGCGTGCGCTACCTGTGCCGGTATATCTTTTGCCGGGCAACCATGATCCGTTGGTTGCGGATTCCATTTTCACCCGCCGCGAGGGCGTTGCTGAGATCGACGGTGTGCACGTGCTGCGTGACTTCGACCCAGTTGAGGTGCGCGAAGGCGTAGAAATTGTCGGTGCGCCGCTGACTACCAAGCACGCCCCTGAGGATCTGTGCGCCCGCGCGATCGCACCACTTGAGCCGAGCGAGAACATCAGGGTGCTGGTGGGCCACGGCGCCGTCGAGGGCTTTGGGGATCAGGACAAGGCCTCTCTGATTAGCGTTGCGGGACTTAATGAGGCTGCGTCCCAGGGCGTGATTGATTACGTGGCGTTGGGCGATACCCACTCCACGCAAGACCTGTCCAGCTCTGGGAGGGTGTGGTACTCCGGTTCGCCGGAAACGACAGACTTCCACGACCGCCGCGAAGGTGTTGCCGGCGGAGAGACGGACTCCGGCAACGCATTGGTGGTCACCGTGGAAAAACGCGGGCTGGAATCCACCGTGCAGGTGGAAAGCGTGCCAGTAGGCGAGTGGACGTTTGAAGAGCTCGCCTGGGAAGTGGCAGGCCCTGAAGATGTAGATCTCATCTTGGATCAGCTTCGCGCCTATCCCCACAAAGACCGCACCGTAATCCGATACTCCATCACCGGCACCTTGGGTTTGGAAGACACCGCACGCCTTGAACGAGGGATTACAAAACTCTCCCACGCCTTTGCCGCACTCTATGAACACGAGCGATACATGGGGCTGTACCTGCAGCCGAGCGACGAAGAGCTGGCCAACCTGCCCCTGAGCGGCTATGCGCGCGAGGCTATGGCAGAGCTTGCTGCGGCAGCGAGCGCGCCGTCTCTTCCGGGTGAGGCGAGTGACCCGGTGGTGCGCGATTCCTTAAACCTGCTGTTTCGTCTTTCTGAGGAGGCCAAGTAGCCATGCAGATCCACGCACTGGAACTGACCAACTTCCGCGCTGTTGAACACTTGCGCCTTGATGAGCTTCCTGAGCGCGGCGTCATTGTCATCCACGGTGAGAATGAGGCGGGTAAGTCGACCATCTTGGACGCGATTGATTTGGTGCTCAACCAACGCCACGGCTCTAGGCGGAAAGAGGTCAAAGCTGTAGCACCTGCGGGGAGGGATGTGGGCCCAGAGGTGCAACTGACGGCAACGGTGGGTGACACCACGTTTACCGTGCATAAGCGGTGGATGAAGTCCCCGATGTCTGAGCTGCGCATCACAGTACCGGCGCACAAGAACTTTTCGGGCCGTGAGGCAGACGATCAGCTTGAACACTTGCTTGACCAGCACTTGGACCGCGAGCTGGCCGAGACGCTGTTTCTGCGCCAGGGGGAACTGGACCCAGGCTTGCAGGCGGCAGGGATCGCCTCCATTACCGCGGCGTTGGAAGAGGAGTCCGGTACCCAGGCCGCTGGCGTTGAAGACACCGCGCTGATGGCCGCGGTGGAGGAAGAATACGCACGCTACTGGGATGCACGAGGTAAACCGAAGGCCGCGTTTACCGCGAAAAAGACTGCGGCAGATGAGGCAGCGGAGGAGCACACGCGCTTGCGCGACCAGGAAGCGCAACTGTCCCGGTATGTGGAGGAGGTTGCGCGCAAGCAAGAGGAGATTGCGCAGGCAAAGGCTGAGCTGCCCGCAGCCGAGAAAGAGGTTGAAACGCGCGAAGCAGAAGCAAGGCAGGCGCGTGAGCTGGGGGAGCGGGTTGAAGCGGCAGCAGAGACGCTGCGGCAGGCAACGGTCACGCTGACTCGTGCGGAAGGCGACGTGCAGCAACGCGAGGCACTGCAGGAGCGCGTGACTGCGCTGCGCACAGAGGCTGAAAGTTTAGCGGCGCAGCTTGAGCCGGCTCGTGAGGCGGCAGAGACCGAAGGTGCGCGTTTGGAAGAGCTGGTGGCGCAGCGGGAGGTGGCGAAGAAACGGGTGAGTGATGCGCGTGTGGCAACGAAGCGCGCGGCGCGAGTGTGTGACCTGGTGCGTGCCCGTACAGAGCTTGCGGCTGGTAACGAGCGTTTGCTGCGTATTGCCGAGGCGGAGAAGACTTACACCGAGCTTTTGGAGGCGTCGCCTCGCCGGACTGTGACGGATGCGGATATCCGCGCCATCGAAGAGGCAGAGGCCGAAGTTGCAGTGCAGCAGCGCCTCCTTGAGGCCTCCGCTGCGAAGTTGGACATCACCGCAACTGGTGCCACGGTGGTTGTAGACGGCGAGGAGTTGGCCGTTGACGGCACGACCTCTGTCGGCGTGTTCGACGGCACAGAGCTGCAGTTTGGGGACGTCACCGTGGTCTACCGCGCCGCACAGGGGCAGCGCGACCCGCGCGAAGCAGCAGATGAGGCGAAACGTGAGCTCGACGAGCTTTTGGAGGCTGTCGGCTGCGAAACACTGAAGGAGGCGCGCGATGCTCGCGATGCGCATGCCTCCCATGCGTCAGCGTTGGCTGGGGCCAAGCAACGTCTTGATGATGTGCTGGCAGGCAGCGACATTGCTGCGTTGCGCTCAGCCCAGACGGCACTTGAGGCGACGGTGGAAGAGCTGGAGCAGGAGCTGGATACACCGGCAGATTTCAGCGAGGCACAGGCGCAAGAGGCTGTGGATGCGGCAGATGCGGAGCTTGCCAAGGCGGAGCAGGACGCGGAAACCGCAGAAGCCGCCGCGAAGCCATTTGCGGACCGTAAGGCTGCCGAAGCGTTGACGGTGCTGACCACCAGGTTGGAAGCGAAACAGTCTGAGTGTGCAGATGCTCAAGCGAACCTGGATGCTGCAGAAACTGCTACTACCCAAGACTCGCTCACGATCGCGCTGGAGACTGCACGCGCAGCGGTTGTGGAGGCAAACGCCACGCACGAGTCCTTAGCTGCTCAGCTTGCAGACGCTGACCCGGACACGGCCACGCTGCTGCTTGCAGGTGCGAAAAACCGTGCTACTAGCCTGCAGGAACGTATGCAGTCGGCGGATAAGCGTATTGCGGAGCTGCACAGCTACATCGAGCTTGCCGCCGGTACCGCGCAGCGTGCGGACTTAGCTGAGGCGAAGCTTGAGGCAGCTAACGCGGAGCTCGCGCGCACCACCAGGCGTGCAGAGGCAGCTCGTCTGCTGCGCGACACGATGGTTGCGCACCGTGATACCGCACGTGCTCGTTACACCGCACCGTTTAATGAGGCACTTCGCAACCACGCCCGTGTCCTGTTTGGCCCGAGTGTGGACTTCAATTTTGGCGACGCATTAGACATTGTGGACCGGACTGTGGACGGCACCACCGTGGCGCTGAGCGAACTGTCTGGCGGTACGAAGGAGCAGCTGGCGCTTCTCACCCGCTTCGCTATCGCGGATCTGGTTACAGCAACGGGCGATACTGCGCCGGTGCCGGTGATTGTGGACGACGCCTTGGGTGCCACCGACCCTGAGCGGCTTACCCGCATGAACTTGCTGTTTGACCAGGTGGGGCAGAAGGCTCAGGTGTTTGTGTTGACCTGCTTCCCGCAACGCTTTGACAGGGTTGGTGCGGTACGCAGATACGCCATGGAAGAACTCAAGACCCAGCAGAGCTAGCTGCCGGGTCTTGAGTCTGGAGGGGAAATAAGGCTTAGTTTGCCTTTGTTAGTCAGCCTTGACTGCGGAGCCTTCGATCTCCACCTTGATCTCCTTGGACAGGAGCACGCCACCGGAGTTCATCGGTGCGTTGAAGTCGATGCCGAACTCGGTGCGGTCAATCGTGGTGTTTGCCTCAAAGCCCCAGCGGGTCTCGCCCGTCGGTGCTTCTTCCACGCCGAAGGTTTCAACGTTGAGGGTAACCGGCTTGGTGGTGTCCTTAATGGTCAGGTCACCGGTCAGGGTGCCGTTGCCGGAAGCGTCTACGTTGACCTCGGTGGAGGTGAAGGTGATCTCCGGGTATGCGTCGGTGTTAAAGAAGTCCTCGGTGCGCAGGTGCGCATCGCGGTCAGCGTTGCGGGTATCCGCAGAAGCAGCCTGGATGGTGGCCGTTGCTTTGGAGTCTGCGATGTTCTCCGCAACGGTGATGGTGGAGTTGAAATCATTAAACGTGCCACGCACCTTGGACACCATCGCGTGGCGTACCACGAAGCCGATGGTGGAGTGGGTGGTGTCTAGATTCCAGGTTCCAGTCAATGCAGTCATTGTGTGATTCCTTTCGTGTGTTTTTGCTCTGGCTGGCCCCACCGTACACGTTTGGTGACGCGTCACCAATTAATATGTGACACAGCACCCACTTTCCCAGCAAATTCCTAATTGCCTACATATATAAAGTAAGCTTTCCGATATGCCTGCAGAAACTCAATGGTTGAACGAAGACGAGCAACGCCTTTGGCGTCTCATGCTCACTGCGTCCAACAAGATTGCGCGTGGCATGGATGAGACGTTGCAGGCAAAGTCGGGCCTGTCTGCACCCGAGTATTCCGTGCTCGTCGCCCTGTCTGAGGCGCCAGAAATGCAGCTTCGCCTCCGACAACTCTGTGAAAATTTGGGGTGGGACCGCTCGCGCACCTCTCACCAGGTAACCCGCATGGCTAAGCGGGGCTTGGTGGAGAAGAAGCGCAGCCCAGGCGACGCCCGAGGCGTGCTGGTCTCGTTGACCGATGAGGGCGTGGAGCGTCTGGAAGCGGCAGTGCCAGGCCACGTGAACTATGTTCGCCAGGCTGTGTTTGACCCAACTAGGGAAGTTGACCGCGAGGCTGTGGAGAAGTTTCTGCAGGCCTTGGTGGACCTTCCGCTGCCAGAGACCTCTAATAGCAACAGCTAACCGTTGTCCTGGCGGGCAAACGCGCCTTTAATGGGGAAGTGGGAACTACCCCAAGCAACCGAAAGGAATACGCAATGTCGTCTCCATACCCGCAGTTTTCCAACAACCAGCCGCAGCGCCGCCTGACCCGTTCCATGACGGACAAGATGCTCGCCGGCGTCTGCGGCGGTATTGCCAGCTACTTCAACGTTGATCCGACCTTGGTGCGCATCGTGTTTGTCGTGCTCGCCCTAGCCGGCGTGTTGCCGGGCCTTCTGGCGTATCTGATTGGCTGGGTAGTTATTCCGGCTGAATTCTAGCTAGGTTCTGGCCTGGATCAGGTGTATGGCCTGATCCACATCACTGACCGCCACCACGCAATCATCCGAGGTGCGCGTGTGAATGCGGATAACGGGCCCGCCGAGGGTGAACGCGTCAGCGTCATCAACCCGCCATGGCTGCCCGGCAAGTAGTGCCACTCCCATGAACATGGTCAGCGGCACGCGCGGTGCGGGTGTTACCTCCACAATGTCGGCGTAGGGGATTCGCCTTGACCGGTTGTGTAAGCGTACCGTCAACGCGTCGGTATCAAGCTTGAGCACTATTTTCTGCCGCAAGATCCACACCGTCCATGCAACGTAGAGCGCTGCAATGGCCACGCCCCACCTGCCGGTGTTGGCAAAGGCGACTAAGCCTGCGGCGAATGTTGCTACGCCAGTCAGGAGGACTGCGGGCCAGCCGGCGGTTCGCCGGATAAGTGTCTGTGTGGGCGCACTCACGCAAGGGCCTCCTTCTTTAGCGGACCTGCAATAACTGCCCACAAGCCCATGGCAGTAAACGCGGTGAGCAGGGCGTACATAACACCTAGGCCGTAGGGTGCACTGATGACAGTAACGGCATTAAACACAATGTGCGCCGTCACGGCCAGAAGCCACAGCTGCCAGCGGCGCTCACGCACCGCGCGCAGCACAATGAGTGTGAACACCACATGCGCAGTAATCGCCAGCACGCGTTCGTACCATCCCGCGGCAAGCAGGCCGAGACCCATGTTCTGCAGGGCATCCATTTGTTGGTCGAAGGCGTCGATGGCGGTGGCGTCGCCAGTCTGGGCAACCTGTATGCGCAGCATTTCACCGTTGGTGAGCAGCATGATGTTGGTTGCCAGGGCAGAAGAGAAGAGGAGCAGCGCCTCGATGCCGCCGTGGCCCAAGCCAAAGCCCACGCCATCGCGCCAAGAGCGGGTGTTCTTCGCCCAATACCGCAGCACGACCCAGCGTGTGGTTTCCTCAAACAGGCCGGAGGTTGCCACCATCAAAATAACGGTTGCCGTTGCTGCGGTGGCCGGGTCCATCACCCGGCTAAACACCAGTTGCAGCGGCACCACCAGGGTCATCCTGACCACCTGGGAGAGGGGGAATGCAAGAGCGCCCCAGCCTAACGACGCCCACGTAAACCCCAACTTCCACCTCCCCACAAACCAGGCGAGGAGGACTCCCACGACTACGACGGCAAACTGCACAACGACAAGACCAAACGTCATTGTGCCGACGATACCGGCGCGCTACTACTTCAGTGCAGCGAGGTTCCCATCGACGAGTTCGAGCAGATTATCGACGGGGCCAATCACGTCCGCCCGCTTCTCCTTGAGTAGGTGGTGTACTTCGATGACGCGCCCTGCGAGCGTGGTGAAGCAGATGGAGTGGTGCACATCATCGGG
Source organism: Corynebacterium riegelii (assembly GCF_016728505.1). Lineage (GTDB taxonomy): Bacteria > Actinomycetota > Actinomycetes > Mycobacteriales > Mycobacteriaceae > Corynebacterium > Corynebacterium riegelii. Next base: position 1,675,062 of record NZ_CP068159.1, read on the forward strand.
CTGAACGCCTTCAGGTGTAAAACACCTCCACTCAAAGTTCGGCGTATTTACCGTCTTTTCAACTGGCATGTGATTCTGCGACTCGGTGAAGCCGCGAGCTTTGTCGAAGAAGAACTCCATTTCCGGGTCGTTGACGTTTGCTAAGGGGTATGGCTCATCATTGTTCAGCGCCATGTATGCCTGAACTGAGGCCATCGTCGGGTCCTCGCGGCGCAAGTATTGGCCCTCGACCGAGTTGATATCGGAATCTACGATGAGCTCTTGCGTCTCGTAGCCGTTAAGAGTCTCTAGTGCGCTGAACAGGTCACTGATTGTCACGCCGTCGTAGACCGTGGACGGATCGTCGGGGTTGATCAAGGCTTCAGCCAAGTCTTTTGCGTTGGTGCCTTCTGTGCTTTCGCTGCTTGTGCTGGTGTCCGCAGCAGCTGTGGCCGTGGTTTCGGGTGCCGCCTGCTCGGCAGCAGTGGTAGTCGGCGCGGGGGCGTCGTCCCCGGTGCTTGAACAGCCCACGAGAAGCGCTGCGCTAAGGACGGCCGCAACGGAGAGTTTGGTGGTCTTCATGTGGTCGAAGCCTTCCTGTATTAAGCATTCCTGAACTAAGCGTTGCCCGATTGAAGCTCCTTCAGCGGAGCGAGGTTGTTGTCGAGCAGGTCGAGCAGATTATCTGCGGGGCCAACCATCTCAACGTCTTCCTGAACAACCTTGTGCTGGACTTCAATAACTCGCCCGGCGAGCACCGTGAAGCACGCAGTGTTGTTCGTCTCGCCCATTGGAACGTCCTCAGGGGTGACACACTTCCACTCAAAGTTCGGCGTATTTACCACTTCCTCCACCGGGGTGAACCCGCTTTCCGTGATCATGCTGTGTACTTGTCCGAGGAAGAACTGCATGTGCGGGTCGTTTACGTTTTCCAGTGGGTGCGGCTCGCCGCTATCGCGTGGCACGTAGGCCTTGACTTGCGCGATCGTTGGCAGTTCGAGGTGGTTGTACTTACCTGTAACTATGTTGGTTTCACTGTCAATTTCGATCTCTTCCGACTGGTAGCCGTCGATGAAATTCAACGCACTGAAAAAATCGCTGATGGTGACGCCGTCGTACACCGAGGTCGGATCGTTCGGGTCGACCATCCCGTCGGCAAGGTCTTTGTAGTCCTTCTGGTCGTTGTCTGCCGAGCCCGTGCTGCTTGTGGCCGTGGCGGACGTGGTTGCGCTGCTGCTTGATGTCTCAGCAGAGGCTGTGGTTTCGGGCAGCGCTTGCTCGGTGGTGGGCGGGGTGTCATCCCCAGAGCTTGAACAGCCCACGGCAAGCGCTGCAGTAAGGACAGTTACAAGAGATAGGTTTGTGATCCGCATAACAGTGAAGTGTAACGAGTGATCTGCGGCGCTGCAGCGGCCCAAGGGGCTGCAGCAAGTTGAAATACTGCCATTTATACCCGGCCACCTGTAGAAAAGGCTTCCTAAAAGACGGGTGGAACGTGCCTCTGGTTGTTAGCGTGTTAGTAAGCCGAGACATCAACATGTCCGTCAATTTCGAGAAGGCAACGCAGTGGCAGCAGTTACAACTCAAACGTGCAGCGTTTCAGGCTGCGAAAAGCCGGCGCTGTTCCGTACACGGACGAAGCCGTCATATTGTGATGTCCACTTGGCCGAGATCTACAAACGCGGTGGGCTTGTGCTTCTGGATCCGTTCACAAGGCCGAAGGACGCTTTGCTCACCCGTTGTTTAGAGTGCGGTTTTGAGGCTCATTACCGCTTTGAGTACGTGCAGATCACCGTGAACCGCGACGAGAAAACGTGCCGCGCGTGTTACTGGCGGCAATGGGCCGCTCAGTCGCGAAAGCAGCTGGTCAGGGAGTTCGCGCCGATTCCAGCGAACGAGGCCAAGGAGATAGCCGAAGCATGCGGCTACCAGTACCTTGGCCCGCTGACCAACCCGTCTCTTCTTGATGATCCGCATGGGGTGAAGTGTCCTCATTGCGATCTCATTTCCGCCCAGCGGATCGGTGACATCGAATTTGGGTGCCGGTGCCAAAGATCGAAAAAGACCACTGCTGCTGGGATGTCGAAGGCGCCTGGCGAGAGCCTCTTGAAGAATCTCGATGGGGAGATCGTCAGCTGGTGGGACCACGAGAAAAACTCCGAGGAACTCTGGCAAACCGCCAGGAAAGGCTCCCGGAAGAAAGCTTGGTGGACCTGCCCGGAAGGGCACTCTTTCCAGGGGCAGATTGATCAGGTAGTCAAGGGCTGGGCACGATGCCCAGTCTGCCGTGAGCGTGAAGAGCAGAAACGCGCCATCGAGGATGCCGAGTTTGAAGAAAAGTACGCTTCAGCCACCGTCTTCGATGTGATGGAGCTTCTCGAAGCATGGGATGAGCCGCACATCGACCCCGATTTGGTACCGATCGTTGGCACGTACGAGCGACTCCGTTTCGTGTGCCCCAACGGCCACAAGCGCGTTGTTTCCCCCGAAACCTTCCTGAGGAAAGAGTGCCCCGCGTGCAAAGGGCTCGAACCGTAGTGATGCAATGCGGCCCGTTAAGGGAGATTCAGTAAACTCCCCAACCTTTAGTTCCATCGCCGCTTACACGGCGGCTTACACATTTTCTGCCGCTTCCTTACACACCCGCCTCGAAACCCGTACCGCCTTCCGTTTCAGTGCCCGACAAGAAAACCCTGAAGCCCCGCGCGCAACCCCGCGACACGACAAAAGCCGGACTGCCGGACCGCAGGAGCGCTCCCACAGTCCGGCCTCGCCTTTTTAGTGCCACGATTGCCCGCTTAGAGGGCCGGCATCCGCTCCGTCACCGAACCGGCAACCAAGTCGGCCCACGAGTCGGAAGAGGCAATGTCGTCCTCGTAAGCAATGAGGTAGCCCCAGGTCTGGTCCTCATACTCCGGCATACCCACGAGTTGGCGTACCACGCGCTCGGCGGCCGCACGCTTGGTCTGGACGCGCTCGTCGTCGCGGCCGCGGTTCTCCTTGGCTTCGACAATCCAGTGAGTGCCGTCTTTGTCGTAGACCACGAAGTCTGGGACGTACGAGTTGTGCGGAGTGTAGGCCACCCGTGCGCCCTCGTGGGCGTAGATCCGCTTCCACCACACCACGTTCGGGTCGAGGTCTAGCAGAGCTGCCAGGCGGTACTCTCCGGTGAACGAGTCGAAGCGTGCGGCCTCGAATAGTCCCTTCTTCCAGGTGCCGTAGTACTCCGCGGTGCTAAAACCTGCCTTACCCGCGGACTTTTCCTGTCGGTCGAGCAGGTCCAGCACCTTCTTGTCGAGGTCGAGCACGAACGAGTTGTCAATCGGGAGGGTAACCGGGTGGATGGACACCGTAGTTCCAGTCTGGGCGTTCGCCTTTCTGGACTCCTCGACAACGAGCTCACGCAAGTGTCGGGCCGCGGACTCCTTGGCCTTCTCCGTCCACTGCTCGATCTTCGTCGCTTCCATAAACGTGGGCACGATGCGGCGCTTGAGCTGACTCGTGTTCTCTGTCGTCGCGGCAACCGCACCGGAACCCATGACGCGGCGGATCAGTTCCGCAGCGACTTGGGAAGGAGTCTGTTTGAAACTCGGCACGGCGGAGCGGTCGTCGTTGTCGAGTTCGATTTTGTTGCCCTCGTTAGCCACACCGATCTTCGTGCGAGCCAAGTACTCGTCAGTGTCGGTGACCCTGTCTGCCCGTTCAACAATGACGGAGTTCGGGATATCAACCAGCTCGAACTGCTTCTTCGTCTTCGTCATAGCCGAAGACGGGAAGTCGAAGGTGGTGCCAGCGAACTTCTCGTTGACGTGAACAACGACTGGCGTGAATATCTCAACGCCCTTCGAAACGTCATCTTCGTCGGTGAGTGCTCGTGTGCCCACGGTTCGCTCACTTGGAGTAACAATCACTTCGTTCGAGGTAAACGAGCTTTCGCCAGGTTGCACCGTCATAGTGTCAGTCGCGCCGGTGCCAATAGAGGTGCTGCCCCCGGCGCCAGTACCAGTGACCACCTGTGGAGGGTTGGTCGTTCCAGGCGGAGTGATGATTTCTGTGCCGTCGCCATCTCGCACCGCGTCTTCAATACCGAACTGCTTCAGCACGTTCTCACTTTGGAGCAGTTTGACGAAGGACTCGTGCGACAAAATGTCGAGTTCGTCAATGGCAGGAACGCCGGTGAGCGCCCCGAACGGCAAACGGAGCCCTCGGCCCATGACCTGCTGGGTCAGCACCTCCGAGCCCATTGTGCGAAGGGTACACATCACGGCAATGCGCTTTGTGTCCCAGCCTTCACGCAGTTTGTTGACTGACACGATCACCCGAACCGGGGAGTTGTCCGTGTCGAGGTAGCGCAAGAACGACTGGGTGGTGTTGTCGTTGTGCTCGTTGTCCACCTGAAGCACCGCGAGCGGGTCGCCCACGAACCCGGGGCCGCGCAGGCGCTCGGCAACCTCGGTGGCGTGAGGCACGCCAGCGCAGACCACGAACAGAAGCGGTTTTGTCTGCTTGCCTTTCGGGTGGGCTGCCCTGTAGTTCGCGTACGCCTCTTCCTTGATAGCCAGAAGCGACAATGCGTCTTGGAGCTGGCGATCTTCCGAGTCGTAACCCGACTCGCGGTAGACCAGCACCGGTTGCTTGACGTAGCCGTCCTGGATAGCCCGCCACAGCGGGTAGCGGTAGACAACGTCATCTCCCTTGTCCGGCGAGGCCGTAAGCCCCACGGTCACGGCGGGTTTCAGCGAAGTCAGCGACTTGCGGAAGGTCTTTGCGGTGGAGCCGAACAGGTGAGACTCGTCGGCGATAATGACTAAGTCTTCCGTGTCGATCAACCGTTGCGCGAGCGCACCCGAGTCCTCCTGGAACTTCCACGTCTTGCGGCGCGCCGCTTCGTCTCCCGTTGCGACGTTCTTACCGCCGTCCTTCGGCGGGAACAACTGCTGAACATTGAAAACGTACAGCGTAGAGGCACCTTCGCCCACGAACAGGTCAGAGGTGACGTTATCGACTCGCAGGTTCGACACGTCACCCGGAGTGACAAGCCGGGGCGGGACATCGAAGCCACCGATGTAGCGGTGCGAGCCTTCAGAGAAGTCGAGAACTGTCTTGTCCTGTACGACCTTTGTCGGGGTGACCACCATGACGTTGGGGTGGCCTTGGCGGCGCAGGTACTCGATAAACGCTGCCATGACGTAGGTCTTGCCCGCACCCGTTGCGAGGTTGAGCACCAGTGGTTCTAGAGCGTCGTAGTTGCCCTCTTCGATTCGCTTCACCAAATCGGCGAGCGCTTCGGCGTTCGGTGCGCGGAGGTCGAACTTGTTCGAGAGTTCTGCAACCAGGTTCTCGTCGTAGGAGAGGTTCAATTTCTGTGACATGGTTACTTCTCCTCTTCGGCAGCGTCGGAGTACGGGAAAATCTCAAGCGGGACGTGGACAACTCGCGATCCGTTCTTGAACGAGCGGACATGCTCGCGGGCAAAGCCGTCAACCACGGTCGCGGCGAACAGGACGGAGTGGCCCTCTGGGAGGTGAGCCATGACTTCGTCAATCTTCTCCTCGTCCAGGACACCTTCGACTACAACGAGGTGCTCGCGGCCGCGCTTGCCGTCGAAATGCAAGTCCTCAGGGGTGAGCGCAAAGCGAAGTTGTGCGGCCACGGAGCGCACGAGCAGGTCGCCGGTGGCGTGCTCGGTCAAGGTTGTGAGCGCTACCTCTGGGTCGTAGTCGAAGCAGGCCGGCTCAAGGTGTGCGACCTGAAAACCACCGCCACCGCGCCAGTTGACCACGCCCTTGACCGGCTTGGTCTTGGTCATGGCCTTAAGTTGCTTGACCGTGGGGTTCTTTTTGAGCTCGTCGTCGCCCTTGATGGCCTTATTCAGCAGCGAGGTGAACTTCTGAGCTTCTTCCGGGGTAAGACCTTCAGGTAGACCGTCCTCGGTGGCGTCGGCGCGTTCTTCCCTCTGGAGGGTAATACCGCCCTGGTCTTCGCCGTTTACGACCTTCTCCAGGCGCGGGCGAGTAAAGCGGTTGAACGTGTCCTCCACGAGTTCGCAGGTGACCCAGCGGCGGCCCATTTTCTGGGCTACCGCAGCGGTAGTGCCAGAGCCGCCGAAGCAGTCGAGGACAATGTCTCCTGGGTTCGTGGCGATGTGGATGATGCGTTCCAAGAGGCGTTCGGGTTTCGGGGTGGCGAATGGGTTTTGGCCTGGGAATAGCGCCTTAAGTTCAGACTTTGCAGCGCGGTTGTGTCCGACATCCTCGTTCGTCCACCACGTACGCGGATTGTTACCCGTGACAGGTATGTATGCCTTCCTACCAATACCACCAGTAGAACGGACCAGAATCAGCGGCCAGTTTCCTTCAAGACGGCGCTTCTCGACGTTGGACTTCGCAGTCTCCAAGTCAGTATCTAGCACTAGAGCACAGACGTCATTAGACGCCTTTTCGATAGGCACCTTCTCGTTAGCAGCACGCCATTCAGCGTCATTCAGATTCTCGTAACGGTACGGTGTCCACTTGTTCAGTTCTTCAAAGTACGTCTGCTGTCGCAGCCTCCAACTTCCCCCAGGCGGGGGCCGTAGCAACTCTCCCGTTATTGGTGACTGAATCGCGTAACACATACCCCCTCTACCGTCTCCATGATTTGCCGTCGGGTTATCGTCCCACCAGGGGCCTAGGGGGTCATTGTCTGGGTTCTTGTACCGCGCGTTGTCTGATTCCGTACGCTCCGTGTGATTGAAAGCGAACTGATCTGACTTGCAATATACGAGAATGACATCTTGGTCTACAGAAAACCCAGCCCCCCGACGCGGCGAGTCCGCCTTTTGCCATACCACTTCCGCCACGAAGTTCGCCGACCCAAACACCTCATCAAGCAGAACCCTCATCCGGTGGTTCTCCACATCGTCAAGGTGGACCCAGATTGACCCGTCCTCGCTCAGTAAGTCCCGCAGGTGTAGCAGCCGGTCTCGCATCATGGTGAGCCAGACGGAGTGCTCCAAGTTGTCCTCGTAGTTCGCGAAGGTCTGCGCGGTGTTAAACGGTGGGTCAATGTAGATGCACTTCACCTTTCCGACGTACTTCTCAGACCACTCCGGTACACGATTGAGTGCTTCGAGCACGTCGCCGGACTCGCCCAGAATGAGCAAGTTGTCGGTTTGTGGCTCTAAGTCAGCGCGCTCGGAGTAGGTGGTGCCCTCTTCCTTTTCAGACCTCGTCCCGGTTACCGTTTCGTCAACCATCAACACCCTCGTTTCGCAATACCGCGGGTCGCGTGGATCTACCCAGGTGTAGCCGTAGCGGCCTTGCTCGGTGGGAATGAGCGCCTTGTCCTTATTCGTCCAGGTCAGCTCGAGGCGTTGTTGTCTGCCCAACTGTGTCTCCTTCGCGTTAGGCGGGTGTGGTTTCGTCGTCTATCAGAGTAGTCGGGGGCACGACAGGACCAGAGAAAATGGGCTTTGAGGGCGAACCTACTTTCGAGTCGGCCTTCGGTGCGAATTTCGAGTTGCTGACATTCTCGGCTTGAATCCGAGACGGTTTGCGCGGCGATGGCCAAGTCGGCGGACGGGACGGCAGGCTAGGGAAGGGGAGCGGTTGCCAGGGAGGGGACAACTGACCGGACCAGCAGTTCTCAAATCTGTTTCAGGCTCGCAAGCGTCTCACGCTCGCCCGCTACGGCACGAAGCCGAACAAGAATTGCGACGTGCGACTGGACTGTCCTGCCCGCGCTAAGGGCGCGGAAAATACTTGCCCGCTGGTCCCGCTTGCCGAGGACGGCAGGAAGAAAGAGGGCTTCCAAAAAGACGGGCTGACCGCCTCCGAAGTGCCCTCCAAGGCCTCCTGCCCGAAGGTCTGCCAGCAGCACATCGTGACGCTGAAGAACACCGCCGCAACACCATTGAGTCCCGCAATGCAATGCTCAAGAACGGTTCCTACCAAGATGCCGGAGACGTGACGACCCGCCTTATGCGCGGTTGGGCGGCACAAATGCTGTGCATGGCCATGGCGGCAGTGGGGGTGAACCTCGCCATGCTCGACGCGGCTGCCTGGTCGCGTCCAAATACGTTCCAGAAGCCGACTCCGCCACCGCGGCGTAGTGACCGCAAGCTCAGCTCGGACGACCTTGAGCAATGGAAGTTGGGCGACAACGCACCACCGAAGGCGGCGTAACAACCACAAGCCACCGGCTGAACCTTGAGCCTTCGAGGACTTCACGTCGAGTGGCCCACAGGTCGTAGACCGACACCCGTTTTGACACAAAAACTGGGCGGCAAAGCCCGTTGAATCTCAAAAGTCATACTGGCGAGAAGGCCAACCCCCACTGACCTACTTTTCCACCCTTGATACACGAAACCCACACAATCGTGTGGGTTCCGGAGTTGTTGCCCTGAGGATTCTTGCTGTGCTCACCTCTGGCTTACATCAGTGAACATAGAGTGCGCTCTGCGTTACGTCAACACCCTAAAACGGCAGCGGGGGCAGCGCGACGCCGGGGATCATGCTCGCCGCGCCGGCGCCCACAGCACCAAGCACGCCGAGCAGCGCCACGACAATCAGCGCGATGTGGTTCGGGGCGAGGGCAAGGCTTATCGACGACGGCGCCACCGGCACGACCCTATTCACATCCTTGCCGCAATCCGCGTAGCGGCGCGCGGTGTACGAGGCGGCGTTGGCAAGGTAGGCAGCCTCGGAGTGGCTGAACGGACTGTCGGCGGTGACGGTCAGGTTGCGTGAGGAGTGCTTCAGGTCGTCGAGGACCAGTGCGCTTGAGGTGTGGGTGACGCCGGGTTCCCAAAGTTTGGCGTCGTCGATTTGGGTGAGCGTGCCCCAGCCGTTCTCGCCGATGCCAGCGCGCAGCTCGGTCTGCTTCTTCTCCCGCAGGGCAAGCGCGTCGGTGCGGGAGCCGTTGTAGAAGATGAGGTCGTCGCCAAGTACGCCCGCGGCAAGCGCCGGAACCTGGTCGGCGTTGTACTCGATGGAACACTGGGCGGAGCCGGAACCAGCACCAGGCGCGGCCGTCGCCGCACCAGCAACCGGAACCGACGCAGACACCAAAGACTTACGCATAGCCAGAAACTCTAGAGCACGAGCGGCTACTGCGCCCAGGAAATCCGCACGTCAAAATCCTCCTGCTCGGTGCCTTGTACCAGCGCGGCGACGTGGCTGCGCACGAGGTGTTCGGTGCGCTCCCGCGCGCGGTCCAACAAGCCCTGCGACACGGCCTTGTCGCGCGCGGCATTCTCTTGGCCGGCGATGAAGGTGGTGACGTCGTCGACACGAATTTGGTTGATGGGGTTCATGGTTTGGTCGTAGACCTGCACGCTGTCGGCGTTGATGTGGGCGCTGAGTACTTCCACGGGCGGCAGCACAACATCAATCGACGAAGAGCCGACCGAAACGTCGATGGCGGATGTGTCGCGGATGCCGGCGGTGACGCGGCCGTCGTAAGTAACGAGGAAGTTGCGGCCGGTAAACGGCACGCGCAGTCCGAGGACCTCGAGGCCTTTTTGGTCGAACTCGCCCACGTCAGAGAAGACGTATTCCTCCACGGACAGTTCGGCGATGTCCTCGAACGATGCCCCGATGGTGGTGGAGTCCACCCGCGTCTCCCCCATGCCGAACACGGCCGGGCGCAGCAGGGCAAGCAACAACCCCACAACGGCCAGGACGGCGATGACGGAGGTAATGACGGAGGTCACAACGGCGCCACCGCGGCGTGGGCGGCGCGGCGCGAGGTGTAGTTCTTGGGCGGTACTTACATCCGGCGATCTTAATTGCACCCCCATAGTCGGATGGTTTGTACACTCGTTGGAACCTTTGGGCGTACGCGGCTGAAGGATGTACCTGGCCACCGCACGGAAGAGATAACGATGACCGGTTCCACGCGTATCGGCGAAACCCGTGCCGACAAGCAGCGCGAAAAACAAACCAAACCTGACAACAACCAAGACGGCATGACCGGCTTCCTCGGCTGGATCGAGCGAATAGGCAACAAGCTGCCGGAGCCCTTCTGGCTGTTTGTCATTTTGAGTGGCGTTGTAGTCGTCTCCTCATGGATTGCCAGCAAGGCGGGCTTGTCCGCTATCGACCCCGCCTCCGGCGAAGAGATCCACGTAGAAAGCCTGCTGACCGGCGAGAACATCTCGCGCATGATCACGGATGCGGTGGAGAACTTCATCGCGTTTCCGCCGCTGGGTGTGATCCTGGCGGTGATGCTTGGTGTTGCCGTGGCGGAGCAAACCGGTCTGCTGGCGGCGATGGTGCGCGCGATGGTGGACAAGGTCAGCGGCAAGATGCTGACGTTTATGGTCGCGCTTGCCGGCGTGACCGGTTCGATCGCCTCGGATGCGATTTATGTGATCATCATTCCGTTGGGCGCGATGGCGTTTCATGCGGTTGGGCGCTCGCCGGTGGTGGGTGCAATGGTGGCGTTCGCGGCGTCGTCGGCAGGCTTTAACTCCTCGCTGATCCTCAACATCACCGACCTGCTGCTCGCCGGCATTTCCACCTCGGCGGCGCAACTTGTCGACGCCAACTACGAGGTCTCCCCGCTTGCCAACATCTTCTTCGTCATCCCGTCCGCCATTGTGCTGGCGCTGGTGATCACTGCGGTGACGGAGTTTTATGTGGAGAAGAAGGCGCAAGCGCTTATCGACGACGACCACATCGACGAAGACGAACTCCAAATCAACGACTCCGCCCAGCCGGACGATTCCCACCTGACCGACGACGATGACCTCTCGCTAACCCCACTGGAGCGCAAGGGCCTCGCCTGGACCGGCGTGACCCTGGTCGTCGCCCTCGTCGCTTACTTCGTCCTGCTTCTGGTCCCGGCCTCCCCGTTCGCGCGTCCGGAGGAGGGCTTCATGGAGTCGCCCTTGATCCGCGCGATTGCCGTGCCGATCACCCTGATCTTCTTTGTCACCGGCCTGGTCTACGGCCTGATCGTGGGCACCGTCAAGGAGGCCGCGGATCTGCCGAAGTTCATGGCTAAGGGCTTAGAGTCCATGCTGCCGATTTTGGTGCTGTTCTTCGCCGTCGCCCAGTTCCTGGCGTACTTCCAGTGGTCCAACCTGGGCCCCTGGACCGCCATCAAGGGTGCGGAGCTGCTGCAGGCGTGGAATCTGCCGAACGCGGTGCTATTCCTCGCGTTTGTGGTCATGGTGGCGCTGATCAACCTGTTCATCACCTCCGGCTCCGCCCAGTGGGCACTGATGGCACCGGTGGTGGTGCCGATGATGATGTACGTCAACGTCTCCCCCGAGGTCTCCCAGATGCTGTTCCGTATCGGTGACTCCCCGTCGAACATCATCACCCCAATGTCGCCCTACTTCGCACTGGCCCTGACATTCCTGCAGAAGTACTACAAGAAGGCCGGCGTGGGCACCCTGATGTCGCTCGCCCTGCCGTACTCGCTGTGCATGCTGGCGGGCTGGTTCATCTTCTTCATGATCTGGTACTTCGCCGGCATCCCGCTCGGCCCTGGCTCCCCGATGGGCTACGAGGTATAGTCAGTACCGCACGACAAAAAGCGTTGGGTGTTATGCCCAGCGCTTTTATTTTGCGACGAACGACCTACCGGTAATACACCGTGTCACATCGGTTGTTGTCTGCGTAGTCAATCAGTTCCACATACGCGCGACCGACTGGCTGATCTCGAACCTTTTGGGACCCGTACCAGCCCAGAATGCCTAGCGTGCCCTCCCAGAGATCCTCCGTCTCGCTGATCTCTTGCAACTGGTCAAGTTCCCGATAAAACGTGTCGATCGCCGGCTTGAGCTTTTCTTTGTCCTTCTCTGAGGCGGTGATATACATCGCCCACGTTTGGTCCCTGACTTCTTGGAAGGACCGCTTGCCGCGGAGAAACTTGAATTCCCCGTCATCCCAATCACTAAACGACTCAACCGCCTCGCAGTGCGCCTTCTTCCGCACCTCGTCCGCGGCCTTGACGAGCGTATTCTGGCCACCGCACCCGGACAGCGTCGCCCCCACCGCACTTGCGGCAACAACAGTGGCGACCAGTCTCTTGAATGCGTTCATCTTCCTCATGCTCCAGCATCCGGGCCCGACCCCCGAAAAGTAGACACCATCAATGGTGAAATTACGGGGCTTACTTTAGCACATGGTTATGCGACGAGGGCTTCGTACTCTGTGGGGGTGAGGTACTTGCACCAGGAGTGCCTTCGGCTGGTGTTGTAGCGCACGCACCATGCGAAGACTGCTCGCCGGCAGACAAGCTGGTTGGCAAAGACTTTCTCGTCTTTGAGTACCTCTCGTTTCAGCGTGGCGTTAAACGACTCCGCAAGCGAATTATCGGCACTGGTGCCAACCTCACCCATTGACTGGGTGAGGTTGAGCCTGCGGCAGGTGGCCTGAAACTGCGACGAGGTATAGACACTTCCGTGGTCCGAATGAAAGATCGCTCCAGCAAGATCACCGCGGGTTCGGTGCGCATGCTCAAGCGCTTCCTCGACGAGTTCGGTGCGCATGTGCTCGGCGATGGCAAAGCCAACGAGCATCCTGGAGTAGCAGTCAATCACCGTAGCTAAATACATATTCGACCCGTCTGCAATCGGCAGATAGGTGATATCGCCCACCAGTACCTTATTTGCAGCTGGTGCCGTGAAATCCCGCTTGACTAGGTCGGCAAACACTACGCGACCGGCCCCACGCCGGGTTGTGGTGACCTTGCGTTTTTGGTGTAGCCACAGAGTCGAAGCTTCTTCATAATCCGGGCGACGCGCTTATGGTTGACTGGGCCATTGTCGTTGTAGGCGTCGTTATAGGTCAGTTCTGCGGCGATGCGTTTCGCGCCGTAGAGCTGGTTTTTCTCCTCGAAGACTGCCGTGATCTTCGCACCCAAAATGCCATCATCGACTAGTCGGCGTTGCCGTTGGGGTTTGCTGTTTCTCCATTTGTAATAGGAGCTGCGATTAAGCCCAAGGACAGTACACATCCGCTTGGCCGAGTAATCGGTGCGGTGGTCATCAACAAACTGGAAGCGGATCACCAGTTTGTCTCTTCCATAAAATATTTGGCCGCCTTGCGCAAGATATCGCGTTCTTCTTTCAGCTGAGCGATTTCGCGCTGCAATTGGCGTATCTGTTCTGCATCTGTGAGCTGCTTGGCGCGATTGGCACGTACATCCGCTGAACTCTTGGTCTTTGCGCCGGTGCCGTACTTGTCAACCCACGAGCGAAGCGTGGTGCGGTTGATCCCTAAGTCTGCGGCTGCGGCATTGAACGAGATGTGTGGATCGTTCTCGTACATCGCGACCGCGTCGCGCTTGAACTGATCCGAATAAACCTTCCTAGGCATGGAGGCAGGCTACCTTTCCCCGACCCAACACGGTCGGAATCAGGGGTGTCTACCAAACAGGGGTCAGGTCCCTAAAAGAGACCGGCGAAATCATCACCGAGCACTACATCGACACATCCCGCAATTACCAAAAACCATACTGGCGAAAAGGCCAACCCCCACTGACCTAAAAACAAAACCGGCACCTCGGAAAAATAAAAACCGAGGCACCGGTTTGTCCACCATGTCGCGACTGAGTTGTCAACTATGTCGCGACTGAGGACAACAGTGTCCCCGACAGGATTCGAACCTGCGACCTTCGGTACCGGAAACCGATGCTCTAATCCACTGAGCTACGGAGACTTCGTCCCGAAATCCTAGCACCCAGTAGTGCGGGCCTGGAAATTGGGCCGCGCTGGGCCGCGTTGGGCCGCGTTGGGGCGCAACCGGGCAAGTCTGCGCCGGATTCAGGGTTTTGTGAGGAAATCGGTCAAGACTGCACAGGGCAACTTCACGGTCTTACATGCTTGGTCGCGCATAATCATTGTTGCGCGCGATGACAAGCGTGGCACGGGAAACAATGACAGCGAAACGGCCAGTCACTACCGCAAAAGGGAAGTGACTGGCCGTTTCGTGCGGGTGGGTAAAGGCCGTAAAAACCCTTACTTCACAATCATCACAACCAGGTCGCGCGGGCCGTGCACACCCTCAACACGCACAAGCTCAATGTCGGAGGTAGCAGAGCCACCCGAGAGCATTGTGTTGGGCTTGAGCGGATCTAAGCGCGCGATCATCTCCGGCACGCCGTAAACCACGGTTTCCGGGCGAACGATGCACACGTGGTGATCCGGCACCAGCGACAGGGAGCGGCGGCCGCAAACCTCGTTGGCCTCAAGCACGATCGTGCCGCTGATTGCTGCGGAGACGTGGGAGTCGGTCACGGCAACAACATCGCCGAGATCGCGGGGGTCGCTCGACGGGTCGTCGGCACGCACGGAGCCTGTGACCTCATCGAACAGCTTCGGGTCAAGCCCCGGGGCGTAGACCACCTTGTCCCAACCGCGATCAGCCAAGGCCTTGGCAATGTCCTTGCCCAAGTCAGCCTCGGTGGTTTCCACAACCGTGGCCTTGTAGTCCAGCAGGCGGTCAATCAGGATCTCGCGCAGTTCCTCGGTGCTCTTGTCCCAGGTGGTGTGGTAGTTGCGCGGAATGTCCACGTGCTTCGGGGTGTTCGCAAGCTGCTGTGCGTTGCGGATGCGGCTCAGCATCTCCTGCTTGGCATCTGCGTTGCGGCGTTCATCGTCACCAAACGAGCCGCCCGTAACAGCGTTGGACGTAGCTTTCGTAGTCATTTACTTCTCACCCTCCGGGTTGCCGTTTTTGGAAGGAATGCCTTCCTTGCGGGCGTTAGCCAAAAGCTCCTGTGCCTCGTCCGTCTCCCACCACTGGCGGAAGGACTTCTTCGGCGGTACTGCAACGTCGCGGTACTGCGTCCAGCCAGAGATCGGCGGCGGCATCGTGTCAATGGTGCCGTTAAAGCCACCAAGCACACGGCCGAGCGCTACCATGCGCACCGCGCGGTTCCACAGCGCAGGCTTGCCCCACAGCAAGCTGATCGCGCTAAACGCAGTCTGCTCCCAGCGCGTCGGCTCGTTCTTAGCCTTCTGGTAGCGCAGCTCCAGCAAAATGTCCGTGATCGGGATCTTTACTGGGCAGACCTCGTTGCAGCGTCCGCACAGAGAAGACGCGAACGGCAGCGAGCTGTTCGGATCCGAAGCAGAATCGATACCGGTCAGCTGCGGGGTCAAGATAGCACCGATCGGTCCGGGGTAGGTGGAACCGTAGGAGTGGCCACCAGCACGCTCGTACACCGGGCAGACATTCAGGCAGGCAGAGCAGCGGATGCACTTGAGTGCCTCGCGGCCGATCTCGTTGGACATTGCGGCGGTACGGCCGTTGTCCAGCAAAACGATGTGGAAGTTCTTCGGGCCGTCGCCCTCAGTCACGCCCGTCCACAGGGAGGTGTACGGGTTCATGCGCTCCGCGGTAGAGGAGCGCGGCAGAAGCTGCAAGAATACGCCTAGATCATCAAAGGACGGCAGCAGCTTCTCAATGCCCATCACAGAAATCAGCGTTTCCGGCATGGTCAGGCACATACGGCCGTTGCCCTCAGACTCCACGATGGACACCGTGCCGGTTTCAGCAATGCCAAAGTTCACGCCAGAAATGGCCACCTTGGCCTTCATGAACTGCTCACGCAGGTAGGAACGAGCGGCATCTGCAAGCTCAGACGGGTCACTGGTCAGCGTGTCATCCGTATTCGGCATCTTATTTACAAAGATGTCGCGGATCTCTGCGCGGTTGCGGTGAATTGCCGGCACCAGAATGTGCGAGGGGAAATCCTCACCCAGCTGCACAATCAGCTCAGCCAGGTCAGTCTCCTGCGCGAAGATGCCGCGCTTTTCCAGCTCTTCATTCAGCGCGATTTCTTGGGTGGCCATGGACTTGATCTTGACCACGTTCTTCTCGCCTGTTTGCTCAATCAGGCGAGCGATAATCTCATTGGCCTCCTTGGAGTCGCGTGCCCAGTGCACGTGACCACCGCGGGCGGTGACATTGCGCTCAAACTCTTCTAAGAGCTCCGGAAGACGCGCCATGACGTCTTTCTTCACCGCGGAGCCAGTGTCGCGCAGATCCTGCCAGTCATCCAGCTCATCTACGGCGTTTTGACGCTTCACACGAATGGTGGTGGTGGCGTAGTTCAGGTTGCGACGCTTAGTTACGTTGTCCAGCTCATGGTGCGCAGCCTTCTGGAACTTCTCGGTACCGCGCAGGTGGTTCGGGCCAACTGCATGCGGCGGCATCTGGGGTTTACCAAGTGCAACTTTCACAGCATTTTCTCCCTCGAGTAAGCAGCGGACGTCGGCGTCCACGGGTGCTCCTTGGTAGACGCCAGGATCTCAGCCATGTGCAACGCACGCACACCGGAGTGCTGACGGCTCATGGCACCAGCAATGTTCATCAAGCAGGAGGAGTCACCGGCAGTGACGTACTCGGCGTTGGTCTCCTTGATGTGGCGAACCTTGTCGCTGACCATCGCGGAGGAAACCTCAGACATCTTCACCGAGAAAGTACCGCCGAAGCCGCAGCATTCTTCCGAATTCGGCAGGTCTACAAGCTCCAGGCCCTCGACGTTGCGAAGCAGCTCCAGTGGACGCTCACCCACCTTCAGGAAGCGCAGGGAGTGGCAGGAGGAGTGGTAGGTCACGCGGTGCGGGAAGAACGCGCCCACATCGTAGGTGCCAGCCACGTCCACAATGAACTCGGACAGATCCAGGGTCTTCTTCGCGGTTTGCTTCGCGCCGTCTACAAGCGCCTTGCTTCCGAAGCGCTCGGCCAAGTGCACGTGCTGCTCACGCACAGCGCCGGTACACGAGCCGGAGGGGACAACCACGTAATCAATGGACGGGTCGGAGAAGGTGTCAACGTACGTCTCCACAATCGGCATTGCCTGTTCCTGGTAGCCGGTGTTGACGTGCATTTGACCGCAGCAGGTCTGAGTTTCGGGGAAGACCACTTCATAGCCCAGGCGTGAAAGCACAAGAGCGGAAGCCTTGTGAGCGTCGGGGAAGAGGGCATCACCGATACAAGTAGAAAACAGCGCTACTCGCATGTGAGCTCCTTGGTTTGGTTTTGCGGTTATTTAGGTGTTCAAAACGCTTGAAAACTTTGCAAACAAATGCGCACAAAGCGCGCGGCAAAGTAAGCGCAGTCGCACAGATACTATCTTAGCGCGTCTGGGCACACTTCTACAGCCGTGGCAGAAGATATACAGAAGATAAGCGAAAGCCCCATCCACCAAGAGGTGAATGGGGCCACATATCTGGGGCAACCGTTAGTTGGCCATTAGTTGACCGTTAGTTGACCACGGGCGCCAGGAAGGAAAGCACGTTCGTCTGCAGGAAGACGATCGTACAAATCGCGAGCAGGAACAGGAAGGACCAGCCGACAACCTTCTTGAAGATCTCGGACTCCTTGCCTTCCATGCTCACCGCGGTTGCGGCAATAGCCAGGGACTGCGGGGAGATCATCTTGCCCACAACACCACCGGTGGTGTTTGCAGCCAGCATCAGATCCGGGTTCAAACCGAGGTGGTTTGCAGCGGTGACCTGCAGGTTGGCAAACAGTGCGTTTGCGGAGGTGTCGGAGCCGGTCACGGCCACTCCCACCCAGCCGAGGATCGGGGCGAAGAACGCGAACGCCGGGCCGAGGTTGGCAAAGAACTCACCAATGGTCACGGTCTGGCCGGAGTAGTTCATCACGTACGCCAGTGCCAGCACCAGCACGATGGTCAGTGCAGACCAGCGCATCTTCCAGGCAGTGTCCACGAACTCCTTGCCCACCTGGCCCCAAGTAAGGGAGTAGCGGCCATTTTCATTGAACGCCATGTAGATGATGGCCACGATGATCGCGGAGATCACCATCAGGCTGCCTGGGTTATTGATGTAGGCAAAGGAGTAATCGCTGTTGACTTCTCCGCCAGCTGCGTTGAGCAGCTTGCCGTCTAGGCCCGGCCACGGGAAAGAGATGGTGAATTGCTTCAGCCAGGTCGGAATAGCGGTGCCCAGGTTGGCAAGGCCGAAAACAACCACAACTACGGCATACGGCAAAAGTGCCATGAAAACGCGGTTGGAGGTCAGTTCCTTTTCGTCAGCAGCGGTCAGCTCCGGAAGATCTAGGCGCTCACGTAGTGCATCAACGCCCTTCGGCTGCCAGAACCGCAGAAGGATGAAGGCAGCGCCCAGTGCAATGATGCACGCAACCACGTCCGTGAGCTGGTACGCAAAGTGGTTGGAGGTCCACCACTGTGCGATACCGAAGGAAAGGCCGATAACAAATGCGGCAGGGAGGGTTTCGCGGACGCCACGCCAGCCGTCGATAAGCAGGGCGATGATGAACGGAACGAAGAATGCCAGGAAGGGGGTTTGGTGGCCCACAATTGCAGCGATGTTCTCGGTCTGCTCAAGGGTACGGCCGCCGACGTTACCAGCGGTGGTGATGGGGATGGCCACGGCGCCGAACGCCACCGGTGCGGTGTTTGCAATCAACACAATGGTGGCGGCCTTCAGCGGCGGGATTCCAAGGGCCAGGATCATGGTCGCGGTAATTGCAACCGGAGCGCCGAAGCCAGCGAGCGCTTCAAGCAGACCACCGAAGCAGAAGGCGATGAGCATGGCCTGAATGCGCACGTCACCGTTGCCCATCTTGTCAAAGACCATGCGCAGGTCCTCAAAACGTCCGGACGCAACAGTGATTTGGTAGAACCAGATCGCCGTCAGAATCACAAAGACGATGGGGAAGAGGCCAAACAAGCCGCCGCGGAAGGCCGAAGAGATAGCCAAAGCGGTTGGCATGTTAAAGCCAAAGATGGCAACCAGGCCTGCAACGAGCAGGGCTACGGCGCCGGACGTGTGTGCACGGGCCTTGACGCCCAGCAGCATGATGAAGAAGGTCAGCAGTGGCAGAGTAGACACCAACGCCGATAGTCCGACGCTGCCGCCGACAGCGTCAGTGACAACCTGAAACTGGTTCATGTACGCGCTCCTCGGTGGGTGATATGGGGTGGAAAACAAAGTCGAAGAGAATTATCTCACCCTTTGTATTATTTAAGGGAATTCCCTAGTAACACGCCCTTGTGCCCGCGTGACGTAGACTGCTTTTTCATGACTCCAGCAGATCTTGCAGCTACCATTCGCCAGTTCACTATCGACGTGCTTGAGCAGCGCGGTTTGGATACATCCGCCGTGCCTGAGGTAGTGACGGTTGAGCGTCCCCGAAACCCAGAACACGGTGATTACGCCACGAACGTGGCACTGCAGGTGGCCAAGAAGGTTGGCTTAAACCCGCGTGAGCTGGGCCAGTTGCTTGTGGACGCATTGGGCAACCACCCCGCAATTTCCTCCGCCGAGATCGCCGGCCCGGGCTTTATCAACCTGCGTTTGGCCTCTGACGCGCAGGGGCAGCTCGTTGCTCAGATCCTGGAGGCGGGTACGGCCTTTGGTAACTCGGATCTGTACGCAGGCAAGAAAATCAACCTGGAATTTGTCTCCGCAAACCCAACGGGCCCAATTCACCTCGGGGGCACCCGTTGGGCTGCCGTGGGCGACTCGCTTGGCCGTGTTTTGGAAGCCGCCGGTGCAGAGGTCACGCGCGAGTACTACTTCAATGACCACGGTGGGCAGATTGATCGCTTTGCTCGCTCCCTGGTTGCTGCCGCGAAGAACGAACCAACCCCGGAAGACGGCTACGGCGGGGCCTACATCCAGGAGATCGCAGCCGCGATTATGACAAAGCAGCCGGAAGCCTTGAGCAGC
Source organism: Corynebacterium riegelii (assembly GCF_016728505.1). Classification (GTDB taxonomy): domain Bacteria; phylum Actinomycetota; class Actinomycetes; order Mycobacteriales; family Mycobacteriaceae; genus Corynebacterium; species Corynebacterium riegelii. The sequence continues at coordinate 1,694,707 of NZ_CP068159.1, forward strand.
TCTGATGCGCAGGTACAGGAACTGTTTCGCGCCGAGGGCGTAGAGATGATGTTTGCGCAGATCAAGGAGTCCTTGCACGAGTTCGGTGTGGACTTTGACGTGTACTTCCATGAGAACTCTCTGTTTGAATCCGGCGCGGTGGATCGCGCAATTCAGAAGCTGAAGGACAATGGCAATCTCTACGAATCTGAGGGCGCGTGGTGGCTGCGCTCCACAGACTTTGGTGATGACAAGGACCGTGTAGTGATCAAGTCTGACGGCAACGCCGCCTACATTGCTGGCGACATTGCTTATGTGGCGGACAAGTTTGACCGCGGCCACAACCTGGCTATCTACATGCTGGGTGCAGACCACCACGGCTACATTGCGCGTCTGCGCGCGGCAGCACAGGCACTGGGCTATGACCCAGAAGCAGTAGAGGTGCTGATCGGCCAACTGGTGAACCTGGTGCGCGACGGCCAGGCAGTCAAGATGTCCAAGCGCGCTGGCACCGTGATTACTCTGGATGACCTGGTTGACGCAATTGGGGTGGACGGTGCCCGCTACTCGCTGGTTCGCTCCTCTGTGGACTCCACCCTGGATATTGACCTGGATCTGTGGACCAAGGCATCTTCCGATAACCCGGTGTATTACGTCCAGTACGGCCACGCACGTCTGTGCTCCATTGACCGCCGTGCCCAGGAGGCTGGCCTCAGCACCGATGGGGAATTGGACTTGGGCCTGCTTGAGCATGAAAAGGAAGGCGACCTGATCCGCACACTCGGTGAGTTCCCGGCAGTGGTCAAGGCGGCCGCTGAGCTTCGTGAACCGCACCGCGTGGCCCGCTACGCCGAGGAACTGGCTAGTGCCTTCCACAAGTTCTACGACTCCTGCCACATCCTGCCCAAGGCAGATGAGCAGCCAGCGCCGATCCACGCCGCACGCCTTGCACTGGCCCAGGCCACCCGCCAGGTGCTGTCCAACGCACTTGCCATGCTGGGCGTGAGCGCGCCGGAGCGGATGTAAATGACTCACCCAAGAGAAGACGTCCCCGCAGCACAGCGTGCAACAGAGCCCAGGCGCACCCCACTGCAGGACTTGGAGGCCTTCAACGGGCTACCCGAACATGTTTGGCCGCGTAACGCGCGCCGGGACCATGACGACCGTGACGACCATGACGGTGTGGTCTCCATCGCCGGTGTGCCACTGACACAGATTGCTGAAGAGTACGGCACTCCTGTGATGGTGGTGGATGAGGATGACTTCCGTTCCCGTTGCCGTGATATGGCGACTGCGTTCAAGGCAGCCGAGAACGTGCATTACGCATCGAAGGCGTTTCTCACCCGCACGATTGCACGTTGGGTGGATGAAGAAGGTCTCTCGTTGGACGTGGCTAGTGAAAACGAGTTGCGCATTGCGCTTGCGGCGAATTTTCCACCGGATCGCATCACCGTGCACGGCAACAACAAATCCATCGCGTTTCTGCAGCTGTGCGTGGATTCCGGCGTAGGCCATGTGGTGATTGATTCCCACGAGGAGCTTGCGCTGCTTGAAAACGTTGCCGCCGCGGCAGGTGTGCGCCAGGACGTGTTCGTGCGCGTGAAACCGGGTGTGGACGCGCACACGCACGAGTTCATCGCCACCAGCCATGAGGACCAGAAGTTCGGCCTGTCACTGGCATCGGGCTCTGCCTACAAGGCTGCCTGTGACGCTATTGATTCCCCGCATCTTGACCTGACCGGCCTGCACGCGCATGTGGGCTCTCAGGTGTTTGACGCCGAGGGCTTCAAGCTGGCGGCGCAGCGCGTGCTAGGACTCTACGCCCAGATTTTCCGGGAGCGAAACGTGGCGTTGAGCTACCTGGATCTCGGCGGCGGATACGGCATTGCCTATACGGCTGATGAGGCACCGCTGGATGTGGCAGCGGTGGCCCGTGATCTGCTGCGTGAGGTGGACAATGTGGCAGAAGACTTAGGCATTGTGCCGCCGACGGTGGTGGTGGAGCCGGGACGCGCTATTGCTGGCCCCTCCACGGTCACGGTGTACTGCGCCGGCGTGGTCAAAGACGTAAGTACCAGCTACACCTCGACGCGTCGCTACATTTCCGTAGACGGTGGCATGAGTGACAACATTCGCCCGGCACTGTACGCCTCGCTTTACGACGCACGCCTGGTCAACCGTCTCGCCACCGGCAGCCCAACTGCAACACGTTTGGTGGGCAGCCACTGCGAGTCCGGCGACATTTTGATCAATGACGCCAACTGGCCAGACGATATTGTCCGCGGCGACCTCATTGCACTCGCGGCAACGGGGGCCTACTGCTATTCCATGGCGTCGAACTACAACGCCTTTGGCCGTCCGGCGGTTGTTTCAGTTCATGATGGCAAGGTCACGCCGATGCTGCGCCGCGAAACGGTCGAGGATTTGCTCGCCCGCGAGTACTAGCGGGGCTAGAGGCTCGGCCATCTTATTGGTAGATGCTGCGACGATGACCAGCTTTTAAAACAATGACAATGAGCTGGTCATCTTCCACCTTGTAGATGACGCGGTAGTCTCCAATGCGAATGCGCCGCTCCCCGTCACCGCCGGCCAGTTTGATTGATCCGGCTGGGCGAGGGTCTTCGGCCAGATTGCTGATTGCTTCGGTGATTCGCTTCGCCGTGGTGCGGTCTAGCTTTTTAATTGCTTTTGCTGCTGACCGTGCGTAAAGAATCCGATATTGCCTAGGCATTGGAATTGAATCCCAATTCCTCCATCAGATCCTCGTGACTAACCAAGTCATCCAAGTCGACTGACCTGGCTTCAGCTAGGTCCATTTTGTCCTCAAGAGCTTCCATAGCGCGATCGAACAGCTCAGGTGACACTAGAACCGCTCGACGAATCGCGCCTCGTGAAAGGATTTCAACGGGCTCGCGTTGTGCGGAAGCAATATAGAGGCTCTGGTTCGCGCGAAACTCTGAAAGCGTGGTCGAAGTCATGCCACGAATCATACAAGTTGTACAAGATGTATGCAATGGTCGATTCAGCTCCACTTTCAACCATCACGGAGTGAATCTGAATGCGCGCTCTACTAGACAAAGCGGTACACTGTGGCGTTATTGCCGACTCAACCGAGCCTTAAAGGAGCTATCCAAATGACATCCGCTGAAAGCAACGGTAACTACCCTGGCAAGGGTGCTGGCGCGCCGGTCGGCGTGGCCATCTTGGGTAAGGGCACCGTTGGTACTGAAGTGCTGCGCCTGCTTGGAGAATTCTCGAATAATCTGGAGCAGCGTATCGGCGGACCGATTGAGGTTCGTGGGGTGGCGGTGTCGAACGTCGAGAAGCATAAGGATGCTCCCGAGGTGCAGGGGCTGTTGCTTACAGACGACGCGCATTCGCTGGTTGAACGCGACGACGTCGATGTTGTTGTTGAGGTCATCGGCGGCATCGATTACCCGCGTGAACTGGTGCTTAAGGCGCTTCGTGCCGGCAAGTCCGTGGTGACGGCGAACAAAGCCCTGGTTGCTGCACACGGTTCTGAGCTGGCGGACGCGGCGAATGAAGCCGGCGTGGACTTGTACTACGAGGCCGCTGTGGCCGCGGCGATCCCGGTGGTGGGCATGCTGCGTCGTTCCCTGGCTGGTGACCAGGTGCAGCGCATCGCTGGCATTGTCAACGGCACGACCAACTTCATCCTGGATGCGATGGCAACCACTGGCGCAAGCTACGAGGATGCACTGGCAGAGGCCACCCGCTTGGGCTACGCCGAGGCTGACCCGACCGCGGACGTGGAGGGTCACGACGCTGCGTCCAAGGCCGCGATCTTGGCATCCATGGGCTTCCACACGCGCGTGACCTTTGATGATGTGTACTGCGAGGGCATTAGCTCGATTACCGCAGAGGACATCGCGGCGGCGAAGAAGGCCAACCAGACGATCAAGCTGCTGGCTATTTGTGAGCGTCTGTTTAATGAGGACGGCTCCACCCGTGCTGTGAACGCGCGCGTACACCCGACCTTGGTGCCGAATGACCACCCGCTGGCAAGCGTGGACCAGAGCTACAACGCAATCTTCGTTGAGGCTGAGGCCGCTGGCCGTCTGATGTTCTACGGCAACGGTGCAGGCGGCGCGCCGACGGCATCCGCTGTGCTGGGTGATCTGGTTGGTGCAGCCCGCAACAAGATCCACGGCGGCCGCGCCCCGGCGGAAAACCCGTACGCCAACTATGACGTGGTGGGCTTTGATGAGGTGGAGACTCGCTACCACGTGAACATGACGGTCAATGACCGCGTGGGCGTGTTGGCGGATCTGGCGCACCAGTTTGCGGATTCGGATGTGTCGCTTGCCGCCGTGCGCCAGGAGGAGTCTGGCGATGAGGCTCACCTGATTGTGGTCACGCACAAGGCGCGCGAGAAGGATCTGCGCGAGATTGTGGACCGTCTGGCCAAACACGAGGACGTGCGCTCGGTGAACTCCGTGCTGCGTCTGCACGACTAACGGGAAAGACTGGAAAGTTATGGCTATTGACCTGCAGATTGGCACCCGCGCACGTGTGACGGTTCCGGGCTCCTCGGCAAACCTGGGTCCGGGCTTTGACACCCTCGGCATTGCGGTGGGTATTTATGACACCGTTGAGGTTGAGGTCACCGCGTCGGGCCTGGAGATTGAGATCATCGGCGAGGGTGCGGAAGACCTGCCGCGCGATAGCTCCCACCTGGTGGTCAAGGCGATTCGTTTGGGTCTTGCGGCTTGTGACGCCAACGCGCCCGGCCTCAAGGTGATCTGCCACAACAACATCCCGCAGTCGCGTGGCTTGGGCTCTTCGGCCGCCGCCGCAGTGGCGGGTGTGGTTGCCGCGAACACGTTGGCTGGCTCGCCGTTGGATAATGACGCGCTGGTGCAGCTGTCCTCTGAGTTTGAGGGCCACCCGGATAACGCGGGTGCGTCCGTGCTCGGCGGGGCAGTGGTGTCCTGGACCGACATTCCGGTGGATGGTCGCTCCAAGCCCAGCTACCGTGCCGTGGGTATTCCGGTGGATCCGTCGATCAAGGCGGTAGCACTTGTGCCGGACTTCCATGCGTCCACAAACGCTGTGCGTGCCGTGCTGCCAAGCCACGTCACGCATACGGATGCGCGCTTCAACGTCTCGCGCACAGCGGTGATGACGGCGGCGTTGCAGCATAACCCGGAGCTTCTGTGGGAGGGCACCCGCGACCGTTTGCACCAGCCGTACCGCGCAGACGTGCTGCCGGTGACCGCGGAGTGGGTCAACCGACTGCGCAACCGTGGCTACGCTGCGTTTTTGTCCGGCGCGGGTCCGACCGCGATGGTGCTGACTACTTCGGATGTTGATCAAGCCCTGCTTGACGACGCTCGCGCGGCCAACCTCCGTGTCCTCGAACTCGAGGTTGCGGGCCCAGTTGTAGCGGAACTGCTTTAGAAGCGCTCCATCCCGCCGCGCAGGCTGGCCAACCCGGTCAGCCCGCGCGCCTCCAAGATGGCGACTGCCTCAGAGGAGCGCACGCCACTTGCGCAGACGATCACCCCGCCGTTTTCCAGCTCATCGGGGGTTTCGCCCTCCATAATCTGCCCGAGTGGCACGTTGATGGCGCCGGGCAGGTGGCCGGTGGTGAATTCTTCGGGCTCGCGTACGTCAATAATCGTCGCGCCTTCGGCGATGGATTCCACCTCAGCGGGCCCGCTCGGCGGGGTGCCGGTGCGCACCTGCTCGGTGACCTGGGGGTCTGGGGCAAGCGCAATGTACTCCCAGGTGCCGGCCAACATGTCGTAGTACCCAAGCTGACCAACCAGTGGATCCCCGAGACGCGTGACAATCTTGAGCGCCTCGGCAGCCATGGCGGAGCCAACCACACCCACCAACGGGCCAAGCACGCCCGCCTGCGCACACGAGGGCACCGATCCGGGTGGCGGCGGGGCAGGGAAGAGGTCCTCATACACCGGCCCGCGGCCTGCCCAGAACACGCTCATCTGCGCCTCAAAGCCCAAGATGGACCCCCACACGTGCGGGATACCAAGGCGCGCGCACGCGTGTGAGACCACGTGGCGGGTGGCAAAGTTGTCGGAGCCATCCAGCACCACATCGCAGCCTTCGAGCAGCGCAACAGCGTCTGCACCGTCGTTTGACCACGTCAGGCGCTGATTTACGGCATCTACCTGGGTATCAGGGTTAAGCGCTTTCAGGCGTGCGGCGGCGGATTCTACCTTTGGCACGCCTACCGTTTCTCCCGAGTGGACGATTTGGCGGTGGAGGTTGGTGGTGGAGGTGACGTCGGCGTCGATAAGCAGGATGCTCCCAACACCAGCCCCGGCAAGGTAAAGCAATGCTGGCGAGCCGAGCCCGCCGGCCCCGATCACGCCGATGCGGGCGCCGCGGATGCGGGCCTGCGCCTCGGTGCCGATGAGTGAGACCTGGCGGGCGTACCTATCCATCAATGCCAACCCAGTGCGTGGAGCCATCCGCCATCAGCTGCTCTTTCCAAATGGGCACCTCGGCCTTGACGCGGTCGGCGACCTCTTCGCAGGCGGCAAACGCATCGCCACGGTGTGCGGCGGCGGCAAGCACCACAAACGCCAGCTCACCAATCGGCACAGGACCCACGCGGTGCGCCGCATACAGACGCACCGGGTGCTTGGCGGCGACCTCTTCCACCACACGCGCAAGCTCCACCTCGGCGGTGGGATGGGACTCATAGGTCAGTGCGGCAACGCGCTCGCCGTGGTCGTGGTTGCGCACGATGCCCTCAAAACGCACCAGCGCACCCATGGCATCAGTGGTCACATCGCTCACATCAATAGCGGCCAAGGGCTCCGCGCTAATCGACGTCCCCACAACCACACCAGTCTGCTCCCAGACGTAATCCGGGTCCCTCGGGGCGGAGTGAACGGGGGAGATCAGCTCCACAATGTGCGGCAGCACCGGCTCAAGCACCGCGCAGCCGTCCTTGACCCCGCCGGGGGAACCCGGAAGCGTCATCACAAACGTGGAACCGGCCAAACCCGCAACCGCGCCGGAAAGGATTGCCGTCGGCGTGTTTTCCAAGCCCACGCGGAAAAACTCCTGGACAATCCCGGGCAGCTGCTTATCCAAAAGGGGGGTGATGGCGCTTACGGTAGCGTCGTCAAGCGAAAGCCCCGTGCCACCCGAGGTAAGCAACACCGCAGGCTGCTGGGCAAGCGCGCCGCGCACAGCGCCGGCGATCTCCGCATCCGGCACCACAAGCGCATCCGGGGTGTCAAAGCCCATGCGGCGCAAAAACTCCACCGCAACCGGGCCCGATTTGTCCTCGTATCTGCCCGCGGCGGCGCGGGTGGAGGCAACAATAACTCGTGCTGTGTTCATCGTGCAGCCCACCTTACAAGGGGAAATTACAAGGGGTAGACCATCACCAGCTCGCCTGCGCGAAGCGTGGCGGCAACTGGGATGCGGATCAGGCAATCGGCCTGGGATGCCTGGCTGAGCAGGTGCGAGCCCGGCCCGCCGATAGGGTGCGCTTGGCCGTCGATCATCCGCCCGCGCAGGAACTGCTCGCGGTTGTCCAGGCCTGTGGTGTCGGCCGCGAGTGGCACCCAAACCTGCGCCGGCGCGTGCCCAAACACGGGGGCGACGTACAGGCGGAAACTCACCAACGTTGAGATCGGATTGCCCGGCAGGCTCAGCACCGGCACCCTCGCAAAGGTACTCAGGCCCTGCGGGCCGCCCGGTTGCTGCGCGACGTGCCCGTACCAGCCATCTGTAAACACTTGGCGGATGACCTCAAACTTGCCGTGGCTAATCCCGCCAGAGGTGACAATCGCGTCGGGATTCAGGGTGTCCACGGCGTGGGTGACCGCGCGGGCAAGGTCATGTGGGTCATCGTTGGTGCGAAGCGTGCCTACAACATCAATGCCGTGAAGCTGCGCAAGCACGGTGAGCATCGGACCGTTGGAATCCGGAATGCTCGCAGTACCCGTGCCACCGATCTCTTTGCCGCCGGTGATGGTAAGAATGCGTGCACGCCTGCGTACCTGCACTTCGGCGATACCCTGGCCGATCAGCGCGCCGATGAGCGCCGGGGTGACCACCGCACCCGCAGGTGCCAGCAGGTCACCTGCGCGGATGTCAGAGCCGGCAAGGCGTACAAACTGGCCCGTCGGACAATCCGGCACGCTGACTTCGGCGCCTTCGTTGACAAACTCGCCAGGGGTGCAGGCCTCAACCGGCACGACCGCCGCGGTACCTGCGGGCAGTTTCGTCCCCGTCATCACCGGCGCAGCACAGTGGAGCCCTTGTGGGTAAAGCTCATCCGGATCCACGCCAGCCGGCACGGTCGGGCCGACGTGCCACGTGCCCGCGCCCGCCTGTGGCAGGGCGTAGCCGTCCATCTGGGAGTTATCAAAACTCGGCGCATCACACTTGGCCAGCACTTCCTGAGCCAGGAATCGCCCCGCCGCCTCAGTTACTGGGAAGGTTTCCGCGGGCAGTGTCGGCGCAAGCGCGCGCACGGCAGCGAGATGATCTTCGGGAGTTCGAGCCATGCCAGCTACTGTAGTGGCATGCGAATCCATTATTTTGCGGCTGCCCGCGCCGCCGTCGGGCTCGCCGAAGAAGACGTCGAGGCACTGCCGACACTGGAGCTTTTGCTTAGCGACGCCGCAGCGCGCCACCCAGACCTCCAACCCATCCTGGACCGCTGCACCTTTCTTATCGACGGCCAACGCGCCACCCCCGACACCCCCCTCGGAAGCGCCGAGCGTGTGGACGTATTGCCGCCCTTTGCCGGCGGTTAAGCGCTGAAGATGCGCACCTGGTCTGGCGCATCAAGCGGGTAGACAGCGATCGCTGCTGCGCCTGCTTCAAGGTCCGTGGCGGCAACGCCGTGAATGGTGCCGTGGATGGTGCCGGAAGCAGTGCGCACTTCAGCGGGGGCGCCTTCGCGTGCAGCACCTACCGCGGTGCCTTCGCGGCGTGCCTTACCCATTAAGTGCGCGGAGAACTCGGTGGTTGGAAGCGCAGCTTCGTCGGCCACAGACTGAAGGCCGCGCAGCTCACCGCGCTCCAGCACAGCAACCGAGTCGGCCAGATCGAAGATGTCGGCCGTGTCGTGCGTGATAATCACCGTGGTGCGGTCCTTGGACGCGGCACGCAACAGGGAGCGCCACTGGGCGGAGGTGGGGGCGTCGATGGCGGACAGTGGCTCGTCTAAAAGCAACATACCCGGTCGCGGGGCAAGGGTACGCACCAGCGCAACTTGGGCAGCCTGGCCGGTGGACAGCTCGGTGACTGGCACGTTGGCCAGCTCAGACAGGCCAGCCGCGTCGAGTAGCTCAGCAGCCTTGTCGGTGACCATGGCTACCGCGCCGAGCGCTGTGGTGGTGCGGGGCAACCCAGGGTTCTGGGTGAGCAGGACCGCGCCGGGTGCAACCAATGAGCGAACCAGCGTTGTCTTGCCAGCACCGTTGGGTCCAATGAGCGCAGTGGTTTTGCCGGTGGGGAAGCGCGAGGCTTCCTTCGGCTGGTCTGGCTTGGTCAACGTGGTCAGGCGCGCCTGATCAACTGGGCTTTGGGCACGGGGTTTCGGCTCCGCAGGTTTCTTGCGCAGCAGCTGTGGGAGTGCCGATAGCGCCAGCGACACAACCGCCAGGAAGATCAGGATGGCGGCCAGCCCGTAGGCCACGGACTGCTCCACCTCACGCGCCAGGTAGATACCCAGCGGCATGGTGCGGGTGACCCCTGGCATGGAGCCGGCGAAGGTCAGCGTTGTGCCGAACTCACCCAGTGAGCGTGCGAACGCTAGGCCCGCAGCCGTCGCAAGAGCAGGCGCGATGGCTGGCAGGGTAATGCGCCACAGGATTTTGCCGCGCGGAATCCCCACGGCGGCAGCTGATTCTGTGATGTTGCGATCAAGCTGGCGAAGCGCGGCATCGAGCGTGATCACCACAAACGGCAAGGCGATGTAGACGTGCGAGGCCACCACACCCGGAAAGGCGAAGGCGAACTGCCAGCCAAGCAGGTCCAGCAGCGGGGCGGCCACACCTCGGCGTCCAATGAACGCCGAGAGCGCAAGACCAGCAACAACCGGCGGCAGGGCCAGCGGCAACAGCACCAGGCCGCGGGCCAGGAACGCGCCGCGGCGCAGACGCTGCATCCACAGCGCGAGCGGAAGCCCAAGGCCTAGTGCAACAAGTGTGGCTATCACGGCGGAGGCCAACGTCACCTCAAGCAGCTGCCTCGTTTCGGCGGACGTGGCGATGGTGCCAAGATCGCCCCACGGCACGCGCAGACCAAGCGCAAGCACCGGAGCGAGGATCAGCGCAAGTGTGAGCCACGCCAAAACAACTACAACGGGGGAGAGTTTCTGCCGCACGGATTACGTCCTGCTCTAAGCCGGGATTAGTCCTGCACAGGCGTGAAACCGTGCTTGGTCCACATGTCCTTGGAGCTGATCAGCAGCGCCAGAAGGGCAGCGGCTGCCTCGGGGTTCTCGGTGTTGGTGGTTACTGCCGCGACGAGTGAGTTGTGGTGCTCATCGGCGTGTGGGATGTCAAAGGTCAATACGGCATCGCCTGCGGCTGCTGCGTCCGTGCGGTAGACAAACCCGGCGTCCGCCTCACCGGAGGTGACCTTGCCAAGTGTGTCCGTGACGTTGTGCTCCAACGACACCGGGGTGAAGTCCAGGTTGTTGGCAGCGATCAGCTTGCGGGAGACGGCACCGCACGGCACCTGCTCATCACAAATCACTACCTTGGCGTCCTCCAGATCCTCAACGCCTTGGATGTTGGCCGGGTTGTCCTTCGGCACCACCAGCACCATGGAGTTGGTGGCAACCATCTTCGGGTCCTCTACAACGCCGGCGGCAACCGCATCGTCCATGTTCTTCTGATCGGCGGTGATCAACAGATCGCCCGGCGCGCCTTCAACAAGCTGCTGCACCAGGTCGGAGGAGCCTGCGTTGATGTAGGTCAATTTGTTTGGGGAAAGCTCCTGCAGATCGTCGTTGATCACGCGGGTGGAGGCCGCGCCGAGAACGGTCAGGTCCGGGTTGTCGCCTGCGGCGGTGTCTGCGCTCTCAGAGGAGCAAGCGGCAAGAGCAACGGCAGCAGTAATGACAGAGATGCAGACAAGGGCACGGTTCATGGCACTAAAGCTAGCAGAGTTTTCTAGAGCTCAACCCGGCCTAGCTGGGCCAACTCCTCTGGCGTATCGTAGTCGCGCTCGGCGCCTTGGGTCTGATGCTTGACGACGCTTCCCGCCACCTTGTACAACGCCTTCGCCGGCACGTCGCGCGTGCCTACCTTTTCTATTGCTGCAAGCAGCGCTTGCTTGCGCCACACCGCGCATAGCGGCTGCATAAAGCCTTCTTCGTCCACTGCGACGGCGGCGGCAGTGTCCGGGGCGTTCTGGAGCGCCTCAACCAATGCCGGCAGTGCTTCCGGGGAGTGCGGGGCATCAACTGCTACAACGGCGACCAGATCAGCATCTGCAAGCGCCACACCAGCAGCAATGCCGGCCACTGGCCCGCCGAAGGGTGGGTCCTCGCACACGGTTGGGACGCCAGATGGCAGCCCCAGCTCGAAAGGGGAGACCACGATTGGGGTGGTGTCGGTGGGGAGGGCAGATAGCGCTGACAAGGTGGCGTCGATAAGCCTGATGCCCTCTACCCGCACTTGGGCCTTGTCTGTGCCCATGCGGGTGGAGCGACCACCGGCGAGGATGATGACTGAAAGCGCAGGCACGGTGATTATTGGGGGAGTTCGCGGGACCAGTCGCCGGAGCGGCCACCGGACTTGGCGGTAATGCCCATGCGGCGCACGTATGCGGAGCGGTCCACACCTTTGACCATGTCAACGATGGACAGCGCGGCCACAGAGACCGCCGTGAGCGCCTCCATCTCAACGCCGGTGCGGTCCGCGGTTCGCACCGTTGCCTGGATAAACACGTGGTCATCCATAAGTTCAAGCTCGACCGCACAGCCGTGTACGCCAATCGTGTGAGCAAGTGGCAACAGGTCAGGCACCTTTTTGGCAGCCGAAATGCCAGCCACGCGTGCGACTGCCAAGACATCACCTTTGGGCACCGTGCCATCGCGCAGTGCCTGCATGACCTCAGGCGAGCAGGCAACCTCGCCCTGTGCGGTTGCTTCGCGGACGGTGGGCTGCTTTGCCGTGACGTCAACCATGTAGGCCTCGCCGTTGGCGCTAAGGTGCGTGAACTTCATACCGGTGGAGTCTAGAGGGTGGTCAGCATGACGTGGACATGCTGCGGGGTTGTGTCACCCGGTGCGAGACGCGCAATACCGTCGATGCCGGTCAGCGAGGCAACCATGTGGGAGCCCACGTGTTGTGAAAACGCATGCGCAACTGGTTCGGCACCGCTGTAATCCAGACGCACCGGAATCAGGCGAGTGACCTTCGGGTGCGGCTGCGGGAAGCCTTCGGCGGTTATAGCGCGCACCTGCGGGCGTGGGCGTTGGATGCCGGCGAAAGCACGAATCAGCGGCACCAGGTACATGTGCGCGGAGACGAACGCAGCCACAGGATTGCCAGGCAGGCACACAAGCGGCGTACCGGCGCTTAAACCAACGCCCTGCGGGCCGCCGGGGCGTTGCGCGACATGGCCGAACCACATGGAGCCGTTGTGTTTAGCTACGTGACGCACCACATCAAACGCACCCGCACTCACCCCGCCAGCGGTGACCACAATGTCATGTGTTTTTGCGGCCTGGTTGAGGGTGCGCGCGAAGTCCTCTGCGCCATCACTGGCGTGCAGCTCGGTGACGTCGGCCGCACCGGCATCGCGGGCGATCTGGGCGAGCAGCGGCGCATTCGAGTTCGGAATCTGCGCGCCTGTGATCGGCTCAGGCCAGGAGACCAGCTCATCGCCTGTGGTGATGACGGCAACACGGGGAAGTGCGTAGACCTCAACCTCGCGCACGCCGGTAGACACCAGCGCGGCAAGCGTTGGGGCGTCAATCACCGTGCCGACGTCCGCCACCACGGCACCAACCGGCGTATCCGAGCCCGCACGGCGGATGTGGCCGCGCTTGGTGTCGGCCGCGTTGATGGTTACCTGCTTGGGCAGTTCCACAGGCCCGCGCTCAATGTTGGTCTGCTCGACTGGGATGACAATCAGGTCATCAATACCCGCCGGTATCGGCGCACCCGTCATGATTCGCACTACGTGGCCTTGTGGGCAGTCCACAGGATCGGCGCCTGCGGGGATATCACCCGCAACCGGCAGCGTCCACGGGCCGTCACCGTCCAAGTCGCTTGCCCGGACCGCGAAGCCATCCATCGCGGCATTCTCAAACGGCGGCACAGCAAACCGTGCTCGGGCGGGGGAGGCGAGGGCGTGGCCTGTGGCGTCGAGAAGCAACAAGCTCTGAGTACGCGGCGTGGCAAGCGCAAGGACTTCAGCCAAGTGTTCATCGATGGTGCGCATGGGTTAGCCTCCGATCTCGCTCATGAGACGCTCCGGCTGCAAAAAGCCAGGATCATCAATACCGTGGCCAGGCTTCTTCGCCCACATCGCCGCAGCCCACAGGTCAGCCAGTTCCGTGTCGGTGGCACCTTTACGCATGGCGTCGCGCAGCGAAATCTCATCCGCCTGCGCCGAAAACAGACACGAACGCACCGCACCATCCGTGGTTAGCCGCGTGCGATCACACGCGCCGCAAAACGGATGTGTCACCGAAGCGATAATGCCAATCTGGCCACTGCGCGTGCCATCCGTGACGTCCCACAGCGCAGCCGGGGCACTTCCGCGCGGCGTTGCTGCAGGGCGCAACGTAAACGATTCCCGCAGCTTATCCAGGATCTCCTCGGCCGTGACCATGTCACCGCGCTTCCAGTGCTCACGAGGGCCAAGCGGCATCTGCTCAATAAAGCGCAGCTGCAAGCCCTTATCCAGGGCAAAGGTGGCCAGATCCGTGATGGCGTTGTCATTCACGCCCGGCATGACCACCGCGTTGACCTTGACCGGGTGAAGACCTACTTCGAGCGCAGCATCAATGCCGGAAAACACATCCTGGATGCGATCGCGCCGGGTCAGCTCGGCATACAGCTCGGGGCTGGTGGTGTCCAGCGAGATGTTGATGCGGTCAAGGCCTGCCTCTTTCAGCGCGAGCGCACGTTTGTCCAAGCCCACCGCGTTGGTAGTCAGCGCCGTTGTGGGCGATGTGCCTTCGTCTGTGCGCATCGCCTTGGTTGCAGCCACGATCTTCTCAAGGGACTTGCGCAACAGTGGCTCTCCACCCGTAAAGCGAACCTGGCGAATCCCAAGATCCTCCACGGCGATGCGGATCAGGCGGATCGTCTCCTCATCCGTCAGCGCAAGCTCCGTGGGCATCCACTCCAAACCCTCTGCCGGCATGCAATAGGTACAGCGCAGGTTGCAGCGATCCGTGAGACTGACACGCAGGTCACGCGCCACGCGCCCAAACGTATCTACAAGCGTGCGTGGGCCTTCCTGCGGCGGCGGCAACTGGGCAGGTGTCGGCGCGACCGGGGAAGGTCTGCGAGCCGGCACCGGCGTTGGTAAAGAAACAGGACGAGCCATAGTTCGACCCATGATAGGCATCTGCGCCACAAGACCCGAAGTTTCTAGCGGTCGGAGCTTGCGGAATCTGCCTTACGGTTACCAGGTCCCGGAAGCGCAATGACCTCAAACTCACCGCGTTTGAGGTGCTTGCGCAGGTCCTTCTTGTCAAACTTGCCCACAGACGTCTTGTCAATGGAGCGCACAAACGTCCAATACTCCGGCGCCATCCAACGCGGCAACACATCAGCCAGCCCGTCGCGGAGCCTAGCTGCGGTCTCTGCATTGGGTTCGACCTGCGGGTGAACAACCGTTACAGCAAGGGGGCGTTCGCCCCACTTCTTATCCGGGATCCCAATTACCGCGCACTCGATGACCTCCTCGGACTCCATGATCAGGTTTTCCACCTGGGCGGAGTAGATCCACTCACCGCCTGAACGAATCACGTCACGCGCGCGGTCGTACAACGTCATAAACCCGTCATAGGTCACCGTGCCAACGTCACCAGTGCGCAACCAGCCGTCCGCAGTAAAGTGCTCCCGCTCATCCGTGACCGTCTCGCCGCGGAACTCAGAGGCCATCTTGCCGTTCTCTTGCGTAGGCGAGTGGTAGTAACTTGCCGCAACAAGGTTGCCGCGCACCTGGATCTCACCCTGGGTCAAGTCGTTGGAGGCCATCACCATGCCGTCATTGACTACTCGGTACTCCAGCCAGGGAGCGAACCTGCCCTGGGAAACGCGATACGCCCAACGGGCCTCACCAGCAGCGCCCGAAGGCGGGCGCGCCACCGTACCCACAGTGGACGTCTCCGTCATGCCCCACACATGCACGATGTCAACGCCATAGCGTTCCTCCCACACCTTGATCAACCCCGGCGGGGCAGGGGAACCGCCAACGTAGATCTCCTGCAGACTCATACGCTCCGGCGGATTGTTCAAGTAGTGCACCATCAGCTGAATCCACAACGTAGGCACACCATGCGCAACACGCGGGTGCGCAGACGCAATCAACGCGGCCAGCGTGGGGGCAGAAACATCTGAATCCGGCAGCACCAACGGTGTTCCCGCCAAAAATGCCGCAAGCGGAACACCCCACGACAACACGTGATAAATCGGGATACAGCACAAGAAGGACTCACCATGCGTCACCGCCAACGAGTCCGTAGCACGCAAACTCATCGCCTCAAGCCACAGCGAACGATGCGAATACGCCACGCCCTTCGGCGCACCAGTCGTTGCAGTCGAATACACCAACGCAGCAGCGGTGTTTTCCGGCAGGGAAGGCCAGGGAAAGAGCGTCGACCGACCGTCCAAAAGCATCTCATAGCTCCGAACATCAACCCCCTGCGGCAAAAGATCAGCCAGCGGCGCGACAGGAGACGTGCCAATAAACGCAACAGTTTGCACCAAAGGACACATCTCAAGCAGCCGGCCAAGCTTGCCCGCCAAACGCGGATCCGCCACAATCACCTGCGCCTCAGAGTGATTCACAATGTAGGCAATCTGATCCTCCATCAGCTGCACATTCAACGGCGTGAACACAGCGCCTTTCGACGCCACAGCGAACATCACCTCAAGATGCTCCGCACAGTTGTACATCAGGGTGGCAACACGCTGATCACCATCAATGCCCAACTCATCATGCAACGCATTCGCAAACGCACCCGCACGCGCCGCAATCGCAGAAAACGTAGTCTCCTCGGGCTGATTCTCACGCCACGTGGTGCACTTGGTGGACCCATGCACCGAACTCCCGAACTCCAAAATACGGGCGACGGAGAACGGCACCTCCTGCATCGTAGAAAGCATGCTGCCAACTCTAGCGTGACGCGCCCACAGGCCCGGAATATGGATTTACATCCAATGCGCTATACTTTCGCCTTGGATCACCGCAGTTGGGCTGCGGACATGGCCCGCCTCTCGCGAAACACTTGCCGCGAGGTCAGATCCACCCCTCACACCTCACCACGGTGATTTTGCTGCAACTTTGCGCGCAACACATGTGCCCTTGCGGTAGTTACCCACACGGTGAATGAGGAAGCGCGACATACAAATAGACGAAAGCTGCTGGCACGGCCGCGGAACACCAACAACACATAATTTTCCGCACAAGGGCATCCCAGCTGAGCTACGAAAGGACATCCGTGACCGCAGAAGGTAATACGGCTGCAAACCAGGCCAACGTGGACCTGGCATCTATGAAACTTCCGGAGCTGCGCAAGCTGGCAGCTGAGCGGGGGCTTAAGGGGGTATCTGGACTCCGCAAGGGGGACCTGATCCAAGCAATCGCAACCGGCAAACTCCCGGCAAAGGCAGCAGCACAGTCTGGTGCCGCTAGCGCCGCTAAGGAGCAAGCGCCGAAGGAAGACACCCCACGTGAAGCCAGTGGCGCTGGTGACGCTGACGCGAAGCGCTCCGACGACGACCAGCAGTCGCGCTCCGCGGCGCGCCGGGCACGTCGCAACCGTTCACGCAATCAGCACGAGCAGGGGGATCAGCAGGGCCAGCCAGAGCACGCAGACTCCAGCAACTCGCACAAGGGCGACGGGGAATCGGGGGAGCGTTCCGGCCGTCATGACCGTGATGACCGTAGCGACCGCGACAATAACCGGGACAATAACCGCGGGGATCGCGACAACAACCGCGACAACAACCGCGACAATAACCGCGACAACAACCGTGAAGACGGCGAAGGTGGCGGGCGCCGCGGGCGCCGTGGTCGTCGCAACCGTAACCGTAACAACCGCGATGGCCGTGACCACGGTGGCAATAACCGCGACAACCGTGACAACAACCAGGGCGATAACCAGAACTTCGAACCGGAAGAGCTGCAGGAAGTCGCCGGCATTGTGGATGTGGTGGATAACAACACCGCGTTCATCCGCACCACCGGCTACCGCCAGAACAACGCAGATGTGTTTGTGAACAACAGGCTGGTTCGCCAGAACGGCCTGCGCTCTGGTGACGCCGTTATTGGCCAGGTTCGTGCCAACGGCCAGGGCCACTCCCACGGCAACGGCCGTAACCGCCAGCGCTACAACCAGCTGGTGCGCGTGGATTCCGTCAACGGAATGACGCCGGAGGAAGCACGTGGCCGCAAGGAGTTCCACAAGCTCACGCCGCTGTACCCGAACAAGCGCCTGCGCCTAGAGACTGAGCCGAACATCCTGACCACCCGCGTCATTGACCTGGTCATGCCGATTGGTAAGGGCCAGCGTGCGCTGATCGTCTCCCCGCCGAAGGCAGGTAAGACGACGATTCTGCAGAACATTGCCAACGCCATTGCCACCAACAACCCGGAGTGCTACCTCATGGTTGTGCTGGTGGATGAGCGTCCGGAAGAAGTGACGGACATGCAGCGCTCCGTCAAGGGTGAGGTCATTGCCTCTACCTTTGACCGCCCGCCGTCAGAGCACACCGCCGTGGCAGAGCTTGCCATTGAGCGTGCGAAGCGTCTGGTGGAGATGGGCCAGGACGTGGTGGTCCTGCTGGACTCCATCACCCGCCTGGGCCGTGCCTACAACAACTCTTCGCCGGCATCCGGTCGCATTCTCTCCGGTGGTGTGGATTCCAACGCGCTCTACCCGCCGAAGCGTTTCCTGGGTGCTGCCCGCAACATCGAGGAGGGCGGCTCGCTGACCATCATCGCAACCGCCATGGTGGAGACCGGTTCTGCTGGTGACACCGTGATTTTCGAGGAATTCAAGGGCACCGGCAACGCCGAGCTGAAGCTGGATCGCAAGATCGCAGAACGCCGCGTGTTCCCGGCTGTGGATGTCAACCCGTCCGGCACCCGCAAGGATGAGCTCTTGATGAGCCCCGAGGAGGCGCGCGTGATGCACAAGCTGCGCCGCATCCTGTCTGCGCTGGATCCGCAGCAGTCCATTGACATGCTGATTAAGCAGCTGAAAAAGACCAAGAGCAACGGTGAGTTCCTCATGGGTGTGGCCAAGTCCGCGCCGATGGCTGCTGACCAGACGGAAGAGGATTACGTCTAATGGCTTCAAACTCGAACGTCTCGCTTGTAGACGACTATGTGGCCGAATACGAAGGCATCCAAGCCCAGATGGGCGACCCGGATGTTGCCGCGGACCAGGATCAGTTCCGCAAACTGTCCAAGCGGTACGCGGAACTCCAGCCGATTATCAAGGTCAACGATGAGCTGACGCAGGCTCGTGAGGACCACGAGGCGGCGTCTGAGATGGCCAACGAGGACAAGGAGTTCGCTGAGGAAGCGACCCGCCTCGAAGGTGAGATTGTGCGCCTGGAAGAGGAGCTGGCTGATCTGCTCGCCCCGCGCGATGAGCACGATGGCGATGACGTGATCATGGAGCTCAAGGCCGGCGCCGGCGGCGAGGAAGCTGCGCTGTTCGCAGGCGATCTGGCACGCATGTACCAGAAGTACTGCGAGAAGCACGGCCTGACCTGGGAAGTGCTTGACGTTGCTGAGTCTGACCTCGGTGGCGTCAAGGACATGACCGTGGCTGTCAAGGCGAAGACCCCGTCGCGTGATGGCGCGTGGTCCAAGCTGAAGTTTGAGGGCGGTGTACACCGCGTGCAGCGCATCCCCGTGACGGAGTCGCAGGGCCGCATTCAGACCTCGGCTGCGGGCGTCTACGTGTTCCCGGAAGCCGATGAGATTGAAAGCGTCAACATTGATGAGAAGGATCTTCGCGTCGATGTGTACCGTTCCTCCGGCAAGGGCGGCCAGGGCGTGAACACCACGGACTCCGCTGTGCGTATCACCCACTTGCCCACGGGCATTGTGGTGACCTGCCAGAACGAGCGTTCCCAGATTCAGAACCGCGCACGTGCCATGCAGGTGCTGCAGGCTCGCCTGGATCAGCTGGAGCGCGAGAAGGTCGAGGCCGCTGAGGCTGAGGGCCGTGCCTCCCAGGTGCGCACCATGGACCGCTCTGAGCGTATCCGCACATACAACTGGCCGGAGAACCGTATTTCGGATCACCGCATTAACTACAAGGCCAACAATCTTGACTCGGTGCTGGACGGCAACATGGATGACCTGATCACCGCGTTGCAGACCCATGAGCGCCAGGAGCGCCTTGAGGCCGAGTAACCTGCGTCAGCTCCTTTCGGAGGCGGCGCACACGCTTGCGCAGGCTGGCATTGATACGCCCGACAATGATGCCCGCCTGCTTGCGGCGCACCTGCTTGAGGTGGCGCCGCTTTCGGTGATGTTCACAGACCCGTACGAGAGCTTCGCTGAGGAGTTTTCCCAGCTCATCGCTCGGCGGGCGGCGCGTGAGCCGCTACAGCACATCACCGGGCAAGCGCCCTTTGGCCCCCACACCTTGGCTGTTGGCCCGGGAGTGTTCATCCCGCGGCCCGAGACGGAAGTCATTGCCGAATGGGGAGCTAGTTTGCTTGCCGACGCCACGTCAAACCCCCCAACCGCCCTCGACCTTGGCACCGGCTCTGGCGCCATTGCGCTTTACCTTTCGGAGGCGGTGCCGGGGGCGAGAGTCGTTGGCGTCGACAAGCAAGAAACTGCCCTGGAATATGCCAAGCGCAACGCACCCAAGGTGGAGTTTGTGCGCGGCGACATGACGGATCCCACGCTGTTGGGGGAGCTGGATGGGGCAGTGGATGTGATTGTGGCCAACCCGCCGTACGTGCCTGAGACTCCGGATCTTGACCCGGAGGTGTACCACGACCCGCATGAAGCGGTGTTTTCCGGCGCGGACGGGATGAACGCCATCCGCGGGCTGGTACCTGTGGCTGCGCGTTTGCTGAAACCCGGTGGGCACCTCGGCATTGAGCATGATGACACGACATCTGAGGCTGTGCAGGATGTTGTGCGTGCGCACGGGGCGTTTGGGGACGTGCGTGTGATTGCGGACCTGACCGGTCGGGCACGGTTTGTTGTAGCGAGTAAGCTACCCCTATGCCCGCCACAACCTACGATTGTTTAACTCCGGACGGCCGCGCCCAAGGGATCGCCGCAGCAGCTGAAGCGCTGCGCGGCGGTGACGTTGTCGTCTTGCCCACCGACACGGTCTACGGCATTGGCGCGGACGCGTTTAACAACGCCGCCGTGGCAAAGCTCTTGGCAACCAAAAAGCGTGGCCCGGACATGCCGGTGCCGGTGCTCGTGGGCTCCTGGACCACCATCCAGGGACTGGTGCGCGAGTTCTCTGACACGGCGAAGACGCTGGTTGAGGCGTTTTGGCCCGGAGGGCTCTCCATCATTGTCCCGGAGGCGCCAAGCCTGCCGTGGAACCTGGGTGACACGCGTGGCACAGTGCTGCTTCGCATGCCCAACCAGCCGCTGGCGCTGGAGCTGCTGCAGGAAGTCGGCCCGATGGCAGTGTCCTCTGCAAACATCTCCGGACACCCGCCGGCAGTGAAGATCCATGAGGCACGCCAGCAGTTCGGCAATGCCGTGCCCGTATACCTGGACGGGGGAGAGGCCACGATTGGTCAGGCATCAACCATTGTGGATATTTCATCCGGCCACCCCGTGATCATGCGTGAAGGCGCAATCTCGCCGGAACGTATCGGTGAAGTTCTTGGCGTGGACCCGGAATCCATGCGCAGAACCCCGCGCGAGCAGTAGGGGAGCTTTTCTTCCAATGAACGGTCTTGGTGTGCCGCTGCGAGAGCTTGGCCTTGTGATTCTTGTTGCCGCGGCTATTACGTACTTGTCTACGGGGCTTGTGCGCTCTGTGCTTGTGCGAACTGGCCGTGTTGCAGAGATTCGCCAGCGCGACGTGCACACCCAGCCGACTCCGTCTGTTGGCGGCGTGGCCATGTTTACCGGTTTTGTCTCTGCGGTGTTTTTGGCGCAGCAACTCCCGGCGCTCACGCGCGGGTTTGCGCCGGTGACTCCGGAGATGACGGCTGTGCTTGCAGGCGCGTTTGCCATTGTGCTGGTTGGGATTGTGGATGACCTCTACGAGCTCGGCGCTTTGGCGAAATTGGCTGGTCAGTTCGTTGCCGCGGTGGTGATGGCGCTGATGGGCATTGTCTTTACCGTGTTCTTCCTCCCCATTGGGGAGGGCACCACGTTGGTCCTGGATCAAGTCCAGGGGGTTGTCTTAAGTGCCTTGTTTACCGTGCTGCTGATCAACGCGGTGAACTTTGTCGACGGTATCGATGGCCTTGCAGCAGGCCTGGGCATGATCGCCGGCCTGGCCATTTTGCTTTTTGCGCTGACGGTGCTGCATGACCAAGGTGGCGCCGTATCCGCCTATCCGCCCGCCATCATCTGCGCTGCACTAGTGGGGATATGCGCCGGGTTCTTGCCGCACAACTTTGAGCCCGCACGCATCTTCATGGGGGACTCTGGTGCCATGCTGATTGGTCTGCTGCTGTCTGCGGCAAGCGTGTCAGCCTCCGGCAAGATCAACATGTCGCTCTACGGTGCGGCAGACCTTGTGGCGTTGATCAGCCCAATCATTGTGGTGCTGGCAGCCATTGCGCTGCCGGTTGTTGACTTTGTCTGGGCCGTGGTGCGCAGGCTTGCTCGTGGTCAACGGCCTTGGGAGGCGGACGCGGGACACCTGCACCACCGTCTCTTGAGGCTTGGGCACACCCACCGTCGCACGGTATTAGTGCTGTACATGTGGGTATCCGCAGTGGCGTTTGGCGCAGTGAGTTTTTCCATCGTCCCGACAACGTATGCGGCCGCTTTCACTGTGATAGCGCTTCTGGTGGCATTCGTTGCCACGCTGGTGCCACTCACAAGGGGCAAGATAAGTGCGCCGTTTGGCAAGTGACAGATAGGATTGGCCCCCGTGAACGAAAACGGCAACCAAAACGGTAATGAAAACCTCAGCGATACCGAGCCGGACTTGAACGTCCGAGATACCGAGGAGTTTGATGATCCGCGGCGCCCGTTAATCCGAGCACTACGGTTTGGTGCCTACGCGCTCATTGCCTTGACCGTTATCTCACTGATGGCTTGGGGCAACGCTCGTGATCTGCCGGGCATTTGGGGAGTGTTGATGGGCGCCGCTATCGGCGGTGGCTTTGTCTTGGCTACAGCCTTGACTGTGTTGGCTACGTCTAACTCCACGCCGACTGCC
Organism: Corynebacterium riegelii; assembly: GCF_016728505.1. Taxonomy (GTDB): domain Bacteria; phylum Actinomycetota; class Actinomycetes; order Mycobacteriales; family Mycobacteriaceae; genus Corynebacterium; species Corynebacterium riegelii. The sequence goes on from NZ_CP068159.1 coordinate 1,717,247, forward strand.
ACGATGGCTGTCGTGCTTGGCGGCTGGCTGCTGAAGATGGTCGTAATTATTTTGCTACTGCTCTGGCTGCGAACCATGGATTTCTACGACGCAACGGCGTTCGGTGTTACCACCATTGCCGCACTGGTTGTGGCGCTTGCCGCGGAGACGTTTGGCATCATTTCCACGCGTGTTTCTTACGTGTCTTAAAGGCATCTAGTGGTCGTAGGATTAGTTGGGGTAAACACACGACGTTCTGTGACGGACATAACAGTCCCGTAAAAGCTGCCTGTGACCATTGATTTTGTCGCAAAAATGAGCCTGCGTGTTGGGGGAAAGCGACGCGGTTACCCCTAAGGCGCGAAAACCGTTATCAACCTGTTAGGCTATCCGCTGGGTTTACTTGAGGAAGGGGCTTCCCTTACCTGAAGGTCCATCCCCTGTCCCGCGGTAGCAGATGTGCGACGGAGTCCGCCGCGGAGGCAGTCTTCTTGAAGAAGTCCATCGCACCGCATTCCTTGTGGATGCGGCCCGAGAACGGGAGAGAACGCTGAGCGTTACAACGTTGGCCATGAAGGGGAGTTTCCACGCACCCGAACTTGGTCCAGAATTTTTCCCGGGGCAAACTTTCGGCCACATCATCGGTGAAGACTTTGCCGGTGGTTGGTTCGCGCTTGATCGCATCATGCTCGTGCGTCTTTTCATCGCACTGATCATGGTGCTTCTCTTTGTTATTGCCTTTAGGAAGCCGCAGCTGGTTCCCAAGGGCCTCCAGAACTTCGCCGAGATGGGTGTGGACTTTGTCCGCGTCCACATCGCCGAAGACACCTTGGGCAAGAAGGACGGAAAGCGATTTCTGCCGGTTATCGCCTCCATCTTCTTCACCATCTTGTTCATGAATGCAGCCACGATCATTCCGGGATTAAACATCTCGCCAAACGCACGTATCGGCATGCCGATCGTGTTGGCGGTGGTGGCCTACATCGCAATGATCTACGCCGGCGTACAGCGTTACGGCGCGGCCTACTTCAAGCACTCGACGGTGATCCCCGGCTTGCCCCCGCTGCTGCACCTTCTCGTGGTGCCGATCGAGATTTTCTCGACCTTCGTTCTGCGTCCGGTCACCCTGGCACTTCGTCTTATGGCGAACTTCCTGGCCGGCCACATCATCCTCGTCCTTCTGTACTCAGCTACCAACTTCTTCTTCTGGCAGCTGAATGCTTGGACGGCGGTCAGTGGCCTGACCTTGATCGCAGCGATCTTGTTCACCCTGTACGAGTTGATCATCATCTTCCTGCAGGCGTACATCTTCGCTCTTCTGACGGCGGTGTACATCGAGCTGTCGCTGCACGCAGATGCGCACTAACAAAGCGCGTACAAACGGCCAAACTGAATAACCCCACCATTGTCACTCGCGTTCGTGGCACAAACACAACGCCACGGCGCACCTAGAAAGGGAACGACTTTCACATGAACGACATCATTCTTGCTCAGGCAGCAGAGACCGTGAACCGCTACGAGGGTCTCGGCACCATCGGCTACGGCCTTGCAACCATCGGCCCGGGCATCGGCATCGGCATGCTCGTTGGCAAGACCGTCGAGGGCATGGCTCGCCAGCCGGAGATGGCTGGTCAGCTGCGTACCACCATGTTCCTGGGTATCGCCTTCGTTGAGGCACTTGCCCTGATCGGCCTCGTTGCCGGCTTCCTGTTCTAAAAAGAACACGCGTTTATACCCGTTCATTTTTTAGATCAGGAGCAACCAATGACAAACGTCAACGCTTTTATCGTGGCTCAAGGCGCTGAAGCCGGCCACGAGACGCTGCCGCTTGAGACGACTCCGTCGATCCTTTTGCCAGCAGCGTACGACGTGGTTTGGTCGCTCGTTGTCTTCATCATCGTCTTCCTGGTGTTCGCGAAGTACGTGCTTCCGCGTTTCCAGGAGGTTCTGCTGGAGCGCGAGGACCGGATCAAGGGCGGCATTGAGCGTGCTGAGGTCGCCCAAAAGGAAGCAAAGGCTGCCCTGGAGAAGAACAACGCCGAACTCGCTGAGGCTCGCGCCGAGGCGGCTGAGATCCGTGAGGCTGCGCGTACGCGCGGCAAGGAGATCGAGGCCGAGGCTCGCGCACGTGCTGAGGAAGAGTCCCGCCGTATTGTCGAGGCAGGGGAGAAGCAGCTGCTCGCATCGCGTGAGCAGGTTGTTTCCGAGCTGCGCAATGAGATGGGCCAGAACTCGATCAACCTCGCTGAGCGTCTGCTTGGCACCGAGCTGTCGGATGCTACCCGCCGCTCGAACACGATCGATGACTTCCTCTCTGAGCTCGACCACGTTTCGACGAGGAAGTAGGCGAAATGAAGGCAGCAAGTCGCGAAGCACAGACGCACGTGGAGGGCAAGCTCGATGAGCTGATCCGCTCCTCTGACAACGCCGTCGCCGTTGCCGCGCAGATCGGCACCGAGCTGTTCCTCACTGTGGACCAGCTCGACGCTGACCGTTCGCTGCGTGTCGCTGTTGCAGATACTTCGCTTGACGCATCTCAGCGTGAGGGCATCATCACCCAGGTGTTCGGCTCGAAGGTTGCAGAACCGACGAAGAACATTCTGAGTGAGGCTGCATCGCAGGAGTGGTCCACGCCTCGTGAATTCCGCCAGGGCCTGGTTGCTTTGGGTCGTCGTGCGCTTTCCCGCGCCGCCGAATCCCAGGGCCAGCTGGAGCAGGTGGAAGAGGAGCTTTACCAGCTGTCTGTTCTTCTGGAGAACCAGAAGGAACTGACGCAGCTGTTGTCGGACCGCACCGCCACTGCCGCGCAGAAGCGTGGTCTGTTGGCCAGCGTGATCTACGGCAAGGTGACCATGTTTACCGAGGCGCTTGCGCTGCAGGTAATTGGCCGCCCTATGCACAACCCAGTTGATGATCTTTCGGCTCTGGCTGATGAGATCGCTGAGTTGCGTGGCAAGTCCGTGGCGCGCGTTGTTGCAGCAGAGGCGCTTTCCTCTGCGCAGCGTGAGGCACTCGCAAGCAAGCTTGAGAACATTTACGGTCGCGAGATGGCCATCCACACCGAGGTTGACCCCAGCCTCCTCGGCGGCATGATCATCCGTGTTGGTGACGAGGAAATTGACGGTTCGACGCGCGGCAAGCTCGCACGTCTCCGTACTGACCTCGCTGCGAGCGCGACCCTTTAAGAACAATATGCTGGAAGAATCTACCGAGAGCAGGAAGAACATGGCGGAGCTGACGATCTCCTCCGATGAGATCCGTAGCGCGATAGCGAACTACACCTCGAGCTACTCTGCGGAGGCCTCCCGTGAGGAGGTCGGCGTGGTGACTTCGGCTGCAGATGGTATTGCCCAGGTTTCCGGGCTGCCAGGCTGCATGACGAATGAGCTGCTCGAGTTCCCGAACGGCGTCATCGGCGTCGCACAGAACCTGGACACCGACAAGATCGGCGTTGTGGTTCTGGGTAACTTCGAGTCCCTCCACGAGGGCGACAAAGTAAAGAGGACCGGCGAGGTCCTGTCCGTACCGGTCGGCGAGAACTTCCTCGGCCGCGTCATCAACCCACTGGGTCAGCCGATTGACGGCCTTGGCCCGATCGAGTCCAACGAAGAGCGTGCACTTGAGCTGCAGGCGGCAGGCGTGCTTGACCGCCAGCCGGTTGAGGAGCCGATGCAGACGGGTCTGAAGGCTATTGACGCCATGACCCCGATCGGCCGCGGCCAGCGCCAGCTCATCATTGGTGACCGTAAGACTGGTAAGACCGCAGTCTGCATCGACACCATCTTGAACCAGAAGGCATTCTGGGAGACCGGCGACCCGTCGCAGCAGGTCCGCTGCATCTACGTCGCAGTCGGCCAGAAGGGCTCCACCATCGCTGGTGTGCGCCAGACCCTGGAAGAGGCAGGCGCACTGGAGTACACCACCATCGTGGCTGCTCCGGCATCTGACTCCGCAGGCTTCAAGTGGCTGGCTCCGTTCACCGGTGCCGCCCTGGGCCAGCACTGGATGTACCAGGGCAAGCACGTCCTGGTTATCTACGATGATCTGACCAAGCAGGCTGAGGCTTACCGTGCGATCTCCTTGCTGCTGCGCCGCCCGCCGGGCCGCGAGGCATACCCGGGCGACGTGTTCTACCTGCACTCCCGCCTGCTGGAGCGCGCCGCCAAGCTCAACGACGAGCTCGGTGCAGGCTCTCTGACCGCACTGCCGATCATTGAGACCAAGGCAAACGACGTCGGTGCCTTCATTCCGACGAACGTTATTTCCATTACGGACGGCCAGGTCTTCCTGCAGTCTGACCTCTTCAACCAGGGTGTGCGCCCAGCTATTGACGTGGGTATCTCCGTGTCCCGTGTTGGTGGCGCTGCACAGACCAAGGGCATGAAGAAGGTTGCGGGTAACCTGCGTCTGGACCTGGCCGCATACCGCGACCTGGAGTCCTTCGCAGCGTTCGCATCTGACCTGGATGCTGCTTCCAAGAAGCAGCTGGAGCGCGGCCAGCGTCTCGTCGAGCTGCTGAAGCAGTCCGAGAACTCCCCGCAGCCGGTTGAGTTCCAGATCGTCTCGATCTGGGCTGCCAACGAGGGCGTCTTCGATCCCGTTCCCGTCGAGGATGTCCGTCGCTACGAGCGCGAGCTGCAGGAGCAGATCCGTGCAACCGCACCTGAGGTGTACGAGCAGATCCAGGGCGGCAAGGCTCTGGACGAGAACTCCCAGGCTGCGATCCTGCGCGTGAACGAGGAATTTGCACGTGGCTTCCAGTCTTCTACGGGCGAGCGCATCGTCCGTGAGCCGGAGGAGAAGGCACTGCCGTCCTCGCAGGTGTCCAAGAATCAGCTCAACGTCAGCCGCTCCAAGTAAGCACGCAAGTGCAACCTTGGACTACTACATAAAGGAAGGGAGGAAACACCATGGCAACTCTTCGCGAATTGCGTGACCGCATCAGGTCCGTCAACTCTACGAAGAAGATCACGAAGGCTCAGGAGCTGATCGCGACCTCGCAGATCACCAAGGCCCAGCAGCGTGTAGACGCAGCGAAGCCGTACGCCGATGAGCTCAAAGACGTCATGGAACGCCTCGCAGCTGCGAGCTCCCTCGACCACCCCATGCTCCGTGAGCGTGAGAACGGTCGAGTCGCAGCAATCCTCGTGGTCACCTCTGACCGCGGTATGGCCGGCGGCTACAACCACAACGTGCTGAAGAAGGCGACCCAGCTGGAGCGCATGCTCACCGAGGCTGGATACGACGTCGTCCGCTACGTCACTGGTAACAAGGGTGTGACCCACTACAAGTTCCGTGACATGGACGTCGAAGGCGCCTGGACCGGCTGGTCCCAGAAGCCGACGTGGGAGTCCACCCACGATGTGCGTCGTCACATCGTTGATGGCTTCATGGCTGGTTCTGAAGGCACGGTTAAGTGGCGTGAGGGACTCACCGGTGCCGAGGGCGAACCCGTTCGCGGTTTCGACCAGGTACACGTGGTGTACACCGAGTTCGTCTCCATGCTTTCGCAGGAGGCCCGCGTACACCAGCTGTTGCCGATCGAGCCTGTGCTTGAAGAAGTCTCTTACGAGACCGAGCACATGCTCGCGCCTGCTGAGGAAGGCGTATCGCCAGACATGGAGTTCGAGCCGGATCCGGATACGCTCATGAATGAGCTGCTTCCGGTATATGTCTCGCGCTCGTTGTACTCGCTCTTCTTGGAGTCTTCGGCGTCGGAGTCCGCTTCGCGCCGTACCGCCATGAAGAACGCGACGGACAACGCAACCGAGCTGGCCAACAACCTGTCCCGTGAGGCAAACCAGGCCCGTCAGGCTAAAATCACCCAGGAAATCACCGAGATTATCGGCGGCGCAGGCGCGCTGTCCGGTAGTGAGGAAAGTGACTAAATCATGACTACTGCTCACAACTTTGATGAGCGCGATGAGACGCCGGGCGAGGCCACGTTGCAGGCTGAACCGCAGGCGCCGGCTCGCACGGAGTCCACTCAGAACCCGCGTGGTTCCGAGAACGGCCGTGTGGTCCGCGTCATCGGCGCCGTCGTCGACGTGGAGTTCCCTCGCGGCGAGCTCCCCGCGCTCTACAACGCACTCGAGGTTCACATCGACCTCGAAGGCATGTCCCGTGACATCATCCTCGAGGTTGCCCAGTTCCTGGGCGACAACCTCGTCCGCACCATCGCCATGGCTCCGACGGACGGCCTCGTCCGCGGTGCACAGGTGAAGGACTCCGGCAACCCGATCTCCGTGCCGGTGGGCGACCAGGTCAAGGGCCACGTGTTCAACGCACTCGGCCAGTGCCTGGACGATCCGTCGGTAGGCGAGGACGGCGAGCGTTGGTCCATCCACCGCGAGCCGCCAGCATTCAAGGACCTTGAGGGTAAGACCGAGATCCTTGAGACCGGCATTAAGGTCATCGACCTGCTCACCCCGTACGTGAAGGGCGGCAAGATCGGCCTGTTCGGTGGTGCAGGTGTGGGTAAGACCGTTCTCATCCAGGAGATGATTACGCGTATTGCTCGCGAGTTCTCCGGTACCTCCGTGTTCGCCGGTGTTGGCGAACGCACCCGTGAGGGCACCGACCTGTTCCTCGAGATGGAGGACATGGGCGTGTTGCCTGATACCGCCCTTGTCTTCGGCCAGATGGATGAGCCGCCAGGGGTTCGTATGCGCGTGGCCCTGTCCGGCCTGACCATGGCGGAGTACTTCCGCGATGTGCAGAACCAGGACGTGCTGCTGTTCATTGACAACATCTTCCGCTTCACCCAGGCGGGCTCTGAGGTGTCGACCCTGCTGGGCCGTATGCCTTCCGCTGTGGGTTACCAGCCGACGCTGGCGGATGAGATGGGTGTGCTGCAGGAGCGCATTACCTCGACCCGCGGTCGTTCCATTACGTCGCTGCAGGCCGTGTACGTGCCGGCGGATGACTACACCGACCCGGCACCGGCAACCACCTTCGCTCACCTGGATGCAACCACCGAGCTGAGCCGTTCCATTGCTTCCAAGGGTATTTACCCGGCAGTGGACCCGCTGACCTCGACCTCCCGCATCCTGGAGCCGGGTATTGTCGGCGAGCGTCACTACAACGTGGCGCAGAAGGTCATCGGTATTCTGCAGAAGAACAAGGAACTGCAGGACATCATCGCCATCCTCGGTATGGACGAGCTGTCTGAAGAGGACAAGATCACCGTTATGCGCGCACGTAAGATCCAGCGCTTCCTCGGCCAGAACTTCTTCGTTGCTAAGAAGTTCACCGGCGACGAGGGCTCCTACGTGCCGCTGGAGGAGACCATTGACGCCTTTGACAAGCTGGCGTCTGGCGAGTTCGACCACTACCCGGAGCAGGCCTTCAGCAACCTGGGTGGCCTGGACGACGTCGAGGCTGCATACAAGAAGCTGCAGGAAGCGTAAAGGGGTAGATCATGGCTGAACTTACCGCGCAATTGGTCTCTGTTGACCGCTTGCTCTGGAAGGGGCAGGCAAAGATTGTCACTGCGCAGACCACCGAAGGTGAGATCGGCATCCTGCCCGGTCACGAGCCACTGTTGGGCCAGCTTAAGGACAACGGTGTTGTGACCATCCAGCCGGTGGATGATGAACGAATCGTGGCGGCCGTACAGGGCGGGTTCCTGTCGGTCCAGGGCGACAAGGTCACCATCCTCGCGGATTACGCGATCTTCGCCGGCGAGGTCGACTCCGCTGCTGCGGAGAGCGGCCTGCATGATGAAGACGAGCTGACCAAGACCCGCTCCGAAGCGGAGCTGGCCGCGGTCCGCCGCGCGTCCAACATCAATAGGTAGGCGCTTACCTCCTTTGGACACCCCCTGTCGGAAACGGCAGGGGGTGTTTGCCTATCTTCACCCCGCCAACGGCGCTAGGATATTGCGAAACAGGAAAGGCGTGATGTGCATGGAGATCCTCGCCGCTATTGTGCTGCTAGTCATCGCACTTGTCGTGGTAGCTGCGGTGTGGCGCTTCACTATGTTCCGTAACAGTGGTGTCCAAGGCCTGATCCGTCTCTTGCCTGCTGAAGGCTCGCACGGATGGCGCCACGGGGTGCTTCGATACTCGGGTGATGAGGCGCGTTTTTACAAGCTGCGCTCACTGTCCTTTAACTACGATTTGGCGTTTGATCGCCGGGATATGACGTTTAACGGTATCCGGAAGCTCACAGATGAAGAGCGGGACTTCATGCCTGAGGTAGATACCGCGCTTGAGCTGACCGGTCCGATGGGGGATTTTGAGTTTGCGGGCGAGCGTCACGCGGAGATGGCGTTGATCTCGTGGGTGGAATCTGCACCGGATGTTCGGGCGCAGCGGGGGGATATGAATGAGCTCGCTGAGAGGGCGAACAGGGGGCGTCGATAAGCTGGAGCCCATGCGTTTAATTATCGCTCGATGTTCTGTTGACTATGTTGGCCGCCTGGATGCGCATTTGCCTATGGCAACCAGGCTGATTTTGATCAAGGCTGACGGGTCTGTGTCCATCCATGCGGATGACCGTGCGTACAAGCCGCTGAACTGGATGATGCCACCATGCACGCTGAAGGAAGAGACGGTGGTGGACATCGATGGGGAGGACACTGGCGAGCAGCTGTGGATTGTGGAAGGCAAGAAGGGCGAGCAGCTGCGCATCACCATTGAAGAGATTATTGCTGACAACTCGTATGAGCTTGGGGAGGACCCCGGTCTGGTCAAAGACGGCGTTGAGGCACACCTGCAGGAGCTTTTGGCCGAGCACATCACCACGTTGGGTTCGGGGTATTCGCTTGTGCGTCGAGAATATCCAACGGCGATTGGTCCCGTGGACATCCTCGCGCGAGACTCCGGCGGCGGGACAGTGGCGGTGGAGGTCAAACGCCGCGGCGGCATTGACGGTGTAGAGCAACTAACCCGCTACGTGGAACTGCTCAACCGCGACGAGCTGCTCGCACCTGTCCAAGGCGTATTTGCCGCCCAGGAGATCAAGCCGCAGGCACGCACCCTGGCGGAAGACCGCGGCATGCGCTGCGTCACGCTTGATTACGGTGAGCTGCGCGGCATTGAGTCCAACGAGTTGCGGCTGTTTTAGATGCCACGCAGAAATCGTAGAGCGAACATCACGCCGTCATACGTGTTGCCGCGTGACGGCTCCACGTTCATTGGCACCCAGGAAGTAGAAGGCCCGTACGGGGAAACCTACTGCGTGCGCCAGATCGGTGCGGCCGCTGCCACGAAGTACTACGTGTGCCCGGGCTGCAACCAGAACATCCCGCCGGGGGTGCGGCATGTGGTGGCGTGGCCGAAGGATGCAGGCCGCGGCGTAGATGACCGCAGGCACTGGCATAAACACTGCTGGGAGCGGCGGCGTTAGACTGGGCCGCATGATTGCAGCGTTTTCTGTCGCGCCAACGGTAACCAATAACGCCACTGCCGCAATGTCTGAAGCGGTAGCCCGGGCCGTGCAGGTTGTGCGCGACTCTGGTTTGCCGCATGAGACAACCGCGATGTTTACCACCATCGAGGGCGAGTGGGACGAGGTCATGGATGTGATCAAGCGCGCCACGGCTGCGGTGGAGGAGGTCTCTCCGCGCGTGTCGCTGGTGATCAAGGCGGATATTCGTCCTGGCTACACTGACATGCTGCATCAAAAGATGAATTCCCTGAACAAGCACTTGGAGGCATAAACGATGACCCAGCCACAGTTCACCGGTGGGGCAGTCGACCTGGCTGCGCTGGCCCAGCAGGCCGAGGCCCGCAAGGAGCTTGCGGAGTCCACGTTCGAGCCGTTTATTGAGGTCACCGAGCGCGATGTTGAGGCCAAGGCGTTTGAGCGCTCCACCCTGATCCCTGTGGTGCTGATGGTGGGCACGGCCCGCTCGCCGGAGTCTGAGCAGCTGAAGGCGACGCTTGCATCGTTGGCCGCCGGCCAGCGGGAGTTCCTGGTTGCTTACGTGAATGCGGATGCGCACCCGCAGCTTGCCCAGGCGTTAGGCGTGCGCGCGTTGCCAACGGTGGTAGCACTTGCCGCGGGCCGACCCGTGACCAACTTTGAGGGCAACCAGCCTGCCGAGCAGCTCACGCAGTGGCTGCAGGCGCTGGTGCAGAACATCGGCCCGCAGCTCAGCGGGTTGTCGGATGAAGCGGATAGTACCGAGGAGGCCGACCCGCGCCTGGCCCAGGCCGAGGCTGCCGTGCAGGCAGGCGATTACGATGCGGCGATTGCCGTCTATGACGAGATGTTGGCCCAGGACCCAGCGAACGCCGAGGTGAAGCAGGCGAAGGCCACGGTGGCAGTGCTGAAGCGTTTCAACCCGCAGGTGCGCACGAGTGACCCGATCGCGGACGCCGCCGCGGACCCCACCGACATGGCCAAGCAGCTCGATGCCGCCGATGCCGAGGTCCTTGCCGGCAACCCGGAGGCGGCCTTTGAGCGCCTGCTCGCACACGTGAAGACCTCACCCGAGGCCAAGGATCGTTTGCTGGAGCTCCTTTTGCTTTTCGACGCCAACGATCCCCTCATCAAACGCACCCGCACCAACCTCGCGAGCGCGCTTTTCTAGCGCTGGAGTTCGCCTAGCGCGAGGTTTCCGTAGGTCAGCGGCGCAGCTTGTACCACTGCGCGCTCATCGCGGGCAGGGTCAGCGCCACGGATTGATCGAAGCCGTCCCAGTTAACCGCCTCGGCGGAAACCACATCCGGGAGGTGGTTGTCGGCACCGCCGTAGACAGCGTCATCAGTGTTGATGATGAGCTCCCATTCGCCGCCCTGGGGAAGGCCAAGGCGGTAGCCCTGGTGGGTGCTGCCGCTCAAATTGATCACGGCGACAATCGGCTGGCCGTCGGCGCCCCAGCGGGTGTAGGCGAGGAGGTTATGCGCGGCGTCATCACTCTTAAGCCACTGGAATCCCATGGGAGTGTTGTCCTGGCTAAACAGTGCAGGGTTGTCGCGGTAGACAAAGTTCAGGTCACGCACCAGACGGTGGATGCCGCGGTGGTATTCGTGGCCCCAACCGTTATCAAGGTTGTCCCAGTTCACGGAGTGCGCTTCGTCCCACTCGGTGGTCTGGCCCCACTCGCAGCCCATGAAGAGCAGCTGCTTGCCGGGATGCGAGAACATGTAGCCGTAGAGGGCGCGAAGGCCGGCGGCTTTGTTCCAGTCGTCGCCAGGCATGCGCTGCCACAGGGAGCCCTTGCCGTGGACCACTTCGTCGTGGCTGAACGGCAGGACGTACTTCTCGCTGAACGCGTAGACCAGGGAGAACGTCAGCTCGTTGTGGTGGTAGGAGCGGTGGACCGGGTCGAGGGAGAAGTACTCCAACGTGTCGTTCATCCAGCCCATGTTCCACTTGCAGGAAAAGCCGAGGCCGTCCGCGTCGGTCTGGGCGGTAACACCCGGCCACGCGGTGGATTCCTCCGCGATGGTGAGCACGCCAGGGAAGTTGCGGTGCACCGTAGCGTTGGTTTCCTGCAGGAACTGGACGGCTTCCCAGTTCTCGCGGCTGCCGTCGGCATTTGGAAGCCACTCGCCGGGCTCGCGGGAGTAGTCGAGGTAGAGCATCGATGCTACAGCGTCCACACGCAGGCCGTCGAGGTGGAACTCCTCGCACCAGTACAAGGCGTTGGCCACCAGGAAGTTACGCACCTCGTTGCGGCCGAAGTTGAACACGTAGGTGCCCCAGTCTTTTTGCTCGCCGCGGCGCCAGTCGGGGTGTTCGTAGAGGGCGGTGCCGTCGAAACGCGCAAGCGCCCACGCATCCTTGGGGAAGTGGGCCGGTACCCAGTCCACAATCACGCCGATGCCGTTGGCGTGCAGTGTGTCTACCAGGGCGCGGAACTCATCCGGGGTGCCCCAGCGTGCAGTCGGTGCGTAGTAGCCGGTGACCTGGTAGCCCCAGGAGCCACCGAAGGGGTGCTCCGCAACGGGCAGGAATTCCACGTGCGTAAAGCCGTTGTCTACAAGGTAGGGCACGAGCTCTTCGCGCATGGTGGTGAAGTTCGCGCCCTCCTTCCAGGAGCCGATGTGGCATTCGTAGATGCTCATGGCGGCATTGGTGGCGTCGACGCCGGCGCGTGCCTGCATCCACTCCTCGTCGCTCCACTCAAAGGTGCTTGGCGCGGCGACTACGGAGACCGTCTCTGGTGGGCACAACGTCTGCTTGGCCATTGGGTCGGCTTTGTCAATACGTGTGCCGTCGGCAGTGTGAATAGCAAACTTGTACTGTGTGCCAGGCTCAATGCCGGGGATGAAGATCTCCCACACACCTGTCGAGCCCAAAGAGCGCATCGGGTACTGGCTGGGGTTCCACCCGCAGAAATCACCGATGACGGCCACGCCCTTGGCGTTGGGTGCCCAGACGGCAAAGGAGGTGCCGGTGACCTCTCCAAGGGAGGTGGTGTAGCTGCGCACGTTGGCGCCGAGGACTTCCCACAGGCGTTCGTGGCGGCCCTCAGAAATCAAGTGCTGGTCCAGCTCACCAAGCGTGGGCAGGAAGTGATACGGATCCGCGACGATCTTCGGTTCCAACCCTGGGTAGGTGATGCGGAAGCGGTAGTCGGGCGACAGGTCGTCTTCCAACGGGGCGACCCAAAAGTCATCTCCAACGGCTTCCATTTCCAAAGCATCGCCGTGGACAAGTAGTTCTACGCGTTCCGCGCCGATCTGGCGAGTGCGCACGATGGAGGCGTCACCGAGTGGGTGCCACCCGTAGATGTCGTGTGGTGCGTGGTGGGTACAACTCAGGAGCCGGCCGTAGTCGGCCTGATCGATTGCAACGTTGTTCATGTGAGCTCCTTAGAAGTTACGGACGGTAGTCGTGGTCAGATATGCGACGATACGCTGTACCCGGCCTGCGTTCAGGTGAAATATTTGGCAGCACGAAGATATGCGCAACATTTTGCTGTGGCGCCAGGCGCACGTAGTTTTCTGCACCCCAGGTATACGTTGCGCCGGTGATTTGGTCGGTGACCTCGAAAGACTCACCAGGGTTGATGCCGATCTCTGAAAGGTTGAGACGCAGTATGCCGTCCTGGGTGTAGTAGGGATCCAGGTTGACCACTACTAGCACCGCGTTGCCGGTGATCGCATCCACCTTTGAGTACGCGATGAGCTGGTCATTAGAGATGTCGTGGAAGTGCAGGTTGCGCAGCTGCTGCAGCGCCGGGTTTTCACGGCGGATGCGGTTGAGCATGGTGATGTAGGGCTCAAGTGATTCGCCGCGGGCAAGTGCCGCCTCAAAATCGCGGGGGCGCAGCTGGTACTTCTCGCTATCCAAGTATTCTTCACTGCCCTCATGGACCGGCTCGTGCTCGTAGAGCTCATAGCCGGAGTACACGCCCCACAATGGGCTCATCGTTGCGGCCAGGGTGGCGCGCAGTGCGAACATTGCCGGGCCGCCCTTTTGCAGGGATTCGTGCAAAATGTCCGGCGTGTTCACAAAGAGGTTGGGGCGGGAGATATCCGCAACGTCTAGAAGCAACTGCCCAAAATCGGTCAGGTCAGCCTTGCTGGTCTTCCATGTGAAGTGCGTGTAGGACTGGCTAAACCCAGCCTTGGACAGCCCGTACATGCGCGGCGGGCGGGTAAACGCCTCCGCTAGGAAGATGACATCCGGGTCCGTTTCGTGGACCTTGGAGATCAGCCAGTGCCAGAAGTTCACCGGCTTGGTGTGAGGGTTATCCACGCGGAAGGTGGTAATGCCCAGGTTGACCCAGTACATGACCACGCGGTAGATCTCCGCGTAGATCTTCTCCGGGTCATTATCAAAGTTGATGGGGTAGATATCCTGGTACTTCTTCGGCGGGTTTTCCGCGTACGCGATCGTGCCGTCCGCCAGCACCGTGAAAAACTCCGGGTGGTCTTTGGCCCAGGGGTGATCTGGCGCGGCCTGCAGTGCCAGGTCCAGGGCGATTTCCAGGCCGAGCTCGTCAGCGTGGTCCATCATGTCCAGGAATTCCTCTTCGCCGCCAAGTTCTGGATGGAAGGCGTCGTGGCCGCCTGCGGCAGATCCAATTGCCCACGGGGAGCCAACGTCGCCCGGCTCCGGGGTCAGGGTGTTGTTGCGGCCTTTACGGTTGACTTCACCGATCGGGTGAATGGGTGGGAAGTACACGGTGTCAAAACCCATTGCGGCAACACGGTCGAGTGCCTTGGCGGTTGTTGCCCAGGTGCCATGCACCGGGTTGCCCTTGGCATCCACCCCGCCGGTGGAGCGCGGGAACAGCTCGTACCAGGAGTTCACCAAAGCTTGCCGACGCTCAACGTACACATCACAAATAGGTCCATGCGAGAGCAGCTCACGCAGTGGTTCTACCTCGGCGTGTACAGCCTCGTTGACGCGGTCGGCGAGTGGCACCGTGTCGTCCACAAGCAGCGTGCTCAAACGCTTCTTACCTGCAGCCTTAAACAGAGCTGCACCGTGGGCGAGGTCATTGGCCATCTCTTCGGCGGTTTGGCCGGCGGCAAGCTTCTTGGAGGCGGCGTTGCGCCAGGTGGCAAGCACGTCGCTCCATGCGTCGACCCGGAAGCACCACAAACCCTGCTCATCCGGAACGAAGACGGCGTGCACGTAGTCCGGGCGATATGCCTCGGGCTGCATGGCAATGGAGTACTCCGCTCCGCTCGGGGAGGTTACCTGCAGTGTGGCGCCAACTGCATCGTGGCCTTCGCGCCACACCAGCGCGGAGACCGGGACAACTTCGCCGACTACCGCTTTCGCGGGCAGGGTGCGGCCGGAGACTTGGGGGCGGACGTCATCTATTCCAAAGCGAGCAACCATACTTTTCAAGCGTAGTCGCCACGCAGCGTTTCGACTTCCCACACTTGGAGCGAATTTTAGTCCACAATAGGAGGGGTGAATCAGACAACGGATCCTGACCTGCTTATAGATTTCCGCGATGTGACGTTTGTGCGCGGCGGCAATACCCTTGTCGGCCCTGTGGATTGGCAGGTTGAGCTGGACGAACGCTGGGTGATTATCGGCCCCAACGGCGCTGGCAAGACCACGCTGATCCGGATGGCATCGGCACAAGAGTTCCCGTCTTCCGGCACCGCCTTTGTGTTGGGTGAGCAGCTGGGCAAGACCGACATGCGTGACCTGCGCGCCGCGATCGGCCTGACGTCTTCGGCTATTGCCAAGCGCGTACCGGATCAGGAGAAGGTGGGGGATCTGGTTGTTTCCGCAGGCTACGCCATTATGGGGCGTTGGCGTGAGGAATATGACGAGCAGGACTATGACCAGGCTGTGGAGGTGCTTGAGCAGGTTGGCGCCATGCACCTGATTGATCGCACCTGGGGCACGTTGTCTGACGGTGAGAAGAAGCGTGTGTTGATCGCGCGCGCCGTGATGACTAACCCGGAGCTTTTGATCATGGACGAGCCAGCGGCCGGCATGGACTTGGGTGGCCGCGAGGATCTGATTGCGTACCTGGGGGATCTGGCGCTTGACCCGGACGCCCCGGCGATTGTGATGATCACCCACCACCTTGAGGAGATCCCGTATGGGTTTACTCACGCCATGCTGTTGGATGAGGGCGATGTGGTGGCACAAGGCCTTATTGAGAACGTGCTGACCAGTGAGAACGTGACCAAGGCGTACCACCAGCCGATTGAGGTTACGTATGAGGATGGCCGTTTTGCTGCGCGCCGTGCACGCAAGGCCAGGGGTGGGGCGCACCGCAAGTGATGGATAAGGCGCGCACGACTGGTGCCGTGTCGGCGGATAAAGGTGACGCAATTGATGTCACTGACACCTCCGGCTACGGCGGCGCGCGCCTGTCTGCAACCGTGATCTTGCTGCGCGATGACGCTGACGGGATGAAGGTGTGGGTGCAAGAGCGCGTGCTGTCCATGCTGAACTACCCGGGGTTGACCGTGTTTCCGGGCGGCGGCGTTGACACTCGCGATTTCCCGGGGCGTTCCTGGGATGACGGTGAGCTGTGGCAGGGCCGTAGTGCCATTTCGCTCGCTCGCCAGTTGGGGGTGACTAAGTACAAGGCGCGTGCGATTCTGTTTGCGGCAGTGCGTGAGCTGTTTGAGGAGACCGGTATTTTCCTAGCCGTGGATGGCACAGGCGAGGTGCTCTCGGATGCCCGCACGTACCACGATCAGCGAATGACGCTTGAAACGCATGAGCTTTCGCTCACGGATGTGCTGCAAAAGAACAAGCTTGCGGTATGCGGTGACTTGTTGCATCCCTTTGCCCGCTGGGTGGGTAACTCTGAAAGCGGCATGTGGTTTGATACGTTCAGCTTCCTTGCCGCCAACCCCGAGGGCCAAGAGCCGGATGCTGAGACAGATGAGGCGGATGACGCGAATTGGTTCTCGCCCTCCCTGCTGATGGACGGCTGGCGCGCAGGCCTTGTCCGCTTCGCCCCACCGACGTGGATGCAGATCATGGAGCTCACCTCCTACGATTCGGTCGCGGAGATTATTGAAGCAGCAAAGCACCGCACGATTACCCCCGTTGTAGGTGACCCGGTCGATGACCCCCGCATGGAGGAGTACTTCTACCGTGCACCGCAGGATCGCATTGGTCGCAAGCTATGAGCTTTTCGCTTGACGACGTCGCGCTGCTTGCCACCAACCGCCCCCGCATCCAGGAGCTCGCAGGACAGCTTGCGCTGACGAAGAAGTCCATCTTCGCTGACCGTGCGCTGCTTGAGCGTGAGTTTGGTGAAGGTGCGCGGGCGGTGAGTGAACTCGTGGCGTCCCAACGCATGGGTGCCGGCAAGTTTCCGGGAGACTGGCTGACTGACGCCGATGCGGCGCAACAGGCCACCCCGCGGGCAGTGGCGGATGTCCGCGCCAGGCGCATTGCTGCGGCAGGCTATGGGCTGGTGCACGACGTGACATGCTCGATCGGCTCGGAAGCGCCGGCGTTTGCGGAAGCTGGCGTGCAGTGGATCGGTTCAGACCTGGATATGGTGCGCCTTGCCATGGCGCGCGAGAACCTAGGCGAGCGTGCGTGGTTGGCGCGCGCTGACGCGTTACACCCGGTGACAAGCGACGGCGTGGTTGTCGCCGACCCCGCCAGACGTGCCGACGGCCGGCGCATCACCGACCCCGCCAAACTCATGCCACCCCTGCCGGACCTGGTGGACGCCTACCGAGGCAGACCGCTAGCCGTGAAATGCGCACCCGGCATCGACTACTCCCAATGGGAAGGCCTAGTCAGCGTGGTCTCCGTAGACGGCGGGGTAAAGGAAGCATGCCTGTACTCAGCAGACTTCGGAGGCGGCCGTGAAGCCGTCGTGCTGCGCGGTGACTTCGAAGAACGCGTGACCTCGGAAGAACCCGAGGACGTTTCAGTAGGGGAGGCGGGCACCTTCATCATCGAGCCAGACGGAGCGATCGTGCGCGCCGGGCTGGTTGCTCACTGGGCAGCACGCCACGGGCTGTGGATGCTGGATGAACACATCGCGTTTTGTGCCGGTGAGGCCATTCCGGCGGGCTACAGCGGCTTCCGTTTCCTCGAAGCGGTGCCGTTGAAGAAGCTGAAAGCTGCCCTGGCTAGCCACGGCGCGGGTTCGGTGGAGATCCTGGTACGCGGCGTGGACGTTGACCCAGACCAGCTGCGTGGCAAGTGGAAGCTGCGGGGTAAGACGCAGATGGCTGTAGTCATTGCGAGGATCGGGGACGCCGCGGTGGCTCATATCTGCACCGCACGCGAAACCGCGTAAGTGAGGGCAGGGCGCGTAAGTTAGAGCCCTATGACGTATCTTGACCACGCGGCAACTACTCCTATGCGTGCCTGTGCCATTGAGGCGCTTGCGAAACATGCGGGTGCGGTGAACCCGGCAAGCCAATATGCATCCGGGCGCAAAGCGAATGCGGTGCTGCAGGAGGCACGCGAGCAGATCGCGCAGCTACTCGGGGCGGACCCGGTGGAAGTCATCTTCACCGGCTCGGGTACAGAAGCCGACAACATTGCGGTGCGCGGGCTGTACGCGGCAAGTGAGCTAGACCGTGTGGTGGCCAGCACGATCGAGCACCCCGCGGTACTGGAGAGTGTGCACGCTCTTAAGCGTACGGGTGCGAAGGTGGACTGGCTTAGCGTGGGCCGCGACGGTCACGTTACTGATCTTTCCGCCCTGGATACGCCCGCGGCAGTAGCCACGTTGATGTGGGCTAATAACGAAACGGGTGCGGTGCAGCCGGTTGAGGAAGCGGCGCGTCGCGCACAGGTAGCTGGCACGCCGTTGCATGTAGACGCGGTGCAGGCAGTGGGGCGTATTCCGGTTGATTTCCATGCGCTTGGTGCCACCACGCTTGCCGCAAGTGCCCACAAGTTTGGCGGCCCGCGCGGCACTGGGTTGTTGTTGGCTCAGCGTTCGCCGGCGCCGCAGCCGGTGATCGTCGGCGGCGGCCAGGAGCGAGGCATCCGATCCGGCACGGTGGATGTGGCCTCGGCGGCGGCGACGGCTGCGGCACTTGCAGAGGCGGTCGGGGAGATGGAAACAGAATCCGCGAGGGTGCGGCTGCTTCGCGACGATCTGGCGCACTATATCCTCGCCACCATCCCGGATGCCGTGATGACGACGCAGGAGCCTGCATTGCCGGGACACGCGCACTTCATGTTCCCGGGTGCGAATGCAGATGCCATGATCATGCTGCTTGACCAGCAAGGTGTTGAGGTTTCTGCGGGTTCGGCGTGTTCTGCAGGCGTGATCCGCCTAAGCGGTGTGCTGGAGGCCATGGGCATTGGTCAGGAAGAGGGCATGGGCGCGCTGCGCATCACGTTTGGCAGGACCACAACTGCCGAGGATATTGAGACCATCAAGGCGCTGCTGCCGGACGTGGTGGAGCGCGCACGTCTGGTGTAACAGGTGCGTCGAACGTAACCCGTGTTGTATGTGTGACTGGTGTGACTAGTGTGATAAAGTCGCGCGCATGCGTCGACTTGTTGCTGCCTTAACCGCTGCCGCCCTGACTTTTGCACCCCTGCCTGCGATTGCCCAGTCTTTTCCTGGGCTGATCTCTGGCGTTGACGTTGCTGGGCACCAGCGACCGGGCGGCCAGGCAATTGACTGGAAGCAGGTTTCCGGCCCAGGCATGCAGCAGTTCGCCTTTGTAAAGGCCACTGAAGGCTCCGACTGGAAGAACACCTTCTACGACGAGGATGTTCGCGCCGCAGCCGATGCAGGTATGCGCGTTGGCGCCTACCACTACGCGCGCCCGGCTGGCGATGCGCTGGCACAAGCCCGCTACTTCGCCTCCGTGATCAACGAAGGCCCTGCAACCCAGTTGCCGCCGGTGCTTGACCTTGAGGTGGCTGAAGGCAAAAGCGCGCTGCAGCTGACCGCATGGACGCAGCTCTTCCTCGGCGAGGTGCAACGCCTGACCGGCAAGACGCCCATGATCTACACGTACCGCTACTTCTGGTACGAGCACATGGACAACACCAACGCCTTTACCAACTACCCGCTGTGGCTGGCTGCGTACCAGAACCGTCCGCCGCGCCCGGTGGGTGGCTGGGACAAGTTGAGTTTTTGGCAGCGCAGTGAATCCGGCCGCGTGCTGGGTATTTCCACGCCAGTGGACATGAACCTGTACAACGGCAACACTGGCCAGTTCCACCAGTTTGCGGCTGGCAACACGCGCGCAGGCGGCGGCGTGCTGGAACGTTTCCAGGTCGCAGAATCAGGTGAGCTCAAGGTGCTGGAGCAAGACAACACTGCGCTGGTGTTGGCGATTCTGGCACTTGCTGCAGGCGCCGTCGGCCTGGGTGAGCTGACGAAGGCCGTCGACCTCGCTGGCTTTAGTGATGCCGATGCCCGCAATATCGCCAACTTGGTACAGCGCCTGGCAACCACAGGCGAGCTGCCGGTAGAGGATCTTAAGAACATGGTTGCTGGCCGCTACCAGATCGGTGACCTGCTGATTCTTCTGGACAACGCAGCGAAGTAACTACTCGGCGGGGGCAGTAGGGGAGTCGTGGCGCGGCGTCGTTGCCAAGGCACGGCACCACGCCTCACCCTTGAACTGGGCGGGCACCGCACCCATGAGCAGGTTGCGGTTAAGCTGCGGGCTTGCCTCAATCGGCTGGTTAGCGCCAATGAGCACAATGTTGCCGTAGCGCCTGCCTTTCAGCATCGGAGGATCCGCAATCGCCGCCACATGCGGGAACACCTCGCACATGCCCGCTAGCTCCTCCTTGGCCTCCTTGAGGTCTGCATGCGAGCCACAGTTGGCAACATAAAGGCCGCTGTTGCTTGTCGACGCCCTGACGTTTTCATAAAACTCCACCGTCGTCAGACTGCGCGGGGTGGTGGCGGACGAGAACACGTCACGGATAATCACGTCGCGGGTTTCTGGCTTGAACGTGTCGGTGACTTCGCGAGCGTCCCCAACACGGATCTTCACCGCCGGCGCACGCGGGATGTCGAACAGCTCACGGGCCAGGATCGCTAGCTCAGCGTCGATCTCCACAACCGTGTTGCGTGATCCTTTCCATTTGCTGGCGAAGTAGCGCGGCATCGTGCAGGCCGCGCCGCCGAGGTGAGTCAGGCGTGCCTTCGGCTTGTCTGTATCCGGGTAGGCGCTATCTAAAAAGTCTGCGATCCAGCGCATGTACTCAAAATCCAGGCGCTCCGGATCACCTGGGACGATGTGCGAGCTTGGCACGCCGTTGACCAGCAGCACCATGGAGCCGTCTGGCTCGTGCAAAACCTCGGCGATGCCGGTATCGATCTCATGAAACTCGCTTTTTGTAGCCATGGCTGGTCAGCGTACCCGTCGGCCTGCGCCCGTCGACTAGAGGCGTGCGTCCGTGCCCCGTAGATAGGCCACTGCAGCCGCCCAGCCAGCCACGGTCAACGCTGAGGAGGCAGCGAGAACGCCTGTGACGGTGCCAGTGTCGAGCGCTCCAGCGGCGGCGACGGCGGAACTGCCCAACCACAGCGTGTGCGACAACAACGCAGGCGCCACGATGAACCGCACGCCAGGCACTCCAGCCGCGAGTGCGCCAAACGATACGAGACTTGCCACCACCGCAATGCCGATAGGTGCGGCAAAACTACGGATGACCATGGACAGCAGCGACTGCCACGACGCCACCGCAACGGCTGGTGCCAGTGCCAATAACGCTGTGACGAGGAGCTCGCTTGGAACTGCACCTGGAATCCGCAAAGCCCAACCGACGAACAACGTGAGGCCGATGAGAACAGCGTGCATCGCCGTAACAGTAACCGCGATCGCGGCGATTTTCGACGCCACCAGGTTGCCCACCGAACGCGTCGAAGTGAGCATGCTGAGCCAGTTGTGTCCGCGGTGCTCGACCCGCCAGGCGGCTGCGGCGAGGATCGCGATGCCAGCGGTACAGAACAGCAACCCATAAAACAGCATGACCTGGGAGAAGTAGCTACCCCAACCGGCGGTCAGGGTGCCGGTGTTCGCGGCGTAGTTGCCGGCGCCGATGGCGACGGCAACCGCGGGGACGAGAAGCGCGACCGCCCAGACGTGCGAGCGCCGAAGCTTGAGCAGGTCGTTAAGGATCAGGTCCATGGTCTAGATCTCCTTTCGATCCAGGGCTTTAGTACCGGCGACCAAGACCGCAACGGCGAGGACGAGGTAGCCGCTCCACAGCAACCATCCGGGTTGCGAAGGGGTAACCCCTGCCTCAGTGAAGCCGAACGGAAGGATCACAGCGATGTACCCGAAGGGATTGACTGCAGCCAGCCACGGCGGGGACAGCAGTGATGCGATTCCGAAGAACCCGCCGACGACCCCGACTGCGAGCACGACAAGCTGGGGTTCGACAAGCGCGGCGAGCAGCAGCATCACAGCGAGGAGCGCAAGCGTGGTGCCCGTGACACCAAGGCCGAAGCGCAGCCAAGTGGCCGGCATGGATCCGTGCGGTGCAGGCGCGCCCATCGCGACGGGCAGCGCTATGGCCCCAGCGAACTCAATGCTCTTTGCGACGACAACTACCACCGTCGCAACACCTAACTTTCGAAGAAGCAGCGCTCCGGGTCGAGTTCCTGCGATGGCGTTGAGCCGCCACCCGCCGCTGATGTGCTCTGTATCCACGATGCGGCTGGCCACCAGTGCAAGCTGCAACGGGGTCAAAAACGCCAGCGCCATGGCGAATCCGATGAGATGTCCCGCCCACGCGGTTTCTGGGTTGGCCCGGAATGCTGCGGCGGTGTCGCCTGCGAAGAGACTCATGTTGGCGAATAGGACAATGCCAACCGTCATCAGCAGACTCAGCCACACGATTTTGGTGCGTTTGAGTTTGGCAAATTCCACCATCATGCGCTGGCCACCTCGTCGTTGGTCAAGGCGATGAAGATGTCCTCGAGGCTGCGCCGTTTTCGCAGGATCTGGTGGAGTGGCACGCCGTATGCAACCAAAAGGGCGATGGTGTCGGCGAGGTGGTCGTCGTTAAGCCCGGAAAGCTCCACACCCCCCTCGACCCGTTTCGGTTGCAGTGCGCGAAGGACCGAGACTGCGGTTGCAACCTCAGGCGTCTGGATGAACACATCCGGCAACTGCGCGCTGTACAGCTCGTCTTGGGAGCCCTGAAACACGAGCTTGCCGTGATTGATGATGGTCAAGTCGGTCGCCATCTTCTCAATCTCGGACAACAGGTGGCTCGACACCAGCACCGTGCGGCCTTGGTCGCGGGCGAGGCTGATGATGAGTTCGCGGATTTCCTCGATGCCGGCGGGGTCAAGGCCGTTGGTGGGCTCGTCGAGAATAAGCAACTGCGGGTCGCGTGCGAGTGCCATCGCGATGCCGAGGCGCTGCTTCATACCCAGCGAATAGTTTTTCACCAGCTTGTCCATCTGGCCCTCGAGGCGCACCAGCGACACCGCGCGGCGCACCGCTTCGGGATCGGCGCCGAGCAGACGCGCGACAATACGCATGTTTTCACCACCCGTGAGGTGCGGGTAAGCGGCGGGGGCTTCGATGAGCGAGCCGACACCGGCAAGGACATGCGCGCGGTTCGCTCGCGTCATGGGGTGTCCGAGCACGCTGATGTCGCCGTGCGTGGGGGCGATGAGGCCGAGCAGCATCTTCATCGTGGTGGATTTGCCGGAGCCGTTCGGACCGAGCAAGCCATGCACTACGCCGGGAGCGACCTTGAGATCGAGGTTGTGGACGACGTCTGTGTGTCCATAGGTTTTGGTCAGACCGTGGGTCTGAATCATCGGTGTTTCCATGTCCCCAAGACTCGCGCAGGGCATGGGGTTTCGCGTCGGCGCGAGGCACGATTTTATGCGTGATACCGGAGTATGACGCGTCAGGAGTCCAACAGGTCGGTGCGCGACACCAGCCCGGTGCGGTAGGCGAAAAGTGCTGCGTGGACGCGGTCTCGCGACTGTGTCTTCGCCAGCACTCTGCCCACGTGGGTTTTCACCGTTGGCATGGAGATGAACATACGCTGAGCGATCTCCCCGTTGGACCACCCACGGCCGATTGCCACGAGCACTTCGCGCTCGCGCTCAGTTAGCTCGTTTAGCGCCAGCCGGTCGGCGGGGGACAGGCCAATCGTTTCCTCATCCGGAGCATGGAGCTTTGCCACGATCCGGTTCGTCGCCCGCGGAGAAATCACCGCATCACCGTTTGCCACGGTGCGGATAGCGTCGAGCAAGGTCTCTGGTTCAGCATCCTTGAGCAGGAACCCGCTGGCACCGGCACCAAGACCGCCGAGTACATAAGCTTCATCATCAAACGTGGTCAGGATGATGACCTTAGTCGCCGGATGCGTTGTTACGACCTGCCTCGTCGCAGCGATGCCGTCCAACACAGGCATCTGCACGTCCATAAGCACCACGTCTACCGCTTTATTACCGCATGCCCGAATCGCCTCCTCACCGTTGCCAGCAAGCCAACGCACCTGCATATCCTGCTGAGAGTCGATGACGCTGCGGATGCCGTGGAGGAAAAGCGCCTGGTCGTCTACGAGTCCGAGAGTGATCATGAGTTCAGCGGGATCCTTGCCATTGTGGTCCAGGTGCCGGCTGGGGTGGCGGATGCGGTCACCGTGCCGCCGGAAAGCGCCGCGCGCTGCCGCATGCCCTCCACTCCGTGGCCCGGACGAGTGGTCGCGCCGGGAGCGACCGGGTTCGTCATTTCTACCACGACGTTATCTGCGCCCCAGCGCACCGCGAGCTCGGCGCGGCCGGTGCCGTGCTTCATGGCGTTGGTCAGGGATTCCTGGACGATGCGTTGGACGGTTAGCGCTGTGACCGGTGCTAAATCCTCGGGTGGGGTGCCCTTGACGGTGTAGTCCACCTGAAGTCCGCCGGCGTGGCTTGTGGCGACGAGACCGTCAATGTCTAATTTCGCCAACGGTTCGACCGGACGTGGCACGCTACTGCGCAGCAACTCGACAACGCCCCGCATCTGGCGAAGTGAATCTCGACCAACACTGCCAATGGTGCGCAATGCCGCGTCTTTCGCTTCTAGAGTTTCGTCACCGAAGCGTGCGCCGTCGGCCTGCGCGACGATGACAGTCAGTGAATGGGTGACAATGTCGTGAATTTCTCGGGCTAGGTGGGCACGCTGTTCTTGGGCCTCGCGTTCGATCTCCGCACGCTGGCGCGCCAGCTCTTGCTCCGCGCTCTCTTCAGCGCGGCGGCGAAGCTCACCGAAAAGTAACGCCACAGTGAGCAGAATGATGCTCCAGAAGACGTAGGGGAGTCGCTCGGCAGGCTCGAGCGCGGTGAGCGCGGGGATGACGAACGCGGTGGCTGCGGCGTCGCCAAGCAGCAGTGCACCCGTGGCGATGTCGCGGTGCGGGGCGGGCAGGTGGCGCCTGGCGATGTAGGCGGCGAACGGCGCCACGGCGATTGTGCCGACGGGGAGTGAGTTGCAGAACGCCGCGGGAATGAGCACCGCAAGTATCGCAGCGAACGTTTCCAGCGGCCAGCGCCAGCGGGTAAACGGGGCCGCAACGGCGCAGGCCAGCAGTGCGAGCCCGACGACCAACTGCCGCGAATCCGGCAGCAGCCCAACTAGGCAGGTGACCAGCATGAACGCTGCCATGCTCGCATTGCGGATCAGCACTGCGCGGGGAGTGGATAAGTTCATGACCGTCCACGCTACTTGCCGCCGCGGGCAGCCGCGTCGTACTGCGGTATGACGCTTAGGACTTCACCAGCCGCGCGATAGCTGCGGACGCCTCTTTGATCTTGTCCTCGGCTTCCTGCCCGCCTTTGATGGCATTGGCGACGCAGTGCTCCAAGTGATCGTCCAGCAAACCCAGTGCTACGCTCTTCAGCGCCGCGTTGACCGCACTGATCTGGGTGAGAATGTCAATGCAGTAGGCGTTTTCGTCGATCATGCGGTGAATACCGCGGGTCTGCCCCTCGATACGCTTGAGACGAGCGAGATAGCGGTCTTTTTCGCTGATGTAGCCGTGGTCGTTCATTATGGGCCTCCTTGTTTGGTGTGGACGGTACCGGGCTACTTGGACCGGTTAAGTATCCGGTCGGTGCTGCTCTGTGGGGTGAGGTCGAGTCGGCGCAGCAGTTGCGCATTCAGAGCCACGACGACGGTCGAGGCCGACATCAGGATCGCACCGACGCTCATCGGCATCACGAAACCGATTGGAGCGAGGATACCGGCAGCCAGCGGCACGGACAGCAAGTTGTAACCGGCCGCCCACCAGAGGTTCTGCTTCATCTTCCGGTAGGTCTCTCGCGAGAGCTCAATGACCGAGAGCACCGATCGCGGATCAGAGCTTGCCAGGATGACCTCCGCCGAGCCGATGGCCACGTCGGTGCCCGCACCGATCGCGATACCGACATCGGCCTGGGCCAGCGCCGGTGCGTCGTTGACGCCGTCGCCGACCATGGCGACCTTGTGTCCCTCGCTCTGCAGTTCCTTGACCTTTGTGGCCTTGTCCTCCGGCCGCACACCGGCGAAGACCCGATCGATGCTCAATTCGCCCGCTACGGTGTTCGCCACGGCCTGCGCGTCGCCGGTAATCATGACGACTTGAGCACCCGATGTGTGCAGTGCATCGACGGCGTCGCGGGACTCGGGGCGGATCTCGTCGGCAAGCCGCAGCGCGCCGATCACTTCGCCGTCGGCGAGGACGTGGAGAATGATCGCGCCCTCCTTTCGCCACTCGTCTGCGATGGGGAGCTCTTCGGCGGAATGCATCTCAAGCAGGTAGGGACCACCGACCTCGATTACCTCACCGTCAACCGTTGCCTTCACGCCCACTGCTGGGGACGAAGAAAAGTCGGTGGCCTGCGGGACGGCTACGCCACGGGCCTGAGCAGCCCCGGTGATGGCGCGGGCGAGCGGGTGCTCGCTGTCTGCTTCGGCGGCCGCTGCCAGGGCAAGCACGTCTTCTTTATCACGCCCGCCGGCGGGGTCGATCGCGGTGACGGTGGGTCCGCCCTTGGTCAACGTGCCGGTCTTGTCGAACAACACAGCGTCGACTGAGCGCATCGATTCGAGCGCGAGCCGATCCTTGATCAGCACCCCGCCGCGTGCCGCGCGCTCAGTCGCGATTGAGACGACCAGCGGGATGGCAAGGCCGAGGGCGTGTGGGCAAGCGATGACGAGCACGGTGATGGTGCGTACCACGGCGTCATTTGGCATGCCGACGACGGTCCAGACCACGGCGGTCAGAATGGCGGCGCCGAGGGTGAACCAGAACAACCACGCGGCGGCCTTGTCTGCGAGGCGCTGCGCCCGCGATGACGATTCTTGCGCATCGGTGACGAGCTTTTGGATGCCGGCCAACGCGGTGTCGCTACCCGTGGCCGTGACCTCGACTCGCAGACCCGAGTCAGTCGCGATAGTGCCAGCAACCACGTGCTCTCCTTCACCGCGGCGCACTGTTTTCGACTCGCCGGTAACCATCGACTCGTCCATGCTGGCGCTGCCGTCGACGATTGTGCCGTCGGCGGGCACGGACGCTCCGGGCCGGACGATCACGATATCGCCGACCTCAAGATCCGCCGGGGAGACCTTCACAACTTCGTCGCCGTCGATCTTCTCGGCCTCGTCGGGCAGAAGAGCGGCGAGCGAATCCAGGGCCGAGGTGGTCTGGGCGAGGGAGCGCATCTCGATCCAGTGCCCCAGCAGCATGATGACCACCAGCAGCGCCAGTTCCCACCAGAAACTCAGCCCGCGGTCCAGCAAGTTCAGGCTCGCACCCCAAGAGGAGACGAAGGCGACCGTGATCGCGAGCGCAATCAGTAGCATCATGCCGGGTTTGCGGGAGCGGATCTCTGAGGCCGCCCCGGACAAGAACGGGCGACCTCCCCAGAAGTAAATGACCGTGCCCAAAAGCGGCGAGATCCACCGGGCCCATTCCGTGTCTGGCAGCTGATAGCCGATGAGATGGGCGAAAGTGCTGTTGAACCCGACGACCGGGATAGCGAGAACCAGCATGATCCAGAAGAGTCTGCGGAACTGGGCAACGTGATCACCGTGGCCTGTGTGGCCCGCGTGGCCATGGCCTCCATGTTCTCCGTGGCCCGCGTGCTCTGCGTGGTTGTGGTCGGCATGGCCTTCGTGGTTGCTGTGTTCGTGGTGACTGGCGTACCCACCGGGTCCGGTGTGGGAGTGGGTGTGCCTGTCGTTCATGGTTCTGTCCTTTCGTTGCAGTTCATAGTTGTGATCGGTTCGGCCGTGCCGGGGCCTAGCACGACGGCTGTCATCCACATTAATACCCCATGGGGGTATATGTCTAGAATGCGTCCTCATCGTTACGGCCCGACGTTTCACCTTTCGTGGGCGTGGCACTACACTGCGCTGACATGCGAGTATTGGCAGCGATGAGCGGGGGAGTCGACTCCTCTGTGGCCGCCGCGCGCCTTTTGTTGAGGCTGGTCATGATGTTGTCGGCGTACACCTGGCGTTGAGCAAAGATGCGCAGCAAACGCGCGAGTCTGCCCGCGGGTGCTGCTCCCTGGAGGATTCGGCCGACGCACGTCAGGTGTGCGACAAGCTGGGTATCTCGCATATAGCTTATGTCTAGCCGCCCCCAAAACTTCGGCAACCACCAGAAGCTGACAGTAGATACCGTAGATCTGAAGACAGAGCTGACAAAGTGGGGATTACTGCCATTGCACGTCGGGATGATTTCCAAAAATGGAACTACGGGGACTCGATCAAGAACTCGATACTAGGGAATTTTCAGCTTGCGGCCGATACTTCGGACCTCAATCCCTAGGAAGTAACTCAAATTCCAGCGCGAAACCCAAAACCAAAGATATGATGCAAGACAAGTAACTCCCCACTTGATAGAAAGGCGGGTCCATGGAAATGAATACCCAATTCACTCTTGGAGTAGTTGCGTACGTCCGTTTCGGACAAGATTGCGACTACGACCGCCTTTCTGCACATACTCCGACGGGGTCCTGACCTGTCGCATTAACTTTATAGGGGAGGAAGCTGGAAGAACTGGGATTCTTTCAGTTTGTTCGAATGAGGAAAATTGCTTACCCTAACACTTTGCAGTTAGCTTGGGCTTCGGCCCCAAAGCTGCTTTGCGCTTCAGTAATCTGTACTTTTGCGTCTGCGATACTTCAACTAGCGCTAATGCTTGAAGTGTCACAATCCGTAAGTAGGCTTTCGCAACCCGAAACTCTGAATTTGAGTGCATTTACTCCTTTGATTGCCCTGTTACTTGGCGTTCCTGTAGTAAGCGCAGTCAATGATTTATTAATTTACCGATTGCAATACGCGGTTCAACTCGTTCTCCAGCCGGCTGCACTGTGCAGGGATTTCAAAAATGGAAGGTCAAGTCTTAGCGAACAGACTCGAACATGGGTCGGGCAAGAAGGAATCTCGCTTCAGTTCTATGTGATTCAAAAGCGGTTAAGTGGTCTTGCTTCATTCTTGGTATTGGCGCAATGGAACTTCATACTCGCCGCCTTGGTGACGGCTGCAACTTGGTATTCGGGACACAGGACATTCGCATTTGCAGTAAAGCAGCAACAGCAATTGTCGAGCGTCGCTGATGAATCGTCAATCCGGAGCCAATTCTATTGGAGGGCATTGACGTCTCCCGAGTTTACAGAAGAGACCCGTCTTTTTGGACTGAATAAGTTGTTGACGAGACGCTTCGAGAGTTATTCGCGAAAACGACTTGAGACTGCACGCTCGGATACCAAGAGGGGCATTGTACAAAGCGCGATCGCTAACTTGCCGCTCGTCGGCGCAATGTGCTTGTTTTTTGCCTGGGCACTGAGAGCTAACAACCTAGACTATCCAGGATTCCTCAGTGCAGCAGTCGTGGCTCTACCAGGTCTTTCCGGAGTTGGCAATCAAGGTTCTATCCAAATTAGAGCACATGAATTTGACGAAATGGTTTCGCAAGCAGTCAAGCGACCCAAGGAACTGACAGCAGTTTGCAGCGCGGAGCCTCGCACCCCAAATGATCGGCTTATCGAATTTCAAAACGTCGGATTTGGCTATAAAAACAAGTCAGTGCTCAAAGGACTTACGCTAGCCATTAAACTTGGGGAAAAAGTAGCAATAGTCGGACCTAATGGGGCCGGAAAATCTACACTCGCAAGACTGATTACTGGGCAAGAGGAAGCGCAACAGGGACTAGTCACGCTTGACGGTTTACCTCCCAGCGTCAGGCTTGATGGATCCGGATTGGGCTACGTAGCGCAAGATTTCATGAAGTATCCTGGTGATCCAAACGAAGGTATTGAACTGGGGCGTGATCTTTCACCGGCTAATGTTCAAACCTTGTCAGATCAATTAGGTATCTCTCACATACTGAACGCAACCAAATCTCCTGGAGCATACTCCGAGGGACAGTGGCAAAAATTAGCAATTGCGCGCGCGCTTCTTAGCGAAAGCGCCCAGTGGGGTCGCTTGATTCTACTGGATGAGCCCACGTCCGCACTAGATATCCATGCGGAGCAAGCTCTTTATGATCTCGTGATCCGAAATGCAGAACCCAATGACACCGTCATCGTTATAACGCACCGACTGCAGTCTGTCGTTGAAGTAGACCGGATTATTGTAATTGATAACGGAAAAATTGTTCAACAGGGTAACCATAAAGAGCTAATGGCTGACACAAAGGGACTTTATGCCCAAATGTTCACAACCCAGCAGCGTCTTTATGCTGTTGGATCAAAAAGCTCGGAAAAGACTTCATGTGCTGGAAATTCCCCGAAGGGAGAGACTCGATGAGTCTCAAGAAAAACGATCAAGCCGGAAGGAATGAAGTCAACAAGTCTCATCGGTCGCTGATTGGCGTGTTTTTGAGCAACTTATCAATCCGTACAATGGTCGTTTTTGCGATCTACACCATATTGACTTTGGGAACAGCGCTTTTCCCTCTCGCGGTCAACGTAGCGTTGTCAGGAAGTATCTTCTCATTGTCGCTACCAAACTGGAGCGGAATTGTTTATTTTCTCTGTGTTACGTCGCTTCTGTACGTAATCGGCCCAATTGCAGGAAACGCCCAAATTGAGTTTGCATTTCAGATCGGTGCCGCGACAGACAAACGCATTGCCGAGGTAATCGGCAGCCAGAAGTACCTGGATGGCATGGAATCAAAGAACATGGTGAGTGACCTTGAAGTATTTCGTTCAAGGCAATCGGTACTCGGGGAGGCGTTGGCACGTGGCTATTTTGCAGTCGTCACATTGTTCATCCCGTTTATTGTCGTTCTTTCGACGGCCTATACAAATTCCTTACTCATCCTTCTCATACCAGCAAGTGTGCCGGTCATTTGGACAGGCATATATTCAGAAAAACTTCAAGAGCAAGCTGAAGCTGAATCGGCACCCATCCAAGTAGAGCTAGCTGACATGGCGAATCTTGCGAACAACGGCTCTACGTCAACCGAACTACGAGTTTACGGCGCAACTAATTGGTTTTTTGAGAACTACAGGAAGATAGTGGCACGCTGGGCAGCGCCAAGCCTGAAAGCAAATAGCTTTGTCGTTCTGTTTACTGAGTTGGCGCGAATCACTTATTTTTTGACTGTAGCGTTTGTGCTGTGGCGTAGTATTGCTAACAACGATTCTGAGGGGGCCCTGCTGGCGATATTGGCTAGTTTCCAGCTTTTTACTGTTCTATCCGGCGTTAGATTTGCGTATTCAGATATTTCACGCGCGCGCAGACAGTACTCTCGATTTCAACGAATTATAAAAGGGCTTACCTGCCAAACACTGGACAGTCGAAGCATTTTGCCGAAGACTGAAAACGCGCTAGTCGAGCTTAAGAATGTTTGTTATGAATATCCTGACGCCACTTCTAAAGCCCTAATCAACGTCTCAATTTCGATGCCAAAGCGGTCATTGATAACCATTATCGGATCCAATGGATCCGGGAAGTCAACGCTTGCCCAAATTCTAAGGGGAGTTCGAAAGCCCCAAGAAGGCACAATCGCATGGGCGTCATCACATACTGAGCAATTCATCGCTGGAGTCCCGCAGCACCCCAGCCGATGGGAGCTCAAGGCGATAGAATGCTGCACGTTGCCTCAAATAGGCGAGAATGGACCCTTTACGAACCAAGATGCCGCCTTGCTTGCTAGCGGGGCAGCTGAGGTGATATCTAAGCTACCCGAGGGAGCTTCCACAAAGCTAGGCGAAAGTTGGCTAAATTCTCAGCACCAACTGTCAGGTGGGCAATGGCAACGACTAGGAAACTCTCGAGGGCTAATTGGCGCAAATCAGGCCTGTTTGACAGTTGTGGACGAGCCTACGTCGGCGTTAGATCCATTCGCAGAGGCTCGCCTGATCGAAGAAGCCAAGAGCATTGTCACCAATTCGGAATGCGATAGTTCCGTCGTAATGATCACCCACCGAATATCATCAGCACTTAATTCAGATTATGTAATTCTGATGGAGGAAGGCAGAAAAATGGCCGAGGGGGATCCCGCCCTACTCCGTAAAGAATCCGATGCATTTAAGGCCTTGTTAGCAAGCTCGACTTTGACTGATTCGGGTTCAGCTACCAGACCATAGGTGTTGCGACCGGCTATTTGGTAGCAGTGTCGTGACTAGCTGGTAGCAGCTCACAACGCTCGGGGTGAAGCGGTCTGGTAGCCGCACTACTCGGGTGTGGCGTGTGACTGGAAGGAGTGCGTGTGACGGATTGCCGCGCGGTGATGTCGCTGCTTTTAAAAGCATTCTGACCGTCAGATTGAAGATGAAGTGTGCCTCGCTGTCTCATCCTGCCGCCTAAAAGGGACCCTTGAGGACTGTTTTTAACGAAGAGTTTTGGGGCACACATGCATTTCGCACTACACTGCGCTGACATGCGAGTACTAGCGGCGATGAGCGGGGGAGTCGACTCCTCGGTAGCGGCAGCGCGCCTTGTTGAGGCTGGTCACGACGTTGTCGGCGTGCACCTTGCGTTGAGCAAAGATGCGCAGCAAACGCGCGAATCCGCTCGCGGGTGCTGCTCCCTCGAGGACTCTGCGGATGCGCGCCGCGTGTGCGACAAGTTGGGCATCCCGTTTTACGTGTGGGATTTCTCTGACCGGTTTAAAGAAGAGGTCATTGACAACTTCGTCTGGTCCTATGAAAACGGCGAGACCCCAAACCCGTGCCTGCGTTGCAACGAGAAGATCAAGTTCGCAGCTCTGCTGGATCGTGCGGTAACGCTCGGCTTCGATGCGATCGCCACAGGGCACTACGCAATTATCGACGATGCCGGCAACCTGCGGCGCAGCGCGGACCCGTTGAAAGATCAGTCTTATGTGCTCGGTGTGCTCACCCGCGACGAGTTGGATCGCTGCATCTTCCCAGTGGGCGACACCGAGAAGCCACAGATCCGTGAAGAGGCAGCGCGGCATGGGTTCTCTACTGCGTCGAAGCCGGATTCCTACGACATCTGCTTCATTCCGGACGGCAACACGCAGGCCTTTTTGGGCCGCTCTATCGGCATGCGTCCCGGCCTGATCAAGGACACGCACGGCAATGAGCTCAAAGAACATGACGGCGCGTTTCAGTACACGATCGGCCAGCGCAAGGGTCTGAACATCCGCGTGCCCGCGGCGGACGGGAAGCCCCGATACGTCACCGACGTCGATGCAGCCACAGGAACTGTCACCGTTGGCCCCCGCGAAGCGCTGAAGGTACAGGAGATCACCGCGGACCGACTCAAGGTTTTGCACCCGGCCATGTCAGACGCTGCGTCGAGCGGCGAGGAACTTGGTGCTCACGTGCAGATCCGCGCCCACGGCGGGGTAGTGCCGTGCACAGCACGTATCAGCGGCGACCGCATGACGCTTTCTCTCCACCAACCGCTGGAGGGCGTGGCCCGGGGACAAGCGGCGGTGCTGTACCTTCCTGATCCAGATGGCCTAGGCGATGTTGTCTTAGGCTCCGGCACCATCTGCGCAACGGCATGACACTTTCACCTACTGCATTCGGGCTTGGACCACTGCCCGGTACTGACCTCGTACAGGCAGCGGATGTGGTGCTCTCCGAGTCACCGCTGCCACACCTCCCGCAGCTTCCTGACCGCGGGGTCGGCTCCGACCTGATCGGACGTACCGCAGCGTTGTTGGAGATCCCAGTTGCCCCAGGTCCACGTGGGTGGCGCGTGGCGGCACGCAAGCGTGGGCTTGCGGACCAAATGGATCGCGACTTGGACCTGTTGGAAGAGCTCTGGCACGGCAAGGTTGACGTGGTCAAGGTGCAGGTGGTGGGGCCGTTGACGTTGGCGTCGTTAGTAGAAAAGCCCAATGGGCACCGGATGATCACTGACCCGGGTGCGTTTCGGGACCTGACTGAGGCGCTGCTGCATGCGTGCGAGGAACACCGCGCGGATGTGGCGCGGCGTTTTGGTGCGACGGTGCTGCAACTCGATGAGCCGCAGCTGCCAGCGGTAATGGCCGGAAGCCTCAAGGGCACCACCGATTTTGACACCATCCGTGCGATCCCAGAGCCGGAGGAGATCCTCCAGCGCTTCGGCGAGCACCTGCTCAACACAGCGGCGCTGGTGGATGTGCCGTGGATTACTGTCGATCCACGACGTGCAGAAAAGGACGCGTTGGCTCGGCTGCTTGATGGCGGCACACGCATCGCCATCCCAACCATGCAGCCGCGCGAGCTGTTCAACTTGTTTGATGAACTACAGATTGACCCCGCGGAGACCCGGATTGACGTGTATGCGTCTCCGGCAGAAACGCTGGTAGGGAGCGCGAAGAACTACTTCGCCGCGCGCGAAATGCACGAAGCACTTACAGTTGAATTATGAATGAACGACTTCACTGGGAAAAGAAATCCGTGAACTGGGCCCTTGCCGTGGGCTTGGCGGTGCTGTTTTTCATCGTCCTCGCAATAGTCATGGAGCGTCTGTGGGCAGGTGTTGCAGTTGCCGTGATTATTGCCGTGGTGTTCGCGTTAATGCCGGATAAGCGCTGGGCGGATTTTGACGGCCAGACGCTGCGCTTTGGCCAGAAGAAGCTCGGCATCGAGCTGCCGCGCGAAACCATTGCGAGCGTTAGCACCAATGACGCTGGTGACTTGGTCGTGCAAACCACGGCAGGGGAGCACCACACCCTGAAATCGGGTGGGGACGCAGACGGGCTACGCGCGTTCGCGCAAAAGGTGCAGGCAGCGCTGTAATAGGCCTAGCCCAGCAGGACTAGCCCAACATCGGCCAACCGGGCAACACGTCTGAGGCGTCGCGGCCGTTGGATTCGAAGTACCTGCGGCGTTCCTCCTGCATCTTGTAGTACTCCACAGCTTGGTACTCCATCAGCTCGCCGGTATCCATCTGCGCGAGCTCCGGGAAGTGCTTGCGCACCTGCATCCACGCAACGCGCGCGGCGGCGGTCGCATCAGCGGTCGCCTCATGCGCGTTATCAATACGCACGCCGTAGTGCTCACACATAGCCGTCAGGTTGCGCTTGCCCTTGCGGTAGCGATCCTTGGCGCGGTCAATCACCAGCGGGTCATAGACCGGACCGGTCACGGTGAAATCGCCCGTAAGCTGGCGCAGCACCGTCAGATCGTAGGGGGCGTTGAACACCACCAGCACTAGGCCGTCGTCCCAGCCCTTTTTGATCGCCTCGACTGTTTCGTGCAGCACCTCATCGTGGTCGCGGCCCTCCGCACGCGCCTTTTCCGTGGTGATGCCGTGAACCTTCGCGGCCTCCTCGGGGATCTCTATGCCGGGGTCGGCGAGGGTTTCGTTGGAGGTGACCTCAGCACCGTCGATACGCACGAGCGCAGACGTGACAATCCTGGCCTCACGCGGGTTGGCGGAGGTAGTCTCCAGGTCAAAGGAGAGCATGCGGGAGGCATCGAAGTTAGCCATGCACGCCATTCTAACGGTCACCGGCACACGCCCGGGACGGAATGAAATCACACAGCGGTTGTGGATCTCGATTGAGATCAAAAGTGCGTAAAAGCTGGATATACGTCCGCTTATCAATGCTCCAGTCATACTCCAACGTATGTGGAAGGCTTTGTCCAGCGGCGAATACTAGGTCAGCCAACAGTCGAGTGACACGTCCGTTGCCGTCTACAAAAGGATGAATTCGAACGAACTCGGCATGGGTGCATATTCCGAGATCGTGTGGAGAAGTAACTAATGCTTCTTCCCAGCGATAATTCAGATTCCCGCAGGCCATAAAGATTTCGCTCGAGATGTGACTGGGTTCAACTCCAATGTTCAAGACAGTTTTACGGAATTTACCTGCCCATTTCCAAATGCCCTCAAACAACATGGTGTGAAGTTCTATTAGAAACGAAGGCGTCAAGAGGTCAGGAACTGTTAGTTTTTCATGATCAATCTCGGATAGGAGTCTTTCCCTAGCTTCGCTGTAAAGTGCGGTTTCTAGGTCATAAATCGCTGACTTTGTGAAGCTTTCACCCAGGTTACGAAGCACTTCAGGGTTGAGAGATTCCAGTTCATCCCCTTCGAGAGGCGTTTCTCCATACCCAGGTGTTAAACCCATGAACGATCACTTCGGAGGCGTTGGAGTACTTGCTCAGTTATGGCCGAACGAACATAGTTTTTGGGGACATTTCGTCCTTCGAGAGCCATCGATGCTTTGGCAGCCCGCATTGAAGTCGCTAGCTCTAGAGGACGTTCGTTTTGCTGATGAGTAGCTGGCACTTTGGCTCCTTTCCAGAATTCTTTCAAATATTCTAGACACCTCTCGAAACCCGCAGGGATACTGAATACAATCCTTGCCCCCAGCGCACGTGATGTTTGATAGTCACATTCATGACACAACTTACTGATTGGCAAAAGCAGGTTCTCGGCGCGAAGCGCGTTGACCTTACCCACCAGATCCACCCGGAGATCCCGCACTTTCCGGCATTTCAGCCCATGTCTGAGCGCACGGTGACCACGATTGCAAAGGACCGTTTCTTTGCCAAGGAGTACACCTTTGCCACCCCGTATGGCACCCATATTGATGCGCCTGGGCACTTTGCGGAGGGCAAGAGGCTTGTGGACGCTATCGGTGCCGACGAACTCATCCTGCCCCTGTTTGTTCTCCACCTGGAAGACACGGTCGCGCAGAACCCGGATCACGGTGTGACGGTGGAAGACATCAAGGCTTTCGAGGCCGAGCACGGCGAGATCCCCGAGGGCAGCTTCGTAGCGTTTGCCAGCAACTGGCACAAGCGCTGGGAGGACCCGGCGGCATTTGTCAACCACGATGACAGCGGCGTGCAGCACACCCCGGGCTGGACGCTGGATGCGTTGAAGTTCTTGGTTGAAGAGCGCAAGGTGGCTGCCATCGGTCATGAGACGCTGGATACAGATCCGGGTGTGGTGGCCGCTGAGACGGGTTTCCTCTACGGCGAGCTCTACATTCTGGAGCAGGACATCTACCAGGTAGAGGTCATGACCAACCTGGACCAGGTCCCGGCGACGGGTGCGGTGATTGTGGTGGGCCCGGCGAACTTCCGCGGCGCGCCTTCCATTAGCTCGCGCGTGTTCGCACTGTTCCAAAACTGATCTTCGAACACTGATCTGTGTAATCACTCACTAGACTGGCTGCTCATGAGCGAACTTCAAGATTTGCAGCGCGAATGGGACCAGCTAGCGGGGGAGGTCCGCCACCACAGGGACCTGTATTACAACGGCCAGCCGGTAATTTCGGACGGTGAGTTTGATGAGCTGTTTCGTCGCCTGCAGGCGCTTGAAGAGGAGCACCCGGAGCTAGCCGTACCGGATTCCCCGACCAAGGAAGTCGGCGCCCCAGTAAATGACGGTGCGTTTGCAGACGTCACCCACCCAGAGCGCATGATGAGCCTGGACAACGTCTTCTCTGAAGCAGAAATGCGCGAGTGGCTGGCCAAGACTCCTGGCCCGTACCTCACTGAGCTGAAAATCGACGGGTTGTCCATTGACCTGGTGTACGAAAACGGTGAGCTCACCCGTGCTGCCACGCGTGGGGACGGTGTAACGGGCGAAGACATCACCGCCAACGCCCGCGTGATTGAGGACATCCCGCACACGCTCAAAGGTGACGCCCCGGCCTTCCTTGAGGTGCGCGGCGAGGTGTTTATTCGCCCCGAGGACTTCCCGGAGCTCAATGAGCTGCGCCAGAAGGAAGGCGGCAAGCCGTTTGCCAACCCGCGCAACACGGCAGCAGGTGGCTTGCGTCAGAAGAACCCGGAGGATGTGAAGAAGCGCAAGCTTCGCATGATCTGCCACGGTATCGGCGCGCGCGAGGGCTTCAACCCGCAAACGCAGCACGAGGCCTACCTGAAGCTTGCGGAGTGGGGGCTGCCGGTCAGCGAGTACACGCGCCAGGCGGAAACCGCCGAGGACGTAATCAAGGCGGTCAAGTACTGGGGCGAGCACCGCAATGACGCGATCCATGAGATGGACGGCCTTGTAGTCAAGGTGGATTCCGTGGCGGAGCAGCGTGCGCTGGGTGCTACGTCGCGCGCGCCGCGTTGGGCGATTGCGTACAAGTACCCGCCGCAGGAAGTGACCACGAAGCTGCTGGACATCGAGGTCTCTGTGGGCCGCACTGGGCGCGCAACCCCGTTTGCAGTGCTAGAGCCGGTGTTTGTCTCTGGCTCCACGGTCTCCATGGCCACCCTGCACAACCAGCACGAGGTCAAGCGCAAGGGTGTGTTGATCGGGGACACGGTGGTGGTGCGCAAGGCCGGCGAGATCATCCCGGAGGTCTTGGGCCCCGTTGCTGATCTTCGCGACGGCACCGAGCGCGAATTCGTCTACCCGGAGAATTGCCCGTCATGTGGCACGAAGCTGGCCCCTGCGAAGGAAGGCGACGCTGACTGGCGTTGCCCCAACACCCGCTCATGCCCGGCGCAGCTAGCGACGCGGCTGGAGTACATCGCGTCCCGCGGCGTCTTTGACATTGAGGCACTGGGGGAGAAGGGTGCTCAGGACTTGATCGCGTCCGGTGTGCTTGAAGATGAGGCGAAGCTGTTCGACCTCACCGAGGAAGACCTGAAGAAGTCCAGCGCGTACACGCGTAAAGACGGCGCAGTCAACGCTGCTGGCAAGAAGCTGCTGGCCAACCTTGAGACCGCGCGTCACGCGGATCTGTGGCGGGTGATCACCGCGCTGTCTATCCGCCACGTCGGTCCCACCGCGGCCCGCGCACTAGCAACGCGGTACCACTCGTTGCAGGCGCTTATGGACGCCCCCGTGGAGGACCTTGCCGAGACTGACGGTGTTGGCGAGGTGATTGCAGCGTCGTTTAAGGAATGGTTCACGGTTGATTGGCACCAGGCGATCGTGGATGCCTGGGCAGCCGCCGGGGTGACCATGGAGTCGGACGAGGAAGAGCGCGCCCCGCAGACGCTGGAGGGCCTGACCATCGTTGCCACCGGCACGCTGGAGGGCTTTACTCGCGACGAGATTAAGGAAGCGATCCTGTCACGCGGCGGTAAGGCAGCAGGTTCGGTATCGAAGAAAACTGACTACGTGGTGGTTGGTGAAAACGCCGGCTCCAAGGCCGCAAAGGCCGAGGAGCTGGGGCGGCCGATTCTCACCGAGGCGCAGTTTGTGCAACTGCTTGAGGGCGGCCCAGACGCGATTGCATAAGTCGCGCGGTACTTCTAGCGCAGCATCGCGCCGACGATGCGGCCCAGATCGCCGATCTCACGGACCTCAGATGCCAGGTAGTCAGGCCCGCCAACACGCCCGATGACCAGCACCATGTCGGTGCCGTTGAGCGGAGTAATAGTCAGCGCGGTACCGAGTTGGAACCACGGCTCTGGCGCCCATTCGTCGTAGTCGGGTTGGAGGACCCGTGCTGCGTCGATAAGCGGCATGCTCGGGTGGGAACCATCATCCTCCGGTGCGGCCGGGGAGGCGGCGACCCGGGCAAGCCCATCGGGGGTATCACGCAGCACGACCGCCCAGGAGGAGGTAACCGCACCCGGCATGACATTGACCAGCTCATCCAACGTGTCGTTGACGCGGCTGGAACAATCCGCAATCTTTGCAAGCATCTCAATCTGTCCGCGGCGGTCCACACGACCCGTAAACGGGCGGATGGAATCCACCTCCGCACCCTCAACCGAGGCTACGGCGGTGATCAGCGTGTCTACCATGACGCCAGTGGGAAGTGTCACCACGATGTCATCGGTTACGGTGCCATCTAGCGAGGTTTCCACAATGTCCACGGAGTTAATGTCAGCGTCCACAATGCCAAACGCTTCGGCCAGCTGACCAAGGCTGCCGGGGACGTTCGGAAGGGTTACGCGGATGAGATAGGACATGAACTCCTTTATAGCAACCGGGGCTGGCCGGTAGTTGTGCCGGTGGTTGTGTAGGCGTGACGTAAGATGATCCCCGTTAAACGCAACCCACGTGACGTGGAAGGGATATAACGACTGTGGCTGAGATTTCCCGCGACGAGGTCGCGCGCATTGCGCGCCTTGCTCGAATCGCGCTGAATGATGAGGAACTCGACGATATTGCGAAGCAGCTAGACACGATTGTGGATGCTGTTTCGAAGGTCCAGGGCGTGGACACCGAGGGGGTTACCCCGATGAGCCACCCGCACTCCATCGACGCGGGCATGCGCGCAGACGTGGAGAAGAAGACGCTGACGCAGGCCCAAGCGCTGGACCAGGCTCCGGCCGTGGAAGACGAACGCTTCGTTGTGCCGCAGATTCTCGGAGAGGGAGATTAAGAACTATGACCCAGTACACGATTCCTGCCGAGGGCCTGATTTCGAAGCCGGCACACGAGCTGGCTGCCATTATCCAAGCTGGCGAGGTGACTTCGCGTGAGATCACCGAGGCGTTTTTGGACCGTATCGCCGAGGTTGACGGTGAGATCGGTGCATTCCTGCACGTTGGTGTGGAGGAAGCACTCGCTGTGGCCGACAAGGTGGATGAGCAGGTGACAAGCGGCGAGGAGCCGGCTTCTGCGCTTGCTGGTGTGCCGCTGGCGCTTAAAGACCTGCTGGTGACTACGGATGCGCCGACGACTGCGGCATCCAAAATGCTTGAGGGCTACATGAGCCCGTACGACGCGACTGTGGTGACCAAGCTGCGTGAAGCTGGTATCCCGATCCTGGGCAAGACCAACCTGGATGAGTTCGCCATGGGTTCCTCCACGGAGAACTCTGCCTACAAGCCGACGAAGAACCCGCACGACCTGGAGCGAGTGCCGGGTGGCTCCGGTGGCGGTACCGCCGCTGCGCTGGCTTCCGGTGAGGCACCGCTGGGCATTGGTACGGACACCGGCGGCTCGATCCGTCAGCCGGCATCTTTGACCGGCACGGTGGGTGTGAAGCCGACCTACGGTGGCGTGTCGCGCTACGGCGTGATTGCGTGTGCGTCTTCCCTGGACCAGGTCGGCCCGTGCGCCAACAACGTGCTGGATACGGCGCTGTTGCACGAGATCATCGCCGGCCACGACGAGTTCGACGCAACCAGCGTGGACCGCGAGGTACCCAAGTGTGCAGATGCGGCGCGTGAGGGCGCATCCGGCGACCTTACGGGCGTGAAGATTGGCCGCGTGAAGCAGTTCAACCGCCCGGGCACGCAGGCTGGCGTGGCTGAGCTGATCGATGAAGCCTTTGCGCAGTTTGAGCGCCAGGGCGCGGAGATCGTTGAGGTTGACTGCCCGAGCTTCGATGACGTGATGGGTGCCTACTACATCATCCAGATGTCTGAGGTCAGCTCGAACCTGGCTCGTTTCGACGGTATGCGTTACGGCCTGCGCGTCGGCGATGACGGCACCCGTTCCGCTGAGGAGGTCATGGCGGCCTCTCGTGGCGCAGGTTTCGGCCCTGAGGTCAAGCGCCGCGTAATCCTGGGCACCTACGCGCTGTCTGTTGGTTACTACGACGCGTACTACCTGCAGGCACAACGCGTGCGCACGATGATCGCGCAGGATATGAAGCGTGCCTTCGAGCAGGTTGACGTCATCGCTGGCCCAGCTGTGCCGTCCACGGCGTTCAAGCTGGGGGAGAAGGTGGATGATCCGTTGGCGATGTACAACTTTGACCTGTTCACCCTGCCGCTGAACTTGGCTGGCCTGCCGGGCATGTCCGTGCCGGCTGGTAAGGCGTCAGACACCGGCCTTCCGGTTGGTCTGCAGCTGATCGCCCCGGCGTTTGAGGACGCGCGCCTCTACCGCGTGGGTGCCGCTTTTGAAGCCGGCCGTTAATCCTTGGAATACCCTCGCAGCCTTGGCTGCGGGGTATTTTCTTGTCCTGATTGATCAGGGCTTCATGCCCGTGATCACGCCGCTTTTGCCTTTCGACGTGAAAAGCGCCGTCTGGCTGACCTCCATCTACCTGCTGTGCACGGTGGCACCGATGCCCGCCACGGGCCGTCTTGGAGACGTCTACGGGCAGCGCCGCATGTTCCTTGCCGGCTTGTGCGTCTACGTCCTGGGTTTGGGATTGGCGGGTGCCTCGTGGTCTTTTGGCTCTTTGGTGGCAGCGCGTGCGTTGCAGGGCTTTGGCGCGGCGGTGTTCCTGCCGCAAGCGTTCGGGCTGATCCCGCGGGTGTTTGCCGATGACCAGCAAGGCCGAGCGTTTGCTGCCTGGGG
This sequence comes from Corynebacterium riegelii, assembly GCF_016728505.1. Lineage (GTDB taxonomy): Bacteria > Actinomycetota > Actinomycetes > Mycobacteriales > Mycobacteriaceae > Corynebacterium > Corynebacterium riegelii. The sequence continues at coordinate 1,759,117 of NZ_CP068159.1, forward strand.
CGTGATTGGCTCAGTGGCCTCCATGCTGGGACCCGTGGCTGGCGGTGCTGTTGCGGAAAGCTACGGCTGGCGCGCGGCGTTTTACGCCCAAGCGGGGCTGGGGGTTGCGGCACTGGTGGCTGGCTTGATTGCCTTGCCAGCGCTGCCGCGCGGGCAGCAGCAGGTGACGCTTCTGCCCGTGCTGCTATCGTTCGGCGGCCTTGGGTGCTTGGTCTACGGCATCCAGTTCGGCCAGTGGCCTTCGATCCTTCTCGGCCTGCTACTGGTTGTGCTGCTCGTGCTTTCTGCACGCAACGGCACCGACGGTGGGTTCCTGCCAATCGGACTTCTCAGCGGTAGGGCCTTTGCGCTGGGCACGATAGGTGTGGCCATGATGGGCTTTTCGGTGGCATCCATGTTCATCCCCCTGATGTATTGGCTGCAAACGGTTGCGGGCGCAATGCCAACCACGGCAGGGCTTGTCACCGTGCCCATGTCCTTATTCGCACTCGCCTTGACCCCGGTTGCCGGCTACCTCACGGACCGTATGGACCCAGGCAAGCTGTGCGTTGCGGGCTTTAGTGTGTGCGCGGCGGGCCTTGCATTGGCCGTTGCACTGATTAACGCCGGGGCGCCCGTTGCATGGTTTGCCGCGGTGACCTCGCTTCTCGGCATCGGCGGGGCATTCGTGTGGGCGCCGAACGCAGCGCTGACCATGCGGGGTATTGACGGTGCGCACACCGGCGCGGCCTCGGGGCTCTACAACACGGCGCGCCAGGTTGGCAGCGTGGTGGGTGTCGCGCTGGTTGGTGCAGTGCTGGCGTCGGGGGAGATCGACGCGACTGCTGCAAAAGCGCTGGTGTTGCCGTTGGGGGCGATGGTGGTGGGGGCGGTGGCGTCGCTAAGCATGAAGCCCCATGGGGTGGCGCGCTAGGCTGGGAACCATGCGACTTGCCACTTTGACTTCAGGCGGCGACTGCCCGGGACTGAATGCTGTAATTCGAGGAATCGTGCGAACGGCCAGCGCGGAGTACGGCTCCACCGTGGTCGGCTACCTCGACGGCTGGGTAGGCCTGATGGAGGACCGCAGGGTGGACCTCTACGACGACGCCTACATTGACTCCATCCTCCTACGCGGCGGCACCATCTTGGGCACCGGCCGCCTGCACCCCGACAAGTTCAAGGCAGGCATTGACCAGATCAAGGCCAATCTTGCAGACGCCGAGGTAGACGCGCTTATTGCCATCGGCGGCGAAGGCACCCTTAAGGGTGCGAAGTGGTTGGCAGACAACGGCATCCCAGTCGTTGGTGTGCCAAAGACCATTGATAACGACGTTGCGGCAACCGACTACACCTTCGGCTTTGACACCGCGGTGTCTGTGGCAACGGATGCGATCGACCGCCTGCACACCACCGCGGAATCACACAACCGCATCCTGATCGTGGAGGTTATGGGCCGCCACGTCGGCTGGATCGCGCTGCACGCAGGCATGGCGGGCGGCGCACACTACACTGTGATCCCCGAGGCTCCCTTCGACATCGAAGAGATCTGCAAGGCCATGGAGCGGCGCTTCCAGATGGGGGAGAAGTACGGCATCATCGTGGTTGCTGAGGGCGCTGTGCCTAAGGAAGGCACGATGGACGCCGGTCTTGGTGAGGAAGATGAGTTTGGCCACAAGACCTTCAACGGCATGGGCCAGATCATTGGCGACGAGATTAAGCGCCGCCTCGGCTACGACGTACGCACTACCGTGCTCGGCCACATCCAGCGCGGCGGCACACCGACTGCCTATGACCGTGTGCTTGCCACCCGCTATGGCGTGCACGCAGCGCGCGCAGCACACGAAGGCAACTTTGACACCTGCGTGGCACTCCACGGCGAAAACATTGACCTGGTGCCGCTGGAGTCTGCCGTGGCGCACTTGAAGCAGGTGCCGGAAGCGCGCTACAAGACGGCGCGCAGCATGTTCGGCTAAATTTGTTCGGCTAGATTTTCATCTAGCCTTCCTCGGCATCCAGCCCGATGTCGAGGATGCGCACCGAGTGCGTTAACGCGCCGACGGCGAGAAAGTCCACGCCGGTTTCGGCGTACGCGCGCGCCACGTCAAGGCTTAAGCCTCCGGAGGATTCCAGCCGCGTGTTCGGCGAGAGCCGGTTGCGCAGCTCCACGGCTTGACGTGTGGTGTCCACGCTGAAGTTGTCCAGCATCACTAAATCGGGATGCAGTGCGAGGACTTCTTCAAGCTGGGCGAGGGTGTCTACTTCTACCTCGCGGGGCAGGTCCGGAAATGCTTCCGCCATACGACGGTAAGCTTCCGCCACGCTGCCAACACTTGCCACGTGGTTGTCTTTAATCAGGGCGCTATCGCCCAGGCTCATGCGGTGGTTTACGCCACCGCCGCAGCGCACGGCGTATTTGGCAAAGTCGCGGTAGCCGGGAAGCGTCTTGCGTGAGTCGCGCACTTTGGCGCCAGTGCCGGCCAGCGCATCAGTCCACTGCTGCGTTTGCGTGGCAATGCCGCTGGCGTAGGTCAGCAGATTCAGCATGGTGCGCTCCGCCGAGAGGATCGGGCGGGCAGGACCGCTCACGGTTGCGAGCTTTGTTCCGGGGGCAACCTTGTCGCCGTCGTTCGCGTGCACGGTGACGCGGATATCCGGGCTGATCTCTTGCATGATCCAGGCGATCACGTCCAAGCCCGCCACTACGCCCGGTTGGCGTGGGACGACGTGGGTGGTCAGTACTGCGTCCGCGTCGATGGTGGCTTCCGTCGTAGCGTCGGGGCCGTGTGCGAAATCCTCCTCTAAGCCGATGCGGATTAGGCGTAGCGATGCTTCTTTATCTAGAGGTTGCATCTGCGTTCTACTCCCCACTACCCGGGTTACCAATGGCAATCATGCGCTCCAGCGACTGACGAGCCTTCGCCGCCACATCCTCCGGCACTGTGACCTCATCGCGCATCTCCCGCAGCGAGGCAACCAGCTTCTCCGGCGTAATCATCTTCATGTACGTGCATGACGCCTTGGGGTTGACCGGCTGGAAATCAACCGCAGGCGAAGCTTGCTGCAGCTGGTGCAACATGCCCACCTCAGTAGCCACCAGCACCGTGCCCTCAGTGTCCCGCCCAGCCTGCTCAAGCATGCCGCCAGTAGAGAGCATGTGCACACGCTGCGGATCAATCACGCCTTCGCCCGCCAGGTAGATCGCGGAGTTGGCGCAGCCGCACTCCGGGTGGATGTACAGCGGTGCCTCCGGGTGGGCGGCCGCTTGGTCTGCCAGGTCCTTGCCGTTGATACCGGCGTGGACGTGGCACTCACCGGCCCAAATGCGGATGTTCTCACGCCCAGTCTCACGCTTGACGTGCGCGCCTAGGAACTGGTCGGGGCAGAAGAGGATCTCCTGATCCGGGTCGATGGAGTTGACCACATCAACCGCATTGGAAGAGGTGCAGCAGATATCAGTTAGCGCCTTGACCTCTGCGGTGGTGTTGACGTAGCTGACTACCAGCGCGTCCGGATGCTGCGCCTTCCATTCACGCAGCTGATCGGCAGTAATGGAGTCCGCCAGCGAGCAACCAGCATCCGCATCCGGGATCAGCACGGTCTTGTCGGGGCTTAAGATCTTCGCACTTTCCGCCATGAAGTGCACACCGCAAAAGACGATCACATCCGCATCGGTTTTCGCCGCGATGCGGGACAGCGCAAGCGAGTCGCCTGTAAAGTCGGCGATGTCTTGAATCTCCGGGATTTGGTAGTTGTGCGCCAAAATCACGGCGTTTTTCTCTTGCTTCAGTTTTCGCACTTCATCAGTCCACATGCGTCTAACCTAGCCCGTTTCAGCTCGGGTTTTGGTCAGTTTGACACTAACGGAAGGCACACACATGACGTTGCTCGAACAAATGGCTGAGCGCTACGAGGCATGGATGCCGAGCAGGTTGCGCCAGTGGTACGGCCCAGAAGAGCGGCTTCTACTAGCCACGCAAGAAATGCGCCCCCAAGCTGACCACGTAGCCAACACGGAATTTGGCGCAGGTTTTAGAGACCACCTCCGCACCCTCGGCGGTCCCGATGTGTCAGACCCGTTGGCGTGGGCAAACCGGCACATCGAGTTCAGCGACGGCAACTGGTGTGTAGCGGGTATCCGGTTTCTCGGACTGGATCCGCAAAAGCCGTTTGTAAGCGTTGTTGCCACCTCGTTGCCTCCGCAGTACGACGCTTTGGTGCCGTATGCGAAAAAGCTCCACCGGGAGTTCGCCGAGTTTGTGCCGCTTGCCATCCGCTTCGAACTGCCGGACCCGCCCGCAGATGTTGACGTGGACCAGTGGATTATCGCGGGACTTGTCTCGCAGCTGCGTGAGCGGCCGCTGCGGCCACAGTGCGAGCGCGTGCGGCTGGTACCTGCAGAACCGGCCGAGATAGTTACCTATGCCGATGAGGTGCTTGCCCGCGTGATTAAGCAAACGCCCGAAGTTGCCACGTGGACTGAAGCGGCAACGCTTGAGCAGCTGACAAGCTGCGCGGAGACAGGCGCGCTGTGCACCATTGAGATTGACGGGCAGCACGCGGGCATCATTGCCGCCGCGCGTGATGACGCGAACGGTATGCGGGGATTTCAGGTCTACGAAATCCTACTTGATAATCATGCCCGGGGCCATGGTTTCGGCTCTGCGGCGATGCAACTGTTGTGCCGCGTATTGCCAGCCGAGGCAGGGGATACGGTGTGGGGGACGGTGCATGGGGGCAATGTGGCGTCGATAAGCAATGGGCTCTCAGTGGGCCGTGAAAAGACCGCAGCTTTTGTTTGGATCGAGCGACGCGGCGAGCTGTAGCGCGGGTGTGTGGAGTGGGGCAGTAGACTGACCGGCATGACTGCGTATGACCTGATGGATTACGACGAGGTACTGGAAAAGTACGACCCGGTTATGGGTCTTGAGGTGCACGTCGAGCTTGCCACTGAGACGAAGATGTTCTCCACTGCCTCCGCACACTTTGGTGCGGCGCCGAACACGAACATTGACCCGGTTTCGCTCGGCCTTCCTGGCGCACTGCCGGTGGTGAACGCGAAGGGCGTGGAGTGGGCCATCAAGATCGGCCTAGCGTTGAACTGCAAGATTGCAGAGTCTTCCCGGTTTGCGCGCAAGAACTATTTCTACCCGGACCAGCCGAAGAACTACCAGATCTCCCAGTACGACGAGCCGATTGCGTACGACGGTTACCTGGACGTCATGCTGGAGGACGGCACGGAGTGGCGCGTTGAGATCGAGCGCGCGCACATGGAGGAAGACACCGGCAAGCTGACCCACCTGGGTTCTGCGTCCGGCCGTATTACGGGCGCGACGGCGTCGCTTGTGGACTGCAACCGTGCCGGCATCCCGCTCATTGAGATTGTGACCAAGCCGATCATCGGCGCCGGCGAGCGCGCCCCCGAGGTGGCCAAGGCCTATGTTGGTGCGCTGCGCGAGTTGGTGAAGGCACTTGGTGTCTCCGATGCTCGTATGGATCAGGGCAGCATGCGTTGCGACGCTAACGTCTCCCTTCGCCCCATCGGCCAGGAGAAGTTTGGCACCCGTACCGAAACGAAGAATATTAACTCCCTGAAGTCGGTCGAGCAGGCCGTGCGCTTTGAGATGCAGCGCCAGGCCGCCGCACTGGAAAACGGCGAGGAGATCGTCCAGGAGACCCGCCACTACCAGGAGAAGGACGGCTCCACCTCCAAGGGGCGTCCGAAGGAAGAGGCGTCGGACTACCGCTACTTCAACGACCCTGACCTGCCGCCGGTGATTGCAAAGCCAGAGTGGGTTGAGGAAATCCGCGCAACTTTGCCGGAACTTCCGTGGGTGCGCCGCGCGCGCATCCAGGAGGAGTGGCAGCTGCCGGAGAAGGAGTTCCGTGACCTGGTCAACGCTGGTGCATTGGATCTAATCGTGGACACCGTTGAGGCCGGCACCACTCCGGACGAGGCCCGTTCCTGGTGGGTCTCCTACATCAACGGCAAGGCCAATGAGGCGGGCAAGGACCTGGACGCGCTTGGTGTCAGCCCGGCTGATGTGGCACGTGTGGTGGAGCTGGTCAAGGAAGGCAAGCTGACCACCAAGCTGGGCCGCCAGGCCATCGACGGTGTCATTGCTGGCGAGGGCAGCGTCGACGAGGTTGTCGCCGCCCGTGGCCTTGAGGTCGTGCGTGACGACGGTGCAATTGAGAAAGCCGTCGACGAAGCCCTGGCCGCCAACCCGGACATCGTGGAGAAGTACCGCGCAGGCAATAAGAAGGTCACCGGTGCCATCGTTGGCGCCGTGATGAAGGCAACGCAGGGCAAGGCCGACCCAGGCCAGGTCAACCAGCTGATTGCCAAGAAGCTCGCCGAGTAAGCGGGGGAGAACTCCCGCTTGGTAGTGCTCCCGCTGAGGAGACGAAAACCCCTACCTATGCGTTACCCGTTGGGTGCGCGGTTGGTAGGGGTTTTGCGTTTGGGCGTTGACAAGCGAAGTGCTACTTCGTTTCAGGCTTTACGGCCGGGAACTCACCAGTTTTGTACATTTCCTCGTACGCCTCCCAGTGAATCTCATCGCCCTTGGCCTCAGGCGCGCCCTCATAATCTTCGTGCTCCGGGTCGAGCGCAGGCGTATCCGCAATATCGAATTCACTGGAGCTATCCGCGTGCAAGTCAGCCGCAACTTCCTCCTGCACGGACTGCCACAGATCCTGCGTGTCCACGTGAGAATCCGCAGCCAGCTCATCAACCTCAGCGCGCTCGGCACGAGTTAGGTCCTCCATTGCCGGGTCGAGCTGAGTCTCAGCCAGCTCTGCAAGACGTTCGCGACGCTCCGTCTCATCCTGGATATTCTTGCGGTCACGGAACCACGCGACACCCATAGCCACGCCAAGCACCAGGCCAAGGTAACCAAGCACCGGGTACACCCAGCCAACAAGATCGGCGAAGCCAATGAAGGACAGCGCGAAACCAACCATCACCGCCAAGAAGTAGTACAGGCGGAAACGCTTCGGGTTGCTGTGGCTAGTGCGGCGACCGATGGCGTAGAACATGCCAACAGCAGTGTTGTAAATCATCAGGTAGATCACGATGGAGACGAACACGCCAATAGACGGGTGCATGTTGTCAAAGACCATCAGCAGCGGCATATCTGCGCCCATGACGTTTTCCATGTTGGCAAACAGGATGAACGTGAGCATGAGCAGCAGTACCGCGAACATGATGCCGCCGAGCAGGCCGCCCTTGCCCGCCTGGGCCGGGTTCATGTGGGAGCCGGCGAAGACGAGCATCATGGAGGCGTCCATAATCATGACCAGCGTGGCGTAGTTCAGTGCGGTAATAAACCAGTTACCAAACGTGCCCGAAGCCTGCGTGTTGGTCATTGCAAGCTCATTGATGTGCGCGAAATCAGACGGCATGTTTGCCAACGTGATTGCAAACGCGCCAAGCAAGCAGATGATCAAAAGCGGAGTAATGAACGAGAACACGTCCGTGAGCTTGTCAATATCCAGCAAACCTGACAGCAGGAGCAACACGACCATGATGGCCGAGCCAATCCACGTGTCCAGACCGAACTGCTGCTGCAAGTTTGCGCCCGCGCCGGCGACCATGACAAAGCCAATGCAGAACAGTGTAAAAATAGTGGTGACGTCCATGTACCTGGCCACCCACGGACGCGACACGCTCTTGAACACCGCGCTGTGGTCATCAGCCATGTAGTAGGAGCCAAGCTGGTAGACCCAGCCACTGAAGATGGCGATGGCGGCGCCCGCAATGGCCGCACCTACGATGCCCCAATAACCGAACGAGAGAAAGTATTGAATGACTTCTTGGCCTGACGCGAAGCCGGCGCCGACCGTCAGGCCAACAAGCGCTAGCGCTACTTTTAAGGTTTTGGGCATGAAGTTGTGTTTCCTTCCAAAAGTGGTTCTGTCACAAACGGGCCCGATGGTAACACTTTGAAATTAAAATGCCCCCAGATGGAACATGCAGCGTACAAAGCTGGAGGGCGTTGGAGGGTGGTTCCCGGGTGGATTTTTGTAAGCGACCCCGGGGTCATTTACAAAAACCCAGGTGGCGGTTTTCACTTCCGTAACAAACGGCTTTGGTTGCAATGAGGCTGGTGTGACGCGTGGGATTAGCGCAGGTCAGCAACCTAAATGAGCGGTATAGCTAACAAGGACACTGAAAACAAATGCGAAATCTTTCAGTGTCCTGGGGTTTTGAAGTCACATCCGTAACAAATCGAAATGTTTGCAATGAGGCTAAAGTGACGCGTGGGATTAACGCAGGTCAGCCCAGGCCCAACCCACCTACATCCCCGGTGCCTTCGGGGTGTTGGTCATGATCTTGGCCATAATCTTCTTCAGCTGCTCGGCTTCCTTAGCGGTCACCTGCTCAAAGATGGTCCCACGGATATGGGCGATCACTTCAGGGGTGGAGCGCACGACAAACTCCACACCGTCTTCAGTCAACGTGGCAAACGTAGAACGGCGGTCCTCGGCGCTGCGGTTACGTTCGGTAAAGCCGCGCTGCTCAAGGCGATCCATCACGTGTGACAGGCGTGAAGGCGACATCATCGTGGCGTCGGCGAGTTTAGACATCGTGGTGGTGTGGTTTTCCGCCTGGGCGATGGACAGCAGTGTCATGTAATCGGGCAGCCCCATTTTCTCTTGGCGTTTCAGGTGCTCATCCAGGCGTGCAGGCACCCAGGAAACAAATGTCCAGAGGGTGCGCCAGACGTCTGCATCGTGATCTTCCAGCCAATGAAAACGTTCCATGGCAGTGACTTTAATACAGGGGTGAAAAGTATGGTTGAACCATGTTGAATATTCGCCCCGCAGTGGAATCAGACGTTCCTGAGATCTTCGCAATGATCAATGAGCTTGCGGAATACGAGAAAGCTCCGGATGAAGTCACCTCCACTGAAGAAGACGTGCGTACCCACCTGTTTGGGGAGAACCCGCGCGTTTACACCCTCATCGCGGAGGTCGACGGCAAGGTGCAGGGGATGGCCATGTGGTTTTTGAATTACTCCACGTGGCACGGCCGTCACGGCATCTGGTTGGAGGACCTGTACGTGCGTGAACAGGCGCGCGGGAATGGAATTGGGACTGCTTTGCTCAAAGCACTGGCAAAGATTGCTGTGGACAATGATTACAGGCGTGTGGAGTGGACGGTGTTGAGGTGGAACGAGCCGTCGATAGGCTTCTATAGCTCCATCGGTGCCCATGACATGGGGGAGTGGACCACTATGCGCCTAGATGGGGAGGCGCTGAAAACGCTCGGTAGTTAACCCGGTTGGGAACACGCCGTTTGTCATGCAGAGTTGGATAGGAAAACTCGCATAGTTTAGGGGGTATGGCAACCGATAATCAGCGCGATCATTTGCGCGACGCTACGCCCGAAGATTTCTCGCACGACGAAGTGCCGGCCTACACTCCTGGAACGGACCCGGTGGGCACCGCAGAGACGGAGGTATTTGCAGCCTCCACGCCGGCTGCGCCCGCAGCTACAGGCGAAACCGCTGCAATTGACCGTGAACCGCAGTACATTGCTCCCGCTGCGCCGGTGTATGACGAGGTCACGGTTGTATCGGATCCGGTTGTAGAGGAACCTGTGGTCGCCCCAGTTGGCCGCGGAACCATTGACTTTGGTTTGCTGCTGCTTCGCCTGTTGGTGGGCGGTTACCTCACGGTGCGTGCGATCGCTACCTTTTTCAACTTGGGTTCCTCCGGCGGCATTGGTGCGCTGGAGAGCGCGTACGCCAATTACCCGTTCGGCAACGGCATGGCAATTATCGTTCCTACGCTGGAGCTGACTGCGGGTGTGTTCCTGATTCTTGGTTTGATCACCCCGGTCGCGGCAGCGGTTGGTGTGGCAGTCACGGGTTTTGAGGCACTGCACGCGTTGACCGCGGCAGACGGTGGCTGGAGCCTTTTGCTTACCGACGCCACCGTGATCCTCCCAACCCTCCTCCTCGGCCTCACCTTCGCCCTGACCTTTACCGGCCCGGGCCTCTACAGCGTGGACACTGGTAGGGGATGGGCGCGTCGACCGTTGGCGTCGTCCTGGATCTGCGCCCTGCTTGGGCTGGCCGCAGCCGGCGCTATCTGGTGGTTCGGCGCCGGCGTCAACCCGCTGGCATAAAGCCGCGTAAACCGCGTCAACCGTGGCTTAGGCCGCGTTAATCAACTTGGCGGACAGCGCCCTTATCGGCGCTGGTCGCCATTTTTGCGTATGCGCGCAGTGCCTTCGATACGTGGCGGGTGCGGTTCGGCGTCCACGGGTTGTCCGACGCTTCCATTTCCTCGCGGCGGCGGGCCAGCTCCTCATCGTCCACAACCAGGCGCAGCTCACGGTTGGCTACGGAGATGGCGATGATGTCGCCGTTTTGTACTAGGCCGATCAGGCCGCCATGTGCAGCCTCGGGGGAGATGTGGCCGATGGACAGGCCGGAGGTGCCGCCGGAAAAGCGGCCGTCTGTAATCAGCGCGCACTTCTTGCCCAAGCCAGCGCCCTTGAGGAAGGACGTGGGGTGCAGCATCTCCTGCATGCCCGGACCGCCGGAGGGACCCTCGTAGCGGATGACCACAACCTCGCCCTCCAAGACCTCGCGGTTGAGGATCATGGACACTGCCTGCTCCTGAGAATCCACAACGCGGGCAGGACCGGAGAACTCCCAGAGGCCTTCCTCCACGCCGGCGGTCTTCAAAATTGCGCCGTCCGGTGCGAGGTTACCGCGCAGGACGACTAGGCCGCCGTCGGAAGTAATCGGGTGCTCAACGTCGTGGATCACGCCGTTTGCGGAGTCGGTGTCCAACGACTCCCAGCGGGCGGACTGGCTAAACGCCTCCGTCGTACGCGTGCCGCCCGGAGCCGCGTGGAACAACTCCACGGCCTCCGGAAGCGGGGAAGCGCCGCGAATATCCCAGTCGCCCAGCCAGGCGTCGAGGGAATTGTAGGAGACCGAGTGCACGTCATCATGCAGAAGCCCCGCACGGTGCAGCTCGCCCAGGATCGCCGGGATGCCGCCGGCGCGGTGGACGTCCTCCACGTGGGCGTCGCCATTCGGTGCCACCTTGGACAGGCACGGGATCTGGTGGGAGAGCTCATCAATATCGGCAAGGTCAAAGTCCACCTCACCCTCCTGCGCCGCAGCGAGGATGTGCAAGATGGTGTTGGTGGAGCCGCCCATGGCCATATCCAGCGCCATGGCGTTGCGGAACGCGTGCTCGGTGGCAATGGAGCGCGGGAGAACCGACTCGTCGCCTTCGCCGTAGTAGCGGTTGCACAGCTCAACGATCTTGGAACCAGCCTGCTCAAACAGTGCGCGGCGTGCGGTGTGGGTAGCCAGCGTTGTGCCGTTGCCGGGCAGCGACAGGCCCAGTGCCTCGGTCAGGCAATTCATGGAGTTGGCGGTGAACATACCGGAGCAGGAACCGCAGGTGGGGCAGGCGTTGTTGGCAATGTCGTCGAGCTGCGCATCGCTGACTGAGTCGTTCGCGGACAGCGCGATAGCGTCGATCAGGTCAGACTTCGGCTTGACCACATCACCCGCGTTGATGGCCTTGCCAGCCTCCATCGGTCCGCCGGAGACAAACACTGCCGGGATGTTGAGACGCATCGCGGCGTTGAGCATGCCCGGGGTGATCTTGTCGCAGTTGGAGATGCACACCATCGCATCCACGGTGTGGGCATTGCACATGTACTCCACGGAATCCGAGATGATCTCGCGGCTGGGCAGAGAGTAGAGCATGCCAGCATGCCCCATGGCAATGCCGTCATCAACGGCGATGGTGTTGAACTCCTTCGGCACACCACCAGCGGCACGAACCGCGTCCGCAACAATGTCGCCGACATTCTTCAGGTGGACGTGGCCCGGCACAAACTGGGTGTAGGAGTTCACAATTGCCACGATCGGCTTGCCAAACTCGTTTTCCTCAGTGCCGGTGGCACGCCACAGGGCGCGCGCGCCAGCTGCTTGGCGGCCGATGGTGGTGACGCGTGAGCGGAGGGGGATCATGGGGGTACTCCTTTAGTTCTGGCTATTGGCGGGGTTATCAGCGGGGTTATCAGCGGGGCGCGGGCCGGGCATATCCGGATGCTCCTTTAAGTACTCTTCGTACTCGTCCTGGTCGAGCAATACGCTATAGCCCTCTTTGTCAATGACTTCGTACTTGCCGTCAGAAGACTCGGCGGCCTGCGTAATCACATCTGCGATGCGGCCGCGGGAGGCTTCTGCCAGATCAGGCAGGGTGTTGAAGGTGATGCCGGGCATGGGGTACTCGCGGCCGTCGACAGTTGTGGCAAGTGCCTTGCTGCCCTTAAAACTCACACCCTTGAGCTGGTCCCATGCAAGCGAGACGTTCTTGCGCAACAGGTAGTTGATGGAAATGCCCGAATCAGAAATCGTGGTCTTGGCGTTGAAGATCCACACAAGAGCGAAGATGGGGAATATCAGGACCCATCCCAGTTTGAGGGGGGCCCACAAAATACCAATCAGGGCAATGCCCGTCATCATTGCAATAGCGATGACGTGCTCTCTAGAGGGGCGGAAAATACGGGGAGCATCGGTCATTCCTGACATGGTAGTCAACGCGTATGAAAAAAATTACTCACTATCGCATATATGCGTAGCAAAGCTGTGTATTATTTAACGCATGATCACGACGCGACTTGTAGTAGTAGTAATTCCGATGCGGCGCTTGCCGTAAGCGGGTTGCACTCAAAGCTAGCCGCAAACCAAGCGCCCTCGAGAGCTTCTAGCTCGCTCGAGGGCTTTTTGTTTGTGTGATCGAATTCCGTGAATAAGACATGAAGAAGGAGCTTTGTATCGTGGCAGCATCACCGCAGCCCGCAGCCGAAGCCGCAGCGCCTGGACCGGAGGTTATGACTGGCGCTGACGCTACGGTTCGTAGTTTGGAAGAACTTGGGGTTGACATTGTGTTCGGCCTTCCTGGCGGTGCCGTGTTGCCGCTGTACGATGCGCTGTCTCGCGCGCGTACGCTGCGTCACGTGCTGGTGCGCCATGAGCAGGGCGCAGGCCACGCAGCGGAAGGCTATGCAGTGGCGTCCGGCAAGGTCGGCGTTTGTATTGCTACGTCCGGCCCAGGTGCAACCAACCTGGTGACCGCACTGGCGGATGCGTACTTGGATTCGGTGCCCATCGTTGCCATTACCGGCCAGGTGGGCTCTCCCTTGATTGGTACGGATGCTTTCCAGGAGGCAGACATCCGCGGTATCACCATGCCTATTACTAAGCACAACTACATGGTGACCGATGTTGAGGACATCCCGGCGACGCTGAACGCAGCGTTCCACATTGCCTCGACTGGCCGCCCGGGACCTGTGCTTGTGGATATCCCGAAGGACGTCCAGGCGCAGATGGTGGAATTTAACTGGCCGCCGGAGCTGGACCTGCCGGGGTATAAGCCGAATACGAAGCCGCACAACCGCCAGATCTCCCAGGCCGCAAAGATGATCTCTGAGGCTAAGCGCCCGGTGCTGTACATCGGTGGTGGTGTGGTGAAGGCGGAGGCGCATAAGGAGCTTCTGGAGTTCGCCGAGATCACCGGCATCCCGGTGGTTACCACCTTGATGGCGCTCGGTGCGTTCCCGCAGCATCACCCGCTCTACATGGGTATGCCGGGTATGCACGGCTCGGTGCCCGCGGTCGGCTCGCTGCAGGAGTCTGACTTGCTCATTGCTATTGGCACGCGTTTCGACGATCGCGTGACCGGCGACACCGACACCTTCGCACCCCTGGCAAAGACCATCCATGCCGATATTGACCCGGCTGAGGTGGGCAAGATCCGCGAGGTGGATGTGCCGATCGTGGGGGATGCGAAGCGTGTACTTGCACAGCTGACGGATGCGTTCCGTGACTCCAAGCGCAACGCTGCGCCACAGATTGATGAGTGGATCGCTCGCTTGGAAGATTTGAAGGAGCGTTTCCCGCGTGGCTATGACGAGCAGTCTGACGGCAAGCTGTCCCCGCAGTTTGTCATTGAGACGCTGTCGAAGGTTGTTGGCACGGACGCCATCTACGTTGCTGGCGTGGGTCAGCACCAGATGTGGTCCGCACAGTTCATTGACTTTGACCGTCCGCGCCACTGGCTCAACTCTGGCGGTCTGGGCACGATGGGCTACGCCATCCCAGCGGCGCTCGGCGCGAAGGCTGGTTGCCCGGAGAAGGAAGTGTGGGCCGTTGACGGTGACGGCTGCTTCCAGATGACCAACCAGGAAATCACCACGGCCGCACTTGAGGGCTTCCCGTTCAAAGTTGCGCTGATTAATAACGGCAATCTTGGCATGGTGCGCCAGTGGCAGACCCTGTTCTATGACGGAACGTATTCCCACACCAAGCTTGGCGGCAATGCAGAGCAGTACGTGCCGGATTTTGTAAAGCTCAGCGAAGCACTGGGCGCGGAGGCGATCCGCGTGACCACGAAGGAAGAGGTCATTCCGGCGATTGAGCGCGCACGCGAGATCAATGACCGCCCTGTGGTGGTGGAGTTCATTGTTGGTGAGGACGCGCAGGTGTGGCCGATGATTGCGGCCGGTGCGTCTAACTCTGACATGCAGTATGCGCTTGGCATGCGTCCATTTTTTGACCTGGAGGAGTCCGCGGCAGAGTCGCCGGCGGCAATCCATGAGGCTATCGATGAAATCACGGAGGAGAACCGCTAATGGCACACGAAGACGAGACCACTCGCAATATCCTCTCCGTGCTGGTGTTGGATGTAGACGGCATCATCACCCGCGTTACGGCACTGTTTACACGCCGTGGTTACAACCTGGTGTCCTTGGTGTCCGCGAAGACGGAGACGGAAGGTATTAACCGTCTGACCATTGTGGTGGACGCTTCCGAGTATGCAATCGAGCAGATCACCAAGCAGCTGAACAAGCTCATCCAGGTGCTTAAGGTGCTTCGGCTTGAAGACGATCAGACGATCGCGCGTTCCCTGCTTCTGGTCAAGGTCAACGCGACGAACCAGACGCGTGCCCAGGTTGTGGAAACCGCGAACATCTTCCGCGCCCGCGTGGTGGATGTGTCGCCGGAGTCTGTGGTTATTGAGGCCACGGGCACTCCGGAGAAGTTGCGTGCATTCCTGGATGTCATTGAAACCTTTGGCATCCGTGAAATGGTTCGTTCCGGCCAGGTTGCGCTCAACCGTGGGTCCAAGACGTTGGCTCCGTCCAAGAAAAACAATTAACTTTTTGCGAGCTGTGGCCACATAGCTCGTGACGGTGTGTCATAATATGGAACAACCGTCCCAACATATAGGAAAGGTGAGTGCATCACTCATGGCTATCGAAGTGCTTTATGACAATGACGCGGACCTGTCGCTGATCCAGGGCAAGAAGGTTGCGATCATCGGCTACGGCTCCCAGGGCCACGCCCACGCGCAGAACCTGCGCGAGTCTGGCGTCGAGGTTGTCGTTGGTCTGCGCGAAGGCTCCAAGTCCGCAGCGAAGGCCAAGGAGGCAGGCTTCGAGGTTAAGTCCAACGCTGACGCAGCCGCATGGGCAGACGTCATCATGCTGCTTGCTCCGGACACCTCCCAGGCTGAGATCTTTACCAAGGACATCGAGCCAAACCTTAAGGACGGCGACGCCCTGTTCTTCGGTCACGGCCTGAACATCCACTTCAAGCTGATTGAGCCGGCAGACAACATCACCGTTGCAATGGTTGCTCCGAAGGGGCCGGGCCACCTGGTTCGCCGTACCTTCGTTGACGGCAAGGGTGTGCCGACCCTGATTGCAGTTGAGCAGGACCCCAAGGGCAACGGCCGCGAACTGGCTCTGTCCTACGCTGCAGCTATTGGTGGCGCACGCGCTGGCGTTATCCCGACCACCTTCGAGGCAGAGACGGTGACGGACCTCTTCGGCGAGCAGGCTGTGCTCTGCGGTGGCCTGGAAGACCTGATCATGAAGGGCTTCGAGGTGCTGACCGAGGCTGGCTATGAGCCGGAGATGGCATACTTCGAGTGCCTGCACGAGATGAAGCTCATTGTGGACCTGGTTTATGAAGGTGGCCTGGCCAACATGAACTACTCCATCTCTGACACTGCCGAGTTCGGTGGCTACCTGTCTGGCCCGCGTGTGATTGATGAGGGCGCGAAGGACCGCATGCGCGAGATCCTGAAGGACATCCAGGACGGCACCTTCACCCAGCGCCTGGTTGACAACGTGAAGAACGGCAACAAGGAGCTCGAGGACCTGCGTGCGAAGGTTTCGCAGCACCCGATCGAGCAGACCGGTGAGAAGCTGCGCGACATGATGAGCTGGGTGAAGAACCCGCTCAACGAGACTGCGTAAGTCGTTGTAGTCTGCACAGGTTTCACAGTTTGTGCTTGAAGCCCCCGGTTCGCCCCGTTATTGCGGGCGGTGCGGGGGCTTTTCGCTTGCTATCCGACTTTTAGCGTTGGCGAACAATGTCCCCGCCCGGCAGCTGGCCAACGTGTATCAGCGGTGCAACGTTTATGCAGGTAGGGGCGGTGGATTTCCGGACAAGGTATCCGTTCTGGATAGATCTGTTCGCGGCATAATCTAAACATCGGATAGCAAACATCGGATAGCCCGAATGGATGCCTGGGGACCTTCGCGCTGAAGCCCGGGGGAGGCGGTGGGGGGAGTTGTCAATGAAAAACCCCGGCCCGCCATGCGGCGAGTCGGGGTATATGCGTCTAGCTCAACGCTAGAGGCGGCAGGTTAGTTGGTTGCCGGTGCTGCGGTCTCAGCTTCCGGGGCGTCCTCTGCCGGCGCCTCAGACTCCGCTGGTGCCTCGGACTCCGCTGGAGCCTCAGACTCTGCCGGCGCCTCGGACTTTGCGGCGCTTTCCTCAACTACGGTCTCGGTCACGGTCTCGTTCGCAGCGGTCGGAGTCTCGGTAACGGTACCGGATTCAACTGTGGTGGTCTCGTTGACCACGGAGGAGGAGGTGGTCTCAGTTTCGACGGCTGGGCCGGCTGGGATTGCGTCGTCATTGTTGCTGAAGAGGTTGAGCAGCAGCCAGATCAGCAGCAGGGCGGCGATCAGGCCGATGAGCCACTTCCACCAGCCGCCGCCACCGTTGTTGTCTTCGGTGGTGACTGCGGTGGAACCCGCAGTTGCACGCGGGGTGGTCTCAATGATCTCGGTTGCGGGATCTGCCGTCGGGTCGACGTTCGGGTTAACGTTGCGCGCCGGATCGTTTGGGTTCGGGTTTGGGGTGGTCATTTGCGTAAAGTCCCTTCGTTCTAAAAATGTAAAGCGCTAAATTCTGCGCCATCTGACAGGAAAAATGTCAAAGTGCCAGCTAGCCAGCTAGCCAGCATCCGCCCACGGTATCAAAAAGCGCTTACCATGAGCGGTCTCAGTCTGCAGCACAAATGAGTTTCCGGCGGTTTTTACTGGTCAGCGTCCTGAATAAATACTGGGAGCCATTTTCAATAGATTGTCAATAAGCCGGGGGTGGGGATAGGCTGTGTCGTATGAGCCACAGTCACGCACACAGTCACAGTCACGCACACGGCCACAGTCACGCACACAGTCACGATCACGACCATAAAAGCACCCCACTGCGCGCACTCATCGCGGCGCTTACCATCACGTCGACGGTGTTTTTTGCGGAGCTGATCGGCGGCATTGTCTCCGGCTCGGTGGCCTTGATCGCGGATGCGATGCACATGCTTTCAGACGCTGCGGGCCTTATCATTGCCGTCATCGCCGTGATTGCGGGCAAAAGGGCGGCATCACGGCGCGCGACGTATGGCTACCGCCGCGCAGAGGTGCTCGCCGCACTGGTGAACGCCGCAACAGTGATCATGATTTCGGTGTTCATTGTGGTTGAGGCGGTTAAGCGCTTCCGCGTGGCGTCGGAAGTGGAATCTGGCACCATGCTGATCATTGCCATTATCGGTTTGCTGGCGAATGCGATTTCGGCGTGGATCTTGTCGCGGCACCGCGGGGATTCCATCAACGTTGAAGGCGCGTTGCTGCACGTGTTGGTGGACATGCTCGGCTCGGTGGCGGTGATTGTGGCCAGCCTTGTTATTCGTTTTACGGGCTTTATGGCGGCGGACGTAATTGCGTCGTTGATTATTGCGGCGATGGTGTTGCCGCGTGCGGTGCAGTTGCTCATGCAGTCGGCTCGTGTCCTGTTGGAGCAGGTGCCGGACGGTTTTGATGAGGCGGCGGTTGAGCCTGCACTGTTGGCCATCCCGGGCGTGATTGCAACGCACGACATCCACTTGTGGTCGCTGGATGGGGCGTCGGTTATTGCTACGGCACACCTGGTTCTTGATGACGGTGCTGATGCCGGCCACGCCCTCGACGCTGCGCAGGCGGCGCTGGCAGAGCTGGGAATTGAGCACTCCACAATCCAGCTTGAGCGCCCCGAGCATGCTGATCATGAGAGCATTTGCTGAAACTGATCTAAAGTCAGAAGACATGGGCTTTACCACGCCGAGTTACTCACTTATTGACCTGTTCGCACGCGCTGAGCGCGGGGAGTTGCAGCTGCCGGATTTCCAGCGTGATTATATCTGGGATGTTGACCGGATTCGCACGCTGATTACCTCCGTGCTTCGTGGCTATCCAATTGGATCGTTCTTGGCACTTGACACGCGCAATTCGCCGGTGCGCTTTAAGCCGCGCCCGCTTGCCGGGCTTGATGTCGGCAGCGTTGAACCGGGGCTTTTGCTTTTAGACGGGCAGCAGAGGCTGACTTCCCTCTACCACGCGTTTAAGCGTGAAGGTGTCATCCCGACAGTGGATTACCGGGGAGAGTCGATCCAGCGTCGCTTCTTTGTGGACGTTCGCGCGGCTGTCGCTTCTGACCCAATGCCTGTTGAGGCTGTCTTCGCGGTTGATACGGAGGGGCGTGTGCGCTCGCACTTCGGCCCTGAGATTGAAGGCGGGATTACAAGCCGCGAGGATATGCTGCGCCATGGAGTTATCCCGGTGTCGCTGTTGATGTGGAAGCAGGCCAATGACCTGTTGGTGGACATGGCTGCCAATGAGGAGCTGCGCGAGCCGGTCAAGCTGTTCCAAAATGAGGTGTTGCGTTGGCTGCCGGCGTATGACGTGCCGGTGATCCGCGTGGACCGTTCCACGTCACGGGTGGGTGTGGGCCAAATCTTTGCCCATGCGAACTCGGCGGGCGTGCAGATGGACGTCTTTGAGTTATTGACGGCAATGTTTGCAAACGAGGATCCCAGTTTTGTTTTGGCTGATCACTGGGCCAAGGTCGAACGAACACTGCGCGAGCACCCGGCACTGGACGAGATTGGACGCATCGAATTTTTCCGGGCACTAGCGCTTTTGATTACCAGCCGCAATGGTCACGCCACCGGGCACCGCGGCGATATTTTGACTATTTCGTTGCAGGATTACCTGGCGCACGTAGATGAGATGACGGCGGCCTTTGTGAAGGCGGCGGCGTTTTTGACGCAGCGTTGCATCCTGGGCAGTGACCAGGTGCCGTATGCCTCACAGCTGGTGCCGCTGGCAACAATTCTGGCGCGCCTTGCGGAGCATCCGGGTGTGTTGGAAGGAGAGCAGGCTCGGGATCGGCTCAACCGCTGGTTCTGGTCCGGCGTCTTCGGCGAGCTTTACGGTGCGCACGCGCCGACAATCCGCGCGGGCTTGGATGTTCAGGAAGTTACCCCGTGGGTGCTAGGGGAGACGGAGGTGGAGCCGCGCACCGTTGCCGATGCGGAGTTCCGTGAGTCCCGCTTGCTGAGCGCTAATGAGGATAGCGGCGTGTACCGAGGCCTGTTTGCGCTGCTGATGGCACGAGGCGCTCGTGATTGGCGCACTGGCAAGGCCTTTGATGAGGAGACGGTGGCCGAGTTGCGTCCGCGCTTCCACACCGTGTTCCCACCGGTGTATTTGCAGCGGATGGGGGTGGACGTGCAGGCGTCGGAAAGTGTGCTCAACCGCACACCTATGGGCCGGCGCACGGACGTGGTGATAGAGAACAATGAGCCGCGCCGTTACTTGCCGCGTCTGCAGTCAAAGTCCCTGCTTGATGATGCTGAGTTTGACGCAGTAATCGATGGCCACGAGATGTGCCCGCAGTATCTGCTTGCGTCGAACTGGGAGGCGTTTGAAGCGGATCGTCGCAGCCGTTTTGTGGGCATGATCGAATACGCCATGGATAAGCCGGTGATTCGTGATATCACGCAGGAGGCCGTCGCAACTGATCATGGGGAGTAGGACCAGGGTCAGACGCATTGTCGCTGCTGCATTGGTACCGGTATTAGCGTCGGCATGGTTGCTCAGCGGCTGCAGCAATTCCTTGCCCGCGGATCCGTTTGCGCGCGCAAAAGCGGTCAATGAATCGCGCCACGTGGCTGAGCGTTTTGATGAGCACCCTGTGGTGCTTGATGATGTGAAGGGGATGAGCAGTCTCCAATACTTCTTCACTAGCTCTGAAACCCTGGTGGTGAGTGACGCAACCGTTGAGGCGCAGCTGCGGGCGGCTTCGATTGCGATTGTCGCGCACGCGCCGATGATTGTGTATGACCCGGAACGCCATCAGGAGATTGCCCAAGAGGTGGAACGCCTTCGCACCTACACGGTGTTGACGGTGGGGGATGTGGCGCTGGCGCAAACCTCTGGGCGGGTGCGGGTCTATCGCGACCCGGGCGGCATGGATGCGCTTGGCACGATGACGGCGCTGCGATTTGCGCAGCGTGAAGTGGAGCGTCCTGAAGACGCGGCGGTGGCCGTAGCTAGCATTGACCCGCAGGACCCGGTGTGGCTGCGCGCGGCGTGGGCAGATCCAATAGTGATGCCGCAGGCGGAGGCGAGGCCGTTTCCGATCTTGTCGCGTAGGGACGCACAAATGGCGCCGGTCGTTGTTGCTACGGCAGAAAGCTCCATTGCGTCTATTGCGAATGCGCGCAGTTTTGGTGCGGAGGTGACCATGGTTGATGATCCTGACCCGCGCAATTCGGAGCAGGCGCTGTTTGCCATGGCAGGACTGTCGCAAGCGCCATTGGTGGCGTTGGGGGCACAGTTTGGTGATGAACGCCAGCTTTCAACGAAGATTATGCAGGCGGAAGAATTTTATTTATCCAAAAATGCTGACATGTCACGCTTGCAGCACTAAGGTATGCAGGGAAATATTCGATTCCACTCAGTAGGAGATTTCCCCGTGGCAAAACCCGTTGTGCTTATTGCGGACAAGCTCGCCCCGTCTACTGTCGAGGCTCTCGGCGATCAGGTGGAGGTGCGCTGGGTTGATGGCCCGAACCGAGCTGAGCTGCTTGCCGCAGTTCCTGAAGCTGACGCACTTTTGGTGCGTTCCGCAACCACCGTTGACGCGGAGGTTATTGAGGCCGCCCCGAAGCTGAAGATCATCGGCCGCGCAGGTGTGGGCCTGGACAACGTTGATATCCCCGCGGCAACCGAGCGCGGTGTGATGGTGGCCAACGCACCGACCTCCAACATCCACTCCGCGTGTGAGCACGCGATCGCGCTGCTTTTGTCCACCGCTCGCCAGATCCCGGCGGCAGACGCCACCTTGCGTGACGGTCAGTGGAAGCGCTCCTCCTTCAACGGTGTGGAGATCTACGGCAAGACCGTCGGCATCGTCGGCTTCGGCCACATCGGTCAGCTGTTTGCGCAGCGCCTTGCTGCGTTTGAGACCACCATCATTGCCTACGATCCCTACGCTAACCCGGCCCGCGCAGCACAGCTTGGCGTGGAGCTGGTGGAGCTTGAAGAGCTGATGGGCCGCGCTGACTTTGTCACCATCCACCTGCCCAAGACCAAGGAAACGGCGGGCATGTTTGACGCCGAGCTTCTGGGCAAGGCGAAGGAAGGCCAGATCATTATCAACGCTGCCCGCGGTGGCTTGGTGGATGAGCAGGCGCTGGCTGACGCTATCCGCGCAGGCCGCATCCGCGGTGCAGGCTTTGACGTCTACGCTTCCGAGCCGTGCACGGATTCTCCGCTGTTTGAGCTGGACCAGGTTGTAGTCACTCCACACCTGGGTGCTTCCACCGTTGAGGCGCAGGACCGTGCTGGCACGGATGTTGCTGATTCGGTGCTTAAGGCACTGGCAGGCGAGTTTGTTGCAGACGCTGTGAACGTCACCGGCGGCAGGGTCGGCGAAGAAGTTGCCCGCTGGCTGGAGCTTGCACGCAAGCTTGGCCTGTTGGCAGGCAAGCTGCTTGATGAAGCCCCGGTGGCGCTCAAGGTCACTGCCCGCGGTGAGCTGTCGACTGAGGACGTAGACACGCTCGCACTGTCTGCTGTCCGCGGCCTGTTCAGTGGCATCGTTTCTGAGACAGTGACGTTTGTGAACGCTCCGTCGATCGCGGAGGCTCGCGGCCTGACCTACTCTGCTGCAACTGAGACTGAGGCTCGTGCGCACCGCAGCGCGCTTGAGGTGCAGGTTGTGGCGTCTAACGGTGATAGTGCAACGATCACCGGTGCGCTGACTGGCCTGGATGGTGTGGAGAAGATTGTCCGCATCAATGGCCGTGGCGTGGATATGCGCGCAGAGGGCCGCAACCTGTTCTTCCGTTACACGGACGTGCCGGGTGCGCTGGGCAAGGTTGGCTCCAAGCTGGGTGACGCAGACATCAACATTGAGGCTGCAGCGCTGACGCAGACCACGAAGGGCAGCGGCGCAATGCTGATCCTGCGTGTGGAGAAGGAAGTGCCGGCAGAGCTTGAGGCGCAGATCGCTGAATCCATCAACGCGACCTCCCTGCAAGTTGATCTTGGCTAAACGGGGGTAGTGGGCGCTGTACCCCTAACGCCAACAACGGTTTCCTGTGGTCACACAGAGGTCTAGGATGGTAGGCCGTGAAACCTTCGCCGGTGGTTGGGTTCTGGGGTCCAGCGCGCTTGACCGCAACTGGGTTTATCCTGCTTATCCTCGCTGGGACGGTGGCTTTGATGCTGCCGTTTGCTGCGCATGGGCAGACATGGACGCCGCTAATGCCTGCGGTGTTTACGGCTACCTCTGCGGTGTCGCTTACTGGTTTGGTTGTGGAAGACACTGCGACCTATTGGACACCGTTTGGCCAGGTGGTCATCCTTATACTTATCCAGTTGGGTGGGCTAGGCATCATGTCTGTGGCGTCGCTGTCGGGGATGGTGATTACCGGTAGGATTAGCCTGCGTGCACGTGGTCGCGGAGCCGCTGAGGGTCGGCCGATTTCCGCGGGTGGTATTCGCCGCAGCCTCGTGTTTACGTTGGCGTTTACCCTCATCGCCGAGGGAGTTGTGGCATTTATCCTGTGGCTGCGGTTTTGGCTTGGCTACGGGCATACGCCGCTACGGGCCGCGTGGGAGGGGGTGTTCCACGCAGTGTCCGCCTTTAACAACGCTGGTTTCAGTACGCAAAGCGATAACGCGGTTCCGTTTGCTGCGGATGCCTGGGTACTTCTGCCACTTGCCGTGGCGTTCATCGGCGGTGGTCTTGGGTATCCGGTGTGGTCGGAGGCTGCTTCCTGGTTGCGGCACGGTGCTTGGCGCACGCAGGTGTGGTCACTGACCGCGAAGTTCACATTCTTTGCGACGGCAACGTTACTGACCATCGGCGCCCTCTTCTTCGCACTATGCGAGTGGAACGGCGTACTTGCCGGGATGCCGTTGGGGCAGAAGCTGCTCAACGCGTTTTTTGCGGGCGCGTCGCCGCGAACAGCGGGCTTTAACGCGATCGATTACGCGGATGCGCAGCCGATCACCCTAATGGGCACGGATGTGTTGATGTTTATTGGCGGCGGCTCTGCCGGTACGGCAGGTGGCATCAAGGTCACCACTGCATGCGTGCTGTTTGCGGCGATGGCGTCGGAGTTTCGTGGCTGGGAGGAAACCAGTGTGGGGAAGCGTTCGCTGCCTTCGTCTGTAAGCCGCCAGGCGCTTGCGTTGACGTTTGCTGGCGCGAGTGTGGTCACTCTCGGGGTGGGTGTGCTGCGTGTATTCGACCCGCAATTTAGTGCTGATCAGGTGGTCTTCGAGGTGATGTCGGCGTTTGCCACGGTGGGATTGTCTACGGGAATTACTGGGGCGTTGTCGGTGCCGTCGCAAATCGTGCTCTGCTTCATCATGTACTTGGGCCGCATTGGCCCGGTGACCTTGGTTACCGCACTGGCGTTGTCTGGTGCGCATCGTCGTTTCAGTTATCCAGAAGAAAGGCCCTTCATTGGTTAAACATTTTGCTTTTTCGTCGCGTGCCAACCAGGGCATTGATATTGCGCCGGTGATGGTTATCGGGCTTGGACGTTTCGGTATTTCGCTTGCCCGGGAGTTGACCAGCAATGGTGTTCAGGTCTTGGGTGTGGATATTGATCCGAAGGTGGTGCGTGAGCAGGCGCAGTTTTTGACTGATGCGGTGATTGCAGACTGTGCCGACCCGCAGGCGCTTGCGCAGATTGGCGTTGAGGAGCACAAACATGTGGTTCTGGCCATTGGTTCGCATTTGGAGGCGTCTATTTTGACTGCTTCGAACCTGGTAGAGGCCGGTGTGCCCGATATTTGGGCGAAGGCGGATTCTGAGGCGCACGGCCGGATCCTGTCGCAGTTGGGTGTGCTGCATGTGATTCATCCGGAGCGGGATACGGGACGGAGGGTGGCGCATCTGCTTGGCGGTCGAATGAGTGAGTTCGCTGAAATTGCCCCAGATTTTGGGGTCATTAGCCTTGCGCCGCCGCAGTGGCTGGTGGGTGCGCCGGTTGATGTAGCGAAGGTGTGGCGGGAGCATGGTGTGCAGCTCATTGCGGTTAGGCAAGGGGATACGGGCTTCGTCCCGCTTGTCGACGCCACGCTGCTTACCCCCAACGCCACCATCGTTGCCGGCGGTAGCCCGAAAGCTTTGGAGGCGTTCTGCCGATAAATGCCCGCGGGGTTGCTAGTGTCAAGGGGAGTATCTCACATAGTTGGAAAGGCGTCTTACTCTATGAAAATTGCAGTTATTGCCGGCGATGGCATTGGCACCGAGGTCATGGCTGAGGGCCTCAAAGTCCTCAACACCGTACGCGATGACGTGGAGACGACCGAGTATGACCTTGGCGCGCGCCGCTACCTGAAAAACGGCGAGGTGCTGACGGACCAGGACCTGGCCAGCCTGAAGGAGCACGACGCGATTCTTTTGGGCGCGGTCGGTGACCCAGAGCGCGTGCCTGCGGGCGTGTTGGAGCGCGGCCTGTTGCTGCCGCTGCGTTTCCAGCTGGACCACTACGTGAACTTGCGTCCGTCGCGGTTGTACCCCACGGCAGTCAGCCCGCTGGCTAACCCGGGCGACATTGACTTCGTGGTGGTGCGCGAGGGCACCGAGGGCCTCTACGCCGGCAACGGCGGCACGCTGCGCAAGGGCACGGTGCATGAGGTGGCCTCTGAGGTGTCTCAGAACACGTACTACGGCGCAGAGCGCGTGGTGCGCTACGCCTTTGAGCTGGCCATGACCCGCCGCAAGAAGCTCACCCTGGTCCACAAGACCAACGTGCTGGTTAACGCTGGTGGCCTGTGGCAGCGCGTGGTTGATGAGCTGGCCCAGGAGTTCCCCGAGGTAGAGGTGGACTACAACCACATCGACGCCGCAACTATCTACATGGTGCAGGACCCGCAGCGCTATGACGTGATTGTCACCGACAACCTCTTCGGCGACATCCTGACGGACCTGGCTGGTGCCGTCACCGGTGGCGTTGGCCAGGCATGCTCCGGCAACATCAACGCGGCGAAGGAGTTCCCATCCATGTTCGAGCCGGTGCACGGCTCGGCACCAGACATCGCTGGCCAGGGCATTGCAGACCCGGCTGCGATGATCCTGTCAGTTGCCATGATGCTGCGCTTCCTTGGCGACGAAGAAAATGCCGCACGCATCGAAGCCGCCGTCGAGCAGGAAGTGGCGTCTCGTGACGGCGCACAGATTCGTACCAGCGAGGTGGGTGACCGCATCGTCGCCGCACTGCGCTAGATTCGAGGCATGCATTTTCGCCGCCTGAGCATTGCCGCCGCCCTTTCCGCCAGCCTCATCCTCACAGGGTGTACCGCCAACGGAAACGATGGCGCCTCAGGCGGCGATAACGTTTCCGCAGATAAAACGCCGAAACTGGCTATGGATGGCCACGAGGTGATCCCAGATGCCAACGGCACAGGCATTGATGCGAGTACGAAGTTTTTTGAAACCTCCGACTCAGTCGTTGTTGTCGGCCCTGATCGAGAACACCAGATGCGTGGCGCCGCACTCGCGGTGGACCTTGGCGCACCGCTGTTAGTACGCCACCCGGGAACCGAGGAAGCAATCGAGGCGGAGATCGCACGCCTTGGTGCAGACAACGTGGTGGAGGTGCCTGAGGGCACCTCCACCACGGGGGATAAGGACACCTCCACCACGGGCGATGAATCCACGTACCCTAACGCCGAAGGCCAGCCGCAAGGCGACGTTGCGGCGATTGCCGCGCTGGAACCACAGCAACCGCTTGACCTTGTCATGCCAACCGTGTTCGCCACCTGGGAAACTTCGCGTGCGGCTGCCGCAACGGCGCGCGCAGCAGGCGCGGATGTCCAGGTGTTGGAGGTTGCGGATCCGAGGGTGACGTCGACAAGCATCAGTGCCGTGACCTCCGGTGATGTGCTCGCACTGGGCAGACAGTGGGGCTCAGACGAGAACCTGCGTGCCCGCGCTGAACTTGCGGCCAACGGTGAGCTGCCCGGCGGTGGTGGATTGGTGTTTCCGGGCCGACGCATGATTGCGCTCTACGGCCACCCCTATGGACCAGACTTGGGTGTGATGGGGGAGCAGGACGCGCACGCGGCAGCCGAGCTGGCCAAGGAGTACGCCTCCTGGTACCAACCTTTTGAAGAGGCACCGGTGATCCCTGCATTTGAGGTCATTGCCACGGTTGCTTCCGGAGGGCCGGGGGATGACGGTAACTACTCAAACGAAACTCCGATCGATCACTTGGTGCCGTACGTGGACGCGATCTTGGATGCCGGCGGCTACGCGGTGTTGGACCTCCAGCCGGGACAGGCAAGCTTCCTTGAGCAGGCAAAGCTCTATGAAGACTTGCTGAAGCGCCCGAACGTGGGGTTGGCGCTGGATGCGGAATGGAAGCTGAATCCGGGCGAGCAGCCACTGAGCCGGATTGGCAGTGCCACCTCAGCTGAGATCAATGAGGTAGCGGATTGGCTTGCGGCACTCGTGAGAGAGAACAACCTGCCGCAGAAGATGCTGATCCTGCACCAATTCCAGCTGGCAATGTATCCGGACCGTGAAAACATTGTCACCCGCCAGCCGGAGCTGGCGTGGGTGCTGCACGCGGACGGGCACGGTGTGCCAGGGCAGAAGTTTGACACATGGAACGTGCTGCGTGAAGGCCTGGACCCGAACTTCTTCATGGCGTGGAAGAACTTCATTGATGAGGACACGCCGACGTTTAGCCCGGAGCAGACCTACGCGGATGTGAACCCGCGTCCGTGGTTTGTCAGCTACCAGTAGCTCCAAAACGCTTCGGGGGTTGTCAGCCACACGCTAGTGTTGGGCCATGTCCGTCGAATTAGATGAGGTCTACCGGTTCCTCGCTGTAAGTGAACCGTTTTCCCACCTGCCGGAAGAAACCCTGCGTGCGTTGCCGGCCACGATGGGGATCACCTATGTTCGCCGCGGGGAGACCGTGTTCGCACCCGGCGATGTCAATGACACGCTCTACATCATCCGCTCTGGCGCGATTGATGTTGTGGGTGAAGACAATATGCTGCTGGACCGCCGTGAAGCGGGCCTGAACTTTGGTTATTCCACGCTGGTGGGTGAACCGGAGTCGCAGTACCTCATGCAGGCGGTGGAAGATAGCGTGCTGCTTTTGCTGCCGCGCGAGACGTTTGCACAACTGCTGGCAGACCACCCGGACTTGGAGCGCTTCTTCCAGTCAGCATCACGGCGCGTGCGTGCAGCAGCAGATGAGGTCAAAGACAACGGCGCGGCGGATGTGCTGCGCGCACCGGTGCGTGCGGTGGCTAGTGAGCGTGAGCTGGTCAGCTTGGTGTCCACCGCCAGCATCGCAGAGGCCGCCCAGGCGATGGACGCGGCGAAAGTCAGCTGCGTTGTCATTGATCCGGCTGGGGAAACACCGGGCATTCTCACCGACCGGGACTTGCGTTCGCGGGTGGTGGCCAAGCAGGTGGACACCAACCAGCCGGTTGCTACGGTGATGACATCGCCGGTGCGCAGCATTCAGGAAGATGCCCTGGTCTTTGAAGCGATGCTGGTGTTTAGTGAGCTGGGTATTAACCACCTGCCTATTGAGAACCGCACGGGTATCGTCGGTGTGCTCACTGCTGGTGACATCATGCGGTTGCTGCAGACGGATCCAATGTTTATGGCGGCGGATGTGGAGCGCTCCAGCCTTGAGGAGCTCGCGGGTGCCTACCAGCGTGCGGCAGCTGTTGCGGTGCGCTTTTTTGACCGCGGTGCCTCTGCTGCCCAGACGCAGCGCCTGCTCACCTCGATTGCGGATGCGGTTGCGCGTCGCCTGTTCGCGCTTGGCGTGGAAAAGCTCGGTGAGCCGCCGGTGCCGGTGGCATTTGTTGCGGTTGGGTCGCAGGCGCGTGGTGAGATGGGGCCAGCCTCGGACCAAGACAACGCGTTCGTCCTGTCCGATAGTTATGACGAATCCGCGCACGGAGAGTACTTTGCCAAGCTAGCTGAGTTCATTTGCCAGGGCCTGGGCAACGCGGGCCAGGCCTTGTGCCCAGGTGACATGATGGCGTCTAATCCTGATTGGCGGATGACACAGACCGAGTGGAACCGCACGTTCCACGGCTGGGTTACGGCCCCGGACCCGAATGCGCTGCTGCACGCGCAGGTGTTTTTTGACTTCCGCCCAATTGCGGGTTCCGGCGAGGGCTGGGAGGAGATGGCGCTGAACGTTCGGAAGAACGCAAGCGTGTCCGCGCAGGGTTCACGGCGCCTGCATACGCACTTGGCCGCGCTTGCTACGTTCCGTGAGCCGCCGATTGGATTCTTCCGAGGCCTGGTGGTGGAGCGTTCCGGCGAGTACGCCGATACCTTGGACATCAAGCGAGGCGGTACCGCTGCGGTTGTGCAGATGGCACGCCTGTATGCCATGACGGCGGGGGTAGATGAGGTGGAAACTCCTGCGCGTCTTCGTGGGGCGGCGGGGGACTCCGTGTCCGCCCGCGGTGCTGAGGATCTCCTTGGGGCGTACGAGTATCTTTCAAATCTTGCGATACAGCACCAAGCAGCCCAAGTTCGTGCGGGCCAGCCGCCGAATTATCGGATCGATCCGAAGCAGTTGCCTACACGGGATCGTGCTGCGCTTCGTGATGCCTTCGGCGTGATCAAGTCCCTGCAGAATGCGCTGGCCAACAAGTATCCAACCCGGGCGGTGTAGGGTGTTTGGGTTTTTGCGCAAGCAGAGCAGATTGCTTGTCGACGGCACGTTTCTCGCCGTCGACGTCGAAACCACCGGGTTAAAGCCTGACAAGCATGAGTTGGTGTCTATTGGTTGGGTGCCGGTCAATGACAGGGTCATTGACCTCTCAGGCGCGCAGTACTTCGTGTTGTCTGGCGTGCGTATTGGGGATTCGGCCACACTGCATGGGGTTACGGATGATGACGTGGCACAGCATGGTCAAAGCCACGACGTGGTGTTGGATGCGTTTGATCGTGCCTTTGAGGGCCACAAAATGATCGCCCATTTCGCCCAAATGGAAACTGGGTTCATCTCCAAGCTGTACAGGGAGGTCCGCGGGCAGCGTTTCGTGTTTGCTGAGCGTGACGTGGTGGACACGATGACGATGGAGCGCCGACATATGGAGCGCATGGGCACCTATCCGCGTGGAGAGGATCTGCGACTAGCCCGCGTGCGGGAGCGATACAACCTGCCTACGTACGGCAATCACAATGCGTTGACGGATGCGATTGCGTGCGCGGAGCTCT
Organism: Corynebacterium riegelii; assembly: GCF_016728505.1. Lineage (GTDB taxonomy): Bacteria > Actinomycetota > Actinomycetes > Mycobacteriales > Mycobacteriaceae > Corynebacterium > Corynebacterium riegelii. Next base: position 1,788,993 of record NZ_CP068159.1, read on the forward strand.
ACCTAGCACTTACCGCATCCTAGGGAATCACTAGGGGCGGACCGATTACGCCACGTTTTTGGTGCGATGTATGCTCGGTCACATGCGTTTTGGACGAATTGCAACCCCTGAAGGCATGACGTTTGCTGTGATTGATGCGGATGCGACCACGGCGAAGGCTATTGCTGGCACCCCGTTTACAGAGCCGGAGTACACCGGTAAGGAATATGCGTTGGAGGACGTTCGCCTTTTGGCGCCAACTCTGCCAAGCAAGATCGTGGCGGTGGGCCGTAACTACGCCGACCACGTTGCGGAGGTGTTTAAGGAGTCTGCGGAGCATCTGCCGCCGACCATCTTTATTAAGCCGTCGACCGCCGTGGTTGGCCCAGATGCGCCGATCAAGATTCCGGAGTTTGCCACCCGCGTTGAATTCGAGGGTGAGCTGGCGATCGTGTTTGGTGTGCCATGCAAAAACGTCAAGGCGAGCGACTGGAAGTCGGTTGTCCGTGGCGTGACCATTATTAATGACGTTTCCTCACGTGACCTGCAGTTTGCGGACGGCCAGTGGGCTCGTGCCAAGGGTATCGATACCTTTGGTCCGTTGGGCCCCTGGATTGAGACGGACCTGGATAAGTTCGACTTCACCAACCTGCCAATCAAGGCGCACCTGACGCATGACGGCAAGACGGAGACCAAGCAAGACTCCAACTCGAACCAGATGATTATGAACATCGGTGAGATGGTGGAGTGGGTCACCCAATCCTTCACCATGCTGCCGGGAGACGTGATGGCTACCGGTTCGCCTGCAGGTACCGCAGAGATGGTCCCGGGTGATGTGATTGAGGTGGAGATCCCGGGTATTGGTACGCTGCGTAACCCGATTGAGCGCGCCTAGTACCTTTGGTGGCCTTAGCTAGGCCTCGGTATCAAGGCCGAGCGCGCGCATGATGGTGCGCAGCTTGGCCGTCGTTTCATCAAGCTCAGCCTGAGGGTCTGAGTCCGCGACAAGTCCGCCGCCCGCCCAAGCGCGGGCGGTTTTACCATCTCCAGCAACTTCGGCGCAGCGGATGGCCACCATGTACTCACCGTTGCCGTTTGCCTCGGTGTAGCCGACTGCGCCGGCGTAGAAGCCGCGTTCCGATTCAGCGGTGGTGATGAGTGCTTCGGCTGCGTTTTGCGGTGTGCCACATACCGCTGGAGTGGGGTAGAGCATTCGCGCAAGCTCCAGCGCGTTCGGAGCGGGTTCACGCAGCTGGCCCTCGATGGGGGTAGCCAAGTGCCACATCTCGTTGGTTTTTTCCAACCTTGGGCGATCTGGAATGTTTAGCTGCGTACACAGCGGGGCAAGGATCTCACGGATGTGCTCGACCACGTATGCGTGCTCATCAAGGTCTTTGGCTGACGCTGCCAAACGGCGCCCCGCCTCAGCGTCGGCTGCCGGGTCGTTGGGGATACGCGCTGCGGAGCCTGCCAACGGGTATGACGTCACGTGGTGTCCTTGGCGGCGGACCAGCACCTCTGGGGAAGAACCGACAAGGAAGTGGCCCTGTTTGCCCGCGGGGCTAAGGTCTGCGATGAAGCCGTCGCCAGTCGCGGAAAGCTCAATCAGTCGAGCTGCCACTAGGCGCGGATCTACCGGCGGGTTAAACGCAATGTCCACCGCGCGGGCAAGGACCACCTTGTCCAGGGATGAGCGGCGGATGGTGGAGACGGCGGCCTCGATGCGTCGTAAATGTTCGTTCGGCGCGGGATCTACCCCGATAAGCGCGGCATTCAGGTGGGAGCCTGCACCAGTGGTGTAGAAGGGGTGCGGGTGCAGCACGCCCTCCTCGCGGATGATGCGCTGCGGCACGGTCAGTGCGGCAGGACAGGCGCGCTCAAACGGTAAAGCGCCAACCACCATCTCGGCTTGTCCGCTGGTGAGCGCAGTAATTGCCTCATCAATGGTGGAAAACACAGCAGCAGCGCCCTGGGTTCGCACTGACCCGGTTGGCCGGGACAGCAGGAAGTCGGGGGCGGTTGAGGGGCGCTGTAAGGCGCTGCTGGTTAAAGACACAAACGTTGAGCGTACCTTCCGCTTGTCTGTAACTGGTAAGAGGTCTACTGTTTGCTGTGATACTAATGTGACTGAAGTGAATAAGGGGATCAAGTGAAGGGACGTATCCAGCGCGCTGTTGCTGCTACGGGTGCCGCATTGATGCTGGCAGTAGGGCTGCATGTGCCGCAGGCGGCGGGGGCGCAGGACTTGTCGTCGCAAGTCAATGCGGGCATTAATGCCGCTGTGAATCAGGCGAACGCGGAGTGGAACAAGTTCGTACAAATGGCAAACGACGCGCTGCCAGCTGGTTCCTCCCTTCCGGGCGCTCCCGCACCTGCGCCGTTGCCGCCATTGCAGATTGGGCCGTGGAACCAGCAGGCGCCAGCGCCGGTAGGCAATGGCCAAAACGGCGAGATTCAGGTTGCTGGCCGCAGCTACCTCATCTGGGTGCCGCACGGCTACAACCCGGCAAATCCCACTCCGGTGATGGTTGGCTACTCCGCATTCGAAGACTCCACTGAGAACTTCCGCAACTACTCGCGTCTGCGCGAATCTTCCGTGGGCCGCGACGCCATCATTGTCTACCCGCGCGCCATCGGTGCGTCGTGGGAGGGCTCGCCGACGGCATCAACACGCCCGGGCCAGGACATTGCGTTTGTGCGCGCCATGATTGATGACGTGCAGCGGTACTACAACATTGACCGCCGTCGCATCTACGCCACCGGTATGTCCACCGGCGGCGGCATGGCAGCGGTATCTGCATGCCACATGGCCGATCTGTTTGCTGGTGTAGCTGCTGTTTCTGGTGCGTTTTACGCGCCGGTAAACCAGGGCTGCCAGAACCTGCCGGTTGCGTTTATGGCTATCCATGGCACCGCCGACGGCCTTACGCCGTACTACGGCACGATCCGTCGCGGCCAGCGCGTGATGCCAGTGCCGGAGCTCTTCGCCTCCTACGAGCGCCGCAATCGATGCATCGGCGGCATTGACTCGCGCCCAGTAGGCCACAATGCCACCCGCGTATCCGCCCGTGCCTGCATGAAGGGCGTTGAGGTGATCAAGGTACACGGCTCCAACCACTACTGGTGGTACGACCCATCCGCCGCTGATGAGATGTGGGCATTCCTTTCCCGCCACTCCAAGTAGGGGTGCAAAACAACCGACGTATTAAAGGGGTGTAGCAAAGGGGCCGTCCGCTAAGCCAGAGTGTGCTTACGGGGCGGCCCCTTTCGCGCGCTACGATTGCCCACATGACTGAATCATCCATGCGCGTTCGTTTCTGCCCGTCTCCAACCGGCACCCCACACGTGGGTATGGTCCGCACCGCACTGTTCAACTGGGCGCAAGCACGCCACCACGGCGGCACGTTCGTGTTCCGTATTGAGGACACTGATGCGGCGCGTGACTCTGAGGATTCCTACCAGGCCATCATTGACTCCCTTGAGTGGCTTGGCCTGACCTGGGACGAAGGCGTGATTACCGGTGGGCCACACGAGCCGTATCGCCAGTCCCAGCGCGGGGAGATTTACAAGGACGTGCTGGACAAACTCATCGAGGCAGGCGAGGTCTACCCGGCGTACTCCACCAACGAGGAGGTCCAGGAGCGCCACAGGGCTGCAGGACGCGACCCGCAGTTGGGCTACGACAACTTTGACCGTGATCTCACCCAGGAGCAGATCGACGCTTATGAGGCTGAAGGCCGCAAGCCGGTCTGGCGCCTGCGCATGCCGGATCAGGACTGGACATGGAACGACCTTGTTCGCGGCGAGGTCACCTTCAAGTCTGAAACCCAGCCTGACTACGTGGTTGCGCGTTCCAACGGCGCGCCACTGTACACCCTGGTCAACCCGGTGGATGATGCGCTGATGGGGATTACCCACGTGTTGCGCGGTGAGGATCTGTTGTCCTCCACGCCGCGCCAGCTTGCCCTCTACGAGGCGCTCAAGCGCATCGGGATTACGGACTTCACTCCGGAGTTCGGCCACCTGCCGTTCGTGATGGGGCAGGGCAACAAGAAGCTGTCCAAGCGTGACCCGGAGTCCAACCTGTTCAACCACCGTGACAACGGCATCATCCCAGAGGGCATGATCAACTACCTCGCACTGCTGGGGTGGTCCCTGTCCGCAGATCAGGACATCTTTACTGTCGACGAGTTTGTCAACGCCTTCGACGTTGCCGACGTACTGGGCAACCCAGCCCGCTTTGATCAGAAGAAGCTTGAGGCAATCAACGCAGACCACATTCGCCTGCTGCAGCCGGATGACTTCCGCGATCGCCTGCGCGCGTACCTGACGGAGTACACCGATTTCCCGGCTGACTACCCGGCAGACAAGTTCGCCATCGCCGCAGACCTGGTGCAGACGCGCATCAAGGTGCTCTCGGATGCGTACGGGCTGCTGAAGTTCCTTGTCACCGCAGATGAGGACCTGGTGCTGGATGAGAAGGCTGCGAAGAAGAACCTCAAGGACACGGCTGTCGAGCCGCTTGAGGCAGGTATTGCGGCACTTGAGGCCATTGGTGAAGGGGAGTGGACCACTGCCAACATCGAAGCAGCGCTGAATAAGGCGCTCATTGAAGATCTGGGCTTGAAGCCTCGCGTGGCCTTCGGTGCCCTGCGCGTTGGTGTCTCCGGTGAGGCTGTGTCCCCGCCGCTGTTTGAGTCCATGGAGCTTTTGGGGCGCGAATCCACGCTGACCCGCCTGCGTGCGGCACGTGCGGCTGCGCCGTATGTAGCTGCGGAACAGGCCTAGAACAGGTCAAGAAAGATAGCGCGGATAACCACACGCTTGTAACTCAAATAAACCGGCTTTAACCTGGCGATTTGGTCTCTATGCAAGCCTATGGTTATAGTGTTCAACGTTGTTCAGAACGCAACAGCGAAGAGCTAAAGCGTAATGCAGAAGCGAAACGCTAGAGTGTGATGAAGAACGATGGCCTATGGTGTAATTGGCAACACAACGGTTTCTGGTACCGTCATTCTTGGTTCGAGTCCAGGTAGGCCAGCAACAGAATTTCATATTCTGTGTCCTTACGCCCCGTTCGTCTAGCGGCCTAGGACGTCGCCCTCTCACGGCGGTAACACGGGTTCAAATCCCGTACGGGGTACAACATGAAACTCCCGAATCGGTTCACCGGTTCGGGAGTTTTGCTTTGCCGCGCGCGTGTGGCGTTGCAGTGCTAGGGTTATCGCGGCTACAAACCGTCTGTTAGAAACCGTCACAGCATTCATTAGGAGACCGCATGCACCTCGTACGCACTTCCGCTTCCATTACTGCCGCGCTTGGTGTTGCGGCGTTGACGTTGGTGGGCTGCGCGGAGCCGTCGACAAGCGAAAGCCCGACCGCAGCCGAAACCACCGCCACCGGTGAGAAGACCGTGCTGACGGTCTACACCTCCGAGCCGGAGGACAAGGTTGATGAGATCAACCGTGCGTTCACTGAGGAAAACCCGGACATTGAGGTGCAGGTCTACCGCGCGGGTACCGGTGATCTCAACGCCCGTATTGAGGCAGAGCGCACCTCCGGCAAGGTGGAAGCAGACCTGATCTGGGCAGCGGACGCGCCGGCATTCGAAGGCTTTAAGGCGGAAGATCTTCTGGTTAAATTCAACGACGTGGACACGAGCAATGTGCTCGATGAAGTCGTGGACGCGGAAGGCTTCTACGTGGGCACCCGCCTGATCCCAACCGTGATTGCCTACAACACGGACGTCATTGATCAGGCGGACGCACCGACGTCGTGGGCTGATCTGACTGATTCGAAGTACATGGACAAGATCGTCCTGCCGGACCCGGCGGTCTCTGGCGCTGCGGCGTACAACGCAACGGTGTGGATGAACAATGACAAGCTGGGCGAGGCGTGGGTGACCGACCTGGGAGCAAACAACCCGATGATTGCGGCGTCCAACGGGCCGACGTCCCAGGAGATCGCTGGCGGTGGCCACCCGGTAGGCATTGTGGTGGACTACTTGGTGCGCGACTTGGCTGCCAAGGGCTCTCCAATCAAGGAGATCTACGCAACCGAGGGCTCGCCGTACATCACCGAGCCGATCGCGGTGTTCAAGGACTCCGCCAACCAGGCAGCCGCGGAGCGCTACATCAACTTCATCCTCTCCGAAAAGGGCCAGAAGATTGCCGTTGAGCAGAACTACCTGCCGGTGATCGAGTCTGCTGGCACCCCGGGCGACGCGCCGGCGCTCAAAGACATTGCGCTGATGAACGCTGACTTGGACGTGCTGTCGGAGGACCGTGCGCGTTCCGTGGAGTTCTTCCAGAACGCAATGAACTAACAGCGAGGTGTTGTTGGTTTCGCGTAAAACGCCTGGCATCAGCCTTGCCCGCATAGGGGTGTGGCTGATCGCCGCGGCGGTGTTCATCGCGCCGCTTGCCCTGGTCATTTCCCTTGCGCTGGGTGGTAACCAGATCCCGGTGCTGCTGGAGCAAGGCTTGGGCAAAGCGACGTGGAATTCCGTGTACACCACACTCGCGTCTGCAGTCGGCGCTGTGATCATCGGTGCTGCCATTGCGCTGTTGCTGGAGCGCACCGACGTCAAGGGCACAGGCCTGTTGCGCCTGCTGTTGCTCTCGCCACTTCTGGTGCCGCCGTTTGTCGGCGCGATCTCCTGGCTGCAGCTTTTCGGGCGTAACCAGGGCCTCAATGCAGTCTTCGGTCGGTCCTTGTGGGACATTTACGGTGCTGACGGGATCATTTTCTTGATGACGCTGCACTCGTACCCCGTGGTCTACGTCATCGTTTCCGCCGCGCTGCGCTCAATCCCGCCGGACCTGGAGTTAGCGGCGCGCATCGGCGGGGCAGGAAGCGCCACAGTCTTGCGCACGGTGACCATTCCGCTGCTCGTGCCCGCCCTACTGTCCGCGTTTACGCTTACCGCGGTTTCCAACCTGGCGGACTTCGGCATTCCGTCCATTCTGGGTTCGCCGGTGCGTTTTGAAACGCTGGCCACCATGGTCTACCGGTTCATGGAGTCCGGCACCGTAGGAAATCCGCTGCAGGTGGTTTCTACCATCGGCGCGCTTTTGATGCTGTTAGGCATTGCAGCCGTGGTGGCGGATTACGTGGTCTCAGGGCGCGCCACATCCACCGTTGAAGGCGGCGGCGCCATGAAGCTCACACTAGGCAAGGCCAACTGGCCGGTCACCATCACTGCGTGGGCGCTGGCGTTGGCCATTACCCTGGGCCCGATCATGGGGCTGACCTACCGTGCACTCCTGCCAGCACCCGGTGTGCCGTTCACGTTGGACAACATCACGCTAGACAACTTCGCTGCGATGCTTGCCAACCCGCGCGTGCGCGAAGGCTTTGGCAACTCGGTCACGCTCGCACTCGGCGCAGCACTGCTCTGTGGTCTGCTGGGATGGGCGATCGGCGTGCTGGTGACCCGCACACGCGCTCGTAGCAACACGGCGCTGAGCTTGGTCACCCTGTTGCCAGCAGCATTGCCGGGGCTGATCATTGGCGTGGGCTGGGTGATCATGGGCCGCTACACCGGCATCTACAACACCCGCTGGGTGATCCTGGCAGCCTACGTCTGCGCATTCAGCGCCATGGTGCTGCAGGCCGTGCGCGCGCCGCTGGCGAAGATCCCGACGGCGGTGGAGGAAGCCGCGCAGATCTCCGGCGCGGGGCGCCTGCGGGCCATTTGGGACACCAGTGGGCGCATGGCACTACCGGCGGTCATTTCAGGTGCGGTTCTGGTCGCCGTGACAGCGGTACGCGAGCTGACCGTGTCCATCCTGCTGGTTGCGCCTGGCAGCACCACCATCGGTGTGCAGTTGTTCAACCTGCAGCAGTCCGGCAACTACAATCAGGCGTCTGCGCTTGCCCTGCTCTTTATGATCATCGGCATTGCGGCGCTTGCGTTCACGGTGCGTAAATCCGGCAAGGAGTGATGATGAGCAACATTGCAATCTCCAACCTCGGCGTCACGTTCGCGGATGGCACTGTGGGCCTTGAGAACATCAACCTGACCGTTCCCAGCGGCGAGTTCATCGCGCTCGTAGGTCCGTCCGGCTCTGGCAAGACCACGCTACTGCGCACCATCGCGGGCTTTATCGAACCGACTGCCGGCACGATCGAGCTCGACGGCCAGGACGTTTCCCACGTACCGCCGGAGAAGCGCCACATGGGCATGGTGTTCCAGCAGCATGCGGTGTGGCCGCACATGACGGTGGGGGAGAACGTGGCGTATCCGTTGCGTCGCGCCGGCATCCCGCGTGCGGAGGCGCAGCAGCTGGTGGAAACAACCTTGGCCACGGTTGGTCTGGATGGCTTTGCCCGCCGCAAGCCGGCCACCTTGTCGGGTGGTCAACGCCAGCGTGTTGCTCTTGCGCGTGCCATTGTGGCATCCCCGAAGCTTCTGCTTTTAGACGAAGCGCTGTCCGCCCTTGACGAACCCTTACGTGACGCGCTGCGCCGCGAACTTGTCGCGCTGACTCGCACCAACCATCTGACCACGGTGCACGTCACGCACGACCGCAAGGAGGCGATTGCGATTGCGGATCGCATTGCCGTGCTTCGCGATGGCCGCCTCGAACAATTCGACACCCCCGACGCCGTTGTCACGCGCCCGGCGACGGCCTGGGTTGCGTCCTTTATGGCCGATGCCACGATCCTCGAAGGCGTGGTGCGCGCAGGCCAGGTGGTCTGTGAGAAGCCGCAGTTGAGCTGGCTGCTTGACGACGCCAACGTCACCACCCACCCCGCCACCAACACAGGAATTGGCACTGGGGCTGATGCTGTTGCTGATGCCGCTGTGACTGTTGCCGTGCTGCCCGCAGATGTACGCGTTGGACCTGTTGGCTCGGAGGCTACTGGCGGCGCTGGCACTGCCGACAACGCGGTGATTACCTCGGTGCTGTTTGAGGTAACCGGGTATTCGGTGACGTTGGACGCAGACGGCGTGGAGTTCCGCGCACGCATGGGCTTGAACCCACGGCCGGAGGTTGGCGATCAAGTCAGCATGAACGTGGAGCGCATTTTCGTATTTTAGGCCTATTTACCTCGCGATTTGCGGCGTGGTTGTTGTGTCCTTTATTGTTAGCAAGTCGCAAACAAAGCGAGCGCGCCCCGTTCGTCTAGCGGCCTAGGACGTCGCCCTCTCACGGCGGTAACACGGGTTCAAATCCCGTACGGGGTACAACGCAAAACCCTCGATCCGGACTCACCGGGTCGAGGGTTTTTAGGGTTAATCGAGGGTTAATCGACAAGTACGCGGGGGTGTTGAAGCCAAGCCTGATTCAAATTTTGTCGGAGGCGATGGCAACGACACTGCCGGAGTTAGACGCAGTGCAGCAGTGCCCGTGATGATCAGCCCGCATCATCAGGACCGTTTGGTTTAGAAAGGGTGAGCTTTCAATGTGGACGGGATGTAATTCTGGCCTGCAAGCCAAGACGCTGCAGCTGGATTCATTGAAGTCAACAGCCGAAGTGATGCTCTGTGGAACCAGATGACCTCCCTATGGTCCAAGAGTGGTTCCAAATGGTTTGCTCTATTGCGAGCGTGTCGGACAGTATTGGCCCAGTGGTAGATAACCGTGTGGCTCTCGTGATCGTGCCCCCTACTGTTCCTTGCGGAGAAACTGTGCTTAAGGGCGTGTTCCCATAAGTATCTTCGGGGATTAGTCTCCATAGTGTTGGGCTGGGGGAGCAGGTAGGTCCACGACCCAAAGGTTAACCCTGCGACTAGGTCATCGTGCGTATACTGGGTTATTGGTTTTTTGAAGTTTCCATGTTCGTCCTTCAAGGCTGGGAGCGCTGACTTCCAGAGCGGACGCTTTCCTGGGCGGTTTATGATCTGGGCTAATCTTGGTGCGGGATCCGTCAGCCAACCTGCTGAATAAGAGTTAACCCGTCCCGGCGTAGTCACTTCTTGTTTTGTATTCCAATCGGTGAGCGCTTGGTCAATTGAGTTGCGGAGCTGTACTTCAACCATGCCTGTAGTTGCGGCCACAGCCCTCGACATGTCGATATTCCATAGGTATAGTTCAAGAGCCTTCCGCCGATCCCCAAAGGCACCGTCGCCTACGCATCCACTCGATCCTGATCAGATCTGGGCCCGCGTAGTTGCCTATAATCAGGCGCACAATCCACAAGCTGCATCCGACATGCTAAACGGCCCCGCGGAAGCGGCAACTTCACACGAGGCCAGCACCGATGACATGGCAGCTCAGCAAGGCGTACCTCCCACCGATGCCCCTACGTTAACGGTGCCTACGACAAATTCAACAAACTATTGGGGCATCCCAGACCAGCTCTGTGTGAGCAAAGATGGCGTTGTACGCGTGTGCGGCTTCGGTCTCTACATTGGCCTGAGGTTTAAAAATCGCAGACTCTACTCCACGGTCACAGTCGATAACATTGCGGAGTTCTACACGGCCCACGATGGTGAATTCCTCTTCAGCGTGCCACTGCCGATCACGTTAAGCCACAGACCAGCAGGTGGTCAGGTCAACATCAACCTCGTCGAAGGAATGAAACATCGCCGACCACCGCAGATGAACCCGAACCTATCCAAACCCCGGCCGAAACGCAGGCTACAACCATGAGCCGCTAGAAGTGTCCAAGAACACCATGGAGTCCGTGTCCAAAAAGAGACCGGACTCCATGTCCAAAAACCCTATGGACATAACAGAGATGCGCTAAGCCTTCCGCACCATTCTGTAAACGATGTTTACAGAATGGTGGAAGCTCGCGTGGGTTGAAAAGAACTGGACGCCTCGACGTTATATCAATCAATGTATATCGCGTACACAATGAACACGGTATGCGATAGGCATACGCGAGTGGCAAGACCAGCCCTGCGCCGCCATCGTTAAGCGTTCGAGGACAGTGGGCAGCGGTGGCGTATGCGGGGTATGTGTCAGGCATATGGTATTCAACAAATTTCTATCTGAATCGGCCTGACTTTTTGAGAGTGGCGTGTTACGCGGCGTGAAGGCCTGCGTGGTTTTCTCGTTGGTAGTTGGTGTAGTGCTCGATCGGCGGGATATGCCCGAGCGAGGAATGCAACCGCTCGTGATTATACCAGTGGACCCATCCGGCTGTGGCGCGTTCCACCTCACTCCAGTTCGTCCACGTCCCCGCTTCGAAATCAATGAGTTCAGACTTGTACAGCCCGATCGTTGACTCCATCAGACCGTTGTCGTAAGCGTCGCCGACGGTGCCGATGGACCCATCCATCTGGTGGACGGCCAGCAGCCGGCGGAGATCTGTGGAGGTGTACTGTGAGCCCGCATCCGAGTGATGGATCACCCCGGCCGAATCAAAGTACGGGTCCTGGCGCTGGCGTATCGCCAGTGCCTGTCGCAGCGCACGGATGACCAAAGATTTCGTGGCTCGGGTGTCCACGACATACGCCAGGATCTCACGGGTGAACACGTCGGTGACAAAAGCCACGTAGCTGAAACCGCAACTGGTGTGCACATACGTGAAATCCGCGACCCACCACTGATCGGGACGCTGAGCCTGCGACCAGGCCCGTTGAATACGATCCGGGAAACGCTCGGCGGAGGGATCAGCAACGGTGGTGCGTGTGGTCTTGCGTCGGAGTACACCCGCGATTCCAAGGATATTCATGAGGCGTTGCACCTGGTCACGGCCGATGTTCCAGCCTGCCCGGTGGGCGGCTTTCCATAGTTTTCGTCGCCCGTAGACCCGCCGATTGGCCCGCCACAGCTCAAAGAGCCGGTGCGCGGTGTAAGCCTCATCCAGCTCGGCAGGGGTGGGCCCGAAACCACGGGCCTGGAAGCGGTAGAACGTTGCTGGTGAAATAGCGTATTCATGCTCATTGAGCACGCGGCACATCCGCTCGATGGAATACAGGTGCCGGTGAGTGCGGAGGAAGTCCACAATCACTTTAGTTTGCGGTCGAGCTCCGCCTGGGCGAAAAAAGCTGAGGCCAGTTTCAGGATCTCGTTGGCTTCTTTGAGCCGGGCATTTTCCTTGCGCAGGGTGATAAGTTCCGCGTCTTTCTCGGCATCGGATTGCTCGACGGCGGCGTCTACCTTCTTCTCTTCTGCGCGTACCCAGTTGCGGATAGTCGATGTTTTGATGCCGATGACAGCTTCGACAGCGCGTAGTGCGGCTGCCTTGGATGAAGCGCCGTCAGCGAGCTCCTCGAAATACAGGCGCACCGCCCGCTGGCGGGTCTCCTGGTCGTAAGGGCTGATAGCCATGATGTTCCTCCTGTGTTACATCATGCCCTCTCACCAACCCAGGCCGGTTTAATCTGTTCCGCTGCGGAAACGTCTCACTTATGCGACGATAGAAAACGTTCCATCGCAAATAAATCTTGATGATTCAATCATTTGATTTGAGGATTTCTTTGAGGAAAAAGCGTTTACGCAACATTTTTGCTTCTGCTGCCACAGCAGCACTCCTAGTTTCTTTTCCGGGCGCAGCGAGCGCAGAACCGACAGTCGATAAGGCTCTCAAGATCGCCCAGGATGAGCAGGTCGTTCAGGAATTGGAAGGGATGCCGGAGCTTCCTAAAGCTCCCGAAGAACGTCGCGCACTGCTTGTCGACGCCGGATTCGTTAAATCTGACGAGCGGAGCGAACACGGTTATACGGTGGAGACCTACCGCCTTGAAGATGCCAATGGGGTAGTCATCGAATACGACGTGATTCTCCCGCCCGAGCCGGGAACGATTGTGCCGTTCATCAACTTTGAGTGGGACTGGGGTCCGCGGGTTTACATGACCGGCGCTGAGTTTTGGTCCCTGGGCGCCTCTGGATTTGCTGGCGCATTGTGCTCGGTTTTTGCCGGACCATGGTGGGGAGCCGGCTGTTCCATGGCGGCCACAGCCGCCTGGAACAGAATTGCTGGCAATAACCGGATCCTGTCCGATCAAACTTGCTACGACCTCAGTCAAGCGCTCAACATCGGATGGGAACGAGCTCCCCAGGAGAAGTGCAGTTAGTCTGAAAAAATGAAAGACTCGCTGCTCACACAAAAGTCCAAGGGGCGTCGATTAGCTATGGCGCTAGCGCTAGTCTCGGTCCTGGGGGCTGGCGTTTACGTGATTGTTTCAAAGGGTTTTTCGGCCTCTGGAGCCGTCCTTTTCGCTGTAACAGCACTTCTGATGCTCTATCTGTGCTGGAAGCCAGATCAAAAGGCGGCCCCTTCTGCAGGGGTCATCGCGGTTGGGGCAATTGTTTACGCCTTACCTCCAGGCGTCGTCGTGGCTTCATCTAGCTTCGGCGCGGGGCTGATGATAATCGGAGTGGTAATAGCCGCCTCACGCCTCTTTTAGCGGGCTTTCCACCCTATTTAAGCAGTACCGCCAAACTCTCGGACGCGTTCAAAATGTGCCCCGAGCTAAATCAGGAAACCGGCCCTCTTAGCTCCGAGGGGTTTTCACTTCCTCGCTTTTCGCTCTTGAAAACTGGGGTGTCGCGGTACACGACACGGAACTAGGGAAGTGGTCCATCGAGCACAAGTTTGACCGGGCGCGGTACTTGAAGTCGAAGCACTACGGGTATGGCAACGGGAACGAGTGGCGCACTGTTGCCAGCGGGTACAGCCGGCAAATCGCGGAGGACGAGTTCAAAATCGGGACGGTTGTGAACGACTTGCGACCCATCAGCGCGAAAGGCGGGACAATCCTCTTGCCGGTTCCGATGGAGCTGAAAGAAGCGTGGAAAGACGTTCTGCCGAGCCAAGCAATGGTGGAGGGCCGGCTAAGCAAGGCGGAAAGTGACGAGTGGTTTGCCAACTTGAAGCGACGTCGGGAGTGGCTCAACTAACCAGTCGAACGTACCATATGCAGCGTGACCAGCATATGCTGTGAGCATATGCGACGCAGCCAACCCGGCGCTAGCACGCGCAAGCATATGAAGGGCCGGCAAGCGTAGCCATGAGCCAGCAGTGGTTTGGAACGTGTTGGAGGACGACGGCTAGCGCAGGGCGTATGTCGTGGACACCCGAGCCACGAAATCTTTGGTCATCCGTGCGCTGCGACAGGCACTGGCGATACGCCAGCGCCAGGACCCGTACTTTGATTCGGCCGGGGTGATCCATCACTCGGATGCGGGCTCACAGTACACCTCCACAGATCTCCGCCGACTGCTGGCCGTCCACCAAATGGACGGGTCCATCGGCACCGTCGGCGACGCCTACGACAACGGTCTGATGGAGTCAACGATCGGGCTGTACAAGTCAGAACTCATTGATTTCGAAGCGGGGACGTGGACGAACTGGAGTGAGGTGGAACGCGCCACAGCCGGATGGGTCCACTGGTATAATCACGAGCGGTTGCATTCCTCGCTCGGGCATATCCCGCCGATCGAGCACTACACCAACTACCAACGAGAAAACCACGCAGGCCTTCACGCCGCGTAACACGCCACTCTCAAAAAGTCAGGCCGATTCAATCATTTCCTGCCCGTGCTTTATATGTTTCAAATCGAGGATCCGACAAGGCTTCCACGAGAGAATCGATAGTTTGCTTTTTCATAAGATCTGTCTTACACTAAGGGTCATAAGATGGGTTAAAAACCGTAAATATTGGGAAATACCGCCGACATTTCTCGGCGGGTTTCCTTTTTCCGGAGCAAATCCGTGGAACACTAGGGGGTTGGATTCTTGTTTTCCAAGGCGTCGGCTGTGTTTTCGGGTTGGAGGTGGGTTTAGCGGCCGCGGAGCCCGTCGTCGATTGTCCAGCCGGCCAGCATGTTGTCCATGGTCTGGTTGTATAGCGCGTACTGGTGAGCTTGTTGCTGTTGACACCGAATGGCGGCGTTTTGCGCGGCTTGCTCTTGGCGCATCGCAGCGTTGTGAGCGCGAAGTTCTTCGGTCTGCTGCTTTTGGAGCCGTTCAACGATGTACAGATGCAGCGCATCGGAAACCGTGTTCGCGCGGTGGTTTTCGATGTGTGCAATAACCGCTGCCATTCGTTCCGGTGATGCCTGGTTCGCTGGAAAAAACCGTCAGCATTAGCAATCTGGAAGGCCTGCACTGCTGCTCGCTTTTCCCGGGCATAGCGGGGAAGCGAGTGCTGCGAGGGCAAGGAGCAAGCACAATGCACGCTTCGTGTCTTGGAACGATAGGAAGCGGATGTCCGTCACAATCCACGCCATCAGATACGCGAAGCCGATGGCATAAACCGGAAACCAAAAGGTCGGGTCTGGCTTTACCATCGTGATAAGCGAGCGCTTCTCGGGAGCCCTCATGTTTTGATTCTCGGCCATGCGGTTCTGGGCCCGTACGATGGACTCATCAGCTTGGTAGGCCTTTAATCAGAGCTGGTGCAGATGCCTCGGACGTTGGAGTAGGGGTGCGCGATAGTTCGCGGAGCCTCCAGAGGAGGATTTAGCGGTAAAAGGCAGCAGTTGTGCTGTACGCGGAGTGCACAGTGGCGGAGAAATTCAGCACCAGCACGCAAGTACTTTCCCTCACATCCCTAAAGCTCTTGCGTGGTACAGATCTGGTTTGCAGTGGTCGATTCGTGGGGTTCGGCGCTGCGGTCGTATTCGTCCGGGTTGAATTCGACCGAGTCGATGATCTTCTCGATCTCTTTATCGGACAAAGTGGTGGCCGCGATCTCGAGGCCAGCGGCACCATCGGCGCCGGAGGAGACGAATACCCATGCGCCTTGACGGTCTCACCTTTGGAGCCGTTGGTGGTCCAGGTGTTCAGCTTGGCTTCATCAGCGTTTTTGATCTTGAGATCGCGGGATTCGCCGAGTTCAAACTCTTTGCCGTGTGGTGCTGAACATGGCGTTCGCTTCGAAGTAGCCCATGGTTGCCATGGCGGTGGAGCCCTGCCCTTGGTTGGAGCTCATACGGGCGATGTCCGTGGGGTTTTCTTGGTCATTGGCCTATGATGTGGTGAATCCGTTCATGGTGGGCTTGAAGTTGGGGTTCTCGGTCCAGCCTTCTGGAAGCTCGATAGAGATGCGGCCTTCTTGGACGCGCTGCATGCCCTTGGTGTCGGACTGAGAGGAGTCTTCCGAAGCCTGGACGTTGTCAGATTCGGCGGAGTCGGCGGCATCGTCGGAATCGCCCAGGCTTCATGAGCTCAGCAGGGCGGCGGAGGTGAGAAGAACGGTGATTTTGGCTGCGATGGAAGCTGGATTCATGTTTCTCTCCAAGGTTCGGCTTTTGCCATGCGGGTAATGGGGAAGGTGAGCTGTGTCTCGTTAACTGAACGGGCGCACGGAAGGATGCAGCTAGGCTTTTGCCTATGAAACCTGAAGCGATTCTTGGAAGCTTGCTCGCCGGCGCGATAGGCATTCCAGTACTGACGGTGTTGCTCAACAGCGTCATTGATGATCCGGAGTACTGGTCGGCGATCAGCGCGGTGACTATGGCGGTGGGAGCGACGTTGGTTACCGCGTGGATTGGTGTCCTTGGTGTGTACCTTCTCGTGGTCTCACGCAGGGAGCCAGTGGGCACCGGCGTTTTGGTTACAGCCTTGGTGGGTGGCGCAATGCTGCTCATCGGGTTCGGTTCGACAGCGCTTGCCTCGTGGGAAGAAGTGCAGGCGGGTCAGGCGCTGCCGATCATTAATCTCTTCATTTTCTTGATTCCGTTGGGGCTCGTCGTCGTGGCCGTTGCCTTTCTTATGGCTTTGGTCAGCAAGAAACGGAGTTAGATGCCCACCATCACAATGATCTGAACCAGCACGTTGTTACATATGTGCAGGATGACACCGGCCCACAGTGAGCGGTGCCACCGGGTGACCAGGGCGAAGGACAGGCCAGCAGCGAAGAACGTGTAGACGATCGCAGCCGGCGCGACATGCGCGAGACCTAACACGAGCGATGAGAGCAGCACGCTGGCGGCCGCGGGCATGATGTTGCGACCGGCTATTTAGTAACAGTGTCGTGAGTATCCGGTAGCTGCTGCTTCATCATTCGGGTGCTGCGTGGGCTGGAAAAGTGGTTTATGACGGACTATCGCACGTCATGAGAGCGCTCGATGGAGCACGTGAATACGAGCCTGTCGACTGCAAGCACTTGGACGTATGGATGGGGCGGATAGGTGGGCTTCTCGCCGCAGTACCACTAAGAATGAAGATTCATTTATATACCCTGGCGTCCTTTGCACGGTCGGACGACAGCTCATCGCCTAGCCTGGTCGAGGGAGGTGGTGGCTCTTTCTTTCAAGATGACCGGGTACGAAATCAAAGTTGATGCATTCAGGCTAGGGGGATTAACGGCAAATTACTGGAACTCGAACTCAACCGTGGCGTCGGGATCAACGGCGTGGATGATGCCCCCGTAGAAGTTCTCAGCCTGATCCTTCAGCAGCTCAAGGTTCATCTGGATGTGTTCCTCACGCTTCTCCTCATTCAGTACCTCGTTGATGCCTTCCGCGACATCAATATCTGCTGTAACGAAGCTCAACACCTTGCCATGTTCATGCACAGTCTTGAACTCTGGGTCCGAGAAGCCAAGGAACTTAAAGGGTGGAATCGTCAGCTTGAAGTGATCGGGAGCAACCTCCTCGATGTGTACGTCCTTGCCGTCAATCCCCAGCTTGGCGGTGAACTGGTATTGGAGGATGTTTACCTTTTGGCTGCCGGGGATGCCCCATTTGAACAGCTTCGCAGCGTTTTCGGTGGTGTGCAGACCCTGGGTAGCAGTGGAGACCAGCACGATTTCTTCACGACGCTCCACCGCATGAATCACCTCCGAGCTGTCCGTTTCAGTGACAGTTTGTACCGGAGAGCCGAGAAAATTCGACGAACCCAGCAGGAACCCGCCGCCCAGCAAAGCGACAACTAGGACGAGCGCACTGACAACAGACAGGAGCTTTTTGGTCATAGTCTCATCCTCGTATACAGGGGCGTAACTGCCAAAACCACAGTATTCGAACACATGAGCCCTCGCTGTATGGGGTGTGTGTCGTGCGTTCTTAGACTTGTGTATGTTCCCGAAAAGAAAGGGGTCTTACATATGGCCGAAACCTTCACCGCATCCCCGCGGCTTATCCAAGCAATCAACATCGCTGCGTGGGCGCACCGCGGGCATGTGCGCAAAGGCACGGAAATTCCTTACGTCTCTCACGTGTTCGGTGTCATGCATTTGCTGTCACAGGTGACTGATGATGAAGACGTGCTCATTGCAGGACTCTTCCACGACATTTTGGAAGATGTGCCTGAGGAGTACTCGGCGGAGCAGATGGAGCAGGACTTCGGACCGCGTGTACTCACACTGGTCCAGGGCGTGACCAAGGATGACACATTGTCGGGCTGGCAGGAGCGCGCCGATGCCTACCTGGCTCACCTTGAACAGGCGGAAGAAGGCAGCGTGCTGGTCTCCGCAGCGGATAAGCTGCACAACTTGCTGTCCATCCTGGCGGACCACCAAGCAATCGGCGAGGAGCTGTGGCTTCGCTTCAACTCTGGCAAGGAACGCCAGCAGTGGTGGTACGGCGCGATTTATCAGGTAGCGCAGCAGCGCCTACCCGGCAACGCACTTGTAGAAGAGCTTGGGTTCCGAGTGCGCGAGCTGCGCGCGCTCTAGCCTTAAAGCTTAGAAGCCGAACTGCGAGCGTAGGTCCTGAATCCACTGCGGATTGTCGCGGATGATCACCGCGGCGATGGACGCCAACAGACCAAAGAGAATGGCAAGGACCGACAGGACAATGCCCGCAGTGCTGCTGCCAGCTTCAGGGGTCTTGTCTGGGTCATCCGAATTGTCAGGGGAGTCCGGCTCAGGGGTTGGCTTCGGCGTTGCCGTGCTCGTGGTGGAGCCGGACTCCGTGGTGCTTGAAGGCTCCGATGTATCCGATGGCGGCGTGGTGGTTGCCGTAGACGCAGTGGTAGTCGGCTGCGTCGTGGATTCCACAGGTGTAGTCGTCTCTGGCGCCTCGTCTTGCTTCTTCTGCAAGGTCACCTTGTCAACCACGTATGGCGTGTTGATGTTGTAGGTGGTCAGCGTCAGCGCAGTCGGGGAGACGTCGATGCTGGTGTAATCCGGGTTGTAGTCTTGGCGCCAACGTGCGGTGGACTTGTGTGCTAGGTCGTGCATCCGCTCCTCGCGCACATTCGGGTACTTCTGGTTGTTCTCGTCGGTGAAGTCGTAGTACTTGCCGCCGGTTGCGGTGGTGGAGGTGACGTAGAGAACCTCGTTGTCCTTCGGGAACAGGATGTCGCCGGTCTTGGACGCTCCCTCGGGGATAATCGGTGTAGCACCGTTCATCAGGTGGGTGCGGGTGTAAATGTGGTCGTGGCCGCCAAGGACGAGGTCCACGCCGGCGTCGGAAAGCTTGGGCGTCAGGTCATTACGAAGAGCAACGACATCTTTGTCCAGGTAGTGCGAGCCCTGGGAGAACGGTGCGTGGTGGATACCAACAATGACCCAGTCGGCCTCAGCGCCGTGTGCGGCGATTGCGTCGCTGACAAACTTGCCGTGGCCTTCGATATCAGCCGGCGTTGTGCGGTTACCGTCGAGGCCGATGAACAACACGTTGTTGTAGGTAAAGAAGTAGTTCGCCGACGTGCCATCCTCATTGGGCAGGAAATACGTGTCCTGGAAGTGGCGCTCCGAGGCGTAGGTTTCGTGGTTGCCCTTGAGTACAGCCAAGCGGTACTTCTGCAGATTCTCCGGGGCGGTGAACTCTTCAAGCTGCTTGATCGGGGCGCCCCAGCCTTCAATCTGGTCACCTAAGTGCATGATGAAAGCGGAATCGGGGTGCTCGCCAGTTGCAACGTCGACGGCCTTCTTCCAGGCGGCGGACTGCTCGGCAACTTTGGTGTCAACACCAATTTGAGCATCCGCCATGGCGATAAAGTTCCAGCTGTCGCCGTCAGTACTGGTGGTGAAGGTCCGCGGTGCGCTCCAACCGTTGCGCTCACTGCCAACTCGGTACGTGTATTCGGTCTTGGGAGCGAGCCCGGTCATGGTCGCCTCATGCGGGTAGAACACCGCGGCGTTGTAGGGGCCGCGAGGGGACTCCACGCTGGTGACCTTGCCGGGGTTATTCGTGGGCCAATACTCCAAGTGCTGGGTCTCACTCGTCTTGGACTGCCAAGCCACGTTGGCCTGTGATGCGTCCGAACCGATGCCGAGCACGACGCGGCTGATCTTGGTGTTGGTGGCCCGACCTGCCGCAGTATCCTGAGCATCCGCAGTCACTGCCACATTGGTGGAAGCAACAAGCGAGAACACCACTGCGGTAGCAAGAGCACCGCGGAGGCGGGGACGGCTGTGTTCAGAGCGCGTAAGAGTCATGGTTGCCTACTTAACTCACGCTGATTTAACAGTTGGTTACTAGCAGATCGTTACCTCAGTGAATTGAAAGTGAACAGTAGGCAACGTGACGCTGCACTGATTGCGGGATTCTTAAACCTGGTTGAAAGTAAGCTGCATGAGCGCAAAACCCCGTGTGAATCGTCGTGTCTTTTTGCAGAGCGTGGCAGCCGCCGCAGCTGCTACCGCCTTTGGCGCCGGAGGTGCCTACGCGGCGCGTCGCGGTACCGTCTCCACACCGGAGTTTCCGGTGATCGCACAAGAGTGGGACCTGCCGTTTTTACATGGTGTCGCATCCGGTGACCCTTTGTCGGATCGCGTGGTGCTGTGGACACGTGTCACGCCGTCGCGTGAGGCGCTGCCGGGCTCAGGGCTTGGGGAGGACGTGGAGTTGGAGTGGCAGATTGCTACCTCTGAGAGCTTCCGTAACCCGCGCACGGGCAGGGTCACCGCTTCGGCTGAGCAGGACCACACCGTCCACGTTGACCCGACCGGCCTTGAGCCGGCAACCGAGTACTTCTACCGCTTCGTTGTGAAAAGCGGGGCGTTTGCGGGCGCGACATCGCCTATCGGACGCACACTGACCGCGCCGACTCTAGACGCAGAGCTGGATCACCTGAACTTGGCTATCGCCTCATGCGCTAACTGGGAGTCCGGTTTCTTTAACGCCTACGGAGATATGGCTCGGCGCGCACGCACGGGGGAGATCGACCACGTGGTGTTCCTGGGCGATTACATCTATGAGTATCCAACCGGCGAATACGCAGGTAAAAGTGGCGTTACTCGCATGCATCACCCGGAGTGGGAGATCACCACACTGGAGGATTACCGTCAGCGTTACGGTCGCTACCGCACTGATCTACACCTGCAGGCAGCACACGCCGCGTGCCCGTGGATCGTTGTTTGGGACGATCACGAAACCGCGAACAACAGTTGGCGCGAAGGTGCGGAAAACCATACCGAAGGCAGGGTAGAAGGCGCGTGGGATGAGCGCAGGCAAGCAGCCGAGCAGGCTTACTATGAGTGGCTTCCGGTCAGGGCACAGTTGCTTGATAGCGGTACGCCGCAGCTCTACCGCAGCTTCAACTTTGGCACGCTGGCGCAACTGACCATGATGGATCTTCGCAGTTTCCGCGACGCGGAAACCACCGGCGCAGAATTTGCCAATCCGGATCGCACCATGATGGGCCAGGAGCAATTCAACTGGGTGGCGCAGCGTTTGCAAGAATCCAATGCACGCTGGGAAGTATTGGGCAACTCGGTGATGGTATCGCCGATGCGCTTTGCCACGATCCCCAACAACGACAAGGCCAATCTGGCCACTGGTTACATGCAGGAACGTGCAACCGGCATTGCGGTGAACTCGGATCAGTGGGACGGCTACGCCGCTGAGCGTGACCGGCTGCTCACCATGCTGGATGAGCAGGAAGCAAACGCACTCTTCCTCACCGGCGATATTCACTCTGAGTGGGCGAACTCGATTGCATCACCGTCTGGCTTCGGCGAGATTGGCTGCGAGATGGTCACTACGTCGATCTCCGCACCGAACGTTGATGAGATTTTGACCACGGCCTTTGGCACGTACCATCCGGAGGACAATTCGACATCCCTGGTGGTTGAACAAGCGATCCGTGACGCCAACCCGTGGGTCAAGCACATTGACTTTGACGCGCACGGTTACGGCATCGCCAGTATCCACCACGACTATGTGGACATGCTCTACTACCGGGTTTCTGATGTGGAGGACCTGCACGCCACGGTCAGCCTTGGTGAGAGCAGGACGTGGCGTATCGGCGAAGGGTTCGTTGAAAGCGAGTAGCCAGGCGGGCTGCCTGTCTTACAGCGCGGCTTCGAGCTGCTTTCGGGCAGCCAACAGGTCCTTGCCCCATTTGTCAGCGGGTGAGGGCTTGAGGCGCTCTGCAGGGCCGGAGATAGACAACACCGCGACCAGTGCGCCGTCGGGCTGGAAGATCGGGGTGGAGACTGAAGCCAGGCCCACTTCGCGTTCGGCGACGGACTCCGCATAGCCGTCGGCGCGGACTTGTTCGAGGTCGGCGGGGTCAAATGGGGCGTCGATAGGCGAATGTGCTGCAAAGACGCGGGCGGCAGAGCCGGCGGAAAGTGAAAGCCGCGAGCCGACTGGCACCACGTTGTGCAAGCCGGAATCGGGTTCTTCGGCGGCGATGCACGTGCGAGTATCACCCGTGAGCTCGTAGAGCTGCACCGATTCACCCGTAACTGCAACCAGGTCGCGCATCACAGGGGTGGCGGCGCCGATGAGGTGGGGCGAGGTGCCTGTGGAAAAACGTGCAAGTGCTGGGCCGATGGTCCACGCGCCTTGCTCGGTGCGTGCAAGGATGTGATGCACTTCGAGGGCTGTGGCAATGCGGTGCGCGGTGGCACGCGGCAGGCCTGTGTCGGCGCTGAGTGCGGCCAGGGTCTTATCGCCCCTGCTTACCGCGCGGATGATGGCTACGGAGCGGTCGAGAACCTTGATGCCCGAGTCTTCGCTATACTGTCTCACACCATGGATAGTAGCATCTCGCATGCTGGAATCGGAGAAGGAGAATGCTATGGCTGAAACCTCGGCTACAACACCGCTGACACTGGCCGAGAAAGTGTGGCGCGACCACGTCGTGACCAAGGGCGAAAACGGTGAGCCCGACCTCATCTATATTGACTTCCAGCTCCTGCACGAGGTTACCTCACCGCAGGCGTTTGACGGCCTGCGCATGAGCGGACGCACCATGCGTCACCCGGAGCTGCACCTGGCTACAGAAGACCACAACGTGCCAACGGAAGGCATTATCAGCGGCAACCTGCTGGAGATCTCCGAGCCTACGTCGCGTACCCAGGTGGAAACGCTGCGGAAGAACTGCGAAGAGTTTGGCGTGCGCCTGCACCCAATGGGTGACGTAAAGCAAGGCATTGTGCACACCGTTGGCCCGCAGCTTGGCATCACGCAGCCGGGCATGACCATCGTGTGCGGTGACTCGCACACCTCCACCCACGGCGCGTTTGGTTCTATCGCCATGGGCATTGGTACGTCCGAGGTAGAGCACGTCATGGCCACCCAGACGTTGTCGCTGAAGCCTTTTAAGACGATGGCGATTGAGGTCACCGGCGAACTGGCCGAAGGGGTCACCGCCAAGGACCTGATCTTGGCCATCATTGCCAAGATCGGCACCGGCGGCGGCCAAGGCCACATCATTGAGTACCGCGGTGAAGCCATTGAGAAGCTCTCAATGGAAGCACGCATGACTATCTGCAACATGTCCATCGAAGCTGGCGCACGCGCCGGTATGGTGGCGCCGGATGAGAAGACGTTTGCCTACGTTAAGGGCCGCGAGTTTGCGCCCAAGGGTGCGGACTGGGACGCAGCAGTGGAGTACTGGAAGACGCTGCCGACTGATGAGGGCGCAGCCTTTGACACCGTCGTAGAGATCGACGGCTCCAGCCTGACCCCCTTTGTCACCTGGGGCACCAACCCGGGCCAGGGCCTGCCGCTTGGTGCGAATGTGCCGGATCCGGAGGACTTTGGTGATGAGGCCTCCAAGCAGGCTGCAGCCAAGGCGCTGAAGTACATGGATCTGACGCCGGGCACCCCGCTGCGTGAGATCGCAATCGATACGGTCTTCCTCGGCTCTTGCACCAACGCCCGTATTGAGGACCTACGTGCTGCCGCCGAGGTGGTGAAGGGCCGCACCATCGCGGAAGGCACTCGCATGTTGGTCGTGCCGTCTTCCACCATGGTCAAGCAGCAGGCAGAGGAGGAAGGTCTCGACGTAATCTTCACCGAGTTCGGTGCTGAATGGCGTACCGCCGGCTGCTCCATGTGCTTGGGCATGAACCCGGACCAGCTCGCACCGGGGGAGCGCTCCGCGTCTACCTCCAACCGCAACTTCGAAGGCCGCCAAGGCCCGGGTGGACGCACCCACCTGGTTTCCCCACTGGTGGCCGCAGCTACCGCGGTAACCGGCCATCTTGCAAGCCCCGCTGACCTGTAGAAGGAGATTTCAACCATGGAGAAATTCACCACCCACGTCGGCGTCGGCGTGCCGCTGACCCGCACCAACGTAGACACTGACCAGATCATCCCTGCGCGCTACCTCAAGCGCGTATCTCGCACCGGTTTTGAGGACGGCCTGTTTTCCAACTGGCGCGAAAACGAGGCTGACTTCGTGCTCAACCAGGATGCGTTTAAGAACGGCTCCGTCCTGTTCGCCGGCGAGGATTTCGGCACCGGCTCCTCGCGTGAGCACGCTGTCTGGGCGCTCATGGATTACGGTTTCCGTGCCGTGTTCAGCCCACGCTTTGCGGATATTTTCCGCGGCAACTCCGGCAAGGCCGGTCTGCTCGCAGGCATCATGAGCGAATCCGACATTGAGCTGATTTGGAAGCAGCTTGAGCAGCAGCCAGGCCTTGAGGTCACCGTCTCGCTTGAAGATCGCACGGTCACGGTGGGGGAGAACACCTACACCTTTGACATCGATGACTACACGCGTTGGCGCCTCATGGAAGGCCTGGACGATATTGGGCTGACGCTTCGCAACGAGGAGGCGATTGCCTCCTACGAGGCGTCGCGCCCGTCGTTTAAGCCTGCTGTTGTGCCTGAGTAACTTGCTGGTGCACGTCAGGGGCGAACGTCTCTAAGAAGGCCAAGCAGGTGTTGACCACCCCGTCGATGGCGCTGGTCAGGTGCGCGCGGAACTGCTCTTCGGTGTAATCCCAGTAGCCCGGCATGGTGTACGCCACGCCAAGGGCTGTTAGGTCATTTTCCTTGTCCTGAAATGCAGAGACCGAAGGGTAGGCGTTGTTGAGGTTGTAGTCGCGCGCCCACGCCATAAGTTTCTCGAAGCGGTCCGCCTTGACCGCGTCAACGGCCACGGTGGTTGCCACGATCACGTTCGGGGCGAGGAACTTCACCTGCATGCCAATGCCGCTAAACCCAGTCTGCAACGTCTGGGTTTTTTCGTTGGCGTCATACTGCCAGCCAAGCTCATCAAAAGCCTTGGTGGCGAGATCAAACGATAGCGGGGTAAACGTCTCAGTAGTCTCGGGTGTCTCAGTTGCCATGGTGCTTAAGCCTCTGTTGTTCCGGTCGTGTCTGCGTCGGTGGTTTCGCTTCCACCGGTAGGTGGCATCTCATCCGCGATGTGCGGCAGAGTCTTGCGCAGGTCCCTCTGCAGGTCATGGATGGTGGAGAAGTAGAACTGCAGCATGGCCTTGAGCTGGCCATCCGTAACACCGTGCGGTGCAAACAGCGGCGCCTCTAACAGCACGATGGTGGAGTTATCGGAGCGCGTGATTGGGTGGGTGCGCACAAGTGGCATGAAGCGGTTGAGCTCATTGGCGCGCAGACGCACAGTGGCAGTGTCTTCCTCAGACTCGATCAAGCCCAACCAGCGCGTGGTGATCTTGCAGCCGATCTCAGCAAACTCGAAAAAGCATGCCATGCCGGGAAACGCCGTTACGGTCAGCCCCTCCTCATTGCGGAAGTGCTGCAAGTTCAGGCCGCTAAGCTGCGCTTCTAGGCGCTCTTGGGTCAGCGGCTCCAGTGGGCCAGCGACGGGGCTGGTGGCGGTATCAGTCATAAAACTAATGTTCCTTATCTTTCGGGTTTGTTCAGGCTTACTGCACTGGCAGGGCGGTTGGGACGTAGTCGGCGCCGGTGAGTTTGCCGTCGCGGAAGCTCAACACCCACGTCGAGCCCTTCTTCGCCAGAATGTCAGTGTCAATGGGCAGTGTGCCTTGGGACGACAGCCACGCAATCATCTGCGGGATCGTTTCACCCTGGCTGCAAATCACGCTCACGCCACCAAGAGCCACCACATCCATGAAGGCTTGTTGGGCGTCAACCATGTTTTCCAACCAAGCGTCGTCCCCAAAGCGACGGTCCACGGTCACGTCCAGATTCAGCTCGTCTGCAAGCGGAGCCACTGTTGCTTGGCAACGATCAGGTGCAGCCGTAAAGATCCGCTGCGGGTGAAACGGCGCCAGCATGGGCACCAGCATCTCTGACTGGCGGCGGCCCTTCTTATCCAGCGGGCGCAGGTTGTCATCGCCCGTCCACTTCTTCCGATCATGTGCGCGGGCGTGGCGCACGTACAAGATGCGCGAGGTTGTCGGCGTGTTAAACCGCTTCTGCGCCTTGGCCAGCACCTGACGGTCCAACTCGTAGCTCATGATTTCTTTGGCTTGATCAACCGGCAGCCAACGGATCTCATCAACCTCATCGTTGGGCACGAACTCACCACCGGTGACCTCACCAGTCCAGTAGTAGACCACCTTGGTGGTGTTTTTCACCGGGTAGACGGTCTTGCCAATGAGCTTGCCCAAGCGCACGTCATAGCCGGTTTCCTCTTTGATTTCGCGCACTGCGGTTGCAATGAGGGACTCACCCGGGTCGAGCTTGCCCTTGGCCAACGACCAATCGTCATAATGCGGGCGGTGAATGCACGCCACTTCCAAAGAATCGGGGTTATCAGCGTCCCCACGCCACATGACGGCACCCGCGGCCAGTGTGGTGCGGGCAAACTCCTTGTGTGGTTTAAGCGGGATTTCTTGATGACGGCCGGTGATAAACATCTCCCCAGCGCTATCTTTGTCCTGCTCGTGCAAGTTGGTGGGGCGAGAAGTGTTTCCAGACATAGGTTCCATTGTTGCGCACTCGCCGCAAGGCTGCATATTTACTGTGCCCCCGTAGTGACCCACACGGTCCGACACAGTCGCACACCGTCCCACACAGCACCCGCGCGGATGTTAGCGTTAGTAACGCATTTTTATCGCAGGCTGCATTTTGCACACGGATGTTGGAGGTTGGTTGCGGATGGTCAACGTTGCTGTCATGGGTGCCGGTTCCTGGGGCACGACGCTGGCCAAGGTGTTTGCAGACGGCGGTAACTCCGTCACGCTATGGGCTCGCCGTACGAAGCTGGCGCAGACCATTAGTCAAACCCACGAAAACCCCGACTACCTGCCCGGTATTCGCCTGCCGGAGGCGATCTCGGCGGTTGATGATGCCCCTGCAGCGCTGGCAAGCGCGGACATTGTTGTCTTCGCGGTGCCCAGCCAGACCATGCGCCAGAACCTGACTGAGTGGGCTTCGCACCTGCGTCCGGATTCCACGCTCGTGTCCATCTCTAAGGGCATTGAGGCGCAGACCCATATGCGGATGAGCGAGATCATCGCGGAGGTTACCGGCGCGTCCAATGAGCGCATCGCGGTGCTGTCTGGCCCGAACTTGGCGCGTGAGATCGCCGAGGAGCAACCGGCTGCCACGGTGATTGCCTGTGAAAACGAGAACCGCGCGAAGCTGGTCCAGGCTGCGTGTGCCACCAATTACCTGCGCCCGTACACCAATACGGATGTCATTGGGTGTGAGATCGGCGGTGCCACCAAAAACGTGATCGCGTTGGCCTGCGGCATGGCGGCGGGCCAGGGCCTGGGGGAGAACACCATTGCTACGTTGATCACTCGTGGTCTTGCAGAGATCACCCGCCTGGGTTTGTCGCTTGGCGCAGATCAGCGGACCTTCTCGGGTCTTGCGGGTCTGGGCGACCTGGTTGCAACCTGTTCTTCGCCGCTGAGCCGTAACCGTACGTTTGGCCACGCCCTTGGCCAGGGCGCAACCATTGAGGAAGCGAAGGCTGCGACGAAGGGGCAGGTGGCGGAGGGCGTGGCGTCGTCACGCAGTATCTTCCAGCTCGGCCAAGCGCAAGGGGTGGACCTGCCGATTACGCAGGCAGTGCATGCGGTGTGCCACGGGGACTTAAAGGTTGCTGAGGTGATTGCGGCACTGATGGGTCGAAGCAAGAAATCGGAGTAGCGGCGGGTAGGCTCGACCCGTGGTTCGTATAGCTGTCATCTACGGTGGTCAGTCCACCGAGCACTCCATTTCCTGCATCTCCGCCGGCGCGATCATGGCGCATTTGCCCAAAGATCGTTTTGAGATTTTCCCGGTGGGTATTCGCCGTGACGGCACGTGGGTGGAGGGAGAGCTCGACCCAGTGGCAGGAGCTACCTTGCCGGAAGTCAGTGGCTTAAGGGCAGTTTGCTTGTCGACGTCACCGTTAACCCCCGGCACCTTCTTCAACCCAGAAACCGGCGAGACGGTCGCTGAGGTGGATGTGATTTTCCCGGTGCTGCACGGCAAATTTGGTGAAGATGGCACCATCCAGGGCCTGTTTGAGCTTTCCGGCGTGCCCTATGTTGGCCCGGGCGTGCTGGCGTCTGCCTGCGGCATGGATAAGGAATACACCAAGAAACTTGTTGCCGCAGAAGGCATTGCGGTGGCACCTTCAGTGACGCTGCGCACCCCGCACCAGCAGCTGGATGAGACGCAGCATGAGCGCTTGGGGTTGCCGGTGTTTGTGAAGCCGGCAAACGGTGGTTCCTCCATCGGTGTGTCCAAGGTGGAGCGCTGGGAAGATTTCGACACAGCGCTCAACGAGGCCTTCAAACAGGACAACAAAGTTCTGGTGGAGGGGGCGCTGGTAGGCGATGAGGTTGAGGTTGGCGTGTTGCAGTACCCGGATGGGAGCATTGCAGCCTCTGTTCCGGCCAAGCTCAACGGCACGGAGGACTCTGATGAGGGCTTCTACGGTTTTGAAACCAAGTACCTGGACAACCACGTCACGGCCACCATCCCGGCCCCGTACGAGCAGGCAGTGACGGAGAAGCTGCGCGAGCTTGCCGTGGTGGCGTTTCAGGCGCTGGACTGCAAGTCGCTCGCGCGCGTGGACTTCTTCCTTACCCCTGATGGCCCGGTGCTCAATGAGATCAACACCATGCCCGGCTTCACGCCAATTTCCATGTACCCGCAGGTGTGGCAGGCCAGTGGCGTGGGCTACGCCGAGCTTCTAGAAACGCTGGTGGCTACTGCGCTTGCGGAGCAGCCGGAACCTCGCGGGCAATAAGGTCAGACAAGTTGGTGATGATCTCGTTGCTGCCGGTAATTGGCATAGATGCGGCGAGATCCGTCTTACGCCCAAGCGCGTAGAACACATCCATACCGTCAACGACGTCTTGGAACCACGGCACCTCATTGACCTGGGTTAGAGAAGCGCCAGGTGCGTAGTTTTCCGGCGGGGTAACACCGCAGCGCAACACAACGGGTTCTGCGCCCGGCTTGGTCCAGGTAAGGGTTGAGGGGGTTGCGGGGTCGCTGATAAGCGAAAAGCCCTCGGCGATTTCCTTCGGCGCGTTTTCAAGCAAGCCGTCGCACACATCGGTTGCAACCGCCTCAAGCGCGCTCAGCGGTGCCGGAGCAGGTGCGATATCTGCCTGAGGCAGGGTGGAGGCATCAATGTCCGCGATCGGGGATCGGCGCACCTGCGCGGTATCAGCAGTTACCGCAACAACGGGGGAGCGATCCACCGTAAACCAGGTAGCCAACGTGGTTGCCGGGTCATCCACGCGCAGCCACTTCGCGCCGTGCGCTTCCTCAGGCTCCGAGTACACGTTGTACTGCATTGGCATATCCACGCCACAACGAAGCGTGACGCGCTCAGTAGAGGAACGCTGCCACGCCGTGGCACCAGCAGGTACCGGCTCCGCCAGATTTGCACGCTTAAAACCGGCAACCTTCTCCGGCAGGGTGCCCATGAACTGCGCACACTCAGCGGAATCAGCCTCCGCCGAAGGCAGCTGTGGCAACGTCACCGGCTGCTGCGCGGCTTGCGTAAACACCACGCGGGCGCCGATTAGCACCGCAAGGACAAGCCCAAGTGCGAGGGCAAGGATGGCGTAAACGGCCTTCCGGTTAATCTGGTTGGCATTGTGCAGTGTCGAGCTCATGGCGGCTCAGTCTACTGAAAGGCCTAGTTACAACCGTGATTCACACCGGCTTCCCCACCCACGGACCCACGCTTGGAGACGTTGGGGAGCACGACGTTATCCAAGCAATTGTCAACGCAGCGCCATCAGCGCTCAACGGCGACGACGCCGCGGTGCTCACCCCGTCAGTGCCCAATTCACGCGTTGTGGCGGCGACCGACATGCTGGTGGCCGGCAGGCATTTCACGGAAGAGTTCACTACGCCATACGCGGTTGGCCAAAAGGCGGTGGTGCAAAACTACGCCGATATTGAGGCCATGGGCGCAAACCCGATTGCCGCACTGCTTGCAATCTCCGCGCCGCCGCAGACGCCGCTTGCTGTTATTGAGGACCTTGCGCGTGGCATCGGGGACATAACCCAGCACTGGACGTCCGAGCTTGTTGGCGGTGACGTGACTTCTGGCAGCGAACTGGTTATCTCCGTCACCGCGATCGGCTCTATCGGCGGCAACCTCGATGCCCTGCGACTCAACCGGGCACGCCCGGGCCAGCGCGTTATCGCCCACGGCAGAATTGGCTACTCCGCGGCCGGGCTGGCACTGCTGCAGTCCGGCAAAGATATCCCGGATGAGTTCGACGTGCTCATCCAAGCTCACCAGGTACCCCAGCTCACCCCGGGCAGCGGTGTGGTGGCACGTGCAGCCGGCGCAACGGCCATGACCGATAACTCGGACGGCCTGATCAAGGACTTAAGTACGCTTGCACGCAACTCAGGAGTTTGCATTGACCTGACCTCTGTGGCGCTTGCTCCAGACGCGGTGCTGACTGCCGCCGGCGACTACCTGGGCGTGGATCCTTGGCGGTGGGTACTGACCGGGGGAGAGGACCACACGCTTATTGGTACGTGTGATGGTTCCGCACCCGTGGGCTTCCGCAGCATCGGCACTGTGAGCAAGGGGGCAGGCGTGCGTATCGACGGCCACGCGCCCACCTACACCGACGGATGGGAGAGCTTCTAAATGTCACTTCCAATCCATGAATCCTGGGCGTCCACACTGGCAGAAGTCGAAGACACCGTCCATGCCATTGGTGACTTTTTGCGCAGCGAGCCCGCGTATCTTCCCAGCGGCAACAACATCTTGCGCGCCTTCAATCAACCCATGGACGACGTCCGCGTGCTCATCCTTGGCCAGGATCCGTACCCAACACCTGGCCACCCCATGGGACTTGCGTTTTCCACCCAGCCAGGCGTTCCCGCACCGCGTTCGCTGGTGAACATCTACAAAGAGCTCAACGCGGACCTTGGTATACCCCCGCGTACAGACGGCGACCTTTCCTCTTGGGCCAACCAGGGCATCTTGTTGCTCAACAGGGTTCTGACTGTGCGCCCCGGGGAGCCGGGCTCACACCGCGGCAAGGGCTGGGAGGACGTCACCGAGTGTGCGATCCGCGGGCTAGCTGCACGTGGCACGCCGTTGGTTGCCATCTTGTGGGGCCGCGACGCGCAGACTGCGCAGAAGTTTTTGGGTGATACGCCGGTGATTGCCTCCCCGCATCCGTCTCCACTGAGCGCGTCGCGTGGCTTCTTTGGTTCGCGGCCTTTTTCGCGGGCAAATGAGGCGCTTCTTGCCCAAGGGGCCGAACCTGTGGACTGGGCGTTGTAAACTACACCCTCATGGCAGTACCACCCCATTTTGACGGTGCGCGGCTTATGTCCTGGGCGCGGCGCGCAAGTGATGAGCTCAACCGTCGGCGGGTGGAGATCAACCAGCTCAACGTGTTTCCTGTTCCGGATGCGGATACCGGCTCCAACATGGCGCACACGATGGCCTCTGCGGTGCGTGAAGCAGAGACACTTGGTGAGGATGCCAATGCGCGGCAGGTCGCCGAGGCCCTGGCAGTTGGCGCGGTGCGCGGTGCGCGCGGCAATTCGGGCGTGGTGCTTTCCCAGGTCATCCGCGGGCTTGCGCAGACGATTTCGGAGGAAACCCCCGGCGGCATTGTGATTGCAGATGCACTGCGTGCCGCCGTGTCGTTTGTGGATCGTGCGATTGCAGACCCGGTGGAAGGCACCGTGATTACGGTGCTGCGCGCGGCATCCGTCGCGGCAACCGAGGCTGTGACGCAGGCGGCGAACCCGCAGGATCCCACGATTGCAGAGGTTGCGTCCGCAGCCACTGAGGCGGCCCGCGTTGCCCTGGCTAACACGCCGTCCCAGCTGGAGGTGCTGCGTGAAGCTGGTGTGGTGGACGCTGGCGGTACTGGGCTTGTGGTGTTGCTGGAGGCGTTGGATGAGGAGTTGGGGGATGGGGTTGACGTTGGCGTCTATAAGCAAAAGCCCCAGCCTGTGGCTGAGGGAGTACACCACGGTACGGCGAGCAACCTGGAGGTCATGTTCCAGTTTGCGGGTGACGTGGACGCGCTTGAGGCAGCGATCGGGCCTATGGGGGATAGCTTGGTCACCGCGCGGTTGAGCGAAACCCAAGCCAAGGTGCATATTCACTCTCGGCGCGCAGGGGATGTGATCCAGGAGGCCTTCGCCCGCGGCGAGGTGAGCGATCTACGCCTAGAGGTGTTGCCCGCGGAGCCGACCACGGCGGCGCCGGAGCGCATGATCTTGGCGGTCACGCCTCCTGGTTCGCTCACGCAGCTGTATCGCGAGGCCGGTGCGGTAACAGTAGCGCCAGGCAAGGACGTGGTTGCAGATATTTTGGGCGAGATTCGTCGGGGTGATGCCAGCGAGGTGCTGCTTTTGCCCAACGGCCTGTTGGGCGGGCGTGAGATGGCGTCTGTGGAGAAAGCTGCGCGTGCCTTTGAGCAGCAGGTGACGTTGCTGCCTACGGTGCGTTTGGTTTCCGGCATTGCTGCGCTTAGTGTGCACGACCCGAACCAGCCGCTGGCCACGGCCGCGTTCGCCATGTCAGAGGCCGCAGGTGAAATGCGTACCGCGGTTGCGCACCGGGCGCCAAGGGCGGGTCTGTTGCAAGGCGGCGCCGTTGCCAAGGGGGACGTGGTGGTTACCGCGCACGGTGAGACCGTGTTTATTGCAGATAACGCCAGGGAAGCCATTGAGGGCGTGTGCTCGCGCTTTTTGGAACACGGCGGTGAGCAGGTCACGGTGTTCTATGAGCCTGGGGCGCTGGATGAGGATTCGCTTGCGTCGATAGAAGCAAAGCTTGCGGTAAGCGTCTTTGCCTACCCGGCTGACGGGTTGGGTGTTGTTGCTGAAATTGGTGTGGAGTAGCCGAAATGCTTGGCTTCGATGACACGCGTCCGCTGAACCTGATCATTCCGTTGAAGCAGGCCCGCGCGATCTCGAAGCATTTGGGGATTGACACCTGCGGGGAGCTATTGCGCCACTACCCGCGCAGGTACGTCCACTATGGCTCTGGGGAGAGCCTTTTCGGGATGCAGCCCGGGGATACGGTGACGTTGATTGGTGAGGTGGTCAACACCCGCGTCTTTCCCAACCGCAAACAGCCAAGTCGCAAGATCTTCAAGGTGGAGATCCATGATGGTGATCAGATGTTTGACGCCACCTTCTTCGGCTCAGAATACGCAATGCGGGTGCTCAGGCCAGGTACGCGGGCGATGTTCACGGGCAAGTACTCGCTGTTTCAAGAGCGTCCCCAGCTGCAGCATCCGGACTTTGTGCTTTTAGACGGCCCGACGCAGGCAACCGGTTCACTTCGCCAGCTTTCCTACTTCGGCGATTTGGATGAGATTTTAGGCGGCCGCAAGTGGCTGCCGTTGTACCCGGCCACCAAGAACGTGAGTACGTGGACGATCATGGGCGCGGTCCACATGGTGCTGAAAAACCTGCCGAAGATTGAGGAACCGCTTGGATTTACACCCATTGGGTATCTGCCGCTAAACGCTGCGATACGCCAGATCCATGATCCGGGGATTAAGGGGCCGAAAGCCGCGATTGAGCGGTTGAAGTATGACGAGGCGCTCTCCGTTGCCCTTGCCATGGGGGTGCGCCGCGCCGATACCGAAAACCGCAGTGCCAAGCCGCTACGTCCCAGGGCTGAGGGCCACCAGGCGACGCTTCTGGAGCGCTTGCCTTACTCGCTGACGGACGGCCAGGACCTGGTGCTGCGTGACATTAGCGCGGATATGGCGCGCTCGATCCCCATGAGCCGCTTACTGCAGGGCGAGGTCGGCTCCGGCAAGACTATTGTTTCTTTGCTGGCCATGCTGCAGGCAGTCGACGGCGGGGCACAGGCGGCGCTGCTTGCACCCACAGAGGTGTTAGTGATGCAGCACGCGCGCTCGTTGACTACCACGTTGATGAACGCCGGGGTGCCGGCCACGGTGGTGGCGCTGACTGGGTCGATGTCTGCTGCGGCAAAGCAGGAGGCGCTGCTGAAGATTGTCACCGGTGAGGCCGACATTGTGGTGGGTACCCACGCGCTGATTCAAGAGGGCGTGGAGTTTTTCAACCTTGGCCTTGTTGTGGTGGATGAGCAGCACCGCTTCGGCGTGGAGCAGCGCGACAAGCTGCGCGCCAAGGCCGGCCAGTACACCCCGCACCTGTTGGTGATGACGGCAACGCCGATCCCGCGCACCATCGCCATTACCGTCTTTGGTGATCTGTCCGTGTCCACGCTCAAGGAGCTGCCGGGTGGGCGCAAACCCATCCAGTCTTCCGTGGTGCCGGAGTTCAAACCCGCCTGGGTGGCGCGCGCCTGGGAGAAGATGCGCGAGGAGATCGCCATCGGCCACCAGGTGTACATCGTCTGCCCGCGTATCGACGGTGAAGGCGGCGTCACCGAGACCGCCGCCTGGCTATCGGCCACAGAATTCCCGGGCTTGAACGTGGACGTACTGCACGGCCGCATGAAGGGCGCGGAAAAAGACGAGGTGATGAGCGCGTTTGCCGCGGGCAAGATCGACGTGCTGGTGTCCACCACGGTTATTGAGGTTGGCGTGGACGTGCCCAATGCCACGGTGATGATGGTGCGCGAGTCCGAACATTTCGGCATCTCCCAGCTGCACCAGCTGCGTGGGCGCATTGGGCGCGGTGGCAATGCCTCGCTGTGTCTCTTCCACACCACAGCAGCTGAGGACAGCCCCTCGTTTGAGCGTGTGCGCCAAGTGGCAGCCAACATTGACGGCTTTGCGTTGGCAGAGCTTGACCTGCTGCTACGCCGCGAAGGTGACGTCTTAGGCACTGAGCAGTCCGGTATTGCTCGCACGTTGAAGCTGGTGAACCTGGTGGATGATTTTGCCGTGGTGCAGCGCGCGTATAACGACGCGGCGGGGATTGTTGCAAACAACATTGAGTTTGCCCGTGCCGCAACGGCACGGTTTGTCCCTGAGGACTTTGAATACTTGGATAAGAGCTAGGTTAGGGTAAATGCCATGTCAATGACCCGAATCATTTCTGGTGAGGCCCGCGGCCGCAAGATTAAAGTGCCGCCGGAGGGCACCCGTCCAACTTCGGATCGCGCACGTGAGGGCCTGTTTTCCTCGCTGCAGGTGCGCTTCGGGTTTATCGGTGAGCGTGTGCTTGACCTTTTCGCTGGCTCCGGCGCGCTCGGTTTGGAGGCAGCCTCGCGTGGTGCGGAGTCTGTGGTCTTGGTGGAGCAAGACGCCAAGGCCGTGGAGATTATCAAGCACAACGCTGGTGTGGTAGGGCATCCGAATGTGACCATTGAGCAGGCCAAGGTGTCTGACTACGTGGCGCGCGCCCCGCGCAAGCATTTCTCCATGGTGCTGGCGGATCCGCCCTATGACCTGTCTGATGAGGCGGTGGCGGAGATGGTTGAGGCTCTCAAGCCTTTGCTTGTCGACGGCGCCGTGGTAGTCATCGAACGCCACCGCGAAAGCCCTGAGACCGACTGGCCTGCGGAATTTACCCCAACCGGGCAGAAGCTGAAGAAACGTCTCTACGGAATTGCGCGTATGGATATGGCTGTCTACACCGACCCTGATGCACCCGAAGTACCTGACACGCCCGAAGGAGAAGCCTAGGATGACCACCGCGGTTTGCCCCGGCTCGTTTGACCCGATCACTAACGGACACTTGGACATTGTCACTCGCGCCGCGCGCCATTTTGACAAGGTCATCGTCCTAGTCACTGGTAATCCCACCAAAAAATCGGGCCTTTTTAGCATTGAAGAGCGTGTAAACCTCATCCGCGAAGTTACCCAGCATCTGCCAAACGTGGAGGTGGATAACTGGGGCGGGCTGCTGGTGGATTACACCACGGCCCACGGTGTGACGGCGTTGGTAAAGGGACTTCGCACGGCGCTTGATTATGAGTACGAGCTGCCCATGGCGCAGATGAACCGCAGGCTCACCGGCGTGGATACGTACTTTTTGCTCACGGATGAAAAGTACGGCTACATTTCGTCTTCCCTGACCAAGGAAGTGGCCAAGTACGGCGGCGACATCACGGGCCTTGTCCCTGATCACGTGCGCGAGGCGATGGTGGAGAAGCTGCGTCCGGGTGAGGCGCCGGGTGAGGCGCAGTGACGCTCGTCCTTGTCGGTATCTTCTTTGCCATCTTCGGTGGCGCCGCACTGCAACGAATCTCCGGTATGGGCTTGGGGCTCATCGCAGCCCCTGCGCTGTCGGTGTTGCTGGGCCCGGTTTCTGGTGTGCTGATGGTCAACGTGTTGGCCACCATGAACGCCGTGGCCAACACGTATTCCATGCGGGAACATGTGGATTGGAAGCGGTTTGCGCCAATTGCCGCTGCGCTTGTGCTGGGGGCGGTGCCGGGTGCTTTTTTGATCCGTGCGATTTCCACAGACCTGCTGCTGATCATTGTGGGCGTGTTGCTCTTGATCGCGCTGAGTACCGTAACCCTGGGCAAGCGCTACATCCCGAATATTGAGGGCACGGTGCCCTCAGTAATTGCCGGCACTGTCGGCGGGTTTATGAACACACTTGCCGGTGTAGCGGGGCCTTCGATTACCGTCTACGCACACGCGGCGCGGTGGCCGAAGGAGATCTACGCGGCGACGCTGCAGCCGATCTTTTTGGTTGGCGGGGCAGTGTCCTTTGCCATCAAGGAAGCGACCGGTGCCGCCAATCTCGCCGCTGTTACCCCAGAGACGTGGGTGGTTGGCATCATTGCGATGGTGCTGGGCATCATCGTTGGCACCCGTGTGGCGCCGCGCGTGCCGGTGAACCTGGCGTACCGCATTGCGTTGTCGCTTGCTATCTTCGGCGGGTTCACCGCGCTTGTGCGCGGCCTGGTTGGGATGCTCAGCGCTTAGAACAGGGTGGACAGGAACGCCTTGGTGCGCTCCTCCTTCGGATTATCCAGCACCTCATCGGCTGTGCCCTGCTCAACGATCACGCCGTCAGCCATAAAGACGATGTTGTCTGCAACCTCGCGGGCAAAGGCCAACTCGTGGGTAACTACCAGCATGGTCATGCCATCATCTGCAAGCTGGCGCATGACGCGCAGGACTTCGCCGACGAGTTCGGGGTCGAGGGCGGACGTTGGCTCGTCGAAAAGCATGAGCTTTGGATCCATGGCAACCGCACGCGCGATAGCCACACGCTGCTGCTGACCACCTGAGAGTTGGATGGGGTAGGCATCCGCCTTGGACTCCAAACCGACCATCCTGAGCAGTTCCATCGCGCGGGCCTTTGCTTGCGCTGCGGGCACGCCCTTGACGTGGACCGGGGCCTCAATGATGTTGTCCAACACCGTGCGGTGGCCAAACAAGTTGAAGTTCTGGAACACCATGCCAATCTCACGGCGCTGCTTGGCGGCGTCCTTTTCGCTCATCTCATGCAGCACGCCGTTGCGCTCGCGGTAACCAATGAGCTCAGCATCCACATACAGGCGGCCAGCCGTGACCTTCTCCAAGTGGTTTACGCAGCGAAGCAGCGTGGATTTACCGGAACCAGACGGGCCGATGATGCAGGTGACAGTGCCCGGCATAACCTCCAGATCAATGCCCTTGAGCACATCCAGATTGCCGAACGACTTCCAGACATCCACCGCCTGGACCATGGGGGTGTGTTTAACGGTCATGGTGTGTTAGCGACCTTTCTTCTCAGGAGCTTCGATGATCTGGACATTGTTCGGGATCGTGCCCTCAGCATCAGCAAGGCTAGCCAGCTGACGAGCGGTGAGCTGGCGAGTCACACCACGGTCAAAGTAGCGCTCCAGGTAGTGCTGGCCAACCATCAAAATCGAGGTGATGACCAGGTACCAGGTCGCCGCAACCAAAAGCAGCGGCACCGGCTCAAAGAGTGCTGCAGCAATGTCCATCGAGCGGCCGTAAAGCTCATAGGAGTAAGGCACCGCAACCACAAGAGAGGAGGTCTTAAGCAGGGAGATGAACTCATTGCCGGTTGGCGGGATAATGATGCGCATTGCTTGGGGCAACACGGTGCGTCGCATAGTTTGGGACCAGCCCATACCGAGCGCCTTAGATGCTTCAATTTGGCCCTCTGGCACAGAAGAGACACCGGAGCGGACAATCTCGGCCATGTACGCCGCCTCATTCAGACCAAGGCCCACCACGGCCAGCATGAATGCCGAGGACGTAAACGGATCCAGGGAAATCTGGGCGAAACCAACATTGATCGAGTCATAGATCGCACCGATGAGCCCCCAGAACATCAACTGCACGTACACCGGGGTGCCACGGAAGATCCAGAGGAATAGCCACGCAATCGACTTAAATACCGGATTCGGGCTCATACGCATCACGGCCAACACCACGCCGCCGATCACGCCGATCAGCATGGCCAGCACCGTAATGGCGATGGTGTGCAGCGCCGCCGTGGCAATGCGGGTATCTAGCAGGTAGGCGAAGTAAGTGGACCAGCCGTAAGCCTCGTTGCGTGCCGCGCCGATAACAAACCAGATAGCAAGCGCCAAAAGTACAGCGGCTAATACCCAACGGCCCGGGTGGCGAAGCGGCTTTGCCTCAATGCGCTGCGGACGCTGCTTTGTTCCTGGCTGTTGTGATCCGTCCCCGCCGGTGGGCAGTGTTACTTGATTACTCATAGTTAAAAATCCCTGTCTTTACCGTTGTCTTTACGGCTACTGCCTAATCGGCTCTTCATTAATCAACGCTTCTTCAAGGTGCCCGTTGTCCACACCCCACTGCGCAAGAATCCGGTCATAATCGCCAGTGTCAATGAGATGCTGCATAGCTGCCGCAAGCGCAGGTGCGAGCTCCGAGCCCTTTGGCACGGCAATGCCGTACGGGGCTGCATCAAACATCTCACCGGTCAGCACAAGCTTGCCGTCAGAACGCTGGACCGCCCACGCTGTCACGGGGGAGTCAGCGCTGACCGCATCAGCACGACCAACAAGTGCAGCAAGTGAGGCGTTATCCGCGGTATCAAAAGACAGCACCGTGATCGGTTCCTCGCCAGCTTCTTCGCAGGCCTCGCTCTTCGGGCGTACGTCGTCTGTCTCAGAGACTGTCGTGCGCTGTACCGCGACCGTCAAGCCGCATGGGTTGCTCGGGTCAATATCCGTACCGGGCTGCGTTGCCCACTGGATGCCGGCGTAGAGGAAGTTGACAAAATCAAAGGTCTTGCGGCGTTCCTCATTATCGGTAAACCCGGACATACCAGCATCAAGGCTGCCGGCTTGAACTGCGGGCAAGATGAGTGAGAAGTCCATCTCCTGCGGGTCAAACTCAAGCCCCATGATGCTGGCTAGTGCGCGTCCAAGGTCAAGCTCTAGGCCAATGAGTTGGCCTTCAGAGTCTTTGAACTCAAAAGGTGCGAATGGGGGATTGGCGCCGATAGAAAACTTGCCGTCGGCACTGACCTTGGAGGGCACCATCGCGGCGATTTCTGGGACGGTGTCGGGCTCAATGGCCTCCCAGCCCTCCGGGTTGCCGCCCTCATGGTTAGTCACGCAACCTGCAAGGCTCACCGTTGCTGCAAGAGCAACAGCGGCGGCTGAGGCGCGTTTGAAGTGTTGTGAAATCTGCATAGGTCTTTCGGGTTAAAAATTACGCTCTACTGCATAATAAACCCTTTACTCATGCATGCGGGAATCCTTCCGGCGCGCCCTGAAGGTGGATTAGAAGGTGAGCGTCGGGATTTCTACACCTGCGTATCGGAGCCCACGCATCACCAGCTCAGTCACCTGACCGATGACCAGCAAACCGAGCAGGACCGGGATGATGACAGACGTTGCCTGGCTAGAGCCACGGGAGCTCTGCGCCCAATCGCCGGTGAACATGCCAGAAGACATCATGGAAGAACCCTGCAGCTCCTGCTTGAACAGCTCAACAGGGTTTGCCGTATCAGGGATGGCGGAGCCGACCGCCCATGCCTGGACGAAGTCCTTGCCTTCACCCTCTGGCATGTCCTTGGTCCAGTCCAGGAACATGTCGGAACTGGAGACCTTCTTCAGCGGGTTCTTGTCTGGGTCGATGTACATCGGGTCGGTGTACGGATCCGGGTTCAGCTTCTCCAGGGCCGGGGAAGGTGCGCCCAGGGTTGGCCGCGGCGGAACATTCTTCGACTCATCACGAGTGGAGCCGGCCTTCTCGGCAGAGGATTCAGCGTCCTGGTTGTCCGTCTTATCCGTCTTATCCGAGCTCGAAGTGGTGTCACCCTCAGCCGCCACTGCGGATACAGCGGTAGAGCCGGTGAAGATGACAGCAGCAGCAAGCGAGGAGGCAAGAATTTTACGCATGACGGAGATAATAACGGTTTACGCAGGCTACGACCAACGCTTGAGATTTACTAGATGTTGAATGCGCTGCGCGCTTGCTCGATTGCAGCCTTTACTGCGGGTGGCAGCGGTAGTGCGTCAGCGTTGAGAGCGGCGAAGCCGAGTGCTCCCAAGAGTGCTGCGAGCACGCCAACAGCGATTCCAACGCCTGCCAGTGCAGATGAGGAGCTCGAATCTTGCTGCGAGCTGCCCGATGCCGGATCACACTTCACATCACGCTTCGTTGGGCGGCCGTCCTTGTGCAGCAAGATCTCCTGGACGTCGTTGTAGACGCGGCGCTCCACACGAACAAGGTCGTAGTTGGAGTCCAAGACCGGGAACAGGTACACCGGCGTGGTTGTTAGCTTCGCTGCGACGTTGTTGGAACACTTGAGCGGCTCCAGATCCATCTGCAGGTGGCCATAGTGCTTGCCGCCGTCCTTGAGTTGGCGCACACCGTTTTCGTCGTCGATCCACATTTCCGGCTCATCGGACTGTGCCATCCACTCGCGGTAGGTGTTGAAGTCAATAGGCGAGTAGGTCCCGTCCTCATTCTTGACCCGGTAGTCGCCGCGCAGACCGTCGGCGGCCACGCCCACGTCAAAGTTGTGGAAGCCGATGCCGTCGCCGTCATCATCAATAAAGGAACGCTCGAACATCTCGTCGTGGCCGCTGATTACCGCGGCGACACCGTACTTTTCAAAGAGCGGGGTGTACACACGCATCGGTGTGCCTGGCTGTGCATCCGGGGTAGCGGACGCGGTTGCCGTGCCATGCACGCCCGAGGAGTACGGGGTGTGGTGGAACTGAACAATGATGTACTGGCCCTTTGCGCGAGCATCTGCAAGCTGTTTTTCTGCCCACTTCCACTGCTCGGAGCCTTCGCTGAAGTCTGGCTGGCTGGTGCCGCCTGCAGCATGCATGCCTTCCATGGTGAAGGAGGTGTTGGTGTCTTTGCCCCAATCGCCTTTCTCAGCAAAGAACTCCTTGTCATTGCCAGGAATGGCCTTTTCCTTCTCCTCCTTGGCATTCTCATCCGGCAGCCCCTTGGTGGAGTCCAGCGTGATCACGGTGACTGGACCGTGATCAACGCGGTAGTAGGAGTCTTCGTGCTCTGGGGTGTCGGAGCCAAACGTGTCGAAGTACGTCATGTAAGCGTTTCGGCCCTTGGCGGCACCCCAGGCGATGCCGTCTGCATCCTGGTAGGAACCGTTGGCTGCACCAAACGTCTCCCAGTTGCCCAGCGCAGTCAGCATTGGAGTGGAGCCTGCCAGATCACCGTGGTCACCGGCGACGTAGCCGAAGTACTCATCCCAGCCAGGTTGGTAGCCGCCACCTTGGCCCAAGTCACCCGCAACGAGAAGCAGGTCTGGCTTCTGCTTGGAAATCTCGCCGATGTTGTACTTCATCGCTTCATCCTGGGTGAGCGGGTAGCGCGGCTCGGGTACACCAA
The DNA here is from genome assembly GCF_016728505.1 of Corynebacterium riegelii. GTDB lineage: Bacteria > Actinomycetota > Actinomycetes > Mycobacteriales > Mycobacteriaceae > Corynebacterium > Corynebacterium riegelii. The sequence continues at coordinate 1,831,117 of NZ_CP068159.1, forward strand.
GGCGAGTGTTGCTGCCGAACTTTTCAAACCAAGCAGAGCCTTCACCAGGGCGATCCAGGGAACCTTCTGCAAAGGACCGGTTACGCTCCCATTCGCGAGCGCCGTCGATCTTCGGGCGGCCAGCGGGTTCCGTTTCGGTGTCAGAGAACGCCACGATACGAATGTTGTTCCAAGCATCTGCCGTTGGTGCCGTAGTAAACGAGTTCGTCTTGGAAACACCGTCGAGAGTAACCGTGTACTCATAGGTGGTTGCCGGCTTCAGTCCGGTGAAGGTCACCGAGTACTTGTAGTTGTTGTTGGACTTGAGCCAGGAGCCCTTCTCAAGGCCCTTGATCTCCTGGTCACGCTCCTTGGCGGTGTAACGCAGGTGCTCCTGCAGCTCGCCCTTGGTGGTCTCAGACTTGACCTCCTTGCCAGCTTCCTTGAGTACTACGGTCGCGTCGGTACCGAGTTCGCCGAAGAAGTTCAGCGTCATTTCGTCAGCGGCAGGCTTCTGCAAGTAGGGCAGGACACGGAAACCCGGCTGGGGTGCACGCGGATGCTCATTGATATCGAGGTAGGTGTAGTTCGGAGCCTCTGCAGCGTTAGTTACCGGTGCGGCAATAGCGGAGGTGAAGGCAGCTGCAGCGATGACGGTGGCTGGGATTAGGCGGTGAGAGCGACGAGACATGGGAAAACCTTTCCTGGAGACTGGCTGGGGTTTCTCTGATTAGAGCCCAGCGAAGTAAACGAAAGGTGAGGAGTAGTGAAAGAGTGGGTGAACCTTCTCAAGGTGCAGTGCGTTTACCGACGGTAGCTTCCTAGGCGGTTCCGCACACTGAATTAAAGGCAAAGTTGATGGGCTGCAGTGTGAGAAAAGTGTAAGAATATCTGCATGACTTTTGACGATTTCGAAATGCCCAAGCCCGTTGACTACCACCTTGAAAACGGCGAGGAACTCCATGCTCAGTACCCGGATACGTTCGGCCTCCCGAAACGATCCGCACGTGAGAACCTCAAGGTGGGGGACATAGTCAAGCTGATCTTCGTGCTGAATGATCCTGACCCCAGCATGCCTGGCGCTGAGCGCATGTGGGTTACCGTTTCAGCAGGGCGGGGGAGTAACTACGTCGGCGAGCTGAATAATGAGCCCGCTCTGGTGCAAGGCGCAAAAGTCGGGGACTTCATTGAATTCGGGCCGGAGCACGTCATCGATATTTACGAAGAGTGACGTAGTGGCGGGACGGGATGCTTCGTCCCGACGAATGAATCGAGAACGTCGGTAGCATTTACGGCATACAGCGAGAAGCATCCACGAGGAGGTCGAACTCCGTGAATGGAACTATTGAAGCTTTACTGTTTTTCATCGGGGCGATTCTATTTATGGTTCTCTGTTGGACCTTCTACCTCCGGGTCGTTCGGAAAGTCCCTCAAGATGAGGAATGGTATGACGCATCCGAACCAGAGGGTGCAGACAGTGATGGCGCGCTCTTCATCTTTCCTTACGGTTCGCTAATTTTGGGTGCTCGCGGTATTGAGGGCCTGGTAAGAATGGCCAACTTTCCCGATCCCGTCCAGACCGTGCTACTTGTTCCGCCCGTTGTACTTTTAATCATCGGGTTCATTGGATTTACGGGTGCGGTCGGCATTCCACTGCCGTGGCCTTTTGTCCCACGCTGGGTTGTGGACATCCGTAAAGCCAAACGCGCGAGAAGGCGGGAACGCTGGCAAGGCAGGAAAACGAACAAAAGCCCCGAGACATAACTGGAAGCGTTGCCTCGAGACTTCAGAGGGTTTCGGAAAACTCCCTGGCCACAACCAACGTAACTCGGTTCCGAGCTTAGTTCCACGGCAACCTCTGTCTAGTTCCAGATGGATCCTAGCCGGTTCCCGAAAATAGCCCTCTCACAGCGGAAATCGAAACGCATGCCGTCTCGAAACTTCGCTTCAAGGCATCACCCGCTGCGGAAGACGCATCAGAAGGCGGACCGAGAAAGACTGGCCTAAGTTCATTTGCTCAGGTTGTGTTCATCGTTAAGTGCCCGCTCATGGATTTCCAACTCACGCTCCAAAGCGTTACCCGCTTCGGTGAACGTTTCGGAGAGCGCTGCAACGAGACCTAACGAGACGACCTCAGAGTGGAAGAGTGCGTCGAAAGCGTCCTTCTTGCCGTTTTCCCATTGGCCGACAAGCGCTTTGATCTTGTTTTTGACCATTCGCTCGCGTTTCGTGACAACGGTTTCCGGAAAGAGCGTGAATTCGAGTGCTCGGCGGGCCTTCTCTTCTTTGCTGGCTATCTCTTTGCCTACTTTCCACTTGGCGTGGACATAGGTATTACGTGCGGCGAAAGGCTTAGCAAGGTCTTTCGCTATGCCCGCACAGGTGCCGCATGTTCCGTTGTTCGCAATGCTTTTGCGAAGGCCATCCCCGAAGGAGTGAGCCTCGGCTGACAGGCCCGCGAGCTCCTCATCGGAGAACAGCACGTCGGCCAGGTCCGCGAGAAGGTTTTCGACTCGGGACGCGGCCAGGACAACCGAGGCGTAGAGGACGAGGAAGTCGTTACCGAAGCGCTTGAGGAACGGCAGGGGGTCTTGGCGAGCAAAGGGCAGGATCTTCGCATAAGGCTCGGAGAGCTTCTTTACCGAGTCGAGAAAGTGTGGTGGGAACGCGAGATCTTTCAGTTGTTCGTTGAGCGAGGCGAATAGCGTGTCGAATTGCCGCTGCGCAGTGTCGCTGAGGTCAGGCAATTCGGGAAGCGGTTCGAGTGGCCCGCAGTCGGCAAAGTTTCCCGCATTGAGCCACCTCTTCATCGACGGGGCGAGGTTGAGACTCGCCTTCTCGGCGGCTGCGTGGGTGACGGACGTGTTGAACGAGGCGAACTGGTGGGCAAAGGTCTCACTCAGGGCAGGTGAGAAGAACGCTGGGTCCGTTTTCGCCCAAGTTTCCCAGACGCTCGGAGGCAGGCTGAGCTGCTTCCCGGCAATTTTCGTGACGAAGTCTGAGTCGAGTTTACGCAGGGACTTGCCCCAAGCCTTTTCGACTATGGGCTGCACAGTTTTCTGCATTGCTGCGTAGCCCTCTGGGTCGTTTTTGCGCCAGATGTCGTTGAGGTTCTCGCCTTCGAAGTCGGTGAGAGGACGGTTGTGAAAGTCTGCCGTGGGCGTACTGGTGTCCTCGGTGCCTTTTCGAGTGGAGTCTCCGGAGGGGAAGTCGGAGCCGTTTTCCGGCTCGTTGGGGATTTCGTCGTGCTTGTATGGCTCGGTCATAGGTCCAGTGTGCATGATGGACGAGACGGGCACGAAGGGTTGAAACCTGACTTAGGCCAATTTAGTGCGGAAGTTCGTGGCCGGTGATCGCTTGGATGGTGGCGGCGAGGTCGGGCGGCAGTGGTACGGCGGCGTGGATGGTTTCGCCGCTGACGTTGAGTTGAAAGCTGCGGTATTTTTTGAGTGTTCTTACGAGGCGTTTGATGGATTGCCCACTGCGGGTTTCCATGAGATGCGCAACTGCTAGCGCGGCGATGACAATATTGAGGTGTGCGGTAATCGAGTCTTGTTTCCGCGCGTAGATCGGGCGGGCTTTTAAGTCTGATTTCGACATCCGAAACGACTTCTCGATGTTGAACAACCTGCGGTAATGTCCGATCACTTCCTCAGCGGGAAGAGTAGTCAGGTCAGTTTCGTAGCCTTTGATTCCTGCCAACGCCCGGTGCTTGGCAGCGAGGGCGTAGTTGACTTTCTTGTTCGGGGCAGCAAGGTCAATGTAACGGTTGCGTTTGATGGCGGTCTCGCCGTCAACAGCGCGTTTGGCTTTCGCGATTTGTTCTTCAATACCACGCAGGCTGCGCCGGGCCCGATCGTGGGAGTACTGGAAGTGGGTCACCGAGTTCGGGGTAGCATGTTTGCGACCGTCACTTGCCGAGAGTTGTGTCCAGATCTGGCCGTGGGTGTAAGTAGTGTCTGGATGCTTGCGGCGCCAGGTGTCGATCACCTCGGGCACGGTGGGGGTTTTCACCGACAAGATGTAATGCAAGCCCGCATCGATAAGCGCTTGTTTATTCGCCGCGGAAAACATCCCCGCATCCGCGACCACGGTGACTTCGTCGAGCTGGTAGGCGTCTTGAAACCGTGTAATCATCGGCAGCATCGTGTGAGTTTCGGCGGAGTTGCCAGCAAACGCCCCGACATGCAAAGGAAACCCGGTGGCGTCTGTCAGTAGTCCCACCAGAATCTGCGGTTCGACCCGGCGTTCTTTGGAAAACCCGGGTTTACGAAGCTTATCGGGGGTATCTGTTTCGAAATACAGTGTGGTCACGTCGTACAAGATGAATGCGCCCGGCCCAATCCCGGCATGATGGGCCAACGCCTGGGACAAGATCTCCCCAAACGATTCGGTAGCAAAGCATGCAAGGCGCCTTTGGATAGTGCGGTAGCTTGCGCTGGTGACTCCGACCTCGGCAAGAGTCTCGATGGAATCGAGCTTTGAACCGGGGTGAATGATCCTGGCACGTACAAGATCACGAAACACCAGATCATTACCGGTGGCCGCAGCAAGGCCTAACTCGTCGAAACACGTATCAATGCAGTTCAGCAGGTAACCGGCACGCTGACCGACTACCGGTAGCGGATTATCCACACTGCCCGTTGCAGATGGAGTGTGATCAACTTCGCCGAAATCCAACGCGAGTTGGTCACCATCAACGATGCGTTGGGCTTCAGCACGTAAAAGCGCAAGCTCAGACTCCGAATGCGCCGAACCGACATGCTTCATCCTTTTGGAACCTTTGCGTTCAGAGAACACGACCTGCACCGCTGTTGCCCCGGAGCCGGTTGTGACGGTGCGGATATAAGGACTCACAAAAATCAGACTACTGATCACCCCCGCCACTACCCACTTAGTGCGGAAAATTCTCACACTGACAAAGAAAACCACCAGCTAGCAGTGTCAAGAGTGACGTTGCTCACCCACCCATGGCCTAAGTCGGGTCTCCGGAGGGGAAGTCGGAGCCGTTTTCCGGCTCGTTGGGGATTTCGTCGTGCTTGTATGGCTCGGTCATAGGTCCAGTGTGCATGATGGACGAGACGGGCACGAAGGGTTGAAACGTACGTACGAAAACAGGTTACGTCCAACAAGCAAGAGCTTTACCTGGGTGAACCGCTCCTCGTTCACAGTGGGGTAAACGCCGAGCCCCGGGCTTCAGCTAATCCATGAATTGCACGATTGTTAGGCCGAGATAAACACCGCGATACCAGCTGAAAGAATCGGTAGATAGAAAGCAAGTATCGACCACGATTTCCACACACTCGGACCTGGGAGAAGCCGGTCAATCCATCCTGGAACAGATTCGGGCCAGGCGCCTCGCTCCCGCAAGGAGACGCAATCGGGAAGATTATCGGGCTGCAAACAGAAGGTCGTGAAACTCTTCTCTCCAGTGGCTACCACCCGATACATAGCTCGATAGGTCTTCTCTTGCCGCAAATAATTCGCGTCTATGTACGCAGCAAGGACGGTGGCCCCGACTCCAAGCAGTGCTACCCACGGGCTGTCTTGTACTATCGCGTAACCGAAAGCCGCGGTAGCCACGGGCAGGAACCATGCCTTGGTGTTCGAAGAGGCCGAGGACATTCGCGTAATGATCGCCTGGATAAATTCGAGATGCTTGCGGCGATCCTCTCTGTCTTCCGCAGTGAGCTCGGTCATTGCAGGATCATCTTTCTCGCGTCCTGGCGAAGCTTTTGATGCACTGCATCCTTTTCGGTTTCCGAGTAGGAAGTTTCGTCAGGCCAAATAGGCCCCATTGCGTCCACCTCATATCGAGGTACCAGATGAATGTGAAGGTGAAACACCGTCTGGGTGGCGGCCGACCCGTTGGATTGAATGATATTCAAGCCATCCGGATCGAGGGATTCGTGGATGAGGTCAGCCAATCTCTTAGTGGCGAGGGCCAGTTGACTTGCCGTTGCACTGTCTAGCTCCCAAATGTTGGGAACGTGCGTTCTGGGAACAACGAGTACATGTCCAAGCACAGCTGGCTCAATTGGGAAGAAGGCTACAACGTTCTCATCCCGGTAAATCTCACGAACGTCCGAATCGTCAAGGCTTACAATTTCGCAGAACGGGCAATCAGTTTCGGCTTCGAGCATAATTATCTACCCACATCTCCAGATTGTTGGCAATGTCGTTATAAACCGACTTACTATCCCAGCCTTGAGGATTTATTAAGGGTACTCGCTGATCGAGATAGGTCCCATCTTCGAGTTGAACATTGGAGAACGGGTTAGCTCCCAGCGAGCTGGTATCACCGTATCTATCAGCAAGACCGTGGATTCTAACGCCGAGTAAGGGACGGCCGTCGTTCCAGGCTTTACGAATCTCATAATCGACCCACCGACTACTAGCGGTCGTAGCACCGACCAAAACGATGACAGCCTTGGTGTAATTCATTTGTTCGTGAATCCATTCCATAATGGCTTTATCTGACCGGAGGCGTACTTGCTCCCAATCTTGTCCAGTGAAGGCTGCTCCTCCAGTGACCGCACCCATTTGAATCACTTGTTGAACTCTCCAGTTATCTGGTTCGTACTGGAAGCTGTAGAAAACTGATTTAGGCATGATGCTCTCCTTCTAAGTGATTTTAGGCCCCAGGGTTCGACTTCCGTTTCAAATCTTCCCAGGACTCGGACGCTCTAATGTCGGACTCATAGGCAATGACGTAGCCCCACTTCTGGCCAACGAAGTCGTCCTCACCTAGTAGTTCCCGGACGAGCACCCGAGCCGCTGCTCGTTTTGCTTGTACTGTTTCGTCGTCACGTCCCTTGTCGGATTTGCCCTCGATAATCCACATGGTGCCGTCGGAGTCCTGAGCGACGAAGTCGGGGTAGTAGGTGTCGCGGGTGGTGTACATAATCGATGCACCGTCGGTTGAGTAGAGGCGCTTCCACCACACGATGTCTGAGGTGTAGTTCAGCAGCAGTGCGAGGAGGTACTCGCCGCCCCACGAATCGAAACTCGCAGCTGGGAACAGTCCGCGGTTCCAACCGTCGTAGAACTCCCGTGGTTTAAACTTCGATTGCTGGTCTTTTGACAATTGCTGGAGCACCTCCTTGCCAAACGGCAAGGTCACGACTTCGTCAATCGGCAGCTCGACCGGAACGATAGACGTTTCGGTTTGCAGGCTACTTGCGTGCTGGCGCGCCTTCTCGTTTACAAGTGCAACGAGCTCGTCCACCGCCGACTGCTTCGCCTTCTCGGTCCAGTGGTCGATGCCGGCGTTTGCCATGAAGGTCGGAAGGACGTATTGAGTCAGTGTGATGGCATTCTTTTTGCCCTGAGTAACGACCCCGAGACCGAAGACACGGCGGGTGAGTTCACCGATAACAGTGTCTTCCGCCACGGGCGCCGATTCGACTTCCGCGTCGGTGGTGCGTTTCGTGTCGAGCTTGGACTTGCGCACGACGATTTCCTCGCGGGTGAGTGCTTCCTTGGAGTCGGCGACGCGACGCGCTGCCCGGATAATGTCCTCATCGTCAATGTGGCTAAGCAAGAACGGCGTGGTTGATTTCGCCATAACCGTGGATGGAAAAAGGAAGGTTTTTCCTGCGAACTGTGCGTTGACCCTGATTTCCGTTGCCGGGATGTAGTCGGCACGCTGCATGGTCTCATTGTCACCGACTCGTCGGAATGAGACACCTCCGGTGTAACCACCAGTGACCTGGACAATTTCGCCTGCCCGGGTGCCGATGGCGCTCGGACCGTCCGTTGTTTCGCCTGAAGAGGTTGTTGGCCACGCGGTCGAACCGGAAGTCGACCCCCTTTGGGCTTCGTGCGAAGGGGTGTCCGGGTTTGGCTGCACCTGTCCTTCGCCCTGGCGGAAGCTCTCTTCGACGTCCATGCCCGAGATTGCGCCCTGGGCGGCATCTCCGAGGCCGAAGGAGCGCAGCACGTCTTCGTCTTTGAGCAGGGACTTGAACGACTTGTGACTCAAGATGTCCAACTGGTCTAGCTCAGCCACACCAGTGCGGACACCAAAGGGCAGTCGCAGGCCGCGGCCCATGGTTTGCTGGGTGAGAATGTCCGACGACATTGCACGCAACGCACACATCACCGCGACGCGTTTGGTGTCCCAGCCTTCCTTGAGACGGTCAACGGAAACAATGGCACGTACCGTCGAGGCTGGGCTGTCGAGCTCGTCTAAGCGGCGCAGCGTGGCCGCGTCGTTGTGTTTGTTGTCGAACTGGAGCACTGCCTCGGGATCGCCAAAATAGCCCGGTCCCTGGAGGATCTTGGTGACGTCTCCGGCATGCGCGACGCTTTCGCAAACAACGAACAGCAGCGGCTTCGTCCTCTTTCGCTCACCCGCTTCTCCAGGGAAGTTCGCTTTGCCGTACACCTCATAGGCCGCCTCTTTGTTTCGCAACAGCGACACCGCGTCGAGCAGTTGCCTCTCCTCGGCTGAGTCCTTGGGGTAGCCGTTCTCGCGGTATACGAGCATCGGCGACTTCACATAGCCGTCTTCGATGGCGCTATAGAGCGGGTAGTGGAAGATGACGTGGTCCGTATCGGACGCCGAAGCGGTCAACCCAATCGTTGCAGCAGGACGCAAGTCTTTCAGTGCCTGGTTGAACGCCTTCGCCGAGGTGCCAAACAGGTGAGACTCATCTGCGATAACCACGAGGTCATCGAGGTTGACCAGGTAGTCGTAGAGCGAGCCGGACTCTTCCTGGTGGTCGCGAATCTTGCGGCGCATGCCCTCCTCGGTGCCAGCGCGAGCGTTGACTTTCTTTGGCTCAATAAGTTGCGACACATTGAAGACGTAGACCATCGGGCCGTCTGCGGCATTGCGGAAAAGCTCAGACTGGCCGGCGCGCCACGCCCCGTAGTTGCCAGGCGAAACCACCTGGGGAGCAGAAGAGAAGCCTTCAACGTACCGGCGCGAGCCCTGGGTGAAGTTCTGGACTGTCTTGTTCTCCAACACCGTGGAAGGCGGGACGACCACCAAGACGTTTTTTACCCCGAAACGCGAGAGGTACTCAATCAACGCTGCCATGAGGTAGGTCTTGCCCGCGCCGGTGGCCATGTGCATGACCATGGGCTCTAGCGGGTCAAAGTCGCCGGTGAGGTGGTAGACGAGCTCGCGTAGCGCACGTTTGTTGGGGTCTCGTAGTTGGAACTCCGTCGCGATACTTCTGATAAGTCCCTGGTCAAGTGCGATTGGAAGTGCCATGTCTACTTGCCCTCCTGCGTAGTCGAGTAGGTGAAAATGTCGTTCGGGATATGGACAATCTGGCACGGCTTATCCGTTGTCCTCGCGAACTGCCTGATTCCCGGTTCGAGCTCCGTTGCGGCAAGCGTTACGCCTTCGCCGTCGTCGAGATGAGCGAGAAGCTCTTCGGCCTTGTCTTTGTCGAGCCGGCCTTCGACCACCTTGAGGAGCATAGAACCGCGCTTGCCGTCGAAATGGCGGTGATCCGGGGTGAGCGAGAAGTTGAGGTTCGCTGCGACAGAGTTGACGAGAGCCGCGCCGGTTGCCGCTTCGGTAAGCGTGACGAGACCCAATTCGGGGACGTAGTCGAAACACTGTGGAGCAAGGTGGGCGACTGTAAAACCGCCGCCTCCGCGCCAGTTGACGACGCCCTTCTGGTTCTTGGTCTTCGTCGCAGTCTTGAGCGCTTTGACCACCGCTTCGGTTTTCAATTCGGGGTTCGCTGCGAGCACTTTGTTCAACGCGCTATTGAACTTCTGGGCGTCCTCCGGGGAGAGACCTTCGGGAAGCCCCTCGTCGGTCGCGTCGACGCGCTCCGGCTTCTGGATACTGATTCCGCCCTGGTCCTCGCCTTTTACGACCTTCTCCAGGCGTGGGCGAGTGAAACGGGTGAACGTGTCCTCCACGAGCTCGCACGTCACCCAGCGACGTCCCATCTTCTGGGCTACCGCGGCGGTCGTTCCCGAACCGGCGAACACATCGAGGACGACGTCTCCGGGGTTCGTGGCGATGTGAATGATTCGTTCAAGAAGCCGTTCGGGCTTGGGAGTCGTGAATGGAACAGTTCCTGGAAAGAGACCCTTAATTTCTTCTTTCGCATCCGGGTTGGCACCCACTTCTTTTCGTGGCCAAATCGACGTCGGAGGGAGCGGTGCTTTTCCGTCCCTGTAGTAGGTCTTGACATAGGGCGTCAACCCAACCGGTTCCGGCATTTCCAGCCACTCAAGCCGTTCGTAATTTCCTTCTACCGTTTGCTTTTTCCACCGCCAGGTGCCTTGTAAACCATCGGGCCGGATAGGCCAAACTTCGATTCCGCTGGGCGCTTCAATGGGGTACCAGCCGTTTGGTCTCTCCTCACGGAGAGAGTTCTTACCCCACTTGCGCAATTCTCTACTGGAATAGCGTTCACCGTTTTCGTCTATTTTAGGAAAGTCTTTGATTTCGGGCAGCACCTCAAACCGATTTGGGTTCCAGCTTTCTGATTTTCGATAACAAAGCAAGATGTCGTGAACCATCGAAACGCCTTGGTCATCCATCTTGGGGCTGTCTTTCTTTTCCCAACAGACTTCCGCCACAAAGTTCCCACTCCCGAATACCTCGTCCAGAAGCGAGCGCATCCTGTGGTTTTCCACGTCGTCAAGGTGGACCCAGATCGACCCGTCATCGCTAAGAAGCTTGCGTAAGTGAACGAGGCGGTCACGCATCATGGTGAGCCATACGGAGTGTTCGAGATTGTCCTCGTAGTTGGCAAAGGTTTGTGCGGTGTTAAACGGCGGGTCAATGTAGATGCACTTGACCTTGCCGAGGTACTTCTCGCGTAACTCAGGCACCCGAGTAAGAGCTTCTAGCACGTCGCCGGACTCACCAAGGATCAGCAAATTGTCCTCGGTTGGGTCCAAGTCAGCCCGCTCTGAGTATTGAGTGTCCTCGTCCTTCGGCGACTGCTTGCCGGTGACCACCTCGTCAACGACGAGTGCCCGAGTCTCGCAGTACCGAGGGTCTTTCGGGTCAACCCATTCGTATGCGTAGCGTCCCTCTTCGCTGGGAATGAGCGCCTTGTCCTTGTTGAACCAGGTCAATTCGAGTAGTTGCTTCGTGCCGGCCACCGTTTCGTTGCCTCGTTTCGTTTGTCGGGGCGTTCAAATGATTCGCGCTTTATGGTAGCTGGGGCAGCGACAGGCAACGAAGAAAATGCAGCCTGAGGGGAACATATTTTTGGATCGCTGGACAGGCGGGAGCGTCAGTCCTCGTAACGGTGAACCAGATAAGTCCGTCTTGCCGGTTCAAGAGGACGGGTAGTCTCATTCTGGCCGCCCTGGCCGACTGTGCTGGTTTAGCTGGTGTATTCTCTGCTCGGCGAGTGTCATGGCCGGTTTAAACAGGTGTAGCCGCGCTAATTTCCCGAGGTTTCTCCGAGGCCCTCCGCATTCTTTGTTTGGCGGAGCTTTCTAACCTTGGTCTTGGTGCCCCAGGTGAGACTCGAACTCACACTGGACGGGTTTTGAATCCGTTGCCTCTGCCAATTGGGCTACTGGGGCGACGTCAGGAGAGTATATAGCAGGGATACTCCCCGACGTGAATCGCGTGGTCACCGCACTAGAACAAGACGATGAACCAAGCGCTGACAGACCTACGCGATAAACAGGAACGCGAAGATCACAGAAGCGATGGTGCCAGCAAGCATCGGCACCATGGTGCGACGCACCAGGTCGATTGGGTTGACGTTGAGCGCACCCGCCACAATGATCACCGCGGCGTTGACCGGGGATCCTTGGCGCATCAGGTTGGATGCGGACCAAATGGAGGTCAGCATCTGCGGTGCGTGAATAGAGGTCTCAGCTGCCAGGCCCGGAACCATCTCAGAAAACGCGAAGTATGGGGCCACACCAGAGCCGGTAACCAGCGCCATAAGTGCGGTGGCGGCAACGAACACGATCACCATAAGTACCGCGGCACCGGAGGACTTCTGCGCCAAGTTGGTCAGGCCCTCAATCACGCCCATCTGGGTGATGCCCTCAACCAGAACGGCTGCAGCAACAATCAGGGCGACAACGCCTGCGGCAGCTTCACCAAGTCCAGCGAAGAACTCTTTCAGAGAATCCACGGCGTAGTTGATGTTCTTCAAGCGGATTGCCTCGATGATCATGGTCAGCATCAACGAGACCACGGTCACCGGCAGGATGTCAGCCTCAAAGCTGATCAGGTCCATGCGGTTGAGGATCGCGGAAACAATGATCAGCACCAGCGGCAACAGTGGCAGCACTGCGTAGAAACCAGGCAGGCCCTCGGCGCGCTCCACGGCCTCGCGTACGCGGCGATCAGACTCAGACTCTTGGAGTTCGGCGGCGGTGTGGGTGGCGTCGTCAAGCGAGGGTGCCCCTACCTTGGCTGTAAGCTCTGCCTGTTTCTTGGCTGCATCCTTGATATCGCACCGACGCTGCCACCACATGTGCGTAAACGCAATCACGATCAGGGCGGGGATGGTGGACTTGGCCACGTTGTCAAAGACAAACTCCGTGACAGTCATGTCTGTGAGTGCCGCACCCTGGATCAGACCTGCCTCCAAGGGAGACGGCGCGATGGTCGACGAGGTCACGATAATCGCGCCCACCGTCAGCGGGGACAGGCCCGCGGCAATAAGTGCCGGCATGAGCGTTGCCACCAACAGCAATGACAGTGCAGACGCGGACGGCACGACCAATGAGAGCAACGTGCCAACGAGGAAGCCGAGTGGTACGAGCCAGTAGGAGCCGTGGAACCTGCGCAGCGGCTTGGACAGTGCAACCACCGTCTTCGCATCGGCGCCGATGTGGCGCATGTAGCCCACGAAACCGAACAGGACCATAATCGCCATGCCGGTGCCGGCGTAGCGGGACTTGAACAAAGACTCAATGATCAACAACTCGTCATAGAACGCGTTGCCCGACGGATCAAACTTTGCACTGGAGTACTCAATGCGGCCAGTGGCAGCCGCGATCATGAGAAGCAGCACGCCAACCGCGAAGATTGCGGACGCGGCATGCACCTTCTTAAAAATGAAATAGCCGACAGCCGCAATCGCGGCCACGGCAAGCAGGATGTAAAACATCTACAGTTTCCCTACGCTTAGTCTGGTAATGCGCTGTTAAACCTATAACGGCATGCACCTGATCGCGGAACTCAAAGCGACGAAAACTATAAATGTGTGAAGGAACTCACCGTGTCCAATAATGCATGGGGACAACACCCTCGGCAGCCATATGTAGCCCAGTTCGCACAAGGTCCACAGTCAGGTGGTCAGCCTGGTTTGGGGCCGAGTGGTCAGCCTGGTGCTCCGGGCGGGAGTACGCAGAGGAAGCGCGGAGTGAACCCGGAGGCCTTACAGAAGGTTTTCCCGGTTGGCATGCTCACGGTGTTCCTGCTGACTATCGCTTCGGGCTTCCTGCGCTACCACACACTGACCGGATCGCTGTTGGGTGATGAGTTCTTCGCAGTTCGAAACCTGTACGGGTATGAAAAATATTTTGACTCAGATGGCCTCACCGAGACAGGCTTTGACTTCAAGATGACAATGCAGGGGGAGACGTTCAACCACTGGACAGCGATCCCACTTGCGGCAGCAGGCGTGCTCGGCTTGTACCTGACTGCGGTAACCCTTACTCGGAGCGCTCGCTCATGGTGGGCCACACCAGTCTTTGGGTTGGTCGCCTCGCTTACTCAGTTCTTCTGGGTGATGCATCTAGCTAACTTCAAAGTGAAATGGATTTTTGATGATGCAGACGTCGAGCGGAAGTTCGACCTGTTTGGTGAAACCGAGTTCACTATTGGGCTCGGCGTCTGGTGCTGGATGGCGTTAGGGCTTATTGGAGCCGCAATCAGCGTGTTCGAGTTGATACGGATGCGGCGCAATGGCCAAGCGCAGGCGCTTTTCAGCCCGGTTGCTCAGGCTTCCAAACACTGGATCATGATGGCTGCAGTAGCCGTAGCTACCTTGCTGTTTGCCCTGCTTGCTGAAGATGCGGCGCGAGCAACGGCAAGCAGGTGGAACCCAACGTGGTTTTACGGCTTTGCCTACTGGGCGTTCATTGTCTCGATTGGTGTTGCGGTTCTGGTTGGGTTGCTGAAGCGCTGGACGCTGGCGTGGGTAATCACCGCAATCGTTTCCTGGTGGTTGTTCGCATGGTTCTTCATCAGTGACATTCAGACGGAAAACGCACTGTGGCAGAACAACCCAGGGGGCGTTGCGGTGTGGATCATCTGCGCTCTGGTTGGCATTATTGCCTCCGCGCGCGGATTGCGTTTGGCAACGCGTTCGCCGCAGTCGCCGGCTCAACCTAAGAAACCAGCCCAGCAGCAGCAACCCTGGGGATCACCGCAACCGCAACAGCCGTGGGGTTCACCGCAGCCGCAGCAACCTCAGCCGTGGGGCTCACCGCAGCAGCGCCCTTCACAAGGGCCGTTTAGCCGCTAAGATCTCGTCTACACTGCAACAAACACTGCAACAAACACTGCAACAAACCTCGGGCCCACACGAGAGGCGGAACGCATGGCAGTAATCACTGAAGGCACAGTAGAGACCGTTGAGCTGCAAGACGGTCAGATCCGGCGTACCTGGATCGTCGCGGACCGCGGCGAGCGCCCGGCCACGCGCGGCTGGTTCCACGTCGGCGCGGCCTTCGGCTTTGCCATTGCTGCAGCGGTGCTGATCACGTTTGCGTGGATGACCTTGCCGTGGCTGCCCGCACTCGGGGTGACGGTCTACGGTGCGGGCCTGATTACGCTGTTCGGCGTTTCCGCGATGTATCACCGCTGGCCGTGGCGCTCTGCAAGCGCGGTGCAGTGGTGGCGCCGTGCTGATCACGCCACGATTGCCGTCTTCATCGCCGCTACCTATACGCCTTTGTGCCTGATCCTGTTTCCGCCGCGAACGGCCGCGATCATGTTGGCCGTGGCATGGGTGGGCGCGATCGCCAGCGCGATTTTGAACCTGGTGTGGATTAACCACCCGCGTTGGCTGGACGTGGTGGTCTACGTTGCGCTTGGCTGGATTATCGTGCCGCTGGCCCCCGCGCTGTGGGCGATGGGTGGCATCATTCAGGCGGTGTTCATCCTGCTGCTTATTGGCGGCATTATCTACACCCTTGGCGCAGTGGTGTACGGCTTTAAGTGGCCGGGGCGTGAAGCGCGCATCTACGGCTACCACGAGCACTTTCATACTGCGACGATCGTGGCAGCCATCCTGCATTTGGTGGCTATCTGGATAGTGGTGGTCAACGCCGGGTAGCTTGGAGGCCGTGAGACGCCTTTTGCTTATCGACGGCCACTCGATGGCCTTCCGTGCCTTCTATGCCCTGCCCGTGGAGAATTTCTCCACGACTGGCGGCCAACACACCAACGCGGTCTACGGGTTCTTATCCATGATGGCCAACATCGTGGCGGAGGAGAAGCCGAGCCATATGGCGGTTGCGTTTGACGTGGGCCGCAAGACATTTCGCACGGAACGCTTTCCGGAGTATAAGGCGCAGCGTGAATCCGCGCCCCCAGAGTTCAAGGGCCAGGTGCCGATTATTGAGGAGGTGCTGGAAACCCTTGGCATTGTCACCTTGAGCAAGGAAAACTTCGAGGCCGACGATATTGTTGCCACCCTGGTGTCGGAGGCCCGAGCCGAGGGCGACTTCGAGATCGTCTTGGTCAGTGGTGACCGTGACTACATCCAGCTTGTAGACGACTCGACGACGCTGCTCTATCCCACCCGCGGCGTGTCCACCATGACGCGCTTTACTCCAGGCGAGGTAGAGAACAAATACGGGCTGACCCCTGCGCAGTACCCGGATTACGCGGCCTTGCGAGGGGACCCGAGCGATAATCTGCCGGGCATTCCTAAGGTGGGGGAGAAGACTGCGCTGAAGTGGATCACGCAGTACGAAACGCTTGACGGACTCATCGCGAATGCTGAGGAGATCGGCGGCGTTGTTGGTCAGAACTTCCGGGAGCGCATTGACCAAGTGCGTCTCAACCGCGAGCTGACCCAGATGGTCACGGACGTTGAGCTTCCCGTCGGTCCAGAGAATTTGGAGCTTAAGCCTGTCGACGTAGGCGATGTCGCCCAGAAATTCGATGACCTTGAATTCGGCGCAAACCTGCGCGAACGCGTACTTGCCGTCGTGGAAACCACGGGTGATGCTGCGGCAGATGCTGCTGATCAGGTGGTGGAGTTGGAAGAGGTGGTCGTCGATAAGGATGCTCTTGATGGCTGGCTTAAAGCCCGCGAAGGTGAGGGACTGGCGCTCTACCTGACTGGGACTGCGGTTCCGGCTGGTGGTGACTGCGGTGGGCTGGCCATTGTGGACAAGAATCGCCACGCCGTAACCCGCGAAACCAGCGAGCTGACCCCGGCTGAAGACGCGGCGCTGAAGGCGTGGATTGAGTCCGATTCGCCGAAGTACCTGCACGAGGCGAAAGCAGCGTTCCACATGCTCAAGGGCCGCGGCATGACGCTGCGCGGTATCGCGCACGATACGGCGATTGCCGCCTACCTGCTGCGTCCAGGGCAGCGCACCTATGCACTGGAGGATGTCTACCAACGTCATCTGAAGAAGCAGCTCACGCTCGGCGGTGACCAGCTAAGCCTGCTCGGGGATACCTCGCTTACGGATGCTGCGGCGGCCATCATGGAGCTTGCCGCCGCATTGTCTGTACAGCTGACGGAGATCGATTCGTATGAGCTCTACACCGACCTAGAACTGCCACTGGTCACTGTGCTGGCAGAGATGGAGCATGCCGGCATCGCTGTCGACTTGGATGTGCTGGAGGGTCTGCGCAAGGACTACACCCACAAGGTGGCCCAGGTGGAAGAGGAGGCACGTCAGCTTGTCAACGAGCCGACGCTGAACCTCTCCAGCCCCAAGCAGCTGTCCGTGGTGCTGTTTGAAAAGCTGCAGCTGCCGAAGACGAAGAAGACCAAGACCGGCTACTCCACGGCGGCTGGTGAGATTGAGGCGCTTGCGGAGAAAAACCCGCACCCGTTCTTGGATCATCTCTTGGCGCATCGCGAGTACCAGAAGATGAAGACCACCATTGAGGGTCTGATCAAGACGGTGCAGCCGGACGGCCGCATCCACACCACGTTCAACCAGACGGTGACTTCTACTGGGCGTTTGAGCTCCGCGGAGCCGAACCTGCAGAATATTCCGGTTCGCACGGACGCAGGCCGCGTTATCCGCTCTGCGTTTGTGGTGGGGGAGGGCTACGAGTGCCTGCTGACTGCGGACTACAGCCAGATTGAGATGCGCGTGATGGCGCACCTGAGCCAGGATGCTGGGCTGATTGAGGCGTACAAGGCGGGCGAGGACCTGCACAACTTTGTGGGCTCGCGCGTGTTTGAGGTGCCGATTGATCAGGTCACGCCCGAGCTGCGCCGCCGAGTCAAGGCGATGAGCTACGGCCTGGTCTACGGGCTGTCCGCCTACGGGCTGTCTAACCAGCTGGGCATTCCGGCTGGTGAGGCGAAGCAGATTATGGAGAGCTACTTCGTCCGCTTCGGTGGCGTGAAGCGCTACCTGGATGAGGTGGTGGAGCAGGCGCGGCGTGACGGCTACACGTCCACCATCTTCGGTCGCCGCCGTTACCTGCCTGAGCTGAACTCCGACAATCGCGTCGCCCGTGAAAATGCCGAGCGTGCTGCGCTGAACGCGCCTATCCAGGGCACGGCTGCTGACATTATTAAGGTGGCCATGCTGCGTGTGGACGCTGCGCTTGCCACCAAGCGCTCCCGCGTCCTGCTTCAGGTCCACGATGAACTGGTTGTGGAGGTAGCGCCCGGGGAGTTGGACGAGGTACGCGAGATTGTGGAGCGTGAGATGGACGACGCAATCGAACTGCTTGTGCCGCTTGAGGTTTCCGCCGGTACGGGCAAAAACTGGGACGCAGCAGCGCACTAGCCCGCCTTTACCGTTTGCTTCTCCTTCTTTGCAAAGCTTGCCTTTGCAAAGGGAGCGGGTGGCTGGAATTAGTTTCGTTGGTGACCAGCCACCCGCTCCGGAAACGGCATCCCCGTCTGCCGCGACCCCGCCCGTTTTCTGTTGAGTTGGTATTAAGTTGTTCCTCTTCCCCCTAGAGGGTGCTTTCCCTAAGTAGAGGGATAGCCGTGAATTAACTTAACAGAGGCTAAGGGATAAGCTGGGATTAAATTCACGGGGGTGTAAAAATGGGGGTAGTTAGCTAGCCAAAAATGCTACGAAAATGGCGGTGCCTGGGAAGATTGCGCCGCGCTTGGGGGACCATTGGCCCCAGGTGATGTTCAGGTTGGCAGGCCATTCGGGCTCGAAGACGTCCGCGAGCCAAAAGCCAGCTTGCCCAAGAGCGCGAACCCAGTCGCCGAAGGTGCGGTGGTATTCCGCGTATGTCAGTTCCCCCTGATCGTTGTGTTCAAGGTATTCGCGTTCAAAGTAGCTAATCTCCGCAGTTAGCTCGTCCGGGTCGTCTGGGAAGACCCAGCGCATCGGATGGTTGACGGAAAACACGAAGCGTCCACCCGGGGCGAGTACGCGCGCGATCTCCTCGAAGGCTGTATTGATGTCGGCGACAAACGGCAGCGCACCAAATGCGGAGAAGGCAACGTCAAAGCTGTGATCGCGGTAGGGAAGTGCCAGAACATCGGCCTGTGTAAGTGGCGCGGGGCCGCTCGCTCGGGAAAGCATGCCTGACGAAATGTCAAAGCCTGTCACCAGGCGGGCGCCCGTATTCTGCGCCAACCAATTGGCGCACGGGGCACTGCCGCAACCGATTTCTAGGATGGTGGCGCCGGAGACGTCGCCAAGCAAACGGCCCTCTTGCTCCGAGAGCATTTCTGGGCACCAATAGAAGCCGTTGAGGTACTCGGGGTGGGCGTCGTGATAGCGCTGGGCGTCACTGTCCCAATGGTGTCTGTTTGCTTGCGATGGAGTGGTCATAATCATTTGCTTTAGCTGGGTAAAGGCAGTATTGTTGGGCGAGCGTGTCGCAGCGTCGGGGCGAGTGGTGCCGTAAATAGGAGGGCCTGCCCGTCAACGCCGTGAGATCAAAACCCAACTTAAGCACGTGCTTCCGGTTTTTGAAAGACATGCCCATGTACATTTCGACCTCCTATTTTTCGGAGCACATACACATATGCGCACTTCCAACGCACCCCAGGTAGCCATCAATGACATCGGTGGCCCTGAGGAATTTCTCGCCGCAGTGGACGAGACCATCAAGTACTTCAACGATGGCGATATCGTCACCGGCACCGTTGTTAAGGTTGACCACGATGAGGTCCTCCTCGACATCGGCTACAAGACTGAGGGCATCATCCTCACCCGCGAGCTGTCCATCAAGCACGACGTTGACCCGGAAGACGTGGTCGAGGTCGGCGATGAGATCGACGCACTTGTCCTGACAAAGGAGGACAAGGAAGGCCGCCTGATGCTGTCCAAGAAGCGCGCTCAGTACGAGCGTGCTTGGGGCACCATCGAGGAGCTGCAGGCCAACGACCAGCCGGTTACCGGTACGGTCATCGAGGTTGTCAAGGGCGGCCTCATCCTGGACATCGGCCTGCGCGGCTTCCTGCCGGCATCGCTGGTGGAGATGCGCCGCGTGCGCGAC
The DNA here is from genome assembly GCF_016728505.1 of Corynebacterium riegelii. Classification (GTDB taxonomy): domain Bacteria; phylum Actinomycetota; class Actinomycetes; order Mycobacteriales; family Mycobacteriaceae; genus Corynebacterium; species Corynebacterium riegelii. The sequence continues at coordinate 1,850,678 of NZ_CP068159.1, forward strand.
CTGGATCCGTACATCGGCCAGGAGCTCGAGGCAAAGATCATCGAGCTGGACAAGCACCGCAACAACGTGGTGCTGTCCCGCCGCGCTTACCTGGAGGAGACCCAGTCTGCGGTCCGCTCCGACTTCCTGCACCAGCTGCAGAAGGGCCAGGTGCGCAAGGGTGTCGTTTCCTCCATCGTCAACTTCGGCGCATTCGTCGACCTTGGCGGTGTTGACGGCCTGGTTCACGTTTCCGAGCTGTCCTGGAAGCACATCGACCACCCGTCTGAGGTTGTCACCGTGGGCGACGAGGTCACCGTTGAGGTGCTCGACGTTGACCTGGACCGCGAGCGCGTGTCCCTGTCCCTGAAGGCAACCCAGGAAGATCCGTGGCGCGTCTTCGCCCGCACCCACGCTGTGGGCCAGATCGTCCCGGGCAAGGTTACCAAGCTCGTTCCGTTCGGCGCGTTCGTTCGCGTCGAGGAGGGCATCGAGGGCCTGGTACACATCTCCGAGCTGGCTCAGCGCCACGTGGAGGTCCCGGACCAGGTTGTTACCGTTGGCCAGGAAGTTATGGTCAAGGTCATCGACATCGACCTCGAGCGTCGTCGTATCTCCCTGTCGCTTAAGCAGGCTGATGAGGACTACGCAGAAGAGTTCGATCCGTCCCGCTACGGCATGGCCGACTCCTACGACGAGCAGGGCAACTACATCTTCCCGGAGGGCTTCGACCCGGAGACCAACGAGTGGATGGAAGGCTTCGAGGAAGCTCGCCAGGAGTGGGAGGCACGCTACGCAGAGGCAGAGCGTCGCTTCCAGGCTCACACCGCTCAGATCGAGCGTCACCGCGCTGCAGCTGCAGAGGCAGCAGAGCAGGGTGGCTCCGACTACTCCTCTGAGTCCAACTACTCCTCCGAGTCTGGTGCTGACGCTCCGGCAGCATCCGAGTCCGAGGGTGGTTCCCTGGCTTCCGACGAGCAGCTCGCTGCTCTGCGTGAGAAGCTTGCTGGCAACTAAGAGCTAGAACAACTACGGCCCGCCTGCCCCAACCGGGGTGCGGGCCGTTTTGTTATGTTCGGAAACTATGAAACGCATTGGACTCACCGGCGGCATCGGCAGCGGCAAATCCACGGTTGCCGGCTTGCTGCAGGATGCAGGGCTTCCGCTTGTCGACGCTGACGCTATCGCCCGCACCATCATGGAACCAGGTTCCCCCGTACTCGCCGAGGTAGCGCAAGAGTTCGGCGACGATCTCATTGGCCCAGACGGCACACTCAACCGCGCGGAGCTGGCCCGCCGTGCGTTTGCCACCGAGGAAGCCACGCAGCGTTTGAACGCGATTACCCACCCGGCGATCCGGGCAGAAGCCGAGCGCCAATTCACCGAACACGAGGCCGCGGGCGCGCAGGCTGCGGTCTATGACATGCCATTACTTGTAGACCTTGGCCTGCACAACGACATGGACCTCACCGTGGTGGTCAACGTGGACGTAGATGAGCGGGTGCGCCGCCTCGTGTCCTCGCGCGGGCTCGATGAAGCCGATGCCCGGGCGCGCATCGCCCGCCAGATTGACGACGCCACACGTCTTGCCGCCGCCGACGTAGTCATTGACAACAACGGCCCGGTCGAAGCACTCGCGCCGCAGGTGGAAAAGGTACTTGCACGAATTCGTTCGTAGCTGACAGTTCCTAACCGACCAGGCGCGTGACCTAAGAGCGTGACCTAAGAGTTCTCGTGTTAGCCCGATGACGTTCACCAAAGGTATAGGGGTTGTTAACCTTAGCCCTTTAGTGTGACACGGCATGGGTACCTGGGATACAGGGCCGTTTGATAATGACTCGGCCGCAGACGTCGTGGCAGCACTTGCCAACGGCACGTTTCGCATGGACCAGTTCCGCTTCAACTGCTCCCGCAGCCCGCTCAACGCCGAGGAAGCCGAGCTGATCATTGCGCTTGCCGCTGTGCTCAACGGGCACGTGCCGGAAGAGCATGCTGAGGCGGTCGCGCGTTTCCCGTTTAGTGCGGATGACCGGAGATGGATCCGTCGTAACGCAGCTGAAGTGCTCAAACCTGGCAGCTCTGAACTCTATGCCCTGTGGCAGGAAACCGGCGAGCTCGACGAGTGGTTGGCTGCCGCGCGCAAGTTTGCGTCGTAGGGCCGTAGACTGGCCTGCATGGCTTTTGCTGCTGAACATCCTGTCCTTGCGCAGTCTGAGTTTCGCCCGGTTGGTGAAATTGAGCGTCGTGAAAAACCGTTCGAGGTTATCTCTGAGTATGAGCCCTCGGGCGACCAGCCTTCGGCGATCAAGGAGTTGGACGAGCGCCTGCGGCGTGGTGAGGAAGATGTGGTGCTCATGGGTGCCACGGGTACCGGTAAGTCCGCGACAGCCGCGTGGTTGATTGAGAAGCAGCAGCGGCCAACGTTGGTGATGGCACCGAACAAGACGTTGGCCGCGCAGCTGGCCAATGAGCTTCGCCAGCTGCTGCCGAATAACGCTGTAGAGTACTTCGTCTCGTATTACGACTATTACCAGCCAGAGGCCTACATAGCGCAGACCGATACCTACATTGAGAAAGACTCTTCGATTAATGATGATGTGGAGCGTCTGCGCCACTCGGCGACCTCGGCGCTGCTGAGTCGTCGTGATGTTGTGGTGGTTGCCTCTGTCTCCTGCATCTACGGTCTCGGCACGCCGCAGTCCTACCTGGACCGTTCGATTGTGCTGCAAGTAGGAGAAGAGGTGGAACGGGACCGCTTCCTGCGCCTGCTGGTAGACGTGCAGTATGAGCGCAATGACGTGGACTTTAAGCGTGGCACCTTCCGTGTGAAGGGCGACACAGTAGACATTATTCCCGCCTATGAAGAGGTCGCGGTGCGCGTGGAGTTTTTCGGCGATGAGGTTGACACGCTCTACTACATCCACCCGCTCACGGGTGATGTGATCAGCCAGGAAGAAGAGGTGCGTATCTTCCCGGCCACGCACTACGTGGCTACGGATGAGCGCATGGAGAAAGCTATCGAGGCGATCAAGGAGGAGCTAGCGGACCGGCTTGAAGAGCTGGAGAGCAAGGGCAAACTGCTCGAAGCCCAACGCCTTCGCATGCGCACCGAGTATGACCTGGAGATGATCCAGCAGGTGGGCTTCTGCTCCGGCATTGAGAACTATTCGCGCCACATGGACGGCCGTGCCGCGGGTTCCGCGCCGGCAACGCTGATTGATTACTTCCCGGAAGACTTCCTGACCATCATTGATGAGTCTCACGTGACCGTGCCCCAGATCGGCGGCATGTTTGAGGGCGACATGTCGCGTAAGCGCAACTTGGTGGAGTTCGGGTTCCGCTTGCCGTCGGCAGTGGATAACCGCCCGCTGACGTTCGACGAGTTCGAAGCCCGCGTGGGGCAGACCGTCTACATGTCCGCAACGCCTGGAGACTATGAGCTTGAGGCTTCCGGCGGCGAGTTTGTTGAGCAGGTCATTCGCCCAACCGGCCTCGTGGATCCGAAGGTGAGCGTGCGTCCCACCAAGGGCCAGATCGATGATTTGATCCATGAGATCCGCCTGCGCGTGGAGAAAAATGAGCGTGTGTTGGTGACCACGCTGACGAAGCGTATGGCCGAGGATCTGACAGACTATTTCTTGGACAACGGCATCAAGGTGCGCTACCTCCACTCGGACATTGACACCTTGCAGCGCGTGGAGCTGCTGCGGCAGCTGCGTCTGGGGGAATTCGATGTGCTCGTGGGTATCAACCTCCTGCGTGAGGGCCTTGACCTGCCGGAAGTGTCACTTGTGGCAATTCTCGATGCGGACAAGGAGGGCTTCCTGCGCTCCACGAAGTCGCTGATCCAGACCATCGGCCGCGCCGCACGTAACGTCTCTGGCGAGGTCATCATGTATGCCGACAACATCACCGACTCCATGCAGGCGGCGATTGAAGAGACGGAGCGTCGCCGCGAAAAGCAGATCGCCTACAACAAGGAGCACGGCATTGACCCGCAGCCGCTGCGTAAGGCCATCGCCGACATTCTGGACCAGGTCTACGAGAACACCGATGCAGACACCCGCGGTGGGGAAGCAGCCATTGTTGAGCGACCCGATGTGTCCACCATGGCTTCCGATGAGCTTCAGCAGCTTATCGACGATCTGACGAACCAAATGGGTGAAGCCGCCCGCGAGCTGAAGTTCGAACTTGCCGGACGCTTGCGTGATGAGATCGCGGATCTGCGCAAGGAGCTGCGTGGTATGAAAGAGTCAGGAAATTAACGTTGCACGTTTCAAAGGTTTAGGAAGGCCCACAATGTTTTCGTACTCTTCAATTGCCGTTGGCACCGATGGCTCCGCTACGTCCATGGCGGCAGTGCGTGCCGCGGCAAGCCTCGCGCGGGTGTATGACGCGAGCCTGACCATTATCTGCGCGCACTACTCGGCGTCCGGCTCGGTGCTTGACTCCACAAACCGCGAGTTAACTGGTGCGGACGTTGTGACAGAAACCGGCGCCCAAGAGATTTTGCAGCGCGCGCGTGAGATTGCTGAGGCAGAGCAGGCCAAGGACATCCGCACGGTTTCCCGCGGCGGCCAGCCGGCAGCGGTGTTGATCGAATCCGTCAGGGAATTTGATGTCGAACTCCTGGTTGTTGGTAACAAGGGGATGCGTTCGCTTGCAGGGAGGGTGTTTGGAAACGTTCCAGGTAGCGTCGTTAAGAAAGCTCCTGTGGACGTGATGCTGGTGGATACTCAGCCTGAGCTACGAAGCTAGGGGCAAACGCGTTACACTTATGCGCATGGCCAACTACTACAACACCATTGTCGTCGGTTCGGACGGCTCGAAGTCTTCCCTCCTTGCTGTTGAGCGTGCAGCCAAGATGGCGGTGGCGTTTGACGCAACGCTGGTTATTGGTACCGCGTACTACCAGTCCGAGGCTGACGCCTCGAAGGCACTGCGCCAGGATTCTGTGACCATTCTTGGTGACGATCAGGCGTTGAAGAACCTGGAAGCCGCAGCTGAGCACGCACGCTCGGTTGGTGCCAAGGACGTGCAGACCGCAACGCGCCCGGGCACCCCGGTTGAGGCGCTGATGGCGATTGTGAACGACAACAAGGCAGAACTGCTGGTTGTGGGTAACCGCGGCATCAACTCCCTGACCGGCCGCCTGCTGGGCTCGGTTCCGGCGGACGTTGCACGTCAGTCTGACTGTGACGTGATGATCGTCCACACCGTCACCGAGTAGTTCTTTTTCCCGCTGGGGAGCTAGAGCTCCCCGATAACCGTCAGGGTCTGTGTCGCCCTGGTCACTGCAACGTAGAGGTCTTGCCACCCCTGTGGCGAGGCCTCAACTATTTTCTGTGGCTCCACCACAATCACGTGGTCAAACTCCAGGCCCTTCATGAAGGCCACGTTGCTGCTGTCGATCACGGCCACGGAGCGGCCCTCATCATCGGCAAAACCCGCGGCAACTGAATCCGGGTTCGTGCCGGTGGGCATGAAGCGCACCGGCTCTCCCTGGCGGATACTGGTTTGCTCACGCGGGGTGCCGCCGCCGTGCTCAAGCACTGTGTCGGCGTACGCGATGATCTCCGCAGGGGTGCGGTAGTTCACCGTCAGCTCATGCATCCTGAAACGGGTGTTCACGAACGGCTCCAGGGCGCTGGCCCAATCGTCAACACCTGCCGGCGCAGATGTCTGCGCCGTGTCACCAACCAACGTCATCCAACGGCTCGGGCAGCGGCGAAACACCATCCGCCATTCCATGGGGGAGAGCTCCTGGGCTTCGTCCACAATCACGTGCCCGTACGCCCAGGCCTGGTCCGCGGCGGCGCGCTCCGCGGTAGAACGCGTATCCGTGGCGCGCTGGCGGCTGGCCAGCGTTTCGGCGTCAATGACGTCGGTGGCAGAGAGGATCTCGGCCTCAAACTGGTCGTCATCATTATCCGTGGCCTCGGAGGAGGCAAGTACATCCAAGGCCTCCTCCGCCTCAGCCACCTGCCTGCGCCAGGCCTCTTCCTCCGCGCGGCGCTCTTCCTCCGGGTCCACCGTGCCAACGATTACAGACAGCTCATCTATCAAGGCCGTATCGGACGGCGTGAACGGGCTGCCGGCTGGGCGGTAGAAGGCTTCGCGCGTGTAGTCGTCATAATCAAACGCCACCTCAGCAATACGCTCGTGGCTAGAAAGCAGCTCGCCGAGCACCTGAGTGGGACTCAGAATAGGGAAGGTGTCCTGGATCAAACCAAGCACCTGCGGGTGCTCTGCAAGATCATCGTGCAGCTGGTCCACATCGGCAGCGGAAAGCAGGTTCGCACCACCCAGCGGGTCCTCACCGATGCGTGTGGCCAACGCCTGCGCCAACCGCTGCGTTAAGTCCTCCTGATAGACGGCGCGGGCCGCGTTGTGGGGCTTGCGGCTGCGCCGCGCACGGGTGCGCGATGCCTTGATCATGGCCGGGGTGGCGTGGATACGCACACCGTCGATATTCAGCTCAACCGGCTCATCAGGCACGACCTGGTAGGCCTGCACCGCACGGCGCAGGATGGTCACCATCTCCTCGGAGCCCTTCACCTCGCGGGCACTAAACGGCTCCTCGTGGGTACCCGGCGCGAACCCCGGGACCAAGTTTTCCAGGGTGCTTAAGATCACGCCGGTCTCACCAAGCTCCGGAAGTACGCGAGAGATGTAGTCCAAAAAGGTATCGTTCGGACCAATAATGAGCACGCCCGTGCGGCTGAGTTGCTCGCGCCAGGTGTAGAGCAGGTAGGCGACGCGGTGCAGCGCAACGGCAGTCTTGCCGGTGCCGGGGCCACCCTGGACAACCATCACACCGCGCGTTGGGTCACGGATAATGTCGTCTTGCTCGCGCTGGATGGTCTCCACGATGGACTGCATGTGTCCGGTGCGTGCGGCATCCATCGCTCGGCGCAACGCAGCTTCAGACCCGACGTTGGCCGCCTGAGTCTCAAGCGCAACGTCGTCGCCCGAAAGCACCTCATCATCCACCGCCGTGACTGTGCGCCCGCGCATGCGGATATTGCGACGCATACGCACACCCTCCGGGTGCGCAGTGGTTGCCAGATAGAACGGCCTGGCCTGTGGTGCGCGCCAATCTAGCAGCAGCGTGCGGTAATTATCCTCACGATCCACCAGGCCCAAACGGCCGACGTACCTGCGATCAACGCCTGCCACACCCGGTACCGGATTATCCGGGTCCTCATCGGCAACATCCACGCGGCCAAACACCAAGCCAACCTCTGCTACGCCAAGCTGATCCAGCTTGGCATTTAGCGCGTGGTACTCGGTTTCCCGTCGCACCAGCGCATCCGAGTCCGGGTTGTCCGGGTCAACGTCCGCCTGCACCGCAGCGAGTTTTGCGCGCGCGGCATCCACCTCCGCACCCAGATGGGAAAAGAGGACGTCGGCGTGGGCTTGTTCCTCAACAATCTTCTCTGGGCTCATACACAGCAAAACGACCCCGCAGCCCGGAATATTCCGGGGCGGGGCCGCTCGTTGCGTCAGGCCAAGGGAAGCGGGGAACTAGCCCAGCTTCTTCTGTGCCTTCTTCACAAGCTTCTTCGCCTGCTTTTCAGCCTTGTTGGCACGCTTCTTCCACTTGCGCTTCTGGCGCCAGGACGGAGCAACATCCAAGTTGTCCCATGCGTCCTGCAGGCTATCTACGGCCTCCTGCGCCTTGTCCTGCAGCTTGGCAGCAGACTTCTTTACCTTGCGCTTAGCACGGAACTTATCCAGGGTGGACGGCCCCAAGTCATCCAGGGAAGCCTGCAGGTCGCTCACCACGGAGTTGACCTTGCGCTTTGCTTTGAACTTCTCCAGCTTGGACGGGGTCAGCTCATCGAATGCGTCCTCGGCCCAGCCCTTCGCGTCATCCACAAGGTTGTTGACCTTGCGCTTTGCCTTGAGCTGATCCAGCTTGCTCGGCTTCAGGTCCTTGTAGTTGTCCTGCAGCTCATCGGTTGCGTCCTCCAGCCAGTCGCTGGCGTTGGACAGGAAGTGGGAGGTCTGCTTGCGAGCATCGCCGAAGAGGTCCTGAGCAGCACTACCGGCGCGGTTTGCGGCCTTGGCCCAGTCGCCCTTGTTGTCCTCAATGTAATCGCCAACCTGCTCGGTAGCGTCACTAAACCAGTTGCTTGCCTTGTGCAGCGCCTTCTCAGTCTCAGACTGGGTGGGCAGTGCCTGCTGGACATTCTTCTTAGCCACGCGAGCAGCGTTCTGCGCACGCCACTTGATGTCCGGCTTGCCAGCGGTATCCACCGATGCCAACAGCACGCCGCCGGTCAGTGCCAGATCAGTCAGGGCACCTGCGCGGCGACGCAGCTTCTCATCCTCATCATCGGTGTTCCAAAACGCGTTGCGGCCCACCAGGGAAGCCGCAGACGTTGCGGTGAGCAGTGCAGCGGCGGTGCGCGGCAGCTTGCCAATGGCAAACAGGGAACCAGCGCCAGCCTTCACGCCGCCAACGATCTGTGCTGCGGTCTCCGGATCCTGCGGCAGGAAGGAGCGGTACTGGCGCGGCACTGCGGCACGCACCTGCTCAAGCACGCTTGCAGCGCTCTCCTTGTTGCTGGACGGGTTCATGACGGTCTTAGCTCCATCAATTATGAACACCGACGCGAGCATTGGGCGCGCGATCTTGCGGATCATCTTCTCATCATTCCTTTTCGTTCAAAATTGGATCAAAGTTGAAAGTGTGCCTCCCACTGTAGACAGCTACCAGCGGCGCTGCCACCATTCATCCAAGCTGCCACGCTCAGCGCCAACGGTGGTGGAGGCGCCGTGGCCTGGGTGGATAATCGCGTCGTCCTCAAACCGGTCAAAGATCTTGGCCTTGACGTCATTGAACAGTCGCACAAAGTCACCCTCGGAGGCGGTCTTGCCCAGGCCACCTGGGAAGACGGAGTCACCCACAAAGAGGTGCATCTCACCGTCAATCTCCACCGCAATGGCAACCCCACCCGGGGTGTGTCCGCGCAAAATGGCTACCGGGATGCGGTGGCCAGCGAACTCGATGTAGTCGCCGTCATCCAACTCCTTATCCACGGGCGCTGGCAGTGCTGGGGCGTCCAAGTGCGACGCCCAGTGGGTTGCCCCCGTCTCCGCCAGCACCGCCTCTAAAGCGCGGACGTGATCGTGGTGACGGTGCGTAGTCAACACATCCGTAATACGCACACCTGCGTCTTGGGCCATGGTGAGCAGGGCTTGGGGGTTATCGGCAGCGTCGATAAGCAAACCCTGCCCCTCGGAAGCCAAGAGGTAGCAGTTGTTATCCATGCTGGAAACAGAAATCTGGTGGAGTTGCATAGCTGCCAGCGTAGCTGCTCGGAATAGTTTCTAGCCGGGAGAAGTTGGTAGGTTCAGGGGGTACGGACTCTGAAAGATAAAGGACACACGTGGCTGAAAAGCTGACAGTGCGCGGCGCGCGCCAACACAACCTCAAGGGCATTGACATTGAGCTGCCCCGAGACAAGATGACGGTCTTTACTGGACTGTCCGGCTCGGGAAAGTCCTCGCTAGCGTTTGACACGATCTTCGCGGAAGGTCAGCGGCGCTACGTGGAGTCACTGTCCTCATACGCGCGCATGTTCCTCGGCCAGATGGACAAACCTGATGTGGATTACATCGACGGTTTGAGCCCGGCTGTGTCTATTGACCAGAAATCCACCAACCGCAACCCGCGCTCCACCGTGGGCACGATCACCGAGATCTATGACTATTTGCGTCTGCTCTACGCGCGCGCCGGCACCCCGCACTGCCCGGTGTGTGACGCGGTGATTGAGCGGCAAACGCCGCAGCAGATCGTGGACCAGATCCTGGCTCTGGAGGAGCGCACCAAGTTCCAGGTGCTCGCCCCGGTAGTGCGCAAGCGCAAGGGTGAGTTCCAAGACCTGTTCGCGGACCTGGCTGCGCAGGGTTACTCGCGCGTGAACGTGGACGGTGAGACCTACCAGCTGTCGGACCCGCCCAAGCTGGAAAAGCAGATCAAGCACACTATTGACGTAGTGGTGGACCGCCTCACCGTCAAAGCCAGCCAAAAGCAGCGCCTGACTGATTCTGTGGAAACAGCGCTGAAGCTGGCAGAAGGGCTTGTAGGCTTCGACTTTGTTGACCTGGATGCGGACGATCCGGACCGCGTGCAGATCTTCTCGGAGAAGATGGCCTGCCCGAACGGCCACAAGCTGCACGTGGAGGAATATGAGCCGCGCGCGTTCTCCTTCAACTCACCGTTCGGTGCCTGCCCGGTGTGCGACGGCCTTGGCGTGCGTAAGGAGGTGGACATTGACCTGGTGATTCCGGACCCGGATGCGCCGGCGGTGGATGCATTCCAGATCTGGAACTCCAGCCCGAACAAGGGTTACTTCACCAAACTGATTGAGGCATTGGCGAAGGAAGAGGGCTTTGATGCGCACGCGCCGCTGAGCTCGTTGACCAAGACGCAGCAGAAACACCTAGTGCATGGCTCTCCAACCAAGGTGAACGTTCGCTACAAGAACCGTTACGGCCGCCAGCGTTCCTACACCGCTGCCTACGAGGGTGTGGTGGGCTACATCGAGCGCAAGATGGAGCAGGCCGAGACAGACACGCAGAAGGACCGTCTGCTGGCCTACACCCGTGAGGTGCCGTGCCCAACCTGTGAAGGCACCCGCCTCAAGCCGGAAATTCTGGCGGTGCGGCTTGCCTCCACGACGCATGGCGAGAAATCCATCGCCGGTCTGACTGAGCTTTCGATTGAGGACGCCTCGCAGTACCTGGACAACCTGGTCCTGGGCTACCGCGAGGAAATGATTGCAGGTGCCGTGCTGCGCGAGATTCAGGCGCGTTTGCACTTTCTTATCGACGTTGGCCTGAACTACCTCACCCTGTCCCGCTCTGCCGGAACGCTTTCCGGTGGTGAGGCGCAGCGCATTCGCCTTGCCACGCAGATCGGCTCCGGCCTGGCTGGTGTGCTCTACGTGCTGGATGAGCCCTCCATTGGCCTGCACCAGCGCGACAACCAGCGCCTGATTAAGACGCTGAAGAAGCTGCGCGACTTAGGCAACACGCTTGTTGTGGTCGAGCACGATGAGGACACGATCCGCGAGGCCGACTGGCTCATCGACATCGGCCCGCGCGCCGGCGAGTACGGCGGCGAAGTGGTCTACCAAGGCGCGCCGGAAGGCATTAAGAAGGCGAAGGACTCGATTACAGGTGACTACCTGAGCGGGCGCAAGACAATTGAGGTGCCTGCTCAGCGGCGCGCCGTGGATAAGCAAAGAATGCTCAAGGTCATCGGTGCGCGCGAGAACAACCTGGACAACGTGACTGTGGATCTTCCGCTAGGTGTGCTGGTGGCGGTGACTGGCGTGTCCGGCTCCGGCAAGTCCACCCTGGTCAACCAGATTCTGGCGAAGACGCTGCAGAACCAGCTCAACGGCGCACGCCAGGTGCCGGGGCGCGTGAAGAAGGTCGAGGGCCTTGAACACCTGGACAAGCTAGTGCAGGTGGACCAGAGCCCGATCGGGCGCACGCCGCGCTCAAACCCGGCAACCTACACGGGCGTGTTTGACAAGATCCGTACCCTGTTTGCGGAAACGCAGGAGTCCAAGGTGCGCGGCTACAAGCCGGGGCGCTTCTCCTTCAACGTCAAGGGCGGGCGCTGTGAGGCGTGTCGTGGTGACGGCACCATCAAAATCGAGATGAACTTCCTGCCCGATGTTTACGTGCCTTGCGAGGTCTGCGGCGGCGCACGCTACAACCGCGAAACCCTTGAAGTGCGCTACAAGGGCAAGAACATCGCAGAAGTGCTGGACATGCCGATCTCTGAGGCGACCGAGTTCTTCGAGCCGATCACGTCCATTCACCGCTATTTGCAGACGCTTGTAGACGTCGGCTTGGGCTACGTCCGCCTCGGCCAAAGCGCCACCACGCTCTCCGGCGGCGAGGCCCAGCGCGTGAAGCTGGCCGCCGAGCTGCAGAAGCGCTCCAACGGCCGTACGATCTATATCCTCGACGAGCCGACCACTGGCCTCCACTTCGAAGACATCCGCAAACTCATGCTGGTGCTCAACGGCCTTGTGGATAAGGGCAACACGGTGCTTGTGATTGAGCACAACCTTGACGTAATCAAGTCCGCAGACTGGATTGTGGACATGGGTCCTGAAGGTGGCTCCGGCGGCGGCACCGTGGTTGCCCAGGGCACGCCGGAGGACGTGGCTCGGGTGGAAGGGTCATTTACCGGCGAATTCCTCCGGCCTCTGGTGTAGCTGCGGCTGTAGTTGTAGCTGCGGCTGCGGCTGTAGCTCGCCGGGCTCTTGCTTGCGCTGCGCGCCCTTCGCCGCGACGGCGATAAGCAGGAGGCCAGACACGATAAACGTGAGCACGCGCGGAATGCCGTCGAGCGCCGCCATGTCGAAGATGACCAGTTTCGCCGTAGCCACAATCGCAATGATCAGGCCAGCGGTGCGCTCGCTCTTAGCATCCATGTTGTTGGCGCGGTTGCTGGCGCGTTTGACCAAAAGCCACGCCGCGAGCGCCATCCACGAGATGGACACGATCATGTGGCCGACGTAGAAGGCGCCCTCGTGGCCTTCGTAGTTGTGCGTTGTCGAGTTGTAGGTACTCGGGTTGATGAGCTCTCCAATTGACTGAGTGATGGTCACTACAGCCACCATCTCCAGGAGTAGGCCGTAAGCTGCAAATGCTTTGCGTGCTGTGCCCGAAAGGCCCTGCCGGAGCCCCGGTAGGGCAATGCAAACGACGAGCAGGACTGCCAGCGCGACACCCATCGCCAAATACTGCGGTGCCGCCAACAGTGGAAGCAGTGGGCTGAGTGCTGTAAACAACGCGTCCCACACGCCAGCCAACACCATGATTGCCCACGCGGCGAGCACTGGGACTGTGCGCACAGGCACCCTCGTGGTGAGGAACACCACGGCACTGGCCATTACAAGGAGGGTGAGCCTAGGAACCCATGTTGTCCAGGGGCTGAGGTTGTACGCGTCGTGGTAGATGAGAAACAGCGGCAGGAATGTAAAAGGCAGCACCATGAACCAGCCGGTAATCAGCCAGGAGTTGGCTGCTTGGTTGGCCTGTTGGCTGCCTGGTCTGCCGCGGCCGACGACCGTGACCAGACACGTGACGGCAATTGCGACGGCTACGAGGATCCACCGGGCGACGTCTTCAAGCATCATGTGCGACAGCAACAACACGAGCGCGGGTGCCACAACGCCCGCGGCAACAGTCATACGTGGAGTTGCTGGATACGGCCTAAAGAACAGCTCGCCCACGACCAGCAGCACGACCCCGACGAGTGGGATGACAACCGCAGCGTTGATGAGCGTGGGCTGAGTGTATGGCCCGGAGATGAAGTCTCCAAGCACCATGACCAGCCACGTCTGCCACGCAAGCAGCAGCCCAGCCACCGTGCGCACGATAGTGAGCATGCGTGGCGACGCCTGCCTGCACATCCACCACGTCATCAAGACCACCAAAACCGGTGGCACGAGGACAAGAGCATTGGCGAAGGCGTACTTCGTAATCAACGTGCCTGAGTAGAAAACAAGGATGATGCACATGGCAACAACCAGGCGCAGGTTGTTGCGCCACTTAGCCAGGGCGAGATACCCAGTCCACAACAGGATGAACGCGAGGACGACCGCATCAGGCAACACCCAGTTTTGCACCATGCCGACATAGAAAAGATCCAGCGCAAGGATCAAAAACGACGTCACGTACAGCGCCATCACGCCAGCATTGGTGCCTTTGCGCACATCGAGCCAGATGCCGATACCAAGTAGGATCACGGCAAGAAGCGCAGCACCCACCGCACGGCCGACCGGGCCGAGGAGCCCGGACTGGATCGCCAGGGCAATGCCGAGGCATGCGCCAACAAAGGTGATAACTGATCCGATAATCGCCGCCCAGCGCATAATCCGCTGCTCCGTGGAAAGCTGCGGACGTTCGTGCATGGACGCTGAAACACGTTGCCGCAACGAGGGCTTCTGCGGCGGCTGTTGTTGAACTATCGGTGCCGGTTGTGGCGGAGCTGGCGTCATCTGCGGCACCGGTTGCGGCATTGGCTGCGCTGCCGGTTGCGGCGCGGCAGCGGGGGATGAGGTCAGTTGGTTGAGGTTGGACGTGATGGCGTCGATAAGCATCTGCGAATGTGCGGTGCTTTGGCGAAGCTCATTGAGTTGACGCCGAACGTCGTCAATGATCTGCTCTCGGGGGTGCGACATAATGGGGCCTCCTAAATAGCTGTCTATATTCTTAGACTGGTTTTGAGACCAAAAGGTTTCCCCGACGCGCAAATTTATCCGATTGTGACAATGACGGCGTGTGGTGATTTGGTGATGGGGCAGGGAAGTGTTAGTGTCTATGGCACTACCGCCCAAAGCGCCTCCTCCAGGTGCCTGGGCTGCAAGTGGAGTTACTCCCACCCCAAGCCGCCGGCATCACATGCCGGAAGGATACGGGTCTCGGTAGGGCACTACACCTTGGGGTGACGTGTCTGATGAGGAGAACTCCCGCCGTGCACCAGCACGAGCGGGGATTTTTTGTGGGAACACACCACCTGTAGCAGTGGTAGCGACAACGTTAAACCTTTTAATAAGGAGTGTTCTCATCAGCGCTGAAGCTCGTATTAATGAACGGATCCGGGTCCCCGAGGTTCGTCTCGTCGGCCCGTCCGGCGAGCAGGTAGGCATCGTCCGCACGGATGACGCCCGCAAGTTGGCCTACGAAGCCGACCTCGACCTGGTTGAGGTTGCACCGAACGCCAAGCCGCCCGTGTGCAAGATCATGGACTACGGCAAATTCAAGTACGAGCAGGATCAGAAGGCCCGCGAGGCCCGCAAGAACCAGCAGCAGACCGTGGTCAAGGAACAGAAGTTCCGCCCCAAGATCGATGAGCACGACTACCAGACCAAAAAGGCCAACGTTGAACGCTTCCTGGAGAAGGGCAACAAGGTCAAGGTGACCATCATGTTCCGTGGCCGCGAGCAGTCGCGTCCGGAGCTGGGGTACCGCCTCCTTGAGCGTCTCGCCGACGACATCGGAGAACTTGGCGTGGTGGAGTCCCGCCCCAAGCAGGACGGCCGCAACATGACCATGGTCTTCGGGCCGGCTCGCAAGGGCAAGAAGTAGCACGATCACAATCTGAAGGGCTTTTACCATGAAGCAGAAGACCCACAAGGGCACCGCAAAGCGCATCAAGGTTAATGGCAAAGGCAAGCTGCGCCGTGAGCAGGCTGGTAAGCGCCACCTCAACGAGAAGCTGTCCTCGAAGCGTCGCCGCAAGCTGTCCGGCACCACGGACGTTGCACCGGCTGACGTTAAGCGCATGAAGCGCCTCCTCGGCATGTCCTAAGCACTGCCTGTTTCCATCTACCCCACGAATTAAGACAAGGAAGTATGACTCATGGCACGTGTTAAGCGTTCAGTCAATGCTAAGAAGAAGCGCCGCGCGATTCTGAAGTCCGCGAAGGGCTACCGTGGCCAGCGCTCCCGCCTGTACCGCAAGGCGAAGGAGCAGTGGCTGCACTCCCAGACCTACGCGTACCGCGATCGCCGCAAGCGCAAGAGCGAGTTCCGCAAGCTGTGGATCCAGCGCATCAACGCTGCAGCTCGTATGAACGACATCACCTACAACCGTCTCATCCACGGCCTGAAGTTGGCCGAGGTTGAGGTGGACCGCAAGATCCTCGCCGAGCTGGCTGTGAATGACTTCGCAGCGTTCTCCGCTCTTTGCGAGGTTGCGAAGAACGCCCTCCCGGAGGACGTCAACGCTCCGGTTGAGGCTGCCTAGGAGCCTTCCGCTTAACGACGCGCCGCGTGCCATTCTTTGGCCGGCGCGTCTTTTGCGTTTTTCTGGGGTGTTTTCGTGGCCGCCGCCGGCTTTCGGCGGAGTCTCAGCTCGCAGCCAGCCCGTGTGTCCTTGCGCAATCCCCTGACCAGCGCATTCACGCCAGTCACACCAGCCTCATTGCAAACATTTTGATTTGTTACGGATGTGACTAAGAAACCGCAGGACGCTGAAAGATTTCGCATTTGTTTTCAGTCGCCGTCACTGCCTACACCCTGGCAGCGACTATCTGCGTGAGTTTTTCCACGAGAACCCAGAGAGTTGCCGACGAAAACCTCAACACCTGCCAACCCAAGGCTGCAGACTCTAAGTTGATCGCGGTGTCTTTGTGACGCCGCTCGTGTTCCCAGTGATGTGCGCCGTCATACATGAGGCCAATCTTGAGTTGGGGCAGGGCTAGGTCGAAGCGGGTGATTGGCTTGCCGTGGGCGTCGGTAAGCAGAAGCTGCTCTCGAAGATCTAGATGAAACCTGCTGGCAACATCGAGCGCGAGAAGGCGCATTTCGGTTTCCTTCGGAGATTCTGCGAGCGGGGAAGAGGCAGTAAGGACATCCACGAGCCACGGCAGGCTAATGCGTTGGCGGCTTGCGCGCAGAAGATCGATGGGGTCGACCTTGATGAAGTGTCGTGCGGCGTCTACAAGCTGGACAGCACGAACGAACTCTGCAGACAATCCAGGCACCTCGACGATGGGCCAGCGAACCTCCCCAGAACGCACCTGCGTCAGCGCCTGACACAATGCCACCGCGGGTGGAGCTGCCTGCAAAACCAAGCCAAGGTAACTGAGTTGCCAGATTCCCTTTGGTTCGCTACGGAATAGCGCAGGCGTCAGACTCGTTGCGAGTCTCTTTTTCGCTATCGCCGGTCCAGTCAGGTACGTGTCGGCATAGTCGGTGAGGTACCTCATTCCGTAAAGCGCCAAGGCTGCGAACCCTGTTGCACTCAAAGATGGGTTGGCAAGTAGATGGGCAATTGCCCGGTGCAGGCCAGGCACTTGGTAGTGCACCTGCCTGGGATGATGCCGTTGGGCCAGGCTCGCTACCGCTGCAGGTACCGCGTCGCTGGTATGGATCAGATAGTGGTCATTTGCATGTATGTACTCGCTTTCAGATAGTGACTTGGAGGCGTGATAGAGCTTTGGCGGCGCGTTAAGCGTCATGCCGTTAAAAACATTCATGCATCTTTAGACTGCGCGGACCCGCCTGCGGTTCCCAGATGGACCGCGCTCAGCTCCAACGCAGTATTCTTAACTGCCATGTCCCTCGACTTTGATCAGCCATTTACTGAACGCACTCCGCGGGTGGTCAACGCCGCGAAGTTGAAGCGTGCCGCCGGCCGGAAGAAGGTCAAGAGGTTTTTGGTGGAGGGGGAGAACGCCGTGGAGGCGGCGGTGGCTACGGGTGCCGCGACAGACCTGTTTGTCACCCAGTCGGCAGCCGAGCGTTTCGAGGAAATCGTGCGTGCGGCTGGTTACTTGGACGTGTATACGCACGCGATTAACGACAAGGCCGCAGATCACCTCGCCGACGCGGTGACCAACACCGGCATTTTCGCGGTGTGTAAGCCGGTGTTGTGGACCATTCCGCAGATTCTCAAGGGCAGGCCCCGCCTGGTTGCGGTGTGTGTGGAAACCAACGACCCAGGCAACGCGGGCACGATCATCCGCCTGGTGGATGCGCTCGGTGCGGATGCGGTGATTTTCGCTGGTGACACGGTTGATCCGGAGTCGCCGAAGGTGGTGCGTTCCACCGCTGGCTCGCTCTTCCATGTCCCTGTCGCGCGCGACCGTGACATGCACCGTGTCCTCGGGCAGCTCAGGGCTTCAGGCTTATCGACGCTCGCGACAACCCCCAACGGCGCCCTCAACCTCGCCGAACCCGGGGAAGCTTTGAACACGCCCACCGCGTGGCTGTTTGGCAACGAGGCCCACGGACTGCCGGAAGACGTCCTGGCTGCCGCTGACGACACTGTCACCATTCCCATTGCGGGGTCCGCTGAGTCTTTGAACCTTTCGACGGCGGCGTCCATTTGCCTGTGGGAGTCAGCAAAGGCGTTGAGCGAGAAGTGATTACTATCGCATAGACGTAAGGGTAGGCAAACCTAACCTACTGCTGTAGGGTTTGCCTCATGGGAACGAATACAAGTCAACCGCCACTACCGCAGAGCGACAGATCGACCAACGTTGCTGCAGGCCATTGGGTGCTCGCTCGAGCTGGGAAGCGCGTTTTGCGTCCTGGTGGTTTGAAGCTGACGAATCGTTTGTTGGATGCAGCAGAACTGCAGGACAAAAGGGTGGTGGAATTCGCGCCTGGGTTGGGGCGAACTGCCGCCATCATGCTTGAACGAGACATCGCATCCTATGTCGGTGTAGACCAAGATGTGGATGCAGTGACACGTGTGCAGTCCGTGGTGGGATCGCGTGGCACAGTGGTCAACGCTAGTGCCGAATCCACCGGGCTTGAAAGCGATTCTGCCCAGGTGGTGGTTGGTGAGGCGATGCTGACAATGCAAGGTGAGAAAGGCAAGCGCGCAATTATTGCTGAAGCGTTCCGTTTGTTGGAGCCGGGTGGTGTGTATGCGATCCATGAGCTGGGACTTACCCCCGACACAATTGATGCAGAACTTGCTGATCAGTTGCGCAAGCGCCTAGCGAAAACGATCCGCGTGAATGCTCGCCCACTTACGCGCCGAGAATGGTGTGGGTTGTTGGAGGAGGCGGGTTTTGACATTGAATGGGTTGGAACTGAGCCGATGGCCCTACTGTCAATGCGTCGCAATCTTGCAGATGAAGGTTTTGGCGGAGTTTTGCGGATTTTGCGTAACGTAGCGAGGGACAGGGATTTGCGTCACCGTGTACTGGAGATGCGTAGAACCTTTAATGAATATCGAGACAATCTCACCGGTATCGCTATCATCGCTCGAAAACCCGATGTCAGCGTGTAGAAGAAGGGAATTGGATTCATGAGCGGACACGACCACGTGCCAGAAGCCATGCTTGGTTACATAGAAAATATGGCGGAGCATGTTGAGTACTCCCCAAACTCGACCACATCGACCACGATCCTGCGTGCCGAGGGGGTCAACGTGGTGCTGTTCTCGTTTGATCAAGGGGAGGAACTTTCAGAACACACCGCTGCGATGCCAGTGATTGTGCAGGCCTTAGAGGGTGAACTGGAAATTGCGGCCGACGGTAAAACGGTGATACTGCGTCCTGGCGGTTTGGTACATTTCACCACGCGCCTACCGCACGCAGTTAAAGCACTGAGCCCGGCAAAAATGGTGCTGTATATGTTGAACCGTCCTACGGCGGTTTAAAAAGGGATTGTTGTCACGCCCATGAACACAAGCAGCATGAGATTCGGCGTGCGCCCAGAGTCCGCACCGTACGGGGGTGGGGCACAACTTATCCTCCTGGGAGACAGCCGAAGGCCCGCGGGTATGCTTGTGAACGTTTTGTGATGCCGCCGAAGTGGAAAGGTGCGGGTGTGCAGTGAGCATTGACAAACCCGAAATTGAACTGACCGAGGAGAACCTGAATCGGGCTGCGGATGAGGCTATCGCGGCGTTCGAAAAGGCCGCGGACCTGGCGGCGCTTGAAGAGGCCAAGCGTGAGCACTTGGGCGAGCAGTCGACAATTATGCAGGCGCGGAAGTCGCTGGGTTCCATTCCGAAGGACCAGCGTAAGGACGCCGGCCGGTTTGTGAACATGGCGCGCGGCCGCGCTGAGAAGGTGTACTCCCAGCTCCACCAGCTGCGTGAGGCTGAGTATCGCGAGCAGCAGCTGCGCGAAGAGACTGTGGACGTCACGCTGCCTACCGCACGTTCTCAGGCTGGCGCGATGCACCCGATCACCACGCTCAGCGAGCAGATCGCAGATATCTTTATCGGCATGGGCTGGGAGGTTGCTGAAGGCCCTGAGGTGGAGGCGGAGTACTTCAACTTCGACGCGTTGAACTTCATCCCGGATCACCCGGCGCGTACCCTGCAGGACACCTTCTACATCGGTGAGGAGGGTTCCAAGCAGGTCATGCGTACGCACACGTCTCCGGTGCAGGTGCGCACGATGCTTGAGCGTGATGTGCCGATCTACATCGCGTGTCCGGGCCGCGTGTTCCGTACCGATGAGCTGGATGCCACCCACACGCCGGTGTTCCACCAGGTTGAGGGCTTGGCGGTGGATAAGGGCCTGACCATGGCTCACCTGAAGGGCACGCTGGATCACCTGGCGAAAACACTGTTCGGTCCGGAGACCAAGACGCGCATGCGTACCAACTATTTCCCGTTCACGGAGCCTTCCGCTGAGGTTGACGTGTGGTTCCCTAACAAGAAGGGCGGCGCCGGCTGGATCGAGTGGCTTGGCTGCGGCATGGTCAACCCGAACGTTCTGCGTGCCGTGGGTGTGGATCCGGAGGAGTACACGGGCTTTGCGTTTGGCATGGGCTTGGAGCGCACGCTGCAGTTCCGCAACGGATTGACGGATATGCGCGACATGGTTGAGGGTGACGTTCGTTTCACCATCCCGTTCGGCGTTCAGGCATAACAGGCGTAGCAGGCACAAGGAGAGAGACAACAAATGCTGATTTCCAAAAATTGGATCACCCGCCTGCTTGCAAACGCGGGCAATGAGGGTTTCAACCCCACTGATGAGGAGCTGGACGCAGGTTTCGTGCGCGTCGGTTTTGAAACTGAGGGCTATGAGCCGCTGCCGGAGGTAACCGGCCCGCTGGTTTTAGGCCGCGTCGCTGAGATTGAAGAGCTGACGGGTTTCAAGAAGCCGATTCGTTACTGCCAGGTGGACGTTGGCCAGGCCAATGGCACTGGTGAGCTGCAGGGCATTATCTGTGGCGCCCGCAACTTCAAAGAAGGCGACGTTGTCATCGTGTCGCTGCCGGGTGCGGTGCTGCCGGGTGGTTTTGAGATCGCGGCACGCAAGACCTATGACCACATCTCCAACGGCATGATGGCATCTGCCGCGGAGCTTGGTCTGACTGCGAAAAGCGAGGGCATCATTGCGCTGGATAGCCTGCCTGAGGGCTTCCAGCTTGGCGACGACGCACGCGCCTTCCTCAACTCCACCGACACCGTCTTCGACGTTAATGTCACCCCGGATCGTGGTTACGCGCTGTCCGCGCGTGGCCTGACCCGCGAGATTGCCTCGGCGTTTGACCTGAAGTACGGCGACGTAGCCAAGGATCCCGCATTCGCTGGTATTGATGTTTCCGCAGTCCCGGCGCCGGAGGGCGAGCTGATCCCGATCACGCTGGAGGCCGATACGAAGGCGAAGCGCTTCGGTCTGCGCAAGGTTGAGGGCATTGACCCGAAGGCCCAGGCACCGTTCTGGATGCAGCGTGAGCTGATGCTTTCCGGCATCCGCTCGGTCAACGCGGCGACGGACGTGACTAACTACGTCATGCTGCTGACGGGCCAGCCGATGCACGCGTTTGACGCTGACAAGATCGCCGGCGGCCTGCGCGTGCATACCGCGACTGAGGGGCAGGAGTTCGAGACTCTCGACCACACCAAGCGCACCCTGCGCGCAACGGACGTGGTGATCAGCGATGATGCCGGCATTCAGTCACTGGCAGGCGTTATGGGTGGCACTACCTCCGAGATCTCGGACGAGACCACCAACGTCTACTTCGAGGCCGCTACCTGGGACGAGCTGACGGTTGCGAAGACCGCGCGTCACCACAAACTGAGCTCCGAGGCTTCTCGACGTTTTGAGCGCGGCGTCGACCCCGCCATTGTTGAAGTCAGCCTGGACATTGCGTGTGCACTCCTGGTGCAGTGCGCTGGCGGCCAGGTGACCGCAAGCCGCACTTTGGTCGGCGAGGTACCGGCGCGCGAGGCAATTGAGATGCGCGTGAGCCGTCCCTCCGAGCTGATTGGCGTGGATTACTCCCGCGACACCGTGGTCAAGCGCCTGGAGGAAGTCGGCTGCCAGATCGCAGGCGATGATGAGCACCTCCAGGTCACGCCACCGACCTGGCGCAGCGATCTTACCGTGCCAGTGGAGCTGGTTGAGGAGATCGTGCGTTTGGAGGGCCTGGATGCGATCCCGTCCGTGCTGCCGACTCCGGTTGGTGGCCGCGGCCTGAGCCCGCAGCAGCGTCGTCGCCGTGCGGTGACGCACGCGCTGGCGTACTCCGGCTACGCGGAGATCATCCCCACGCCGTTTATGTCCAACACGGTGCTCGATGCATGGGGCTTGGAGGCGGATGACCCGCGACGCAACGTGGTGAAGGTGCAAAACCCGCTTGATGCGGACTACGCCGTGCTGGCCACCACGCTGCTTCCGGCCATGCTTGAGGCAGTTGGCCGCAACGTTGCCCGCGGTCGCCATGACCTCGCGCTGTACTCCGTGGCACAGACAGCGGTGAAGCGTGCAGATGCATCCCCGATGCCAAGCGTTGAGCAGCGTCCGGATGAGGCGACGATTGCGGAGCTGATCGGTTCGCTCCCGGAGCAGCGGTTGCATGTGGCGACGGTGGCCGTTGGCAAACAAGAGCTCGATGGTCCGTTGGGTCAGGGTAGGGCGTTCACCTGGGCCGATGCCCTGCAGGCTGCGCAAACTGTGGCTTCCGCTGCGGGTGTGACACTTGAGGTTGAGCAGGCCCAGCACTTGCCGTGGCACCCGGGTCGTTGCGCGGCGTTGAAGGTTGGCGGTGAGATTGTGGGCTATGCGGGTGAGCTGCACCCGCAGGTGCTTGAGGCACTGGAGCTGCCGGAGCGCACCGTGGCGATGGAGCTGGACCTTTCCGCTTTGCCGTTTGACTACGAACTTCCGGCGCCGGTGCTTTCTGCGTTCCCGGCGGTGAACCAGGACATTGCGCTGGTTGTAGATGCCGATGTGCCGGCAGAAGCGGTGCGCCAGGTGGTCGAGGAGGCTGCAGGTGAGCTGTTGGAGCGCGTCACGCTTTTCGACGTCTACGTGTCCGACCAACTCGGCGAGAACAAGAAGTCCTTGGCGTTTGGCCTGGTGTTCCGCGCGGGCGATCGCACGTTGACGGAGGACGAGGCGTCCGAGGCGCGACTGAAGGCTGCGAAGGCCGCGGAGGAGCGCTTCGGGGCGACGATGCGCGGCGTGTAGCGCTTGACGCAACACGGGTGCGAATAAATTACGCTGCGGCGCATAATTTGACGCATAAAGTGCTACACTGCAGTGCATGACACTCTCTGTAGCCGTTGCCGGCGCAACCGGGTATGCAGGCGGAGAAATTCTCCGCCTGCTTTTGCGTCACCCCGCATATCTTTCGGGCGAGCTGCGAATTGGCGCGCTGACCGGAAACTCTAACGCAGGCGCAACTGTCGGCGAGCTTATGCCGCACCTGCCGGAGTTGGCGCAGCGGGTGATTGAACCCACTGACGTGGAAACTCTGGCTGGTCACGACGTTGTGTTCCTTGGCCTTCCGCACGGACACTCCGCGCAGATTGGTGCGAACCTGCCAGAGAGCACCGTGGTTATTGACTGTGCTGCGGATTTCCGCCTGAAGGACGCGGACGCATGGAAGCGCTTCTATGGCACGGAGCACGCAGGGCATTGGCCGTACGGCATCCCGGAAATGCCGGGCCACCGTGAGAAGCTCCGCGGTGCCACCCGCATCGCTGTGCCGGGCTGTTTCCCAACTGGTGCAACACTTGCCGCGTACCCCGCGCTGAAAGCTGGACTGTGTGGGCCGGACGTGTGCGTTGTCAGCATTACGGGTGTTTCGGGCGCGGGTAAGAAGGCGTCGGTAGGCATGCTGGGTGCGGAGACGATGGGTTCGCTGAAGGCCTATAACACCGCTGGCAAGCACCGCCACACCCCGGAGATGGCGCAGAACTTTGAAGAAGCCGCAGGCCAGACTGTCAATGTGAGCTTCACGCCGGTACTCGCGCCGCTTCCGCGAGGCATCCTCACCACGGTAACCGCACCGCTTACGCCGGGCGTAACCCAGCAGCAGGCGCACGAGGCGTTCGAAGCGTTCTACGCGGACGAGCCCTTCGTCTGGGTTCTGCCCGAGGGCGCGCAGCTGCAGACGCAGCATGTGGTTGGCTCCAACATGTGCCACGTGCAGGTTGAGGTGGATGAAGACGCCGAAGTGCTGGTGATTACCTCCGCTATCGACAACCTGACTAAAGGCACCGCAGGTGCTGCTGTGCAGTGCATGAACCTCGCGCTGGGCTGGGATGAAACTGCGGGGCTACCGCAGCAGGGCGTAGCGCCCTAAGCGCCCTAAACGGAAGCTTCAAGGGCAAACAAAACATTTAAGGAACGAAAAGACATGACACAAGGAACCGTCACCACGCCGAAGGGCTTTGTCGCTGCAGCGACAACTGCTGGCATTAAGCCCTCCGGTAACTCGGATATGGCGCTCGTGGTCAACGAGGGCCCGGAGTTTAACGCGGCTGCCGTATATACGCGCAACCGTGTGAAAGCCTCGCCGGTGAAGGTAAGCCGCGAAGCTACTAGCAACGGTCAGCTCAAGGTGGTGCTGTTTAACTCTGGCAACGCGAATGCTTGCAACGGCGCCCAGGGTGATGCGGATGCGCGCGAGGCACAGGCACGCGCGGCAGAGCACCTCGGCGTTGCAGCTGATGACGTTGCGGTTTGCTCCACGGGTTTGATTGGTGAGCTGCTGCCGATGGACAAGGTCCGTGCAGGCGTAGACGTGCTTGTAGGTGCCCTGGGTGATAACGGCCAGGCAGCCGCAGAGGCGATTATGACCACGGACACCGTGAGCAAGCAGGCGTTTGTGCAGCGTGACGGCTGGTCTGTTGGTTCCATGGGTAAAGGCGTGGGCATGATGGCGCCCTCGCTTGCGACGATGCTGGTGTTGGTGGTCACGGATGCGTCGATAAGCAATGAGGCCCTGCAACAAGCTCTGGAGAAGGCGTCCGAGGTGACGTTTAACACCCTGGACATTGACGGCTCTACCTCCACCAATGACACCGTGATTGTCATGGCCAACGGTGCAAGCGGCATCACACCGAGCCAGGACGAGGTGGATGCGGCGATCATGGAGGTGTGCCAGTCCCTGGCGGATCAGATGCAGGGCGATGCTGAGGGCGTGACCAAGCGCGTCAGCATTACCGTGCGGGGTACTGCCAACAATGAGCAGGCGCTGAACGCCGCTCGCACCATTGGGCGCGACAACCTGTTTAAGTGCGCAATGTTCGGCTCTGACCCGAACTGGGGCCGCACTCTTGCGGCTGTGGGCATGGCGGATGCGGAGATGGATCCGGACAACATCAGCGTGATGTTTAACGGCCAGCCCGTGTGCGTGGCGTCCACCGGTGCGCCGGGGGCTCGCGATGTGGATCTTAGCGGCATGGACATTGCGGTTGAGGTTGATCTGGGCACAGGGGGCCCAGGCGTTGCGACGGTACGCACCACCGACCTCTCGCACTCATACGTTGAAATCAACTCGGCTTACAGCAGCTAAGGAGGCCACGTGTTGGAACCATTGGGCACTCACCTGAGTAATGAGGCACGCGCGCACGTGCTTGCCGAGGCACTGCCGTGGCTGCAGCACTACCGCGACAAGATCGTGGTGGTCAAATACGGCGGCAACGCCATGATTGATGAGGATCTGAAGGCCGCATTCGCCGCTGACATGGTGTTTTTGCGCACCGTTGGCGCTAAGCCGGTTGTGGTACACGGCGGTGGGCCGCAGATCTCTGCGATGATGAAGCGCCTGAACCTGGAAGGCGGCGAGTTTGTCGGCGGCTTCCGCGTGACCACGCCGGAGATCCTGGACGTGGTGCGCATGGTGCTCTTCGGCCAGGTGGGGCGTGATCTTCTTGGCAAGATCAACTCGCACGGGCCGTACGCCGTGGGTACCTCTGGCGAAGACGCCGGGCTGTTTACCGCCGAGAAGCGCTACGTGGACGTTGACGGTGAGCAGCACGATATCGGCCTAGTGGGCACGATCACGGACGTGAAACCGGAGGCCGTGATGGACATCATCGAGGCCGGCCGCATCCCGGTGGTGTCCGGTATTGCGCCGGGTGTCAGCGGAGACGTCTACAACATCAACGCCGACGAAGCCGCTGGCGCACTCGCGGCAGCCATCGGCGCGGAGCGCCTCGTTGTGCTGACCAATGTCGAGGGCCTCTACACCGATTGGCCTGATAAGGACTCGCTGCTGAGCAAGATCACGGTGGGTGAGCTGGACAAGATGATGCCCACGCTGGACTCCGGGATGATCCCGAAGATGGAGGCATGCCTGACCGCGGTGCGCGGTGGGGTAAAGGCCGCGCACGTGATTGATGGCCGCATTGCACATTCGGTGTTGCTTGAGCTGTTGACCATGGGCGGCATTGGCACAATGGTGCTTCCGGATGCATACGATGCGACGCAGTACCCGGAGGGCACCGTGTTTAGAAAGGATGACGCGTAGATGACACGAGCCGAAACGCCACAAGAGCCCAGCGCAATGCTCAGTGGGTGGAACGCCGGGCTGATGAACAACTACGGCACTCCGCCGGTAGCGTTGGTTTCTGGCCGTGGGGTGTATGTCACTGATGACCAGGGCAATGAGTACCTGGACATGCTCGCTGGCATTGCCGTAAACGCACTTGGTTACGGCCACGGGAAGATCGTTCAGGCAGTGTCTACGCAGATCCAGACTCTGGCGCATGTCTCGAACCTATTCGCCTCCCAACCAGCGGTGGACGCGGCAGGGGAATTGGTGCACCGCTTCGGCGATGACAGTGCTCGCGTGTTCTTCTGCAACTCCGGCGCCGAAGCGAACGAAGCCGCATTCAAGCTTGCTCGCTTGACCGGCAAGCGCCGCATCCTAGCTGCGCAGCACGGTTTCCACGGTCGCACGATGGGTTCGCTGGCGCTGACCGGCCAGCCCTCAAAGCGCGCGCCGTTCGAACCTGTGGCGCCCGGGGTGGAGTTCTACCCCTACGGCGACATTGATTACGTGCGAAAACTCGTAGCCATCAACCCGACCGATGTCGCCGCGATCTTCCTGGAGCCCATCCAGGGCGAAACCGGAGTCATCCCGGCACCAGCAGGGTTTATGCAGGAGCTTCGGAAGCTTTGCGACGCCCACGGGATCCTCCTCGTCTGCGACGAAGTACAAGCCGGCGTTGGACGTACCGGCACGTTCTTCGCCTTCGAGCACGACCTTGCCGCAGGTGTTCGCCCGGATGTGGTGACCATGGCCAAGGGGATTGGCGGTGGCCTGCCTTTGGGCGCAGTTATTGCTACTGGCGAGGTGGCGAAGATGTTCACCCCGGGATCCCACGGCACGACGTTTGGCGGCAACCCAGTGGCATGTGCTGCGGCCAACGCGGTGCTCGACGTGATTGACCAGGAGTTTGTTGCAGAGGTTGCGCGCAAGGGCGAGGCCTTCGCCGAGCGCCTGCGTGGCATTGACGGTGTGAAAGCCGTGCGCGGGCGTGGGCTGATGGTGGGTGCGGTGCTTGAGCGTGGCGTCGCAAAGCAAACTTATGCTCTGGCGCTAAAACAAGGACTGATTGTCAATGCGCCGGCAGACGACGTGATCCGGTTCACCCCACCGCTTGTGATCACGGATGAAGAGTTGGACGAGGCAGCGACGCGCTTTGCGGCCGCGCTGCGCGAAGCGATGGAAAAGGAGTAGCAAGGTGCCACGACACTTTCTGGCAGACGATGATCTGACACCCGCCGAGCAGGCTGAAGTGCTTGCCCTGGCCGCGGAGATGAAACGCGAGCCGTACAAGCACCGACCGCTGGAGGGGCCGCAGTCCGTAGCGGTGCTGTTTGATAAGACCAGCACACGCACCCGTTTCTCCTTTGACACGGGCATTGCGCAGCTCGGCGGGCACGCAATTGTGACCGAAACCGGCAACTCCCAGATGGGCAAAGGGGAGAGCTACCAGGACACCGCAGCGGTGCTCAGCCGCTACGTCTCCGCAATCGTGTGGCGTACCTATGCTCACGACAACCTGCTGGCCATGGCGGAAACCGCCACCGTGCCCATAGTGAACGCGCTTTCGGATGACCTGCACCCCTGCCAGATTCTGGCAGACCTGCAAACCATGGTGGAAAACCTCTGCCCGCAGGAAGGTCCAGCCGGCCTGCGCGGCAAGAAGGCTGTCTATCTTGGCGACGGCGACAACAACATGGCAAACAGCTACATGATCGGCTTTGCCAACGCCGGGGTGGACATTGCCATCATCGGGCCTGAAGACTTCCTTCCGCGCGAGGAGTTTGTCACCCGCGCACGCCGCCGTGCGGAAGAAACCGGCGCAACTGTCACCGTGACCAGCTCGCTGGACGCGGTTGCCGGCGCCGATGTTGTCATCACCGACACCTGGGTGTCTATGGGCATGGAGGAAGACGGCAAGGATCGCCGCACCCCGTTTATGCCGTACCAGGTCACACCTGAAGTGATGGCACGCGCAGGCGAAGACGCCATCTTCCTGCACTGCCTGCCGGCATACCGCGGCAGCGAAGTGGCTGCCGAGGTTATCGACGGTCCAGCCTCGCGCGTATTCGACGAGGCAGAGAACCGTCTCCACGCACAAAAGGCCCTCCTCACTTGGCTTCTGGAGCACCAGTCATGACACAACCCGTATCGCGTACCGCACGTCAAGCCCGCATCCTGGAAATTCTGGCAAACACCCGCGTGACCTCGCAGGTGCAGCTCTCCCAGCTGTTGCTTGCAGAAGGCATCGACATCACCCAGGCCACCCTCTCACGCGACCTGGATGAGTTAGGGGCACGTAAAGTTCGCCCGCTCGACGGCGGCCGTTCCTTCTACATTGTCGGATCCGACACCGGCGCAATCGACGCCGTGCAGACCGGGCCACGCGACAAACTCAACCGGATGATTGAGGAGCTGGTGGTCTCGGTGGACTACTCGCACTCCACCGCCGTGCTGCGCACACCCCCGGGGGCGGCACAGTACCTAGCCAGCTATATCGACCGAGTGGGCCTTGACCAAGTAGTTGGCAGCATTGCGGGCGATGACACCATCTTCGTACTTGCCCGTGAACCCCTCTCAGGCCAGAATTTGGCAGAGCAGCTTTTCAGTGGTGCCCCGCGCAAAGCCGAGAGCTAACCACAGGTAACCTAACGTTTCGTATAACCAATTTTCTTTAGTTTTTCTTCAAGGAGAGATCTACTATGACCAACCGCGTCGTCCTCGCGTACTCCGGCGGACTGGACACCTCCGTAGCCATCCCGTACCTCGCTGAGATGACGGGTGGTGAAGTGATTGCCGTCTCCCTGGACTTGGGCCAGGGTGGTGAAGACATGGAATCCGTGCGCCAGCGTGCGCTGGACTGTGGCGCCGTGGAGTCCATCGTGGTGGACGCCAAGGATGAATTCGCCGAAGAGTACTGCCTGCCAACCATCAAGGCCAACGGCATGTACCAGGGGGAGTACCCGCTGGTTTCTGCAATCTCTCGCCCGCTGATTGTCAAGCACCTTGTTGAGGCTGGCCACCAGTTTGGCGGCACCCACGTTGCTCACGGCTGCACCGGCAAGGGCAACGACCAGGTGCGTTTTGAGGTTGGGTTCCTGAACCAGGATCCGGACCTGGAGATCATCGCCCCAGCGCGTGACTACGCGTGGACCCGTGACAAGGCCATTGAGTACGCCGAGGGCAAGGACCTGCCGATTGAGCAGTCTGCAGCATCTCCGTTC
The DNA here is from genome assembly GCF_016728505.1 of Corynebacterium riegelii. GTDB lineage: Bacteria > Actinomycetota > Actinomycetes > Mycobacteriales > Mycobacteriaceae > Corynebacterium > Corynebacterium riegelii. The sequence continues at coordinate 1,880,131 of NZ_CP068159.1, forward strand.
TCCATCGACCAGAACGTGTGGGGCCGTGCGGTTGAGACCGGCTTCCTGGAGGACCTGTGGAACCCGCCGACCAAGGACCTGTACTCCTACACCGAGGACCCGTCGCTAGGTAACGCCCCGGATGAGGTCATCATCTCCTTCGAGTCTGGTAAGCCGGTTGCTATCGATGGCCGCCAGGTCACGGTGCTTGAGGCTATTGAAGAGATGAACCGTCGCGCAGGTGCACAGGGCATCGGCCGCCTGGACATGGTGGAGGACCGCCTGGTGGGTATTAAGTCCCGCGAGGTCTACGAAGCGCCGGGTGCGGTTGCGCTGATCACCGCGCACAAGGCGCTCGAGGACGTCACGGTGGAGCGCGAGCTGGCACGCTACAAGCGCCTGATCGACGCTCGCTGGGCGGAAGAGGTGTACGACGGCCTGTGGTTCGGCCCGCTGAAGCGCTCTCTCGATGCCTTCATTGACTCCACCCAGGAGCACGTCACCGGCGACATCCGCATGGTGCTGCACGCAGGCAAGGCGACGGTTAACGGCCGTCGTTCCAACCACTCCCTGTACGACTTCAACCTGGCAACCTACGACACGGGCGATACCTTCGACCAGACCTTGGCCAAGGGCTTTGTGCGCCTGCACGGCCTGTCGTCCCAGATTGCTAACAAGCGTGACCGCGAGGCCAACGCCTCGAAGAAGTAGGGGATGACAATGGAGCAGCACGGCACTAATGAAGGTGCGCTGTGGGGCGGCCGCTTTTCCGGTGGCCCGTCCGAGGCCATGTTCGCGCTTTCCGTGTCCACGCACTTTGACTGGGTGCTCGCGCCTTATGACGTGCTTGCCTCCAAGGCACACGCCAAGGTGCTCAACCGGGCAGGCTTGCTGAGCGACGCTGACTTGGCAACCATGCTGGCTGGTCTTGACCAGCTGGGCAAGGATGTCGCCGACGGTTCCTTTGGGCCGCTGCCTACGGACGAAGATGTCCACGGCGCCATGGAACGCGGCTTGATTGACCGTGTCGGACCGGAAGTGGGCGGGCGACTTCGCGCGGGCCGTTCCCGTAACGACCAGGTTGCAGCGATGTTTCGCATGTGGCTTCGTGACGCGGTGCGTGGCATCTCGCAGGACGTTGCGGACCTGATCGACGCGATTGTCGCCCAGGCGAAGGTACACCCCGATGCGATCATGCCGGGCAAAACCCACTTCCAGGCGGCGCAGCCGATTCTGCTCGCGCACTCGTTGCTTGCGCACGCGCAGCCGCTGCTGCGTGACCTGGAGCGTATCCAGGACTTGGATAAGCGCCTTGCGGTCTCGCCGTATGGTTCCGGAGCGCTTGCTGGCTCCTCGCTGCAGTTGGATCCGGAGGCGATTGCTGAGGAGCTCGGGTTCGATTCCTCGGCGGACAACTCGCTTGACGGCACCGCTTCGCGCGACTTCGCGGCGGAAACCGCCTACGTGTTGGCGCAGATTGCGGTGGATTTGTCTCGCTTTGCTGAGGAGATCATTGCGTGGTCCACGCCGGAGTTTGGCTACATCACGTTGCATGATGCTTGGTCGACCGGATCGTCCATCATGCCGCAGAAGAAGAACCCGGATGTCGCAGAGCTTGCCCGTGGTAAGTCAGGCAGGTTGATCGGTAACCTCGCAGGTCTTTTGGCAACGCTGAAGGCGCAGCCCTTGGCGTACAACCGTGACCTGCAGGAGGACAAGGAACCGTTGGTGGATTCGGTGACGCAGCTTAGCATTGTGCTTCCGGCGTTTACCGGACTTGTTTCCACGCTGGTGTTCCATGAGGATCGCATGCTGGAGCTGGCACCCGCTGGCTACACGCTTGCCACGGATTTGGCTGAGTGGATGGTGCGCCAGGGCGTGCCATTCCGCGAAGCTCACGAGGCTTCCGGCGCATGCGTGCGCATCGCGGAAAGCCGCGGCGTTGACCTTGTAGAGCTGACCGATGAGGAATTGGCCAGCGTTGATACGCGCCTGACTCCTGAGGTGCGTGACGTTCTTACGGTGCAGGGTGCTGTAGCATCCCGCGCCACCCGCGGCGGTACCGCAAAGGTACGCGTCGAGGAGCAGCTTGAACGTGTGGCCCAAGCTAACGCCGCGTTCCGGACGTGGGCGGAGACACCCGTGCGCCCCGGTCAGTGAGCGAAGTCACGTTTTACGCTTTACCATGAGTGTATGAATGTGCCGAGTAGCAATACAGACGCCAAGCGCGGTGGACGCGGATTGTCCATCGTGCTTGGCGTTGTTCTATTAGCGGTAGTCGCAGCAGCAATCGCCATGGGTCGCGGGGTCATTCCTGGACTTGGGGGAATTGGCGGAGCTTCTGACTCCGATGATGGGACGAGTCACGTTGCCCAAAAGCCTGGTCTAACCCAGGTGCGCGGTGTGATCGGCTCCGAGAAGCGCGGGTATTTCGAAGACCCGGACGTGGTGGCGCGTCTTGAGGAGCTCGGTTTCCAGGTGTCGTTTAGCACAGCCGGCTCCCGCGAGATTGCCACAGGCATAGACATCGAAGCCCAGGACTTTGTGTTCCCTTCATCAGCACCAGCTGCGCAAAAGGTTCGTGAGCAGGGTTCTGGCTACTCGGTGGACTTCCCGTTCTTCTCACCTATGGCGGTGGCCAGCTGGCAACCGATCGCCGAGATCCTCGAAGGTCAGGGGGCGGTGACTAAAGACGGTGACAGTTACGTATTAGACATGGCCAAGTTTGTGGACATCGCGAGCTCTGGTGCGAGGTGGCGTGATTTTGGGGACACGTTTGCGTCGCCAAGAACTGTCCAGATCCGTTCAACTGACATCCGTACCTCCAACTCAGCGGCGATGTACCTGTCCATCCTGAACTATGAGTTCCAGCAGCGCGACCCCGCGCGGGGAGATGACGTGGGTTACCTGGTGGAGTCGATCGCACCGTTTTTCACTGGTCAGGGCTATTCGGAGTCATCTTCTTCGGGCCCGTTCGCGGAGTACCTGGCGCAGGGAATGGGGGCAGCGCCGATGGTGATGGTGTACGAAGCCCAGTATCTGGGCGAGCAGATGAGTCCGAACTCCCGTATTAGGGACGACATGGTGCTGCTGCAGCTGCACCCAACCGTGCTTGCAAATCACGGCATTGTGGGCGTGACTGCGGAAGGCAAAGAACTTGGCAAGCTGCTGACTAATGACCCGCAGCTGCAGCAACTTGCAGCACGCCACGGTTTCAGGCCGGCGACCTCCGGCTCGCTTGCCCAAGAGATGGAAAGTCAAGGCCTTGAACCGCCGCGCGACTACGTCAACTCCATTGACCCACCGAACTACGACCGCCTAGAACAGCTCATTGACGGCGTGGGCACCCGCTACGGCAAAATTGCGCCCCCGCCGCGGCATGGGGAGGAAGAGTAATGAAACGTTTCTGGCTAGCGTTTATCACCTTTGTCAGTGTCATTGCACTTGCCGCGTGCGGCACAGACTCAGGCGAAACTGGCGGGGTTGATTCCGCACCCAAACGAAGCCAAGGGGCAGCAGATCTGACAATTGTCGCCGCCACAGAGTTGAAAGACTTGGAGGGGCTTGTTCAGCAGGCTGCTGATGACCTTGGTTTTAGCATTGAACTGCTCTTCCCAGGTGGTACTTTGGATAACTCCCAGGCCCTGAAACGTGGAGATTTTGACGGCAACGTGGACGCCACCTGGTTTGCCACCAACCGCTACGTCAACCTGATTGGGGCGTCCAACAAGCTTGCAGACGAGACGAAGACTGCGACCAGCCCAGTAGCCTTTGGTGTCTGGGACGACGCGGCTGCGCGCTTGGGCTGGGATACGCAGCAGCCCACGTGGGCGGAGTTCGCCCAGGCCGCGGAGCAAGGAGAGTTCACCTTTGGCATGACTACTCCGTCCTCGTCCAACTCGGGTTTCTCCGCGCTGGTATCGGTTGCGACGGCGGTTGCAGACACCGGCCAGGCAATCAGCCCCGGGGATCTGGAGCTGGTCAGCCCCACACTTAAGGCACTGTTCCAAGCGCAATCTCTGGTGTCCGGTTCTTCCGGCTGGCTGGCGGAAGCGTTTGTTGCAGACCCGGAGCGTGCCGATGCGATTGTGAACTACGAGTCGACGCTTCTGCAGATGCAGCAGCAAGGCCAGCCGATCCAGGTGGTTGTGCCGAAGGACGGCGTGATTTCTGCCGACTACCCGCTATCCACCCTTGCGCAGCCGTCGAATCCGCAGGCTGCCGAGCAGGTTCGGGCGTTGGCAGATTGGATGCTTGAGCATCAGGAAGACATTGCGCAGACGTTCCGCCGCCCGGTGCGCCAGGTGGACAACCTGCCCGAGCAGCTGCAAAACCAGCAGGTCATCGAGTTGCCGTTCCCGGCAAACCAGTCGGTGGTAGATGAGCTGCTCTACGCCTACAACAACCAGTACCGCCAGCCTGGCACCACTACGTTTGTGCTGGATGTGTCCGGTTCGATGGAAGGTGCGCGCCTTGAGTCATTGAAGGCGATTATGCATTCGCTTATCGACGGCTCAGCGTCCACCCTCACCGGCGACGTCTCCTTGCGCGACCGCGAGGACGTCACCCTGTGGTCCTTCAGCTTCGACCCGAATGAGCCAATTAGCGTCACGTTTGACCGCGAAGATCCGGCTGTCGCCGCAGAACTCGGTGCGTACGTTGATGGTCTGGTTGCACATGGTGGCACTGCGATCTACCCAACGTTGATCCGTGCTTTGGAGGCGGCGGACACCTCGACGGGCATTCCGTCCATAGTCTTGCTCAGTGACGGTGAAGCCACCTTCGGCGAAAGCTTCCATGAGTTCAGGGAGATCTATGCCCAGATGTCGCCGGAGAAGCGCTCGATTCCGGTGTTCGTAATTCTCTACGGCGATGCCAATAAGGCTGAGATGACGGAGCTTGCGAAACTGACGGGCGGAGAAGTCTTTGACGCGCTCAACGGCGATTTGGAGTCTGCATTTAAGGAGATCCGTGGGTTCCAGTAATTACTTCCTTTCCCGCAAGAACCAGGTTGGTCTGCTGCTGGCCATTCTGGTCGTGGCGTTGCACCTAGTCATCGGGTTCGGCGTGTTCTGGCCGGTGGCAGCCCTAGCGGCGTACGGGGCAGGTGCTGTCCTCACACCGGCGCCGCGGCAGCAGGCGCTACAGGCACCTATGACGCCCACTCCGCAATTGCTTTCTGGGGTGCTGCGCGAGACGTCTTCCAAGCTGTTTCGCGCGAAGCCCCCAGCGGTCGTAGTAGCCAAAGCTAAAGAGTTGGAGAGCAACGTTCGTTTTGTCTTGTCGGAGTGGGACCATTTGGATTCCACGCCGGAGCACCGTCAGACCATGTGGAATGTGGTCAAGGTGTACTACCCGGAAATCACCACGACGTTCCTTGATAGCCCGCAGCACAGCGACGGTAGGGCAGCGGCAGTCATGGCGGATTCATTGACCACGCTCGCTAGCGCCGTAGACAGAATTAAAACTGGCATTCTTGACGATAACCTGCGTGCTATGGACTCCCAGGCGCAGTTCCTGCGCACTGAACTTGGCGCGCTGCCAGGACTCAACGACGGTTTCGAAGAGGCCGAGGGGTACGATCGACGCTCATGAGCCTTGATCCAGAACTGCTTGAGATTCTTGTTTGTCCTCAAGACAAAGGGCCATTGGTCTATAACGAGGAAGAACAGTTGCTGATCAATGAGCGCCTTGGCGTTGCCTATCGCATTGAGCAGGGCATTCCAGTCTTGCTTATCGACGAAGCGCAGACCCACCCAACCACCTCCCAGTAACGAAAGCGTGAGATGTTTTAATGACTTCTTCTGTAAACACCAACATCGTTGATGAACTTGAGTGGCGTGGCCTGGTAAATCAGTCCACTGACCTTGAAGCCCTTCGGGAGGCTACGAAGACACCGATCACGTTGTACTGCGGGTTTGACCCGACCGGCCCGTCGCTGCATGCTGGCCACCTTGTGCCGCTTTTGATGCTGCGTCGTTTCCAGATGGCGGGTCACCGTCCGCTAGTACTCGCAGGTGGCGCAACGGGCATGATTGGTGACCCACGTGATGTGGGCGAGCGCACCCTGAACTCGGAGGACACGGTGCGTGACTGGGCGGATCGCATTTCCGGCCAGCTGTCGCGCTTTGTGTCCTTCGATGGCGATAACCCTGCATTGCTGGTCAACAACCACGACTGGATTAAAGACCTCAGTGTGATTGAGTTCCTGCGTGACGTGGGCAAACACTTCTCGCTTTCCACCATGCTCAGCCGAGACACGGTGAAGCGCCGTTTGGAATCCGACGGCATTTCCTACACTGAGTTTTCCTACATGCTGCTGCAGGCTAACGACTACGTGCAGCTGCGTCGCAATTACGACTGTGTGCTGCAGGTAGGCGGCGGCGACCAGTGGGGCAACCTCGTTGCGGGCGTTGACCTGAATCGTCGTATGGACGGCGCATCCGTTCATGCACTGACCGTGCCGTTGGTGACGGACTCTGAGGGCAAGAAGTTTGGCAAGTCCACCGGCGGCGGTTCCCTGTGGCTGGATCCGGAGATGACCAGCCCGTACACCTGGTACCAGTACTTCCTGAACACCGCTGATGCGGACGTGATCCGTTACCTGCGCTGGTTCACCTTCCTGGACAAGGAAGAGTTGGACCGTCTTGAGGTTGAAGTTGCGGAGCGTCCGTTCAAGCGTGAAGCGCAGCGACGCCTGGCGCAGGAGATGACTGACCTGGTTCACGGCGAAGAGGCCCGCAAGGGCGCTGAACTTGCTGCCGAAGCCCTGTTTGGCAAGGCCGAGCTTTCGGATCTTGATGAGCGCACCTTGGCTGCTGCGGTTAGTGAGACCACGGTGCATGAGATCGAGCCTGGCACATCTACCAACATCGTTGATCTGTTGGTTGGCGCGGGTCTTGCAGATTCCAAGGGTGCCGCACGCCGTTCCATTAAGGAAGGTGGCGTGTACGTAAACAACCAGCGCGTTGAAAGCGAGGAGTGGGAACCTTCGGAGTCTGACTTCCTCCACGGAGCTTGGTTGGTACTGCGCCGCGGTAAGAAGAATTTTGCCGGAGCAAAGCGCGTCTAGCTGCGGAGTTTGCATTTTGTTAACCGGCGTGGCTATGGTTTAGCCACGCTGTTACGGCAGCAACCGAATCAGAGAAATTCAACGAATTGACTTGATTCAAACCGACATGTAATGTCGTACAAGCCGCTTTTACCGGAGCCGCGAGAGGTTCTGGTGGGGTGTGCGTGTGTTGTTTGAGAACTCGATAGTGTGCCAATGCATTTTGTTTGTGGAATGTTGTTGTGTGTGCCACGTGTTGTGGTGTGTGCCGGTTGGTGGTGTCATGAATCTTGGATGGTGGCATTGTCTGTTTCGGTGCGTCACATGGTGATGTTTTGCTGAAAATGTTGTTTCTTGGTGTTTTTCCTCGTCGGATGGCCAAGAAACGGATAGTAATTCAAGGATTTTTTAAGCCAGGCTGACATGATGCATGCGTTTTTCGTGTTGTTGTGTTGGTTGGTTTGTTTTTGGTTAGGTATTGGGCTTTTCACGGCCTGTTTCTGCTGAAACGTTTTTGTGGAGAGTTTGATCCTGGCTCAGGATGAACGCTGGCGGCGTGCTTAACACATGCAAGTCGAACGGAAAGGCCCAAGCTTGCTTGGGTACTCGAGTGGCGAACGGGTGAGTAACACGTGGGTGATCTGCCCTGCACTTCGGGATAAGCCTGGGAAACTGGGTCTAATACCGGATAGGACCACTTCGTAGTTGTTGTGGTGGAAAGTTTTTTCGGTGTGGGATGAGCTCGCGGCCTATCAGCTTGTTGGTGGGGTAATGGCCTACCAAGGCGTCGACGGGTAGCCGGCCTGAGAGGGTGTACGGCCACATTGGGACTGAGATACGGCCCAGACTCCTACGGGAGGCAGCAGTGGGGAATATTGCACAATGGGCGGAAGCCTGATGCAGCGACGCCGCGTGGGGGATGACGGCCTTCGGGTTGTAAACTCCTTTCGCCAAAGACGAATTTTGACGGTATTTGGAGAAGAAGCACCGGCTAACTACGTGCCAGCAGCCGCGGTAATACGTAGGGTGCGAGCGTTGTCCGGAATTACTGGGCGTAAAGAGCTCGTAGGTGGTTTGTCGCGTCGTTTGTGGAAGTCCACGGCTTAACTGTGGGACTGCAGGCGATACGGGCATAACTTGAGTGCTGTAGGGGAGACTGGAATTCCTGGTGTAGCGGTGAAATGCGCAGATATCAGGAGGAACACCGATGGCGAAGGCAGGTCTCTGGGCAGTAACTGACGCTGAGGAGCGAAAGCATGGGGAGCGAACAGGATTAGATACCCTGGTAGTCCATGCCGTAAACGGTGGGCGCTAGGTGTGAGTCCCTTCCACGGGGTTCGTGCCGTAGCTAACGCATTAAGCGCCCCGCCTGGGGAGTACGGCCGCAAGGCTAAAACTCAAAGGAATTGACGGGGGCCCGCACAAGCGGCGGAGCATGTGGATTAATTCGATGCAACGCGAAGAACCTTACCTGGGCTTGACATACACCGGATCGCTGCAGAGATGTAGTTTCCCTTGTGGCTGGTGTACAGGTGGTGCATGGTTGTCGTCAGCTCGTGTCGTGAGATGTTGGGTTAAGTCCCGCAACGAGCGCAACCCTTGTCTTATGTTGCCAGCACGTGATGGTGGGGACTTATGAGAAACTGCCGGGGTTAACTCGGAGGAAGGTGGGGATGACGTCAAATCATCATGCCCCTTATGTCCAGGGCTTCACACATGCTACAATGGTCGGTACAACGCGCAGCTACCTCGTGAGGGGACGCGAATCGCTGAAAGCCGGCCTTAGTTCGGATTGGGGTCTGCAACTCGACCCCATGAAGTCGGAGTCGCTAGTAATCGCAGATCAGCAACGCTGCGGTGAATACGTTCCCGGGCCTTGTACACACCGCCCGTCACGTCATGAAAGTTGGTAACACCCGAAGCCAGTGGCCTGTCAAAAGGAGCTGTCGAAGGTGGGATCGGCGATTGGGACGAAGTCGTAACAAGGTAGCCGTACCGGAAGGTGCGGCTGGATCACCTCCTTTCTAAGGAGCTTTATGTTTAACCCACAGTTGTGGGTGTTGGTGGTTGATGTCGCCGAGTGTGTGACTGCCACTAGTTGTTTTTTAAAAAGAATCCGGGTGGATGCATACCCCACACCAGAAGGTGGTGTGGAACGCAATATCGGGGTATCGCACAGTAATCATTTTCTACAAGCGTTTGTATGTGTTGGCATGCTGTTGGGTGTCTGGGGCAACACGGTTTGTGTGTGTTCCTAACTGCCTCATGCTGATGTGTCACCTGGTTTGGGTGGTGTGTTGGTGTGTGGGTGTGGTGTGTGAGAACTGGAGAGTGGACGCGAGCATCATGCATCTGGATGCTGGCCTTTTAGGTTGGTGTTTGGGTGTGTGTTTGTTTTTCTGTTTTTTCTGTTTTTTGTTTGTTCTTAGTATGTGTATTTCGTTTGTGGTCAAGGGCGTACGGTGGATGCCTTGGCATGCTGAGCCGATGAAGGACGTGTGAGGCTGCGTTAAGCCTCGGGGAGTTGCCAACTAAGCGTTGATCCGAGGATGTCCGAATGGGGAAACCTGGCACCAGTTATGTGGTGTTACCTGCAGGTGAATCTATAGCCTGTATGGGGGTGAACGCGGGGAAGTGAAACATCTCAGTACCCGCAGGAGAAGAAAACAATTGTGATTCCGTTAGTAGTGGCGAGCGAACGCGGATGAGGCTAAACCATGTGTGTGTGATACCTGGCAGGGGTTGCGCATGTGGGGTTGTGGGGCGCATCGTAAGTTATCTGCTAGTGACTTGCTTGATGTGGTTGTGTCAGCGGAAGCGCCTGGGATGGTGCACCGGAGAAGGTGATGAGTCCTGTACGCGAAGACATAGCTGTGTTGGGTGTATGTGTTTTTCCCCGAGTAGCAGCGGGCCCGTGAAATCTGCTGTGAATCTGCCGGGACCACCCGGTAAGCCTAAATACTCAGTGTGACCGATAGTGGATAGTACCGTGAGGGAATGGTGAAAAGTACCCCGGGAGGGGAGTGAAAGAGTTCCTGAAACCGTGCGCTTACAATCCGTCAGAGCACATCTTGTGTGTGATGGCGTGCCTTTTGAAGAATGAGCCTGCGAGTCAGCGGCATGTCGCGAGGTTAACCCACGTGTGGGGTAGTCGTAGCGAAAGCGAATCCGAAATGGGTGTTGTTAGTGGCATGTCCTGGACCCGAAGCGGGGTGATCTACCCATGGCCAGTGTGAAGCAGCTGTAAGAGGTTGTGGAGGCGCGAACCCACTTAGGTTGAAAACTGAGGGGATGAGTTGTGGGTAGGGGTGAAAGGCCAATCAAACTCCGTGATAGCTGGTTCTCCCCGAAATGCATTTAGGTGCAGCGTTATACAAGCTTGCTGGAGGTAGAGCTACTGGTTGGTTGAGCGGGACTATCATCTTAGCAATGTCAGCCAAACTCCGAATGCCGGTTAAAAGTGGTGTATAGCAGTGAGACTGTGGGGGATAAGCTTCATAGTCGAGAGGGAAACAGCCCAGATCGCCGGTTAAGGCCCCTAAGGGTGTACTAAGTGGAAAAGGATGTAGGATCGCGAAGACAGCCAGGAGGTTGGCTTAGAAGCAGCCACCCTTGAAAGAGTGCGTAATAGCTCACTGGTCGAGTGGTTCCGCGCCGACAATTTAGTGGGGCTCAAGTACACCGCCGAAGCCGCGGCATAGTTTTTACTATGGGTAGGGGAGCGTCGTGTGTGGGGTGAAGCATTACCGTAAGGGGGTGTGGACTGCACGCGAGTGAGAATGCAGGCATGAGTAACGAATGATACGTGAGAATCGTATCCGCCGAATGACGAAGGGTTCCTGGGTCAAGTTCGTCTTCCCAGGGTGAGTCGGGTCCTAAGGCGAGGCCGACAGGCGTAGTCGATGGTCAACGGGTTGATATTCCCGTACCCGCCTACACGCGACCAATGCTGAAGCAATGATACTAACCACCCAAAGCTACTGATGTACGCACCCTTGTGGTGTGTGGTTGGTGGTGATGCGTGGGGCCTGATTTGTTGTAGGTAAGTGATGGGGTGACGCAGAGTGGTAGCCACGCCAGTTATTGGATTCTGGTGCAAGCGTGCAGCACGACAACATGGCAAATCCGGTTGTTATATGTGCAAGGCGTGATGCGTAGCCCATATATGGGTGATGGTGGTGATCCTGTGCTGCCGAGAAAAGCCTCTAGCGATGTGTGTAGACGGCCCGTACCCGAAACCGACACAGGTAGTCAGGTAGAGCATACTAAGGCGAGCGGGTGAACTGTGGTTAAGGAACTCGGCAAAATGCCCCCGTAACTTCGGGAGAAGGGGGACCCAAACCGGTAGCTAACACATGCGGTTAGTGTGCTGGTGTGGGTCGCAGAGAAGAGAGGGGAGCGACTGTTTATCAAAAACACAGGTCCGTGCGAAGACGGTTAAGTTGATGTATACGGACTGACGCCTGCCCGGTGCTGGAAGGTTAAGAGGACCTGTTAGACCCTTTTGGGTCGAAGCGGAGAATTTAAGCCCCAGTAAACGGCGGTGGTAACTATAACCATCCTAAGGTAGCGAAATTCCTTGTCGGGTAAGTTCCGACCTGCACGAATGGCGTAACGACTCCCCTGCTGTCTCAACCACAGGCCCGGTGAAATTGCAGTACGAGTAAAGATGCTCGTTTCGCGCGGCAGGACGAAAAGACCCCGGGACCTTCACTACAGCTTGGTATTGGTGTTCGGTGCGGTTTGTGTAGGATAGGTGGGAGACGTTGATGCAGCTACGCCAGTGGTTGTGGAGTCGTTGTTGAAATACCACTCTGACCGTAGTGGATACCTGAACCTTGGCCCATGATCTGGGTTGGGGACAGTGCCTGGTGGGTAGTTTAACTGGGGCGGTTGCCTCCCAAAATGTAACGGAGGCGCCCAAAGGTTCCCTCAGCCTGGTTGGCAATCAGGTGTTTAGAGTGTAAGTGCACAAGGGAGCTTGACTGCGAGACTTACAAGTCGAGCAGGGACGAAAGTCGGGACTAGTGATCCGGCACCTACTTGTGGATGTGGTGTCGCTCAACGGATAAAAGGTACCCCGGGGATAACAGGCTGATCTTCCCCAAGAGTCCATATCGACGGGATGGTTTGGCACCTCGATGTCGGCTCGTCGCATCCTGGGGCTGGAGTAGGTCCCAAGGGTTGGGCTGTTCGCCCATTAAAGCGGCACGCGAGCTGGGTTCAGAACGTCGTGAGACAGTTCGGTCTCTATCCGCCGCGCGCGTTGAAACTTGAAGAAGGCTGTCCCTAGTACGAGAGGACCGGGACGGACGTACCTCTAGTGTGCCAGTTGTTCCGCCAGGAGCATCGCTGGTTGGCTACGTACGGAAGGGATAACCGCTGAAAGCATCTAAGCGGGAAGCCTGTTTTAAGATGAGGTTTCATTATAGGTGCCCTATAGACTATGGGGTTGATAGGCCAGAACTGGAAACACAGCAATGTGATGAGGTGACTGGTACTAATCCACCAACACAAACAACAACACAACACAAACACTGAATGTAACAGTGACTGTCGCGTCCACTTTCCGGTATCTGACACACCACCCCCTGTACATAACAGGTAGTGGAACGCCAAGCATTGGCCCTATAAGTGTGTCGGTGGTTGATAGCGGCAGGGAAACGCCCGGTCCCATTCCGAACCCGGAAGCTAAGCCTGCCCGCGCTGATGGTACTGCACTCGGGAGGGTGTGGGAGAGTAGGTTACCGCCGACCCAACAACTTCAAAACATGATTAAGCAGCCCGCCTGCCACACACGTGGTAGACGGGCTGCTTTTTGTGTGTTTGTGCCCCCCGAATCCTGCTAGACGATACGCAAAACACCCCTACAAAACCCCAGGTCGAATGTAGAGACACAACACCGAAAAACCGATATCGACTAGCAGATATCGACTAGCAGCGAGTCTGTTGCCCGGGGACCGTCATCCTGGGAGTCGGCAGGAGACTGGCCCTACTGTGCACCAAATAAGCGCCTGGCACGCGCCAGGCAAGCACCTACTAGCAGATAACGAGAACAAGCTTCGGGCCCGACCCCCGAAAAGTAGACACCATCAATGGTGAAATTACGGGGCTTACTTTAGCACATGGTTATGCGGCGAGGGCTTCGTACTCTGTGGGGGTGAGGTACTTGCACCAGGAGTGCCTTCGGCTGGTGTTGTAGCGCACGCACCATGCGAAGACTGCTCGCCGGCAGACAAGCTGGTTGGCAAAGACTTTCTCGTCTTTGAGTACCTCTCGTTTCAGCGTGGCGTTAAACGACTCCGCAAGCGAATTATCGGCACTGGTGCCAACTTCACCCATTGACTGGGTGAGGTTGAGCCTGCGGCAGGTGGCCTGAAACTGCGACGAGGTATAGACACTTCCGTGGTCCGAATGAAAGATCGCTCCAGCAAGATCACCGCGGGTTCGGTGCGCATGCTCAAGCGCTTCCTCGACGAGTTCGGTGCGCATGTGCTCGGCGATGGCAAAGCCAACGAGCATCCTGGAGTAGCAGTCAATCACCGTAGCTAAATACATATTCGACCCGTCTGCAATCGGCAGATAGGTGATATCGCCCACCAGTACCTTATTTGCAGCTGGTGCCGTGAAATCCCGCTTGACTAGGTCGGCAAACACTACGCGACCGGCCCCACGTCGGGTTGTGGTGACCTTGCGTTTTTTGGTGTAGCCACGTAGCCGAAGCTTTTTCATAATCCGGGCGACGCGCTTATGGTTGACTGGGCCATTGTCGTTGTAGGCGTCGTTATAGGTCAGTTCTGCGGCGATGCGTTTCGCGCCGTAGAGCTGGTTTTTCTCCTCGAAGACTGCCGTGATCTTCGCACCCAAAATGCCATCATCGACTAGTCGGCGTTGCCGTTGGGGTTTGCTGTTTCTCCATTTGTAATAGGAGCTGCGATTAAGCCCAAGGACAGTACACATCCGCTTGACCGAGTAATCGGTGCGGTGGTCATCAACAAACTGGAAGCGGATCACCAGTTTGTCTCTTCCATAAAATATTTGGCCGCCTTGCGCAAGATATCGCGTTCTTCTTTCAGCTGAGCGATTTCGCGCTGCAATTGGCGTATCTGTTCTGCATCTGTGAGCTGCTTGGCGCGATTGGCACGTACATCCGCTGAACTCTTGGTCTTTGCGCCGGTGCCGTACTTGTCAACCCACGAGCGAAGCGTGGTGCGGTTGATCCCTAAGTCTGCGGCTGCGGCATTGAACGAGATGTGTGGATCGTTCTCGTACATCGCGACCGCGTCGCGCTTGAACTGATCCGAATAAACCTTCCTAGGCATGGAGGCAGGCTACCTTTCCCCGACCCAACACGGTCGGAATCAGGGGTGTCTACCAAACAGGGGTCAGGTCCCTTCCATATCCCCTGGTGGAATGTGTAGACACACGCCCCGCTCTGCGTTATCTGCTAGCAGCACTAAGCGTAAGAACAAGCAGTGGAATCCTCTTCGGGGCCGTGCGTGCTCTTTGTTGCCCTACCCGCAACTATCGCCGCGAAAAGTGAGGAATACGCCGTGGTAGTTGGCGGTAATCCGGGGTCGGTCCATATACTGGTTGGAACGTAAACGGAAAGGTCTTTGTATGTCCGACAATGGGAACACCTCTAGGCACGAAAACCGTGGCTCATATGAGAATCGTGGGCGCGGTGGCTACGGGGGTGGGCGAGGTCGCCGATCTGAAGGCGGCAGGCCTGGAGATGATCGCGGTAACAGGTCCGGCGGCCGTTACCGCGGCGGTAGGGACGAGAATGACCGTGGTGACCGCAACCGTGACGACCACGGTCGGCCTAACCGTAGCGGCGGTCGGGGTGATCGTAGGCGCAATGATCGGGCTGGTGGGTATGGCGCGGGGCGTCGTGAAGATCGCGTAAGGCACGACCGGTCTAACCCACGCAGGCAGGGCTACCGTGAGGATCGCATGGCTATGCGCCTGTCGGAACCAGACCTCCTTGAGGATATTGACGTAACTGTCCTGGATCCCTCAGTCCTGCAGGATCTGAAGGTTCTGTCGAAGGACAACGCCGATCGTGTGGCCAAACACATGATTATGGCTTCTGACTTGCTGGCAGACGACCCGCAGCTGGCGCTGCAGCATGCTCGTGCGGCGAAGAACCGTGCTGGCCGTGTGAGTGTGGTGCGTGAGACCAACGGTGTTGTTGCGTACCATGCCGGCGAATGGAAAGAAGCGCTCTCCGAGCTTCGGGCAGCTCGCCGCATGAGCGGTGGCCCGGGACTGCTCGCGGTGATGGCAGATGCTGAGCGAGGCCTCGGTCGCCCAGAGAAGGCTCTTGAGCTTGGACGCAGCCCAGAGGCTAACGAATTGGACGAGGAAGGCCGTATTGAGCTGGCTATTGTGCTGGCCGGTGCACGCCACGACCTCGGTCAGCATGAGTCTGCGCTGATCACGCTAGAGCGGATGAATCCGTCACTGGACTCCCAGGGATTTAGCCAGATGCGTCTGTCGTACGCGTATGCAGATGCGTTGTTGGCGGTTGGTCGTAAAGATGAAGCGAAGACATGGTTCCAACACGCCGCAGATCTTGACGTTGAAGCACTGACGGATGCGGACGAGCGCGTAGAAGAATTGAGCTAGAGGAATCGGGGTAGTAGATAAAGCGATGGCTCTGCAGGATACGTATGACGCACTGCTGCTTGACCTAGATGGCACGGTTTGGGAGGGCGGAGACGCCATTGAGCATGCTGTCGAAGCGATCAACGCTGCTGGGGTACCGGCGGTGTATATCACCAACAACGCGTCTAGAAGCGCCGCAGAAGTAGCGCAGATGCTGCGCGCAATTGGGCTTCAGGCGCAAGACAATGATGTGCTGACCTCCGCACAAGCTGCACTTGGGCTGGCTGAGGAACACCTCAGCCCAGGCGACCCAGTTTTGGTCTTGGGAGCGCCGTCTTTTCGCGATCTCGTGGCCAATGCCGGCTACCGCGTTGTTGATTCCGCAGATGAAAACCCGAAGGTGGTCCTGCACGGACACAACCCGGAAACGGGGTGGCATCAGCTTTCGGAAGCTGCGCTATCCATCGCGCGCGGGGCTGTGTATCTGGCCTCCAACCTGGACACCACGCTGCCGATGCAGCGCGGGCTGATGGTTGGCAACGGCTCCATGGTTGCGGCTGTGACCTCCGCAACCGGCGTGACGCCGCGAGCTGCTGGCAAGCCCGAGCCGGCAATGTTCCTCCAGGCAGCCGGAGCGCTTGGCGCAAAGCGCCCGCTGGCAGTTGGAGACCGCATGGATACCGACATCGCTGGTGCCGTCGCCGCTGGTATTCCTGCACTGCACGTGCTCACTGGTGTCTCTGGGCCGTTGGCGCTTATTGAGGCACCAAAGGAACTGCGCCCTACGTTCATTGCGGAAGACATGCGCGCCCTTGCACAAGACGCAGAGCAGCTGAAACCCTCCGCGCAAGGTGGCTTTGGCGCGCGTGTTGACGGGCGCGACATCATCTTGAGCCACGGCAACGAAGGCGCAACCAGCATCCAGGCGCTGCGCACTGTACTGGAGGTGGCGTGGATGATGGACACCCCTCCGGAGCTTGTGCGCCCGAACTCGGATGCTGCAGAAGCCGCAACCGCAAACTGGTGGTAATCATGACCCCGGAAGATCCGGAGCAGCTGCGCCAAGCCTTCGAGGAGGCACTCGCGCAGCCGGCAGAATCGCTTGAAGATGAGGTGGAACGCCTTACAAAGGCACACCAGCTGCTGCATAACGCACTGCAAAACAGCTAGAACAGGAACTACTCATGGCACCATCACGCCGGCGTTTGGACGCTGAACTCGTCCGACGCAAGATTGCCCGCTCCCGCGAGCAGGCCCAGGGCTGGATTAAAGACGGCCGCGTGGAGGTCAACGGATTCGTCGCGAAGAAGCCAGCCACCATCGTAGAGCCGGATGCGTCCATCAAGGTTAGTGTTGACCCGGATGGTGAGTGGGCGTCACGCGGGGCCCATAAGCTGCTCGGGGCGTTGGGGGCGTTTGGGGAGATGGGGTTGAGCGTCGATAAGCAAAAGGCTCTCGATGCTGGTGCTTCGACCGGTGGGTTTACCGATGTGCTGCTGGCAAACGGCGCACGCGAGGTCGTCGCGGTTGACGTGGGCTATGGGCAGCTGATCTGGCGGCTGCAAAATGACCCGCGGGTCAAAGTGCTGGACCGGACGAACATTCGGCACCTTACGCCAGAGATGATGGATGGGCCGGCCGATCTGATGGTGGGCGACCTTTCGTTTATCTCCCTGAAGCTGGTATTGCCGGCGATCGTGGAATGCATGGCGGATGGCGCGGACCTTCTGCCGATGGTCAAGCCCCAGTTTGAGGTGGGCAAAGACCGTCTTGGCAGTGGCGGGGTGGTGCGCTCAAACGAGCTGCGGGCCGAGGTAACCACGGAAGTGGCGCTGTTTGCGCAGTCATTGGGCTTAAGTTTGAAAGGTGTGACGGCATCGCCGCTGCCGGGCCCGAGCGGCAACGTAGAATACTTCCTATGGCTGGTGAAGGATGCGGGTGAAACCGCACTTGCACCGGAGGCTGTGGCTGAAATGGTGGCCACCGCAGTGAAGGAAGGACCGCAGAATTGACAGACGTGACAACGCAGCGCGAAATCCTGCTTGTGCCGCACTTCTATCGGCCTGACAACATTTCTTCCGCCGCGCGGGCGGCTCGCCTGCTGCAAGAGGCAGGCATCCGCGTGCGGCTCCTAGACCAGGGCGAGCCGGGTGCAGAGCAGCCGGTGGACAAAGACCCTGTGCTTAACCAGCTTGAACGGGTCAAACCCGGTCCGGATGCCGCCGCTGGGTGTGAGCTGGTGCTGGTGTTGGGGGGCGACGGGACGTTTTTGCGCGCAGCCGGCGTGGCTCGTGACCAGAACCTGCCGGTGCTGGGCATCAACCTAGGCCACGTGGGGTTCTTAGCTGAGGGTGAGGCTGAAAGCCTGGAGACCGCAATTGGCCAGGTGGTTGAGCGCAACTACACCGTTGAAGACCGCATGACTATTGACGTGCAGGTGCGAAGTGCGGAGGGTGAAGAGGTTGGCCGTGGTTGGGCGCTCAATGAGCTCAGCGTGGAAAACATTGACCGCACTCGAGTGTTGGATGCGGTGTTGGAGATCGACTTTCGCCCGGTAAGTGCCTTTGGGTGCGACGGTGTGCTGGTGTCTACGCCAACCGGATCGACGGCGTACGCGTTTTCCGCTGGTGGCCCGGTCATGTGGCCGGCCCTGGATGCGATCTTGGTGGTGCCGAATAACGCGCATGCGTTGTTTGCGAAACCGCTGGTGGTCTCGCCACGCTCCACTGTGGCCATTGAAACGGAAGCGGACTCCAGCGCGGCTGTGGCGGTGATGGACGGGTTTCGGCGCATTGACATGCCTGCTGGATCGCGCGTGGAGGTCATCCGCGGTTCGCGCCCGGTGCGTTGGGTGAAGCTGGATCGTAAACCCTTCACGGACCGCCTGGTGCGCAAGTTCCAGCTGCCGGTGTCAGGCTGGCGGGGCCCGAGGTACACGTAGTGCTTGCAGAGATTTCTATCCGCAACCTTGGTGTGATTCCGGAGGCCTCGGCGGAGCTTTCGCCAGGCTTGACTGTGCTCACGGGTGAAACCGGTGCGGGCAAAACCATGGTGGTGACGGGCCTTCGCTTATTGACGGGCGGACGCGCCGACGCCTCACGCGTACGCACGGGTGCTGAAGAAGCCGTGGCAGAGGGAGCCTTTTCTACTGCTGGCTTGCCGGAGGATGTTTCCGCGAAGGTTGCGGAGATCGTAGAAAACGCCGGTGGCAGCGCTGACGAGAACGGCGAGTACGTGGTCTCGCGATCGGTGAAGGCAACGGGCCGTTCGAAAGCGCACCTGGCTGGCAGGACGGTGCCGGCGGCAACGCTTGCGGAGATGGCGGGCCACCTGCTGACTATTCATGGGCAAAATGACCAGCTGCGGCTGATGAGCCCGGACGAGCAGCTTGCGGCGTTGGATCGGTTTGATCCGGCGATCACCCCGCTTGCCCAGGCTTACCGCGAGACGTACCGCGAGTGGCGCAAGGTAGCTCGCGAACTGGAGGAGCGCACGCAGCACAAACGTGAGCTGGCCCAGGAGGCGGATCGTCTGCGTTTTGCGTTGGATGAGATCGATGCCGTTGATCCGGTGGCGGGCGAAGATACCGAATTGGCCGCGACGATTCATCGTCTGCAGGACGTTGACGCGCTGCGTGAGGCGGCCCTCAATGCGCTGGCAGCCATTGACGGCGCGGAGGCCGCTGGCGGCTTCGGCGCGGATGATGAGGCGGCGTCTACACTCGTCGGCCAGGCGGCGAGCGCGCTGGATGGTGCAAGTGATGAACAGCTCAAGGAGCTGGCAACTCGCCTGCATGAGGTGAGCAGTATGCTTTCAGACGTCTCGGCGGAACTCGGCACCTATCTGACCTCGTTGCCGGCTGATGCCGATCAGCTGGAAGCGCTTTTGACCCGCCAGCAGGACATCCGGGGGTTGACCCGCAAGTACGCGCCCGATGTTGAAGGCGTGCTGGCGTGGCGCGCGAAGGCAGTAAAGCGCTTGAGCAAGATCGACGTGTCCGAAGAAGCCGTAGACAAGCTCAAACAGCAGGTGTCCAAGCTGGAGAAGCAGTTGGCGTCGCGCGCGAAGGCGTTAAGTAAAGCCCGTGAGGCCGCAGCGGCGAAGCTTGGTGAGGCCGTTTCTGCAGAACTGCACGGCCTTGCCATGCCGAAGGCGCAGCTGACAGTCCAGGTCACCCGTGCCGGATACAGCGCAACCGGCGCCGACGAGGTGGCTATTCTCTTGGCGCCCAACAAGGCGTTGGAGCCGAAACCGTTGGCAACGAGCGCCTCCGGTGGTGAGCTGTCGCGCGTGATGCTCGCACTTGAGGTGATTTTGGCGGCCTCATCGCACGGGGCGACTTTGGTGTTCGACGAGGTTGACGCTGGCGTCGGTGGGCGCGCGGCCGTAGAGATCGGTCGCAGGCTTGCTCGTCTTGCTACCAACAACCAGGTTATTGTGGTTACGCACTTGCCGCAGGTGGCGGCGTATGCGGATACGCATCTGCACGTGGCGAAGGATGTGGGGGATGCGTTGGTGGCCTCGGGCGTGGCGCAACTGAGCGAAGAAGCCCGAATCGAAGAGCTGGCCCGCATGATGGCCGGCATGGATGATTCCGATACCGGCCGAGCGCATGCCCAGGAGCTGTTTGAACGCGCGCAGCGTGAGGTGGCGGAAATGCGCGCCTAAGTGCCGCGCGCCTCCCTTAAAACAGGCAGGTCACCGTGCACAATAGCGCGTATGACTGTCTCTACTTCCATCAACGGCACCTTGCGCGACTGCACTGCGCAGGGCAAAGGCATTGGCCGCCTCAGCGAAGGCGATATTGCGTTTGTGGACGCGCCGGATATGACGCGTCGATTCGCGGAGCTGTTGGTGGCGGCGAAACCTGCGGCGGTGGTCAACGTCGCGCGGTTTACCACGGGGCTTATTCCGAACTACGGCCCGCACGTGCTGCTGGATGCTGGCATTCCGCTGTATGAGGCGGCTGGTTCTTCCATGCGTGGGGTGGTGAAGGACGGCAAGAAGGCTTCTGTGAGTCCGACCGGCGAGGTCATGATGGGTAAGAAGCTCATTGGCCAGGCCAGTGCCGTCAGCCGTGAGGACGTGGACGCCACCTTTGCGGACGCGCAGCAAGCGCTGGTGGACAACATGGAGGCCTACTTTGGCAACACCATCCAGTTCATCCACTCCGAGGCGCCCTTGCTTATCGACGGTGTGGGCTCACCCGAACTCGGCGACACCATGGCAGAGCGCAAAGTGCTTGTGGTCAGCCAGTCTGAGGACCTGCGCGAGCGACTCGATGGGCTGAAGTTTTTCATCCGTGAGTACACGCCCGTGATCATTGGCGTGGGTGCAGCCGCGGATACACTGACCAAGCTGGGTTATGACATGGACTTCATCGTGGGTGACCCGACCGATATTTCCAACGAGGCACTGCGCGGGGACGCCAAGGTGATCCTGCCCGCAGAGACCGACGGTTTCGCCCCTGGCCTTGAGCGTATCCAGGACCTGGGT
Organism: Corynebacterium riegelii; assembly: GCF_016728505.1. GTDB lineage: Bacteria > Actinomycetota > Actinomycetes > Mycobacteriales > Mycobacteriaceae > Corynebacterium > Corynebacterium riegelii. The sequence goes on from NZ_CP068159.1 coordinate 1,901,267, forward strand.
GTGGGCGCGATGACGTTCCCGGCGGCGACTGACTCGCCGACGGATTTGGCCATTTTGCTGGCGGTGTTCCATGACGCCGAGATGGTGATTACGGTTGGGCAGCCGGTGGAGTTGGACAGCATTTTCGCGGATGCGGCAACCGCTGAGCCGGCGGCACTGCTGACGCGGCTGAAGGCGGGGCGCAAGCTTGTAGATTCGACGGTGATTGAGCACCTCTACGACACGAACACCGGCGGCGGGGGTGTCGCTTGGGCCTGGGCGATCTTGGGGCTTTTGGTGGCCGCCGCCACCGTGGTGTTGATCGTGGGCCTGGGCGGCTCGGAGACGTTTACAACGAACTTGGTGGATACGTGGAACCGCATCGCGCTGGAGTTCCAGAGCTGGTTTAACTAGGAGCTGAGAGACAACATGGGACAGGCAACTCGTGGCACCGGTCTAGTTGCGGCCGGTATTGGTTGGGGGATTGCGGCAGGCGTGGCACTTGGCACACTGCTGATCGCACCGGCGTTGGAAGGATCGTTGGGCACCGGTTCCGTCACAGCGTCGGAGGCTGGGCAGGGGGATGCAGCGTCTGATAGCGGTGAGCTGGCCCGCGCCAACGGACAAGTTGATGAGGCGAACACGTTGCTTGCGCAGCATGGCGACGCCATCGTGTCCGGCGCCTTGGACGGCGTAGCGGTCACGTTGATCCGGACGGCTTCGGCTTCTGAGGAGGACGCTGCCGGCGTGCGCTGGATGGCAAACGCCGCGGGTGCGTCAAACTCGGGTGGCATCCGTTTGACCGAGAAGTTCTTCGAGCGCGATGCCGCTGATGAGCTGAGCAGTGTCATTGCTAATACGCTGCCGGCCGGTGCGACGCTGAGCGTGGATAACTTGGGCCCGGGCACGCACGCTGGTGAGTCGCTGGCGGCGACGTTGACTGCGGCGAGTGATGAGGACCGCGCACTGGTACTCGAAGCGCTGACCCAGGCCGGGTTCATTGAGACCCGCGGCGAGGTCGCTGCAGCTGACGCCATTGTTGTCGTGGCTGCCGATGAGTTTGACGGTGAGGGCTTCGCCGCACAGCTGGTCGCGGACTTTGCTCGGGCGTTGTCGGCGGGCGCGCGCACTGTCGTCGCAACGCAAGGTGCTGCTCCGGAGTTGGACGGGGTGAGCCTGCAGGGCAACGTGGACACGGAGGCTGGACGTGTCCAGTCGGCGTTGTTGCTTGCGGAAGACCCTGCAGAGGAGTAGGCCGTGTCTCAATCGCACGAGTTTGAGGTAGTTGACTCCCAGCTGTTGCATGACGCGCCGATTATTGCGCTGCGGCGCGACCGCGTGACTATGCCTGGTGGCACGACGGCGCATCGTGAGATTGTGGAGCATTTCGGTGCGGTTGCTGTCGTTGCGTTGGATGCCCAGGGCCGGGTGGCGATGGTGGAGCAGTACCGTCACAGCGTTAAGCGTCGCCTGTGGGAGCTGCCCGCAGGGCTTTTGGACTTCTACCAGGAAGACGAGTTGGCCACGGCGAAACGTGAGCTGCAGGAAGAGGCGGGGTTGGCTGCTGATTCTTGGGCGCTGCTGGTTGATCTGGTGACCTCGCCGGGCTTTGCGGAGGAGGCCGTGCGAGTGTTTTTGGCGCGTGACTTGCGTGAGGTGGAGCGTCCGGAGGCGCACGATGAGGAAGCTGACATGGGGTTTGCGTGGGTGCCGCTGGATGAGGCTCGCGCGATGGTAATGCGTGGCGAGATTGTGAACTCGATTGCGGTTTCCGGCATTTTATCCGCTAGTGAGGTCGTTGCGGGGCGCGCGCAGCCTCGTGAGACTTCGGTTGCCTTTGAGTTGCGCCCGAGCTCTCTTGCTTATCGACGCCACGCCGAAGGCATCACCCCCGACATGAAGAAAATCCCGCGCTAGTGGTTTCCCCTGCACAACTTGCCCGAGATTGGCACGTCCACTTGGTGGTGGAGCGTGGGCTGTCTGAAAACACGGTGAGCAATTATGACCGTGACATGAAGCGCTACGTTGCCTGGCTGGATAACGCCGGTATTGCTGACCTGAACGATGTGACTGCTGGCCATCTTGAGGCGTACGTGGCGGATTTGCGCCGCGGAAGTGAGACGGTGAAACCGCTGGCGGCGTCCTCGGCGGCTCGGGCACTCGTGGTTGCGCGTGGTCTGCACAAGTTCGGTGTGTCAGAAGGCCTGCTGGCCGGTGATGCTGCGGCTGAGGTGGCGCCGCCGCAGGCCGCAGAGAAGCTTCCAGACACGCTGAGCGTGGACGAAGTCGCGCGGCTGATTGAGTCCTGTTCTGAGGACAACGCGTTAGGTCTGCGTGACAAGGCGCTGTTGGAAACGCTGTATGCCACTGGCGCGCGCGTGAGCGAGGTGTTGGCGCTGAACGTGGATGACGTTGCTGATGCACGCGGTGTGCTGGTTGTGACGGGCAAGGGCAATAAGCAGCGCGTTGTGGCCCTAGGTTCGCATGCGCAGGCGGCAATTGAGTCGTATCTTGTGCGTGCGCGCCCGATGCTGGCGACAGGTAAGTCGCACGCACTGTTTCTCAACGCACGTGGCAACGCACTGTCGCGCCAAAGCGCGTGGACAATTATTAAAGACGCCGCATCACGCGCAGGCATTGACAAAGACATTTCCCCGCACACGTTGAGGCACTCCTTTGCCACGCACCTGCTTGAAGGAGGCGCCGATGTGCGAACCGTGCAGGAGTTGCTGGGACACGCATCTGTGACAACGACGCAGATTTACACGCATATCACTGCGGATAACCTACGAGAAGTCTGGGCAGGTGCGCATCCGCGTGCATAGGCGGTAACGTTAGCCCGATGATGCGAAACGTTGCGGTAGGAGCGTGCGTTGCCACGCTGACGCTTTGCCTTCCCATTGCCACTGGTCCGGTTGCGTTAGCGCAGCTGCCTGGGGGACTGGATCCAGCGCAGATCAAAGAGATGCTGCCATCCCAGGTAAGTGTGGCGGCGGGGGAGTCGACGACTGTAGACGTTGGCGTGCCTGTCGATGTGAACTATTCCGCTGATGGCTGGGTGGTCAGCTCTAGCGGCACGACCGTGACTGTGCAGGCACCGAATACGCCGGGTGCAACCGCCAACGTGCCGGCAAGTGCGCTTGGTTACTCTGCAACGATCACCCTTGTTGCGGTCGGTGGTAGCGAGTCCCCAGATGTGGCGCCGGACGGGGAAGCAGAGCAAGCAGAAACGTCCAAACCGGAAGAGGATGGCGGCAACGCAGGCGCGGGCTCTGACACGGGCTCAGACGCCGACGCACAGCAGCAAGGCGGCGCCAAGGTGACGCACCCGCCGCGCGAGGCAGCAGCACCCGTGGACACCACGGCGGCGAAGACGTTCTATTTCGATGGTGAGATCCACGGCAACACGCTTGTGGTCACCGTGCCGCTGACCCGCGCTGCTGACTTGGCAAAGTACGCCCGCACGGATCGTGAGGGGGCGAAGCTGCGCTATCTGGACGTCAACGGTCGGGTAATCCAGGGAGTGAAGCGTGATGTGGATATTGCCAAGCGGACGCTGACGCTGACCTATCCGGAGAGCGAAACCCCAGACAATCCTTTCATCATGGAAGTGGTTCGGGATGACTCGGTGGCTGAGTTCATAGCGGTGATTACCGCGAAGAATGCGCCAGTGGAGCAGGCAGAGGCGTCGGCAAGCGAAGGCGAAGATGCGGCGGAGCAGTCGACGAATCCGTATGCGGACGTAGCTAAGGAAAGTCAAGGCTCTGGCAATGACTCAGGGGCAGGCGGCGGCATTCCGGTGCCCTTGATTGTCGGCGGCGTGGGCCTGTTGGTGCTGCTTGCGCTGGTGTTTACGGTGCTGCGTCGTCGCGGGACGGGGCGCGCCTAAATACTGGGCGGGCGAGAGGCCACCCAAGATAAATGCCATCGTTGTAAGATGGTGGCGTCAAGTGCACAGGCGGGATAGAGGAAGGACCTGCGATGGCGGAGAAACCGGCAGACGGCGCGTTGTTCGAAGCTGAAGAACGCAAGACGTTCTTGACCGGACGGCCCTACCGCGAGTTTGCGGCGCCGAAAGAGCTTGACCGCCACGGTCCCGCAAAGATTATCTCGATGGTCAACCAGAAAGGTGGCGTGGGCAAAACCACTTCCACCATCAACCTTGGTGCTGCGCTGGTAGAGCAGGGGCGCAAGGTGCTGCTGGTTGATTTGGATCCGCAGGGTGCGCTGTCCGCGGGCCTGGGTATTGCGCACGAAGATGACCAGATTACGGTGTATGACCTGCTTTTTGACAATACCGCCAGCATTCACGCGGCAATCCAGCACTCGAAGGTCTCCGGACTAGATCTTGTGCCGGCAAACATTGACCTTTCAGCTGCAGAAATCCAGCTGGTCAATGAGGTGGGTCGTGAGCACACACTGGCGCGTGCGCTGCGCCCGGTGCGCAATGAGTATGACTACATCTTCATTGACTGCGGTCCTTCACTGGGCCTGCTTACAGTCAACGCGCTTGCAGCGTCCCACGGCGTAATCATCCCGATGGAAGGTGAGTACTACTCCCTTCGCGGCTTGGCGCTGTTGACGGACACAGTAGAGAAGGTGCGCGACCGCATCAACTTCGACCTGGACATTGTGGGCATTTTGGTGACCATGTTTGATCGCCGCACCACGCACGCGCGCGAGGTCATTGAGCGTGTGGTTGAAGTCTTCGGGGATCGTGTTTTTGACACGGTGATTACCCGCACTGTCCGCTTCCCGGAGACCTCTGTTGCAGGTGAGCCGATCACCACGTGGGCACCAAGCTCCCAGGGTGCGGAGCAGTACCGCAGCTTGGCGCTCGAGGTTATGGAACGCACTGAGCGGAACTAGCGTGAGCGTAGGCGCGCAGCACCAGGTTGGTGAGCAGCCGGAGATCACCGGCTTCACCTTGGTCCTGAACAATTTTGAGGGGCCCTTTGACCTCCTGCTGAACCTGATTCACTCCAAGAAGCTTGACGTGACCGAGGTGGCGTTGGCGGAGGTGACGGATGAGTTCATCGCCTATACCCGCGCCCTTGGGCAGACGGCGGAGCTCGATGAGGTCACGGAGTTTCTTGTTATCGCTGCCACCTTGTTGGACCTGAAGGCTGCACGCCTTCTGCCGCGCGGTGAGGCCGACGAGATCGAAGACCTAGAGCTTTTGGAATCGCGCGACCTGCTTTTTGCTCGCTTGTTGCAGTACCGCGCCTACCAGCAGGTGGCTGAGCAATTCCGGGCCTGGCAGGCAACGGCGCAACGTAGCTACCCGCGTGCGGTGGCTATGGAGGAGCGTTTCGCCGAGCTTTTGCCACCGGTTGAGCTTGGTCATACGCCTGATAGCTTTGCGCAGCTTGCGGCCAGCGTATTTCGGCCTAAGCCACCGGAGGAGGTGCGCACTGATCACCTTCATGAGGTTGCGGTGTCCGTGCCGCAGCAGGCCGGCAAGATTCTGGACACGCTCAAGCTTGCGGGAGCGCAGACTTGGCTGTCCTTTGCCGCACTAACGCGGGATTGCACGCGTTCCATGGAGGTTGTCGGGCGGTTTCTTGCCCTGCTTGAGCTGTATAAGGCGCGCGCAGTGGAAACACAGCAGGAGGTTGCCCTTGGCCCGCTTGATGTGTCGTGGACCGGCATTGAGGTGGACCCAGCCGTCGTCGCCGCCGGAAACTGGACCTAAGACACAACCCAAGGAGTGAAGCGATAACTATGGAGATGGTCTCACAGCTGCGTAGCCAGATTGAGTCGATCCTGCTGGTGGTGGACACACCTGTAGCCGCCGCCGACATCGCGGATGCCTTGGCCGCAAGCGAAGCGGACATTGAAGAGGTGCTTGCGCAGTGGTCGGAGGAACTCACTTCCCGCGGCAGCGGCATAGATCTTCGCAGGACTGAGGCCGGGTGGCGCTTGTACACCCGCGCGGAGAATGCTGACGCGGTGGAGTCATTCGTGCTGGACGGCGCGCAGACCAAGCTGAGCCGCGCGGCCCTTGAGACCCTTGCGGTGGTGGCGTACCGGCAGCCGGTGACGCGTGCCCAAGTTTCCGGGGTGCGTGGCGTCAACGTCGACGGTGTCATGCGCACGCTCACCCTGCGTGGTTTGCTTGCAGAAGTGGAGCCGGACGATTCCACGGGTGCGCACCGCTACGTCACCACTGAGCTGTTTCTGGAGCTTTTGGGCATTGAGTCACTGTCCCAGCTGCCGGAGTTGGCGCCGCTTTTGCCGGATGTGGACGCGATTGAAGACGCCTGGTAGCCACCCAGCAGCCTTTAGATAGGTAAATAACGGCAAAACGCTGGTAGGGTGGGCCGCATGACTCGAACCGCTCGCCGAGACGGCACACCGGAGAGGGATAAGAACGAAACGTTCTATATCTCCTACGCAAAGCCGGCTAAGAAACAACACGTACAACGTCCGGAACCTCACCCGTTGGAGGACAACTGGTGGGATGATGAAGAAACTAAAACCCGCAAGCAAAACACTGAAGGTGTGCGCCTGCAGAAGGTGCTCGCTCAGGCGGGTGTGGCCTCACGCAGGCATGCGGAGGTGATGATTGCCCAGGGGCGCGTCAGCGTCAATGGCAAGCGCGTCACTGTGCAGGGTATGCGTGTGGATCCGGATCGTGATGTGATCCGGGTTGATGGCACCCGCATCAATGTTAACGAGAAGCTTGAGTACTTCGCGTTTAACAAGCCGCGTGGCGTGCACACCACCATGAAGGATGAGCTGGACCGCACGTCTGTGGGCTCGTACCTGTCGGAGCGCACTGCCTCTGGTCAGCGCCTGTTCCACGTGGGCCGCTTGGATGCGGATACGGAGGGCTTGCTGCTGCTTACCAATGACGGTGAGCTGGCGAACCGTCTGACCCACCCGAAGTACGAGGTGTCCAAAACGTATTTGGCCACCGTGCTGGGTGAGGCAAAACCGGCGCTTGTCAAGGAGCTCAAAGAGGGCATCATGCTTGACGACGGCCTCGCGAAGGCCGACTACGCCCAAATCGTCGATGTGCACAACGGGCAGTCGTTGATTCGTCTTGAGCTGCATGAGGGCCGCAAGCACATTGTGCGCCGCATGTTGAAGGCCGCAGGCTTTCCGGTGCAGCGTCTGGTGCGTACGAAGGTGCACACGGTGCAGCTGGGCGATATGAAGCCTGGGTCGATGCGCGCGCTGAACGCTGCTGAGCTGACCTCGTTGTACAACGCGGTGGAGATGTAAGGGGAGCGTTATGGATGATTCTTCGTTGCTTTCGAATGCCGCTGACGGTGGCTTGATTCTGGCTGTTGACGGGCCTTCAGGTACCGGTAAGTCCACTACCTGTCGTGCGTTGGCGAAGCGCCTGGACGCGAAATACGTGGACACGGGTGCGATGTACCGCGTAGCAACGCTGGCTGTGCTGCGCGCGGGCGTGGACCCGCAGGATACGGATGCCGTGATTGCGGCAACAGCAGATCTGCCGCTAACGGTGTCGGATGACCCTGATTCCACCGAGGTACTGCTTGGCGGTGAAGACGTCTCTGGTGAGATCCGCGGCCCCGAGGTCACTCGCAACGTCTCAGCGGTGTCTGCGATTCCGCAGGTGCGTGAGAACCTTGTGGCGCTGCAGCGCAAGCTTGCTCGTGATGCACATCGCGCGATTGTTGAGGGCCGTGACATTGGCACTGTCGTGCTTGTGGACGCCCCGGCGAAGGCCTACCTGACGGCGTCTGCGCAGGTCCGCGCGAAGCGTCGCTACGACCAAGATGTGGCAGCCGGCCGAGAGGCGGACTTTGACACGGTGTTGGCGGATGTGCAGCGTCGTGACGAGCTGGACTCTTCACGCGCCACCAGCCCGCTGAGGCCTGCCGAAGACGCTGAGATTATTGACACCTCGGCGATGACGCTCGATGAAGTGTTGGAAACCTTGATTCAGTTGATTGAAAGGAGTGCCCGATGAGTGATCACAACCGTGACCACGAGCAGATGCCAGAGACGCAGTTCTACCAGCCTGGCATTGACGCCTCCGGCTACGACGAGGTGGAGGAGCACTACGTCACCGCTGATGACGCTGAGTTCTACGAGGGTTATGAAGACTTTGATGACTCTGACTTTGACGATTCAGACTTCGGCGAGGCTGACTACGGCGACACCGGCCTAGAGGGTCGGGATGAAGACGCCGATGAGGACGCTGAGTACACCGACGAAGAGTGGGCCGAAATTGAGCGCGCCTACGGCATTGCACGGCCCGACATGGTGGAAGAGGCGCTGCCGACGGTTGCCATTGTGGGCCGCCCTAACGTTGGTAAGTCCTCGCTGGTCAATAGGTTCATTGGCCGCAGGGAGGCTGTGGTGGAGGACCATCCTGGCGTGACCCGTGATAGGGTGAGCTACCTTGCTGATTGGGGCGGGCGCCGTTTCTGGGTGCAAGACACCGGCGGCTGGGACCCGGACGCCAAGGGTATTCACGCGGCAATCGCGCGCCAGTCTGAGGCCGCGATGGAGACCGCGGACGTCATTGTCATGGTGGTGGATTCCCACACCGGCATTACGGAAACGGATGCGGTGATGGCCAGAAACCTGCAGCGCTCCGAGGTGCCCGTCATCTTGGTGGCCAATAAGTTTGAGTCTGAATCGCAGTGGGGCGACGTCGCAGAATTCTATGGGCTGGGTCTTGGAGACCCGTGGCCGGTATCTGCACTCCACGGCCGCGGTGGTGCGGACGTGCTCGATGAGATCCTGCGCGTGTTCCCAGAGGTGCCGCGTGCGGCGAACTCCATTACGGATGGCCCGCGTCGCGTGGCCATTGTTGGACGCCCGAACGTGGGCAAATCCAGCCTGCTGAACAAGCTGAGCAAGTCGGACCGTTCGGTGGTGGACAACGCCTCGGGTACCACGGTGGACCCGGTGGATGAGCTCATTCAGCTGGATAAGAACTTGTGGAAGTTCATCGACACCGCAGGTCTTCGCAAGAAGGTGAAAAACGCCCAGGGGCACGAGTACTACGCCTCGCTACGCACCCGCGGCACCATCGATGCTGCCGAGGTGTGTGTGGTGGTTATCGACGCCTCCCAGGAGATCTCTGAGCAGGACCAGCGCGTGATCTCCATGGTGCTGGAAGCCGGCAAGGCGATGGTGATCTGCTTTAACAAGTGGGACCTCATGGATGAGGATCGCCGCTACTACTTTGACCGCGAGTTCGAAGAGCAGATTGGCCACCTCAGCTGGGTGACCAAGATCAACATCTCCGCAGACACGGGTCGTGGTTTGCACCGTCTTGAAGACGCCATGACGGAGGCCCTGGAGAACTGGGACAAGCGCATCTCCACAGGTCATCTGAATACGTGGCTTCGTGAGGCGATTGCGGCCAACCCACCGCCGATGAAGAACAACCGTCTGCCGAAGCTGTTGTTCTCCACCATGGCGGCTACACGTCCGCCGACAATCATCCTGTTCACGACGGGATTTTTGGATGCGTCGTACCGCCGCTACCTGGAGCGCAAGTTCCGTGAGCGCTTCGGCTACCACGGCACGCCAATCAGGATCGCGGTCCGTGTGCGTGAGCGCAACCAGAGGAAACGCTAGCGCCGCTCATAAGCAAAGGCGCTCATAAGCAAAGGCGTCAGTGCGATAGGGAAGCGGCAGCACCTGGCCGGGGCTGAACCCCAAACGCTCGTAGAGGTACCAGTGAAGGTTCGCCTCTACCTTGGCCCGGGTGGTGTCGCTGGCCCGCAGCCAGTAGGAGCGGGTGCGCATGAGTGAGACCAGCTCTTCTGGCGTGGTGGGCTGAATCCACTTGGTGCGCAGCTCATCTGCAAGTAGCCACTGGTTACCAACGGTAGGGTAGAACCCTTCGCGGTGGACGTCTCCCGAGTGGCTGATGCGGGAGTAACGCAGCACCCAGGGGTGGGTGACATCGAGGGTGTTCCACACCAACACCAAGCGCGCATCCGACGTACCTACGCGTGCCGCCTCACGGCTGGCGGCGTCGATGTCGAGCCAGTGCCACGTTTGTGCGCACGTGATCGTGGAAAACTGGGCATCTGCAAAGGGCAGCGCCTCGGCGGTGCCACGGACCACGGCAACACCGGCAAGACGACCCGCCAAAACCCGCGCCATGTCTGGGGAGGGTTCGAGGGTGGTGACGCGGTGGGCGTCGGCAAGCAAAAGCTCTGTGAGTTTGCCTGTGCCAGCGCCGATGTCGAGAAGCTCCCCGCCGTGCACAAGCGAGCGGACCTCGGCGGGGTAGGAGGGCCGAGCAGCGTGATACAGCGAAGCACCAGTGGAAAACGCGCCGGCGGTGAATGCTCGGGCGGCGTCGTTTTTGAATGCTGGGCCCTGCCTGGAGCTGGGGTTGACCATAGGTGGCCAATCTAGCCGTGTAGCCTTGGAAGTTATGAATAAGGCGGTGCGAATCACGGCGGCGCTTGCGCTGTCGGTGGGCCTGATCAGCGGATCGAGCAACGCAGAGGTGCTGGCAGCCAGTACAACCACAACCTCTACCAAGGTTCCGGTGCCGGACTCCATGGAGCGGAAAGAGCGCCGCATCAAGGCCGGTGGTGAGAAGCGCACCTACTGGGTCTCCGCCCCGAAGGATGCCAAAGACCGCGAGCTGCCGCTTATCCTGGCATTCCACGGCAAGACTGACACCGCGAAAAACTTTCTAGAAAACAGTGGCCTTGGGCATGCGGACGCCATCGTGGTCGCCCCGGACGGGCTAGCCAAGAAGGATGTGTGCGACGACAAGTTCAAACAAGCCTGGTCTCCTGCCCCCTACGCTGTGACCACGTCGCAGCAGGATTTTGCGCTGGTTGATGCGCTGCTGGCGAAGATGGATAAAGAGTTCAATATTGATCCCGAGCGTATTTACCTGACCGGGTTTTCTAACGGCGGCGGCTTTGTCGCATCGGTTATCGCGCAGCGTCCGAAGCCGTTTGCCGGTGCGGTGATTGTCTCGGCAGCGGTGCGCAACTCCGAGTCGGAACTTCGCACTGGCCTGCCCGTGCCGCTGCGCATCATCCACGGGGATAAGGACCAGCAGGTCCCGCTGGAGGGGTACAACCGGCCCACCAATGTGAAGGGCTGCAAAGACGGTCCGGGTGATGTGGTGTTGGATATCCGTGATGTGCGCGACGCGTTTTTGCTGCGCAGCGGCTCAACAAACGTGTCCTATCACGAGGTGAAGGGCATGGGGCATAAGTGGATCCATGATGAGCCGATAGACGTGACTGATGAGGTGCTCGACTTCTTTGATATCCCCAAGCAGGGGTAGCGGGAGGTAGTGCGCTACGCTTTCCACCCGTGTGCGGGGCAAAAAGAGTTGCAGCCGCCGCGATGGCCTTGATGCTCGCGGCGGGTATTAGTGCATGTTCGCCCCTGCTTCACGACGATCCAACGCACACCCCACCCACCCTCACCAAAGTCGAAACCACCGACCCTATGGAAGTGGCGCAGCCGTGGAGTCCGGCAAGCGCGGGTACTCGCTCGGTGACGGCGGCTGGATTTGAGCGCAACTACATCATGTCGCTGCCCCCGGGTGCGCATGAGCGCTCCAGACTTCCCGTGATCTTCGTGTTCCACGGGTATAAAGAGAGCGCTGAGACCATCCGCGAATACTCAGGGCTGGATTCAGCCGACGCGATCGTGGTGTACATGGAAGGCATTGACAAAGCCTGGGCGCCAGCACCGTATGCGGTGACTACTGGCGAGCAGGACTTGGCGTACGTGGACGCGGTGTATGACCAACTGATCAATGAATTCGCTGTGGACCGCGCGCGTGTGTTTGCCGCGGGTCTATCCAACGGCGGTGGGTTCGCCGCGTATGTGGGTTGCCAACGCCCCCAGGCGTTTACCGCGGTGGCAACGGTGGCCGGCGCGTTCTATGAGAAGGTGTCTGCGGGGTGCTCCGCGATTCCGATGAAGCACGTGGATTTCCACGGCACGCATGATGCGGTGATCAATTACGCGGGGGGAGAGCGCCACAGCACTGTCTACGGGTCGAGCGCGGAGCTGATGGAGGACGCCGCACGCCGCAGCCGCTGCGACGCTGAACCGGCCATCAGCGCCGTCTCGCCAACCATTGAGGAGTACCGCTGGACCGGGTGTGACGCCGCTGTCACGCACTACCGCATTGAGGGTGGGCCGCACGTGTGGCCGGGGTCCATCAAAGACACCTCGGCTACGGTGTCCATCGGGTTTGCCACGCGCCAGATTCTGCACTTCTTCGGAGTCGGCCTGCGCTAGAGTCAAAAACACGAAAACCCCAGCTCACGCCGGGGTTTTTGTTTGCTTTGTCGGACTGACAGGATTTGAACCTGCGACCCCCACACCCCCAGTGTGGTGCGCTACCAAACTGCGCCACAGCCCGATGTTGCCAAAAGGGCAACACCGAAAGATTACAGCACTGTCATCGTGGAATGAAACCGGCAGGTGGGGCGGGCAGGCCGCGCACGTACACCCAGCGCCCGGCGCGGCGTTCAAACGTGGAGTATTCGCATTGGATGCCGCTTGCGTGGGTGGCTGCAAACGTAACGGCGCCGTCCTTGTCAAAGGGGCCGCCGCCGCTGGTTCCAAGGATCTCCAGGTTGGTGTAGGGCTCGCCATCGGGGTTGATGCTGAGGTCAGCGGGCAGTGTTTCCTCGGCCCAGGTGCTGCGGATATAGGCTTCGTCGCCGACAACGAAGGCGCTGTAGCGCGAGCGCATGAGCGCCTCCGCAGTCGCCGGGGTTGTCTCGCCTGCGTGGTAGCGTCCACAGCAGTCGGCGTAGCGCAGATTCGAGCGGCAGGGGCACGACTGGTTGGGGTTTAGCACGATAAGCGTCCCCTACTTGATGGCCTTGGCCGCTTTGGCCTGGGCGCGGCGCTCTGCAACGGTGGCCTTGCGCACCACGGTCTCCAGCTGATTCTTGGCCACGTAGCCGTCCACGGTGGACGCGGCACCTGCGGCACGCAAGGTCTCAGCCTGGTCGTCCGTCAGGTCACCGTAGAGGGTGATTTCGCGGGTAAATCCGCCGGTGCCGTTGTGGGTGATTTCCACTCGGACGTCGTCAAGCTGCATGCCCTTGGCTGCCTCCCGGATGGCCTGGGAGCAGCTGACAGCAAGTGCGGACATGTACAGGCCGGTAGACGTTACGCCTTGGCCCTTACCACCGGAATTTTTGGCGCGGTCCGTGGTGATCGCACGGCCGGAGGTGCGTACCACGTCGCCGTATTTGGTGCCGCGGGCGGTATAGGAGATCGCGTTGGAGTCACCCGTTTCCTCCGGCGTGAACTCGGGCACGATGTACTGCTTAGCCCAGGAGCCGATGATGTCGGCGGCGCGCTGCGCGGTGCCCTGGCGGGTCAACAGGTGGTCCGCCTTGTCCAGGGCCATCAGGGACTTGGGGTAGCGGGTGAGACGGAAGATAGTTTGCGCGTTGTCAATGCCCACAGTCACGTCAATCGGGGAGTGGACTAACAAGAGCGGCTTCCGTAGCAGCGGCAGGTAGGCCTCTGGGTTGGTTACCGCGAGGTCCTCCAGAAACTCGCGAGAGATGATCAGCTCGCGCCCGCCCAGGATGACGGGTACGGAGCCGTTCGCGTCGGCTTCACCGATCTTGTCTGCGTAGTGGAGCACGGAGTGCGCCGGGTCAAAGGGTGCACCGACGGTGGCCACGGCCTTGATCATGTGCTTCAACTCCGGGCGGGTTGCTGCCTTCAGAGTCGCCGCACCACCCAGGGAGTGGCCCATGATCAGCTGCGGGGCGGTGAAGTTCTCTTCCATCCATTGCGCCACAGCCACAATGTCGTCGACGTTTTGGCTGAAACTGGTGTCTTTGAACTCACCGCCGGACTGGCCGAGGCCCGGGAAATCAAAACGCAGCGTGGCAATGCCGTGTTCCGTCAAGCGTTTAGAGATGCGTGACGCTCCGGGGGTGTGGCGTGAACCTGCGAAGCAGTGGGCAAAAATCGCGTATGCCTGCGCAGGGGCATCGGGCCGGTCGATGGTGGCTGCCAGCGGCGTACCGGTTGAGGATGGCACGGTGACGTTCAATGACTGCATGGGTACACAGTAAAGCACGTTGCAGGTTTGGTGTCGGGTGGACTTACCATGGGCAGAACACTGAAAGGAAGGACGCATTTCCACATGGGCGCATTTGATTGGTTCTGGAAGGCCATGGGGTCTACCTCCGAGCGCAACAACAAGAAGTCCAAGGGGGTTGTCGCTGCGGCTCAAGGGTTGATCGAGGAGCTTTCCCTGCTTGACGACGCTGCGTTGGCCTCCACCGTGCGCTCCACCGTAGCGGGCGGCGAGATTGCTGATAAAGCCCGGTTTTTGGCGGGCCTGTCAGTGGCCTCTCAGCGCACGCTGGGCATGACGCCGTTTGAGGTGCAGAACCAAGCTGTGCTGCGTCTGCTTGAGGGCGATGTGATCCAGATGGCTACCGGTGAGGGCAAGACGCTGGTGGGGGCTATGGCGGCGACGGGCTACGCGCTGACCGGCAAGCGGGTGCATGTAATCACCGTGAATAATTATCTGGCGGGCCGTGATGCTGAGTGGATGCGTCCGCTGGTGGAGTTTTTCGGACTGACGGTCGCGCCAGTGACGGAATCCTCGACGCGTGCAGAGCGCGTGGCGGCGTACGCGTGTGATGTGATTTACGCGCCTGTCACTGAGATTGGCTTCGACCACCTGCGGGACAACCAGATCACGCACCGCTCCCAAACGGTGCAGCTGGATGCCGATGTAGCGCTGGTGGATGAAGCGGACTCCGTGCTTGTGGATGAAGCGCTGGTGCCATTAGTCCTCGCTGGCTCTGAGGGCACCAAGCAGGCGACCGGCCAGATCACAGCCGCAGTGTCGCAGCTGGAGGAGGAGAAGGACTACACCATCGACTCTGATGGCCGCAACGTGTTTTTGACCGACGAGGGCGCGGCCAAGGTGGAAAAGCTCCTGGGCATTGACTCGCTGTATTCGGATGAGCACATTGGCACCACCCTGGTACGGGTGAACCTGGCGCTGCACGCAAAGGCGCTTCTGATCCGAGACGTCCACTACATCGTTGCTGATGGCAAGGTGGCGCTTGTGGATGCTTCGCGTGGCCGCGTCGCCGAGCTGCAGCGCTGGCCCGACGGCCTGCAGGCGGCGGTGGAATCCAAGGAAGGCCTGGATGTGTCCGAGGGAGGCCGCATTCTGGACTCGATTACCTTGCAGGCGCTGATGCGCCGCTACCCGGTGGTGTGCGGCATGACTGGTACCGCAGTTGAGGCCACTGACCAGCTGCGTTCCTTCTACGGGTTGCACGTGTCCGTGATCGACCGGGCAAACGAGCTTGCGCGTTTTGATGAGGCGGATCGCATCTACGCCACCATGGCGGAAAAGAACGCGGCAATCGTGGAAGAGATCGCGCACATCCACGAAACCGGCCAGCCGGTGCTGGTTGGTACGCACGACGTTGCGGAGTCCGAGGAACTCGCCGAGGCTCTTGAGGCGCGCGGCATCGCTGTCAACGTGTTGAACGCGAAAAACGACGCTGAAGAGGCGCGCATCATTGCTGAAGCCGGTGATACGGGGCGTGTGACTGTGTCCACGCAGATGGCTGGCCGTGGTACCGATATTCGCCTCGGCGGAGCAGATGAGCGCGACCACGACGAGGTGGCGCGGCTTGGCGGCTTGGCAGTTATTGGCACTGCACGACACCGCACGGCCCGCCTAGATAACCAGCTGCGCGGCCGCGCTGGCCGACAAGGGGATCCAGGCTTGAGTCTGTTTTTCGTCTCGCTTGAAGACGACATTGTGAACGTCGGCGGCGCCGACGAGCAGGTCACTGCGCACCCCGCGGAAGACGGCCGCATCGAATCCGGCCGCATCCAGCAGTTCATTGAGCACTGCCAGCGTGTGACCGAGGGCCAGCTTTTGGAAATCCACTCGCAGACCTGGAAGTACAACAAGCTCCTGGCGGATCACCGTGACATCTTGGATGAGCGTCGCGCGGCGCTTCTGGACACCGACACGGCCTGGCGGGAACTGTCTGAGCGCAACCCGCAACGCGCCGCGGAACTGGAGCACCTTCCGGCGGATACCAAGGAGCAAGCAGCACGCGACATCATGCTGTTCCACCTGGATCATGAGTGGTCGGAGCACCTCGCGCTGATGGATGACGTACGTGAATCCATCCACCTTCGCGCCATTGCCCGCGAAACCCCGATTGATGAGTATCACCGCATTGCCGTTCGCGAATTCAAGGACCTTGCCAACCGCGCGGTTGATAAGGCTGTGGAGACGTTCGGATCCGTGACTATTGATGAAGAAGGAGCACACTTGGCGGATGCCGGGTGGAAGCGTCCAAGCTCTACGTGGACCTACATGGTGTCTGATAACCCCCTGGCTGGGTCCGGAAATTCGGTTATCTCCGGCATTGGCAACATCTTCCGCTAAGATAAACCGCGACTTATTTTTCTTACTTCCGATTTTTTGGAGGCTCCAATGAGCGAGAACACTGCAACCCCGCAGGCCCAGGTTGAGACGACCTCGGTTTTCCGCGCAGACCTGCTGAAGGAAATGGAGAACGGTGCAGCACCTGCTCCGGACTCCGCTCCCGGCGCCGAGAATCTGCCAGAGGGTGCTGCACTTCTCGTGGTCAAGCGTGGCCCGAACGCGGGTGCGCGCTTCCTGCTGGACCAGGATTGCACCACTGCTGGCCGCCACCCTGAGGCGGACATCTTTCTTGATGATGTGACGGTTTCTCGCCGTCACGCGGAGTTCCGCCGCACGGAGGACGGTTATGAGGTAGTGGATGTGGGCTCGCTCAACGGCACCTATGTCAACCGTGAGCCGCGTAACTCTGAATCCTTGTCCAACGGTGATGAGATTCAGATTGGTAAGTTCCGCCTGGTGTTTATCGTCAGCGAGAGCTAAGACCACACGCTTCGCCTCTGGTGCGCAGGGGCGAAATTTTTTCAGACCAACCTTCAACCTCGAGGAAAGATTGAGCATCCAGTGAGCGCCATCCCGAAGACCTCCCCGCAGACCCGCGCTGGGACTGCTAAGGCTGCGAAGACTGCGAAGACGATGTCCATTGGCGTCGTGCTAGAACGCCTGCGCACGGAGTTTCCGGACGTTACGGTGTCCAAGATTCGTTTCCTTGAGTCCGAAGGGCTGATTACCCCGCAGCGTACGGCCTCCGGCTACCGCCGTTTCACAGATGAGGACGTGGAGCGTCTTCGCTTCATCCTGATCACCCAGCGTGATAACTACCTGCCGCTGAAGGTGATCCGTGAGCAGCTCGAAGCGATGGATGCGGGTTCGGTGGCTCCGGTTGCGGCTGTTGCTGAGGCTGAACCGGCACCGACATTGCGTTCTTCGGGGCCCAACCTGTTTAGCGACGTTGATGTGGCCACCAAAGCCTCCGCCCCCCAAGAATTTGTGGACGAGCTGATCCGCGCGGGCCTCATTGCGCCAAGTGCAGCCGGCCTGTTTGGTGAAGACGACGTACGCATTGTCACCGCAGCGCTCACACTCGACGGCTACGGGCTGGACGTTCGCCACCTGAAGACCTTGCGTACGGCTGCCTCCCGTCAGGCGGACCTGATTCACCAGGTCACTGAGCCGCTTGCGAAGTCCGGTAAGGCCTCCGGCTCGCAGGAGGCTGAGGAGATGGCGCACCAGATGGCAGCGGTCATGGCCACGCTTAGCTCATCCTTGGTGCAGGCGGAGCTGCGCCAGCAGCGGGCGCGCTAGTGATTGCCGTCAACCTTGTCGGGGTCTACGCAATTGGCCCCGAAGAGTTCCTCTGCGCGTTGTTGGAGTGGGAAGAAGAGCAGCGCTACGTTCCAGTGTGGCTCTCGCTCGCAGACGGCGCGGCACTTGCCGCCGCCATCGAGGGGGAGGCGCGCCGCCGTCCGAGTGTGCATGACGCCATGACGGAGTTAATCACCCGCGCCACCACAGGCATCAACACCATTGCGGTGACCAGCTATTACCAGGGTGTGTTCATCTCGGAGCTTTCGCTTGCAGACGGCACGACGATCGACATGCGCACCTCCGACGCGTTACTGCTCGCCGTGGCTTCGGATACGCAGATTTTTGTTGATGAATCAGTGCTGCAGCAGGCGTCCATGCATTTGAATCCGGCGACAGCGAAGGAACTGTTCGACCTGGATTTGGAAGACGAACTTGACCAGGCGGAGATCGAGGGCGAGTTTGAGGAGTTTATGCGCGAGCTCGGTCTCGATGGGGGAGACGGGGGTAACGAGGGGGACCAACCCTCAAGTTCTTCTTGAGACTTGTGCGGCGTGTTGCGCATGTGACACTTGACGTTAAGCCTAGGCTGACATTTAATTAGCACGAGGCCTTATGGCAAACACCATGGGAGTAATTACATGAGCACGAACGACGTTGAAACCGCCGACTTCGCCGAAGCTTCGGTCCAGGAGTCCCTCTTCGACATCGGCCCGTCCGATGAAGTTGGCTACCGCGTGCCAATCGCATGCCAAGTTGCGGGCATTACCTACCGCCAGCTTGACTACTGGGCACGCACCAACCTGGTGCGCCCGTCCATCCGCGGTGCGAAGGGATCCGGCTCCCAGCGTCTGTACTCCTTCAAGGACATCCTGGTGCTCAAGATTGTCAAGGGCCTGCTGGATACCGGTATCTCGCTGCAGAACATCCGCCTGGCGGTGGACAAGCTGCGTGACCGCGGTGTGAACGACATCGCCGAGATCACCCTGGTGTCTGATGGTGCGACGGTCTACGAGTGCCGCAGCAACGAAGAAATCATCGACCTGCTCAACGGCGGCCAGGGCGTGTTTGGCATCGCCGTGCCGCAGATCATGAAGGATCTGACCGGTACTATCTCCGCGTTCCCGTCCGAGCGTGTTGTTGAGGACGCTGAGCCGGACAACGTCGTCGGCATCGATGAACTGGCGGCACGCCGCCAGCGCAAGACCTCTTAGACGCTCGTTTACGCTCCCGCTGCCTCCCGCACTGCCTGCGGGAGGTTTTCTGCTTCAATCCACGTGCTGGCGACCTCCTTGACCGCCGCATCGGGCTCCTGCGTACCGACGTGCACGCCAATGACCTCAACCTTGTCACCAGCGAGCTGACGGATCTGGTTTACAAACGCCTCGTCGGCTGCCGGGGCGCCGTTGGCGTCGGCGGTGCCGGTGGTGATCAACACGACACGTACGGGTTCCTCACGCTGCGACATCTCGGCCACCGCGGCACTGACCGCCTCGCGGGTCTGCGGCACACCAGCCGTGCCCAACCTGCCCACAACATCAGCGATGTACTCAGCGTCTGGCGTCATATCAACGTTATGGCGGTAGCCCTGCATCACCCCGGGGCTTAACGGGGAGGAGTAGTTCCATAGCGCTACCTCGTGGCCGTCAGCCTGGACGTCACGTGCCGCCTGACCGACCGCCTCCTGAGCCTGGGCCATAAACGGTGTCATTGCGTCCGAAGTATCCAGGACAAACAGGGTGTTTCGGCCCTCACTAGTCAGTGCCGCGCCACCATCCGGCAACGCCGCCGCCCACACGGTTTCCGGGATCAGCGGCTGCGAAACCTCAGCAGCCGACACGCGCTCGGCGGCGAAACGTGCGAAATCCTGGCCTGCACGCGCCTGGTTCTCATCCACCGTGTTAGTACTGTTCAGCGGGATCGCGGCATACTCCACGGCACCGTCGAGCGCCTGGAAGTCTTCCGCCTTCTGGCTTGCGGATGCCACCGTCAACCCATCAGCAGGTGCCTCACCATCGACGGCTTGCTCGGTAAGTGCATGGACGGCTTGCGCGGGGCCGTCCGCAAGCAGGAAAGCCACAACCGCATTCGCCTCCGGAGTGTTGGTGGGGAAGCGGACATTGTTCAACGAAACCTCACCCTTGCCCGCAACACCAACCTGGTCCACATACACAACGGCCGGCTCCGCAACCGCCGAAGAACGCTGCGCGCGACTCAACTCCTCCTGCGTAATGGACGTTGCTGGGGCGAGGTACACCGCAGCGTCCGCAATCTTGTCCGTAATCACCGGCAAGATGCAGTGCTCACGCACCACCGGCTTTGATGCCGCGTAGGCGCCGATGAGCTCCTGGGCGATCTGCTCATTGCTTGTGGCTACCGGCAACGCGAGCTCACCAAGCACACAGGGTTTCTCCTGCGCAGTCGTCTCGCTTTCGTCACCGCGCTGGCTCACAGACCACACCACACCGCCAGTGAGGGCCAACACCGCGCACAGCGCCGCGATCGCCCCGCCCGAAAGAGAGTAGTTGTTCTTACCGTTGGAATGCCGACCCATAGGGGCCAATCCTAGTCCGCAACCTCAACAGAATCATCGACCAACAGGGCATCCAACAACGCGAGAAGTTTCGCCCGAATCGGCGCAGCCTCTGCGGCAAGTGCTCGTTGCCGCGCCACGTACTGCGCTTTGCCCTCCGGTGTCTCAACGGGGACAACGCCAAAACCCAACCCCCGACAGTCATAGGGGGAGGCCTCCATATCCAACGTACGAGCCTTTACCGCCAACTCAAAGGCATCCAGCAGGAGCTCACCCGGGACAAGCGGGCCCATCTTCGCCGCCCATTTGTACAAATCCATAGACACATGGACGCAGCCAGCCTGATCGTTAGCAACCTGTCCCTCACGCGTCAGCACCGTCACGTTCAACGGCTTGGCGGCAGGCGTGAAGAAACGGTACGCATCAAAGTGGCTGCACTTGACCTGGTGTGCCTCAACCACCGCATCGGTGCCTTCAGGACCAAGGCGCAGCGGCAAATCATGGCGCGGCGTATCCCGGTAAACCATTGCCCACTCATGCATGCCGAAGCAGTCAAAGTGTGGCGAGCGCTGCTGCGTTGCCCGCAAGAGTTCGCGGATACGCTGCATGTCGTTACCGCGTTTGGCCAGGAATTCGGTGGGGTTGAAGGAGGCGTTATCTGGGGCGTCGATAAGCAGAATGCCCAACCCCGGATGCCACCGCTCAAGCTGACTAGCCCGCACCGGATAGTACTCAAAGAGGAAATCCCACACAGGGTGCTTCTCGCCGTGAGTGCGGCGCTGGCGATGCGGGACCGTATAGCGGCTGGCACGCTCCAGATGAGCCGCCTGACGTGCCTGCCAGACCTGCGGGGGAAGACTAATCGTCTTCATGCGTCCAGTCGGTCACGGTACCCACGTACTCCTCAATGATGTCCTCGAGCGCGGCGACACCCACCAGCTCACCATCCACACGCACCTGCGCCATATGCGCCGAACGACGGTGCATACTTGTCAACGCATCATCCAGGGACTGCGAGCCATCCACAATGCTCAACGGACGAATACGGCTGACCGGCACAAGCGCACGATCATCCTCCGCCGCAAGGAAATCCAAAATGTCCTTCACATGCACATAGCCAACCAACACGCCCGGCGCGCGCTCAACGGGATAACGCGAAAAGCCAGTCTCACGTACTGCCTCTTCGATCTCATCAAGGCGAATGCCGCGCGGGTGGTACGCAAGGGTGCGCACCTCATCCAACGGGATCATCACCTCAGTGACACTGCGAGACTCCGTACGCAGGGCGTTGGCCAAACGACGCGTCTCCTCCGCATCCAGCAAGCCTTCCTCGTTGGACTCACGGATCATGGTGGCCAGCTGCTCCTGGTCCACCGTGGATTCCAGTTCATCGCGCTGTTCAATACCGAAGGCCAGCAACGTCTTACGAGCCACCCAGTTCATCGCCTCTAGCAGCGGGCGCGTCAGGCGCATCCACACCGAAAAGGCCGGCACCAGTAGCATCGCGGTCTTCTCCGGGCCCGCAATGGCAATGTTCTTGGGCACCATCTCACCCAACAAAATGTGCAGGAACGAGATGATGATTAGTGCGATGACAAAGCTGATGGGGTGCAACAGCTCCGACGGCAGACTTGTCGAGGCAAACGGCACCTCAATGTAATGGGCAATCGCAGGCTCGGCCACCTTACCCAGAATCAGCGACGCCACCGTGATACCAAACTGCGCACCAGCCAAGTAGATAGAGAGGTGCTCCGTGGCGTAAAGCACGCCCTTGGCTTCCTTCTTGCCCTGGGCCAAGAGTGACTCAAGACGGTCACGGCGCGAAGACACCAGTGCAAACTCCGCCGCGACGAAGAACGCATTCGCCAACAGGAGGACGACAATAAGCAAAACTGCAGTCACAATGCTCACAACGCACCGCCTTCCTGAAACGCTGCGGCTTGCTCAGGCGTGACGGGGGACAAGATGGCGCGCTCCACGCGGCGATCATCCATCACCGTCACGCGAGCCAGCCAGAAGCCGTCCGTGACGGTCTCCAGCTCCTCCTGAAAGCTCGTCGCCGTAAACTGCGGCAGCACAACCTTGTCGCCCACCTGCGGAATCCGACCAAGCGCCGACATGATCAGGCCACCAAGCGTTTCATAAGGCCCGTCCGGGGCGGCGTAGCCGGTTTTCTGCGTGAGCTCGTCAAGACGCACAAGGCCCGCAACCTCCCAGGAGGTGCCGAAGCGTTGGAAGTCGCGCTCGGATTCTGCGTCGTCGTACTCGTCGTACACCTCGCCGAGGATTTCCTCAACCACGTCCTCAATGGTCACAAGGCCTTGAGTACCGCCGTACTCATCGGCCACCAGCACAACCTGGGAGCCGGCGGAGCGCACGCGGTTGAGCACTGCATCTCCATCGAGTGTGCCCGGCACGAACGGCACTGGGCGTGCCATGGAGGCAAGCTTGGTGGTACTGCGCGCCTCACGCGGGACGTTGAACGCGTCCTTGATGTGGACCACGCCAATCGTGTCGTCCAGATCGCCGCGACGTACCGGGAAACGCGAGTGGCCGGACTCCTGCGCAAGCGCGATGAGATCCGCTACGGTGTCCTCCGCGTCCAGCGCTTCGATGGTGGAACGCGGCGTCATCACCTCTTCTGCCGTGGTCTCGCCGAAACGCAGCGAGCGATCAATCACGGCAGCCGTCTCCGCGTCCAGGCCACCTGCCTCAGCCGAGTTGCGCACCATCGCGCCAAGCTCCTGGCCCGAGCGTGCCGACGCCAACTCATCCGCCGGCTCAATACCCATCTTGCGCACAATCCAGTTAGCGGAGGAGTTCATCGCCTTGATAAACCACTTGAACACCGCGTTAAACGCATTCACCGGCGGAACGACGAAACGAGCGGTGTGCAGCGGCTCTGTGATCGCGATGTTCTTCGGCACAAGCTCACCGAACACCATGGAAAGCACCGTGGCCACCACAAGCGCAAGCACCAAGGCAACGGGGCGCGAGGCGCTTTCGCTCAAGCCCACCAACTGAAGGAGGGGAGTGAAATACTGGCCGAGTACAGGCTCTGCCAAAAAGCCAGCGGCCAGCGTGGTCAGCGTGATGCCCAGCTGCGCACCGGACAACACGAAAGACAGGTTGCTATGGCTGCGCGCCACTGCGCGCGCCCGGGCGTCACCCTTCTCACGTACGTGCGCCTCAATAGTGGAGCGCTCAAGGCCCGTCATGGCGAACTCGATAGCCACGAACAAGCCTGTGGATGCGGTGAGAAGCAGAAACCCGATAAGGGAGAGGATGGATATGAATATGTCCATGGTGTGGTGCTAGCGCGAGCGCTTTAGCGTGAGTGTCTCCTCCTGCGTTGCTGGTTGTTGCGACGCTGGTTGTTTCGGCGCCGGTTGTGTTGCGGTTTGCCTGAAGACCGTGCGGGGGCTGCAGCACGCTGCGGCTGTCCCGGCGGTGGCAAAGGTTGCCCTTCAGGCTTTGTTGCTCCAGTAATTTTAATCAGCTCGGGGCTCAGCGGCTGTACTTGGACCTCCGGCGCGTCTACACCCGCCTTCTTCAACAGCGTTGCAACCTCTTTGCGCTGCTCATCCATCACCAACGTCACTACCGTGCCCGTGGTGCCAGCGCGGGCGGTGCGCCCGGCGCGATGCAGATACGCCTTATGCTCGGCGGGTGGGTCGATGTGGACGACCAACGAGACGTCATCAATATCGATACCTCGCGCCGCAATATCGGTGGCCACCAGCACGGGCGTCGAGCCGTCCGTAAACCCCTCGATTGCGCGGGTGCGTGCGCCCTGGCCCTTGTCGCCGTGCAGCCCTTGGGCGTGGATGCCAACGCGGCGCAACTTCTTTACTTGCCTGTCCACGCCATGCTTGGTGCGCATGAACATGATCGTCTTACCTTTACGCGCTGCGATCTGCGTGACAATCTCGGCGCGCGTGTCCCGGTTGCCAACCAGCAGCCGGTAGTGCTCCATCGTGTCCACTGCAGCCTCCACCGGGGCGGTGGAATGGGTGACAGGCGAATGCATGTAGCGCTTGACCAGCTTGTCCACGTCCCCGTCCAGAGTCGCGGAAAACAGCAGGCGCTGCCCGCCGCTTGGCGTCATGTCCAGCAGTTTGCGTACCTGTGGGATGAAACCCATGTCTGCCATCTGGTCGGCCTCATCAAGCGCGGTGATCTCCACTCGATCCAGGTGTAGATAACCCTGGTTGACCAGGTCCTGGGCGCGGCCCGGGGTGGCCACCAAAATATCTACCGGGGCGGCGAGCGCACGGATGTGGTGGTTGATATTCACGCCACCGACAACCTCAATCACCCGCAGCCCAAGCGCGCCTGCTGGCTCCTCCAGCCGCTCCCGGATCTGGGTGGCCAGCTCACGCGTCGGTGCCAAAATAAGACCTCGGGGCTTTCCGCTTTTCGACGGCGCGCCTTCCAACCTCGCCGCCATCGGCAACCCAAACGTAAACGTCTTGCCGGAACCAGTCGGCCCGCGGCCAAGCACGTCCTTGCCCGCAAGCACGTCCGGGATCGCCGCCTGCTGGATGGGGAAGGCATCCGTGATGCCCTGTTTGTGCAGGACACGGACAATGTCGCGGGGCAGGCCGAGGTCGGCGAAAGAAGTCATCCGAGAGATTCTAGTAGGACAACTCTTCGCGGTCACCCGACCACGCGGTATGGAACGTGCCCTCCATATCCACACGGCGGTAGGTGTGCGCGCCGAAGAAGTCGCGCTGGCCCTGAATCAGTGCCGCCGGCAGGCGCTTGGAGCGCAGCGAATCGTAGTAGGACAGGGAAGACGCGAACACAGGCACGGGCAGGCCGAGGCGGGTGGCGGTGACCACGATGCGTCGCCAAGCATCAACAAGCCCCTTTTCCAGCTCACCCTTGAAGTACGGATCAAGCAACAGGGAGGCAAGCTCCGGGTCGCGCTCATAGGCCTCAGTGATGCGGTTAAGGAACTGCGCGCGAATGATGCAGCCGCCACGCCAGATACGAGCCAGATCGCCCGGCTTGATGCCCCAGTTGTACTCCTGGGAGCCCGCGTTGATCTCATCGAAGCCCTGGGCGTACGCCACCAACTTGGAGGCGTACAGGGCGCGGCGCACATCCTCCACAAACTCCTCGCGCGACACTCCCAGTGCCTCAAGCGTGGTCACATCGCCCGCAGGCAGGTTCGCGCTCTGGGCCGCCTCACGCTGCGCGAGCGCTGAAGACAAGGCGCGGGCAAACACAGCCTCACCAATACCGGTCACCGGCACGCCCAGGTCAAGCGCTTCTTTCACCGTCCAACGGCCGGTGCCCTTTTGGCCAGCGGCGTCCACAATGATGTCAATGAACGGCTTGCCGGTACGCGCATCCACCTGGCGGAGCACCTCAGCGGTGATCTCAATCAGGTAGGAATCCAGATCACCCTTGTTCCACTCCGTGAAAATGTCCGCGATCTCCGCAGGCTCCAGCCCGGCAGCGTAACGCAGCAAATGGTAAGCCTCACCAATAACCTGCATATCCGCGTACTCAATGCCGTTGTGCACCATCTTCACAAAGTGGCCGGCGCCATCCGGTCCGATGTGAGTCACACACGGTGTGCCGTCCACCTTCGCCGAAATATCCTCCAGCAGCGGACCCAAGGTCTCCCAAGACTCCGCAGGACCACCCGGCATAATTGACGGCCCACGCAACGCACCTTCCTCACCACCAGAAATACCGGCGCCCACAAAGTGACGGCCCGTGGCAGCAACCTCCCGCTCACGACGGATCGTGTCCGTGAACAGGGCATTACCGCCGTCAATGATGATGTCACCCTCATCCATCGCCTCAACCAGCTGCGCGATCACAGCATCCGTCGCGGCACCCGCCTGCACCATGATGATCGCCTTACGAGGACGCTCAAGCGAGGCCACAAACTCCTCGATCGTCTCAGCCGGAATGAAGCTGCCCTCATGGCCAAACTCCGCAACCACCGCGCGGGTCTTCTCCGGCGAGCGGTTATAAATAGCCACAGTGTGGCCCTTGGATGCGAAGTTACGCGCCAGGTTGGAGCCCATCACAGCCATACCAACAACGCCGATCTGAGCAAGGGAAGTATCCGAAGCAAGTGGGGTAGTCATGCAGCACAGTGTACGTGGCCGCGTTGGGCAACTGCGTCTCGGATTAGTTTCCGACTAGCCCACAAACCCCAACACCATACGTATAGTGACCGGCATGGAAATTGCAGAGATCAACCGCATGAATACCGGATTCGCCCAAACCATCGGCATGGAAGTCACCGCTTGCTCCGAAGAAGAGATCAAAGCCCACATCGACGTGGGCCCTGAGCACCTCCAACCGGCAGGCATTGTCAACGGCGGCGTCTACGCGGCTATTGGCGAGACCCTCGGCAGCCTCGCAGCCATGTTCACCAGCCAGAAAGCTGCCGTGGGCATGAACAACAACACGGACTTTCTGCGGCCAGTGTCTTCCGGCCGCATTGAGGCAGAAGCGATCCCAGTCCACATTGGCCGCACCACGCACCTGTGGCGCATCGAAATGCGCAACAACGACAAATTGGTGGCGATCACCAACCTGAAGTTGATGATCAAGGGCTAGCTACCCAGCCTAGAGCCAGTGGTTCTTCCGGAACCACCAGAACATCACTGCCATCGCGCTGAGCATGACTAACAGTGCGGCCGGGTATCCAAACGCCCAACCTAGCTCCGGCATGTTCTCAAAGTTCATGCCGTAAATACCCGCGATCAGCGTGGGCACTGCTGCCATACCAACCACAGCCGAGATCGTGCGCATGTCCGCGTTTTGCTGCATGCTCACCTTCGCTACCGAAGCGTTCAGCAGGGAAGACAGACGCTCATCAAAGCCCGAAACGCGATCCGAGGCAATTGTTGCGTTGTCCTGTACGTCGCGGAAGTAGGATCGCAGCGCTTTGCGCACCATGTCCTTGTTATTGGTCAGGCCGTTTCGAAGCGCAGGCGCCAGCGGGTCAATGGCGTGGCGCATCTCCAAGATCTCACGCTTGTAGTTGTAGATCTTGTCAATGTTGATCTGGCGCTTCGGCGTGAACACCTCGTTTTCCAGCTCATCCACGTCCTGGCTCAGGTATTCCGCGACCCGCAGATAGTTGTCCACCAAGTAGTCCGCCACAATCCACGCAACCGCACTGGGCCCAAGGACAACGAGGTCTTCTTCCGCCTCCAGCTGGGCAGTCAGATCCGGCAGTGGTGCGTTGTGGCGAATGCTTACCGCAAAATTCGGTCCCGTAACCACCTGCACCTCGCCGGTGGAAATGATCTCACGGGCGTCCGCTACTTCTTCGTCATCGCGGTAGTGCACGGAGCGCACAACCATAAACAACTGCTCGTCGTAGCGTTCGATCTTGGGACGCTGGTGGGCGTCCAACACATCGTCCACAATCAGGTCATCAATATCGAAGATGCCGGCAAGCCGCTCCATCTGATCCTCAGTGGGGGATTTCAGTGACAACCACACAAACGCGTTCTCGTGCTGCTGCACAATTTCCATTGCCTGGTTGACGCGAATATTGCCGGGCAGACGCTTGCCGTCTACAAACACCCGGCAGAAATCCATCGAGCGTTCAATAGGCACCCGGATGGGCGTACCCGAAGGGGGCTCAGGTCTTTTCGGTCGCGGTCGCGTAAGTGGAATGCGTGGCGGCATGGGCTCCAAGCCCCCTTTCATTGGATCAAGGGGAGGGCGCTCCCGAGGCGCTCTCAACGTAATAGGTGATACTACGCGCAGACCCCGGGTTAGAAAACTGTCAGGCCACGGGAGCGAAATACTGAACGCACATGTTCCAAAGATTCCGCTGTCGGGGGAGTCGTGTCCTCCAACTGGTAGTCCAAACCAATCTTCTTCCACTTGTCCGCGCCCATGTTGTGAAAGGGCAGGACCTCTACACGCTCAACGGTGCCTTTCCAGCGTGCGACGATGTCAGCGACCTGCTGCACGTTGTCCTCACCATCCGTCAGGCCCGGCACAAGCACGAAACGTACCCAGACCTTTTTGCCCTTTGCGTGAAGACGATCACCGAAATCAATCGTCGGCTGCAACTGCCGTTCAGTGACGTGCTCATAGGTGTTCGGATCACCAGACTTGACGTCCAAGAGGAACAGGTCGATGTTGTCCAAGTCCTCGTCCGTTAGTCGCGCGCCCAAGTAACCGGAAGTATCAACCGTGGTGTGCACGCCCGCGTCATGCACCGCCTTGAGCAAACGACGGGTAAACGCGATCTGGAACAGCGGCTCACCACCCGACAGCGTTAACCCGCCACCGGAGGCGTTGAACACAGGTTTGTAGCGTAGGACGCGCTTTACTACCGCGTCGATACGCTCCAAAGTGCCCTCTTTCATCTCCATCGTGTCCGGGTTGTGGCAGAACTTGCACCGCAACGGACAACCAGACAAGAAGAGCGTCAAACGGGTGCCGGGGCCGTCAACCGCAGTCACCAACTCCCACGAGTGGATCAAGCCGATCTCGCCGGTACGGCGTGCGTCGAGCAACTCCGGACGGGTGATCTCCAAATCATCCGTGGATAGCCCACCTAAACCGGCAGCGACGCCGCGCACACGCTCACCCTGTTCGGGCTGAAGCGTGACAACGCCGCTGGTGCCATCAAACGCCATTTACGCGCCCTGGTGGAAGGTACGGGAAATGACGTCGCGCTGCTGCTCCTTCGTCAGCTTGACAAAGTTCACGGCGTAGCCGGAAACGCGCACCGTCAGGTTCGGGTAGTTCTCTGGGTGCTCCATCGCATCTTCAAGCGTGGACTCGTCCAACACGTTGATGTTGGCGTGGTACAGGCCAGACTCCATGTTGTTTGCAGCACGGGATGCCTTCATGGAGGCGAGACGCTCGTCAAAAGTAGGGGTAGACATTGTTCGAAGTGCTCCTTTATCTGTGTGAAGTGGGGGATTAGGCCGGCTGGATGGTCGTGTCAGCGTTGTCCATGATGAAGCCCGCGTCCAAGACACCAACCAGGTTCTTGACTTGCTCTTCCTTGTTGCGGCCAAGACCAGCAGGAGTGATGGTGTTGGTCAGCGAAATGCCGTCCAGCGCATCGTTGTAGTCCAGCTTGCCTACCGAAAGCATGGAGGCAACCATGCCGTGGTTATCGGCACCGTTTTCCGGGTTTGCGCCCGGCGCGAACGGAGTACCGGCCTTGTGCCCGGACGGGAACGAACCGGTGGCCTTGCCGTAGACAACGTTGGAGGTAATGGTCAGCACGGACTGCGTCGGAATGGCGTCGCGGTACATCGGGATCGCCTTGATCTTCTGCATCACGGTGTGCACCACGGTGGCAGCGATGTCGTCCGCACGGTCATCGTCGTTGCCGTAGAACGGGAACTCACCCTCGGTGATGTAGTCCACCACTAGGCCGGTCTCATCACGAACCGGGAAGACCTTGGCGTACTTAATCGCGCTGAGTGAGTCAGCCACAATGGACAGGCCTGCAATACCGCAGCCCATGGTTCGGATGATGTCAGAATCATGCAGCGCCATCTCAATGGACTCGTAGGCGTAGCGGTCGTGGCAGTAGTGGATGATGTTCAGCGCCTCAACATAGGTGCCCACAACCCAGTCGAGCATCTCCTCGTACTTCTGCCAGACTTCGTCGAAGTCCAGTGGGCCGTCGCCAAGAATCGGCGTGTGGTCGCCATCGGTGATCTGCTTGCCGCTGACCTCATCGCGGCCGCCGTTGATGGCGTACAGCAGCGCCTTCGCCGCGTTGACACGCGCGCCGAAGAACTGCATCTGCTTGCCCACCTTCATAGGAGACACGCAGCAAGCGATGGCGGCGTCATCGCCCCACTTGTCACGAATCTGTTTGTCAGACTCATACTGCAGCGAGGACGTCTCAATGGAAATCGCGGCGCAGAATTCCTTGTATCCCTCCGGCAGCTGCGGATCCCAGAAGATCGTGATGTTCGGCTCTGGTGCCGGGCCAAGATTGCGCAGTGTCTGCAGCAGGCGGAACGCAGTCTTGGTTACTTGGTGGCGGCCGTCCTCGGAGAAGCCTGCGTCCGTCCAGGTAGCCCAGTACGGGTCACCGGAGAAGATCTGGTCATAGTCCTCGGTGCGCAAGAAACGCACGATGCGCAACTTGATTACCAGAGCGTCAATGATCTCCTGAGCTTCAACCTCGGTCAGGGTGCCGTTGGCCAGGTCGCGCTCAAAGTATGCATCCAGGAAAGGGGAGAGGCGGCCAATAGACATGGCAGCGCCGTCCTGGCTCTTGACTGACGCCAAGTAGCCGAAGTAGGTCCACTGCACTGCTTCCTTAGCGGTGGAAGCCGGTCCGGAGATGTCGAAGCCATAGTCCTCGGCCATCTTCTTCAGCTTCTTCAGCGCTTTGATCTGCTCGGCGTGTTCCTCGCGGTAGCGCGCCCAATGCTCGGAGAACCCGTTAGCAAGGGAGGCGTCCTTGGCCTGCTGCTTTTCTTCAATGAGGTAGTCCACGCCGTAGAGCGCCACACGGCGGTAGTCACCAATGATGCGGCCACGGCCATAGGCATCCGGCAAACCTGTGACGATGTGGGAGGAACGTGCCGCACGGATGCGAGGCGTGTAAATGTCAAACACCGCGTCATTGTGTGTCTTGCGGTAGTGGGTGAAGATTTTCTTCACATCTTCATTGACCTCTTTGCCGGCTTCTTTAATGGCCTGCTCGACCATGCGCCAGCCGCCGTTCGGCATCATGGCGCGCTTGGTTGGGGTGTCCGTCTGCAGGCCAACAATCACATCATCATCTTCGGAGATGTAGCCCGGGGCAAACGCGTCGATGTCTGCAGGCGTGTCCGTATCTACGTCATACACACGGCGTTCACGTTCAACAGCGAGGTAGGTTTTGTCCAGATAGTCCCAGAGGCGAAGCGTCTTTTCGGTAGCGCCTTCAAGGAACGAGGCGTCCCCGTCGTACGGGGTGTAGTTGCGCTGCACGAAGTCGCGGACGTCAATTGTTTCCATCCACGGGCCCGGCGTGAAGCCTTCCCATGCTTGGTGCTGCATTTGCGGCTGAGTAGAAACTGTCACAGTTGCACGGTCCTTCTCTTGACTATTGAAGTGTTCCTGCGGCTGCGCTTGGGCAATTCCCGCTTGACGACGCCACGCGCGTGCCGCTCACATCCAAGTATAAAGAAAACCGGACCCTTTAGGTAATACGAATGGCGTGACGTTTGGCACAGAAAACCCGCCCTCATGGTGAGGGCGGGGGAGCTGAGTGCTGCTAGCCTTGGCTAGCTTTCGGCCTCGGCTACTTTTCGGTCTCCGTGTTTTCACGCGCCACGCGCTGCAGCAACTGGCCATTGGTGGTGACCAGGTTGTAACGACGCGAGTTAAGCGCGTTGAGCAGCCACGTAAACGAGGTGACCACGCGGTTGCGCAGACCCTGCAGGAACTGAACGTGGACGAACAGCCACATCAACCAGCCGATGAAGCCGCTGAACTCAACCTTGCCCATCTTCACCACAGCGTTGAAGCGGGAGATGATCGCCATGGAACCCTTGTCAAAGTAGCTGAACGGGTCACGCTGATCCGGCTCCACGCCGTGCTCAACCTGCTCTGTGATGATCTTGGCCACGTACTCGCCAGACTGCATAGCCACCTGGGCAACGCCCGGAAGCTTGTTCAGGCTCATCATGTCGCCGATGATAAACACGTTGCGCTTGTCGCCGACGGAGCAATCTGGGTTGACTTGGACAGTGCCGTTGCGGTTGACCTCAACGCCGGTCTGCTCGGCCACAATGCGGCCCAGCGGGGAAGCCTCAACACCAGCGGACCAAATCTTGGTTGCAGCCTTGATAGTCTGCTCCTCATTGGTCTTGGTGTCCTTGTACGTCACGGACTCTGCGTCCACATTGGACACAAGTGCGTTGAGGATCACGGTTACGCCTTCGCGCTCTAGCTGGCGCTGAGCCTTCTTGCCCAGGCGCTTGCCAAATGGCGGGAGGACCTGCGGCATACCGTCGATAAGCACGATCTTGGTCATCTCCGGGCGGAAGGTGAACTGGCCCTGCTCGAAGGAACGGTGAGCGAGCTCAGAGATCTGGCCTGCCAGCTCAACACCGGTCGGGCCAGCGCCCACGATGACGAAAGTGAGCAGCTCCTCGCGCTCTTCAGGCGTTGCAGCAAGCTCGGCACGCTCGAAGGCATCCATGATGCGTGCGCGGACCTCAAACGCGTCATCCAGGGTCTTCAGACCCGGTGCGAACTCGGCGAAGTGGTTATTGCCAAAGTAGGACTGGCCAGCGCCGGCAGCCAGGATCAGGGAGTCATACGCGTAAGCGCGCTCCTCACCACCGTCAACGGCGGTGACGGTCTGGGCTTGCGTATCAATGTCAGTGACCTCGCCGCGCATAACCGTGAGGTTGTCAATGCCGCGGGTGAGCTGACGCACCGATACCGCGATCTCGCCAGAAGATAGAAGACCAGTTGCCACCTGGTAGAGCAGCGGAGCAAACAGGTGATGGTTGGTGCGGTTGATAAGCGTTACGTCCACATCGGCACCAGCGAGCTCGCGGGCTGCATAAAGGCCACCGAAACCGGCACCGACGATGACTACGTGGTGGCGGTTACCAGTAGGGCGGTATGGCGTTGCTGCCATGTTGAAGCACTCCTTGTGATTGAAGCTGAAAATACCCCGGTAGATACTACGCCCCCATCCCGGGTTGTAGCACAGTGAGGGCACTTAGCGGCACTAAGGTGAATGCAATGACAGTCAACAGCGCCGCAGATCACCTTGTGGGTGTGGATGCATCCGCATGGCCTGGAGTAGCTGCGCCACCACACATACGTGGTGCCGCACTGCGATCAAAGCGTGCCGAGGCAGCGTTTGCCAAAGCGGCTTCCCAGGCAGGGCTTGCCCTTGATGGCGATGAACCCGCGCTGGTAGTTGCCCATGCGGATGTGTTTGCGCGAATTGCTGCTAGTGGCTGGATTGGCCTTGCGGAGGGATACCTGGCAGGAGAGTGGGAGACGGCAGACTCTGACGCGCTAGTGGCCGTGCTGCGCGGCCTCATTGCGGCAAAGTACTGTCCGAAAACCCCACGAATTTCACCCAGTAGGGCTGCTGATGAGCTGCCGGCGGACCTGATTAGCCATTTCTCCGGCGACGGCGTTAGCCCATTTCAGGGGCATTTTTCGACAGGTGTGCCTACCACGCAGCGTGAGCTGGTGAAATCCTTTGTGCGCGGCGCGGGGCGTCAACATGAACCTGCAAAACATTTCGTCGATGTGACGGAGTTCGCCACACCGTTGGATGCAGGGCGCGGGGATTTGAGCGATGCACAAGCCCGCAGTGCCGCGATGCTCCTTGACGCAGTGCATGCCGGAACAGGCATCCACCTGCAGATTCGGCCCGCGGCGGGCTCTGCGCTGGCGGTTGCGGCGAGCCGTCGTGGCGCGACCGTGGACTGCGTGGCAAATTCTGACCAAGCAGCTGCGGAGCTGCGTGAACAACTCACGTTTGCGGGTGTCGCCGATGCTGTGCGGGTTGAGACCTTGGGCGAAGCTGCCCACGGTGCGTATGACGCCATTGTGAGCGTGGAGCACCTTGAGACACTGCCGGAGAAGGCTAAGGGGGAGTTCCTGCGCTTGCTTGATAACTCCCTGGTTCCAAGCGGTATGGTGTGTATACAAACGGTGGTGTGTGTGGAGCGGTTGCCGTCGGCGGCCGTTGCGGCCCTCGAATCGCTGCGGGCATACATTTGGCCGGGCTTAAGCTTTTCGACGTCACACGACATCGCCAAAACCACCGACCGGAACACCGGACTGCGCATCATCGCGGAGACGCGAGCGCCGGAGCACCTGGCTGAATCGTTGGCGTTGCAGCGCCGAACCTTTGAGGGCAATCTGCGCGACGCGGCGGCCGATGGGTTTGACGTTGTGTACCGGCGCCTGTGGATCTGGCAGCTGGCGCTGCGCGAGGCGTTGGCGCGAGAGGGGATGCTGAGCTTGACACAGCTGACCATGGTTCGGCGCCGGCGTCGCGGGCGCTAGGTCGAAGGGCGGGACTAGGGTGCGTCCCCACTAACGTTACTTGACATAATGTACATTATCGGACAAATAATGATAATGGCCGCACCATGGAAAGGTGAAGCCATATACCCCCAATAACGTAACGTGACGTTAAGGGCGACTATTTGGCCAGGTTGATGCGGATGTTGATCTCGCCTTCCTCCGCAATCTTTGCCGCGACAAACTCCGGCGTGTCCACACCGTAATCCAAACGGTTAATCGGAATGTCGCCCGCGATAATCAGGTTGTCGCCGGAACGCGCAACCTCAAACGTCTGCGTCACAGAGTTCGTTGTCCCCATGATGGTCAGGTTGCCCGTAAGCGTCACCTCTCCGACGTTGGCGTCTGTGGGCAGCTCGCTGACGTCGACAGGCTCAGTGAGCTCAAACGTGGATTCCGGGAACTGATCAGTATGGAAAATCTTGCGACGGACATTGTTATCACGTACATCGCTGTCTGTGGTGATATTCGTCATGTCCACAGTGATCTTGCCGGCGGTCAGCGTGCCGGCCTCAATGGTTGCAAATCCGGTAATACCGTTCGTGGATCCCGAGGTCTCCCTGCGCTCACCGGGCAGCACCTCATTGAAGGTGAATCCGGCTGCCGAACGGTTTGCGTTTGGGCGGTTGCTCACGCTCCATTCGCCATCAATGTCGGTTGAACTTGGCTTCAGTGCCGAATGATCGATACCTTCCGTTTTTACGCCACTGCCAAGCATGTTGATTGCTAGCGGAACAAATGCAATGAGCAGCGCAAATACGGCAAATACGGAGACTACCGCGATCAGAACCTTTTGTTTCGTCTGCACCTTCTACCTCAGCTTTTCAATGTGTGTGGCCAGCTCAACTAATTCGTCACAAAGGTGACGAATTTCGTCTGCCTTTGCCCCTTCCGCAGCTGCCGTTGCAATATCTTCCGCGGCGCACTTGAGCGCATACAGCTCATCGCGAAGCTCTCCTACGCGCTCCGGGCGCAGTACAACGGAGCCTTCAGCAACCGCCGTACCAGCAATATTATGCCTTTGCTCATACGCACGCTGCTTGCAACTGGGGCTGCAGTATTTCCGTTTCCTGCCTCTCCCCTCCTGCGGCGCCAGCTCTTTCCCGCACCACTGACAAGCAGGTGCGGCCCTGTCGGTAAAACTGGTCTGGGCTGCCACGCCCAAACATTCTAGTACAGCCGGGAACAATCCTTGAAGCTTCCTCGTTATACTTAATCGATCGCACTAATCGTTGCAGCAAATGAAGGGACTGTGAGAGCATGGCAGATCGCGTGTTGCGCGGCAGCCGAATGGGCGCTGTGAGCTACGAAACGGACCGCGACCACGACCTCGCGCCGCGTCAAATGGCCAAATACAAGACCCCCAACGGTGAGGTCTATGAGGTGCCGTTCGCGGACGATGCCGAGATTCCCGAAGAGTGGATGTGCAAAAACGGCCAGATCGGCATCCTGATGGAGGGCGAAGGCGTCGAAGCTAAGCCAGCCAAGCCGCCGCGTACCCACTGGGACATGCTGCGTGAGCGCCGCAGCATCGAGGAGCTGGATGTGCTCCTCGAGGAGCGTTTGGAGCAGCTGCGCAAGCGGCGTCGTAACGCAGCGCGCATTGCCAAGGAGCAGCAGGCCGCTAACGGCCAGTAGTCGCGCGCTTCAACTCGTGCTTGGCTAGGTTGGTGAACTCACCAACCGCCGCAACGCCGTCACCGACAAGGTTGGCGGCGTTTTTTGGTGCCTTGGCCAGCGGGGACTTCTTCAGCTCGTACTTCGCCAGCTTGTACATCTCCCCAACCGTAGTGGCTGCCTTCTCTGCGGCAGAACCCAAGCGCTCACCGGTGCGCGACAGAGCGGAGCGCTCAAATTCGTACTGCGCAAGCGCGCCCACTTCCTTGAGCAGGTTGGCGGCAGAGGTGGTCTTCTCCGCCACTCCCCACTTGGTCACCTCAGCCAGTGAGGTCGCTGCGAAGCTCGCGTTGAGCTTGGACTCCCCGAGCGTGCGGTCCTCAAACGTAATCGGCACTTCGCGAACGTCGAAGCCTGCCTGGCCCGCCTTGTGTGCAACCTCCGCCTGGAAAATGAAGCCCTTCGGCGAAAGCTCGTTGAGATCCAGCTGCTCGAGTACTTCACGACGAAACGCGCGGTAGCCAGCCGTGAGGTCATTGACATCCTCCCCCAGCGCCGCGGAGATGTAGCGGTTGCCCAACTTGGACAGCAGGTAGCGCTGCTGCGGCCAGTTAGTCACCTCGCCGCCATCAACGTAGCGAGACCCGATGACTAGGTCCGCGCCGTTCTCAATTGCTTCCAGCAGGCGTGCAAGCTCCTCCGGGGCGTGGGAGCCATCCGCATCCATCTGGCAAATGACCTGGTAGTCGCGCTCAAGCGCCCAGCGGAACCCTGCACGGTAGGCGGCCATCAGACCATCCTTGGCGGTGCGGTGCAACACGTGGATCGTGTCGTGTTCTGCCGCCAGATCGTCCGCAAGTTTTCCGGTGCCGTCGGGCGAGTTGTCGTCCACAACAAGGACGTCAACATCGGGTGCAGCCTCAATGACTCGGCGGGTAATCAACGGGAGGTTTTCCACCTCGTTGTAGGTGGGGATGATCACCAGAGTCGAATTCGACACGTCGGAAGCTCCTTTAGCGTTAAGCATTGTTCAGGTTAGTTAACATTTGCAGCATACTCGCGACGTGCCAGCAGCACCGCCGCAGCACCTGCAAGCACAAGCAGCCACTCCAACACCGCGCCAAAGCGGGCAGCCGGAGTCAGTCCGGTGCGAAGCGGCAATGCTTCTACAAGGTGGTTGGCCTCAAAAATCTCTGTTTGCTGGGAGACAGAACCATCCGGGTGCACGATGGCAGACACACCCGAGGTTGCGGCGACAACGACCGCACGGTCCAACTCAATGGCGCGCATGCGGCTCATCGCCAACTGCTGGTAGGTCATGTCGGTGAAGCCGAAGGTGGCGTTGTTTGTAGGTGTGGCCAAGATTTGGGCGCCGTTTTTCACCGCCATCCGGTAGGCGGGGTCCTCCGCAACCTCGTAGCAGGTGGCTACACCCAGGATGGTGTTGCCGATTCGCACCACGCCCGGACCATCCCCTGGCTTGAAGTCGCCCGCCAAGTCCACAAGGTCAGAGAAGTTGCGGAAGAAATCCCGCATAGGCATATATTCGCCAAACGGCTGGAGGAAGCGCTTGTGGTGCATATCGCCGGGTCCTGTCACCGGGTCGAAGACGACTTGGGTGTTGCGGGCCCCGACTTGGTCACGGGTCAGCGTGCCAACCATGATCGGCGCGCCCACAGCTTGTACGGCGGAGTCAATGAGCTGCGCAGCCTCAGCATCCGTAAACGGATTGACGTCAGATGAATTCTCGGGCCAGATAACGAAGTCAACATGGGTGCCAGCAAGCTTGAGCGTCTCATTGACGTGGTTGGCCAGCACCGCGCGGCGCTGCGCGTTGAAGTCCAGACCAAGCCTTGGCACGTTGCCTTGCACTGCGGCAACCGTCACCTCGTCGCTGGTTTTCGACGGGGAGTCCACCCCCAACCAAGCACCCAAGCCGAGCAGAAGTGGCGCGACGACACCTGCAGCCGCAGCCACACGCGCACGTCCTGAACGAAGCACCAGGGCGCATAGACTCGCGCCAACAATCACCGTGGCACAGGTAACTAGCACTGGCCCACCCCACGCGGCAAGCGAAGCCAGCGGTCCATTGATCTGCCCCCAGGCAAGGCGAACCCACGCAAACCCTCCAAAAGGCACAGAGGAGCGGATGAACTCCACTGCCACATACACCAGTGCAAACGTAAGGAAGCCGTAGCGGGTGCGCGCCACGCGCACCCCAAAGAGGCCGGTCATAATAGCGTAGAGCGCCATCGTGATACTCAGCGCAACATAGGGCATCGCTCCGACAAATTCGCCGATCCACGGCAACAAGTAGAGGTAGCACGCCACACCGTGCACAAACCCGAGCAGCGCGCCAAAGGCGGCACTCGGACGCTCCTGCGCAGCACCCGCCAGCCCAATCTTGCCGGTTACCTCCGGCGACCACGGCGATAGCGCCAGGAACAACAGCGCAATACCGGCAATGGCGCACCACCAGTAGCCATGCGGTTCATAGGACAAATACACTAGCCAGCCAGCAAGGGCTGCCAGTGTGATGCGGTAAAACGCCAGCACCTAGTCGTCCCCCATCCGGTACCACTTTTCCAGTTCCTCGGCGTCGATAACCTCGTGGGACGTGTCCTTTTCCGGGGTGAACGTTCCGTAGCTGGTGCGGTAGCGAGACATCGGAGCCGACTCATAAACGCGCATGCCCACTTGCTCAATGTCGCGGCGAACACGCGCCGTCAACACGCCGCGGATCAACGCGCGCGCCGGCGGCAAAATCAACAGCAACCCCACAAACGAGGACACGAACCCCGGCACGATACACAGCGCCCACCCCGCCAACAGCAGTGCGCTATCGCCTGCCAATCGGCCAACAGATGAACGCCCTTGTGCTGCGCGCGCCACGGCAGCGCGAAGCGACAAGCTGGCGGCAAACGCCCCGAGCGCCATCAACGCTAGAACCAAAAGGAGCGCCCAACCCACCCCGATTGCTTTGGCAACTCCCCAAAACGCCAGCATCTCAACGGCAAAGTACGCAAACATAAGCAGCGGCATGTGCCATAGGCTACCCGCCAAGCTGTGCTAGCAGCCAACGCACATCCCGGCTGAGCCACGCGAAGTACGGTCCGAAGTGGTTCATACCGGTGCGCCCCAGAATGCGCGGCAGCCGCCGCGTATGCACATCCACGCCCCAGGCGCTGCCGAGGGTGGTGACGGTTGGGTGGGGCACGAGGTCGTCGAAAAGCGAAGCCCACAGGCGGATCGGGATACGCGGCGGGCGGCGCGACCCGAGCCGGGAAGCCTCAAGATGTGCCGATGTCAGCGGCAAGTCTGCCAACAGCTCAGCCATAGTTTGGCCGGTAGTGGTCCATGTGCTTGTCTGCGCCCACGGCCTGTGCAACACCGCGCCTGCCGCACATACCTGCGCACCGAGCATGACAGCGCGCACCCCTTCCCCACTCAAGTGGGGGGTGATCTCGCCAGCAATCCGCTCATCCGCGGCCATGAGTGCCGCCACCGCGTACAGGATGACAACAGAGGACATTGCCCCGTCCACATGGTCCAGCATGGCGATCAGATCGGCCGGCGGGGCGCCCACTACAGCCGCAAGCGGTTGCAGTTCAGGGGTGTACTCCGGCTGCTCAAGCCAGGCACCTACCGCGCCGCCGCCTTGGGAAAACCCCCACAGGCCGAGGTTGGTGGTGTCTATACCAAGCTCGGATGATGCCCGCAGCGCGTCAGCCAACGCGCGAGCTGATGAGACGTGGTCGCAATACAGCTGCACGTTGTCTTCGGGATCACGCGGGTAGTCCGTGACCACCACGTTCGCGCCGCACGCCAACAACAGGTTGATCGCCGGCTGCTCATACGCCGCGATGGCGTCCAAAGGACTGCGACGGGTGCTGAAACCCACGGTGCAGGTGTAGGAAGGATCACAACGCGGCGCGACCCCCTGTGTGGAGGGGGCAAACGCCACCGTGGGTGCCTCGCCTTCACCCCGCCACGGCGAGAGCGATCGGAATACGGCTCCGGTTGCGCTTAAGACGCGGCTATCGCGATCACTCGTTGCGTAGCTGATGCGCCACGCTTTGGCCGGGTTCATCCGACCACCAAGGCCTATCGGGCTGATCGTTTCAGCCGCCAAGAGCTGTCCTGGGCGCGCGCCAGCAAGCCAGGTAGCGGCCGCGAACTCAGGGTCTGTGCGTGGGCGAAGCACAAATACGCTTCCCGCCAGCCCCAATGCCGTGCGTGCGATCGGTGTAAACAAGCTCTATTACCTCGGCATATGGCGCCAAATTGGGCGGGGCACAAGGCGCATGATGAAGGCAAGCAACGCAAGCCTGCCCGGAATCCACACGGTTTGGCTGCGACCGCGGCTTGCGGCGGAAACCACTGCTTCCGCTACAACGTCCGGAGTCACCGACATGATCGCCGGTTTCATTCCGGTGGTCATCTTGCCAATGACAAAGCCTGGCCGCGCCGTGATCAGGTGCAAGTCGCTACCGTGCAAGCGATCCGCCATGCCCTGGCAGAACGCGTCTAGCCCCGCCTTCGTGGAGCCGTAGACGTAGTTCGCGCGGCGCGCCCGCCAGCCGGCAATGGAAGAAAAGGCGAAGATTTCGCCGCGCTGCATTACGTCTGCAAGCACGGTGAGCATGCTGACCTGGGCGAGGTAATCCACGCTGGCAATACGCACGGCTTCCCGCTCATCGCGCTCAGCCAGCTCCTGGTCGCCCAGGATGCCAAACGCCACGATGGCGGTGGTGAGGTTGTCCACCGACTCAACCAGCGCACGGTGCGACTCTAAGTCAGTTGCCTCAAACGCCACCGTCCGCACGCTACTGGCACCAGCATTGAGCAGTTGCTTCTCGACGCCCACGCCAACCCCCACATCCCTCACCGCACACACCACATCGCGGCCCTGACAGATACGCTGAGCAATCTCACCGCCAATATCGCTGGTAGCGCCAAGGAGAAGAATTGTGCCCTGACTTAGCATTTAAGTGCCTTTGGGGCGTTGTTGAGTGAGCGGGCACCTGTATCCGTCAGCGTCACAATGTCCTCGATGCGTACACCGAACTGACCGTCGACGTACACGCCCGGCTCAATGGAAAACGCCATACCTTCCTCAAGGACCAGGTCAGAACCGGCGATGATGAAGGGCTGCTCGTGAATCTCCAGGCCGATGCCGTGACCCAGGCGGTGGGAGAATTCATCGCCAAAACCAGCCGCTGTAATGATGTCGCGCGCAACCGCATCCAGCTCACCAGCCGTCATGCCTGGGCGCGCAGCAGCTGCGGCAGCCTGCTGGGCTTCGAGCACTACCTGGTAGGCGCGTTGAAACTCCGGTGACGCCACAGCACCCGGCACTACATAGGTGCGCGTGCTGTCCGAGTGGTACCCAGTGTCAAGTGTGCCGCCGATGTCCACCACCACCGGATCCCCTGGCTGCAACACGCGGTCAGAAAAGTCGTGGTGCGGATTAGCGCCGTTGGGGCCAGATCCGACGATGACAAAGTCCGCCTGGGCGTGCTCACGGCGAATGAGTTCGGCGATTTCAGCCGCAACCTCTGCCTCCGTACGCCCGGCGACCAGCAGGGCGGGGACCTGCTCGTGGACCCAGTCGATGGCGGCGCCGGCCCGAGCCAACTCAGCGATCTCCGCCGGGTCCTTGATCATGAACATGTCCGCAAACTGCTGCGACATTAGCCTGGTTTCAGGCAGCACGCCCTGAAGACCAAACACGTGATCCGCGGTCAACGTCCGGGCAAGTTCTGCAGGTCCCCCTGCGACGTTGGCCACGGCAGCGTACGGGTTTTCGCCGTCGCGCCACGATTGCACGGTCACGTCCGTAAGGGCCGGCAAAGAGGCCGCATCCGTCGCCGGGGCGATAAGCACCTGGGAATCAGCCGTTACTACCAGCGCGGTCAAGCGCTCATGCGAGTGGAACTCATGCCCAGTCAACGCCTTCATCTCCGCGCCAACGCCGATAACCAGGGCAGTGACATCGGATTGCGCTACCCGCTTCTGTAGTGCTTGGCGGCGTGTTGCGTAGAACTCCTCAGCAAACAAATTCATGGCCACAATCGTAGGGCGCTAGCATGGTCGCGTGTCCGTCTCCCCCGCCCATCTCGTCCGGCTCCACAGTGCCAGCAGTTACTGCACCGGCACACTTGTCGCACCAGATGTGGTGCTGACCTGCGGCCACTTCTTCATTCCGCTGCTGGCAAAGCTTCGCAGTGTGATGTGCTCCGTAGGCGAAGAGCGCCGGCGAATCGACGAGCTCTACCTTTTCCCCGGCACTGACATTGCGCTGGTTACGCTCACAAAACCAGTGGTGCTTGGAGACTTTCCCACGATTGGACCGCCACCTTCACTGCTCAGCCAAACCGTTACTTTCGGCTTCGGCGGAGGAGCACGCACCCCAAACGCGCGCGCAGGCAGGTACCTCACGCCACTGCCCTTGGCAGTCTCGCGCGCAGGCTACACGCGCGTGAGGCCCGCAGGCCTCGTGCTCAGCGGTGCGATTAAAGGCGACTCGGGTGGACCCATCGTCGCGAAGGGACGCATCTTCGCCGTCCAGTCGCTGATCCTAGACCCATACGGCAGGAACCTTCGCTTGGCGACGGTTGCGTTAGTCTC
This sequence comes from Corynebacterium riegelii, assembly GCF_016728505.1. Lineage (GTDB taxonomy): Bacteria > Actinomycetota > Actinomycetes > Mycobacteriales > Mycobacteriaceae > Corynebacterium > Corynebacterium riegelii. The sequence goes on from NZ_CP068159.1 coordinate 1,943,758, forward strand.
ACCCCGCGTCGTCGACAAGCTCGAGGCGCTTAAGCGCCGATAGCCACCACGCCGCGTCGCATAGCATCAATAGCCCGATTGGCGTTCTTGCGGATGGTATCGCTGTAGCCCGTGTTGTGGATCTGCTCCAGCACGTCAATGATCTGACGGCACCAGCGCACAAAGTCACCTGCGGACAACTCCGCGCCCGACTCCGCTGCCGCAGCCATGGCGTAACCTAACGGCGCACCAGCAGTCCACTGATGCACCGCCAGCGCGAACCCAGCCTCCGGGAGACGCGTCACCGGCAGCTGGTGGCGCTGCTCATCCGTAGTCAGCTCGTTGTAGACGCGCATCGTCTCATTCATCGCGTCCGCCATCGCATCTGTGGCGGCCTCCGGATACCCACCGGTGGTTTTGCGGTTCTCAAAGACCATCATTGAGGCAACGCCGGCCAGCTCCGCAGGATCCAACTCGTCCCAAATACCGCGCTTCAAACACTGCGCCACCAGCAAATCGGACACGTTATGGATTCTGGCCAGGCGCTCGCCCTCCTCCGTGACCTGCGGCTGGCCATCACGCAGCTCCACGTAGTCCAGCTCCGTGAGAAGGCCGATAATGCGCTCGAAGGTGCGGCCAAGCGTATCGGTCGAGCGGTCCACCTGGCGCTGGACGCGTTCAAGCTTGCGCTCCTCGCGCACCAACTGCTCGCCAACGCGAGCCAACAGCTCACGCTGCGGCGCCGGCCAATGGTGCGCCGGATGCTGGCGGATCGCCTCTCGCAGCGCCGTGACCTTCTTCGACGGACGCACCCGCGCCTGATCCTTCATCCGCTTCGGCGCGTGGAAATTGCTGCGCCTGAGAAGATCAACCACCTTGCGCGTGTGTTTGCGCGGCTGCTGCTGCATATGACGCGGCACCTTGATACGGCCCACCACAATCGGCGGATTACGGAACATATCCGCGCTAATGCGCCCAGACCAGCCGCGCTCCGTAGTCACCCACGGGCGGGGATCATCCTGCCTGCCCGCTGGCTGCACCACCGCGGCAAGCTCCGGCATCTTCTTGCCCGGAATCGCAACCACTTCGCCTACCTGCAGGCGGCCAAGGATCTTGCGGGTTTCTACTTCGCGGTCATGCAGGAAAGTGCGGCGGGCCTCCTTCTCGGCGTCGCTGAGCTCACGCCGCAGTGTCAGGTACTCCACCAGCTGGTCTGCGGCGTCGTCGGTTTCGGCACCGGCAAGCGTTGCAACGTCACGATCCAACTGCGCCCGCAGCTTTCGCACCTTCGCCTCGAGGCGCTCGATCTCGCGCACCTCACCCACCACCGAACGGTCAGTTTGGAACTGGGCAAACGACTGCTCAATGAGGCGAATGGAGTCCTCGTAGCCGTTCATGCCCAGCATGTTGATCGCCATGTTGTAGCCCGGCGCAAACGGTGAAATCAACGGATAGGTACGCGTAGACGCAAGCCCCGCAACCTCACGCGGGTCCATCGCCGGGGCCCACTGCACCACCGCGTTACCAATGTGGTCAATGCCGCGGCGGCCCGCACGCCCAGTCAGCTGCGTGTACTGGCCAGGTGTTAAGTCCACGTGTGCCTCACCGTTGAACTTCACCATCTTCTCCAGCACCACGGTGCGCGCCGGCATGTTGATACCCAACGCTAGCGTCTCGGTGGCAAACACCACCTTGACCAGGCCTCGCACAAAAAGCTGCTCAACAATGTGCTTAAACGCCGGCAACAGGCCCGCGTGATGCGCCGCAAAACCACGGGTCCAAGCTGTGCGCACTTGGCGATAGTTCAGAACTTCGAGGTCTTCTTCGGGGATGTCGGCTACGCCGGCGTCGATAATCGCCCGGATCTGCTCCTGTTCCTCCGGCGTGGTCAGTTCTTTTCGGGAGCGTAGGCATTGGAACAGTGCGCCGTCGCAACCCGCACGGGAGAAGATGAAGACGATCGCCGGCAACATGTCGCGCCCCTGCAACGCTCGGACCACCTCCGGTCGGCCGACTGGGCGCACTCGGTCCTGGGAGCGTTCGCGGCCGGAGCGCCGACCGTCCGCACGCGAGCGAAAGCCCCTGCCCTGCTCATAATCCGATCGGCCCTGGTCACCCGCACCCGCCTCAATGCGGGCAATGGCGCGTTCAAGTTCCCGATTCACCTGGTCTGAATCCGGCTCAAACAGCGGAAACACCTTGCGGCCGACCATCATGTACTGGCTCAGCGGCACAGGACGGTGCTCAGACACAATCACGGCGGTGTCCCCGCGCACCGTGCTCAGCCACTCACCGAACTCCTCCGAATTCGACACCGTTGCGGATAAGCCGATGAGGCTTACCGAATCATCCAGGTTCAAGATGATCTCTTCCCACACCGCGCCGCGGTCCAGATCCGCCAGGTAGTGGATCTCATCCATCACCACGTGGCTCAGCCTGTCCAACTGGGGCGATTCCGCGTAGATCATATTGCGCAGCACTTCAGTGGTCATCACAACTACCTCAGCGGAGCCGTTAATGGACACATCGCCGGTGAGAAGCCCCACGGCGTCCTCGCCATGCTCTGCAACCAGGTCGTGGTATTTCTGGTTGCTTAGCGCCTTAATTGGCGTAGTGTAGAAACACTTTGTGCCGCGACTCAGCGCCAGCGCCACGGCAAACTCCCCCACCACCGTCTTGCCGGAGCCCGTCGGCGCGCACACCAGCACCCCACGGTCCGCCTCCACCTCACGGCAGGCATCAAGTTGAAAGGGGTCGAGCTTAAAGCTTTTCGACGCCACAAATTCACCCAAAAACGTCCCAGACATAGCTACCAGCGTACGTGGTTGTGTGCGGGGCTAAAGAACGTCGCTAAACGGGTCCTCTGGCTTCTTCCGGCTGGGCGCCACAGGCTGCGGCGACTCTATCGGCGCGGCGGCAATTGACTCTGTGCCGCCAACCGATGTGGGCGCCGTGATTGGCCCGGAGGCCTCCTCATCATCTAGGTCCATCCAGTCCGGGCGCGCACGGTTTGTCCGCTTGTCATGGAGGCGGCAGAACTGAAACGCGATCTCTACAAGCACCGCCATCGATGTACCAAGCGCAACCATGGAGAACGGGTCTTGGCCAGGGGTCATAAACGCCGCGAAAATAAACAGGCCGACGATGATGATGCGGCGCTTTTCCTTCACCATGTCGTATCGCAAGATGCCCGCGAGGTTGAGCATGACAACGATGAGTGGCAGCTCAAAGCTCACGCCGAACACCACGGTCAGGCCAAGCAGGAAGTTGTAGTAGCTCTGGCCGGTGAGACCGCCTACCTGGACTTCCCCGCCCATGGTCATAAGCACGTACAGGCCTTGGTCCAGCACGAAGTACGCCAGCACAGCACCGGCGACAAACAACGTCACCGCAAGCGTGACAAAGGTAAACGTGTAGCGCCGCTCATTCTTGTGCAACCCAGGGGTGATGAAGTTCCAGATCTGCAGCAGCCAGATTGGCGAGGCCATCACCAACCCCGCCAGCGCACCCACCTTCAGGCGCAGCATGAACATCTCAAACGGGCTGGTGGCCAACAGGCGGCAGGAGCCGTCATGCGTGAAATCCGCACGCAAATCCTGCGGCAGGTTGCAGTAAGGGCGGCGAATAATCTCACCCAACGGCATCAGGCCACCGGGGGCGCTCTGGTACCAAATGAACCCGATGATGGTGCCCACCACAATGGCAACCAGGGACACAATAACGCGCCGGCGGAGCTCCGTCAGGTGCTCCACCAGCGTCATTTCCCCCTGAGGGTTATGCTTGCGCTTTCGCCTGCGAGCTTTTCCCGCCCGCGGCGTTGACGACGCCTGAGACGCCATGTGAACTAGCGCTGCGTCGGCTGGTTTTCAGGACGATCCCAGAAGTCATCGCCCTGGGATGCGCTGCTGGTCTCCGGGTTCACCGGGGAGGCCGGGTTAGCCGTGGTGGCCGGGCCTGCAGTCAACTCGCCCTGCGGTGCGGTGGTCGCAGGCTGGTCTTCCGCGTCTTCACGACGCATCTCCTTGACCTCAGACTTGAAAATACGAGCCGAACGACCCATCGAACGCGCCAAGTCAGGCAGCTTGTTTGCGCCAAACAGCAGCAGCACGATGGCAAGAATAATCAGAATTTCGGGAGCACCGAGATTAGGCATGTGCGTCATCCTAACACGCGCATCGCGACGTCCGCGCGACGAACAACTTCCTCGGCAAGTTCCTCTGGTGCCTGCAAACGCACCCTGCCAGCCTGGCCCAAACAGAAGCGCACGAGCCAATCGGCACTGCCGTAGCGCATTTGCGCTGGCACCCACTCCCCACCCTCGTGGGAAAGGTCGATATCCAGATCCCAGTCGTCTGCCAGCCACGTGGCGTCGCGGTGGATCAACAGCTGCGCGCGTTTTGCATCGCGCATGCTGAACGGATCAGCAGGATCCAGGGTTGGGGTTGGGGCGTTGGGTGGGTTCGACGTGGCGTCGGTAAGCACAATGCTCCTGATGCGATCAAAGCGGAACATACGCAGCTCACCGTGATCCCAGGCACGCAGGTACGTTTGGCCATCCTTATGGAACGTGTCAATCGGCGAAACCATGCGCGTTGACGTTGCGTTGGACGTTGCAGAGTAATAGGACAACTCAAGCTGCTTTTCCTCCGCAATTGCCTGGCGGATCGTCGCAGCCGGGGTGCCCTCGGCGTGCATCTGCGCATCATCTACCCCAGCACCATGCGCCACGGCGCGAATCTTTGCGGCGGCAGATATCACCGCGTCAGCGTCCACAATCCCCGGCATGGTTTCCAAGGACTCCAGCAACAGCAACAGCGCGTTCGCCTCAGTGGGAGTCAGGCGCAGAGGCTTGTCCAGCCCCTGGTTGTTAATCACGTTGACCGAAAACCAATCATGATTCAGGTCAATCATCTGCCCACCATGCATGCCCACGCCTGAAAGAAGCAACGCGTTGAGGTCATCCCTGATCTCACCGGGATCCGAACCCAAGTCACGTGCCATCTCCATCACCGTGGAGTCTGGGTGCTTGCCCACATACGCAAGCAAGTTCAGCTGGCGCACCACACGCTCGCGCCTCTGCTGGGCTGGATTCGTTGAGGTCACTTCTCTCCTCCCACGTGCCGCAGCAACGCCACGACGTCTTCTCGCACGTCCGCCGGTTCTATTGCGCTCACACTGCCCGCCAAGGATGCCACTGTGCGCACCAACCAATCACGGTCCACGCCTTGAAGCTTGATCGTGTCACCGTCACGCTGGCCGCGGCTAGCCAGTTCATCGCCCGCGGCGCCGCTCACCGTCACCGTTGCATCCGTCAGCGCATGCTGCAGTTGCTTCTCGACGATCTCCTGCAGACTCCCCTCCTGCCTCTTGAAGTCAGTCGCGTTGACCCCGCGCACATGAGAAATCTTGCGGACGCGAAACACACGCGCCGCATCGCGATCGCGGTCCCATCCCACCAGATAGGCGCGGTTATTCAGCGGCACAATCCCCCATGGATCCACCGTGCGCGTCTGCACCGGCTTGCCCGGTGAGGAAACGAAATCAAACTTTAAGCGTTTCGACGTTCGCACACCCGTGAGCAAATGACGCAACGTGTCTGGGTCTAGGCGTGTGATGTCGTTGGAAAACGAGGCCAACACTGGCTCATCAAACGAACGCGTCGCCCCAGAAGCCGCAAGCTTCGTCCAACCCGAACGAGCAAACGCCCCCAGATTGGCGCCGTGTGCCAAATCAGCCGCCAGACCAATGACGGACGCCTCAGCCTCGGTCAACTCCACCGGTTCCAGCTCGTACTGGTCTTTGTCCAACCACAGTTCACCGTCCAGGTAGCGCACTGGAACCCACATGCTGCGAAGCTCTTTCACGTCACGCGAAAGCATGATTGCCAACGCCGACGGCGACTTACCCTGGTAGCCGTCCACGTTACGTCCAACCCACTCCATGTTGCGTGGGCTTTCAGCGCCCAGCAGGGCAAACGTGAGATTGACTTGCCTGCGGCCAGCATCCACCTCACTCACGGTTTGCCTCGCCTTGGCGCGTTTCGGCGATACGGGAAATCAGTGCGTCGACCTCGTCGTTCTCCGTAGCAAACGGGTCCAGCAGCTCAAGTGTGACCGGCTCCGGACGGTTGATCTTCAGATGCACCCAATCAACGTTATGGTCCACATCCGCTGCACGCACGGCGTCCAAGAATTTGCCGCGCAGCACTGCACGTGTCGTCGCGGGCGGAGCCTGCAGTGCCTGTGCAATTGCTTCATCAGTGGTCCAACGCTTGGCCAGACCCTTGCGCTCCAAGAGGTAAAACAGACCACGATCTCGATCGATGTCGTGATACGTCAAGTCGATCTGGGCAAGACGCGGGTGATCCCAGTCGCAACCCAGTTTGTCCTTGACCTGGGTGAGCAGCTTGCGCTTGATCACCCAGTCGATCTCGGTGTCCACGCCCGAGAAATCCTGCGACGCGATTGCATCAAGTGTGCGCTGCCACAGGTCCACGATGCGCGCCATCTCCTCGTTCGGCGTTCCCTCATCTGGGCGCACCTCCAGCCAGCGCCGGGCAGCGTCCAGCGTGCCTTGTTGGACGGCGAGGGCGGTGGTCACGCCACCGTCGCGAAGCAAAAGCTCCGTGCCACCAGTTGGGTCAAGCGCAATGTCACGAATGTGGCCGATCGGGTTGTCCAGCTCCACATCCGGCAGGTCAAAACCCGCCTCCAACATCTCAATCACCAACAACAGGGAGCCAACCTTCAGCGCAAACGACGGCTCAGACATGTTGGAATCGCCCACAATGACATGCATGCGGCGGAAACGACGCGAATCCCCATGCGGCTCATCACGCGTATTAATAATCGGACGCGTACGAGTCGTGGCAGAAGAAACGCCCTCCCACACCTGATCGGCACGCTGCGAGATGACGAAGCGACCCTTTTTGATCATGCCCGCCCCACAAATCAGCTGACGCGTAATCAGAAAGGGCAACAGCTGCTTGCCAAAAGACTTCAACACCAAATCACGGCTAATCAAGTAGTTCTCATGGGCGCCGTAGGAGTTGCCCGCCGAATCGACGTTGTTCTTAAACAGGTAAATATTGGCGTCAATACGATCGGCAGCCATCGCGTGGTCAGCCTGGCGCGCGAGCTGGGCAAACGCGGCCTCGCCAGCCTTGTCGTAATTCAGAAGCTGCGTTACCGAATCGCACTCCGCTGTCGCATACTCCGGGTGCGAGCCCACATCCAGGTACAACCGTGAGGCGTTATCAGTGAAAATGTTGGAGCTCCGGTGCTTCGCCACAACAGGACGAAACAGGTAGCGAGCGGCCTCCTCCGGCGTCAGCACCGCCTTTCCATCCTTGTACGCGACGACACCAAACTCCGTTTCCACACCCATAATGCGGCGCGGATAGAGGCCGTTTGTCACTCTACTGCCCACCCTTTTGCACGAACGAGCGCACAAACTCCTCCGCGTTGTTATCTAGCAGCGCATCAATCTCATCCAACAGGTCCTCAGTACCAGTGGTGCTGATCTGCGCCTGTCCTGCCTCGAACGGCTCCTCCGGAGTGTCGTCCCCACCAGGTTTTCCAAAAACTTGCTGCTGTGTCATGTCTCTACCCTAACGCTTGAAGTAGTTCCCGAACGTTGGTTACGCGATCCAACACGTCACCAATATCGGCCTTAGTGAAACGGTCAAGTTTGTCCATTGGCAAACGGATCACCTCACCGTCCAGGTTGAAAATGATGGACTGCCAGCTCGCCGCCACAATGTCCTCGCCGAAGCGCTGGGTGACGTGACCGCGGAAGTAGGCGCGCGAGTCCTCCGGCGGGTTGGCTGCGGCTTGTGCAATCACGTCATCGCTGACCATGGTGCGCATCCGGCCCTTGCGCACAAGCGCGTGGTAGAGCGACTTCTCCGGATCAATGTCCGAATACTGGATGTCAATCATCTTCAACTTCGGATCCGACCAGCTGACCCCTCGGTCCGTATAGCCCTTCAGCAGGGCCCACTTCGCCGTCCAATCCAGGCGGTCCGCGGTGGACAGCGGGTCGCGCTCCAAGTCAGTGAGGATCTCGTCCCACAGTTCGAGCACTTGCTTATCGACGCCATCGTGCGCCTCACACCTATCCATATACTTCCGCAGGAGCGCGGTCGCGGGGATGCGCTGGCCGTCCGCAAGCAAAAGCTCATGCTTCAGTGTCGGGTCGTGCGAGACGTTGTGCATCTCCGCAACCGGATCCGCAAGGCGAAGGTCTGTGAAATCAACGTCATTCTCAATCGCATCAATAACCAGCTTGGTCATGCCGATCTTGAGGAAGTTGGAGTACTGGCTCATGTTGGCATCTCCAACAATGACGTGGAGGCGACGGAACTTCGTCGCGTTCGCGTGCGGCTCATCGCGGGTGTTCATGATGCCGCGATTGAGCGTGGTCTCCAGAGAAATTTCCTGCTCAAAGTAATCCGCACGCTGCGAAATCTGGAAACCATCACGCTCAGACGCCTGACCAATGCCGACGCGACCAGCGCCAATAATGACCTGGCGGGCAACAAAGAACGGAATGAGCGCCTGGGTGAGCGTCGAAAAATCCGTCTGGCGCGAATACAGGTAGTTCTCGTGGCTGCCGTAAGACTGGCCCTTACCGTCCACATTGTTCTTGTAAAACTTCAGCGGTGGGCAGGGATCGTGCTTATCCAGCACGCTGACCTGCTGCTCCCACAACTGGCGGATCGTGGCCGCAGCCTGGTTGAGGTAAATGTCACCGGCTGCGTCCTGAATCATGGCGTCAAACGCGTTGGAGGTCTCCGGCGAGCTGTACTCCGGATGCCCGTGGTCCACGTAAAAACGTGCACCGTTGGCCGTGACAACATTGGCAACGCCCATCGCGTTCGGGTCTACCTGCGGAACGCTGCGGTAGCGCCGCAGGTCAAACCCGCGAGTGTCCTTCAGGGGTGCCTCTTCCTCATAGTCCCACCGCGAGCGAGCGGACGTATGCAGCGCCGCATACGCCACCACAGCATGTGTAGAAGTGAGCAGTTGGCTTAACGACGGATCCTGCGGACACATAATGCCGTACTCCGTCTCAGTACCCATGAAGCGTGTCATGCGCTAGATGGTAGCTGCCGATTCCTTCTCTGTGGGGTGTTTACGAACAAGGGAGGCATAGATAGCGCCCGTAATGTTGTGCAGCACCGCGGCAACAGCACCCGGCAGCGCCGCCTCAGGGGCGAAGAACTTACCCGCCATACCCGAAGACAGACCAGCGGATTGCGTACCAACCTCAATGGCAACCGTGCGGCGGTAACTTTCCGGCTGGCCAGTGAACTTCGCTGCGTAGTAACCAAGCACGTAGCCGAGGACGTTGTGCAGCAGCACCGCGAGGAATACCATGAGGCCGACCTCAATGAGTGCTTCGCGGTTCTTGGCCACCGTTGGGAACACCACACCACCGATGCCCAAGATGGAAATCCACGGAAGGACTGGCGAGATCTTCTCCATCCACGAATCCAACAGGTAACGAAGCAGCAGGCCACCGAGCACAGGGATCAGCACCGTCTTTGCAAGCGAAGCAGCCATCGCGCCAGCGTTAACTTCCACCTCTGCCCCGGCGAGCAGCAGCATCAAAATCGGGGTCATGATGGGTGCGACCAACGTAGAAACACTGGTCATGGCAACCGACAGTGCCACATCACCCTTAGACAGGTAGGCGATGACGTTGGAGGACGTACCACCTGGCACCGAACCCAACATAAGGAGGCCAACCGCCAACATCGGGTTGAGGCCCAGCAGCTTCGCTACCGCTACTGCCCCCAACGGCATGATCACAAACTGCGCGATCACGCCGATGACCACAGGGACCGGCCGGCGGGCAATCTCCTTGAAGTCCGGAATGGTCAAGGTCAGACCCATGCCGAACATGATGATCATGAGGAAGTAGGTGATGTACTGCGTCAGTGGCAGAAACGGCGCAGGAAATATGAATGCGATGGCCGAGCCGACAAGAATAAATACGGGGAAAGCAGCAATTGCGAACGCTGCGGATCGGTCCTTCTTTGTTGAGAACTCCGGTTCAATCAGTGTGGCCATGGCCCCTCCTGTCCAAAGTGTGGAAATGTAGTCCCGCTGTGTGGGATGAGGCTACTGTACGCTGCGTCACATTTCGTGTGTGCATTGGGTGGGTAATTGCGTAAAAATCACGCTGAGCACCTCAGGGATGTGTACGATACGGGCTAAAGTCGTACACCCGAAAGGAGACCATGCATGGCGGACCACGTACTGCACGAAAAGCGAGGCCGCGCCGGCATCATCACCCTCAACCGGCCGAAAGCAATCAACGCCCTCACCCTCGAAATGTTCGAGGAAATCACCCGAATTCTGCGAAGCTGGGAGGACGACTCAGACGTATCCCTAGTAATCCTGCGCGGCGCCGGCGAACGCGGACTCTGCGCCGGTGGAGACATTGCATCGCTCTACCAAGACGCCAAAGACGGCGGCACCATGGGGCAAACATTTTGGAAAGTCGAATACGAACTCGACTATTACATTCACACCTACCCCAAGCCCTACGTAGCAATCATGAACGGCATTGTTCTCGGCGGCGGCGTTGGCCTTTCAGCGCTGAGTGCGCACCGCATTGTTACTGATGATTCACGGGTAGGCATGCCCGAAACCGGTATCGGTTACTCCCCTGACGCTGGTGGCACCTACCTGCTCTCACGCAGCCCTGACCGTCTCGGGCGCCACCTTGCCTACACAGGGCTCCACGTCGGTGCAGCAGAAACCATTGACGTTGGGCTTGCAGACCACTACGTACCCCAGGATCAGCTAGAGACGCTTGTATCTGAACTAGCCACCACTGGAGACGTAGGCGTGATCAACGGCTTCGCACAACCTCTTGGCCCCGGATTTGGCGATGACCGCGAGGAAATGGCAGAGATATACGCCGCAGCAACGCCAGAGGCAACCCTTGAGCAATTGAGCGAGCTAGCTGAGCGCAATGATGATGACCACTGGTCCCACAAAGCCGCCAAGGCGATGCGGCGAAACTCGCCACTTGGCATCAAGGTAGCTGAGACCACCTTGAACCGCGGTGCGAACATGACACTGGCTGAGGCACTGACCCAGGAATACTGGTTCAGCCTCAACATGCAGCGCCACCCAGAATTCGTCGAAGGTATCCGAGCCCAGATTGTGGAAAAAGACCGCAACCCGTCCTGGACCTACGCCACGCTTGCCGACGTCCCCGCCAACGTAGTCAGCGACCTCACCGCCTTCGACACCGTGCCAGGCGCGACACCGCCAGAATTCAACTAAACGTGCAAGAAGTCAAGAAAGGAACCACCAACATGGCCTATGAAAACATCCTCGTAGAGACCACTGGCCGAGTAGGCGTAATTACGCTCAACCGCCCGAAGGCGCTCAACGCCCTCAACTCCGCAACCATGACCGAGGTCACCGCTGCTGTAGGCGAGCTTGACAGTGACAATGCGATTGGCTGCATCGTCATTACCGGCTCTGAAAAGGCATTTGCCGCCGGCGCAGACATCAAAGAGATGAGCACCAAGACCGCCACCGAAATGTACACCCTGGACTTCTTCGCCGGATGGGACGCACTGACCCGCGCACGCACCCCGATTATCGCAGCGGTCAACGGATACGCGCTCGGCGGCGGCTGCGAACTTGCCATGATGTGCGACATCATCATCGCCGGCGATACCGCGAAGTTCGGACAACCCGAAGTGAACCTTGGCGTCACCCCAGGCATGGGCGGATCCCAGCGACTCACCCGCGCAATTGGTAAGTCCAAGGCTATGGAAATGTGCCTGACCGGCCGTCAGATGGGCGCTGAAGAGGCCGAACGCTCCGGGCTCGTCGCGCGTGTTGTCCCAGCCGAAGAACTGGTCGATGCAGCGAAGGACCTGGCAGAAGAGATTGCCCAAAAGTCGCTCGTGGCTACCACAATGATCAAGGAACAGATCAACGCCGTAGACGAGCTAAGCCTCTCCCAAGGCCTTATGTACGAGCGCCGCACGTTCCATTCCATCTTCGCTTCCGAAGACCAGAAGGAAGGCATGCAGGCATTCACTGAGAAGCGCAAGGCTAACTTCCAACACCGCTAAATAGGTGCGAAAAGGTGGGAGGAAATTTTCCTCCCACCTTTGTTTTGCCCTACTGGCTTATCGGGTTACCTCAGCCCTTCAGACTCGGGAAATCAGTGTCAGCGAATTCGGTGGACGCCTTGGTCTCACCACCATCGGCTTCGTGAATCTCTACCTCACGCTTACGCAGGTCCACGCGGCGAATCTTGCCCGAGACAGTCTTAGGCAGTTCGTAGAACTCCAGGCGACGAATACGCTTGTACGGAGCTAAGCCGTCGCGGCAATGCTTCAAAATTGACTCTGCGGTTTCCGCAGTCGGCTCCCAATTAGCAGCCAACGCAACATATGCCTTCGGCACCGCCAAACGGATTGGGTCCGGCGAAGGCACAACCGCCACCTCAGCAACCGCCGGGTGCTCAATTACCACAGACTCAAGCTCAAATGGCGACAGGCGGTAGTCGGAAGCCTTGAACACGTCATCAGCCCGACCAATGTAGGTGATGTAGCCATCCGCATCGCGCTCCGCGGTGTCACCGGTGTGGTAGTAGCCGTCACGGAACGTCTCCGCGTTCTTCTCAGGCTCGTTGTAATAGCCAACGGTCAGGCCCACTGGACGTGGATCCAGTTTGACGCAGATTTCGCCCTGGTCACCGATCTCGTCCGTGGCTGGGTCAATCAGGGCGATTTCAAAGCCTGGCAGCGGGCGCCCCATAGAACCAGGCTTAATCTTCTGCCCCGGAGCGTTACCGATCTGCACAGCAGACTCGGTCTGGCCGAAACCGTCACGAACCGGGACCTGCCAATGCTTCTCAATCGTGTTGATCAACTCCGGGTTCAACGGCTCGCCGGCAGCAGCAATCTTCTTTGGCGGGTTCTTCAACCGCGAAAGGTCAGCCTGTACGAGCATGCGCCACACAGTTGGCGGGCAGCAGAAGCTGGTGACACCCTCTGCGTCCATCTTCTCCATCAATGCTGCTGCATCAAAGCGCGTGTAGTTATAGACGTAGATTGTTGCTTCTGCAATCAGCGGTGCGAAGAAGTTCGACCACGTGTGCTTCGCCCAACCAGGTGCTGCAACGTTGAGGTGCACATCATCCTTCTGTAGGCCGATCCAGTACATCGTCGAAAGGTGGCCAACCGGATAGGAGGTGTGGGTGTGCTCTACAAGCTTCGCTCTCGAGGTGGTGCCAGAGGTGAAGTACAGCAGCAGCGTCTCGTCTGCCTTTGTCGGCTGCGACTGCTCAAATACCGCCGACGCACTGAAGGAATCGTTGTAGCGCAACGTCGGGTGAGCCTGCTGCGCATTAGGATCATCACCACACTGAATGATAGTGAAGTCGCCGGCAACCTCATCAAACTTCACAGCGTCCTCAGCATTGGTGATCACCCAAGAGATCTCAGCGCGTGTTGTGCGATCTTCCAGATCAGCCGCACCGAGCATGACCGTAGCCGGGTTGATAACCAGGCCCGCCTTGATGCAAGCAAGCATGGATTCCCAAAGCTCGACCTGGTTGCCAAGCAGCAGCATGACACGGTCACCACGCTTCGCACCGCTATCCAACAGCCAGTTAGCCACTTGCGAGGAACGGCGTGCTAGATCCTCGTAGGTGCGGCGCGTTTCGGTGCCGTCGATCTCCGTGATCACGAGTGCCTCGCGATCTTTTGATGCAGGATCAGACCCAATCTGGTCCACCCAATCGATAGCGAAGTTGAACTCGTCGAATCGGGGCCATTCAAAGGTCTCGTAGGCCGTCTCATAGTCAAACTGCAGCGACTGGAGCTTGTCGCGAGCTTCACGGAATTGCTGGGTCACGCTAGTCATGGCTTCCTCGATTCTCTTCGGTGTTGTTGGGATTGGGTTGAAGTGCGTGGCTTTGTGATGCTGGTGCCGGGGCAGGCGGGTCGAGGCCGCGCAACACTATTCGCCCGAGCTCCCGGTACGCATCCGGTGTGGCAATCACATCGGAGTACTCCCCCTGCTGAATGTCTTGCATTGAGCGCTGAATCATTCGTGCAGCAAAAGCAGGCTGAATTGAGTTAAACTCTCCAGCCTCAATACCTGATTCAATACGACGCATGATCTCATCAATTGCCGCCGCAGTGTTTAGGTCATAAACCCGCTGCGCGACCGGCTCCGTTGCCAGATCATGCATGAACTCGGCGCTGGCTGGCTCCAAACATGTACGGATTGCGTCAAAGTACGCGAAGAGAGATTCTGCGTGATTCGCAATCGGGCGTCCAGCAGCTTCGGTGGTTTGCGCGATCTCTTTGAAGAAGCTGATCAGTATCCTTCGCACAATTTCGTCTCGGCTTTTTCCGAACGTGTACAAGGTGGATTTTGAACAGTGATAGCGCTTCGTCGCAGCGTCGATAGTGAAATCGCGAAATCCTTCCTTGAGAAAGTCGGCCAGTATGGCATCGTGCAACGCCTGCTTGCGCGGGGTGAGTGCTTCGGTCATGGCCTTCCTCCTTTCCGTTTTAGAGAAATCGAATTTCGAGACACGGATTTTCCGTTCCTGTACGATTTGTGTCTAAATCGTACACGGCGTGAGCCCATCCGCAGGAAGGTTTGAAAAAATGCCCCCGATTCTCCCCACCAACTCCCCCCAAAATGCCCATCTTGAAGGTGTGAAATTTCCCCACGCAGACATACTCGGCGTCGCTGACCAGCTAAATAGCGACGAGCGCAAAAGGCTGCAGGAAATCCACGAGTTCCTCCAAACCGAAATCCGCCCCGTTGTTGGCGAATACTGGGACCGCGAAGAACTTCCCTTCGAGCTGCTGCCAAAGCTGGCGGCCCAGGGCCTCGGAGAAATTGAGCTGTCCAACACCTCCCGATTGTTCCGCGGCCTTGTATATGCCGAAATCACGCGTGTAGACGTGTCCCTTTCCGCACTCGTAGGCATTCACAACGAACTCAACGTTGGCGTCATCCACACACTTGGCTCTGATGAACAACGAGACAAGTGGCTGCCGGGGCTTCGCAAGTTTGAAAAGCTCGGTGCGTTCGCTCTGACAGAGCCAGACCACGGCTCAGACATTGCAGGAGGGTTGGCAACCACTGCGCAGCGTACTGAGGACGGCTGGATTATCAACGGCCAAAAGCGCTGGATCGGCGCCGGAACAATCGCCGATTTTGCAATAACATTCGCCCGGGACGTTGAAGACCAAGCGGTGAAAGCCTTCATTGTGGAACTCGACAGAGACGGCGTAAGTACCGACAAGATCTCGCGCAAAATGGGCCTGCGCATCATGCAAAACGCAGATATTACCTACGACAATGTGCTCATCCCGCACGAAAACGCTATCCCGGGTGCGCAATCATTCAGCAACGTCAACGATTTCCTCTGTTCTTCGCGCGCCTGGGTTGCATGGCAGGCAGCAGGGCTTCAACTAGGAATTTTCGACGCTGCACGTGAATACGCCCTTACCCGCCAACAGTTTGGAAAGCCACTTGCAAAATTCCAGCTGATCCAGGAGCCGCTGACCCGGATTTTGGGCAACGCGTCGGCATCATTGGCAATGATGGCTCAAATCGCGCACGTTCAAGAAGAAGGCAAGCTGGAGATGCCTATGGCGGCGATGGCCAAGGCCACAAACACCAGGCTGGCGCGTGAATCAGCCGCGGCAGCCCGAGCGATTGGCGGCGGTAACGGCCTACTGACTCAGCATCACCTATCCAAGATGATGGCGGATGCTGAGGTGCTCTACACCTACGAAGGCACCTACGAGATCAACGCCCTCATCGTCGGGCGTGCAGTGACAGGGCAATCAGCGTTCGTCTAGATCTATATCCTCTAGATCAGCCGTAGGGTTGGATCCCCCAGTACGGGAACACTGCACGGCTTGTCTGAATCAGTGACGTGCTGGGGCGGGAGGTAAGAACACGCTTGGGGTCGTATTCGGCGAATTGGGTGGTAACGCCGGCGTCGCCAAGCGTGAGGCTCCCGTCCCACCCATTGGGCATGGAGGCTGACGCCTCAAGCTCAACCCCCGCCACAGCCGCAAGAAGCTGCGTCCAAGCACGCGCGACCGAATCGAGTGTGTAGCCTCCCCCGCCTAGCGCAACCCACTTACCGCCCGCATACTGATCAGCCCACACTGCCAAAGAACGATATGCGTGAGCCATGGCGTCAATACTCACCTCAAGGTCAGCCAACGGATCAGCTCGGTGTGGATCCGCGCCGTGCTGCGTAACCAGCAACTCCGGCCGGAACTGCTTCAACAGCGCAGGAATCAGCGAATGAATCCCCTGCAGCCACTCACTATCATCAGCATTCTTGCTCAGCGCAAGGTTCACAGCAGTGCCCTGTGCCCCCTGGCCCCCAATCTCGTGCGCATAGCCTGTATGCGGATACAGATAAATACCCGACTCATGCACCGAGATCGTGAGCACTCTCGGGTCGTCCCAGAAAATCTTCTCCACGCCATCACCGTGGTGTGCGTCCAGATCAATGTAAGCAATACGCGTCGCACCCTGCTCTAACAGCCAGCGGATAGCAATCGCTGCATCGTTATACATGCAAAAGCCTTCCATGCGATCCGCCGCGGCATGGTGTAACCCACCTGCCAGGTTCACTGCACGCCTAGTTTCGCCTTGCCAAACAGCGCGTGCCGCTTCAACAGTGCCCGCCGCAATGCAGGAAGCAACGGTGGAAAGTCCGTGACTGATCGGGTTGTCATCGGTGCCAAGCCCGAAGCGTTTCGCAGCCACCTCCGCACGAGTCGCTTCGATATATTCCCGCGTATGCACTAACTGCAACAATGCGGTGCTGAGGGGCTGGGGGCTGTAAATGTCGAAAAGGTCGAGCATGTGAAAATACTCGGCCACGTTTAGCGCAAGTTTCACCCGATCCGGTCCCATCGGGTGCCCCGGCCCGAGTGAGTAGCGGCGCATCTCCTCGGCATTAATCAGCAGTGGTTTCATGCTCAACGGCTGGCTCATTGCAGTGCCCTCGCCAATGGTTCACGCTCTTGCCCAAGCGGCGCCACACGCAGTCGTGCACCAACCACATGCACCGCATCGATACCTACGATGACAGGGATCAACTCCACCTCAACAACCGCGGCAATATCGTCCTTCAGCTTGGAAAGCTGCAGAAGCACCGACTCAAGGCCGCGGATATCAATCGGTTTCATCCCCGTCTGACCTGTCAGCAACGGGGCGGCCTTCAGATCACTGAGCATGTCCACCACATCATGGCGGCGAAGTGGCGGGATACGCCACGCAACATCCTTGAGCAGCTCCGAAGAAATCCCGGAAACACCGACGCCGACCAGCGGCCCCAGCACCGGGTCCTCTACAGCGCGTATTTTCAGCGAAGCACCCGAAGCCACTTGGCGTTGCACAGCAGGCTGCAACACTCCAGCATCCGAGCCCAAATGGAGCTCCTCGGCCAACTTCTCTAGGGTTTTCCAGGCGTGGGCAAGCTCGTCTTCAGTGTTGATCTGTCGGATCACGGTAGGTAGCTCGGAACGCCCGCGCACCAAGGGGCTCGTTGCTTTTAGCACCACATCCCACCCGTATTTCTCCGAAGCCTGTAGGGCTTCAGCAAAGGTTGGGGTGTCCGTCCAAGGCACAAGGTCAATGCCATACGCCGCCAAAATCTCTGCAGTTTCAGTGTCGCTTGCCCACCGCCCTTCCGGATTTTGGGCAAGAAGCTTATCGACGACCCCACGCGCCACATCCTCATCACCACTACCCACCAGATCATCAGGGCTTGGACGGATAGCAGCGCGGCGACGCTGATTGTCCAAAATCACGCCGAGCGCTTCCATGGCATCCGCATAATTGTCAAACACTGGCAGTTGCCCCTGCTGCTCTTCGCCCAAGCCAACCCCATAATTCGGCAACCCGATGCCAATAAACGATGCAATCAGTGGCCGCGGCTTACCTTTAGCAGCAAGGGCTGCAAGGTGGGCATAACTTTCCTCCGCGGCAGGTTCGTCGATTTCGACGACGGCGCAGACGATGATGTCCACGTTGGCGTCGTCAAGCAAAAGCTCAACCTGCGAAATCATCCCCTGCACCCCGGTGCCAACCGGCCGCTTCACCACTGGGCGCAACCCAAAACGCTGCGCCGACGCAGCCATCTGCAACGCAAGCCCCGAAGAATTCGAAACCACCGCCACACGACGCCCACGCGGAAGTGGCTGGCGCGCCAGAATCTGCGCGATATCAAACATGGCGTCACGACGATTCACAACCATCGCACCTGACTGTCGGATAACCGCATCAATCGTCTCCGACGATGCCGGTGCCAACCCCGTCTCATTACCCGGAATCGCCGAGCGCAACGCCCTCGACGGCAAAAACACGATCACGTACTTCTCAAGCGCCAGCCGGCGCACAATGCGGAAAAACTTACGAGGGTTACCGCCGGAATCCAACGACAACATACAAATATGGGTCCGCTCATCATCAGACCAAAACTGCATGACGTCATTACCAGTCACATCAGCAAACGAACCCGAAGCCAAAAAGACACTCAAGCCAGTGCCCCGCGAAACCGCATGCGACAGCATCACCATGGCCACACCCGAAGACTGCGTGAATAGTCCAACAGACCCCGACCGCGGAACCGGTACCGGCGTAGTGTTCAACCGCACCTCCGGATCCGTATTAATTAACCCGAGAGACGTAGGGCCCAACACACGCAAGCCAACGTCACGAGCTGCCATCACCACAGCACGCGTTTCGTTGCTATTCAACGGCGGATAGTCACTCGGCGTAGTCAACACCACCCCATGCGCACCCACATCCGCCGCACACTGCATCAAACTATTGAGCTCATGCGGGTCGTGCACTGCCACAACCAAATCAATAGGCTCCACGACAGCACTGAGAGCGGCAGTATCATCAAAAGCGATTACCTCACCTGCGAAATCCGTGACATGAGACGCAACCCGATCGTGCACCCCCACTACTGCGACACGCTGAGGGGTGAGGAGGCGTCGCAAAGAGTTAGCCTCAGCTCGTGTTTCACGACGCTCCATCACCTCCCGCGAAACCTTATTCGGCGAGATCTCAAAATCCACCGTGATCATGCCGTCCTCCAACTCAGGCTTGACCTGGTATCCAGCAGAAATAAACACCTGAGTCATGGTGCGGTTCTGCATCAACATTTCAGCGAAAAAGCGGCTGACGTTGCCCTCTCGGCCGATCTGCGCCAAATGCTCCAACATGATCGGGCCGACACCTTTGCCCTGATGCGAATCCTGCACCAAAAACGAAACATCACCCACACGTGCCGGGAGAAACTGCTGCACAATCGCGTACCCGGCGACAGCAACAATGTCGCCGCGCTCCTCCAACACCAAGGTGACGCGTTCATACCCCTCAATATCTAACCAACGCTGCATGTCACTATCGGACAGCGTTGGATGAGTGCCAAAGAAACGCAGAAACTTCGACTTATCGGAGACACGGTCGTAGAACTGATAGATAGCCTCTTTGTCACCATTATCAATCGCACGAATGGTGGCGATGGACCCGTCGTTCAAAATGACGTCGGCTTCCCAATGTTGTGGCTGGACGTGCAACATGCTCCCACCGTATTCGTTTTCGGCGCCGTGAAAGCGGGAATCAGGACAGAAGTGTATGCCGTTCACCCCGTCACCACTTTGACCACGCCCGAGGATCAGGCCAGTGCGAGCGACCGAAAACTATGTGCATCTCCGAATTTCACGGGGGTAAATGTCGTCCTGTGCAACACAATTGCCGAAGAAGTGAGCGGCGTCACTGTACGATCAACGGCCATACCGTACATATCGATTTGCAGGGAGGAAAACATGCGTACCATCCACCACTACGTCAACGGCGCCTCATACGAAGGCACATCAGGCCAAACCCAAGACGTATTCTGCCCGTCCACCGGCAAGGTCCAAGCCCAAGTCGTCTTGGCAAACAAGGGCGACGTAGACCACGCAATCGCAGAGGCTGCCAAGGCCCAACCCACATGGGGCAACACCAACCCGCAAAAGCGCATCCGCGTCCTCAACCGCTGGCTGCAACTGATCACCGAAAACATGGATGAGCTGGCCCGCACTCTCGCGCTCGAGCACGGCAAGACCTTCCCCGACGCCAAGGGCGACATCCAACGTGGCCTCGACGTGGTGGAGTTTGCACTCGGCGCCCCGCACCTGCTCAAGGGCGAATATTCCACGCAAGTTGGCACTGGTATTGACACCTACTCCATGCGCCAACCGCTTGGTGTTGTCGCGGGTATCACCCCCTTCAACTTCCCAGCCATGATTCCTCTTTGGAAGGCCGGTCCTGCGTTGGCGGCAGGAAACGCGATGGTGCTCAAGCCTTCCGAGCGCGACCCCTCCGTCCCAGTTCGCCTGGCAGAGCTCTTTGTTGAGGCTGGCGGCCCGCAGGGCGTACTGCAGGTAATCCACGGTGGTAAAGAAGCTGTAGACGCCATCCTGGATTCCGACATCATCCAGGCTGTCGGCTTCGTGGGCTCTACCCCAATCGCACAGTACATTTACACCCGCGCAGCAGAAACCAACAAGCGCGCACAGTGCTTCGGTGGCGCAAAAAACCACGCGATTGTCCTGCCGGATGCAGACATTGAAGCAACAGCCTCCGCGATCGTCGGCGCCGCGTTCGGCTCTGCTGGTGAGCGCTGCATGGCCCTGCCGGTTGTCGTCCCGGTTGGCCAAGAGACTGCCGACAAGCTCGCCGCCTCTATCGCTGAGAAGGCACGCGCGCTGAAGGTTGGCCACTCCTTGGATCCGGAATCTGACTACGGCCCCCTGGTAACTCAGGATTCACTGGATCGAGTCAATCGCATCGTGTCCGAGGGAGTCGAGGCCGGAGCTACTTTGCTTGTCGACGGCCGCAAGTGGACCTTCACCGACAAGACCTTCGACGGCGAATCCTTAGCCGAAGGCTTCTACGCTGGCCCGACGTTTTTCGATAACGTCACGACCGACATGGACCTCTACACTGTCGAAATTTTCGGCCCGGTCCTGGCCATGGTTCGCGCGAACACACTTGAGGAAGCTACCGCACTGGCTACCAACCACGAGTACGGAAACGGTGTGGCAATCTTCACCCAAAACGGTGGAGCAGCCCGCGAGTTCGCCCGCAATGTCCAGGTAGGCATGGTTGGCATCAACGTTCCGATTCCGGTGCCAATCGCCTACCACACCTTCGGCGGCTGGAAGGCGTCCGGCTTCGGCGATCTAAACCAGCACGGACCAGACTCCTTCCGCTTCTACACCAAAACCAAGACCGTTACTCAGGCATGGCCCCAGGCTGAAGACGCTGGCCCACAGTTCACCATGCCGCTGATGAACTAATCCACCCCACTCAACGAAAAGGAATAAAGCAATGAGCACAATCGCGTTTATTGGCTTAGGCAACATGGGTGTGCCGATGGCTGCCAACCTGGCCAAACATGGTGAAACTGTCCGCGGGTTCGATGTTGTCGATGAGGCTCGTGCGCGTGCGAAAGAGCTAGGCATCGAGGTTTTTGAGACCGCTGAAGAGGCCGCCAAAGGCGCCGAACTGGTTTTCACCAGCCTGCCCAACGGAGGTCTGGTGAAGAAGGTCATCGTATCCCTTCTGGAAGCTGATCCGACACCGAAGATTTACATCGACCTATCTACCATCGCGGTCGCAGAGGCGCAGGAAGTGGCCGACCTTATTGCTAAGGCTGGCTCCCGTTTCTTGGACGCACCAGTTTCCGGTGGCATAACTGGCGCCCAGGCGGGCACCCTTGCACTGATGGTCGGCGGGCCAGAAGACCTGTTCAACGAGGTCAAGCCGATCCTGCACCACATCGGCAAATCAGTTACGCACACCGGTGACACCAGCACCGGTCAGGCTGTGAAGGCGTGCAACAACATGATCCTCGCCATCCAGCAGATCGCAGTCGCTGAAGCGCTTGTCCTGGGCCAGCGCTTGGGACTGTCGCCGCAGGCATTTTTCGACGTGGTGTCGAACGCAACCGGCAACTCCTGGTCCTTGTCTGTCAACGCGCCGGTTCCCGATATTGTCCCGACATCGCCAGCAAACAACGACTTTAAGCCGGGTTTTGCGGCTGCACTGATGTTGAAAGACCTCAAACTTGCTATGGCTGCAGCGGATCAAACCGGCACGGACACCGTGTTAGGCCGTATTGCTACTGAGCAGTTCACGGATTTTGTTGATGAAGGCCACGGAGGGCTGGACTTCTCCGCAATTATTAAGGCAGTTGAAGGCAGGAAGGCCTAATCCGACAGTGACGCGCCGTTGATAATCTTCTGCACGATCGGCGCGTAATGATCAACCAACGATTGCGTCGAATGCGCCTCAACACCAGCATTGCCTAATCGACGCATCAACGAAAGCCCCACCAGCAACGCCATCGCGGACTGCGCGCGCAGTTCAGGTGCCGGATGCGGGTGGGGCGCTTCTGTGCGTATACGATCGGCCAAAACCTCGATCAGGTCACTTCGCACCCGCGAGCCGATAGCCGTCAAGCTTTCGTCCTCACCACTGGCCACCGAGATAGTGCGTGCGATGGAATACGGCGCATGCACGGGGGCCGATAGGGTCTCGATAATAGAGGTCTCCCCAAGCCTTTCAAATGGGCCAGCGAACAGCCTCAGGGAAGAGTCCTGGAAGTCCACAGTCGCAGCGAACAATCCTGGCTTACTGCCGAAATGCTTGACCACCAACGCGACTGACACACCAGCTGTTGTAGCAACGTCCTTCAATGAAACGTTCGCGTACGTGTTCTGGCTAAATAGCCTCCGCGCCTCGACCAGAATGCGATCCCTGGCGGATTCAACCATATTTCTTGGCCTCCTTGCTCCGAGCAATAGTAATCGATTACCCACGGCAAAAAGGGGAAAACGAGGTAGGCCGAACGAGTATCGGTCTACCTCAAATGGTGCGGATGGAGATTAGAGGCCCAGAAGCGTCCAACCGCCGACCATGATGAGCAACGTAGTAAGCGGAATGACGATAGTGACTACCGCGATGTCCTTGTATGACAGTTTGTGTGTCATACCGCAAACAATCAGCATGGTCAGCACTGAACCGTTGTGCGGCAGCGAATCGAAGGAAACGGATGCCATTGCAGTGATCCGGTGCATCAGTTCCATAGAAATGCCTTGCTCTGCTGCCATTTGCGCAAGTTGGCTGCCGAGTGTCTCCATGGTGATGGACAAACCACCAGACGAGGAGCCAGTGATACCAGAAATCGCAGCGGTAGAGACCGTGGAGACCAACAAAGCGTTGTCCGAAATATTGAGCATATTCTCTTTCACCACGTTAAACACCACGAGTGAAGCGATAACTGCGCCATAGCCAACCTCAGACGCTGTGGTCAGGCAGGGCAAGATCGCGTTCTTCGCGCCGTCGGAAAGCTCACTGAGGCTCTCTTTGACCCGGGCCGGGAACATGGCAACGATCACGACTACTGCCAAGGCCAAAGCGATGGTTGGAGACCAAATTCCCAACAGTGCATCGATGCTGGTCTTGCCGTACTTATCCTCGCCAAGGTAATCCGTATCCAGCATTCCTGCTACCCCGTAGACCATGGCAAAGTTGGTAGCAACGACAACCAGGATGGGCAGCAGGCCCATCAGGCCTTGAACAGCGACGGACGGTTCCGTATCGGACTTGGCTCGCGTGCCGATTCGGCCCCCGGATTGGCCCTCGAAGGACTCGCCACCGATTTCAACCTTCCCGTCGGTGTTTTCCCCGATACCGGCCGGCGTTTCGACGACATTGCCGTTCTTATCAATTGGGTCATAGCCTTCGCCCGTGCGATTGAGCTGTTTAATGCGGAATTCCAGCCACACCGTGCCAGCCACGAACATGATTAGTGACGCGATGAGGCCAAAAACCGGAGCCGCGTAGACGTTTGTTCCGAAGTAGCTTGTAGGGATTGCATTGTGGATCTGCGGGGAACCCGGCAGTCCGGCTAGTGCGTAGGTGATGGTTCCAAATGCGATTGCCGCTGGCATGAGTCGTTTCGGAACGTTTGCTTCCCGGAACAGCGCGGTCGCAATTGGCACGATGGTAAACGCCACCACCCAAGCTGAGACGCCGCCGTAAGCAAGCAGTGAGGTGGCGACCACGGTGGACAGCATGGCGCGTTTAGGCCCGAAGAGTGCGGTGATGCCGCGTGCGAGGTATCGAGCTAGGCCTGTGGAGGTCATGAGGTAGCCAAATATTGCCCCGAACATAAACAGCGGGAAATATTTGGTTACAAAACCACCAAGCGCCGGCATGAAGATCTGTGTGTAGGTGCCCATGATGGGTTGACCTGCGAAGAGCAGTGCGACAAGCGAGGCAAAGGGAGCGACGACTACAACCGAGTGGCCGCGGTATGCGAGGACAACCAGGATGACTAGCGAGAGCAGGACACCCAGAAACGAAATAACCATTCGTACTCCTTGGTGAGGCGGCTGTTGACTTGCCGAGACTGTAAGTCACCGCACTGTTGACTACCGCCAGAATCGGTATGCCAACTCACCATTCACCCCTAGTGTGTCCTGCATTACATCACGCAAGCTGGTGGTGAAAACTCAACGTGCACCTGGTGAGGGGGTGAACGTGGTTCACTGACCGTGGTGCGGCTTACCAGCCACGTTCAGCTAGACGGTGCGGTGCCGGCAGGTCGGAGACGTTGATGCCGACCATGGCCTCGCCCAGGCCGCGGGAGACCTCGGTAACCGTCGCGATGTCCTGCCAGTTGCGTGTGGCCTTGACTACGGCCTTTGCGCGCGCCTCTGGGTTGCCGGACTTGAAAATGCCGGACCCTACGAAAACGCCATCAGCGCCGAGCTCCATCATGAACGCGGCATCCGCCGGAGTGGATACGCCACCGGCAACCAGGAGCGGGACGGGCAACTTACCGTCCTCCGCCGTCTTGGCAACGAGCTCGTACGGTGCCTGCAGTTCCTTTGCAGCAACGTAGAGTTCGTCGCGATTGTTGCGCCACATGGCGGTCAACGCGCTGATCTCGCCCTTGATTTTGCGAATGTGCTTGACGGCCTCGGACACATCACCGGTGCCGGCTTCGCCCTTGGAACGGATCATGGCAGCGCCTTCGTTAATGCGACGCAGCGCTTCCCCGAGGTTGGTTGCGCCGCAGACAAACGGCACGTTGAAGCTGCGCTTGTCAATGTGGTTGACGTAATCGGCGGGGCTTAGGACCTCGGATTCGTCGATGTAGTCCACCCCGAGGTGCTCAAGAATTCGTGCCTCCATGGCGTGGCCGATGCGTGCCTTGGCCATGACGGGAATGTTGACGGCGGCGATGATGCCGTCGATGAGATCGGGGTCGCTCATGCGTGCCACGCCGCCCTGTGCGCGGATGTCTGCAGGGACTCGCTCGAGTGCCATGACCGCGACGGCGCCGGCGTCTTCCGCGATCTTCGCCTGCTCTGGGGTGACCACATCCATGATCACGCCGCCGAGGAATTGTTGGTTCAGTTCAGAAAAATCAGCCATAGTCATACCTTGCTGGCCCAACTGGTAAGTTCCAAGTGCCAGTTAGGTGTGAATTCTTTGTACCAGTGAGGGCATTGTGCTTATCGACGTCTCCCCCGCCAACCCCCAACCCCTCCCCGCCCAAATCGCCGCAGCGGTGCGGGCGGCCGTGGCTAATGGAACACTTCGCCCCGGAGATACCGTGCCGTCAACCAGGGCGCTTGCCATGCAAGCGAAAGTATCAAGGGGAACGGTTGTCTCTGCTTATGAGCAGTTAATCAGCGAAGGCTACCTGCTTGCTTCACAGGGAGCACCAACACGCGTCCACCCGGATCTGGTTCTTGCGCCGCATACGCAGCAGCGCAAGCAAGCCACTGGCAAGGTGACGCATAATAAGCGGGGAAATAGGCGCAAGCAGGAACTCATCTCGCTAAAACCAGCGCCCGGCACAGCTGGTTTAATCCGCCCAGCAGCCTGGCATGCGGCGTGGCGGGAGGCTGCATCTGACTCGGGCGGGCGGGTTGATAAGGCAGGTCAGGTAGAGCTGCGTGACGCAATCGCGGAGCATCTGCGCGTTGCGCGCAGCCTTGCGGTGGATCCTGGCAACGTGGTGGTCACTGGCGGTTCCCGCGAAGGTTTGATGCTGATTCTGCTTACGCTTGCATCCCACAGTTCGGGGCGGTTACGCATTGGCGTTGAGAGTCCAGGACACCCCGGCCTACAGCGCGTTATCGAAGCAGCTGGTCACGAGATTGTTCCGTGCCCAACGGATAGTCACGGTGTGTGCGTTGATACCCTGCCCGCAACCTTGGACGCGATCCTGGTTACGCCTGCTCACTTGTATCCGCTCGGTGGTGCCATGCCGGTTGCTCGCCGGTCGCAGCTTCTGCGCTGGGCAGCTGAGACTTCGACCTCGATTATCGAAGATGATTTCAACGCAGAACTTCGCTACCGCACAGCCCCACAGCCGACCCTGGCAGCTATTGCTGGGGACGGCGCAGATGTATTTACGCTCGGAACATTTTCAACGTTGCTGTCTCGCGAGCTCGCCGCAGGCTATGTTGTTGCCTCAAACTCCCAGGCAGAGGCCCTAGGGCGTACGCGACAGGTGTTGGGTATGCCGGTCAGCGCGGTCACGCAACGTGCGATAGCTTCGCTACTTCGCGGCGGCTACGTCCGCCGCAACACCAAGGCCACCCACGCCAGGCTGGCGAAGCGACGCGCCATTTTGGAAAGCCGCGTTGTACCCGCCCTTGCCAAGGTTGCCTCGCATGCTCAGCTTTCCGACGGCACCGGCGCCGACCTCATCGCCCACTTCCCCACCCGCGGGCACCGCAACGACTTTGCAGGCGTACTGGCGCGCTCCGGGTTTGAAGCTGGCCGCGCAGACACTGCGCTGACGATGAGTTTCGCGCACCTGTCTGACCAGGACTTCAACCGAGCGATCAACGCCATCGTGGAGACACTCGAGAATACAGACAGTTACTCCGAGCCGGAAACCACCTCAGCGGAAACAACGCGCTGACCGTGACGTCCGGTGATTCGAGCCCACTCATCCGGGTTTGCCGTGTTCGGGAGGTCCTCACTTTCGTCTTGTTCTGCACGAACAGCAAGTCGCAAGTGCTCGACGCTCACACCAACATGTTCCTCGACAACATGTTCCTCGACAACTTGGTCCGTGCCAGGGTGGTTAGCACCCTCAGTACCAGCACCCTTAGCACTGGCGGCGTTGGAAATGTGATCCTTGATCGCTAGCTTCTTGGCGCGGTCAACCACGTTTGCAATCATCGCGCCAGAGACAAAGTCGTGGTAGTGAAGGGTTTCCGTGGTGCCGTCAGCAAGCGTGAGGCGGACAAACGGGCGAGGGGCGTACATCGCCTCCACTGCAGCATCGATGAGGTCCTCGGACGAGGAAGCAAGCGGGATGTCGTCAGTGATGTAGCGGGCAAAAATATCCGCCGCCTCATCCCGGTTCGGGCGGGACACCCTGATTTTGATGTCAAGGCGACCAGGTCGCAGAATCGCCGGGTCGATGAGTTCTTCGCGGTTGGTCGCACCGATGACAATGACGTTTGCGATGTCTTCAACACCGTCAATCTCCGTCAACAACTGCGGGACCACTGTGGTTTCCATGTCGGAGCTCACCCCGGAGCCGCGGGTGCGGAAAATTGACTCCATCTCATCAAAAAACACGATCACCGGACGACCATCAGAAGCCAGCTCACGAGCACGCTCAAAAATGAGCCGAATACGACGCTCCGTCTCGCCCACGAACTTGTTCAGAAGCTCTGGACCTTTGACGTTAATGAAGTGGGCCTGCCCGCCGTCGCCAATACGCTGCGACAACGAATTAGCCACGGCCTTTGCAATCAACGTCTTACCGCATCCCGGAGGCCCATACAGCAACAACCCCTTCGGCGGCGCCAAGCGGTACTGCTGGTACAACTCCGGATACGCAAACGGCAACTCGACAGAGTCTTTGATCGTCTCGATCTGCGAGGACAGACCACCAATATCGGCGTACGTCACGTCCGGCACTTCCTCAAGGGAGAGCTGATTGACCTCAGTCTTCGGTACGCGCTCAAACGCAAACCCAGACTTTAAGTCCACCAGCACGGTGTCACCTGCGCGGGCCTGCGATTGCAAAGGTTCAGTCAGACGCACCAAGTGCTCAGTGCCTTGTTGGTCAGCCACCACTGCACGCGTGCCACCAATCTTCTCAATCAGGGTAGTTAGCTGCCCGGTGGTGTCGTAGGAG
The DNA here is from genome assembly GCF_016728505.1 of Corynebacterium riegelii. Classification (GTDB taxonomy): domain Bacteria; phylum Actinomycetota; class Actinomycetes; order Mycobacteriales; family Mycobacteriaceae; genus Corynebacterium; species Corynebacterium riegelii. Next base: position 1,972,021 of record NZ_CP068159.1, read on the forward strand.
CAGGCTTCGACGATCACGGTGCCGTCGCCAAGCCTGACCAGCTTGCCCGGCTTCAGCGAGTCCGGCGCAACCGTCGGCGCGATCTTGACCCGCATCTGCCGACCTGAGGTATAGATCTCAGCTTCATGATCCTGCGACGCCGACTCAAGGTAAATGCCGTAAGTCGAAGCTGGCTCCCCCAAAGCCTCCACCTGGGCGTAGAGGCTGTTGAGCTTGTCGCGACTCGATTTCAACAGCTCCGCAAGCTTGGTGTTGCGCTCAGAGATATCCCTGTTCTCGCGCTTTAATTGGCGCAGTTCCGGCCCGAAAGCATCGTCAGTGATCATGCCTCGAGCATAACGAGATTACCTACGCGCGCGACGCTGCGGCCTCGGCGGCGTCACCCCATCAGCCAACCGGCGAGTCCACACCAGGAACGCAGTGTGCGCGTTCATGCGATGCTCCGGGCGAGTTGCCAGCCCCTCAACCTTCCACTCACGCAGCAGCGTTTCCCACGCGCGCGGCTCCGTAAAGCACTTCGCCTCACGGATAGCCTCCATGATGTTCATCAGCTGCGGCACCGTAGCCACATACGTCATGAACACACCACCAGGAATCAGCAAGTTTTTCACAGTGTCAATGAAATGCCACGGTTCCACCATGTCCAGGATCAGGCGATCCACCGGGCCGCCGAGATCATCAACGGTCACCTCGCCGAAATCCCCCAAGCGCGGGGTCCACCACTGCGGCTCAGAGCCGAAGTACTCCGCCACGTTATTGCGGGCAAACTCCAAGTGATCGTCACGGATCTCATAGGAAAACACGCGCCCTTCCGGGCCAACCGCGCGAAGCAACGACATGGTCAAGGCACCCGAGCCTGCGCCAGCCTCCAACACGCGTGCACCCATGAAGATGTCGCCCTCAACCAGGATCTGCGCAGCATCCTTGGGGTAAATCACCGCAGCACCACGCGGCATAGACAGCACATGGTCTACCAACAGGTGACGGAAGCACAGGTAGTCCGCGCCGAGGGTGGACTGCACTACGCTGCCTTCATCAGCGCCGATGATGTCGTTGTGCTCCACAATGCCCTTATGCGAATGGAACTGACCGTCGGGCACAAGCTCAATGGTGAAGTGCCGACGCTTCGCGTCCGTGAGCTGTACCTTATCGCCCGCCTGGAATTTGCCCGAATACATTTATGCCCCTTTGTAGTACGCAGTTAGCGCCGCCTCGAACCAGGCCTGGTCTTGCAAACCAACCAGTTCCCGTGCTGAATGCATGGAGAGCAGCGGCACGCCGACATCTACCGTAGGGATTCCAAGGCGTGTAGAAGAAATCGGCCCGATCGTTGAGCCGCACGGCACAGCATTGTGGCCAACAAACGTCTGCACAGGGACCTCTGCCACAGCACACGCCCGGTGCCAGAGCGCTTCCGTCACCGCATTCGACGCATAGCGCTGATTCGCGTTGATCTTCAGCACAGGGCCGTGATTCATCAGCGGGCGGTGCGTCGGATCGTGCTTTTGCGGGTAGTTGGGGTGCACGGCATGCGCCGCGTCTGCGGAAATCACGGACGATGCCGCGTAAACATCCAGCGGGTCGCCCATATCACCTGCTAACTTGGCCAGGACTCGTTCCAGCAGCGGCCCACCGGCGCCAACCGCGGTGGCCGATCCGATCTCCTCATGATTGAACGAGGCAAACACAAGCACATCCCCATCTGCCGGCGCATCAGCCACTGCAGCCAGGAAGGCACGCGCAGACGCGTGGACGCTGGACAAGTTGTCCAAGCGCCCTGCAGCCAGGAGGTCCCCCATCGCCGCAGGAGCCTGCGTATCTACGGCGATGAGATCGTGCGAAACAATACGCTTCGGGTCAACGCCTGCGGCCTCACCCATAATGTCCACCATCGGAGTATCCACGCACAACACTGGCTGCATGTGGGTCTGGCGGTCTATCTCAGGGGCATCGCTGCGGTAGAGGTGAATAGCCAAGTTGGGAACGCGGGCAATGGGAAGGGTGGTGATGAGGTGAGACGTGGCGTCGTCAAGCACGATGCGCCCTGCAAACGCCAGTTCACGGTCGAACCACGACTGCAACACCGGCCCGCCGTACACCTCAACCGCCAGCTGACGAAAACCCTCGCCGGCAAACTCTGGGTTCGGCTTCAGCCACAACCCGGGGGAATCCGTATGCGACCCGACAATGCGAAAACGCGGGTTAGCACGCTCCGGCACCCACCAGGCAATCACCGAACCATCTTGAACGATGACGTGGCCACCAGGGGTGATCTCTGAATCTTCGGCAAAACCAGCACCAACAAACGCGCTACGAACAACGTCGGCTGCGTGGAACGCACTCGGGCTGGCGGTGATGAACTCTGCAAGGCTACGCATGGTTCCACCCTAGCGCTGCGCTAAGGTTGGCTTCGATGACGCTCGCATTATCTCCGTCGCGCGCAGGCGACTACCAGCAATGCCCTCTGATGTACCGGCTGAAGGCCATCGACAAGATTCCTGAGCCGAAAACCATCCACCAGGTGCGCGGATCCCTCGTGCACGCGGTGTTGGAAGAGATGTTCACCTGGCCACGGGACCAGCGGACGTATCCGGCCGCGGTCAAAGAGCTGCGGCCAGCGTGGGCGAGACTTCAGGAGCTCGAGCCCGCGTGCGCCGAGCCGGTTGAGGACGAAATGCAGCTGCTTATCGACGCCCGCGCGCTCCTCAAAGGCTACTTCCACATGGAAGGCCCAGAGCGCTTCGACCCACACGCACAGGAAATGCGTGTGGAGTCCGTCCTGCCAAACGGCGTGCCGGTGCGCGGATTCATCGACCGAGTCGACATCGCTGATTCAGGCGAAGTGCGGGTGGTGGACTATAAGACCGGCAAAATGCCGCCGCCACGGTTCGCAGACAGCGCGCTGTTTCAGATGCGATTCTATGCGCTGGTGTACTGGCGTCTCTTTAACGTCATCCCAGCGCAGCTGAAGCTGATGTACCTGAAGGTGATGGACTCTATGGTGATCCAGCCTTCGCGTGAGGAGCTGGAGTATTTTGAACGCGATCTTGGCGATCTATGGGCCAATATTGTTGCCGACGGAAAAGAGGGAACGTTTAAGCCGAAAACGTCTAAACTTTGCGGCTGGTGTTCGTTCCAATCACTGTGCCCAGAGTACGGAGGTACGCCGCCACCCTATCCCGGATGGCCCGAAGTTTTTCAATAACAAGCGCTGAATTTTCAATAAGGACCCGTTTCTGTGGATAACTTCTGGGGGTTTGACCAAGTTATCCACAGGCGGCGAAAAACCTATTGACCAGGGGTTGACCGCCGTCTACCTTCCTGGCCATGAATCCTTTTGAACAGTTCTTACACGCACCAACCATTGACATCCTTGAGTGGTTCGACCGCGACCAAGCGATCGCGGCTGGCTACGACAAAGCCAAAGTGAACGAGTGGGCCAAGCTCCAGGAAATCTACTTCGGCCCCACTCAACAGCGACGCCAGCAAGAAAAAGCACGAGACAAGGCCCGACGTTCAAAACTGAATTTGGACCAGCTGGCCATGCTTGAGCGACGGCTGCGCAGCATCAAAGACAAGCGCACGCGAGACAAGATCCGCATCCAGCTGCTCAGCGTCCGCGGCACGTACCGGACGCTTGCCGAACGCGCGAAAGCATTGATCCCTCAGGCGCAGCGTAAGGCGACACCGCGGGTGACGTTTTCAAAGTCCCGTGACAAGCTACGCACCGTCACTTTTACCGCTGACGAGCACGAACTTGCAGATTTGGAGCACGAATGTACCTCAGGGCTTGACCCGACCAAGCCAGCGATGCCGCAGATGGTGAAACGATTACTTGCCGTGTTGCGTGGCGGTGGCGTGGGGCGGGCAGTGCGGCGCCCAATGATTCTGGTGCCACTCGATGAGCACGTGAAGATTCTGGCTGGCCAAGGCGACGAAACGATCCTAGGTCTTAGCGACGGTACCACCATCACCGGCGCCGAATACCTTGCCGCACAGTACGGCAAGGAGCTTGAGGTCGGGCTTTTTCACCCTCAAGAAGGCCCTGTGAACCTCTACCGCACGAAGCGCCTGGCAAACCAAAAGCAGCGGGATCTAGCGCGCCTGGTCATGCCGGTATGTCCGGTGCCGGATTGCCGCCATGGTTCTGAAGCTTGCGAGTTGCACCACATCACCTCCTGGAAGGCAGGTGGTGAGACAAACCTGAGCAACTTGGCGCCACTATGCCGTTATCACAACCGGGTCAATGATGATGACCCGCTGCGCAAAAAGCGAGGTCGCATCGAAAGTATCGACGGGACCCCGACGTGGGTATCTCCGAACGGTCACCCGGTGCCGAACCCGTATCACCCGTTTGGGGCGATGCGGCAGCTGTTCGGCACCGCAGGGACCTAAATCAGATCTAGAACAGGCCGGAGATGACGCCGTTGCCGTCGACGTTGATGTTGTTGGCGGCTGGCACCTTGGGGAGGCCCGGCATGGTCATGACGTCACCAGTCAACGCGACGATGAAGCCTGCACCGGTACGTGGCAACAGGTTGCGTACGTGCAGAGTGTGGCCGGTTGGCGCACCGAGCTGCGAGGGATCGTCGGAGAACGAGTACTGCGTTTTGGAAATGCATACCGGCAGGGTGTCCCAGCCGTTTTCCTTAAGCGTCTGCAAGTCCTTCAGTGCTGCTTGGGAGTACTGGACGTTCTCAGCGCGGTAGACCTCCCGTGCAATGGTTTCGATGGCGTTTTCAATGCCGTCTGCGGGATCGTACAGCGTGGTCGACTGGTTCTCGGTGAGGTTGTCCAGCAGGGTGCGGGCTAGGTCCTCGGCACCTTCGCCACCCTTTTCCCACACCTTAGCGATCTCGAGTGCAATGCCTTTTTCGCGCGCCCAGTTGCGGACGTATTCGCGCTCGGCGTCGGTGTCGGTGACAAAGTCGTTGAGTGCCACTACCGGGGTCACGCCGAACTTGCGGAGGTTTTCCACGTGGCGCTCGAGGTTGACAATGCCAGCTGCGACAGCGTCGAGGTTTTCCTCGGAGAGCTTTTGCTTATCGACGCCCGCGTTGTACTTCATCGACCTAATCGTCACCACAATCACGGCACCGGCAACATCCAACTCACCAGCACGCGCCTTGATGTCGAAGAACTTCTCAGCTCCAAGGTCGGATCCGAAGCCTGCTTCGGTAAGCACGATATCGGCATACGCCTGGGCGGTACGGGTAGCAATAAGCGTGTTGCAGCCGTGTGCGATGTTGGCGAACGGGCCACCGTGGATGAAGGCCGGCGTGCCGCCAAGTGTTTGCACCAGGTTCGGGTTGATCGCTTCCTTCAAAAGTGCGGCCATTGCGCCTTCGGCGTTGAGCTGGCTCACGGTAACCGGCTTCTTGTCGTAAGTCAGGCCGATGGTGATGTTGCCAAGGCGACGCTTCAGGTCGTCCAGGTCAGTCGCCAGGCCAAGGATTGCCATGATTTCGGAGGCTGCGGTGATGGTGAATCCGGTTTCTGTCGGCACGCCATTGCCCGGCCCACCAAGACCCGTGACCACGTTGCGCAGCGAACGATCGTTGACGTCCAAGCAGCGCTGCCAAGTGATCCTGCGCGGGTCAATGCCTAGTTCGTTGCCTTGCTGAATGTGGTTGTCTACTAGCGCTGCGAGCGTGTTATTGGCCGACGTGATGGCGTGGAAGTCACCCGTGAAGTGCAGGTTGATGTTTTCCATCGGCACTACCTGGGAGTAGCCTCCACCAGCAGCCCCGCCCTTAATACCCATCACGGGCCCAAGCGACGGTTCACGCAGCGCCACGATTGCTTTCTTCCCCAATCGCGCCAGCGCGTCCGTAAGACCAATCAGGGTTGTGGACTTACCCTCGCCAGCTGGTGTTGGTGACACGCCGGTGACAAGCACTAGCTTGCCAGGATTGTTTTCCGGCACCTGGGTGATGTCGACCTTCGCCATGTAGCGGCCGTACGGCACCAGCGCGTCGGCCGATACACCTGCGCGATCAGCGATATCAGTAATGGGTTCTAGCGTGTGGGCTTGAGCAATTTCAACATCGGTCCTCATGAACCCCAAGAGTACCGCAGCTTCAGGCTCTAATCTTCGTCAATGTAGAGCTTGCCGCGGTACTCCGGATGCATGAGGTTTTCCTTGCTCAGGACCTTCTTCAGTTCATCTTCGGTCATGAGCTCGTGCTCAAGCACAAGGTCGTAGACGCTCTTGCCGGTTGCGGCGGCCTCGCGCCCGATGACATCGCCCATGTGGTGGCCGATCACCGGGTTCAGGTAGGTGATGATGCCAATGGAACGCGTCACGTAGGCTTCACACACCTCCTTGTTTGCGGTAATGCCCACGACACACTTCTCGCGCAGCGTCTTCGCCGCGTTAGACAGTAGGTTGATCGACTCAAACAGCGACTGCGCAATCACCGGCTCCATCACGTTGAGCTGCAGCTGGCCAGCTTCCGCCGCCATGGAGACAGTGACGTCATTACCAAACACCTTGAAGCAGACCTGGTTGACAACCTCCGGGATAACGGGGTTGACCTTTGCCGGCATAATCGACGAGCCCGCCTGACGCTCCGGCAAGTTGATCTCGTTCAACCCTGCACGCGGGCCAGACGACAGGAGACGCAAATCGTTGCAAATTTTCGACAGTTTCATCGCAGCGCGCTTGAGCGCGGAGTGCATCATGACGTAGCCGCCGGTGTCAGAGGTGGCCTCGATAAGATCCGGGGAAGCCTGAATATCCAGCCCGGTCACCTCACGCAGCGCGGAGACCACCTGGTCGCGGTACCCCGTCGGAGTGTTAATTCCGGTGCCAATCGCGGTGGCGCCAAGATTGACCTCCAAAAGCGAATCCGCAGCACTGTTGATGGTGCGCTGCTCCTCTGCAAGATTGGCGCCGAAAGCGGTGAATTCTTGGCCAAGGGTCATCGGCACAGCGTCTTGAAGCTGGGTGCGGCCCATCTTGATAATGTCCGCAAACTCGTCGCCCTTTGCGCGCAGTGCCTTCTGTAGCTCATCAAGCTCCGCCATCAATCCTTGTACAGCGTAGAACACTCCGAGGCGGAAGCCCGTTGGATATGCGTCGTTGGTGGACTGCGACATATTGACGTCATCGTTAGGGTTGATCACGTCATAGGCGCCCTTCGGCTCGCCCAACAGCTCCAGGGCAACGTTGGCTACGACCTCATTAGTGTTCATGTTCACCGACGTGCCAGCACCACCCTGAAACACGTCAGAGGGGAACTGATCCATGCAGTAGCCCTCGTTGAGGATCTTGTCGCACGCAGCGACAATTGCCTCAGACTTTTTCTTTGGCAGGGTGTGCAGGCGGCGGTTCGCAATCGCCGTCGCCTTCTTCACCTCAACCATGCCGCGGATGAACTCCGGGAACTGATTAATGGTGGTGCCGGAGATCTGGAAGTTGTCCACAGCACGCAGTGTGTGGATGCCGTAGAACTTATCGTTGGGAACGTCGAGGCGACCAAGCAGGTCTTCTTCAGTGCGAGTGCTCATAGCCTCCCACTATAGCCACGCGATAAAGACTGGTTACAGGCGTGCGATCCGCAGCTCGGTAGCCAGAACACCCTGGGCGCCAAGCGCGGAGAGTTCATCCATCACCCGGTTTGCGGCAGACTTCTCAACCATTGCGCGAACCGCTACCCAATCGTCACGATGCAGTGGGGACACCGTCGGTCCGGTAATACCCGGTGTCAACGCCAACGCCTGCTCCAAGTCTGCCCTAGCTACGTTGTAGTCAATCATCAAGTAGTTGTGTGCGGTCAGGATGCCGGTGATGCGGCCGAGGACGCGGCGGTGGGCGTCGTTAAGCTGCATGCCCTCACGCTTGACCACAACGGCACAGCTGGTCATGATCGGCTCACCAAACGGGGCCAATCCTTGCTGACGCAACGTCGCACCGGTCGAGACCACGTCCGCAATCACATCCGCCACCCCCAGCTTGATGGAAATCTCCACCGCCCCATCGAGGCGGATCACTGAACCAGGCGTAATCCCCTTCTCAGCCAAGTAATCCTCAACCAGGTGCGGGTACGACGTGGCAATGCGCTTGCCCTCCAACGCCTCAACAGTCCACGACTCGCCCTGCGGCGCCGCAAAACGGAACGTTGACGCACCAAACCCAAGGTCTAAAACCTCCTCGACAGACGCACGTGAATCCGCAGCCAAATCACGGCCAGTGATCCCCAAATCAAGGTGACCTTGCGCGACATAGATCGCGATATCCTTCGGACGCAGGAAGAAAAACTCCACGTCATTGGGTTCATCGACCACGTTCAAGGCTTTGGTAATGCCTCGGCCTTTGTAGCCTGCTTCCTTCAGTACCTGGACGGCGTGCTCGGACAGTGACCCTTTGTTGGGCACAGCGATGCGGATCATGGTGTTCCTTAAAAAGCGTTAGAGGTACTTGTAAATATCGTCTGGAGTCAGGCCGCGCTCCAGCATCATCACCTGCGTCCAGTAGATCAGCTGGCTCATCTCCTCAGCCAGCTCGGCATCAGACTGGTATTCGGCGGCGATCCATACCTCGCCGGCTTCCTCGATGATCTTCTTCCCAATGAAATGGGCGCCCTTGTCCAACGCTTCCACGGTGGCGGAGCCAGCGGGACGCTCGGCGGCTTTGGCGGTGAGTTCAGCAAAAAGATCGTCGAAGTGTTTCACGGTGGGTAATGCTAGCCCACCATGGCGTGTGCGCGTGCGAACCAGTCCGCAATATCGTCCGCCTTTGCGCCAACAAAGTCCGTTGGATCAAACTTCAACACACCCTCAGGCACCGTTTCGGCAAGCCCCAGCACCGCGCATCCGGCGGCGGCCGCAGCACTCATGCCGGTCCACGAGTCCTCGAACACGAGGCAATCTCTGGGCGCCGCACCAGCGCGACGGGCTGCTTCGACGTACATGTCGGGGGCGGGTTTTGCCTGAGCAACGTCCTCGCCGCTAAGGATGTCTACAAAGTAGTGCGCGCCAATGCCCGCGATGCACGGATCTGCCAGCACGTGCGGCGTGTTAGTGGCTACGTACATAGGCACCCCGCGCTCACGCAGCGCCGCCAGCACGTCGCCGACGCCTGGGTTGAGCGCCACGCCTTCGCCCATCAGTTGCGCCATGCGGGTGTGCATGATGGTGCGGAGGTGGTTCACGCGAGCGTCGTCAAGCTGATAGCCCGTGTAGCGCGACAGGATGCCCACGGTGTTTTCAAACGAACCGCCGACGGTGTCCTCACGCACCTCCGGCGGGATGCGGCGGCCCATGTACTCAGACAGTTCGTAGGTGGCGATGCCCCACAGCGGCTCCGTGTCCACCAGGGTGCCGTCCATGTCCCAAAACACCGCAGCAGGCAGGCTACTCAAGTTCAGGCAACTCCCCTAGCGCCTCATCGGTGGCACCTGTCGCGGCGGCCGCGCGCAACACGAGTGCCTCGATGTCTGCCTTCTCCTCCGGCTCCAGCACCGCGTCGGCGTGCTTGGCGTTGAACTCGGCCAAGTTTGCGTAAAACGGCGCGACAACCTTGACAAGCGTTTCCTCGGATGGGTCCTCACCGCACTGGTCGAGCGCGTCCAGAAACATCTCCAGGATGTGCTTCAGATCGGGCAATACTGCGGGGTCGAAGGGCTCGTCCCAAAGATCCTTGTCCTCATCTGCCAGGTAGGAGCCGGATGCAAAAGTGGTCAGATCTGCGATGAACTCGTCGACGTCTGCCTGAAACTGCTCACGAATCGTGGTCATGGCTGCAATCTTTCCTTAGTGCCCTGAGATCTGCACACCGAGCAGCCCGTCGATGGCGGCTGCCAGCATGCCGTCGGCGTCGCCAGTTGCCTCATCGATGATTGCCAGGGCAGCCGGCGTGTCCAGGTCGTTTGCCAGGGCATTCCTTAGCTTATCGACGCCCACGCGCACCTCCCCCACGTCACCCTCATTCGCCAACGCCTCACGCCACCTTGCCAAACGAGCCTCAGCCGCATCGAGGACCTCATACGTGAAGTCGCGGTCCGCGCGGTAGTGACCGTCGAACACGGCGAGGCGAATCGCCGAAGGGTCGTATCCCGCCTCGGTGAGCTTGTGCACAAACACGAGGTTGCCCAAGGATTTGCTCATCTTCACCCCGTCCAACGCAATCATGCCGCTGTGGACGTAGTGGCCCGCCATACGCTGTGTGTTGTGGGCGGCCTCGGCGTGAGCGGCGGAAAACTCGTGGTGGGGAAACGCCAAGTCACTGCCTCCACCCTGGATGGCAAACGTTGCGCCAAGGCGGTTCGTAGCAATCGCCGAGCACTCCACGTGCCAGCCTGGACGACCTAGGCCAAACGGCGACTCCCAGGCAGGCTCGCCTTCCCTGTGGCCACGCCATAGCAGGGCATCCAACGGATCGCGCTTGCCTTCGCGCTGCGGGTCGCCACCGCGCTCGGCGAAAAACTTAAGCATGGTCGCGCGGTCCAGGTTGGACTCATAACCAAACTGGGCTGTGGCATCGATAGGCGCGTAGATATCACCGTGGTCCAGCTTGTACGCGGCCCCGGCATCCAACAGACGTTGAATCATCACGACGATTTCATCAACCGCCTCCATCGCCCCGATGTAGTCTCGCGGCGGGATGACGGACAACGTCTCCATGTCGCTGCGGAACAGATCAATCTGGCTGGTGCCAAGCTCGCGCCAGTCCACTCCGTCGCGGGCGGCGCGCTCGAACAGCGGGTCGTCTACGTCGGTGATGTTTTGGACGTAGTGCACCTTGTGTCCATTCGCCAGCAGCTGGCGGTACACCAGGTCAAACGTGAGATACGTCGCAGCGTGCCCTAGGTGGGTCGAGTCATAGGGGGTGATGCCGCAGACGTACATGCCTACTTCTTCACCGCTGGTGTCTACGGGTTTGATGCGTTGATCAGCGGTGTCGTACATCGACAACGGGACGGCGGTCCCAGGGACGGCAGAAACAGAGGGCACGGGCCAAGATTGCATACCGGCCACCCTACCCGGCTTGCATCACCCCAGTTGCAAGCAAGATCATCACGAGGATGCCCAGCGGGATCCGGTACGCCGCAAACCAAGCGAAGGAATGGTGGGAGACAAACTTCAGAAGCCACGCAATGGAGACGTAGCCCAGCACAAACCCGATGCCGGTACCAACGAGTAGTTGCATGCCGGTGGCGGCTTGGCCGGCTTGGGGCGCGAAAGCGTCGGGAAGCGAGAAAAGCCCCGACGCCAGCACTGCCGGGATGGCGAGCAGGAAGGAGAAACGGGTGGCTACCTCGCGGTCAAGGTTCAGCAGCAAGCCGCCGGAGATGGTGCCGCCGGAGCGCGACACGCCCGGGATGAGTGCGAGGCACTGCCATAGGCCCATGACAATGGCGTCGCGCATGGTGAGCTCTTCAAAGCCGCGCTTTTTCGTGCCAATCCGCTCCGCCACAATAAATACCAGCGAAAACAGGATAAGCACGGTGGCGGTGATCCACAGGTTGCGGAAGTTTTCACGGATCAAGTCTTTAAGCAGCAGCCCGGCCACGCCGACTGGGATGGTGCCCACGATGACCATCCAGCCCATCCGATAATCCAGCCCGCGCTTGTACGGGTTGAACAGGCCGGCAAACCAAGCGGTGAGGATGCGCCAGATGTCTTTGGCAAAAAAGACCAGCACGGCAGCTTCGGTGCCTAGCTGGATGACGGCGGTGAAGCTGGCACCGGCATCTTGGCCCCAAAATAGTTGGGAAACAATGCGCAAATGCCCCGATGATGACACCGGGAGGAACTCGGTGAGTCCCTGCACGATGGACAAAACGACGACTTGGAGCCAGCTCATGGTTTCGTTCACGCGTTGCAACACTACTCTGGGAAGCTATGAAACCCTTGCCCACACGCGTGGCGTCGGCGACTGTGCTGGCTGCTGCGCTTTCACTTGCCGCTTGTACGTCCCCGACTGAAGTTGCTGATGATTTGGCGCAGAACATGGGAAGCGCCTCCCCCGTTGCGTCGCCGCCGACGACAGACCCGGACGGGGAGGTAATCGCGTTTGCCCCGGTGCGTGACTTGGATACCACTGGTGATCTGGTTGCGGTTCGTACCGATGATGCTGTGCATGTGGGCACTGTTGAGCAGCTGCGTAACAACACTGCCGTGACCTACCCCACCGACGCCTCCTGCGGCGAGGTCAGCGCAAACGCCGGGACGTTCGCGTTGGCTTGCGGCAGTCAGGTACGCCTGTTTGACGCGAGCGGTGAGACCACCTTGGAAGTGGAAGAGCCTGCGACCGCCGCAGTGGTCACCTCTAGTGGTGAGGTGGTAACCGCGAGCGATGCGCAACGCAAGGTGTGGGTGTACCGCGACGGTAAAAAGGTGGACACGATCTCCGTAGCGCGTGAAACCGACCAGCTGATCGCTATGCAGTTGCCTGATCAGGATGATGCGGTGGTGCGTATCAATCGCTTCGATACCACGATTCAAGACGTCGATTGGTCCGGCGGCAGGCAGGGCGGCACGCTGCGCGTGGGCCTTGGCGTGGGCAAGATTGACGGAACGGATGGTGTGGTGCTCGCGGCTGACGCGACCGGCTCGCAGCTCTTTGTCTACAACACCATGGACATCATTCGTCTGCACCAGACGGCGCCTGTGGCGCAAGGCCCGTGGGATGTGACGTGGGATGCGGCGAACAAGCTCGCTTGGATCACGTCCACTGCTGACAACACCGCCACCGGCTACGACCTGTCCGGTGGTGTGCCAGCGCAAAAGGCGCAGGTAGCGACAGTTGCGGATCCGCAGAGCATCATTTCGCTTGACGACGCCACGTTGATCATCGCCTCCGCCACCGGCGACGGCATCCAAATCGTGAAAGAAACACTGTAAAGGATCCATGATGACGCTTTATGACACCGCGCTGAAACTCATGTTCCGCATCCCCCCTGAGCGCATCCACGGCATCATCTCCGGTGCGCTCGGTGTGCTCAATACGGTCACGCCGCTCAACCGCGGGATGGAAAAGGTCGTGCGCGTGCACAGCCCGCGTCTTGAGCAGGAACTTTTCGGGGTTCGTTTCCCCTCGCCGCTGGGCCTGTCAGCGGGATTTGATAAAAACGCCACCGCGTTGGATGCCTGGGGCGCGGTCGGATTCGGCTACGCGGAGGTTGGCACGGTCACCCCGCAACCGCAGCCTGGCAACGACACCCCGCGTCTGTTCCGCCTGCCTGCGGACAAAGCCATTTTGAACCGTATGGGCTTTAACAATGACGGTGCCCTGAAGGTTGCTAGCCGCCTGCGCAAGCGCAAATCGAACGATGTCGTAGGCATCAACATTGGCAAGAACAAGGCCGCTGCCGACGCCGTCGCCGACTACCGCGCAGGCGCCACATTGCTCGGGCCTCTGGCAGACTTCGTGGTGGTCAACGTCTCCTCTCCCAACACCCCTGGGTTGCGTGACCTACAGGCTGTGGAGGAACTGCGTCCAATCCTGGGCGCTGTCAAGGACTCCACCGATACGCCGGTGTTGGTCAAGATTGCCCCCGATCTTTCAGACGAGGATATCGACGCTGTAGCGGACCTGGCCGTCGAGCTCGGCCTGGCTGGCATCGTGGCCACTAACACCACCATCTCTCGCGAGGGCCTGAAAACCCCCGCCGACGAGGTTGCGGCGATGGGCGCCGGCGGCATTTCCGGTGCTCCGCTGACCGCACGCTCCTTGGAGGTGCTTCAGCGGCTGCACGCTCGCGTCGGCGACAAGCTCGTGCTCGTCAGCTCCGGCGGCATCATGGATGCACAAGAAGCGTGGAAGCGAATCACTGCGGGTGCAAGCCTGCTGCAGGGATACACCCCGTTCATCTACGGAGGGCTGGGGTGGGTTCGTGGGGTGCACGTGGGCGTCGACAAGCAGCTGAAGCTCCACGGCCTGAGCAACATCAGCCAGGCCGTAGGTAGCGGGCTTACCTGGAAAAACGACGCAGAATAAGCGCACACACCAGCGCCCCACCGCCCCACAATGCAAGTGAGGTGGTGGGCACAATGGTCAGCGCCTGGTTGGGCACCACCATGCCCACAGCGATCAGCGCAACCGCAACCCCCAACGCAACGAGCTGCTTCCGCGAGCCGCCCGTTGCGGTGTTGGTCGTTGCAAATGCGCCGAAAATCAACGACGCCACACACGTCAACACAAAACGCAGCGTGAGCGCATACGTTTGATCCCCGCGCATGAACGCGAGAAACGCGAAAATGAACAAGACAACCGCCAGCGCCATAAAGGCGCCGCCGGCGCGCAACTGAATTGGAACCATTGCGCAGAGGTTACTTGTTCTCGTACCAACCCCACGTTAAGGCACGGCCAAGCGTGTGGAAGTAAAGGTTGAAACCAAGCTGCGTCGGGTTAGCAATGCTGTCCGCATCAAGCTCCGTATCCACAGCGTGCACCACAAACAGGTAACGGTGCGGGCCGTGGCCGGCGGGCGGGTTTGCGCCGTAGTAGCCCTTCACCTCGGCATCACCAGTCAAAACGACAGCGCCGACGCCCATGCCGTCCTCGGCACCCGCGCCGGCGGGCAACTCCGTGACGTCGGCCGGGATGTTAAACGCCGACCAGTGCCAGAACCCAGAAGCAGTCGGCGCATCCGGGTCGAAGCAGGTCACAGCAAATGTCTTCGTGCCCTCAGGCACGTTCGACCAAGCAAGGTGCGGGCTGGTGGCGTTATCGCCGGCTAGGTGATCCGGGAGGCGCTCACCATCCACGACGTCGTTGGACGAGATGTCAAACGACGGTACCTCCTTCAGCGGCGCGTACGGGTCAGGGCCAGGGAAACGATCAGAAACATATGAAGCAGTCATGGCCCCATTAGTACCTGAGGGTTAGTGACCTCCGCCACTCCACGCTGCAAATAGTTGCGCATATCTCCCCCGTTGGGTCAATAGCTCGGCGTGGGTGCCGTCCTCAATAATCTGCCCTGCGTCCATAACCAGAATGCGGTCAGCGGCCGCAGCCTGATCCAGGCGGTGCGCCACTACCAGTGCCGTAGTCCCCTTGGTAATTGCCGCGGCGGCAGCCTCCAAAGCGTTAGTGTCATCACTTCCGGCCTCTGCTGTGGCTTCATCCAAGATCAGCACCTTCGGCGACGCAAGTGCAACACGCGCCAACGCCACCTGCTGGGCCGTCTCCGGCGGCAGGTCCTCAGCGCCAGCACCAACCGGGGTGTCCAGGCCTTGCGGGAATACGCGCGCAAACTGGGCGCTTTCGGGATCCAAACCTGCGCGGCGGAGCGCATCCAACAGATCTGCATCTGAAGCGTCCTCATCAGCCATGGCCAAGTCTTGACGCAATGTACCGGCAAAGATGTGGACGTCTTGGGTCATGAGCGTCACGTTCTTAGCTGTCCACAGGTCGCTGACCTGAGTCGTGTCCACCTCACCCACGCGGATGCGGCCCGCGGTCGGCTCCACAAGGCCCGCAATCAGCGCAGCCAGTGTCGACTTGCCCGCACCTGAAGTGCCCACCAGCGCAGTCGTCGTACCAGCGGCCAACGTGACGCTAAGATTCTCCAACACGTTCGCTCCACCCGGGTAGGCAAACGAGACGTTATCCACCTCAACATCTACCGGTGCGTTCAAGTCCTCAGGCAGTGCGGATGCCTCACGGCCATCTGCCAACGTTGCCAAACTCACCGCACGCCCGACAGAGGTCGCCGCGCTTTGCAGCTCTCCGACGAAAAACAGGGCATTGAACACCACCGCCTCTGCGCGGACTACCAAAAACACCGCAGCACTTGCCTGACCGGGGCTAATCGACCCATGAGCAACCAACCACGCACCCACCCCGAGCGTCAGCAACAGCCACGCGGCGAACACAAACTGCCCCAACCCCATAAGACGGATAAACCAGGGCGCGCGATCCATCGTCGCCTCTACCGCACCCCACGAAGCCTTGCGCATCCGCCCAAGCGCCCAGTTCTGCAGTCCAAACGCGCGCAGCGTAGGCAGACCACGGACCGTATCAAGCAGCGCCGCGTTCCGTTTCGCCTCAGCAACACTCACCGCATTCGACGCCGCCGGGATGCTCCGAATGATTTCACGGGCAAACGGGTAGGCGCAGAGGATGAGGGTGATGAGGATGAGGGCGAGGCGGACGTCGATAAGCAAAAGTCCAATGAACGAAATTGGGAACACAAACACCGTCGTCAACACGCGCGAACCGATAGCCGTGATAATCCGCACAACCTCGTCAATGTCTTTAGTCATGCGGGTAATCACGTTGCCGGTGCCCAACTCCATCACCCGTGGGACCGGCGTGCGAAGCACCGCGTCCAAACATCGCCGGCGCAAATCCACCGACGCCCGTGCAACCTTTGAGCCAACGATGTAGAAGCTCAACATCCGCAACGCCACGTCGACCAACATGCATGCCATGGCAAGGGCAATGGTCACCACAAACGCGCGCGTACCAGTGCCGAGAATCGGCACCGGCGTGCCAGTCAGCGGATCAACACTTCGGCCAAAAAGATTCGCCTGCAGCGCATAGGCTGAGACGATCAACACCTGGACGCTGAGCAGTACCACCCACCAACGCCTATTCAACGCGTTCGGAAGCTGCGACAGGTAAGCAAAGGTCTCTCGAACTGTCGCAGGGGCAACGGCATCAGTGCGCTCATACTCTCGCTGCATTTACTTCACCTCCAACGCTTGGCCAGCCGCACCCCACGTGGTGTTGCCGGTGATGACAACAGTGGTTGCGCCGCCACGTAGCGCCTTGACTGCCTCGACCACGTTGGCTTGGGTGACGGAATCGAGGCCGGTCGTTGGGTCATCGAGGATCAGCACTTCCGGGTTCGCAGCCAAAGCGCGGGCAAGGGCGACGCGTTGGCGTTGGCCGCCGGAGAGGTTCAGGCCGGCCTCACCAAGCGGTGCAGTTGGCAGCTCGCCGTCAGGTCCGACACCGCCGAGGCGTCGCAAAATGTCCTGGCAATGCGCCGCTGCAAGCGCCTCTTTGACCGCCGTGTCTGAAAACTCGCCGCGTGGATTGACGTTGTCTTCAATCGTGCCTTCGAAGATGTTGACGGTGTGCGGCGGGAACAAGACGTCGTCGCGCTGGGCCCACAATGAGGTCAACTCGTAAGACTCCTGGTCAGGCGGTAGCACCCAGAGTCCAGGGCCCGGCACCTCGGCGGCAACACCAGCATCGGGCGCAGCCAACGCCTCACCCGCGCTATACAGCTCAGATACGCGCTGACCACTGGCTACCGCGCGACCCCATCCGCTAGCCAAGTCACCGAACGCGAAGCCTGCCATGTTTAACGCCGGCGGCACCAAAAGCGCAACGGAAGCCATCTGACCCGGGGTAATCTCAGCGCGCAGCGTCAAACGAGCAGCAACGAAAATGATCAAAGCGTTACACACCCACGCAACTGCCTGGCGAGCAAAGCTCAACCACGCATCAGCCACCAAAAACTGCAGGTTCAGCCCGCGCGCCGTTTGCGTAGAGGTGGCAAAACGGCCGGTGACCGCCGTGGCAGCGCCCAGGCCTTTCACAGCACGAATCCCCTGCGCAACGTCGGTTGCAAGACCCGCAACGTCAGCCTCCGCAGCGCGTCGCTTGAGCGAAATGCGGGTGATGGGGCGCGAGGTCCACGCCGAAAATAGCGCGATGACAACAATGGAGACAGGCACAGCCAGCGCAACCCACGGTGAGACGCTCCACATCGCCACCACGGCACCCGTGGAGTAACCAAGCGCCATGAGCGGAAACGATAGGGACTCGCGGTAGTTCGCAATCGTGCTGGAGTCGGCGTCGATGGTGTTGAGCACCGTGCCAGGACTCATCGATCCCGCCCCGTTGCGCATCACCCCCAACGTCAAGTGTTGTTGCGCCAGGTGACGAACGCGTCCCACGGACGCTGCGGAAAGGCCGTCGCCCGTTGCCTCTCCAAGAAACTGCACAAAAAAGATTGCGATAAGCACTCCAAACAGCCACCAGGCGTTGAAGTCGGTATCGCCCAGGAGGCCGTCCACAATCTTGCCCACTACAACGGGTACGAACGCCCCAACACCGGACCCGATGAGGTAGCTCAAAACATGCAACGCCAATACGCGCGGGTAGGCAAACACCATGTCGCCAACCACGCGACGGCCTGCGGTCCACGAGCTGGGCGTGAGATGTTGGGCGTCGTCCGCTGGTGGCACTGGTGGGACAAACCAGCGGTACGTCATCATTCTTCTAGGTGGTGGTAGCACGCGGGAGAATTTAGCAGATATAGCCCGTTGCGCTGGCGATTTGGCGGGCGCGGCGGGCCGACCTATAGTTATGCGAGTGCCTGGCCGAAAGGCCGAAACACCCAAAGCCCGGGTGGCGGAATGGCAGACGCGCTAGCTTGAGGTGCTAGTGTCCTATTAACGGACGTGGGGGTTCAAGTCCCCCTCCGGGCACAACCATCACCCTGCACATGTTGCGGGGTGTTTTTCGTCTGGGAGGTTGTGTGAAACGTCGCCAACTACTCCTTATTGCGGCACTGGTCGTGTTTGTGTTGGGCTGGTTGCTTTTCGACGCCCCAACGCCCTCCACCCTCCGCTCCTGGGCTGATTCCACGGGAGCATGGTTCCCGGTGATCTTTTGGCTGCTATATGTCGGCATCACGCTGTTTCCGATTCCGCGCACCATCCTGACGGTATCTT
The DNA here is from genome assembly GCF_016728505.1 of Corynebacterium riegelii. Classification (GTDB taxonomy): domain Bacteria; phylum Actinomycetota; class Actinomycetes; order Mycobacteriales; family Mycobacteriaceae; genus Corynebacterium; species Corynebacterium riegelii. The sequence continues at coordinate 1,990,663 of NZ_CP068159.1, forward strand.
CCGGCCTGCTGTTTGGCCCCGCGCTGGGCATTGTGATCGCGATTAGTGCCACCACGGTTGCTGCCGTGATTACGCTGCTGGTTGTGCGGTATACGCTTCGAGATTTCGTAGCACCTCGGTTGACCCATCCCTCGGTGGAACGCATTAACGCCCGACTGGAATCCCGCGGATGGCTGGCGGTGGCAAGTCTTCGCATGGTGGCGTTTGTGCCGTTCAGCATTATGAACTACGCCTGCGCGTTGACCCGTGTTCGGGTTGTACCGTTTGCGGTGGCCACGTTTGTCGGCTCCCTGCCTGGGACAATTGTCACGGTTCTGCTTGGAGACACGCTCAGCGGACACGCAAGCCCCACCGTCATCGCTCTGACCGTTGCGCTTACCGTCGTGGGGCTTGTTGGCCTGCTTCTCGACGCCAACCTCCCCCAACCCACCCGTCAAGCCCCCAAGGTAGACCGCTAAGTCATTAACGCTAGGATTGCTGGCGTGATTGGCGTACATGCAAGGTATCGGGGCCGCGAGCGGCGGCGCGGCGAATACGTCTCCCGCTCGGCCGAGGCACTGTCCTCGCTGCCGGGGGTGGCGGAGTTTGAGGTGGTGGGCGTTGAGGATATTCGCGCGGACGTCGATACGCCTGAGCACGCGCTGAACCTGGTGATGGCCCTGCTTTCGGACGGTGACTGGGCCATCGGCCTCGGCATCACCTCGCATGGGCGCGGCGTGCATGCTGCTTCGGAGGCAGTAGGCACGCGCCCGGCGCAGGTGAAAGTAGGCGTAGACACCCGTAACCCAGGCACCAACGCGGAAGACATCGCCGCAGCTTTCGCGCTTGTCGGCCACGTGCTGCAAAAACGCACCATTGAGGGCCGGGAGGCCACTGCCCTGGTGCGCCGCGGGATGAACCAAAACGAAGCGGCCCGGGAGCTGGGCATCTCCAAACAGGCGATGAGTCAGCGTCTCCAGGCCGCGGGGTGGCAAGCGGAACAGGCGGGGTGGCGCCTAGCGCTCAACCTAATTATTCGGGCTGAGGAAGGTCGCTAGGCCGCTCGATTTCCAGCGGGTTAGCAATCGGCGTCTCAGGCGCACGGTGCTGCGTCGGATCCGGCTCGTCGACGTGCTTGTTCGCAACCGCACGCGCCTCCGCCAGTGCGCGGGCCAGCTCCGGGTCAGTGGAGGTATCAAACCACTGATCCGTATCCCCCTCCGACGCCAGGTCCTTGGTGTCCTGGTCAACGCGCTGTGCCTCGTAGCGGAACACGCCGTCATCGTCCTTGTTGGCAAAGGCCTTCGCAAACTGCTCCAGAGAGTTGCCAAACTGGGACGGGATCATCCACATCGTCGCCGCATCATTATTGGCAATCTTTGGCAAGTTCTCCAGGTACTGGTAGGCCAGCAGCTCAGGGGTCACGCCGGAAGACTTAATCGCCGCGTTGACCTTTTGAATTGCGCGGGCCTCACCCTGCGCCTCAAGGTACTTCGCCGCGCGCTCACCCTCAGCGCGCAGGATCATCGCCTGGCGCTCGGCTTCCGCGTTCAGGATGGCGGCGTGCTTCTCGCCCTCCGCGGACAGGATGCGTGCCTGCTTCTCACCCTCCGCTGTCTTGATGTCAGACTCGCGCTTACCTTCAGCAGTCAGAATCATGGCGCGCTTTTCACGGTCCGCCTTCATCTGCATCTCCATGGACTGCTGGATGGACGGTGGCGGATCAATCGCCTTCAGCTCCACACGGCTAATACGCAGACCCCATTTGGCGGTTGCCGCGTCCAGCTCGCCGCGCAGGCGGCGGTTGATGGTCTCACGCGACGTCAGGGTCTCCTCCAGCGTCATGCCGCCAACAACGTCACGCAGCGTAGCCACAGAAATCTGCTCTACGCCGACCAGGTAGTTGTCAACGCCATAGATCGCCTTAGCGGGATCATTGATCTGGAACGTCACCACCGTGTCAATTGCCACGGTCAGGTTATCCTGCGTGATCACCGCCTGCGGTGGAAACGAGACCACGCGCTCACGCGTATCAACGCGCGCACGAATACGGTCAATGTAGGGCACCAGAAGCGTCAACCCACCAGAGACGGTGCGCGTGTAGCGGCCTAAACGCTCAACTACGGCGGCTTCGCCTTGCGGGATCATCTTCACGGATGCAAAAAGCAGCGACACCACAAGTATAAGGATGACGCCAAAAAGAAAAAGGCCTGGCATGCTCTAGTCCTTCCAGACGACCGCGACTGGGCCATCAATTGCAGAGACAGTTACTACGTCACCCACCGTGTAGGTCTCCCCTGGGTCGAGGGCGCGGGCGGACCAGATGCTGCCGTCGAAACGCACCTGTCCTCCCACTGGGGTGATGTCTTCAACAACCTCGGCACGTGAGCCAACGAGTGCACGAGGTGATTCGTCGTACGTCTTCGGCGATTCCAAACGACGCCGCAAGTACGGGCGCAGGAAGAACCAAAAGGCGGCGGACGATGCGGCAAAGATGGCAACTTCAGCAGCAGGCGGGATGCCGATCAGCGAGAAGCCCGCTGTTGTCAGCGCACCGGCGGCGATCATGAGCAGGGTCATTTCGCCAACGAATACTTCAAGGATGGCAAGCACCGCGGCTGCCGCAAACCATATCAATGGACCCATGGCGGCCATGCTACATATCTGTTTTGCTCAGCTCAGGATTAGTCACGAAATCCACGAGCCGTTCAACCGCCCCGATCAGGGTGTAGTCCAGGTCACGGAAGGTGTTGACCGAGGAGTAAACGCGGTGCCAGCCTTCCTTCGGGTCAGACCAGCCGAGGCGTTGGCAGGTGCCGGTTTTCCAGTCTTCGCCGTAGGGGACGTCGGGCCAGGCAGCAATGCCGACACTGGCAGGTTTCACTGCCGCCCAGATGTCAATGTAGGGGTGTCCGGTAACAAGCACGTGAGGCCCGACGTCCTCGACCAGGCGCGATTCCTTGGTGCCTTCGATCAGGTGGTCTGCCAGCACGCCGATGCGCCGGCCAGGCCCCGGCTGAAACTCGGCGAGCCTCTCTGGCAGGTTGTCGAGGCCTTCGAGGTACTCCACCACGACGCCTTCGACGCGTAGGTCGTGGCCCCATACTTTCTCTACGATTGCGGCATCGTGAATACCTTCGACCCAGATGCGGCTGGGCTGGGCCACCTTTGCCTGCACGTTGGCCACTTTGCGGGAGCCGGAGTTGGATCGCGCCGGGGCGTCGTCACGCTTGGGCACGTACCTGGTCAGCGTCACGCGTTGCCCTTCTACCATGAAGGCGCCTGGCAGCATTTTGAAGAGTCGTTGGGTGCCGTAGCGGTCTTCAAGCCGGACGAAGTCGCCGTCGTAGGTGCGTTCAAACCCGACGACGGCGCCGACGAAATCATTGCCAACGATCTCCACGATGATGCCGGGTTCGGCCGGCACCGACGGGTAGGTTGGGCGCTTGCTGCGCGCATGCCCGCTAAAAATGTCTCCGCTGTAGCGACTGTCTCCCATAGTGTGTCCGTATTCTATCGGTCTGGCTAGACTGGCCGGAATGCACACGCGCGCTCAGGTTTATTCTCCGTTGCAAAACACTGCCGTCTGGTTGGCGGCGTGGCTGTATGGCGTTGAGTCAACGGATGAGACGCTTGATGCGTTGCGTGATTTGGGTGGTCGGCACAGTTTCGGTGGGGCGCCTGTTGGGCAGTTGCTTGCCGACGTCCGCACGCACTCCAACCTCACCTCCCCCGATCCCGTCGTACGCCTTGTGTTGTGGGGCCCTGGTCAGGCGGCGCGACTTCGGGCTGGCTCGCCCGCAATGGAGGCGCTTACACAGGCCGGCGCGATCGTGCTGCGGGGTGTGGACGCGCAGCACATCTTGGTACCGGAATATCAGACAAGCGAGGTGCACTGGCGGTGGTTTGTGGAGCAGGATCCGTTGCCGGAGCCTGAGTGGCTGTCTCCCGGGGAGGCGGACCAGTTGTTGTCGCGGGCGACAGACGAGGCCGCAGTGTTGATTGAGGCCGCCGGCGGCACCAGGCAGGATCTTCCAAATCCGCGTCTGACGGTGGGCACACTTGCGGATTTCTACGACACCCCGGGGCTTCCCGTGGGGGTCACGCCGCGTGCAGCGAAGCTATTTGCGCGTGCCGACCGAGTGGCGGCAACCATTGAGACGGTGACCGACCGTCTGGGCGACCATTCATTTGACCCGCAACTCTTTGCCTTGTGGCGCCACGTGCGTAGCGCCCGCATGGCGGGGGTTGCGGATGCGGTTATTGATTATCGTCGTGCCTGGACCTGACGTGGGTGGGGCCAGCGTGTGGGGGTCGCACTGGCGCGCAACAGTCCACCTTGCAGGGCTCGCCATTGACCGTGCATCCCAACGTGTCAACGCTAGACAAGGTTTGCGGCTTGACATCGGTGGCGACTGCCTCGACTAAATCCACAATCATCGATGCAAACGCCGGCTCCAGACCAACGGTGCCGACGCGCTCGAAGCTGACACCAATCTCGTCACACGCCTGTTTAAGCTCCGTGTCTAGGTCCCAGACCACCTCCATGTGGTCAGTAATAAACCCGATTGGGACGCAGATGAGGTGTTGCAGTTTGCCTTCGCCATGCAGTTCGCGGGTCCGGTCAACAACGTCAGGCTCAAGCCACGGGGTTGCGGGGTTGCCGGAGCGAGACTGCCACACCACTTCGTAGTCGCTCACGCCTGCCTCCGCGGCTACGAGGCGCGCTGCTTCAGCGACTTGGCGCGAGTACAGGTGTGGGTCTTCGGCGCCTCCGGCGGCGGCGTCGGCGGCCGTCGGTACGCTGTGTGCGGTAAACAGCACGGTCGCACCTTCGGGGGCGCGTTCAACAGCGGCACGCAGCTTATCTGCGATCAGCTGCACAAACACAGGGTGGCCGTAGAACTGCCACAGCTTGGTGTAGTTGACCTCCGGGGTGACTTCACGGAGACGCTGGATGTCTTCGTCGTATTGGCGGCAGGCGGAGTAGCCGCCCCAGGCACTGGTGGCGAAGACGAGGGGGTTGCGGTGGCCGTCGGCAAGCATCTGCTCCGCAGTTTCAGCGGCAAAGGGATACCAGTTGCGGTTGCCCAAATAGACCGGCAGGTCGATGCCGCGGGCAGTAAGCTCCGCCTCAATGTTTGCGATGAGCTCGCGATTCTGCGCGTTAATTGGGCTGACACCACCGAAGTGAAAGTAGTGCTCGCCGACCTTTGCCAGGCGCTCGCGCGGGATGCCACGCCCGCGCGTTACGTTCTCCAGAAATGGAATAACCTCGTCTTCCCCTTCGGGACCACCGAAAGACAAGACGAGGAGTGCATCGTAGTCATGAAAGGCCATGGGTAATCAGCGTACCCGTAGGCGTTAGAGCAGTCGCACAGCCTTCGGGGACATGTTTGCCCAACGCACCGGGACTACGGATACGTTTTGGCCGGCTTGGGGGGCTTCGATCATGGTGCCGTCGCCAAGGTAGATGGCCACGTGCTGGGAGCCGCCCGGGCCCCAGAACAACAGGTCGCCGCGCTGTGCCTGGCTGGGATCGATCTGGGTGCCGCGCTGGTACTGGTACCCGGTGTAGTGCGGCAGGGAGACACCAGCGCCGGCGAAGGCGTAAAGCACTAGGCCGGAGCAGTCGAAGCCCTTAACGCTGCCGCCGTTGACGCCGGTGGTTGGGCCGTTGGCGTCGCCGCCGCCCCACACGTACGGCGTGCCCACGACGGACATGGCGCGAGCGATTGCGGTTTCCACGGAGCCGGAGTTAGCTGGCGCGACGGCCTGCTGGATTTCCTCGGTGATGGATTCAGCGGTTTCAACGGCCGGCAGGAGCTCGGACAGGGAGTCAGAGACGCTCTGGCCGGCAGTGTCGGAGACGCCCAGGCCGGTCTGCAGGCCGCCGGCGAAGGCAGAGACGATGTCCAAAAGGTCAGACGAGGAGCTCATGGCAGTGCCGCCTGCATACGGGTCGGCGAAGGTTGCGTGCGGGGTTTGCGTCGAACCCACTAGCGCTGCAGAGGCTGCGATGTTGGAGGCTTCCTCGACTGCGTTGTCCGGGGAAGCGATCTGGGCGGCAGCAACGGCTTGTGCGATGACCTCGGGTTCTGGGGCCGGTGCCTCCGGGGCGATCTCGGCCACGCGCTCGGTGACTTCGTCCACGATCTCCTGGTCAACCTCAGGTGCCTCATACGTCGGGGCTTCCTGCTTTTCGACGCCCGGACGCACCTCACCCAACTGTCCCTCAGCCGCGTCAAGCGCAGCCTGGGCCTCGGCGAGTGCGGTGTTGCGCTCGTTGAGTGCCTGGGCATTGTCTTCAAGCAGCTGTCGTGCATTGGTTTCGGCATTGGCAGCATCGTCGGCGGCGGTTTCCGCCAGCTGGGCAGCTTCGCGTGCCACGGAGGCTTCATTTGCGGCCTCGGCGCGAGCGCGCTCAACCGCCTCGAGAGCGTCCTGCTTCTCTTTGGAGCGCTGCTTCAGGAACTGGGAGCGCTCAAGTACCTCGCGCTGGCCACTTCCGGAGCTCAAGGAGTTCAGCACGCTGGACTGGCCTGCGCCGCGGTACTGCGAGCGGGTGATGTTGCTTAGTTCCTCGCGTGCCTTTGCCACCGCCTCTTCGGAAGCTTTCAGGCGCTCGTCCGCGTTTTCGGCGCCGCGGCGCGCCTGTTCGGCGCGAGCCTGGGCATCGCGCAGATCAACCAAGGCGCGGTTCACGCTCTCCTGGAGATCCCCAAGGCCGAGGGTAAGTTCATCCACGTTCGCTTGGGCGCGCGCGACAGCGGCGACAAGCTCCGCGGTGGATTCGGTTGCGCGCGCGGGATGTGCTGCACTGGCGAATGTCAATGCAGCGGTGACTGCCACTGCGGCGCTCGCCTTCAAAAATGGGTTGCCCACGAAGGTGCTCCTCACACCGCGCGCCAAAGCCCACGGGCTGACTAGGCCCGGACGTGACAAGCGTTAAGCCTTGACGTGCGGTCACTTCAAAGTTGACTACTGATGCAGGCGCGCAGACCGAAGGCAGACGAAACCAACCCCCAAACAACGTGAAGACTACGTAGCGTGCTTCCCCACATGCCCGTATCTGTCAGCGGTAGCGGCTTGACTAGAGCACACCACCGCAGTGTTGCTATTGGGTAACGGTTTGACAACCTTCGGCTCACGAGCCGACAGCAGAACCATACGTCACGAGATCAACTTGTTTAACATTCTTTACCAACCGCAACAGCAGTCAAGGCTTTTGGCGTGACTAGGCGGCGCGGCTAGCTGGCCGTTTAGACACGCCGAGAGATAGTGTGAGTTTTGTCACATACGTGACGTGCCCAACGGTTTGACGGCTCGCCAGGAGGCGACAATCACAACAGTGGTAACAACAACAATGGCGAGAAAGATGGGGAGCCACGCGGGTTGGGTTTGCGTGGACGTCGATAAGAATGCCCTGAGGCCGTCCCCATAGTCAGGCTGCGCGACCATCGCTCGCTCCCCTTGTTCCACCTGGGCGCGCGTCAGCGAGTTACTCACTGCAATAGCAACGTCAGGAGTGCGGACAATAACGGTGTCAATGCCCGTCTCATTGGCCAGGTCCTGTGCCAAGTCCCGAACATCCGGGATATGGGGTGGCGTGTGTTCCAAAATGACGAGCCCGTGATTCTCAGGTAACGCATTCGCGACATGGTTTTCAAGGTCCTCGTTGGCCACTTGGAGGGCGATATTGTCCTCGCGGAGCTGGTGCACGAGGGAGGAAACATCGATGTCAGCGCTATGCATAGAGAAATAATCTACGCCAAAAACCAAAACATAACGCTCGTACTGTTATTATTGCGGTAGAACTGTGGCGCCTGGCATATGATTAATGGTTGACCGCCACGGGTCATGTACCCCACATATCAACGAGAAACGGAGCTCACTGTGGCTGAAAGCAAGAACTCCTTCAACGCCAAGAAGACGCTCGAGGTCGGCGGAAAGTCGTATGACTACTTCGCACTCGACGCCGTAGAAGGCATGGAGAAGCTTCCCTACTCCCTCAAGGTTCTGGGTGAGAACCTGCTGCGCACCGAGGACGGCAAGAACGTCACCGCAGACCACATCAAGGCAATCGCGAACTGGGATCCGTCGGCAGAGCCGTCCATTGAGATCCAGTTCACCCCTGCACGTGTACTGATGCAGGACTTCACCGGTGTGCCGTGTGTTGTTGACCTTGCCACCATGCGCGAGGCTGTCTCCTCCCTCGGCGGCAACCCAGACCAGGTTAACCCGCTGAACCCGGCCGAAATGGTCATCGACCACTCTGTGATCATCGAAGCATTCGGTTCCGAGGCTGCTGAGGCGAAGAACGTAGAGATCGAGTACCAGCGCAACGAGGAGCGCTACCAGTTCCTGCGCTGGGGTGCTGAGAACTTCTCCAACTTCCGCGTTGTCCCGCCGGGAACCGGCATTGTCCACCAGGTGAACATCGAGTACCTGTCCCGCGTTGTCTTTGACAATGAGGGCGTGGCATACCCGGACACCTGTATTGGTACGGACTCCCACACCACCATGGAAAACGGCCTGGGCATCCTGGGCTGGGGCGTCGGCGGCATCGAGGCCGAGGCTGCAATGCTCGGCCAGCCGGTGTCCATGCTGATCCCGCGCGTGGTTGGCTTCAAGCTGACTGGCGAGATCCCGGCCGGCGTAACCGCAACCGACGTGGTGCTCACCATCACCGAGATGCTGCGTGAGCACGGCGTGGTGCAGAAGTTCGTCGAGTTCTACGGCAACGGCGTCAAGCAGATTCCGCTGGCAAACCGCGCCACCATTGGCAACATGTCCCCAGAGTTCGGCTCCACCTGTGCGATCTTCCCGATCGACGAGGAGACCATCAACTACCTCCACCTCACCGGCCGTTCCCAGGAGGACATCGACCGCGTTGAGGCATACGCCAAGGCTCAGGGCATGTGGCTGGAGCAGGACGCTGCTGAGGCTGAGTACTCCGAGTACCTCGAGCTCGACCTGTCCACCGTTGTGCCGTCCATCGCTGGCCCGAAGCGCCCGCAGGACCGCATCCTTTTGGCAGACGCCAAGGAAACCTTCCGCAAGCAGCTGCCGGAGTACAACACCGCAGGCAACGAGACCTTCGAGCCGGTTCGCGCACCGAAGGTTGACTCCGTGGAATACAACCAGTCCTGGCCGGGCAACGGCGAATCTGCCGCTGCTGGCGCTGAGGGCCGCGCATCCAAGCCGGTTGTCGTCGAGTCCCCGCAGGGTGGCGAGTTCACGCTCGACCACGGTGCCGTAGCAATTGCTGCTATTACCTCCTGCACCAACACCTCCAACCCGTCTGTGATGGTCGGCGCTGCCCTGTTGGCTCGCAAGGCTGCAGAGAAGGGACTGAAGGCGAAGCCGTGGGTCAAGACCATCATGGCTCCGGGCTCCCAGGTTGTTGACGGCTACTACGAGCGCGCAGACCTGTGGAAGGACCTCGAGGCTGTCGGCTTCTACTTGACTGGCTTCGGCTGTGCATCCTGCATCGGTAACTCCGGCCCGCTGCCGAACGAGGTCTCCGAGGCAATCAACGAGTACGACCTGACCGCAACCGCAGTGCTGTCCGGTAACCGTAACTTCGAAGGCCGCATTTCCCCGGACGTGAAGATGAACTACCTCGCGTCTCCGCTGCTGGTCATCGCATACGCAATCGCCGGTACGATGGACTTCGACTTCGAGACCCAGCCGCTGGGTCAGGATGCTAACGGCAATGACGTCTTCCTGAAGGACGTTTGGCCGTCCACCGAGGAGATCGAGTCCACCATCGCTTCCACCATCTCCCGCGAGATGTACGAGGCTGACTACGCAGACGTCTTCAAGGGCGACGAGCAGTGGCAGGGTCTGGACATTCCGACCGGCAAGACCTTCGACTGGAACGAGGACTCCACCTACATCCGCAAGGCACCGTACTTCGACGGTATGCCGGAGGAGCCGGAGGCAGTCACCGACATCGCTGGTGCACGCGTTCTGGCGAAGCTGGGCGATTCCGTGACCACGGACCACATCTCCCCTGCTTCCTCCATCAAGCCGGGCACCCCGGCGGCGGACTACCTGGATGCACACGGCGTTGAACGCCACGACTACAACTCCTTTGGTTCCCGCCGTGGTAACCACGAAGTCATGGTGCGCGGCACCTTCGCAAACATCCGTCTGCGCAACGAGCTGGTGGACGAGCAGGGTGGCTACACCCGCGACTTCACCAAGGAAGGCGCTCCGCAGGACTTCATCTACAACGCTGCGATGAACTACGCCGAGAAGAACATCCCGCTGGTTGTTCTCGCCGGCAAGGAGTACGGCACCGGCTCGTCCCGTGACTGGGCTGCAAAGGGCACCAACCTGCTTGGTGTTCGCGCCGTGATCGCAGAGTCCTTCGAGCGTATCCACCGCTCCAACCTGATCGGCATGGGTGTTCTGCCGCTGCAGTTCCCGGAGGGCGAATCCCACGCTTCCCTGGGTCTGGACGGCACCGAGACCTTCGCCATCAGCGGCATCACCGCTTTCAACGAGGGCGATGAGATCCCGGCTACTGTTCACGTCACTGCGACGAAGGACGGCGGCGAGACCGTTGAGTTCGACGCAGTTGTTCGCGTGGATACCCCGGGTGAGGCGGAGTACTACCGCCACGGTGGCATCCTGCAGTACGTACTGCGCCAGATGGTGAAGAGCTAAGGCCACGAGCTACGCACGTAGCTTGTAGCTAAAGAAGTGAAAAGGCCGCCCGCGCACGTGTGCGGGTGGCCTTTTCACGTGGACGTCGATAAGCAAGAAAGCCCCCGTATAAGCCATGCCAATTATTAGCGAAGATGAGCTGACCCGCCGCCAGCAGGAGATCATTGACGCCTCCCGCGACTGTTTCGCCAGGTATGGCTTTGAGGGGGCTACCGTCGCTCGCTTGGAAGAAGCCACGGGAAAAACACGTGGTGCGATTTTCCACCATTTTGGTGACAAGGAAACGCTGTTTCTTGCCATCGTGAGTGCGGACGCGCAGCGTCAGGCCGAGGTGGTTTCCCAAAACGGTCTGGTCGAGGTTATGCGTGAGATTCTGCGTAACCCTGCTGAGCACGGTTGGTTTGCCACCCGAAGCGAGATCATTCGTAAGCTCCGTACCGACCCAGTCTTTGAAGCACGTTGGCGTGAGCACCAGGATGTGCTGGATCAGGCAGTGCTTGAGCGTTTGCGCTCGAATGAGCATTTGCGTGACGACGTCAACGTGAACGTCCTCCAAACCTACCTCGAGACAGTGCTCGAAGGAGTTCTTACGAGGCTGGCTGCGGGCGAATCGCCGGAGCGCCTAGATGCCATGTTGGATGTGGTGGAGCAGTCGATTCGCGGCTAATTGTCTCAAAGTAGACCAAGCGGTATAGAATGACGCGCATGTCTACACTGCTTTTTCTTTCCCTACGCAACGGCGAGCTTGGCCCTGATGTAGCTCGCGCCGAGTACCACGATGCACTGGCATCTACGGGATTAGAAGAAGTCGAACTTGTTCACCGAGTGATTGACTCCCCTGCCACCGAGCTTGGCCCGCTTGACGGCATTGGTGGTGTGATCGTGGGCGGCAGTTCCCTAAACGTGAGCAATGAAACGTACGACGACTACCAACGCCACGTAGGTGAGGTGCTCACCCAGGTGTTGGAGTCTGGTTTACCGGTCTTTTTCGTCTGCTTCGGCCTGTCCTGGCTAGTGGATCACGTCGGCGGCGTCATCGGACATTCGCACGCGGAAGATTCCGGCCCGACCCACGTGGAGGTCACCGAGGCTGGGTGCAAAGACGTCTTGCTGGCCGCCGCTCCGCAAACGTTTACTGCTTTAACCGGCCACACTGAGGCACCGGAAGAGGTGCCGGAGGCGTTGACCGTGCTGGCGACTGGCCCAGACGGGATGACCCAGATGGTGCGCTACGGCGACCACGTGTGGGCCACGCAATTCCACGCGGAGATGAACGCAGACGCCATGCGTACGCGCATGGATTTCTACCACGACTACGGCTATTTCGCACCTGAAGACTATGCGCGCATCGTTGCGGACCTGCCGCACCACGACGTGTCCGCAGCAAACGGACTGATGCGCACGTTTGCGCAGTACGTACGCTCCTAACAGCCGGCCAGGCTACAAGGCTAGCTACAGGTCCTGCAGCTTCTGGTTGCCATTTTCAAACTCAAACGGATTCTGATCAAAGGACTCGCCCCGGTTGATAATCTCCGCAATCACCTGGGCAACGAGCTCGCGGGCTGTCTCAGAGCTTTGCGGCGGCGCGTCGTTGAGGATGTTGATGCCGGTCGCAGGGGCATCGGTGAGCAGGGTCGGTCCCAGGATGACCTGGTCGATCTCGCTGGAAAGCAGACGTAAGTCCACTGCCTTCTTTGCCTCCACATAGGCGTACCAGGATGACCCGTCGTCTTCTGCCTTGCCGTCTTGGGCGCCAGCATAGGAGACGTTGATTAAGAGCGGGGCGAACTCGCCGAGTTCTTCAAGTGCGTCGATCATCACCATCGCCGCGTCACGGTCCACCGCATAGGTTCGTTCCGGATCACCGCCGCCAGCACCAGCGGACCACACCACGACGTCAAACGGCGTCAGCAAACGCGCCCAGCCTTCCCTATCCAGCTTGGTCAAGTCTTGAATGATCACGGTTGCACCTGTTTCGGCAAGGCGCTCGGTGTGCTTGGGATTGTGGGCGAGGGCGGAGACGTGGTGGGAGGCGTCGACAAGCAAAGGCACCGTGTGAGCTGACACTTTGCCCCCGGCACCAAGGACTAGGACGTAAGAACGTGCGTCATGCATACGCCCACAGTAACCCAGTGGGTACTATCTTTGCCCATGCATGCAATTATCACGACCACGGGTCAGGACCGCGTCGGCATCATCGCCGGCGTGGCAAACGCCGCAGCCGAACGCAACCTGAACATCATCGACGTTTCCCAGACGCTCATGGACAACTTCTTCACCATGATCATGCGTGTTGAAGTACCAGAAGGCGCCAACGTGGGCGACCTACAAGCCGAACTCGCCGAGGTTGGCGAGCGCCTCGGCGTGGTTGTCCGCCTGCAGTCCGAAGCCCTCTTCACCGCGATGAATGAGATCTAGCATGGCTGCAGCATTCGACTTTGATTTCAAGTCCAAACACATCCTCGACGTCATCCACATGATCGAGGACTACCGCCTGGACATCCGCACCGTCACCATGGGCATCTCACTGATCGGGTGTACGCGCGCCACCATGGAAGCCACCGCAGAGGCTGTGTATGACCGTGTGGTTACCCGCGCCCGCAACCTGGTCCCGGTGTGCGAAGGCATCGAGCGTGAGCTGGGTATCCCGATTGTGAACAAGCGCGTGTCCATCTCCCCCATCGCTCTGGTGGTCGCGGGCGTTGCGGGCGACCCGGTGCTTGTGGCCAAGGCGCTTGACCGCGCGGCAGCGGAGCTGGGCATTGACTTCATTGGCGGCTACTCCGCGCTTGTGGAGAAGGGTGCTACATCTGGCGACGCCCGCCTGATCGCATCGATCCCTGACGCGTTGGCGCAGACGAGCAAGATCTGTTCGTCGGTGAACGTGGCTACGTCGCGCGCCGGCATCAACATGGATGCTGTGGCGGAGATGGGCCGCGTGATCAAGCGCGCCGCCGAGTTGACGGCCACAGAATCGTCCATCGCCTGTGCGAAGTTGGTCGTGTTTGCCAACGCTGTTGGTGATAACCCCTTCATGGCCGGCGCCTTCCACGGCATCGAAGAGCCAGACACTGTCGTATCGGTCGGCGTGTCCGGCCCGGGTGTGGTCAACAATGCGTTGGGTTCGCTCGAGGGAGCCACGCTTAACGACGTTGCCGAGGAAGTAAAAAAGGCCGCCTTCAAAATCACCCGCGCAGGCCAGCTCGTGGGCAACATGGCGGCAGAGCGCCTCGGTGTGCCGTTTGGCATCGTGGACCTGTCGTTGGCGCCGACTGCTGAAATGGGTGACTCCGTCGCACACATCCTTGAGCACATGGGCCTGGATCAGGTAGGTACCCACGGAACCACGGCAGCTCTCGCACTGCTTAACGACGCTGTAAAGAAAGGCGGCATGATGGCCTGCTCACGCGTCGGCGGCTTGAGTGGCTCCTTCATCCCGGTCTCTGAGGATAAGGGCATGATCGACGCAGTACGTGCCGGCAGCATCACCATGGACAAGCTGGAGGCCATGACCTCGATCTGTTCCGTGGGCTTTGACATGATCGCCATTCCTGGCGACACGTCCGCGGAGCTCATCTCCGGCATGATCGCGGACGAAGCCGCGATCGGCGTGATGAACCATAAGACCACCGCAGCACGTCTGATCCCCGTGCCGGGCACGAAGCCTGGGGATGAAGTCAACTTCGGCGGGCTGCTCGGATACGCACCGGTCATCCCGGTCTCCCAGGTGGGCAACGACGCGTTCATTCGCCGCGGGGGCTTCATCCCTGCCCCGGTCCACGGTTTCCGCAACTAGGAATTCCTAGCCCCAGGCCTTGACCCTCACACGATGTGAGGGTTTAGTCTGGCGTCGTGAAGATCTCTGATATAGCAGCTGCAGCTGGTTGTTCAGTCCGCTCAGTGCGCCACTTACATGAAGCTGGAGTAGTTGAAGAACCAGCCCGGACCAGCGGCAACTACCGCGAATACTCTGTCCGGGATCTGGCAGCAGTCATTCGGGCTCGGGCACTTATCGACGCAGGCGTGCCCGTAGCCGACGTCCAATCCGATGACGCCGTTGCTCGTTCCCTAACACTGCTGGATGAACGGATACGGCACCTGCAGCATCAACGTAAGCGCCTTGCGCTGATACAACATGCTCCGTTGGGTGCCCCGGAGGACATTCGGCAACGTTTGAGCGCTGTCTTCGAAGATGCTGACACCCTGCAGTTGGAGCTGGACTCGTGGGACCTGATGGCGCTCACCGGTGTTGCTACCAGCGCCACGTGGACTGTGCTTCGACGAAACCTTGATGATCAAACGTGTATCGCCGCGGCACGTGAGGCTGGCAGGTTATGGAGCGAACTCGCAACGTTAACCTCGCGCGATGAGAAAGTCACTCCGATCGTGCAACGCCTTCATGAGCTCTTTCCTCTCGGACTGATGCGGGGTGTTTTAGAAACGCTACAGCCTGCTCAAACAGGGCTAGCGGTGGGTGACGTCCCGACTCGTGGAGCGCAGGCGTTCGCGCTCGAATCCATAGCAGGGAGTCTGGGTGGCTAGGCTCTGGGCACTGCTGCGCAAACATCCTGGTTTCCGCCTCGCACGCTATGAACTCGGGTTGTATCGAGACCTCACGCGATGGGTCAAAGGCGTTCAGCTTATTCCCGATGGCGCGGATGCCCTTCCCCACCCTCCCGGCCGACTACAGATGCTTGGTGTTCTCACAGCGGTTCTTGTGTCCGAAATGGTGGCAGTGCATCTTCTTCTACCACCTGGCTCACTGCGATTGATCGCACTGATTATCTCGGCCTGGAGCTTTATCTACCTTTGGTCCCTGATTGCCAGCGAACGTATTCGCCCCAGCTACATCGCAAAGGACGTAATCGTCCTGCGCCGCGGAAGGATTGTGTTCGCTGAAGTGCCGACGGCTCTCATCCGCAGTCAACGCCGAGAGCGCTCATTTGCATCCGACATCGAAATCGAGCAAGGCGTGCTTACGCTCGGCAGTCCTGCAGGGACAGACACCGTTGTTGATCTAGAAAAGCCAATCGAGGCGGCCAAAGACCGATACCCATGGCAAAAGCCCCGGTACGAGCGAGTGCATCAAGTCCGATTCTATGCCGGGGCAACACAGCCCTAAGTGCTCGGGCTAGCGCTTCTTGCCTACCGCGAAGTAGGCAAGCCACCCGGCGGTGTTTACCGTGCCGATGATCGGCGTCCACAGCCACTTCGGGCCGCGGATACGGCGAGCGTCGGTACGGGCAAGGTCACGCAGCGCCCATGCCTTGCCGGCGGTATCAGTAGCGACAAGGACGCCGACGAGCGTCTTCTGGTCTGTGGAAAGTTCGTCCCAGGACTCGCGCAGCGTGGTCAAAATCACGTTGATGTTCATGCTGCCAACACTACGCCACAGCCCTAGTGTCACAGCCCTAGAAGATGGTGTTGCTGATCATGCCGCCGATTGCAAGGCCGCCGAGCAGCACGCTGATCACGACAAGCGCGATGGCAGCGCCTTCGGCGTCGCTGGAGCCGGCCTCTGACAGTCCCTCAATAAGTGAGCTGCCCGGGGTAATGTCGTGTTCAAGAAGGCGGACGCGGGCACCGAAGTAGCGGTTGATCGCCTCCGATTCTTCTTCCATGGTCACCATGCGACCATCCTGCGGCGCGTTTGCGGTGACCACGTAGCGCGTATTCCCGTTGCTGTCCTCGACCTCGAAGCTGGTGGACAAGACACCAACCAGCCCGCCGCCCGGTAGATACATGGGCCCGCCGGAGTCGCCTTTTCGGGCACCGCGCGGCGTTTCAACAATGATCTTGGTGCCCAAGGTGGCAATGAGCTCGCCGCAATCTGCGCTACCGCTGGTGCCGTGGCTGGTGTGTCCGTGGAAGCACACTTCCTGGCCTTTGCGCAGCTTACTGATCGGCACGATGCCGTCGCGATCGAAGGTGTTGGGATTGATGGTCACGCCGTCTTTTCAGCGGATAATCGCCCAGTCGTTCGCGTCCGTTTTCGGGTCGTACTTCGGCGACATTTCGATCGTGCCGGCGGCGATAGCCTTTTGCATGCGTTGGCCGAACTTATCGGAAAGAAAAACGCGGCTCACGCCCTCGGCACAGTGGGCGGCGGTGTAGCTGACTCGGTTGACCGGGTCGTTGTACCCAATCGTGCACTCGCCCGCCAGGGTGCCAAACTGCCAGCCTTGGTTGACCTCGAGCCCATTTCTTATCGACGACTCCGCCCCCGCCCCCGGCGCCCCCACACCTGCAAAAACGAGACCAGTAGCTAACAGTGCGGCACCAAGGCGTAGAGCATAAGAAGTCATAACTTCATGCTAATTTGCAGGGAGCTTTATGCCAATTCCACGATTTCCATATACTCGTCGCTCCACAGGTCCTCGTCCCCCTCCGGCATGATGATCACGCGCTCCGGCTCCAAGGCGCGAACGGCACCTGGGTCATGCGTAACTAGGACGACGGCGCCGGTATACGTTTTCAGTGCATCCAGCACCTGCTCGCGTGATTGCGGATCCAGGTTGTTCGTGGGCTCGTCGAGAAGCAACACGTTCGCACGCGACGATACAAGCGTTGCCAACGCTAGGCGCGTCTTTTCACCACCCGAGAGCGTGCCCGCGGGCTGTTCCAACTTGTCGCCGGAGAACATGAACGCACCTAAAAGGCCACGCAGGTCCTGTTGGCCGGCGTCTGGACAGGCCTCGATAGTGTTTTCCCAGACGGTCTTCTCACCGTCAATAGTGTCGTGTTCCTGGGCGAAGTAGCCGACCTTCAGGCCGTGGCCGGTGACAAGCCCGCCTTCGCCGTCGGTACGCTCAACGCCCGCCAGAAGCTTTAGCAAGGTCGTCTTGCCCGCACCGTTGGTGCCCAAAACAACCACGCGCGAGCCTTTATCAATAGCCAGATCAACGCCGGCGAACACTTCGAGCGAGCCGTACATCTTGGTCAAGCCCTTGCCGTACAGCGGCGTCTTGCCACACGGCGCAGGTTCCGGGAACTTGATGGAGGCGAACTTGTCGGCCACGCGGACCTCATCAAGCTCACTCATCATGCGGTCCGCGCGCGCAAGCATCTGTTTCGCCGCGGCGGCCTTGGTGGCCTTCGCACCGAGCTTGGCCGCCTGTTTCTGAAGCGCCGATGCTTTCTTCTCCGCGTTGGCACGCTCGCGACGCCTACGCGCCTCATCTTCCGCACGCGCTTTCTGGTAGGTGCTAAAGCCCATGTTGTACACGTCCGCCTCAGCGCGCACCGCGTCGAGGAACCAGACCTTATTGCAGACATCGTCCAACAGCTCAACGTCGTGGGAGATCATGATCAACCCACCTTCATGCTTGGACAAGAAGTTACGCAGCCAGGTGATGGAGTCGGCGTCGAGGTGGTTCGTCGGCTCGTCTAGAAGCAATGTGGTGGCGGACTTACCTGAGCCGGAGCGAGACGCGAATAGGATTTGGGCCAACTCCACGCGACGGCGCTGACCACCGGAAAGGGTCTTCAGCTGCTGATCCAGCACGCGGCTGGGCAGGCCAAGGTTATCGCAGATCTGGGCTGCCTCCGCGTTGGCTTCGTACCCACCGAGTGCCTGGTAGCGCTCCTCTAGACGCGAGTATTTCGCAATCGCCTTATCACGCTCAGCCCCTTCGGTGCATTCCATGATGGCCTGCTGCTTCGCCATTGAACGCTGGATAGCGTCCAAACCGCGCGCGGACAGCACACGCTCACGCGCGGTCTGCTCGATGTCGCCCTCTTTGGAATCCTGCGGCAGGTAGCCGATCTCACCCGAGCGGGTTACCGTTCCGCCGTAGGGTTCGGTCTCCCCCGCCAGGATGCGCATGGTGGTGGTTTTACCAGCGCCGTTGCGGCCCACCAGCCCGATGCGGTCGCCCGGCTGGACGCGCAGGTGTTGACCTGGTGCGGTCAACAGCGTGCGGGCGCCAACGCGGACTTCAAGATCATTGGTCACAATCACGGCTAGTTACCTTACAGCCGTGGTCGAATGCAGCAGCCTAGACCGCGAACCCGAGCGCGCGCAGCTGCTCCCGGCCTTCTTCCGTGATGAACTGCGGACCCCACGGCGGCATCCATACCCAGTTGATCTCCAGCTCTTCGGCGTCGGTGTTGTTCACAACCGCCGCGCGCGCCTGTTCCTCAATCACATCGGTCAGCGGGCATGCCGGTGAAGTCAGCGTCATGTTGACTACCGCCACGTTGGCGCCGTCGCGCTCTTCAATCCACACGTCGTAGACCAGACCAAGGTCAACTACGTTGATGCCCAGCTCCGGGTCGATGACGTCGTGCAGGTACTCCTCCACTTCGCCGACAAGCTTGAGCTGCTCTTCGGTTTGCTCTGGGCGCTGTGCTTCTTCAGCCATCGGTTAGTCCTCCCTCGTCTCTACGGTTTTACCGGTCTTGCTTAATGCTTCGGCGGTTGCTGCCTCAAAGGCTTTCCACCCAAGCAGCGCGCACTTCACGCGGGCCGGGAACTTAGCCACACCGGAAAACGCCACGCCGTCACCAATCAGTTCGGCGTCGCCCTCGACGGTGCCGCGCGAGGTGATCATCTCCTCGAAGGCCTGCAGCTTCTTAAACGCCTCACCGATCGGTTTGCCCACGATCTCCTCAGCCATCACAGACGTCGACGCCTGCGAAATCGAGCAGCCTTCGGCGTGGTAGGAGACGTCTTCGACTGTCTCGCCGTCGCTAGAGAGGTGGATGCGCAGCGTCAGCTCGTCGCCACACGACGGGTTGACGTGGTGCACCTCGGCTTCGAACGGATCGCGCAGGCCCGCATGCTGCGGGTTTTTGTAGTGGTCCAGGATGACTTCCTGGTACATCGATTTAAGGTTCATCGAAAGAACTCCTTCGCTTTGCTTATCGACGCCACCAACGCATCAACCTCTTCCAACGTGTTGTAGAGGTAGAAACTCGCCCTGGAGGTGGACTGCAGGTGCAACCCGCGGTGGGCTGGCCACGCGCAGTGATGACCAGTGCGGATTGCCACGCCCTCGGAGTCGAGAACTTGGCCCAAGTCGTGCGGATGGACGCCGTCGACGGTAAACGCAATCGACCCGCCGCGGTGATTGGTGGTTAATGGGCCTGCGATAGACAAGCCGTCGATACGCTGCATCTGCTCAAGTGCATATGCGGTCAGCTCGCGCTCGTGTGCCTGGATCTCCTCCATCCCGATTTCGGTAAGGAAGTCCACGGCGGCGCCAAGCCCAACAACCTGGGAGGTCATCTGCGTTCCGGCCTCGAAACGCTGTGGGGCGGGCGCGTAGGTGGATTCCTCCATACGCACAACCTCAATCATGGACCCACCGGTCAAAAACGGGGGTAGGTCCTGCAGGTGCTTCGAGTACACCGCACCGACGCCATTCGGGCCGCACATCTTGTGGCCAGAGAACGCGGCGAAGTCAACGTCCAACGCGCGGAAGTTCACGGGCATATGTGGCACCGACTGGCATGCATCCAACACCGTCAGCGCGCCGACAGCCTTGGCGCGGCGCACCATCTCTTCCACGTCTGCGTGAGCGCCGGTGACGTTGGACTGGTGTGTAAAAGCGACAACCTTGACGGAATCATCGAGTTCGAGCGAGTCGAGGTCGATGCGCCCGTCGGCAGTCATGGAGTACCACTGCAACGTCGCACCAGTGCGACGCGCCAACTCCTGCCATGGCACCAGGTTTGCGTGGTGCTCCAGCTCCGTGACCACGATCGTGTCGCCCTCACCCACGCTCAAGTCGCCCGCACGGCTATCACCCAGCACGTATGCGACAAGGTTCAGCGCCTCGGTGGCGTTTTTGGTAAAGGCGATGTCATCGTTGTCCGCACCCACAAACGCCGCAATCTTTGCGCGGGCGGACTCGTAGGCGTCGGTGGCTTCCTCCGCAAGCTGGTAGGAGCCGCGGTGCACAGGAGCGTTGCAGCCCATCACAAAGTCGCGCTCCGCCTCCCACACCCGCAACGGCCGCTGCGAGGTCGCCCCGGAATCCAAGTAGACCAAGGGCTTGCCGTCGCGGACGGTGCGTCCCAGGATGGGGAATTCCTTCCTGATTGCGTGAACGTCTAAAGCCATTAGATGAACTTCTCGTAGCCTTCAGCCTCAAGCTGATCTGCAAGCTCAGCACCGCCGGTGGTGACAATCTTGCCGTTGGCAAACACATGCACGAAGTCCGGCTGCACGTAGTTCAGGATGCGCTTGTAGTGCGTAATCATGAGCACGCCACCGTTGGTCTCCTCCTGGTAGCGGTTAATGCCCTCGGAGACAATGCGCAGCGCATCAACGTCCAGACCAGAGTCGGTCTCATCCATCACCGCGAACTTCGGCTTGAGCAGGGAAAGCTGCATAACCTCGTGGCGCTTCTTCTCGCCGCCGGAGAAGCCCTCGTTCACAGAGCGCTCGGAGAAGGACGCATCCATGTGCAGCGCGTCACGGGCAGCGTTGAGCTCACCAACCCACTCGCGCAGCTTCGGAGCCTCGCCGCGCACAGCAGTCACGGCGGAGCGCATGAAGTTCGAAGAGGACACGCCCGGTACCTCTACCGGGTACTGCATGGCCAGAAAGAGACCGGCACGTGCGCGCTCGTCAACATCCATGTCCAGGATGTTTTCACCGTCCAGAAGCACCTCGCCCTCGGTGACCTCGTAGCGCGGGTGGCCTGCCAGGGTGTATGCAAGCGTGGACTTACCGGAGCCGTTCGGGCCCATGATGGCGTGGGTTTCGCCGCCCTTGATGGTCAGGTTCACGCCTTTAAGAATCGGAGTGGGTTCCTGGCCTTCCTCGGTGGGAAGGACGTTGGCGTGCAGGTTCTTGATTTCCAGAGTGGACATATAAACGTTTCCTTTAGTTGTTGTTCAGCTCGAGCTCGCCGGCGACACGTGCAATCAGTTCATCACGCACGGATTCCACCGGAATCTGGTTCAGGACCTCGTTGAAGAAGCCGCGGATAATCAGGCGCGTTGCCTCGGTTTCCGGGATACCGCGGGAGCGCAGGTAGAAGATCTGCTCCTCATCAAAACGACCAACGGTAGCGGCGTGGCCCGCACCCGCAATCTGGCCGGTTTCAATCTCCAGGTTCGGGATCGCATCAGCGCGAGCACCATCCGTCAGCACCAGGTTGCGGTTGGTCTCGTAGGTGTCAGTGCCCTTGGCTTCTGCACGAATCAGGACATCACCAACCCAGCAGGTGCGTGCCTCCGGCAGAACGGAATCCTTATCGCCCTGCAAAGCGCCCTTGTACAGCACGTTAGAGCGGCAATTTGGCACCGAGTGGTCCACCAGCATGCGGTTTTCAATGTACTGACCTGCGTCAGCGAAGTAGACGCCCGTCAGCTCCACGTCTGCACCCGGAGCCTCAAAGGTCACACGCGGTGTCAGTCGCACTACCTCGCCACCGAAAGCGGCAACGGTGTGGCGCAGCACAGCGTCGCGCTGCACCTTGATGGACTGCTGGCCAATGTGCACTGCGTCCAACGCCCACTCAGTGTCCACGATCGCGTTGACGTGGGAGCCTTCACCGATGTGCCAGTTCAGGTTGTCAGCGTGGGTGCCGGAGCCCTCATAACGCACGATCACCGTCGCCTGGGAGTGGCGGCCAGTTTCAACCAGGATGGTGCTAAACGTCGTTGCGTCCACACCAGCGCCGGTGATTGTGATCTCAATCGGTGCATCCAGTACCGCATCCGCCGGCACGGAAATCAGCGTGCCATGCTCGGCTGCGCTCCATGCCTGGGCGGCAACACGGTCCACCGGGCCGCCTGCCACGCGCAGGCGCTCATCGTCGGCCGCGAGTTGTTCGATGGTGACGTCCGACGGAGCGTCGATACGCAGCTGCTCCGAAACCTGCGTGGGGAACGTACCGTCGTGCAGACCGCGGATCCTGCGCAGCGAAATGAAACGCCACACCTCGTCGCGTCCACCCGGAACCGGGAAATCCTCCACGTTGAAGGACTGGAACAAATCACCCTTGTTGTTGTGCGTCGTTGCGTTACCAACAGGGTCAATAACGGTTTTGGTCGAAGTCAACTTAGCCTACCGATCCTTCCATCTGCAGTTCAATCAGGCGGTTGAGCTCAAGCGCGTATTCCATCGGCAGCTCCTTCGCAATCGGCTCAACAAAGCCGCGCACGATCATCGCCATTGCCTCTTCCTCCGCAATACCGCGGGACATGAGGTAGAACAGTTGCTCTTCACTCACCTGCGACACCTTCGCCTCATGGCCAAGCGTCACACGGTCATTTCGAATGTCGTTGTACGGGTAGGTATCCGAACGCGAAATGTCATCAACCAACAGCGCGTCACATTCAACGTTGGACGCAGAGTGGTGCGCGTTCGCGTTGACCTGAATCAGGCCGCGGTATGCGGAACGGCCGCCACCACGCGCCACGGACTTGGACACCACCGAAGAGGACGTGTGCGGCGCCAGGTGCACCATCTTCGCGCCGGTGTCCTGGAACTGGCCTTCACCAGCAAACGCCACAGACAGCACCTCGCCGCGGGCGTGCTCACCGGTCATCCACACGGCCGGGTACTTCATGGTGACCTTGGAGCCGATGTTGCCGTCGACCCACTCCATGGTCGCGCCTTCCTCGGCACGTGCACGCTTGGTTACCAGGTTGTACACGTTGTTCGACCAGTTCTGAATGGTTGTGTAACGGCAGCGCCCGCCCTTTTTCACAATGATCTCTACCACTGCAGAGTGCAGGGAGTCAGACTTGTAGATCGGCGCCGTGCAACCCTCGACGTAGTGCACGTACGCATCTTCATCCACAATGATCAGGGTGCGCTCGAACTGGCCCATGTTCTCCGTATTAATACGGAAATATGCCTGCAGCGGAATATCCACGTGCACCCCTGGCGGGACGTAGATGAAGGAGCCACCGGACCAAACAGCGGTGTTCAGCGCGGAGAACTTGTTGTCGCCCGCCGGGATGACGGAGCCGAAGTACTCCTTGAACAGCTCCTCGTGCTCACGAAGGGCGGTGTCGGTATCAACGAAAATGACGCCCTTTTCCTCCAGGTCCTCACGGATCTGGTGGTACACAACCTCAGACTCGTACTGTGCGGCAACACCTGCAACCAGGCGCTGCTTCTCCGCCTCAGGGATACCCAGCTTGTCGTAGGTGTTCTTAATGTCCTCAGGCAGGTCTTCCCAGCTAGTCGCCTGCTTCTCCGTCGAGCGGACGTAGTACTTGATGTTGTCAAAGTCAATGCCGGACAAGTCAGCGCCCCACGTCGGCATCGGCTTCTTTTCAAAGATCTCGAGTGCCTTCAGACGCTGGTTGAGCATCCACTCCGGCTCTTCCTTAATGCCGGAGATGTCACGCACAACCTCTCCATTCAGGCCGCGACGCGCGGAGGCGCCAGCGACGTCAGAGTCATGCCAGCCGTAGTTGTAAGCACCGATGGACTGAATGATCTCATCATCATTCATCGGCGTTTCAAGGCCGGGTGCGGGAGTCGCTTTCGTCATCGTTTCCGCTCCTTAGCTTTCATTGTTTGTGTGGTAGTTCCCCGTGGTCAGCGGGATGTTTGTGGTGCAAAGCCCGTTGCCGTCCGCAATCAGCGCCAGTGGTTGCACGTGGCTTCCCACTAGCTGCGAGATCGCTTCATGCTCAGCCTCGCACAGCTCAGGGTGGGCCGCAGCGACCGACTGTACTGGGCAGTGGTGCTGGCAGATCTGCACGCCTCCGGCTGCGCGGCTCGCGGTTGCCGTGTAGCCGTGTGCCTCAAAAGCCGCGACTACCTGGTCCACCACATCTTCCACGTCACCGTTGGCATCGACGCCGCCGAGGATGGTTTCAGCGCGGCGTCTTGCAAACGCACGCACCGCTTCTGCCCCGCCGAGCTGCTCGAGCGCGTCAAGCGCCTCGAGCGCCAGCACGTCGTAGCTATTGCCAAAGTGGCTGCGTCCCAGCTGCGTAAGCCGGTAGTGCTTCGCTGGGCGGCCTCGCCCAACTTCGGCACCGGCTACGGCGTTTGGTTCGCAGGTTTGCGCCAGCCCCTCTTCTACCAGCGCGTCGAGGTGCCTACGCACTCCGGCGGCTGAGAGACCAAGAACCTCTCCAAGTTCAGAGGCGCTGACAGGCCCGCGCCCAAGCAATTGCGTCATGACTTCCCGACGTGTGTCGCCGCCAACGCTGCGGCTGCGGTCCACCATCGTTCCACCTTCCTTCGCATGTACTGTCTGGGCACTTTCCACAACACTAGTGTGTCTTAATTCATTCCGCCGCTAAGGGCACCCTACAATCGCCGTCGTGCCCCGTTCGCTGCTGCAATCCGCCCACCCTCGCTGGTTGGGCACCATCGGCAGTGGGCTTGTTGCGGTTTCCAGTTGGTCCTCTGGCGCGTTGCCGGAGCCTCTGCTTTTCGACGCCACGTTGATCCCCACCTCCGCCATTACCCTTTTCGGCGTAGTCCTTCTCTGCCTGGCGTGGTTGATGCTGCTGGGCCAGAAAGGGCACTCTTACCGCAGCCTCATGGTGACGTATTTCTGGTGGGCCGCTCCCCTGCTTGTCGCAGCGCCACTGTTCTCCCGAGACGTCTACTCCTACCTTGCGCAAGGTGCTGCGGTTGCCCGCGGTCTAGACCCATACGCTGCGGGCCCACTAGCTCTCCTTGGCACACATGACCCGTTAGCGAAGGCCGTAGACAGTTTGTGGGCAACAACACCAAGCCCCTATGGGCCGGTTGCTACCGGCATTTCCGGGGTGATAGCAACGCTCAGTCAGGAGCACATGATCGCGGGAATTGCCCTGCATCGCGCGGTGGCCTTCGGAGCAACCCTAGCTATCGCGTGGTCGCTGAAATCCCCACACGCGCTGCTGTTGGGTGTGCTGAACCCCTTGGCGCTGATCCACTTTGTGGGCGGCGCACATAATGACGCGCTCATGCTTGCATTTGTCCTTGTCGGCCTGAAAATCGCGCTGCGCAGCTCCTCACCTTCCAGTGCCCTTGGCGGCGCGGCACTCATCTCAGCTGGAGGATTAGTAAAGTCCGCGGGGCTGCCCGCTCTTGGCTTTGCCGGCATGGTTCTGGCTCGTCGGCTCAAACGCCGCGGCATTCCAGCGCCCATTCTCGTCGCTGCAGCTGTGGAAGCCTCAGTCCTTGCCGGTACTGCGTTTGGCACCTCCGCGATGACCGACACCGGCTTCGGCTGGATCACTGCCCAAACTGCATCGGCGCAGACAAACAGCTGGTTGTCTATAACCTCACTTATCGGCCGCGCACTAGGACATCAGCATGCTGCACAAGCCATAGGCCTTGTGCTGGCAGGCGCGGTTATGGTTGTCGCGCTTTTCGCCACCTACCACGCACGGATCCACCCATTGGGCGGCCTTGGCTTGGCCAACCTCGGCATGGTTGCACTCTTTCCCGTTGTGCAGCCCTGGTATCCGTTGTGGGCGATAGTGGTGTTGGCGGGATGGGGGTTGCACGTGGCGTCGAGAAGCAAAAAGCTCATCGCACCATCAGTGCTGTTTTGCTTTCTGGCACTGCCGCGAGGCCAGGCGCTCGGAGCAATCGAAGTTGCCGCGATTTACCTGCTAGCCGCGACACTGTGCGTTATTGGAGTATTTCTGATGCGGCTAGTTAGGATAGCCAATCATGGCAGAAGCGCTCGTAGTCGATTCCGTAGTTAAACGGTTCGGTGAAAAAACCGCGGTAAATAACCTAAGTTTCACCGCCACACGCGGTGAAGTCCTCGCACTCTTAGGACCAAACGGGGCAGGCAAGTCCACCACCCTGGACATGTGCGAGGGTTTTTCAAAGCCAACATCCGGCACCATCAGCGTGCTGGGGCTTAACCCGGCGACCCAACCGCAGGCAGTGCGCGAGCGCATCGGCATCATGCTCCAAGGAGGCGGCTCGTACTCCGGAACAACGGTGCGCGAAATGCTCAACCTCGCAGCCTCCTACAACGTCAACCCACACGACCCGGACTGGCTGCTTGAACTTCTTGGCCTGCAGGGAGCGGCGAAGACCACCTACCGGCGGCTTTCTGGCGGGCAGCAGCAACGCCTCTCGCTCGCCCTTGCCATTATCGGCAGGCCGGAGCTGGTGTTTCTGGATGAGCCGACTGCAGGCATGGACGCACAATCCCGGATGGCGGTGTGGGACATTGTTGACGCGCTGCGTCGCGACGGCACCACGGTCATCCTCACCACCCACCTGATGGATGAGGCTGAAAGCCTTGCGGATTACGTAGTGATCGTGGACCGCGGCCAGGTCGTCGCCCAAGGCACCCCGGCCGAGCTGACCAACCACCAGGACTTCCCCGTCGTTTCCTTTGCCACATCGGAGAACCTGGACTTGGCCGCATTGAACGCGTCGTTGCAAGGTTTTGATCTGCAAGCTGAGCAAAGCCGCCAAATGCACTACCGCATTCTGGGCGAGGCTCGCCCGGACGCCATTGCCGCCGTCGCTGCTGAAGCGGCAAACCAGAAGGTACTCATCCGCAACCTGCGGGTTGCCCACCGCACACTAGAAGACGTCTTCTTGGACATCACCGGACGAGAGCTGAGGAGCTAACCATGGCCCACCACACCACCTTGGAAGACGGCATCTTCACACCACAGCCACAGCGCGCCAGCTTTGGCAAGATGGCCGCAGCTCAGGGGCTCATCGAGTCCAAACTCATGCTGCGCCACGGCGAGCAACTGCTGCTCAACGTCATAGTGCCTGCCGGCCTGCTCATCGCCGCGGCAGTTGTGCCCATTTTTGGCGACACGGACTTTGACAAGCTCGTCCCCATGGTCTTTGCCGTCGCCGCAACCTCCGCCGGTTTTACAGGCCAAGCCATTTCGCTGGCATTTGACCGCAGATACGGGGCGTTGAAACGCGCCGGGGCTTCTGGTGTGCCGCCGTGGGTGATCATCGCTGGCAAGATCATCGGCGTGCTGTCCATGGTGGGGCTACAGCTGGTGATTTTGGGCACGATTGCCGCTTTCCTTGGTTGGCGCGTCGGCATCACTGGTGCGGTTTTGGGTCTTGCCACGCTGTTAGTCGGCGTTGCGGTATTTACCTCACTCGGCTTGCTCATGGGCGGCACACTGTCGTCCGAGATGGTACTTGCTCTGGCCAACCTGTTCTGGATCGTGTTAATGGGCATTCTCGGCTGGGTGGCCTATTCCGGTGATCTTGCCCACGCGGGCTGGTGGAACGCCGTGCCCACGGTTGCGCTTGCCAGCGCGCTTACGCAGGCGTTGCAAGGTGGATTCAACACCCTGGCGTGGATCTCCCTTGCAGTGTGGGCGGCCATTGGTGTTACGGCTGCCGCGCGCTGGTTCCGTTTCGACGGCTAAGGTCCGATACACTTTCAACCAACGACGAAACTATCGTCCGAAAGTTTGAAAGGACTCCCTGTGACCGCGCCAGTCGCCGAACACAATAACCGCTCCCCGCTGTTAACCGTATGGCAGAATCCCACGATTCGCTTTCAGCGCATGCTCGCGCTGATTCTGCTGATCTGCCAGGGCGGCATCACCGTCACAGGGTCTTTGGTGCGCGTCACTGGCTCCGGCCTGGGTTGTGACACGTGGCCACTGTGCCACGAAGGTTCATTGGTGCCTGTCCAAGGTGCCGCGCCGTGGATCCACCAGGCTATTGAGTTTGGCAACCGCCTGCTTGCGTTTGTGGTGGCTGCCGCCGCGGTTGCGGTGGTTATTGCCGTGATCAACGCGAAGCGTTCAAAGATGATCAAGGGCCTCGCATGGGCGTCCTTTATTGGTGTGGTTATTCAGGCTGTCATCGGCGGCATCTCCGTGCACTTGGATCTGAAGTGGTGGGCTGTTGCTATCCACTTCCTGCCGTCCATGGTGCTTGTGTGGATCGCCGCGATCTTGTACATGCGCATCGCTGAAACCGACTCTGCTACCCCGACACAGCGCTACCCCCAGCCGATCCAGTGGATGGCACTAGCAGCAGCTGTGGCGCTGTGCTTTGTCTTGGTTACCGGCACCATGGTCACAGGCTCTGGCCCGCACTCGGGCGACTCCGGCGTGGGCATGGATGGCCGCCTGGAACTTGACACCGCGATGCTGGCGTACGTCCACGCCGCATGCATGTACATCTACCTGATCTTCACGCTGCTTGCTTTCTACCTGCTGCGGAAGAACAAGGGGCCGAAGGATGCGTACAACACGGCGATCGTACTCATCCTGCTGATTCTGGTGCAGTGGGCTATCGGCGTTATCCAGTTCCAGTTGGGTGTTCCGCGCTGGACTATTCCTGCACACATTGCGATGAGTTCTGCAGTTGTGGCGTTTTCTGCGTTCCTTTACGCACATGGGCAGCGCCGTTTGCCTACCCTTGTGTGACATGAAAGCCATTTTAGTTAGCCGTCACGGCGGCCCCGAGGTCCTTGAGTACACCGATGTTGAAGCACCGACTCCGTCGAAGAGCCAGTTGCTTATCGACGTCACGTATGCCGGCATCAACTACATCGACACCTACTTCCGCTCCGGCACTTACCCGCAAGAGGTGCCGTACATCCCTGGTTCTGAGGGCTGTGGGCGTGTGGTGCACGACCCTTTGGGTGAGATCGCCGAGGGCACGTTGGTGGCGTGGAACCGTGGGCCAGGCTCCTACGCTGAACAGGTAGTGGTTGACCGTGGCCGTGTGGTCGCGGTACCCGAGGGTGTGAGCGAGCCAGTTGCTGCGTCGATGCTGCTGCAAGGAATGACGTCGCACTACTTGGTGGAATCTGTCTACCCGGTCACCGACGAGACGTCGTTGGTCGTCACCGCCGGTGCCGGCGGCGTGGGGCTTATGCTCACCCAGATGGCGGCGGCTAAGGGTGCACGGGTGTTTTCCGTAGTCTCCTCCGCGGAGAAAGAAGCGTTGGCTGCTGAGGCCGGCGCAACTCAGGTTTTCCGCTACGGCGATGATCTAGCAGCGCAGATCAAGGAAGCCAACGGTGGCGAAGGTGTGGACGTTGTCTTTGACGGTGTTGGCGCTGACACGTTTGATTTCGCGTTGGAGGTCTGCCGTCCGCGCGGCATGGTTGCATCCTTCGGCTCAGCCTCTGGCGATGTGCCGCCGTTTTCCATCCAGCAGCTCAATCGCGCAGGTTCGCTGTTTCTTACTCGTCCGAAGTTGGACGACTACACCGCTACCGATGATGAGTTCCGGATGCGCGCCCAAGCCGTGGCCCGCGCGGTGGAAGAGGGAACGCTGAGCATCCGTATTCACCCGCCATACCCATTGCCGGAAGCCCGCAAGGCACACGAAGACCTTCAGGCACGAAAGACCACTGGTTCAGTGGTACTAGAAGTCCAGCGCTAGAGCAGCGTTGGGAGCCCAAGCACTGCGTCAATGGACAGCGCCAAGAACAAGGCTGCCAGGTAGTTGTTGGACAGGATGAACAGCTTCATCGGCTTGACCTCGGCGCCGTTCTTGACGTCCGTGTGCAGCTTGGTTGCCACAATCAAGAACGCGGCACCTGAAACAATAGCGGTTGCAAGGTAGATCCAGGACGCTGCCGGCACGAGCGCAAACGACGTGATCACGGTCAGCCAAGAGTACAGGACAATCTGGCGCGTGGTCTGCTCGGCAGAAGCCACCACCGGCAGCATGGGCACGTTTGCACGCTCGTAGTCGTCCTTGTACTTCATGGCTAGCGCCCAAGTGTGCGGTGGCTGCCAGAAGAAGATGATCATGAACAAAACGAACGGCTGCCACCACTGATCCGGGGTGCCGTCATTCACGTTGTCACGGATAACAGCCCAACCAACCATCACCGGCATACTGCCGGCCACACTGCCCCAGATCACGTTCTGCCACGTCGTGCGCTTCAGCCACTTCGTGTAAATGAAGATGTAGAAGAAGTTGGTGAAGATGATAAACGCCGACGCCAACCAGGAGTTGCACAAGAACCCAAGCCATAGCACTGAGGCAATGAGCAGGCTCCAGGCGAAAATGCGTGCCTTTTCCTTAGTAATGCGTGCACGGACCAAAGGTCGTGCACGAGTACGTCCCATCAGCTGGTCAATGTCATAGTCCGCAACCATGTTGAAGGCGCTGGCTGCTGCAGCGCCCATCCAGCCACCAAACAGTGTTCCCAAAATGAGCCACAGGTGTACCTCGCCGCGGTCTGCCTGCAGCAGCGCAGGAATCGCGGCGACCAGGAGTAGCTCGATGACCCTCGGCTTCGTCAATGCGAAATACGCCTTGATGGTCTCCAACTGTGCTCCTTCTAAACTCTCTGAACTATGCCCGAACTTTGACCCCGGCATCATTCCTTTGGTTGATACTAGTCCCCAAAGGTGCAATGCGGGGAATCGAGCGCTCCGCCCCGCGCTTGCACCCCCGCGGTAGGATTCTTTAAGACCAACTCTGCTCTGACTACAACAAGCGAGGACTTTTCAGTGACTCAGCAAACGCTGCCCCCAGAACTTCAGGCTATGACCGTTCGTAATTACCCAGAAGATTGGACGGAGACTGACACGCGGGCAGTGGACACAGCCCGCGTTTTGGCGGCTGACGCCGTGGAAAACTGTGGCTCTGGCCACCCGGGTACCGCAATGTCACTCGCTCCCCTGGCGTATACGTTGTTCCAGCGCGTTATGAATGTAGATCCGTCTGACAAGGATTGGGTGGGCCGTGACCGTTTCGTCCTGTCCAACGGGCACTCCTCACTGACGCAGTACGTGCAGCTCTACCTTGGTGGCTTTGGTCTTGAGATGGAAGACCTCAAGGCGCTGCGTACGTGGGGCTCCAAGACCCCGGGCCACCCGGAGTACAACCACACCGACCACGTTGAGATCACCACTGGTCCACTGGGTCAGGGCCTGGCCTCTGCAGTGGGTATGGCCATGGCTGCTCGTCGTGAGCGCGGGCTCTTCGACCCGGAAGCTCCGGCCGGTGAGTCCCCGTTTGACCACTTCATTTACGTCGTGGCTGGTGATGGCTGCTTGCAGGAGGGTGTTACTGCTGAGGCCTCCTCCCTGGCTGGTACGCAGCGCTTGGGCAACCTGATCCTGTTCTGGGACGACAACCGCATCTCTATTGAGGACGACACACAGATCGCGTTCACCGAGGACGTGATGAAGCGCTACGAGGCCTACGGCTGGCAGACGCTGACCGTGGAGTCTGGCGAGGACGTTGCTGCTATCGAGGCAGCTGTTGCTGAGGCGAAGGCTGAGACCGCAAAACCGACGATCATTCGTGTCAAGACGGTGATTGGTTTCCCGGCACCGACCCTGATGAACACTGGTGCTATCCACGGCGCGGCTCTTGGTGCTGAGGAGATCGTGCGCGTTAAGGAAGCACTGGGCTTTGATCCGCAGGTGCACTTCCCGGAAGAGGAGGAAGTGATCACCCACACCCGCAAGTTGCGTGAGCGCGCTGCGGCAAAGCGTGCAGCGTGGAACGAGAAGTTTGATGCGTGGGCGAAGGCCAACCCAGAGGCTAAGGCACTGTTCGACCGCCTTTTTGCACGCGAGCTGCCGGAGGGCTGGGGCGAGGGCGAGTTCGCTTTCCCAACCTATGAGCCGGATGCGAAGGGCGTGGCCACGCGCAAGGCCTCCGAGGCTGCTATCCAGGTGGCGGCGAAGGCACTGCCGGAACTGTGGGGCGGCTCCGCTGACCTTGCTGGTTCCAACAACACGCTGATCAAGGGTGCGCCATCGTTTGGCCCGGAGGCGATCTCTACCGAGATGTTCACTGCGGAGCCCTACGGACGCAACCTGCACTTCGGTATCCGTGAGCACGCAATGGGTGCGGTGCTCAACGGCATCGCGCTGCACGGCCCGACTCGCGCGTACGGCGGAACGTTCCTGATTTTCTCGGAGTATCTCTACCCCGCTATCCGTGTTGCTGCCCTGTCCGGCATTGACGGCTACTACGTGTTTACGCATGATTCCATTGGCTTGGGTGAGGACGGCCCGACGCACCAGCCGGTCGAGGTCTTGACCGCGCTGCGCGCCATCCCGGATCTTGCGGTGGTCCGCCCTGCGGATGCTAATGAGACCTCTGCCGCGTGGAAGGCCGTGCTTGAGGCGAAGGAGCAGCCGAAGGCGCTTGCCCTGTCGCGTCAGAACTTGCCGGTTTTGGAAGGCACCCGCGAGAAGGCTTTCGACGGTGTTGCCCGCGGCGCATACGTTCTGGTTGAGGCTTCCAACGAAACCCCGGATCTGATCATCATGGCTACCGGCTCTGAGGTGCAGTACGCAGTGGAGGCCGCAAAGGTCTTTGAGGCTGAAGGCACCGCTACCCGCGTTGTGTCTGTGCCGTGCATGGACTGGTTCATGGAGCAGGATGACGCCTACATTGATCAGATCCTGCCGCCGGAGGTCAAGGCTCGCGTCTCCGTCGAGGCTGGCCTGTCCATGCCGTGGTTCCGCTTCCTGGGCGAGTACGGTCGGGCTGTGTCCCTGGAGCACTTCGGCGCGTCTGCACCTGGTGCGGAGCTGTTCGAGCGTTTCGGTTTCACCACCGACAACGTTGTCCGTGTTGCTCGCGAGACCTTGGACTGCGTTGCTCAAGGCCGTTCGGTGTCTACCTCGCAGCGCGTCGGTGACACCGAGGCTGAGCCGACTCGCGGCGACGGCAAGTAATCCACCCTGCAACCTGCAGAAAGGAATAGCATGACTGCCATTGATGATCTGGCCAAGCTTGGCACTTCCACCTGGCTTGATGACCTCTCGCGGGAGCGCATCACGTCTGGGAACTTGGAGGAAATCAAGGCCTCTAAATCCATCGTGGGCGTGACCACTAACCCGGCAATTTTTGCCAATGCCATGTCCACGGGCAATGCCTACGATGCACAACTTGATGAGCTGCGTGGGGCTGGTGCGCTTGCAGACGCTGCCGTGTACGCCATGAGCATCAAGGACGTCCAAGACGCCTGTGATCTGTTCCTGCCCACCTATGAGGCAACAAGCGGCGAGGACGGCCGAGTATCTATCGAGGTAGATCCCCGCTTTGCCGCAGATGAGGCGAAGACTGTCGCTCAGGCGGCTGAGCTGTGGAAGCAGGTTGATCGCCCGAACGTCATGATCAAGATTCCGGCAACCGATGAGTCGCTGCCTGCAATCACCGCCTCGCTCGCGGCTGGCATCTCAGTCAATGTCACGCTGATTTTCTCTGTGGAGCGCTACCGCGAGGTTATTGCCGCATATAAGGCTGGTATCCGCCAGGCAGCGGACAATGGCCATGACGTCTCTTCCATTTACTCGGTTGCATCCTTCTTCGTCTCCCGCATGGACACGGAGGTAGACAACCGCCTTGACGCTATCGGTTCGCAGGAGGCGCTCGCGCTTCGCGGAAAGGCGGGCGTGGCAAATGCTCGCCTGGCTTACCAGGTCTTCCTCGATGAGTTTGCGGATATGTCTGCGCTGCCGGCGGGTGCGAACAAGCAGCGTCCGCTTTGGGCGTCCACCGGTGTGAAGAACCCGGAGTACCCGGCAGATATGTACGTGGTTGAGCTTGCTGGGCCGGACACGGTGAACACGATGCCTGAGGCGACTATCGACGCTGTGTTGGATGCCAACAACGTCCACGGCGACACCCTCACCGGCACTGCCCCGGCAGCGCAGCAGGTGTTTGACCAGCTCGAAGCGGTTGGTATTGACCTGGCTGACGTGGTGAGCGTGCTGGAGCGCGAAGGCGTAGAGAAATTCGTTGACGCCTGGCAGGAGCTGTTGGATTCTATGGAGGCAACTCTCAAGTGACACGTCCCAACCCGGGCCCGTCTGCCAACCCGCTACGGGCCCTGGATGACACGCGCCTGCCACGTATCGCTGGACCGTCCGGCATGGTCATTTTCGGTGTTACCGGTGACTTGGCTCGCAAGAAGCTTCTGCCCGCAATCTACGACTTAGCTAGCCGTGGGCTCCTGCCCGCTGGCTTTACGCTCGTTGGCTTCGGTCGCAGGCAATGGTCCAAGCAGGATTTCGAAGACTATGTGCGTGATGCTGTAACGGCATCCGCGCGAACTGAGTTCAACGAAAACGTCTGGTCACGGCTTGCTGAGGGCCTGCAGTTTGTCAGCGGCGCGTTTGATGATGACGCAGCGTTTGACAACCTCGCAGCGTTGCTTGAGCAGATGGATGAGGTGCGTGGCACCGGCGGGAACTGGGCGTTTTATCTCTCTGTGCCACCGGAGCACTTCGCTAACGTCATCCACCAGTTGGACCGCAGCGGTATGGCTGACCAGCACACCGCGCAGGGCGGTAGCCGTTGGCGTCGTGTGATTATTGAGAAGCCGTTTGGCCACGATAAAGCCTCTGCGGTAGAGCTGAACGCTGTGGTCAACTCCGTTTTCCCGGAGAACTCGGTCTTCCGCATTGACCACTACCTGGGCAAAGAGACCGTCCAGAACATTTTGGCGTTGCGCTTTTCCAACGAGATGTTTGAGCCGGTGTGGAACTCTCACTACATCGACCACGTCCAGATCACTATGGCTGAAGACATCGGCCTTGGCGGCCGCGCCGGCTACTACGACGGTATTGGTGCCGCCCGCGACGTGATCCAAAACCACCTGATCCAACTGTTGGCGTTGGTGGCTATGGAGGAGCCGACGTCGTTTTCACCGAGGCGTCTTAAAGCAGAAAAGCTCAAGGTGCTACGCGCAACAACTGCCGTAGAACCGTTCGACCGGACAACCGCTCGCGGCCAGTACACGGCTGGGTGGCAGGGCTCGGAATACACAGTGGGCCTGCGTGAGGAGGAAGGGTTTGACCCTGAATCCACCACGGAAACGTTCGCGGCGTGCACGCTGCAAATCAACTCCCGGCGCTGGGCGGGCGTGCCGTTTTACCTGCGTACCGGCAAACGCCTAGGACGGCGCGTGACTGAAATTGCGCTGGTGTTTAAGCGACCGCCGTACCAGCCGTTTACTGAGGGCCAAACGAACCTGCTGACCAACAACGCCGTGATCATCCGCGTCCAACCAGATGAGGGCGTGCTCATGCGCTTCGGGTCGAAGGTGCCGGGCTCCTCGTTCGAAGTCCGCGACGTCAACATGGATTTCTCCTACGACGAGGCCTTCACCGAGCAATCCCCCGAGGCCTACGAGCGCCTGATTTTGGACGCACTGTTGGACGAGTCCAGCCTCTTCCCCACCAATGACGAGGTTGAGCGCAGCTGGGAAATCCTGGACCCGGTGTTGGAGTACTGGGCCGAGGCTGGGCGGCCGGACGAGTACGCGGCGGGCACGTGGGGGCCACAGTCCGCGCACCGCATGCTAGAACAAGATGGCCGTGAATGGAGGCGACCCTAAATGATTCTGACCCTCCCGGACACGACCACAAGACAGATTGCCACCACGTTGGCTGAGGCTCGTGAAAAGGCCTCAGTGGCGAACGGTCGCGTGCTGACATTGCTGGTTGCCGCCAATGGGAACGACAACGTCGACGTCATCTTGGAGACCGTCCGCAACGCCACACGCAAAAACCCCGCGCGCGTGCTGGTGTGTCTGCTTGGCAACCCGAAGGCAGAGACCTCCATCGACGCGCTGCTTCTTATTGGTGCTGATGCCGGCGCCTCCGAGATTATCGTGATGGAGCTCAACGGCGAACTCACTGAGCATCTTGACGCCGTGGTGACCCCGCTACTGCTGCCCGACACCCCGATTGTTGCCTGGTGGCCAACGTTTTCGCCAACGTGCCCTGCCAAGGATCAGATCGGTACGTTGGCGCAGCGACGCATCACCACGTACAGCTCAGCTGCAGCTGCAGCTGATGGATATACGCCGGGTGATAGTGACATGATGTGGTCGCGCATCACTGCATGGCGCGCAGTGGTGGCTTCCGCGTTGGATCGTTGCCTGGAGTCGAAGGTTGCTGCTGTTGAGATCTCCGGACTTGCCGATGACCCCAGTGTGGATATCGCCGCCGGCTGGCTGGCTTCGGCGCTCAACGTACCGGTGTCGCGTTCCTCTGCGTCTACGAATGCGGATGCGGTGCCCATTGCGAAGTTAACCTTGCACGCTAGCGATGGCGACATCACTGTGGAAACCATCGACGGCAACACGGTCGCAGTTTCCGTCCCCAACCACCCCACGATGTTTGCGGCCCTGTCAGCGCGTACGGACGCCGAATGCCTCGCCGAGGAGCTTCGCCACCTGGGCCCGGACGCAACGTATGGCCGCGCGTTACAAGGAGTGAAAATCCATGCAGATTCATAGGTTCCCAGAGCTTTCTTTGCTTATCGACGCCACGTCGTCCCACCTCACCTCACTCATCCAAACCCTGCAAACAGATGGCGGCGAAGCTCGCATCGTGCTCACCGGCGGCACAGCTGGCATCGCCCTGTTGAAGCGCGTGGCTGAGCTTGCCGCGGCTGGCGCTGCAATCGACTGGTCACGCGTACACGTCTTCTTCGGCGATGAGCGCAACGTACCTGGTACGCACCCGGACTCCAACGAGGGACAGGCCCGCGAGGCGCTTTTGTCGCACGTTGACATCCCGGAGGCCAACATCCACGGCTACCGCCTGGACGGCGGGAACATGTCTGATGCCGTTGAGGCATACTCGCGCACGATTGCAACGTTTGCGCCGGACGGTTTCGACCTTCATCTTTTGGGCATGGGCGGCGAAGGACACATCAATTCCCTATTCCCCCGCACTGATGCAGTCCGCGAAGAGAGCGCAACTGTCGTTGCTGTCACCGATTCACCGAAGCCGCCCGCGGAGCGTGCATCGTTGACGTTGCCTGCTGTACGCAGCGCGGATCGCGTGTGGTTTTTGGTCTCCGGCGCGGAGAAGGCGGAAGCCACAGCTGCGCTCGTCGCAAATGCGGACCCGCTTGACTGGCCCTGTGCCGGCGCGCGTGGCGTGAAGGAAACCGTTCTCTACGTCACCGAGGACGCCGCAAGCCAGCTATAACAAAACTCCCCGCCACCAACGAAAGGTGTGCGGGGAGTTCTTTGTGCGTTAGCGGTGTCGGCCTAGGTCAGCGCCGGCGTGGCAAATGCGTGAATCAGGTTCAAACCAATGATGCACGCGATCCAGATGAGCGCCAGGATCACGGTGACGCGATCCAGGTTCTTCTCCACCGTGGTGGAGCCAGAGAGGTTAGCCTGCACGCCGCCACCGAACAGGCTGGACAGGCCGCCGCCCTTGCCCTTGTGCAGGAGCACGAAGACCGTCATCAAAATGGACGAGACGACCAGCACAATCTCCAGCGTGAGCGTCATGCGCAAAACCCTCCTCGGGTAGACAACCTTGTAACCTCTGCAGATCCTACACCACTAGCGGCGATACCTAGGAAACGGACACGGCCTGTGCTGCAGCAGCTGCCAGGCGTGCGAAATCCTGACCGTCCAGCGAAGCGCCGCCGACGAGACCGCCGTCAACATCTGCCTCACCGATGATCTCTGCCACGGTGTCCGCCTTGACGGAACCGCCGTAGAGGATGCGGATGGCGTCGGCGGTGGCGTCGTCCGAAAGCTCACGAACCAGCTCACGGATGGCGTGGCACACTTCCTGTGCGTCTGCAGCAGAAGCCACCTTACCGGTGCCAATCGCCCACACCGGCTCGTAGGCAATCACAACCTCGGACAGGTCCAAGCCCTTGAGGGATTCGCGGGTCTGCTCCACAACGTAGGAAACGTGCTCGCCGGCCTCACGGATCTCAAGCGGCTCACCAACGCACACAATCGGCGTCATGCCGTGAGCAATCGCCTTCGCAGCCTTCGCCGCAACCAGCTCGTTGGACTCGTTGTGGTACTCACGACGCTCCGAGTGACCAACTACCACCCACGTGCAGCCGAGCTTCTCCAGCATGCTTGCAGAGATCTCGCCCGTGTAGGCGCCGTTGTCGTGCTGGGAGACGTCCTGTGCACCGTAGGTGATGGACAGCTTGTCGCCTTCCACCAGGGTCTGCACAGAACGCAGATCCGTAAACGGCACCATCAGGGCAACATCGACGTACTCGTAGCCGTCCTTAGGAAACGCAAAAGCAAGCTTCTGCGCGCTCTGGATCGCCTCCAAGTGGTCATGGTTCATCTTCCAGTTACCAGCAATCAGCGGGGTGCGTGCCATAACTTCAACTCTCCTTACTTCGAAAGAACGGATACGCCGGGCAGTTCCTTGCCCTCAATGAGCTCCAGCGATGCGCCACCGCCGGTGGAGATGTGGCTGAAGCCGTCCTCATCCAGGCCCAGCAGGCGTACGGACGCCGCGGAGTCACCACCACCGACAACCGTGAAGGAACCATTGTCCTTGGTTGCCGCGATCATGGCGTCTGCGACGGCCTTCGTGCCGTCCGCAAAGTTCGGGAACTCGAAGACGCCCATTGGGCCGTTCCAAAACACCGTCTTGGAGTCCTTGATGGCGTCTGCGTAGTTCTTGGCCGTCTCCGGGCCAATGTCAAGGCCCATCCAGCCCTCCGGGATCTCGTCCAGGCCGACGATCTTCTTCTCCGCGTCCTTGGCAAACTCTGGCGCAGCCGCAACGTCCACAGGCAGCAGCAGCTTCTCGCCGTACTTCGCCATGAGCTCCTTGCAGGTGTCAATCATGTCTTCCTGCAGCAGCGACTTCTGCACGTTGTGGCCCTGGGCGGCGAGGAAGGTGTAGCACATGCCACCGCCGATGATGACCTTGTCGGCCTTCTCCGCCAGCGCTTCAATCACACCGAGCTTATCGGAGACCTTGGAACCGCCGAGCACCACCACGTACGGGTGCTCAGGCACGTCCTTAACCTTGGACAGCGTCTCCACTTCCTTCTCCACCAAAAAGCCTGCGTACGCCGGAAGCTTCTTCGCCACGTCGTACACAGAGGTCTGTGCGCGGTGGACAACGCCGAAGCCGTCGGAGACGAACGCACCGTCGTCGGCAGCCAGTGCAGCCAGTTCCTCGGCGAACTCCGCACGCTCAGCCTCATCCTTTGAGGTCTCACGCGGATCAAAGCGCACGTTTTCCACCAGCATGATCTCGCCTTCAGT
This sequence comes from Corynebacterium riegelii, assembly GCF_016728505.1. Classification (GTDB taxonomy): domain Bacteria; phylum Actinomycetota; class Actinomycetes; order Mycobacteriales; family Mycobacteriaceae; genus Corynebacterium; species Corynebacterium riegelii. The sequence goes on from NZ_CP068159.1 coordinate 2,030,196, forward strand.
CAAACCGTTGGCGCGCTCGTGTGCGTCCTCACCACTGACATCACCGGCCAGCGCGACGAACTGGCCCAGACGCTCAGACAGCGCCTCTGCCACAGGCGCCAGCGAGTACTTCGGGTTGACCTCGCCTTTCGGGCGGCCCAGGTGTGCCATGACAATCACCTTTGCGCCGCCATCGAGCAGCGCCTTCAGTGTTGGCAGTGATGCGTCAATGCGGCCTGGGTCGGTGATGTTGCCATTGTCGTCCAACGGAACGTTGAAGTCGGAGCGGACAAGGACGTGGCGGCCGTCCACGCCTTCGTCGATAAGCTGCTGCAGTGTCTTCGTAGCCATAAAGGTTTCTCCTTGAAAGAAAGGGCCCGCAAAGTGCGCAGTTGCACTTCACCGGGCCCAAAACAACGTGGTGTTAGAGGTTGTCAGCGACCAGCTTGGTCATACGCACGTACTGAGCGGTGTAGGACCACTCGTTGTCGTACCAAGAGATGATCTTGACCAAGTTGCCGTCGATCACACGGGTCATCCCAGCGTCAAAGATTGCACCGTGGGAGTTGCCGATGATGTCAGAGGACACGATCGGGTCCTCGGTGTACTCCAGAGCCTTGCCAAAGGTCTCATCCTTGACAGCTTCCTTCACCGCAGCGTTGACCTCTTCAACGGTGACGTCCTTGTTCAGCTCAACCGTCAGGTCAGTTGCGGAACCGGTGATGGTGGGCACGCGCATAGCAAAACCATCCAGCTTGCCCTCCAGGCTCGGCAGCACGAGCGCCACGGCGCGGGCAGCACCAGTGGTGGTCGGCACAATGTTCTGCGCCGCTGCACGTGCACGACGCAGGTCCTTGTGCGGAGCGTCCTGAATGCGCTGGTCACCGGTGTATGCGTGGATGGTGGTCATCAGACCAGACTTGATGCCAAAGGCCTCATCGAGAACCTTTGCCACCGGCGCGAGCGAGTTGGTGGTGCAGGACGCAGCGGAGATGATGTTCTGCTCACCGGTGTAGTCTTGGTGGTTCACGCCCCATACGTAGGTGCCATCAACGTTCTTGCCCGGAGCGGAGATGATGACCTTCTTGGCACCAGCGTCCAGGTGAGCCTTCGCATCATTGCCGTCGGTGAAACGGCCGGTGCAGTCAAGCACAATGTCCACGTTTGCGTCGCCCCAGCCAAGGTTTGCCGGGTCCTTCTCAGCAGTGACCTCGATGCGGCGGCCATCTACGGTGATGGATTCATCATCATGAGTGACGTCGTGGCCGAGCTGCCCATACGCGGTGTCGTACTTCAGCAGGTGAGCAAGCGTCTTGTTATCGGTCAGGTCATTGATCTTTACAACTTCCAACTCACCCTGGTACTCCTCCAAGATGATGCGGAAAGCGGAGCGGCCAATGCGGCCAAAACCATTAATTCCGATACGGGTGGTCATGCGTATTCTCACTCCTCAATGTTGAGATGTATTACCGCAAACCAGTGTAGCCAGCTAGCCCATGTGTTGCAGAAGAAGACGCAGATTAGTACCACCTATTTGGAGGGTGGTTCAGTGGCATCCTGTGCAGCCTTTGCCGCCACCACTGCGGCCTGCGTGTCAGGGATACACAATTCTTCAGCACGCTTATCTGCCAGCGACAACAAGCGACGGATCCTGCCGGCGACAGCATCCTTGGTCATCTGCGGATCAGCCAAACGGCCAAGCTCTTCCAAGGAGGCGACACGGTGCTCGACGCGCAGGAAGCCTGCTTCCGCCAGGTGCTCCGGCACATCGTCTCCAAGAATCTCGAGCGCACGCTCAACGCGCAGCGCGGCAGTAGCAGCTGCCTGTGCAGAGCGGCGCGTGTTCGCGTCATCGAAGGTGGCAAGACGCTGGCCCTCGTGGGCGCTTGCTTGTTTTGCTTCGCGCTTTTCATCCCATTCGATGCGCGTGCGCGGGGCCCCCATGCGGCTCAGCAAGATGCCAATAGTTTCACCGTCGCGAATATAGACGCGCTCTACTCCCCTGGTCTCACGGGTTTTCGCCGCCACGCTCAACCGACGCGCCAGGCCCACAAGGGCAAGCGCGGCCTCCTGGCCCGGACACGCAACATCCAGAGCACCAGTGCGGCCCGGTTCACTGAGGGACCCGCGTGCGAGAAACGCCCCGCGCCACGCAGCTTCCACACACGTAATCGGCCCGGAGATTACCTGCCGGGGCATACCGACAACAGCGTGGCCAGAGGGCGTAACCAGCTTGAGGCGGCGAATCACGTCGTGGGCTCCCTCGGTTACGGTGACCTGGTACCGGGTCTCGCGGCTAACGGTGCCCGGCTCAATGGTGGCGATCTCGCACTCCGCGTTGCACAGTTCCTCGAGGAAGAGCACAAGACGCTGTGCCACCGCACGCTCCCCAAAGTCACAGGTAATCGCGATACCCCGCGGGGTGGATGAAAACTCGCCGGCGAAACGGATCATTGCCGTTGCCTCTGCTGCCCGAGCTTCAGCCGTTGTCCGGTGTACTCCCAGCAACTCGTCTTTCACCTTTGCGGTCAGCGCCACCTGTTTATATCCTTCCCAAGCCAAAAAACAGACACTAAGTCTAGCGTGCTTCCGTGAGCTTCAGCAGGGCGGTAGCCAGCTTCTGTGGATCGTGCCGATGGGACAGCGCCCCGTTGCTATCAAGCTCACGCATATCGCAGAAGCGCACTTCAGCATCCACCTTGGCTGCGGCGCGCCGCAGGTACTCCCGCTCGCCCTCGCTCATGCTTATCGACGAATCCGCGAGGAAATAATCCACATGCAAATTCGGCGCGTGCTGCGCAAACACATGCAGGTGGCGCTCAGCCGAAAACCCGTGGGTCTCCCCCGCTTCCGGCGAAAGGTTCAAGACAACTGCCACCGTCGCCTCTGTGGTGTTGAGCGCCTCAACAATTTCCGGCACCAACAAATGCGGGATGACGGAAGAGAACCACGACCCGGGGCCGATGGTGACCACGTCAGCGTCCTTAATCGCCTGCACCGCCTCAGGTGAAGCAGCGGGGTGGTCTGGGAGGACGCGCACTCGCCGTACGGCTCCTGGCGTTGTGGCAACAGCCACCTGGCCGCGTACAGAGCGAAGCACCCGCGGATCATCATCAAGCCCGGCAACGTCTGCTTCAATCTCCAGTGGAATCGGACACACCGGAATCACCCGGCCAACGGAGCCTGTCCACTCCGCCACCACGTCGAGCGCCTGCTGCATACTGCCAAACTTTTCAGCAAGACCAGCCAAGATGAGGTTGCCCACAGCGTGGCCCGCCATCGCGCCATGCCCTCCGAAGCGGTGCTGCAGCGCCTCACGCCACAGTGCGCCACCATCTGAATCTTCTGTCAGCGCGGCAAGCGCCATCCGGAGGTCCCCCGGCGGCACGATACTCATCTCGCGGCGCAAGCGCCCGGATGACCCTCCATCATCTGCCACCGTAACTACGGCGTTGATAAACGAGGCACCTGCGCAACGGGCAGCGCGCAACGTTTGGTAGAGCCCGTGGCCGCCCCCAAGACAGGTAAATACTGGTGATTGAGCGTCCGTATTGGTCACGAAAACAGCCTTTCTCCGTTTGTGTTTGGCGTGCTCGTGCCTAGTGGCGTTCCAGATCGCGATGGATCACACTGACATCCACATTGCCCTGTTGCCGCAGGCGCTTCCCAATAGCTTCTGATACCGCAACGGAACGGTGGTGACCTCCGGTGCAGCCCACGCCTACGGTGATGAAGTCCTTGCCCTCGTGGCGGTAGCCAGCAAGCGTGCTGGTGAGTAGCGAAACGAAGTTATCTACGTACTCCGTGGCACCCGGCTGCGAGAGCACATAGTCCGCCACGGGCTTGTCCACACCGCGGTACTCGCGCAGCTCCTCAATCCAGTACGGATTAGGCAGAAAACGCACGTCCACCACAATGTCCGCGTCGCGCGGGGAGCCGTGCTTAAAGCCGAAGGACTCCAAGGTGACGTGCTGGCGATCTGCCGGCAACTCCCCCACAGATGCCTCCACAGCGCGGCGAAGATCGTGCACCGACAGGTTGGAGGTATCAATGATCACGTCTGCCCGATTGCGCATCTCTTCAAGCATTTCGCGCTCGCGCTCAATGCCCGTGGACAACGTGTCATCACCCTGCAACGGGTGCGTGCGGCGCACCGAATCAAAGCGGCGAATCAGCACGTCATCGCGCGCCTCTAAAAACAAAACAAACGGCGAGTAACCGCGTTCCCTCAACACGTCGACGGTTTCCACCATCGAACCGTTGAAGTCATCAGCACGCACATCAGTGACTACTGCGAGCCGCTCAACTGGAGAATCCTCGGCTGCGGCTAGATCTACAAGCTCCAGAATCAGCTGCGGCGGCAAGTTCTGGGAGACGAAGAACCCTTTGTCTTCAAACACCTTTGCCGCAGTGGACAGGCCACCACCTGAGAGGCCCGTGATGATCACCGGTCGGATATTTTCGCGCATGTGCCCCATCCTAACCGCTGCAGGAGCCAAGCAACCCCTACTTCTGCAAGTGCTGGAAAATCACCTCAGCAAGCTTTGGCCCTACGCCCTTGACCTGTTGAATCTCCTCTTGCGTGGCTTCCTTGAGTTTCTTCACCGAGCCGAAGTGCTTCACCAGATCAGTGCGACGCGTCGGTCCAAGGCCCGGGATGTCGTCCAGCACCGATGCCCGCATCCGCTTGGAGCGCTGCTGGCGGTGGTAGGTGATGGCAAAGCGGTGTGCTTCGTCGCGAATCTGCTGGAGCAGATACATGCCTTCGGAGTTACGCGCCAAAATCAGCGGCTCATCGTCGTCGGGAATCCACACCTCTTCGAGGCGCTTAGCTAGGCCAATCAGCTGGACGTCTACAATCCCCAGCTCATCAAACACCGCCTGCGCGGCGTTGACCTGGGGTTTGCCACCGTCCACGATGAACAGCTGCGGCGGGTACGCAAATCGCTTTGTCCCGCCGGCGGTTTCATCGGCCTCGTCTGCAAACTCCTGGGCTTCCTGCACCTCATCCGGATTCGCCAGCTTGTCCTCGTTGTAGCGTTTGAAGCGGCGACGGGTGACCTCGGCGATGGAGCCCACGTCATCTGAGCGGCCATCGCCAGCTGCTTCCTTGATGCGGTAGCGGCGGTAGTCGTTCTTCTTCGGCAGCCCATCCTCGAACACCACGAGCGACGCCACCACGTCCGTACCCTGAATATGCGAAATATCCGTGCACTCAATGCGCAGTGGGGCCTCATCCATCATCAGTGCGTCCTGGATGTCTTGCAGCGCCTGGCTTCGCGCAGTCAGATCGCCCACGCGCTTGAGCTTGTGCTGGTGCAGCGCCTCAGCGGCGTTTTTGTGCACCGTTTCCATCAGTGCGCGCTTGTCGCCGCGCTGCGGAACGCGCACCTCAACCGGGCCACCACGCAACTGTGTCAGCAGCGTTTCCACATCGGAGGGCTCCTCCGGCAACACCTCAACCAAGATCTCGCGCGGTACCGGGATCGGCGCTTTCACCGCGGCGCGGGATTCCTGGTCAACGCCACGGCGGCGAACCTTTTGCTCCTCAATGCGCTGGTCTTCCTCCGCCTCCTGCCGGGAACGTTCAACGGCATCCGAGTAGTACTGCACGAGGAAGTTCTGCATCAACGTCGGCAGCGCTGGGTCCTCTGCGCCTTCCTCAAGGCGCTCCATCGAGCCCGGCTCATCCCCGGTCTTCTCCACAACCCAGCCGCGCTGGGAACGGATGCGGCCGTCGCGAACGTTGAAAATCTGTACTGCCGCCTCCAGTTCGTCGGTGGCAAAGGCGATGATGTCCGCATCGGTGTCTTGGGATAACACCACAGTCTGGCGTTCCATGACTTTGTTGACAGCCCCGAGATCGTCCCGAAGCCGGGCAGCTTTTTCAAACTCAAGGTTTTCCGCAGCTGTGTGCATCTGCTCAGTGATGCCGCGAACCAGCGCGTCCGTACGCCCAGACATAAAGCCCATGAAGCCTGCGACAATGTCGTCGTACTCTGATTCGCTGACGCGTCCCACGCAGGGTGCTGCGCACTTGTCGATGTAGCCAAGCAAACACGGCCGCCCAAGGGATTCGTGGCGGTTAAACACACCGTTCGAGCACGTGCGGATAGGAAACACGCGCGTGAGCAGATCCAGCGTTTCGCGCACCGCCCACGCATGGGAGTACGGGCCGAAATAGCGCACACCTTTACGCTTGGGGCCCCGGTAGAAAAACGCGCGAGGGTAGCGTTCCTTCACGCTGACGGCAAGCATGGGGTACGTCTTGTCGTCGCGGTACATGACGTTAAACCACGGATCAAAACGCTTAATCCACGTGTATTCCAACGCCAGCGCCTCAACCTCAGAGGCGACCACCGTCCACTCCACGCTGGCTGCGGTAAACACCATCTGGCGCGTCCGCGGGTGCAGCGTGTTCGGCGGCTGGAAGTAATTGTTCAGGCGCGCACGCAGGCTTTTGGCCTTGCCCACGTAGATCACGCGGCCCGAAGCATCGCGGAATTTGTAGACGCCCGGCTCCGTAGGGATAGTCCCCGGCGCCGGACGGTAATCCTTTGGGTTTGCCACCGCTACCCGTTAATCCTTTGGCATGTACTTGGCTTCCAGCTCACGGAAACCATCCACCGCAGCAAGTGCACGCTCCTTATCACCAGCCTGCATCGCCCACAGGGGAACGTATTCAAAATCCGGCAGCTCAAGGCGCGCCATGCGCTTGCCTTTAGGAAAGCTCAGGCCGTAGACCAGTGCCCACGGGTAAAAGCGGGTGCCCACAATGTTGATCACCTGCACGCCATCTTCGTTGGCGCGAACCCGCGGTCGGCTCAGCGCAATCCAGGACAACACCGAGATCACCAACCCCACGCCGATGAACGCGAACTTGTCCAGCCAGGTCAGTGTCACACCGGTGAACTGCACATCCACAACTGCCGCCATGAAAATATGCACGGCCATCACCACAAGGATCCAGATCACGGCCACGCGTTTTAAGTACGGGGACTTCGTCTCAAATTCCCACGGCTTGGTGCTGGTGACCGCATTTGGGTCTAGTGCTGTGAGGTAGGCCAGTTCTTTTTCGTCTAATCCCCGGGTGTTCACGCGCTTGATCCTATCCTTTCAACGGCAAAGAGCGGACCTTACGCAGCTCAACGGCTGCGCTGAGCGCCGCCTGCACGGCTGCAGCGCCCTTGTCTTCCTTGGCGTCTTCGCCGCCAGCGCGCTCGTAGGCTTGGTCTTCTTCCTCGACGGTAAGCACACCGTTGCCAATCGGCGTTTCCTCATCCAGTGCGATGCGGGTCAGGCCTTCAGTAACGGAGTCGCACACGTACTGGAAGTGGGCGGTTTCGCCGCGGATGACGCATCCGAGGGCCACGACAGCGTCGTAACGCTTGGCGCATGCCTGCACTACCACGGGCAGTTCCAGGGCACCGTCCACAAAGTAGAGGTCTGTTTTCACGCCGTGCTCGCGTGCGGTGTCTACCGCGCGCTCGGTCATTTGCTCAACCACGCGCGCGTTCCAGCGCGTGGCCACAACGGCCAGGGTCAACCCCTCAGCGCGTAACTGGTACTCCTCGGGGGCTCCGGTTGCAGCCATCCTTGTTGCTCCTTATTGCCTTTCAGCTTGCTTATTTGCCTAGCTTATCGACGCCACGTGAACACACGCACACGCCACCCACCCTAGTTGGCGCCGCCTGGGTGCTGGGCCAGCCACTCGCCTACGGCCTGTAAATCGTGTCCCATGCGGTCACGCTTGGTGCGTAGATAGGCAATGTTGTCGTGGGAGGGCACGACCTCAATGCTGGCCCTGCCGCGTACTTCAGGACCAAAGCCACTGAGTGCTGCGACCTTGTCCGGGTTGTTCGACAACACCGTTAGCGAGGTCACGCCAAGGTCCGCCAGGATGTGGCCGGCAACGGAGTACTCGCGTGCGTCCACAGGCAGGCCCTGTTCCAGGTTCGCATCCACCGTGTCAAGGCCTTGGTCCTGCAGCCGGTAGGCGTTCAATTTGGCAGAAAGCCCAATGCCACGCCCCTCGTGGCCGCGAACATAGACCACCACGCCGCGACCAGCTTCCTGGATGCGCCGCATGGACTCGTGCAGCTGCGGCCCACAGTCACAACGCTTGGACGCAAACACGTCACCGGTCAGGCACTCCGAATGCACACGCACCAAGACCGGTTCATCCCCGGAACTGCCCGCAGTTCCGGATACGTCGCCCACAACCAGCGCCACGTGTTCAACCCCGTCCACATCACTGCGGTAACCGTAGGCGCGGAACTCGCCGAACTCCGTGGGCAGGCGCGTTTCAGCGGTGCGGGTGATAAGGGGTTGCGTGCGGCGTCGAAAAGCAATCAACTGCTCAATCGAAATCATGACCAGGTCATGCGCATCAGCGAAGCGGCGCAGCTCGTCCGCGCGGGCCATCTCGGTCGGCTCATCCTCCGAGACAATTTCGCACAACGCGCCCACGGGCGAAAGCCCCGCCAAGCGTGCGAGGTCCACGGCCGCTTCGGTGTGGCCGTCACGTGCAAGCACACCGTGCTTCCGTGCGCGCAGCGGCACCACATGCCCTGGGCGGGTGAAATCCTGCGGGCCAAAGGACGCATCGGCCAAACGGGTGATTGTCTCCGCACGGGAACGGGCCGAAATACCCGTGGTGCCCGTGGCGGCATCCACCGTCACGGCGTAGGCAGTCTGGCGCGCGTCCTCGTTCTGCGCAACCATTGGCGGCAAATCGAGCTCACTTGCACGCTCATCCTCCATGGCCACGCAGATGTAGCCGGAGGAGTAACGCACCATAAACGCCACAAGCTCAGGTGTTGCACGCTCGGCGGCGAAGATGAGGTCGCCCTCATTCTCGCGGTCCTCATCGTCTACAACCACCACAGCCTCACCGCGGGCGATCGCGGCAATGGCATCTACGACACTGTCCAACCTGACGGGCGCACTCATACTGGCCAACCTTAGTTCCGCACCATTTTCTCAACGTACTTGGCCACGATGTCCACCTCTAGGTTCACCGTTTCGCCTACTTCCAGCTCGCCCGCGGTGGTTTCGCGCAGCGTGGTTGGGATGAGGCTGACCTCGAACCAGTCACCGCCAGCGGCGGAAACAGTCAGCGAGGTGCCATTGACCGTAATGGAGCCTTTTTCCACCACATAGCGGGCCAATGCCTCCGGCAGCCCGAAGCGGAACACCTCCCAGTGCTCAGACGGCGTGCGGCTCAAAAGCGTTGTCGTGCCATCCACGTGGCCTTGCACAATGTGGCCGCCCAAGCGCTGGGTAGCCAGAAGCGCGCGTTCCAGGTTCACTACCGTGCCCTCCTGGTAGCTGCCAATGCGGGAGCGCTCAAGGCTCTCGCGCATCACGTCTGCGCTAAATGTGCCGTCTGCCAGGTCCACGACAGTCAGGCACACCCCATCTACGGCAATCGAGTCGCCCGTGCGTGCATCGGAGGTCACCAGCGGGGCGTGAATGTGGACCCGTACCGCGTCTTCAAGCTGCTCAAGCTTGTCCACGCGACCTCGTTCCTCCACCAACCCAGTAAACATACGCCTTACGCCTGCCTTTTCATCTCAAAAATTACGTCTTTGCCTAACAACATGGTGCGAACCGGGGCAAACCGGCGGGCATCCGCAAGCGTTTCCGCAACCGGTCCGGCCAGCACTCCACGCCCAGCGCCAAGAAACATCGGCGCAATGTAGGCCTGCACCATATCCACCAAGTCCGCAGCCAGGAAGCTGTGGGCCAGGCCGGCCCCGCCCTCAAGCAGCACGTCGCGCGCGCCGGTGTCCCACAGTGCCTGCAGGGCTTCCTCCGGGGTGGCATAGCACTCGTAATCTCCCTGGATCTCGCCGGCGGCCGCCCGCGAGCCAATCACCACGCGGCGAGGCTGATGCTCATACAACGTGCCGTCGGGTTTGCGTGCTGTCAGCTTCGGCTGGTCTGCCAGCGCGGTGCCGCTGCCCACGATGATCGCGTCTCGCGTCGCGCGGTCCTCGTGCGCAAACTCACGCGCCTCGTCACCGGTGATCCACTGACTCGTGCCGTCTGCGGCAGCGGTGAATCCGTCCGCGGTTGCTGCGTACTTCCACGTCACCGCCGGCCTGCCCAGGCGCGTGGCTGTCAGCCACGGCTCAAGCGCCCCAACCGGATTCGGCATGTGGGTCACCTTCACACCGTGCTCACGCAGATACTGCGCTCCACCTGCGGCAACTGGGTTGGGATCGGCCACTAGGTAAACCACCTCTGCCACGCCGGCGTCAACCAAGGCCTGCGCGCACGGGCCGGTACGGCCGGTGTGGTTGCACGGCTCCAGGGTCACAATCGCCGTCGCGCCCCGAGCACGCTCGCCCGCCTCACGCAGCGCAACCGCCTCCGCGTGAGCGCCGCCTGCAGGTTGCGTGGCGCCGCTGGAGATGGCGTTACCGGAGGCGTCGATTAGCAAGCAGCCCACTGGCGGATTCGGCGAGGTGTTGCCGCGGACCGACTCACCTGCCTGGATTGCGGCGACGATACCTTCTATCAGCCACTCAGGATGCACGAGCTTCACGCGCGAGCTCGCGCAAACGCTCCACAGCCTCAGCCGGGTTATCCGCACCAAACACCGCACTACCAGCCACAAACGCGTCAACGCCTGCAGCTGCGGCCTGAGCGATAGTCTCGCCGGAAATACCGCCGTCAATACCAATGATGGTGTCTAGGCCCTGTTGCGCAATCGCGTCACGCAAGGTCATCACCTTCGACAACACCTCCGGCATGAACTTCTGCCCGCCGAAACCGGGCTCCACGCTCATCACCATGACTTCATCGAAGTGCTCAAGGCTATCCAGGTAGGGCTCCACGGCAGTGCCCGGCTTAATAGCAAAACCGGACTGCACGCCAAGCTCCTTGCACTGACGCGCCGCGGCAACGTGGTCATCCACTGCCTCAACGTGGAAGACCATCCTGGCACCACCGGCCGCAGCGTAGGTTTCAAACCACCTCTCCGGCTGCTCAATCATCAGGTGCATGTCCAGGAACTGCTCCGTCACACCATTGACAGCCTTGGTCACATCCGGGCCGAAAGAAAGGTTAGGAACAAAGTGGCCGTCCATGATGTCCACGTGAATCAGGTCGGCGTTTGCCACCTTCCGCACGTCCTCACCAAGCGCCGCATAGTCTGCCGCCAGAATCGACGGTGCAATGTAAATCATGCCTCTAGGGTAGCTTGCGCAACACTGCGAAAAACATGGCATCGGTGCCGTGTCGGTGCGGCCACATCTGCACACTCGGGCCCTCGCCAACATTGTCCATGGCGTACGGACGTGCGTCGAGCTCCTCCACATTGCCAAGAGCCTTTTGCTTATCGACGATCCCGCGCGTCTCCCTCACATCCGGACTACAGGTGGAGTACACGATTACACCACCCGGCTTTGCCAGATTGACCGCGGACGCCAGCAGCTCGGACTGCAAGGTGTTCAGCTCCGCGATGTCGTCTTCCGTCTTCACCCAGCGAGCTTCCGGGCGGCGCCGCAGTGCGCCAAGGCCAGAGCACGGCGCGTCCACGAGCACGCGGTCGTAGCTGCCTGCTTCGAGACCTGGGTCGCGGCCGTCTGCAACCTTAACGGTGACCGGCAGGTTGCCTACTGCCTTGCGGATCAGGTCTGCGCGGTGTGGGGCAACCTCGACTGCGTCCACGTGTGCTCCATCGATAGCGGCAATCGCTCCGGTGAGCGCCGCCTTGCCGCCGGGGCCTGCGCACAGGTCTAGCCAGCGGCCTTGATCGTTGTCCACCGGCACTTCCGCCAGCGCACGGGCGATGAGCTGCGAACCTTCGTCCTGCACGCCCGCAAGACCGTCGCGAACCTCCTGCAGATCGCCCGGGTCGCCCTCATCTAAGTAGACGGCGTAGGGCGAATACGTGCCCTCGCGCCCGCCGGTGGTCAGCGCCAGCTCTTCTGCGGTGATCTCGCCGGGGCGCGCAACCAGGTGCACAATCGGGCGTTCGGAATCCGCCTTCAGTGCGGAGTCGAGCTCAGCTTCCGCCGCAGCACCGAGTGCGGCAGCGAAGCTCTTTACAATCCACTCCGGGTGCGCGTGGTTACGGTCGAACTTGGCCAGCCACTCCTCAACCGGGGTACGCGTGATGGAGCGCAGCACACCGTTGGCAAAGCCCTTCGCTTTGTCCTGGTTCGCGGCCTCCACCAGGCGAACCGATGTATCTACCGCCGCGTGGTTTTCCACACGCATGTAGAGCACCTGGTAGGCACCAAGGCGAAGCGCCGCCAGCACCTCGGGGTTGATCTGTGCAACGGGACGCGAAGAATTCGCCCCAATCACCTCATCCAACACACCCATGGTGCGCAGGGTTCCGTAGGTCAGCTCCGTGGCAAAGGCGGCGTCACGGCCAGTGATCTTGCGCTCACGTAACAGGCCTGGCAGCGTCAGGTTGGCAAACGCTCCGTCACGGGTGACGCGCAGCACCGTTTCAAACGCTGCTTCGCGCGGCGCATCACCGATAGACGCCGGGCGTGACTTCACGCTGTAGCGCTGCCTGCCGGTGCCTTCCGGCTGCTTCTTCTGCTGCTTCTGCTGGCGCTGCTGTTTCTGTTGCTTCTGCTGCTCCGCAAACCCAGTGGGCCGCTTCGGTTCCTGCCTGCGACCCGCCGCGCGGGACCTAAATCCACCGCTCACTCGAACACCACCTGCTCATCTGCACGAAGTCCGCGCGCCCAATCGGCCGCGTTCATCATCTTTTTGCCTGGGGGCTGGATCCGCGTCAACACAACATCAACGGTGCCGGTGCCTACGCGGACCTCCTTTTTGCCAGCTGCGACCTCCCCCGGCGCCAGCGAATCCGTCTCTGCAAGCACTACCGGCTCCACCTTGACCCGCTGCCCACCAAGCGTGGTCCACGCCCCCGGCGCAGACGTATAGGCGCGAATGGCGCGATCGATCTCTGCTGCGGGCTTTGACCAGGTAATTCGCGCATCATCCACCGCGATCTTGGAGGCGTAGCTGGCCTCGCCCTCCTGAGCGCGCGGAGTAATCATGCCGTTTTCAAGCCCGTCCATAGTCTCCACCAGGGTTGCTGCGCCGCGGCGTGCAAGGCGAGCAAGCAGCACGTCAGACGTATCGTCCGACGCAATCTCATCCGGCAGCACGTTGAGGATGTCGCCGGTGTCCAAACCCTGGTCGATACGGAAAACCGTCGCCCCCGTTGCCGTCTCACCGCCTAAAATCGAGTGCTGTACGGGCGCTGCGCCACGCCACTGCGGCAGAAGTGAAAAGTGCAGGTTCACCCAGCCGTGCTGAGCGATGTCCAGCATGTCCTCCGGAATCAGGTTGCCGTAGGCCACAACCGGGATGCAGTCAGGTGCAAGCTCGCGCAAACGCTGGCGGATCTCCTCATTGTCTTTCAAGGTCACCGGCGTGAGCACCTCAATGCCGTGCTTGAGCGCGAGTTCCTTGACCGGTGAGGGGTGCAGCGTGCGGCCACGGCCTTTCCTCGCATCCGGTCGGGTGAGCACCGCAACCACCTCGTGCTGCGATTCGATCAGTTGCCTCAACGACTCCACCGCAGGCTCCGGCGTGCCGGCAAATACCAAGCGCATCTCTTGCCTTTCTCTTTCTCTAACCTGCTTTTATGACCATTCAGCGGCGCGAATCTCAGCCATTGCGGCCGCGCGTACTGCCGGTTCCATACGTGTAAGGAACAGTACCCCGTCGAGGTGATCGCTCTCGTGCTGGACGCAGCGTGCCAGCAAGCCGGATGCTCGAATCGCCACCGGTTTGCCCTCCACATCGAACCCGCGCGCCACCACTGTGTCGTGTCGTGCAACCTCCGCACGCACCCCGGGTATAGACAGGCATCCTTCAGGTCCTACCTGGAGCTTGTCGCTTATCGACGCCCACGTGGGGTTCACCAACACTCCCCTTAACCCCTGACAGTCATAGGTGAAGACACGCTTGAGCACACCGACCTGGTTCGCGGCCAGCCCCACGCCACCGGCGGCATCCATAGTCTGAAGCATGTCGTGTGCAAGCTGGCGCAGCGACTCATCGAAGACTGTCACCTCCGCAGCCGGAGTAGTCAGCACGGGGTCTCCAAATAAACGAACAGGGCGGTGTACCATGCGCTTCAACTTATCCGATGTTGATCGGATTGACCTGCACCCTCAACGGCAGGTCCGCCCGGCGGGCACCACGGCTCACCAAACCTGCGCGAAGCGCGATCCCCAACGCGTTTCGCCCAGCCAGCGGCGCGCGCACCAGCATCCGCTGCGCTGGCCCAAACTGGGCAACGTCCCACTCGCCCGGCAAGTGCTCGCCAGGCGGCAGGTCCACGGGCCCAAGCAGCTCGGCATGGGCGGGCAGGTCCAGATTGTTGAAGAAGTCGTCGAGGGCGGCCCGCGGGGCGTCGACAAGCGCAATGTGCACTGCGGGCGGGAAGCGGGCGTCGCGACGCTGCGCAAGCTCAAGGGCAGCAAACCCAGGCATATCCCAGCGGATCAGGTGCTGCACCGCAGGCAGGGCGGGATCTGCAACCACCACCACTTCCCCTTCGTGGCGCACAAGGGTGGCAGCCGCAGCCCAGCGAGCAAACGCATCCTCCACAGCGCGCAGATCCGGGCGCTGCAACAGGGCCCACGTATCCAGCAACACCGCAGCACCGTAACCTGAGCGCGGCTCCGCGCCAGGTGTGGCCACCACAATCGCCGCCTTGTCTGGCACAGTGTCGCGCACCTTCTCGCCCCAGGAGGTAACCACCCGGTACTTGGCAAATGCGCGCCCCAACTCTTCGGCAGTGCGTTCCGTACCCACCACCACGGCACGCACCTTGCGCGATCCGCACGACGGGCACACATGCTGCGCATCTATCCGCCCACACCAGCGGCATGTCGGCGCCGCTGCCTCACCACTCGACGGCAATCCAAGCGGGCCCATACACCAACGGCACCTCGACGGTGTGCGACACGTGCCACACGCCAACGTTTGGATATACCCCGTGCGCGGCACCTGGAACAGCACCGGCTGGTCGCGCTCCAACGCCCGTGCCGCGGCTTGAAAGGCCACCGACGGCAGTCGCGCCTGGCGTGCACGCGGGTCGCGCTCCAGCTCAAAATCAGAATCGCCCGCTGCATGAATGCGTGGCATCCGCGCACGCAACGCCCCACGGGGAGCCACCAGGGAGTGCATCCAACCGCTTTCCACCAACAGCTGCGTCTCCGCGGTGCGCGTATGCCCGCCAATGATCAATGACGCATGCTCGATCCCCGAGCGCGTTGTCAGCACCTCACGCGCATGAAAATAGGGCTCGCGGGGATCAACCAGCGAATCATCCCCGTCAAACATCACCACCATCAGCCGCAAATTCTGCATCGGCGCAAATGCCGCCGAACGCGTGCCCACTACAATCCGCGCCTGCCCATGGATAACAGACAGATACCGCGAGTAGCGCGCCTGCGGGCCTTGGGACGCCGTCAGCGTTGTCACCTGCTTTGCCGACACTAACTCCCGCAACGCCGCCTCAACCAAGTCCACATCACGCTGATCCGGCACCACCACCAGCGCAGAAAAGCCCTCTAGCGCCACCTTCACCACAAGCGCCGCAACAGCTGCCGCCCAATCATCCCCTGGCGCCACCTGCCAGGCGGCACGCGCCACCGCGCCGCCCAACACCGCATCAACAAAGGACTCACCGAACTCATAGGCACTCCACGCTGACAAATCCGGCTCCTGCGCCTGTCCCAACTCCGGCCACGGTGTGGAGGTATCCGTCTCCTCGGCCTTCGCGTGGCGCGCTGGGATCGCAGCGCGGTAGAGGTCCGAGCGGGTGGCGCTGTAGCGGTTGGCAAGGGCGTCGATAAGCAAACGAAGCTCCCTGGGAGCAACTACCTCCGGAGAGATGACCCGCTCGATGAACCGCAACTTGCCCTCATGTGTGGAGGTGGAGGCACGTTCCAACACCAGCGCATCCACCAGGCGGCCGGCGAAGCGGATGCGCACCTTGACTCCCGGCCGCGCTGATGCCGAATCCACCTCAGAAACCAGGTAATCAAACTCCCTGTCCAGGTGCGCCAAACCAAGCAGCGGCAACACCCGAACCACGGGCTGGGAGACGGCTTGGTTTTGTGACATGCTGTGAAATTCTAATGAATCTCAAGCACTGCCCCCGATTGGCTATCGGTAGGTTGCAGGCGCATACTCGTCAGCGTTAGAAATCTTTAGTTATCCCTATGAGTTTGTCCCAAAGATGAATCGTGTTTCGCGCGCCGTTGCGGCTGCATTGTGCTGCCTGGCCCTTGTTGTACCTACCGCTGACATCCAGGCTTCGGCCTCCTCGTTCGATGCCCTGTCCTCTGGGGCGAGCGATCTAGGTGTGCGCAGTTCACAGGCGGTTAACAACGCATGGCGGCAAGGCTTCAACGCCCTACCCCCACAGGTACGCAATGTGATTCCGAACGAGCTTCGCCCGGACCAACCAGCTCAGCCTTCGCACCCAGCGCCTCCTGCGGAACCGGAACGTGAAAGCACCCAGGAGCCGAAACCTGCGCCGGATTCCTGTGCCAATTGCGTGGCGTTGACCTTTGATGACGGCCCAGCCCCCGAGACCGAGCGACTGCTGGACATCCTGGATAAGAAGAACGTCAAGGCGTCCTTTTTCGTGATGGGTAATAACGCCCGCAAATATCCAGCAACCATGCAACGCATCCGCAATGGCGGCCACACCATTGGCAACCACACCGCGGACCACCGCGAGCTGCCACGTTTATCTCAAGACGGCATCAATCACCAGCTCGACCGGGCAAATGCGGCCATCAACGACACCACTGGCCAGTCCCCTCGATGGTTGCGCCCACCCTACGGCGAGTATGACGCGCGCGTGACCGCTGCGGCTCAACGCCGCGGCATGGCTGTCGCGATGTGGAACGTAGACACGCTTGACTGGAAGCACCGCAACGCGACCAAGACGTGCGCGGTTGCCGTGCAGAATTCACGCCCAGGCTCTGTGGTGTTGATGCATGACATCCACGGCCCCACAGTGGACGCAGTGCCGTGCGTGATTGATGGCCTGCGCGCGAAGGGGCTGCGCCCTGTCTCGCTGGATCAGATGATTACTTCACCCCAGGCGGGTCGCGTGTATTCGCAGCGCCCATAGACTGCCCTCTAGACTGCTACCCATGGCTGAAACTGAGGAACAAACACGCCGCGGCTGGCTCAAAGCCATGCCGTATCTCCTTCTTGCAGCGTATATCGTGGTTCCACTCGTGCTCATTCCCGCTGCCGGCAGCAGCGCACCCGCGGCCATGATTGCGTTTCTCTTTGGCACTGCAGGGCTTGTTTCGCTTATCGACGCCACGTTGTTCCGCCCCACGTATTCCATCCCCTTACTGTGCGGGGTTGGCTTTTGGCTTGCCAAAGTGCTCTACCTCAACGAGGGAACCTTTGTGTATGGCATTGGTTGCGTTGTCATCGCTGGACTGTGCAGCTGGCTCGGCGGCGTAATCGGTGGCGTGATCGGTGGCCGCGTAAGCGCTGGCGCCAACAAGTAGCCAGGAAAGGACACCTGTGGAAACTTGGAGCCTCAACCATCCCGAACACGGCCTGATCGAAGTGCGTATAGGCTACGATAACGAGTTTTTGGAAACCGACCCCTCGTGGCCAGGTGAGCTGCCAGAGCAATTCGTCGAGCATCCCGAATTGATCAAGCACATACCCGCCAACGGCAGCGTGGCAGAACGACTGCGTGCGGGATTTCCCAGGCCGCCGACGCGGCTGGAAGTCCGCGTAAACGGTGAGGTGCAAACACAGTACCAGGATCTAGATTCCGGGCGAATCCCTCTATTCGGCCAAGGCTCTAAAGATGCACTGAAAATAATGACGCACTTCGGCGTTGACCGCGCGAAACCGAATCTCAACCTCACTTTCAACATATTCAAAGAACTGCTGGAGGTGGATTACCGCGAGGGCAAAACCATAGTGGAATTTGATCCGCCGGAAGGATCTCGGGGCGCGCGCCGCCGCCAAGCCATGGAATCCAGCAACATCAAGCGCACCCTCTTCCCCATCGCACAGGGCATCGGAAAAGGTGGTTGGGCGCTGGCTGCGTTGCTGCTTCCGCCTGTCATCGGGCGTTTTCTTGCCTGGATTGCGCAGTACCTGCCAGATATTGATCTGCCGGACTTCACCCTGCCGCAGATCCGGCTACCCCACGTTGACTTGCCAGTACCACAGCTTCCACAGGTGAGGTTGCCAACGCCGAATATTGCTTTGCCGGACCTGCCGGACCTGCCCTACTGGGTGGCTTGGCTTTTGGAGTACTCAAAAATCTGGGTCCCCGTACTCATCGGCATTGTCATCGGCGTCGTCGCGTTACGCAACAAGAAGAAGTCCGACGCCGAAAAAGCGAAGTGGGAAGAGCAGGAGTCCTAGATTCCCGCTGCGCGCTTGAGCTCCTCAACCTTGTCTAGGCGCTCCCACGGGAGGTCAATATCCGTACGTCCAAAGTGGCCATAGGTTGCCGTCTGAGCGTAGATTGGACGAAGCAGATCGAGCTCCTGAATGATCGCATCTGGGCGCAGGTCAAAGACCTTCTGTACAGCCTGTTGGATGGATTCACTGCTCTGTCCGTCAACCGCCGTACCAAAGGTTTCCACGTACAAGCCCACCGGGTTGGCACGACCGATGGCGTAGGCCACCTGGACCTCAACGCGCTTGGCCAAGCCTGCGGCGACAATGTTCTTTGCAACCCAGCGCATGGCATAGGCCGCGGAGCGGTCCACCTTTGAGGGATCTTTGCCGGAAAACGCGCCGCCACCGTGACGAGCCATACCGCCGTAGGTATCCACAATGATCTTGCGACCAGTCAATCCCGCATCACCCATCGGGCCACCCAGGACGAAAGATCCGGACGGGTTAACCAAAAGCTTCGTGTCTTCGTTGTAGAAGGCGCCCAGCCCAGCGTCTTCAATCACCCACTCAAGCACGTGTTTACGCATAGCCGCTGCAAGCTCATCGCCAGTGAAGTCCGGGTCGTGCTGGGTGGAAATAACCACGGTATCCAAGTGCACCGGGGTTTCGCCGTCATACGCAAAGGTAACCTGCGTCTTGCCGTCCGGGCGAAGCCCATTAACAATGCCTTCGTGGCGCACCTGAGCCAGGCGGCGGCTCAAGTGGTGTGCGGTAGCGATTGGCAGCGGCATATACTCCGGGGTTTCATCCGTTGCGTAGCCGAACATCAGGCCTTGGTCGCCCGCACCGGACTGCGCAAGCTCCTCCTTGGAGGAGTGCTCACGCACCTCCTGGGACGTGGTCACTCCCGCGGAGATTTCCTCCGACTGATCACCAATAGCAACATTGACGCCACAGGTGTGTCCGTCGAAGCCAACCTCAGAGGAAGTAAAGCCGATCTCCACCAGGCGGTCACGCACAATCTTGGCAATGTTGGAATAGGCGCTGGTTCGCACCTCCCCCACTACGTGCACCTGTCCGGTGGTCACGAGGGTTTCAACCGCTACGCGCGACTTCGGGTCTTGGGCAAGCATGTCATCCAAGATGGCATCCGAGATGGAGTCACAGATCTTATCGGGGTGGCCCTCAGTCACGGACTCACTGGTGAAGAGGCGGTGGAACGTACCCTGAGACGTGCCATTGTGCTGTTCAGACATGCCCAACACACTAGACCAAGCGGTCTAATTTGGCAAAGCCGGGCGGTCCATTAATTTCAGTAGGCCTCAATCGCATCCCAAATTGCTACCGCTACCTCGTGCTTTGAGCCTTGGGGCACTTCGGTTTGTGAGCCATCAGCGCCAAGAATCCAACCCTCATTGTGGGACTCACCGAACACTTTGCCGCCCGTGACCGCATTGACCATCAGCAGATCCGCGCCCTTGCGCTTGAGCTTCGCACGCCCAAACTCCAATGGGTTATCGGTCTCTGCGGCAAATCCAACAATGACAGCGTCCGTCTCCCCCGCCTGGCGGCGCTCAACCAGCCCGCGCAGCACATCAGGATTTTCCACCAAGTGCAGCGTAGACAGCGAGTCATCGGCTTGTCCCTTCTTCAGCTTGCTCGTCGCTTCCTGCTCCGGGCGATAGTCAGCAACGGCAGCGGCCATAATCACCACGTCCGCCTCCGCAGCGCGTACGTTCATGGCTTCCTCCAGCTCTCTCGTTGAACGCACGCGCACCACCTCGGCGCCGGCAGGCGTATCCAACGCATCAGTATTGGCAGCAATAATGGTGACGTCGGCCCCGCGGTGCACCGCAACGTCTGCAAGCGCAAAGCCCTGCTTGCCCGAGGAACGGTTGCCAATGAAACGCACCGGGTCAATATTCTCCTGCGTACCGCCGGCGCTAATCAGTACGCGCTTGCCCTCCAGGCTGCGCGTAATCGGGCCGGTTGCTAACACCGTGCGCGCAAGCTGCGCAATCTGCACAGGCTCCAGCATCCGCCCTGGGCCAGTGTCCTTACCAGTTAGCCTGCCGTGCGCCGGCTCCAACACCGTCACCCCTCGGCGACGCAGCGTTGCCACATTCTCCTGTGTGGCCGGATTAAGCCACATCTCCGTGTGCATCGCAGGCGCCAACACAACGGGACACGTTGCTACCAGCACCGTCGAAGTCAACAGATCATCTGCACGCCCCGCGGCTAGGCGCGCAATCAAGTCAGCTGTTGCCGGAGCAATGACAATCAGGTCAGCCTCCTGACCAACGCGAACGTGCTGGACCTCATCTACGCGGCTAAACACCTCAGTGTCAACAGGGTTTCCAGACAGCGCCTCAAGCGTTGCGGCCCCCACAAAGCGCAGCGCGTTCTGTGTCGGCACCACCTTCACGTTGTCCCCAGTCTCCGTGAACTCTCGAATCAGCCCGACTGCCTTGTAGGCCGCGATGCCGCCAGCAATACCGATCACTACGTTGCTTTTGCTCATAGGGTCAAAGTCTACGCAACGCAAAAACCGCGCACCTGCCAGCATATGGCGAAGTGCGCGGCTACAGAACCTTGTGTGTGAAAGCTTAGTTGCCCTCTTCGTGCTCCAGAAGACCCGCCTGGATCTCACGTAGTGCGATGGAAAGCGGCTTCTCACCTGGCTCCGGATTGACCAGAGGGCCGATGAACTCGAACACACCCTCATCAGAGTTCTGGTAGAAGCTGTTGATCTGGCGAGCACGCTTGGCCGCAAAGATGACCAATGCGTACTTCGACGAAACCTTGGTCAGCAGCTCATCGATCGGAGGAGCCGTAATGCCCTCCGGTTCGTCGTACACACGCTCCGCGGAAGCGGCAGCAGTGGTCGACAGCTCATCAGTGACGTTGCTCAACTCAACACCTACTCATTTGTTGTATCAGTCAAAAGGGCCGCAATGGCGGCAACTGCCCGGTCAACATCGTCGTTGACCACAATGGAGTCAAACTCATGCTGGGCATCAAGCTCGCCTCGGGCAGTTTCTAGACGACGCTTAATCACGTCCTCAGTTTCAGTCCCACGACCAGTCAGACGCTCCACCAACACTTCCCACGACGGGGGTGCAAGGAACACCGTCTTAGCCTCAGGCATCAACCGCTTAATTTCACGTGCGCCAACCAGGTCGACTTCAGCCAACACCGGTCGCCCCGCCTCCAGCGCTTCACGCACCGGGCCAGCCGGCGTACCGGAACGCTGCAGGCCGCCGTGAATGTCGGCCCACTCCAGCATCTCGCCAGCATCAATGCGCTCCTGGAAGTCAGTTGGAGAGACGAAGAAGTAGTCCCTGCCATCAACCTCACCGGGGCGTGGTGCACGCGTAGTCATGGACACCGAAAAGTACAGATTCGGCACATCAGTAACAAGGCGCTGAACCACGGTGGATTTACCCACCGCGGACGGGCCGGCCAAAACAATCAGCCGACCACGCGTTGCATCATTCTTCACGGTATCCACGGGCGCGTATGTCTCTTACGCGTCGAAGCCGAAACGCTCGAGCAGAGCGCGGCGCTGACGGTCACCGAGGCCACGCAGGCGGCGGGTCTGGGCGATCTCCAGCTCCTCCATGATCTCGCGAGCCTTAACCTTGCCCACCTTCGGCATAGCCTCGAGCAGTGCGGAGACCTTGGTCTTGCCAATGATCTCGTTGGTGTCAGCCTTGTCCAGGACGTCCTTCAGGGTGGTCTCGCCACGCTTGAGGGAAGCCTTCAGCTCTGCACGTGCCTTACGTGCCTCTGCTGCCTTCTCAAGGGCTGCCTTGCGCTGCTCCGGGGTCAACTCGGGAAGTGCCATGGATCCTCCAAAATTTATTCGTAGTTTGTACTGGTCCAGTTACTTAACTGTCCTCAGCATTATTGCCGAGAAGCACCTTATACCCAGGTCGGGTAATTGCATCGTTGCAACTCGCCAGCTTCGGTCTAGTGTAGCACTGCATCTAGTGCTGCCGTATTGACTTGGCTCTACAGACTACTGCATTTCGCCATGTCAACGCATCGACGCAAATAAACTACCAGGGGTTTTGCCCTGGTAGTGAATTGCCCCTCCTAATTATCGCGTTTCCCCAGCTCGACGGCTTGATTGCGCAGGTCACTGACATTCGGTCCGTGGCGCAACACAGAACGCGAAACGTTTGGAAACACCAGGTGTGCACGCTTCCCAGCAATGCGGTCAACGTCTGCAAAGGTCGCGCCTTGCGCACCCACACCAGGCATCAGCACCGGGGCATTGAGGGATTCAAGGGCTGGAGGCGTATCGACGGTCGCGCCAACCACCACACCCACATCCCCCACTTCCCCACGCAAAGCGGCATCCGCGTTGAACTTCGCGCACTCATCAGCCATGAACTGCGCAACCGTTACCCCACCGTTCAAGGTGGAGCTCTGAAACTGCTCAGCCTCAGGGTTGGAGTTTGCAGACATCACGAACACGCCCTTGCCGTGTTGCTGTGCAAGCTCAATCGCCGGGGCAAGCGAGCCCACACCCAGATACGGCGTGAGCGTCAATGCGTCTGCCTCCAGCGGTGCGCCTGGTTCCAACCACGCGGCGGCGTAGCCGGCCATGGTGGATCCGATGTCGCCACGTTTGGCATCCGCAATCGTGATTGTTCCCAACTCACGCGCCGATGCAAGGGTCTCCTCCAGCACGGCGAAGCCTTGGGCGCCGAAGCGCTCGAAGAACGCCACCTGGGGCTTGATCGCCGCAACGTGACCGCCGAAGGCTTCCACACACGTCATAGCGAAGGTGCGCAAGCCGTCGACAGTGTTTGCAAGGCCCCACTGCTGAAGCAGCGCCGCATGGGGGTCAATGCCGACGCACAGGCGCCCATGCGTGCGGCCTGCCTCTACGAGACGGTTACCGAACCCCATTGCCAACCTTATGGTCGAGCTCCTGCAGGCTCATCACCGTGATCTCCTTAGCGCGAAGCGCCTCGATGCCCTGTACAGCGGCGGT
This sequence comes from Corynebacterium riegelii, assembly GCF_016728505.1. GTDB lineage: Bacteria > Actinomycetota > Actinomycetes > Mycobacteriales > Mycobacteriaceae > Corynebacterium > Corynebacterium riegelii. The sequence goes on from NZ_CP068159.1 coordinate 2,053,576, forward strand.
AACGCCCTGCACCGTAGTCATGATCGGCACACCTGCTGCTACGGCGGCTGCGCGAATGTCATAGCCGTCATGGCGAGCACCCGCAGAGCCAGCAGGGGTGTTGAGCACCAGGTCGATCTCACCGTCGGTGATGCGATCAACCACAGACTTGCCCTCCGCACCCGCGCGGACCTCGGAGGCCTTCAGGACGGTCTCGCACTCGATACCGTTGCGACGCAGCATCTGTGCCGTCCCCTCCGTAGCCAGCACGCGGAAGCCCATGGTGGACAGGCGCTGGATTGGGAAGATCAGGGTGCGCTTGTCACGGTTAGCCACAGAGACGAACACCGTGCCCTCAACCGGCAGCGCACCAAAAGCTGCGGCTTCTGCCTTGGCGTATGCGACACCGAAGGACGGAGCCACGCCCATGACCTCGCCGGTGGACTTCATCTCTGGGCCCAGGATCGTGTCCAGCACAGCGCCTTCCGGCGTACGGAAGCGGCTAAACGGCAGGACAGCTTCCTTCACGGCAATCGGGTGTTCCAGCGGCAGCGAACCGCCGTCGTAATTGGACGGGATCAGCCCCTCCTCGCGCAGCTGCGCAATGGTTGCGCCCAGCATGACGCGGGCAGCAGCCTTGGCCAAGTGCACGCCCGTTGCCTTAGACACGAACGGCACGGTGCGCGAAGCACGCGGGTTGGCCTCGATGACGTAGAGAATGTCATCCTTCAGAGCGAACTGCACGTTCATCAGGCCCTTAACCCCAATGCCGTGAGCAAGCGCCTCAGCGGAGCGGCGCACCTTGGCAATGTCGTCCGGGCCGAGCGTCATCGGCGGCAACGCACACGCAGAGTCACCGGAGTGGATGCCGGCCTCCTCGATGTGCTCCATTACACCACCCAGGTAAACCTCGTTGCCGTCAGAGAGCACGTCTACGTCAATCTCAATGGCGGAATCCAAGAAGCGGTCCACCAACACCGGGTGATCCGGGGAAAGTTCCGTGGCACGGTCAATGTAGTCGTGCAGGGACGCCTCGTCGTACACAATCTCCATGCCACGACCACCCAGCACATACGACGGGCGCACCAGCACCGGGTAGCCGATGTTGTTGGCAACCTCGCGTGCCTCCGCAAAGGAGGTCGCCGTGCCGTATGCCGGGGCAGGCAGGTTGGCAGCCTCAAGCACCTTGCCAAACTCACCACGGTCCTCAGCAGAGTCGATGGCCTCAGGGGTGGTGCCGACGACAGGCACGCCAGCGTCTGCAAGCTTCTGTGCAAGACCCAGCGGAGTCTGGCCACCAAGCTGGACAATCACACCGGCAACGGTGCCGGATGCAGCCTCAGCGCGGTAGATCTCCATGACGTCTTCGAAGGTCAGCGGCTCGAAGTAGAGTCGGTCTGCCGTGTCGTAGTCCGTGGAGACGGTCTCCGGGTTGCAGTTGACCATCACGGTCTCGTAGCCAACGCGCGACAGCTCAAGGGCTGCGTGCACACAGGAGTAATCAAACTCAATGCCCTGGCCAATTCGGTTCGGGCCGGAGCCGAGGATGATGACCTTCTGCTTCTCGCTATCGCTCGAAGCAGAAGCGGGAGAAGCCGCTTCGCATTCTGCATCCGGATCCAGCTCGTACGCGGAGTACAGGTACGGCACCTTCGCTTCGTACATACCTGCGCAGGTATCGACCGTCTTGAACACCGGGTGGATGTTCAAAGACCAGCGCAGGGAACGCACGCCCTCCTCGCCCGCAAGCTCCGGGCGAAGTGCGGCAATCTGTGCGTCCGAAAGACCAAACGCCTTCGCCTCACGCAAAAGATCCGCATCCAACACAGGCGCAGACTCAAGGGTCTTGCGGAAATCAACCAGAGTTTCCATCTCACCCAAGAACCACGGGTCAATACCGGATGCGGCATAGACCTCATCCGCGGTTGCGCCCAGGCGCAGCGCCAACTCAGCGTCGTAAATGCGCTTGTCCGTTGGCACTTTCAGGTCTTCGAGTACTGCGGCAACATCTGTTGCGCGCTCGCCCGCAAAGTACTCATCCGGACGGGTCCAGAAACCGTTCGGCTTGTCCTCCATGGAGCGCATAACCTTATTCAGGCCCTGGATGTAGTTGCGGCCAATACCCATGGCCTCACCCACAGCCTTCATGGAGGTACCCAGCGTCTCATCAGAGCCCGGGAACTTCTCAAAGGCAAAGCGCGGCATTTTGACAATAATGTAGTCCAGCGTCGGCTCTTCAAGCGCCGTAATCGCCCCACCGGTCATGTCGTTGGAGATCTCATCCAGCGTGTAGCCGATGGCCAGAAGCGTTGCCACCTTTGCAATCGGGTAGCCAGTTGCCTTGGACGCAAGCGCCGAGGAACGCGACACGCGCGGGTTCATCTCGATCGTGATCAGGCGGCCATCCTTCGGGTTGATGGCGAACTGGATGTTGCAACCGCCCGTCTTCACACCAACCTCTCGGATAATGGCCTTACCCTGCTCAATCAGGCGGGTGACCTCAGGCTCCGTCAGCGTCAGCACAGGAGCAACCGTGACGCTGTCGCCGGTGTGCACACCCATCGCATCCACGTTCTCAATCGTGGCGATGGTGATGCAGTTGTCCGCCTTATCGCGGATCAGCTCAAGCTCGATTTCCTTCCAGCCAAGGATGGACTCCTCAATCAGCACGTTCGCCTCAGGGCTGGCGGTCAGACCATCACCGGCGATGCGGTGCAGGTCATCCATGTCATAGGCCAGGCCGGAGCCCAGGCCGCCCATCGTGAACGACGGGCGCACCACGCACGGGAACCCAAGCTCAGCAACGGTCTCTTCGACCTCTTCCATGGTGTAGCAGACGCGGGAGCGAGCGGACTCGCCGCCGATCTTTTCCACGATGTCCTTGAACTTCTGGCGGTCCTCACCACGCTCAATCGCATCAATGTCAGCGCCGATCAGCTCCACACTGTGCTTGGCCAAAATACCCATGCGATCGAGTTTGATCGCGGTGTTGAGTGCGGTCTGGCCACCCAGCGTCGGCAGGATTGCGTCAACCTTGTGGCCAGATTCTACCTCGCGCGCCAGAATCTTGTCAATGTAGGCCGGCTCGATCGGCTCCACATAGGTGTGGTCCGCAAACTCCGGGTCCGTCATGATCGTCGCCGGGTTAGAGTTCACCAGCGTCACACGCAGGCCCTCATCCTTGAGCACACGGCAAGCCTGAGTACCCGAGTAGTCAAACTCACAAGCCTGACCGATCACGATCGGGCCAGAGCCGATCACCATCACATGCTTGAGATCATCGCGCTTCATTTAGTTTTCCTCCTTGACTACGAGGGTGGCGACAACGCTTTCGTTGCCGGTCTGAGACAGGTGTCGGACCAGTTTGCGGGTGTCCACCCCGTAGATACCGCTGATGCCTTGCGCGGTCATCGCTTCCTCCAAGGTGCGCACCGAGCGGAAGTTGGAAACCCGTGCGGTGAGATCCCTCACCACGACGGCCCCAACGGTGATGCGACCCTCCGAGTTGGCTACGTCCTCATCGTTCCAACCAGCGTTGCCAACCTGCGGTGCAGCGAAGATAAGCACCTGGCCCTTGCGGGCCGGGTCAGTCATTTCGCGCTCATAAGCGAACATGTTCGTAGTTACAGTGGCGGCGCCAGAGATCTCTGCGGTGGGTGTTGCGCCGAAGAGGTATCCGGGGAAAGACGTGCCGTCGGCAAGCACAAGCTCTGCCTTCTTACGTGCGTTCATAATCGGTTCCTTAAATGTTGGTGTAGGTCGGCGTGCCGCGCAGCCAAGTGGCAACAACGCGGGCGGAAAACTCCATGCCCTCGTACGGGGTATTCGAAGCTTTCGACGCCATATCAGCGCCGCGAGCAGTCCAGGGGTCATTCGGGTTTACCAACGTCAGGTTCGCTGGCTCACCTGCAGCGATCGGGCGGCCCTGATCCGCCAGACGCAGAATCTCTGCGGGGCGCTCACTCATCACCTTGGCCACAAAGCGCCAATCCGCCAGACCAGATTCAACAAAGACCTGGTGGATTGCCGCAAGCGACGTCTCAAGGCCAAGCATGCCCGGCTTCGCGTGATCAAACTCCACGCACTTATCTTCAGAGCCGTGCGGAGCGTGATCTGTGGCAACAACGTCCACGATGCCTTCCAGCAGCGCGTCCCGAAGCGCCACCGCATCTTCGTGCTCACGAAGCGGCGGGTTAACGCGGTAGTTGCCGTCATAGGTAGCAAGCAGCTCATCAGTGAGCAGCAGGTGGTGCGGCGTCACCTCGGCGGTGATCTCAATGCCCTGCGCTTTGGCCCAGCGCAGCAACTCCACCGTGCCAGCGGTAGATGCGTGGCACAGGTGGTAGCGCCCTCCATAGTCGCGGGTCATGATCAGGTCACGCGCAACCACGGATTCCTCCGCAACACGCGGCCAACCAGTCAGTCCCAAACGCGCAGCCTGCTCACCTTCATGGGCAACACTGTGGGCGGTCATGCGGTGATCCTCAGCGTGCTGAGCCAACACCACGTCATACGCCTTGGCGTACTCGATTGCGCGGCGCATCAGCTGCGGGTCGTTGACGCAGCGGCCGTCGTCAGAAAACATGCGGACGTGTCCGCGGCTCATCAGGCCGATCTCAGTGAGCTCTTTGCCCTCCAAGTTCTTGGAGATAGAACCCACCGGGTAGACGTCACACTTGCCGTAGGCCTGGCCCTTGTCCCAGACACCATCTGCAATAAACGGCTGATCAATCACCGGGTTCGTGTTCGCCATGGTGAACACGGCGGTAAAACCACCCTTCGCCGCGGCGTCCGAACCAGTGGCAATAGTTTCGGTATCTTCGCGGCCCGGCTCGCGCAGGTGCACGTGCATATCCACCAGGCCCGGCAGCAAGACCAGACCGCCACAGTCCTTGACCTCATCGGCGCCGCTGATGTCAACGTCTGGACCGACCTGGGCAATCACACCGTCGCGGATCAGCACCGTCGTGACGTCCTCGCCATACGGGCACACATTTGTGAGAGCGGTGGTACTCACTTACTTCACCTTTCCTTCCAACGCGTCCTCACCCGAGGTCAACAAGGTAAACAGCACCGCCATACGGGTGTAGACACCGTTGGAGACCTGGTTGAGCACCACAGTGTTGTCGCGATCAGCCACGTCGAAGTTAATTTCCATGCCTCGCAGCATCGGACCGGGGTGCATGATGAGGGTTTCCGGACCCAGCTGGTCCGCGCGCTGAGCGGACAGGCCGAACAACGTGGCGTATTCTCGGTGCGTGGGGAAGAAGCCACCATCCATGCGCTCAGCCTGGACGCGCAGCATCATCACCACATCTGCACCTTGCGCAATCTCTGCGTCAAAGTCGTAGGAGACGCGCGCCGGCCAGTGCTCAACGCCCATGGGCAGCAGCGTCGGCGGTGCGACGAGCACCACCTCGGCTCCCAGGGTGGACAGCAAGTCCACGTTGGAGCGCGCCACGCGCGAGTGCAAAATGTCACCGACGATCAGGACCTTCTTGCCCTGCACATCACCGATGTGCTGACGCATGGTCACCGCATCCAGCAGCGCCTGCGTCGGGTGCTGGTGCTGGCCGTCACCCGCATTGATGATGGAGGTCTCCGGCAGCCACTTGCGCAGCAGATTCGGCGCGCCCGAGGACGGGTGTCGCATCACAATGGCATCAGCACCGATCGAGGCGATCGTGGACGCCGTATCTTTCAGCGACTCCCCCTTCTTCACACTGGAGGTAGCGGCCGAGACGTTAATCACGTCCGCACTCATCCACTTGCCAGCGGTCTCAAACGAAGACCTGGTGCGCGTGGAGTTCTCGTAGAACAAGGTAAAGATGGTGCGTCCGCGAAGCGTTGGCAGCTTCTTAATCTCGCGGCCATCAAGCGCCTCGCGGAAGCGGTCGGCCTCATCCATCAGGCCAACAATCTCCTCACGGCTTAAGTCTGCAATGTCAATCAAATGCTTCATTGCTTGAGCCTTAGCCCTCTCTGGTCAGGGTCACGCCGTCAACGGCATCAATGGGCGTGAGCGTGACAGTCACGTCCTCCGTCATAGCGGTTGGGATGTTCTTGCCCACGTAATCAGCGCGGATAGGCAGCTCACGGTGCCCACGGTCAACCAAGACCGCAAGCTGGATCGCTTTTGGTCGGCCAATATCTCGAAGCGAATCAAGCGCTGCGCGGATGGTGCGGCCGGAATACAGCACGTCATCCACCAGGATGACGGTGGTGCCATCAATGTTGGCCGGAATGCTGGTGGGCCTCAGCGCCCGGTGCGGCTTATCCCTCAAGTCATCGCGGTACAGCGTGACATCAAGGCTGCCTACTGGGATGGTTACGCCAGCGAATTCTTGGATGGCATCAGCAATACGATGCGCAAGTGGCACTCCCCCGGACGGAATCCCAAGCAGCATGACTGTTGGTGCGTCCTCGCCATCAAGCGCGGTCTTCTCAATTATTTGGTGCGCGATGCGTGCGATCGTGCGCCCGACGTCTGAAGCTGTCAACAGCTCAACCGTCGCGCGGTTCTCGTCGCTCATCGGTCCTCCTTCCCCGCCTCACAGTGCGGAATTTAAAGGTGGTGTCAACGACGCGTCCAAGCGTAGCACCGCGCAAGCCTAGCGGGATAGTGGTTTACCATCGCCTGAGAGAATAAGTACCCCCCGCAAACCCCGGTATCCAAGGAGAATATGGCTGTGACACACCCCGTCCCCATCACGATTGAGGCCGTCGCGGACGTGTTTCGCGGACGCGACCTCAACTTCCAGGTAGAAGACGACAAGCTCCTGTCAGGTTTTGAAAACTGCAGTATCTTCTTCGCTCTCAGTGATGACAGCCTGGTGTTTGAGTCCATCTGGCGTGGCATGGCCCCGCAGGATCTCGCCCCACAGCTGTTGTTCACCATCAACAACCTCAACCAGGCGCGTTTCGCCCCAACACTGCGCATGCTGGAAACCGCCGACGGCATGCTTGCCACCTCAGCCACCCGCACAATTGACGCTGCGGAAGGGTTGACTGATGAGCAGCTGGAGGTCTTTGTTATCAGCACCATCCAGATGACGCTGGAAACGTTTGCCCAGCTCGAGCAGTCCCTGCCCGCCCTTGTTGATTGGACGGATACCCACGATGAGCACCACTAATACCCCAACCCAGGTCACGCTAGATCGAATTATTGCCACCGCGGAAAACTTCGGCATTGAGCTGGAGGAAGCGATTACAGGTCGTTCCGCCCAGGCCAACGTCAACGGCATGCCGCTGTTTTTCGTGCTGTTGGAAACTGTGCTGGTGATCCGAAGCGACTTTGCCACGGATGAGCCCACCCAAAGCGCCCAGGCCAACTACTTTTTGGCCGCGAATCAGGCAAATGCGTCCTACGTACTGGCCCGCCAGCTGGTAGTCACCAACTTTGACACCCTGGTAGTGCGCTCAGAGCATGAACTTAGTGTTGCAGGAGGGCTCACTGATGCGCAGCTTGAGCATGCTTTCCGACGCGGCGTTGACGCCATCACCACCGGTCATCAGATCATGCTCACGCACTTCGAAGAACTCAACGACATGGAAGCTTCACCTGGCTCGGACTAACAGGCTCGGACTAACCCGTCCGCAGCTCATGACGAAGCGCCTCAAGCTCCTCCCCACCAGACATCTGACGAGTGAGCTCATCAATCGTGATAGCTTCACGCGGGGCGTCAAGCTCCTGGCGCCCCAACTTCAAGATGGTGAAGTGGTCACCCACCAGGTAGGCGTGGTGCGGGTTATGGGTCACCAACACCACGGCGACGCCACGGTCGCGGGCAGAGGCGATGAACTTCAGCACCACACCTGACTGCTTCACACCAAGAGCGGCGGTTGGCTCATCCAACACCACCACACGGGCGCCGAAGTAAACCGCCCTGGCAATTGCCACAACCTGGCGCTGGCCGCCAGAAAGGTTGCCAGCCTCAACGTTGACATCTGGGATGTCAATGCCCATATCCAGCAACTGCTCAGAGCAGATACGCTGCATCTCCTTCTGCTTCAGCGTCCCAAGCGGCCCAGTTAGCTCCTGGCCAAGGAAGAAGTTTCGCCACACGCTGAGCTCATCAACAATCGCCAGGTTTTGATACACGGTGGCAATCCCAGCATCGAGGGCGTCGCGGGGGGAAGAAAACGTGGCCGGTGAGCCGCAGATAAGCAGCTGCCCACTGGTTGGTGCGTGTAGACCTGCAAGGATCTTGATCAAGGTTGACTTGCCAGCACCATTGTCACCCAGCACACAGGTGACTTCGCCCTCTTCAATACGCAGGTTTACGCCGCGCAGTGCGTCAAACGTGCCGTAAGACTTGGTGATGTCGCGCAGTTCAATGATGGCCATGGCTTAGCGCCCCTTCGTAATCTTTGCGAATGACGTGTTGGTCAGCACCGCGAACAGCAGCATCGCGCCGAGGAAGAACTTAAACCAGTCCGGGTTCCAGCCGGCGTAGACAATGCCTTGATTGGTCATGCCGAAGATCAGCGCACCGATCATCGTGCCAACCGCTGTGCCGCGCCCGCCTTTCATCGCACAGCCGCCTATCACTGCAGCGATGATGTAAAGGAACTCATTGCCCACACCCTGGCCAGCTTGGATTGAGTCGAAGGCAAACAGCGTGTGCATGCCTACGAACCAGGCGGCAAAACCGACCGTCATAAACAGCACAATCTTGACCATGCGCACAGGCACACCGACAGCGCGCGCAGCCTCCTCATCGCCGCCCACGGCGGTAATCCAGTTGCCAAACTTCGTGCGGAAGAGCACGAAAGACGCAATGGCCACAAAGAGCAGCCACCAGATAACCGTCACGCTGATGCGCACGCTGCCGATGTAGAAGCTTCCCGCGAAAACAGTGCGGGCAGAGGCGAACCCCTCCATGTTCGCAATCGACGGGGTGGCCACCTGGCCGGTCACCAGCTTGGTCACTGCCAGGTTTAAGCCTTGCAGCATCAGAAACGCCGCCAGGGTGATCAGGAAGCTATCGATGCCCGTGCGAGTAACGAGGATGCCGTTCAGTGCACCGATAGCCAGCGCAATGATGAGCGCGAGACCCGCACCCACCCAGGAGTTCAAGTGCAGGTTGTAGTTGAGCATCGATGCCGCCAACGCCGCCGTGGTCACCGCGACACCGGATGACAGGTCAAACGCTCCACCAATCATGAGCAAACCCACCGCCAGAGCAACGATGCCCAGCGTGGAGCTGGCGTACAAAATGGTCGCCATCGCATCGAAGGAGCGAAACGCTGGGGCGACGGCGAGGAACAGGCCCAAAATGAGGAGGAAGCCAAGCAGGCTGGCAAGCTCCGGCCGGCGAATCAGTTTGGCTAACCCAGTGTGGCTACGGAGACGATCATCAGAGCCTGAATCTGTCGACTCATCTTCAATAGCCGTGGTCATCGAAGACCTGCCTTTGCAGCCTCAGCGATTTGTTCCACATTGTGCTTATCAACAAAGCTCGGACCCGTATACACCGGCTGGCCGCCGCCGAAGGTGCCACCGTTGCGCTTAGCCACCCACAACGAATCCACGGCAAGATAGCCCTGCAGGTACGGCTGTTGATCCACAGCCCACGCCACCCGGCCGTCTGCGATAGCGTCGACCAGCTCAGCGTTGGTATCAAAGGTGACCACCTGCGCTTCAGAACCGGACTGCGTGATGGCCTCCGTTGCGCGCATTGCCACTGGGGCCTGGAGCGCGAACACCGTATCAAAGGACTTGTCCTGCGAAAGCTTGGAGTTAATCGTCGACTGCACCGACGTTAGGTCTTGTCCGTTGACGTAGAGCAGTTCCACTTCCCCGCCGAGGCCCTCTTTCACACCGTTGCAGCGCGCCTCCTGGGAAGAATTGCCCTGTTCATGGATAACGCAGAGCACCTTGGATTTACCTTCCTCTTTAAGACGCTCACCCGCAGCGGTACCTGCAACAGTCTCGTCCTGACCGAAGAAGCCTGTCATGCCGTACGTGGTGTATTCGTTCATGCCAGCGTTTAAGCCGACAACAGGAATGCCCGCATCAACAGCGTTCTGAGCCGCTGGCCCGATTGCCTCAGCGTTAGGCAACGTAACGGCAATGCCGTCCACGTTTGCGTCCACGGCGGAGCGCACCAAGTTTGCTTGGTTGGGCGCCTGTGGATCAGAGGAATAACGCAGCTCAATATTGTCTTTCTTCGCCGCGTCTTCTGCCCCCTTACGTACAAGATCCCAATACGTGTCACCCGGCGCACCATGGGTAACCATCGCCACAACATATCGCGGGGTGTCTACCCCACCCGCGGTCTCCCCACTGGCGTCACCGTCACGCGGCGCGCCGCCCGTGGACGAGCAACCCACAAGAGTAAGACCCAACGCGGCCACCATTGCCGCTACTTTGTACAGCTGAGAGATTTTTTTCACCCACCCAGTCTGCCCGTTCAATTGCAGAAACCGGGCATCCGCATCACTCTTTACCGATCAAGTAGCCTGACCTCCCAGCTGGTTTTCCGTCCTAGCTAAGGTCTACGGTGTCTAGGATTCTGCGAGGCGCTTGAGTTCAATGTCGGGATCGAAGTCCGCCTCCGGCCACTCAAGGTCCAAGGCACCAAGAGCGTCTGCAAGCAAGGTCTTGACAACTGCACGGCAGTACTTCTTATTGTCTGAGGGCACGCAGTACCACGGCGCAACGTCGGTCGAAGTGCGCGTCATGGCAATCTGGTAGGCCGCCATAAACTGTGACCACAACTTGCGGTCTTCGATGTCACCGGGGTTGTACTTCCAGTGCTTCTTCGGGTTTTCAATTCGCTTGCGCAGGTTTTCAGCCTGAAAATCGCGGGAGATGTGCGGCATGATCTTAATAATCTTCGTGCCGCGGGCCGCAAGCTCCGCCTCAAAATCCACGATGGCACCGTAACGGCGCTCAATTTCCTCAGGCGGCGCCATCTGCTTCACACGCTGTACCAACACATCTTCATAGTGCGAGCGGTCAAACACAGCTATCTGACCTGGCTTGGGCAAGTGCGGCTCAAAGCGCCACAGGAAATCGTGTGCCGCTTCCTCTTCGGTCGGGCGGCCAAAAGCCTTAACGTGCACGCCCTGGATGTCCATCGTTGCGCCAATGACATGGCGCACAATGCCGCCCTTGCCCGCGGTGTCCATGCCCTGAAGCACGAGAAGCACTGACCCGGCCTGCTCATTGCCGGCACGGCCGTTTGCGTAGAGCTTCTCTTGCAGCTCATCTAGCTCATCGTCTCGGTCGTTGAAAACCTCATCCACATCGTCCGAGTCTGATAGCCCGGGCGTGGAAGCCGGATCAACGTCATCAAGTTGGAAGTTGGGCCCAACTAGGTGCGATTTTGCTTCCTCAACGGTGAGCTTTGCCACTGCTTCTCCTTAGCTTTGGTCAGTGTCTTCAGCCGCATCTCCCGGAGCGTCCGGGGAGTTGGCCTGCACAATGCCATCCAGCATCGCATGAATGTACGGCGGAGCCTGGTTGCCGGAGTACTCCGTAGCCATCTCCAACGCGTTGGCGATAGCGATAGCGGCATCAACCTCGTCGTTAAACAGGATTTCCCACGTAGCTACACGCAGAATCTGGCGATCTACCGCTGGCAGGCGGTAGAGCTCCCAGTCGCGGTCCAAGAACCGCTCAATCTGATCATCAAGATCATCCAGACGCTCAGCGGCACCGCTGATGATGTCGCGCGTGTACTGTGCAACCGGCGCTACAGCGTTGTTGGGATTCCGTGCCAGTTCAACCCGGTCCTCAACAATCGCCACCGGGTCGATATCGCGGGTTTCCGCCTCAAACAGAATGTCTACTGCACGGCGACGCGCACGATAGCGCGCGCCGTGGCGCTTGTGATCAGGCATTAGTTGTTCACGCGGGAGAGGTACTCGCCCGTGCGAGTGTCAACCTTCACCACGTTGCCGGTCTCTAGGAACAGCGGCACCTGGATCTCAGCGCCCGTCTCCAGGGTGGCCGGCTTCGTGCCGCCAGTGGAGCGATCGCCCTGGAGGCCCGGATCGGTGTGCTCAATCTTCAGGTCAACGGAGATCGGCAGCTCACCAAACAGCGCCTCACCCTCGTGGAAGGAAACCTGTACGCGCATGTTCTCCAGCAGGAAACGACCAGCGTCACCGAACGCGTCCGTCGGCAGTTCGTACTGCTCGTAGGTCTTGTCATCCATAACAACGAAGCTGGTGCCATCGTTGTACAGGTAGGTCATATCACGACGGTCAACCGTTGCGGTGTCAACCTTCACGCCAGCGTTCCAGGTCTTGTCCACGGTCTTGCCAGAGACGACGTCCTTGAGCTTGGTGCGCACGAATGCAGGGCCCTTACCCGGCTTAACGTGCTGGAACTCGACGATCTGCTGCAGCTTGCCGTCTACCTTCAGCACAAGGCCATTCTTAAAATCGGCAGTAGTTGCCACGGGTTTTGCCTCCTTGGGACATTGCGATCAAACACCGCAATGCTACAGCACGATCAATTCCTTGGGGTAACTGGTAATGATGCGAGGCGCACCGGAAGTGATGAACAACGTGTCCTCAATACGAACACCGCCCTCACCTGGCAGGTAGATACCCGGCTCAATGGTCAGCGTCATATCTTCGCGCAGCACGCCTTCGCCGGTCTTTGCAGCGGATGGCGCCTCATGCACATCCAGGCCCACGCCGTGGCCCGTGGAGTGCACAAAGTAGTCGCCATAGCCAGCGTCCGTAATCACCTCGCGGCAGGCAGCGTCCACATCAACAAGCGCGGTGCCCGGCGTGGATGCCTTCACACCAGCAAGCTGTGCCGCGAGCGTCACCTCATAGATCTCACGCAGTGTTGCACTGGGCTCACCAATGGCAAACGTGCGCGTCATGTCTGAGTTAAAGCCCAGGCGGTGCATACCAAAGTCAATGGTGACCAGGTCGCCCTTGGCCAGCACACGATCCCCCGCGGAGTGGTGCGGCATCGCAGAGTTCGGGCCCGAGGCCACAATCGTGTCAAAGCTCGGGCGCTCAGCACCCAGCATGCGCATGCGGAATTCAAGGTCAGCGGCGATGTCGCGCTCGCTGCGGCCTTCACGCACGCCGCCAGCCTCCACCATCTCTGTCAGCGCCTGGGTGGCCAGCTCCGCGGCTTCTGCAAGGCGGGTCAGCTCCAAGTTGTCCTTGGTCAAGCGGATCTGCTCAATCACACCGGTGACCGGCACCAGCTCAACGCCCTCAGGGCAGGCAGCCTTCATGCGTTCCAGCTGCGCAACACTGACGTAATCAGCCTCGAAGCCCACGCGGTGGCCCGGCACCACAGGGGCCAAAAGCTCCTTGGCCAGCTGGCGGGTAATCGTCGCCTCGATGTCAGGTACTTCGCTGGCAATCTGGGTGGTGTATCGCCCGTCCGTAGCAATGGCCGCGCTGCGGTCCTTCGACACCAACAGTGCCGCATTCGAACCAGTGAATCCGGAGAGGTAGCGCACGTGCGTGATGTGGGTGACCAACATGTCATCCACACGCTTGCCCGCAAGATCGGATGCCAGTTTGCGCCGGCGTGTTTCAAATCGAGTATCTGCCATTCCCATGGTTATGCCTCCTTATTGGCCCGCGCTACCAAGTGTTCCAGTGCCAGGGTGTAGCCGTGCACACCGAGGCCTGCGATCACGCCGATAGCAATCGGGGAAAGATACGAGTGGTTTCGAAATGCCTCACGCGCATGCACATTGGAGATATGCACCTCAATAAACCCTGCTCCGTCGGCCACCTCGGCCAGTGCGTCGCGCAGCGCCACTGACGTGTGCGTCCAGCCGCCTGGGTTGATAATCACCGCTGCCCCATCATCAGCCGCCTGATGGACCCACTCAATCATCTCGCCTTCGTGGTTGGTCTGCTTGAAGTCCACCTCCGCACCAAGTTCGGCGGCACGAGCTTTCACTTGCTTTTCGACGTCCACGAGACCCACCCTTCCGTAGACCTCCGGCTGCCGCTTGCCCAACCTATTCAGGTTTGGTCCATTGAGCACGACAATCTTTAAAGAATCTGGCATTGGTTTATGCCTCCTCTGCAGCTTGAGCGGTGATCGCCTCGTAGGCGGCGCGCATTTCGTCCACCGTGGCGTCTTCAAGCCTGGTGCACGATCCCATGCCGTTGAGTACTACGAAGCGAATGCGGCCGTCACGGTTCTTCTTGTCACGGCCCATTGCCTGGTACAGCTCATCAAACGCATCAGCGTCGTAGGTAGTGGGCAAGCCAACTGCGGAGAGGATCTCGTGGTGGAGGGCAAACAGGGCCTCATCAATCAATCCCCTATTCTGGGCAAGCTTTGCCGCAAACATCATGCCCACAGCTACCGCGTTGCCGTGGCGCCACGTGTAATCTTCCCGAAGTTCAACCGCATGCCCCAGCGTGTGGCCATAGTTGAGGATTTCGCGCAGGCCTGACTCCTTCAGATCCTGGCTCACCACATTGGCCTTGACTGCCACGGAACGGGTAACCAGTTCCTCCCAGTGCGCGTCGGCGCCGTCGCGGTAAAGCTCCAGAATCTGCGGGTCCGCAATAAAGCCCGTCTTGATCAGCTCAGCGGAGCCGGAGATGATCTCTTCCTCCGGCAAGGTGTGCATGCGCTCAAGGTCAATGAACACGGAGTCAGGCTCATGGAATGCACCGACGAGGTTCTTGCCTGCGTCTGTGTTGATGCCGGTTTTGCCGCCAACCGCCGCATCCACCATGGCAAGCAGCGTGGTGGGCACCTGGATGACCTTGATGCCACGCATCCACGCGGAGGCCACAAACCCAGCCAGGTCGGTTACCGCTCCACCGCCAAGACCGATAACTGCATCCTGGCGCGAAAAGCCACGGGCTCCAAGCATGTCCCACAGCTCACCGGCGACGGTGAGCGTCTTTGCATCTTCAGCATCGGGCACAGGGGCTAAGACGGCCTCAACGCCAAGCGCCTCAATGTCGTGGGCAACACCGCGGGCGACCGCGCTCAGCGGCTGCTGGTGAATAATGGCCACTTTGCGCGCGCCAATGTCTTTTACTCTTCCGGCAACCTCGCCGGTGATGTCATAGCCGATGTGGATGTTGTACGGGCTTTGTCCCGTCACCTGGATCATTGGCATCGCGTTAACCCCAACCTATTGTGTGCTTGTTGTACCTATTCAGTATCGATAAAACTCAAGACTTCAGCCACCACCCGCTGCGGCGGCCGCGAATCCGTCCGTACGCGGTGATCCGCTACTTCACGATAGAACGGTTCACGCGTAACTAGCAGGTTGCGGTAGTGCTCGTGCGGGTCATCTGCCTGCAGTACGGGCCGCGATGTGTCTTCTGCGGTACGGCGGATGCCTTCCTCTGCAGTGACATCGATCCACACCACCGTGTGGTTCTGCAAGAGGGCGCGGGTGGATTCAGTCAGCACTGCTCCACCGCCAAGGCTGACCACGCCGCCCGTAGCCAACGCACGTGCTACGTAGTCTGCTTCAACCTCGCGGAACGCTTTTTCTCCCAGCTCGCTGAAGATTTCGCTGCAGGACTTGCCTTCGCCCTGCTCAATCAACGTGTCCGAATCCACGACTGGCAGGTTCAGGGCACTGCCCAACCTACGACCAATTGTGGATTTTCCTGCACCGGGCGGACCAACCAGGACAACGCGCGGGGAAGAATTCACAACATGCGACGGCTCCGGCGCCGCGAGCGTGCCTTCAGACATCTAGTTCTCTCCCTCTTCGGAGTCGGCGAATGCAAGGCGCGTAGACACGTACTCCTTGTAGGAGTTGATATTGCGCTTGACCTCGTCCAAGCTGTCTCCCCCAAACTTCTCGGTAACAGCGCGGGCGAGCACCAGGGCGACCATGGCCTCGGCGACGACGCCACCGGCGGGCACTGCGCACACGTCAGAGCGCTGGTGGATACCGGTTGCGGCACCACCAGTCGACATATCCACAGTCTTCAGTGCACGCGGCACCGTGGAAATCGGCTTCATAGCTGCGCGGACGCGCAGCTGCTCACCGTTGGTCATGCCGCCTTCCAGGCCACCGGCACGGTTGGAGAGACGACGCAGCTGTCCGTTTTCACGCACCATTTCGTCGTGCGCTGCGGAGCCGCGACGGCGAGCTTCCTCAAAGCCGTCACCAATCTCCACGCCCTTGACACTCTGGATACCCATCAGTGCGCCGGCCAGCTGAGCATCCAAACGGTGATCACCGGAGATGTGGGAGCCAAGCCCGATCGGCAGACCATCCACAATCACCTCAACAATGCCACCGAGGGTGTCGCCAGCCTTCTTCGCTGCTTCAATGCACGCCACCATGTCTGCTTCCGCGTCCTTGTTAAAGGCACGCACCGGGGAAGCATCAATGGCCTCAATGTCCGCAAACGCCGGGGACTGCCCCTCATACGCCGCGGACTCACCAATGGAGACCACGTGGGAGAACACCTCCACCCCCAAGGTCTCACGCAGGAAGCTACGCGCGACCGCGCCCGCAGCAACGCGCGCTGCAGTCTCACGCGCTGAAGAGCGCTCTAGGACCGGGCGGGCAGAGTCAAAGCCGTACTTCACCATGCCAGCGAAGTCGGCGTGGCCAGGACGCGGACGTGTCAGTTTCGCACCGCGGCCAGAAGCCAGTGCCTTGGCAACCTCCGGATCCGATTCATCCACCGGCTCCGCGCTCATGATGGTGGTCCACTTCGGCCACTCAGTGTTGCCAATCTGGATGGCAATCGGGCTGCCAATCGTGCGCCCATGCACAACACCAGTGAGCAAGGTGAGCTCATCAGCCTCAAACTTCATACGCGCACCACGGCCGTAGCCGAGGCGGCGGCGAGCTAGCTGGTGGCCAATCTCGTCCTTGGTCACCGGCACCCCAGCCGGCAAGTTTTCAATAAGCGCTACCAGCGCCTGTCCATGGGATTCCCCAGCGGTAGTCCAACGAAGCATTGCAGCATTGTCTCACACATGCGCTAAGAAAACGCACAGACTGCTACAAGACACCACGTTGAAATAATCATCGACGGTCCATGCGCTACCGATTTACGCCGCAAAACCAACGATATACCTAGGGTGAGCAGGGACGATAGCGCAACAGCCGCAATAACCCCGCCGATGCCGCCCATCGCGGCCACCACCACCCCAAGTGGAACCGCAAGCTTGATGTCACCCCCGCCGATGCCACGCCCAAACGCCAGATAGGCCAACCCCCACAACAACCCCCACGCCCACTGCGGGTGCACCAAGCACGCGCCGAGTGCCAGCACTGCGGCTGGAAGGGTCAGGATGTTGGGAAGGATGTTACGCCATGCGTCGATAAGCAGAAGCCCCAACGACCATACAACAAATACCCCGAACCCCATGCCGGGGATTCTATCAGCGCTGAACGTGTGCGAACAGGGCCTCGCGCATCTTTTCACGCGGGGCCTCAACCCCAGTGAACTGCTCAAACTGGGAGTAAGACTGCCCGGCCAGCATGGATAGCCCGCCAACAGCGTGATACCCGTTGGAAGCGGCGCACACCGCAAGCGGTGTCGGCCAAGGGTCATAGATCACATCCAGCACCGGCGCATGCGCAAGTGCAGGCACATAGGGCTCGATGCCTGCCGACGGCACCGTGGAGACCACCACATCCGCAGCCATAGTGATCTGTGCAATATCAGTGCCCTCAAAAGGAACAAACGCAGCGTCCATCCCCTCAGTCAACCCAGCAAACTCATCTGCGCGGTCAGAGCGGTTCAAGATAGTCACCTGCTTCGCACCGAGCTGGCGCAACGCCCACACAGCAGGGCGAGCCGTACCACCTGCCCCCACCACCACAGCAGTGCGAATCGGCGTGCCACGCATCAGCTCTTCCAAGGCGATCAGCAGACCTTCGCTGTCCGTGTTATCCGCACGCCAAGACTTGTCGCCAATACGTACAAGCGTGTTCGCCGAGCCGATCTCGCGCGCACGATCAGTCACTTCATCAGCAAACTCAAGCGCCGCGAACTTCGCGGGCATGGTCACCGAGAAACCGCGGAAGGACTCGTCTGCCCCACCCACAATGCGTGGCAAATCCTCTGCCTTGCACTCAAAACGGGTGTATTCCCAGTTGTCTAAACCTGCGGCTTTAAAGCCCGCCGAGTGCAGGACCGGCGAAAGCGAGTGCTGAATGGGAAAACCCAGTACGGCTGCGCGCAAGATACTCATCGCCTTGACTCCTAGCGCTGGGAATCCAGCACGCCGCTTTCAATTGCGCGAACCGTATCAGCCATGTGCTGCTCAAACGTGTCGTTGAACACCGTGGTGCCGTCCTTATCCACGGTGACAAAGAACAACCAGTTGCCCTCAGCCGGGTTCTCCATTGCCTCAATAGCCTCGATCGACGGCGACGCGATCGGCGTCTCCGGCAGGCCGTCCTTGGCGTAGGTATTCCACGGGGTCACACGCCCACGGTCCTCATCCGTGGTCGCCACCTCTACAGACGGCAGCCCGTAGTTCACGGTGGAATCAAACTCAAGACGCATCGGAGCATCCAGGCGGTTCAAAATCACGCGGGCAACCTTGTCAAACTCACCAGCTGGGGCCTCGCGCTCCACCAGGGAGGCCGCAATCAGCAACTCATACGGCGACATACCGACTGCTGCTGCGCGTTCGGTGATTCCCGTTGCCTCATACTGTGCTGCAGAGCGGGTAATCAGGTCAGTCAGAATATCTTCTGCGCTTGCACCCGGATCAATGATGTACTCGCCCGGAGCAATAAGGCCCTCGAGGCGCTTTGCATCACCTGCGCGCTGCGTAACCTGCTCACGCGCCCACTCCGGCACACCTAGAGCTGCAGGATCCGCGTTCGCCGCAACCTTGTTCAGCTGCTCAATATCCACGCAGCCGCTCATATTCGTGCCGCCACAGGTGACGTCTTGAATCATGGACAAAATACCGAAGCGGGTCTGCCCACCAAGCACGTTGATGTCCATCAGCGTTGCACCGCCGTAAACCTTCAGCGGGGTGATCTTATTGGCGTCATTCACAAGCGCCGCAACCGCAGCCTTAGCGCTCATCTCACCCTGCAAGCGGTAGAAACCTGGGTGGATGTTGTCCGCGTCAGGGTTGTTCGCCGCCGCGGCCTGGAACGCGCTATTAGAAGCAACAATGCCGCGCTCCTCCAACTCAGGACCAAGAGCAGAGATAGTCGAGCCTTCAGGGATCTGCACGATCTCTTCCACGCCATTACCCTCCCCGGTAAAGTCCCTGGAACCGCTACCTCGTGACACAGCGATCACGGCGATCAGCCCGATAATGAGCAGGATCGAGGCGATAAGCACGGCGATGCTGCGCGTCTTGCGCTGTGCGCTTCGTCGGGTGGTCACGATTCGTTCTCCTTCAGATTGTTGTTGCGCCCATCTAACCAAGATTGGAGGATCTCCACAGCCGCCGCTTGGTCAATAAACTTGCGCCCCTGCTTCTCAGAAGTGCCAGCGGCACGCATTGCAGACGCAGCGACGACGGTAGTGAGCCGCTCATCCGCCATCCGCACTGGCAAACCTGTGCGCCGGCGGATGCGAAACGCGATCTCCTTGGCGTGTTTGACGCTGTTACTGCCGTTGCCTTGCAAGTCACGCGGCAGCCCAACTACCACCTCTACTGCTTCATACTCACTGGCCAGCTGAACAAGACGGTCAATATCTTCACCATCACGGTCCTTGAAGCCAGTGACGCGGGAAACAGTTTCTAGAGGCGTTGCCATACGCGCGTCACGGTCAGAGACAGCCACCCCGATGCGCACCGTGCCCACATCCACGCCTAAACGGCGGCCGGGGCCCGGGTCATCCACACCAGGTGTGTCTGGCTCTACCTTCATCGCATTGATCCTTCAACTGTCTTTACATAGCGCTATTCAGCAGTGCTTGTTGGCAGTGTTTTTACTGGTGTTTTTACTGGTGTTTTTACCAGCGCCTTCCAAGCATTGCTGGTGCATTACCGACGCTAATGCGAAAACACGCCGAAGCGCACCCAGCGCTCGGCGTGTCACGTAATCAATTCGTTATCTTAAGCATCCAACTGCTCGCGCAACGCTGCCAAACCAGCATCGATACCCTCTGGGTTGTTGCCAGAACCCTGGGCCAGGTCCGGCTTACCGCCGCCCTTTCCGCCCACGTGGGAACCAAATGCTGCGACCAGCTCACCAGCCTTGATGCCGGCGTCCACGGCTGCCTCAGTAGCGGCGATTGCGAATGCTGCCTTCCCGTCCGCCTTCGAGGCAAGCACCACCACAGCGTCGGCAGCGCCGAACTTGCCGCGGATGTCACTAGCCATCGTTCGCAGGTCACCGGTGTTAATCCCCTCCGGCAGGTGCACGGCTGCCAGCTTGCGGCCGTTAGCCAGCTCCTGAGCACCAGCAACAATGGCACCAGTGTTGGACAGCAGCTGCTGGCGGTGGAGGTTCTCTACTTCCTTCTCAGCCGCGCGCAAACGCTCAGTCAGCTGAGCAATGCGCTCCGGCAACTGATCAGTTGGGGTCTTCAATTCCGCAGCCAGGCCAGACGCCAACGCTGCTTCCTTGGAGAAGTAACGGAAAGATTCCAGGCCAGAGTAGGCCTCAATGCGGCGCGCACCAGAGCCAACCGATGACTCACCCAGCACTGCAACCGGGCCAATCTGAGAGGAGTGGCTGACGTGAGTACCACCGCACAACTCGATAGAGAACGGGCCACCGATCTCCACCACGCGCACCTGGTCGCCGTAGTTCTCGCCGAACAATGCCATCGCGCCCATGGCCTTGGCTTCTTCCAGGCTGGTCTCAATAGTGTTAACGGCAAAGTCCGCATCCACCGCCTGGTTGGTAATGGTGGCAATCTCTTCCAGCTGCGCATCCGTCAGCTGCTCGGTGTAGTTGAAGTCAAAGCGCAGGTAGCCCGGCTTATTCAAAGAACCAGCCTGGACTGCGGTTGGACCAAGCACCTCACGAAGTGCTGCGTGGATCAGGTGCGTTGCGGTGTGTGCCTGGCGGGCACCGTGGCGCCACGCCTCATCCACCTCAGCAGTGACCGTCTGGCCAAGGTCAAGGCCGCCATTTTGCACCGTCGCCTTGTGCACCCAGAGCTTCTTGCCAATTTTTTGCACGTCGTTGACGTTGAGCACGGTATCGCCCACGACGATGCGGCCACGGTCCGCCATCTGGCCGCCGGCCTCGGCGTACATCGGGGTGACATCCAGGATCACCTCAACCTCATCGCCTGCGGTGACCTCGCCAACCTTTTCGCCGTCACGGACAAGGCCGATCACATTCGCGCTGTGAGTGAGCTCATCAAAGCCAACAAACTGAGTCGGGTTGGCGTCAACCCACTCGCGGTAGAGCGAGTCATCGCGGTTGCCCATCTTCTTGGCCTTGTTGTCAGCCTTTGCGCGGGCGCGCTGCTCCTCCATCGAGGCGTGGAACGCGTCCATATCCACGTCCAGGCCGGCTTCACGAGCCATCTCAAGCGTCAAGTCAATCGGGAAACCGTAGGTGTCGTGCAGCTCAAACGCCTGCTCGCCAGAAATCTGGGTGCCGCCCGCGGACTTCAGCGCTGCCGCGGTCTCATCAAAGCGGTGGGTACCAGACTCCAGCGTCTTAGAAAACGCGCGCTCCTCAGCCATGGCCACGCGCAGAATACGGTCGCGGTTATCAGCAATCTCCGGGTACGACGGCGTCATCGTATCCATAATCGTCTCCATCAGCGGCTGCATCACCGGGCCGGTTGCGCCCAGCAGGCGCGCGGAGCGGATGATGCGACGCAGCAGACGGCGCAGGATATAACCACGGCCCTCATTAGACGGGGTAACGCCATCCAGGATGATCATCATGGATGTACGCGAGTGGTCTGCAATCACGCGGAAGCGAACGTCATCAGCTGGGGTTCCAGCGTCATACTTCGTACCGCTGAGCTGCTCGGCCACGTCAATCACAGGGCGCAGCAGGTCAGTCTCGTAGACGTTGTCTACGCCCTGCAGGATGCAGGCCACACGCTCAATGCCCAGGCCGGTATCGATGTTCTTGTTCGGCAGCTCGCCGAGAATCTCAAAGCCGCCCTTCTTGTCACCAGCGCCGCGGATGGATTCCATGAACACGAGGTTCCAGATCTCCATGTAACGGTTATCGTCCGCAATCGGGCCGCCCTCGTTGCCGTACTCCGGGCCACGGTCGTAGTAGATCTCAGAGCACGGTCCACACGGGCCGGGCACACCCATGGACCAGAAGTTGTCCTCCATGCCCATGCGCTGGATGCGTTCCGACGGCACGCCGATCACGTTCTCCCAAATCTGCGCTGCCTCATCGTCCTCAGTAAACACGGTTACCCACAGACGCTCCGGGTCAAGACCCAGGCCACCGTCTTCCACAGCACCAGTCAGCAGCGACCACGCGTGCTTGATCGCACCTTCCTTGAAGTACTGGCCGAAGGAGAAGTTGCCCGCCATCTGGAAAAACGTGTTGTGGCGGGTAGTAATACCCACTTCTTCAATGTCAAGGGTGCGCACGCACTTCTGAATCGAGGTAGCAGTGCCGTTTTCAAACGGCGGCGTCTGCTGGCCCAGGAAGTACGGCTTGAATGGCACCATGCCGGCGTTGACAAAGAGCAACGTCGGATCATCAAGAATCAGCGAGGCGCTGGGCACCTCAGTGTGTCCGCTCCTCACGAAGTGGTTGGTAAACCGCTCGCGAATCTCATGAGTCTGCACGACGTGCCTGTCCTTTCAACGAGAAAATCTCATAGCAAAATTACGTCCGGCAATACTCTACCCGCGACCCCGCACCATCCTGCGCAGCCGCCCAAGGTATTCACTGATCCGTTTCTCCGCACCGTGGTTTGTCGGCTGGTAGTACACCGCATCTTCCAACCCTTCCGGGATGTACTGCTGCTCGACCACACCACGCGGATCATCGTGGGGGTACTTGTAGCCCACCGCGTGTCCAAGGGCTTTCGCACCCTCGTAGTGTCCGTCGCGCAAGTGCGGCGGCACCGGCCCCACCTTGCCCGCGCGCACATCAGCTTGCGCCGCAGAGATCGCCTCGATAACCGAGTTCGATTTCGGCGCCGTAGCCAAATGGATCGTGGCTTGTGCCAAGGTCAGACGCGCCTCCGGCATGCCGATGAACTGCACGGCCTGGGCTGCGGCCGTTGCAGTCTGCAGCGCGGTGGGATCAGCCATGCCAACGTCTTCCGAGGCGTGAATGACCAGACGACGCGCAATAAAACGCGGATCCTCGCCCGCCTCAATCATGCGTGCCAAATAATGCAGCGCAGCATCCACGTCCGAGCCGCGAATCGACTTAATGAAAGCGCTGGTGATGTCGTAGTGCTGATCCCCATCACGGTCGTAGCGCACCACGGCACGGTTGACGTTGTTGCGGATCACCTCTTCCGTCACTTCCCCACCCGCGGGCACCGCCTCGGCGGCGGCCTCAAGATACGTCAAGGCACGACGTGCGTCGCCTGAGGCGAGGAGGGTGAGTTGGTTCAACGCAGCGTCGTCAAGCGAAATGCTCTTGGCAAGCCCCCGCTCATCAGCCACCGCACGGGTGAGCACCCCGCGGATATCCTCATCGCTCAGCGGCTCAAGCTTCAGCAGCAACGAACGCGACAGCAGCGGGGCAACCACGCTAAACGATGGGTTTTCCGTCGTCGCCGCAACCAGAAGCACCGTACGGTTTTCCACCGCCGCCAGCAGCGCATCCTGCTGGGTTTTGGAAAAGCGGTGCACCTCATCGATAAACAGCACCGTCTTTTCACCACGGGCAAGGTCGCGCCGAGCGGTATCAATCACAGCGCGCACTTCCTTAACCCCCGATGTCAGCGCGGACAGCCCAATGAAGTTCTGCCCCATCGTCGCCGCAATCAGCGAGGCAATCGTGGTTTTCCCCGTCCCCGGCGGCCCGTAGAGGATCACACTGGCGGCGCCAGAGCCCTCGATCAGACGGCGCAGCGGTTTGCCCTCCCCCAACAGGTGACGCTGGCCGGCGATCTCATCGATCGTGCGCGGACGCATGCGCGCAGCCAGCGGCGCGTGCGGTCCAACTTCAAAGAAGCTGGAGCCCCTATTGCTTATCGACGCCCCGCCGACCTCACCATCCCCGAACAAACCCTCCTGTGCCATAGTGCAACCTACTTCAGTTACTACTTCAGTCGCTGCGCAACATCGCTGGCAAACTGGGAAATGACCAGGTAGGCAGTGTCACGGCCAGTGCCGGCGTAAGCAGCAAGAGCGTTGAACGTCTCGTGCAGATCCTCACGGACAATGAGTTCCTCGTGGCTGAACGGACCTTCGCTTGCAGGACGCAACATGTCGCCACTGGAGATGCCAGCATCCGCGAATCCAAGCACGGACTCCGCAACCTCCTCGTTCACGTCCACGCCTGCGGCCGCAAACTCGGCAGCCAGCTCTTCATCCGTAGCCACCACCTCCGCAAGCGCCACTGGGTTGAGCACCGTCAAGCTGGACAGCGCCCACCCGATCATGCCTGCGGTGATACGCGCCTGAAGGGTGTCCTCGTGGTTGAGCAGCGGCCAGGTGCCACGGACTTCACGCAGCCAGGCCTCAATAAACGCACTGACCGCATCCTCGTGGTAGGCACGTGGAGACAGATACAGCGGGAACCCGGCGACCACAAACGCAACATCGAAGGTAGCGTCACGGAAACCGGCCCACTCATAGTCCAGAAACTGCGTCCCTGAATCCGTGTACATCACGTTGTCCGGGCTCAAATCAAACGGCGTAAACGCGCGCACACCACCGCGAAGCAGACGTGACTGCAGGTTTGAGGCAGTCACCTTCACCTCATTTGGCACCTCGAAGCCGGCCTGCTCAAGAATGGCCAGGCCCAAACGGATGCGGTGAGACAGCAGCCGATCACGCAACTGCTGGATCTTCTCCGCACCGGTGCGGGAACGCGTCATCCTTGCAAACAACGCGTTGTACTGCGCTTCCTTATCTGCCGTGCCGGCGTGCATCTTGCCAAGGGCCGTGCCCAAATTGCGCAGAATCTGCACGTGCTGGATGTCGTCAGCGCGTTCCAACATGGTCGCCAGCGTGTCAGCATCGCCAGCGTCCGAAAGAATGATCATCCGGGCGTCCAAGTCATAGCCCAACATCACTGGGCCAGGGCGCACGTCACTGCTTAGCGAGGTTGTGAATTGATAGGCCACGACCTCACGCAAAAACGCAGCATCATCAAACAGATTTCCCGTCTCCGGGGAGTGCTTCACCACTACCGTCCTGTGTTGCAGGAACGGGTTGGTAGCCACCTTCGCGCGGTACACACCGGCAACGCCGGAACCAGACAACGCAGTGACGTCGGTGAGCTTTTGGGCACCCCCGTAGCGCCGCGTGAGCACACTTACCGCGGCGGAAATTACGGCATCGCGATCCATATTGGGTCTCTACCGGCGTTAGGCGTTGTCGCCGTCTGCCTTCTCTGTGGATTTTTCGGTGTTCTTCTTCGGCTTGAAATCCACACCCGTCTCTGCACGCTGTGCTGCCGGAATTGGGGCCGGCGCATCCGTCAACGGGTCAACACCGCCACCGGACTTCGGGAACGCAATAACGTCTCGGATGGATTCAAAGCCACCGAGCAGCGAGACGATGCGGTCCCAGCCGAAGGCGATACCGCCGTGCGGAGGAGCGCCGAACTGGAAAGCATCAAGCAGGAAGCCGAACTTCTCGTCTGCTTCCTCATCGGTGATGCCCATGACCTCAAACACGCGCTTCTGCACGTCGTGCTGGTGGATACGGATGGAGCCACCGCCGATCTCATTGCCGTTGCAGACAATGTCATAGGCGTACGCGAGTGCTTCGCCAGGGTTGTTCTCGAAGTTATCCATAAACTCCGGCTTCGGGGAGGTAAACGCGTGGTGCACAGCCGTCCACTTGGAGTGGCCCAGCGCCACGTCGCCGGAAGCCGTTGCATCCGCAGCCGGCTCGAACAGCGGCGCGTCCACAACCCAGGTAAACGCCCAGTCGCCTTCCTTGATCAGGTCCAGCTTGCGAGCGATCTCACCGCGGGCTGCGCCAAGCAGTGCGCGAGAAGACTTCGTGTCACCGGCAGCGAAAAAGATTGCGTCCCCCGGCTTCGCGCCAACGTGTGCTGCAATGCCAGCCTTTTCTTCATCGGTGATGTTCTTAGCCACAGGGCCGGTCAGCTCACCGTCTTCCTGAATCAGGATGTAGGCAAGGCCCTTCGCACCGCGCTGTTTGGCCCACTCCTGCCAAGCATCCAGCTGCCTGCGCGGCTGAGATGCGCCACCGTCCATCACCACGGCGCCCACGTACTCAGCGTTGAATACGCGGAACGGGGTGTCCTTGAAAAACTCGGTGCAGTCCACCAGCGGGATGTCAAAGCGCAGGTCCGGCTTGTCAGAGCCGTACTTTTCCATCGCCTCCTTGTAGGTCATGCGCGGAATCGGCGTCTGAATCTCGTAGCCAATGAGCTTCCACAGCTCCACCAAGATTTCCTCGGCCAGCTCAATGATGTCATCCTGGTCAACAAAGCTGGCCTCAACGTCCAGCTGGGTGAACTCAGGCTGGCGGTCAGCGCGGAAATCCTCATCGCGGTAGCAGCGAGCGATCTGGTAGTAGCGCTCCATGCCGGAGACCATCAGCAGCTGCTTAAACAGCTGCGGCGACTGCGGCAGTGCGTACCAGGAGCCCGGCTTCAAACGTGCCGGCACCAGGAAGTCACGTGCACCCTCCGGGGTGGAGCGCGTCAGCGTCGGCGTCTCAATCTCTACGAAATCGTGGTTGTCCAGCACGCGGCGTGCAGCCTGGTTTGCCTTTGCACGCAGACGCATGGCATTCGCCTGACGCTCACGGCGCAAATCCAGGTAGCGGTACTTCAGGCGGGTCTCTTCACCGACCTCGGTGGAGGAAGCATCCTCAATCTGGAACGGCAGCGCCGCCGACTTGTTCAATACGGTCAGCTCGGTGGCGTTGACCTCGATCTCGCCGGAAGCCAGGTTCGGGTTTGCAGAGCCTTCCGGACGTGGCTCCACCACGCCGGTGACCTTGACAACGAACTCACTACGCAGGTCGTGCGCAGCCTCCGCCACATCAGATTCGCGGAAGACAACCTGGGCGATACCCGAACGGTCGCGCAAATCGATGAAGATCACGCCACCGTGATCGCGGCGTCGCGCCACCCAACCGGTGAGGGTGACAGTCTGGCCGTCGAGGTCTTTGTTGAGGTTCCCCGCAAGGTGAGTGCGCAGCACGGTGTTTTCCTAGTCCTTCCAAAAGGCGTTAAAACTTATCGCGCAAGAGTCTACCGCGACCGTCTCAAGACATGCGCTTAGGTTGTTTGGCACAATGCAAGCCATGACGTTTAGAGGAGATGCCAGCCAAGGCGCAAGCGGGCGTGTGCAAACCAGTTCAGGTTCCCGTGGCGGACAGCGAGGCGGTTCAGGCGGCCTGCTTGCACTGCCGTTGTTGCTTGGCGGCGGTGGCGGCGGAACCATCATTTTGATCTTGCTAGTGCTGCTCTTCTTCAACGGCGGCCTTGGCGGCCTAGGTCTTGGAGGTGACCAGCAGGGCCAGTACCAGTCGCAGGGCGACTACAACCTGGAGCACTGTGATCAGCCGAATGCGGCTAACGAATACTCCGACTGCCTTGCCGCCGCGACGGTCCTGTCTGTTGATGATGTGTGGTCCCAGGTACTGCCAGAGCAGGCCAACTTGGAGTACCGCCCGGCAGGTATGCACATTTTCAAGGGCGAAGTAGCTTCCGGCTGTGGTTACGCATCTTCTGCAACGGGGCCGTTCTACTGCCCGCGCGATGAGACGGCGTACTTGGATGTGTCCTTCTTCGATCAGCTGCAGCAGCTTGGCGGCAGCGCAGGTCCACTGGCTCAGGCATATGCCACCGCGCACGAGATGGGTCACCACATCCAGCACATCGAGGGCACCCTGGGGTTGAGCGACTACAAGAACCCTGGCGAAGACTCCGCTGCGGTTGCTATTGAGCTGCAGGCGGACTGCTATGCAGGCCTGTGGGCACATTACGCACAGCAGGGTGGGCGTTTGGAGTCTGTTTCGGACGAGCAGCTGCACGAGGCAATCCAAACCGCACAGTCCATCGGTGATGACAACATTCAGCGTCGCTCCGGCGGCGAGGTCGACCCAGACGCGTGGACCCACGGCTCCTCCGAGCAGCGCGGCACCGCTTTTATGGCTGGCTACCAGACCGGCAAGATGTCCGCCTGCGACACCCTCAACCGAGGCGTGTACAACGACTAATTCGCGTACGCTCGCGGTCATGGCTGATTCACCAAATCGCGCCGTTGCATTCCTTGCCGCGTTCAATGACGTGGAGGGGTTTCTGCGCGAGGCGTTAGGCGCGAAGAAAAGCGACTCTTTTAAGTGGATGTGCTCCCAGGCAGCCAAGCGTGGGTTGATTACCTGGGAACAGTCCACTGATCTGAAGGAATACGCTGAGCTGCGCAATGCGATCAGCCACGGCGAGTACCGGGACTTCAAACCAATCGCGGAGCCGTTGCCTGAAACCGTCGCAGCACTCGAGCATCTTCGGGACGTGTTGCTCAAACCCGTCACCGCATTAGAGGTGGTGGGCCAGAACCAAAAGGTGGTCACCTTCTCCCCCGCTGATGCGGTTCGCGATGCGCTGCATGCGATCCGGGAGTCAGGCCACACACAGTTTCCGATTTACGACGGTGGCGTGTGCGTCGGCCTACTGACCACCAATGCCATTGCGCGTTGGATTGCAGTCGTCTTACAAGATGACGACACTATCGGTTCAACGTCTATCAGCGAGGCGCTTAAACTTTCCGGACAACACGACCACCCGGTGTTTCTGCCGCGAACCGCACCGGCAGCCGCGGCCATCGAAGCGTTGACTACACCGCTAAAATCTGGCGCACTGCCACGTGTGGCAATCATTACGGAGCACGGCAACGCTGACCAGCGCCCCATTGCCGTAGTCGGCCCAACGGACATTCCGGCACTTGCTGCCGTTACCTAAGCCCACAACCAACCCACCTTGGAGGAGGAAGTTTCAATGCCAACCAAGTCAGCAACTGTTAGCGTTCTTGATCTGTTTTCTATCGGCATCGGCCCGTCTTCCTCACACACGGTGGGCCCGATGCGCGCAGCCCAGGCGTTTGTGAGTACCCTGCCGCAGCTGCCGGCGAAGGTGCGCGTAGCACTTCGTGGCTCGCTTGCCGCCACTGGTGTTGGCCACGGCACCGACCGCGCGGTCCTGCTTGGCCTTGTCGGATACACGCCGACGACAACCAGCGCAGACATTTCGCCGAAACCCGGCGAAGAAATCCCGCTGACTGGCACCATCTCGGGTCCTGTCGGCAGCGTGGAGTATGAGGTGGAGTTCAACCCCCAGCCGGTGCCAGAACACCCCAACTGCCTGATTTTTGACGCTTGGGATGCCCAAGGCAACCAGCTGGCAGAGAACGTGGAGTACTTCTCCATCGGCGGTGGGTTCATCCTTGACCGTGCGGGCATGTCCGCGCATGAGAACGAAGCTGGCGTGGTTGCTGTCGCGCACGAGAAGACCGTGCCCTACCCCTTTGACACGGGTAAAGAACTGATGGAGCAGTGCGCCACGCACGGTCTAACCATCGCCCAAGTCATGCGGGCAAACGAGGAAGCCTTGCACGGCAGGGACGCTCTCAACGAGCACTTGGACGCCGTGTGGGACGTCATGCAGGAATGCGTTGCCCACGGGCTGAAAACCGAGGGCACACTGCCAGGCGGCCTCAACGTCAAACGTCGCGCGAACCGTCTCCACCGCCTGCTAACCGCGGAATATCAAGCGTCAACGGCCCGCGGGCTTGACGCGATGGAGTGGGTCAACCTGTATGCGCTTGCGGTCAATGAGGAAAACGCTGCTCACGGTCAGGTGGTTACTGCCCCGACGAATGGTGCGGCAGGCATCATCCCGTCGGTGATGCATTATTGCCGTGACTTCACCGACGATTTTGACCGCGACCGCGTGCACGAATTCTTGCTCACGGCAGGCGCTATCGGCGTCATTATTAAAACCAACGCCTCGATTTCGGGTGCGGAGGTTGGCTGCCAGGGCGAGGTTGGCTCGGCGTCATCCATGGCTGCCGCTGGTATGTGCGCCATCCTTGGCGGCACCCCGCAGCAGGTAGAGAACGCCGCTGAGATCGCACTCGAGCATAACTTGGGGCTTACCTGCGACCCTGTCGGCGGGCTTGTGCAGGTTCCCTGCATTGAGCGAAACGCCATCGGTGGTGTGAAAGCCATCAATGCGGCGCGTTTGGGCAAGCTTGGCGACGGTACCAACATTGTCACCCTCGACGACGTCGTTGAAACCATGGCCTCCACTGGCCGCGACATGATGACGAAGTACAAGGAGACGTCTATGGGCGGCCTCGCTGTGCAGCTTGGTCTGCCGGTCAACATCATCGAGTGCTAGTCCAACTGGGCTCTACAAAACCTGCTCAATTTGCTCTTTTGCGTGCGTAAAGCGGTCCTCCATGACCGCCATACTGAATGCGTCCGCACCATGTGCGGTGGCTAATGCCGGCGCTTGTTCTAGGACGCTGCGCACCTGACGGAGCCATTCTGTGGTTTCGATATCGAGGGATACGCCGAAGAGGTCGAGTACTGCCGGCTCTGTGAAGTCTTCGAGGGATAGCTGCGACTTGCCGTCGAGTGTGAGCTCGTAGGCATCGCCGTCCCCAGGCGGGGTGGGGTTGACATCGAATACCGGTGATAGGACCCAGGACCCGCCATTCCGAAGAAAACCGTGGTTGCGGAGATGGTTGTCTACGTTGCCAACGAGGACCCCGAAAACGGCACGCCGACAATGACGGTGGTAACCGCAATCTTACTGTCGCCCACTACCTTCTCCCCTAGAAATCCGGTTTCGGGGTTCGAACCCGTTCGGGCAGCTGCTCTGCGGCCCGCAAGCGACCCACGTCTGTGAGATAGGGATCGCTTGCCGTGACCACGCGGTCGAGCAGTCCCAGCACGTTGAGGACCGCAAGCGTCGCGTCCAACCCGGCGCCCTGCCCGTTTTCCAGCTTGCTCAGCGTGGTCGGCGAAATGCCAGCACGCTCAGCAACCATGCTGCCGGTGAGCCCCAGCAGCTTGCGTTGAATGCGAACATGCTCACCTATCGCGCGCATTCCGCGGCGAACGGGCGTCGGCGTGTATCTCATGCGCTTGATTTTAGCAACAGAAACCTAACAGGAAAACCAGGTATCTTACAGATTTCTGTTACTTAAAAGTGTGCTAGCACTGTACAGCCGCAGCAACCGCCTCCGCGTTCAGAGCAACCGTCACCTGGGAGTGGTCCGCGAGGTTCTTCACAGTGACCTCCCCGGCCTCCAGCTCGCGATCCCCCAGCACGAGTGCAAACTTGGCGCCAGCGCGGTCAGCGCCCTTCATAGCGCCCTTGAGCCCGCGGCCGCCGTAAGCCATGTCAGTGGAGATACCAGCAGCGCGCAGCTCATTGATCAGCAGCGCCATCCGCTCTTGGGCCTTTTCGCCAATGCCAACGCCAAAGACGTCCACGCGACGCTCAACTCCTTCAAGCGTTACACCCTCAGCTTCAAGCGCGAGCACCGTACGATCCACGCCAAGGCCAAAGCCGATACCGGAGAGGTCCTGGCCACCGATCTGGGCCATGAGCCCGTCGTAACGGCCACCGCCACCGATGCCGGACTGCGCGCCCAGCCCGTCGTGGACGAACTCGAAAGTGGTCTTGGTGTAGTAATCCAAACCACGCACCATGCGTGGGTTGATCACGTATTCCACGCCCATGTTGTCGAGCATTCCGGTGACGGCCTCGAAGTGGGTGCGACAGCCCTCACACAGGTGGTCCAGCATCAGGGGCGCATCCGCCATCATCGCGCGGACGTCTTCACGCTTGTCATCCAGCACGCGCAGCGGGTTGATCTCCGCACGGTGGCGGGTCTCCTCATCCAACGGCAGTGCGAACAGGAAGCTCTGCAGCTTCTCGCGGTAGGCCGGGCGACACTCACGGCATCCCAGGCTGGTCAGCTCCAAACGGAAGCCGGTGAGCCCAACGGCGCGGTAGCACCGATCTGCAAGCGCGATAACCTCAGCATCCAAGTACGGGTCATCCACGCCGATGGCCTCTACACCCACCTGCTGCAGCTGGCGGTAGCGGCCAGCTTGCGGGCGTTCATAACGGAAAAACGGACCGTAGTAATTCAGCTTTACTGGCAGGTAGCCACGGTCCAAGTTGTGCTCGATCACCGCACGCATGACACCTGCGGTGCCTTCCGGGCGCAGCGTCACGGAGCGGTCCCCGCGGTCAGCAAAGGTGTACATTTCCTTGCTCACCACGTCCGTGGATTCGCCCACGCCGCGTGCAAACAGGGTCGTGTCCTCAAACACCGGCAGCTCAATGTGCTGGTAGCCGGCCTGGCGCGCCTGATGCGCAAACTCATCGCGCACACGAATGAACGTGGCGGATGCCGGGGGTACGTAGTCGGGTACGCCCTTAGGGGCAGACAGGGCCTTAAAAGAGTTCTGCTCAGTCACGGTTTTTGAGCTTAGCGCCCCGCATTGGCCCGCAGGATAAATGGGTTGGTTGCCCGCTCGTGCGCCATGGTGGTCACCGGCCCGTGCCCCGGCAGCAATGTGAGTGCATCATCAAGCTCCCAGACACACCCGCGTAACGACGCCACCATGTCCCCCTCATCCGAATAATCCAAATCAGTACGCCCCACTGAGCCCCGAAACACCACGTCACCACTAAAAGCGAACTCCTCGCCCACCACCAAAACGCTTCCCGGCGAGTGGCCGGGAGCATGGCGTACGTGAAACGTCTCCCCTGCAACGGTGATTGCTTCCCCGTCTTCCAGGTGGTGGATGGTGTCTG
This sequence comes from Corynebacterium riegelii, assembly GCF_016728505.1. Classification (GTDB taxonomy): domain Bacteria; phylum Actinomycetota; class Actinomycetes; order Mycobacteriales; family Mycobacteriaceae; genus Corynebacterium; species Corynebacterium riegelii. Next base: position 2,086,371 of record NZ_CP068159.1, read on the forward strand.
GGAGGGGGAGCGTGTGGGCGTCGAAAAGCAGCCGCGACTGCTGCGGGATACCTTCACTGAGCATGAACTCATCCGCCGGGTGAATGTAGACGGGTGCACCTAGCTCGGCGGCATCACGGATGTGATCAATGTGGCCGTGGGTCAACACGACTGCCTCAAGCTCAGAGTTGTTCTCCTCCAGCATCTTGCGCACAACTGGCGCAGCTCCCATACCTGGGTCTACAACAAACCCGCGGCGGGTTTCCTCATCGATGCAGACGTAGCAGTTGGTGCCGTACGGACCGGCGGCGAAACCCTGGATACGCAAAGTGCTCATGCGTACGAATCCTAGGGGTTGTCGTGGGAGCTGTTAGGATTTGAGCGAACTTTTACTCTTTTTAAGAAACGAGGCGATGGTGGCAAGCAACGAAGAGCGCGGCAAGCAGGCGCTGCAGAACCTGGAGAAGGAACTGGCAGCGCGCGACCGCAAACAGGCACGCAGCCCGTGGATCACCGCAGCTGCATCGCTGGCTGTAATCGCAGCGTTGGGCGGCGGCATCTACTTCATGGCCAACCAGGACAGCAGCGATGACGTGGACAATACTGCGTCCGAATCAGAGACGACCACGCAGGAAGCTGAGGAGTTTGACGCAACTTCCTACGAGGCGGTTGCTACCGCTCGCGCAACTGCCCTGCCTGCGACGGTGGACTGCGTCTACACCGAGGACGGCCGTGATGAGTACTTCAAGGGCCTGCCGCAGACCGAAGGCGTGTCCACTGAGGGCACCGTCATGGTCAACCTGGATACTTCCGCCGGCCCGATTGGCATGACGCTGGATCGCTCCGTGTCGCCGTGCACGGTCAACGCTATTGAGTACCTGGCGGAGGACGGCTACTTCAATGACACCGTCTGCCACCGCCTGACTACTTCTGATGGCCTGAAGGTGCTGCAGTGTGGTGACCCGTCTGGCACCGGCGCTGGTGGCCCGGGCTTCCAGTTCCCAAACGAGTTCCCCACCGATGAGGCGCTTGACGGCGTTGACCTGACGCAGATGGGCATTCCGGAGGACGCAAGCGATGAAGAAAAGCGCCAGTACGCCTCGATGATGCTGCAGGATCCGCAGCGCTATGACCGTGGCACGATCGCCATGGCACACGCTGGCATTGACACGAATGGTTCCCAGTTCTTCTTGAACTACGGCCCGTCCGTGCTGCCGCCGCTGTACACCTACTTCGGCCAGATTGATAACGCTGGCTTGGAAACACTTGACGCTATCGCCGAAGCGGGCGTTGAAGGCGGTGCCCCGGACGGTGCGCCTGCTAAGGAAGTGAAGATTAACAGCGCAACCGTTGAAAAGTAGATCTATTGCTAACGGTTGAATCCCTGTTACTATACTTCCCGTCACAATAGATATCCGTCACAGATTGGATTTTCGCATGCAGTTCCGTAAGGGCATCATCGCTGCCGCCACCGCCGCCGCTGTTCTGACCTCTGGTGTTTCCGTCGCCGCCGCTGAGGATGGCAAGACCGGCACCACTTCGCCGACCATCAACGATGGCAAGACGAAGAAGCCGACGGAGCCGAACCAGGCTTCTCCGGCAAAGAAGGACAGCTCCTCCAACGACAGCTCCTCCAAGGAGGGCGGCTCTTCTGCAAAGGACATGAGCCCGAAGGAAATCCAGGACTGGATCGCCGTGATCACCGCAGTCATCAGCCTGCTGGGCACCCTGTTCGCTTTCGGCCAGAAGTTCATGAAGCCGTAAGACAGCCCTGCTGCATTCATCACCGCCTTACCCTTTCGGGTGAGGCGGTTTTGATTTCTCTGGCCTGTCTAGAAGCGCCTGCAGCGGGCCATTGACCAGTGAGTGAACCCGTCACGTCCCGTGAGAATCCAATACGGAATGCTACCCTCTTTGTTGACACATCACTAAAAGAAGGGGTATCCAATGAAAGCTTTCGGTTTCTTGAGCTTCGGGCATTATGCCGTCGGCGGCCAGCGCGGGCCGTCTGCGGAGAAGATCGCCAAGATCCACCTGGAGATCGCCCAGGCTGCGGACGAGATCGGCGTGAACAATGCCTCCTTCCGCGTCCACCACTTCGTGCCACAGGCGTCCGCGCCGATGCCACTGCTTGGTGCGGTTGCCGCCACCACCAAGCAAATCGAGGTGGGCACCGGCGTGATTGACATGCGCTACGAAAATCCGCTCTACCTCGCCGAGGAGGCCGCATCCCTGTATCAGCTCTCCGGCGGACGTGTGGCCTTGGGAGTCTCCCGCGGCGCGCCCGAGGTTGCTGAGCGCGGCTGGGAGGCCTTCGGCTACAAGGGCGAGGCCCCCAACGGTGCTGACGTGGCGCGCGCCCATCTTGAGACCTTCATGGCTGCTGTCGACGGCACCGGGTTCGCCACCGCCGCACCGCTGGAGCGTCAGTACCCCAACATGTTCCAGCCCGGCTCGGCCCTGCCCGTCTTCCCCATGGCACCCGCGCTGCGCAGGCACATCTTTTACGGCTCGGGCACCCACGCGTCTGCGGAGCAGACTGCGAAGGACGGGCTGAACCTGATGTCTTCCACCCTGGTCTCCGAAACCACTGCTGAGACTCTAGGCGAGATCCAGGCTGACCAGATACGCCGCTACCGTGCCGTGTGGAAGGAAGTTGGTCACGATTGGACCCCGCGCGTGTCGGTGTCCCGCTCCATATTCCCCATCGTCGACGGTGCGGATATGCAGATGTTCGGCATGCACGCCTCCGGTTCCGATCAGGTGGGCGCTCTGCCCGACGTTGGCTCCACTACCTTCGGCCGCACCTACGCCGCCGAGCCGGACAAGCTCATTGAGCAGCTCAAGGCCGACCCTGCGGTCATGGCCGCCGACACGCTGCTCATTACCATCCCCACCGGAATGGGCGTGGACGTCAACGTAAAGATCTTGGAAAACTTCGCCACCCACGTCGCTCCCGCGCTGGGCTGGCAGCCGAATACCGAAGGCCCAGTCACCGGCTATCCCATCGACTAAGTCCTTCCGGTCGCCCATTGTCGCGTTGGCGCGCAATGCGTAAACCGCCGCCTCATGGCGAGGCGGCGGTCAGGCTCTCTGGCGTAGCACTAACGCAGTACTAGCGGGTTAGCCCAGGTAAGCCAGCGGGCCGAGGATCTGGTGGATTGGGAATGCGAACGCCAACGCCAGCAGGCCAAGGACGCCTACCAGGATGCCTACGATCGGGCCAGCGCCCAGGCTGGAGCCTTCAGGCTGCTCAGGTGCAGCCGGACGCTCCACACCATCAACGATCTCCTGCGGGACCGTGATTTCGGTACCTGCATCGGTGGTAATCACCAGCGGCTCGTCCTTGTAGGTGTCTGCCGGCAGATCAATGGTCACGGTCGCGCGGCCCTGTTCACCCAGGCCCTTATCTGCCTCAGTAACAGCGTTGTCCACGTCTGCGGTCACCTCGGTCTTACCAACCTTGACGGTGACAGTCTTGGCCTGCGGCTCGCCCTCGCTGGAGTAGCTCAGGGAGCTCAGCGCGATGGTGTTTGCCTGACCAGCCTTCAGACCGCCCTCCGGCAGCACAACGCCGACGTCCTTCTGGCCAGTGCGAACCTTTGCATCGCCGGTCTTCAGGTAGTCCACAAACGCCTCAAGGTCGTTGTAGCCAACCGTGTTGCGGTTGGTCACCTTCATCGGGTCAATGAAGGCGTCGCCGCCATCAAAGAGGAAGGAGGACGCTGCTACGCGGTACTCTTTGTCCATCTCCATCGGCTTGCCATCAATGGTGACGTTGGTGATCTTCTCGCCGCGCTGGGCATCCGGGTTGTAGGTGTAGGACACGTTGTCGGACAGGCCCATGTCCAGACGCGGACGACCAGACTTCGCCTCATCTTCTGCAGTCTGCCACTGATTCTCCAGGGCTTCCTTGATAGCAGCGCCAGTCATGGTAGCTACGTCGATGCTGTTGCCAAACGGCTGGATGCCGAATGCGGTCTGGTAGGTGACATCGCCTTTGAGCAGGTCTTCGCGCACACCACCAGCGTTCATCACGCCAAGGTCAAGGTCTTGGCCCAGGAACTTTTCCAGAGCTACAAGAGCGGACTGGGCGAGCATGTTGTTCGCGGTGGACTCAGTGCCACGGTTGGAGCCCGGTTCGGCGCCAGGGTTGGAACCGCGCTTAAAGTCGCCGTCGACCTTAGCCACAACCTCCTTGCCAAGCTCCTCGGACTTCTCCTTCGCCTTCGCAACAATCGCGGCGACATTCTCATCCGGGGTGATGTTCAGCGTCTCCAGGTCCGCAAACTTGTACTGCTTGGCATCCAGCTCCACAATCTTACCCGTGGCCTTGTCAAAGGTGAAGTCAAGATCGGTCACCATCTTGCCGTACTCGTGGGACTGCGCGTACGGCACGGCAGCGTCAAGGTTCAGGTCCTTGATGTGGGAGTCACCACCAAAGACAAAGTTCACGTAGTTTTTATCCAGCTTCTCGGATGCTTCCTTAGCTGGGTCGTGGATCAGGGCGATGACAACGTCAGCCTCGCCGGCGTCCTTGATCTTCTTTGCTTCCTCATTGACCTGCAGTGCCGAGTCCTTGATCTCAAGGCCCTTGACATTTGCCGGGTTCGACTTGGAAACAGTCAGGTTGGAGGTGGTGCCCACGAGTGCAACCTTGACGCCGTCGCGCTCCACGATGGTGTACGGCTTCACCTCACGGGTGCCGTCCTCCTTGAAAATGTTGGCACCCAGCTGCTTGTCGTTGGTCCCCGGAATGATGCGCTCGATCAGGTCCTTGTAGCCCTTATCAAACTCATGGTTGCCAACTGCAATGCCGTCGGTGCCAAGCGCGTTGACAAAGTCCATCGTGTACTTGTCATCCGAAATCGCGGAGATGAACGCGGAGCCGCCTTGGTTGTCACCCGAGTTGGTCACGATCGTGTTCGGGTTCTGGGAGCGGATGTAGTTGATGATTCCCGCAATGTTGGCGGCACCCATCTCCCCGTTGCGAGCATTCGCTTCCAAGCGGCCGTGGAAGTCGGTGATGTTGGCAACGCGGATCTTGACCTGATCAGCCTCAGCGGCGCCTGCGAACGGCGCGACGGTGATGACAAGTGCGGTGGTTGTGGTGGCAGCGATCAGCTGGCCGGCACGACGAAGGGAAAACATGCATGAGCTCCTTGAGAAAACATGAGGAAAGTTCAGCCATGTTTGTAACCCGTTGCCATGGTTTACGCAGGGTTAGCAGAGAGCTCAAATGTGTGCGAGCTGGGCTTTACACCCGAGCTTCGCCAAAAGTTCATGTTGTGGTAACCCACGTGCCGCCTGCACGCAACCGGCTACGCGGTGACACGGTAGATGTCGAAGACACCCTCAACGTTGCGGATCTGGTTCATGATCGCGCCGAGCTGCTTCGTGTCCGAAACCTCGACGGTGAGCCTGACGTTGGCAATCCGATCGTCGCTGACATGCGATGACAACGCGCTAATAGGCAGCTTTTGCTCCGCCAATACACCGGTGAGCTCAGTGAGTAGGCCGTTGCGGTCCAAGGCTTCCACTTGAAACGTGGCAATGGATGCACTTCCGCTGCCGGTGGTGTTGGACCACGCTACGTCGATAAGCCTCTCAGGCTCATCTTTCAACTTGGTGGCATTGGTGCAATCAGCACGGTGGACCGAGACTCCCCCACCGCGGGTGACAAAGCCGAAGATCTCATCGCCCGGTACCGGCTGGCAGCACTTCGCCAACTTGGCCATCACATCCGGCTGGCCCTGGACCAGGATGCCGGGGCCGTCCGCACGCGATGCGCGCGAGATGATCTCCGCGATCGGCGCGCGCGACGCCAACGCATCCACCGCGTCGTCCTCGCTGCCATACATGGCAACCAACGCCTTCGACACATGCTGCGCCGAAACGTTGCCCGCACCAATGGCGGTATACAGCGCGTCCACATCCGCGTAGTGGAGCTGTGTTGCTACACGACGCATCCCCTCTGCCGTAAACAGCTTGTGCATCGGCAGGCCACCACGCTGCACCTCAGCAGCCAACGCATCGCGGCCGGCCTCAAGGTGTTCTTCGCGGCGCTCCTTTGCAAACCACTGGCGGATCTTCGCCTTCGCGCGTGGCGAGACCACAAAGTTTTGCCAATCGCGGGAAGGCCCAGCGTTTTGGTCCTTCGAGGTGAAGATCTCAACCCTGTCCCCAGACTTGAGCTCACTTTCCAGGGCCACCAACTTGCCATTGACCTTGGCGCCAATGCAGCGGTGGCCCACTTCCGTGTGCACGGTGTAGGCGAAATCCACCGGCGTGGATCCTGCAGGGAGGTTCACCACATCGCCCTTCGGCGTGAACGCGAAAATCTGCTGGCTGGTCAGGTCATAGCGCAGCGAGTCTAAGAACTCGTTTGGGTCGGCGGCTTCCTTCTGCCAATCCAGAAGCTGGCGCATCCACGCCATCTGGTCAACTTCTTCTTGGTTGCCCTTGTGGGAGCCCTTCGTCTCCTTGTAGCGCCAGTGTGCTGCCACGCCGAATTCCGCGTTGTAGTGCATCTCGTGCGTACGCACCTGCACCTCAAGCGGTCGGCCCGTATCTGTCATCACCGTGGTGTGCAGCGACTGGTACACGCCGAAGCGTGGGTTTGAAATGTAGTCTTTAAAACGCCCCGGCATGGCCGAGTACAGAGCATGCACCACACCGACCGCGGCGTAGCAATCATGAACCGAATCCACAAGCACACGGATGCCCACAAGATCGAAGATCTCGTTGAACTCGTGTCCACGCACCACCATCTTTTGGTAGATGGACCAGTAGTGTTTCGGCCGGCCCATCACCTCAGCCTCAATGCCGTTTTCGCGTAACTCAGCTTGAAGCGCCCGGGTGATCTCCCCCAGCGCCCTGTCACGCGAAGGCGCACGGTCCGCAACTAGGCGAACGATCTCCTCGTACTTCTTCGGGTACAAGATGGCAAAAGCCAGGTCTTCCAGCTCCCACTTCACGCTGGCCATGCCCAAACGGTGCGCCAAAGGTGCAATAACGTCCAGAGTTTCGCGGGCCTTCTTCGCCTGCTTCTCCGGAGGCAGGAATCGCATGGTCCGCATATTGTGAAGACGGTCGCCGACCTTGATCACAAGCACACGCGGGTCTTCCGCCATGGCCACGATCATCTTGCGGATGGTCTCTGCCTCCGCAGCGGCACCTAAGGCCACCTTGTCCAGTTTGGTTACGCCATTGACTAGGCGGGCTACCTCTGGACCGAAATCGTTGGAAAGCTCCTCCAGGCTGTAGTCCGTATCCTCCACCGTGTCGTGCAACAGTGCGGCGACAATGGTTGTGGTGTCCATGCCCAACTCACCACAGATCGTGGCCACAGCCAGGGGGTGGGTAATGTACGGGTCTCCTGATTTGCGGTAGACGCCTTCGTGGAGACGCTCCGCGGTCTCATACGCACGGTTCAGCAGCTCAACGTCAGCCCTCGGGTGGTAGCGGCGATGGATGGACAAAAGCGGATCCAACACCGGGTTAATCTTCGGCCTACCACCACCGGTCAGCGACCGAGCAAGGCGAGCTGACATGCTACGCACACTCGGCGTCTGCCGCTTCACTGGTTTCTCATGCGTCACCGGCGCAACCTCCGATCAGGACCTCTATCGAGACCACTAGCCTAGGACGACTAGCTCAGCGTCACCGAGCTTTTCACGTCCGCCAAGGCCTGCAACCTCAAGCAGTACCACGTAGCCGACAACCTCGGCCCCAACTTGTTCAAGCAGATCGCGCGCGGCTACCAGCGTTCCGCCGGTAGCAAGCACATCATCTACAAGCACAACCTTCTTGCCTGCAAGATCAACGCCATCGGCCGGGATTTCCAGCGCTGCCGTGGAGTATTCAGTGGTGTATTCCTGCGTCACCACCGGAGGTGGCAGCTTGCCCTTCTTGCGGATAGCCAAAATACCCAGGCCCATCTCATAGGCAACGGCAGAGCCGAGCAGGAATCCACGGGCATCAAGACCGCCAATCAGGTCCGCGCCAAGGTCTTTGCTTGCTTGGACAAGGTCGTTGACCACAGCGCGCAGCGCGTCGGCGTCAGCCAGCACCGGCGTGAGATCTTCAAACAAGACCCCTTCTTCAGGAAAATCGGGCACACGTCGGATCTTGTCCGCAAGCGCCTCTTTAGCTGACTGGTAGCAAGTGTCAGAAGATTTCACAGTAGACATCTCAGTGTTTGTGTCCTTTTAAGAATGAGAGGGACCATGCTGCCATCGGTTCATGTTCCAACCAATGCCAGACAGTCCCGTGTACGGCACTACGTTACCCACGTTGCGGTCAATAGCGAACGTCACGGGCTGTGCAGTGAGTGGAAGAGACGGCAAAGCGTTCCACAAGAACCCTTCCTGTGCGCGAAGCACACTTAGGTTCTCAGGCCTGTTCAGCGCTGCCGGGTATGCCGACATGGGGTCTACGGCAAACAGCAAAGCATCGGCTTGGCCTTCAAGTTCAACACGCTCCGCTGCCTCGTTGATATAAATACGTGGAAGATCTGCAAGCGTCTTGCCTTCGCCTGTCACATCAACAATTCGCACTCCAGCCGGCTCACACGTTTTAGCCATTGAGGCAATCATTGCCGCGTAGCGTTCGCTCGGATATGGAGCGGCCACGCGAAACTCCATCCCGGAAGCCTCACGTGCAGCGTCAATGTCCACGTTCAAATACGGCTGGGCAACGTCTTCCACACGGGAGGCCAACGGGTCGTCGTTATTCAGCACATGCAACGGCGCTAGCGACACCGGGCTGCCTACAGCGTCAGACGCTGCCTTGGCCACTGAACGCGGATCGATACAGCGCGAAACAGCACGACGCTTCGCTTCATCACTCCACGGACCTATCTCAGGAAATACCAGCATATCCGTCAATTCGCCGGAAACCGTTGGCACTACCAGCCGGTTACCCTCGGCATTCGGGTCGTGCCAGGTCGGTGTCGCATCCCTGAGCTCGCCAACAAGCAACGTGCCGTCAAGCGCCAACTGCTCTGAGTCGTAGGAACCCGGGTAGACCGTCAGCTCGGTTTCTACAGGCGCATCGCCGTAGAAGAACTCATTAGCAACCAGATCCACTTCGCCGTGCTCACCTACGCCAGCGATCTTGTAGGGTCCAAACGACACCTGCAGCTGCGGATCAAACGCATCGAGGTTGAAGCCGCGCCGCCACACGTCTGCAATCGGGCGAAGCACCGCCGGATCTTCGGCGCGCAAACTCTGGTTCAGCTGCTCTAGGTTCATCCCCAGCTTGGCGGCAACCGCGTGCGCAGGCAACACGGTGCCAGCTTCGAAAAGCCCACGCCAACGTGCACCCCTGCCCTCTTTGAACACCACCGTGAATTCCTTGGAGCCGGGCGTGCACTGGAGGTCCGCGGTGTCGTCGAAAAGCAGCATGCTCGAGCCGAACACCTTTGGGTTAATCCCGGCGGTGAACGCCAACAAGTAATCAGAACACGTCACCGGAGTGCCGTCAGAAAACACGGCCTCCTGGGACAGTGTGTACTTCACTCGACGCTCCGGACCGGGAATCTCCTGGGTTTTCACCAGATCCGTGTTCGGAATCATCTGGCCGTTAGGGCCCGGGACGTACACCCCCGGATACAGCCTGCCGGAGAGCACCTGCGCCTGTAGCGAACGTCCCTCCAACGAGCCGGCGTTGGTGGTACGTAGGTCAGAGGCAACCTGGTAGCCAAAGCGCTCGCCTGCATCACCGTCCTCACCGGAAGCGCAGGCAACTGCGCCGAGCATGCTGACGCACGCTGCCAACACCCCCACCATGCGCTTGATGCGCCGCATGCGTAAAGCCTCCTTCAACCAACTGCGCGTCTAGCGCACGTTGGGTCTCCACGTGGTGGAACCACTGCCGGTTTCACCTGGATGAACAGCCTCTGTTTCTGCCTTGTGCGCAACCGGTGCGGTGACCGTACGCTTAGGCGCGACACTAACCTCATCTACCTCGTCGGTCTCGCCACTGCGATAGCGGGCAACCTCCTCATTGTGGTCGCGGTAGCGCTTCTGGCGCTCTACAAGCGAAACCAACAGCGGAGTTGCCAAGAACAGCGAGGAGAAGATGCCTTCGATCACACCAATGAGCTGGATTAACGCGAGATCCTTCAACGTACCCACGCCCAGCATCCACACGGCAACCACCATCAAAGCCACAATCGGCAGGGCCGAAATCACCGAGGTAGAGATAGAGCGCATCACCGTCTGGTTCAGCGCCAGGTTTGCTTCCTCGGCGTAGGTAGAACGACGCGAGCCCAGAACACCGGCAGTATTCTCCTTCACCTTGTCAAACACGATGACCGTGTCATAGATGGAGAAGGTCAGCACAGTCAGAAGACCGATGATCATCGCAGGGGTGACCTCAAGGCCGAACAGGGCGTAGATACCCATGATCACGATGCCGTCCACAATCAACGCCAACATCGCTGCAAGAGCCATCTCGCGCTGCAGGCGCAACGCCACGTAGACCGCCGCAGCAATCAAGAACACGCCCATTGCCAGCAGCATGCGCTTGGTAATCGTGTCGCCCCAAGACTCAGACACCGTCGAATCACCAATAGCATCGGCGGATGCCACACCCTCAGCGTCCTTCGGCTGGTGCACCTCGTAGATAGCCTGACGTGCAGCGTCAATCTGATCCTGCGTCAAGTGCTGAGAGTTGATCTCCAGGGTACGGGCATCGCCTGCACCCACGATCTGGGTCAGCTCCGGGGTCACCCCGGTGGCCTCAATGAAGGTCTCTTCCACCTGCTCAGCAACTAAGTCGCCCGCAGGCATGGCAATCTTCGTGCCGCCTTCAAAGTCAATACCCAAGTTGAAGCCGCGGCCAAGCATGGCAACCACAGAGATTGCAAGGAACGCAAGCGTAAACGCGTACCAGATCTTGCGACGGCCTACGAAGTCAATCGCACCCTCACGGGTGTAAATGCGCTCAAAACGCCCGCCGACATTTTCCGTTGTTTCCACGGTAGCGGTATTGGACATCTCTATGCCTCCTCGGATTCTACGTGGGCAACAGGGCGGGGATCATGGGCAGCAGCCTCAGCCGCTGCAGCGTCTGCCCCCGTCTTGGAAACAGCTCGGTTGTGCTCTCCCACTGCAAACGCCTTGCTCATACCGTTTACTGCAGGCTTGGACCAGAAGGAACTACGCGACGCCAAAATCAACAGCGGTGCCGTAATCAGGAAGGTGACCAACAGGTCGAACACGGTAGTCAGGCCCATGGTGAAGGCGAAGCCCTTCACATCGCCAACAGCCAGCATGTAAATAATCACCGCACCGATCAGGGTCACCATGTTGCCGGTAACAATGGTTTCCTTCGCACGCTCCCAACCAGATGCGGTAGCAGAGCGGAAGGTCTTGCCCTTGCGCACCTCATCCTTAATCCTCTCGTAGATCACCACGAAGGAGTCTGCGGTGGTACCGATACCAATGACCAGACCAGCAATGCCAGACAGATCCAGGGAGTAGCCGATCCAGCGGCCAAGCAGTACCAGCGCGCCGTAGACCAGCACACCTGCCGCTGCAAGGGTGAACAGGGAGATCAAACCAAACAGGCGGTAGTAAGCGAACACAAACAGCGCCACCAGCAAAATACCAACCAGGCCTGCGTAAATACCTGCCTGCAAGGAGGCCAAGCCCAGTGACGGCGGCACCGTCATAGCGGTACCACCTGGCTCACCATTCTCACCTGCAAATGACAGCGGGAGTGCGCCGTAACGCAGGTTGTTTGCCAGGCTGTCCGCCTCTTCCTGGGTGAACTGGCCGGTAATAGACGTTGCCGAGCCCACCGGGGTGGAGCCCTGGATCACGGGAGCGGAGATGATCTGGGAGTCCAGGGTGATGGCGATCTGCTGGCCAATCATGGCGCTAGTCAACTGCGCCCAGGTCTGGGAGCCGTTGAACTGGCCCTCCTGGCTAAACGCGAAGTTGATCTCCATCTGACCGGTCTGAATGTTCGGACCACCCGTAATCTGGCGGCCAGTATCAATCTGCTCACCAGTCAAACGCGGTCCATCCGGGCCGGTGACGCCGGCGAGCAGCGGCACCTCGTCCAAAAGCAATACCTGCCCACGCGAAGGGTCACACGCAACAAGCGGCAAGGTCTCATCATCAGAGCCTGCCAGCGGGTCAACGGTCTGCAGCAGGCAGCTGCCCTGCATCAGTGCCATCGCGGCGAACTGCTGCGTGGGATCAGTGGACTGGCGGGTAGCACGCAACGCCTCAGCAACTTCCTGCCTGCGCTCGGATGCCTCAACCGGACCGTTCGGCTCCGGCAGCGGGGTTGCTTCAAGCTGTGGTGCTTCAGCGGCTTCCTCTTCACCCTCAGTCTGTGGGGCAAACACCTGGTTGATCGCCAGCTGTGCCTGCTCCTTAGGCATCACACCGAGCTCAACCCACGTTGTAGCCGTATCAAGCAACGTCTGTTCAACACTGGCCGGATCCGCGGTTGGATTCTCCAGTACCGGGCGGAACAGCAGCTGAGAAGTCTGGCCGATGTTACGCACCTGAGACGTGTCATCACCCGCTGCGGTAATGACCAGAGTATTGCCGTCCACCACAACACTGGCGCCGGAAACACCCATACCGTTGACGCGGTTTTCAAGAATATTGCGGGCATCTTCAAGCTGTTCACGCGTCGGCTCAGCCCCTTGCGGGACCAAGGTGACACGCGTGCCGCCCTGTAGGTCAATGCCCAATTTTGGCGATGCAGTCTTATCACCGGTGAAAAACACCAGCGAATAGACGCCAATGACTACGAGCGCGAACAGCGCAATGGCACGCATTGGCCATCGCCGCGTCGAGTCATGAGATCGCCGAGCGCTGCTAGACACGTGGAATTCTCCTCTTGTTACAAAGTCTAAGGTTCGCTAACCGCTAACGAGACACCGGAACATGCTACGGCATGACCTCTGCGTCTTTCTTCATCACTCCGGCCAGCTCCATGGTGACCACTACACCCGGTGCGATCTCCACATCAATTGCGCCCTGCTCCTGGCCCTGCTCGCCCACGGCCACCACAGTGCCGTGAACACCTGCCACGCTTACAATGCGATCCCCCGGAACCAGCGAAGCACGCATGGCTTCTACTTCACGTGCCCTCCTGCGCTGGGAGCGCATCATGAGCAGCGAAGGCAGAAGAAAAAGGCCAAGAATAAGAAGAAGTGGCAAGAGTTCCATGCCGCTTATCTTCGTTGCTCGGCCTAGACAAAATCAAACTACGCCAAATCAAACTAATACAGCTCAAGCTGGCCCGGAGCCTCCGGCGGCGGAGTCATACCAAGGTGGTGCCACGCACTTGCCGTTGCCACACGTCCGCGCCCGGTACGCGCCATGAGGCCAGCGCGCACAAGGTAAGGCTCACAGACCTCCTCAACCGTGCCTGGCTCTTCACCCACGGCAATCGCCAGCGTGTTCACGCCGACAGGCCCACCGCCATGGCCACGGATCAATGAATCCAGCACCGCCCGGTCAAGGCGATCAAGCCCGCGTTCATCAACATCAAAGACATTGAGCGCGGCACGGGCAGCATCCAGATCTACATGCCCGTTGCCGTTAACATCTGCCCAGTCGCGCACACGACGCAGCAGGCGGTTTGCAATACGCGGCGTGCCACGGGAGCGCGAGGCAATCTCCACCGCGGCATCCTTATCAATGCTGACTCCCAGAATTGTTGCCGCACGCGTAACCACCCTGGTCAAATCTTCAACGTCGTAGAACTCCATCTGCGCTGTAAACCCGAAGCGGTCGCGCAAAGGTCCAGTCAGCATGCCGGCGCGTGTGGTTGCACCAACCAATGTAAACGGCGGAATCTCCAACGGAATAGAAGTTGCACCCGGGCCCTTGCCCACAATCACGTCAATGCGGAAATCCTCCATGGCCATGTAGAGCATTTCTTCGGCAGGGCGCGCAATGCGGTGGATCTCATCAATAAACAGCACGTCGCCCTCCATGAGGTTCGACAGCATCGCTGCAAGATCGCCCGCACGCTCAAGTGCTGGACCAGAGGTCATACGAAGCGAGGTTCCCAGCTCCTGGGCAATAATCATCGCCATCGTCGTCTTACCCAAACCTGGCGGGCCAGAAAGCAGAATATGATCCGGTGTCACACCACGACGCTTCGCACCAGCAAGCACCAGATTCAGCTGCTCGCGGACTTTCGGCTGGCCAATGAACTCATCCAGCGACTTTGGTCGCAGCGTCTTTTCAACGTCATGCTCTTCCGGCTGCGCTTGCGATGTCACTGGAGAATCCTGCGATCGCCCCGCACCTGTTCGGCGGGCAAGGTTATCCGGCAGCTGGAACTCAGTCTTTTCTATATCTGACACTGCCCTACTTCTTTCCAAGCTGCGTCAACGCCGCGCGAAGAAGCGCACTTTGGGCAATCTCCGGCTGCTCCGCCTGCAACGCCTCGACCACTGGGCGCGCGGACTTCTCTGCAAAGCCCAAACCGACAAGTGCCTCAACAACCTGCTCAGAGGCAAACGATGCCCCGCCCGCACCACTAGCCGCGCTAGGCGCCTGATCCTGTGCTGGGGCTACGGCAAAGCCCTCTAGCTTGTCCTTGAGTTCCAAGACCATGCGATCAGCCATCTTCTTGCCCACGCCTGGGATGGTCTGCAACGCCCTGGCATCACCAGCCGCGATGTGGCTCGCCAACTCGCCTGGCTGGAACACAGCAAGCGCGGCAAGCGCCAGCTTCGGGCCCAACCCGGTCACGGTCTGCAGCTTATGAAAAATCGTACGCGCATCGGCATCGGCAAAACCGTACAGCGTCATGCCATCATCTTTAACCACCATTGACGTCAGCACACGGCGCTTCTCCCCGCGCTGAAGCCCCCCAAGCGTTGGAGGCGTGGCAAGAAACCGGTAGCCAACCCCAGAGCACTCAATTACCGCGTGGTCAAGCCCAATCGCAATAACCTCACCATTGAGGGAATCAATCATGCCGTAGACATCCTTTCAATAAGCGGCGCACGCCAGCAGTGGCATACGGCAATCGCAAGCGCATCCGCTGCATCCGCAGGCTTCGGGGCTTCACTCAATCCCAAGATACGGGTAATCATGTTGGTCATCTGCTTCTTGTCCGCACGGCCATTGCCAGAAACAGCCTTCTTCACCTCTGAAGGCGTGTACTGATGCACCGGGATCCCCCGCTCCGCAGCTGCCAACACCAGCACACCCACCGCGTGAGCAGTGTGCATCACAGTAGAGACATTGCCACGTTCAAAAACCCGTTCCATGGCAACAACATCCGGACGGTAATCATCCATCCATTCCCCCACCGCACGGGACAAGCGAAGCAAGCGCTCCGCCAATTCCGCGTCCGAAGGCGTACGTGCAACTCCCACAGCCACAGGAAGTATCTGACGCCCGCGCCCGGCCTGGACCACGGACAGACCACATCGGGTCAGCCCGGGGTCAATGCCCATTACACGAAGCCCTTCAAGATTCACCACACGTATGTTCTACCACATGTGGTTTAGACGTAGTCGATGTACGTAAACCCGTCCAGATCGTGTCGACCGTGCTGGAAGACCTCTTCATCGGCTTTGCCCGAGAAGTCTCCTACCCAGTCACCGTCAACCCAGCGCATGCCAATACGGCCAACCAACAGTTCGTCTTCACGTTCAAGTTGGTCAGGCTCAAAGAAGATAGCCAACTCAACCTGCACGAAGTCTTTCTCACACTGCAGAATCTTGTACGCCACCGGCGCAGGCATGGTGAGGAAACGCGAAGTTGCGTACTGCTCAGGGTTTTCATGCCCGCCCTCTTCACGCAGCTGCTTTGCCAACGCTGAAGACTTAGCCAGCTGCTCATACGATTCTGCAGCTACCTCATCACCACTATTTGGGTGGAACGTTGCCGTGTTCATCGCTGCAACGAGGGCACCTGCGGGCGAATGTGCATAACCGCGAGGCACCGCGCGTACCGCCTTAGTGGGGCCAGCTTGGTCGTTGACCACCATGTAGCGAGCGTTGACGTACTGCTGCTGGGTTTGCCCCTCAAGACCCTTGAACGCGTCGCAGGATCCGTCCTTCAGACCAGCATCTCCTGGAAAATCGCCGTCGTGGCCAATTGGGGTATGCGCAGGGCGTCCCAAAAAGACGTCTGGATTCACCGTCCCTGGTTCCGCATGCACGGAGTCATCCACTCCACCCGGCCAGCTGCGTTGCTGGTTACCAACCAAGGCGCCAGCGTCAACCGGGGGTGAAACAGGACCAGGTTCTTGGCGCGGCTCTAAGGCGTCAGAGTCGGGTTCAGGTCCCGCAATGCTTGTAAACACCGGACTTTCGGGCACGGGCAGCGCCTGTTGGCTGCCCACTGCACTACAGCCCGCGGGCAGCAGCGCACCCGCGGCCAAAGCACACGCCGAGAGTGCGACAGTCAGCCGCTTGTTCACACTAATCCTCCAGTTGCTCAGCAACCTCGTCCGAGATGTTCATGTTGGTGTAGACGTTTTGCACATCATCCGACTCTTCAAGCGCGTCGATGAGCTTCATCATCTTCTTTGCGCCTTCAAGATCCAGATCAACCTCAACGTCGGCGCGGAACTCCTGCTCGGAATCTTCCACCTCAATGTTCTCGGCTGCTAGTGCCTCACGTACGGCCGGAAGGTCGGTCGGCTGGCAGGTGATCTCAAACAGCTCACCGAGGTCATTGACTTCCTCAGCGCCAGCGTCCAGGACGGCCATCAGCACATCGTCCTCAGTCAGCTCGCCCTTTTGGATGGTGACAATGCCGGTGCGTTCAAACATGTAGCCAACAGAACCGGACTCACCCAGGTTGCCGCCATTCTTCGTCATGGCGGTGCGGACCTCAGTTGCCGCGCGGTTGCGGTTATCCGTCAGACACTCAATCAGCACTGCGACACCGTTGGTGCCGTAGCCCTCATACATCACGGTCTCATAGTTAGAGCCGCCAGCAATCTCACCAGAGCCACGCTTACGTGCGCGCTCAATGTTGTCGTTGGGCACGGAGGCCTTCTTGGCCTTGCGGATCATGTCATCCAGCGTCGGGTTCGCAGCTGGGTCGCCACCGCCCGTACGGGCCGCAACCTCAATGTCTTTAATCAGCTTCGCCCACAGCTTGGAACGCTTCGCGTCATTTGCTGCCTTCTTGTGCTTGGTAGTAGCCCACTTTGAATGGCCTGCCATCTCGCACCCCTTTTCGCTCGGAAGTTTTGTTCTCGGCATGCCAGTATACGCTGCAGCCAATTCTGGCTAACCACGCATCACCGGCACGGATCACTAGCACCGATCATTTACCGCGCATCGGCACCTGGGTCGCGCCTTCGCGAAGGTTGCGTGCAAGCCCCTCCTGGACAATCACCGCAACGAGGTTGCCGGCAGCATCAAAAATTTTGCCCTGGGTCAGCGCCCGCCCACTGCCTGCTGATGGCGACGACTGCCTGTACAGCAACCAATCATCGACCCGCACCGGGCGCAAGAACCACATGTTGTGGTCCAACGACGCCAACTGAACCTTCGCCTCCGGGTGCGCCTGCAACGAGGTGTAGAGCAGCGTCATGTCCGTCAGATACGTCAGCGCCTGGGCATGAAAGACATCCGTGTCAGGCAGCTGGTGGCGGTAGCGAAACCACAGGCTCCGTCCGCTGACCGTGGTCGCGTCTTGTGCATTGCTTTCGATAGGTACGTCGCGGATGTCCCACTCGTGGAACTCCTTTTCCGCATCCGGCACACCGCTCGGAATCTTCCCTCCAGGGGCAATTGCCTCCGGGCGTGGGACATCCGGCATTTGCTCGGCGTGCTCCGGTCCCTCGTCCAGGTTGTGGTGGAAACTCGCGCTCAACACAAAGCACAACTTCTCGCCTTGGTAAGCCTGCACGGTGCGTAGGGCGTAGCTGCGGCCGTCGCGAAGCGGGAGCACCTCGTAGCGCACGGGCAAGTCAGCCTCAGCAGGCCGCAGGAAGTAACTGTGCAAAGAATGCACGTATTTGCCGTCTCCAATGGTTGCGCTTGCCGCTGCCAGCGCCTGGGCCGCAAGGTGACCACCAAACATGCGGACAAACACCAGGGCATTCATCGCGGGGCCCTCAAACGTGGTTGGGCCAACCTGTTTGAGTGTTAAGACTCGCTCTAACTCACGGATGCTTTCCATGACAGGCAAGCCTACAACGCATCACAGCTGGATCTACAGCGGCAGCGCAGCGTATTCCGGAAGCGCAGCTGTGCCGCCAAGCCGCAGCGTACGCACCACAGGTCGAAGGCGAAGCGCGCGCGTATCAGCTACGGCATCGTTGTAAAAGCGCAGCGCAAGCAGTACGCGTGTGTCAGCATCCTGCAGCTCTGCCCCCTCACAACCTGCCGCGCGCGGACGTAGCCCTGACTCAGCGTCCAGCCTGTCGGTGAGATTGCCAGCGCTCATCCGAATCTCTTCAACAGCATGGGCATCGGCTGCTAGCTCTGGGCAAGTCACGGCAAGTACGGCACAGCGTCTATCCAGGGCTGCTTGCAATGCCGCACGCGAGCGATCCAAGCGAATGTGCAGCCGGTCCAGACGGCGCGCAGTGAAATACGCCCATGCAGCAAACAGCGTCAGCAAGATCGCCACCACAACCCAGATCACCGTGGTGCTCACTTGGACACCGTCACAATCTGTCCTGTGGCAACCGTTTCGTACACGGCCAGCACTTGGCTCGCCACTCGCTCCCAGTCGTAGAGAGCTGCGCGGCGCTTACCTGCGGTGATGAGGGTGTTGCGGGTGCGTGGATCGTCGATAAGCAACTGCACCTGCCTAGCTAAACCATCAGCATCACCGATAGGAAACAACAGGCCAGCAGGCGTGTCACTCTGCGCATCAACCACTGCGGCAAACGCTTCCAAGTCACTTGCCACCACCGCACACCCTGCCGCCATGGCCTCAACCAGCACAATGCCGAAAGACTCCCCACCCGTGTTCGGCGCCACGTAAATGTCGGCTCGCCCCAGCACGCGGGCTTTCTCTTCCTCGGTGACACGCCCCATAAACTCCACCCCCGGGTGCGAGCGCTCAGCCCCACCCCCCATCACCGTCACCCGCAGTGATCCCTCGGGGCTTTTCAGCTTATCGACGCCCGCGAGCAACACCTCCAACCCCTTCCTCGGCTCATCCAACCTGCCGAGAAAGACGATCTCAACCTCACGCGAATCGTTCGGCTCACCACAGTGCGCGGCAAAACGCGAAGTATCCACGCCGTTGGGAATCACAACCGGGTCTGTGCCTACCTGTTCCACCTGCCAACGCCGAGCCATTTCGGAGACCGCAATACCGCCGCTGACCTTCTCCAAGTTGGCGCGAAGGATCGGCAGTGCGGCTTTCAGCGCCACCGAAGAAGCTGCAGACGCGTGGTAGGTAGCCACGATTGGGCCATCAGCGTAACGCAGTGCCGCCAACGAGAAGCTTGTCGCATTCGGCTCGTGGACATGCAAGACGTCAAACTCGCCTCGTGCAATGAACTGTCGGGTTACACGCCGCATATGTGGGCCGAGCGAAAGCCTGGCAACGGAACCGTTATACGGCACGGCAACAGCGGGCCCGCCGCGGGTGACAAAGTCGGGCAGATCCGTGTCCTCGGAGGCTGGACCGAGTACCCGCACCTCGTGGCCGCGGGCAATCAGGGTCTGCGCCAGATCCAACACGTGCGCCTGCACGCCACCGGGCTCATCAAAGGAGTAGGGACACACCATGCCAATGCGCATGTCTAGCTCCCCTCCTGTTTCCGCCTGCGGTCTTTATCCGCAGGCCACAGCGGCTGCAGCATGTGCCAATCTGCCGGGTGGGCGGCGATGTTGGCAGCGAAGTGGTCAGCGACGCGCTGGGTTGTCTTTTCAAGCGTGTCCACGGCAATCGGCGGGTCCACCTTCAACCCCCATCCGCCCTGACCACGCACACCGTCAGTGAACCAGGAGTGGGCAACCAGAAGTTCAGCGCCCGTATCCATCGCCAGCTTTGCAGGCCCTACCGGAAACGTCGTCTCCTCACCGAAGAACGTCACCGCAACGCCACGACCAGAAAAGTCGCGCTCCCCCATCAGACACACGATGCCGCCGGCTTCCAGAACCTCTTTCAGGCGCGCAAATGGAGTGACCGGCCCGCCTGTTAGCGGCACTACCTCGAAACCTAAAGACTCCCGGTAGTCCACGAAGGCATCAAACAAGACTTCAGGCTTGACACGCTCAGCGACGGTGGTGAAACTGCCGTAGTTGCGAGTAAGGAACAGGCCGGCAAAGTCCCAGTTGCCGGAGTGCGGCAGGGTGAGCACAACGCCCTTGCCCTTAGCCAGTGCCGCTTCGAGATGCTCCAACCCCTCGACGCCCGCACTGTAGCGGTTGAGCAGCGCATCATCGGTGGCAATACGTGGCAGGCGAAAGGCCTCCATCCAGTAGCGAGCGTAGGAACGCATGGCATCGCGCACAAGTCGGCGTGTGACATGCCCAGGGCCCACCACGCGGGCCAGATTTCTGCGGAGCTGCTCCATGCCGCGGCCGTAATCGCTGAGTTGGTCAGCGCCGAAGCGAAAGAGCGGCCAGGTCACGCGCCTCGGCAGTGCACCGACAAGGCGCCACCCTGCCAAGTAGCCATAAGCAACGAGATTTTCAGCCCCCATCTACGCCTCACGCTCCAGGCGGCGGTGCCAACGGAGCCATCGCTCGCGGATCACGCGCAGCAATCATCAAGCGTTGCACCACTGTGAACACGGATCCCACCAGCAGCAACCACACGGCAACTTCTACCGCGTGCGGCACCCCAAAGCCTTCAAGGCCCAAGCCCACCAGCGCCACAATCAGGCGCTCTGGTCGCTCCACCAGCCCACCGACAATTTTGATGCCGCCGGCCTCAGCACGCGCCTTGATGTAGCTGATGGTTTGGCTGAGCACCAGCACAGCCAAACACGCTGCGACGTGTGCCGGGTGTGCGTGGTCTACGTAGATCAGCCACATGGCGATAGCGCCAAACAGCGCTCCGTCTGTAATACGGTCACAACTTGCATCCAGCGTGGCGCCATAGGCCGTTCCCCCGCCGCTAAGGCGCGCCATCGTGCCGTCAACCATGTCAAACGCCGAAAACAGCCCAATGGCAATGGCCGCTGCCACCAAGTAGTCGGCCGGAATAAGCACCGCAGACAACGTCACTGCGACAACGGTGCCAACCACCGTGGTTATGTTCGCACTCACACCGGCATTCAGCAGGGCTTTGGCTACCGGTTCCACGAAACGGCGTGCCGGTTTACGCCCATGCACACTAAGCATTGTCTGTCTCCGATTCGGGTGTGTTCGATCGCGTCGGTGAAGTCTGCGGGGTCGATGCCACTTCCGCCCAGCCATCTGCAAGCAGCTGCCTCGTATCACGCAGCAGCTGCGGCAATACCTTCGTGCCGCCAACGACAGTCATAAAGTTACTGTCTCCGGACCACCGCGGCACAACGTGTAGATGCAGGTGGTCTCCCACTGACCCACCTGAGGCTTTGCCAAGGTTGAGCCCCACGTTGATCGCTTCGGGCCGTGACACATGCTTCAAGGTCCGCACTGCAAGCTTGGCAAACTCGCCGAGCTCTGCGGTCTCCTCATCGGTAAGGTTTTCCAGCTCAGCAACCTTGCGGTACGGCACCACCATCATGTGGCCAGAGTTGTACGGGTACAGGTTGAGCACCGCGTACACGTGCTTGCCGCGCGCAACAATCAGCCCATCCTCATCGTCCATCTTCGGGATGTCTAGGAAAGGATCGGAGCTTTTCTTGCTTGCAGACGCATGACGCGCAATATACGCCGACCTATACGGTGCCCAGAGGCGCACAAGGCGATCCTCGTCGCCTGCGCCCTGGTCAACGTAAGGCGGGTTATTAGCCGCGTCGCGCTGCAATTGCGGCCTCGTTCGGCTGATCGTTGATCTTCTCGCCAACCCAAGCGGCGATCAATTCCACAGCCTCATCAACGGGCACGCCGTTGATCTGGCTGCCGTCGAGGAAGCGGAAGCTCACCGCGTTCGCATCCACGTCACGCTCACCCGCGAGCAGCATGAACGGTACCTTGCCGGTGGTGTGGGTGCGGATCTTCTTCTGCATGCGGTCATCTGAATGGTCTACCTCAGCGCGCAGGCCACGAGCACGTAGCTGGCCAACAACGCCCTCAAGGTGATCCGCAAACGCGTCCGCCACCGGAATGCCAACCACCTGGTGCGGGGCCAGCCATGCCGGGAAGGCGCCAGCGTAGTGCTCCAACAGCACGCCGAAGAAACGCTCAATGGAACCAAACAGTGCGCGGTGGATCATTACCGGGCGCTTCTTGGAGCCATCCGAGGAGGTGTACTGCAGGTCAAAGCGCTCCGGCAGGTTGAAGTCCAGCTGCACCGTAGACATCTGCCACGTACGACCAATGGCGTCGCGGGCCTGCACCGAAATCTTCGGACCGTAGAACGCCGCACCGGCTGGATCCGGCACCAGCTCCAGGCCGGACTTCTCAGCCACAGACTGCAAGATGTTGGTGGAGCGCTCCCAGATTGCATCATCACCGATGTACTTCTCCGGGTCCTTAGTGGAAAGCTCCAGGTAGAAGTCATCCAGGCCGTAGTCCTGCAACAGCGAGATAATGAACTCCAGCACGCTGGTCAGTTCTTCTTCCAGCTGCTCCTCGGTGCAGTAAATGTGTGCGTCATCCTGGGTAAAGCCACGGGCGCGTGTCAGGCCATGCACCACACCGGACTTCTCGTAGCGGTACACGGTACCGAACTCAAATAGGCGCAGCGGTAGCTCACGGTAGGAACGACCACGGGAGTCGAAGATGAGGTTGTGCATCGGGCAGTTCATCGGCTTGACGTAGTAGTCAACCGGCTGCTTGGTCACATTGCCTTCATCATCTACCTCGCCGTCCAGCTTCATCGGCGGGAACATGCCCTCGGCGTACCAATCCAGGTGACCCGACTTCTTAAACAGGTCACCCTTGGTCACGTGCGGGGTGTTTACAAAGGAGTAGCCAGCAGCCACGTGGCGCTCACGCGAGTGCTGCTCCATCACCATGCGCACAATGCCGCCATCCGGGTGGAACACCGGCAGGCCAGAACCAACCTCATCCGGGAAGGAGAACAAGTCCATCTCATTGCCCAGGCGGCGGTGGTCACGCTTCTCCGCCTCGGCCAGCATGGTCAGGTACTCATCCAGCTTCTCGGTGGACTCCCACGCCGTGCCGTAGATGCGCTGCAAACCAGCGTTGTTCTGGTCACCACGCCAGTAGGCCGCCGAGGAACGGGTCAGCGAAAACGCCGGGATGTACTTGGTGGTGGGAATATGCGGGCCACGGCACAGGTCAGACCACTCAACCTCACCCGTGCGTGGGTTCAGGTTGTCGTAGTAGGTCAGCTCGCCAGCACCTACCTCGGTCGCCTCATCCGAGTCCGGGTCCACGTTGCCCTTGTCCTGGATCAGCTCAAGCTTGTAGGGCTCGTCTGCCAAACGCTCTGCGGCTTCTTCCTGGGAGGCGAACACGCCGCGAGCGAACTTCTGCCCCTGTTTGATGATCTTCTTCATCCGACGCTCAAGCGTCTTCAAGTCCTCAGGAGTAAACGGCTCGGCAACGTCAAAGTCGTAATAGAAGCCGTCATTAATCGCCGGGCCAATGCCCAGCTTGGTGCCGGGGAACTCGGCCTGGACAGCCTGGGCAAGCACGTGTGCGCAGGAGTGGCGGATCACGGAGCGGCCCAACTCAGTATTGGCCGGAACCGGCGTAAACGTCGCGGTTTCCTCCGGCACGTGCGACAGGTCCTTCAGGTTGCCCTCTACATCCTGGACAACCACGATGGCCTGCTCACCCTTGTTCGGCAGGTTGAGCTCCCGCATTGCGGCACCAACAGGTGTGCCGGCGGGAACCTCAAACGGCTCAAACTCCAAAATCTGCGTTGCTGTTGCTTCTGCCATAGCCAGGTGCGCTCCTTTGCGCCTCAAGGGGAACGTCATACCTGGACGCGCCCCGTTTACAATGCGGTTTGCAATCCTACCCCGGATGCTATGACAAAACCGACTGACCCCAGTAGGCCCGGTCTGCAGATTCCGGGTCAGTACCCGGCGCAATCCAGTACACGGCGGAACCAATCGCCGTAGTCCACTCGTTGAGCCGGTCGATCTCATCCAGCCGCTGCTGCACCGGCGTGAACTGTATGTCCGGGTCTTTCTGGAAGGCCACAAAGATCAGGCCAGCCTCCGGCGGCAGGTAATAGTTGTACGGGCGGCGCTTGAACTTCTGCTCCGGGTGGTCCGCAGGTGCAGCCGCTCGCGCCATGTGGGAATTCGGGTCAATCACACGCAAGCCAAAGTCATCGATTTTCTCGAAGTCGGCTGGGGTGAACTCGTCGCCACCGGAAAGCGGCGCACCGTCATCAAGCGTGCGGCCCACTGACTCCTCCCTGGAGACGCGGTCGAGCTTCTCCCAATCATCCAGGTCCATCTCAATGCGGCGGATCACCATGGAGGTGGAGCCATCATCGGCAAACACCTGCTCGGCGTATTCCTCTTCCGAGTAAGGGTTGACCGTGCCGTCAATCTGGCCGAAGAGGTTGCGCGGGGTCTGGCCCTTCGGAATGGCCCCGTACGCATTGGCAAAGCCTTGCTGCACCCAGCCAATGTCCACGTAATCCACGCTGGCACGCACCATATGGCGCATCGCCCAGGCACACATCACCGGGTCATCAGCGCAGATCTGCAGAACAAGATCGGTTTGTCCCCATTCCTCACGCAGCTGATCGTGCTGCATGTCCGGAATCGGGTGCAACCAGCTCGGCTTCTTCTCAGGCGCGGCGATATCGAAAACCCGCTCACCAAAGCCCACAGTGAACGTCAGGTTTGCCGGCCACTCCAGCATCTCGGGCTCCAGGCTGCCCAAGGGGTTACGGCCGGCGGCCATCTCACGAGCATCCTCAGTCCACAGCCGCATAAGGTTGCGAATCCCTTTCGCCTCCACCCCCTCGCGCAGGTTGAAGCCAATCATGTTCAGCGAAGCCTGCGTCGGCGTCGAAATACCCGCCTGGTGTGGCCCATCGAATGCAACCGTGGATTTCTTCAGCGGCTGATCGTTCGGCTCAGAGTTACTGGGAACACCTACGGGTGCATCAGTATCACCGCAGGCAGTAGCCATGCTTGCCGACGCCACGACAACCCCACCCGCGAGAAACCCCCTCCTAGAAACCGCCACTTTTACTGCCCCTGTCCTTTACGAAGTTTTCCAAGAGCCGCTACCGCAGCACCTGCAACAACGAGCAAGCCGACAATCGCCAACACGAGGCGCATGCTGGAGTTACCTTCATCGGCGGCTGTCTCGGTCGCTGTGTCCGATGTGGTGTCCGGTGTGGATTCAGCCGCTTCGGCCAGCGGCTCACCGGTCGGGTTAAACGTAAACGTGGTCATACCCTTCGTTGCGTGCCCGTCGGAAGAAATGATCTGGAAGCCAATGCGGTAATTGCCCGGCTCAACGTCCAAGCCATCGGGCAAATCGAGGCGAACGAAGTTCTGTTCAATCGTAGGCTCGCCGCTAAAAAGCACTTCCGGCTTACCGTC
Source organism: Corynebacterium riegelii (assembly GCF_016728505.1). Lineage (GTDB taxonomy): Bacteria > Actinomycetota > Actinomycetes > Mycobacteriales > Mycobacteriaceae > Corynebacterium > Corynebacterium riegelii. The sequence continues at coordinate 2,111,910 of NZ_CP068159.1, forward strand.
TACGTCTCGCGACAATGCGATGGTGCTAAAGCCCTCTTTAGGAAAACCGGAGAACTCCAGCTCAAGGGTGGTAGGAAATGCGGTAACCACCTCTTTATCAGCGGGTGAACCGCCGATAACTGCGTCATGCGCCAATGCCGCAGGGGTGCTGGCGGCTAGCGCACCAGCTACAACAGCTGCAGCTGCGAATTTGGAAACACGGCCTACACCCCGGCCTGAGCTCATGTGGTGGCTCATGTTGCGACTCATGTTGCGGTGAAATCCTTCCGGTCACTGAATCGTTTTCGCTTGCTACTCACCATAGTGCCCGGGGGTAGACACTTAGTACACCCCTATTGCGGGGTAGATCACCAGCAACGGCACCAAGATACGCAGCGGGAAACGGAAAAGCTCCGGCAGAACACTGTCTGTCGGAGCTTTTACATCTGGTGGTCCTAGCTGGGATCGAACCAGCGACCTTTCCGGTGTGAACGGAACGCTCTTCCACTGAGCCATAGGACCGAACAGATGGGTATGTTACACCGCAACGCCACTGCAGCCGAATCGCCAGCTCAGTAACCCAAACCCCGCCCCAAAACCCGCCTCATACCCTGCCTCAACAACCTACGACTAGCGCCGAGAAATGACACCGGTGTGATGCATTGGCTGCAAACAGCCCATCTTCACACCGAATCCCGCAACACAAACCCCGCCTAACCTGGCGATTTGTCTATTGGCAGCCAAAGGGGTTAATGTTCTATCTCGCACAACGCAGTCACCCAAACGGTGAAGCCGAAACGGTACAGCACAGTGCAATGCGGATGTAGCGCAGTTGGTAGCGCATCACCTTGCCAAGGTGAGGGTCGCGAGTTCGAGTCTCGTCATCCGCTCCAAGTCCCCTAGTGGGACTTTTCCCGCGCGATTAGCTCAGCGGGAGAGCGCTTCCCTGACACGGAAGAGGTCACTGGTTCAATCCCAGTATCGCGCACGCGGATGTAGCGCAGTTGGTAGCGCATCACCTTGCCAAGGTGAGGGTCGCGAGTTCGAGTCTCGTCATCCGCTCCACGGTGGATTGGTCGAGTGGTTAGGCAACGGTCTGCAAAACCGTGTACACGGGTTCGATTCCCGTATCCACCTCCAATCACACAGCCTCGGTAAAGCGAAAGTTTTACCGAGGTTATTCTTTTTCCATGCCCGCTTCCCCACACATGGCCCAGCTGATAGGCCCCACGCAAGCACCAGGCGAGCCAGAGCTACGCGCGGTGGCAATCAACACGCTGTTCGGGGCCTTCGCCCGCAAAGGTACATCCGGCGAGTTGGGCAACGCGACAGACTCCAAGCTGCTTGCAGCGCTTCGACAGTGGTCAGACTGTGTCCTGGTTGGCGCCGGCACAGTGGCCGCCGAGCAGTACGGTCCCTCTGCTACCCCCATTGCGGTGGTTACGCGCTCACTGGAGCTCGACCCCTCGCTTCCCATCTTTGGCACCGAGCGCCTCATCATTGTCGCCCCGGAGCGTTCGCTTGCCGACGCCACACGTACCCCCACCATCCGCCCCCTCGAGAATCTCGGCGCAACGATTGTGAGTTCTGGCGACGGATCGGCGGCCAGCATCGTGCGGGCGCTACGGAATCTCGGATTTGCCCGCATTCTTTGTGAGGGCGGACCGCACCTCTACGCACAGATGCTGGACGCGGATTTGATTGATGTGTTGCATGTGACGGTTGACGTAAGCGTCGGCAGTCAGGATGGCCCCTGGGGCCTTGAGCTTGACCGGAACCGTAACTACGTGCGGCGCTTTGAGGTGGAAGATGCCACCGTGGACCAGCGCGCCATGATCTTTACCCGGCTGCGGCGGGTACGGTAATGCGAGTGAAAGCAGCAAACGCCTTTGCCTGGCCCATCGCACTTTGCCTGATCCTGCACAGGCTCATTGTGCTTGCACGAACCGGGTCGGTGACAGACGATTTCACCACCGTGTGGTCGGCCGCCCGCCGCTTCGTGGAGCGTGTGCCGGTGTACAACGAGATCTATCACCACGTTAACCCCCACTACTTGTACAACCCGGGCGCTACCTTGCTGCTCTCGCCGCTGGGGCTGATCACCAGTGTGGATGCGGCGCGGCCGTGGTTTATCCTGGCCAACGCAGTTGCCATCATTGCTGCCCTTGCTCGGCTTACTCGTCTCAGCGGCTATGGGCTGAAACACCCGATGTTTCCCATCGCATTGGCGTTGGCCTTTGCCACGGAGGCCGTGACCAACACCCTTGTGTTTTCAAATATCAACGGCATCCTGCTGCTCGCACTGACGGCATTTCTTGCGCTGACGATGGCGCGCCGTGACATCGCTGCTGGTGTGGTCTTAGGTCTGGCGATCTTGGTCAAGCCAATGTTTCTGCCCCTTGTGGCGCTGCCGTTTTTCCTGTTCCGCTGGCGCAGCGTGATTGCCGCGGTGATTGTCCCTGTAGTGATGAACGCAATTGCCTGGCCGCTTACCCCCGGAGCAAACGATTACGTAACCAAACTCGTGCCGTACTTGGGCATTACGCGCGATTATGCCAACTCTTCCCTTGCCGGCTTTGCCGTCTACTTTGGCATGCCAGACTGGATGCACCGCGTGCTGTTCCTCTTCTTTGCGGCCGCTGTGGCTATTGCCGTGCTGGCCTTGTTGCGCTGGCGAAACGTTGATCAGTGGCTCTGGCTCACAGTGAGCTCTGCCGTGCTCCTTGCAGGTGTGTGCCTGTTGTCCTCGTTGGGGCAGGCCTACTACTCCATGATGCTCTTCCCCGCGTTGTTTACCGTGGTGCGTACGCATTCCCCCATGCACCTGTGGACTGCGTGGCTGGGAGCGTTCCTGTGCCTTTCCCCCTTAAACTGGTGGAGTCCCCACCACCCAGCGCTTGGGGGCTGGCTCAACACCTTCCTCCCTACTGCAGGGTGGGCGATCTTCATCCTTGCTGTCGCAACCTGGGCTGTGGTGACTACGCTTCAACACCATGACGGATTACAAAAACTGGACCGAAGCGCAGTGGCGCGAGAAGCTCACGCCTGAGGAGTTCTACGTACTTCGCGAGGCTGGCACTGAGCCCCCAGGGGTTGGCGAATACACCAACACCACTACAGAAGGCGTCTACCACTGCCGGGCGTGTGGCGAGGAGTTGTTCCGCTCTACCGAAAAGTTTGAATCTCACTGCGGCTGGCCGTCATTCTTCTCCCCCGCCGACAGCGATAAGGTCATCGAGCGCGAAGACCGCTCCCACGGCATGGTCCGCACAGAAGTGCTCTGCGCCACGTGTGGCTCCCACCTCGGCCACGTGTTTGCCGGTGAGGGCTATAACACCCCCACCGACCTGCGCTACTGCATCAACTCCATCTCAATGACGCTAGAGCCAAAGCAGTAGTTCGCAGCCCAGTTTGTAACTACGGCAGAATCTCAATGATCTCTGCAATGTCGCCAACACGACGGCCCGTCTGGAACGGGATCTCTTCACGCACGTGGCGGCGTGCCTCGGTGTGGCGCATCTTGTGCATCAGCTCCTCGATGCGCAGCAGGGTCGGCGCTTCGAATGCGAGCATCCATTCGTAGTCACCCAAGGTAAACGCCTCAACGGTGTTGGCGCGCACGTCTGCAAAGTCACGCGCTGCCATGCCGTGCTCCGCCAGGATGCGGCGGCGCTCCTGCGGGTCCAGCAGGTACCACTCGTAGGAACGCACGAACGGGTAGACCGTAATCCAGTCGCCCGGCTCCTCACCCATGATGAAGCTTGGCAGATGGGACTTGTTGAACTCTGCCGGGCGGTGGACACCGTTGCCAATCCAGCTGACCTCAACAAGCTGACCCAACGTCGTCGTACGACGGAAATCTGCCAGCGCCTTCTGCAGCTGGGAGAACTCTTCTGCGTGCCACCAGATCATGAAGTCAGCGTCTGCGCGGATTCCGGTGTTGTCATAGATACCGCGAACGGTCACAACACCCTCGTTCTCAAGGTTGGTGAAGAAAGCCTGAGCCTCTTCAATAACCTTGCTGCGGTCCTGCCCCAGTGCGCCGGGGATTGCGCGGAATACCGCAAACTGGAGGTAACGCTGCACAGCGTTTAGGGCATCAAAATCGAGCTTGGCCATGGGCACCCTTTCTCTAGGGATCAATCGAAAGTTCTACTTCACCCTACTACCGTACTACCCCTCAAGCGGCGCGCCTCCACGGCTAGCCGCCCGCGCACCGATAGCTTTGATTGCTGTGAAGCACTCGGACACCTCCTCTGCCCCGGTTTCAATCAGCGCCGCGCTCAGCGGGGCGACATCTGACTCCACCCCGGCGGCGACACCCGCGGAGTTCTCTGCGGCTGTTGAGTCAATGCATGCGGCTCGCCTGCGCCCAGAGATCACTCTTGGCACCATCCGCCCGCCACAACGCCCAGCGCCGTATTCGCACGCCATTGGCCTTGAGGTTGATCGCGGTGAGGATGTCACTGATTCCATGGATTCGGATGGCGATGCATTCGGCCGCCTTATCCTGCTGCACTCCCCTGACGCCGAGGAAGCGTGGGAGGGCTCGATGCGCCTTGTCGCCTACATTCAGGCGGACATGGATGATGCCGTGGCGTCGGATCCTTTGCTTCCCGACGTTGCGTGGCAGTGGCTCAACGAGTCATTAGCACAGCGCGGCGCTGGTTTTACCAACCTTGGCGGCACAGTAACTTCCACAGCATCGGTTCGCTTCGGTGAGATTGGAGGCCCGCCACGGGCATACCAGTTGGAGATGCGCGCCTCTTGGACTGCTGACAGCTTGGACCTCGCACCCCACGTTGAGGCATTTTCGCAGGTACTGGCACATGTGGCCGGGTTGCCTCCAGAAGGTGTGACAGAGCTGGGACAAAGGTAAACGTACGCTGTAAAATAGTCCTTCGTGACACTAAGACCAGAGTATGAATATGTGGATAGCCCAGCGGGCTTCCACCGCGTTGCCAGGGCACTTGCCCAAGGCCGCGGCCCGTTTGCAATAGATACGGAGCGCGCATCTGCCTATCGTTTTGATGACCGGGCATTCTTGGTCCAAATCTACCGTCGAGGCGCCGGCGCCTTCCTGCTTGCACCGGAGGGCCACCGCAAACACCTCACCGCCGCCCTTGCGCCCGTAATCAACGGCGAAGAATGGATCATCCACGCCGCCGGTGAAGATTTGCAAGCCCTAGCCATGATGCAGCTACACCCCGGCACGCTGTTTGATACTGAGCTCGCCGCACGTTTTGCGGGCTTTACGCGCCCCAACCTCGGCGCGATGGTGAAGCACTTCACCGGCGTGCACCTAGACAAGAGTCATGGCCGCGAAAACTGGTCAAAAACTCCGCTACCAAAGGCTTGGTTGGATTACGCGGCACTTGACGTGCTGTATCTCCATGATCTCGCGGAAGCACTTGCAGAGGTTCTAGACACCGCAGGGGTGCTCCCGTTTGCGGAAGCAGAGTTCGAGCACCTGATTGATACCCGCAGCCTCGAATCCCCCGTGGAGCGAAACTGGCTTGATTTGAAGGGGATATCCACGGTGCGTACCGCCCGTGGACTGCAGTTAGTCCGCGAGTTGTTCTCAATCCGTGAACGCCGCGCGTTTGGGTCTGACGTATCGCCGTCCATGATCATGCCGAACCAAGTGCTGATTGCTATTGGACGGGCTGAGCCCACCACCGAAGTTCAGCTTTCCCGCGTGCGGGGTTTTCCATCCCACGACGATGCCATCACCCGTACGTGGATGAGTTACGTTGAACGCGCGTTGAGTGATGAGGAGGTCACGTGGCCGTCCCCAAGGGAACGGAGAGCGAAAGTGGCTCCCTCCCCTGTGAAGTGGAAGCGCGAATACCCTGAGAGCTGGGCCAGGGTGCAGCTGGCCAAAGAGTACATTGAGGAAGCCGCAACGGAGCTTGGAATCCCCGGAGTTAACCTGTTGTCCTCCTCCACGCTGCGCGGGGCACTGTGGAATCAATGGGAAGCATCAGGTGGGCAGATACAAGGATTAGACACACACGCCCTGATCCCCATACTCGTTGACGCGGGTGCGCGCCAGTGGCAGGCAGAAACCGCGGCGCCGCTAGTAGCAGCCGCACTGCACGAGCCGATCGAGATCCCGCAGGCTTAGCACCGCAGGCCTAGCAGTCCTCCAGGCCGGCCACCCACTCGCACAGCTGCTGTGCGGCGGAGACTGGATCAAGTCCGTATTGGGCCAGCAGCTCACCGCGTGAGGCATGCTCTGGGAAAATATCCGGGAATGCCAGGTGGCGCACTGGTGTGGTTACCGATGCCGCGGCCAGGGCTTCCCCAATTGCAGAGCCCACACCGCCGCGCACGATGCCGTCCTCGTAGACCACCACCATGTCGTGGTCCACGGCCAGAGATACGATGTCGGGCGAAACCGGAACCACCCAGCGCGGGTCTATAACGGTGACACGGATCCCGTCGGCGGCAAGGTCGTGGGCCACCTGCATGGCGTACTCCGCAAACGTACCAACAGCGACCAGCAGCACGTCCACGTTGTCATCGCTGTCTTCATCTACCTCACCTGCGGGTACATGCAGCACATCGACGCCGCTATCCAAACGCTCAACGGCATCAATGTTGTCCGCCACCGTGCCCTTCGGGAAGCGCACAAGCGTCGGGCCGTCCTCCACCGCAATCGCCTCGCGGAACGTTTCGCGCAAACGCTCCGGATCACGTGGCGCAGCGATTCGAATGCCAGGCACGATCGAGGTCAGCGCCATATCCCAAACGCCGTTGTGGCTCGCGCCGTCAGTACCCGTTACACCTGCGCGGTCTAAGACAAGGGTGACGGGTTGGTTGAGCAACGCAACGTCCATAAGCAACTGATCAAATGCCCTGTTCAGGAACGTGGAGTACACCGCAACCACAGGGTGCATGCCGCCAAGCGCAAGACCCGCCGCAGACGCCACAGCATGTTGCTCCGCAATGCCAACGTCAAAGAAGCGGTCTGGGAACTCTTCTGCAAACGGCGCAAGGCCGGTCGGCCCCGCCATCGCCGCAGTAATTGCGACGATGTCATCGCGCTCACGGCCAGCCTTCAACAGCTCCTGGGTAAACACCGACGTCCAACCGGGGGCCGATTTGGACAGCGACTTCCCTGTCACCGGGTCAATCACACCAGTAGAGTGCATTTGGTCTGCCTCATTGTTCACCGCAGGGGCAAAGCCGTGTCCCTTTTCCGTCAGCACATGGATAATCAGCGGGCCGCGGTAGGTGCTGGCGTAATTAAACACGTTCAGCAAAGACTTCAAATCGTGCCCATCCACAGGGCCGACGTATTTCATGCCCAGTTCAGAGAACATCTCCGTGGGCACCACCTGGTGCTTCACGCCAGCTTTGAGTGCCTGGAGTGCGCCAAAGGTCCGCTCGCCTACCCAGCCCATAGACTTCAGGGTCTTCTTGCCGGACTCCATCACCTCGTCATAGCCAGGCTGGATCCGAATCTGCGCAAACTGATCACGCAGCCGCGCCAGGTTCGCCGCAAAACCACCGATGGTCGGCGAATAGGAGCGCCCATTGTCATTGACCACAATGACCACGTTGCGGTCCCCATCCGCAATATTGTTCAACGCCTCCCAGCACATACCGCCAGTCAACGCGCCATCTCCCACCACAGCAATCACGTGGTCATCTTCTTCACCGCGCAGCTGCTTCGCCTTTGCCAACCCATCCGCGTAAGACAAGGATGCAGACGCGTGAGAAGACTCCGTCCAGTCATGCTCTGATTCCGCGCGTGAGGTGTAGCCGGACAGGCCGCCGCGCTGGCGCAACGTATCAAACTGTCCCGCACGCCCAGTCAGGATCTTGTGCACATACGACTGATGCGACGTGTCAAAAATGAACGGATCCTGCGGTGAGTTAAACACTCGGTGCAGAGCAATCGTCAACTCAACCACGCCCAGGTTTGGGCCCAGGTGACCACCAGTAGCGGACACCTTTTCAATCAAAAGTTGGCGAATCTCATCCGCAAGCTGGCTCAACTCTTCCTGCGACAGCCCCTTAAGGTCTGCCGGCGAAGCGATTGTCTCGAGCAGTCTCACGGTTGATGTGCACTCCTATCGGTTACTAACTTCCCCGCAATCTTACACGCGGCGGCTAAGGCAAAGAATCGTTTGGGCTTAGCGCGGTTCAAGTACTGCGATCGTTTCAAAGTGGTGCGTATTCGGAAACGCATCGATCAAGCCGAGCCGCTTGACTTCGTAGCCGCCTTCGCGCCACGCTGCAACGTCACGAGCAAAGGTCGCCGGGTCACACCCAATGTGAATGACCCGCTCCGGAGCCTTCGCCGCGATCGCAGCCACCACCTGTGCGCCCGCACCGGTTCGCGGCGGGTCAAGCACTACAAGCCCTGGGGCTTCAAGCTTATCGACGCCCCGCTCAACCCTCTCAGCCACAACCCGCACATCAATGCCGTCTAGTGCTGGCTGCGTACGCGATGTTGCTGCTGGCGAGTAATCCACCGAAATTACGCTCGCACCGCCAGTCGCCGCATGGATAGCAGGTACAAACGCGCCGACACCGCCGTAGAGATCCCACGCCACGTCCGACTTGTAGGTGCCTTTACCCCACTGCTCGATGACTCTGGCGTAAGCGTTCGGCGCAGCTGTGTGCGCCTGCCAGAAGGCGGTTGCAGGAAACTGAAAGGTCGAAGACCCGTAACCTGCCTCAATGCGCTGCGTGACCTCACCGGATCCCTCGACCACGGTGTTAATGTGTTCCACCCTTTTGCCCCGCATAGCGCGAGTGGTCTGCACAATATGGCGAGCACCGGTGCTGTCCATAACAGCAACAACCTCGCTACCCGGGCTAAAACTCGGCAACGAATCCATAAGCCCCACAACCGGCTGCGTACACGTAGCGGAGGTAACAACCTCAGTCGAGCGGGCCTTGCGCACCCCGGCGCGGCCGTGGCCGTCCACGCCTAAGCGCACTCGGGTGCGCCAATGCGTCGACGGCGGAAGGCTCACTGCCTCAATCGGCAGTTCCTCTGCGTTTGCCGTTTGCGCGAGTGCGCGCAGCTGACCACGCAAAATCTCTGTTTTGAGTCCAAGCTGCGCTTCTGGGGCAATGTGGCTGAAGTCGCAACAGCCAGCACCAGCAGCGGCTGCCGGGCACGTGTGCGCCACGCGCATCTCAGACGGCGTGCGTACCTCCACCAGTTCTGCGCGCGCCCAGCGCTTCTTGGACTTCGTAATACGAGCCTCAACGGTGTCGCCGGGGATGGTGCCGGCGATGAAGACCACGCGACCGTCTTCAAGCTGGGCGATGCCCTCGCCACCATGGGCCATACGTGTCACCGTGACGGTGACGTGTTGCGCTTCAGCCACCACTAGTCGTTCTTGCGGCTAGCTTCGCTCTGCTCCAGAATCTGGCGCAGCGCATCCGACAAAGCATTCGGGCTCGGGGTTGCCGGAGCATCACCCGTAGTACCCGCAGCCTGGCCCTGCGCCTGAGCGGCACGAGCCTGAACTGCCTGCTGTACCTGGGCTGCCAACTGCTGCGGCAAAGTCACCGGAAGCGAGTTGCCGGAAAGGATTGCGTCCTGGCCACGGTAGATAAAGGAACGCGCGACAACCTCGCGGCCAAGTTGTGCGAGCTGCTCCTCGCGGCCAGTTGGCGCAGCAAGCGTCACACGGTAGAGCCAACGTGGGCCTTCCACACCAATAATGCGGATCAGGCCGTTGGTGCCCTCCCCAACAACCTCACGCCCCCACGGGCCCTCCTCAAAGTGCATTGGCATGCCCTCAGAACGCATCCCCTCACCGATCTCTTCGGAGGATTCCTCCCACAGACCACCGGTGCGCGGGGCTGCAAACGCCACTGGAGTCAGACGGCCAAACTCAGTAACAATGTGGACCATCTTCGGGCCCTGCTCCCCCATCTCAACCTGGACCTGAGAGCCCTTCGGCATCGGGATACGGACAGAACCAAGGTTCAGCGTTACATCCGAGAAATCAGTGAAGTCAAAGTCTTCGATCTCAACCGAATCACCGTCAAACGGGCCGGTGGAGCCACCAACTGGGTCGTAGTTTTCAATCTTGGTGGTGCCAGGAGCCTGAGCAACCGCCGCACCGGTGGCTGCCGGCGTCTCAGCCTCCGGCTGGGCTGCAGCCGACGAGACGTCTGTGTCCTCAGAGGTTGCTACAGCAGCATCTTCAGTCGTGGTCTCCTTGATCGACTGCTGCGCATCTTGCTCCTGCTTTGCCTTCTTTTTCTTACCAAACGGCCAAATCGCCATGGTTTTCATGCTCCTTCACGTGTTGCTTCTCAGCTGACTTTAGTGGGTGCCGGTAGAACCGTAACCGCCCGCACCGCGCTCTGTGTCATCCAGTTCATCCACTTCAACAAAATCAACCAGCTCCACTTTCTGCACCACCAACTGGGCAATGCGCATCCCGCGGGTGATCTCAATCGGGGTGGTTGTATCCGTGTTCAACAAGCACACCTTCAGCTCACCACGGTACTGCGCATCCACAGTGCCGGGGGCGTTCACAATGGTCAGACCCTGTTTTGCCGCAAGTCCAGAACGGGGATGGATCAACCCAACGGTGCCCATTGGCAACGCAACAGCAATGCCTGTGGAAACCAGCGCACGCTGCCCTGGCTGCAACGTAATGTCTTCAGCGGAGTGAAGGTCTGCGCCGGCATCGCCAGCATGCGCACGAAACGGCATTGGGATGTCCGGGTCGAGGCGCTTCACGCGCAAGGGGGGAAGGTCAGTCAGTACTAATTCGCTCACCCAGCCAACCCTACTAAGGTTTGATGGGTGACCGACAACAACGTTTCCCCGAACGCTTCCCCGCAAGTGCTCTACACGGAGCGCCAGTGGGTCCCTTGGTACTGGTGGGCCACCGGTTTAGGGTTGACGCTGCTGCTGGCGGGCCAATTTGGACTCAACCGCAATATCTGGTGGTTCATCATCCCGCTCATCCTCATCGGGGCGATGGTGCTGTGGTTCCTCATTTGGCTGTCAAAGACAGTGGTCCAAGTAGAAATGGACGCAGATGGCACACGCTGGCTCATCGTCGAAGACGCGAACCTGCCAGCAAACGTAGTAACGCGTTCAACCGTGGTGCCGGCATCTGCGCGCCAGAACGCACTTGGCCGTCAGCTTGACCCAGCCGCGTTCCTGGTGTCCCACACCTGGGTTCCGGAACACGTCCTACTCGTGCTCGATGATCCAGAAGATCCCACCCCGTACTGGATGATTGCCACCCGCAACCCGGAACGAGTACTGGAAACGTTCCTGCCCGAACAGGCAGCGGCCGCCCACCCCTAGCGGCCAGACCGCGTAATTAGCCGCAGTCAGTTCTACTCACAGTCCAGGCAGATCATGGCGCCGTTCGGCTCCTCGTATGCAAGGCGCTTGCGCTTTTGCACTAAGAAGCAGGACGAGCACGTGAACTCGTCATCCTGACGCGGCTTGACCTCAACGTTGAGCTCCTCACCGGAAATCTCCTGTGCGGGCAGTTCAAACGCTTCGACGATTTCACCGTCATCATCCATGCTGCTGCCAGCAACTTCCGCGGCTTTCAGGCCTTCGAGAGAGTCGGTCTCGATGTCGTCGTCCATCCGGCGGCGCGGCGCATCGTAGTCGGTAGCCATGGTGTGATTCCTCCAGCTGTGTTACGTGTTTACGGGCCTCCGAGAGGGCCCGGTATCAGCGGAATACTAAAACACACAAGCATTTCTGTCATCAAAGCTGGTAAATAGGGGTAACGGGGGTAATTTATTATCCCTCCATTGGTTGTGTAGCACCGCTGGATTCCAGGAGGTCTACAAAGCTATCCCACACACGCGGCGCAGCGGCAATCACCGGTGCCCCAATCGCCCCTTGATCCTCCAGGCCAGGGTGCTGGATTGTTGCTCCTGCTTCAGCCGCGATCACAGCTCCTGCAGCGTAGTCCCATGGATGTGTGCCGTGCTCGTAGTAGGCATCCACCCTCCCCTCTGCAAGATGGCATAGGTCCAATGCGGCGGAGCCGAAACGGCGAATGTCGCGCACGCGCGGCAAGATCCGCTGCAACAACACTGCCTGCTTTGCACGCCAAGCAGAGTCGTAGGCAAAGCCGGTAGCTACAAGCGAGGTCGCCGTGTCATCCGCACGGGAAGCTCGAAGCTGCACCGTCTCACCCTCACGCTCAACCCACGCCCCTGCCCCGGCTGCTGCGAAGTAGCAATCGCCGTTGGCAACGTTTACTACGCATCCGGCGACAAACTGGCCGTTAATCGCCGCCCCCACTGACACGGCATAGGCAGGAAGGCCGTAGAGGAAGTTCACGGTGCCGTCGATAGGGTCGACGACCCAACTCACGCCCGTGCTTCCCGCAACGTTTGCACCTTCCTCACCAACAATCCCATCGTCTGGCCGAAGCTGCCGAAGCTGGCGCACAATCTGGGCTTCGGATGCCTTATCCACTGCCGTAACTGGGTCTACTGCGGAGGATTTGGTTGAGGTGACCTGCGCAATCGAGCCGTGGCGCGAAAGGAAGTCACGCTGGTGGGCCACGAGTGCGGCCGCCTCACGAGCAAGCTGCACACAGAGGTCTTTGAGTTCTTCGGGGCTTGGGGTCGTGCTCTGGGTCTTAGGCATGGCCCCATCGTGCCAGAGGTGCAAGCAGCGCCGCGGTGGCGATAGACTCGCCGGTATGACAACTTCCAACTTAGGCGTGGGTATTGACGTCGGCGGTTCCGGTATCAAAGGTGCAATTGTTGATTTGGATACGGGTGAGTTCGTATCTGAGCGCGTGAAAATTGCCACCCCGAAACCGGCCACGCCCCAGGCAGTTGGTGAAGTGGTTGCAGAGGTCGTGCGTCAGCTCGAGTGGGACGGCCCAGTTGGCGTTGCGTTGCCAAGCGTGATCAAAAATCAGGTCGCGGTGACTGCTGCCAATATCGATAAAGCGTGGATTGGTACCAATTGCCACGACCTTTTGGCCACACACTTGCCTGGCCGGGAGCTCTCCATTCTTAATGACGCAGATGCGGCCGGCCTTGCCGAAGTCGCTTTTGGCGAGGAGCAGGCCAAGCAAAACGGTGCTATCTTCCTCACGTTTGGCACTGGCATCGGCTCGGCATTTTTCGCGGACGGCAAGCTGTTTCCAAATACCGAATTGGGCCATCTGCTTATCGACGGAGTGGAGGCCGAACACCTCGCGTCCTCCGCAGTCAAAGACAACGAGGACCTGAGTTTCAAGGACTGGGCTAAACGCGTAGATACGGTGCTGCACGAGTTTGATCGCCTGTTCAACCCGAGCGCGTTCATTGTTGGCGGGGGTATTTCCCGCAAGGCTGACAAGTGGGTGCCGCGTCTGACGGTGGATGTGCCGGTCATTCCGGCGAAGCTTCGCAACCGTGCAGGTATTGTGGGCGCCGCGATGGCGGCGTATGAACACGTCAAGCCATAACATGATTTGACGCTCTGCGCGGCGGGTCGGTGGAATATTATTTCTCGTCCGCTGTTACTATGGGCGTTCTGAATAGCGGGACCGTATTTGTTCAATAGGCGAAAGGGCGTACGTGGTAGCCAGGAAAGCTTCGGGCACTAATTCCGTCAATGACGCGGATGTGACTGCCTCCGGCGGCGACTCTGACAGCGCGGCTGGTAAGGCAGCAGCTAAGCCCGCCCGGAAAACTGCCAAGAAGACGGCGAAAAAGACGGCCAAGAAGACCGCGAAGAAAACCGCCAAAAAGGCTGTGAAGAAGACGGCGAAGAAGACCGCCAAGAAAACGGTCAAGAAGACTGCGAAGAAGGCAGTAAAGAAGACCACGCGTAAGGCGGCGGTAAAAGCTGCAGTTGATGAGGCACTTGAGTCAACTGATACTGAGCTGAACCTTGACAATGACGAGGTTGATGCGGAGGACGACGGCCGCGATATTGACTACGATCCTGATCTTCTTGATGAAGACGATGAGGATGACTTTGGCGAAGGTCTCGATGAAGACGACGTAGACGAAGACGACGTCGATGAAGATGATGTCGAACGCGATGAGGACGAAGAGGACGAAGAGGACGAGGAAGAAGACTCGGGCGCCTCTGTCTGGGACATCGAGGAGTCTGCTGCCCTACGCCAGGCGCGCAAGGACGCACAGCTGACTGCTTCCGCTGACTCTGTTCGCGCATACCTCAAGCAAATTGGCAAGGTTGCTCTGCTGGACGCTGAGCAGGAGGTGTCTCTGGCTAAGCGCATTGAGGCAGGTCTTTATGCCCAGTACCGCTTGGATGAGATGACCCGTGCAGCGGAAGAGGGAGATGCAGAGGCAAAGCTCACCCCCACCGTGAAGCGCGATCTGCGTGCTGTTGCTCGTGATGGACGCAAGGCAAAGAATCACCTCCTTGAGGCGAACCTTCGCCTGGTTGTGTCCCTTGCTAAGCGCTACACCGGCCGCGGTATGGCTTTCCTTGACTTGATCCAGGAAGGCAACCTGGGCTTGATTCGCGCTGTGGAGAAGTTCGACTACTCCAAGGGCTACAAGTTCTCCACCTACGCAACGTGGTGGATCCGCCAGGCCATTACCCGTGCCATGGCCGATCAGGCACGCACCATCCGTATTCCGGTGCACATGGTCGAGGTAATTAACAAGCTTGGCCGCATCCAGCGTGAACTGCTGCAGGATCTTGGCCGTGAACCGACGCCGCTTGAACTGGCGAAGGAAATGGACATCACCGAAGAAAAGGTCCTTGAGATCCAGCAGTATGCTCGTGAGCCGATCTCGCTTGACCAGACGATTGGTGATGAGGGCGATAGCCAGCTCGGTGACTTCATCGAGGACTCCGAGGCGGTTGTCGCGGTGGACGCGGTGTCCTTTACTCTGCTCCAGGATCAGCTGCAGGATGTGCTGCACACCCTGTCCGAGCGTGAGGCCGGCGTGGTTCGTTTGCGCTTCGGTCTTACCGACGGCATGCCGCGCACCCTCGACGAAATCGGCCAAGTCTACGGTGTTACCCGTGAGCGTATCCGCCAGATCGAATCCAAGACGATGTCGAAGCTGCGCCACCCGTCGCGCTCCCAGGTGCTGCGCGACTACCTGGACTAAGGACAAAGGACAAAGGACTAGGTAGGACCGCACTGGCGCAAAGCTAAAGCCCGAGCAATTGCTCGGGCTTTAGCTTTCTAGCTTTAGTGCTGGCAAACCGTCGGCAGCGGGTTCTACTTTCAGGTTAATTGCTCTCAAACTTTTCAAGCAGGCGCTCTTCAACACACTTCTCAAGTGCCGCAGGGTCATCAATGTACTGCTCACAGCCCTGCACCTGGTTCCAGATCCAAAAACCGAAAATAAGCAGCGCTGCGCCAACCAGGAGCGTAATGATACCGGTGACAAGACCACCAATGGCCATTCCCTTGCGGGTCTGCACTGGGTACCCGCCAGCAGCCGCCTGAATCTCCTTGGCCTTGCGCTGGCCCATCACGCCCAACACGATTGCGGCAATACCGCCAGGGACAGCAATCCACGGAAAGAGCAGGAGCAGTAGCAGGGAGACGATGCCAACGATCAACGCCGCAAGCGCGAGGTTGTTCACCGGTGCAGGGGCACCAGTGCTGTAGCCCGGCTGAGCGTACTGCTGGTTGTAGCCGTTGGCGCCGTATTGCTGGCCGTAAGCAGAGTCATAGTTCTGCTGCCCATAGCCACCCTCGCCGTAACCGTTTTCGCCGTAACCGTTTTCGCCGTAGCCATTAGCGCCGTAGTTATTGGCGCCGTAACTATTTTCACCGTAGCTGGTGTAGCCCTCTGGATGGTTGAAGCCGTCATTGTTCGGGTTATTGGTCATGATTTTCCTCACTTACGTTAGAGATTTGTATGAAGAAACTGTACCAGCCAGAAATTACTAGCCGCAGAGGTAGCTGATTCGCACACCGAGATTGTGAACAGTGGATGAGGTCTTGTGGTGGCCGGTCGTGCTCGTTGGCGCTGGGCGGTCTGGTTTCAACAAATATGCAGGGGAAGATATGCAGGTCCCCAGGTCACGAGCATTTTTCATTAACGGCGTCTTATTGAAAAAACGCTCTGACCATTACTCCTGCATATCTTGTCCTGCATATCTGTGTTTCGACGCTGCCCGCCGACCCCTCATTCTGGCGCCGCCCCCCCATTCTGGCGGTGGCCGGTAGGCGCCGGTGCCGTTCGGCGAAAATGCAGGGCTCCGATTCTGCGGAAACTACCAGCCGCGGAGGTAATTAATTCGCTCGCGCAGCTGCTCGGCGTTGCACAGCGCCGTCGGCGGTCCCCCGCAGGCCTTACGGGCCTCGGTATGAATCGCACCGTGCGGCCGACCGGTCTTGCCGGCAACAATGGCCACTCGGGCGTTGAGTTCCTTACGCAGCTGCGGGATTTCGTCGGCCGCCACACCGGCGCCACTATCCTCGCTCGCACCAGAATGCTCGGGCTCTGGCTGCTTGACGGGTTCGCCGTAGATTTTCGCGCGCTCAATCTCAGCACGCTCGGCAGCCTTGCGTGCCTTCTCCTCCGCCTCACGCGCGTCCAACTGATCGCTTTGGCGCTTGCGCAGCAGGGCTTTGACCTGCTCCGGGTCAAGCAGTCCCGGCAGTCCCAAGAAGTCTTGCTCCTCCGCGGAGCCGGCAAGGGTTGGGGTGCCGTACGTGGAGCCGTCGAAAATCAGCGAATCTAGCTCCGCCGAAGCACCGATGGCCTCGTAGTTGGACTCTTCGTCCGGTTCAGTTTGCGTCCGGTTCGCTTGTTCCAGAAGCTCATCGGACCACCCGGATTCGCGGTGTGGTTTGCCCAGAACATGGTCACGGGACACTTCCATCTCCTCGGCCAACTGCAACAGCACCGGCACAGAGGGCAAGAACACGGACGCGGACTCCCCCGGCAGGCGGGAGCGTACAAAACGGCCGATCGCCTGCGCGAAAAACAATGGCGTCGAGGCGGAGGTTGCGTAGACGCCTACCGCCAGGCGCGGCACGTCCACACCTTCAGACACCATGCGGACAGCCACCATCCATTCGTCGGTGGAGGCGGAGAATTCGTCGATACGCGCGGAAGCCCCCGGCTCATCTGACAAGACCACAGTGACTGGGGTGGAGCTGATCTTCTCCAAAATGCGAGCGTAGGCGCGCGCGGTGGTCTTGTTCGTAGCAATGACCAGGCCGCCAGCATCGGGCATGTTGACGCGCAGCTTCAACAAACGCGTGTGGGCCGCGCTCAGCACAGCCGCAATCCAGTCGCCCTTCGGATCCAGCGCGGTACGCCACGCCTTGGCGGTCTGCTCCGCATTCAACGGCTCACCGAGACGTGCCGAATACTCCTCCCCCGCGGAATCTTTCCACTGCGCCTCACCCGAATAGGCAAGGAAGACAACGGGGCGCACAACGCCGTCACGCAGCGCCTCGGCGTAGCCGTAGGTGTAATCCGACTCGGAGATCAGGTGGCCCTCGCCGTCCTCGACGTAGCGGACAAACGGGATCTGCGAGTCGTCGGAACGAAACGGCGTACCCGTCAGCGCTAAGCGGTGCTCAACATCGTTATAGGCCTCATACACACCATCTCCCCAGCTGCGGGCGTCACCGGCGTGGTGGATCTCATCCAAGATCACCATGGTCTTGCGCGCAGACGCCACCGCATGGTGCTTAAACGGGTGCATACCCACCTGGGCATAGGTCACCACAATGCCGTCATAGGACGCGTTGACGGCAGACGAGTTGGTGAAATTCGGATCCAGCGAAAGCCCAAAACGCTTCGCTGATTCCGCCCACTGGTGCTTCAGGTGCTCCGTTGGCACCACCACGATGATGCGCTGCACGGACTTCGCCTCATGGAGGCGAGACGCCAGCGTCAACGCAAAGGTGGTTTTACCCGCACCTGGGGTAGCCACAGCCAGAAAATCGCGTGGCATGGTGCGCATGAACTGGTCAAGCGCCTCCTGCTGCCACGCGCGCAGGTTGGAAGCGGTCACTTCCTGCGCAACCCCTTAAAAATCCGCTCGCAGTCCGGGCACACCGGGGACCCCGGCTTGGCCTGCTTTTTCACAGGGAAGGTTTCCCCGCAAAGTGCAACCACCATCTTGCCGGAGACAGCGGAATCAATGATCTGGTCCTTCTTTACGTAGTGGAAGAACTTTGGGGTTCCGTCGTCGGTGGTCGACGATGTGTCTTCTCGTATGTCTGTGCGCTCGAGCGTCTTCGTCGTCGTATTCACGCCAACCATCATGCCCCACGGACCCCACATTCGGACAACGGGCTGGGTGTAGCAATGCGTTAGAGTGAAAAGCCTATGGGCGCTACGGATAACCACTTCCACGATCAACAGCCGACGGTTGATGTGGATGTTGAGGATGTTGAGGCATCGTCGACAAAGCGGCGTGCGCGCAGGCGTCGTCGTGTGTTGATTACAGATGCGCAGCGTTCCCCTGAGCTCAATCGCCGTTCGCGCGAGAAGCAGTACATGATTTTGCAGGGCATCCGTATGCCGTTACTGGCGCTGTCGATGGTTTCTGCGTTTGCTTGGAACAATTGGTGGCTCGCCTCGATCCTGTTTGTGGTTTCTATTCCCCTGCCGTGGCTGTCAGTGATGGTGGCTAATGGCCAGGGTGAGAAGCGTGATGCACGTCAGCGCAATGTGTATAAGCCTGCGGTGATTCGTGAGGAGCAACGCTTGGAGGCGGCGCGGCGTGCTGAGTTGGAAGCTGGTTCCTCGGGCAGTGATGACAGCACGGGGGCGCTCAGTATCATCGAGCACGAAGAAAAGCCTGAGTAGCTGCCCTCAGACAGATAACCGCGTAAAGGAACTTGTGTGGTGAATTCCCCTATCCCCAATGCTTCGTTATTGCGTGAGCTTGCAGATGTTTTGTCAGCCGCCTCGTTTACCGCCGACGGCATCGCGGCACATTTGGGCCCGGATGCTACGGATGCCCTGTACCGCGGTGAACCGGGTGTGGTGTTGCACGCCACGCTCGGTGGCTCGCAGCTGGATCAGTTGATTCGGTTTTTCCTGTTGCGCCGCCCGTTTACGCCAGAGCAGATAACGCAGATGCTTGGTCGTGAGCTTGGGCTTTTGCTTATCGACGCCTCGTTGACCACCCCAACCCCCTCCGGCGAGGTCACCGTCGCTTTTGACATTCGTCCACATGTGATTGCGGGGCATGAGCGGCTGGTGGTGTCTGATTGTGATGCTTCGGTGACTGACGTTGTTCCCGGCCGTGATCACGTGTTGGGTGTGGGCGCTGCGTCGCTGTCACTGCTGTCTGCAACCCCCGTAACGCCGGTGGATCGAGTGTTGGATTTGGGTACTGGCTCTGGTGTTCAGGCGCTTGCGCAGGCTGACGTTGCGCGCAAGGTGGTTGCTACTGACATTCACCAGCGCGCGCTGGACCTCGCCGAGGTGACCTTGGCCGCGAACGGGGTGGATAACATCGAGTTGCGCCAAGGTGCGTGGTTTGCTCCTGTTGCGGGTGAACGGTTCGACCGCATCGTGGCAAACCCGCCGTTTGTAGTCGGGTTGCCTGAGGTTGGCCACGTCTATCGGGATTCTGGTTTGTCCCTGGACGGTGCGACGGAACTTGTGGTCCGTGAGACTCCTGACCACCTGGCTGAAGATGGCACCGCATACATCTTGGGCGCTTGGGTGCACACCGTTGATGAGTCGTGGCAGTCGCGCGTTGCGTCGTGGCTTTCGTCTCAAGGCGTCAGCGCCTGGGTACTGCAACGTGATGTGGTGGATCCAGGCATGTACGTGTCTACCTGGCTGAAAGATGAGTCGCTTGACCCACGCTCGCCCGAAGCCATCGAACGCACCCAAGCCTGGCTTGCCCATTTCGATGACAACAACGTTCACGCGATTGGGTTCGGTTGGGTATTTTTGCGAGACATTGGCGATCACCCCAGCGAAATCACCGCTGAGGAACTCAGCCATCCGTTTACCGATCCCCTAGGTCCTGAGGTAGAGGAGTATTTCCTCCGCGCCGCCTGGCTGCGCGACAAAGATGCAGACGATGTACTGGATTCGAGGTTTCTGGTGCGTCCAGGTGTGGCGATTGAAGAGGTCTCGGTTGCAGATACGGAAACCGGCATGGGCTTCACAGAAGAGGTGGTGCGCGTAACCCGCACCGACGGCCCACGTTTCTCCCACGAAATCAACGCCGATCTACGCACGGTGCTTGCCGGCCTACACCCGAATGGGTTAGTGCTACGAGATGTGGTGGGGATCTTCGCGTCATCACGCGGGATAGAGAGCGATCAGGACGTTACCGCGCTTGAACAAAGTGCCGTAGCCGCGATTACAGATTTGGTGCGCCACGGTGTGGTCATCCCCGCTGATATCACTGAAATCGACGACGGGATCAAAGAAGGAGCGAAGTCAAATGAAGGCAGTGCTAACGCGTGTGTCCAGCGCCTCTGTAACTGTGGACAGCGAGGTAGTTGGAGCAATCGACTGCCCTGAAACCGGAGGGATCCTCGCGCTTGTAGGCGTGGGCGTAAACGATGCAGAGGATGCGTGGGAAACAGTTGCACGCAAGATCGCCGAGCTGCGGATCCTTGACGGTGAGCGCAGCGTCACTGACGCTGCTGCCCCAGTGTTGTTAGTCAGCCAGTTCACGCTGATGGGTCGCACCGCAAAGGGGCGTCGCCCATCATGGTCAGACGCAGCCCCAGGTGAGCTTGCCAAACCCGTGATGGACAAGATTGCCACAGCGTTACGCGAAAGAAATATTCATGTTGAAGAGGGCATTTTCGGCGCTGACATGCAGGTTGCAAGCGTGAACCAGGGTCCGTTTACCGTCATTGTTGAGGCCTGATCCCGAAACGATAGACAACCCCTAGACCGCGTGGTAAAAATCACATAACGCGTGATCGGATCCCATGTTCATTCCATTGGACACCGGTCAACCCATAAGCCAGACTGTACATATTCTGCACGGATGCTGTGTGTCTGGAACTGCGGGAACATTTTCGCCTTTGGCGGCGTTAGCAAGATGGACTCAAAAAATTAAAGGGATCGAGGAGGCAGCACTTGACTCAGCCGGATCATGCCCCGGATCACGCCAATGCCGCAGAAACCCAAGAGGTTGACCGTGGCAGCCGCAGGAACCAGACCAACGATAACCCGTCGGCAGATCTTGTCCGCGTTTACTTGAACGGCATCGGCAAGACCGCACTCCTCAACGCGGAAGAAGAAGTTGAGCTAGCCCAGCAGATTGAGGTTGGTCTTTACGCCCAGCACCTGTTGGATGACCCTGAGGTCAAACTCACCCGCGCTAAGAAGCGTGATCTGAAGATCCTGGCCAAACAGGGCCGCAAAGCACGCGCACACCTGCTTGAGGCAAACCTGCGCCTCGTTGTTTCCCTGGCCAAGCGTTATACCGGCCGAGGTATGCCGCTGCTTGATCTGATTCAGGAAGGCAACCTGGGCCTTATTCGCGCTATGGAGAAGTTTGACTACTCCAAGGGCTTTAAGTTCTCCACGTACGCAACCTGGTGGATCCGTCAGGCCATTACCCGGGGCATGGCTGATCAGTCCCGCACGATTCGCCTTCCAGTCCACTTGGTAGAGCAGGTAAACAAGCTTTCACGCATTCGTCGTGAGATGTACCAGTCCTTGGGCCGTGAACCGACGAATGAGGAGCTTTCGGAAGAATCTGGCATTCCGGAGTCCAAGATTGAGATGCTGCTGCGCCAGTCCCGTGACCCGGTGAGCCTTGACATGCCGGTTGGTGCGGATGAAGAGGCACCGCTGGGAGACTTCATCGAGGACGCCGAGGCAACCGACGCTGAGGATGCTGTGGTTTCCGCCTTGCGGCATGATGACATCCAGGACATCATCAATGGTCTTGAACAGCGCGAGCAGGACGTTATCCGCCTGCGCTACGGCTTAACGGACGGTGTGCCGCGCACACTTGATCAGATTGGCCGCCAGTACGGGTTGTCGCGGGAACGTGTCCGCCAGATTGAGCGTGAGGTTATGGCGAAGCTACGCGTGGGTGAGCGCGCAGATCGCCTGCGTGATTACGCTCTGTAGCTGTGCATGGGCCCGTCGATAGTCCGATGGGTCCTTTCATATGTGCCGAGCGTTTGGCTGATTGGCTAAAGTATTTTCGTATCTACTGCGTTTGTTTTGAGAGGCAAAGATTATGCGTGATCTCGTAGACACCACGGAAATGTATCTGCGTACCGTGTACGAGCTTGAAGAGGAGGGCATCACTCCCCTGCGTGCGCGCATCGCTGAGCGCCTGGAGCAATCCGGGCCGACGGTGTCTCAGACCGTTGCCCGCATGGAGCGAGACGGACTCATTGTGGTTGAGCGGGACCGCTCCCTATCGCTCACGCCTGAAGGGCGGAAGCTTGCCACCGCTGTGATGCGCAAGCACCGTCTCGCAGAGCGCCTGCTGACCGACGTGCTTGGCTTGGACATTGCCAAGGTGCACGACGAGGCGTGTCGCTGGGAGCACGTCATGAGTGATGAGGTTGAACGTCGCGTCGTTGCGGTGCTGGAGGACCCCACTCGCTCACCGTTTGGCAACCCGATTCCGTCCCTGGAAGATGTTGGCGCAGCCTCCACAACTGATGCCCAGAACGGGACCCGCGCAGTTGACCTACGTCTGGATGAACCGGCAACCGTCAAGGTTGTCCAGATCAGCGAGATCCTGCAGCAAGGCACTGAGGTGCAAAACCCAGTGATCTCCCTTGGAGCTCTCGTTGGGCAGACGGTGACGCTTACCCCATTGGAAAACGGTGGCGTAACGCTGACTACCCAAGATGATGAGACTGTAGAGCTCGCACCTGAATTCGCCCACGCACTACGCGTAGAGCTGACCAAGTAGGAGAACCCCCTTTGAAACTGGTAGTAACCGGCGGCGCCGGCTATGTCGGCAGCGTTTGTACCGCAACTTTGCTTGAAGCGGGCCATGACGTTGTAGTTGTAGATGACTTGAGTACAGGCAACCGTGACGCGGTGCCCGCCGGCGCAACGTTTGTAGAGGGCCGTATCGAAGACGTCATTGATCACGTGCTTAGTGCTGGTGATGTTGACGGCGTGCTGCATTTTGCGGCCCGCTCCCTTGTAGGTGAGTCCATGACGGAACCTGCAACCTACTGGCACGACAACCTTGGCGTCTCTCTCCAGCTGCTAGACTCCATGCGCACCCATGGGGTGAACTCGCTGGTCTTCTCCTCCACCGCCGCAACCTACGGCGAGCCGGAGGAAGTGCCGATTGTTGAGACTGCGCCAACGCGCCCGACAAACCCCTACGGTGCGACCAAGCTATCCATTGATTACGCCATTACCTCCTACTGCCAGGCGTACGGGATGGCGGCAACCAGCCTGCGCTACTTCAACGTGGCAGGCGCCTACGGCTCAATCGGTGAAAACCACAAGACTGAAACGCACCTGATTCCGCTTGTGCTCCAAGTGGCAATGGGTTACCGCGACAAGATCATGGTTTTTGGCGATGACTGGCCGACCAAGGACGGCACCTGTGTGCGTGACTACATCCACATTCGAGATCTAGCGGATGCGCACCTGCTTGCCCTGGAGGCTAACACGGCTGGCGAGCACAAGATTTACAACCTCGGCTCCGGTGACGGCTACTCGGTGCTTGAGGTTATCGAGGCCTGCCGGGAAGTCACCGGGCATGAGATCCCAGCGGAGGTTGCGCCCCGCCGCGCTGGTGATCCTGCGGTGCTGATTGCGTCCTCGGAGAAGATCCAGGCGGAGCTCGGGTGGAACCCCACCCGTACGGAGCTTGGCCGGATCGTGCGTGACGCATGGGCGTTTACCCAGGAGTTGGGTGACGCCTCCCATAGCGCACGCTGATCCTCGTGCACTTGCCTTAGTATTCACGGGTTTCAGGCTCTAGGTCTGCCAGTTCTTCCCACATCTCATCGCAGCCAAAAGCTGCGGTTTCCAGCATGTTTTCGTGTTGCCCAGCGCGCAAGAGCTGTTTGAGGATGTAGGACAGCGAGTGATTGGGCAGTGCGTCTTCGGCGCTTTCTAAGGCTGCGGTTGCCCAGTTTGAGAGCTTGAGTTTCACGGCAATGACGGCCCAGATACTCAACGCATTGGCTCGGATGGCGCCGCTGTAGGCGCGGGCGATGGTGAGCATTGCTACTCCGGTTTCCAGCGGGTGTTCGAGTGCGACATTGAAAAAGCAATCGCGCAGTTTGGATTTGGTCAGCGTTGTAGCGATGAGTTCGGCGTTTTCTGTGGTGCCGAAGACCTCCTCGATTGTTTGGCGGCAGGTTTGACCGATGAGTGGCTGCGGGGTTACGTCTTTGAGGATTTCGCAGGCTCGCTCCATTTCGGTGCGGACTTTCTCTGGGTAGAGCGCGATGTGGGCGGCAAGGCGTGCACCGCGGCGTCGCAATTGTGTGCATTGTGCACTTGTGGCTTCCCACTGTCCTGCTTCGGGTTCGAAGTAGGCGCGGGTGTCTTCCCTGTCTAGTTCGGGGAGTGCGCCTTGTGCGATGAGTGCTTGCATGGTGGGTTGCGCCATGACGGAGCCAACAGTGCCTGATACCCAGCTGTCGGGTACTCCTGCACGGATGAGCTGGTCCATGGGTGGTCCGAAGATGAGGCTGTATGGGGTGTAGTTGGCTATTTCGGAGGCGTGCCAGCAGGCGTCGACAAGCGGGAGCCCACTTGGGTCGGTGAGTTCGAGCAGGGTGTTGATGGCTGCGCGGGCTGTTTTTGAGTTGGGAATGCGGGTAACCAGGATGGCGAAGTGGCCGACGGCTTCCATGATGTCTTCGGCTGGCACGCTGTCGAGTACGTCTTGGAGACGGTCGGCCAGGCTCAGGTCGACGCGGAAGACGGGTCCGTACAATGCCTCGCTGCTTCCTGGCTCGGCGTAGGCAGTGACGATAATGACGGACTCTTGGGGGTAGTAGCCCAAGACTCCGGGGATTGAGGCGATGAAGTTGCCTGGGTGGGTAATTGCGGTATCTGAATTCATAAAGTGTGTCATGCATATTCAGACCGCGTGTTGATAGCTTTGGTTCCCCACGGCTGCAAGATTTTTCCTTACCTCCTTTGCACCTTGGTGCCAGTGCTGGCGTTATGCGTTCACTGGGCAGCCGAGTGTGTTGGAATGGAGGCAATGCCCATGGCGTTGTAGGGAGCAGTTGTTAGGCAGCGATTGTGAAGGAGGCTGACCATGTCGGATGAACGCCGCATGTATGAACTTGAGTATCCCGCGCCCGCTGTCGGCGGGGATAGCCCGGCGGGGCCTACCCTGATCGTTGCGCTGCAGGGCTATGCGGATGCTGGCCACGCGGTGGAGAGCTCGGCTGATCACATTAAGGCTGCGCTGGAGTCGCGTACCGTAGCCACATTTAATAACGATGAGCTGATTGATTACCGTTCGCGCCGCCCGCTGGTGACGTTGCGCCACCATGAGATCGCTAACGTGGAGCCGCTGGAGTTGGATATGCGTGTGGTCAAAGACAACGCTGGCACACCGTTTTTGCTGCTGTCTGGGCCGGAGCCGGATCTTCGCTGGCAGGCGTTTTCGGAGGCTGTTGCGGATTTGGCGGAGCGGTTCGATGTTTCGGAGACCATCTGCCTGTATTCCGCACCTATGGCTACGCCGCATACGCGTCCGCTTGTAGTTTCGGCGCATGGTAATGACCGGGATTTGGTTGGTTCCATGTTTACGTTTGATGGCATGGTGACTGTGCCTGGGGCTGCGGCGATCATGATTGAGCGTGAGCTGCATAAGCGTGGGCGCAAGGTTGCTGGTTTTACAGCGCACGTGCCGCATTATGTAGCCGCCTCCCCGTATCCGCATGCCATGTACCAGCTGCTGCAGTCTTTGGAGGATTCGGTGAATCTGAAGCTGCCGCTGCGCTCCATTGAGCGGGATATGGCAAAAGTGTCGCGTCAGCTGGCGGAGCAGACGGCGCAGTCGGATGAGATTGCGCATGTGGTGCAGGCGTTGGAGAAGAACTATGACTCTGAGATGGCTGATTACCGTGAGCGTAATCCGCAGGCGATGATGCCTGGTGAGGCGGAACTACCCACGGGTGAGGAAATTTCTGAGGCGTTTGAGAATTTCCTTGCTGCGATTGAGGATAGGGACAGGGTCAGGGAGCTCCCGCTTGACGACGTTGCGTGGAACCCCACCAACGAAACCAGCACCAACGAAACCAGCACCAACGAGACGCCGACGGAGGATAGTGACGAGTGACGCTGGCTGATTACCTGACGGACCTGGAGGATGTGCCCGAGTCTTTATTTGAAGACGCGGTCTGGGATTCGTTTACCCGTTGGACCCAATCACGTGGCATCTCGCTCTACCCGGCGCAGGAGGAAGCGTCTGTTGCGCTTCTAGCGGGCGATAACGTTATTTTGGCTACCCCTACGGGGTCGGGTAAATCCATGGTGGCCAACGCGGCGCATTTCATTGCGATGGCGCGTGGCCAGCGCTCGTTTTACACCGCGCCGATCAAGGCGTTGGTGAGTGAAAAGTTCTTCGCTCTGTGCGAGATCTTCGGCCCGGAGAATGTGGGCATGATGACGGGCGATGCCACGGTAAACGGCAACGCCCCAATCATCGCTGCCACCGCGGAGATCGTTGCCAACATCGCGTTGCGCGAGGGCGCTAACGCGCGCATTGACCAGGTGGTGATGGATGAGTTCCACTACTACTCTGAGCCCGACCGTGGCTGGGCGTGGCAGGTGCCGCTGCTTGAGCTGCCGAAGGCGCAGTTCCTGCTCATGTCTGCAACCTTGGGCGATACGCAATGGCTGCAGGATGATCTCACGGAGCGCACTGGGCGCACGACCAGCTATGTAGGTGGGTCCGAGCGCCCTGTGCCGCTGGATTTCCACTACGTGTTTACCCCAGTGCACGAGACTATCGAAGAACTGATGGCCGACGGCAAGGCGCCGATTTACATCGTGCATTTCTCTCAGCGTGAGGCCACCGAGCGTGCCCAAGCACTGACCAGTATGACGTTTGTGACTGCTGAGGAAAAGGCGCGTATTGCGGAAGAGATTGGGGATTTCCGCTTCAGTACCACGTTTGGCAAGACGCTATCCAAGCTTGTGCGCCGCGGCATTGGTATCCACCATGCAGGCATGCTGCCGAAGTACCGTCGTTTGGTGGAGCGCCTGTCGCAGACTGGACTACTGAAGGTTATTTGCGGCACTGACACACTTGGCGTGGGTATCAACGTGCCTATCCGTACCGTGTTGATGACGGGCCTGGCCAAGTATGACGGCACCCGCAGCCGGATCCTGAAGTCTCGCGAGTTCCACCAGATCGCTGGCCGCGCAGGACGTGCGGGCTATGACACGGAGGGCACCGTGGTTGTGGAGGCCCCGGAGCACGAGATTGAAAACGTCAAGCTTCGCCGAAAAGCTGGCGATGACCCGAAGAAACTGAAGAAGCTTCGCAAGAAGGCGCCGCGTGATGGTGAGGTGTCTTGGTCTGAGAAGACGTTCCAACGTTTGACCACCGCTGAGCCGGAGGAGCTGACCAGCCAGTTCCAGGTGTCTAACTCAATGTTGCTGAATGTGGTTGCGCGCCCCGGTAATGGCTATGAGCACATGCGGCATTTGATCCGCACCAACCATGACACCCGTGCCAAGCAAAATCGCGACGTGTTGGCAGCGGTAGATCTCTTCCGTGGTCTGATCGCCGCAGGTGTTGTTGAGCGCACCCCGGATTCGCCTGCGTTCCGTCCCTACACACTTACGCAAGAGCTGGATCGAGATTTTGCGCTTAACCAGCCACTCTCCCCATTTGCGCTGGCGTTTCTTTCCCTGCTGGACCCGGAATCCGAGACCTACACGCTCGATGTCATCTCCACGTTTGAGGCGATTTTGGACGACCCCCGCCAGCTTCTGCAAGCACAGCAGAACAACGAGCGCTCTGAGGAAATCGCAGCGCTGAAAGCGGAGGGGGTGGATTACACCGAGCGGATGGCGATTATTGAGGACGTCACCTACCCCAAGCCCTTGGAAGAGGAACTGGAAGAAGCGTTTTCCACCTTCTGCGAGGGCAACCCGTGGGCGAAAGAGTTTGAGCCCTCACCGAAGTCGGTGGTGCGCGACATGATTGAGCACGCCATGACATTTTCTGACCTCATTGCTACCTACGGGCTGGCCCGTTCTGAAGGTGTCGTGCTGCGCTACCTTACGGATGCTTGGCGTACCCTTTCCCACTCCATCCCGGATGCCTACATGAACGATGAGCTCGAAGACATCACGGTGTGGCTGGGTGAAATGATCCGCCAGGTGGACTCCTCTTTGATTGATGAGTGGGCGCACATGGCTGATGAGGACTCCCCCATCTCGCGCGAGGCGCTTGACCGTGAGCTGGCGTTCGGCGTGGAAGATCCCAATGCGCTGACTGCAAACCGTCGCGCGTTTACCATCATGGTGCGCAACTTCTTCTTCCGCCTCACGGAGCTATTTGCCTACGAGAAGGAAGACCAGCTTGCCACCATGCTGGATTATCTCGACCCAGCGGATAGCGTTGACTGGCCCGCGGCGATGGATGATTACTTCGACGAGTACGACGATTTGGATCTTGGCGCTGACGCCCGCGGCCCGGACTATTTCCGCCTGGGAGATACCACAACGCGTACGTGGCGCGTCACCCAGATCATCAAAGATCCTGAGGGCGACAACGCGTTTCAGCTGCACGGCGTGGTGGATTTGGACGCTTCCGATGAGGCCGGAGAAGTTCGCCTCCAATCTCTAGAAATGAAGCAGGTCTAACCTGTAGATTCTGCCGTATGACTACGGCATTGGTTATCGGCGCCGGCATGACCGGCCTTGCCACGGCGTGGCACTTGCAAGAGTATGGCTATGAGGTTGAGGTTGTTGATCGTGTCGGCGTAGCCGGCGGTGCCTCTTGGGGCAACGCGGGCTGGCTGGCGCCAGGCAAGACCATTCCCCTCTCACACCCAAGTTTGTGGCGCTACGGCCCCACCGCACTGTTTGATAAGCACGCGGCACTCGATGTGCCGGTGCGTGTAGACGCCAAGTTGTGGGCGTTCGTCGCCCAGTTCATGGCGCATGCCACCCCACGCGCATGGGATACCACCATGGCGGGACTGACCCAGGCAGACCTGGCGGCGTTGGCTGCCTTTGATGAGCTTGAAGCCGGTGGTGTGAAAGCTACCAGCCACCCCGCCCCGTTCATTGTCGGGTTTGGTAATGAGAAGGACGCAAAGGGCTTCCTCGGCGAGGTCGAGGGCGCTATCCGCCACGGCCAGGACATCCCGTTTGAAAAGATTTCGCTTGAGCACGCACGCGAGTTCGCGCCTATGCTCACCGAGAAGGTCGGGGCCATCTACAAGCTGGATGGTCAGCGCTACATTGAGCCCGGGCCCTACTGTGAGGCGATCGCTGCCTCTATTGAGGAGCGCGGCGGCACGATCACCACTGGTGTAGAGGTTGTGGAGGTCCGTTCCACCCGCAAACCTGCGGTCAAACTTTCTACGGGCGAATGGCTCAACCCGGATGTTGTAGTTGTTGCTACCGGCGCGTGGCTGCCAAAACTGTCTCGCCAGCTAGGCGTAACCACGATGGTGCAGGCTGGCCGCGGATATTCCTTCAGTGTGGAAACGGACAAGCCGGCAACGTGCCCGGTGTACCTGCCGGAACAGAAGGTTGCGTGTACCCCCTACGAGGGCCGTTTCCGCGTGGCGGGCACCATGGAGTTCCGCGGACCGGACGAGCCGTTCCAGCCGGGGCGTATTGATTCGATCATCCACACCACCAAGCCCATGTTCCAGGGCGTGGATTGGGGCAGCCGCCAGGATGAGTGGGTGGGCTCACGCCCAGTTACCCCTGATGGTTTGCCGCTGGTTGGCCAAACGAAGGTGCCCAACGTGTATGTCAACGGCGGCCACGGTATGTGGGGCATTGTTTTGGGGCCGGTCTCCGGCAAGCTGCTTGCTCAGCAGATTGCTACTGGAAAGACCGACCCCATCTTGGACCCGTTTGACCCGCTGCGCGGGCACTGGGTTGGAATCTAGCGGGTGGATCTAGATCCACCCGCTAGGGTGCAGCTCTAGCGTGCGTCCTCAATAGTGATGGTCTGGGCGACAGCCTGGACCACGCTGGCAACCTTGACTGCTTCCCAGACCTGTTCCTTGGTCAGGCCGCCTTCACGGACCTCATTGGCGTGGGCGACAGCGCAGTGCTCACAGCCGTTGATAGAAGATACGGCCAAGGACCACAGCTCGAAGTCCACCTTGTCCGCACCCGGCTTGGAGATGATGTTCATGCGCAGGCCGAACTTCACCTGTGCGTAGTCATCGCCCAGCCAGTTCTTGGCGCGGTAGGCAACGTTGTTCATAGCCATGACGGTGGCTGCGCCAAACGCTGCATCGATAGCCTCCTCGGAGAGGTGCTCCTTCGCCTCGTCGGTGATCTCAGAGATCACGGTTGCGTTGCGGGTTGCTGCAGCGGAGGCCACCAGCGTGCCCCACAGCTGCTGCTCGTTGAGCTCAGTGGAGCGGGTGAGGGAACCCAGGTTGAGCTTCTGGTCCTTTGCGTACTCCGGAAGTGCGTTGCGCAGGTTCTCAATAGACATAGTTAATCCTCGTGTTTCGTGTCAGTGGGTATGAAAGGTTGTTATGGAAGCGCCCCGCCGCTCCAACGATGTGGTGCGGAGGGCGGGGCGTTACGGAAGCTAAAGCGCCTGAGCTATTTCAGGGCTACTTCAGGGACTCCTGGACCACTGCCATCTTGTCGATGTTCTTGGTCGGGTCGTTCTTCTGCCAGTCACATGCGCAGACTTCCTCGGACTGCAGTGCGTCGAGCACACGCAGAACCTCATCAACGTTGCGGCCAACAGCGTCCGGGGTCACGGACACGAACTGGATGATGCCGTCCGGATCAATGATGAAGGTTGCACGGTCTGCAACGCCGTCTGCGTTCTCAACACCGAGTGCGCGGATCAGGTCGTGGCGGATATCGGAGAACATCGGGAACGGGATGTCCAGCAGCTCTTCGTGGGTTGCGCGCCAGTTGAAGTGGGAGAACTCGTTGTCGGTGGAGCCGCCGAGCACCTGGGTGTCGCGATCCTCGAACTCCTCGTTCAGCTTGCCAAACGCAGCGATCTCGGTCGGGCAGACGAAGGTGAAGTCCTTCGGGTAGAAGAAGACGATCTTCCACTTGCCTTCGTACTTGTCCAGGGAGACACGCTCAAAGTAGTCATCCGGAGAAGATGCGTTAGCGGACTTCAGGTTGCCGCCCTTCAATGCGATGAGATCAAACTCAGGGAAACGCTCTCCAACGGTCATGATCGGCATAACAAACCTCCTGGTGTTGTGATTTGGGTGGTACGCCAACAAGTGTGCCACAACTCTCCGAGCTCTGCAAGAGAAACTTATAAAGTTGCGCTACGCTAATAGGCATGCCCAATAGAGAGTTCAGGCCAACCCTGTCGCAACTTCGATCTTTTGTCACCGTTGCAGAACAAAAGCACTTCGGTTCCGCAGCGGCCAAGCTCGGCATTTCCCAGCCCTCACTGTCCCAAGGACTCGCTGCGCTGGAAGAGGGATTGGGCGTGCAGCTCATTGAGCGCTCCACCCGCAAGGTGATTGTCACCGCCACCGGTAAGGCGCTACTGCCCGATGCCAAGGCCGCAATTCATGCCGCTGAAGCCTTAGTGGTGCGCGCTCGTGGCGCAGCTGACCCGTTTGCAGGTCCGTTGACGCTTGGCATCATCCCTACAATCGCGCCGTATCTTCTGCCCCACTTGCTTCCGCTGATTGCAGAAGAGTTTCCACAGACGCAGCTGCAGGTAGTTGAAGAAAAGACCGAGCGCCTGCTGGCGAAGCTGCGCGATGGACTTATTGATGTCGCGCTGCTTGCCCTTCCCGCCGACACTCCGGGTCTTGAGGAGATCCCGCTCTACACTGAGCCGTTCGCCGCTGTGATGCCCAAGGACCACCCGCTAGCCGGCAAGCGTGACTTATCGTTGGATCAGCTTGGCCAGTTGGAGCTTTTGCTGCTTGACGACGGTCACTGTCTCCGCGACCAAGTCATCGACCTGTGTAAGGCTGCCGGTGTTGCCAACACGGCCAACGCGCATGCTGTGGCGCGCGCGTCCTCACTGACGACCGTGGTGCAACTGGTCGTCGCCGGCATGGGAGCAACATTGCTGCCGGTCTCGGCGCTTGCCGCGGAGTGCTACCGGCCAAACCTTGCCGTAGCGCGCTTTGCCAAAGACTCGGGCGCGGGCAGGGAGGTCGGTGTGGTCTTCCGCACGGCGTCTATACGCAAAGAGCACTTCGCTGAGCTTGGGAGCATAATCAAGCGTGCCTACGAGTCTGCCGTAGACTCGTGGCCTGAATATGAATAAGACCAGGTTTGACCAGCTCACTATCGCGGATGAACGCCGATTTCGTCGGCGTTTGAGAAACGCAAAGTCTGATGCGGCACGCGCTCAGATTGCCAAGGATATGCAACAGGCTGCGGCAATAGTCGCAGGCCGTGACGCTTTGGTGCCCGAAATCACCTACCCGGAAAAACTTCCTGTCTCCGCGCGCCGCGATGACATCATGGCAGCCGTGCGCGACAACCAGGTTGTGGTGATCGCGGGTGAAACCGGTTCTGGTAAAACCACCCAGATTCCCAAAATGCTTTTGGAGATGGGCCGTGGTCGCCGAGGCATGATTGGGCATACCCAGCCGCGAAGGCTGGCCGCTCGAACCGTGGCGGAACGTATTGCTGACGAGCTCGGCCAGGACATTGGCCAGTCCGTGGGCTACGCCATTCGCTTTGATGATCGCGTATCTGACTCCACCGCCGTCAAGCTGATGACAGACGGCATCTTGTTGGCGGAGATGCAGCGGGACCGCTTCCTCAATGCCTACGACACGATCATTATTGACGAGGCGCACGAACGCTCACTCAACATCGATTTCCTGCTGGGCTACCTCAAGCGGCTTTTGCCGAAGCGTCCGGATCTCAAGGTGATCATCACCTCAGCAACGATTGATCCTGAGGCATTTGCGAATCACTTCAAGGACAAGCACGGCAACCCAGCACCAATTATTGAGGTCTCTGGTCGCACCTACCCTGTTGAGATCCGCTACCGTCCGCTGGAAGGTGAAGACGGGCTGGCAGACACTGACATGATTGACGGTGTGGTGGATGCCTGCGCGGAGCTTATGCGCGAAGGCGACGGCGACATCTTGTGCTTTTTCGCATCTGAGCGTGACATCCGTGACTGTATGGAGGCGATTGAGAAGAAGCACTGGCGTGGCGTCGAGGTTGTGCCACTGTTTGGTCGGCTCTCCAACGCGGAGCAGCACAGAGTCTTCTCGCCGCATTCCGGCAGGCGCATTGTGCTGTCTACCAACATCGCGGAGACTTCACTGACGGTGCCGGGTATTCACTACGTGGTTGATACTGGCCTTGCGCGTATTTCGCGTTACTCCACGCGCACCAAGGTCCAGCGTCTTCCCATTGAGGAGATCTCCCAGGCGTCTGCAAATCAGCGCTCGGGCCGATCGGGACGTGTGGCAGACGGTATTGCTATCCGCCTCTACTCGGAGGAGAACTTCAACGCGCGCGCAGAGTTCACGGACCCGGAGATTCTGCGTACCAATCTGGCCTCGGTGATTCTGCAGATGATCTCGCTGCGGCTTGGTGATGTTGCGGAGTTCCCCTTCATCCAGGCACCGGACCCCAAGGCGATTAGAGACGGCCTGCTGATCCTCCATGAGCTGGGCGCCATTGGGGATAAGGAGCGCGGCGGCGCGCCAGTGCTCACCAACATCGGACGCGACATCGCGCGTATTCCTGTGGACCCGAAGATGGCGCGCATGCTCGTTGAAGCTGACCGCCTCGGCGTGCTTAAAGACGTCACCGTGATCGTCGCCTACATGACCATCCAGGACGTGCGCGAACGCCCACTGGAGTTCCAGGCCCAGGCCGACCAAGCGCACGCGCGTTTTAAGGACAAGGAATCCGATTTCCTCTCAGCGCTCAAGCTGTGGGATTACATCAAGGATTCCCGCGATGAGCTTTCTGGCAACGCGTTTCGCAAGCGGATGAAGCGCGAATTTTTACACTACATGCGCATTCGTGAATGGTACGACTTGGTGCGTCAGCTCCGCGATGTGGAAAAGCAGCTTGGTTGGAAGGGCTGGAACAGCCAGAACGAGAATCGTGATGCTGACTCGATCCACCAGTCGCTACTGACCGGTTTGCTGTCCAACATCGGTGCACGCGATGGCAATTCTAAGGAATACAACGGGGCTCGGGGGACGAGGTTTGTGATCTTCCCGGGGTCGTCGATAAGCAAAAAGCCCCCAGAGTTTGTGATGGCCGCAGAGCTGGTGGAGACCTCGCGACTGTTCGCGCGTGATGTAGCCAAGATTGAGCCAGCGTGGGTCGAGCGAGCCGCAGGCGATTTGCTGCGCCGCAACTATTCGGAGCCGGTATGGTCCCGCAAGCGCTCAAGTGCAATGGTGCACGAAAAGACCATGCTGTATGGCGTAACCATCGTGCGCGATCGTCTTGTGCCCTACCACCGGGTGGATCCGGCGGGTGCGCGAAATATGTTTATCCGGCATGCGCTGATTGGCGGCGATTGGAACCGCCACCACATGTTCATCGAGCACAACGAGGCGATGCTGGCCGATGCCGCAGAGGTTGAGGAGAAGGTTCGCCGCCGCGGTTTGGTGGTGGATGAGGACACGCTGTTTGAGTTTTATGACTCAAAGCTGCCTGCCGATGTCACAACTGCACGCCACTTCGACTCATGGTGGAAGAAGCAGCGCAGCAAGGATAAGCACTACCTGGATTTTGATCCGGAGCGGCTGCTGGATTCAGACGGCATCGATACCTCCGAGGTTGCGTTTCCTGCGGTTCTCAAGCAGGGGTCAGTAGCTTATGAGCTGCGCTACAAGTTTGAGCCGGGTGACCCGTTCGACGGCGTCACCGTGCTCGTGCCAGTACCTCTGCTTGCTGGCCTTGACTCCGCTGGCTTTGAGTGGTTGGTTCCGGGTCTGCGCGAGGAGTTGCTTACGGAGCTGATTCGTACCCTGCCGAAGCAGCTTCGCAGGACGGTGGTGCCGGCCCCAGTTTTCGCTGCTCGTGCCCTGCCCCTGCTTGAAGAGGGCATCCCGCTTGACGACGCTTTGACGAACGCCCTGCGCTCCCTCGGCGCCAGCGGCATTAATGCCTCAGACTTCCGGCCGGACGCGCTGCCTGGACACTTGCGGATGACGTATGCGGCAGTGGATCGCCGCGGCGACATCATTGACAGTGATAAGGCTCTGGATGCGCTGCGTCGCAGGCAGGCGGGCGGTATCCGTTCCTCGGTATCCAAACGCGCACGTGGCAGCGAGTCCGAAACGGTAAAGGCCTGGACTGCGGAAACCTTGGGTGCCGTGCCGGAAACTGTAACTACGGTTATTGACGGCAATGAGGTGGAAGCCTACCCAGCGCTGGAGGCAACTAAGGGTGGCGTGAAGGTGACGGTGCACCCCACGAAGGCAGCGGCGGATGCGTCGATGACCACGGCAACGCTGACTTTGCTGCTTCGCCAGATCCAGGTGTCACCACAACAGATGACGAAGGGGCTACCGCTTCGCCACAAGGTAGCCGTGGACCACTACCCCCATGGTGGTGCTGAAGGTTTGGTGGAAGATGCCCGCGTGGCCGTCATCCGTGACCTACTGCTTGCCCACGGTGGTGCCGTGCGCACCCCTGAAGAGTTTGACGCGCTGCTTGCAGAGATTAAGCCGAAGGTAGCCGGCGAGGTTCGCCGCATCGTTGTCGGCATTGCCCCGGGCCTTGCGGACTTTGCCAATATGCGCGCAGAGCTTGCCAAATGGGAGGGCCCGGCGATTAATGATATGCGCAGTCAGCTGGACTTCTACCTACCAAAGCACGCGATTACCCTGCATGGCGCTGGCCACTTGCAGCACTTGCCGCGATATATCGAGGCGATACGGATTCGGCTTGAAGATATGAGTTTGGATCCGGACCGGGACGCGGATCGCCAGATGGTGATTGATGACGCGAAGCGTTACCTTGCCCAGAAGATGGCAACGCTTCCGGCGAACCGGAAAAAGTCGAAAGCCTACAAGGACATTCTCTGGCGGATTGAGGAGCTTCGAGTCAGCATCTTCGCGCAGCGCTTGGGCACACCGCAGCCGGTGAGCCAGCGCCGTATTGAGAAGATGACTGACGCGTTGCGTTAGAAGGTACTGCGCTAAAAGTCTTCGCGGTCCCTGCGGCGCATGAGACGAATCTCTGACTCAAAGTCGTCGGCGCTCTCAAAAGACTTGTAGACCGAAGCGAAGCGCAGGTAGGCCACCTCGTCTAAAGCGCGCAAGGGCTCAAGCACTGCCAAGCCGATCTGGTTGGCGGGCACCTGCGAACTACCTTGCGCGCGCACGGTCTCCTCCACCTGCTGGGCTAGCCGCTTGAGCGCGTCATCTGATACGTCACGGCCCTGGCAGGCGCGGCGCACACCGACAATGAGTTTGTCGCGGTCAAATGGCTCGCTCACCCCGTTTCGCTTGACCACCATCAACACGGCCTTTTCAACGGTGGTAAAACGTCCCCCGCATTCTGTGCACTCGCGGCGCCTGCGAATGGCTGCACCGGCCTCTACTGTGCGGGAGTCGGTGACACGAGAATGCGCGTTGTGGCAAAAAGGGCAAAACACAAGATCTAAGTCTAGCCCTGCCTGACAAAGCCCTAAGGCAGATTGAGACTAACGCGCCACAACAGGTGAAAGCTGCGCGATCTCTGCGGTAGTCGGTTCTTCACCACCACCGAACGCCCCACCGAACAGTGAGCCAATCAGTAGCGCCGCAGCCATCACCACCCCAACAAAGAGGCTTTCTCTACGTTCGTGCCCAGGTTCGAATCCATCTACAGCAGTCTCTTGAACCACCCGTGCAGGAGCGTTTTCTGCACGCAGTTGGCGGATGGAGCTGGTAGAAACCCGGCGGCCTTCCACAGGGGAAAGATCCCAGACCTCGGAAGCTACAGAGGTACGTGGGTGGGTATTGCGAATGATCGTGGTCATAGTTTTGTCTCCTTGTGATTATGTTTGGCTTCATCGTAGGAACGCAAGACACACGCCTTAGCTGGCTGCGCCCATACGTTCGAACGAGTACATGTTCGATTTATAGCAGGTGTTCGAACGCGTGTCCAGATTTTTCGCAAAATATCGAACAGACTTGCCTAACGTGGTAGTTTCACAACTAGGACCTTGGCTAGGACCTTTGCTAGGACCTTGACAATTGAGCTATACGGACAGACAAGCACCAAAGGAGCACAGAACGTG
The DNA here is from genome assembly GCF_016728505.1 of Corynebacterium riegelii. Classification (GTDB taxonomy): domain Bacteria; phylum Actinomycetota; class Actinomycetes; order Mycobacteriales; family Mycobacteriaceae; genus Corynebacterium; species Corynebacterium riegelii. The sequence goes on from NZ_CP068159.1 coordinate 2,149,147, forward strand.
GCACGAAAGAAGACAGACCCAAACAGCCTGGACATGAGCAAGCTGAGCGACCGCCAGCGCCGAATCCTCCAAGTCATTCAGGACGCGGTTGTACTGCGCGGTTACCCGCCAAGCATCCGCGAGATCGGTGATGCTGCAGGGCTACAATCCACTTCCTCTGTGGCGTACCAGCTGAAAGAACTAGAGAAGAAGGGCTTCCTTCGGCGCGATCCCAACAAGCCCCGCGCAGTAGATTTGCGCCACTTGCCGGGCGCTCCAACTGCCCGTAAGAAGGCCACAGCTCCGGCTGCCCAGAATGCCCCGGAAGACGCGTCCAACGCCCGCTTTATCCCGGTTGTCGGCCAGATCGCTGCAGGCGCCCCAATCCTGGCTGAGGAGAATGTAGAGACCTACTACCCTCTCCCGGAGGAGCTGCTCGGCGATGGCGAGCTGTTTATGCTCAAGGTTGTCGGTGATTCCATGGTGGACGCGGCAATCCTAGACGGCGATTGGCTTGTAGTTCGCTCCCAGCCGGTAGCCGAAGAGGGACAGATCGTTGCCGCACTCATTGATGGTGAGGCGACCGCGAAGGTGTTCCACAAGGATTCTTCGGGTGTTTGGCTCATGCCGCGAAATGACGCATTCTCCCCCATCAAGGGCGATGATGCGGAGATCATGGGTCTTGTCGTTTCCGTGTTCCGTGCACTCTAGGTTGCCGGTTGACTCTAGTATTGAATAGCTAGAGATAACGAAAGGACTTGACCCCATGGCTTCAAAAACCGTGAAAGTGGGCTCCACAGTGGGCCTCCACGCCCGCCCCGCCACCGTCATCGCTGACGCTGCCAGCGAATATGATGACGACATTATTCTCACCCTTGTTGGAGGCGATGACGAGGACGTAACTGACGCCGCGTCCTCGCTGATGATTATGGCGATGGGCGCGGAGTTCGGTGACGAAGTCACGGTTACGTCAAACAATGCTGGGGCAGTTGACGCAATTGCCGCCCTTATCGCCCAGAACCTAGACGAAGCCTAGGCGCTTCGCTGATTCTTCACTCCTACCCGAATGTGTGGGGGTCGGCCACGTTGGCCGGCTCCCGCTTTTTCGTTGGGAAGCCCATGCGGTAACGCCCCTCGCCCACCGTGTTGTAGCACCAGCGCATGAGCGGGTACACGATGATCACACCGACAGAGCCGAGCGCAATACCCTCCAGCGCAACCGGACCCGCCTGCAGCGTGAGGTTGCCAATACCCACAATCAACGCAACTGCCGCAGCAGTGAGATTTACAGGATCGGTGAAGTCCACTCGGTTGTCTTGCCAGATACGGATGCCCAGCATGCCAATCAGTCCGTAAAGCACCAAGCACGCGCCGCCGAGCACGCCGACCGGGATGGTGAAGATGATGGCGCCAAACTTCGGAATAAATGCGAGCACGATGGCGAAGCAAGCCGCCACCCAGTACGCGGCAGTGGAGTACACCTTCGTCGCCGCCATCACGCCGATGTTTTCCGCGTAGGTCGTGGTGCCGGAACCGCCGAAACCGCCGGCGAGGGTGGTGGCGATGCCGTCGCCAATCAACGCCCTGCCCTGCATCGGATCAAGGTCCCTGCCCGTCATTTCAGAAACCGCCTTGACGTGGCCGACGTTTTCCGCAATCAGCACAACAAGCACCGGCAGCGTGACCAGAATTGCCGAGAGGTGGAACTCGGGGGTATGGAACTGCGGCAGGCCGACCCACGGTGCCGCCGAGATCGTGTCTAACGCGTCTTCTGCCAGTCCCCCGGTCAGCGCGGCAAAGACCCACCCAACAACCACGCCAATGAGGATGGACAGTCGCGCCGCCATACCGCGCGTAGCCACTGTGACAAGCACGATAGTAAGCAAGGTGACCCCGGCCACCCCAGGTTGAGCTTCCACATTTGCAACGGCAGTGGGCGCCAGGTTCAAGCCGATGAGCGCAACAATGGCGCCGGTGACAACAGGAGGCATGACCGCGTCAATGACGCGCTTACCTGCAGCTTGGACAATGAAGCCAACAACAATCAACGCGAGGCCTGTGACCAGCACACCGCCAAGCTGCGCGGCCATGCCGTATTGCTGTGACGCAGTAAGTGGCGCGATGAACGCAAACGAGGAACCGAGATAGCTTGGCAGCTTGTTCTTCGTCAACGTAAGGAAGATGAGCGTACCTAGACCCGAGAACAGCAGCGTGGTGTTGACTGGGAAGCCCGTGAGTGTGGGGACAAGCAGCGTGGCGCCAAACATTGCAACCACGTGCTGCATGCCAATGCCTATGGTGCGCAGCCAGCTCAGCCGCTCATCGGGAGCGACGACAGCGCCGGGGAGCACCCGTTTGCCGTCGCCGTGAAGTTTCCAGCCGAAGCCGCTATCCGTGCTCTTTGAAGTCGCGTTATCCACGCAGATCATTATGCACCTTTGCCAACTTTAGGAACGAAACCGCGATCGCGTAATCTCAAAATCATGCAGATCATCATCCGTAGCAACTCAGAGGAAGTCGGCCGCGCCGCTGCTGACATCATTGAGCCGTTTATCCGCCGTGGCTGCGTCCTCGGCCTTGCTACCGGCTCCACTCCGACACCGACGTACCAGGAGCTCATCCGTCGCCACAATGAGGACGGCCTGAGCTTTGCTAACACGCAAGCGTTCCTGTTGGATGAGTACGCAGCACTGCCGCATGACCACGAGCAGTCCTACTACGCCACGATTCGTCGTGAGCTGACCAGCCACGTGGATATTGATGATGCAAAGGTGCACTCCCTCGACGGCATGTCCGCTAACCCGCAGCAGACTGCGGATAACTACGAGCAGGCGATTAAGGACGCTGGCGGCGTAGATATTCAGATCCTGGGCGTCGGCGCGAACGGCCACATTGCGTTTAATGAGCCAGGCAGTGCACACGACTCGCGCACTCGCGTCATTGACCTGCACCCGCAGACAATTGCGGATAACGCCCGCTTCTTCGACAGCGAAGACGAGGTACCGCGCCAAGCGCTGACCCAGGGCATCGGCACCATCTTGGACTCACGCAACCTGATTTTCATCGCCACCGGCGAAAACAAGGCTGACGCAGTCAAAGCGCTCATCGAGGGCCCCGTCAATACCGACAGCCCCGCAAGCGCCATCAGGGAGCACCCAAATGTCACCGTGATCCTGGATGAGGCAGCAGCCAGCAAGCTGGCAAAGAACTAGATCACGAACTAAACCACAAACTCGCGGTGTTGTTCGACGAGGACGCGGGGCAGTCGGACGTCGATAAGCGTGCCTTGCTCCTGATATTCCTCTGAACGCACCGTGCCGTGCTCATGCAAGAGCGACACGACATCGCCGCGGGTAAACGGCACCAGCATGGTCACATGCTCGTCGAGAGTGTTGAGGAACATCTCGATCTTGGATTCCAGCTCCGCAATCCCCTCGCCCGTCAGCGCGGACACAAACACCACATCACGACCGGCATGATCGAAGGCGTGGCGTAGCTCCGCAAGCACGACTGGGTCGGCCTCATCGATCTTGTTCACCACAACAAGCTCAGGCGGCAGAGTCTCGCCGCTTTCGCGGGTGATCTCCGAAAGGACCTCGTTGACCGCCTCGATCTGCTTGAGCGGGAACGGGTCAGAGCCGTCCACAACGTGCAGCACCAAATCCGCCCCGGAGACCTCTTCAAGCGTTGATTTGAACGCCTCCACCAGCTGAGTTGGCAAGTGGCGGACAAACCCGACAGTGTCGGTGAGCACCACCGAGCGGCCGTCTGCCAACTGGGCTTTGCGTGTGGACGGGTCGAGGGTGGCAAACAGCGCGTCCTCTACAAGCACACCCGCATTAGTCATCGCGTTGATCAGGGAGGACTTTCCTGCGTTGGTGTAGCCCGCAATCGCAATCTTCGGCGTGGTTGAGCGCGCGCGCTGCGCACGCTTGATCTCGCGGGCCGTGGCCATGTCACGCAGCTGGTGGCGCAGCTTCGCCATCTCAGTGCGCAGGCGGCGACGATCCGCCTCAATACGCGTCTCACCAGGACCACGCAGGCCCACACCACCGTTGGAGCCGGCGCGACCACCCGCCTGGCGCGAAAGGTTGCCGCCCCAACCACGCGTACGGGTGTAGAGGTATTCCATCTGCGCCAGGCTGACCTGGGCCTTACCTTCCTTGCTCTTCGCATGCTGGGCGAAGATGTCCAGGATCAGCATGGTGCGGTCAATCACCTTGACCTTCAGCGCTTCCTCCAGTGCCACCATCTGGCCTGGGGAGAGCTCACCGTCAAAGATGACGGTATCCGCACCGGTCGCCTGCACAATCTGCGCCAGCTCTTTGACCTTGCCGGAGCCGATGTAGGTGCCCGGATCCGGCTTGTCGCGCTTTTGATAGAGAATGTCGAGCACCTCGGCGCCTGCGGTATCTGTCAGCGCGGCGAGCTCCATCATGCTGGCTTCCATCTCGGCAGTAGTACCTTCAGTCCACGCGCCGACCAGGATCACCTGCTCCAGGCGGAGTTTGCGGTACTCAACCTCATAGATGTCTTCATGGTCTTCGGAACGGATGCTGGTGTCGCGCGTGAGGCGCCGCAAAGCATTGCGATCCTCTAGATCCAGCGAACCAACAGTGGGGTCATCCGCGCCCACACCAGGCTGCGGGGAGTTGTGGCGAAATGCACGGGCCAAAAGCTCATCGTGAAGCTCATCGTGCTCATTGTCAAACTCAGTCATTGTCATACATCCTAACCAACACGCACGCCTCCGCCTTTCTTCCCACTGGCTGCGGCGAGTAGGCTGTGTGCCCATGAACACAACGACGGATCTGGCCGCGATCGGCCTGAGTTTCCCCCGCTGGCAGGATGCAGTTGAGGCAGCTATCGCTTCTGGGGCCTTGGCGGTGACAGGTGAGGTCCGCGGTGGCCAGCTCATCCAGTACTCGGATGCTTCCGGCGCGCAGCTGAACATCCTGGCGGTTGAGCCGTTTGCCACCTTCGCTGGTTTTGATGGCGTGACCCGCACGTATGCGCACATCACGCCGCTTGATGATGTTGTGGCGTTAGCCGACATCATCGATCCCCACGGCAATTCCATGGCCCAGGTGACTATTAACTTGGCTCAGGAGCCTTTGCTTGTAGACGACGCGCCGCTTTCCTGGCAGGAAACCTCCCTAACCGCGCTGACTCTTGAGCACACCCGCCACGATTCTGTGGATGCGTACCTTGAGGCGAACCCGGGCAAGGTTGTTGGCGAGGTTGTCTCCCCTGGCGCTGAGGCTGTGGCCAGCGGCGCGCCGAAATCGCCGGATGCTCGCGCGGAGTTCACCGCGCGCGTGTTGAGCGCGGAGTACCGCACCTCCCAGCTGACGGGCCAGCGTTTCATCCACGTGTCTGTGGACGCCGCGTTCCCGTTTGACGTATGCCTGCCTGACGGTGAGCTTCCGGAGCGCAACAGCGTTATCGCCGGTACTGCCGTGATGGTTGGTTCTATCCCGACTCCGCAGGGCGGCGGCTGCGGTGGGTGTGGTGGTTCCTGCGGCTGTGGGGGCCATTAGCGGAAGGCGCGGTAGATGAGTAAGCCGGACAGGGATTTCTCCATCGCAATCGTCGGTGCGTTGGTGCTGGCGGCTGTGGTGATGCTTGTGGTGCTTTTGCGGGTACCCGGGCTAGTTCTGTCCGCATTGCTTGTAGCCATTGTCGGTTTGATCGCACGGAGATACCAGCCGCATCCGGAGGTTGAGGCGATGCGCGCGAGCTTGGGGTACGCGCGCGATGATATTTGCGAGATCCTGGATGCGTACAACCAGCTGCTCAATGGGGCTTCTGCCGCCGATGTTGCAGACCGCACGCTGCACTTCCCCGCACTGGCGAACCCGGATAACTCGGTATCCGAAATCAACGAATTTTTATTGCGCGCGTCTTCTGCGCGCCGGTTCCTCTCGCGTATCGACGCCTACCTGGAAGACCCCACCGTCGACCGCGCACAGCTCGAACGCCTTCTAACTATCGCGGATCAGCGCGCCGCCGAGCTTGAGATCGCCTGGGACGACGCACGCCGCGCCGCCCGGGAAATCGGCCCGAGCTAACGCGACAACGCCTACATATCGGCAACCAGCTCGCCGCGGGCGACAACCGTGGAGGGACCAGTCATGGTGGCAACGCCGTTCTCCAACTCCACCTCAATTGCGCCACCGGGCACGTTGACGGTGACGCTGCCGTTTTCAATGCCGGCGTCTGCAAGCGCAGCCTGTGCTGCCGCAACAGTGCCGGTGCCACAGGAGCGGGTCTCCCCTACGCCGCGCTCCCACACGCGCATGTGTACTGCGCCTTCGGCAAGCTCGGTGAGCACCTCAACGTTGACGCCCTCGGGGAAGAACTCCGGATCAAACTCCGGCTGTACAAAATCGAGCCCAGCCAGCTCATCGGCGGTCAAACCTGGGATCACACATGCTAGGTGCGGATTGCCCACATCCACGCCGATACCGGCGAACTCGAAGGACCCCATGCGAGCCGTAGACACACCGGTAACTTCGACCTCCCCCATGCCGACAGCCACCACAGCATGCTCAGCATCGACGGATAGCACTTTGATGGTTTTCACGCCGGCGCGGGTGTCCACCTCGAACTCGGAGGAATCTTCTAGGCCCTCCGATACGAGGACGTGGGCAAACGCACGAATGCCATTGCCGCACATCTCCGCAATAGAGCCGTCGGCGTTGCGGTAATCCATAAACCAACGCCCCTCATTGCGCACCACCCGCAGCAGGCCGTCGCCGCCAATGCCAGCGCGACGGTTGCACAAAAATGCGACCTGCTCGGGGGTGATGTCCAGCTGACCGTCAACGTCAACGATCACCACAAAGTCATTCTCAGTTGCGTGGGCTTTAATGAATTTCACGCATGCGAGTCTAGCGCCGCCAGCGCGTCCGCAACCAGTGACGGCGATGCAGCATCCAGCCACACAATCCGCGGATCACGGTTAAACCACGACCGTTGGCGTCGCACGTACCGGCGGGTGCCGGTGATGGTTTGCGTAATGGCGTCGGCAAGCAAAAGCCCCCCATCGAGATATTGCAGCACCTGTGCATACCCGATCGCGCGTCCTGCGGTGGATTCCCGGACCAGTCCTTGGGTGGCAAGGGTACGGACCTCATCAACAAAGCCGGCGTCAAACATCTGCTGGGTACGCAGCTCAATGCGCGGGTTGAGCCACTCAGGTGTGGTGCGAAGGCCCAGGATGCGGGTCCCCCAGCGCGGTGGCGCGTCCTTCGGCGGCTGGGATGCCTGGAAAGGTTTGCCGGTCAGCTCAATTACCTCAAGTGCGCGGACGGTGCGGCGCGGGTCTTTGTCCTCAATAATGCGCGCGGCGGCAGGATCTACCTGGGCAAGCTCCGCGTGCAGGGCATCTACTCCGATTGCGGCCAGACGCTCCTCATAGCGCGCACGCACGGCGGGGTCAGTGGGTGGGAACGACCAGTTATCAATCAGCGACTGGACATAAAGCATCGAGCCACCCACCAAAATTGGCACGTGTCCGCGCGCCATGATGTCTTCTACCGTGGCCACGGCCTGGGACTGGTACTCAGCAACCGACGCCACACGGGAAACGTCCCAAATATCCAACAGATGATGCGGGATGCCCTCACGCTCATCTACCGGCAACTTCGCCGTGCCAATATCCATGCCGCGATACAGCTGCATCGAATCAACATTGACCACCTCACCGCCAAGCTTGTGTGCGAGCGCAATGCCAAGCGCCGACTTACCCGAGGCAGTCGGGCCAACCACAGCAATCGGAGTCACAGTCTCTACCACGTCCACACCCCCACATAGCGGCCAACGCCAAGCGAATCATCCGCAGCCAACAACGTCTGCTTAACCGGCGAAAGTGCAGCGAGCTCGTGCCACAGCTCAGGCTGTAACACCCCGCCTTCAAGCGGCGGCAGCGGCGCGTTACCTGCGATAAACGCTTGCAAACCTTCGTGCGTCTCACCCGCGCCGGGCACAAGCGCCAGGGGCGCTCGCGGGGTTACACCCGCCGGGCCATCCACCACCACAACGGTCAGCGCCTCTGGGTCGACCTCACCGATCTTCTCACGCGCGGGCCGGTAGTCACGGTCCCCCAACACGTAACGCACCACGAGCTCACCCAAGTGGTTACCGCCGCCCACCTGCACCTGTGGCGCTCCCCACGCACGCAGACTGCCTGTGTGCGCGGTGTAAGAGCCCTCATCTAACGGGCAGACAATGTCTACCGGCACACCATCTGGCACAGCATCTAGCACAGTGTCGCGGATGGTGCGGGTGAGGTGGTGCGACGCGGCGTTGGCAAGCGAAAGCTCCTGCACCAACGCCGGCGAGCCCGGAACAATGAATAAGGTAGGCACACAAACCACCCTAGCCAGACGCCAGGCGCGGTAAAGTTCAGGGAACGACCTTATGGCAGCCGCGTCGCGCGGCACTGGAGAAAGGATCCGCCGTGACCACCCCAACCACACCCTCCCCTACTGGCAACAGCCGTCCCTCACCGGCAGCAATGCCTGGCCGCACGCCCAAACCAGGGCCGGGACCACGCCCACAGGCACCAGTCGCCGCGGCAACGCCGCAGATAAATACCGAGGAAGCAGCAAAGTTTGGGCGCGTGGATGAAAACGGCACCGTCTTTGTCACCCGCGGCGGCCAAGAGCGCGAGATCGGTTCTTGGCAGGCAGGTACCCCTGAAGAGGGGTTGGCGCACTACGTGCAGCGCTTCGCGGACATTGTGACTGAGGCAGAGGTTCTGGAAACCCGCCTGGTTGCCCACCCGGAGGACGCCAACCAGATCGCCAAAAACGCCCAAGACCTGAAGGAATCGCTGGCTACGGCTGCGGCAATCGGTGATTTTGATGCGCTTGAGGCGCGCCTGGATACCGTTATTGCCAACACCGCTGAGGCTGGCGAGAAGGCCAAGGAAGCCAAGGCCGCACGCCGTGCAGAGGCAATCTCTCGCAAGGAAGCACTTGCCGCTGAGGCTGAGGACCTGGCGGAAAACTCCACCGACTGGAAGGCTGCGGGCGATCGCATCCGCGACATTTTGGAAGAGTGGCGCACCATCCGCGGCATTGACCGCAAGACGGATGACGCATTGTGGAAGCGCTACTCGCGTGCCCGCGACGGCTTCAACCGCCGCCGCGGCAGCCACTTCGCTGAGCTGGACCGTGGCCGTGCGGCTGCAAAGAAGGCGAAGGAAGAGCTGGTGGAGCGCGCCGAAGCACTGAAGGAGTCCACCGATTGGAACGAGACCGCGCGCGCGTTCCGCGACCTGATGAAGGAATGGAAGGCCGCAGGCCGTGCCCCGCGCGATGTGGATGACAAGCTGTGGGAGCGTTTCCGCAGCGCGCAGGATCACTTCTTTGATGCCCGCAACGCGGTCAACGCTGAGCGCGACAAGGAGTTTGAGGCCAACGCCCAGGCCAAGGACGCGCTGCTCGCTGAGTATGACGCACTGATTGACCCGGAGAAGGGCCTCGGCGCGGCAAAGGCGAAGCTGCGTGAGCTGCAGGATAAGTGGGAAGAGATCGGCTTCGTGCCGCGCGGCAAGGTCCGTGAGTACGAAGACAAGATTGCGCGTGTGGAAAAGCGCGTGGCTGACGCTGAGGATTCCCGCTGGCGGCGCAGCGATCCGGCTGCCCAGGAGAAGGTCAACCAGTTCCAGGTCAAGGCTAATGACTTGGTCAAGCAGGCCGAGGATGCTGAGGCGAAGGGCGACGCGAAGAAGGCTGCTGAGCTGCGTGAGCAGGCGAAGCAGTGGCAGGAGTTTGCAGACGTAGCTGCGAAGGCAGCAAGCGACCGCTAGTGCAGGCTCTGCAGTATGTGCCCCGGCAGGGCGGCGAGTTTGATGAGGCCGTTGTCGGGGCTTACGCCTTTTCCGCAACGCTGGCGATCCAGGACATCACCGGCCTGGCCACCTCTGGGGTAACGCCGGCGCACATTGCGAAGCGTATGGAGGGCTCCGCCGAGTCCAGGGCGCTGCTCTTCGCGTTGACTTCGCGCGAGACACTGCGCCCGGTTGGGCCACTTGGCTTCCCGCTTTTAACCAGCGACGACTTGTTTGATGTCGAGGCCTGGGTGTTCATCTCCCTGCCGCTGCTGGAAGACGTCACAGTACTCGAAGCCAACGTCACCCTCGACGCATCCATCGCCCCGCTTCCCGGCGAGGAAGTACCTGCCGCACCGTGGCAAGGGGCTTTCATGCTTATCGACGCCTTATCGCACGCCCTCAACCGCCCCACCCGCCAAATTTGGGTCACACATTCCCCAGGCGCGTGGACTCCCCCAGGTGCAGTGGAGGCTGGCTACGCGCAAGCGTTTCGGGAAGACCAGGCGGTGTTTGAAGCGGAAGCGGTAGAGAAGCTGGCGGCGTTGAAGTATCCGGCAGCATCGGAGTTTTCCATCAATGTGGCAGAGGGCCCGGGCTTTGCCGGGTTCGAAGCACCCGTTGGTTCTGATAGCAGGGACGCCGCAGGGTTTGGCGCGCTGCTCTCGGCGGCCTCTCGCGATTACCCGCGGGGCGAGCTACAGCTTGAGCCAATTGAGTGGGATCTGCAACGCATCACCGATGCGGGTGCGCGGCTTAAGGATCGTGGTGGTGCGCAGTTGACCGGTATCGCCTTGGTCAATGATTCTCGCGCCGATGGCAGCGGCGAGCGCCAGTACGTGGGTCTTTGCGAGGCCGTGCATTACACACACGACTCCGACGCCGTGTGCGAGCTTGGCCTGATCTACGTCCTGCCGGAATTCCGCGGGCGCGGCATTGGCGAAGCGCTGGTTAGGCAGACAGTTTCCGCCGCGCGGAAACAGTGGGAAGATCTAGAAACCGTCTACGTCTCTTATCCTGCGGAATCCGCAGGTGCTCGTGCGATCGCGGAAACACTCGGCGCCAGTGTGGTCTCCTCCACCACCGCCTGGCAGCGCCTAGCCCGCGGCTAACGCTGCGGCTCGCTGGTAGGAGACGCCCAAGAGCTGCCCCATTTCACGAACGGAGAACCCTTCCTCCTTCATGCGAGCCGCGAATCGACGATTTGCCGTACTTGCTCGTTCGGCAATCTCATTTGCTTCGCGTTTCAGTTCCAACGCCTCTTCCCTGAGCGAATCAAGTTCAGCTCCGAGTACCGGCTGAATCTCAATTGTGAACTCAGATTCTTCAAGGCCCGATTGGTATGCAATTGCTTCGCGTACTTCCTCTTCAGCATCCCCAAGCCTCTTCGTCTGCGAGACCACCCCAAGCTCACGGCATTCCAACACCCAAACCGGGCTTTTGCCGCGTTCGGCTGTCACCGTAAACGTCTTCATTTTCTCCACCACCCTTTGCCTAGCTCATTCGCAAACTGATCAAAAAACTTGCGCGCAGTAACGTCATCAGATTCGTAATTACAGCACTACGCTTCACCGCGTCAACCCCCCACTCCTTAATCTGTCAATAGCCATTTACACACATGTTGCTAAACGTGCGTAACCCTCTAGGTATTTGACTGTTTTAGGAATGGGTTGGTTCCCTACCGTGAAGACTTTTCTTAACCCTGCTCGTGCGTCCGCTTGTGGCGTTCGGCGGCGCGGGCGCGTCGGTCGTCCACAAGCAAAGGGTTCACGGGTTTGGTGGCAGCTTCGCGCTGCAGCAGCGAAAGCTCATCGGATTCCTGTACGGCGGCGCGCTCCACGGTGATCGCCTGCTGCTCGTCCGAACGTCGGATAATTGCTGGAGCGTAAGCCAGTGCTGCGACGAGCACAGCGACCATGGCTAGGTATGCGCCAACACCGTGCGACTCGCCGCCACTAGCAGCTGCCGCATTTCGCAGCCACACCGAAAACACGGCAAAGCCGAGGGAAATAACCGTAAGTACCCACCCCAGCGCAGCCAGTCCGTAGCGGCGGGCAAGCATGGCGATCGTGGTCACCACACCCAGGCCCGCGAAGGAAATCCACGTAAACAGGTACTCAGTCATGTTGACATTGGATGCCTGCGCGGCACTACTCCGGATCAGCACCTGCACGCCCGAAGTTGCGCCGACAAACGGCAAGAACAGCGCAACCAGGTAAATGGCAGCGCAGGCGATAAGGACCCAGCGGTACGGGCCATCGGCTAGGCGAGCGCCCGTGCGGCGCTCCTCTGCGGCCAGGGCATCTGCGGTGGAATTCATAGAAGCAGTGGAAGTCATGGTGTCTTTAGCCTACGCGGAACAGCAACCGTCGTTATTCGCCTGCACCTTCGGCGCGCCGACGGACGGCAAGCCTAGGCCCACGCCGATCGGCGCGGTGGTTGGCACCTGACCAAGCTCAGAGTTATCGCCGGCCTTGGTGCGGCGGTGGTTATGCACACCGGAGTCGGCGATGAGGAAGTGCGTCTTGGCGTCCGTAATAGTGACGGTGACATAGTCGCCCGGGCGAATCTCGCCATCAACCTCCCCCTCAGGAGCGAAATGCACCAGGCGGCCATCGCGAGCGCGGCCAGACATGCGGTGCGTGCGATCGTTCTTGCGCCCACCGTCGGCCTGGACCAGCAGCTCCTGCTCAGTGCCCACCAGCTTGGCGTTTTCCTCCGCCGAGATCCGGTCCTGCAGCGCGATGAGACGCTCGAAGCGCTCCTGCACCACTTTCTTCGGCACTTGGTTTTCCATCTCCGCGGCGGGGGTGCCGGGGCGCGGCGAGTACTGGAACGTATACGCCGAGGTAAACCGGGACTTCTCCACAACGTCCAAGGTGTCCTGGAAGTCCTCCTCGGTCTCACCGGGGAAGCCCACGATGATGTCCGTAGTAATGGAGGCGTGCGGGATCTTTTCGCGCACCTCGTCCAGAATGGCCAGGAACTTCTTCGAGCGGTACGAGCGGCGCATCTCTTTGAGCACCTTGTCAGAGCCCGACTGCAGCGGCATGTGCAGCTGCGGGCAGACATTTGGGGTTTCCGCCATCGCATCGATCACGTCAGAGGTGAACTCTGCCGGGTGCGGGGATGTGAAGCGCACACGCTCAAGGCCTTCGATGTCACCGCAGGCACGCAGGAGCTTGGAAAACGCCGAACGGTCACGCTCCACGTCGGGGTCTGCAAAGTTCACACCATAGGCGTTGACGTTCTGGCCGAGCAGGGTGATTTCGGACACGCCACCGTCGACAAGCATCTGCACCTCCGACAGAATATCCCCCGGCCTGCGGTCGAGCTCCTTGCCACGTAGGGACGGCACAATGCAGAACGTACACGTGTTATTACAGCCCACCGATACCGAAACCCAGCCGGCGTACGAGCTCTCGCGCTTCGCTGGAAGCACCGACGGAAACGCCTCAAGCGCCTCAACAATCTCTACCTGCGCTGCCTCTTCCACCCGAGCGCGCTCTAACAAAGTCGGCAGTGCGGCGAGGTTGTGCGTACCAAACACGGCATCCACCCACGGTGCTTGGGAAATCACCGCGTCTTTATCTTTTTGCGCAAGGCAGCCACCCACGGCAATCTGCATCCCCGGGTGGGTTTCCTTGGTGTGTTTCAGCGCCCCAAGTGTGCCGTAGAGACGCTTGTCCGCGTTCTCACGCACGGCACAGGTGTTAAACACCACAAGGTCCGGAGTATCGCCTTCAGGCACGGCGATATAACCAGCATCCTCAAGCATGCCGGAGAGACGTTCAGAGTCATGCACATTCATCTGGCAACCAAACGTGCGGACTTCATACGTACGGGCAGTAGGTTTCATCGGCGTAGACACGGCAAGAAGTCTAATGCTGCACATTGAGGGGAGGAAAATGCCAGCGAATTATAAAGATTTGGTCAAACTTGTCATTCAGCTCACTTTCATCCGGTATATGTATTCGACATGACACAGGCGAGTACGCAGCCAATGATCCGTATTGCCGGAGTGGAGAAACACTTCGGCGATTTTCATGCACTGAAAAACATCAACCTCGAAGTTCCTCGCGGGCAGGTGATTGTGGTGCTGGGACCGTCGGGCTCCGGTAAATCCACCCTGTGTCGCACGATCAACCGTCTCGAAACTATTGATGACGGCGTGATCGAAATCGACGGCGAGAAGTTGCCGGAGGAAGGTAAAGACCTGGCACGCCTGCGCTCTGAAGTGGGCATGGTGTTCCAGTCGTTCAATCTCTTCCCCCACCTGACTATTCGTGACAACGTCACCCTGGGCCCAATCAAGGTCCGCAAAACGAAGAAAGCAGACGCCGCACGCCGTGCCGATGAGCTGCTGGACCGCGTGGGCATCGCCGCACAGGCCAGCAAGTACCCGGCGCAGCTTTCCGGTGGTCAGCAGCAGCGCGTAGCTATTGCTCGTGCGCTGGCCATGGAGCCGAAGGTCATGCTTTTCGACGAGCCGACGTCCGCCCTCGACCCCGAGATGGTGGGCGAAGTGCTCGACGTTATGTCCGAGCTGGCAGCCTCCGGCATGACCATGATCGTGGTCACCCACGAGATGGGCTTTGCCCGCAAGGTGGCTGACCGCATCATCTTCATGGCTGACGGCGAGATTGTTGAAGACACGGACCCTGAGTCCTTCTTCACCAACCCGCAGTCCAATCGTGCCAAGGACTTCCTGGGCAAGATTCTGCACTAATCGCTTTCCAAACATTTCTGTTTCACAACAAGGAGTTTCCTGATGAACCGTGCATTCCGCGTATTGGCAGCTACCACTGCCGCTGCATTGAGCCTGTCCCTCGCCGCCTGCGGTGGTTCTGACAGCTCCGATTCCGCCGACGGTGCTGGCGGCGGCCTGCTGGCCAACATTGAGGCTGGCAAGGTCACCCTGGGCACCAAGTTTGACCAGCCGGGTCTTGGCCTGCGTGAGCCGGACGGCTCCATGACCGGCCTGGACGTTGACGTTGCTACTTACGTGGTCAACTCCATTGCTAAGGACAACGGTTGGGCTGAGCCGGAGATCACCTGGCGCGAGACCCCGTCCGCACAGCGTGAGACCCTCATCTCCAACGGCGAGGTGGACATGATCACCGCCACCTACTCCATCAACAAGTCCCGCGCTGAGAGCGTGAACTTCGGCGGCCCGTACCTGCTGACCCACCAGGCTCTCCTGATCCAGGATGCCAACACCGACATCAACGGCCTGGATGACCTTGACGGCAAGATCCTGTGCTCCGTAAGTGGCTCCACCCCGGCTCAGAAGGTTAAGGACGCTCTCCCGGGCGTTCAGCTGCAGGAGTATGACACCTACTCCTCCTGTGTTGAGGCTCTGCGCCAGGGCAACGTTGACGCTCTGACCACCGACGCAACCATTCTCGGCGGTTACGCAGCACAGTCCCCGGGCACCTTCAAGCTCGTTGAGCTGGAGAAGGACGGCGAGCCGTTCACCAACGAGTACTACGGCATCGGCCTGAAGAAGGACGACGCTGCAGGCACCGAGGCAATCAACAAGGCGCTGCAGGCAATGTACGACGACGGTTCCTTTGACAAGTTCGTTGACGAAAACATTGACGGCGGCACCGGCGTTACCAAGGAAACCCCTGGTGACCTCTCCTTCCTGGAGAAGTAAAACGCCACCTTTCACCCGCATCGTTAGTCTTTAGGGAGAACAAGCAATGGATGCACTCTGGGCAGATCTTTTGCCCAAACTTTGGCCAGCTTTCTGGACCACGATCAAGCTGACGGTGTACTCCGCCATCGGGTCGCTGGTATTCGGAACCCTGTTGACGGCGATGCGGGTCTCCCCCGTTGGGATTTTGCGTTCCCTGTCTGCTTTCTACATCAACACAGTGCGCAACACCCCACTGACGCTGGTTATCATCTTCTGCTCCTTTGGTCTGTACCAAAACCTGGGATTGCAGTTGGCGAGCCGCGATTCCAGCACCTTCCTTGTGGATCAAAACTTCCGCCTGGCAGTACTGGGCTTTATTCTCTACACCTCGTGCTTTGTTGCAGAGTCCTTGCGAAGTGGCATTAACACCGTCCACTTCGGCCAAGCTGAGGCAGCTCGCTCCTTGGGGTTGAGCTTTGGACAGACTTTTTCCACCATTATTTTCCCGCAAGCATGGCGTGCAGCACTCGTACCACTGGGCAACACGCTCATCGCGTTGACAAAGAACACCACTATTGCTTCCGCAATCGGCGTAGCCGAGGCATCGCTGCTGATGAAGTCCACCATTGAGTTCCACGCCAATGAGCTGTTCATTATCTTCGGCGTGTTCGCTGTTGGCTTCATCATCCTGACCCTGCCCATCGGCCTGATCATTGGCCGCGCAGCTGAGAAAATGGCGGTGAAGAAGTAAATGGCTACCTCTAACGCAGTACGCGCAACAGTTCTTTATGACGCGCCAGGCCCGAAGGCCATCCAGCGCAACCGTATTTACACCGTCATCACCATTGCCCTCATGGCACTTGCGTTGTGGTGGGTGCTTTCCACACTGGGTGAAAAGGGCCAGCTGGACGCAGCCAAGTGGCGCCCGTTCCTTGACGGCAACACATGGAACACCTACATCCTCCCCGGTCTTTGGGGCACGGTTAAAGCCGCTGTAACAAGCATCATCTTCGCCATTGTTTTTGGCGTGGTCTTCGGCCTTGGACGGCTGAGCGAAAACCGCCTCGTGCGCGGTTTCTGCGCTGTGGTTGTGGAGTTCTTCCGCGCTATCCCAGTGCTGCTTCTGATGATCTTCGCCTACCAGCTCTTCGCGCTGTACAAAATGGTGCCGCCAAGTGGTCTTGCGTTTTGGGCGGTTGTGGTTGCGCTGACGCTGTACAACGGCTCTGTTATCGCAGAGATCCTGCGCGCCGGCATCAACTCTCTGCCCAAGGGCCAGACTGAGGCGGCCCGTGCACTTGGTATGTCCCACTGGCAGACGATGTGGACCATCCTTCTGCCGCAGTCGGTGGCCGCGATGCTGCCAGCGCTGATTGCCCAGATGGTGATTGCGCTGAAGGATACCGCGCTTGGCTACCAGATTGGCTACATCGAGGTTGTTCGCTCCGGCATCCAATCTGCGTCTGCGAACCAGAACTTCCTGGCTTCCCTGTTTGTGGTCGGCGTGATCATGATCCTGATCAACTTCGCACTTACCGCCCTGGCGGAGCGTGTGGAGCGCCAGCTGCGCGCAGGCCGTGCACGCCGCAACATCTTTGCCAAGGTGCCCGAGGCTGCCGGCGCAGGTGTCGGCTTAGACACCAAGGACACAGTCAACGTGGACTGGAAGGCACCGGGCTACAAGCAGATCGAGAACCCGGACGAGTAGCTTCTCGACGAACAAGCTCCCGTGATGCGCGCATCAGTCGAAAGACTCGATGCGCGCTTTTAGTTTGACTTGGTGCACAGTTTGTGCGGTGAAGATCACTCTTGTCGTTGTACCCTGTGGGTTTTACCTGACTTAGGCCATGGGTGGGTGAGCAACGTCACTCTTGACACTGCTACCTGGTGGTTTTCTTTGTCAGGGTGAGAATTTTCCGCACTAAGTGGGTAGTGGCGGGGGTGATCAGTAGTCTGATTTTGTGAGTCCTTATATCCGCACCGTCACAACCGCCTCCGGGGCAACAGCGGTGCAGACAGATCACTAAGAAGGGTGCGAGCGTGCACTTCATCAAAGAAGGACTGACCTTTGCGACGGGTCGGGAGAACTCCTGAGACAACCTCATGCTGAGCATCCTCGGCTCGTTCGCTCAGTTTGAGTGATCGATTATTCGGGAGCGGCAGGCTGAGTTCAGCCTGGGTGACTTCGGCCAGGCTCGCATCGGGGTATCGGAATTTTGCCTGGGCGATGGCTTTGGCAATGTTGCAGTTGCCGTTGTGTATAGGCTTCTTCGACTGCGGTGTCGATTTGGGGTAGTTGGTACCGCGAGTCCGCGTAGTTGGTACCGGTGTTCCGCGTACCCGGTACTGCGAGGGGGTTTCTTTCATAGTTGATGTTGGCGGCGCCGTACTTCGATGGTGCCGCGTCAACTTCTACTTGGAAGGAGCCGGTCTTTGTGGCCAACTTCAAACAAATCGTCGCGATGTGCCTTGACGGTGCTAGCTACGCACGCACAGATCACACATGCATTGGGGTGTCAATTGGGGTGTTCACGACGAGAAGTATCCCGCGCAAAGATGATCATCGCTGAGGAGTCACTGAGTTTAGAGACGTTCCGTCAGCTTCCACCGGAGGGTTCGATGAGCGATTCAGCGATGGCCGCAGCAAGCGCACACTGTCCTACGACCAGCCGGATTTTCAAGGTCTTGCACACAAACTCAAAAGCAATAAGCATTTGACCAGGCACAAGCTGTAGATGGACTACCTGTCGCAGCCATGTCCAACTGACAAGACAAAGTACCAGTACACCCAGTTTTGTAGTGGGCTCAATGATTTTCTCCGCGCCAATGATCTCGTCGAGGTCATCACCCATGAACCGGGCCAAGAGCTCTACGTGGATTGGGCCGGTGACAATGTAGCGGTGCTCGATCAAGCCAGTGGGGATATTGCATTCAAGGCATCACTGTTTGTCGCGGTAAGCCCGTACTCGAGAGGTACTGGATGAATTTCAGCCTCATGGGGTCAGTGCAATTCTATGAACGAAAACGCAAAGAAGGCAAAAACACAACGTCGCAGTCGTCGCCCTCGCACGCCGACGTCTTAACGTTCTCTTCGCAATGATGCGTAGCGGCGAACTCTACCGAGACATCTCCACAGTCCAGGAGACCGCAGCAGCCTAGAGTCCACAGAACCTCGTCTTAAGCCGATTGCGCAGGAAGCCCAGTCGGCTCCTCAGCGTGCCCAAAGACAACATCGCCGAAGAGAGGCAAAAGCCCTTCACACCCCAACAATCTCACCTACGGAGTCAACAACCTATTTAGGAACAATTCACCGACGTTCACTTCAATTGGAACTGCTGACAATTGGATTTTACAAACCCGCTTAAGGCTACAGTCACAAACCCACAAATTCATATATTTCTGCTCCTGAAAAATTAGCAAAGCCGACTCCAAGAGCTGACGCCATTGAAAATATTGCAACTACGAATGACCGATCCTGGTCATCACCCTTTTCGTACTGAAACTGCCAGGCCATTATTGTTGCAAAGGTCTGGGCGGTATGAATCAAACAAAAAACCGCAATCAGCGCAATTGAAAAAGCAATCATCGATTGCAAGAAAATGGCGCTGGCAATCAAGAGAAATCCTCCGCAAATCCCCAAGGAAACTGCCAAAATGAGAAGGACCAAATTTGAGATCCTGTTCCCATTCTTGAAACGGGAATTCTTCTGGATCGCA
This sequence comes from Corynebacterium riegelii, assembly GCF_016728505.1. Classification (GTDB taxonomy): domain Bacteria; phylum Actinomycetota; class Actinomycetes; order Mycobacteriales; family Mycobacteriaceae; genus Corynebacterium; species Corynebacterium riegelii. The sequence continues at coordinate 2,168,324 of NZ_CP068159.1, forward strand.
TAATTGATTGCAATTTCTATAAACACGGAGCAAAATAGCAACCAACTAAGATTGTTGCCCTTAGAGGCAAGAATGTACGGAAATAGAGCAGAACCGGTTGCGATAATTCCGAATGATATGATGACTTTAAGACAAGAAATCCAAACGTCAGATCCCAGTGAAAGCCTAAGGACAAATGAATTTCGTCTCACGACCTCAACTTGTTGCTTTTCCTTCAACGCTTGGGTCGAGAGAATACAAATCAAGTATCCAATGCCTCCAAGCATCGACGAAAAAATTCGAATAGATATACCAAAGAACAATACGCACGATACGGTGGCAGTACCGAGTAGGACAACAGTTAACGTTGACGTTCGTAGCGCAACCTTATAACTGACTAGCTCTTCTTTTTGCAAGTAGCGTGGAGGAAGGGCGCCCCTCAAAGGCGAAACAAACCTTCCAAGCAGAAAGATTCCAACCAGGGTTCCCAACATTGGAATATGACCGGGGACTATTCCAAGCGCAATATATGAGATAAATTGCAAGATCTGAACACCACCGAGGACAGTAGTTTCCCCCACAACATCTCCGAGTCGCGCAAGCGGCAATGACAGTACCGTCCCAATCACAATGCCAATGCCTACCGCACGCAATGCACCTTGACTCTCAAGACCGGATTGAATGGTCAAGTAACCCACGGATGCGCCAAGAAATGAAGTCACATACGCGTCCACAAGAACATTTATTCTAATTGCAGCCTCAGGCGAAAACTTTCGTCTTATAAGCATTTCGTGATACCTCCAACTGAGATTTCCACAAATGCCAATTCAATATTCTTGTCACCAGAGTAGTTGCCAACGAATCTATCCACCGAATCACGTAGCCCCTCAGAGTTCCACGGAAGTGATCGCTCTCGCCAATAGGACGATGACTTAACTAGATTCTCCAATTCAATAGGACTATAGAATTGATTCAATGTTCTGCAAATATGCCGGGGTGAATCCATATTCCCGTACGCTTTCCAAAGAACCTCATTGAAGCGTCCTGGGTTTGGTTCCGCTTCTTTTATGGCCCTGTGTTGATGGGCTCGGTGAGATAATACTCGGTTTCTACTTCTTGTGGGGTGGCGTAGTCCAAGGCTTCGTGAAGGCGCTTGGTGTTCCACCAATGCACCCACCGCAAGGTGGCAAGCTCTACTTCGCCGACCGACGTCCACGGGCCGTGAGCATGGATAAGTTCAGCCTTGTAGAGACCGTTGACCGTCTCCGCCAGCGCGTTGTCATAGGAATCGCCAACGGTGCCGACACTCGGCCGGATTCCGGCTTCAGCTAAAAAAGCGGCGGAGTATTTCAACTACACGTACTGACTTCCCCGATCACTGTGGTGTACCAGCTGATCGCCATGGACACGATCAACTGATGATCGCCTCGATTGACCGACTGGCCCGCTCCCTGACTGATCTGCAGGGACTAATCGACCAGATCACTGAGAAGGGTGCGAGTGTGCACTTCATCAAAGAAGGACTGACCTTTGCGACGGGTCGGGAGAACTCCTGAGACAACCTCATGCTGAGCATCCTCGGCTCGTTCGCTCAGTTTGAGTGATCGATTATCCGGGAGCGGCAGGCTGAGGGCATAGCCCTGGCGAAAAAGGCCGGCAAATATCAGGGCCGCAAACGTGCCCTGACCACAGAAAAGGCCGAAGTAGCACGGCAGCGAGCAGCAGCAGGTGAGCCCAAGGTAGCTATCGCCACAGACCTCGGTATCCGCAGAGCCACCCTCTACCGCACGCTGGCTGACAGCTGACCGGCCCTGACATAGAGATAACTACTGGCACGTTGCGGTCCTAGGGCGATACTTTTCCAAGCGGGACTGTCATTTTCAGAAGTCCTCTGCACGGGAGACATGTTGACTGGGACTGATAGATGGATGCTTTCCCAATTGTGCCGCCAGCTATTATTCTTGCCAACTCTTCATCAGTTCCTTGAGTCCTGATGCTTCCCATCCGAGCTCAACCTCCCAAAATGCGTGTTCCCAAAATTCGGGAGGCAAATTTCGGTCGAACCACCTCAGGTAGTTCACTGCGCTATCTCGATTCAGGTAGGCTCGAACATCAACCGGCTCGTTGTCGTCTGGGCTAGGCCCCTCCTCCATGCTGTAACCAGGGCTGAAAGCAACAATGACCGGTTCTCCATGGACCGGGCGCCAACTAGAGTTCTTGCCACAATCCACGGCACATTCACTCCAGTAGACATGAAACATGGAGTCATTATGACGTTTCGCAATAGCTCTTGCGTCTTCAAGAGTAGGAACGATCGCCAAGACCCTTTGTCTAAGCTGCAAATCCTGCAGATAACAGACATAGATTCTCTGAGGAAAATGCTTCAGCTCGTATGAGGTTGCCACTCTTACTCCTATACTCGGCAGGCAAGTCTTGCGATGTCCGGATAGACCCTAGCGTAATATTCTTTTCCGCCGTAGTGCTACCAGACGTCATCGACCACCGAGTCCGCGAATAACCCACAACCCACAACCAGCTGGATCCAGGCTGCGGGCACGTGATGCCCATACCCGCAGCCATCCATCTCCCCCCCGTCACAGTTCCCGGCTCGGGGCCGGGTTCTCCGCCGCGCGGAAAACAACGCCCGGAATTCCTGCCTTTGCCTCACAGCTAATCTGTGCCACTCCAGGTTTAAGCCAAGACTGGAGCAGCAACACTGTTCGGCAACACCCCGCACCAAGCGCGCATCAGTCGAAAGACTCGATGCGCGCTTCTAATTCACTGCGCGCCACCCGCATGGTCAGCTCGGAAGAATACCCGCGACGCGCAAGAACCCCAACGACGCGCCGCAAAGCTTTGTCATACTCCGCCCTATCAGCCGGCGGCTCCTTGACCTCTCGCACCTTCTTCTGCGCCAAAGCGCGTGCCTGACGTTCCTCGTCCTCGGCACTGATCTGTTCCAATGCTTCTGCACGCACATGCGCCGCGACCCCCTTTTCACGCAGCTCCAAATCAAGGGCCCGGGAAGACTTTCCCCGCGTTGCCGCGCGCTGGCGTACCCACTCGGAGGCAAACCGTGCGTCGTCTAAAAGCAAGTTCTGCTCAAGCGAATCCAGCACCTCATCAACAAGCTCAGGCGCAAACTCCAGCTTGAGCAAACGTTCACGCAGCTCGTGGCGTGAACGCTGCCGCTGATCCAGCAGTCCGAGGGCACGCTTGCGGATCGGCGCAAGCGCGTCTTCTTTGCAAGTGTCAAAGAGCTGCCCGCCCTCAAAGTGCTCAAGGGCCTGCTGTAGTTTCGCTACCTTGCTGGCAACATCGCGCTCCTGGCTATGCGTCATCGTCCTCATCGTCGAAGTCAACGTTTGGCACCATGTCAATCGCGTCGTCCGTCAGCGCGTCATCTTCGTCCGTTTTGCCCGCGTACTTGCCAACGCCCAAGGCCTTGAAAATCTTGTCCTCAATCTCATCGGCCAAATCAGGATTGTCCTTGAGGAACTGGCGGACTTTCTCCTTACCCTGGCCCAGCTGCTCACCTTCGTAGGTGAACCAAGAGCCGGACTTCTTCACAATGCCGTTGTCCACGCCCATGTCAATGATGGAGCTTTCGCGCGAAATGCCCTCGCCGTACATGATGTCGAACTCCGCGATCTTAAACGGCGGGGACACCTTGTTCTTGACCACCTTGAGCTTGGTGCGGTTACCAATGGAATCCTGGCCGTCCTTCAGCGTCTGGATTCGGCGCACGTCACAGCGCACGGAGGCGTAGAACTTCAGTGCCTTACCGCCCGTGGTGGTCTCCGGGGAGCCAAACATCACGCCAATCTTTTCACGCAGCTGGTTGATAAAGATGGCGGTAGTGCCGGAATTGTACAGCGCACCGGTCATCTTGCGCAGTGCCTGAGACATCAGGCGGGCCTGCAAACCAACGTGACTGTCACCCATCTCGCCTTCAATTTCCGCCTTCGGCGTCAGCGCCGCCACGGAGTCAATCACGATGATGTCAATGGCACCGGAGCGCACCAGCATGTCTGCAATTTCCAAGGCCTGTTCACCGGTATCTGGCTGGGAGACCAACAGATTATCCGTATCCACGCCCAGCTTTGCCGCGTAGTCCGGGTCAAGCGCGTGCTCCGCATCGATGAACGCCGCGATACCGCCTGCCTTTTGGGCCTGTGCGATGGCGTGCAGTGCAACCGTCGTCTTACCGGAAGACTCCGGGCCGTAGATCTCTACTACGCGCCCGCGTGGCCAGCCGCCAATGCCCAGAGCAACGTCGATGGCAGTGTTGCCAGAGGAGATGGACTGAATCGGCGGGCGCTTTTCCTCGCCCAGGCGCATGATGGCGCCCTTGCCAAAGTCCTTCTCAATCATTGCCATTGCCGCATCAAGTGCGTTTTGGCGGTCATTGCCCGCAGCAGCGGTCTTCTTCTTTGCAGCCATGTTTTCTCCTTAGGATTTTTATTGCTTATAGGTATTAGACGTTGGCTACCGGTGGTTCGGTTCCCTCGCAGCCGAAATTCATCCTAAATTTCTTCAGCACACACAAAACACCTTACACGCAAGGGTGTTCGATTAGAAGTAGAGGCGCGAAATATTATTTCCCGGGCCGGTCTACTCCCAAGCGCCGTTCCGCTGGCACGTCAAAGGCATTGCACAGCCCCTCCCACACCTCGCGCGGATCGACACCACTTTCGATGAGCTCACTTGCCGTCATATCGCTAGAGGCAAGCACCTGGGAACGAATGATCCATTCCGCACGCTCCGGGCCAAACTCATCACGAACAAGCTGATGAAATTCCGTCAATCGCATACGGCCAACCTACCTAAGCACCCCTCAATACCACGCATTGAACAGCGTTCAGGTAGGTTTTTCACATGACCAACTCTGAATCACCCCAGGCGAATGCCGCCTCAACGTCCCGCAGCTCTACCGCAACTGCAACTGATATCGCCTACATCGCCGTCTTCGCCGCCATCATCATGGTGCTTGGCTTTGTTGCCATCCCCGCCGGAGTATTCGGTGTGCCGATTGTCCTGCAGAATGCCGCAGTGATCCTGGCCGCCCTAGTGCTGGGCAGCCGCCGCGGTTTCCTCACCACGTTGCTCTTCTTGGCTGTCGGTCTTGCATTTCCCGTTCTTGCAGGTGGCCGCACCACGATTGCCGCGCTCGGCGGCCCCACCGCGGGTTACCTTGTTGGGTATCTCATTGCAGCGCTTGTCGCTGGCGCCATTGCATACCGCGCACCGTTTTCCGCAAACCGCACCGTCACCACCGGCATCTTCATCGTGGCTGGCTACCTCGGCCTATTCATGCAGTACCTCTTTGGCGTGTTCGGCATGATGCTTCGCCTGGACTTGACCTTCGGTGCCGCATGGGCAGCACAGGTGCCATTCCTTTTGCCGGATGCAATTAAGGTGGCCGTCATGATTGCTATCGCCCTTGCTGTCCACACCGCGTTTCCGGACCTTCGCGGCAAGCTCGGCAAACGCTAATGCCCACCATCGAGTTCCGCGGCGCAGCAGTCACCTATGACGACAAGCAGATCCTTGCGCCGCTCACCCTCAGGCTGACCGAGCAACGCATCGGCATCATTGGTTCAAACGGGTCCGGCAAATCCACCGCTGTGCGCCTGATTAACGGCCTTATTGAGCCGACTGAGGGTGACGTGCTTGTCAACGGTTTGTCTACCGCGAAGGACTCAAAGACTATCCGCAAACAGGTCGGTTTTGTCTTCTCCGATGCGGAGAACCAGATTGTGATGCCGAGGGTTGCCGATGATGTCGCATTCTCTTTGCGCCGCTTCAAGCTGCCCCGCACCGAGGTCCAGTCACGCGTTGCCGCAGTACTTGAGCGCTTCGATCTGGCCAACCACGCCGAGCACTCCCCGCACACCCTCTCCGGTGGTGAGAAGCAGATGCTGGCACTCGCATCGGTCCTGGTCACTGAACCGGACACCATTATTTGCGACGAGCCCACGACACTTCTAGATCTTCGCAACCGACGCCGCATCATCCGCGAGCTCATGGCCCTCGAACAGCAGCTCATAGTGGTCACGCACGATCTGGACATGCTGCGGGATTTCGAGCGTGTCCTGGTGCTCAACGATTCGCAGCTGATTTTCGACGGCACCCCGAACGCCGCCATCACTTTCTACACCGACCTGATGGAAGCGAAGCCGTGATCAGAGAACTCCCCCTAGGCGTCTACGTCCCTGGCAACACGTGGCTGCACCGCACGAACCCCGCTTGGAAGTTCGTGGCGCTTGTGGCATTCATCATTGTCGCAACGTTTGCTCCAAACGCCCCGTGGCAATCCATGACCGCTCTGACCTTGGTGATGGCGCTGTACATGTGGGCTCGTATCCCGATTGAGGTTGCCTGGCGTCAGCTGGTGCCATTGCTGCCAGTGTTGATTTTCCTCGGCGCGTTCTTGGTCTGGCAAAACGGCGTGGAAGCCGCATTGACCAGCATGATCTCGCTTTTGGCAACGATCGCTGCGGCAAATCTTCTGACGCTGACCACCACGGTGGAGGCGCTACTCGATTCCCTAGATAAGGCAATGCAGCCACTTGCTCGATTCGGCGTGCCGGTGGATCTGATCAGTTTGACCATTGCTCTGACGATCCGCCTCATCCCCCTGATGCTACAAACGGCCAACGAGGTGCTCGACGCACGCAAAGCGCGTGGCGCCGGCTTCTCGGTGGCCGCCTTTGGAACCCCCCTGGTTATCCGCGCCGTGCGACGTGCTCGCATGATTGCGGAAGCACTTGTCGCGCGCGGCGCGGTGGATTAACCCCGCGAGACGAAACGCTACTCGCCGCGCAGTTCGCGCATACGCTGCGCAACTGCGTCATCAGAAACCTCGGCGCCAGCGTTGTTGCCCTGCTCAATCGCCGGCTTCGCGCCAGAGGTCAGCTCACCAGCCATCTCGGCGCGGATCTGCTCCAGGCGGCCGTGGCCAGCCATCTGGATACCGGCCTGCTCAACCTCAGCCATGCGGCCCTGAATCGAGTTCTGGGCCAGCTCAGCCTGGCCAAGCGCGTTGGCGTAGCGGCGCTCAATCTTGTCACGCACCTGATCCAGGTTGGGGCCCGACGCAGTAATCGCGTTCATGGACTGCATGGTCTCGGAGACCTTCTCCTGCATCTTGGCCTGCTCAAGCTGGCTCAGCAGCTTGGTGCGCTCATTGACCTGCTGCTGCAGCTGTGCCGCGTTGCGCTCAACTGCCTGCTTCGCAGAAGCCGCCTGCTGCAGCGCCTGGTCGTGCAGCTGCTTGGTGTCCTCAACGCCCTGCTCCGCGGTGACCAGCTGTGCCGCAAACGCCTCAGCAGCGTTCTCGTACTCCTGTGCCTTCTGCGCGTTGCCCTCGCCGCGGGCCTTGTCGGCCAGCTGCAGTGCCTGGCGGGTATTCGCCTGCAGCTTCTCCACGTCCTCCAGGCGGCGGTTAAGCTGCATCTCCAGCTGACGCTGGTTGCCAATCACGGCAGCTGCCTGCTGGGACAGTGCCTGGTGCTGGCGCTGGGCCTCATTAATTGCCTGCTCAATCTGGACCTTCGGGTCAGCGTTTTCCTCGATCTTGCTGTCGAAAAGCGCCATCAGGTAGTTCCAGAACTTCTTGAACGGGTTCGCCATTGGTTACATAAACCTTTCGTGGAAAATTACATTTCTGCGTCCCCACTTTAGACGCGATGGGCGCGCCCCGCTTGCGCTACTCCCCCTGATAACCCACAGCGAAGGGCTTAAGCCTCTGCTGCCGCAGGAGTTGTCGTACGCAGTTCCTCCGCCAAAGACGGCAGGGAGAGGTTTGCCACAGCCTCAAGCAACACCTCAGACACCGTAGTATCCAGCGCCTGGCAAATGGAAGAAAGCACCTCAGAGGACACTTCCTTGCGGCCGCGCTCAAGCTCCGAGAGATATCCCGGGCTCACCAGCGCTTGGGTAGCTAGCTCACGAAGTGACACGCCCTTGTCCGCGCGAAATGCACGCAGCGACATCCCCAGTGCTTCACGCAGCAGGGGTTCCTTCACCGGCGCGGTTGGGATAAGGGGCGCGGTGGTTAACGGTTGGTCTAGAAGCAGAGTCGTTGTTGCCATCATGAGTTCTAACGGATCAGCCCTTCAGTTTGTTCCCCAAGTGCGTGCAACACCCCAATTAGCGCTGCGTCCACGGCTGAATTCCTAATGTCATTGCGGGTTCCTGCAATCACACGCTGCGGCTCAGCCGTATCTGGAACCAGCGCGAATCGGGTCTGGCTCGGCGGCAACAAATCCGCAGCCAAGCTGGATGCAGTCCAGTTCGGCCCTGCAAGGCCAATCCAGACCTCGCCCACCGGGTGGCCGTCTTGGAGGTCAGGGCCTGCCACGCCAGTCAGCGCAACCGCCCAGTCAGAACCACATGCTTGCCTGCAACCACGAGCCATCTCTCGTGCCACAGCCGCAGAGACCACACCTTCGCGTTCTACAACCTCGGCTTCTACCCCAGCGAGTGCAATCTTTAAGTCCGTGGCGTAGGTGATCAGTCCGCCGCGCAGCACGTCCGATGCTCCCGGGATGGCTGCAACACGGGCGCTAGCCAAACCAGCAGTCAGTGACTCACAAAAGGAGATGGTTTGGGAATGTTTCCGCAGTGCGTCTACAAGCAAAGGCTCAAGCATTGGCTTTCTCCGCATCAATCAAATACTGGATACCGGTCACCACCGTCACGGCAGCGGCAATAATCATCACCACGAGTGTAGGAATATCCATCCACGTTGGCAGCGGGCACAGGTAGAGCGCAATACCCACGGTTTGCAGGACGGTCTTGAGCTTGCCGCCTTTCGACGCCGGGACGACGCGACCACGCCGCAACATCCACATGCGCCAGAACGTAATGCCCAGCTCACGCACCACAATGACCACGGTGATCCACACGGGCAAGGTGGATGCGATGTTGAGCGTGACCATGGCGGTGATCATCAGCGCTTTATCTGCAATCGGGTCAGCGATCTTGCCAAAATCCGTGATCAGACCGCGGGCGCGGGCAATATCGCCATCCAGCTTGTCTGTAATCATCAGCGCGACGAACAGGCCGAAGGCCCACCACCAGCGCTGATCAAGCACCAACCAGGCAAACACCGGGATAAACAGGATGCGCAGGCTGGTCAACATGTTTGGCAGATTCCAATTGGACTGCTTGGCCGTAGCGTTACTCACGCCATCCACCCTAGACTGCCATTCATGAGATATTTCGCTTGCACCTATACCTACGGCCCTGACGTCCAGCTTGTGGACGAGACGAGGCCCCACCACCGCGAGTTCATCGCAGGCCTGCTTGAGGCCGGTCACATCGTCGGCTCCGGGCCGTACCTTGAGGGCGGACAGGCCCTGATCATCATTCAGCTGCCGGATACCGCAGGGATTGCGGAGGCCGAAGCGTTGATGAATCAGGACCCGTATGTAGCCGCTGGTGCGCTGGCAAACCGGGACATCCGCGAGTGGAACCCGGTCGCAAATATCTTCACCTAACTCTTCTTGCCGCGGGCGACATGCAAGTGATCGGTATCGCGTGAACCGGTCGCTGTGTGGTCGCCCTTTCCGGAGGTCGCCGGATCATCAATCCACGCAATGTGGTGGCCGAACTTGTCCACTTTGCGACGGTTACCGTGGTCATCAAAGTCAACGTGGTACTTCTTGTCGTCCGGTTGACGGCGCCCAGCCTTGAGATCTGCACGGTCCTTGATTACGGACGCAATTGCAGTCACTACGAGTACTCCGACAATCACGCCGAGGGAGGTGACCGTCCCGATTTCCGGCACGCCCAAGCCCTCTCCGCCGTTGATGAAGGACAGGTTGTTCTCGTGCAGTGCGTGCAGCAGCAGCTTCACACCGATGAAGCCGAGCACGACTGCCAGGCCGTATGGCAGGTAGACGAGTTTGTCCAGCAGACCGTTCAGCAGGAAGTAGAGCTGACGCAGCCCAAGCAGCGCAAACGCGTTGGCGGTAAACACCAGGAACGCTTCCTGGGTGATGCCGTAGATGGCCGGGATGGAATCGAATGCGAACATCACGTCGATAAATCCAATGGACAGCAGCGCGACGAACAGCGGGGTTACAGCCCGCTTGCCAGCCTGTGTGCGTGACACCAGTCGGTCACCGTGGTACGAGCTGGTCACCGGGATGACCTTGCGCAGGGTCTTGACCACAAACATGTCGTTCGGGTCCGGATCCTCCTGGTCGGTCGCTTCGTCATACACCAGCTTGATCGCGGTGTAGATGAGGAAGGCGGCGAAGATGTAGAACACATCCGACCAGGCCTCAATGATCACGGCGCCAAGCAGGATGAACAACAGACGGAAGATCAGCGCCATCACAATGCCGATCAGCAGCACCTTCTGCTGATACGCACGAGGGATCTTAAACGCGCCCATGATCAGCGCGAACACAAACAGGTTGTCCACGGACAGCGAAAGCTCCGTGATGTAACCAGTGAAGAACTGAATGCCGTGTTCTGCGTCCCACAGCCACCACACAATGCCACCAAAAATGCAGGCCATGGTCATGTAGAACGCCGCCCACCCACCGGACTCCTTCATGGAGGGCTCGTGCGGGGTGCGCACGTGGGAAACGAAATCAAAAATGAAAAAACCCAGGATCACTGCAGAAGTGATCAGCCAGATGGACAAAGGCACATGCATAAGCTTTCCTCCGGTCAGAAGTTACGTTGAAATGACCGGAGGTCTCCCCCACCTCAATGTTGCGGGGCGGCCCAGACCGGGGCGCGAGATGCGCTGCCGTGCTGACGATCCGGGCACTTACGGGGTACTCCCCTCCAAGCGCGTCTCACTCTACACCACATGTATTCGGAAGCGCGGTGACACTAGCCTGTGGAACCCAGGTGGCCTAAATGGCGAACGGGTCCTCATTCGGGTCAAGGTGTAGACGCAGCTCGATCGCGTCCGCCACCTCGCGTGCGACTGCCTCGCCGCATTCATCCGCAACGAATGCCGCCGCCATGTCTGTACCGGCCGAGACTCCTGAGGATGTCCACCGGTCGCGATCATGTACCCAACGCGCAGAGCGGCGCCAATCGATGTCCTGGCCGAAGCTCGTTGCCCACGCAAACGCGCGCTTGTTACTCGTCGCCGCATACCCTTCCAGAAGCCCGGCCGCGGCGAGTAATGCCGAGCCGGTACACACAGACATCACGACACTGGTGTCGCTCGCCAGAGATTTGAGAGCGTTGAGGAAGGACTCGTCGTGCGCAAGTTTGCGGGTGCCCCGACCTCCTGGAACGAACAGGACATCACTGCTTTGCGGCGCATAATCGCCACTTACTTCAAATCGAACACCCTGAGACGAGCCCACAGGTCGCCCATCCGGAGAGAGCAACGTGACTTCCCACCCGTCGACCTTGGAGAAGACTTCCAGCGGCCCCGCTACGTCTAGAAGCTCGAAGTCCTCAAACAGGACGAAGACAATGTGCTTGGACAAGCGCGGCTTCACTACCTGCTGCATCTAGAACGCGCCGCCGGTCGGGTTGTACGTCGCCTGCACGGTGCGGGTGTCATCATCCGTATCGGAGTCACCGCTTGCTTGCGCCTCATCCTGCTCCAGACCTGCTTCCTTCGGCGCTTCGGCAGGATCGGCTCCCTTGATCATCCAGATGATCGTCTCAAGCTCCTCAGGCTTGACCAGCACCTCGCGAGCCTTCGAGCCTTCGGAGGGGCCGACAACGCCACGCGATTCCATGAGGTCCATCAGGCGACCCGCCTTGGCAAAGCCGATGCGCAGCTTGCGCTGCAGCATGGAGGTCGACCCCAGCTGGGAGGTAACCACAAGCTCGACCGCTTCGAGGAGGTCGTCGAGGTCTTTACCAATGTCATCATCAATAACCTTGGCTTCGGCCTGCTTGTCCTCGGTCACACCTTCGACGTACTCGGGCTCATCCTGGGACTTCGCGGCGTCTACAACCGCCTGGATTTCCTCATCCGTCACAAACGCACCCTGCAAACGCTGCGGCTTGCCAGCGCCCTGCGGAATGAACAGGCCATCGCCCATACCGATGAGCTTTTCTGCACCCGCCTGGTCCAGAATGACTCGCGAGTCCGTCAGCGAGGAGGTAGCAAACGCCAGACGCGACGGCACGTTGGTCTTAATCAGACCGGTCACCACATCTACCGACGGACGCTGCGTTGCCAACACCAGGTGGATACCTGCCGCGCGGGCCTTCTGGGTGATGCGCACGATGGAGTCTTCGATCTCTTTCGGTGCCGTCATCATCAGATCCGCCAGCTCATCCACCACACACACGATGAACGGGTATGGGCGCATCTCACGCTCAGAGCCCGGAGGTGCCGTGATCTCGCCGCTGCGAACCTTGCGGTTGTAGTCCTTGATGTGGCGCACGCGCGCGGACTTCATGTCCATGTAGCGCTGCTCCATCTCCTCAACCAGCCACTGCAGTGCGGCTGCCGCCTTCTTCGGCTGCGTGATAATCGGCGTGATCAGGTGCGGGATGCCCTCATATGGCGTCAGCTCCACCATCTTCGGATCCACCAGAATCAGGCGCACTTCCTCCGGGGTCGCGCGGGTAAGCAGCGACACCAGCATAGAGTTCACAAACGCCGACTTACCGGAACCAGTAGAGCCCGCGACCAGCAGGTGTGGCATCTTCTGCACGCTGGCGGAAACGAAGTCGCCTTCGATGTCCTTACCAAGGCCGATGAGCATCGGGTCCGGGTCAGCGGCCACCTTCGGCGCGTCCAGCACGTCACGCAGGCGCACCATCTCACGGTCCTGGTTAGGCACCTCAATGCCCACAGCGGACTTGCCCGGGATCGGAGTCAGCAAACGCACATTGTCCGTAGCCACGGCATACGCCAGGTTGGACTGCAGGTTGGTGATCTTGGAAACCTTGACACCTGGGCCCAGCTCAACCTCGTAGCGGGTCACTGTCGGGCCACGGCTAAACCCGGTCACAGTCGCGTCAACGTTGAATTCTTCAAACACGTCCGTGATGGCCTCGATCATGCGGTCGTTGGCCTCAGTGCGCGTCTTCGGAGCATTGCCGGGAACCAGCAAGCTTGTCGACGGCAACGTGTAGTCCCCCGCCGCCACCTTCCGCGCCTCCTGCTGCGCAGGGTTCACCGGCGTTGTTGGTGCCTGTTGCTTTGCAACCTCAGACTTCGGCGTGCTTGCCGGCACCGCGGCAGCATCGACGCCGCTTCGCGCAATGATGGCCTGGCGCATCGCCTCACGCGAAGTCCCAACAGCATCGGGTGCGGGGACTGCCGGCTGCGGTTGTGTGACCGGCTCACGATCCAGCACGCGTGTCTCTTCGACAGCCGGCGCGGGCTTGGCCGCAGGCTTTCGTTCCGGCTCCGGGGAATCAGCTACGTCTTCAGCAAAGTCGTAGACCGTATCCCCGTCTGCCGGGTAGTTATCCATCGGCGTGCGGGCTTGTGCAGGAGCAGGTGTCGGCGCAGGTGTCGGTGCCGGCGTCGGTACCGGCGTCTGACGCACCCGTGGACGACGCGACGAGCGTGGGCGCTCCACCACCGTCGTCTCCTCAGGCTCACGTGGGCGGCGCTCGCGTCCCTCGGCTATGTCCTCAAGGTCTCGGTCAACGTGACTGTAGCGGTCATCGCTGTCAGCGTCTGCGTCTTCATCCTCGAAGAACTCTTCCTCGCCTTTCTCACGCACCCTGGCAAAGAGCCCAACAAGGTAGTCATAGGTCTGACGGGTAGTAATGCCGGTTGTCTTGAGTGCGCCGTACACAATGAGCAGCGCCAGCAGGGGTACCGCAACAAACGGAGTAAAGGCTACAGACAGGACACCGCCGACAAGTGTGCCAATAGCACCGCCGGCAATCTTGCGTGTCTCCCAATCCGCTGGAGTACCCGCAAATACGTGAATCATGCCCAGCATGCCCACAGCGATGATGCTGATTCCCAGTGCCACGCGGCCACGCACAGCGTTTGCCGTACGCACGTTGAGCATCAGCGCAATCGCAATACCTACCAGGACAATCGGCAGGATCAGCGCACCGGCACCAATAACCCAATGGCAGGCCTGAGCGATCACACTACCGACGGGTCCAGCAATGTCCATCCATACGGACGCACCAATAATTGCGGAAAGTCCGATAAGAACAAGGCCCCATGCATCGGCGTGAACATTGATATCTTCACTGTCACGTTCCCTCATGGGATCTTCCGATTCCTCCTGGACTTCAACCTTTGCGCGGGATTTTCTCCTACGCGGTACATCTTCTTGCTCAGCATCATCAAACGAGGAGTCAAACGGATCAAAGTCCGTTTCCTCTTCATCGCGCCGACGGCGACGCCCGCCGCCAAGACCAGCGCCGAGACCTGCGCCAAGACCTGCGACAGCGGATCCCACCCAACGGGTCGCAGACCCCAGCGTGCTGCCAACAACCTTGGTTGCAGAACCGACGCGCTCATTGGCAGTGTCCGCGGCGACCATAGATGAGGTCGGCGGATGTGTCATGGACGCGGGCGCACCATAATCACGGTCACGTGAGGCTGCGTATCGGCTGCTCGAATACCCTCTTGACGCGGGGTGCGAGCGCGGCGAACGTGGTGCCGGGTTTTTGACAGACATGGGTGTAACTCTAATACCTCAAGTCACACACGTCACAGTTGCCACACCGGCACGGTATTTTAAATCTGTCGCTTCAGCCCCTTGAGCGCCGATGTGTTGCCGCTAAAACTCACATCAACCGCATCGCGACCGCTCACCCACAACAGCAGTTCGCCTGGCGCTCCACTAACTCGGAGCACGTTGTCCCCACGCTCAGCCACCCCAGCCTTGCCACCGGCAGTAATAGGCGGCAGATCCTGCGGGGTAAGCACCACAGGTACTTCGCTGCCACGCAACGTCAACGCGGCAAAACGTTTCACGTAACGCATCAAATCAGCATTGACAGCCTTGCTGAATTCGCGCGGCTGAACTACTCCCCTACCCCGGCGCACGTCTTCATGGTGGATGAAATGCTCCGCACCATTCATCTTCGCGTCTACAGGCGCAAGCAGCGCCGGCGGTCCGGCCGCCCATTCACGCACAACATCCCCGTACGGCCGCGCCTTCTGCTTCTTCGTCTCGCGCTCCAGCAGCGGCTTGGCTGCCGGGATCAAAATCCCCGGTGCGGCCCATGGCTTGCGCTCACGGATCAACAAATGCACGGCCAAATCTTGGGTGGTCCATCCGTCGTTGAGGGTTGGGGCGTCCGGGCCAACGTCCAGAAGCAAAAGCCCAAGACGCTCACGCTCTCTTTGTGCGAAAGTCATGCCCCTTAGCCTAGCCGCACAGATGGAGCCGTTAGAACGGCAGCGAAGATCCGCTACCGCTAGACAGCTGCCTGCTCATATCGTTGTAGCCGCGGATAACTGGGGCGAACTGCACCACAGTTGGATCCACAGTCACCTGGATACCGCCCGTGCCCCAGCCGAGGTCAGTAGCTGGCTTGCCGTCAACGTAGCAGCCGCTAATGCCGCCCTTGGCGTTCATCAAACACATGATGGTGTCCTTGTCATAGTGACCAATCACGCGGATGCCCTGCACGCTTGGGTTGCGGAAGTTCGGATCGCCCGGACGAATCACGTCGTAGTTCCTCCAAGCCGACGCGTAGCCAGGCTCAAATGGAACCTCGGTTCCCGGTGGCAGCGGGCGACCACCCGTCCAATCCACATCCTCGTCCGCGTGTGCCGCGGGCGCAAACATCATCGTGGCTACAGTCGCAGCAGCCGCCAACATTCCGGCAGTCTTCTTTGCGGTTCTCTTTGCAGTCCTCATGCCCCAAAGTGTTGCACGCCCCGTCCAGGCGTGTCTACCCCCTTAGACACACGTCACCCGCGCGGGACAGTTCCCGCGACGTGCTCGGCTGCCCGGTCCGCCCCAGTCAACAGATATGCAGGTCTAAATATGCAGGAGTAATGGTCAGAGCACTTTTTCAATAAGGGGCCCGTTAATGAAAATTGGCCGTGACCTGCGAACCTGCATATCTTCCCCTGCATATTTGTTCCAAGGACTGCCTCCAGGCCCGGCTTCAACGACGCACCCCCGGCCCGCGTGAAGAAGTTGGGTTTGACCCCGAAAACGTATCTACCCCCTAGACCACAACATTGTGCGGCCCTAGGGGGTAGTACGTGCGATGGCTAACGGTTAGAGCGACTCGCGGGACGCTTCCACGTCCTCATCATCAATCGGGCCCAGATCAGCGGCCATTGGGACGATGGTCGGCAAAATCACCGGCTCACGCTTGTACTTCTGGGAAATGGCGCGGCCCACCTTGCGGCGCAGCTGCTGCACCATACGCATCGCATCATTTTCACCCTGGGCAGCCAAATCATCCATCACGGCCTCGACGGCTTCGATGAGCTTCTTGTTGAACTCACGGTCATCATCAGACCAGCCAGTGGTGGACACAGTCGGCGACTGCAGGAGGCGACCCGTACGGTCATCAATCACACACGTAATAGACAACGCACCACCGGCGGCCAGCGAAGTACGATCCGCCAGCACGTCCAGGTCCACATCACCCATGGTCTCGCCATCAACGTAGAGCTGACCCACCTGGTACTGGCCAACAACCTTGATCTTGCCCTTGGTCATATCCACAACCACGCCGTTTTGCGCAAGCGCGGTGTTCTCCGGGCGCACGCCCGTAGAGATAGCAAGCTCCTTGTTGGCGCGCATGTGGCGCCACTCGCCGTGCACCGGCATCGCGCACGTCGGACGTGCAGCGTTGTACAGCGCAAGCAGCTCTCCTGCATAACCGTGGCCAGAGGCGTGGACGTGAGCCTCCGCGTTGGTGATCACGTTGGCACCAATCTGGGCGAGGTTGTTGATCACGGCGAAGACTGCTTCCTCGTTGCCCGGGATGAGCGAGGAGGAGAAGATGATCGTGTCACCGTCACGAATCGTGATCTGGCGGTGCTCGCGACGTGACATACGGCTCAGCGCCGCCATCGGCTCACCCTGCGTACCAGTGGTGATCAGCACCGTCTTGTGCGGTGCCATCTTCGCGGCCTCTTCGATCGGGATGATCGTGCCCTTCGGAGCCTTAAGCAGGCTCATCTTCTCCGCAATCTCCATGTTGCGCATCATGGAACGACCGTTGAACGCCACCTTGCGGTTGTTCGCCACAGCAGCGTTAATGGCCATCTGGACACGCGCCACGTTGGAGGCGAAAGACGAGATCACCACCCGCTGGCGAGCCTGGCTGACCAGGCGGGTCAACGTCTCCTCAATGCCAGCCTCCGAGGAAGAAATGCCCGGGATGGTGGCGTTGGTGGAGTCACACATGAACAGGTCAATGCCCTCATCGCCGTAGCGGGACAGCGCCGGGACATCCGTTGGCTTGCCGTCGTACGGCGTTTGGTCCAGCTTCACGTCACCAGTCATGACAACGTGGCCAGCGCCAGTCTTGATAGACACACCCAGGCACTCCGGAATGGAGTGGTTCACATGCCAGAAACGCACGCGGAACGGACCGACGTTAATGTCAGAGTCCTTGTTTACCTCGTGCAGCTTCGGACGCTGGCGGTGCTCCTGCGTCTTCGCGGCGATCAGCGCGTTGGTGAAGCGGGATGCGTAAATCGGGATATCGTGACGCAGCTTCAACAGCCACGGAATCGCACCGATGTGGTCCTCGTGGCCGTGGGTGACAATCAGCGCCTCGACCTTATCCAGCTTGTTTTCAATCGGACCGAAGTCAGGCAGCACCAAGTCCACGCCCGGCTCACCGGAGTTCGGGAACAACACACCACAGTCCACAATGAGCAGGCGGCCGTTGTACTCGAAGACGGTCATGTTTCGACCAACCTCAGAAATACCACCAAGCGCGTAGATACGCAGCGTGTTGTTCGCCGGCTTCGGCGGTGCCGGCAGGCGCTTGGTCAGGTCAGCACCCTGCATGGACTTCATTGGGTTACGACGTTCACCGCGACCCTCGCCACCGTGATTGCCACCACGGCCGCGACCACGACGGCGGCGACCATTGCCGCCGCCCTGGTTGTTGCCATTGTTTCCACCACGGCCGCCGCCGTTGGCATTGCCCTTCGCACCGCCCTTGGTGTTGTTATCTACACCAAAATCGCCGCCCTCTTGGGCGGCTGGGTTTTCAGGTGCCTGGAATACGGGCTGCTGGTCTGCAGCCTCCGGCGGCCCGGCTTTGCGCGTAACTTTGCGTGCGCGGTTACGGGGTTCATTCATATTTAGAGGACTCCAACTTTCTCCATGTCATGTCGGAGCGCCGCAACCTGTGCCTCGGTCGCCGGTGCGACTGGCAGGCGGGGATCTCCGACCTCAATGCCCTGCAAACGCAAGGCTGCTTTCGCGAATGTGACACCACCCATTACAGCCTGATGGTGTGCTAGCACGTTAATGATGTTGGCGTTAATCTCCCTCGAACGGGCGAGGTCGCCAGCCTCAAAACTTGTGAGCAATTCCCGCAGAGCACGCGGCGCCGCGTGCCCCACCACGGAGATAAAGCCAGTCGCACCCATTGCCAACCACGGCAGGTTCAGCGGGTCATCGCCCGAGTACCAAGCAAGGTCAGTGTTTTGGATCAGTGCCGACGCCTCCGCGAAGTTACCCTTCGCGTCCTTGACTGCCTGAACGGTATCCAGCTCGGCGAGGCGTGCGATCACGCTTCCGTCAATAGGAATGCCAGAACGGCCCGGAATGTCATACAGGCAGATCGGCAGATCCGTCGCACCTGCAACTGCCGCGAAGTGGGCGTAGACGCCCTCCTGCGAAGGCTTGGAGTAATACGGGGTAACTACCAAAAGGCCGTCAGCACCAGCATCTGCAGATGCTTTCGCCAGCTCAATCGTGGTAGCAGTGCTGTTCGTACCCGCGCCAGCGATCAGCTTGGCACGGTCGCCTACTTCCTCCTTGACTGCCTGAAGTAAAGCGACCTTTTCTTCAGTGGTGGTGGTTGGGGATTCGCCGGTGGTGCCGGCAAGGACGAGTGCGTCCAGCCCATTGTCCACAAGGTGGGCAGCCAACCTACGCCCGGCCGCGAGATCAAGTTTGCCGTTTGCATCAAACGGAGTGACCATCGCGACACAGGCGGTGCCGAACGTCTCAGCGCCGCGGTTAGCTATCAATGATGTGCCCATGGGCAAATAGACTACCCTGTTTCACCCCCAAGTTTGCACAAGAGCACACCAATAGCGGACAAAACCCTCCGCAACCCGTAGGTAAATTACACGTAAGGACTGGTTGCCATACGCGTGCCATCAGCCAATTCACTAATCAGAAAATCACTAAACAGCACAGGCGAGGCCTCCCGCAACAGCTCTAAACACGCAATAGCCAGGGTGCGAATCTCCACGTCAGCATGCTCGGAGGCGCGTGCTGCGATAAATTCGCGCCACGCCCGGAAGTTACCGGTCACCACAAAACGGGTCTCAGTTGCGTTGGGCAGGATTGCGCGCGCAGCCTGGCGCGCCTTCTTGGCCCGAAGCAGTGCATTCGGTTCGCTCGCCAGGTTTTCCTCTAGGGCGTGCAGCAATTCGTCGTGAACAAAACGCGCCTCATCTACTGCGGCGAGGAACATGCGGTGCAGCGACTCATCTTCTGCAATCACATCCGGCACAATGACTTCCCCATCACCGGAATGGACGAAGCGCTGCGATAACTGCGAGAAGGACAAGTGCCTGTGGCGCAAAAGCTCATTGCCAGCGGCACGCGAAAGCCCACGGATGTAGACGGTTGCAGTTGCATGCTCTAACAGCGCGTCATGGCCAACATCAATGATGTGGCGAAGATACGCATCATTTGCGCGGGTGTGCGGGTTGGGCTTATCCCAGGTTTCATAGCAAGCCCTACCAGCGAACTCCACAATGGCTTCCGCGTCCGTGGCCTCTGCATCTACCTCCCAGTCCACGCCGGTAGGCATGTGAAACGTCGAGGCTGCAATGAGCTGCACATCAAGGGTTGATTCCACGGCCATTGATTACAGCCCCAGGTAGGTGTCTAGGCCGATAGTCAGGCCAGGGTGATCTGCCACCTGACGCACACCCGTGAGCACACCCGGCACAAAGGACTCTCGGCCGTAGGAATCCTGACGGATGGTCAGGGATTGATCGGTGGTGCCAAAAATCACTTCTTCGTGCGCCACCATGCCGGTCATGCGCACGGCATGAACCTGCACACCATCCACGCTTGCTCCGCGTGCGCCCTCAAGCGACTGTTCCGTAGCGTCCGGCATGGGGGCCATTCCTGCTTCACGACGCGCACGTGCAATCCCCTGTGCCGTCTTAATCGCAGTGCCACTCGGCGCATCAAGCTTGTTCGGGTGGTGGTACTCCACAACCTCAGCGGACTCAAAGAACGGCGCAGCCTGCTTAGCAAAGGCCATGGTCAACACTGCAGAGATGGCAAAGTTCGGCGCGATTAACACACCTACGCCGTCTGCCTCTGCGCACCACTTGCGCACCTGCTCATAGCGGGCCTCATCAAAACCGGTAGTACCCACCACGCAGTGAATGCCATTGGAAATGCAGAACTCCAAGTTGTCCATCACGGCATTCGGAGTTGTGAAATCCACAATTACTTCTGCCCCAGCGTCAATGAGCTGTTCAAGGCTATCCCCCTGGCCAATTTCGGCGACCAGCTCTAGATCTTCGGCCGCGTTGACACCTGCGACAACTGCCGAACCCACGCGACCTTTCGCACCAAGAACTCCAACTTTCACCGTCACGTTGCCTCCGCTTCTATATGGTTGGGGGTATGAACAGAGCGTCGATAAGCATAATGCTCCTCCTTCCGCTGGCGTTGAGCGCCTGCACACAGCCGGAAGCGCCGGAGCCGACCCCGCAGGCTGTGACGCAGGAAAGCGTCGCAACTTCGCAAGCCACAACGGCGCAACCGACCACTTCGGTTGAAACGAAGGAAGCAACTACGGTCCAGCCCGCGGATAACGCCCAGGCGCAGACACTGTTTGCGCAGGACCGCGTAATGCTGCCTTCCCAGGGCAACCCGGAACTTGTGATTCAGGATGTGCGCGCCGGCACCCACACCGATGTGGACCGAGTGGTGTTTGAATACTCCGGAACCGGCCTGCCAGGCGTGATCGCGGCCTACAACTCGGATCCTCGCCAGCAGGCCTCCGGTTTGCCGATGGAGGTTCCCGGCAACGCGTTTCTGGAAATCATGATCCAGGGCACCCCTATGGCAATGATGAGCCCGCGTGAAGACCTTCTTGCGGGTGGACCAGTTGGCGTTGGCGCAGGACACGTGGTGGACGTCGTCCACGGCGGTGTCTTTGAGGCCGATACGCAGTACATCATCGGCCTTGACCAGCAGCTGCCGTTCCACGTGTACGTGCTGGAAAACCCGACGCGTGTTGTAGTGGATTTTCAGCGTTAATTCACAACACACGATCACAAATGAGTGATACAGTTCACACATGGGAACTGATAGCAACAACACTCACTTAACTGAAACTGACAAGCGCGAGCTGAAGCGCGCACCACTCGGCCCCGATTCCCTGCTGTGGAAGTGGGGCGCCGACAACCGCATTCAGCTGCTGCGCGGCTACACCGGTGTGCTGCAGAATATGCACCCCGCCATTGGCCAGTCGCTGCTTGATCACTCGAAGTTTTTCGAGGAGCCGTTCTCCCGCCTGGAGCGCTCAACTCCGCAGATTATCTACTCGATTTATGACGACGGCACGCGCGCCAAGCAGGTCCGTGATTATCACCACGGCATTAAGGGCACGCTGCGTGACGGTACCCGTTACCACTCCCTGAACCCGGACGTGTACTGGTGGGCGCACGCCACCTTTGTGTGGCGCGTGATCTGGGCCCAGGAGCTCTTCGGCACCCCGTTTACTCGCGAGGAGAAAGAGCAGATCATCCAGGAGGGCGTGACCTGGTGGGACATGTACGGCATGTCCGAGCGCCCGGTGATTGACAACCTCGACGGCTACATCGAGTACTTCAAGAAGATGGAAGACACCGTCTTGGAACGCAACGAGACCGTGGACTTCGCACTGCGCACCGCACGCGTAGAGCCGGTGACCCCGCCGGATGGCGTTTCCCAAGCTGTGTGGAATGTGATCTGGAAGCCGATCATGCGCTCGATGATTTGGATGACCTACGGCACCTTGAACGACAAGCAGCGTGAGATCCTGGATCTGGAGTGGACCGCGAAGGACCAGAAGCGTTTTGACCGCATTGCGAAGTTTGTCCGCAAGGTCTTTGACAAGCTGCCGGAAGACAAGCGCTACATGGAGCCTGGTCGCAGCATGATGATCAAGAACGGCATGATCGAAGGCGAGTACAAGGAGCCGAAGCTTGCGGCACCGTACAGCCACGGCGAGGAATCCGCTGATAACGCTGACGGTAAGGCCAAGGACGCTCGTTCTGGCGGTTGCCCGGTCTAAACCATTCGCTGCCATCCCGCCCCGGCACCACTAACACGAACTCACTGTGACAGCGCTGCCTGGGGCGTTTTGCTCCCCAGCCCAAGATTCAACACTCGAGAGAAAAACACCAATGCTTCCAAAACGCCTCCAAGAACGCCCGCTGCCGGAAGAGTTTGCCCGCAAGCTCTTGGTCCACTCCACCAATGCCAAATCCGGTTCTTTGGCTACCGGTGAGCTGCATGAGGTCTACTCCCCCTACTTCAGCGCCCCGCTTGGGCATGTTGGTGTCGGCTCCATCGCAGACGTGGAGAAGGCATTCGAACTTGCCCGCCACGCCCAAAAGCAGTGGCAGGAACGCCCGATTGCTGCGCGTGCTCGCGTGATCAAGCGCTTCCATGACTTGGTGAAAAAGCACAGCGACCTTTTGGCGGATATCGTCCAGCTTGAGACCGGCAAGGACCGCACCGCGGCGTATGACGAAGTGTTGGACGTGATGAATAACGCCCGCTACTACGCCAACAACGCGGAGAAGTTCCTAGCTACCTCCAGCAAGGCTGGCGCATTTCCAGTGATCACCAGCACCACGCAGCAGCGCGTACCCAAGGGCATCGTTGGCCAGATCAGCCCGTGGAACTACCCCCTGGCCCTTGGCGTCTCCGATGCGATTGCGGCGTTGATCGCTGGTAACGGCATCGTAGCCAAGCCGGACTGGCAAACCCCATTTTCCAACCTGATCGCGCTGCACCTGCTGCTCAACGCCGGTTTGCCGCACAACCTATTCCAGATTGTCACCGGCTCAGGCACTGTTGTTGGCCAAGCCATCGCGCAGCGTTGTGATTACCTCATGTTCACCGGCTCCACAGCAACCGGAAAGCTCCTGGGCAAGGTTGTTGGCGAGAGGCTCGTGGGCTACTCCGCTGAGTTGGGCGGCAAGAATCCGATGATCATCTCACCCGATGCGGATGTAGCCAAGCACGCCGACACGATTGCCACCGCGTGCTTTTCCAACTCCGGCCAGCTGTGCGTGTCCATCGAGCGTATCTACGCACACACCGAGATTTACGACGAATTTCTGCGCGCATTCAAAGCCGCCACCGAAAAACTCACACTAGGCACGGGATTGAACTGGAACTACAGCATGGGCTCGCTCATCAACCAGGATCAGCTCGACCGCGTCACGGCTTTTGTGGAGGACGCGGTGGCGAAGGGCGCAACCGTGGTCACGGGCGGCAAAGCCCGACCGGACGTGGGACCGTATCACTTCGAGCCGACCATCCTGACCGATCTTGGGCCAGACACAGACCTGGAAACCGAGGAAGTATTTGGTCCTGTGGTCTACGTGCAACGCGTAGACAGCCTTGAAGAGGCCGTGGAATTGGCAAATGACACCAACTACGGGCTCAACGCCTCAGTATTTGGTGCCACAGAAACCGCCGAGCGCTTGGCGTGGCAGATTGAGTCCGGCAGCGTGACTATTAATGACGGCTACACGGCCACCTGGGCCTCCATCTCCACCCCACTAGGCGGTGTGAAGGAGTCCGGCATGGCCCGGCGCCACGGGCCAGAGGGCATGACCAAGTACACCGAGGTCAAAAACATCGCCCAGCAGCGCATCATGCCAATGCGTGGCCCGAAGCAGCTGCCGCGTAAGTACTACGGGCAGCTAATGACCACGGCACTTGACCTGGGCAAGAAACTGAAGTTCCTGCCCTAGTCCTCGACCGGCACCAGGGAGATCTTGCCGCGATTATCAATATCGCGGATCTCAACCTCAACCTTGTCGCCGACGTTGATGACGTCTTCCACATTCTCCACGCGGGTGTTGCCACCCAAGTTGGAGATGTGGATCAGGCCATCGGTACCCGGCAGGATGGAAACGAACGCACCGAACGCCACGGTCTTGACCACGGTGCCCAGGTAGCGCTCGCCCACCTTCGGCATCTGCGGGTTCGCAATGGCGTTGATCTTCTCAATCGCCGCGTCCGCTGCAGCACCCTGGGCGGCGGAGACGTAGATCGTGCCGTCGTCCTCAATCGTGATGTCCGCGCCGGTCTCCTCCGTAATGGAGTTGATGGTCTTGCCCTTCGGGCCAATGACCTCACCGATCTTGGACACCGGCACCTTCACGGTGGTGATCTTCGGTGCCAGCTCATTCATCTCATCCGGCTGGTCAATGACCTCAGCCATGGTGTCCAGGATGGTCTCACGTGCCTCGCGTGCCTGGTTCAGAGCACTTGCCAACACGTCAGACGGGATGCCGTCCAGCTTGGTGTCCAGCTGCAGCGCAGTAATGAACTCGCGGGTACCGGCAACCTTAAAGTCCATGTCACCGAACGCGTCCTCTGCGCCGAGGATATCGGTCAGTGCCACGTACTCGGTCTTGCCGCCCACCTCACCAGAGACAAGACCCATGGCAATACCAGCAACCGGAGCAGCCAGCGGCACACCAGCGTTGTACAGCGACAACGTGGAGGCGCACACAGAGCCCATGGAGGTCGAACCGTTGGAACCAAGCGCCTCAGAGACCTGGCGGATGGTGTACGGGAACTCCTCACGCGACGGGATCACCGGCAGCAGAGCGCGCTCTGCAAGCGCACCGTGGCCAATCTCGCGGCGCTTCGGGGAACCCACACGTCCGGTCTCACCAGTGGAGTACGGCGGGAAGTTGTAGTGGTGGATGTAGCGCTTGGAGGTCTCCGGGGTCAAAGAGTCAATGTGCTGCTCCATCTTCAGCATGTCCAGGGTGGTCACGCCAAGGATCTGGGTCTCGCCACGCTCAAACAGTGCAGAGCCGTGCGCACGCGGGATGAGCTCCACCTCTACCTCGAGGTCGCGGATGTCGGTGACCCCGCGGCCGTCGATACGGAAGCCCTCCGAGAGGATCTTGTCACGCACAATCTGCTTTTGCAGCGCGTTGTATGCGGCGCGGATCTCCTTGGAGGCGGCAGCCATCTCGTCTTTTTCGTCATCGTCGATGTCGAGCTTGTCAAAGAGGTACTCCTCGACCTCTTCCATGAACGCGTTGGATTCTTCCTCGCGCTCCTGCTTGCCCGCAATCGTCATGATCTTGGACAGACGCTTAGCGGCCTTCTTCTCCACTGCCTCAAACACCTTGTCCGAGTACGGCGGGAAGAGCGGGAACTCCTTGGCGTCCTTCGCCGCTTCCTTTGCCAGCGCGGTCTGCGCCTCGCACAGCGTCTTAATGTACGGCTTTGCAGCCTCCAGGCCCTGGGCCACGGTCTCCTCGGTCGGAGCCGGGAAGCCGTCCTTGACCAGCTTGACCACGTTAGCGCCAGCGCCGGCCTCCACCATCATGATGGCAACGTCCTGCTCGGTCCTGCGGCCACGCTTCTTTTCCACAATGCGGCCGGCAACAACCATCTCGAACAGCGCACGCTCGTGCTGTGCGTGGTTCGGGAATGCCACCCACTGGCCCTCCGGGTGCTTGTCATCAGCAATCAGCGCCATGCGCACACCACCAACCGCACCGGAGACCGGCAGGCCAGACAGCTGCGTTGCCGCAGAAGAACCGTTGATGGCTACAACGTCGTAGTACTCCTCCGGGTCCATGGACAGCACCGTGACCACAACCTGCACCTCGTTGCGCAGGCCCTTGACAAAGGTCGGGCGAAGCGGGCGGTCAATCAAGCGGCAGGCCAGGATCGCCTCAGTAGAGGGGCGTCCTTCACGACGGAAAAAGGAACCCGGAATCTTGCCTGCTGCGTACATACGCTCTTCCACGTCCACGGTCAGCGGGAAGAAATCAAAGCCCTCGCGCGGCTGGTTGGATGCGGTGACCGTGGTCAGCATCATCGTGTCATCATCCAGGTACGTGGTCACAGACCCGTCTGCCTGGCGTGCCAGCTGGCCGGTTTCAAAACGGATGGTGCGGGAACCGAAGTCACCGTTATCAATGGTGGCTACGGCCTCAGTGATGCCGTAGTCCTCATCCACAAAAACATCGAAGGAGTTTTTGGGCTTAAACATGCGAAGTAATCCTCTTTTCTGGCGATCATCGGTGCCGCCCTGGGGGTTTTCTTACAACAACAGGCCATCGTAGCAGGTCGCGCAGAAAAAGTAGAGGTCGCAGGTACAGGAAACGCAAAAGCCGGCACCCCGTAACGGGATACCGGTTGAAGCTATAAGGCCGAGATTTTTCAGGCCACGAGCCGAATTAGCGACGCAGGCCCAGGCGAGCGATGAGGTCACGGTAACGCTCAACGTTGTTCTCGCGCAGGTACTTCAGCAGGCCACGGCGGCGACCAACCAGAAGCAGCAGGCCACGACGGGAGTGGTGGTCGTGCTTGTGGAACTTCAGGTGCTCGGTCAGGTTGTTAATACGCTCGGTCAGCAGCGCAACCTGTGCCTCCGGGGAGCCAGTGTCGGTCTCGTGCAGGCCGTACTCCTTGAGGATGTCAGCCTTCTTCTCAGTGGACAGTGCCATGAGTGTTCTCCTTGGGTTTTTCAGTTCGCGCTCGAAATAAAGTCTGTTGTTGCGCCGTGACTGCCGCGAACCACAGTCAAATGACGCTAGACCGAAAAGAGACTACACCACCGGCGTGGACTGTGCCAAAACGGAAAGCCTGTTCATGAACTGCTCTAGGAAAGCGGCGGTGTCTACGCGCACGGCAACGGCGGCGTGCTTGTCTGGGTCGTTCAGCCGCGTCTCGTCTCCAATCGTGCGCCCACGGGTGGGCTCCTGGGTGTCAACCTTCATGTTGATACCCAGGGTGTCCACCAACCCGGGGTTGATCGCCACGGCAACCGCCAACGGGTCGTGCAGCCCGCAGCCGCCTAAGTGCGGCGAGGTCGTCTTGTAGGCGTTGATGTAGTAGTTCGTAATGTCTGCCAAGAAGTTGCCACCGACCGTGCCCAGCTTCGACCACTCGGCGGTTTCCTTGGTGGTCAGCAGCGTCTGCAAGGTGACGTCCAGGCCGATCATGGTGACGTTTCGCAGCTGACGAAACACCTTGTCCGCAGCCTCAGGGTCTTGGTAGATGTTGGCCTCGGACCAACCGTTGACATTGCCCGGCACGGTCAAAGCGCCACCCATCATGACAATATTGGCGTTTTCGCGGAACACGTTTGAGGCGTCAAGCGCCGCCGCAATAGTCGTGGACGGACCAGTTGGCACGATGACCAGCTCTTCACCAAAGCGCTCCACAGACTCCACAAGGAAGTCCACCGCGGAGAGCTGCTCTGCCTCACGCTGCGCATCCGGGATCTCCACCTCACCGATGCCGTTTTTGCCGTGGATAAACGCGGAGATCTCCTGGACCTCAAAAGACGATTGCGCCGAAGCGTGGCCCGGGCCTGCGAACACCGGCACGTCCGTGCGTCCAAACAGCTCCAGGATCGCAAGCGTGTTGCGCACCGAGTCCTCCACAAGCACATTGCCGTACGTGCAGGTCACGCCGATAAGTTCCGCCTCCGGGGAGGCCAGCGCATAGGCCAGCGCCAACGCATCATCAATGCCGGTGTCTAGGTCCAGGATCAGCTTCATCGTCATGAAGCCACATGTTACGCGCCTAAAATCTCCCGCACACGCGTTACGTCACGGCTCATGTTCTCCAAAAGCTCATCAACTGAATCGAACTTCACCATGTCACGCACCTTGGCCACAAACTCCACGCGCGCCAGTCGCTCGTACAAATCGGCCTCGCGGTCCAGTACGTAGGACTCCACGCTGCGCCGCTCATCACCAAACGTCGGATTCGTCCCCACCGAAATCGCCGCCGGGTACGCCACGCCGGGTTCCATGTCGCCTTCCAGCTCACCGTTGTCTATCACGGTGAACCAGCCGGCATACACCCCGTCACCAGGCAAGGCTGCTGATTCCGGTACGTACTGGTTCGCCGTCGGGTATCCCAGCTCGCGCCCGCCGCGGCCTGCGCCGCGCTCCACGGGCGCAACCACCGCGAAGTCGCGGCCCATGTATTCGCGCGCATCGGCAATCTTGCCTTGCGCTAGCTGATTGCGGATGGCGGTTGAGCAGATGTGCCCCTCATCGTCGCCAAGCAACTGCACCACTGTGACCGCAACCCCGCACTCGTCGCAAAGCTGCAGCATCGTCTGTGCAGTACCCGCCGCATCCGCACCGAAGGTGAAGTTCTCCCCCACCAACACGTGGCGCGCGTGCAAGGCACCAACGAGCACCTCCTCCACGTACGCCTGCGGGCTTAAGCCTGCGACCTCCTTACGGAAATCAATTACCAGCAGGTAATCCACGCCAAGACCGGCAATCTGCTCCGCACGCTGCGCAAACGGCATCAGCTGCGGCGGCGCGCTCTCGGGTGCGAAGATGGTGCGTGGGTGCGGGTCAAACGTCATCACGACACTGGGCACGCCCAGTTCACGGGCTTGCTGCACCGCCTGCGAAATCAACAGTTGGTGGCCGCGGTGCACACCATCGAACACGCCGATGGTGACCACGGTGCCGCCGGAGGACCTAAACTCCGCCGGAATGTCACTGAGGCCGCGCAAAACTTTCACTCGCAACACACTACGGCATACTTTGAAAGCATGACTGATCCCCTCGCAGCTTCCGGACTTGTCATTGTGGATAAGCCCGCCGGTCTCACTAGTCACGATGTGGTTGCTCGCCTGCGGCGCATCTTCCAAACCAGGAAGGTCGGCCACGCGGGCACGCTCGACCCCATGGCCACCGGCGTGCTGGTGGCCGGCATTGAACGTGGCACGAAGCTGCTCACCCACCTGGTTGGCGCGGACAAGGTCTACGAGACCACGATCCGCCTTGGCGCATCTACCACCACTGATGATGCGGAAGGCGAGATCATTGCCACCGCCGATACCAGCCACATCACCGATGAGCAGATTGCCCAGGGTATTGCCGCACTCACCGGCGACATCATGCAGAAACCATCTGCAGTTTCTGCCATCAAGATTGACGGCAAGCGCGCCCACGAGCGCGTTCGCGCAGGTGAAGAGGTGGACATCCCAGCGCGCCCGGTGACCGTACACAGTTTCACCCATACGGTTCGCCACGGTGAGCACCTGGATATTGATGCCCAGGTCCACTGCTCCTCCGGCACCTACATCCGCTCGCTCGCGCGCGACCTGGGTGCCTCCCTTGGGGTTGGAGGGCATTTGGTTGCTTTACGACGCTTAAACGTCGGCCCCTACCCCGCCACCCAAGCCAAAACGCTCGAAGAGCTTGAAGCGAATCCACAACTGACCTACTCCATGGATGAGGCGTTGAAGCTGGGCTGGCCCGTACTCGATGTCACCCAGGAGGAATACGACGCGCTCGCATTGGGCAAATGGCTTGCACCACGCGGCCTAGACGGCGTCCACGTGGCCGTCGGCCCAGATGGGCGCGCAGTGGCCTTGGTGCGCGAGAAAGGCAAGCGCCTGGCCACCACGTTTGTGGCACGTCCCGCAACACTGTAGCCGGGCCTTCACGGCCGCGGCTACAGGGCGTTTATTGAAGAAAGGCCGAGGCGATCACGTACCCACCGCGGACAACCCAACGCCCCTCAAAATATGCGGCGGGTGTTGGTCGGGCGAGCAGGTGGGAGGTAAATGAGCCGTCGATACGCAGCTCGATCTCTGCCTCCTCAAACCCCAGCCAACGGCGAGTCAGCGGGAACCAGCATTTGTAGGTGGCTTCCTTCGCACAGAACAACAAGCGATCCGCCCACATGTTGCCCTGGGCACGGAAGCGCTCAACAGTCTCAACCTCCGAAGGCAACGCAATCTGTGCCATCACGCCGTCTGGCAGCGGCTGCGCAGGCTCCGCGTCCAAGCCCATGGACCTCACCTCACGTATCGGCGCCGCGACCGCAGCACGCAAACCATCCGTGTGGGTCAGCGATCCGGTGAAGCCGGCAGGCCACAGAGGCATGCCCCGCTCCCCTCGCAGAATGGCTTGCTGGGTGGACACGCCAAGCTCCTTGAGGGCTTGGTGGGCGCACCAACGTGCGTCCCCAAACTCGCCCTTGCGCATATCCACCGCCTCTGAAACGGCAGCGCGCTCATCGGGCAAAAGATCCCGATAGTTGGTCAGATCCTTCGCATCATCATTGCGTAGGTACACCACCCGCGCTGCAGGCGGGAAAAGCGTCAGGTCCTGCATCACTGGCCCACCTCCATCACTGGGTATGGAAATGGCACAGGCGGGCGCTCAAGGCGAGGCTCCCACTCACGCGGATATCCCAGCGAGACCTCAATGTGCTTGATCCCATCTACCTGCATCACACCGGGCATGTGCAGGTGCCCGTACACCACGGCCTGGGCGTTATAGCGCTGCGGCCAGCTCCGAGTGTGGCGAGTGCCGCACCACAGCGCGATCTCAGACCAGCGCATCTTCAACGTAGGTTCCTGCACCAACGGCCAGTGGTTGATCAGGATCGTAGGACCGCTGATACGTGACAGGCGCTTCGTGGTGTAGGCCAAGCGATCCCAGCACCACGCACGCACGTCCACAAACGGGGCGATTGCAAACTCATCCGTCATCATGATGTTGCGTTTGCGGGCAGCTTCAACCGCATCCTCCACGCTCATGCCGGGGCCCCGAAATGAGTAGTCATACAGCGTGAACAGCGGACAGACCGTCACCCCACCAAACACGGGATACGGGTCTTCTGGGGTGATTACGCCCATCTCACGCATGGACTGCACAAGGGCCGTGTATTTGTCACGTCCACGGTGGCGGTCAGCTGAGCGTGAAAACAACTCATGGTTGCCGGGAACCCAAATGACCGTGTCAAAGCGCTGTGCGAGTTTGGCCATAGTGCGCACGATGAGGTCATGACGTTCCGCCACATCGCCTGCCACAATCAGCCAATCAGAGGGATCCTTTGGTTCAATTGCGTCGATTTGTGGCGTGTTGGCTTTCACCGCCGCATGCAAATCGCTCACTGCCCAAAGTGTGGTCATGGCGTCTAGGTTAGCGTGCCCACTTCATGGACCGGAAGCGAACGACCACGCCAATCAACCGGCAGACGACAGAGGCAAGCTGGCCAACCCAAATGCCAGTCAGTCCCCAGCCGAACGCGATGGACATCAGCGTAATGGGGAAAAACACGCCAAGTACTGAAGCGATAGTCAGGTTGCGTAAGAATGCGGCGTCCGATGCGCCAAGCAGCACCCCGTCCAGGGCGAAGACCACGCCACCCACAATGATCATGGCTACGAGGCAGATCCACGGCCCGCGCAGTTGGCTATGCACGCTTGGGTCCTGGGTAAACAGCGACCAGATTTGACCCGCAAACAGCGCGAATACCGCTGCAAGCAGCACACCAAACCCGGTAGAAAAGCGCGTGGTCTGGTTGCCTACTTCCTTTGCACGTTCCACGTCCCCAGTGCCCAGTGCAGAACCGGTAAGCGTCTGCGCTGCAATGGCAAGCGAGTCCAGCACCAGCGCAAGGAAGTTCCACAACTGCAGCAGGATCTGGTGGGCGGCCAGCGCTGCCACGCCAAAGCGCCCTGCAACTGCCGCAGCGGCAAGCAGAGAGATCTGAAACGACATGGAGCGCAAAATCAAGTCGCGTCCCAGCACCAGCTGCTTGCCAATCACATCAAACTGAGGCGCGAAATCTCCCGAGTAGCGCAGGTGTTCGCGCACCAGCACCACAACGAACAAACTGGCGGTAATGCCAATCCCGATCACGTTGGCAATTGCAGAGCCCACCAGGCCATAGCGATGCACCAGTATCGGTAGCAGGATCGCGCCGGGTATAAGCCCGCATAATGTCAGCCAGAACGGAAGGCGTGTGTTCTGCACTCCACGCATCCAGCCGTTGCCGGCCATGATGAGCAGGGTTAGCGGGATGGCAAAGGCCGCCACCCGCATCCATCGGGCGGACTCCAGGCTGGTTTCATAGTTGCCGGAAAGCGCCATTGCCAGTGGCTGGGCGAACACCCACACGATGGTGGCCAACGCTAGTCCGACTAAAAGCGCAACCCAGCTTGCTTGGACGCCTTCTGAGACAGCCTTGTCACGTTGGCCCGCCCCAAACATGCGCGAGCTGCGCGCCGTCGTGCCGTAGGACAAAAAGGTCAGCTGGGTTGTCACCGTTGACTGGATGGCTACGCCCGCAGCAAGTGCTGCCAATTCAGCCGTGCCAAGGCGTCCAACAACTGCTGTGTCTAAAAGCAGGTAGATCGGATTCGCCGCAAGCACACCAAGTGCCGGCAGCGCTAACGCAAGGATGCGACGCGTGCTCATAAACTCTTCGTGTCTACTCCGGAAGTGCCTGCAGCAGGTCGCGTGTGATCTGATCCAGGCTGCCTGTGGCCGAGTAGCCAGCTGCCGGGATATGACCACCGCCACCAAGTGCTGCTGCTACCTGGGATACGTCGATCTTGGTGGATCGCAGCGACACCGCCCAGTACCGGGGAGCCTGTTGTTTAAACACCACTCCAACGTCTGAGCCTTGCAGCGCTCGGGCGTAATCAATGATCGCCTCAACCGCTGACTGGCTCATGCGCGCCAGCGCCTCTGCCGGTACCGCGATTACGGAAACCGTCAGGCCCTTCTCACGGTAGGTGTGCAAGTCAGCCAAGACTGCACCCATAATTTTCAAGTCTTCTGCGCTGATGGAATCCATCAGGTCCATGGCAATTTGGCGGGTATCCAGACCGTGGTGCTGCAGTTGCGCAGCCAGCTCATGCATACGTGGGCTTCCCCACCGGAAGTTACCGGTATCCGTAACTAGGCCCGCGTACAGGCAGTACGCAATGTCATAGTCAATGGTCACTCCCATGTGACGGAAAAGCTCACTAATGATGGTAGTTGTGGACTCAGCATCCACAATCAAGTTCATCCCGCCAAAGCCAGGGTTCGTCTCGTGGTGATCAATCACCACCACGCGATCCGGGTTTTCCGCAATCGAATGCTGCAGCAAGCCGGTGCGGTCAAGCGAAGCACAGTCAACAGTGACTACCAAAGCGTCATCCGGCAGCCATGCTCCGTAGAGCACGTCATCAACACCGGGCACTGTATCCAGGTTCCCCGCATGCGGGTAGGTCTGGCCGATGTGCACGCTGGTTTCAATTCCAAGCTGGCGCAGGCCAGCAGCCAAACCGCAGGCAGACCCGACAGCGTCAGCGTCCGGCTTGACGTGCGCTACAACGGCAACCTTGTGCGCGTCACGCAGGCGCGCGGCCACCGCCGCAAACGCCTGCGCTTCTTCTGGAAACAGTGACTCCACCAGGCGTTACTCCTTGTACGGATTCACGTCGCCCGCCGGCTTCGCGCCTTGCCTCAAGCGTGCAAGTTCCGCATCGCGCTCTCGTGCGCGGTTCAGGAGCTCTTCCATGCTTGCCGACGCCCCCGGGATACTGTCGTACTCAAACGTCAGGGTGGGGGTGAAACGCACGTTCAACGCGTCACCGACGATCTTGCGGATCTGACCGCGTGCGCGGTGCAGGGCCTCAGCAGCCTGGTCCAGATCCGGCTCATCATCAATGTCGTGGCCACGCACCGTGTAGTACACGGTTGCGTCATGCAGGTCACCTGTCACGCGGGTGTCGGTGACCGTAATCAGCTCCATTCGCGGGTCTTTAATCTCCCGGTCAATCGCGGTAGCCACGATCTGCTGGATCTGCTTAGCCAAGCGCGCTGCGCGCGGATTCTCACCCATTGTGTTCCCTTTCGTTGAGCGCTAACTGTGCCTTCATTGTGCGCTAGTGGCGCACTAGTTGCGCGGCACTTCCACCATTTCGTAGGTCTGAATGATGTCGCCCACCTGGATATCCGGGTAGGACAGCACCATGCCGCACTCGTAGCCCTTGGCAACCTCGGTAGCGTCGTCCTTCTCGCGGCGCAGCGACTCAATCGTCGCGTCCGGAGTAATAACGTTGCCGTCGCGGACCAGGCGCAGCTTCGCACCGCGCTTGACCTTGCCCTCGGTAACCATGCAACCAGCGATGAGGCCGACAGCGGAAGCCTTGAAGATCTGGCGGATCTCCGCAGCACCCAGCTCGCGCTCCTCGTAGACCGGCTTGAGCATGCCCTTGAGCGCCTTCTCCACCTCCTCGATGACCTGGTAGATCACCGAGTAGTAGCGGATCTCAACGCCATCAGCATTGGCTTCCTCAGTTGCCTTGCCGTCAGCGCGAACGTTGAAGGCCACAATCACAGCATCGGATGCGGCTGCGAGCAGCACGTTGGTCTGGGTTACAGCGCCAACGCCGCGGTCGATGATGTTGACCTCGACCTCGTCGTCCACCTCGATCTTGAGCAGTGCCTCCTCCAGGGCTTCCACCGAACCGGCGTTGTCGCCCTTGAGGATGAGATTGAGGGTGCTGGTCTCCTTGAGCGCCTGGTCCAGGTTCTCCAGGGACACGCGCTTCTTGGAACGAGCCTGCATAGCGGCACGCTGGCGAGCATCACGCTGCGCAGCAATCTGACGCGCTACGCGGTCATCCTCAACCACAAGCAGGTTGTCGCCTGGGCCAGGAACGCCGTTGAGGCCCTGGACCTGTACTGGACGGGACGGACCAGCCTCTTCGACGTCATTTCCCCACTCATCAACCATGCGGCGCACGCGGCCAAAGTTGCCGCCGACCACGATGGAATCACCGACGCGCAGCGTACCGCGCTGGACAATCACGGTGGAGACCGGACCACGGCCACGGTCCAGGTGGGACTCAATAGCAACACCCTGGGCATCCATGTCCGGGTTAGCGGTCAGCTCAAGCGCAGCGTCTGCCGTCAACAGCACAGCTTCAAGCAGCTCATCAATACCAGTGCCCTGCTTTGCAGAGATGTTGATGAACATGGTGTCACCGCCATACTCTTCCGGCACCAGGCCGTACTCGGTGAGCTGGCCACGGATCTTGTCCGGCTGAGCTTCCTCTTTATCCACCTTGTTCACGGCCACCACGATCGGCAGGTCCGCAGCCTTGGCGTGGTTAATCGCCTCAACCGTCTGCGGCATCACGCCGTCATCAGCAGCCACAACCAGGATTGCCAAGTCCGTGGACTTCGCACCACGGGCACGCATGGCGGTAAACGCCTCGTGGCCCGGGGTATCCAGGAACGTGATCTTACGAGTCTCACCATCGAGGGTGACCTCTGTCTGGTACGCACCGATGCCCTGGGTGATGCCACCGGCTTCACCCTTGCCCACGTTCGCCTTACGGATCGAGTCCAACAGGCGGGTCTTACCGTGGTCAACGTGGCCCATGACAGACACCACTGGCGGACGCTGCTCAAGCGCCTCTTCGCCACCTTCATCCTCACCAAACTGCAGGTCGAAGGATTCAAGCAGCTCACGGTCCTCGTCCTCAGGAGAGACGATCTGCACTTCGTAGTTAATCTCAGCGCCAAGCAGCTGCAGCGTCTCTTCCGGGACAGACTGCGTTGCCGTCACCATCTCACCGAGGTTGAACAGCGCTTGGACCAGGTTCGATGCTTCGGTACCGATCTTGTCAGCGAAGTCCGACAGGGTGGCACCCTGGCGCAGACGCACGGTCTTGCCACCGCCGTCTGGCAGACGTACACCACCAATGACGTTTGGTGCGTGCATCTCCTCGTACTCGGTGCGCTTCTGACGCTTCGACTTACGTCCACGACCCGGTGCACCGCCTGGACGGCCGAATGCGCCTGCGGTACCGCCACGACGTCCGCCGCGGCCACCACGGTAACCATCACGCGGGCCACCTGGGCCACCCTGGCCACCACGTCCGCGGCCCGGGCCGCCCTGGCCGCCACGACCACCGCGTCCAACGTTTGCGGACTTGGACGGCATTTGGGTTGGCGACGGATGTGCCGCCATATCCGCCGGCGACGGACGGCGTCCCTGACCCTGACCAGCGCGCTCGCCGCCCTGGCCCGGTCCACGACCACGGCCGCCACCCTGCTGGTTGCCGCCACGGCCGCCACCTGGGCGCGGTGCGGGACGCTGCCCGCCCGTGTTTGAGGAGAACGGGTTGTTAGCTACACGCGGACGTCCGCCCGGCTTGGGCATAGGACGCGGCATAGCACCCGGAGTCGGGCCACCTGCGGCAGGCTTCGCTGCGCCAGGCTTCGGCGCGCCCGGCTTCGGTGCTGCCGGTTTTGCAGCGGCAGGCTTTCCAGGCTGCGCGGGCTTCGGTGCTGCCGGTTTTGCGGCAGCAGGTTTGGCCGGCTGGGCAGGCTTTGCTGCAGCCGGCTTCGCTGCGCCAGGCTTCGGTGCTGCCGGTTTTGCGGCAGCAGGCTTGGCCGGCTGGGCAGGCTTAGCTGCAGCAGGCTTGGCTGCACCGGGCTTGGGTGCAGCAGGTTTTGCGGCAGCAGGTTTCGCAGCCGCCGGCTTTGCAGCAGCAGGCTTTGCCGCAGGTTTCGCAGCAGCAGGCTTGCCCTCAGCTGCTTCCTCTTCGCCGCCACCGGACTGGGCCTCATAGTAGGCCTTCATCTTCTTCACCACCGGAGGTTCGATGGTGGACGAGGCGGTCTTTACAAATTCACCCTGCTCTTTGAGGGTTGCCAGTAGTTCCTTACTTGTTACGCCGAGCTGTTTAGCCAGTTCGTGAACGCGTAGCTTTCCGGGCACGTGTCTCCTTGGTTGTTCGCTAGGAGCACGTGCTTTCCAACGTCTTGCCGGAAAAGCTACATACCCCTAGATATGGTCAGTGACTTTCATCGCTGATGCTGCTTCATGGTCGCGTACTCATCAGTGTTCGGTCTTCCTATCTACGTGTGGGTCTTGGTGTGAATCGCTTGAAAGGTACTCACGTACATGACTCACGTCCACGAGTGTGGACAAGCGAAGCGCCCGAGCAAACGCACGGCGCTGCTCCGCCAGCTCTAACGCTTCCAGCGTTGGCGTAATCCACGCACCCCTACCCGGTAGGCACCGAGCAGGATCCGCAATCACGCGACCCGGGTCGTCCGGATCCGCAACGACTCGCAGCAACTGCGTGTCGGGCAACTGCTTGCGAGATGCGACGCAGGTCCGGATACGGATTGGCATACGTGACCTTTCGTCGCACGGAAACGGTTTTTAAGCCGTCCTCAAGGATACGCCACTAAACGACAAATTTGTAACTGCCTAGTTTTGCGCTTCGCCTGCGGCGGTTTCCTCGGCGACATCTGCATCCGAGTGGATGTCAATCTTCCAGCCGGTCAAGCGCGCTGCCAAACGGGCGTTCTGGCCTTCCTTACCAATGGCAAGGGAGAGCTGATAATCCGGAACAATCACACGCGCGGTCTGCGTGGCTGGGTCGGTGACCTCAACGCTGATGACCTTGGACGGCGCAAGCGCATTGCCAACGTACGCCGCCGGGTCATCCGAGTAATCAATGATGTCAATCTTCTCGCCAGCGAGTTCCTTCATAATGTTGGTGACGCGCGAGCCACGCGGGCCAATGCAGGCGCCCTTGGCGTTGACGCCCTTGACTGCGGAACGCACCGCAACCTTGGAGCGGTGACCAGCCTCGCGGGCAATGCCAACGATTTCAACGCTGCCGTCCGCAACCTCCGGCACCTCAAGCGCAAACAGGCCGCGTACCAGTTCCGGGTGGGTGCGCGACAGATTGACCATAACGTCACGGTCCCCCTTGTTCACGCCCACCACATACGCCTTGATGCGGTCACCATGAACGAGACGCTCCCCTGGAATCTTCTCCGCCGGCAACAGGATGCCGTCCTGGGGCGCAGCCTCAGTACCGATTGCAACGGCACTGACACCACGTGCTTCCTTCATCGCGTCGCGCTCCACAATGCCGGAGACCACAGTGCCCTCCAGCTCCGCGTACTCGGAGTAGACACGACCTGCCTCTACAGAGCGCAGCTTCTTCTTAATCGCGTCACGCACCGCAACTGCGCCGATGCGGGCGAAGTTCACCGGAGTGTCGTCGTACTCAGAGATGACCTCGCCGTCCTCATCACGTTCCGTGACCAAAACAGCAACATCGCCCGTAGCCACGTCGATGTCAATGCGCGGCTCAGAACGCTCTTCCAAGGGCACCTCGCGGTAGTCACGGTATGCCCACAGCAGTGCAGTTGCGATGGTCTCCAGCAGATCCCTAACCGCAATGCCCTGGTTCTTCTCAATCGCCCTGAGGGCGTTCATATCAATATTCACTTGTCACCTCTTCGAAGTCCTGCTCCGCCAACTCAACTTCAGCAGCTGGCGGTTTCTTAAACTCAATTTCTACCACTGCGCCCGCCAGCTCCGAAACTTGCCGCGCTTCAGCTACTGGTGTCTTCGCACCCGCCGGAATGACCACAACTTCAGTTTCGTCCTGGCTTAACGCACCAACACGGTAGTGCTGACCTGCGGCATTGACCAAACGCCCACGGTTGCGACGCCAGTGTCGCGGCAGCGTCAGTGGCATGTCGACACCCGGCGTGGTCAGTTCGAGTGTGTAGCCGGCACCGAAGTTGACTTCGCCGCGTTGCTCCAAAGCGTCGAAAAGCGTGGAAAGCTCATTGGACACTTCCTCCAATTCGTCCAACGTCGGGTGGGTATCCGAGTCGAGCGCGATAACAACCTGCGATTTCTTACCCGCCTTGACGGTACGGATGCTCTCAATGTCCATCGCGTACGCCTGCGCAACAGGGGTGACCAGTTGTTCAAGTTCGTTATTTGTGGGAAATGCCATGGCTTAAACCTAGCGTGTAACGTGCAGCGGGTGAAGAAGTTGCTTGTTTTGCCAGTTGTACTGCTCCTGACCAGTTGCACAGTGATGGATGTTGTCGGCCCGCGCGCCAACGGCGAAATCATGACATTGGCCAAGCAGGCCTCCGCTGATTGGGTGTTCGGGGAGCACCCCGAGTGGAGGGAGCTGCGCAAATTCCAAAGCGAGCAGCTTCAAGACGAAGCACTGCGCCTGTGCGGCACCGACGAAACTGGACAGACCCCGCAGTCCTGCAACGTCGGATATGGCGACACCGACCTTCCGGCCGCCGCGGACGGCGCAGCCCTTTTGGAACACACCGTTGCCGCCGCCGACAAGGTACCGGCAGATTCCGTCGACCTGGTGGTTGCCCAAGCCATCGATGCGCTGGCGCTGGCCCCGGTTGAGCTAGATATCGAGAGCCCCATTACTCACGACGCCTCACTGCAAGCAGCCGCCGACCTCCTCGCCGCAGAAAACGCAATGTACTACGGCCTCGGCATTGCCTTGGCATACGCCGACGGTGCGCTGCGCACGCGCGTTGCAGAGCTGCGCGAAGCATCCCACGAACGCACAGAGGTGCTGACTGGAATGCTGACTGAGGTGCTTAGCGAGGATCTGGTACCTGCGGCCGGCTACACGTTTGCGGAAGGGTACACAGAGCCCACGACAACGCAAGAGGCCACTGAGCTCGTCGAAACGATGCACAGTGACCTTGTTAAACAGTGGCGTTTAGCTGCCGCGGACGCGGAGTCGAAGCCCTGGCGCAAGGCGGCGATCCAACTCGCCGCCCACGCCCAGCGCGCTTAAAAGTGCCCAGCGCGCTTAAAAGTGCAGGGCGGAGTACCTAACCACGGACGAGCTCGACAACTTTCTCTACGACCTCGTTGGCTGGGACCTCAAGCGTCTCGCCGCCGCGGATGCGCAGCTCCACAATGCCATCTGCAAAAGAACGACCCAGGATCACCACGAACGGCATGCCGAGTAGTTCGGCATCCTTGAACTTTACGCCTGGGGAGACCTTCGGACGATCGTCGTAAAGTACTTCAAGCCCTGCAGCATCAAACTCACCAACTAGGCGCTCGCCTGCTTCAAGTGCTGCGGCGTCCTTATTCGCCACCGCAACGTGCACCTGGTACGGGGCGATCTCCACCGGCCAGACCAGACCCTTGTCGTCGTGGCGCTGCTCAGCCACAACCGCCATCATGCGGGAGACACCGATGCCGTAGGAGCCCATGGTGGGCACGGCGCGCTTGCCGTTTTCGTCCAGAATCTGCACGTCCATGGCCTCGGTGTACTTGCGGCCCAGCTGGAAGATGTGGCCCAGCTCGATGCCGCGGGCAAGCTCGACAGTGCCGTTGCCGGACGGCGACGGGTCGCCTTCCTTGATCTCGGCTGCCTCAATAAACCCGTCCACGCTGAAGTCACGGCCGGCCACCAAGCCAACGACGTGCTTCTGCGGAGCGTCCGCGCCGGTGATCCAGGCGGTGCCTTCCACCACGCGCGGGTCCGCGAGCACGCGCACACCGTTAGCGTTCAGCGCGCGCGGGCCGACGTAGCCCTTGACAAGGAAACCGCTCTTGGCAAAGTCCTCCTCGCTAGCCAGCTCAAAGGTGGCCGGCTCAAGCGATGCCTCCAGGCGCTTCTCGTCCAGCTCGCGATCACCCGGGATCAACACACCGACCAGCTGCGGGCCAACCGGCTTGCCGTCCTCATCCAGCGCACGTGGGTCGTTGACCTTGATCATCATGCACTTGAGCGTGTCGGCGGCTTGGGCCTCGCGGCCTTCTACAAGCACACCTGCGCTCTGCGCCCACTCAACCAGCGCAGCGATGGTCTCGGAGGCCGGAGTATCGTGCACCACAGCCTCTGGCAGCCCCTCGATCGGACGAGCCTCAGGCACAACCGTGGTCACAGCCTCCACGTTGGCCGCGTAATCGCCCGCGGTGGAGATAACAAAGGTGTCCTCGCCGTTTTCGGAGTACGCGAGGAACTCCTCGGATGCGGAGCCGCCCATAGCGCCAGAGGTGGCCTGGCAAATCTCGTAGCGGATGCCCACGCGATCAAAGATGCGCTGGTAGGCCGCACGGTGGTTCGCGTAGGACTGATCCAGGCCCTCGTCGCTCATGTCGAAGGAGTAGCTGTCCTTCATCACAAACTCGCGCCCACGCAAAATGCCAGCGCGCGGACGCGCCTCATCGCGGTACTTCGTCTGGATCTGGTACAGCGTGACCGGGAAGTCCTTGTAGGAGGAGTACAGGTCCTTGACCTGGAGCGTGAACATCTCCTCATGCGTAGGGCCCAGCAGCATGTCTGCGCCCTTGCGGTCCTTCAGGCGGAACAGGTCATCGCCGTATTCGGCCCAACGGTTGGTTGCCTCGTACGGCTCGCGCGGCAGCAGCGCCGGGAAGAGCAGCTCCTGGGCG
This sequence comes from Corynebacterium riegelii, assembly GCF_016728505.1. GTDB lineage: Bacteria > Actinomycetota > Actinomycetes > Mycobacteriales > Mycobacteriaceae > Corynebacterium > Corynebacterium riegelii. The sequence continues at coordinate 2,209,675 of NZ_CP068159.1, forward strand.
CCCATCGCGTCCATCTCTTCGCGCACGATGCCTTCAATCTTGCGCAGCGTGCGCAGGCCAAGCGGCAGCCAGGAGTACACACCAGGTGCGGCGCGGCGCACGTAGCCGGCGCGGACTAAGAGTTTGTGGCTGGGTACCTCCGCATCGGCGGGGTCTTCGCGCAGCGTGCGCAGGAACAGTGTGGACAGGCGTGTGATCATGACCAGAAATTCTAGCGCTAGGGTTTTTGGCATGCTCATCGTGTTGCCCCCGTCTGAAACCAAAGCCCCTGGCGGCCAGTTAGGCCCCATGCGTGTGTCCTTCCCGGAGTTGGATCCGATACGCCAAGCGCTCATGGATCAGCTCGCCTCATCCGATGTTGAAACCATGATGGACCAGCTAAAAATCCCTGCCACCAAGCGTGCAGAGGCTGAGGAGAACCTCCGACTGCGCAACGCACCTGTCATGCCAGCCATCCAGCGCTATACGGGCGTGCTCTATGACGCACTTGATGCCTCTACCCTGCCCAGCTCCGCATTGAGCCACCTCGCCGTCGGCTCCGCATTGTTTGGGCTTTTGCTTAGCGACGACCTCGTGCCCCGCTACCGCGTCTCCGCCGGATCCAAAGTGGACAATAAAACCATGAAGGCGTGGTGGGGCAAGGCTGTAACTGAGCAGCTAGCGGAGCAGGATTTCGTGGTGGATATGCGCTCTGGCGCCTACCAACAGCTGGGCCCGCTAGCTTCCGCGATGACTGTGCGGGTGGAGCAAGCTGCAACCGGCAAGGTGGTCAGCCACTTTAATAAGCAGTACAAGGGTGAGCTTGCGCGCTCGCTTGCCATAGCGCCGAGTATTGCGGATGCCACAAGCATCAACGACGTGGCGGATCTGGCCTCAGCACGCGGATTCCAGGTGCGAATTAACGGCCAACAGCTCACACTGTTGGTATAACCGCAGGAATCTTTATCAATTTATCAATCTGCCCGAATTTATCAATTTATCAATCGGCAACGGTGTTAAGATGCGGGTCATGCACAACCCGTTTCGCCCCACATTCGGCGCCAGCCCTCGCGTCTGGGCTGGACGTGACGCCGTGCTGCAAGATTTCGCCCGCGCATTACAGGGTGGTCCCGGCAACCCGGATCGCTCACTGCTCATCTCGGGCTCTCGCGGCATTGGTAAAACAGTACTCTTAACGGAGCTGGAAGACATTGCCATCCAGCACGGGTGGGTGGTGTTGCGCGCATCTGCTCGCGAGAACATGCAGCAGGTGTTGGTGGAGTCCACCATCCCTGAGGCAATCGCTCGTCTAGAGGAGCGCCCCAAACGGCAGCTGACCGGGTTTTCCGTAGCTGGCATTGGGTCGGTCAGTACCCACATCACCGATAGTGAGCCAGCCCAACGGCTGGTTGCGCAACTTCGTCGGCTGATCGACCTGCTGCATGACACCGGCGTGCTGATCACCATCGATGAGGTCCAGGACGTTGACCCTGATGACCTCACCCAGATTGCCATTGCTTACCAGGATCTGGTGCGCGATGACCTTCCGGTGGCGGTAGCCATGGCGGGGCTGACCCGCGGCATCAACCAGTTGTTGGATCTGCCCGGCGCGACGTTTTTGCGCCGTGCTCGCCATTATGAGCTGGGCCCGCTGACGTTGGACGACGCCCGACGCGCCTTCGAGGAGACATCGCAAGAGGGCGGGATTGTGTTCGCGGCTGCGGATCAGGCGGCTGAGCTGAGTCAGGGGTATCCCTATCTGGTGCAGTTGCTTGGTTTCCTTGCCTGGGAGCGGGCAGTAGAGGATTCGCTTTCTACTATCGACGCCAACGTGATCACCCTCGCTACCCCAGACGCAGTTGAGCGTCTTGGCTTGCAGGTGCACCAGCCTGCGTTGCGGGATGTGCCGCCGAAGCAGCTGGAGTTCTTGCAGACGATGGCGCTGTTAGAGGAGCAAGCCGGCACACCTGAGGTGCCGGTTGCACATGTGGCGGAGTTGATGGGGACGACGACAACGTCGGTAAGTGACACGCGTCAGAAGCTGATTGACCGTGACTTGATTACGCCCGCGGGGTGGGGGTTGGTGGAGTTTGCGCAGCCGTACCTTGGGCAGTACTTGCGTGAGCGGCGCCGTCCGAAACGCGTGCAGTAGCACGTGCAGTAACGTTTACACCCATGCACATGCGCCGCTTCCTTCTTATTTCAGTTGGCATTTACCTTGCAACGTTTGCGTATCTCCTCCTGCGCTGGGATTCGATTCCGGAGCCGGTGCCGATCCATATCGGCCCTGGCGGTGTGGATGCTTGGGCGGATAAGACGTGGCTTAGTGTTGGCGGCGCGCTGTGGATCGGTCTAGCTATTTCGGCGATGATGGCGGCGTGTGCGCTGCCTGCGAACGCTGCCACAAGGCGTCGCGAGGTCCCGGAAGCTGATGCGCTTCCCTACTCCGAAACGGCAGCGCAGCGAGTCACTGCGCTGTTGAACAAGACGAACGATTTTCTGGGGCACATGGCGGTAGGTACGGCGTTAGTGCTGGCCTCGGCGCAGCTGATGATGTGTTTCCCGCGTTTGATGCCCACGCCACTGTGGATTGCGGGAATTGTGGTCTACTGCATGTACGCGATTGCGGCGTCGATACGCATTATGGGCAAGTCGGGTTCCTCCTGGGAGCAGCTACCACCCGATGAGCAGGAGCAGAAGCGCGTGGAGCGGCTGAAACTGAAGGCGTCGATGGGCTTTTACAAAGAGCCGCTGGACCCGATGCCTGTGAGCATCATGCCTGCTGAGCCCGGCAAGATCCAGATCAATACCGCACACCCGGTTGGCAAGCGCCTGATGCGCCGGATCATGTGGGCGATCGTCGCCTGCCTAATCGTGATTGTTGTGTTGGCGGTGCTGCTGTGATGCACGGAGTCCAGCAGCAAGCCCAGCCAAAGCCCCAGCGCAGCGCTCGCCGCAACACGCTGCGCCTTGTTATCGCACTTCTTATTGCCGTGGTTGGTATCGCAGGCATCGCGCTTGCCGTACGCATGCTCCAGGACGAAGACGCGGTGGTAGTGAGCAAGATTGTGGACGGTGACACCATCGTGGTTACCCACTCCGGCGAAGAGACGCGCGTACGCCTGCTCAACATTGACACTCCCGAAAAAGAGGAATGCCTCTACAAGGAGTCTACGAAGCACCTGGAATCCCTCATTGCTCCCGGGGAGAGCGTGAACCTGGTCTATGACGTTGAGCGGGTGGATCGCTACGGCCGGGACCTTGCGGGGGTGTACAAGCAGGACGGCACGTTTGTCAACGAGGTGATGGTGGCCGACGGTTTCGCGCGCGCCGTAGAGTTTCAGCCCAACACCAAGTTCACGTCCACGATGCGCGCCGCCGAAGCTCGTGCGAAAGATGCTGGCCTAGGTATCTACGGGGTGCCCACAGAGTGCTTGTTGCCTACCGACATCGCACGTGATGCCTTTGCCCGCTATCAATCAGACCCGGACCCCTTCTACCTTGATGTGATGCGTGACGCCGTGGAGGGCACAAAGAATTTCACGTACCGCGAGCAAGCACTGGATCTGATCAATAGCCTGTAGGCCATGAGCCAATCTGCCAACCTTGCCCAGAGTCTTGCCCAAGCACGCGAGATCCTCAGCCACGCCAAACACATCGAGGTGTTTACCGGCGCTGGCATGAGTGCGGATAGCGGCATTGCCACCTACCGCGACGCGCAGACCGGACTGTGGGAAAACGTGGACCCGCAGGCAATGGCCTCCATCGACGCTTGGCACCGAGACCCCGACACCATGTTCGCCTGGTACCTCTGGCGCGCACACTTGGCCCAGCAGGCGCAACCGAACGCGGGCCACTTGGCCATCGCGAACTGCCCAAAAACTACGGTGACCACCCAAAACATTGACAACCTGCACGAGCGCGCCGGGAGCAACAACGTGGTGCACCTGCACGGTTCGCTCTTTGATTTCCGCTGCACCGACTGTGACGAGCCCTATACCGCCGAAATTGCACTGCCCCACGAGCCGGTTCCAACGATCACCCCACCGACATGCCCCACGTGCGGTGGTCTGATTCGCCCAGGTGTCGTCTGGTTCGGCGAGGCCTTGCCGGAAGCCGAGTGGCATGAGGCGGAACGACGCATGCGCACGGCCGATGCCCTGCTGATTGTTGGTACCTCGGGCGTGGTCTACCCCGCAGCTGGTTTGCCGCTGATGGCTCATGCACGCGAGATCCCGATTATTGAGGTCACCCCAATGCGCACGGACCTTTCCCACCTGGCCACGGTGGTTGTTGAAGACACCGCAGCTAACGCCCTGCCCAAGCTCTTGGGCTAGTAGTGGTAACGCGCCTGCAAGACTACAAGATCCCCGTCAACAATCATGTAGACCAGTCGGTGTTCTTGCGTAATTCTTCGTGACCAAGCACCCTCAGCACCATATTTCAAAGGCTCAGGCTTGCCTATCCCCTCAAAAGGGTCACGCAGCGTATCACGCAGCAGCTGATTGACGCGTTTGAGCATCTTTTTGTCATTGGCCTGCCAATGCAAATAGTCTTCCCACGCGTGGCTAGTCCAAACCAGCCGCATTACGCATCTAGTTCAACATCTAAGTCAACGTCGTGCTCTGCTACGGCACCGTTGAGTGCGTCCTCATATGCCTGCGTCAATCGGCGAGCATTTTCTCGCGTTTTAAACAGGTACGCGGTTTCAAGCCATGCTTCGTAATCCTCGGCAGACATAAGTACTGCATTGCCATGACGGGAAACAATCTCCACTGCATCGCGATCGTTGTTCACTTGCTGAATAAGCGGGTACAAGGTACGCCGAGCTTCAGACGCACTGATAGACATAACGCCCTCCTTACTGTCGTACCGCAAAAGGGTACCACATTTATGGTGTCGCCCGAAGCACCGTAAAGGTATTATCCCGCGCCACTTGCTCCACTGAGTCGAAGCGGCGCTGAACTTCCGGCCGATAGCGCAGGTGCGAGTTGTGCACCATGTACAGGGCCCCTCCGGGGGCGAGCATGCGTTTCGACGCATCCAGCAACCGCTGCACCAACGTCGCGTCAACCGCATTACCGTCGTGAAACGGCGGGTTGAGCGCGATGGTGTCAAAGGAGCCATCGGCAAACCGCGAGCCGGCGTCGTCCCACGTGACCTCCAGGCCGATGGCGCGCGCGGAAAGCACGGCGTCCGCATCAGCATCGGTGGCCACCCCACCAAGACCACGGGAAACAGAGCCGTTGCCACAGCCGAAGTCCAGCAGACGTCCGGGATTAGCAGGCAAACAAGACCGCAGCAGCTCTCCGCCTCGGTCCGGCTTCGCCCCGGAAAACACACCACCGATGGCCACAAGCCCATCGCCCATCACTGGCTCGTAGGTCACATCGCGCGGGCCAGCAGCAACGAGGCAGCGGAACTTCCCGCGGCCACGGGAGGCTGCAACGGACGTAAAGGACTCTTCAAGCACCGCGTTCATGCCGCGCGACAGGTGCTTATTGTTGCCACCCAGCACCAAACGCACATCTGAGAAACCTGCGCCAGCAATAGAGCGCGCGAGATAGTCCAAGCGCGCAAGGGATTTCGGCATCTCTCCCAGAGCAACAACCTGTCCCGAAGACCCCGCCAGATAGGCATCTAGGCGCTGATCCCCCACCACCGCCGCACCCAGTGCGGCAGCCTCCTGGCAGCGCGCGTAGTCCGGATCCAGAAACGTCACCGACGCGCCAGCTTCAATCGCCGCGCGTGTGAGATCAAGCGTCGGATCCTGGCAGATCAGCGCATGCGATGGCGGGCGTGTGGCGTCGTCAAGCGAAAGCTCCCAAATCAAGCTATCCAGCGTGCGCAAGGCCAGCTACCTCCCCAAAGACGTAGACGGCGGGGTTGGTCACGGAGTGCTCCTCCATGACATCGGCAAGCGTGTCGGCGGTGGCGAAGAACACGCGTTGCGCTGCGGTCTCACCCTCCTGGATCACCGCTGCCGGGCACTGCGGTGCAAGGCCGGCTTCAAGCAATGCCGAGGCAATAGCGCGGACGTTGCGCACGCCCATCACCACCACAATCGTGCCCCCGACCTGAGCCAATGCTCCCCAGTCCACCAGGGACTTCGCGTGCCCCGGCGGCAAGTGCCCGGAGACCACCGTAAACGCGTGTGTGACTCCGCGCTGGGTCACCGGAACACCTGCCGCAGCCGGCACCGACACCGCAGAGGTCACCCCGGGCACCACCGAGCACTCCAAGCCGGCAGCCGCACAGGCCTGGAGCTCCTCAAACCCGCGGCCGAACACGTACGGATCACCGCCTTTGAGCCGCACCACCTGCTTGCCCTCGCGCGCGTACTGCACGAGCAGCTCATTGATGCGCTCTTGCGCCACCTGCCGGCCGTACGGCAGCTTGGCTACATCGACGACCTCTTTGCCTTCAAGGTCGAGAAACTGCGACAGCTCCGCGGCGGGCCCGAGGTGGTCTGCAAGAATCACGTCTGCCGCCTCCAGGGCGCGCAGGCCGCGAATAGTCAGCAGGTCCCAGGCACCGGGACCGCCGCCAACAAGGGTGATGTGACCGTTTCTCATAGGGCTCAAGTCTAGGGTGGTGGCATGAACCAACCGCAGCTTGCCCACACGCTCGCAGAAATGCTGCCCGAGATGGCACAACCTCAGCCCGGCACTACCTTTGCCAACGCGCAGCTAGTGGTGCTCAATGAGGCGCTCGCGCGAGAGCTTGGGTTGAACCCCGAATGGCTGCGCAGTCATGACGGAGTGCAGTGGCTTGCCGGTTCCCAGGGTGGTCATGCCATGGCTTACTCCGGCCATCAGTTCGGCCAGTTTGTGCCCTTGCTTGGCGACGGCCGCGCCACCCTCCTCGGCAACCTTCCCACCACCGGCGACCAGGGCGGCTACGAAATCCAGCTCAAGGGCTCGGGCCTGACTGGGTTTTCTCGCCCTGGCTCCGACGGCGCTGGTGCGATCGGGCCGATGCTGCGCGAGTACCTGGTTTCAGAGTTCATGCACGCCGTGGGTATTCCGACGACGCGTTCGCTGGCGGTGCTCAGCACCGGCCAGCATGTGATTCGTAGGCAGGGCGGGGTACCCGGCGGCATTGTGGTGCGTGTAGCCAAAAGTCACTTGCGTATCGGTTCGGTGCAATACGCCGCAACGCAGTCCACGGAGTTGGTGGAAAAGGTCATCCGCGCAGCTGGCTTCTACTCCCCTGTCGCGCTTTTGGAACACACGCTCAATTCCCAGCTTGCGTTGGTAGCCAAATGGATGCGCATTGGGTTTGTCCACGGGGTGATGAACACGGATAACGCGGCACTATCCGGTGAGACCATCGACTACGGCCCATGCGCCTTTACTGAGACGTATGACCCGGACGCGGTGTTTTCCTCCATCGACGCCCAGGGCCGCTACCGTTTTGGTCACCAGCCATCGATCGCGGTGTGGAACGTGGCCCGCCTAGCGGAGGCACTGCTTGGGGTGATGGATCAAGACACGGCCCAGTCGATTCTTGGTCAGGCGCAGCAGCGTTGGGACGCCGCCTGGAATGCCGAAGTGCCCAACCCCGAAGAGCTTGCTGCGGCAGAGGACCTCTTTGAGTTCAACGGCATCGTGTTTGGGCCACGCAACGGCATGCTGGAGCGCGCCATCGTGGAGGCGGAACGAAACAGCAACCTCGAACCGTTTCTGGAACTGGCGCGCGCAACCCAGGACCCGTTCAACCCGGAGGCTGGCCCGGAATGGATGAAGGCGCCCGAAGGCGCCTTCCCGTTTCGAACGTTCTGCGGTACCTAGCTTGCGCTGGGATCCCGCAGCTGCTTACTTCGAGCCGTCCAGGTGACGCTCCTGCTCCAGCTGCAGGGTCTTCTGGGTCCATGCCCACTGCTCGTCGTAGGCGGCCTTGTCGCGCTTCAGGGACTTGCCGTAGGTCGGGAACATCTGGTGGAGGGTATCGCCCCACTCGATCATGCGCTCACCGAAGCAACGCTCAAGCAGCTCCAGCATGGCAGCTGGGGTAATCGATGCACCCGGAGATGCGCCGAGGATACCGGCGATGCTGCCGCTCTGATCGTTGACCAGTGCGGTCCCGAATTCGAGTGAGCCAAAGCGCGGAGCAGCGGTCGGCTTGATCACCTGCACACGCTGGCCAGCAACAACCTCGGTCCAGTCCTTCGGATCTGCGTCCGGGTAGTACTCGCGCAGGACGTCCATCTTGCCGTCAAAGTTACGGAAGACCTCTTCAACCAGGTAGGTGACCAGGTTGAAGTTGGTGGCGGCAACACCCAGGTAGGATGGGATGTTGTCTGGGCGGATGGACTTGAACAGGTCCAGGTAGGAACCCTTCTTCATAAACTTCGGAGTCCAGCCACCGTACGGGCCGAACAGCAAGGACTGCTTGCCGTCAACCACGCGCAGGTCCAGGTGCGGGACAGACATCGGAGGGGCGCCAACCTTGGCCTTGCCGTAGACCTTCGCCTGGTGCTGCTCCACGAGTTCCTGGTTGGTGGTCTGCAGCCACATGCCGGAGATTGGGAAGCCCGCATAGCCGTGAACCTCTGGGACACCAGCCTTGCGCAGTAGGTCCAGTGCATAGCCGCCGGCTCCGACAAAGACGAAGCGTGCGCGAGTGACCTTCTTGTCGCCCGTGTGCACGTTCTTCACGGTGACTTTCCAGAAGTTGCCCTCGCGCTTGAGGTTGGTTACTTCGTGACCAAAGCGAACCTCGGTACCGGAAGCTTTCGCGGAGTCGATGAACTGTTGGGTCAGTGCGCCGTAGTTAATGTCGGTGCCGACATCGGTCCAGGAGACGGCAACCGGCTCAGCGTCGAAGTCGCGGCCCTTGGCCATCAACGGCAGCATCTCGGTGAACTTTGCGGGATCCTCGGTGAACTGCATCTCCGGGAACATGTGGTTGACGCTCAGCGCGTCGAAGCGGCGCTTCAGGTAGCCAATCTGGTCTTCGCCCTGTGCGAAGGACACGTGCGGGACAGGGTTGATGAACTCGCGCGGATCCTTCAGCACATTGTTTTCAATGCTGTAGGACCAGAACTGGCGTGCCAGCTGGAACTTCTCATTGATGTTCATCGCCTTGGATACATCAATGCGGCCGTTCTTCTCCGGGGTGTAGTTCAACTCGCACAGTGCCGAGTGGCCGGTACCTGCGTTGTTAAACGGATAGGAGGACTCTTGTGCCGCACCATCAAGACGTTCGTAGATTACCTGCGACCATTCCGGTTCCAGGGCGTGCAGCATTGCGCCCAGGGTGGCGCTCATGATGCCGGCTCCTACAAGAAGGACATCCACCTCATCGTCGTAGTTCTTGTTAGCCATACCAAGCCACCTTCTCATCTCTTGAAATTTTGTGCTTAATCAACACTAGCGCTTTTCCACTCTACGCTGTAGTTTGACGCTCGCGGCTAGTATTGGCCACATGAGTCAGACCACATCTTTTTGCCCAGATATTCTCGGCCCGGATTATGAACAGGCCACGCTTGATCTAGGCAAGGACCCGGACACTGGCAAAACGGTCCAGGCGGTAGTGGTCAAGGCAAGCGCCGGAAACAAGAAGGCAGATCCGAACAAGCCTGCACTGTTGTGGATTCACGGCATGAGCGATTACTTCTTCCAAACGCACGTGGCGGAATACTTTACCGAGCTTGGTTTCCCGTTTTATGCGGTTGATCTGCGCCGCTGCGGCCGCGCCCGGAAGGCTGGACAGCGTTGGCATTACACCCGGGATATCGCCAACTACTACCCGGAGCTCAACGCAGCGCTTGACATCATTGTCAGTGAGGTTGCATCACAAAAGGTCATTCCCTTCGCACATTCCACCGGCGGTTTGATTGCCCCACTGTGGCTGGATTATTTGCGCCGCGAAGATCCGAAACGTCACTCCCACATCGCCGGGATGGTGCTCAACAGCCCCTGGCTCGATCTGCAATATCACCCCGTTGTTGTAACCATTGCCCGTCCCATCATCAATACTTTGGGCCGCTACCTTCCGCTGTTGCCGCTACCGCAGGACAACTTAGGTACCTATGGCGAATCTATTCACCACAGCAAGCATGGTGAGTGGCACTTCGATACTGCAATGAAGCCGGTCTACGGTCATCGGAAATACTTTGGTTGGATCCGCGCTGTTAATAAGGGACAGCAACAGATTCACGCCGGCGATATTGATGCTGGTGTGCCTACGCTGACGCTTGTCTCAGCGCACTCTTATTTAGGTAAGGACTATTCCCCTGCCGCGGATACTGCAGACACGGTGTTGGACGTGGAGCAGATCCAAAGATGGGCTCCGACACTGTCTCACACCTCAACTGTTAAGACGATTGAGGGTGCACGGCATGACGTTTTTCTTTCTGAATCTTTTGCCCGAGAAGTAGCTTTTAAGACAACTGCAGAATGGTTGGAGACTTTGTGAATACGCACTATGACCTCATTATTATTGGCACTGGCTCCGGTAACACGATTTTGGACGAGCGCTTTGACAACAAGCGCGTTGCAATCGTGGAGAAGGGTGCCTTTGGCGGTACCTGCCTGAATGTCGGCTGCATCCCTACCAAGATGTACGTGCTGGCCGCCGATGCGGCCTACACGCCGCGCGAGTCTGATCGCCTTGGAATTAGCTTGGAATATAAAGGTGCTAATTGGGATGCAATCAAAGACCGCGTATTTGCCAACCGCATTGACCTGATCGCCGCTGGCGGCGAGGAGTACCGCCGTTCAGACGAATGCCCGAACGTGGATGTTTACGACCAGCCTGCCTATTTCACCGGCCTGCGCACCATCGCCACCGGCACCGCAGATGGCCCTGCGACTATTACGGCGGATCAGGTTCTAATTGCAGCCGGGTCGCGCCCCCGCATCCCCGAGTGGGCTGAGGGCGTGAACTATCACACCAATGAGGACATCATGCGCCTCGATGCGCTCCCAGAGTCCTTAATTATTGTCGGCGGCGGTTTCATCGCTATGGAGTTCGCCCACGTTTTTGATGCGCTGGGCACCAAGGTGACCATTGTGAGCCGCTCGCAGATGCTTCGCTCCTTGGATCCTACGATTCGGGACGCTTTCAATGAGCTCGCCTCCGAACGCTTCAACGTTGTTCACTCGAGCATTACCTCCGCCCGCAACACGGAAGACGGCATTGAGCTTTCGCTTGACGACGGCACGACGTTGCCCGCCCAACACCTCCTCCTTGCCACCGGTCGTATTCCCAACGGCGACGAGCTTCGCGCCGAAGATGGCGGCGTCGAGCTCCACCCGGATGGCCGTATCAAGGTTGATGAGTTTGGGCGCACCACCGCTGAAGGTGTGTGGGCGCTTGGCGATGTCTCCTCCCCGTATCAGCTCAAGCACGTAGCCAATGCGGAGGCCCGCGCGGTGGCTGCGAACATTGTGTCGCAGTTTGAGGGCAAGGCGCCGCAGCGCACGATGCCGCACGAGCATGTCCCCTACGCCGTATTTACTCACCCGCAGATTGCCACGGTTGGTCTCAACGAGGACCAGGCGCGCGAGCAGGGTTATGACGTGACGGTGAAGGTGCAACGCTACGGCGACGTTGCTTACGGCTGGGCACTGGAAGACACCACGGGCCTTGTGAAGCTGATCGCCGACAAGGCCACCGGCCGCCTACTTGGCGCGCACTACATGGGCCCCCAGGCGTCCTCGCTCATCCAGCAAGCGATCACGATCATGGCGTTTAATCTTGATCTGCGCGAGGTTGCCCGCAAACAGTACTGGATCCACCCTGCGTTGCCGGAGGTTACTGAGAACGCAATATTGGGTCTCGAACTCGATTTTGTGGATGCGTAAACAACATGAGCAAAACTTTCTAAGTTTGAATCACCCCCGAAATAGGGGCAGGTGATGTTGCTACTGAAGCATGAGTATCGCCAGCTAGAACACTGGCGTTACTAAGTCCAGCCCACAATTTTTAAGTCAGAGAACTCTGGCAAAATTTTAGGCGTTAGGTTGCGCCGCGCTCCAAGTTACTTGCTAACATGGTCCGCGACGCTCGGCACAAGGGAGCCGCCACTTCCTACCGAGAGCCTCCAGGGTGAAGCTCCTGCTTTACTGTGGACGTCCTACAAGTACTACGAGTAAGGATTTGTTTCATGCGCAAGTTCCAGAAGGCCGCCCTCGCAGGCGCCACCGCCGTTGCTGTGGCATTCGGCTCCACCGCAGTCGCAACCGCAGCTGACGAGAACCCCGGCAACTCCAGCGAAAACCAGAGCAGCAGCTCCAACTCCAACGGCAACGAGGAGTCCAAGGAGTGGAAGGCTCCGACCAAGCCGACCAACGGTGACAAGCCGGCGACCGGTTCCACCAAGGTTGGTGGCAAGCTGGGCGCCCACAAGGACGGCCAGGCAATCGGCACCGACTACGACGCATTCTTCGGTGGCGAGGGTTGGACCGAGCAGGCTCCGATCTACAAGCTGCTCTTCGTTGGTGGCATCGCTACCTTCGTTAGCGCGCTCGTCGGCCTCGTCTTCGGCCCGGCGTACAACTTCTTCGTCCACGGCCCGTCTTTCTAAGTCGTAGCCTCCAAACAACCTAGATATTCGAAAGAAGGATAAACATGCGTAACTTCCGCAACGCAGCCGTGGCATCCGCTACCGCAGCAGCTCTGGTTCTTGGTGGCGCAACCGTCGCTACCGCTGATGAGCAGAAAGAAACCAGCTCCTCCACAACCACCGAGGACAAGAGCACCGAGAAGAAGGACCTGATCTTCGCTGGCAAGCAGAAGGTTGAAGGCAAGGATGACGGCAACTGGCCGAACTCCGAGCACAAGGACAAGAACTACTTCGCTACCGACCACTTCGGCGAGAAGACCGACGTTAACGGTGTTCCGGACTGGGCTCGCTGGTGGGTTGACTCCTCCATCGTTGGCGCAATCGGTGCTGTTATCGGCCTGATCATCGCTGGCGTTAACTACGCTTCCTACAACGGCTGGATCAAGCTCTAAGCTTTCCCCGCTGTAAGCGATAACAAAGCTCCCACTCGATTGGGTGGGAGCTTTTCTGTTTGCTGAGGACTACTCCCCCAGCATGTGCTGGCCAGCAGCTACATCAGCGTCTGGGAGGGTGAGGATCTCATTGCCGTCCTCAGTAATCAGGATCGTGTGCTCAAACTGGGCTGTGTACTCACCGTCGCGGTTTTGGACGGTCCAGCCGTCATCCCACACGTCGTAAGGCAACGCGCCGAGATTAATCATCGGCTCAATTGTCAGTGTCATACCCGGCTTAAGGATGTCCGTGTACGCGTCTGAGTCATAGTGCAGCACCACAAGGCCGTTATGGAAGGTGGTGCCCACGCCGTGGCCGGTGAAATCCGTTACCACGTTGTAGCCGAAGCGCTTCGCGTACGACTCAATAACGCGACCAATCACATTCACCTGGCGTCCCGGCTTCGCAGCCTTGATGCCGCGCATCATGGCCTGATAGGTGCGGTCTACAAGATCACGGTGTTCCTGGGCCACCTCGCCGGCAAAGAACGTCGCGTTCGTATCGCCATGCACGCCGTTCTTGTACGCAGTGACGTCTATGTTGGCGATATCGCCCTCGTGGATCACCGTCGTATCCGGGATGCCATGGCAAACGATCTCATTGAGCGAAATGCAGCTGGACTTTGTGAAGCCGCGGTACCCCAGCGTAGACGGGTACGCGCCGTGATCAAGCAGGTACTCATGGATCACGCCATCAACGTAGTCCGTGGTCACACCTGGCTTGATCTCTGCACCGCCAATCGCCAACGCATTGGCCGCAATCTTGGACGTCTCGCGCATCGCCTCAATGGTCTCTGGGGTCTGCACAAACGGCTCCCCCACGTTCTCCTGGACTTCGTCCTTCCAGGCGTACTCCGGCCGCTCAATCGACGCGGGCACTTTCCTAATCGGGGTGGGCTTACCTGGGGTCAATTTTCCGCGTTGATTCATGCGATCAATGTTAGCCCCTTGCCGCATCCAGGTTTGCAAGCATGGTCTGCGTCAGCGCCACAGCAGTCTCAGAACCACCGCCCAACACAACAAGGGTGGCAAACGCAATGTCATCGTCAGACCGGTAGCCCGTAAACCACGAATGCGATCCGCCGGTGATTTCGGCCTCGCCGGTTTTACCACGGACGTCCCCAAGCGAGGTAAGCCCACTCGCCGTTCCTCCCGGCGAGGTCACCGCAAGCATCATCTGGCGCAGCTGCTCCATCGCCTCAGGGCGAGGCTTGTCCACATGCTCGTTGACTTTCGTCTCCTCCCCCGGCAGCAGGAATGGAACCGGCATCTCACCGCGCGCAGCCGTCGCAGAAACCAGAGCCATACCAAAAGGACTTGCCAAATCATAGCCCTGGCCGTAGCCGGCCTCAGTGCGCTCCAGCGGGGTCTCGCCCACCGGGATGGAGCCAGTGATGGTGTCCAAACCCGGGATCATCATGTCCAGGCCAAGTCCGAACTGCTTGCCCACCTCTTGGAGCTCGCCGGGTGCCAGTTTGGTGGAGATGTCCGCGAACGTGGTGTTGCAGGAACGCGCGAACGCTGTCTGTAACGGCACGCTGCCCATGCCAAAACCGGCGTAGTTGGTCACCGTGCGACCGTAAATGTTCATCGTGCCGGGACACGGGACGATGGAATCCGGAGTCAGCGATTGGCGCTCCAAGCCTGCTGCGGCGCTAATGATCTTGAACGTGGAGCCCGGCGGGTACTGGCCCATCGTGGCCAGGTTGCCCTTCTTGTCCGCCGCCGGAGTTTGGGCGACCGCCAAGATCCCACCAGTGGAGGGGCGGATTGCCACAATCATTGCCTCGCGGCCAGCGACCGGCTCTAGCGCTTGCTCCGCGGCGCGCTGCACGGCACGGTCCAGACTGACCTGGATTGCTGGCGAGGGCGCCGGATCCACACGCTCAACCTGTTCAAAGGCCACACCGTTTTCGTTGACTACGGATACGCTCCAGCCCGGGTCACCATCCAGATCATCACCCACCAACGTGGCAATACGCGCCATGATGTCCGGTGCGAAGCCGGGGTCAAGGTTAACCATTGCGGCTTCCTCGTTAAGCCGCACGCCCGCCTCGCCGCCGAGGGCTTGCTCGAAGGCGTCCTTAGCGGTGGCGGGAATCAGGGCTGCCGAATACGTGGATTGGGTGGAAGAAAGGGCTTGGGTGAGCGACGCAGCGCTATGAAGCGGAACGGCCCTATCAACCTCATGTGCTGCCGCAAGGGCTGTCGCGATGCGCTGGGCAGCCTGCGGCACGCTCTTGATGCCCTTGGGTTCCACCAACACTCGGTAGGCCACGCCGGGACGGAGCAGCTCTGCGCCATCGGAGGAGACCACACTGGCCGGGCGGGCCGGGATTGCGCGCAGCTCCAAATGCTGGTGGGCTCCCAGCTTCGGGTGGATCGCAGACGGCTGCCAGCGCACCTGCCATCCCTCTGCGGACTGGGTAAGCGTCATGTGCGCGTCATAGGCATACTCACGCTCACGCGGAAGCTGCCAGGCCATGCGGTAAGTCGCTGTGGCAATCGCCTCGCTTTGGCTTACCTCCGTCAGCGTTGTTTCAAGCGACTCCGCTTGCAAGCCCTCCCAGGTGGTTTCGGCGGCGGACTGGGCGGTCGACGGATCGTCGATAATCTTGCCAAACTCGGCGCGCTCTTCAAGCGCTTTCAAAAAAGCCTTCGCTACCGGCTCTGCCGAGTCGGGCCTCGGTGTGCATGCCGCAAGCACCACTGCGAGAAACAGACAGCTAAACAGGGCAATAAGGCGGCGCATGAGAAAAACGTAACAGCGCCGAGGGGATCCCCGGCGCTGCCACAAACATGTCGGAACGCGTCTAGCGCGTAACCTTGACCTCCGCCTTAGCGCCGGCCACTTCCTCCAGGCCCTGCTCCTCAGCAATACGCAGCGCGTGAGCGATCAGGGTCTCCACAATCTTGGACTCCGGCACGGTTTCCACAACCTCACCCTTGACAAAGATCTGGCCCTTGCCGTTACCGGAAGCCACGCCGAGATCCGCGTCCCGAGCCTCACCGGGACCGTTGACAACACAGCCCATCACGGCCACACGAAGCGGGAACTCCATGCCGTCAAGGCCTGCGGTGACCTCTTCAGCCAGCTTGTACACATCCACCTGGGCGCGGCCACAGGACGGGCAGGAGACAATCTCAAGCTTGCGCGGGCGCAGATTCAGCGACTGCAGAATCTGATCACCCACCTTGATCTCCTCCACCGGGTCTGCGGAGAGGGAGACACGGATCGTGTCACCGATACCCTGCGACAGCAGCGCACCGAACGCCACGGAAGACTTGATCGTGCCCATGAACTTCGGGCCTGCCTCCGTCACACCAAGGTGCAGCGGGTAGTCCGTCTTCTCTGCCAGCTGACGGTAGGCCTCCACCATCAGCACCGGGTCAGAGTGCTTCACAGAGATCGCAATATCGCCGTAGCCGTGTTCCTCGAACAAGCCGGCCTCCCAAATCGCGGACTCCACCAACGCCTCCGGGGTGGCCTTGCCGTACTTCTCCAGTAGACGCTTGTCCAGGGAGCCACCGTTGACGCCAATACGGATCGGGATACCTGCATCCCCCGCAGCCTTAGCCACTTCCTTGACGCGGCCGTCAAACTCCTTGATGTTGCCCGGGTTCACGCGAACTGCGGCGCAGCCCGCATCGATGGCGGCGAAGATGTACTTCGGCTGGAAGTGAATATCTGCAATCACCGGAATCGGCGACTTTGCAGCAATCGCCGGCAACGCTTCCGCGTCCACCGTCTTCGGGCAAGCGACACGAACAATGTCACAACCCGCGGTGGCCAGCTGCGCGATCTGCTGCAGCGTGGCGTTAATGTCATGCGTCTTTGTCGTGGTCATGGACTGCACCGTGATCGGGTGGTCCGACCCAACGCCTACCCCACCAACCATCAGCTGACGCGTCTTGCGGCGCGGCGCCAACGTCGGCGGCGGGCCTTCTGGAATACCTAAACCGATGGGGAGATTCATGCGGTTTACCTTAGCCCAAAAGCTTCACGGGGTTCACCACGTCCGCCGCCATAACAAGCACACCAACCACCAAAAGCAGCCCTGCGATTGTGTAGGTCAACGGCATGAGCTTTTCGTAGTTCGCCGGCGGGCCAGGTGGCAGGCCGCGCAGGCGCCGGAAGAAGTCCCGGATCTTCTCGTAGAAAATCACCGCGATATGCCCACCATCCAAAGGCGGCAGCGGCACCAGGTTAAACAGCGCGAGGAAGAAGTTCAGGCTGGCCAGCATCAGGAAGAACACCGGCCACAGGCTGTTTGCCGCAAGCTCGCCACCGGTACGCGACGCGCCGATGACACTGATTGGGCCCTCCACGTCACGCTCCGCACCGAATACGGATGCCACAACACCCGGGATCTTGCCCGGAAACGCAATCAAACCATCAACGGTGGCGCCCAACATCTCACCGGTGAACTTCGCGGTAGCCGGGACTGCCTCAACCGGTCCGAAGCGCTTCATCGCATCCGGCACCGGTGCCAGGCCCACACCGATTGCGCCAGCTTCTACCTCCTGGCCAGTCTGCGGGTTTAAGCGCTTGACCGCCTGGACCTCCACTGCGAAGTCCTTGTGCTCACCATTTCGCTCAACTGTGACGTCCACGGTCTCACCTGGGCGAGTCATCACGTAATCACGCAACTGCGCAAACGCAGTGATCGCTTCACCGTCTACCGCAACCAACGCATCGCCTGAGCGCAACCCCGCCTCGTACGCAGGGCCGCGCCCAGTACACGGCGCAAGCGTTTGCTCATCCACCTGATCGGATGTACACGTCAGCTCACCCACCCTTGGTGTGCGGTCCGCGTACGGGTTAGGAATCCCCGACATCGTGGCCACCATATAGATGATTACCACGCCGATCAGCAGGTTCATCACAATCCCGCCAATCATGACGATCACCCGCTGCCACCACGGCTTATTCACCATGGCGTGCGGCGCTTCATCCTCCGTCACCGGATCCAGCGCCGTCATACCCGCGATGTCACAAAAGCCACCAAACGGCAGTGCAGCAATGCCGTACTCAGTGTGCCCGCGTTTTGTCGACCACACCGTCGGGCCAAACCCAATGAAATACCGGCGCACCCGCATGCCAAACGCACGCGCCGTAAACATGTGCCCCGCCTCATGCAGCGCAATCGACACCGCAATACCCAGCGCGAACAGCACTATGCCAAGCGCGCCCACCTACGCATCCGCCTTCGCGCCAGCGGCGATTGTTGCAATCACCTCGGCAGCCAAACTGCGCGCACGCGCGTCCGCCTCCAAAACGGCTTCGACGGTGGTTGGGGGTCGGGGGTGGTTGCCGTCAGCGTCGAAAAGCGAAAGCACCTGCGCCACCACATCAACAATGTGCGGAAACGCGATGCGTCCGGCGAAGAACGCATCCACTGCAACCTCATTCGCCGCGTTGTACACCGCCGGGTACGGCTCGCCGCGCTTCACCGACTCACGCGCAAGCTCCACCGCCGGGAACGCCTCGGCATCCAAGGGTTCGAAGGTCCACGTGTGCGCCTGGGCGAAATCGAGTGCGGGCTGAGCTTTTGCTACACGACGCGGCCACGCCAACGCATGCGCAATCGGCATCTTCATCGACGGCGGGGAGGCCTGCGCGATCGATGCACCGTCCACAAACGTCACCATGGAGTGGATCACGGACTGGGGGTGCACGGTGACATCAATAATGTCCGGATCGATCCCGAACAACATCGCCGCCTCAATCAGCTCCAGGCCTTTGTTGACCATGGTTGCTGAGTTGATCGTGTTCATCGTGCCCATGGACCACGTCGGGTGTGTCACAGCCTCCTGCGGGGTCACCCCCATCATCTGCTCACGCGTGCGGCCACGGAAGGGCCCACCAGAAGCCGTAAGCACAAAGCGCGCGACATCCTCCGGGTGGCCTGCTCGCAGGCACTGCGCCATCGCCGAGTGCTCCGAATCCACCGGCACCAGCTGGCCCTCGCGTGCCTTGTCCAGCACCAGCGAGCCACCGGCAACGAGAGATTCCTTGTTAGCCAACGCCAGCACCGCGCCGGTCTCCAACGCCGCGAGCGTTGAGCTCAGCCCCGCCGCGCCCACAAGCGCGTTGAGCACCACGTCTGCTTCGTGCTTCTTAATAAGTTCGCGTGCAGCTTCCTTGCCCGAGATCACTTCCCCGCCAAGCGCCTCACTGACCTGTTGCGCAGCGTCTTCTCGCTGCACGGCAACCTGATCGGGTGCAAGGCCATGCGTACGTGCCTGGTCAATGACCGCCTGCGGTTGACTTCCCGCAGCCGCGATACCCGCGACTACGAAATCAGCAGGGTTAGCCTCAATAACCTCAAGCGCCTGCGTACCAATAGAGCCTGTTGAACCCAGAATCAGAATGCGTCTCACACCCGCCATTGTTCCAGTCTGCTCCACAAGCGGTAAAACTTTCGGACGTTTAGGGGGTATTCACTCGCAAACTGGCAAGCCCATGTGAAAGAATGGTGCCAATACTGTTGCAAATAGTTCCAATTGTTTTCCAATTGTTCAGCATGAAGGAGTTTGGCTGTGGCCAACCACGCTCTCGACAACGCACCTCAGGTGTACAACGGCGTATCTGAGGCAGATGTCCCATCCGCCCGCTTTGGCTGGAGCGAAGCCGGCAACGGCATCATCCAGGTCGCAGGCTGGATTTCCGTCATCGCCCTGGTTGGGTTCAACTTTGGTAACCACGAGGGTCACGTAGAGACCATCTGGCTTGTCACCCTCGCAGTGGTCATCGCACTTGGTTTGATTCTTCTGGCAACCCAGCCGAAGCTGAACCAGGTCCGCACCGTCACCGCGCACAACAAGCCGGTTGGCCACCAGGAGCCGGACTGGGCATACGACCAGAAGACGCTCTCCGGTGTCTACGCCGATCTTGGTGAGCGTGAGCTGCGCGCCCTCAACATCGACCCGGCTCGCGTTGCACACCTGCGTGCACCGCAGAACTAGTTCCCAGCACTAGTACGAAGCTAGATATAAAAAACCCGGCCTTACGTGGCCGGGTTTTGTCGTTGCTGGTGCTTAACCCGCCTTCTCGTCTGCCGCCAACTGGCCACAAGCCGCGGCAATCTCCTGACCCTTGGTGTCGCGCACCGTACACGTCACGCCCTGGGCAATCACGCGGCGCACAAACTCTTCTTGGCGGTCCTTCGGGGACGCATCCCACTTCGATCCCGGCGTCGGGTTCAACGGAATCAGGTTCACGTGCACCTTGGGGCCGAGGGCCTTGTGCAGCTTCTGCCCCAACATGTCAGCGCGGAAGTTGTGGTCATTGATGTCACGGATCAGCGCGTACTCAATGGAAACGCGGCGTCCCGACTTATCGGCGTAGTAACGCGCGGCGTCCAACACCTCGGACACAGGCCAGCGGTTGTTCATCGGCACCAACTCATCGCGCAGCTCATCATCCGGCGTGTGCAGGGAGACGGCGAGGGTGCAGGACAACCCTTCGTCTGCAAGCATGCGGATCTGCGGCGCCAACCCCACCGTGGATACCGTGACGTTGCGCTGCGAAATACCAAAGCCCTCAGGCGACGGCTGCGTGATCTGACGTACCGCAGACACCACACGCTTGTAGTTGGCCAGCGGCTCCCCCATCCCCATAAACACAATGTTGGACAGGCGCGAGCCTTCCTCCTGCATCATTGCTGCCGCAACGCGCACCTGATCCACAATTTCTGCGGTAGACAGGTTACGGTCCAAGCCACCCTGGCCCGTGGCACAGAACGGGCACGCCATGCCGCAGCCCGCCTGGGAAGAAATACACAGCGTGGCGCGGTCCGGGTAGCGCATAAGCACGGACTCCAGCAAGATGCCGTCGTGCAGGCGCCACAGTGTTTTCGTGGTGTCCCCGTTGTCGGTTTCCACCTTGCGCACTGGGGTTAGTAGCGTTGGAAACAGCGCGTCTTTCACCGCCTGGCGCTGCGCTTCCGGCAGGTCCGTCATAGTCAACGGATCAGCTTCGAACTTGCCGTAGTAGTGGCGCGCGATCTGATCGGCGCGGAACTTGGGCAGGCCAAGCTCCTTCAGCGCATCAATGCGCTCTTCTTTATTCAGGTCCGCGAAGTGCTTCGGCGGCATGCCGCGCTTGGGCGCCAGCAGGTTGATCTGGGGAACATCGCTCATAATGCGCCCCATTGTTGCACGTCAAGCCAACATCAGGCGAATTAGAGCGATTCCTTGCCCAGAACTCCTTGCCCAGAAAAGCTAGAACGGGTTGAGCAGTACCGCAGCGTTGAGCAAAGCGTAGGTGGCGCACGCGGCTGGCAGCATGCCGTCCAAACGGTCCATCAGGCCACCGTGGCCGGGCAGCAGGTTGGACATGTCTTTAATGCCAAGCTCACGCTTGAACTGGCTTTCCACCAAGTCACCCATGGTTGCGCACACCACCAGGGCCGCACCCATGACAAGACCCAGCCACCACGGGCCGTGGATCAAGAAATGCACAACTAGCAAGCCAGTGATCATGCCGAAGACCATGGAGCCGGCAAAGCCTTCCCAGCTCTTGTTCGGGCTGACCGCCGGGGCCATCGGGTGGGTGCCAAACATCACGCCGGCGGCGTAGCCACCAACGTCAGACGCCACCACGCACAACATGAACGCGATGATGAAGCGGGATCCCGGAATGCCGCCCTCATCAATCAACGAGATCATCGCAGCGAAAGAACCAAACAGCGGGATCCACGTCAGCACAAAAATGCCAACGGAAGTATCGCGCAGGTAGTTTTCCGGGTTGGCGCTGCGGCTCAAGCGCCCTGTGGCATCAGTGCTAGGCCCACTGGTGTGGAAAAACAGGCGCCAGAACATCAAAAACAGCACAGAGATGGCAAACGCCGCCACAAGGCCGCCACTGGCGTAGAACGCCGAGGACCACAGCATGATCTGGCCTAAAATGATCAGCAGCGTGCGCGGCTGCTGGTAGCCCGCCTCACGCAGCCGCGTAAGCACCTCCCACATGGCGAAGGCAACAGCCACCGCCACCAGTGGGTACCACGCCATAGGGCCAACCAACACCGCTGCAATGACCACCGCGCCTAGGATCACGCCTGTGGTGATCGCAGCGCCCAGGTTGCGCCCCGCCTTATTCTTCGGCTTGGGGGCGTGGATGTGCATAGACACTTGAGGTTTAGACCTCCAACAACTCGGTTTCCTTCTTGGAAACCAAATCATCAATCTGTGCAACGTAGCCCTGGGTGGTCTTGTCCAGCGCCTTCTCAGCGGTCTGCACGTCGTCCTCGCCCGCGTCGCCGTCCTTCTGAATCTTCTTCAGTGCTTCCATGCCCGTACGGCGCACGTTACGGATGGCAACCTTGCCCTCCTCGCCCTTCTGCTTAGCCTGCTTCACCAGGTCCTTACGGCGCTCCTCCGTCAGCTGCGGGATGGTCACGCGGATCACGTGGCCGTCATCCGTCGGATTGACGCCCAGGTCGGAGTTACGGATCGCGTCCTCAATCTCGCGCATAGTGGACGGGTCGAACGGCTTGATGATGAGCATGCGCGGCTCCGGCACCGAAACCGTTGCCATCTGGTTGATCGGCGTCGGCGCGCCGTAGAAGTCCGCCATAACGCCGTTGAACATGGCCGGGTTCGCACGTCCGGTGCGGATGGAAGCCAGCTCGCCGCGGGTGTGCTCCACCGAAGCGGTCATTTTCTCTTCGGCGTTTAGCAGCACGTCATCAATCATGGGTCAGTTCCTACCTTCATCGTCGTTTGAAAAACGTAACGCCCCCAAATCTACCAGCGCACCCCCGGCCTACACTTGCACACCATGCACCACCCAGCGTTTGCGTCCATCGCCAACACCCCAATCCGTGGCACCCACGGCGCTCGATTGGACGGATGGTCCATCCCCATCAAGTCATCCACCCCGGTTGTGGGGCTTCCTACTATCGACGGCTCACCGCACCGCACCTCCACCCCAACCGACCACGACCCGTTTGTTGCTTGGCTGTTGCGCCAGGGTGCGAGCGTGCCGGCAACCACACTGAGCTCAGAGTTAGGCGCAACGTGCTACGCGGAGCGTCCCGATATGCCCGTGTTGGAATCCCCGGCGTATCCCGGCTGCACCCCCGGTGGGTCTTCTACGGGTGCAGGTGTGGCGGTGGCGCTGGGTTTAAGCCGGGCAGCGCACGGCACGGATGCGGGTGGTTCGATTCGCGTTCCCGCCGCGGCATGCAACGTGGTCGGCTTCAAACTGGGTGGCAAATCGCTGTCGGCGCACGGGATGCTGACCACCACCGTCAAAGACCAGATGGAGATCTTCGGGTGGACGCCTCCCCCGCCACGGCGCTTACGCATCGGTGTGCTGACCCGCGGCGTCTTCGCTGACCCGCAGGTGCAATCCTGGCGTTTGGATGCCGTGGATGAGGCCGCAGGTGTGCTCGACCGCTACCACGAAGTGGTGGCAATTGATCCGTACCCCGAGTCACGCGAAACCTACAGGCATTTCGGCACCATCATTAAGTCCTCATTCACCAACGCCGAGCCACTAGACAGCGACTACATTAGCTGGCTGCACGAGGAAGCACTTGCCCTAAGCCCTGAAGCCCGCGCCAACGCCTCCACCCATGTAGGCGTATTGCCGGAGCTGCTCGCACGCACTTGGGACGTAGACGTCGTGCTCTGCCCCACCCTTGCATTCGACCCGCCAAAACTCGGCACGTTTTCCGACATGAGCCCTGAAGACAGCTTCGAAGCCCAAACCGACTGGTCCCCCTGGTGTTCGGTGTTCAACATGCTGAAAACCCCCGCGATCGCCTTGGGGCCCGTCCACTTGGGCGCCCTCAACGTCACGGGGGCTGAGCTGCTTGAGCTCGCGGCGTTATTACGCGACTAGCGTGCCTACCTGCTCACCGGCAACCGCACGTGCAATGTTGCCTTCCTGCAGCAGGTTGAACACCAGGATCGGCATGTTGTTGTCCATGCACAGGCTAAACGCCGTAGCGTCTGCAACCTTCAGACCCTGCTCAATGACCTCGCGCGGGGTGATCTCAGAAAACAACTGCGCGTTCGGGTTCTCCCGCGGATCAGCGTCATACACACCATCCACAGCCTTGGCCATCAGCAGCACCTCGCAGCCGATCTCCAGCGCGCGCTGTGCTGCAGTGGTGTCCGTGGAGAAGTACGGCATACCCATACCAGCGCCGAAGATGACCACGCGGCCCTTCTCCAGGTGGCGGGATGCACGCAGCGGCAGGTACGGCTCAGCCACCTGCGCCATGTTGATGGCAGTCTGCACACGGCAGTCCACGCCCTCCTGCTGCAAGAAGTCCTGCAACGCCAGGCAGTTCATCACCGTGCCCAGCATGCCCATGTAGTCCGAACGTGCACGGTCCATGCCACGCTGCTGCAGCTGCGCGCCGCGGAAGAAGTTACCGCCACCAATCACAACCGCAACCTCAGTGCCGCCACGGGCAACCTCTGCAATCTGCTTGGCCACACTTTCAACCACGTCAGGGTCAATACCAACCTTGCCGCCGCCGAACATTTCACCACCCAGCTTCAGCATCACTCGCTTGTAGCCTGTGCGCACAGGTGCCGTGGCTTCGGTCACGTTTGTCAACTCCTTTGAAAAGGGGGTCAGATACACTCGGCGACAATCTTACGCTGCCAGATCAAAAGGACCCAGATGCGCGCCAAACTCACCGCTACCGCACTCTCCTGTTTGCTGCTAACAGCCTGCGGCACACATGATTACCAACACGCGCTGCAGGACGCACTGTCAGAACACGGGGGTGACGCTTCTGTCACGCTGCACATCAGCGACGTTTATCCCAACGCAACGCAAGTCCTCCTTGTTTGCCCGTACGCGGGCCAGACGGCAAATGACATGCTTGGCCGTCACGTGTTTCGCAATTATGAGGACGCCAACGACGCCACCAATTGGGTGCTCGTCCAAAAACCCAACGGCAAAGTGTCAAAAATTGCCATGGAACGATCCCAGGTCGACTTGTGTGGAGGCGACGCCGAGGCAGTGTTAGCGCTGAACCCAGATACGCAGATGGTGTTTGAGGCCCGGGATGGGGTGTGGGCGCTGAGACGTCGATAAGCAAAAAGCCCCAAGCGAGCCTAGGACGCTTACGGCTGCAGCAATTCCCAAATTGCTGCATTCCAGACCCCATACCCCCAGGTGGCGACATCATCTCCCCGGATTGCCTCATTGCGCAACGCCCCCACACAAGCAAAAAGCCCCAGGCGAACCTGGGGCACATGCTGGGATGCTAAGGCTTAAGCCTGGCCAACCTCGAAGCGAACGAAGTCGGTGATCTCAATGCCAGCCTCATCAGCGATCTGCTTGACGGTCTTCTTGGAGTCAACCAGGGACGGCTGATCCAGCAGGACAACGTCCTTGAAGAAGCCACCCATGCGGCCCTCAACGATCTTGGCAATAGCAGCCTCCGGCTTGCCCTCGTTGCGGGTGATCTCCTCCTGAACCGCACGCTCCTTCTCAATCACGTCAGCCGGGACGGACTCCTGGTTGAGGTAACGAGCCTTCATAGCAGCGATCTGCAGCGCAACCTGGTGAGCAGCCTCAGCGTTGTCACCGGTGTAAGCAACCAGCACACCAACAGCCGGCGGCAGGTCCGCAGCCTTCTGGTGCAGGTACTTCGCAACATTGTCGCCCTCAACGGTGGCAGCGCGGCGCAGCTCCAGCTTCTCGCCGATCTTGGCGGACATGCGCTCGAGCACCTCGTGCGCAGTCTCACCGTTGACGTCAGCCTTAGCCAGCTCCTCCTGGGAGTTAGCCTTCACCGCAGCGGCAGCCTCAGCGATCTGATCAGCCAGGTCCTTGAACTCCTGGTTCTTAGCCACGAAGTCGGTCTCAGAGTTGATCTCAACGATGGTGTTGCCGGAAACAGCAACCAGGCCCTCGAGAGCGTTGCGCTCAGCGCGCTTGCCCACGTCCTTCGCACCCTTGATGCGCAGGGCCTCAACGGCCTTCTCAAAGTCGCCGCCAGCCTCTTCCAGGGCCTTCTTGCAGTCCAGCATGCCGGAGCCAGTGGTCTCACGAAGCTTCTTTACGTCTGCAGCAGTGTAGTTCGCCATGTGGCGATTCCTCCTCTAAATCGGGGAAAGGTGTTTAACGTTAGAAAGATTAGCCGAACTGTGTTTGTTCGGCAGCGAAGGGTCCGGAGGGGCAAGGCGCGCGCCGCACCCAACCGGAATTGACACCCGTCACTTACGCACGAAATCCCCGCGCACAATGCGTACGCGGGGATCCCTCATGCGGCACACGCGGTGTGCGTCACGGCAAATTTATGCCTTGTCAGCTTCAGCCTGCTCAGCAGCGCGGACAGCTGCCGGCTGCTCAACCTCTGCAACTTCCTGCGGAGCAGCGGTCTCTGCGGCAACAGCGGCCTTAGCGGCATCAGCTGCGGAAACCTCGTCGGATGCAGCAGCCTGTGCGGCAGCCTCAGCAGCCTCAGCCTGCATCTTCGCATCGGTGTCGCCTGCAGCATCACGTGCGGCAGCCAGCTGGCGCTCCTCGCGCTGCTTCTTGCCCTCGATGACAGCCTCGCCCACAACGTGGGTGAGCAGCTTCACAGCGCCGATAGCGTCGTCGTTGCCCGGGATCGGGAAGTCAACCTCATCCGGATCGCAGTTGGTGTCCAGGATGGCAACAACCGGGATGCGCAGCTTCTTCGCCTCGGAGATGGCGATGTGCTCCTTGTTGGTGTCCACAATCCACAGTGCGGACGGAGCCTTGGTCATCTCGGAGATGCCGCCGAGGACGCGCTCCAGCTTGGTGCGCTCACGATTAAGCATCAGGACTTCCTTCTTGCCGCGGCCTGCGTAGCCGTTCTCAGCTGCGTCCATTGCCTGCAGTTCCTTCATGCGGGCAATACGCTTGGACACGGTCTGGAAGTTGGTGAGCATGCCACCGAGCCAACGGTGGGTGACGTACGGCATGCCAACGCGCTCAGCCTCTTCGCGGATCGGCTCCTGCGCCTGCTTCTTGGTGCCAACGAACAGGATGGTGCCGCCGTGTGCGACGGTCTCCTTCACAAACTCGTAAGCCTCATCGATGTAGGTCAGCGACTGCTGCAGATCGATGATGTAGATGCCGTTGCGGTCGGTGAAGATGAAGCGACGCATCTTCGGGTTCCAGCGACGAGTCTGGTGGCCAAAGTGCACACCAGCGTCGAGGAGTTCGCGCATGGTTACAACTGCCATGGGAATGATCTCCTTCGGAGAAAAGTAGTTTCGGTTTACGTACGTGGTCAGCGTTGTGCGGGTTTTTATCCCGCACCCTGGCACCGGACTAACTCTGCACCCCTTGACGAGGGACCGTTGCTGAGCTGGCCTTATTCGGCGCGCGAAGTCAATCTTGTTACAGACTGCCCGCATAACAATACTCACGTGCTGCGCAATTACCTAATTGAGCTGCAGCATCCGGTGGCATCGACTCCCTCGCCGAGTGCCCCGTCCATAAAGTCTTAAGAAACCACTAGCGCGCCCGGCAGTTTTGTGGTGAGGTATCTGCATGGGGATTACGGGGATTTCTTTCAAGCTTTCTGGTCACATTTCTACGCGTGCAACACTCACCGCATGGGCGGTCGCACTCGCTTGCATATGCAGCCAGCCGTATGCCACAGCCTGGGTGGATCCGACAACCGGCAAGGACTACGCCACCCATGTGACGCGCCCAGCGGATATTCCGAAGCGCAATTGGCTGCCCGGCCACCGCGGTGTTGACCTGTACTTGCAGCCCGGCGCGCCGGTGTTGGCGGCGGAGGCTGGCACGGTGGCGTTTGTGGGCAATGTGGCGGGCACACCGATCGTGTCGGTGGATCATGCGCCGTCGGCGAGGTTTCCGGAGGGGATTCGCACGACGTATCAGCCGGTGCGTGCCAGTGTTACGGTTGGTGATGAGGTTGCTGAGGGCCAAGTCATTGGGGTTTTGGCGCGTGCAACGAGCCGCTTTGCCGGTGAGCACGACGGGTTGCATTGGGGTGCGAAGACGGGGCCGGATACCTACATTGATCCGTTGACGTTGTTGGAGCCGCCGAAGATTCGGCTCAAGCCGGTTGAGCGCGCAGCACGGGTTAGGCGTTAGGCGCGTGGGTGGGCTTGGTCGTAGACGTTTTTGAGCCGCTGTGCGGATACGTGTGTGTAGATCTGGGTGGTTTGCAGGCTGGCGTGCCCGAGGAGTTCTTGCACCACGCGTAGGTCTGCCCCGCCTTCAAGCAGGTGTGTGGCAGCGGAGTGGCGTAGGGAGTGCGGCGTAATGTCACTTGCACCTGCGTTGTCTGCGGCGCGTTCCACCACGCGACGTACCTGCCGCTGGTCGATGCGTTTGCCTCGGCTGCCCACAAACAAGGCGTCGCCGGCATCCTCATGTGCTAGTTCGGCGCGCCCGTGGTTGAGCCAGTCGCGCACCGCCCGGCTTGCTTGTTCCCCGAACGGCACCATGCGTTGCTTGTTGCCTTTGCCGGTGACTTTGGCCAGGCCCCTATTGAGGTCCACATCGCCTACGTCCAGCCCGGTGAGCTCGCCGACACGCATGCCAGTGGCATACAGCAGCTCCAGCATCGCCGCATCCCTCAACATTTCAGGAGCTTTTTGCTTATCGACGCCCCCGCCATCGCCCCCAACGCCCTCCCCCCGATCCTGCTGTTCCACCTGTTCCACCTGTTCCAGCATGCTCGCTGCTGTCTCTGCGCGCAGTACAGCCGGCAGCGGGCGTGTGATCTTCGGCGTGACCAGGCGCGCCGCCACATCCGTGTCAATATGGCCTTGTTTGTACGCCCACGTAGAGAACGCGCGTACGGCTGCAGTGCGCCGGGCCAGGGTGGAGCGGGCTTTGCCTTGCGCGACGGCGTCCGCAAGCCACAAGCGCAGATTGTCCAGCGTGAACTGCGCAAACGTGTCAATCCGGCCCTGCAGCAGCGCTAAGTCTGCGCGGTAGCCGCGGACGGTGTTTGCGGAGCGGCCCTGCACAAGCGTGGCGTATTCCGCGAAATCCTCTACCGCGGCTTGGAGTTGACTCATGTAACGGCAGTGTAGTCGCTTAGTGCCTCGTCACTTCTTGTCAAGCTCAACCCGGCGCCACAGGCGGCCTTCCCTGCGCACAAGGTTGCGGCTTTCCAGCTCCATGAGCAGGTGCACCGTCAGCCCCACCGCCATGCCGGCAACTTCGGCCACTTGCTCGGCGGTTCTCGCACCAACGGACGGCAACGGCAGCGAGTCATAGACCTGCAACTCATTGCGCGACAGGCGCTGGATGGGTGTTGGCTCATAGAGATCGTCCAACTTCAGCTGCATGTCTTCTTCACCAACCGTGCTGAGCAGCTCATGGATGTGGTCGGCGCTTAAGACCATGGTGGCTTGCTCCTTCGCAATGGCCAGGTTGGTGCCTAGGCAGGCTTTCTCCATGATGGAGCCCGGCACCGCCATCGCCTGCCGGTTAAAGGTGTGAAGCCAGTTCAAGGTGTTTAATGCCCCGGAGCGATAGCCCGCCTCCACCACCACGCTGCCTTGCGACAACGCTGCGATCAGCCGGTTTCGCGTCAGGAACCGATGCCTATCAGGGGTAACACCCGGCGGGTATTCGCTGATCATGGCGCCGCCCTGGCTGGTCACGCGCTGAAACAGGCGCTCGTTTGGCCGCGGGTAGGTCACCCCGGCGCCAAAGGCCGTAATCACCACGGTTGGCGTCGCATTCGCAAGGGCCGTGTCATGCGCCACCGTATCCACGCCTGCGGCCCCGCCAGAGACAATCGTGTACTGGTGTTTCGCAAGACCGGCTACCAGGTTCGCGGTTGCCTTTTGTCCCTCGTGGCTCGGCGCGCGCGTACCAACCACACCAACGGACTGCGCAAACAACGCTGGCAGGTTCTGCTGCCCTTTCACCCACAACGCGTGCGGCGGGCACGCGCCTTTCTCAAGCGCCGTCAGCGTGTCAAAGCTTGCTGAAATCGCCGCGCTTGGCCAGTTCGGCGAATCGGGCGTGATCAGGCTAAAGCCGAGATCCGCAGCCTTGGCCAGGTCCTCTTCGGGCACTGACCGCGCGTACCTGGCTTCCGTGGCGCCTGCCAAGCCTCCTAGCCAGCTCGCCCGTGTGCGCACACCGTTGGCAATTTCATCGGCATCCCGCCCGGCGCGCAACAGGGCCTGGAGGTGCTGGTTGGGCCCCTCAATTACGCGTGAGAGGTACGCCCATGAGGTCAACGCGCTCATGCCGCCACCTCCTCACGCTGGGTCTTGCGCAGCGCCACCGCCCGGTAGATGTGGTCGATGTGTGGGCACGGCTCGTGTTCAAGATCGGCCATGGTCCAGGCGAGCTTGAGCACCCGATCCACGCCTCGTTGGGTCAGCTCGTCGTTCCTGAGCATGTGCTCAATCGTTGCTGCGGAGGATTCATCTGGCGGGAAATGTCGGCGGATCACGGTAGCGTCCATCGCCGCGTTAGTCGTGGCTTCATAGCCCGCCTTTGCCCAGCGGTGCGCTGCACGTTCACGTGCTTCCATCACCCGCGCCAGGATTGCGGACGACGGCTCCGCCCCTTCCGGACTCAACACCGCCGACTGCGCTGTAGTGGTCAAGAAAATATCCAACCTGTCCCGCAACGGCCCCGAGATATTGGACAGGTGGTTCCTGCGCTGCAGCGGCGTGCACCCACATTTTTGAATATCCATCCCACACGGACACGGGTTGGCAGCCAGGATCAGCTGGAAATCCGCCGGATACTCCACGTTTCGGCGCTCACGCCTGTGCACCACCTTGCGTTTTTCCAGCGGGATGCGCAGCGAATCCAGCACGTGCGCCGAAATCTCCGACGCCTCATCCAAAAACAGCACCCCGTTATGCGCCTGGCTCACCGCCCCCGGCGCCGGCACACCCGATCCCCCACCGATGAGCCCAAATCTGCTTATCGACGGATGCGGTGCCACAAACGGCCGCCTCCCCACAATCTCCCCGCGACTGACCCCTGCCGCCGAATGCAGAGCCGTGGTCTCAATCTGCTCATCAATACTCAGCGGCGGCAAAATCGACGGCAGCCGCTCCGCCAGCATCGACTTGCCTGAACCCGGCGGACCAACCATCAGCATGTGGTGCCCGCCAGTAGCGGCGATCTCCATCGCTTCGCGCTCCAGAAGCTGACCCGCCACATCCGCAAAATCCGGCACGTGGGTGGTCTGTGGGTCAGCTGGCGCCGACGCTACGGCGCGATCGGCAGCGTCGATAGCGGTGTCTAAGAACTCCTCCGCGCACAGCCAACGCCACACCTGCGTGAGGTTGTCCGCCACCAACACATGCTTGCGTTTGAGCAGCGCCGCCTCTCGCGCATTGGCACGCGGCACCACCACAACGTCGAAGTCATTGCCGGTACCTTCCGCGCGCGAGCGCTGCGCGTGCAGCAACATCGGCAAGATGCCCTCCACCCGACGCAGCGTGCCGTCGAGCGCAAGCTCGCCCATAAACACCGTGCGCGCCAGCACCGGATGCAGCTCCGGCTCTCCACTTGCCGCAACCCCAAGCGCAATCGGCAAATCAAAATGGCTGCCCGCTTTACGCAAGTGCGCCGGCGACAGCGACACCATGATCTTTGAGCGTGGCCACGGCAACCCAGAATTCGCAATAGCCGTGCGGATACGGTCACGCGACTCACGCACCGCTGCATCCCCCAGACCCACCATGTACATCCCGGGCAGGCCCGGCCCCACATTGGCCTCCACCGTCACCATGTGCGCACGAAGACCCTCCACGGTAGCCGTCAGCGTTCTAGCAAGCGCCATCATCAACCCCCTCGAAGCGGCACACCACATAGGAGTTGCCGTTGAAAAGGACCTCGCAGACGTCGAAACGCACCTGCGAACCACCGCCATTCGGGGAACGATCCAGCCACTCGGCTGCGCACCTGCGCATCGTGGCCAGCTTTTTGGCAGTCACCGCCTCCGCCCCGCCGTACTCACCGCTACGCCGAGACTTCACCTCCAAAAACACAATCGTGCCGTCAGGCGCACGCAACACCGCGTCCAACTCCCCAGCACGACACCGCACCCGCTTGTTGTACAGCGAGTACCCATACTGCTCATATAGACCAACCGCCACATTCTCACCGGCGACACCCAGCGCGTAACGGTCGGCCACCTCGCTATCCGGGTGCCCCGTCACCTGCGTAGTCTCACCACGCAACGTCAACGGAAAATGCGAAAGCGTGGCGGATCGATGGTTAGACATAAACGTCCCCCCTTATGGTTTCAGTTCTGAAATAGGTATTCACACGAAGCAACGCGAAACGTTGCCCCTACCCACTTAGACTGACCAAACCCCCCTTCGGTTCCCTTAACGGTCCGGGAACGTCAAATCCGGCTTATCCAGCTCCTCAATATTGACATCCTTATACGTAATCACACGCACATAACGCACAAACCGCACCGCACGGTACATATCCCACACCCAGCAGTCAGACATACGCACCTCGTAGTAGACATCATTGCCCTCAGTGTGCGGGATCAGCTGCACGGCATTCGCAAGGTAAAAACGACGCTCCGTCTCCACCACATACGAAAACTGGCTCGCCACATCGCGGTACTCACGGTACAGCGACAGCTCCACCTCGGACTCATAATTGTCCAGCTCTTCGGCGCTCATCTACCGCACAACCCCTTTGTAAAACTCATCGGCTTCACGGACGTTGGCATAACTATAACGGTGCTGCGCACTCGCACCGTGGCGGCGCACCGCAGCCATATGCGCCGCAGTTGAATACCCCTTATGGCCAGCCAAGCCATACTCCGGAAACTGCTCCGCCATCTCCACAATCAACGCGTCCCGAGACACCTTCGCCAACACACTCGCCGCCGCAATACACCTCGCCGCAGCATCCCCTCCCACCACCGGCAACTGCGGCACGCCAAGACCCGGGATACGAAACCCGTCCATCAGCACATATTTGGGCGCAGGATCAAGCCCTGCCACCGCACGGCGAGCCCCATCCAAGTTCGCCGCCTGAATACCTCGACGGTCAATGTCCGCCGCTGGCACGTGCACGATGGAAAAGGCGGTGGCGGAGTTAACGATGGCGTCGAAAAGCAACCGGCGTCTACGCTCCGTCAACTTCTTCGAATCATCCAACCCCTCAAGCTCAGGCAACGGACGCGTCGGCAACATACACGCCGCAATAGTCACCGGGCCGAAACACGCACCGCGCCCCGCCTCATCAACACCAGCGACCGGGCCGAACCCAACCTTGTCCAGCGCCACCTCATAGGTGCGCAACTGCTTCAGGCGGCGCACCACACTAACGCTGGATATCCGGGTCGTCCACACCACCCAGACGACTCAACGGGAAGACCACCGCAGACACCTTGCCACGGAAATTCTCCCGCGGAATCGTCCCCTGCAGCTCATCACCCATATGCGCACGCGAATCCAGCGAATTCGTCCGGTTATCACCCATCATGAAGTAATGGCCCTCAGGCACCGTCAGCGGGCCGAAAAAATCACCGCCGCAAGCTTCCGAACCCGTCGTAGTGTCCACCGGATACGTCGGCGGATTAAGCACATACGACTGATCAATCGGCGAACCATCCACCATCACCGCCGGATCCCCCGCCTGGCAGCTCACCGTCTGACCACCCTCAGCAATAATGCGCTTCACCAGAGTGTTCTCATCCTTGGGCACCAGACCGACCCAGCTGCCAACCTCCTGCATACCGCGGATGAACGTGTTGTTGGAACGATTCGACACAAACCCGGTATTCCAACTGTCAGTGCCCTTAAACACCACCACATCCCCCGGCTCCGGGTCACTGAAGTAGTAGCTGACTTTCTGCACCAAAATGCGATCACCCGAACCGCTCTCACCGTGCAACGTCGGCTCCATCGACGCCGACGGAATCACATACAAACGCCCCAAAAACGTCTGGATCACAAACATCAATGACAACGTCAAGATCACAACCGCGGGGATCTCGATGTACCACGGGGTCTGCTTGGGCGCTTGGGTTTCTTCTTGGGTGGTTTCTTGGGTGGTTTCTTGGGTGGTTTCCGCCTGCGCTGGCTCCCCCGGCCAGTGGGTTTCATGCTCGGTGCGGACCGGATCATTCGGTGTAGTCACCCGCATCACCCTACACGCTGTCTGGCGCTTTTCGGATGTCGCTGAAAATGATCGCAAAATCTTTCAGCGGCCTGCGGTTTTTAAGTCACATCCGTAACAAATCAATTTGTTTGCAATGAGGCTGGTGTGGCGGGTGGGGTTAACGCAGGTCAGCATCCCAACCACCCCAGCACCCCACCAAACGAAAAACACCCCGCCGCCAACCAACGTTGACAACGGGGTGCAAGGAAAGGGGCCAGTAAGGGCCCTGCTGCCTAGCGGCGCTCCTTGATGCGGGCAGCCTTGCCACGCAGGTCGCGCATGTAGTACAGCTTCGCGCGGCGAACCTTGCCGCGGCGAACGACCTCGATCTTCTCAATGTTCGGGGAGTGAACCGGGAAGGTACGCTCAACGCCGATGCCGAAGGAAATCTTGCGGACGGTGAAGGTCTCGCGGATGCCGCCACCCTGGCGACGCACCACAAAACCGGTGAAGACCTGGGTACGGGTTACGTTGCCCTCGATAACCTTGACGTGCACGTCAAGGGTGTCGCCGGGGCGGAAGTTCGGGATGTCGTCGCGCAGCTGACCTGCGTCGACCAGATCGATGATGCCGTTGCTCATGGCAGCATTCCTTTACTTTTACGGACAGAGGAACCTAGCGGCCACGAAGGCTCGACCGGTTCGTATCGTGTACAACAACTCGAAACATGTTACATATCGCCCGGTCAGTTACCAAATCCGGCACGCTTGAGGGCATCGGCCATCGACCCGCCTTGAGCTCCCTTTGCTTGTCGACGCCCACGTCCCCCACCCCGACCGCCCTGACCACCATGACCGCCCTTGCCAGAGTTCTTACCTGCCTGCTGGCGCGGTTGCTTGCCGGGTTTGGCGGTGGAGGGGTTAGCGGGGTCGTCGTTAAGCCGAAGCGAAAGGCCGATGCGGTTGCGAGCAACGTCTACATCCATGACCTTGACTTTGACTACCTGACCGGAGCGGACAACGTCGTGCGGGTCGGAAACGAAGCGGTCGCTCATCGCGGAGACGTGCACGAGGCCGTCTTGGTGAACGCCGACATCCACAAACGCGCCGAAGGCAGCGACGTTGGTCACGGTGCCCTCTAGGATCATGCCGGGTTTGAGGTCTTTGACTTCGTTGACGCCTTCTTTGAAGGTGGCGGTCTTGAACTCCGGGCGTGGGTCGCGGCCGGGTTTGTCCAGCTCGGCGATGATGTCGGTCACCGTTGGCACGCCAAAGGTGTCATCGGCGAAGTCTGCCGGGGCAAGCTTGGTCAGCACTGCGGTGTTGCCAATCAGCTGTGTGGTGTCCAGGCCGGTTACAGACGCGATGCGCTCAACCACCGGGTAGGCCTCCGGGTGCACGGCGGAGGCGTCCAGAGGGTCCGTCCCGCCTTGGATGCGCAGGAAGCCCGCAGCCTGCTCAAACGCCTTCGGCCCCAGACGAGGCACCTTGCCCAGCTCCTTGCGGGTGGTGAAGCTGCCGTGCTCGTCGCGGTAGGCCACGATGTTCTTCGCCACCGTGCCCGAAAGACCTGCAACGCGCTCAAGCAGCGGCGCGGAGGCAGTGTTGACTTCCACACCGACGGAGTTCACCGCATCCTCCACCACCGCGTCCAGCGTTTGGGCCAGGGCGGTCTGGTTCACGTCGTGCTGGTACTGGCCAACGCCGATCGACTTCGGATCCACCTTCACCAGTTCCGCCAGCGGGTCCTGCAAGCGGCGCCCGATGGAGACCGCGGAGCGCAGCGAGACGTCCATCTCCGGGAACTCCTCTGCTGCGATCTCGCTTGCGGAGTAGACAGAGGCGCCAGACTCACTGACCACCACAGGCGTTGGGCGTGTGCCGCCGGCCTTGGCAATCATGTCCGCCACCTCGCCGGCAAGTTTCTCCGACTCACGCGAGGCGGTGCCGTTGCCCACGGCGATCAGCTCCACACCGTGCTCTGCGGCCAGGGACGCGAGCTCTGCGCGCGAAGCATCCCAACGGTTCTGCGGCTGGTGCGGGTAGACAATCGTGGTTGCCAGTACCTTGCCGGTGCCGTCCACAACCGCGCACTTCACGCCGTTGCGGTACCCCGGGTCCAGCGCCAAGGTGACGCGCTGGCCGGCAGGAGCCGCCAGCAGTACGTCACGCAGGTTCGTCTTGAACACCTCCAGTGCGCCCTCTTCGGCTTTTTCTTTGAGACGCATACGCGCATCCACATTCGCCGAAATCTGCAACTTGGTGCGCCACCCCCAACGCACGGCCTTGGCCAACCACTCGGAGTCCTCCACCGGCAGGTTGAAACGCTGCGCGATCATGCCCTCGTAGACGGACTCATCGCCGGGGTCGAGATCCAGGGTGAGCACGCCTTCGTTCTCCCCGCGCAACAGCGCCAGAATTCGGTGGCTAGGCAGCTTGGCAAAGTCTTCAGAAAAGTCGAAGTAGTCCGCAAACTTCGCGCCTTCCTGTTCTTTGCCTTCCACAACAGTTGCGCGCATGGTGCCCTCGGCGTAGACGCGGTCACGCACCGCACCTACCAGGTCAGCGTCGGTGGCGAAGCGGTCCACCAAGATCGCACGTGCGCCGTCAAGCGCGGACTTTGCATCCGGGAAGCCTTCGCAGAGGAACCCTTCGGAGGCGGTTTCGGGGTTGGTCGTTGGCTCGTCGATAAGTAGTTGTGCAAGCGGCTCAAGCCCTGCCTCGCGCGCGATGTCCGCTTTGGTCTTGCGGCGCTTCTTGTACGGCAGGTAGAGGTCCTCCACGCGCGCCTTCGTATCGGCCGCAAGGATGTCGCGCTTGAGCTCATCGGTCAGCTTGCCCTGCTCATCAATACTGGCCAGCACTGCCTCTTTGCGCTCGGCCAACTCCACCAGGTACGTGTTGCGCTCCTCGATGTGGCGCAACTGCGCATCATCCAAACCACCGGTGGCTTCCTTGCGGTAGCGCGAAATAAACGGAACCGTGTTGCCCTCTGCCAAAAGGCGAAGCGCCGCCTCCACTTGGGAGGGGCGCACGTGAATTTCTGTCGCGATTGTTGCTGCGATAGTCATTCGCCGAAGTCTAGCGCGGTGCCTCCTTAGAGCAACGCCTGGGCCAACAGGGAGCCGACAACACACGAGGTGAACACGGAGATTGCACCCGGAATGAGGAAGGAGTGGTTGATCACGTACTTGCCAATGCGGGTGGTACCCGTGCGGTCAAAGCCGATGCAGGCCAGGTCAGACGGGTAGGTCGGCAGAATCCAGTAGCCGTACGCAGCGCCGTAGAAGCCAACGATAATCTTCGGGTCAATGCCCAACGCCAAACCGATCGGGGCGATGGCCACCAGCGCGGCCCCCTGGGAGTTGACCAGCTTGGACACGATGAGCAGCACCAGTGCGTACGCCCACGGCGCCTGCTGCACCACCGCGCCCAGCGAGGACTCCAGTTGGTCGATGTGGGTGGCAAAGAACGTGTCTGCCATCCACGCAACACCGAAAACGGAGAACACTGCCGTCATGCCCGCCTTGAACACTGGCGTAGAGGCAATCTTTTTGTGGTCCGCCTTGCACAGCAGCAGAATCAACGCGCCGGCAAAGAGCATCACCATCTGAATGGCCAGGTTCATAGATAGCGGCTTCATATCGCCGGCATCGTTCGGCCACGCGGGGCGCAGCCTTTCGAACGCGCCGAGGACAACCACAAAGGCGATACCACCCAGGAAGATCCACACTGACTTGTACGCGGTTTTGGGGAACTTCTCCCCCAAAAGCGAGTGGCTGGACGCCTGAATGGATTCCGCGAACGCCGGATCCTTCATGCGCTCCTGGAACACCGGGTCTTTGTCCAAGTCCTTGCCGCGGCGCAGCGACCACAGGGAAGCCAAGAGTACACCGCTTAGGGACGCCGGAATGGCCACCATCAGAATCTGCGGAATTGAATACGCCTTCTCAATCGCCCCGGCGTGCTCCGCCAAAATCGAGGCGAGCGAGACCGTTGCCACCGACACCGGCGAAGCAGTAATACCCATCTGCGCCGAGGTGGACGCCACGGCCATCGGGCGCTCAGGGCGGATGCCTTTCTTCAGCGCGATGTCTTCAATAATCGGAAACATGGTGTAGACCACGTGTCCCGTGCCGCAGAGCACGGTGAGAAACCAGGTGGTCAGCGGGGCCAAAATGGTGATGCGCTCTGGGTGCGCACGCAGGATTCGCTCTGCTTGCTGCATCATCACTTCCAGGCCTCGTGCCTGTTGAAGCGTCGCCGCACAACCGATCACGGCGATGATGGTCAGCATCACTCCGACGGGAGGTTCACCTGGCGCAAGGCCGAAGATGAACACCATGATCATCAGGCCAATGCCTGAGATCAGTCCGAGGCCGATTCCGCCGTAGCGGGTGCCAAGGAGCAGGGCGCCGAGAATGATGAGGATCTGCAGCAAGATAGCGATCGTGGATGTTGGATCAAGTATCGATGCCAGCATGAGAATCCTTTCCCTTTAGGTAACACCTAAAAGTTACTTTGGTAATCCCATTGACACCGAATCCTGCGGCCGTGATCTACACCACGCTTTACACCACTCGCGTTGACCCGTACCAGTCAGCACCCCTCGGCAGCGCAGCTACCACCGCTTTTGTCGCCTCCGTCGGCGCCAGCGCCGTACGCCCCCGAACAGTCAGCTTCACCAACGGCTCCGTACACGGCCGCCCCTCACGCCGCTCATACTCGGTCTCCAGCATGGACGGACCGAAGCACACGTCGGCCCCGCGCTCCACAGCCTCGATGGATTCCACCCGGTAGCCAGCCTTCTTCAGCGCCCTTCGCATTTGCTTCTCGACGCCACGCCGCCACCCCAACACGTCCAACTCCGTCACCATGTCCTGGGCGTCCAACATAAAGCGATCTTCCGCACTCAGATCAGCCGCTTCAAGCAGTTCCGGGCGCACCGCACGGGTGCGCTTCAGCGACTGCTCACGGCGCCACTGCTCTACTTTGGCGTGATCGCCCGACGTCAACACCGCCGGTGCTTCGATGCCGCGCCACACGCGCGGCTTGGTGTAACTCGGCCCTTCCAACAAGCCGTCGGAAAAGCTGTCATCCTCATGGCTTTCGGTATTGCCCAACACGCCTGGGATGAGGCGCGTGACAGCCTCGGCGATGACCAGCACCGCCACTTCCCCACCGATGAGTACGTAATCCCCGATCGACACCTCGCGCACCCGGTAGCGCTGGGTTGCGTCTTCAAACACGCGCTGATCAATACCTTCATATCGGCCACAGGCGAAAACGATGTGGTTTTCCCGCGACCACGCTTGCGCATCCGCCTGGGTAAAGGGTTTGCCGGCAGGGGTGGGCACCAAGAGCAATGGCGCGTCCGGGTCCTCCCCTTTGCGCACATCACTGGGAACGGCATACGGGCGTGCGGCAACCTCAGCCACATCATCGTGGCGTGCCTTGTCATTTCGGTGTGCCGCCGCCGTCTCCAAATCAGCACCGACGCGGCCCTCCGCAACGCTGTCGAGAGCAGGCCCCCATACTTCCGGCTTCATCACCATGCCGGGACCGCCACCAAGCGGCGGCGAATCTACAGACTTGTGGTTGCCCGTGGCCCAGTCGCGCAGATCATGCACGCCCACTGCCAAGATCCCCTGTTCAATCGCCTTGCCCAAAAGTGCGTGACGCAAGGGTTCGAGGTACTCGGGAAAGATCGTGATGACGTCTAAACGCAGCCGCCTATCCTGACTAGACATCAAGCAAACCCTCTGGCGGGGTGATCTCTAGGTACCCCTCATCTAGGTCGATGTCTGGCACGAACTCCATCACAAACGGTACGAGTACTTCCTTGCCACCGTAATCAATCTCCAGAATCTTGCGATTCGGCGCGTCCATCACACCGGTAACTTCGCCGACCTCATTGCCACCGTGTCGCACCTTTAAACCGATGAGCTCATGGTTGTAGTACTCATCAGAGTCCTCGTCGCGCTCAAGCTGCTCGGCGAAAAACTTCATACCCCGCAAGCTATCTGCCACAGTACGGTCGGGGACCTCCTCGAAACTGACCAAGAGGCGCTGCTGATGCGGACGCACCGTCTTTACCGTAAGCTGCACCTCTTTGCCCGTCTGGCGACCCGTGAGCACTTCCCCAACCACAATGTGGTCAACGGATTCGTCTGCCAGCAACTCAACGGCAACCTCGCCACGAACCCCGTGGGATTTCACCACCCGACCGATAAGCATTTCCATGAGACATAAGGCTACAAGAGACGGATGCGGCTACTACCCCAGCCTGCGCCCAACTTCCAGGATGTCCACTTGACCAACTATCTGAGGGAACTCTCTCGCGGACCCGCCCTCTCCCACCATCATTTCGTCTACTGGGCGAGTGAGCGGTTCGTACCCCCTTGGTTCCAAGCTGCACACAAGCGGAAAGTTTTGCAACCGAACAAGCCCCGGAGCCTAGCG
This sequence comes from Corynebacterium riegelii, assembly GCF_016728505.1. Lineage (GTDB taxonomy): Bacteria > Actinomycetota > Actinomycetes > Mycobacteriales > Mycobacteriaceae > Corynebacterium > Corynebacterium riegelii. The sequence continues at coordinate 2,250,166 of NZ_CP068159.1, forward strand.
TCCGTTAACTACTCATCTCCACTCTTTTGGGCTCCGGTTTAACAGCAACTTTTGAAACACTTCACAGCCGTTTAATCCTTCTGGTCCTGACGCCTGCCATTAAATTAGTCAATGCACGCTAGATTGGCACACAAACCAGGTAAATAAATAATGTCTAACAAGCTAGTTTTCGCCGCTATCTTCATCGGCGTTTTCGTTTTAACCGGCTTGCTTCTAGTTGCGCTAATAGCTCTAACTGAAGCGAATGTAGGAGTTGTTGAATACCTAATCATCGCAACCGTATCAGGAGTTGTTGCATTTATCTCGGCTCGACGGGGTAGAAATGCCAAGGCGAGAAGATATACGCGCGATTAGTGAAGTAATAATGGCACTGTCCATGAGCCGAATTATCTTTCCAGGTTCCCGCAACTGACTGCTTCGAGGCCTTGGGGCAATTGGAAATGCGCGGCAGTTTTGCTCCAACTGCGAGCTACACCGCCGCGCATCAGCGCCTCGATGACGCTGCAGCAGGAGCTTCCGGGGCCGCAGGCGAAGAAGTTCATCCCGCTGCGCCCGTACGTGACCAAGCTGTCGGCTTACAGCGCCGACACTTCCGCGTTTGCACGCACCTGTTTCTGGTTTGCCAAGCACAAGGACACACGTGGCCCGTGCAAGCACGTGCTGGCCGCGCGGGCGTTTCGGGATAGCGTGCGGTAGGAGCCGTCGACAAGCAAAATGCCCAGCAAAAACCGCTGGGCATTGTGCATACGAGCTGAATGAAGCTTAGTTGTCCTCGGACTCGGCTGCGGCGTCATCCTCGGCGACAGCCTCAGCCTCTGCAGCCTCAGCGGCGGCAGCAGCCTCAGCCTCAGCAGCAGCCTTGGCCTCTGCGTCTTCCTTAGCCTTCTTGCGCTTCTCGGTGATTGCCTCAGCGGTCGGGCCGTTGTTGGCCTCCTCGAGAGCCTTGTTGAACAGGTCAAGCTTGGACGGCTTCTCCTCAGCAACCTTCAGGGAGCCCTCTGCACCCTCAAGGCCCTTGAACTTCTGCCAGTCACCGGTGACCTTCAGCAGCTGCAGCACCGGCTCGGTCGGCTGTGCGCCAACGCCCAGCCAGTACTGTGCACGCTCAGAGTCAATGCGGATGAGCGACGGCTCTTCCTTCGGGTGGTAGATGCCGATGTTCTCGATGTAACGGCCATCGCGGCGGGTACGTGCATCAGCGATAACAACACGGTACTGCGGGTTACGGATCTTACCCATACGCTGCAGCTTGATCTTTACAGCCATGATTCTTCCTTCAAGGTCACTGGGCAGTGCAGGCACTCGCCGCTTTTCGACGAGCCGGTTCAGCCCCTGGTTTTCCCTGCGCGTGACTGGCCGGGCGGACGTATCCGGATCACGGCTCTGACGCAGGACTTGAAAGATTGTAATAGCAGCACACCCACAATCCCAAACTGCACGTCACCCACGCGCCACCCGAGGGTTGGTTTCCGTTCACCCCGCGTGGCCGAGGTAGTGTTGCAGAAATGACCACACAAGGGCCAAACCGGGATACTACCAATCCCGGTACCTCCGGATCGCGCGCGTACCGCGTTGATCTCGACGGCCTGCGTGGCTACGCAATTGCTCTTGTTGTCCTCTTCCACGTCTTTGTTGGCAAGGTCTCCGGCGGCGTGGACGTCTTTTTGTTCCTGTCTGGGTATTTCTTCCTGGGCGGGCAGTTGCGTTACGCGCTGCGCCCCAACCCGAACCTGAACCCGTGGTGGCCATTCTGGCGCACAGTGCGAAGGCTTGTCCCGGCGCTTGTTGTCGTACTACTTGCATCCCTTGCGGGTGTGCTGCTGCTTGCACCGGAGCTGATGGGTGACGAGCTTGCCGCCCAATTCACCGCCTCCCTGCTCTACTACCAAAACTGGCAGCTCACAGCGCAAGATGCGGCATACGCTGCCGCCAGTGACACTACGTCTCCCCTGCAGCATCTGTGGTCCATGTCGGTGCAGGGCCAGTTCTATATCTTCGGCATCCTTTTCGGGACCCTGCTGGCATGGCTGGCTACAAAGACACAGTTCAACCGCGAGGCAGGCCAGCGCCTGGCCATCATCGTGTTGGCTGTAGTCACCATCGCCTCTTTTACGTATGCCAGCCGTTACGGCCTTTTCGGCACGCCAGCGAACTACTACTCCACCTTTTCCCGTGCGTGGGAGCTCTCCCTCGGCGCGCTGTTGTCTTTTGTGCCCGCCCGCTTCTTCGTCCCCGCGCCCGCGAGCACGTTCACAGCAGGACTTGGCGTAGTACTGATCACCATTACAGGCCTAGTCATTCCTAGCTCGCTTGCGTTCCCCGGCCCGCTAGCGCTGCTGCCGCTGGCAGGCGCCGCACTGATCATTGTCAGCGGCAATGCCAACCCGGTGTCCAACGTGCTTGCTTCAAAGCCGATGACGTGGCTGGGCAACATCGCCTACTCGCTGTATCTCTGGCACTGGCCACTGTTGATCATTGTGACTGCCTCCGGCGGCTTTGACAGCCCGCCGCCGCTGGTTGGCGTGGCTGTCATTGTGGCTTCGCTTGCGTTGGCACACGTCACGCACGCGCTGTTGGAGGCACCGCTTCGTCAGCATCGCAAGCGTCCATTAGCAGGCGAGCACCCTGTGGCGGATGCCCGCAAGACAATGCGCACCCGCGCCGGTGCAGGGCGTGCGGCTGGCGGTGTGCTGATCGCCGCGCTGTTCGTCGGGGCGCTGACCGTGCAGCCACTGTGGAACGCACGCGTGGATATGGAAGACCGACCGCTGGATCCCACCAGGTACCCGGGAGCGCTTGCGATCACGGGTGTGGACGTGCCCAGCATCGCCGCGAAGCCGGATCCATCCCTGGTTGCCGGTATCTACCCGCCGATTGGCCACCAGGACTGCATGATCTTCCTGCCGGCACCTGCCGACGAAATGCCAGGACCGGACTGCGTCTGGGGTGACACCGAGGCAGACGTCACCGTTGTCATGACGGGCGGCTCACACATCGAGCCATTCGTCATCCCACTGGACATCCTGGGCAAGGAGCACGGGTTTAAGGTCGTGCCTTACGTGCGCCAGGAATGCCCGCTGGTGATTGGCGGCGAGGATCGCTTCGACATCGTCTCTGAGGTCTGCGCCGAGTGGGGCGACCATGCTTTCGCGGAGATCGTGGCGCTGGACCCGGATCTTGTGATTTCCAACTCCACCCGCCCCGGCGGTCGTGCCGGTGCCGTGGATACCGCGGCAGATACTGTGCCGGACGCCTATGCCAACCTGTGGTACAACCTCGCGCAGAACGAGATCCCGTTCCTAGGGCTGCGCGATAATCCCTGGTTCTTCGACCAGTTTGGCAACCCCATGGACCCGAACTTCTGCATCGTCGCAGGCGGCACCGAGGCCGATTGCTCAATGCCTACGCGTGAGGTCTACCCAGAGCCCGACCCGGCCGCAGGCTACTTAGACGGCACGGATCACCTCTACAGCGTGGATACGTCTATCTGGTACTGCAACGAAACCACCTGCCCACCACAGATTGGCAACGTCTACATCTACCGCGACCAAAACCACATCTCGAACGCCTACGCGCGCTCACTGACCCCCCTGTTGTGGGAGGAGATGGCGCCAATCTTCGACGCCCTCAACATCCCCCACACCGGAAACTAGCCCGGGCAGTTAGCCCGCCCGGGCAGCTCAGGCAGTTAGAAGAACTTCCCCTTGCCCATACGCTTCATCGCTTCGTTGAAGTCAAGGTTGTTCAGGTCCATACCCTGCATCCCAGCCGGAAGCTGCTTCTGCAGTGCCTCAAGCTCCTTCGGGTCCGGCATACCGCCGCCCATACCCGGCATGCCCGGGAAGCCGCCTGGCATACCGCCGCCCATGCCCGGGAATCCACCCGGCATGCCACCACCGGAACGCTTCACCGGCTTGCGCTTGCCATTTTTACCCTTGCGGCCCTTCGGCTTCTTCTTCGTGGCGGAACGGCCCATGCCAGGCGCGCCCGGGAAGCCAAACTGACCGGCCATACGGCCCATCATCTTCTTCGCCTCAAAGAAGCGCTCTACAAGCTGATTCACGTCAGCGACGGTGACGCCGGAACCGGCGGCAATACGCTTCCGCCTTGAAGCATTAAGGATCTTCGGATCCTGACGCTCCTGCGGGGTCATGCCGCGAATGATGGCCTGGATGCGATCCAGCTGCTTCTCATCCACCATGTCCGCCATCTGGTTCATCTGCTTGCCGCCCGGCATCATCTTCAGCAAGTTGCCAATCGGGCCCATGCGGCGGATCATCAGCAGCTGATCCAGGAAGTCCTCCAGGGTTAGCTCACCGGAGGCAAGCTTGGTCGCTGCAGCTTCTGCGTCCTTCTCGTTGTAGGTCTGCTCTGCCTGCTCAATCAGGGAAAGCAGGTCACCCATGCCAAGGATTCGGCTGGACATGCGGTCCGGGTGGAAGACATCGAAGTCATCGAGCTTTTCGCCTGTCGACGCAAACAGGATCGGCTTACCCGTCACCTCACGGATAGACAGCGCAGCACCACCACGGGCGTCACCATCAAGCTTGGTCAGCACCACGCCGGTGAAGTCCACGCCGGCGGCAAACGCCTCGGCGGTGGAAACCGCGTCCTGACCGATCATCGCGTCAATGACAAAGAGAACCTCGTCCGGGTTCACCGCGTTACGAATGTTGCGGGCCTGGGTCATCAGCTCTTCATCAATACCGAGGCGACCCGCAGTATCGATGATGACCACGTCATTCTTATTCTGACGTGCGTACTCCACACCCTGGGTAGCCACCGCCACCGGGTCACCATGGGAAGTACCCATCTCGTGTGCATACGAGTCGGTGGAGGTACCCGGGTCCGGCGCGAAGGTAGGCACGCCTGCGCGCTCACCGACAATCTGCAGCTGCTGCACCGCGCCCGGGCGCTGCAGATCACACGCCACCAACAGCGGGGTGTGCCCCTGCTTGGACAGGTGCTTTGCCAGCTTTCCGGCGAGTGTGGTCTTACCAGCACCCTGCAGACCTGCAAGCATGATCACAGTCGGCGGGTTCTTCGCCAACTGCAGACGGCGAGTTTCGCCGCCGAGGATGTTCGTCAGCTCCTCATCAACAATCTTGATTACCTGCTGTGCAGGGTTCAGCGCCGCGGATACGTCTGCGCCGAGTGCACGTTCCTTGACGCGCTTAATAAAGGTCTTGACCACAGGCAGCGAGACATCCGCCTCCAGCAGCGCGATGCGGATCTCGCGCGCGGTGGCGTTGATGTCATCCTCGGTGAGCTTTCCTTTCCCGCGCAGGCCACCAAGGGCCGATTGCAAGCGATCGGACAATGACTCAAACACGTCGCGTACTCCTGTGAACTAATCGCGGATACGTAAAAATAACTCCAACCAGCCTAGCGCCTGCGCACGTTGAGGCCGAAACCCGTCTGTTGGCCGAGCAACTAACCCAAAAGCGCGTCGACGAAGCTTTCCACCTCAAACGGCGCCAAATCATCAGCGCCCTCGCCCAGGCCGACCAGCTTCACCGGTACACCGAGCTCCTCCTGTACCTGGAAGACGATGCCGCCCTTGGCGGTGCCATCCAGCTTGGTCAGCACCACACCGGTGATGTCTACAACCTCACGGAACACGCGCGCCTGCGCGATACCGTTTTGGCCAACCGTGGCATCCAGTACCAGCAGTACCTCGTCCACGTTGGACTTCTTTTCTACTACGCGCTTGACCTTGCCCAGCTGATCCATCAGACCAGTTGCGGTGTGCAGGCGTCCTGCGGTGTCCACCACCACAACGTCTGCGCCCTGGTCCACGCCCGTAGTCACAGCGTCGAAGGCAACGGAAGCCGGGTCCGCCCCCTCCTTGCCGCGCACGGTGGATGCACCAACACGGCGACCCCAGGTCTCAAGCTGGTCTGCCGCCGCTGCACGGAACGTATCTGCCGCGCCAAGGACCACGGTGTGACCCATGGACACCAGCACACGCGCAAGCTTGCCGGTGGTGGTGGTCTTGCCCGTCCCGTTGACACCCACAACCAGGATGACGGCAGGCTTGCCCTCGTTCGGCATGGCCTTAATCGAACGATCCATATCTGGACGCGCTGCCTCGATCAGGGTCTCGCGCAGCATCGCGCGGGCCTCAGCCTCGCTGGAGACACCGCGCTGTGCAATCTTCTCACGCAGCGAGTCCACAACCTTCATGGTCAGCTGCGCACCAAGATCCGCCATGATGAGCGTGTCTTCGATTTCCTCCCAGGCATCCTCATCCAAATCACCCGCGGTCAGAATGCCCAGCAGGCCCTGACCAATCGCGTTCTGGGAGCGCGACAGGCGCCCACGCAACTTGCCAATTCGGCCAGCCGCAGGCTCGATCTGGTCAATCTGCGCCTCAGCAGCCGGCGCCGGGGTGACTACTGCATCCTCGGACACCTCGACGTCCTCAGCCGCCAGTGCCTCCTCCGCACTGTCAGCCGCAACCGCCGCGGCAGCCGCAGCTTCAGCAGCGAGAGCCTCATGCTTTTCGACGTCCACCGGCTCCGATTCCACAACCGGATCTTCCTCAACAACCGGCTCGGGCTCGACAACCGCCTCAGGCTCGGAAACTGGCTCGGGCGCGACAACCGCCTGAGACTCCGGCTCCGGGAAGGGCTTCGGCTCTTCCTGCTCAACCGCAGCCTGTGCATCAACTACAGCCTCTTCTGGCTGATTAACCTGCTCGACCTGTTCAGCCTGCTTCTCCTGCTCGGCGGCGAGCTGCTCTTCTAGGTGCGGCGCAAGGCCCGACGCTTGGGGTTCTACCGGGGGTTCTACCGGCGCCACTGGCTCGGCAGGGGCAGCAGGCGCAGCTGCGGGCTCGCGCCGTACTGGCTCCGGCTGCTTCGGTGCGGCGTCGGCCTGCGCGAAGTTAAACCCGCCCTTGGCCTGGTAGTTGCCAGACTTCTCCTCGCGGGTGAGCTGCTTCGGCTCGGCAGATTCCACCTGCTTTTCAAAGGAGACGGTCTTCGCCTTCTTGCGCTGCTTTCCGGCAATGATGATGCCCAGAATGATCAGCAGTAGTACGACTACGCCAACGACTACCCACAGAACTGTCATGTTTGTCATGCACTCTATAGTGCCAGCCTTGGCCACACCCCTGCCAAGGCTGGGGGTTATTGTTTTACTAAGAGGGTTTCTCCGTGATCCCCAAGACGGATATCGCCTCCTGCAATCTGTTCAAAAGGAACAGCCGCTTCTGCGTTACCGGCAGAAAATACAAGCGCCCCGTCCTTCACCGAACATGTCTGCACCATCGCGTCCTGGGTGTCGGGCATGGTCTCAGCGCTCAGCTCGCAATTCTCACCGTCGATAGTCAACGTAGTTATCATCGACGAGGGGTCGTTAGCGGCTGGGTTTGTCTCGGCCTGAACATAGGTGCCATCAAGTGCACCGGCAGATGCGCAGGCAGTAAGCAACACGGACAGGGCCGAACCAGCAACCATAAGCTTTATCCATCGAAAGTTTGAATCCATAGTTGGCAATAGTAGCGGCTACTTCGGCGTGGGCTGCATGCGCTGGGAGATGACGCGGGTAACACCGTCGCCACGCATGGTCACGCCATAGAGCACGTTCGCCACATCCATGGTGGGCTTTTGGTGCGTGATCACAATCAGCTGGGAATCCTCACGCAGTTCTTCGAGCAGGGCGATGAGACGGCGTAAGTTGACGTCATCAAGGGCGGCCTCAACCTCATCGAGCACATAAAACGGGCTGGGGCGTGCGCGGAAGATAGCAACCAGAAACGCCAGTGCCGTCAAGGACTTCTCCCCGCCGGAGAGCAAAGATAGGCGCTTGACCTTCTTCCCCGGTGGGCGCGCCTCAATCTCAAGGCCCGTAGTGAGCATGTCGGTGGGATCAGTCAGGATCAGGCGCGCTTCGCCACCCGGGAACAGCGTGGCAAACACGCGCGGGAACTCCGCCTCCACATCGCGCCAGGCGTCGGTGAACAGGGTGAGGATCTGCGCGTCAACGTCCTCAATCACGCCCTCAAGGTCCTTGCGTGCCTGGATCACGTCCGACAGCTGCGTGGACAAGAACCCGTAGCGCTCTTCCAGTGCCTTGAACTCCTCCAGGGCCAGTGGGTTGACCTTGCCCAGCGCGCGCAGGTCCTTCTCCGCCTGGCGCAGACGCTGCTGCTCAGCATCCAGGTCAAAGTTGTCGTCTGGCGTGTAGCCCGCGACCAAGTCATCCACTGCGATGCCTAGTGAGGAGGTGGCTTGAGCCTCCGCTTCGTCCATACGCACCTGTGCCTGCGAGCGGGCAATCTCAGCCGCATGCGCCGATTCCTGGGCACGGGTTGCAGTTTGACGCGCTGCTGCGACTGCGTTTTTCGCCTCCTGCTGGCGTGCTCGAAGTGCGCTGACGTGAGCACCACGCTCGTCGCGTTGGGACGCTGCGCGGATAAGCGCTGCGTCGATACGCACAACAAGCTCCTCCGACATGGCTGCCACCGCACGGGCCAGCTCAGCCTCAGTCTGCCTGCGCTTTTGCGCCTCATCGTGGCGTGCTTTCGCCTGACGCTCGTGCTCCGCCTGCTTGCGCAGCGCGGCAGAGCGTCCCGCGTTCGCCTCCGCAGCCTGGCGCGCCGAGCGAAACGCCATGGTGGCTTCCATCTCAGCGGCTTTGACCTGGGTGAGTTTTGCCTGGGCTCGGTCACGCTCCGCCGTTGATGGTTCCTCAGTCTCCGGCTCCTCAACGCGGCTGAGGCGATCCCGCGTTTCCTCCAACGCCTGCTGTTGCTTACGGGCACGCAGCTCTGCCTCGTTGACGCGGCCTGCGGCCTTCGCGTGCGTCTCCTCGCTCGCGCTCGCCTGCTGCTGCAAACGAGACAGGTCGCGGCGCCACGAGGCGACGTGCGTGTCGTGCTCATTCAGCGCCGCTTTCGCCGCAGCCGCAGCGACGCGTGCGTCCTCCGCCGCAAGGGTTGCACCCTCCAAGGTGCCAGCGAGCTGTGCCAGGTTCTCACTCGCGGTTTCCAGCTCTTTCTGCGCAGCGTCAATCTGGGCGGTGACCTCAACCGTGGTGGTTTGTGCGCTGCCAGCGGCTACCCAGCCCTCGCCAACCAGCACGCCGTCAGGGGTAACTGCCCGCAGGCGCGGATCCGCATCCACAATCTCGCGTGCCTGCTCCACATTGTCCGCCAGCGCAACATCCACCAACAGACGCGTCACCGGTCCTTGTACCTCAGGAGTCAGAACCACGTGATCGAGCAACCAGTCCACCTGAACGTCCGTCTCCAAACGCCAGGACTGGCCACCAACAGGATCAATGATGATCCCGCGCGAGGCGCCACCCAAAGCCTCAATCGCACCCGGAGTCACCTCACCCACAAGAGCCTCTGCCGCCGCACCGAGGGCCGCAGCAAGCGCAACGTCATAGCCAGACTCCGCACTGACCTGCACCGCCAAGGGACCAAAGCCTTCAAGCACCTCGGCTGCTGGCGACTTCGGTGCTTGCTCATTAAGCGCCGCAATACGCGCCTCCAGCGCAAACACCGCGCGCTCACGCTCACGGCGCGCATCCTGCAACTGCGCCAACCTGGATTCGGCAGACTGGGCCTCAGCGCGAGCACGCTCATACGCCGCGTCCAACGGCCCACGCTCAGACTCAATGACCTGCAACCGCTGGGCTACCTCTGCCGCCTCATCTTGTGCGGCTCTCGCACGCGCGCGAGTTTCAGTGAGCGTTTCTTCTAAACGACGCACCTCATCTTCCGCCGACTCCACCGCCTGCACCAAGGATTCTTCCTGCGCTAGCAGGCGCACCACGCCTTCCCTACGGTCCGCGATCGCACGCAAGCGCGCCAAGTGCTCGCGCTCAGCGGCGTCAAACTCCTCCTGGGCCTCTTCGACCAGCTCGTGGACCTCAGCTAGACGCTCCGCAGCCTCCTCCGCTGCCTCAAGCGTCTCCGCCTCACGCTGGTCCGCAGCCTTCGCCCGGGCTTCAAGTTCCTCAGGATCCTGCCCCGCGTACGGCACCGGCATCGAGGCGCTTCGGGTGCGCTCTGCTGCAATACGCCCTGTGGCATTGGCTCGTTCCGCCAGCGTGGACAGGCTGAACCAAGTGCGCTGGGCAGCCTCGGCAGCAGGCTGGGCGTCCGCCTGCTCCGCCTCGATCGTCTCTTGGATGGCTACGGCTTCCTCTAGCGCTTCTGCAGCTGCCTCCGCGCCAGCTTTGCGGAGTTCCGCTTCCTCCACCGCCTGGTTATAGGCGGTGCGAAGGGTGACGATTTGGTGGCCGGCGATGCGCAGGCGTGCGTCGCGAAGCGTAGATTGCACCGTCGCCGCACGCTTGGCAGCCTCTGCCTGACGGGCCAAGGGCTTTAACTGCTTGCCCAACTCTTCCGTCAAGTCCGTCAGACGGTCCAGGTTGGCCTGCATGCCGTTAAGCTTGCGCTGCGCCTTTTCCTTCCTGCGACGGTGCTTGAGCACACCTGCGGCTTCTTCAATGAAGGCGCGGCGCTCCTCAGGGCGCGACTCCAGGATTTCCGCAAGCTTGCCCTGGCCCACGATGATGTGCATTTCACGGCCAATACCGGAGTCGCTCAACAGCTCCTGCACGTCCATCAGACGCGCTTTCGCCCCGTTGATCTCATATTCGCTGGCGCCATCGCGGAACATGCGCCGCGTAATCGCCACCTCGGTGAAATCAATCGGCAGGCGCTTGTCACTGTTATCAAACGTCAGCGTGACTTCCGCTCGCCCCAAAGGTTTACGCTCACCCGCGCCCGCGAAGATCACGTCCTGCATCTTGCCGCCGCGCAGATTCTTCGCGCCCTGCTCCCCCATCACCCAGGCAAGCGCGTCCACCACATTAGACTTGCCCGAACCATTCGGGCCCACCACGGCACAAATACCAGGCTCAAACTTCATTGTGGTCGCTGAAGCGAAGGACTTAAAGCCCTTCAGCGTCAGCGATTTCAAATGCATTCTGTGGATTTTACAGGCAGGCCACCACTCCCACCCTCATGCGGACCTTGTGCACCGAATCGGCCACCGATCCGCTAAACTCCATATCCAATTCAGGGGGTTTCACGTAGATGGCGGGGGGATTTATGTATAGAAACCAGATTCGATGGTACGCACCAGGGGGAGAAAGCGATCCTGTAAGCAAGCGTGAATTCAAAGCCTTGTCCAAAGAGGGCCAGGGTGCGCTAGGCGCCAAGCTCAAGCGCTTAGCCAAGGCAGAAATCGGTTTACAAGATCTGCGACACCTTCGCGGCGAACTCTATGAAGTCAGAGTCCAGGTTGGAGGCAACCATTACCGGGCGATGCTTATTCAGGACTCTCCAGTGCACTACATCATCCTGTCATGCTTTTTCAAAAACCAAAGAAAGACACCTAAGACCGAACTCCAGAAGGCTGAGCAGCGACTTAAAAACTGGCGGAATAGAAACTAATCACGGTCAGATATCGGCCCACGCCGATCATTACTGTAATATCGGCTATGACAGATACGCTGCAAGGGGGCGACTATGAACACCACTCAATACCGCGATTCCAACTCCGAAGAATTCGACTTCGAGGAATTATTCACTGACCCAGACATCACTGAGGCAGCGGAAGACGCAGAAACTCGGATGCGCCTTGCTGACGCATTGCGAGCTGGCAGAAAACAAGCCGGCATGTCCCAGCGCGACGTCGCCGAAGTTATGGGAACAACCCAGTCAGCTATCTCTGACCTGGAGCGCGGCGAAACTGACCCGCAGCTGTCAACGCTGCAGCGCTATGCCCGAGCTACCGGCGCACATCTAAAGGTCTTCCTAAGCTTTGCACAAGCCACTCCAGCAAACACCGCCACCCAGCACAACCAACAGGCCTAAAACCCGTAGCCAAGCAGTCGGTTACGGCTCCACCGCCTGGGCGCGCACCTCACCAGGTTCGATGGTGCCGTGCGTGCCAAACTCACGTTGCCAGTACAAAAGTGGCTGGTTCGAGTTCACCTCTGCGGCTTCCACGTCCACCACAACCAGCACGTGGTCCCCTACCGCGATCAGTTGGTCGACGTTGCCTGCGACCCAGGTGTGGTTGCAGGGAAGCTTCGGCGCACCGTCGACAAGCGAATAGCTCACTCCCTCAAACCTGTCCACACTCTTGTCCGCAAATCGGCGGGCCAGATCTCCCTGCTCTGTGGACAGCACGTTGATGCCAATCGGTGCACCCAGCGTCAGCTGCCCAAGCAGCGAGGAGCGTTGATCCAGGCTCACCAGCACCATCGGCGGATCCAGCGACAGCGACATAAACGCGCTGACCGTCGTACCATGCGGTGCTTCTTCGGTCCCGGTGGTCACAATGGTCACCGCCGCTGCAAGCTGGCTCATAGCGTCTTTGAACTGTTGTGCTTCCATCAGCGCTCCTCGAATCCGGTTGCCCCCTTCGGTTCACTGTACTGAGCCTGTACCCCATCTACGCGGCCTGGTCGGTTCGCCGAACTCGGTTGTTCCTCTAGCAGGGCTTTCAGCTTATCGACGCCCACCGCATCCCCCTCAGCCACAACCTCCACACGTCCGTCCACAAGATTCTTGGCGTAGCCGGCTAAGCCGAGCTCCAGCGCACGCGAGCGCGTCCACCAGCGAAAACCCACGCCTTGGACATGTCCGCGGACGTGGGCCGTCATGCGGGTCTTAGGCACTGTGGCCTTCCTTGCCTTCCTTGCGCAAGGCAACGCGGTCCTCGGCGCTACGGCGGGTCACCGGGTCAGAACCGTCCCAGTACTCAACATTTTTGATCTCCGGCAGCATGTCACGGTGGAATACCGGATCCACGCCCTTGGAGCGCTGCTCGTTGAAGTTCTTCAGCAGCTTGATGGCCACACCACCCAGCGGGATGATCGCGATGATGTTGAACAGCGCGAGCAGACCTGCCATGGTGTCGCCCAGCGCCCACACCAGCGGCACAGAGCCAAACGCACCGAAGATGACAAAGCCGATGACCACGAGACGAAACACCGTCATCGCAGTCTTGGAGGAGGTGAGGTACTCCAGGTTTGCCTGCGCAAGGTAGTAGTTACCAATCACGGAGTTAAACGCCAGGAAGAACAGAATGAACGTGATAGCGTGCGCGCCCCACGCGCCCACGGAGTCGGCGAGTGCGGACTGTGTCAGTGCAGCACCCTGGATATCGTCCATGCCGTAGTCCACGGCCGGGCCGAGCAGCACCACAAAAGCGGTAATGGAGCAGACCAGCAGGGTGTCAAAGTACACACCAAGGGTCTGCACCAAGCCCTGCTTTACCGGGTGGGACACGGTTGCCGTTGCCGCGGCGTTCGGGGCGGACCCCATACCGGCCTCGTTAGAGAACAAACCACGGCGCATACCCTGCGTAAACGCCAACCACACGCCAGCACCAGCAACCTGGCGGATCCCCAATGCGTGGCCGACGATCATGGCAAACATGTCGGGGATCTCAGTAATGTTGACCACAAGCACCCAAACACCCATCAAGATGTAGGCACCAGCCATGAACGGCACGATGACCTGCGTCCACGACGCAATACGGGTGACACCGCCGAAAATCACCAGCGCGGTCAAGACTGCGATCACGGCAGCAACGATTGCCTTCAGCTGCATCGAGTCACTGTTCAAGGAACCGCCGACAGCCTCCACGATGGAGTTGGTCTGAATCGCGTTGTAGACAAAGCCGTAGGTAAAGGCCAAGAAGACGGAGAACAGCACGGCCAGTGGGCGCCAGCCAAGCCCTCGCGTCATGTAATACGCCGGGCCACCGTGGTAGTTGCCGTCTGCATCCTTGGTCTTCCACAGCTGCGCCAGAGTCGACTCCACAAACGCGGTCGCGCCACCAAGCAACGCCAGCATCCACATCCAGAACACCGCACCTGGGCCACCGATCGAGATAGCCAGCGCCACACCTGCGATGTTGCCGGTGCCTACACGCGAGGCAGCAGAAATAGTGAATGCCTTGAACGCGGACAGGCCGCCGTATTCCTCATCCAGGTCACGACCTTCACGGTCTTTCCCCTTCGGGGTTTCTGCAACAGCCTTCAGCATTGCCGGGAACAGGCGGAACTGCACAAACAACGTGCGCAGACCGAAGTACACACCGGCCGCAACAAGGAACCATGGCACCAGGCTCCAGATGAAGCCGTTAAGTGTGCCGTCTACAAAAGAAAAGGCGGAATCCATAGGCGGCAGTTTAGCGAGTGATCTAGAGCACTTGGCAACTTGGGCAGAAAAAACTCGAGCGTTGCCCCACCATTACCCGCTCAATTGGGGTGCCGCAGCGCGCACACAGCTCACCTGCGCGCCCATAGGCGTGAAGGGACTGCATGAAGTTTCCGGACTCCCCGTTGACGTTGACATACAACGCATCAAAACTGGTCCCGCCACGGGCGAGCGACTGCGCCATCACTTCACGCGACGCTGCAAGTACTGCCTCCGCGTCACGCTGGCGCATGGTGCGCGCCGTGCGCCACGGTTTAATCCGCGCCGCCCACATCGCCTCATCCGCATAGATTGACCCGATACCGCTGACCACCTCTTGGTTAAGCAACACCGACTTCACTGGCGAGTTCTTCCGCCGCACCGCGCGCCCAGCCGAGCGCAGATCAAACTCGGGGTCAAACGGATCCGGCGCGACATGCAACGCAGGCTGCGGAATGCCGTCAACTAGTTCGGCGTACTGCCAGAACCCAAACGTGCGCTGATCCACAAACGCAAGCTCCAACGGCACCTCACCAGCCGCAAGCAGCTCTGCTCGAATGCGCACGTGTGGGTGTTGCGTAAAACCGGGAGCCCCCACCAGCATTTGTCCGCTCATGCGCAGGTGGGTGAGGAGCACGTGGGCGTCGCTAAGCAAGAGCCACAAAAACTTCCCCCGCCTGCCGGTGCCAGTGATGCTTAGCCCCGGCAGGACCTGGGTGAGATCCACGGTGTTGCCGCGCACCGCACGCGGGTGCAACACCTCAACGCGGCCAAAGGTGCGGCCAACCACCAGCTCATCTAAACCGCGGCGAACTACCTCAACCTCAGGCAACTCCGGCACGCTAGACCTCAAACACGTGATCGCGCAGGTACAGCACCGCCTGGTGAGCGGCCTCCTGCTCCGCCAGCTTCTTATTCGGCCCCTGGCCAGTTCCGCGCACCTCACCGTCCACAAGCACCTGCGCGGTAAACACCTGATCATGCTCAGGGCCCTCGGACTCTGCCGAGTACTCAGCTACCGGCAGCTTCAGCTCGGCCAAGCGCACCTGCAGCTCAGTCTTCCAGTCATGGTGGCGGCTGGTAGCCGTAGCTGTGCGCAGCTTCCTCTCAAACAGACGCAGCACCACATCGCGCGCAGGTTCAAAGCCATGCTCCAAGTACAGCGCGCCAAAGAGTGCCTCGGTGGTATCAGCCAGGATGGACTCCTTCTGCCTACCACCGGTGACCTCTTCGCCCTTGCCAATAATCACATGAGGGCCAAGGTTGATCTCACGAGCTACATCCGCAAGGCCGTAGCGCGACACAATCGCCGCACGCATCGGGGAAAGCTCAGACTCCGGACGGGTCGGGTACAGCTCAAAAAGCTTGGTGGCCACAGACAGGCCGAGAACCGCATCACCCAAAAACTCCAAACGCTCATTGTTTGGCAAGTGATCATTTTCATTAGCAAACGAACGGTGCGTCAGCGCCAGCTTCAGCGCCTCATCTGACAGCGGCAAGCCAAGCGCCTCGATCAGTGGGGTGTGATCCACCGCATCATAGGCCAGCTGCCACGCTTCCTCACCACTTACCCGCTTCTTGCGAGACCGGCTCACAGGAACTTCTCCAAACCAGCCCAGCGTGGATCCACTCGCTCCTGCTCCTCACCCGAAACACCATCCGGTGCAGGGACATCAGAGTCGTGGTCGCACTCCGGCTCACACGTCGGGTTAAACGGCCAGCTCAACCCGGCCTCATCGATAAAGGCCTGCTCCAGATCGACGTTGTCGTCCACAACAGACTTGATTTCATCGCCAGAGCCCGTGTCTTCATCCACCTCTGCGTCCCCGGTAATGAACGCATCGTTAGCAGAAAACACCTGCTCCACCCGGATGCTCTCAGTCGGGTGCAACGTATTCAAGCAGCGTACGCACTGCCCTGTCAGGGTGGCGGTCGCGGTGGCATCAACCATCACGCCCGAGCCGAGCGGAATTACCGTGGCCTCCACCGTGACGGTTTCCCCTTCGGGGATAGCAATCATTTCCGGACCAATACGCGACGGCGACGGCCCAGTCTGGGTCACCGTAACCGGCATGCCGTCGCCATACAAGGCGTCAGCAACATTAATGATGAAGGGATTTTCAGACATAACGCCTTACACACTAGTTGGTGCGCGGGCGACGCGTCCTCTCACGCGCTGGGTAACGCTCAGGCTGCTCGTGACCAGCATCAACTCGCTGCGCACCAGACACTCCAGCGCCGCGACGCAATGCGGAACGATCCGAGCTGACCGTTCGCAGTACCGAAGACAGGGACTCTTCAAACTCCGCCAACTTCGCATCCACGTAGCTGTCGCACTCGGAGCGCAGGCGGGAAGACTCGACATTGGCCTGCTCCACTAGGCGGCGAGCTTCCTCGTCCGCACGGTGCATCACCTCAGACTCAGAGACCAAACGCTGCTGCTGCGCCAAGCCCTCGTCCACGCTGCGCTGGTATTCCTGGTTACCGGACTCAACCAAGCGATCGGCTTCCTCGCGCGCACGGCCGACGGTGGTATCCGCCTCCTCACGAGCCCGCCCTACCAGCGCGTTAGCGTCATTTTCCGCGTTGGACACCAGCATAGTGGCCTGCGACTGTGCATCCGCAAGCATTGCGTCGGACTGCGCATGCGCATCGTCTACAAGCCTGCGCGCCTCATCTTCTGCCCCGTAGACCAGGTCATCAGCGCGCTCTTGAGCGCCGCGCAGGATCTCGTCCTGCTTGTCCAGTACGTCCTGAGCATCATCTAGCTCTTCCGGTAGCGCGTTGCGCAAATCATCCAGAAGTGCCAGCATCTCGTTGCGCGGCACCATGCAGTTCGACGTCATGGGCACGCCGTAGGCTTGCTCCACCGTTTGGACAAGTTCATCGAGAGCTTCAAAAACGCGGTACATGCCTCAAACACTACGGCGCAAACGGAGCATTTTGCTTTACGACGCTCCGTTGACCCCACAAACCGCCCTAGATCAGACGCTAGATCACGCCCTGCGCCAACATGGCGTCAGCCACCTTGGTAAAGCCCGCAATGTTGGCGCCCACAACGTAGTCGCCCTCACGGCCATATTCAGCAGCGGTGTTCTTTGTCACCTTGAAAATGTTGGACATGATCTTGTGCAGGCGCTCATCCGTGTAATCGAAGCTCCAGGAATCGCGCGATGCGTTCTGCTGCATCTCCAGTGCGGAGGTAGCCACACCACCGGCGTTGGCTGCCTTGCCTGGTCCGAAGCTGATCTTTGCCTCACGGAAGACCTCAACAGCATCCGCGGTGGACGGCATGTTTGCACCTTCCGCCACGTAGCGCACACCGTTGGCGATCAGGGTGCGTGCGTGATCAGCATTCAGCTCGTTCTGCGTCGCACACGGCAGTGCCACATCTGCCTTGAGATCCCAGATGGAACCGTCTGCGTGGAAGGTGGCTCCCGTTGCGCCTTCAACGTAGGCGGAAACGCGCTCACGGCGGCGCTCCTTGACATCACGCAACAGCTCAACGTCCACACCGTTGGGCGTTTCCACCCAACCGGAGGAGTCGGAAAAACCGACCACGGTTGCGCCCAGCTCCTGGGCCTTGGCAATGGCGTAGATAGCCACGTTGCCGGAGCCGGAAACGATCACGCGCGCGCCGTCGAGAGAATCCCCCTTGGCTTTGAGCATCTCGTTGGTGAAGTACACCGTGCCGTAGCCGGTTGCCTCCGTACGTGCCAGGGAACCACCCCAGGTCAAGCCCTTGCCGGTGAGCACACCAGACTCGTGCTGGTTTACCAGGCGACGGTACTGACCAAACAGGAAGCCGATCTCACGGCCGCCAACACCGATGTCGCCTGCCGGTACGTCGCGGTACTCACCGATGTGGCGCCACAACTCCGTCATAAAGGACTGGCAGAAACGCATGATCTCGCCCTCAGACTTACCCTTCGGGTCAAAGTCCGAGCCACCCTTGCCGCCACCAATTGGCAGGCCGGTCAGGGAGTTTTTAAAGATCTGCTCGAAGCCAAGGAATTTAATCACACCCAGGTTCACGCTCGGGTGGAAACGAAGCCCACCCTTGTACGGGCCCAGTGCGGAGTTGAACTGGACGCGGAAACCGCGGTTGACGCGAATGTTGTTGTTGTCATCCATCCACGGCACGCGGAAGATAATCTGGCGCTCTGGCTCACACAGGCGCTCGATCAGGCCATAATCTGCGTAGTGCGGGTCCTTCTCCAGGACAATCTTCAACGAGTCCAGCACCTCTGCAACAGCCTGGTGGAACTCCGGTTCACCTGCGTTGCGCTTCAGCAGTTTGTCGTAATAGCCAGCTACCTCTTGATCAATTGCACTCATTTCGGGCAACCTCCATAATCTCAGTTCTCAACTTTGCAGCAGGCTCATACGGCGGCGGGTTGTACCTCAAGCCGGGATGTCTTTACACCGTGCCGCGATAAACTTTAGCCCTATATTGTTCACTCACACACATTTTTTCATTTTTGAGGTTACAAGGAATATGAGCTTCACCACTTCTTCCCGCCCAAGCGCTCCTATTGAGGAGGAGCGCAGCGCCCGCGTTGTCATCGCTCCCGATGCGTTTAAAGGCACTGCAAGCGCGGAAGATGCCGCACAGTGGCTGGGCGAGGGTGTCCGCGAGATTATTCGGGACGCAGAGGTTTTGCTCGCCCCGATGGCAGACGGCGGTGAAGGCACTTCCACGTTGTTTGAAGGCGAACGCATTACCTTGCCCACCACGGATGCGGCTGGCCGCCTGACTGAGGCGTCCTACACGTACGATGCTGCAACGACTACCGCGTTTATTGATGTCGCTGCCGCCTCCGGACTGCCGGCTGTAGCGGATTCGCCGGTGGTGATGACTGGGGATACCTACGGCACCGGCGTGCTGATTGCAGACGCGCAGACGCGCGGCGCCACCCGCATCGTGCTGGGCCTGGGTGGTTCCGCCACTGTCGACGGTGGCACCGGCATCCTGGTCGCACTCGGAGCGAACCCGTTAAACGCCGCTGGCTACCAGCTCACCCCGGGTGGCGGGCACCTGCGTGAGATCGCTGACCTGGATACTGCCAAGGTGAATATCCCCGCTGGTGCGGTGGACTGGGTGCTGCTGACCGATACGTCGGCACCTGCGTGCGGTGCCGACGGCGCCGCAGCAGTGTTCGGCCCGCAGAAGGGAGCTTCGCCTGCAGACGTCGCCGTGTTGGACGAAGGTCTTGCCACCCTGTGTGACGTTGCGGGTATTGACCCCAACACCCCGGGCCTTGGTGCAGCTGGTGGCGTGGGCATTGGCATTACCTGGCTGTCCACGCTGCTGCACGGCAATACCGAGCACGTGAGCATCCAGCCCGGCGCGCGCGTAGTTGCGCAAGCCAATGGTGTGGTGGATGCGTTGCAGGACGCTTCGTTGGTGATTACGGGCGAGGGCGCGTTTGATTCCCAGACCGCCACTGGCAAGGTGGTTGGCACGCTGTGCGATTTGGTGGCGGAGCACAATCCGCAAGCGGTTGTTGCCATTGCTGCGGGAGCATTTAACGCCGAAGTGCCGAAGATGGCGGGCGTAGATCCGATCGCGGTCACACTGTCAGACAGCACTGATGTGCGCGAGCAGCTGATCCAGGCTGGCCGTGAGATCGCCGTGGCCTACCTCAATATCTCCACCATCCAGGGGTAGACGGACGGCACTTCGAACTGATCTTGCTGTTCGAGTGCTGCCGGGTCATCCGGCAGTGTGGCTTTGGGCGTCAGGATGCGTGATAGCCCCATGGCAAGGCGGTTGTAGCTGTCGGCGCCTTCCGCATCGATGAGGTAGCGGTGGACCTCGGCGCCGTCCTCTTCGGCGCTTACGCCACGGTCGGTTTCGTAGGTGGCGGCAAGTTGGGTGTGCAACGCGGCGTCGATAAGCACGATGCCCTCTTCAACCACTGTGGCGGCGGTGAGCATCTCCCGGCGCACCAGGATGTCGAGTGCTCGGCTGAATGCTGCTCCGATTTCGGGGGCGTATGCGGGCGGAACGAGGACATCGAAACGAATCTTCGGCATGGAGCCAAGGCTAGCGCGAGTAGTGTGCAAGGCATGCCTTTCCCTCTCTCTTCAGCCAGATCCGCGTTGTCCACCATGGCTGACGGCACGGTGAAACAGTTCAGCCCGTTTACCGGCACGCAGGTGTGGACAGTGCCTGGGCGCGGCAACCGGCCGCTGAGTGCGCGTAAGACGGACCCGGAGCCGTTGGGTCCGAACGCGCATGTGGATACCTGTAATTTCTGCCAGGCGCGTTTGCTAGCTACCCCGCCGGAGAAGTCACGGATGGTACGCACGGCAGGTGGTTGGGAGATTCTTCGGGATCAGTTCCCGGATCAGCTGGAGACAACGCAGGCGGAGTTTCGCCGTGTGCCCAACCTCTTTGAGATCGTCTCCTATGACTACTGGGCACAAAACTATGGCTACGAAATGGCCGCGGATCGCCGCGCGCACATGGAGGCCTACCTGGCGGACCATGCAGGCCGTGAGCACGTGTACGCCATCGCCCGCACTCGCCTAGCTGCCTCCGGCATGAGCACCGACCCAACTGAGGAGGAGCTACAGGCCATTGTTCCCGCCTACTTCGGCGGTGGCCATGACGTGATCATTGCCCGAAGGCACTTCATCGACGGCGCCAGCGATGACTCCCAACTCGCTAGCTCCGGCACCCTCACGCCTAAGGAGCACCACGCGTTTATCGCTTTTACTATCGACGCTTTGCGTAACCTCCTTGAATCCAACCCCTACAGCCCATACGTAGTGGTGTTCCAGAACTGGCTAGCCGCCGCCGGCGCAAGCTTTGAACACCTGCACAAGCAGCTGGTGGCAATCGATGAGCGCGGCGTGAACGCCGATCTGGAGATTGCGAAACTGCGCCAGAACCTGAACCTATACAACGAGGTTGGCGTGAACTTCGCCCAACAGCACAACTTGGTGATTGCGGAAAATGACTACGCCGTTGTTGTCGCCGGTATTGGCCACCGCTACCCCACCGCCAGCGTGTACTCCAAGTCCGCAACGTGCGAGCCGTGGCTGCAAAGCGACGAGGAAGTGCGTGGCTTTTCTGACCTTCTCCACGCAATCCACGCCGCAACCGGCCCGGATGTTGCCTGCAACGAGGAGTGGCACTACCGCCCAGTGGACCTAGATGTGCCCATGCCGTGGCGCGTGAATCTGAAATGGCGCCTGTCCACAGTGGCAGGTTTTGAGGGCGGGACAAAGATCTACGTCAACACGCTTTCCCCTTTTGACGTGCGCGACCGGCTGGTGACCAACCTGTATCGCCTGCGCGATGAAAACGCGATCGCGCCGGGTATTCGCATTGCCGCTGAGTGCGGGGTGGAGCGCAACGTGCTGAAATACAACCCAATGCTGAAAGGGAGTGAATAACAAGTGGCCGATTTTGCCCGTACCGTTTCCAACCTGATCCGTGAGTACCCCATAGACGCTGCCTGGCAGCGCGATGTCTACGAGTGGATGCACATGCACCCGGAACTTGCGATGCGGGAGGTGGAAACGCAACGTCGAATAGTAGAGGAGCTCACGCGCTTCGACTGCCGCGTGATCACTCCCATCGGCGGCACCGGCATTTGCGCCGTGTTTGAAAACGGGCCAGGCAAGGTGGTGTTGCACCGCGCGGATTTTGACGCGCTTCCGGTTGTGGAGGAAACCGGCGTGCCGTACGCCTCCACCAACGGCGCGATGCACGCCTGCGGCCACGACATTCACACCACTGCGCTTTTGAGCATGTGCGACGTGCTGGACCGGGCTCGGGAGCACTGGTCCGGCACATTTATCGCCCTGTTCCAGCCGGCGGAGGAAACCGGTGAGGGTGCCGCAGCGATGGTGGCTGACGGACTGCGCGAGAAAATCCCTGCCCCTGACATCTGCTTTGCCCAGCACGTCATGCCAGGGTTGGCCGGCGAGGTGATGAGCAAACCCGGCCCACAGTTCGCCGCGTGTGACTCCATCCGCATCACCATCCCTGGCCGCAGCGCGCACGGCTCCATGCCGCACGAGTCGATCGACCCGACGTTTACCGCCGCGATGATCATCACCCGCCTGCAGGCCATCGTTGGCCGGGAGGTAAACCCGGCTGATTTCGCCGTGGTCACCGTCGCATCCATGCACGCCGGCAGCACGAACAACATCATCCCGGGCTCCGCGGAGCTGGTGCTGAACTGCCGCTTCTATTCCGACGAGGTCAAGGCCCGCGTCTACGCCGCAATTGAGCGCGTGGTGCGCGCCGAAGTGATTGCCTCCGGTATTGATGCACAGCCGACGATCTCCTATTTCGCCCATGGGGAGCTGTTGACTAATGACGCCACGGTGTTCTCCTCCATTCGCCCCCTCCTAGATGCCCACTTCGGCCCGCGCTCTGTGACCGCGGACCCGAAGACCGTGTCGGAGGATTTCCCAGCGATCCCCGCCGCGTTTGATGTGCCTTACTTCTTCTGGCTGGTCGGCTGCACGCCTGAAGCAGACTTCCGCCGAGGCAACATTCCGGTCAATCACATGCCGACGTTTTTGCCGGATTACGAGCCAACAATCCGCTCCGCCACGGAGGCTGGTTTGGTCGCTGTGTTGAGCGTTCTGGGTACCGGCGCGGAGCAACGCTGAGTAAATCGTGTGACGCCGGTAGGCTTGGGAGCCATGAGCACTCAAGCGAATACGCACGCATCTCAGCCTGCGCTTCAAGATTCTCTCGCGGGCCACGTTAAGAGCTTCTCCGGCCGCGCGCCGGAGACGTCGACGGTGAAGAAGTTCTGGACTGGTCTTTCTGCCGCCGTGGTGGAGCAGATTGCAGAGAACTGGGAAGCCACGCGCGAAACCTACGCTGCGGGCCGCCAGGCATCGTATTTCTCTGCAGAGTTTCTGCAGGGCCGCGCACTGCTGAACAACCTGACCAACCTGGGTCTTGTTGAGGAAGCCCAGGAACTGACCCGTTCCATGGGCCACGAGCTTTCAGACGTGCTGGAGGCCGAGCACGACGCAGCGCTTGGTAACGGTGGCCTGGGACGATTGGCGGCCTGCTTCCTGGATTCCGCGGTGACGCAGGACTACCCGCTGACCGGCTACGGCCTGCTGTACCGCTACGGCCTGTTCCGCCAGGAGTTCGTGGACGGTTTCCAGAAGGAACACCCGGACGCCTGGAAGGAGTCCTTCTACCCCTTCATCATCCAGCGCGGCACGCAGCAGCGTTTTGTGAAGTTTGATGATATGCAGGTTCGCGCCATCCCCTATGACATGCCGATCACCGGCTACGGCACGGACAACGTGGGTACCTTGCGGCTTTGGGACGCTGCACCGATGCACGAGTTCGACTACGACGCGTTTTCCTCCCAGCGTTTCACCGACGCCATCTTGGAGCGCGAGGCTGTTCATGACATCACGCGTGTGCTGTACCCGAACGACTCCTCCTACGCGGGCAAGCTGCTGCGCGTGCGCCAGCAGTACTTCTTCTGCTCCGCATCCCTGCAGGAGCTGGTGGACAATTACGTTGCCCACCACGGTGATGACCTGCGTGACTTCCACAAGTACAACTCGATTCAGCTCAATGACACTCACCCGGTGTTGGCTATCCCTGAGCTGATGCGCCTGCTTTTGGACGAGCACGATATGTCTTGGGAGGACGCCTGGGAGGTCACCACCAAGACGTTCGCCTACACCAACCACACGGTGCTGCAGGAAGCGCTGGAGACCTGGGAAGAGTCCATCTTCAAGCAGCTGTTCTGGCGCATCTGGGAGATTGTGCAGGAGATTGACCGCCGCTACCGCCTCGACATGGAGGAAAAGGGCATCGGCCCGGAGCTGGCACACCGCTACTCCCCGGTGCACGACGGCATGGTGCACATGGCGTGGATTGCCTGCTACGCCTCCTACTCTGTCAACGGCGTGGCTGCGATCCACACCGAAATTATTAAGCGCGACACCCTGGGCTACTGGCACGACCTGTACCCGGAGCGCTTCAACAACAAGACCAACGGTGTCACCCCGCGTCGCTGGCTGCGCATGTGCAACCCGCGCCTGTCTGCCCTGCTTGATCGCCTGGCTGGTAATGATGACTGGGTAACCGACCTGTCCAAGCTCAAGGAGCTGCGCACTTACGCGGATGATCCGAAGGTGCTGCGCGAGCTTCGTGAGATCAAGGCTGCCAACAAGCAGAACTTCGCCGCCTGGATCATGGACCGCCAGGGTGTTGAGATTGATCCGGATTCCGTCTTTGACACCCAGATCAAGCGTCTGCACGAGTACAAGCGTCAGCTGATGAACGCTTTGTACGTGCTGGACCTGTACTTCCGCATCAAGGAAGACGGTGAGCGTGACATTCCGAAGCGCACCTTCATCTTCGGCGCGAAGGCCGCACCGGGCTACGTGCTGGCCAAGGGCATTATCAAGCTCATCAACACCATCGGTGAGCTGGTGAACAATGACCCTGAGGTGTCCAAGATCATTCGCGTGGTGTTCGTGGAAAACTACAACGTTTCCCCGGCAGAGCGCATCATCCCGGCCTCGGATGTTTCCGAGCAGATCTCCATGGCTGGCAAGGAAGCTTCCGGTACGTCCAACATGAAGTTCATGATGAACGGCGCGCTCACGCTTGGCACCATGGACGGCGCCAACGTTGAGATTGTGGATGCGGTTGGTCAGGAAAACGCCTACATCTTCGGCGCTCTGGAAGAAGAGCTGCCGGAGCTCAAGCGCACCTACGACCCGCGCCAGGCAGCACAGGAGACCCCGGGGCTTATGCGCGTGCTGGACGCACTGACCAACGGCACGTTGGATGACCAGGGCACCGGCTTGTTCCACGATCTGAAGCAGTCGCTTCTGGATGGCTTCGGTTTCGACGACCCGGATGTTTACTACGTCCTCGGTGACTACGCCTCCTACCGCAAGACCCGCGACCGCATGGCGGCGGACTACTACGCAGACCCTGAGGATTGGGCACGCAAGTGCTGGATCAACATTTGTGAATCCGGCCGCTTCTCCTCGGACCGCACCATCCGCGACTACGCGGAGGAAGTCTGGGACATCACACCCACCCCGATTGCTAAGTAACCAGGTTTCCTAACACGGGTTTCTGACCCCGGGCAGCACCACGGAGCACGACGCTTCCGGTGCTGTCCGGGGTTTGGTGTTTTGTGGGGGTAGCATTCCCTTGCGATGATTCTGCTGGTTGATAACTACGATTCCTACACGTTTAACCTCGCACACCTGATTGCGGAGGTAGCCGGGTTTGCGCCTGAGGTTGTGCCCGCTGGTGAGGCGCATGATCTGCCGGATCGTATCCGCGCGGGCGAGTTCAGCCATGTGGTTATCTCCCCGGGACCAGGTACTCCGAGCAAAGAGGAGGACTTCGGAGCTTCCCGGCGCGTCATCGAGGCCGCCGCGCACGCCAATGTCCCTCTGATCGGTGTCTGCTTGGGCCATCAGGGGTTGGCTCTGCTCGCTGGTTCTTCTGTGACCCGTGCGCCGGAGCCTCGTCATGGTTTCGTCTCCACGATTCACCACTCGGGCGAGGGCATTTTCAAAGGGATCCCGCAGGATTTCCAGGCGGTGCGGTACCACTCGCTGCATGTAGAAAACCCCCAGGGTGTCACTGTTCATGCGCGGAGTGAAGATGGCGTTGTGCAGGCGCTGAAGGTTGACGGTCTTGAGCATTGGGGCGTGCAGTTTCACCCGGAGTCGGTGTTGTCGCAGCATGGCCACCAGCTCATGCGAAACTTCCTTGGTGGTTGGCGCTTGGTGCACAAAACGGTGCCCGGAAAGATTGACTGTCAGCGGGTGTTTCGGGCTCTTCGTAACTGCGGCACCCATAACGCCTTCTTCCTCGACTCCGCCGACCCACGCGGACGCTACAGCATCATTGGAGACGCCAAAGGTCCGCTCTCGCGCACCTTTACCTACTCCGTAGGCGACGCCGAAGGCCCGGACATCCTGGAGACCCTGGAGCGTGAACTGGCCACGCCGATTGTCAACGCCCCAGACCTCCCGTTTACCGGCGGCATGATCGGCTACCTGGGGTACGAGTGTGCGCAGCTGACCATGCCGATCACGCTGCGTCACCGCTCCCCGTACCCGGATGCGTTCTTTGTACGGCCGCAGTCCTTCATTGTGTACGACCACCAGGAGGAAACCGCGCACCTGTGTAGCCTTGAGGGCCCCGAGACGGACAGCCTCCTCAGCCGCCTCCACAGCGCGCTCACTGCTACACCGTCTGCTACACCCCCGGAAGAACCCCCAGCCCACGTCAGTACCGGCACGTGGCGCACGGATGACTACAAAGCGCGCATCACCCGAGCTCAGGAGCTTCTCCACGCCGGCGAGAGCTACGAGGTGTGCCTGACGGACACCATCACGGCGCACGCCGAAGGCGATATCTACGCAGATTTGCGGGCGCACAACCCGGCGCCCTACGCCGCGCATCTGTGCTTCGACGGCGTGGAGGTTTGCAGCGCGTCGCCTGAGCGTTTCCTCACCGTGCGAGGTAACACCGTTGAGGCCAAACCGATCAAGGGCACGATTGCCGCCGACCAGGATCCGGCGGAGCTCACCAGGGACCCGAAGACGCGGGCTGAAAACCTCATGATCGTAGACTTGCTACGCAATGACCTCTCGCGCGTGTGCACGCCGGGCACCGTCACCGTGCCAAAACTCATGCAAGTGGAAAGCTACGCCACCGTGCACCAGCTAGTTTCCACCATCACCGGTCAGTTGCAGCCGGGTGCTTCGCTTATCAGCGCCATACGTGCCACCTTCCCACCCGGCTCCATGACCGGTGCGCCGAAGCTGCGCACATGCGAGATCATCGACCAACTGGAGGCGGGCCCGCGCGGCGTCTACTCGGGCGTGCTGGGTTACCTGGGATATGACGGCCAGGCGGATCTCTCAGTAGTTATCCGCACTGCAGTTCGTCAAGGAAACGAACTGACGGTGGGCGCCGGCGGGGCGATTGTGCTGGATTCAGACCCGAAAGCCGAGCTTGCAGAGCGCAACCTGAAAGCCCACGCTGTGTTGGGGGCGTGGAATGACTAGCTACCCTTCCAAGTACGCCTGGCACGGCGAGTTTATCCCCCGTGACTTCCCCGACGGCCCCATCGACGTTGCGGATTCCTGGCGGCACATCAACGGCCGCACCAACGGCCTGGACCTGCATCTCGCCCGTTTCAGCCAAGCCGCTGGCTCACTACCGGCAGGCTTTGTTGACGCGATGCTTCCGCTGCTCGCTCACGGCGAGCTCTTCCCCCGCATCGCCCTTTCTCAGGGGCTTTTGCTTCTGGACGTCCGCGTTGCCCCACCCCCACGCCCCACCACGAACCTTACGTATGTGCAAGCTCCCGACCCACGCACCCAGCCTGAAGTCAAAGGCCCCGACTTCAGTGCGTTTCGCACCCACCGCAGCCGCTTTGGGGTTGCGGGGACGGATGATGTGGTGATCGTGGATACGCACGGTGCTCTGCTTGAAACCACTACCGGCGCGTTGCTTTCCTTCGACGGAGATGCGCTGGTGGTGCCGGAGGGAACCAAACTTCCCAGCGTGACTCTGCATCAGATCACTACCCGTGCAAAGCAGCTTGGGAAGCGAGTGATCAGTCGGCCGTTGACGCTGGAGCACGCAACCACCCACCCCCTGTGGTTTTGTAATTCACTGCACGGAATCAGCCCGGTTGACCAACTATGCACCGAAACGACAACCACCACCCCACCGGCACACCCGGATGTGGCCGAGTGGCAGGCGTGGTGGTGGAATCAGTTCCGCTAAATATTCCTGATGGAAAGCATGTCCTGCTTCTTCGCAGCGACACACTGAATAGCAATGGCAACGACTGCAATGCCAAGGCCGATTGCGTCGGTCATCAGGTCGGGCGCCATCATCGTCAGCGCCGCCGCGGCGAACAAAACACGCACAATCGGGTTGGCGTTGACCATGAAATGGCCCTCAACGGCAACCGAAAGCAGAAGCACGCCAACGGTGCCGGTAATCGCAACCAGGATTGCCTGGCCAGCGGTGACGTCTTGCAGCAGCATCGCCGGGTTGAACACGAAGATGAACGGAATGATGTAGCCGGCAAGTGAAAGGCGCATGGACTGGAAACCAGTCTTGACCGGATCCGCACCCGACAGGCCTGCTGCGGCAAAGGATGCAAGCGCCACCGGCGGGGTGATGTTTGCAAACAGGCCGAAGTAGAACACGAACAGGTGCGCAACCAGCGGCTCCACACCCAGCTGCCCCAGAGCCGGTGCCGCCATGGTGGCGGTGATGATGTAGGTCGGAATGGACGGTAGGCCCATGCCGAGGATGATGCAGGCGATCATGGTCAGGATCAGAGAGAACAGCAGGTTGCCTGCACCAATGGTCACAATGGCGTTTGCCAGCTTCACGCCGAAGCCGGTGAGCGTCACCACACCCACGATCACGCCGACAGCCGCACAGGCGATGGACACAGACACGGAGGTCTTCGCGCCGTCTGCAAGTGCGTCAATCATGTCCTGGATGCTCATGCGGGTGGTCTTGCGCAGCTGCGCAACCACGGCCGTGACCAAGATGGTCAGCAGCGCGGACAGCAAGATAGTGCGGCCGGTGAAGAACAGCATGTAGATCAAAAACAGCAGCGGAATCATCAGGTGGCCGCGCTCTTTGAGCACCTCGCCAACGGCTGGCAGGTTCTCACGAGAAATACCTTTCAGGCCATCGCGGGTGGCGCGCAAGTGCACCTGGGCGATCACGCCGAGGTAGTACAACAGCGCCGGAATCAGTGCCGCGATAGCAATGTCGCGGTACGGCATGCCAAGGGTTTCCGCCATGATGAAGGCCGCCGCACCCATAATCGGCGGCAGGATCTGACCACCCACGGACGCAGAAGCCTCAACCGCACCGGCAAACACTGGCTTGTAGCCAACACGCTTCATCAGCGGAATGGTAAACGCGCCGGTGGTCACAACGTTTGCAACCGCAGCACCGTTGATGGAGCCAAGGAAGCCGGAGGCAACAACCGCCACCTTTGCCGGGCCGCCACGAGACTGGCCTGCCAGCGCTAGCGCGATGTCGTTGAAGAACTGGCCCATGCCCGACTTCTGCAGCACCGCACCGAACAGGACGAACAGGAAGATGTAGGACGCAGCCACACCGATAGCGGTGCCGTAAATGCCCTCGGTGGTCAGGTAGAGGAAGTTAAACGTGGCATCCCAGCTGTACCCGCGGTGGCGGAACATGCCGGGGATCTCGCGGCCGAACACCGCATAGAGCACGAACAGCACGCCCAGGATCGGTAGCGCCCACCCAGAGATACGCCGTGCTGCCTCAAGCACAAGCAGCACCAACACTGCCGCCATGATGACGTCCCACATGGTGGCAACACCCGCGCGGCGCACAATGTCGTCATAGTTCAAGTACACATACACCGCGGTGGAGATAGACAGCAGGATCAAGATCACGTCATAGAACGGGATCTTGGTTCGAGATGCCTTCTTCACCGGCGGGTACATTGCGAACGCAAGCGCCAGGATCATGGCAACGTGTATTGAGCGGTGGATCAGTACCGGAGGGGTGCCAAAGTATGCCGTGTACATGTGGTACAGCGACACAACCACTGCGAAGATGGTCAGCCCGATAGCTAGCGGGCGGGACGTGAAGCTGCGTTGGCGTGACTCACGGTCAAACTCTTCCAGAATCGCCTGAGCATCCGGCTTCACATCAACAGTGTCAGTATTTTTCCCATCGTTGGGATTAGTGATCTTCGTTGACATGGAATTGCCTTTTCATTGAATTGTTAGCGTCGCTCAACCGTTGCCTTGAGAAACACCCGCTCCGGGAGGTCATCTGTAAGAACAAACGGGGCTCGTGCATCTGTGTATGACACGGTCAAGGTGTGGTGCGTTGCCTGGGAGTGCACCCAGGTCACTTCCTTGTATTGGTGGTGAAGATCAGCAATGTGAACTTCGCCGTTTTCAACAGTGGTGGTTCCACCGATATCCGTCGGGGCGCCTGCGCCGTAAGACTTCAAATACACATCTGTCAGCTGCAGACCATCGCGGCCAATCTCGTAACGTTCCCGCCACGGCGTTTTCTCAATGGAGTGGATCCACGCCAGTTCCATTGAGGAAACCTCAGCAACGGGAGCGTCGAACAACGTCGCCCCACTTTTCTGGTCAGAGACAACCAAGTGGGGCTCACGCAGTTGCGTCCCAAGGAAAGCGAGCGCCGCAATCACCACAACGAGTGCGGTAACTGCGGCAAAAACGCTACGCCGAAAACTGGCCACGAGCAGGACACACTACTTAGAGTGCGCCAACCTCCTCGAAGTAACGGCGCGCACCCGGGTGCAGCTCAGTTGCCAGACCATCCTCGACAGAGTCAAGGGTGATCTTCTTGGCAGCGTTGTGCGCACCCTGAATCTCATCGAGATTCTCAAACAGTGCCTTGGTGATCGCGTACACCTCATCATCGGACAGGTGCGGGGACACCAGCAGCTGGTTGGTAATGGCCGCGGTCATGACATCCTCTTCTTGGTCGTAGGTGCCACCAGGAATCGGCGCATTGTCAAAGAACGGATACTTTGCCTGCAGCGCCTCAAAGCCCGCGCCCTCGATCGGGATAACAACCACGTCAGCGGTGGTTGCCAAGTCCATCACGGAGGAGTTCGGCAAACCGGAGGTAACAAACGCCGCGTCAATCTGGCCGTTCTTCATCTGGTCGATGGAGTCTGCGTAGGACAGGAAGTCCTCGCTGATGTCCTCGTAGCTCATGCCATAGGCCTCAAGGATCATCTGGGCGTTGAGCTCCACACCGGAGTTCTTGTCGCCCACGCCAACGCGCTTCCCCTTCAGGTCCTCCACCGACTGGATGCCAGAGCCAGCGGTGGTCACAATCTGCACGTAGTTCGGGTACAGGGCGGTAATGGCCTTCAGGTCAGATGCGCCGCCCTTGCCCTCGAACGGGCCCGTGCCCTCGATAGCCTGACGGGTTGCGTCGCCCATGGCGAAGGCAACCTCAGCGTTGCCGTCCAACAGCAGCTGCACATTCTCTACCGACGCGCCGGTGGCCTGAACGGAAGAGTCAGCGCCCAGCTCGCGGTTCAGAATCTGCGACATGGTCGCGCCGATCTGGTAGTACGGGCCGGAGGTGCCGCCGGTTGCGATGGTTACGAAGTCAACGTTGGCTTCGCCCGCTGCGGTCGAGTCTGCGGAACCGCCAGTGCTGCTGCCGGTGTCAGAGCAGCCAGTCAGAATGAGGGAAGCGGCCAGGAAGGTCGCGGCGAGAGTGCGAGTACGCATTCGAAGTTCCTTTGGTTGATGGGACAATAACAACTCGCACCGTACAGTGAGCTACGCAACATTTCACGTATTTCGCAGAATTTTTTACGCAACTACCCCATGCGCTGCGCAAGCACCCGCCCCGTCGCGGTGTCGCATAACGCAAGCTCAGCCGGCGTGCCGTCCGCAATCACTCGACCGCCTTCGGCACCCGCACCTGGGCCCATCTCAATGACGCGGTCTGCCTGCGCGATTACCGAAAGATCATGTTCAACCACGATCACGGTCTGCCCGGCATCAACAAGGCTGTTGAGCTCTGCCACCAGCAGTGCAACGTCGGCCGGGTGCAGGCCAGTTGTCGGCTCATCCAGCAGGTACACGGTGTGGCCGCGCCGCGAGTTTCGCGCGCGCTGCAGCTCGGTTGCCAGCTTGATGCGTTGCGCCTCGCCGCCGGAAAGCTCCGGCGCACCCTGACCCAAGCGGAGATATCCCAAGCCCACTGCCTGCAGCGTTTCTACTGCACGCAGGATCTTCGGCTCGTCTGCAAATACCTCGGCCGCCTCATCAACGGTCAGGTCCAGCACCTGGGCGATGGTCATCCCCTGCCAGGTCACTTCGAGGGTCTCGTCGTTGTAGCGAGCGCCGCCGCAGTCCGGGCACGTGGTGTAGGAACCCGGTAGGAACACCAACTCCACCTCGATCTTGCCCGCACCCCCGCAGGTTGGGCATTGGCCTTGCTTGACGTTGTAGGAAAATCGTGACACGCTCCATCCGCGTCGCTTGGCTTCGTCGGTGTCGGCGAAGAGTTTGCGTACTGCGTCGAAAAGACTGGTGTACGTGGCCAGCGTTGAGCGCGGCGTGCGCCCAATCGGCTTTTGGGTGATCTGCACGATTCGGTTGACAGCGTCGGTGCCTTCTTGCTTATCGACGCCCCACGTACCCTCATCCACCCCTTCCCCATCTTCATCCGTGGCCGAGTTTGCTGTGTTGGTCGCTGCGCGAAGCACACCTGCGAGCACGGTGGAGACCAGCGTGGACTTACCAGAGCCAGACACACCAGCTACCGCGGTGAATTGGCCCAAGCCGAATTCCACATCCAGGCCGTCAATGGAGCGTGCGCGGATCCCTTCCAGGGAGAGGGTGCCTTGCGGGTTACGTGGGGCGTCGTTAAGCAAAAGGCTCCTGTTAGCAAGAGCACGGGCGGTGGGGGCATCGCCGCTGTAGTCGCTGGTGGGACCGGAGTAGACCACCTCCCCGCCACGTTCACCGGCGAGCGGGCCGACATCGACCAACCAGTCGGTTTGGGCCACGAGGTTCATGTCGTGCTCTACAAGCAGCACCGAATTGCCAGCGTCAATGAAGCGGCGGCAAATGTTGAGCACCGCATCGCGCTCTGCAGGGTGTAGTCCCGCGGACGGCTCGTCCAATACATACGCCACACCGAACAGGCCGCTGCGCAGCTGCGCTGACAAACGAATGCGCTGTAGCTCGCCAGCAGACAACGTGCG
Organism: Corynebacterium riegelii; assembly: GCF_016728505.1. Taxonomy (GTDB): domain Bacteria; phylum Actinomycetota; class Actinomycetes; order Mycobacteriales; family Mycobacteriaceae; genus Corynebacterium; species Corynebacterium riegelii. The sequence continues at coordinate 2,283,124 of NZ_CP068159.1, forward strand.
TGCAGGCCGGTCCAGACTCAAGTGCGCAAGCCCCAAATCCAGCGCGGACTGCAACGCCGGCAGAATCTGCTTCAGCAGCAAATCCTCCGCCGAGCCTGCCTTCGGCGTTTGCGCATCCAACACCTCATAGACGCGGTCAAGCGGCAACGCGCCAAGCTGATCAATAGGCATGCCCGCGTAAGTAACCTTGAGCGCCTCAGGGTTTAGGCGCCGCCCACCGCAAGTCTCACACACGCGCGACTCCATGTAGGACAGCACGCGTTTGCGCAGCGTATCCGACTGCGTCTCCGCCAACGTGGTAGTCAGATAGGAGGCCACGGAACGCCACGTCCCCTTGTAATTTCGCTGAATCTGATCCGCGCCGCGAACCGGCTTCACGGTTACCACAGGGCGCTCATCAGTAAACAGGATCCAGTCCCTGTCCTTCTTCGACAGGTCCTGCCACGGGCTATCAAGGTCATAGCCTAGGGTTTGCAAAATGTCGTGAAAGTTCTTACCCGCCCAGGCACCGGGCCAGGCTTGAATTGCGCCATCCTCAATCGACAGCGTCGGATCCGGCACCATCGACGCCTCAGTCGGCTCATGCACCACACCTGTACCTTGACACGTCGGACACATGCCCTCAGGTGTGTTGGGTGAGAAAGAATCCGAATAAAGACCCTTCGGGTTATCCCCGGCGCGCGAATACAGCAAACGGATGCTGTTGGACAACGCGGAAACCGTCCCCACCGTCGAGCGCGCCCCACCGCCGGAGGTGGACTGCTCCAGCGCCACAGTTGGCGGAAGGCCCTCCACTGAACCCACCTGCGGGTCAACGGCAGAACCGATCAGACGACGCGCAAACGGCGCCACCGACTCCAGGTAACGCCGTTGCCCCTCCCCGTGGATAGTGCCAAAGGCCAGCGATGACTTCCCAGAGCCCGAGACCCCCGTTACCGCCACCAGCGTCCCGCGCGGGATATCCACATCCACGTTGCGCAGATTGTGCAGGTGAGCGTCACGTACCTGGATGCCATCAGAAACAGTCATGGCATCCAGGGTAACTACTTAGGGGTTACGGGTGTCCTCGCCCAGCTGGTGCACGTGAATCGTGTTCGTGGTGCCAGCAACCCCCGGTGGGATACCGGCCACAACCACCATGGTCTCGCCCTTCTTGTAGTCATCCAGCGCAAGCAAGATGTCATCTACCGTGCGGATCATGTCATCCGTGGAGTATACGTCCGGGCACAGGAAGGTCTCCACACCCCACGTGACCGCCAGTTGGGAACGAACCTGCTGCACAGGGGTGAACACCAAAAGCGGCAGCTCCGGGTGCAGGCGTGCCACGCGGCGAGCCGTGTCACCAGAGGTAGTAAACGTGACAATCGCGCGCGCGTTCAGGCGGCTAGCAATGTCATTTGCGGAATACGACACCACGCCACGCTTGGTGCGCGGAATGTGATTGAGCGGCGGCACCGTGCCCATGGTCTCAGCAGAACGCACGATCCTGCTCATGGTGCGCACCACATTGTGCGGGTCAACACCCACCGACGTCTCGCCGGAAAGCATCACCGCATCCGCACCATCTAGCACCGCGTTAGCCACATCGGAGGCCTCAGCACGCGTTGGGCGCGAGTTATCAATCATGGAATCCAGCATCTGCGTTGCCACGATCACCGGCTTGGCGTTCTCACGCGCAATCTGGATCACGCGCTTTTGCACCAACGGCACCTGCTCGAGCGGGATCTCCACACCAAGATCACCACGAGCCACCATCACGGCATCAAACGCCAAAATGATGGACTCCAACGCGTCAACCGCCTCTGGCTTCTCCAGCTTCGCAATCACCGGGACGCGGCGGCCAACCTCATCCATGATCTCGTGCACCAAGTCCACATCAGACGGCGAACGAACGAAGGAAAGCGCGATCATGTCCACGCCCATACGCAGCGCAAAACGCAGGTCTTCCTTGTCCTTCTCGCTCAACGCCGGCACGGAGATAGCCATGCCAGGAAGAGACACACCCTTGTTGTTGGACACGGGGCCACCCTCGGTGACCTTGCACACCACATCGTTGCCATCAACTTCGAGGCAGACGAGGCCGACCTTGCCATCGTCTACAAGCAACCTGTCCCCCGGTTTCGCATCCAGCGCCAACTGCTTGTAGGTGGTGGAAACCCTATCGTGCGTGCCCACAACATCATCAACGGTGATGCGGACAATCTCACCGGTCTCCCAGTAGGTTTTGCCATCCCCCTCAAAGCGGCCCAGGCGAATCTTCGGGCCCTGCAAGTCAGCCAGGATGCCCACGGCGTGGCCAGTCTCATCCGTAGCCTCACGGACCCAGCGGTAATTCTGCTCATGGTCCGGGTAGTCGCCGTGGGAGAAGTTCAGGCGAGCGACATCCATGCCCTCTTTAACAAGGCCCACGATGGCATCTTTGCTTGCCACCGCGGGACCAAGAGTACAAACAATCTTCGTTCTTCTATCCACGCGCCTAACTCTACTCAGTTTTCACGCTCATGCGCGTTCGCGGGATCCACCTCCTGTGGAGTTTCACGTCCACGCTGCGCACGCAGGAACAACACCAGCGCCACAATGAACAAGATCCCAGACACCCACGTGTTCACACGCTGGCCCAAGATCATCGTCGCCGCATCAGTACGCATCAGCTCAATGAAGAACCTGCCGAAGGTGTAGCCGGCAACGTAGAGCCACAGCACACGCCCGTGGCCAAGCTTGAACCTGCGATCCGCCCAGATCAACAGAGCGAAAATGAGCACGTTCCAGATCAGCTCGTACAAAAAAGTCGGGTGCACGCTTGCAATGACCTCACCCGTGGAGTGGCCATTGAGCGGCGAGTAGTTGCCCGCTTCATCTACGCGGTAGTAAATATCCAGCGCCCAGGGCACGTCTGTTTCCGCGCCGTAGAGCTCTTGGTTAAACCAATTACCCAAACGCCCAATGCCCTGGGCCAAGATCACGCCCGGGGCAAGCGCATCCGCGAGCGGCAAAAACGGCAGCTTTTTCACCCGCATCATCACCATCAGCGCCACAGCGCCCAGTGCCACCGCACCCCAAATGCCAAGGCCGCCGGCGGTGATATTGAATGCCTGCCAGGGATCCTTGCCGGGTCCGAAGTACTTATCGTAATCCGTAATCACGTGGTAGAGACGCCCGCCGATAATGCCGGCCGGGATGACAACAATCAGCGCGTCCCACACCGTGTCCGCGCTGCCTCCACGCGCCTGGTAGCGGCGGATGCCAATAAACGTAGCCACGATGATGCCGGTCATAATGCACAGCGCATACGCACGGATAGGCACCGGGCCAAGGTGCCACACGCCCTGTGGCGGCGAAGGGATGTTAGCCAAGATCATGGTTTGCACCCCCAGCACACTACCGTCTCGGGCAGGAGGGGTGTTGGCCAGCTGCGGCGAGCTTGCGCGTAGCGGCAAAAATATCGTCGCCGCTCATGATCGCCTCAGCCGCCAATACGGCATCCGCACCACTTGCAGCCGCATCCAACAGGTCACGCACAGACGTCACGCCACCCAGCGAAATCTTGATCACCTCACTGGGCAGGCCCGGCACGATCTCGGCGAACACGCCATGGCGCAGATCATTGGTATCAAAGGTCCAGGAGTTCACCGCAATCACGCTCGCCCCCACCCGCAGCGCCAGATCCGCCTCCTGCGGGGTGCGCACCTCCGCCATCACCACCATGCCGAGTGACTCCGCGCGGTCTAGCAGCGCCGCCAGCCTGGCCTCCTCCAAAATCCCCACCTGCAGCGGCAGCACATCCGCACCGTAGCAGCGTGCTTCATGGATCTGATACGGATCCACAATCACGTCACGACACACCATTGGCAGACTCACCGCTGCCCGGGCGGCGGCCATGTCGTGCAAGGAACCATCAAAGCGCAGGCGCTCCGTCTGGCATGCGATCAGGTGCGCCCCACCGTCTTCAATAGCCTTCGACACATCAGCAATCGCCCGTCGATCAACCCTGGTCGGGCCGAAGACGGGCGAATTCAGCTTGATTTCTGCAATCACACTGCAGCCGGGCCGCAGAAGCGCGGCACGGGCATCACGCGTGGGTTCCATGTCGCGGGAGCGCGCCTTGATCTCCTTGAAGGGCACTTGGGCTTCCCGCTTTTCGACGTCACGCAGCACCCCATCCACCACCGGATTGACCACGCTCGACGCCAGCATGTGCATAAGGGTAGTGGCTCTAGCGTCCTGTGGAGAAATCGGTGGGATCAATATCCGCGTCCAGCGCGTCCCACATAACGCGGCCCGAATCGGGGCGCGCCTCCATGTCTTCTTCCAAATGTTTGCGCCGCACCGCTTCTTTTTCGTACTTGCTCAGCTTCGGCGCGTCCTGGCCTGGGCGCAACGCAACAACAACCGCACCTACCACGGCAAGCGCCGCACCAAGCAAAGTCAGCAGCGGAAACGCAGTGGAGATGTCCGTGGCGGTGATCTCCGCCCACTCCGAGATCAGCTCCGTCTTCGACGCCGTGGTCTGCGCCGCATCCGCACCTGTGGTCAACAGTGCGTGCACACGTTCCGCGTCTGCCCCTCGCGCAAGCAGCATCACAGGTGACACCGCCGCACCGACGGCGGCGATAGCGGAGATGATCGCTGTGGTGCGTCTGCCTAAGCGTCGTAAAGCAAAAGCCCCCAAAGCGCCGACAAACAGCAACAGCGCAACGGCAGTAGTCTCCGTAGACCAATCCGCGCCGCGGATCTGCGCAACACCACCGCCAGAGAGGGAATCCTCATAGGTGGCGGTAATCCATGGCACGCGCGAGAACACGGCCAACAACGTGGCACCGAGCGCGATCAGGATCGCTCCAACTTTGTGCGGGGCCATCACAGCAACACATCCGCATCAAAACACGTGCGATCACCCGTATGGCACGCACCACCCGTTTGCTGCACGGTCACCAAAACCGTATCGCCATCACAATCCAGCGCCACCGACTCCACCGCCTGCACGTTGCCGGAAGTCAAGCCCTTAATCCAGTACTCCTTGCGCGAACGCGAGTAGTACGTACCGCGGCGCGTAGCCAACGTGTGGGCCAAAGCGTGGTCATCCATCCACGCCATCATCAACACCTCGCGCGTGTCAGCCGCCTGCACAATCGCAGGCACCAAGCCATCCGCGTTGCGCTTCAGCCGCGCAGCAATGTCCGGGTCCAGCGCAAAATCTGCCGGATCGGTCAGCTCCTGAGACATCTCTTCAGACATCTAGCGCACCTCATAACCCGCATCAGCCAACGCCTTTTTCACCTCAGCGATAGACACCTCGCCGAAGTGGAAGATCGACGCTGCGAGCACCGCATCCGCACCCGCCTCCACCGCCGGCGGGAAATGCGCAGCGCTACCCGCGCCACCAGAGGCAATCACCGGAATGCTCACCGCCGCGCGAACCTGGCGCAAAAGCTCAAGATCGAAGCCTTCCTTCGTGCCGTCACCATCCATGGAGTTCAGCAGGATTTCACCAACACCCAGCTTTTCGCCGGTGCGCGCCCACTCAATGGCGTCCAGCCCAGCGGAGCGAGTGCCGCCGTGCGTGGTCACCTCAAAACCGGAAGGCGTGGGCTCTTCGCCGGAATTGGCAGGGCAACGTCGCGCATCAACGGAAAGCACAATGCACTGGGAGCCAAACTCCTGCGCCAGCTCACGCAGTAGCTCCGGGCGCGCAATCGCCGCAGTGTTCACGCTGACCTTATCCGCGCCAGCGCGCAGAAGCTCGCGCACATCATCGGCACTGCGCACACCGCCACCCACGGTCAGTGGGATAAAGACCTGGTCCGCGGTCCGGCGCACAACCTCAAGCATCGTGCCGCGGCCCTCTTTAGACGCAGTGACGTCCAAAAACGTCAACTCATCTGCGCCCTCTTCGCCGTAGCGCTTGGCCAACTCCACCGGGTCACCTGCGTCTTTAAGGTTTTCAAAATTCACACCCTTGACCACGCGGCCGTTATCCACGTCCAGGCAGGGAATCACTCGCACAGCTACGGTCATGGCTGCTCCTTATGTATGTGCTTAGTTATGTGTTTGCGGATATGTGCAACATGCTACTGAGCACCGTCTCATGTGCTGACGGCGCACCAACGATCGCCCCTACGCTCTCCGGCGTCCACGGCCCACCGTCCACGTCCGTAACTATCGCTCCTGCGCACCGCGCAAGCAGGACACCTGCGGCGTTGTCCCACACGTACGGGGAAAAACTCACTGCCGCCCGGTAAATACCAAGCGCCACAAACGCCAGGTCCACGCCAACGGATCCGGAAATGCGTGGGCGCAACGGGCCATCTGCAAGCAAGCCAATCAAGGCGAGGCGAAGCGGCGCCGGGAAGCGTACCCGGTCATCCGAGCCAACCGAGCCCACGCCTACCTGTGCGGCACGCCCCTGCCCACCGGTGTCCTCCAGCGGCGGCAGTACTTCACCGTTACACACCACCGGGCCACCGGCGCAGGCAGAAACGTGCAAGCCTAAAAGCGGCATGTCCACCACTGCCACAACCGGCTGGCCTTCCAACACGAGAGAGACCAAAATAGCGCAGTTCGGGTTGCCGGCGGAGTAATTCGACGTGCCGTCTATAGGATCGAGCACCCAGCAGGCCTCCGGGGTGAACTCGCCGCCGTTTTCCTCCCCAAAGACGTTGATACCGGTTTCCCTGCGCAGGTGTTCACGCAGCAGCGCCTCAATTGCCAAATCAGCCTCGGTAGCAAAATCGCCCTTGCCCTTGATCAGGGCAGGCGCCGCACCTCGGTGAGCCAACATCACCTCACGCGCCTTGGCCACTGCCTCAAGCGCAACGTCCAAATAGTGCTGAATATCCGCCGACACGGCTAGCAGGCACCTACTGCAGCAAGCGCCTCACGCAGAGTAAAGCGCTTCTCATACAGCGCCTTGCCAATGATGACAGAGTCAATACCTTCATCCGCGTAGGAGGCAATCTGCGTGACGTCTTCAATCGTTGCAATACCGCCGGAAGCCGTAACAAACGCGTCCGTCGCGGCAGAGACCTCACGCAACAGCTCCACGTTCGGGCCAGCTAGCGTGCCGTCCTTGCTCACGTCAGTGACCACAAACCGGGTGCAGCCCGCAGCATCAAAACGCTCGAGCACCTCCCACAGGTCCCCACCGTCAGAGGTCCAACCATTGCCCTTGGTCTGCCACTGCCCGTTTTCTTCACGCACCGCAAGATCAATAGCCACCTTGTCGCCGTAGCGCGCAATAACAGACTCCATCCACTCCGGATTCTGCAGCGCGGCGGTACCAATGTTTACACGCTTTGCTCCGGTAGCCAGGGCGCGCTCCAGACTTGCATCGTCCCGAATGCCGCCGGTCAGCTCCACATTGATGTCCAACTGGCGGGTGATGTCTGCCATCAGCTCATGGTTGGATCCGCGCCCAAAGGCCGCATCCAAATCCACAAAGTGCAACCAGGTCGCACCCTCGTCCTGCCACTGCTTCGCAGCAGAAAGGGGGTCCCCGTAGACTTTTTCAGTTCCGGCTTCCCCCTGGTCCAGGCGAACAGCCTGGCCATTAACCACATCAACAGCTGGCAGCAGAGTAAATGTCATAGCGGCTAGTCTAACTCAGCTGTTTCACCCAGTTGCGCAGTAGCGCAAGGCCCGCATCCCCAGACTTTTCCGGGTGGAACTGGGTTGCCCACAACGGGCCGTTTTCCACAGCTGCCACAAACCGGGACTGGGCGTGCTGCGCCCACGCCACCTTGGGGTATGCAATGAAGTCATCTTCTTGTAGTGGGAATTCCTGCGCGGCATACGAGTGCACGAAGTAGAAGCGCGCATCTGGGTCAATGCCAGCAAACATGGCGGTGTCCTCGGGCTGCTCCACAGTGTTCCACCCCATGTGGGGCAGCACTGGGGCTTCAAGCTTATCCACGCTGCCAGGCCACTCCCCCAGGCCTTTCGCCTCAACCCCGTGTTCCACACCTGTTTCAAACATGACCTGCATGCCAACGCAGATACCCAACACTGGGCGCGAACCTGCCAGGCGCTGGCCAACAATGCGCGGCCCACCTACCGCGTTCAGTCCCTGCATACAGGCCGCGAACGCACCAACGCCTGGTACGACAAGGCCCGTGGCCTCGACTGCCTCTTTGGGGTCGCGGGTGACGTTAACGCGTGCGCCGACGTGTTCAAGGGCACGCTGGGCGGAACGCAGGTTTCCGGCGCCATAATCTAAAAGCGCCACGGTGGGTTGGTGTGCAGACATGGGCGTTGATTTTAGCGCGTCGGCCCAACACAGCCTTAACGCTTCGGCCTTCTGCGCCTCGGTACCTGTACGGATTTGAGGCGAACCGCAAGGTTGTTCACTTCCACCACACGGTAGCGGCCCAGCTGCCTATCCAGCAGGGTCACAGCGAGGCCCACCAGGATCACCCCTGCAGCGATGCCAAACATCGGTGCAAAGCTCATGCCCACCAGCATCATGCCGTAGACGGTGGAGCCAATGCCTGTACCGCTGTCAAAGGAAATATTCCAGATGGCAGACGCTTGGGATGCCTTGGAGCGCGGCAGACGGTAGAACATCATGGTCAATGCCTCATTCTGGGCGGCACCGAAGCCAAGGCCGTAGAAGATCACCGCGAACGCCACCGTCCACACTGGCAGACCCATGACCAAGATCACCGCGGTCATAAACACGCCAAGTGCGGCACAAACCTGGAACGGGATGAGCACACTGCCGGGTTGGCCGGTACGGTCCGTGACTCGTCCGGCGTAGTAGCGGGAGCCCATCGCCGCCAGATTGAGCAGACCCAGCATTACTCCGCCAAGAGCTGCGCCGCGGGCGGCGTCCAGATCACGCATTGCAGCTGGCAGGAAGTTTGTAATCGCGCCGTAGGCGGTGGTGATAAACATCAGCGCCAGGGCAGGCACCAGCACGAGGTGCCAGGTTGGCACGCGGATCACGTTGGGGGTGATGTGTTCTTCCACACTCGGCGGAATGGTTGGGATCAGTACTGCAGACAACAGTGCAACCAAACCAACGGAGGCCCCGATTGCAAACACACCGTTGTAGCCAACCACGTCCACCAGCCCCAGGCCCAGCGGCAGAGCTACCATTTGCGACGCCCCGACGAACAGCCCCAACGTTCCCGTCGCACGCCCAAGCAAGCGCAGTGGCACAAGCTCTGCAATAATCGCAGCCTCTGCCACAGACAGTGCGCCGAAGCCTACACCACGGATTGCACTGACTGTCAGCAACACGCCGGGCTCCATGCCCAGCATGTAGCCAAACGCTGGGCCGCCAAGCAGGAAGGCGGAAACCACCATGACCACGCGGAACCCAAACTTCCGCAACAGCCATGGTGTGAAGATCTGCGTGATCACGGTAAAGAGCATGAACACGCCGGTACTCAACCCCGCCAGCGATTCCGCCCCACCAGCATCAAGTACTGCCGTGGGAACGACGGGCAGCAGCAGCGACCACGCGCCAAAGGCAGCGGCGACGGCAACTAGGACGGCTAGCATGCCTCGGGCTCGCCACACCGATGTCACACCACTTACTTCCTCTGGTGTTAACGGCCTGCGCGCCCTTGCGAAAGCGCCCATCAACGCCACTACCCCGCTCCCTTCTGGTTGCCCTTCTTGTTGTTCGCTTTTCAGTTACCTTTTTCGATCTTAGAGGTGGACTCTAAAGGGCACCCTTTGTGGAAGGGATACCGCTAATCTTCGGGTCCGCTTCGGCTGCTTGGCGGATTGCGCGGGCCACCGCCTTGTACTCGGCTTCCGTGATGTGGTGAGGGTCTCGCCCGTAGCGCACGTTTACATGCAGGGTGACGGCGGAGTTCAACGCCAGCGTTTCAAAAAAGTGGCGGTTGATCACGGTGGCGTAGTGGCCGCCGATGACCTGCCAGTCCATGTTTTCCGGCTCGCCGTTCATGACAAAGTAGGGCCTGCCGGAGAAATCCACAACCGCCTCGACCAGCGTCTCATCCATAGGAAGCAGCATCGAGCCGAAACGGCGAATGCCTGCCTTGTTCCCAATCGCCTCTGCAAGCGCGCGGCCCAGCACAATGGCGGTGTCTTCCACTGTGTGGTGCGCGTCAATGTGGGTGTCACCCTTCGCAGTCACGGTCAGATCAAACGCGCCGTGGGTGCCAAAGGCATTCAACATGTGGTCAAAAAACGGCAGACCAGTATCTACGTTGCACGTGCCCGTGCCGTCCAGGTTGATCTCTACCGTGATGTCCGACTCACTTGTCGTACGCGTTGCGCACCCGATACGCGGCGCGTTCACTCCCCCATCAGCCATTGATAATCTCCTTCGCTGCCTGCAAAAATGCGTCATTTTCCGTGTCCAGACCAATGGTGACACGCAGCCGGTGCGGCACACCAACGTCTCGAATCAGCACCCCGCGGTCCAAGAACTGCTGCCACGCAGAAGCAGCGTTTTCAAAGTGGCCGAAGAAAACGAAGTTCGACTCGCTCGGCACCACGTCATAGCCCATAGCAAGAAGCTCCGCCTGCACTCGCTCGCGCTCACGAGCAAGCTTCTCCACTGTTGCCAACGTGTCGTCGGCATGCTTCAGCGCCACCGTCGCCGCAGCCTGGGACAGCACCGAGAGGTGGTAGGGCAAACGCACCAGCATCACGGCCTCCACAAATGCGGGGTCCGCCACGAAGTAGCCCAGACGGCCACCAGCAAAGTCGAACGCCTTGCTCATCGTGCGGCTAACCACAAGCTTCTCCGGGTATGCAGCCAGCAGCGTGCACGCAGATGGGGAAGGCGAAAACTCCGCATACGCTTCGTCCACAATCACAATCCCCGGCGCGGCCTGGATGATGCGCTCGATGTCTGCGATGTCCGTGACGTCACCGGTCGGGTTGTTTGGGGTTGTGACAAAGACAACGTCCGGCTGGTGTTCAGCGATTGCGGCAAGCGCCACATCCATGTCAATGCGGAAATCTTCACCACGAGGCACGCCGATAAATTCCGTCTGGGTGCCAGCGCACAGGATTGGGTGCATGGAGTAGCTGGGAACAAAGCCCATGGCGCTGCGGCCCGGTCCGCCGAAGGCTTGCAGAAGTTGCTGGAGCACCTCGTTGGAGCCGTTTGCTACCCAAACGTGCTCGCGGGTAACTGCTACCCCGGTCTGCGTGGTCACGTATGCCGCTAGTGCGTCGCGCAGCACGACCGCGTCGCGCTCCGGGTAGCGGTTGAGCCCACGTGCCACCTTTTGTACCTCTGCAACCAGGTCTGCAATCAGCGCATCTGATGGCGGGTAGGGATTCTCGTTGGTGTTGAGGGCTACCGCAACATCCAGTTGCGGTGCGCCGTAGGCATGTTTGCCACGCAGCTCCTCGCGCAGCGGGAGCTTGTCTAGAGACGCCATGTGTTTTAGTCCTCCATCCTTGCGGCGATTGCTTCGCCGTGTGCGGGCAGCTGCTCGTCTTTGGCCAGCGCAATGATGTGGTGGCCAATGTCCTGCATGGCTGCCTTGTCATACTCAATCAGGTTGACTGGGCGCAAGAAGGTGTGCGTGCTCAACCCAGCGTTGAAGCGTGCAGTACCAGAGGTTGGCAGGACGTGGTTGGAGCCTGCAGCATAGTCGCCCAGCGGTACTGGCGAGTAGGGGCCGATGAAGATTGCGCCTGCGTTGGTAATGCGCTGCGCCACCTCACGTGCGTTTGCGGTGTGGATCTCCAGGTGCTCAGCGGCGTACGCGTTGGCTACGGCAATGCCCTGCTCCATGTCACGCACCAGCACCACACCAGACTGATTGCCCCCAAGTGCGGAGGCCGCGCGATCCGCGTTGAGGGTCTGTGCGCTGAAGCGTTCCACCTTGTCCACGACATCTTGCGCAAAGGTTTCGGAATCCGTGATCAGCACACTCGCGGCGTTCTCGTCGTGCTCAGCCTGCGAGATCAGGTCTAAGGCGACGTAGGTGGAGTTCGCACCAGCGTCTGCAAGCACCGCGATCTCACTCGGGCCAGCCTCGGCATCGATACCAACAACGCCGTTGACTAGACGCTTGGCCGCCGCAACAAAGATGTTGCCCGGGCCGGTAATCATGTCTACCGGCTCAAGCTCATATGCGTCATCGCCATAGGCCATCAGGGCCACCGCCTGCGCGCCGCCGACTGCCCAGACCTCGTCTACGCCCAGCAGCTTGCAGGCAGCCAGGATCGTCGGATGCGGCCAACCACCAAAGTCTGCCTGCGGCGGGGTGCACACCACCATGGACTCCGCGCCGGCTTCCTGGGCAGGGATCACGTTCATCAACACGCTGGATGGGTAGACCGCCTTGCCACCCGGCACGTACAGGCCCACACGTGCCACCGGCAGGAACGTCTCCGTCACCGTCGCACCATCTGCAAGCGTGGTGGTGTGCGCGGCAGGCTTTTGCTCCGCGTGTACCTTGCGAATGCGCGCGATCGCTTCCTTCAAGGCGGCGCGCAGCTCAGGCGTCAGACCAGCCTCGGCCGCGTCGATGACCTCGGCCGGCACCCGCACGGATGTTGGGCGCACATGGTCAAACTGCTCGCCGTAGGCAAGCGCGCGCTCAGCGCCTTCTTCACGCACAGCCTCAACAATCGGCGCCACCGTTGGCAGCACAGAGGCAACATCAACGCCACCGCGCGGCATGAGGCGGCGCAGCTGAGAAGTAGTTGGAGTTTGGTCCCGGAGATCGGTCACATGCAGCATTTGTCTAAGTCTATCCCTGTCAGCAGCGCCGCGGGCCTAAACTCACCCACATGGGTAGGCATAGGCGAGCGCGAGGGCGATTAGAGGACGGCCGAATTGATGAGCCGCTGGCAGAAGTCACCCTCGAACGCGTCGCCGAAGCGTTTTCCAGTCTGGGGTTGGAAGCGCTGTCTCGCCCCGATCGGGCGGTGGTCGGTCTACCCGCAGCAACAATAACGGTGTGGATCTCCTATCAGCGGCCGCAGACGCTGGTGGTTGATGCGGTAGATCGCATTCCTACAGCTTTTGAGGCTGCACCTGCCCTTTCCCGGTGGTGTAACCAGTGGAACCGCGATCAGTTGGGGCCCGTTGCGTCGTGCCGGCTCACAGATGCTGGTGATTTCCGGGTCCGTCTACGCGGCGCAATCCCCACCCGTTACGGACTGAGTGATTCGCAGTTACTGACCTTTCTCGCCCATTTTTACGGCCGGCTGCAGTCGTTCTCCACGCAACTGCGTGCGCAGACCTTGCCCATCGGTTTTGATACCCCCTTGCCGCCGGCACTGATGCGTGCGCAGGATCACCAGGCGTTGGTCAAGGAGCCTTTGCTTATCGACGCCCCATTGCACGCCCCCGACATCTACACCGCCACCCCCACACCCGTGTTTGCCCAGCCTGTGGACTTGGTGGCGCTCAAAGAATCGCTGGAGGCGCTTGATTTTTCTTATGCGGTGACCGACGGAGTGATCGCAACCGGGGTGAACGGGGTGACATTTGCGCTGATGGTGGACGCGGGCACACACATCCGCGTGGCGTCCATGTGGGATACCGGGCTGAGTGAGGATTCTGACTTCTTCAGCACGTGGCTTGCCTGCAACGATGTCGCCGAGCGAGCATTGGGCATCAGCGTGTACCTGCACGAAGATTTAGACACGCTCCACGTGCAAGCTGAGGCATCGTTGCTTATAGAGGATGGCTTAAGTGATCAGCAGCGCGACAACTTTGTCATCACCGCAATCCTGTCCTGCCTGGGCGCAATCGATCGTGCGAGCGTGATTATTTCTGGGGCTACGCATGTTCAGTGGCCGCCAAGTACGCAATAACGTTGCGCAGCCAGTAGATGATTGCCGCAACAGTCGGCGCGACAACCCACACCGCAGGCGTAGTCAGCGGCGGCGCAATACGGGTGGCATCACTGCGATGCTGCATCATGGACATCACGTCACCCACCGCGATCACCGCAAACGTCGCCGCCACGGCAACTACGATCAGCCACACCAGGTAGCCGACGCGTTTGTGCTGGTGCCACGCAAGCGTAGACAGCAATACGCCAATGACGGCGGTGATGACGCTGAGCCAGCCAACCGTGCCAAAGAAAGCGTTCGGATCACTGGCAACCTGATCAACCACCCCCGAAGCGTCAATCACCAAGGCGGGGCGCAGCAGCCCCCACGCCACCCCACCGACAATGCCAAACCCCAGCCCGGCAAGCAACAGCCCGGCGGCACTACCAATGGCTGGGGAAATACGCGGCATACTGCTGCTACTGCGGCGCTGCGGCTTGCTTAGTTCTTGCACACCTTCCACTTGCCGTCTTCCTTAGCAAAGAGCTGCACGCTCTCATTCTCACCGGCGTTGGACTTGCTGTGCACGGTGGCGGAAGCGCGGTCACCATCGACGCGGACGTCAGAGACGGTGATTTCAGAGCGCGGAATATCAAAGGCGCCGCCCTGGGCTTCCTGCTGCTCCATGATCTGCTCAACCATCTCCAGCGTCAGACCCTGGCTTTCAAACTGCTCCATCGCAGGCTCACGAACGTCAGCGCAAGAGTTGTCCAAGATCACGCGAGTCCACTTGGCAAAGGACTCAGGGTTGCTGATCTTGGTCACAACCTCTTCCATTTCCTTGCGCTCCGCCTCGGTGCCCTCACGGCCACCTGCCAGCGGTTCAAATTCTGGTGACTCCAGCCCGTCCTCAAGCGGGTTGATCAGGGTTGGAATCGCCTGATCTTCCTGCCTGCCTTCGTCCTTCTTCTCTCCCCCGTTGTTCTTCTTCTCCGCGCTGGTGGTCGGCTTCGACTCAGACGCCTTCGACTCTCCGCCTTCGGCGGAAGGTTCTTCAGCGACAGTGTTCTCCCCCGCCTCATTGGCAGCGCCCTGCGCAGTCGCCGCAGTGGAAAGACCGCCACCAGCGGTGGTTTCAGAATCAGAGCCGCACGCGGTGAGCGTGCAGGACATTACGACTGCTGCGGCGGCCACTGCGACAGACTTCTTCGAAGCAAAGGGAAGCGTCACGGAACTAATCTCTCCTCAAATTTGGACTACATCCAGTTGAAAATACTTCGGACTATTCTAACAGCGTCAAGCTGGGCTTATTGTCCAACAGCCTTGTAAGCCCTCTGAATCCTTTCTGTGAGTACAGTGGACAACTATGCAACTCACCGGCGCATCAATCACCGAGGCGGCGCTTGACATTCTGCGCCAATACGGGCTGGCGGATGTCACCATGCGCCGCGTTGCCACCTCTCTCGGCGTCGCCCCTGGCGCGTTGTACTGGCACATTGCCAACAAACAGGCGCTCATCGCATCCTTGGCAGAAGCGATTGTTGCCCCAGTTTTGGCCCCCGGAACGGACGATCCTGAAGCATTGTGCGCCCTACTTTATTCATGCGCGCTGGATATTCGGGACGGTGCTGAGGTTGTTGTCACTGCCCTCGGTTACCCGGATGCTTCCCTTGGCACAGCACTGACACAGCGCTTTGAAGAGGTGGTTGAGGCGAGGGTGGGCAACGTGGCGTCGATAAGCAACAAGCGCGCTGCAGCGAGCGGACTGCTGCACATGACTCTGGGGGCAGCCGCCGTGGAACAGGCAGGGGCCCAGCTTGCACAGCTAACGGGTGAGTCAGCCACACGCAGCGAGCACGATCATGCAACGGCTGTTCGACTGCTGCTCAACGGCTTGTGTACGCCGCGCGTATGATCGGGCTTGTGTACGCCGCGCGTATGATCGACCGACATGACTGAAACCATCAACCAGCCCTCCGGCACCCCCGAGACACCGGAGACCTGGCCAGGGTCCGCTTACCCGCTGGGCTCGACGTATGACGGGGCGGGCACCAACTTTGCACTTTTCTCCAGTGTTGCCACCAAGGTTGAGCTTTGTCTGATTGACCAGGACATGCAGGAAACCCGGGTCCCGCTGGAAGAGGTAGATAACCACGTCTGGCACGCCTATCTCCCCGGCGTTTCCCCGGGCCAGCGCTACGGCTACCGCGTCCACGGCCCATGGGACCCGGAAAACGGCAAACGCTGCGACCCGAACAAGCTGTTGGTCGACCCGTATGCGCGCGCGTTTGACGGGGAGTTTGACCAGCACTCCGCCCTGTTTTCCTACGACGTACACGCAGACAACCCGGGCACTGGCCGCAACGAGGAAGACTCGCTCGGCCACACCATGCTTTCTGTGGTGATCAACCCATTTTTTGATTGGGGCGATGACCGCTCCCCCAACATCCCGGATGAGGAAAGCGTGATTTATGAGTGCCATGTCAAGGGCATGACACAGCTGCACCCGGAGATTCCGGAAAACCTGCGCGGCACCTATGCCGGCATGGCACACCCGGCGATGGTGGAATACCTCACGGACCTTGGCGTAACCGCCATCGAGTTGCTGCCAGTGCACCAGTTTCTTCAGGACGATCGCTTGCGCGACCTGGGACTGCGCAACTACTGGGGCTACAACACGTTTGGCTTCTTCGCGCCTGAAAACCATTACGCCTCCTCCGACAAGCCGGGCGATGCGGTAGCTGAGTTCAAGCAGATGGTGCGTGCCTACCACGAGGCGGGCATTGAGGTGATCCTGGATGTGGTGTACAACCACACCGCTGAGGGCAACCACATGGGCCCGACCATCGCGTTTCGCGGCATTGATAATGAGGCCTACTACCGCCTGGTGGACGGGGATCGCTTCCACTACATGGACTACACCGGCACCGGTAACTCGCTGAATGTGCGCGACCCGCACTCGCTGCAGCTGATCATGGATTCGCTGCGCTACTGGGTCACTGAGATGCACGTGGACGGGTTCCGCTTTGACCTGGCTTCCACCCTGGCGCGTGAGTTTTCTGACGTGGACCGCCTAGCCACGTTTTTTGACCTTGTGCAGCAGGATCCGATTGTCAGCCAGGTCAAGCTGATCGCAGAACCCTGGGATGTGGGTGAAAACGGCTACCAGGTTGGCAACTTCCCCGCGTTGTGGAGCGAGTGGAACGGCAAATACCGCGACACTATGCGTGACTTCTGGCGCGGTGAGGCATCCACGTTGGGCGAGTTCGCTTCCCGCCTGACTGGTTCGTCTGACCTGTACCAGCACAACGGGCGCCGCCCAACGCACTCCATTAACTTCATCACCGCACACGACGGCTTCACGCTCAATGACTTGGTCAGCTACAACGAGAAGCACAACGCGGCCAACGGTGAGGACAACCGTGATGGTGAAAGCCACAACCGCTCCTGGAACTGTGGTGTTGAGGGCCCCACGGATGACCCGGAGGTGCTGCAGCTGCGTGCACAGCAGCGCCGTAATTTCCTAACCACGCTGCTGTTATCCCAAGGCACACCGATGATTGCGCACGGCGATGAGTTCGCGCGCACTCAGAACGGCAACAACAACGTCTACTGCCAGGACAATGAGATTGCGTGGATGAACTGGGAGCTGCTGGAGGAATCCAAGGAGCTGCACGATTTCACCAAACGCCTCATTGCCATCCGTAAGGCCCACCCGGTGTTTCGCCGTCGCCGCTTCCTCAGCGGTGGCGCCTTGGGCGAGGACGTGCCGGATCGTGAGATTGCCTGGCTGACCCCGGATGGTCAGCTGATGGAGCAAAGCGACTGGGACTTCGCATTTGGCAAGGCGCTGATGGTCTACCTCAACGGTGATGCCATTACTGAGGCGGATCGTCGCGGCCGCAAGGTCAACGATGATTCGTTTGCCCTGCTGTTTAATGCCCACTTTGAGGACATTGAGTTCACGGTGCCGCCGCAGCAGTTCGGCGCCAAGTGGGAGATGTTGATTGATACCACTGAGCCGCTTGGGTATCCCGAGGAGAAAACGGTGGTTGCGGCAGGCGATACGGTAGTGGTTCCGGCGCGTGCCACGCTGGTGCTTAAACAGGTCGAATCCCCGGTGAGGTAGATACAACATGTTTGCAGTCCACGGTGCTCGGGTGACGGTAACTAACCGTGAGGTGGTGATTTCGCCGACGGTGCTTGAGGCGTCCCTGCGCGGTAACTCCGCGGATCGTGTGATCCCGCTTGCAGAGATCACTGGCATGACCGCGTTTGAAGGCGATGCGTGGTCGCCTAGCTCTTTGGAGCTTTTGCTTGGTAGCGGCGCGCTGACCCTTCACTTCTACCCCACCGAGCCTGACGGCCCGAAGGCTTTGGTTGCGCTGATTGAGGCCGCTCGTCGCGGCGAGGCGCCAGAGGCTGCGGCAGTTGATGGCGCAGCTGGCATCCCGGGCCTAAGTTTTGTGGCCCTGGATGTGGAAACCGCGAACCAGCAATGGGGTTCCATCTGCCAGATCGGCATGGTGAAGGTCATTGACGGTGAGGAAGTTGACCGCGTGTCGTGGAAGTGCTGCCCGCCCAAAGGCCTTGACACGTTTGACCCGTTCAACGTGTCCATCCACGGCATTACGGCTGAAGATGTCGCTGACTGCCCGGCTGTTGGGGACATGATGGAAGATGTCGCCGCGTTTATTGGGGAGCTTCCCATGGTGGCGCACAACGCCCAGTTTGACGCCTCGGCGCTGCGCTACGCCTGCTTGGCCTCGGATGTGCCGGTGCCGCGGGTGATGTTTGCCTGCACGCTGGCGCTTGCGCGCGCCACCAAGCTTGATGTGCAAAACCACCGCCTGCCAACCCTGGCAGAGCATTTCAACGTTGCGCTGGATAATCACCACGACGCGGCAGCTGACGCCGCCGCCTGCGCGGGCATTCTGAACGGGCTTGCCCGGGGTGCTGGATACGAGGGCAGTCTCATGGGCTTTGTCCACGGCGCTGGGTTTGCGTTGGGTTCGATTGATCAGGACCGGGTGACCCCGGTGCTCAGGGACCGCTCTGGGGCAACGAGGGCGCTTCAGGCTAAGGCTGCCGAGGAAGGTTCGATGGCCGCGGTTGTGGATGCTGTGGTTGAGCCTGAGGGCAACAACCAGAATGTGGATGATGCCCCGAAGCGTAAGCGCCGGCCTGCTCCGTGGGATGCGGTGGCTACCCCGGATACGATCCCGGAGCCGGATGCGAAGGCGGACCCGAACTCCCCGCTCTATGGGGAGAACGTCACCCTGACGGGCGACTTTGAGCCCTTTGACAAGGGTGAGTTGTGGGCCGGCATCGCCGCGCACGGCGGCCAGGTGGGCAAGAACGTGACCAAGAAAACCACGATCTTGGTTGCTGGCGAGTGGGCGACGATGACGTCGAAGGAAAAGCGTGCCCGTGAGCTGCAGGAAAAGGGCCAGGAGATCCAGATCTGGACGGCAGCTCAGCTGTTGGAAGCGCTTGGCTACGACGAGTAGCAAAAGTTTTTCTCGGCGTAAGGGAACCGGGGCGGGTGATTCGCGGTCTAATACATATGCAGACAACACTTCTAGGCCACCGCTCCGTATCCCCTA
Organism: Corynebacterium riegelii; assembly: GCF_016728505.1. GTDB lineage: Bacteria > Actinomycetota > Actinomycetes > Mycobacteriales > Mycobacteriaceae > Corynebacterium > Corynebacterium riegelii. The sequence continues at coordinate 2,302,452 of NZ_CP068159.1, forward strand.
TCAACCACCAACTCTTTCCCCGGCTTGCCCGGCGCGACCCGCATGAGACAAGTAGCGCCAAGGCGTGGATGACGCCCGGCTTTGGCGCGTCGACCGCGTTTGTGAGCCTGTCGCCTGGCCTGGTGTGCGCCTTCGAGGGGCCCAATGGTGATGTACTCACCCACCAGGAGGTCGGTGAGCTGGGTTTCAGCCCGCACCAGGCGTGGAATGCTGCGGCCCAGTCGTTGCGGGCAACGGCGATTACGGCTTCCGGTGTGCAGTTTTTCTCCCGCCCTGCGTCCGTCACGCTTGGTGCGCATGCCCCGCGCGGCGTGGAGGTCCGCGGTGATCTGCACACCGCGGCTGCCTGGTGTGCGCACCCGTTGACGTTTGGCATGTTGCACGCGCACTTTTCTTCGGTATTGAGCCCAACGCGGGATCTGGTGTTCTTCTCACGAGATCAGCGTGAGCTGTTTGTCTTTGATGCGGATCAGTTTGATGTCGCTCGCGCCTTGGGGCACGAGGGTGTGCTGTTATTCTCGCTCGGGTTTCCGCTGCTTGCCCGCACTCGCGTTTCGTTGGCGTAGCCGATGGGCTGTGCGGCGCTAGGGTTGTCTGCATGCACCGGCCTATTACTTCTACGTACCGTTTGCAGCTTCGTGGTCCCCATGCGGACCCGGATGGCAGGGCGTTTGGTTTTGCCGAAGCCGCCCGTGAGGTGCCATATCTTCGTGACCTTGGAGTGTCGCACCTCTACCTGTCCCCCATTTTCACCGCGGTGCCCGACTCCAATCACAACTATGACGTGGTTGACCCCACCACGATCAACCCGGAGCTCGGTGGCATTGAGGGGTTACGTGAGTTAGCTCGCGTCGCCCACGAGAGCGGCCTTGGCCTGATCCTGGACATCGTGCCGAACCACCTGGGTGTGGAAAACCCGAGGATGAACCGGTGGTTCTGGGATGTGCTGAAGCACGGCCGGGATTCTGAGTTTGAGTGCTACTTCGACATTGATTGGCATGAGGACAACGGCGCCGGCGGCAAGATGGGCATGCCGGTTCTGGCCAAGGAGGGCGATGAGGACAAGCTTGAGCTGGTCCACCTGTCCGCCGAGGCGTTTCCCGAAGGTGCCGCGCCCGATGGCGAGGTGGTGCTGAAGTACTTCGACTCCTACTTCCCCGTTATGCCAGGGAGCTTTGCTTCGCTTGACGACGATGTGTTGGACGTCTACCAGCGCCAACCCTACAAACTCATGTACTGGCGCGACGGCGTGATCTCGTACCGCCGCTTCTTTTCCGTCAACGGCCTGGCGGGTGTGCGCCAGGAGGACCCGCTGGTCTTTGAGCGAACGCACCGTTTACTTCGCCAGCTGATCGCGGAAGACCTCATCGACGGCGTGCGCGTGGACCACCCGGATGGTCTTGCAGATCCCTTTGATTACCTCACCCGCCTGCGTGATTTGATCGGCCCGGACCGCTGGCTGGTGGTGGAGAAAATCCTGGAGGTCACCGAACCGCTAGATCCCCGTCTGCAGGTGGACGGCACCACGGGTTATGACGCCATGCGTGAGCTCGACGGCGTGTTTGTGAACCAGTCCGCCGAGGACGCACTTTCCGTCTTGGCCATGCAGCACACCGGCTCTACCTGGGACGAGGCAGCCCTGCACGCCGCGGAGCCACAGCTCAAGCGCCGCGTGGCAACCTACGAGCTGGCCGCAGAGGTGCGCAGGCTGGCGCGCGCGATCCGCCGCGACAACTTCTCCACCGCCGGCAATGACGTCAGCGACGAGGACCTCATAGACACCGTGGTGGAACTGATGTCCGCCATTCCGGTCTACCGCGCGGACTACCGCTCCTTGTCGCGCATCCTGTCCACCGTGATCGCAGAGATGGCTGTAGCCCAGCCTGACCGCGTGGACGCACTGAACTTGATCTCTGCCGCCATGCTGGCCAGAGGTGAGGCAGAAACCCGCTTCGCCCAAGTCAGCGGCGCCGTGATGGCCAAGGGCGTGGAAGACACCTTGTACTACCGCGCAAGCCGCCTTGTAGCCCTCCAAGAGGTCGGCGGCGCGCCAGGCCGCTTCGGGGTGAGCGCGGCGGAGTTTCACCTGCTGCAGCAGGAGCGCGCCCACTTGTGGCCGAAGGCGATGACCTCGCTGACCACGCACGACACCAAACGCAGCGAGGACACCCGCGCCCGCATGCTGGAGATTTCCGAGGTTGACGCAGCCTTTGGCGAGCTCACCCGAAGCGTGTTTGCGCTGGTGCCCCCGCCGGATACGTTCACCGGTCATTTCCTGCTGCAGAACGTGTTGGGCCTGTGGCCGGCAGACGGCAACTTCTCCGACGCGTTGCGTTTGCGCCTGCACGAGTACGCGCTGAAGGCGGTACGTGAAGCCGGGGTCAACACCACCTGGCTGGATCGTGAGGATGATTATGAGAGCGCCATCGTCGCCTGGATCGATGCGCTGATTGATGGTCCTGCGACTGCAGACATCGCACGCGTTGCTCGCGATCTCCACCGCGGTGGTGTGGTGGTCTCGCTTGGACGCAAGGCGCTGCAGTTGGCTGGCGCCGGCGTTGCCGATACGTACCAGGGCCAGGAGCTCTTCGACTACTCCCTGGTTGATCCGGATAACAGGCGGTTTGTGGATTACAGCGAACGGGCGCACATACTGGCTAGCTACCGCGAAGCCCGCGCAGACGATGACTTTGATGCAGCAGCGTTTATCGGTGATGTGACCAGCCCCGAAGGTGCCGACCGCGCGAAATTGCTCACCACCACCGAAGGCCTGCACCTGCGACTGGAGTACCCGGCGCTGTTTACGGCAGGTGACCACCAGGCAGTTTTTGCAGTCGGTGAGGCCCACGATTGCCTGATCGGCCTTGCGCGTGGGGACGCCGCTGGCCCAAGTGTCATCGCCCTTGCCACCCGCACCCCACTTGGCCTTGAGGCTCGCGGCGGCTGGGGTAATACCACGGTTCGACTGCCCGAAGGCGAGTGGACGGATCGTTTCACCGGCAAGGTCTATACGGGCTGCACGGACGTTGCAGACCTGTTTGAAGTCTTGCCTACTGCCCTGCTGGTCTCTTCCCAGCTCACCCAGACGGGACGTGTATAGCCGTGCCTAAACAAGACAACACCATTGCCCGGCTCGGCTCCACATACGCGGAGTGGGTCAAGGCCAACCCGGAGATTGCCACCCACTTTCGCGACGCGCTGCATGAGCTCATGTCTGATGCCGGCATCACCTTTGACAGGGTAGACGTGCGAGTGAAAACGTGGCCGTCGCTCAAGGAAAAAGCCCGCAAGAAAAACGACAAGGGCGAGTTTGTCTACCCGGATCCGTGGAATGACATCAAAGACATCATCGGTGCGCGCGTAACTGTGCTGCACTCAACTGAGATCCCGGCTGTGCAGCGCCTGTTGGCCGACCAGTTTGAGGTCCTACGCAGTGTAAACAAGGCGGAGGAAACGCGCGTCTCTGGCGGCTTCGGCTACGGTTCCCACCACCTGCAGGTGCGCGTTACGGAAGCCTCGGAAGGCCTTGAGGATTACATCGGCACCGTCTTTGAGGTTCAGATCCGCACCGTGCTGCAGCACGCTTGGGCGGAGTTTGAGCATGACATTCGCTACAAGCGCGCGGCGGAGGCACGCACGGATCCACAGGTGGACCGCGCCTTTACCCTTGCTGCGGGGCTTATTGAGCTGGCTGATCAGCAGTTTGACCAGATCGCCAGCATCTCCGGCAACCAGGAGCAAACAACACCGGCAGATGCATCCGACACAACCGCGGAGCTGACCCCGGAAACCCTGCCCGGAATTCTCACGATCTACCTGGGCCCGCAGTACCCGCTCTCGCGCGCCAACACGTACCGCTTCCTCAATGAACTCCTGCGCACCCACGGTATTGAGCGTGCTGACCAGCTGGCGGAGCTGCTCAACCCCGCTGACGTTGAGGCGGTCTTGCACTCCATCAAAAGCCCGTTTACCCCGGGCCAGGTGCGCATTGTGGATGACGTGTTGCTCAACCGCTTCGGCACCGAGCACATCGAGCTCACGTGGGATGCTGGCAACCGCCCGCGGGAGCGCAAACTACGACTGACCCGGCGTCTGGCCAAGCTGCGCAGCTAGCGGCCACAGTTAGCGGCCACGGCCAAGCAGCCTGTCGGTTTCGCGGCGTTCCTTCTTGGTTGGCCTCCCCGCGCCACGGTCGCGCTTCGGCATGGAGGCAAAAATATCCATCGGCGGTGGCGGCGGGGACACGTCCACGTAGCATTGGCGCGCAATCGGGGCGCCGACGCGTTTTCGCACGGTGGCGGTGACGTCGAACTCCATGTAGCGGTGGTCTTTCCACACGCGCACGTGATCGCCCGGCACTACTTGTGCTGCGGCTTTCACCGCCTCCCCGTTGAGTTTCACGTGCCCGGCGCGTACAGCTTCGGCTGCCTGACTGCGGGTTTTGAAGATGCGTACGGCCCACAGCCAGACGTCGATACGCACGGCGGAGCTTGCAGGCTGAGTCACTGCTTAGTAGTGATCCTTTGTGTTAACAATCTGCTGGACTTTGTTCCAGTTCACGTAGCCGCCAACAACGGCGATGACAAAGCCGAGCACAAGCACGGTCCAGCTTCCGGCAAGGAGGCCAAGCACAATGCCGCCTGCGACACCGCCGCCAGCCCAGAGGACTGCGTTGCGGGAGTAGGTACGCACGGCTTGCTTGCGTGCTTCGATGGGGTTGTTCGGTCGTGGCTGCAGCGTCATGGCGGTGATTGTACCTCTTAGCGTTCCACCCATTGGTGCCCGCCGGAGCGCGTCGTGGCGTTGCCTTGGGTGAGGGCGGCAATGTGGGCGTCGATCACCTCGCGCTCACCTGGTTCGTAGGCCAGGGTGTAGCGGGCGAGCCTGTCGTATTCCACACCGATCACGTCCACGCCGCGCACGCGCAGCTCCGCTTCGATGCGCCCGGCATCCGCGTGCGGCAGGTCAACGGTGACCAGTTCTTTCATCGCGCGGGTAACGCGTGTGGTTTTTGCCAGCGCCTCACTCACCGCGTCGGTATAGGCGCTGACCAGGCCGCCTGTGCCAAGTTTGATGCCGCCGAAGTAGCGGATCACCACGGCTGCCACGTCCAGCATGTCGGATCCTTTAAGCACCTCCAGCATGGGTTTGCCGGCGGTACCAGAGGGCTCCCCGTCATCAGAGGAGCGCTCGATCGGCAGCGCGCCGTCCACGTGCACGATGAATGCTGAGCAGTGGTGCCTCGCGTCAGGGAACGCCTCGCGGGCACGGTGGATCAAGTCGCGCGCCTCTTCTTCGGTGGTCGCGCGGTCCACCCAGGTGATAAAACGGGAGCGTTTAATCTCCAGCCCATGGGTGACAAGCTGAGCGGCGGGGCGTTGATACGAAGTGAGCATTGCTCTCAGACTAGTACGGTGGGTTTTTGTGACTACACCACGATTCAACATTTGGGCACCGGCGGCGCATAGCGCCCGCATCATCATCGACGGCACGGAGCACGACATGCGTGCCACCGACGGTGGGTGGTTTACCTGCGACGAGGTCCCGTCCCCCGGCCAGCGATACGCTTTTTTGCTTTTCGACGGCACGTCCTGGTCCACACCACTGCCCGACCCTCGTACCCGCTACCAACCTGAGGGCGTCCACGGCCCTTCCGAGGTCGTTACCACGGACTTTGCCTGGACAGATGCGGCGTGGGGCGGCATTGAGCTCAAAGATCAGGTGCTCTACGAGCTACATGTGGGCACGTTTAGTCCCGAGGGCACGTTTGATGGCGTGATTGGGAAGCTGGATTACCTGGCTGACCTTGGCGTCAACGCCATTGAGTTGTTGCCGGTGCAGCCGTTTGCCGGGGAGCGCAACTGGGGCTATGACGGCGTGGATTGGTTCGCCGTGCAGCATTCCTACGGCGGCCCGGAGGGGCTCAAGCGCCTGGTGGATGCGGCGCACGCGCGCGGCATCGCCGTGATTATGGACGTGGTGTATAACCACTTCGGCCCCGAAGGCAACTACAAGGGACTTTTCGGCCCCTACACCACCGCAGGGCACACGGCTTGGGGTGATGTGGTCAACATTTCCGGCCCTGGATCGGATGAGGTGCGCGCCTACATCCTGGATGCGGTGCGTCAGTGGCTGGACGAGTTCCACGTGGACGGCCTTCGCCTGGATGCGGTCCAAGCCTACGATGACCGCCGCGCATACTCGATTATGGAGGAGATCCGCCAGGTTGCAGATGCCACCGCCGAAGCCACCGGCGTGCCCCGCACCATCATCGGCGAAACGGACCAGAATGACCCGCGCATTGTCAACGACGAGTCCCGCGGCGGCTACGGCCTTTCCGCCCAGTGGTGTGACGACGTGCACCACGCCTTCCACTCCCTGATCGCCGACGAGCGCCAGGGCTACTACTGCGACTACGGCACGATCGAAGTGCTGGCAGAGACCATGGCGAATGCGTACCGCTTCCGCGACACGTGGTCGGCCTACCGCGGCCGCACCCACGGCCGTGCCTTGGATCTGTCGCATGTTGCGCCGTGGCGCATGGTGACCTACACCACGAATCATGATCAGGTGGGTAATCGTGCGGGGGGCGATAGGCCGTCGCAAAGCGAAAGCCCCGAACAGCTCATGCTGCGGGCGGCAACGGTGCTGCTCTCCCCCTTTACCCCCATGCTGTTTATGGGTGAGGAGTTTGGTGCGCGCACGCCGTTTCCGTTCTTTGTCTCGCACACTGACCCGGAGCTGGTGTGCCTGACGCGCGAGGGCCGCCGCCACGATTTCGCTCGCGAAGGCTGGAACGAGGCGGACGTGCCCGATCCGGCGGATCCGGCGACCTTCGACTCCGCCAAGCTGGACTGGGAGTTTGATGAGCAGCAGCAGAAGCTTCTTAACGCCTACCGAACCCTCATCCGCCTGCGCCACTCCCACGGGTTCAACCGCGACGACCTGCGCACGCTGGAGGTTTCCTACGATGAGGCCGGCTGGCTGTGCCTGCGCGAAGGCAACACGGCGTTTGTAGGCAACTACTCCCCCAACACAGTCACCGTGCCCGTGGGCGGCGAATTGGTGTATTCCTTCAGCAACCCGCAGGTGGGCCCAAGCGAAACCGTGCTGGGCCCGTGGGAATTCGCGCTGATTGAGGGCTAACTAGCCGGAGACTAGCCGGAGACGATGTACTCGTACTCCGGGGTACCGGGCTCGAGGCGCCGACACTCAATCGGGGATGCTGCCATGCGCTCAAGCAGCGGGTCTAAGTCACTTGCGCGGCTCAGCTCCAAACCGGCGAGCGCGGCGCCGGTTTCGCGGTTGTTCTTCTTCAGGTACTCAAACAGCACGATGTCATCGTCCGGGCCCAGAATGTCCGTAAGGAAGGAGCGCAGCTGGCCCGGCTCCTGCGGGAAGTTCACCAGGAAGTAGTGGCGCAGGCCGCGATGCACCAGTGAGCGCTCCATAACCTCGGCGTAGCGCAGCACGTCATTGTTGCCACCGGAGATGATGCACACCACGGTGGATCCGGGCTGGATCTTCAGGTTTGCCAGGCCAGTTACGGCCAGCGCGCCCGCGGGTTCGGCGATGATGCCCTCGTTTTGGTACAGGGCGAGCATCTCAGTACACACCGCGCCCTCGTCCGCGATCATCAGGTGGGTACGCCCCTGGTTTTCCTCGATGACCTGGTACGGGAAGTCACCGATGCGTTTGACTGCCGCGCCGTCTACAAACGGGTCAATATCGGCCAAGGTGACTGGCTCCCCCGCCTCCATCGCGGCATGCAGCGAGGCCGCACCGCGCGGCTCCACGCCAACGATTGCGGTGCGTGGGGACATATCCGCCAGATACGAGGTCACTCCTGCCAAAAGACCGCCGCCACCAACAGGTACGACGATGGTGTCAAGCTCGCTGCCCTGGCCGGTCAGCTGAGCAAGGATCTCCGCAGCCACCGTGCCCTGGCCCACCACGGTGTCGCGCGAGTCGAATGGCTCAATCATGGTTGCGCCGCGCGCCTCAGCGTCCTCACGCGCGGCCTGGGCTGCCTCATCAAACGTGTTACCGGTCACTACCAGCTCGATGTTGTCCCCGCCGTGGACCAGGATGCGGTCACGCTTCTGCTTCGGCGTGGGCTTAGGCACGAAAATCTTGCCCTGGATCCCCAGCGCGCGACACGCATAGGCCACGCCTTGGGCATGGTTGCCTGCCGACGCCGCGACCACCCCCGCCGCGCGGTCCTGCTCACTCAACCGGGAAATGCCGTAGTACGCACCGCGAATCTTATAGGAGCGCACATCCTGCAAGTCCTCACGTTTGAGGTAAATGTTTGCGCCGTACTGCTCCGAAAGGCGTGGGCAGTACTGCAAGGGTGTCGGTTCAATTACCGATGAGATGCGCGCCTGCGCCGCTTGAATGTCCGCTGCGTGCACTGGCTGGAACGAAGTCATGGTGGGTAATAGTAACCCCTTGTCACTCAATGTTCAGATTGAAGCAACCTGTAAGCAACGTGGACGGGATACATCTAGGTAGGTCTTGTCCTGTTATCCCTAGAAAGTTGCCACATGTTTACCCCTCGTACCGCACTTGCTTTGTCCACCGCCGCCGCGCTCAGCGTCGGCATGATCACCCCGGCACACGCCGTTGTTGTGGAACAGCCGGTCTATGACCAGGACCCGAACTCCGGCGTGAAGGTGTCCACGCTCGGTTCCTACGGTGCGGGCGTGTTTGATAAGTCCGCCGCTGAGATCGTTGCCTTCCACGCAGCTAGCAAGCGCATCCTGACGGTGAACGCGACAAGCGGCAAGATCGACGTGTTGGACGCGTCTGATCTGAGCAACCCGACGAAGATCGGTGAGGTCTCCGGCGGCGAGAACACCACCATCAACTCTGTAGCCGTGCGTGCCGACGGCTTGGCCGTAGCCACCGTCGAGCCGGAGAATAAGACCGACACCGGTGAGCTGATCTTCTTCGACGCCGGCGCCGAGACGCCTGGCGAGGTCCTTGGCCGCGTCGGCGTTGGCGCCCTGCCGGACATGGTGGCCATGACCCCCGCTGGCGACTACGCGCTGGTAGCCAACGAGGGCGAGCCTGCCGAGGACTACTCCGTGGATCCGGAGGTCACGGTCTCCGTGATCGCTTTGCCGGCTGGTGTTGCCGCCGCTACGCAGGCAGACGTGCGCACCGCCGACTTCCGCGCGTTTGAGGGCACCTTGGCCGCCAAGGGCGTACACATCTTCGGCCAGGTAGGCGCGTCCACCACCGAGGCGCAGAACCTTGAGCCGGAATACATCGCGGTTGACGGGGCAAAGGCGTACGTCACGCTGCAGGAGAACAACGCCATCGCCGTAGTAGATATCGCCTCCGCCAAGGTTGAGGACGTCTGGCCGCTCGGCTACATCGACCGCCGCGAGGTGCCTTTCGACGCCTCCGATAAGGACAAAACGATCAACATCACCACCTGGCCGGTCAAGTCCATTCTGCAGCCGGATGCCATCGCCGCCTACAACGTTGGCGGCACGACCTACCTGGTACTTGCTAACGAGGGCGACGCCCGCGACTGGGACGGCTACTCCGAAGAAGCCCGCCTGAAGAACTTTGGCAAGAAGGGCATCGCCCCGATCTGCGAGGGCTACGCGGGCCTTTCCGCCGAACAGCTCAAAGAACTGCAGTCCGACGAGCAGCTGGGCCGACTGAACATGACCACGGCGTTTGGCCTGAATGAGGAGAAGGGCTGCTACGACGACCTGTACAACTTCGGTGGCCGTGGCTTCTCCATCTTTACTGCGGACGGCACTCGCGTCTTCGACTCCGGCGCCGACTTCGAGCAGATCACCGCACGCATCCTGCCAGAGAACTTTAACTCCAACCACACCGAGACCTCCTTTGAAACCCGCTCTGATGACAAAGGCCCGGAGCCGGAGGGTGTAACCCTGGGTGAGATCAACGGCCGCACCTACGCATTCATCGGCCTTGAGCGTCTCGGCGGCGTGATGGTCTACGACGTCACCGACCCGGCCAAGGCGAGCTACCAGGCGTACATCAACAACCGTGACTTCTCCGTCAATATGAAGGAGCTAGAGGGTGACGAGGCGGTTGCCCAGGGCCTCTCCAAGGTCGGCGACCTCGGCGCCGAAGGCCTGACCTTCGTAACTGCGAAGGACTCCCCCAACGGTGAAAACCTGTTGATTGTTGGCAACGAGGTCTCCGGCACCACCACGATCTTCCAGGTGGACTCGTTGCTGCCAACCTCTGACGCTGATCCAGCCCCTGCCCCTGCCCCACAGCCGGCGGGTTCAAGCAAGGGCAACGCTCTGGCTGTAGCGTTGAGCGCGATTATTGGTGGAATCTTTGTCATTAGCGGTTTGGCAGCACTGTTTCCAGGTTTGAATAACCTGCTTGGCCAGCTTGGTAGGTAGACATTTGTAAGCCGAGGCTGTGTTTTGGCTCCAAACCTGATAGATTTCTACCCGTCCGAATTGCGAGGGCTGTGAATCATGCCCCATTGCAATCAATCCATTCTTTTGAGGAGAACTGCTATGAAGCGCATTTCCACTGCTCTTGTTGCTGCCGCTGTTGCAACCGGCCTGGCTATCACCCCGGCTGTTGCCGAGGGCGCTCCGGTTAAGGACGAGAACACCACCGCTCCGGCTGAGGGCACCGAGAACGAGGGCGCCGAAACCCCGGGCAACGGCAAGGAGAACCCGGAGCAGCCGGGCAACGGCAAGGAGAACCCGGAGCAGCCGGGCAAGGACGACCAGACGCCGGGCAACAACAAGAAGAAGAGCGGCGTAACCACTGGTTCCGCTGTTGGCTCCGTTGTGGGCATCCTGTCCGCAATCCTGACCGCTGCGATCGTGATCTTCTCTAACCCGAAGGGCATTGACAAGGCTATTGACCTGCTCAACGCTAACTTCGGCCTGGGTCTGCAGAAGTTCGGTTTCTAATTAACTCCTCCGAAGGGTTTCAGGCACGCTGATGAATTCCCGTACCGCGCTCGCACTTATTACTGCTGCAGGGCTGGCTCTGACTGGTGTGGCTACCGCTAACGCTTCGAGCAGCTCGAGCAATGGTTCTTCCGGTACCCAGACGAAGTCGACGGTGACCGCGACGACCACCGCCACCGCTACCCCGACCACCACGGTCTCGTACCCGGTCACTACGACCACGACGGTGACTGGCACGGATGGGGTTACCACTGTGGTGGAGTCTGTCATCGAGGAGCCGACGACGGTGACGTTTACGCCGCCGAAGCCGACGGATGCAAGTTCCCGTCTGATGGAGGCCAGCAGCCTGTCTGAGGAAGCTGAGGTAGCCTTCGCCGTGATCGGCGCAATTATTACCTCGCTGGGTATTCTGACCCAGGTGGCAACATTTGTACTAGCCACCAATCCGGAGTTGCTTGCCCAGGTACGCCACGCCCTTGGCGTCGTGCCTGAGGACTAGAACTAACCACAAAAAACCACCATCCCCGTTGTGTTGGGGGTGGTGGTTTTTGGTTTCACGTAGGCGCCGATAAGCCTAGAAAAGCTCCTTGGAAGCGATGGCCGCACCCTCAACCAGGGACTCGAGCTTGGCCCAAGCGATCTGGTGGTGCAGACGGCCGCCCAGGCCGCAGTCAGAAGACGCAACCACACGCTCCGGGCCGACAACCTCAGCGAACTGGATGATACGGTCCGCAACCAGGCGGGGGTGCTCAACCGCATTCGTGCTGTGGGAGATCACACCCGGGTAGATCAGGGTGTTCTCCTGCAGCTCACGGTTTTGCCACACGCGCCACTCATGAGCGTGGCGCGGGGAAGCACCCTCGAAGGAGTAACCGCCAACCTCAACGCGCAGGATCTCATCAACGATGTCCTCGAACGGAATGTCGGTCACGTGCGGGCCGTGCCAGGAACCCCAGCAAATGTGCAGACGGGTCTGCTCCTTCGGCAGGCCCTTGAGTGCAGCGTTGATCGCGTCCACACGGATGCGCAACCACGCAAGGTAGTCCTCCAGGCTCGGCTCCGGGTTGATCTGATCCCAAGACTCAGCCAGGTCAGGAGCATCCAACTGGACGGTAAAACCAGCGTCAGTGATCGCCTTGTACTCGTGGTGCATCGCGTCAGCACACGCCTGGACCAGCTCAGCGTCATTGCCGTAGTACTCATCCGTCAGACGTGCCGCAGACCCCGGCGACAGAGCTGCAACGAAGCCCTCCGTTGCACCGGCCTTGTCCATGGCGGCGCGCATGAGCTTGACGTCCGTCTCAACTTGGTCCTGGCCGATGTAGGTGACCGGACCGGTGAACTTCGGATTGCCCACCTTTGCACGGCCAGTGAAAATACCCGAGGTCGGATCCTCGTATGCTTCCGAGAACATCGCACGGTCACGACGATCCGGGAAACTGGTCAGCTGAATGTTACCCGGGGTGGAACGCTTGATTGCCTGGTTCGCCCAACGGTCCTCATCAGTCATGGTCAGGCCACCAAGGCGGGTGAACGAGTAGTTCCACCAGGCGCCGTAGTCCACGGCACCAGAGGTGATGTGACCGTACTCGCCCTCATTGATGATGTCGATGCCCAGATCAACCTGCTTCTGCACCACCTGATCAATGGAGGTCTGCAGAATCTCAAAGAACTCATTGTCCTCGATGGTGCCTTCGGCGCGGCGGGCATTCGCCTCAAGCAGTTCCTGCGTGCGCGGCAACGAACCTACGTGGGTTGTCCGGATCTTGTTAGTAGCCAATGAACGCTCCTTTGCGGGTACTCAGAATTTTTAAAATTACCTGAACCAGAGCGTACGCCAGCCCGCTTGTTTATCCACCTCAGACGATGTCTTCACTGCGCGGGTCAGCATAGGTTTCCGCGTCGCGGAACACTACTACCCCAAAATCCCCGGTCCCATCGAGGCTTTCAGGTCCCCCATCAGCGATGCGGAGCGATCCACCCGCAGGTGGTCTCCCAACACGAGCAGCTGTGAGTGCTCACCGTTGACAAGGTTCAGGTACACGTCCGTGTCACCCGGATTATTCAGCAGCACCGACTTCAGCCTGCTGATGTTGTCCACCGTGCATTGGTCGGTGCGCATAGTCAGGCGCAGCGGCAGGCCAGCGCCGCCGCCGGGGCCGAGCTCCGGCACCTTGACGTCGTCACCAAACAGGCTCATGCGCTCATCACGGATGGAAACGTGTGCCTTGACCAGGATGATGTTGTCTTCAACAATCTGCGGCGCCACAAGTGCGTAGACCTTGTTGAACAGCAGCACCTCAACCTGGGCACCGTGGTGGTCTTCAATCGTAACAATGGCCCACGGTGAGCCGTCCTTCTTGGAAAATCTGCGGTCCACTGAGGAAATCAGCCCGCCGATGGTCACCTCAGCGCCGTGGCGAAGCTCGCCCGCCAAGATGGTGGTCAGCTGCGTGTCAGTCTGGGCATCAATGGCCTCTTCAAAGCCATCCAACGGGTGGCCCGACACGTACAGGCCCAACATTTCACGCTCCAGTGCCAGGGCGTGCTTCTTCTCCCACTCATCATCCGGAACTTCAATGGCAAAAGCATTGGCCGTGGCCTCATCGTCACCACCGAATGAGGCGAACAGGTCAAACTGCCCCTTATCCGCGGCCTTCTTCGTGGCAAGCACGGAATCCACGGCGTCTTCTTGGATCAGCATCAGGCCCTTGCGCGGGTGCCCAAGTGAGTCAAACGCGCCGGCCTTAATCAAGGATTCTGTGATTCGCTTGTTGCACGGCAGCAGATCAATCTTGTCCAGGTAATCAGAGAAGCTTGTAAACGCGCCCTTAGCGTGGCGAGTCTCCTTGATAGATTCCACCACTTCCGCACCAACGTTGCGGATAGCGGCAAGGCCGTAGCGGACGTCTTTGCCCACAGCCATGAAGTTTTCTTCAGACTCATTAATATCTGGCTGCAGCACCGAGATACCCATGTGGCGACAATCTGCAAGGTAGATGGCTGACTTGTCCTTCTTGTCACCCACAGAGGTCAAAAGTGCCGCCATGTACTCGGCGGTGTAGTTCGCCTTCATGTAGGCCGTCCAGTACGACACCAGCGCATAGCCCGCAGCGTGCGACTTGTTAAACGCGTAGGAAGCGAACGGCTCGATCGTGCCCCACAGCGCGTCCACCGCCGCCTTGGAGTAGCCGTTATCAAACATGCCCTGGGAGAACGTCTCATACTCCTTGGCCAGCACCTCAGGCTTCTTCTTGCCCATGGCTTTACGGAAGCCATCTGCTTGGCCAGCGGTGTAGTTGGCCACCTTCTGGGAGATGTTCATGATCTGCTCTTGGTAGACGATCAGGCCGTAGGTCTCATCCAGAATCTCCCGCAGCGGCTCTTCCAGCTCCGGGTGAATCGGGGTGATCGGCTTGCGCCCATTCTTACGGTCCGCGTAATCCCAGTGTGCGTTCACACCCATCGGGCCCGGACGGTACAGCGCCAAAGACGCCACAATATCGTTAAAGCCCGTCGGCTTCATGCGCTTGAGTAGCTCCTGCATGCCGCCGGAGTCCAGCTGGAACACACCGAGGGTGTCACCGCGGCCGAGTAGCTCGTACACCGCCTCGTTGTCAGTATCCAGGCCCTCCAGATCGAGGGTTTCGCCGCGGTTCTTTTCGACGTTTTCCAGCGCATCACCCAGCACCGTCAAATTTCGAAGGCCCAGGAAATCCATCTTCAGAAGGCCAATGGCCTCACACGCCGGGTAGTCCCAGCCGGTGATAATCGCACCGTCCGCCGGACGCTTCCACATCGGAATGTGCTCCATCAGCGGCACAGACGCCATAATCACCGCACAGGCGTGCACACCAGCCTGACGCACCACGCCTTCAAGACCGCGGGCCGTCTCATAGATCTTCGCCACATCCGGGTCGGTTTCAATGAGCGAGCGCACCTCAGCAGCCTCTGCGAAACGCGGGTGGTCCGGGTCCGTAATACCGGCCAGCGGAATGTCCTTCGCCATGATCGCCGGCGGCAGCGCCGCGTTAATACGGTCCGCCATTTGGAAGCCGGGCTGGCCGAAGTTCACCTTCGCCGCGTCCTTAATAGCCTGCTTGGTCTTCACCGTGCCAAAGGTGATCACTTGGGCAATCTTGTCTTCGCCCCAACGCTCAGCGGCGTAGGTGATCATCTCTCCACGGCGGCGGTCATCAAAGTCAATATCAATATCCGGTGCGGACGGACGCTCCGGGTTCAAGAATCGCTCAAAGAGCAGGCCATGCTCCATGGGGTCAATGTTGGTAATGGTCAGCGCGTACGCCACCAGCGCGCCAGCAGCCGAACCACGGCCGGGACCTACGCGAATACCAATCTCGCGGGCGTGCTTAATCAGCTCCGCAACGATGAGGAAGTAGGACGGGTAGCCCTTCATATCAATAACTTCCACTTCGTAGCGCGCACGCTCGATGTAGCTTTGCGGTACCTCCTCGCCCGGGAAGCGGGCCTGCAAACCGCGCATGACTTCTTCCATCAGCCAGGACGTCGGCGTGTGGCCCTCCGGCACGTCCGCAATCGGCATGCGGTCATGCGGGTGCTCCTCCCACAGCTCCGAGTAATCCCCCACGCGCTCTGCAATCCACAGCGTGTTGTCACAGCCGTCCGGCACATCGGTGTCCCAGAGCTCACGCATCTGCTCGGCGGACTTGATGTAGTAGCCCGTGCCGTCAAACTTGAAACGGTCCGGGTCCATCAGCGTCTTACCGGTTTGCACGCACAGCATCGCCTCGTGCGCCGGTGCCTGGGACTCCAGCACGTAGTGACAGTCATTGGTTACCAGCGGCGGCAGGTCCAACGCCTGGCCAATGCGCAGCAGGTCTTCCCTCACGCGACGCTCAATGTGCAGCCCGTGGTCCATCAACTCCAGGAAGTAGTTGTCCTTGCCGTAGATGTCCTGCCACATCGCCGCGGCTTCCAGCGCTGCGTCATACTGGCCCAGGCGCAGACGCGTCTGCACGTCACCGGACGGGCAGCCCGTGGTGGCGATAATGCCGTCGGCATGTTCGGCGATCAGCTCTGCGTCCATACGCGGCCACTTACCAAGCTGCCCCTCATAGGACGCCAGCGAGGACAACTTGAACAAGTTGCGTAGACCAGTCGCGTTCTCCGCCAGCATGGTCTGGTGCAGGTACGCGCCAGAGGCGGAAACGTCATCCGACTTCTGGTCGGGGGTGCCCCACAGCACACGCTTCTTGTTAAAGCGTGACTCCGGCGCCATGTAAGCTTCAATGCCAATGATCGGCTTGATGCCAGCATCCACCATGCGGCGGTAGAACGCGTTCGACCCGAACATGTTCCCGTGGTCTGTCATACCCACCGCGGGCATGCCCTGGCGGGCAACTTCGTCTGCCAACAGATCCACCTTTGCCATGCCGTCAAGCATGGAAAACTCCGTGTGGTTATGCAGGTGAACGAAGGAAGATTGCTTGGCCATGCGGACTATCATATCCGCGCCATGACACAGGTGTTATTCGTAACGCAACGCGTCAATAGGCTGCATCTTTGCCGCCTTCGCCGCCGGATACGCGCCGAAGAACACACCCGTTCCCAAAGAGAACAACAGCGCGAACACCACCGCACTAACCGGCGGCCACGTAAACGCATCAAATGCCGCTGTGGCAATCATGCCAATCGCGCCACCAAAGACCACGCCAATGATGCCGCCGATCAAACAGACCATCATCGCTTCCACAATGAACTGCACGCGGATGTCATTTTGGGTAGCGCCCAGCGCCTTACGTACACCAATCTCGCGGGTGCGCTCGGTGACGGTGATCAACATAATGTTCATCACGCCGATACCACCAACCAGAAGCGAGATACCACCAATGGCGGACAGCACCGAGGACATAATGCGGAAGATACCGGTGAGCTCCTCCAGTGAGGACGACAAGTCCACCACCTCGGCCTCATAGGTCTCGTTCTTGGCGTAGATACGGTCCAAGTACTGCTGCAGGTCTGCCTGGAACACAGCACTGTCCTCATCCGGGGAAGACTGCACGCTAAAGGAAGACACCCAGCTTGCGTCCACGCCAACGCGGTCCATCGCGGTAGCCGGAACAAAGATCGACGCATAGGACTGCGGACCCGCTAGCATGCCGCCAGAGTTAAACGGCTCAAGTACACCGACCACAGTGAAGACTGCGGTAGTGGAACCCACCGTAACGTCAAAACGCTTGCCCAGCGCTTCCTTCGGATCACCCTTGAACAGCGCTTCAACGAACTCGGACGACACCACCGCAACTGGGCGCTGGCTATCCAAATCCGCACTGGTAATTCCGCGGCCGTACTGCACGGTTTGGCCACGCATGTCCAATGACCCCGGAAGTACCGCGGTCACGCTGGAGCTAGCGGTGACATCACCGTTAGCCACTTCGCCCTCGCTGCCGACTTCAATGTCCACGGCACGCACCCGGTCACCAAAGCTGGCCTGAAGATCCGCGAGCTGATCCAGGGTCACACCGTCACGCTCTTCGGTCGGCGGCATGTACGACAGCGCAGCAAACGGATCATCATCCGCCGCTTCCTCATCTGGCCGCTCGTGCACGACCACTGGGTGCGTGGTGGTACCCACGCCCTCCAGGCCGCGCAACACCTGGTTTTCAAGACCACGGCCAAGCGTCATGATGATGATCACGGCCATGATGCCGATGATGATGCCCAAAAGCGTCAGCAGCGAGCGCAGCTTGTTGGTATTCAGACTCGATGCAGCAAGCCTGATGGACTCCCTCACATCCACGGCTTATCCCGCACTTCCCTGCACACCGGCTGGGGTGCGTTCGCCGGAGATGCGGCCATCTTTAATCTCCACAATGCGCTGCGTTTCCTCCGCAAGCTCCGGGTTGTGGGTAATGAACACAATCGCTTTACCCATCTCCTGGTTCAGCTTGTGGAACAAGTCCATTACCAACCGGCCGGTCTTAGAGTCCAGGGCGCCCGTCGGCTCGTCTGCAAGCAGCAAGTCCGGGTCATTGGCCAGTGCACGCGCAATAGCCACGCGCTGCTTCTGACCACCGGAAAGCTCGTTCGGGTTGTGGTGGATACGATCCCCCATGCCCATCATCGCCAGCAGCTCTTCTGCACGTGCCTCACGTGTTTTACGGTCAACACCTGCGTACATCATGGGCATAGCCACGTTTTGCAACGCGTCGATGCGGCCAATCAAGTTGAAGTTCTGGAAGATAAAGCCAATGTTTTTGCTGCGGTAGCTGGCCAGTTCCTTATCGCTTTTCGCGTACACCGGCTCCCCGTTAAACGCGTATGCGCCGCTGGTTGGCCGGTCAAGCATGCCGATGATGTTCATCAGCGTCGACTTGCCGCCACCGGAGGGACCCACAATAGAGACGAACTCATGCTGTTTGGCATGGAAATCCACGCCGTGCAGCACAGTCAGCTCACTTGGCTCACCCACGTTGTAGGTTTTGATCACACTGCGCATGTCAATGAGCAGGCCAGTATCCGCAAGAGCTTCAGGCTTATCGACGTCAGCGTCAACCCCTTCAGCCTCTACAACCTGTTCAACGTCTTCAGTCTCTTCGGCTTCTTCCCCAAAGAAGAACGGATCTTTTTCCTCTGCGTCCATGGGCGCCTCCCTTAGTTCGCTGCGGCGTCGGCTTTATCGGCCTTGCCAGCTTCCTCGGCCTTATCAGCCTCGGCCTTGTCGATGCCGTCACGAGCGGCAGCAACGTCGGCAGGGTCAAAACCGTCGTCGGTGATTTCTACGGTCTCGCCGACGCGGTCCTTGTAGTCTTCCGGCCAGTTGATCACGATGTCGCCAGCCTTGAGCTCACCGCCGGTGATGGCAATGTCGATGTCGTTGGAGGCGCCGGTTTCAACGGTGCGGACTTCGACCTTGCCTGAGCGGGCGTCGTCAGCGTCGGTGGCCAGGACGAGGATCTGCTTCTTGCCGCCTTCTTCAAATACGGCGTCTGCCGGCACGTTGAGTGCGTTGTCGGATTCCGCGGTGATGATCTCAGCGCGTGCCGTGCCGCCCAAGAGCAGGCCCTCGGTGTCACCGGTGACCTCGATTTCCACTGGGAAGACCACTGCGGCATCGCCGCCGCCCTGCATGGCGTTCTTCGGGTCGCTCGGGGTAGCTGCCGCCGGGGAGATGCGGGTGACGCGACCTGCGAACTCCTTCTTGCCCGTGGCCGTGGAGGTGAACACCACGCGGTTCCCCTTTGCCACGTTAGGCACGTCCGCTTCGCGCAGCTCGGCGCGAATCAGCAGACGCGAGTCATCTGCAAGGCTGAGTACGCGCCCCTGTGGGATGTCGCCTTCCTGGACGTCCACGCTGGTGACTACGCCGTTAATCGGCGAGTAGATGGTGGCTTCCTTCACCTGGTACTCCAGGGTGCCGTCACCGGCCTCCAGCTGTGCCATCTCTGCCTGGCGGGAGGCGGAGTTGACCTGCGCCTGGAGCTGGCTGCGCTCTTGCTCGACCTGCGCACGCGCCGCAGCCAGGTTCGCCTTTGCATCCTGCAGTGCGGCGTAGGCTTCTTCAACGCCCACTGCTGCACCTACGGCAGGTACGTTTGGCGCGGCCGGTGCCGGCGCGGGTGCCGGTGCTGGCGCGGATTCAACGCCAGGCAGCTGGAATGGTGGCGGCACTTGCTCTGGGTAGAGGTAGGCGCCAAACATGTCGCCGATGCGCGAGGAGATGCGTACAAGGCGCGGGCCACCGTTGGCGGCTACAGCTGCGTCATACGCAGCCTGCGCCTGGTCCACCTGTGCTTGGGCTTGGCGGATGGTGGGATTCGTGCCGTCATTAAGACTCTGGTTCAGCGCGTTGAGCTGGGCCTGCGCCTGTTCAACGCCCGCCTGGGCTTCAGCCTGTGCGTTCGCCTGCTGGCGTTCCTGGACTGCCAGCTGGCGCTCCAGCTGCTCGGTGTCCATGGCGGCCAGGAACTGTTCCACCTGAACGCGGTCACCCGGCGCGACGGCGATGGTGCGCACCTCAGACTGCAGTGGTGTGGTGATGGACACGGCGCGCACAGGCGCGATCGTGCCGTTGACTACCACACTGTCGGTTACGCCTTCTGCGCTGGCGATGGTGTAGTCACCTGGGGCAAGGCCATCTCCGGCTGCCCCGTTTTCGCCACCGCTCACACCGCAGGAGGCAGCAAAGAGGCTTCCTGCCACGATGATTGCTGCGGTGGTGCGCTTAATGTGTTGCCGCTTCGCCAAGGTGTCTCCTCACAAACAGGCTGCATTCAACTCTGGGAGACTATACACCGGTGGCGGGGTGATCCCCATGCCAAGGAGTAACCGTAAAGCTGCCCCACACGGCATCGGGCGGCAGCATTTCCACAGCAGCCACATCAGTCCCATGCGCCACGTTTTTGAAGGTGTCTGATGTGTCATACGCCACTACCGCCCCGATGCGTTGGTCCGTGATTCGCGCAAACACATCGGCTCGCGTTTGGCCCGGTGGGGGTTCGGGGGTGGGGGTCAACGGGGCGTCGAGAAGCAAAAGCCCATTGACGCGCTGCAAGCTTTCCACAGCCGCCGCCGCCTCACTTGGGCTCAGCGGGCGGGCAAAAGTGACCAGCCCGAAGGCAGGTTCGGAGCCTTGGCTTATCGACGCCCCCGCGCGCCCCTCATACTCCGACCAACTCTCCCCCGGCTCAATGCCAAGCGTGTCGCCTTGGATGGTGGGTGGTGTGGCGGGGGTGGCAAGGCCAACGGCGTAGATGCCGGCGGCGACAAGCGCGCTACAGATCGCGAATGGTATCCAGCGCATGCTGCAGATCATCCGGGTACGGGGACTCAACCACCATGTAATCGCCAGTGCGCGGGTGGGTGAAACCAAGCTTCGTGGCGTGCAACCACTGGCGCTTCAGCCCCAGGGTTTTGGCCAGATTCGGGTCGCAGCCGTACATCGGATCACCTGCGCACGGATGGCCAACGGCGGACATATGGACGCGGATCTGGTGCGTACGGCCGGTTTCCAGGTGGACTTCCAACAGGCTTGCGTGGCGGAAGGCCTCGATGACTTCGTAGTGGGTCACGCTCGGGCGGCCGTCATCAACCACCGCAAACTTCCAGCCGGAGGACGGGTGGCGGCCAATCGGCGCGTCGATGGTGCCCACAATCGGATCCGGCAAGCCTTGGATAAGCGCGTGGTAGGTCTTGTCCACCGTGCGCTCTTTAAAGGCGCGCTTGAGCACTGAATATCCGGAAATGCTGTTGGCCACCACCATCACGCCCGAAGTACCCACATCCAGGCGCTGGACGATGCCTTTGCGCTCCGGCGGGCCAGCGTCTGGAAGCGTAAAGCCCATCGCCTGCAGACCACCGACAACAGTCGGGCCCTCCCAGCCCAACGTGGGGTGCGCGGCCACACCAACCGGCTTGTCCACCGCAATTACGTCATCATCCTGGTACAAGATGGTCAGCCCATCGACGGGCTCCGCCTTCGGCATGGGGGTGGTTTTCGGCTCTGGCAGGGTCGCCTCCAGCATCACACCGGCATCAACGCGGTGGGATTTGGCAACCGGGCGTGAGTCAATGAGTACGTCGCCCGCTTCCACCATTTCCGCAGCCACGGTGCGAGAGACGCCGAAGAGTTTGCTCAGCGCGGCGTCTACACGCATGCCGCTTAAGCCTTCAGGCACGGGCAGCGAACGAAAATCTCCGCTCATTTCGTGCGCTCCTTGCTCGAGGCACGGAACTCCGTGACAAACATGGCCACAACAAACACCACCACGCCGACGGTAATGCAGGCATCTGCAATGTTGAACACGGCGAAACTGCCCACAGAGATGTAGTCCACCACGTGCCCAAACCAGAAGCCGGGCTCACGAAACAGGCGGTCGCACAGGTTACCTAGCGCGCCACCGGCGATCAGGCCGATGCCAATGGCTTCCCACTTGTTGGTCAGCTTCGGCGCGTACAGTAGGGCGCCAACCACGAAGACAAGCTGAATGGCGGTAAACAGCCACGTCATATTCTCCCCCATGGAGAACGCGGCACCCGGGTTAAACAGCAGGTAGAAGCGGAACCAATCCCCAATAATGTTGACAGCTTGCCCCGGCTCCAGCCAGGACAGCATCACCTGTTTGACCACTTGATCTATAGCGGCAGCCACGACCATGATCACCGCGACCAGCCCGAGGAAGTTACGTCCTTTCATCACCGACACACTGTAGCCGCAAGATCTATAGGTGGTGTGGGGTAGGTTCAGAATGTGCTGAAAAACCGTCTTCGCGCTTGCGCCGCCGCTGTCCTTACTCTTGCTCTCACCGCCTGTGGGGGCACGACCGACCTGTTGGAGGGTGTTCCGTCCTTCCCCGTTGATGCCCCGCAGGTGGCTTTGGTGAGCCCCGGTGACAACCCGCAGATGTTGGCATACCAGGATGCCGAGGAGCCGTGGGAGGCCAACGTGGTGGTCTCCGGAGGCGTGGCGCAGGCTGCCGCGCCGAAGGATGATGCAAACTTTGACGCCACCGCGCCTGCAGGCGGCGACGTAATGGAAACGGATCTCACTCTGACGGTGACGTCGGGGCCAGCTCGCGCGCCGCAGGATGGTGAGGAAGACGCCGCGCGCGAGGTGGAACTGATCACCCGCGGCGGCGGCCACACTGATCTGGATCTTGGGCTGCAAGTGGCGGGCAATGACGGCTTCACCATGCGTTGGCGCGCAGCGGAATCCGGTGCGGTGCAGTCGGTGAAGATGCTGCCGCCGGTGGATTCGCCGGAGGCTGGCCGCGAGGTTGTGGAGCGCGCGCTGCTGAGCGTGATGAATTCCACCGTGGTCTTCCCTAAAGAGCCCGTTGGTGTTGGCGGCCAGTGGACGGTGACCACGCGCGTGACGGGTGATGCCGCGATGGTGCGCACCACAACCTACACCGTGCGTGAGATCAACGGCAGCGACGTCCACCTGGATGTGGATATTGAAGAGTCCCCCACCCAGAAGGAACTGCGCATTGACAATGAGGTTGCCGGTGATTTGGACGGCGCAATGCTCAGCGTGGAGTCCACCTCAACTACCTCTACCGGCGAGCTGACGGTGGACCTGACCAAGCCACTGCCCACAGGCGGCCGGATCGCCGCCACCACGCGTTTGGTGTACGCCGGTGAGGACACGCAGTTCCGCATTGTCCAAGACGTTACTAACGCTGTGACGTACGGAAAGTAGGATTTCTCCATGGTTGCCCCTTTACACATTGGCCTTGATGGCATTTCGTTTTCTTACCCTGGTGGCCACCGGGTGCTCACGGACATTTCCTTTGCCGTGCCGTCCGGCTCCGTCACGGGATTGATTGGTGAAAACGGCGCGGGCAAATCCACCCTGCTTGGGGTGATCTCCGGCGAGCTGACTCCGGATGCGGGGGTGCTGATCACCCCTGAGGTGACCGGGTTCATTGCCCAGGAGACGTCGCTGCCGTTTTCCGAGCCAGCACAGATGCTTATCGACGCTGCCGTGGCCGAACTCCGCGCCATCGAATCCGAGATCACCACCTTGAGCGAGCGTATGGCCACCGAGCCGGATAACACGACGGTGGCCGAGGAGTTTGACCGTGCGTTGGCGCGCGCGGAGAACTCGGGCCTGTGGGAGCTGGATGCGCGTATTGCCACGGTGCTCGCTGGTTTAGGGTTGGCGAACGTTCCGCTTTCCACCCCGCTGGGCGAGATGAGTGGTGGCCAGCGCCGTCGCTTCGCGCTGGCGACGCTGCTGCTGCGCCCGGTGGACGCCATGGTGCTCGATGAGCCGACGAACCACCTTGATGATGAGGCGGTGGACTTCCTCATCGGCGAGCTGGAGGCGTTCAAAGGCCCGGTGCTCGCCGCGTCGCATGACCGCTACTTCCTGGACACGGCGTGTGATGGCATTGTGGATCTGGATCCTGGTTTGGGCCCGGAGGGCGGCTATGGCGAGGAGACCCGCCAGGGCGCGCGCTTTACGGGTGCGTTTAGTGATTATCTGAAAGCGCGTGAGGCTCGCCGCGCGCGCTGGGAAACTGACTACGCCGCCCAGGAACATGAGCGCGAGCGTTTAGAGAAAGCCAGCAACCAGACCGCCGAGGATGTTTTTCACTCACACGAAAACAAGACGGAGACCCGCAAGGCGGCGAAGTTCTACGCGGACCGCGCGGCGAAGACGGTGACCGGGCGGCGTCGTGCGGCGGAGCAGCGTTTGGAGGCACTGGAGCGCGAGGCCATTCCGGCCCCGCCGACCGCACTGAAGTTCCGTGGGCTTCCGCCGCATGCCGCCACGTCTATTGGTGTGCCGGCTATTCACGCCATCAACCTGCGTGTGCCTGAGCGCCTCTCGCCGCTTTCCATCAAGGTGCAGCCGGGCCAGCAGTTGCTTGTGGAGGGCCCGAACGGCTCCGGCAAGTCCACGCTGTTGAAGATTTTGGATGGCACTCTGCAGGACTATGAGGGTGAGCTCATCATCCCCGAGGAGCTCACCGTCGCGCGCCTGGCGCAGGACGATGACTGGGAGAACCTCGAACTGACTGCCGCGGAAATGTTTGCCGCACACACCCCCGCCGGCTCCCCCGACCTGGTGGAGATGGGGTTGATGAATGAGGAGCAGGCGGCGAAGAAGCTTGAGGATTTGTCGCTTGGCCAGCGCCGCCGCGTCTCCCTTGGCATCATCTTGGCCTCTCCGCCGGACTTGTTGCTTCTCGACGAGCCAACGAACCACCTCTCCCTCGCCCTAGCCGAGGAGCTCGAAGCTGCCTTGGTGGACTTCGCTGGCACCGTCGTGATCACCAGCCATGACCGTTGGGTGCGCCGCCAGTGGCGCCGCCGGAGCGAGCAGGGCGATTCCCGCGCACGCGTGCTGGCGTTGGCCACGATGTGGACGCAGGAGCTGTGGCGTGAGGACCGCGACTAACTGGCATACTGTTTGCTGTGAAATCCTGTAAAGCTCTTGGCAGCATCCTCGCAGTTTCAGCGCTGACCCTTTCGGGCTGCAGCAACTCTGGTGACACAGACATTGTGTACGAGACCAGTACGCAGTGGGTGGAGCCCACCGATGAGCAGACCACTGGCGCTCTGAAGCGCAACGAGATTGCGTTGGCTTGCGAGGACGAGCTGGCCTACTTCTTGGACACCACAGGCTACGAGTTTGATTACCTTTCTGCAGACCCGTTGTCGCTGCCGATGTCTGTAGTGAACACTTCAAGCTATGACGGTCCGGTGAGTGCTTCTATTAGCAGCCCGGCATATTCAGGCACGTTTAGCTTTGAGTGCTCGACTGACGGCTACACTACCGAGGTAGACCAGATTGAGCTTCCGGACCCACGCGAAGCTACGCAGGTGACCACCCAGGCCGCACCCACACAGACTGCGGTGCCCATCGCGCCGAGGCAGATTGACCCGCAGAACTACGACTCGGGCCGCAGCGCGCGCGATAACGACGGCGGCATTAGATACCACAACTCTGTGGACTGGGAGTTTCTCAAAGCCCCGGGCAAAATTACGCCGGGTGCTCGCATTTACAAGGTTGGCACTTCGAGTTTCTGCTCCACGGGCTTCATTGCGTCGCTGGGTGACCGCGCGTTCATCGTTACCGCTGGTCACTGCGGTGATGTGGGTGATCAATTCCTCGTCGAAGACCGTCAGGGCAACACGCTTGTGATCGGCGAGATGGTGGAGTCCTACGTTGACTATGAAAGTGACGGCAGCATTCTTGGCGCCGACATCGGGCTGATTGAGATTTATGATGAGGCGAAGCAATACGTCGACTCGTCGCTGCCTCCTGGGCAGCAGCTGAAGGGCTACATCACTCCCCAGTACGCGCAGCAGCAGGGCATGTTGATCTGCCGTATTGGTTCCACCACCGGATACGCATGCGGCGTTTTTGAAGATATCGGAAGCGACGGTCAGTTCTACTTCCGCAACATCGTAGACCGTGGTGATTCCGGCGGTGCCATTTTCGCCCTTGACGACAACGGGGCTTACGCACTCGGCGTGACCTCGAATGTGAGCGACTTTAACAAGACGCTCGCTGGCGGTATGGAAATCGCCAGCGCCATGGAGTACTGGGGTTTAACCCTCCACGGTTAGCTCGGGTCGACCGGCGCCGGTGCTACAGGTGCGCCGGCGGCGCACATTTCAGGCACCTGGTCTGGCGATAGCGTCGAGGAGATCAGGTTGCAGGCCCACTGCTGGGACAGCTTCCAATGGCCGTCTTCGTGGACAAACATCACGTCATTAATCAGCGTCGGCTCCGTGTCCGGCGCGGTGAGGTTGACCGGTGCGAGCACCTGATTCGGCTCAAAGTCCGCCAGCACCGGGTCCACTACCTGGAACTGAGCACCGGATTCGAGCTGGGACTGCGACATCACGTCGAACAGTTCCGGCACGGTTTCGCCGCCCTGGACGGTGAGCATGCGCTCTTCAATCGGCAGGTTCGGGTCAGCTGCGCGCTGGAGTACGCCGTTGAGTTCCTCAGCGCTCGGCAGTTCCGCAGCCGGTGCCGCGGGTGCGGCTTCCTGCGAGGTTTCCTGTTCCGCAGCGGTGGTCGGGGTCGTGTCCGTCTCCGCGTCGCCCGAGCAGGCGGCAAGCGAAAGGCTCAGTGTTACAGCCGCTATGGTGGCGGCAATCTTCGGTGCATGCATAGTTTCTAGCGTAACCCACTTCCCATCTGGCACCATCATTCACATGAGCAACTCCGTTCTCGTCATTGCCACGGGCGGCACCATCGCATGCACCACCAACGCCGACGGCGCGCGCGTACCTACCCTCACCGCCGCCGACTTGATCGCACGTTCCGGCCGCAGCGCCGAGCCCTACGATGCGATCAGCCTTGACTCCTCAGCTATCTCGTTTGCTGATTTGGACCTGCTTTTAGAGCTTTTGCTTGCCGACGCCACGTCCACCTCCCCCATCGTGCTCACCCACGGCACCGATTCTCTCGCCGAGACCGCACTCGCCATCGACCTCGTCTTGCCCGCCGGCAGGACCGTGGTCTTGACCGGCGCCCAGCTGCCTGACGACCACCCGTATGCCGACGGCCCCGCTAACCTCCGCGGCGCCATCGATATTGCCGCCAATCCCCCTGGCCCCGGTGCATTTGTACACTTCGGCGGCGACACCTTGCCTGCGCGTGGGCTGTACAAGTGCTCCACCCAGTCACTTCGCGCCTTCGCTTTGACCACGGATACGCCTGCTGCGCGCCCTGCGCCTGTTCCCCGCGCTCCACTCGCTGACGTGAAGGTACCCATCCTGCGCGCGTGGCCCGGCGCGGACGCCTCGTTTGTGGACTACGTGGCCGACTCGGGTGTCGACGGCATCGTGATCGAAGCTCTCGGCTCCGGCAACGTGTCCGACCCGATGGGCGCAGCGATCGCCCGCGCCTGCGAGCGCGGTATCCCCGTAGTCATTGCAACCTCTGTCCCCCACGGTGGCGTGGAGTTTGCCTACGGCGGTGCCGGCGGTGGTGCCACGCTGGGGACCGTCGGCGCCCTTCCCGCTGGCCCCTTAAGCGCCGGCCAGGCACGGATCGCCTTGGCTACCGCCCTGGCCAGCGGCACAGACCCGCGCCGAGTTCTCTAGTGCTGCTCTAGCCAGTCACCCCAGTCCAGGGAGTCCAGGGGGTCGGCTGGGGTGAGCAACGGGTCGTCCACACGCAAACTGCGCATCCTGCCCGGGCCGGTCGCACGGGTTTCAAAGCGAACCGTCACCCAGCCCTTCCCTGTGCCCTGCACCCAGCCGTGGCCGTACTCGGCGTGGCGTACGTCTTGGGTGGCCTGCCACTGCCCCGCCTTCGGCGCAGTTTCGCTGACTACCTCCACGTGCGGTGTGCCAACGTGGTCGCTCACGCCGCTTTCGTAATCACTGGACGTCCGCGACGGCTGCACGATCACCTGGTCAAGCTCCGGAAACAGCACGTCCTGCAGCGTGTCCTCCAAACCGGAGTAAGACACGCCCACCAGCCTGATGGGGCCCACCTCGTCCGGGTAGCGCACGATCTTGAACGCGGTGGCCAACAGCGTGTCAGCGTCATCGGTGGCGTACGGCAGCGTCGCAGAGCGTGACTCAATACGAAAGTCCGCCATCTTCAGCTTCACGGTGACTGTGCGGGCGCCGCGTCCGTCCTTCAGTAACCGGCGATGGGACTCTGCGGCGGCTCGTCGCAACGCTGCATCGACCTCGGGCACAGTAGTCAGATCCTGCGGGTAGGTGTGTTCCGAGGAAATCTGCTTCGACTCCGCGCGCGGCGCCACCGGGCGATCATCTACCCCTCGCGCCAACTGCCACAGCTGTTGCCCCACCACCCCACCAAGGGCGATCTCCACTTCCTTTTCGCTCAACGCGGCCAAGTCACCGATCGTTTCAATCCCCGCCGCTGACAGCTTCGCGGCCGTCACCGGCCCCACACCCCACAACTCGTCTACAGGCAGCGGGTGCAAAATCTCCAGCTGCTCGGCGTGCGGGATGAGAAACACCCCGTCCGGCTTCGCCAGCCCGGAACCGATTTTCGCGTACTGCTTGCCAGAGCCAGCGCCGATAGAACTTGGAAGGCCCGTTTCGCGTTTAATCTCAGCTCGGAGATTGTTAGCCCAGGTGAGGACGTCGTTCGGTGTGGCGTCGATAAGCTGCTGTGGCTCCATAAACGCCTCGTCAATAGACAGTTGCTCCACCACCTCCGCGTACCTGCCGATGATCTCAAACACGCGCCGTGATGCCGCCTGGTACACCGCCCGGCGCGGGGCGACGAGCACCGCTTGATTGCCCACCAGCCGCGCCGCCCGGTGCGTAGGCATGGCGGAACGAGCACCATACTTGCGCGCCTCATAGCTCGCGCCCGCGACCACGCCGCGACCACTTACGCCCGCCACCAACACGGGCCTGCCCTTCAGTGTGGGTCGGGTCAGCTGCTCGACGGAGGCATAAAACGCGTCCATATCTATGTGCAGTACCCAGCGAGGCATAGCCCCTACCGTACCGCCCGTGATTTTCCGCGCCGCGGAAACTCACACAGGTAGGGTTGTCTCCCATGACCAATCGCAAACCACTTCCGAAAGTTGCCTATGCACCCATGCTTGGTCTCGAAGCATTCGTCCGAGCACGAGTAAATAAGGATTACTCACATCTCGTGCAACTGCGTGCTTCAGCGTTAAACCAGTGCGTCTACTGCCTGGCTATGCATCGTCGCGACGCTCGCAAGGATGGATGGTCTAAAGAGCGCATTGCCCATGTTGAAGATTGGACAGAACACCGTGAAGCATTTAGTGACACTGAAATTGCGGCACTTGAACTCACCGACGCAGTAACCCGCATCAACGGCGAAGAATCCGTGCCGGACCAGCTTTGGAACCGCGTTGAGACTCTGCACGGTGAAAAAGATGCACGCAACTTGCTCATGGCAATTGTCACCATCAACGCTTGGAACCGAATCGGCATCACCACCCGCCTCGATCCAGGAAGTCTCTCCGGCGTAGATGCCTTCGATCTAGGCGAGGCATAGCCCTTACCGTACCGCCCGTGATTTTCCGCGCCGCGGAATATCAGGCGAAGCTCGCACCGGTTCGCACCTCCTCGACACCTCCCGCACGCACCGGCAAACCACGGCTCCTCGAGATGAACTTGGAGCCGTCCATGAAACGGAACTCCACATTCGCACCGTGCGACACAACCTCAGCAACACCGTGGCTGACTAGCGAGTGGCAGCTCGAACACAGCGGGATCAGATTGCCAATGTCAGTCGTGCCACCATCGGACCAATCCATGATGTGGTGGATTTCAATAAACCGCGAGTGGGTACACCCCGGCATGGCGCACTGGTGCCCCCACACGTCAAGCAAAGCTTCCACTTGGCCGTCGCTTGCTAGCCTGCGCTTCCTGCCGAAATGCATGGTCAGACCCTTCGAATCCAACATATGCACCCGCGTCACCGCGTCTACAACGTAATGACGCAGCGTGCTCGACGGCGCCTGCGGGTTTGTGGGCATCCACGCCTTGCCGTCCTCAGTCAACATGATCGTGACCTGGGCGCCCGGTGCGCGCACCGGGGCCTGCGGGTTGCTTCGCACCATCTGCACCATGGTCACCAGCGCGGCGTACAAATCCGCTTTCACCGGCGGGCCGTAGCGCGAGGGCACACCGAGAATGCTGTCCACAGTCATGCGGCGCTCCGGCTTTGCGTCCTCCACCTGCTCAGCGGGGCACGCTTCCGCGGCGTCCTCACCACCGTCGCCAGCAGCGGCAAGCTGCGCGATCTTCAGCGCCGCCATCAGCTCCTGGCCTTCTACCGGTGGCAGCAGGAACTCCCCCACCACCATCCCGTCTTCGCGCACCCACGTTTTGAAAAACGGCGCCTCGGGCTTCTCCTGGTCCTGCTCGCCGCCGGCAAGTGCTTTTTCCAGCTCGGAATAGCACATGCCTCGCGCCAATTCGAGCAGCTCAAGCTCATTTTCTAACGTCATGTACCGCAGCAACAATCTGACTACGGTGTAGTCCACTTCGCCGTTGAGGAAGGAGAGCATTAAAGCGTCGAAAAGCAAGAGTTTCCGGCCAACCGCAACGTACTCATACGCCGTTGACGTTTTCATGCCAAGGTTGCGCACAAGCCACGCGCCGGTGCTGGCCGCGCCGAGCTCTTGAGCGCGGCCAAATGCGTCGAACTGCGCGATTTCATAAATCAGCCGCGCGCGCGACGTGTTGGAATGGTGGCTAACCAGATAGATACGTAACGCGTGCTCATACGCCGCATCTTCACCGGTGTTTAGGCTGGTAGCGAGGGTATTTTCTAAGGTCATCGTCATGCGACAACCCTATAACACACACCCCACACACCAGCCTCAGCACTCGAACGTGTGAGCTATTGCTTCACGACGTTCGCACGCACCCCATCAACCACCTCAACACCCGACTCAAGCGCCACGGTAGTCACCTCAAAGCTGGTGGCCAGGGTCTCGGCGGCGATGTGCTCAGCGTGGCGCTGCGCCCACTCTTCACGTTCCGCAGGCACGGACAGCGTAACCGCGATACGGTCAGAGACCGCCAGGCCAGCGTGCTTACGCGCGTCCTGCAGGCCACGGATCACGTCCGCAGCCCAGCCCTCAGCCTCAAGCTCCTCAGTGACCTCGGTGTCAAGCACGACCAGGCCAACAGTGCCGTCGGTGGACTCAACGCGGGTGGTGGAATCCGGATCCTCAGCAACCAGGCGCTCCGTGTAGAGCTCCGGGGTCAGCACAATGTCACCGTCAACCACCACGTTGTCGCCCTCGCGCACGTAGTTGCCCGCCTTGACGTTCTTGATCGCGCGCTGCACGTCCTTGCCCAACGTCGGGCCAGCGACCTTGGCGTTGACCACGACTTCGAAGGTGCCGGCGGCATCCACATCGTCGCTAAGCACAAGCTCCTTGACATTGACCTCATCGCGGATGACACCCGCAAACGGCTCAAGCACCTGCGCATTCGTCATAGCCACAGTCAGCTTCGGCAGCGGCAGACGGTTGCGCAGCTTACGGGCCTTGCGTACCGACGACGCCGCGGAGCACACCGCACGCGTTGCATCCATCGCAGCCACCAGATCAGCATCCGCCGGGAACTGCTCAGCCTTCGGGAAATCCGTCAGGTGCACCGAACGCTCACCCGTCAGACCACGCCAGATCACCTCAGTGATGTACGGCAACAGTGGCGCGGCCGCACGGCACGTAGCCTCCAGCACCGTGTACAGCGTGTTAAACGCCTCCGGATGCTCCTCCTGGCCAGCCCAGAAACGATCACGGGAACGACGCACGTACCAGTTGGTCAACGTGTCCGCGAAGCGACGCAGCTCATCACACGCGTCCGCAATACGGGTGTCTTCCAACGCGGCACCAACGGCCGCAACCATGTCATGCGTCTTAGCCAAGATGTAGCGATCCAGCACATCCGTGGAATCCACCGACCACTTGGCGTCTTCCGAGGAGTACAGCTGCAAGAACGTGTACGCGTTCCAGATGGGCAGGATGGCCTGGCGTACGCCCTCGCGAATGCCCTGCTCGGTGACGATCAGGTTTCCGCCGCGCAGAATCGGGCTGGACATAAGGAACCAACGCATCGCGTCAGAACCATCACGGTCAAACACCTCGTTGACGTCTGGGTAGTTGCCCTTCGACTTGGACATCTTCAGCCCGTCATTGCCCAGCACAATGCCGTGGGCGACAACCTTCTTAAACGCCGGCCGGTCAAACAGTGCCGTGGATAGCACGTGCTGCACGTAGAACCAGCCACGGGACTGACCCGAGTACTCCACAATGAAGTCTGCCGGCTGGCGAACATCGTGCTCTTCAACGTTCTCGAATGGGTAGTGGTACTGCGCAAACGGCATAGAGCCCGACTCGAACCAGCAGTCCAGGACGTCCGGCACGCGGCGCATCATGGACTTACCAGTCGGGTCATCCGGGTTCGGACGCACCAGCTCATCAATGTGCGGCCGGTGCAGCGACTTCGGACGCGTACCAAAGTCACGCTCCAGCTCGTCCAGGGAACCATAAACGTCTACACGCGGGTACTCCGGATTATCCGAAACCCATGCCGGCACCGGCGAACCCCAGTAGCGAGTACGCGAGATGTTCCAATCACGCGCGCCCTCCAGCCACTTGCCAAACTGGCCATCACGCATGTGCGACGGGATCCAGTCAATCTGCTGATTGAGCTCCACCATGCGATCACGGATGTCCGTCACCTTCACAAACCATGCCGGCAGCGCCATGTAGATCAGCGGCTCACCCGAGCGCCAGGAGTGCGGGTAGGAGTGCATGATCGTCTGATCACGCACAACACGGCCCTTGGCGCGCAGGTCACGGATGATGTCACGGTTCGCGTCAAAGACCAGCTGGCCCTGGTAGTCCGGAACCAGCGAGGTGAACTTGCCGTCCGCATCCACCGGGATGACCAAGCCGATGCCGTAGTCCTCACAGGTGAACATATCGTCCTCACCAAATGCCGGAGCCTGGTGGACAACGCCGGTGCCGTCCTCAGTGGTGACGTAGTCAGCGTTAAGCACCATGAAGGCGTTTTCCTGGTCACGGAAGTAGTCAAAGACCGGCTCGTACTCCAAGCCTTCCAGCTGTGCGCCGGTGAAGGTGGCAACGGTGGTGAACTCGCCCAGCTCCTTCGCGTACGCACCGGTCAGGCCAGAGGCCAACAACAGCTTGCTGCCAGCAAAGCCCTCAACCCCATCCTGGCCAACCTCAACCAGGCTGTACTCCACCTCCGGGTGTACGGCAAGCGCCAGGTTGGACGGCAGGGTCCACGGCGTCGTGGTCCAGGCGATCGCAGCTGCGTCATGCAGCTCCGGGTGCTCCGCCCAGGTCTTCTCCGCGGCAAAGCCAGCGCGCGCACCGGTAAACGGCATGGTCACCGTCACTGTCGGGTCCTGGCGCTCACGGTAGGAGTCATCCAGACGAGTTTCCTGGTTAGACAGCGGGGTGTGCTCCGCCCAGGAGTACGGCAAAACGCGGAAGCCCTGGTAGATCAAGCCCTTGTCATAGAGCTCTTTAAACGCCCACATGACGGACTCCATGTACTCCGGATCCATCGTCTTGTAGCCGTTCTCAAAGTCCACCCAACGCGCCTGGCGGGTGACGTAGTCCTCCCACTCACCCGCGTAGTGCATCACAGACTTCGCGCAGTACTCATTGAAAGCCTCAAGACCCATGTCCTCGATCTGAGCCTTATCAGTGATGCCAAGCTGCTTCTCCGCTTCAAGCTCCGCGGGCAGGCCATGGCAGTCCCAGCCAAACACGCGCGGGACGTGGAAGCCAGCCTGCGTGCGGTAACGCGGCACGATGTCCTTGACATAGCCGGTAAGCAGGTGGCCATAGTGCGGCAGGCCGTTAGCAAACGGCGGGCCGTCATTAAACACGTACTCTTCGCAGCCTTCGCGGTTCTTCAGCGAAGCCTGGAAGGTGTCATCCTTCTTCCAATAATCCAGCACCTCGCGTTCCATATCAGGGAACTTGGTGCTGCCAGCCGTCATGTCGGCTTTGGGGTAAACGCCGCCAACTGTCATGAGTTGTTCTCCTCCACTACGTTTCATTCACCGCAGGGACGCAGCCTCAAAGGCCACGCGGTACCACCCTGCTTGAGCCCCAGTTTCCTGGGACCCCGCTTCGTTGTGGAGGAAGTGACGCCTTCCATGTACGTCCGGTTCTACTGAGCCTAAACGGGCCGTTCTTCCGGAACGCTCCCCGGTGATTGCCGGATCAATGCGTATGTGGGCTACATACTAGCCCACGTTGAGTTACTTGTCGCCGTTCGGCGCGAAGCTGCCGCGAGACTCCAGCTCTTCCAACTGGGAGGTCAGCAACGTCTTCAGACGGGTGCGGTACTCACGCTCGAAGGTGCGCAGCTCAGCAATGCGAGCCTCCAGAGCGGACTGCTGCTGCTTCACCGTGTTCATAATCTCGGTGTGCTTACGCTCAGCGTCAGCCTGCAGCTGCTTCGCCTTCTCCTCAGCCTGGCGAACCTGTGCCTCTGCACGCGAGGTTGCGTCAGCGGTGGTCTCCTTGGCCTTCTTCTCAGCCTCAGCGACAAGCTGGGTTGCCTGCTGCTCAGCGTCACGGGTCGTACGCTCAGCCTTTGCCTGCGCTTCCTGCACCTGCTTCTTGGAGGAAGCATCCGCGTCTGCCAGCTGGCGCTGTGCAGCGGTCTTAGCCTCTTGGAGCATGGTCTGTGCCTCGTTCTGAGCGTCAGAGGTCAGGCGCTCTGCCATCTCCTGCGCCAGGCCAAGCACCTTGGCTGCCTGCACGTGGGTGTCAGCGGTTGCCACACCAGCCGGCGCCTTCTGCTCCGCCGGGCGGGCCGGTGCCGCAGCAGCCGGAGCGGACGCGTTCTTCGCAGCCTTCTCAGCGTCCTCGCGCGCCTTCTTAGCCTCCTCGCGAGCAGCGGCCAGCTCAGCCTGCGCCTTCTCCTGAGCCTTGGTTGCCTTGTTCAGGCGCTCCTCATACTCATCACGCAGCTTCGCCTCTACTTGACGACGCACCGCCGCCTCATCAACGTCACCGCCCTTCGCAACAGGAGCTGCCGGGGCACTCTGGCCACTGGAAAGCTCCTCAACGCGTGCACGCAGGTCATCGTTTTCATCCTGCAGCTGGGCGAGTGTGTCCTCGACGAGGTCAAGGAACTGATCAACCTCGTCCTCGTTGTAGCCCCGCTTGCCAATCGGTGGCTTGCTAAAGGCTACGTTGTGCACGTCTGCTGGTGTCAGCGGCATGAGCGGTCCCTTCGATGTTGGAAAGAGTTAAACACGGATAGTTTAACCCAACGTTAAACGTTAGACATGCAAAGCCGGTCGAATGAGCACTCCCTGAATCAGCGACTGCACAATTGCCAGCGCAAAAAACAGGACCAAAACGCTCACATCAAGGCCCACGCCACCGCCCATGCGCAGCGGCGGAATCAGCTTGCGCAGGGCTTTGACCGGCGGATCCGTAACCACGAACACCGGCTCCGCCGCAAGGGTGAACCACGTTGGCGGATCGAAGTGCTTGGAGAACGCCTGCACCATCTCAATGATGATGCGGATGATCACCGCAAGCATGTACAGCCCAACGAGGGCGTAGAGAATTGCGCCGAAATAAACCACGAAGCAATCCCCCGCTACAGGCGGGCGACGCGCTTGAGCTCATCGGTGGAGATGCGCGCGTTTTCCGGAACGATGGCAAACACGCGACGACGAGAGCCCGTGTTGCGAGCCAGGTTCAGCATGCTGCCACGAAGGGCAAAGCACAGGCCAGCGGCAAAATCCACAACACGCTTTGCGTCCGCTGCGTCCAGATCGGTCAGGTCCATAATCACGGCGTCACCGTCACGGAATGGCTCGCCGATCTCCTTCGCGTCGTTGTAGGAACGCGGGGCGGTGGAGATGATCTCCGGAGTAAACGAGCGCGCGATCGGCTCGCGCGGGGTGCGCTCAACATGCTGGGCGCGCTGCGGTGCAGCGTGCTCGCGAGCTTCACGCGTTTCGCGGTACTGCTGATCGTCGTAGTAGGCGTCCTCGGCGTCGTCGTACGGGCCGAAACCGAAGAATTCTTTGGCGGTGCCGATAAAGGACATTAGTGCTGCTCCTCGCATGTTTGCGGGTGGTGGGAAGATATGGGAATTAGCCTACGGGTCGCGGGCCAAACACTGCGGTTCCGACACGCACGATGTCCGAACCACAGGCAATCGCCTGCTCAAAATCTCCACTCATACCAGCAGAGAGTTTCAGAGGGCGGTGGAGTTGGTTGGCGTAGGCGTCGGTAAGCAAACGAAGCTCCGCAAACACCTTGGTCGGATCAGCGTCGAGCGGCGGTACAACCATGAACCCCTTGAGCGCCAAGTACTCATGCTTTTCGACGACCTCCGCCAACTCTCCCACCCCATCCAAGGCAACCCCGCCCCGGGCAGTGTCGCCATCGAAGGACACCTGGATCATGCACGGCAGGATCTCGCTTGTGCGATCACCACGCTCAAGGGCAAGCGCCATCCCGCGGTTCAAACCGTCAGCCAGCCTGACCGAGTCCAGCGAATGCACTTCCGCAGCCCAGCGCGCCACCGCGTTGGCTTTCTTTGTCTGGATCTGACCGATCATGGCGATGCCGCATTCGTCTCCCAGCTCAGCGGCCTTATCGCGCGCCTCCTGCTCGCGGTTCTCCCCGACAAGCGTGATACCGCAATCTGCGACCTCGCGGATTGCCGACGCCGGGTGGAACTTGCTCACCGGAAGCAACTGCACACTGCCAGACTCACGGCCAGCGGCCTGCTCAGCGGCGCGAATACGTTCCTGTATAGCGTTGATATTTTCTGCAATAGTCATGGTTTACGCTCCCGTCAGCCAAATCACGCCCGCCTGCCGGCCCGTCGTGCCCTCGCGGCGGTACGAGAAAAAGTCAGTATCAGTCACCGTATCGCGCGGATCCGCATCCACATGCGTCACGCCCAGAGACAACAGCTGGCGCACCAGGCCCGCACGGATATCTACACCGGTAGTTCCTTTCGACGTCTTCGTAATAGACCCCGGCAGCCGCGACTCCACATCACGCGCCATCTCAAGCGGCACCTCATAGGAAGCGCCCGCCGCGGCGGGGCCCAGAAGCACCTGGATGTTCGCAGGGTTTGCACCCAGCTCCACCATCTTTTCCACGGTCTTTTTCACAATGCCGTTGCGTGCACCAAGACGTCCCGCGTGCGCTGCAGCGATCACCCCAGCATTGTGGTCTGAGAGCAGCACCGGCACACAGTCTGCAACCAACACGCACAGAGCCAGCCCGGGCTGGGTGGTCACCACCGCATCGGTTGCCTCCACCGGCTCGGACTGCGGAGCGCCAACCACGGTCACAGTGTTGGTGTGCAGCTGCTCCATCCACACAAACTGCTCAGGTGCAAGCCCCAAGACGTCGGCGAGGCGCTGACGGTTACTCGCCACATCCTCCGGGGCGTCACCTACGTGATCGCCCAGGTTGAAAGATTCATACGGCGACGAAGACACCCCGCCCGCTTTGGCGGTAAACACCATGCGGACGGGGCGTGAAGCAAGATCAGTCATGCGCACAAACTAGCGCATGAAGTCCGGAACGTCGACGTCGAAGTCATCATCAAAGCCGCCACGACGATCCTGATCCGAGTTCGTGAACAGGCCAGAGCGCGGGGACTCGTAGCGGTGACGGGCCTGGTAGTCGTCGGTGGCGGCCGCGCGATCGTCGAAAAGCGAACCGCGCGCAGGCGCCGGCTCGACCGGCTCAGACGGCTGAACCTCAGCCTGCGCCTCCTGCGTCTCGCCCGGGATAACCGGCTGGTGCAGCTCCGGGTTCTGCTCAGCGTGCTGCAGCTTGTTCGCAACCTCATCGAAACCGGTAGCGATGATGGTCACGCGGACCTCATCACCCAAGTTGTCATCAATGATGGTGCCGAAGATGATGTTCGCGTCATCATCCGCCTTCTCCTCCACGATGGTGGCGGCGGCGTGCACCTCCTGCAGCCCCAGGTCAGAGCCACCAGCGATGGAGATGAGCACGCCCTTCGCACCCTCCATCGTGGTCTCCAGCAGCGGCGAATTAATGGCCTGCTCCGTAGCGGTCATCACGCGGTTATCACCACGTGCGGAGCCAACGCCCATGAGCGCGGAACCAGCGTCAGCCATAACGGAGCGCACGTCCGCGAAGTCCACGTTGATCATGCCCGGGATGGTGATCAGGTTCGTAATACCCTGCACACCGTTGTAGAGCACCTCGTCCGCTGCGCGGAAGGCGTCCATCATGGACAGCTCAGCGTCGCCAAGCTGCAGCAAGCGATCGTTCGGGATCACAATGACGGTGTCACAGACCTCCTTGAGGTTCTCAATGCCCTCAAGAGCCTGGCGAGTACGACGCTTCCCCTCAAACGAGAACGGGCGAGTCACAACACCAATGGTCAGCGCACCCATCTTCTTAGCAATGCCCGCCACAACCGGCGCAGCACCAGTACCGGTGCCACCGCCCTCACCTGCGGTAACGAAGACCATGTCGGAGCCCTTCAGAGACTCCTCAATCTCCTGCTTGTGGTCCTCAGCGGAAGTGCGACCCACCTCCGGGTTAGCGCCAGCACCAAGGCCACGGGTTGCCTCACGGCCAATGTCCAGCTTCGTGTCCGCATCAGTAAACAGCAGCGCCTGAGAGTCAGTGTTGATGGCGACGAACTCGACGCCCTTCAAGCCTTCCTCGATCATGCGGTTCACAGCGTTAACACCGCCGCCGCCGACACCGACGACGCGGATCATGGCGAGGTAGTTCGCGGGAGAGGTCATATGGGGATCTCGCCTTTCCAAAGTTGAAGATAGGAAGCAATTCAGTGGTTCCCATAATCGGCGAAAACGATGAAGTTTTTGTGTTCTCAGTCGGCGTGTCACAACCCTAAACCTCAACTTTAAGGTTCTGACCTGGGGTTTTGTTGCGGATGTTACTGCTGTGACTACTGTTCTGAAGAGGCGGGTAGACAACGGGGGTGGCGGATTCTTCAGAACCGGTCTTGGTTGCGTCCGACTTCAGCAATACTTTGCATACAAAGAACAAACCGAAGGGGGAAACGCAGTGTTGAAAAAGTCTTTTGTTGCGCTTTCGGGGGCTGCGCTTGCACTGTTGGGGTCTGCGCTGACGTTGAGCGCCTGTGTGCCGAGCGCGAAAATTGAATCGCTTGGTGTTGGTTCTGAGGCTGGTGTTTCTTCGGTTGCTGAGACTGAGGGTGCTGCTGGACCTCGCGGCTTCGCCTTCGAATCCGGCTTCCTCGAATTCGGGGACTTCGACCCCTACGCGCTTGGCGACGATATTTTTAACCCCTGCACCGAAATCACTTTGGAAGAATACGCGGCGGCGGGGTTCCCGGGGATTGAGGTTGAGGGGGATGGGTGGCCGATAAGCGAGTTAAGCTTCTGTGAAATTCCTAGCACCGATGAGCAGCTAGACCGTGCAATCGTTACTTCCTTCGACAACGGCAACACGAACCGCGAAATGATCGAGATGCAAGGCTTAATGCTCCCCCATTACAGATCTGAATTAATCCCCGAGCTGTTCGCGTTTGCTGCTAACAACCACGACCCAAGTCTTTGCTATACCCAGGTCGATACCCTCCGTGGCGGTTTCGGCGCATCTGCCGGAGGCCTTGCGCATGATGTGACTCAGGCAGAAATGTGCGAACTTTCGATTCACATCTTTGAACAGCTCTTCCTACAATTCGGCACCGGCGATGTCCACTAAAGTGTGCACGCGAAAGGGTTCCATTCTTGGACGCCGCCCTTTAAGCTTCTCCCCAAACACGTAAATCAAAAAGTAAATGGGGGGTTATTTTGTCGCAGCAAGTGCGCCTTGACACCGAATCTTTGTTGGCCGGCATCAAGTTACTTAAGGAAGAAGCCTCTTCAATCTCGCATCCTTTCAAGCGAGGATTTAAGAACGAGTTAGCCGTGTTCTCCAACGTCACCGGCTACCGCGAAGCGGGACAAGCATTGGGGCTGATCTCATCCATGAGCGCGCCCGAATCATTCAAGGTGTTGGCTTCTCACCTGATGGACGCCGCGAACGTTTCAGAGATCAATCTGAAGAATATGAAGCGCTCCGATGATTCGCTTGCGGGAATGTTCAAAGGTATTGACCTAGCAACATTGAATCCGCTCATGGCGGAATTCGGGCAGATGGAAGCGTCGCTGAACGTTGTCAACGCGAAGGCAACCGCATTCCACCCGCAAGCGCCAGTAGCAGCCCCGCCGATGACGTTGCGCATGCTTGAGCAGCTCCTAATGGCTACCAACATCGCTGCCGCGGAAGCCGAAGCAGCGAACTGGACGCTTATGGCACGGACCATTGATGAATCCGTCACGGCACTCTTCGGTGTGAAGAACTCGTTCGCCACCTCACTCGAAACAAGGTGGGTGCAGCGCGGCGATGAGCGCATTAACAAGATCCAGCATGCTGGCAACGCGTACGCACGGCGTGCCGACGCCATGTCTATGCACACCAGCGCACTCGCCAAGTCAGCGGCGGCAGAGACAGCGATGGCTGCAGCTGCTGCTGCCGTGGCGGTTGGCCTACCGCCTACGATCCGTCCCGCTTACGAAGCGACCTACCTCGCCGCCTTCGGTCCACGCGCCAGCTCTCAGCTGGTGGCAACGATTCCGACGTTTGCGAAACTCCTTCCAGACCTAGACCAGGTCCCGGGCAATCCTTTCGATATCCGCGAGGCGAAACAACCCACTGCCCCGTCGTTTGACCGCTCGCCATTGCCAAAGATCATCCGCGATTCTTTCATGGCGCTCGGCCATGGCGATCTGGCTCGTGCGACTACGCCTGATGACGTTATTAATGCTTACGGCAAGGTCAACCCGGATGTTGTGGAGGCGATTAAGGCAGGCGCAACCCAAACCCAGGCTGCTTCCCTGTCGGCACCTTCCATGCCGCCGACGCTCAACCCGGGTGCCGGTATGCCAGGCGGTGCACCTGGCAGCCTGGGTTCTGCCGCAGGTATGAATTCGATTTCCCCAGGTGCGATTGGCAGCAACGCAGCGGGTGTCGCCTCTGCCGCGAGCACGAACGCCGGCGGCGGTCTCGCCGGTGGCGGCATGGGTGCATTCGGTGGCGCTAACGGCAATCGCGGCGGTCGTAACGGTCTCGGCTCCCCTTCGTCTCGTAGCAACGCGGGCCGTGGCGCTGCTCATGCGCAAGGTCTTGCCGGCGGTATCGGCATGGGCAGCATGGCTGGTGGCCTTGCCGCAGGTATCGGCGCAAGTGGCATGGGTGTGGGTACCGGCATGGGAGCTGGCATGGGCATGGGTTCCGGCGGTGCCCCACTTAGCGGCGCGGGTGCGCCCGGCACAGGATCTGCTCCAGGTGCAAACGCTTACAGTGCAAGCGGCGCAAACTCTGGTGCACAGGCTCGTTCGACAACGGTCGCTGGCGGCCCTATGGCCATGGGCGCTGGCGGCGGAGCTGGAGGCCAAGGCAAGCAGCGTAAAGCTGCAAAGGTGCAGGCTGTCACCAGTGCTGTTGAACGTGACGGAAACCTGAAAGCCCTGCTTGGCGAGGCCCCACTCGTCCTCCCAAGCGTTATCGGACACAACGTACGCGACTAGCGCCCGTCCGATTGGGATTGGGCTCAGATTTTCCGCGGCGCGGAAAACCCTCCGGCTGGGTACAGATTTTCCGCGGCGCGGAAAACGTCCTCCTGGAATTTCACTGCAAGACCAGAAAACAGTCACTTAAACCCAAACCGTTCCCGCCTGGCGTCGTTGTTCAGGCAGCTCTCGGAATGCGACGAAGAGCCGTCTGAACACAAATATGCAGGTGTAGATATGCAGGTCTGCAGGTAGACGGATTTTTTCATTAAGGTTTGCTTATTGAAAAAACGCCCTGACCATTACATCTGCATATCTTGACCTGCATATCTGTTGAGAAAGGGACTGGCTCGCCCGGGATAATCAATGGGCGAATGCGCCACGTGGATCGAAAAGTGGTTGTGTCCTGCCCGGCTCGGTACAGATTTTCCGCAGCGCGGAAAACGGCCTCGTAGAGGTTGAGGGTATTCCGCGGCGCGGAAACGTCCTTCTGGAATTTCACTGCAAGACCAGGAACAGCCATTTGAGCCCAACCCGTTCCCGCCTGGCGTCGTTGTTCAGGCAGCTCTCGGAATGCGACGAAGAGCCGTCCAAACACAAATATGCAGGTGTAGATATGCAGGTCTGCAGGTAGACGGATTTTTTCATTAAGGTTTGCTTATTGAAAAAACGCCCTGACCATTACACCTGCATATCTTGACCTGCATATCTGATGAGAGGGACTGGCTTGTCCGGGATAATCAACGGACGAATCCGCCACCTCGATCGCGAGGTAGTTGTTTCCTGCCCGGTTCAGTTAAGGCTTTCCGCCTCGCGGAAAACCCTCCTGCTGGGTACAGATTTTCCGCCTCGCGGAAAACACCGCCTAGAAGACACCGCAAGACAGGGGCGACCGACACGAGGGCGAGCCAAGTCTGCCCTACCTGCTGGTGACAAGCTGCGGGTTCGTGATGTTGAACTCGCGGCCTTCCATCTGCAGCACCGCTTCTAGGGCATACGACTTGTTCTCGTTGTCCTCCGACGCACCCCACACAATGGTGCGGCCGTCGTTGGTGCGCAACACGTGGTTGAGCGGTGCGACGTCGATGGCGGCAATTTCGTTTCGGGCTCGCTCGCTAATCGACGCCGCAATATCCACCACAGCCACCATCGCCTCAGCATCCGCCACCGGTGCCCCAACGAGTTCAATAGCTTGCGGTGGTGGTTCAGCAACCAGGAAGTCGACGCCATTGCTGTCGATCAGATGTGTGCCGTCGTCTTGTGCAATAAACGCCACCGCCACATGCTCCGTGACCTCAACGTCAACGCTGCTTGGCCAATCACGCGACACGGTTACGGTCTCCACCCAAGGGTCAGCGGCAATGTTCTGTGCGGCACGACGCACATCCACGCGCCCCATCGGGGTATCCGGGGCGATATCCGCAAGCTGCTGGACGTACTCTTCCGTCAACACGTGATTGCCGTGGACATTGATTCCTCGCATAGGGACCACTGGCGTGAATGGAGCTACCGCAGCCAGCACTGCCACAATGCCAAGACATCCACCAATGGACAACGCCGCGCGACGGCGGCGAATCCGCTGTTGCACCGGATCAATCTTCGGTTTCTCATTCTCCGGCCACGCAGGTTGTTTTACAGGCTCAGGCTCAGGCTCTGGCTCTTCGGGCTCCGCAACCTCGGCCTCGGGCTGTTCAACTGCAGGCTCGGGCTCGGCTTCAGGTTCCTCAGCCTCGGGCTGTTCTGCCTCGAACTCCTCAGCCTCAGGCGCTTCAACCTCAGGCTCGGGCTGTTCAACCGGGTCGTTGGGTTCGTCTTCCGGTGGCGGGAAGTTAATTTTCGTCGACATGGGTGCCTGCGGGTTGGGTGAGGGTGGTCAGGATTTCGTCGCCAAGCAGGGTGACGCTGCCGGCGCCCATGGTGAACACTAGGTCGCCCGGTTTGGTCACCGAAGCCACCGTGGCGGGCGCCGCGGAGAAGTCTGGCTCCAGCAGAACCGTGGTGGATTCGGCGATCTTGTCAGCAATCAAGCGCGAAGACACACCTTCGACGGGGGCTTCGCGGGCGCCGAAGATGTCGAGGAGCACGCAGGCGTCGGCAAGCGAGAGTGCCTCGGCGAACTCTGCTGCGAACTCCTGGGTGCGGGAGTACAGGTGGGGCTGGAAGCACACAACTACCCGGGCGCCGCTGCCTTCCGCGGCGACCTTTTCGCGCGCTGCGGTAAGCACGGCGGCGACTTCGGTTGGGTGGTGCGCGTAGTCGTCGTAAACCCTGGTGCCCTTAAACGCACCGTCGGTGATCTCGCCCTTGAGCTCAAAACGACGACGCACGCCCGTGAAATCACTCAACCCCTGGGCAACCTGGGCGGGCTCACCGCCAACAAGCACCCCGGCGAGCAGGGCTGCCGCTGAGTTCAGCACCATGTGGCGACCCGGGATGGCCAGCTGGTAGGACACGCGCGAAGAATCAGACAACTCGATGGTCACGGCAACGCCGCCGTCAACCAGCGTCTCCTCAACAATCACCGCACCAGGCTGCAGGTCCGCATGGCGCGCGGCTGCCTCAGCAGTGCCGTAGCCCAACACGCTGATGCCGCGGGCGGCGGCGCGCTTGCCGCAGGCGGCAGCGTTGTCATCATCAAGGCACACCACGAGGTGGCCGCCCTCGGTGACGCGGTCCGCAAAGGCATCAAATACCTCAAAGTAGGCCTCGCGGGTACCGAAGTAATCCAGGTGATCCGGCTCAATGTTGGTGATCACGGCAACGTCCGGCTTATAGCGCAGCAGTGACGCATCAGACTCATCAGCCTCAGCGACGAAAACCTCTCCCCCGCCGTGATGCGCGTTCGTGCCCGCACGGTTGAG
This sequence comes from Corynebacterium riegelii, assembly GCF_016728505.1. Classification (GTDB taxonomy): domain Bacteria; phylum Actinomycetota; class Actinomycetes; order Mycobacteriales; family Mycobacteriaceae; genus Corynebacterium; species Corynebacterium riegelii. Next base: position 2,346,794 of record NZ_CP068159.1, read on the forward strand.
CTGGCCGCCGATGGCAAAAGACGGATCCATGCCAGCTGCCTGCAATGCAACGACCGTCATCGAGGTCGTCGACGTCTTGCCGTGGGTGCCGGCGAGCAGGACTTGGGTGTAGCCCTCCATAAGCTCACCAAGCAGATCCGAGCGGCGAATCACCGGAATGTTCTCCTCGTGCGCGCGCACCAGCTCCGGGTTGTCCTTCGGGATCGCGGCAAAGCTGGTCACAACCACGGTGGGCAGCTGGCCGGAAAGCTCAAGGTTTTCCGGCGCATGGCCCACGGCAACCTTCGCCCCCTGGGAGCGAAGAGCGCGCACCGGGCGCGAATCCTTCACATCAGAGCCGGTAACAACCGCACCGCGGTCAAGCAGGATGTGGGCCACGCCCGACATGCCAGCGCCGCCAATGCCAATGAGGTGGACGCGAGAAAGATCAACTGCGGGTTGCATCATGGTTCCTTAATCTACGTAACTTCTACTTGGCCGACTCAGCGGCCGACTCAGCAGCTTCAGCTATGCGACGCGCAATGTCTTCCGCCACCTCACCCGCACCTGTCTCGGCTAGGGCGCGACGCATCTCCTCCACACGCTCAGGGCTACCAAGGACGTCCTTGACTGCCGTGTAGAGGGTGTCGGGGGTGAGCGCGGAATCGTCGATACGCAGCGCGGCACCGGCGGAAACCAAGTGCGCGGAGTTGAGCCCCTGCTCACCGTTGCCGTGCGGCAGCGGCACGTAAATGGCGGGCAGGCCAGCGGCGGAGTTCTCTGCCACCGTCATCGCGCCAGAGCGGCATAGCACTGCATCGGCCACCGCGTAGGCGGCTTCCATGTCATCGATATATGGCACAGCTGTGTAGCCGGGGTGGGGTGCGGGGGCGTCGTTTTTGCGTCCATAAGCATGCAGCACCTGGAAGCCTTCATTGGTGAGGCGCTCAATCGCACCGGCAAGCGCCGTGTTGATGCTCACCGCGCCCTGGGAACCACCCGTAACCAGCAGGGTTGGGCGAACAGGGTCAAGGTTCCACATGCGGTAGCCACGCTCAGCCTTCGCGCCATCCGGGTCCACGCCCACGCCGGGGCGGACCGGGATGCCAACCACGTCACCGCGCATGCCGGAATTGGCAACCGCATTCAGGCCTACGCCGCCAAGGCGCACACCAAGCTTGTTGGCCATGCCTGCAAGCGCGTTGGTTTCCAGCACGAAAAACGGCAAGCCGAGCGACTTCGCCGCCAGATACGCAGAAGCCGCGACGTATCCGCCGGTGCCGAACACCACCTGCGCGCCAGCATCTTTCAAAGCGCGGCGCGTCTGGTTGACACTCTTTGCCAGCTTCGCAGGCACCCCGAACAGCTTCCACGGCTTGCCGCGCGGAATGGGCACCGGATCAATCAGGCACAGCTCAAAGCCGCGGGCTGGCACGATCGTGGTCTCCAACCCCTTTTCCGTGCCCAAAGCGCGAACCTCGGCACCGTAGGTGTCACGCAGCACCTCCGCCACAGCCAAAGCCGGCTCAATATGGCCTGCAGTGCCACCACCAGCAACAACAACACTCAAAGATGAGAAAGACAACGAAACTCCCCTTTGCTTGCACTAACCGGCGCGGCGGTCTGAATTGAGGGCGCCATGATTACCGTAGGCTCCACGAGAGCGCGTGGCTTCGCGGCGCGGCTGGTCACGGCGTGGCGCACGCGACGCGGTGGGGCGCACGGTACGGCCACCAGCGATCGGGGCACCGAAGCGTGCCTCGCGCTTGTCTGCTTCACGACGCACACGCCCAGCCGCACCACGCGCCGGCTTCGACTCCTCACGCAGCTGCGCCAACGTGCGCGGCTCAGGAATACCGAGTACGCGGTCGAAGGTTGGGCGGCCATGGTTCTGCATCGACGAAATCGCATCCGGCTCATGGCGTGCAATAGACGCCAACACGCCCATACCCGCCAAGGTGATAATCGCGGACGTACCACCAGCAGACAGCATCGGCAGCTGAATACCGGTCACCGGCAACAAGCCCACCACGTAACCGATATTGATAAACGCCTGGGAAACAACACCCGCAGTCAGCGCCGCGGCCATCAAGGACTGGAACTGGCTCTGGGCACGACGCGCGCAGCGCAAGCCAAAGCACGCAAGCGCAGCGAACAGCCCGATAACCAGGGCGCCGCCCCACAGGCCGAGCTCCTCACCAATAACTGCGAAAATGAAGTCATTGCGTGCCTCTGGCAGGTAGAACCACTTGGCGCGGGATTGGCCGAGTCCGACGCCGAACAAGGAGCCGTCTGCAAGCGACAAAAAGCCCTGGTGCGACTGGAAAGCAACACCGCGCGTGTCCTCAAAGTGGCCAAACAGCGCGTCGAAGTACACGTGGAAACGCTGGGAGCGGAAACCACCAGAGAAAAATGCGACAGCAGCCACAAAACCAACAACCCCACCAAGCACGCCGATGATTCCCCAGCTCACCCCAGCGAAGAAGAGAATCAACGCAACCACGATGGAAAAGGACAAGGCCATGCCAATATCGCCCTGTGCGGCAATCAAACCAGCACACAGTCCCGCAACCAACACAAACAATGGGAAGCCGCTACCAGCACGCTTCCAGTCGCGCGGATCACGGCCCGCAAGCACCTGAGCACCCCAGATAGCAATGGCGATACGGGCAACCTCAGAAGGCTGGAGACGCAACGGACCAAGCACAATCCACGACTGGGAACCAACCTCTTCACGGCCAGTACCAATGCCCGGGATCAACACCGCGATCAACAGCAGGACAGAGGCAAGCATGAACCACGAGGAAAACGTTCTCAGCCGCTCCGGGTGCGTCCTCAGCGCCAGCCAAAACACAAACAAACCCGCGCACACCATCGCTCCCTGGCGCACGGCAATCGCCCACGGGTTTTCAGACAAGGCAAAGGACGTGGCCATCGAAGAACTCATGACCATGACCACGCCAAGGCCAGTCAGCACCAGCACCACAGTGCGGATCACCGTGTAATCCAACTGCGGGTACGAATCCATGGATTGACGCATCCGCCGAAGTGCACGGGCAAACCCCGATTCCGGCGGGCGCTTCATCGAGCGTTGGCGGGTTCCAGTGGCCGTCATCGGAAAATAGTGCCCTTTCGCTCGGATAGTTATGTAGTGCCTAGCAGTGTCTCATTGCCGCGGCGGCAAACGCGTTACCACGCGCCGACATTCCGGAATACATATCCAAACTTGCCGCAGCCGGCGCCAAAAGCACCGTGTCGCCCGGTTGGGCTTGGGCGGCCGCAAAATCTGCGACCTGTTCCATAGCAACATCCGGGTCCGTGGAGTCCGTGACAAAGACGGGCACGTCCGGGGCGAGGCGAGAAAGCGCATCACGCAAGATTTCACGGTCCACGCCCATCAGCGCCACCGCGCGCAACTGGTGCGCGTGCGCGGCAATGAGCTCATCAACCGCAGCACCTTTGAGCTGGCCGCCTGCCACCCACACGACGGTGCCCGCGCCAGTCAGCGCAGAATCCGCGGCGTGCGGGTTGGTCGCTTTGGAGTTATCCACCCAGTTCACGCCGTTGGCGCTATGCACAACCGCGCCGCGGTGGCCCTCCACGTGATACTGCGCAAGAGCGCGCTGAATGTGTTCGGGGCGCGCACCTTGGGTCAGCGCGACAGCTGAGGCGGCGAGGGCGTCGAGCACGCCGGCCGCGCCGGCGGGCTCAATGCCCTCCGCCGAGGCGACATCCACCGTTTCGCCGTGCAGGTTGGCCACGATCCGGCCACCTGCAACGCCAACTTGGCCAGCCTGCGGCTTCCCAAGCGTAAAACCAATGATTCCATCGCGTCCCGCCCGAGCAACAAGCTCGCGCACATGCTGGTCATCAATGCCAGCTACCGCATGCGTGGCGCGCAAAACGCGCGCTTTCGCCTCCGCGTAGTGGGCAAACGAACCGTGCCAATCAATGTGGTCATCCGCTAGGTTCAGCAACACGGCTGCATCCGGCACAAGCTGATCGGACCAGAAAAGCTGGAAGCTGGACAGCTCCGCCACCAGCACGTCTACGCGCTGCGGCGCATCCAACGCATCAGCCACGGCCACGCCAATGTTGCCGCACGCCACCGCGCGCTTGCCGGTGTCCTTGCCGGCTTCTTGCATCATCGCCGCCAACATGCCGGTCGTGGTGGTCTTGCCGTTTGTACCAGTGACCACCAGCCAATCCCGAGGCGGGCCGAACACACCGGCGCGGTCAAGCCTGTAGCAGGCTTCTACATCGCCGATGACGGGGAGGGACGCAAACGCGGCGTCGACAAGCAAGGGCGAATCGGGCCGCCAACCTGGAGACGTGACCACCGCACCGACCTCACCGAAGTGAGCGCGCGCCGCCTCAGTGGTGATGATGCCCTCACCCGTTGCGCGGTCATCCGCAATCAGCACATCCACGCCAATGCCGCGAAACAGCGTGGCAATGCCGGTGCCGGACACGCCAGCACCAGCGACAATCACGCCGCGATCAAACGGCGCCGGCACGCTCACGCCACTCACAGCGACACACCAATCTGGAACAGCCACTCTGAGTAAAACACCGCCAAGCCAGTAGCCACGGCCATGCCGGAGATCAGCCAGAACCGAATCACCACTGTGGTCTCCGGCCAGCCGCCCTGCTCAAAGTGGTGGTGGAACGGACTCATACGGAACACGCGCTTGCCTGTGGTCTTAAAGGACGCCACCTGGATAACAACAGACGCAGCCTCAATAACAAACAGCGCGCCGATAATCACCATGAGCAGCTCCGTGCGCGACGTCACCGAAAGCCCGGCAACCAGACCGCCGAGAGCCAGCGAGCCGGTATCGCCCATAAAAATCTTGGCTGGCGCCGCGTTCCACCACAAAAAGCCCATGCAAGCGCCAAACCCGGACACGGCCAGCACAGCCAGCTCCAGCGGGTCACGCACCGAGTAGCAGCCTGCGGTTGCGGCAGCCTCGCAGGAGTTACGGAACTGCCAGAACGTAATAAACGTGTAGGCCGCCATCACCAGCGCGGTGGTACCTGCGGCCAAACCATCCAGACCGTCCGTCAGGTTCACTGCGTTCGACCAGGCCGCCAGCAGCAAGTAGATGAACACCAAAAACAGGATGATGCCCAGTACTCCCCCGCCCACGGCAATATCGATGGTCTCAACATCTCGGGTCAGGGACAGGAAGGTGGAACCAGGCGTCAGCCCTGCGTCGTTAGGGAAGCGCGTAATGAGCAAGCCGAAGCCGACCGCGATGACCAGCTGCGCCACCAGCTTCGCGGTCTTGTTCAGGCCCAGGTTGCGTTTGAAGAAGATCTTGATGCCGTCATCAGCAAAGCCCACCAGGCCTAGCGAGAGTGTCAGCCCCAACACAATCAAACCGGAAGCCGTGAAACCGGCATGCCCACCAGCAATTGCATACAGGGCGCTCACCACGTAACCCACGGTGATGCCCAGCAGGATGGCCAGGCCGCCCATGGTTGGTGTGCCACGCTTCTTGGCGTGCCACTGTGGGCCGTCCTCACGAATCTCCTGGCCCATCTCACGGCGGTGGAAATACCGGATGAGCACTGGGGTGGTGAAAATCGCCACCAGGAAGCTAACAATCCCGGCGATGATGAGTTGGATCATGACTCTCCTCAGTGCCTAACTTTTGTCACTTATAAGGGTATTGCCCGGCATCAGCCGCTCGGCCACTGCCCATAGCCGAAGCGCATTCGAGGCCTTGACCAGCACAACATCGCGGTGGCGCATCTCCGCCCAGCCCTCCACACCGGCGGGTGGTTGAGCTATCAGCTTTTCGACGACCTCCGCCGCCCCATCCGCATCCGCCACCTGGTGGGTATCAATGCCGTGTTCTACTGCTCGCGTTGCCAGCGCTTCCGTAGCATCGTTGAACCCAACGGTGACCAGGTGCGTGACCCGGTATCGGGCAAGCTCATCTGCAAGCTCAGCGTGTTCTTCTGTGGAAGAACCGCCCAACTCCGCCATTTCGCCCAGCACCGCGATGGAGCGCACACCGGGACGCGCCGCGGCAGTAAACCCAAGTGCAGCGATGGCCGCGCGCATGGATTCCGGGTTGGCGTTGTACGCGTCATTGATCACGGTCACGCCGTCTGGGCGAGTGCCTACATCCATACGCGCAACGGAAACAGAGTGCGCCTGGCTCAACGCCTCGGCCACCACGGCTGGATCCATGCCGGACTCCACGCCGACTGCGGCGGCGGCAAGGGCGTTGGACACCTGGTGTGCGCCGAACACGTTCAAGCGCACCTGCTGCGGCTCACCTGCAGGAGTATGCAGCGTGAACGTTGCGCGCGCCAGCTCATCCAGCGTGACGCCTGTGGCGTAGTACTGCGCGTTGTTCTTGCCTTCGGCAGAAAACGTGACCACGCGAGCCTGGGTTCGCGTGTGCATCGCGGAAACCAGATCATCGTCCGCGTTGAGCACCGCCACTCCCCCATCCGCGGCTTTTGGCAGTGCCTCCACCAGCTCACCTTTAGCCAGCGCGATGTTTTCCCGCGAGCCGAACTCACCCAAGTGGGCGGAGCCGACGTTGAGCACCACGCCAATCTTCGGCGGAGCGATCTTTGCCAGGTGCGCAATGTGGCCAATGCCGCGTGCGGACATCTCAGCTACCAAAAAGTCTGTGTCTTCACTGCAGCGCAGCACCGTGTACGGGTGGCCAATCTCGTTGTTAAAGGATCCCGGCGGGGCGACCGTTTCGCCCGCACGCGACAGTACCGCGGCAATCAGGTCCTTCGTAGAAGTCTTGCCAGCAGAGCCCGTAATGCCCGCAATGGTCAGCCCGTGGTTCGTGCTCAGCTCACGCGCCACATACGCAGCAAGCTTTGTCATGCCGGCCACAACACCTGCGGCGGAACCATCCGGATCGTTCACGGCCAAGTCAGAGTTGTCGCCTTTTTTCGGCGGCGCCTTGTCCACAATGATCGCAGGTGATGACACCTCACGCGTGACAAGCGCGGCGGCAGCTCCCTGCTCGATGGCTTTGGGGACGAAATCGTGGCCGTCTACACGCGAGCCCGGCAACGCAATGAACAAGCCACCCGGGGTGATCTTGCGGGAATCAAACTCCACAAAGCTTGTGACCTGGGTTTTAGGGTCTGCCTCCGGGCTGAGGCGCCCGCCGGTGATTTCGGCGATGCGCTCCAAAGTAAGCGGTATCACTTAATCCATCTCCTCACTGGCGCCCATGCGCGCAGTCAGTGCGCGGCGCATTTCCTCACGGTCATCAAAATGGTGGGTGGTCTCTCCGATGATCTGGCCCACCTCGTGGCCTTTACCAACGGCAATGATGGCATCGCCCGGCTTAGCCCACGCGACAAGCTGGTCAATCGCCGCGGCACGACCGGCAACCTCGCGGATCTCCTGGGCGCGTCCGCCTGCCTCGCGCGCGCCCGCCAGCACAGCAGCGCGAATCGCGGCGGGGTCCTCGGTGCGCGGGTTGTCATCAGTAACAAGCACCAAGTCCGCCCCCTTGGCAGACTCCGCGCCCATCACCGCGCGTTTCGACGCATCACGGTCACCACCAGCACCCACCACAATTCCTACGCGCCCGCTAACCTGGCCGCGCAGGGTCTCAAGCACTGCGGCAATCGCGGCAGGCTTATGTGCGTAGTCCACCACGGCTACAAACTCCTGGCCGCAGTCAATTGGCTCCATACGCCCAGGCACGCTCGCGCCGGACAGGCCCTGGATGAACGCTTCTGCGTCCACCCCAACTTCCGTTGCCAGTGCCACAGCCAGCGCCGCGTTAGCCACGTTGAACTTGCCCGGCATGGGCAGCATCAGCGTGTGCGGCGCACCGCGTACCTCAAGCGAAATGTGCTGCACGCCGGTGGCATCCACGCTTTCCTGGTGCGCGGACACGTCCACACCGTCCTGGCCGCGGGTACCCACCAGCACAGGATCCTTGGCAATGCCAGCCATCTTCACGCCCCACTGGTCATCAACACAGATCACGGACTTCTCGGCCGCGTAGGGCGATTCGGGATCGAAGAACAGGGCCTTGGCCTCGAAATACTCCTCCATGGTGGAGTGGAAATCCAGGTGGTCCTGGGACAGGTTGGTAAAGCCCGCCACATCAAACTGCGTGCCGCCAACGCGCCCCAGCATCAGCGCGTGGGAGGAGACCTCCATCACCACGTGTGTCACCCCAGCGTCGCGCATCCGCGCAAACAGCTCCTGCAGCTTCGGCGCCTCAGGGGTGGTGAGCTTCGTTGGCACATCTTCGCCTGCAATACGCGTACCGGTCGTACCGATCAGCCCCACCTTGCAGCCGGCCGCAGCCAGCCCGCGCTCCAACATGTAGGTGGTGGTGGTTTTGCCCGAGGTTCCGGTCACCCCGATGAGCTTCATGCTTGTCGACGGCCACCCGTACACCTCAGCAGCCACCTGCCCCAACACAGCGCGAACATTGTCAACGACAAGCACTGGGCGTGGGTCCTTGGTGGAGCGGATGATGGCGAGCCCGTCGGCGTCCGTAAGCAAAGCACTTGCCTTGGAATCTTTGGCGTAGCTCGCGCCGTGTGCCCGGGTGCCGGGAAGTGCCGCGAAGATGCCCCCGGGTTCTACTGCGGAAGAGTCCAGGCTGATAGAGGTCACCGTCATGTCTTCGCTCGGCGCGTTGACAAGTTCAGCGTGAGCCAGCTGGGCAAGATTGCGGATGGTTGCCCCGTTTACTGCGTTCATGGTGTCCTCCCTCTCTTACTGTGCCTGCAGCAGGAATGGCTCTGCGTGTGGGCTAGGCGGAATGTTCTCGCGGTTGAGCAACCAGCTGGCAATCTGTGTAAATACCGGCGCAACCGACTGGCCGCCGGCACCACCTTCAAGCGGACCACGCTGCGGTTCATCCAACATGACGGCAACCACAAAACGCGGGTCATTTGCCGGAGCGATACCAGCAAACGTAATCCAAAACGCGCTATTGGAATATGCGCCCGTGTCAGGGTTCACCTTCTGCGCCGTGCCGGTCTTACCGGAAAGCTGGTAGCCCTCCAGCCCTGCGTTCTGAGCGGTACCGGACTGCATCCCGGTTGGGTCCGACTGGAACGCAGAGCGGAACATATCCACCGTGGTCCGTGCCGTTTCCTCGCTGACCACACGTACACGTTCCGGCTCCGGCTGCGGGATCTCCTCCCCATCCGGGCCAGTGACCTTGGCAATAATGCGCGGCTCAATACGCTCACCGCCGTTCGCCAAAGCCTGGTACACGCCAGCCATTTGCAGCGCGGACCAGCTCATGCCCTGCCCAATTGGCAGATTGGCAAAGGTACCGCCCGACCACTGCTCACGCACCGGCAACAGACCATCGGACTCATTTGGCAGCTCAATGCCGGTGGTCTGGCCAATGCCGAAGCGGCGCACATAATCCCAGTAACGGTCCTCACCCAGGCGCTGTGCAAGCTGCAGCGTGCCCACGTTGGAGGACTTACCAAAGATGCCCGCCGTGGTGTACGGCGCAACGTCGTGGGACCAGGCGTCGTTGACCCGAACACCAGCCATCTCAATAAAGCCCGGCACCTGGTGGACCTCATACGGGTCAGTCAGGCCCTCTTCAATTGCTGCGGCGGCGGTGATCACCTTCGCCACAGAACCCGGCTCAAAGGGGTGCGAGATTGACGTGTTGTCAAAGTCCCGGCCCTCCTTCAGCTGCTTTTCCAAGTTGCCGTTCGGGTCAATGGTGTCCGTGTTAGCCATTGCCAGCACTTCACCCGTGTGCGCGTCCAGCACCACTGCCTGGCCACTCTTGGCCAGCGAGTTCGCTTTCGCCTGCTCAAGCGTCTGCTGGACAAAGGTCTGCAGATCCAAGTCAATGGTCAGCTGGATATCCGCGCCGTCAACCGCCGGCACAACGTCGCGAAGACTGCCCGGAATAGCAAGGCCGTCGGCGGAGACATCCTCGGTAGAACTGCCGTTAATACCGGTCAGGATCGCGTCACTGGAGGCCTCCAGGCCGAACTGGCCGTGGCCGTCCATGCCAACCTTGCCCAAAATGTTTTCACCAATCGCGCCATTCGGGTACTGGCGGATGTCCTGGTGGTCTGCCGCCACGCCGTGGAAACTCTTAGCAACCTTCGCGGCCACATCCGGGTCCACGTTGCGTACCAACACCTCGTAGTGGGTATCTGCCTTCAGCTTGTCCAGGATCTCGCGGGCGGAAACGTTACCTACGGTGCGGTTGCCGCCATCGTCCACGCTTTGATCCGTCTCCGGCTTGCCTTCCGCAATCATGACCGGAATCTCATTGGCCATGGTGCGCAGGACGTCTTCAACACGAGCATCGATCTGGGCGTCGATGTCTTTTTTAGACAAGCCCTCTACACGCAGCTTCAGCTCCTGCTGCTCCTGGATCTCCTTGCGCAGCATGATCGGCGAAACGGTTAGCGATCGTGCCTGCATGGTGTAGGCCAAACGCTTGCCCTCACGGTCAGTGATCTCGCCGCGGCGCGCAACATCGTCGTACTTGCGGGTGCGCTGGTCAGCAGCCTGGACGCGAAGTTCCGGGCCCCACACCACCTGCACCCAAAACAGGCGGCCAACTAAAAGCGCAGCTACAAGGAGAAACGCCACCGCAAGCCCAGAGGCGCGGCGGTTTGTAATGTGGGATTGCCGTACCGGCTGCGGATGTTTGCCCACGCCGAAACCTCACCTACCTCTATCTGCTGCTAGTTCCCATCCATCTTGCACCCTGGCGAGTGCAAGTTGGCGCACCACGCGCTAGAACGCGGCGGGAACGTTCGGCTGGTACGGCGCCAAGTTGGCCAAGCCCTCAACGGCGGGAGCTTCACCCACCACGTTGCCGCCCGGGACCTGAGCCAAGTTATCGCCAAGCTCAGCGGTTGCCTTCTCATCACTGCTTGCGCGGTCGGCGCGGGTCGGTGCCCCATTAACGTCAACCAACTTGGCCACAGACTCTGGGTTGAAGTCGCGGCGGTGCTCAATGCGGCCGTCGTCAAGCATGGCGACAATGCCCGGCTGACCAGCAACCAACATGCCCTTCTCTGCCGCGCGCTGAGTGACCTCCGCAGAAGAACGCAGATCCTCCAGATTGCGGTTGAGGGATTCAACCTCATTGGTCAGCTGGCGCTCCTGGGACTGCAGCTGCTGGATGGTAAACGTCTGCGCCGTGGACAGACCAGACAGCAGCATCGCAATGGTCACGCCGATGACAAGTAGCACGACCGTCAAGCCGCCCACCTTGCCTAATGCGGTCTTCTGCTTCGCCGTCGTGGCCACCCTACGGCCACGGACCGACACCACCTGCTGGGAGCCAAGACGCCCACCGCGCGACTTCTGATGCGGCACATGCGGGCGCACATTCGGGCGCAACCCCGGACGGGTGTCAGGCGAGGTACGCGGCGTGCGCGTCGGCGCCGGCGCGTACACAGTTGCAGCTGCGCGGGTTTTCACTGCCATGGTCTCACTGTCCTTCGTTCGGGGTATCGGTCGGGAGCTTCTCAATGCCACGCACTCGCACCGGGGCGGCACGTGGGTTTTCATCAATCTCGGCCTGCGACGCCTTCTCGGCTCCGTGGGTGACAAGCTTGAACTTCGGCGCGGTACCCGGAAGATCCATCGGCAACCCCGGCGGGGTCTTCGACGTGGTCAGATCCGCAAACGCGGATTTGATGATCTTGTCTTCCAAGCTCTGGTAGCTCATGAACACCACACGACCGCCAACGCCAAGCAGATCCGTAATCACCGGCACGACGTTCTCCACCGCTTCAAGCTCACGGTTGACCTCAACGCGCAGCGCCTGGAATGTGCGCTTCGCCGGGTGGCCGCCGGTGCGCCTGGACGCGGCCGGGATCGTCGCATACAGCAACTCCACTAAGCGCCCACTGCGGCTAAACGGCTCACGCTCGCGCTCCTTGACAATTGCAGACGCGATCTTGCCCGCAAAGCGCTCATCACCATACGTCTTCAAAATGCGTGCAATGTCACCATGCGAGTAGGTGTTGAGCACCTCCGCCGCCGTGATTCCCTGCGTGGGATCCATACGCATGTCCAGCGGAGCGTCCACCTTGTAGGCAAAGCCGCGCTCTTCCTGATCCAGCTGCATCGACGACACACCCAGGTCATAGAGCGCACCGGCCACGCCGACTTCGCGTACGAGATCGAAGGCGTCGCCCTCACCGTCGTCAATCGGCCCAGCGATCTGGTCAAAGCGCGCCTGCAGTGGGGTAAACCGATCACCAAATGGCGCTAGGCGCTTCGTGGCCTGCGCAAGCGCCAACGGATCACGGTCAACGCCAATAACGCGAGCCTGCGGGAACACAGTCAGGAAGTGCTCAGTGTGGCCGCCGGCGCCCAACGTGCCGTCCACAATCACCGCTTGGGAACCGAACTTCTCCACCGCAGGCGCAAGAAGCTCCGCCATGCGATCACGCATAACAGGGACATGACCGTGATTCGCCTCAATTGCGTAATCCATGGGTGCCACCCCTTTTGCCCTGCTGCGCGTGTGTAGATGTGTTGAAGAGTTGCCCTTGCGGGGAGCGAGTAGAGCCCTGTCCGGGGCGGCTGCTCTGATGTCGGGGAAGTACACCAGAGGAGCTCACGCCCCGGACAGAGTCCGTACACGCTCTCCGTCAGTAGTCAGTGCCTGCCGTGTTAGGGGTAGTCAGTCCCTAGAGCAGACCGGAGAGAATGTCGTCATCATCCGCCGCCGAGAAAGCGGCTTCAGTTTCTTGTTGGTATGCGGCCCAGGACTCTGCGTCCCAGATCTCCAGAAAATCAACCGAGCCAATGACCACGCACTCCTTAGTCAGGCCTGCGTACTCACGGTGCGCCGGCGACAACGTGATGCGACCGGAACCATCAAGCGTTTGCTCATCCGCACTGGCAGCCAGATTTCGGATGAACGCGCGTGCCTTCGGGTTCGTACGAGAAGCCGCCGCGGCCTTGCGGGCACGTTGCGCGAACTCCTCGCGGGGAAAGACCGCTAGCGAGTGGTCCTGCCCCTTGGTCACCATCAACCCGTCCGCCAGCTCCTCACGGAACTTGGCGGGCAGCGTCAGGCGCCCCTTGTCGTCGAGCTTGGGAGTGTAGGTTCCCAGAAACATCCGGCGACCTACCTTTCCTTCACCTTCTGACATTGGCTTATGCAGTTTTCTGTGGCTTCGATTCCCGGTGGACACGTAGTCAAGGCGACCACCACGATTCTCCGCTGTGCCCCACTTTAACCCACTTTGCCCCACAAACGCCACACCGCGCGGCAAAATAAACGGAAAAATCTCTATTACTGCAGGTTAATGCGGTGGGGGATATACGGGGATTCTACCGCCACATGTGTCACTTTCGTACATTTAGGACACTTTGCTTCACGACGCCCACAGCTCCCCCACCCCTCAAACCGGACAAAACCCACGCTGAATACCCACCATGGGCGCATATCGACCCCAAACAAGACTCCAGTGGGGCGAAGTGGGGGCTTCTAGTGGGGCGAAGTGGGGGGCCCTGGTGGGGGCGTGCGGACATAACAACCCCCGGCTAGTCCAACAGGCCGAGCCCAACTAGCCCAACACGCCTCGCCCAACTTCAACAGATATGCAGGGGAAGATATGCAGGTCTGCAGGTAGCGCCCCATTTTCATTAACGGGCCTCTTATTGAAAAATCCCTTTGACCTGCAGACCTGCATATCTTCCCCTGCATATTTGTCCAGAGATGGCCACATAGGAAGTCGGCGCGGCCAATCGGTCAATACGCGACACCTTTTGACATACAGCCGGGAATGAAAAAAACGCCCTCCCAAAAACGGAAGGGCGCATAAGACTGCTACTGACTATGCGTCAGGGTTTTGGAAGCGACGGCGGAAATTCTCTTCCATGTTCACACTGCGCGCAGAGCGGGGACGCTGCCCACCTGCCGCTGGGCGCTGGCCACGAGACGGGGATGCGGGTGCACGAAGTGCCATGACACCACCGGCCATCATGACACCGAAGCCGACCACGCTAATCAGCACGGCCCAAATGGTGAGGGAAGACAAGGCGACGCCGCCAAGCAGCAGCACGATGCCAAGGACCAGCAGCGCGACGCTGCGCAGCGTTAGCTGACCACTTCGCGGCGCATCCGAAAAGCCGGCTTCACGGGCCACGCTGCTAGCAAACCTCGGGTCATCCGCGAGGAGTGACTTCTCAATTTCGCGCAGCATTTGCTGTTCTTGCTCAGATAGAGACACTGGCTATAACTCTTTCACAACTACCGGTGGGCAATGCTAAATCTCTGTTGCTGTAACAACGGCCATCGTAGCCGTTTTGTTCCCGCAGCCACACTAGCTATGCAAAGAGTTCGATAACCAGCTAGGCAGCAGCCAGCGGCGCCTTGCCCGGATGCGTTGCGTAAAGAAACTCTTCCGCATCGCCCAAAAGGTTCAGCACAACCGCCGGATCGGGGTGCAACTCTAAACCGGAGGCGACCCGCCCACGCAGGCGGGAGTAGGCGCTAAAGCGAGCAGCCCACTCCTTACCTTCCGGCCCACACAACGCTAATTTTTCCCACGCGCTAGTTGGCAGACGCTTGCGCTTGCGCAGTACCTCAGAACCGGCGTTGACCGCGCCCGCAATACGCAGTGCTGCACGGTAGGCGTTCTCCATGGCTAAATCGAAGCGGCCAGCTTCAACGTCATCGTGAGCCGCAGCAATCAGGTCTTCGGCGGCATTAAAGAATGCATCCCGGCGCGAAATCCTCGCCGGCGACCCGTAGACCTTGGACGTTGTGGCAGATACAACACTATTCATGGGTGTTTCCCCTATCTTTTCTTCCATTGTTTTCTTTGTTGCCCTAACCCTAAAACGCCCACCCCACACACCCACCCAACGGATAGCACACCAGTTCGATACCGAATGTGCCACGGGGAAGACCTGCGGCATGGTTAGGTAGTGGAGTGCCAATCAGCATTCGACGTTTGAGTCCCGGCGAGTTTTCCATCCTCGCGCCCACCCTCGTGGGGATCTACGTTTCGGCGATGGGCTATGACCCACAGATAAGTAACCAACGCGTGCGCGTCTGGCGCGGCGAGGTCACTGCCCCTGGGTTTACTGCTTTGGCCGCAATTGACGGGGACACGGTGGTGGGCGGCTGCTACGGCTTCCTCGGCAGCCGCGAACGCTGGTGGGACAAGCAATTGGTACGCGCAATGGAAGAAAACGGCGGTATAACCCCACAGCGCCAGGACCTGCTCAACAGCTATTTCGAGGTAGCCGAGATCCACGTCCACCCCTCACAGCAGGGCGCCGGCATCGGTGCTGCCATGCTGCGCGAACTACTGCGCCTTGCCCCGGCAAAGTGGGCAGTGCTTTCCACCCCGGAGGTGGACAATGAGGCCAACAACGCGTTCAGCCTGTACCGCAAATTTGGATTTGAAGATGTCGCGCGGGATTTCTACTATCCCGGCGACGCCCGCCCTTTTGCCATCCTGGGTCGGCGCTTGCCGCTTGATCTGTAGTCTTAGAGGCTATGCAAGCCCCATCATCACAACAGATCCCTGATTTCGAGCACATCCCTGAAGCGGTCAACGCGGAACTTGAGCGTTTCTTCCGCCAGCGCGACAGCGATATTGCCAAGCTTGGGGGCCCGGTTACCGCAGCTGTGGGGCACTTGGAGCGATTCGTTCTTGGTGGCGGCAAGCGTATCCGTCCGCTGTTTGGCTGGGCAGGGTTTGTCGGCGGCGGTGGCCTGCAAAACCAGAGTGAGGATCCTGCTGCGGTGCTGCGCGCGGTTACAGCTCTGGAGTTCATCCAGGCCTGCGCCTTGGTGCATGACGACATCATTGATGCTTCCGATACCCGGCGCGGCAACCCCACCGTGCACCGCAGCGTTGAAGCCTCACACCGCGCGCAGGGTTTTCGCGGAAACGCTGCGGTGTTTGGCACCAATGCCGCCATCTTGATCGGTGATCTGGCTCTGGTGTGGGCTGAAGATATGTGGCGCGGCTCCGGTGTAGGCACCCAAGCCTTGGCCCGTGCTGAGGGTGCCTGGCGTGGTATGCGCACCGAGGTTATCGGCGGGCAGATCCTGGACATCATGCTGGAGGCCGAGGGCAGCGAGTCGGTGGAAATGGCTGATCGCGTGAACCGCTTCAAAACTGCCGCGTACACCATTGAGCGTCCCCTGCATCTTGGGGCGGCGCTCGCGGGTGCTTCCGAGGAAGTCATCGAGGCGTTTCGTGGCTACGGCGAGGACATCGGCATCGCTTTCCAGCTGCGCGATGATCTGCTTGGTGTCTTCGGTGACTCCGCGGTGACCGGCAAGCCTGCTGGTGATGACATCCGGGAGGGCAAGCGCACCGTGCTGTACGCAAGTGCGCTTTCGCTTCTGGACGCGGCGTCAAGCCCCCACGCCGCCACTCTTCGCGACGGCATCGGCGTCGCCTCCGACCCCGAGCACCTGCAGGAACTGGCGCGCATTATTGAGCAAAGCGGTGCCGTCGACACGGTAGAAGAGCGCATTGAGGCGCTTACCACCTCAGGGTTGGCAAAGCTTGATGCAGCTGACCTACCCGAAAACGTGCGGGAAAACCTACGCGCACTGGCTATCAAGGCCACCGCGCGGCACAACTAGAACTTACTTAGAACGCCACACTTAGAACGCCATACTTAAAACGCCATGGCCTGCGCGCGGCGAATCACTTCGCGCGCACCGTGGCCATGCAACGCGTCTACTGGGCGCCCCGGCAGGGACGCATCGGGCGTGAACAAAAAGTGGAGGATTTCTTCGGGGTTAAAGCCGCCGTCTGCAAGCACGGTGATCGCACCCGCTACAAACTTGGATAGCTCGCCGTCATCCAGAAGCGCGGCGGGAATGTAGCGCACACCGTCTTTGCGGTAGGCCACAAGCTTGCCTGCGGCTACAAGGTCGTGGACCTTGGTCACAGGTACGCCGAGGGTTTCGGCAACGTCGGGGTACGCGAGCAGTTCTTCGTCTGCAAGCAAGGCATCAAGTGTCTGTGGCTGCTGTGGCTGTTGCTGTGGTGTATTCACGGTGTGTAAGTGTAATGCCATACTGGTTGCATGCAGTTGGCAGTTGGGGACTATTTAGATAACCGCTATGTCATTGACCGTGCGATTGCACGCGGCGGCATGGCTACCGTCTACCGCTGCGTGGATACTCGCTTAGGCCGCGAGGTCGCGGCGAAGGTGATGCATGAACAGTACGTGCACGATCCGGTGTTTGCGGAGCGGTTTCGCCGCGAGGCACGCGCTATGGCGCAGCTGAGCCACCCGAACCTGGTCAACGTGTACGACTTTTCCTCTGAGGGCGACGCGATCTTTTTGATCATGGAGCTGATCACTGGCGGGACGCTGCGTGAGTTGTTAGATGAGCGCGGTCCTATGCCTGCGCACGCCGCAGCGGCTGTGATGCGTGGGATGCTCACCGGTCTTTCGGTTGCGCACCGCAAGGGGTTGATTCACCGCGACATTAAGCCGGATAACGTGCTGATTGATGTGGATCACCGCGTAAAGCTGGCGGATTTCGGGTTAGTGCGTGCCGCCGCCGATGCCACGCATTCCACGGATCAGATTGTGGGCACGGTCAGCTACCTTTCCCCCGAGCAGGTAGACGGCTCCCCCATGACACAGTCCTCTGACGTTTACGCCGCCGGCATCGTGCTCTTTGAGCTGCTTACCGGCCGCACGCCATTTTCTGGTGAGACTCCCCTCGCCCACGCCTATGCGCGCCTGCGTGAGGACGTCCCGCCGCCTTCAGCCTGGATGCCTGGGGTGCCCATGCTTTTCGACGAGCTCGTGGCCACCGCAACCGCCCGCCACCCCGAAGATCGCTTCCGCGATGCAGCGGAGTTTTTGGGAGCGCTTGAAGATGTTGCGGATGCACTGGCGCTACCGGACTACACAGTGCCGGTACCTCGCAACGCCGCGGCGAACCGTGCGGCAGCGCACCCGACAGTCTTTGGGGTCGGCGCTCCACGTGCGCGCGACGAGCGCCTTTTCCCGGAAGCGCCGTCAGCCACACGCTACGAGCCAGCCGTGCCCGCACCCGCCCCCGAGCGTGCGCCCATGCCAGCGCCCGCACCCGAGCACGTTGCGGCCCCTGCCCCGCAGCCGCAGCGCACGCCGGCGCCGCGCCCCCGCGCGGTGAGTAACCGCGGCGGGTTCGCTATCACGCTGTTTGTGGGCTTTGCCATTGCCGCCACCGCCGCCGTGTTGGTTGGCGGCTGGTGGTTCGGCTCGGGCATGTACGGGATGTTCCCGCCGATTTTTGTGACCGGCCAGTAGTCGGCCAGTGACCGGCCAGTAACCCGCTAGTAACCCGCTAGTATCGCAGCATCTCCGCGACCAAGAAGGCCAGCTCCAAGGCCTGCTCGGTGTTCAGGCGCGGGTCAACTGCGGACTCGTAGCGGCCCGGCAGGTCCACGTCCGTGATGTCCTGGGCGCCGCCGAGGCACTCGGTGACGTTCTCGCCGGTGGCCTCCACGTGGATGCCGCCCGGGTGGGTGCCCAACTCACGGTGGACCTCGAAGAAGCCCTGGACCTCATCGATGATCTTGTCAAAGTGGCGGGTCTTGTAACCGTTGGATGCGGTCACGGTGTTGCCGTGCATCGGGTCACACTGCCAAACCACCTTGTGGCCAGATGCTTCCACTGCCTTGACAATGCCCGGCAGGACGTTGCGCACGTTGTCGTGGCCCATACGGGTGATCATGGTGAGTCGGCCCGGCTCGCGGTTCGGGTCCAGCTTGTCCGCGTACGCCACTGCTTCATCCGGCGTGATCGACGGGCCAAGCTTGATGCCAACCGGGTTTTCAATCAGGGCGGCGAAGTTCACGTGGAAATCATCAATGCCGCGGGTACGCTCGCCGATCCACAGCTGGTGCGCGGACAGGTCGTAGAGCTTGGTTTCGCCCTTGTCGTTTTCCGCAATACGCAGCATTGCACGCTCGTAGTCCACCAAAAGTGCCTCGTGGGAGGCGTAGAACTCAGAGCGACGCAGGTTGTCGTCGTTCACACCACAGGCGTCCATGAACGCCAGGGAGCGCGAAATCTCACGGGCCAGCGCCTCGTAGCGAGCACCCGCGGCAGATTTGCGCACGAATTCGCGGTTCCAGTCATTGATGTGGTGCAGATCCGCCGTGCCGGAAGACACCAACGCACGCACCAGGTTCATCGCTGCAGAGGAGTTCGCGTACGCACGCACCATACGGGCCGGATCGTGGCGGCGTGCCTCTTCCGTCGGCTCCACACCATTAACAATGTCGCCGCGGTAGTTCAGCAGGCCGTTTTCGTCGTAATCAGAGGAACGCGGCTTGGCGTACTGTCCGGCGATACGGCCAAGCTTGATCACCGGCATCGACGCACCGTACGTCAGCACCGCCGCCATCTGCAGCAGGGTACGGATGTTGGCGCGAATGTGCGGCTCAGTGTTGGACTCAAAGGTCTCTGCGCAGTCGCCTCCTTGGAGGAGGAATGCTTTGCCCAACGCAACGTCTGCAAGCTGAGCCTTCAGCTTGTTCACCTCTGGGGCAAGCACAACCGGCGGCACAGACTCCAGAATCTTGCGCACGTAGTCCGCCTGATTCGGGTCCCACGACGGCTGCTGCTTCGCGTCGAGGGAAAGCACGTCGAGCCATCGCTGGTTCAGATCTCCCGGCAGCGGGGGCAGATCGGGCAGCACATCCTTGGGAATATCGATAGTCCAACTCACGCTAATAGTTGTACCACGCCCACACGTTCAATGTGTGAAATATCAGTTCCGCAATGTGGACACCTTGCCGTCGCGAGTCAACGGCAACGCTTCCGCACACGCTTTGTACTTGCGCAAGTTGTGCCGCGCGTCCACCAACGCGTTGTGGTTTCCGTCCGGCAGCTTCGGCAAACGCGGACGCCCTGCCATCAGCCAGTACTGCTTCAACTCACGCGTGTAGCGCGGCAGCTGCCTGGGCAAACCACGCATGTCACCCCACAGTTGCGCAAGCACGACATGATCGTAGGCACCCACCCATGCCCACAGTTCCGGCTCCCCACGCGCGGTCAGGAACGCAAACAGCTCATCACGGATGGTCTCCAACGGCTTCCACACGTCTGCACCAGCCTCGGGCAGCTTGTCCAGCACGTTGTCACGCACCCAACTATTGGCTTTCGCCGGATCAAACTCAGTGGATACGGCGTAATATTCGCGCCCATCCTCGGCCACAACGCCAATGGAGATCAGCTCGATCGTGGAGCCGTCTTCGATAAATTCAGTGTCGTAAAAGTACTTCACGCTTTGGGCTTCTTGCTTGTCGACGCCGCGTTGTCCCCCACCCGCGGCCAAAACATAATCACCGCCACTGCCAGAACAGCAATCGGCGCGAGCACCGTGTTGTGAAACTCAAGAGTGTCTGCAATCAGGTACGCAATCACCGTCACCACCACAAGGACGATACGTACAACCAGATCTTTATCCATGCCACGACTCCAAAGCACCACCCGGCTGCGCACCTTCCGGATAGTTTCCTGTTGCGTCTAATTCTTTCTTCACGTCAGATGCGTAAATGTCCACATACGGGTTTTCAGAAAGCGCAGCCAGCTTCTGCATGCAGTAATCCGTAAACGGACGCATGACCTCGCGCGAATCTGGGTCAAACCCGTTCTCTCGTGCCCACGCATGCGGATCAATCGGCTCACTCAGTTTGATGTGCACCTTCACTGGGCGCAGCAGCCACGAGCCGATCGGGTTGGCCTCCCGCGCACCAAACATGGCCACAAGGACAATCGGTGCGCCACTGGCCATGGCAATGCGAGCCACACCAGTACGCCCCTTGTACACACGCCCATCGGGTGAGCGAGTGCCCTCCGGGTAGATACCAAAGACGTCACCACGCTCCAGCACCTTTGTGGCAGCTTCCTGCAGCGCATCGCCAGCATCTTTGCTTCCACGGTCAACCGGAATCTGGCCCACCGCACTAAAGAAGAACTTTTGCAGCCTGCCTTTGATGCCCGGCGCGGTGAAGTACTCATTCTTCGCCGGGAATTGGATCTGACGCGGCATCATCAGCGGCAGGTAGAACGAGTCCATCACGGACTGGTGGTTAGACACCAAGATCACCGGGCCGGTGTCTGGGACGTGCTCCTTGCCCTCAATCGTCGGGCGGTTATACACCCGCAGAGGAAGTCCGAAGATTACCTTGAAAAACGAGTACCACCGGTTTTTCATATGCAGGATCCTTCTAGTTCGTCTTCACGCGGGCCAAATCAGCTACGCCGATCATACCCGCCTGGGGGCCCAGCTTTGCCTGCAGTACCTCAGGCACTGGGCGGTAGCCCGCGCCGACCATGGTTTCTCTCATCTCTGTGCAGGCGGTGTCCAGGAACAGATCCGCATCCGCGCTTACTCCACCGCCCAGCACAATCAGGGAAGGATCGAGCACGTCAGCGACAATGGAAAGCCCGCGCCCCAGCCAAATGCCGAAGCTTTCCAGCGCTGCCAACCCCAACGGGTCACCCGCTCGCGCGGCATCCATGACGTCGTGGCCCGTGGCCCGCTTGTCCACTACCTTGCGGTACAGCCCACAGTCAGTGAACTCACCCTGAGTGGCGCGCTCCACCGCGCAATCTACTAACGACGTGCCAGAGGCATATCGCTCCAAACATCCCTTCTTCCCACACGAGCACACACGCCCACCGGGCACGACGGTGAGGTGCCCGAACTCCGGTGCAGTACCAAACGCGCCGCGGTAGATCTCGCCTTTGTGCATCAAGGTTGCGCCGATACCCGTACCGACGGCGAAAAACACCCACGTCTCAGCATCTTTTGCCACGCCGAAGCGGTACTCACCCCAGGCGGCGGCGTTCGCGTCGTGTTCAAGGCGCACCGGCAGGCCAATGGCGGCTTCCAACTCTTTGCGCACCGGCGCATCATTACGCCACGCCAAGTGCGGAGCGAACCGCACGACCTCGCACTCTGGGTCTAAAAAGCCGGCAATTGCCACGCCCACTGCACTGATGTTGTGCTCAGCGCGCAGCTGTTCCACCATGTCCACGATCGCCTTGGTCAGGCCCGCACCGGTATCCGGCGTAGCGCCAGAGCGCACCGCGATCACGCTGCCGCCAGCATCCACCACAGCCGCGCGAGTGTTCGTTCCGCCGATATCAAACCCGACAGTCAGCGGCGAAGAAGTTGCAACCATAGGTGCCAATCGTAGACTCCCCCGCTCTCAATACCCGTTTCAACTACCCAGCACGTCCACCAAAACGTCGCCCAATGCCTGCCAAGCGAAGCGTTCGGTGACAAATTGGCGGCCGGAGGGCAGCCCGTTGGCGTCGATAAGCAACCTGCTCACAGCAGCAATGAGTGCATCCGTGTCGCGGCCGGGAACCACAATGCCAGAATCCGCTGCAACCGTCTCGGGCGCGCCACCGGAATCCCCCGCCACCACGGGTACGCCGCACGCCTGGGCCTCCAGATAGACAATGCCAAGGCCCTCAACATCCAAACCGCCGAAACGCGTGCGTGCCGGCATGGCAAACACATCTGCGGCGGCAACGATGTCGCGCAGCATGTCACGCTCCACCGCGCCAGTGAAATGCACCCCCTCGGTGGCCATGGATTCCAGACGAGCGCGATACGGTCCCTCCCCCACGATCACCAGCTGCGTGCCGGGTACCTGCTGCCGGATCTTCGGCAGAGCACGGATCAGCTGGTCCTGGCCCTTCCGGCGCACAAGGCGCGAGGCACACACCACCAACGGTGCATCCCCAATGCCCAAAACCTTTCGAGTTTCGGCACGTTTTTCGGGGCTTGCAGGGCGGAAATACTGCGTATCTACCCCCGAAGGCAACGCCACGTAGCGCGGCTGATTACCAAACACCGGCCGCAAACGCCCATAGGTATAGGTGGAAATGTACGTGATGACGTCAGCGTGGCGCCCGATGGCTTTCAGCGCTTGGCGGGCGCCTGGCAGCATCGACCAGCCCACCTCATGCCCATGCGTAGTGGCGACGACGCGCTTCGCACCCGCCTGCTTCGCTGCCTTGCCCATCAACCCAAGCGGGGCTGCAGCGCCGAACCAGACGGTGTCAATGTTGTGCTCACGAATCAGCTCTTGCATGCGGCGCTTCGTCGCCGGCGTAGGCAACATCACCCGTCGCGGCCAACGGACTACCTGAAAGGGCTGCACTGCGTCGAACGCCTCGGTGCCTTCATTGCCTTCCGGCGTGGAGGCAAACACCACGATCTTCTCAGCACCACAGCGCGCGATGTACTCATTGACGTAATCACGCAGGTAGGACTGAATCCCGCCAACAGTGGGCGGGAAATCATTGGTGACAAGCAGCACCGACATAGTGGCTAGTAGCGCACCGCACCAGAGATAGGCATGGAGTCATACGGCACCACCTGGACAGGAATGCCGTAATCAGAGGAATGCACAATCATTCCATTGCCTATGTACATGCCAACGTGCGTTGTCCCCGGAAAGTAGCCAATAATGTCGCCCGGCTGCAGGTGGCTAAGCGGCACCGGGGTTCCTCCCGCAAGCTGCGCCTGCGAGGTACGCGGGATACCAATGCCATTTTGTGCGTAGGCGTACACCATGAGCCCAGAGCAGTCGAACGCGTACGGGCCGGTCGCTCCCCACCCATAAGGCTTGCCCAACTGCCCCATCGCAGAGGCGACCACCCCGCTCGTTGCGCCCGGAAGAGACAGGCCAAGCAAGTCAACAGGGCCGTCCTTAGCAATCCAGCGGGAACGCTCCTCAGGCGTCAGGTTATCCACGCGGTGCTCAATCTCACGCACACGCTCTTCCAAATCCTCGCGCTCACGCTCGAGCTCATCACGCTTCCGGTGCAGCTCCTCGCGCTCCCGCTGCGCTTCATCCATCGCGCGGGTCACAGCATCCGAGCGCTCTGACGCAAAACGCGTTGCCTCATTGAGCCCATCAAGCGTGCGCCCAGCGCTGCGAGTCAACGCCCCCAAGTACGCGGCCCGGTCAATCGCCGCCTGCGGGCTACCGGACTCAAGCGTGTTCAGCAGCAACTCCTGCTGATTGTTGCGGTAGCGCGACTGCGCAATCCCATTGACTTGCCCCTGATAACCCGCGCGCGCCCCGCTCGCCCGCTCAACATCTACACGTGCAGCATCAGCATCAGCGTGCAGCTTGTCAATGTGCTGCTCCTTAGCCGCAATCTCGTCTTCGAGCGCCTTGATCTCTTCCGACTTCGCGGTCGTATCGTGGGAAACCTGCTCAAGCGCCTCAATCAGGTCATCGATCTCGTCTGCACCCGCCTGCACCGGCACGACTATCGACGCAAGCAGCGCGCCCGCCAGGACCCCAGGAACATACGACTGCCTAGCCCTACGCTTTGAGTGCTTCCCCACGCCTGAAAACCTCTCCTCAATCCCACAGCGCTATATAAAACCGTTATCACTATAGCGGCGCACGCCACGCCTTCCAAGCCCTTTGCCACACTTTCCGCGGCGCGGAAAAACGGGTGTGTAGTGCAGGTATGCAGAGTTACGGATGTGGCTGGAGGGAAGGATGTGGGCGGGGACGTTGTGGCGTCGAAAAGCAAAAAGCCCGGCCCCTTCAGACAGGGAACCGAGCGAAGAAGCTCGCTTTAGTGGAAGCGGAATGCCGAGTGGATCGGCATCAGGTTCAGGCTGCGGTAGCCAACCGGAATGCCGGAGTTCAGCGCGTCGATGATCTGGCCATTGCCAGCGTAGATAGCAACGTGGGACGCACCGCCATAGTAAGCGACGATGTCACCCGGCTGCAGCTGATCCAGCGGCACACGCTGGCCAGCGGAAGCCTGAGCCTGAGAGGTACGCGGGATGTTGATGCCAGCCTGGGAGTAAACCCAGGAGGTGAAGCCAGAGCAGTCGAACGCTGCCGGGCCAGCCGCGCCGTAGACGTACGGTGCGCCAACCTTCGCACGTGCAATGTCAACGATCTGCTGGCCCTTGTTCACGGCCGGAGCAGGCTCCGCAGCCGGCAGCGGCAGCGCGTCAGCCACAGCCGCGACGTTTGCAGCCGGCGCCGCCGGAGCAAACTGAGACTGCACAGCCTCAATAGCGTTGTTCAGCTCAGGAACGGCGTTAACAGCCGGCACGTTACGAGCCGCATCAACAGCAGCCTGGACGTTGTCTGCAAGGCCCGGGATGGCATCGAAGTTCGGCAGACCAACCTCGGTTGCGCCCGCAGTCGGTGCGATCAGCGTTGCGCCAGCAACTGCTGCGGTAGCTGCGGCCACTGCACGGGTTGCAGTGTTGGTCTCCTGGCGACGGTGTTTAGCCACGAAAGTGTTCTCCATATCATCTCAGTGCCTACCGGGTTAGCTGTCGGGTTGGGCTTGAGAGCCAGCCCTGGCTCGCTCCGTAGCGCTTGTCGCGCTATCCTTGCGGCCATTCACCCCAGGGGGTGAATCCATTTGGATCCTGTTGTGGGCCCCCGGCTTCCACATCCTGGCCACCCTTTGTGACCATGCCGTGGAATTCGGCTTATATGTTGTTTTCGTACCTTGCGTCAACGTATGTCGTCGCAATGTCTCGGTTAGATTACGAAACGGCAACGACAATGTCCACCCACCGCGCCGTTACAGATTCGTTATTTGTAAAAATTGCCCCAATTCGGGGGCGTCCGTCTTGGAAAGTCGGCGAAACCATCACCTATTTCCAGCAGCATGAAAGGCCCATGACCTGCATGTTTCGGAAGATGGCGTATGAGTAGACAGGAAACGGCACGTGAGTTGCCTGACCGTTCGAAGCTCAGATGTGAATTGCGCTACGTAACCGGTTTGTTACATAACAAAACCCCCTCCCTTGGGAGGGGGTTTCACGCGTAAGCGACCGCAGGCTTAAGCGTTAGTCACGCGGGGTGGCGTCGCGATCAGCGAGGTGCTTGGTCTCCTCAAGCTGACGCAGCGTCTCAACCTCTTCGTGGTGGTATTCGGCAGCCTTCTCGCGGACCTTCTCGGTGACACCGATCGGAGCCGGCTTGAACTTACCGATGGTCTCGGAGTCAGCGAAGCCAAGCTGGTTGAGCTGCTTCGGCACACGTGCACCGCCGTACTCAAGCGGAATCGGGTGGCCGTGCTCATCAACCGGGCCGAGCGGCTGGTGGATCTCAACGAAGGCACCGTTCGGCAGCTTCTTGATGATACCGGTCTCAATACCGTGCTCCAGAACCTCACGGTCGGAGCGCTGCAGACCAACACAGATGCGGTAGGTGATCCAGTAGGCAATCGGCGGCAGAATGATCAGGCCGATGCGACCGAACCAGGTCATCGCGTTCAGGGAGATCTGGAAGAAGTGTGCTACGTGGTCGTTACCACCAGAGACGGTCAGGATCATGAAGAAGACGATGCCCATGACACCCAGGCCGGTACGTGCCGGAACGTCACGCGGACGCTGCAGCAGGTTGTGGTGCGCGTCGTCACCAGTGACCTTCTTCTCAATGAACGGGTATGCAATCAGCAGACCAACCATCACACCACACATCAGGGCAACCCAGAAGGCGCCCGGGATGGTGTAGTTACCGATGTAGAGCTCCCACGCCGGCATGACACGAGCAGCACCGTCAGTCCACAGCATGTACACGTCAGGCTGGGAACCAGCAGACACCTGCGACGGGTTGTACGGGCCGATGTTCCAGATGCCGTTAATGGTGGTGAGACCAGCCATTGCTGCAAGCACTGCGAACACGATCATCATGAAGCCAATTGCCTTGACGGCGAAGACCGGCATGATGCGGATACCCACAACGTTGTTCTCCGTACGGCCAGGGCCCGGGAACTGCGTGTGCTTCTGGAACCAGACGAGCAGCAGGTGAGCTGCGATCAGTGCCAGGATTAGGCCCGGCAGGATCAGCACGTGCAGGATGTAGAAGCGGTCCAGCATCAGGTCGGACGGGAAGTCACCACCGAAGATGGCCCAGTGGGTCCAGGTACCAATGATCGGCACGGACAGGATGATCGCGGACATAATGCGCAGACCCACACCGGAGAGCAGGTCGTCCGGCAGGGAGTAGCCCATGAAGCCTTCGATCATGCCGAGCAGGATCAGGGTGACACCGATGAGCCAGTTAGCCTCACGCGGGCGACGGAACGCGCCGGTGAAGAAGATACGCATCATGTGGGCGAACATCGACATCATGAACATCAGTGCAGCCCAGTGGTGCATCTGGCGGACAAACAGGCCGCCGCGCACGTCAAAGGAAATATCAAGTGCCGTTGCGTAGGCGCGAGACATCTCGACACCGTTGAGCGGCAGGTACGCACCGTCATAAATGACCTTGGTAATGGACGGGTCAAAGAACAGTGCCAGGTAAATACCAGTCAGCAGAAGGATGATGAAGCTGTACAGAGCCATCTCACCGAGCATGAAGGACCAGTGGCTCGGGAACACCTTGTTGAGCTGAGCGCGGAGGAAGCCAGCGCCGGAGAGGCGCGAATCAGCGTTGTCCGCGGCTTTAGCGAGTTTTGTAGTCATTAGGACTTACGCTCCCAGAATGCCGGGCCAACGGGCTCGATGAAGTTGCCGTTGGCGATGAGGTAACCTTCTTCGTCAATTGTCACAGGCAGCTGCGGCAGCGCACGAGCAGCCGGGCCGAAGATCGGCTTAGCGTACTGCAGCGCGTCGAACTGCGACTGGTGACACGGGCAAAGGATGCGGTTCGTCTGCGCCTCGTACAGCGAGGTCGGGCAGCCGATGTGGGTGCAGATCTTCGAGTAGGCGTAGTAATCGCCGTAGTGGAAGTCTTCCTGCCCCTCACGCTCCACAACCTTCTTCGCATCTGCGGAACGCAGGCGAATCAGCATGACCGCGTTACGCGGACCGTGGATGGAGTGCATGTGGTTTTCGTACACATCGCGCTCCGGGTTGTACTGCGCACCGTCGTTCACATCTTCCTCGTACAGCGGGAAGACGGTCTCCATAGCTGCAGCAGCCAGGTCCTCCGGACGCATACGCACCAGGCGGGAAACACCAGCGGTGGTGAAGTGCTCCCCTGCCACGCCAGAGTGCTTTTCAGCGATCGCACCGGTATCGCGGCCCAGGTAGATCTTCACGCCCTGCTCGTGCAGGGTCCAGCCGTGGGTCCACAGGGTGCCGTCACCGTTGTAGCCAAGAGCATGACGCTCGCGCCACGGGTTCTTGATCATGCCACCCATCGGAGCGATAACCACGAGACCAGCCAGCACACCAGCGGTGCCGAGCAAGCCCTTGATGGCCTTACGACGACCCAGGGTGGAAGTCTCCCACGCATCATTCAGCAGAGCGGTGGTCGTACGGCGGTCCAGCTCAGAAGACCGGCCGTCATGACGACGCTGTACCGAAATCTCTTCCGGGATGAACTTCTTCACGTACTGGATGATGGCAAAGCCAAGAGCAGCAAAGGTCAAACCAGCGGTCAGACCCAGCAGCGGCGTGTACAGGGTGAAGGTCAGCAGACCTTCATCACCGTGGAACTTCGGCTCCCACGGCCAGAACAGGTACACACCCAAAAACGCAATCGCGGAGATTACGGAAACAACCAGCCACGCGGTGATGCCGGCAGCAGCCGACTTCTCGCGCGGGTCACCCTCTACCGGGTAACGCTCCTTGCGGTAGGCAACCGTAACGTCATCGAGCTCGGTACCCAGAGCAGCGAGCTCGGCATTGCTCATGCGGTCGAGCTCTTCAGTCGTGTAGTTCTTCTTCACATCACTCATGAGCGGGATCCAATCCAAATAGCACCGGCAGCCACGAGGGTCACGCCGATAATCCACATCGCCATACCTTCAGAAACTGGGCCCAAGCCACCGAGACCGTAGCCACCCGGGCTCGGAGTCTCCTTGGAGGACTTGATGAAGGCAATGATGTCCTTCTTCTCATCAGCGCTGAGCTGACGATCAGAGAACTTCGGCATATTCTGCGGGCCAGTCAGCATCGCCTGGTAGATCTCCTGCTCATTCGCAGGATCCAGGACCGGTGCGTACTTACCGGAGGACAGTGCGCCACCACGACCGGTGAAGCTGTGGCAGGAGGCACAGTTCAGGCGGAACAGCTCGCCGCCACGGGCGACGTCTTCTGCCTGCATCTGTCCATCGAAGTTCTTGCCACGGAGCTCCTCCATGGCGAGCGTGCCGTCCGGGTTGTACACCAGCTCCGGGCCGCCACCGTTGGCAGCAACATACGCGGCCAAGGCGAGTGCCTGAGACTCGGTGTAACGCGGGCGCTTGCGCTCAGCCTGCGCATCGTTGGACATCATCGGCATACGGCCGGAGTTGACCTGGAAGTACACGGCACCTTCGCCGGTACCGATCAGGGAGGGGCCGCGGCCCTCAACGCCCTGCAGGTTCGCGCCGTGGCAGGTGATGCACGCCACGTCGTAGAGATCCTTGCCCTCTTGAATCAGAGCCTGCTCATCACGCTGGGCGGTAGCAACCTGCGCGTTCGGCGCAAGCGCGGATGCAAGGAAACCCGCGCCGGTCAAACCCAACGTAAGCGCTGCAGCACCAGCGACGGTGCGCTGCGTCTTGCGACGGCTACGCGTCTTCTTAGGTGTGTTTTCCATCTTGTTTCCTTTAAAAGAAATGCTTTGAGAAGTACGTCAGTTCGCCTGACTACTGGACCAGGTACAGCGTGATGAACACGCCAACCCAAATCACGTCAACGAAGTGCCAGTAGTAGGACGTTGCCATTGCGGCGGTTGCCTGTGCAGGAGTGAACTTCGACTTCGAAACACGCATCATCACAACGATGAAGGCGATGATGCCTGCCGTCACGTGAGCCATGTGGAAGCCGGTGATGATGTAGATCATCGAGCCATACACGCTGGACTGAATGGTCACACCCGCGTGAATCATCTCCGTCCACTCAATACCGACGAGGACGAGGAAGACGAAGCCGAGTGCGATGGTGACACCGAACCACTTGCGCAGTCCGAAAACGTCACCCCTTTCAGCAGCGAAGACACCCAGCTGGGACGTCACCGACGAGGTCAGAAGGACGACGGTAATAATTCCGCCGAACGCCACGTTCAGGTGCGCCGTCTGGTTGCCCCAATCGCCAGCCGTCAAGCCGTTGGCTCGAGACACGAAGTACATCGAGAACAGGCCGGCGAAGAACATTAATTCTTGGGCGAGGAACGCAATCGTGCCGACGCTGACCATGTTGGGACGGTTCAGCGCTGCGACGCGATCATGCGGTGTCGCCATACCTTGGTTAGAAATTGCGGTCGTCACGCATGTGATTATCCCCTGAAAGAGCCGTAAAGTCACCTCGATTACCCCCGCAATTTCTCTGCACGTAGGACTACAACCAGCTCTTTTTAGTCATAAACGTGTTGCAGAAAAACTTTTTTCAAAACCCGGGAACTATTTAGCCCTCATATCCGACCAGCATCCATGCAGGTCACCCGCAAAGGCTAAATAAATCACGTTGGAAAAAGCGCAATTTAGCCCTTGGCAAAGCGCTGCCAACACTACGTCTCTGGCTCTCGAAATAGTTCCCGTATGTGCCCAACGTCACACGACTAACTCTCCCACCTTTAAGGGTCCACCTTTCGGATGACCCCAGCCTATAGCCAGCAAAGCAAAACCCCGCCGGCTCCGAAGTGCTATCGGAGCGGGCGGGGTATTCCCAGTCGGTGAAGGCTATGCCGACATTAGTGCTTCTCGCGCGGAATGCCGTACTGCAGGTTCAGCTGGGTGGTCGTCCAGATCAGGAACACTGCACCGAAGGCAATCAGCCACAACTGATAGAAGGCAATGCCCAGGCCCAGGAAGAAGATCGCACCGGCCATCGCGAGCGGCCAGATGGAGCTTGGAGAGAAGAAGCCCAGCACACCAGCACCGTCCTCAATCTCAGCCTCTTCCCAGTCTTCCGGGACGATATCCATACGACGCTCGGTGAAGTCGAGGTACACCGCAAGCATGAAGCACAGTCCGGTAGCCAGTACCAGTGCGACAGAACCAACCCACTCGGTGCCGAACAGCCACGCGTCCTCACCAATCCAGGCAGTGGAAATGATGTAGAACACCGCCATCAACCCCAAGAAGGTGCCAATTGCGTAGAAAACTCTTGCGCCAGTTCCCATTTTTTACACCTCTCTTTTAAACGTTCGCGTTCGGGTCTTGGTAGTTGATGCCGTCGCGGGAACCGGTACGGTCACTCACGAACGGGCGGGTGGAGGTTGCGTACGGTGCCTCACCGATGGCGCGCAGAGCGTCAGAGTTCGGCGCCTGCGGGTTAGCAGTACGGTATGCAACGTAGTCGCGGAACTTCTCTGGGCTCACAGCGCGAACCTCGAAGTTCATCATTGCGTGGTAGGTACCGCACATCTCGGCACAGCGGCCAACGAATGCGCCTTCACGGTCGATCTGCTCAATCTGGAATGCGCGCTGCTGCTGGTTGGATTCCGGGTGAGCGTAAGCGTCACGCTTGAACAGGAACTCCGGAACCCAGAACGCGTGGTTCACATCGCCAGAAGCGAGGCGGAACTCAATCGCGGTCTCGGTCGGCAGAACCAGAACCGGTACTTCCTCGGTGGAGCCGATGGTCTCGATCTCATTGAAGTTCAGGTAGGAGATATCACCCGTGGACATGCCGTGAATCGGGTTGGCGTTGCGCGTGCCCTCCGGGTCGAACTTCGTCGCATCCGCGAGCGCCTGGCGCTCCTCATCAACGCCGTCGTACGCCTGGCCGTCTGGGGTGAACTCACCGTCAATGGCCGCGTAGCCAAACTTCCAGTTCCACTGGTAGCCGGTGACGTCAACCGTCACCTTCGGATCCTTGTTCAGCGCCGTAGCATGCGTCTGCGACTGCACGGTGAAGAAGAACAGCACCATGACGATGATGATCGGCACGATGGTGAGAATCAGCTCAAGCGGAACGTTGTACTGCAGCTGCTTCGGAAACTCCGGAGCACCCTGCTTCTCGCGCTTCTTGTTGTTCCAAGCAAAAATCGCGGTGAGGAACAGACCCCACATGATGATGCCAATGATCCAAGCGGCAACCCAGGTCCA
This sequence comes from Corynebacterium riegelii, assembly GCF_016728505.1. Taxonomy (GTDB): domain Bacteria; phylum Actinomycetota; class Actinomycetes; order Mycobacteriales; family Mycobacteriaceae; genus Corynebacterium; species Corynebacterium riegelii. Next base: position 2,378,739 of record NZ_CP068159.1, read on the forward strand.
TACCCAGAAGTTGTACATCTGAGCACCCTCAGGGGTGACCGGGTCCGGCCAGCCCATGTCCATGAGTCGATTGACCGCGTCCGGCGCTGCTACGTCACAGCCGGTGAGCGTGAGCCCACCAAGCAGGAGCGAAGCCGCAATGCCAGCCTTCTTGGCAAAGCTGCGGTTCGTGTGCTTTTCCACGTGTGTTTGCCTTCCTGTCCACACTTCATGTTCATGTTCCGGCCGCTCCATTCACGGTTCTTCGCAGTCTTCGCGAAAAAGTGCATGAAACTACCAGAACATTCCTACCCAGTCAGAATAGTTCAAATGAATTCCGGTGTTGGAATTCCAAGCGCTTCACTTCGCTTCCTCGCTCGGGGGTGGCCCGTCAGCCGGAGAAACCCCCGCTTGTTGGGGTGCGTGCTGGGCTTTTGGCGTGGCGTCGATAAGCAAAAGCTCTTCCTTCGTCCAAAAGTTGGCCCCCTTTCGGGGCACGGCAAAAGATGGACCGGCGCGGTTGCCGGATGTTGGGTGTTCGTCTCTATTGTGGAGGGAAGCAACACGCGCACCTTATATATAGGAGAGGTTTCCAAATTATGTGCGGTCTTCTAGCAATGCTCACGGCCAATGGCGCAGGCGCCTCCTTTGTTGAGCCTGTTGAGCGGGCGCTTCCCTGCATGTACCACCGCGGCCCTGACGCCGCCGGCACGTGGAACGACGCGGACGCGGTTTTCGGTTTCAACCGCCTCGCCATCATTGACATCGAGCATTCCCACCAGCCATTGCGGTGGGGACCTGAGGACAACCCGCAGCGTTACGCCCTGACGTTTAATGGTGAGATCTACAACTACATCGAACTGCGCGAAGAGCTGCAGAAAGAGGGCTTCAGCTTTGCGACGGAAGGCGACGGCGAACCCATCGTTGTTGGCTTCCACCACTGGGGCGAGAAGGTAGTCGAGCACCTGCGCGGCATGTTCGCCTTTGTTATTTGGGACACGGAGACAAAGACGATGTTCGCCGCCCGCGACCAGTTCGGCATCAAGCCGCTTTACTACGCAACAACCGAGGCGGGCACCGTTTTTGCTTCTGAGAAGAAGTCCATCCTGGAGATGGCGCCTGAGCTGGGCCTGTCGCTGGATCTGGATCGCCGCGCAATCGAGCACTACGTGGACCTGCAGTACGTCCCGGAACCGGAGAGCTTGCACACCGGGATCCGTCGCGTGGAGTCCGGCTGCACGGTGACGCTGACCCCGGGCGGGACGGTTAAGTCCAAGCGCTACTTCAAGCCCCACTTCTCCCCCACTCCTGTGGTGAAGGGCAAGGAGCAGGACCTCTACGACCGTATCGCTGCTGCGCTTGAAGATTCTGTGGCGAAGCACATGCGCGCTGACGTCACCGTGGGCTCTTTCCTCTCCGGCGGCATTGACTCCACCGCCATTGCCGCGCTGGCCAAGCGCCACAACCCGGACCTGTTGACGTTTACCACCGGCTTTGAGCGCGAGGGATACTCCGAGGTGGACGTTGCCGCCGAATCTGCTGCTGCGATCGGCGTGGAGCACATTGTCAAGATTGTCTCGCCCGATGAATACGCCGACGCGATTCCGAAGATCATGTGGTACCTGGATGATCCTGTGGCTGACCCCTCGCTGGTGCCGCTGTTCTTCGTGGCCCAAGAGGCACGCAAGCATGTCAAGGTAGTGCTCTCCGGCGAGGGAGCGGACGAACTGTTTGGCGGCTACACCATTTATAAGGAGCCGCTGTCGCTTGCGCCGTTTGAGAAGCTGCCGACTGCGTTGAACCGTGGGCTGAACCGGCTTTCGCGCGTTTTGCCGGATGGAGTCAAGGGCAAGAGCTTGCTTGAGCGCGGCACGACCCCGATGGAAGAGCGGTACTACGGCAACGCTCGCTCCTTTCACTTCGAGCAGCTCCAGCGCGTGCTGCCGTGGGCGAAGCGCGAGTGGGACCACCGCGAGGTCACCGCACCGATCTACGCCACCTCCACCGAGATGGATCCGGTTGCACGCATGCAGAACCTCGATCTGTTCACCTGGATGCGTGGCGACATCCTGGTCAAGGCCGACAAGATGAACATGGCCAACTCGCTTGAACTCCGCGTTCCGTTCCTGGACAAGGAAGTCTTCGAGGTTGCGCAGACCATCCCGTTTGACCAGAAGATTGCCGGCGGCACCACCAAGTACGCGTTGCGCAAGGCGATGGAGCAGATCGTGCCGCCGCATGTTCTCCACCGCAAGAAGCTGGGCTTCCCTGTTCCGATGCGCCACTGGCTGGCCGGCGATGAGCTCTTTGGTTGGGCCCAAGACACCATCCGTGAGTCCCAGACCGACGACATCTTTGCCAAGGATCAGGTCCTGGAGATGCTCAAGGAGCACCGTGATGGTGTCTCTGACCACTCGCGTCGCTTGTGGACGGTCCTTGCGTTCATGATCTGGCACGGCATCTTTGTTGAAGACCGCCTTGACCCGCAGATTGAGCAGAAGGATTACCCCGTCAAGCTCTAAGCTGGGGCGCCATGAGCGTCGTTGAGATCATTTCGTCCCGTGAGGTGCCACTCGGTGGCCCGCGCGCGATGACGGTGCACCGGACTATTCCGCACAGGCAGCGCCCCATGATTGGGGCCTGGTGTTTCGTCGACCATTTCGGTCCCGATGACGTGGCACGCACCGGCGGGATGGACGTTGCCCCGTTTGAGGAGGAAATCCTCATGTGGTGGAACTTTGTCGCCCGCGACTTTAGCGAGATCAAGCAGGCGCGCACGCAATGGCAGGCACAAGCCGGAGGCGACGGTGAGCGTTTCGGGCAGGTCGACGGCTACGTTGGCCACGGCGGGCCAGGGAAAAACCCTGATGGGATGAGCTGGCTGCCGGCCCCAGAGCTTCCCAACGCCACGCTAAAGCCGCGGCGCAACCCGGGGCCGATAGCCCGGGCTGATATTTAGCTGCTGCCGTTAGCCCTCGGCGAGCATCTCGCGCACCATGGGCACAACCTTGGTTCCGTAGAGCTCCACGGAACGCATGCGCGCTGCGTGCGGGATCTGGCCAACAGTGGAATAGACCATGTCGTAGCGTCCCAGGTCCAGCGTGCGAACCGTGTCTGCGATCTTCCTAGCCACCGTCTCCGGCGAGCCAACGGTGAGCGCACCATCGTTGATCTCCGACTCAAACCTGCCGCGGGTCAGTCGCGGCCACCCGCGCGTAATGCCGATGCGGTGCTGGGCTGCCGCGTACTCCTCAAAGATGAGGTCCTTGGCTTCCTCATCAGTGTCAGCGACAAAGCCCGGCGAGTGCACGCCCACTGGGTGCGCGGTGGTGCCGAATTGCTCGGTTGCCTGCTTGTACAGGTCAATAAACGGCTTGAAGCGCACCGGCGCCCCGCCAATAATCGCCAACATGAGGCCAAAGCCGTAGCGGGCAGTGCGCACCACAGACTCCGGCGAGCCACCCACGCCGACCCAGGTGGTCAGGCCATTTTCGGTCTTCGGGAACACATCGGCGTTGTCCAGTGCCGGACGAGTCTCACCCGACCAGGTCACCGGCTCCTCTTTGACCAACTCCGCCCACAGGTTGATCTTTTCCTCAAACAGACGGTTGTAGTCCTCCAGCTTGTAACCGAACAGTGGAAAAGACTCCGTAAAGGACCCGCGGCAAAGGATGATCTCCGCACGGCCGTTAGACAACGCGTCCAACGTAGCGAACTGCTCAAACACCCGAACCGGGTCGTCGGAAGACAGCACCGTCACCCCTGACGCCAGCTTCAGGTGCTTCGTTGCGGTAGCAATACCGGCCAGCATGGTCGGCGGCGAGGAAATCGCGTAATCCGGCCGGTGGTGTTCGCCAACCGTAAAAGCGTCGACGCCGATGCTGTCTGCCAGCACGGCCTCCTCCAGCGTTGCGCGGATTGCTTCTGCGTGCGTGAACAGGGTGCCGTCTTCATGGCGCGGCAGGTCGCCGAAGGTGTCTAGGCCAAATTGAATAACTGCTGGGTCCAGCGTGGTCATGTGCACTCCCTTTATTACGTGACGTGTCAACTACATTAACCGATTGGGTGTGGGAATATTCCCGGCGTTGGGGATGCGTCAATAAGCAAGAGCCCTGCCCTACTAGCAGATAAAAATTTTCGGCCCCTATTTCCGCAGGTCAGATGTCAATACCTTCAGCTGGAAACGCGTTATCTGCTAGGAGCAGCGCGGTGCAATCGCCGAAAGCACGCGATAATTGGCAAGCATGAAGCGAACCCTTGGCATCAGCATCATGGCAACGGTGGCACTTTTCGCTTCGGCCTGCGGGTCGGGCGAGGAAGCTACCCAAACGGAAACCAATACTGAGACGACAAGCACCGCCGAGCGCGGTGGCACATCCACCATCACCTTCGCCCTGCCCGACGGGGTGAGTGAGGTTGCGGACTATTCGCCTACGGACGGCTGGACGAAGTCCTACACCGACAACCCGGAGAACCCAACGATTGTCATTCGTGTCAGCGATGACTTGGGCCGAACCCCTGACGCGGATTCAACGGTTGGTGTGCTGCGTGGTGAGGCCATGCTCAATGGCGCTTACGGCCCCGACTGGTCCCCGGGCGAGGTGGAGAAGCTGGAAGTGGATAACGCTGACATTGGGATTGAATACTCGTTCAGCACGAAGCAGGAAGACGCTGACATCACCGGCACTTGGTTCCTGCTGTCTCATGACGAAAGCGAGAAGGTCGCAGGCGTTGAGGTCATTGGTACGGATGTCTCCCCCGCCCTGGTCTCGCAGATCCGCGACTCGCTCGAATACACCCCGTAAGAACCCCACAAATACATTCCGCCGCGCGGAAACCTCACCCAAGCCCATCAAAGGCTTAAAGGGAAGTTTTCCGCGCGGCGGAATGCGTAAGAAAGCTAACAGCGCTTAGTTAAAGCTGTCGCCGCAAGCGCAGGCGGAGCCAGCGTTCGGGTTATCAATGGTGAAACCCTGCTGCTCAATGGTGTCAGCAAAGTCGATGGTTGCGCCGGTCAGGTACGGCACGCTCATCTTGTCCACCACGAGACGGACACCGCCAACCTCGTCGATCTTGTCACCGTCAAGCTCACGGTCATCAAAGTAAAGCTGGTAGCGCAAGCCTGCGCAGCCACCCGGCTGCACGGCAATACGCAGGGAAAGGTCGGTGCGACCTTCCTGGTCTAGCAGCGCCTTTGCCTTTGCGGCAGCTGCCTCGGTCAGGGTTACGCCTGTTGCGGAAGTAGGTGCAGTCATTGTTTTCTCCTCACGTTCTTGGTGGAGTTTGCGCCCAGCGTACTCCAACTACGCCTTGCAACGTCACGCACACCCTACCTATTCCTGCATCCCGCCTTTGGACTATGGGGGTGGCCTTGTAGCCTAGGACTCGTGAAACTTCCCTGGCAGAAATCTGAAACGGCAGCAGATGCCGAAACGTTGAGCACCGACACCTCCGCAGAAACCGCCGCGGCGGCTGAGCCTGAACCGCAGTACCCGAAGGGCTACACCCCGCCGAAGGGTAAGCCGACGCCGAAGCGTCATGACCAGGAGGTCAAGCGCGGCGTGGTGCGCGATCCGAATGCGGCGACGCCGGCGCAGCAGGCGCAGCGTCGTAAAGAGTTAAAGCAGTCCATGAGCAAGGAAGAGTGGAAGGCGTACAAGCAGCAGGAGCGCGAGGAGCGCCGCAAGGCATCGCGCGAGATGCAGCAGCGCATTGACGCAGGTGATGATCGCTACCTCATGGAGCGTGACCGCGGTGAGGTCCGCCGCTACGTGCGCGACTGGGTGGACTCGCGCCGCCTGTTTAATAACTACGCCATGCCGTTTGCCATGGTGCTGCTTGCAGTGATGTTTATTGGCACGTTCTTGCCGCGTCTGGCTGCTGCGCTGAGTATTGTGACGTTTATTTTTGTGGTCACGATCTTCTTGGAGGCGTTCATCGTTGGCAAGCGTGTGAACAGTGATGTTCGCAAAAAGTTCCCGGGCACCACGGACACTGGTTTTGCGCTGGGTATGTATGCGTGGACGCGTGCGTCGCAAATGCGCAGCTGGCGTTCCCCGAAGCCGCAGGTTGCGTTGGGTCAAAAGGTCTAAGCCGTGGCTGTGCAATTCCCGCCAGTTGAGGCGCCGAATGCGTCCCGAAAGCAGACGATCCTAGACAGCCTGCAGGTGTCGGTGCCCGGCCGCTCCCTGGGGCGCTTAGCGCAGATCGGTGCGTGGGCTGCGGCGGTGCAGGGTGCGGATGTGCCGCAGCCGTTTACGCGTGCGCGTGCGGTGGTTGTTGCTGGCAATCATGGGATTGCGCGTCGTGGTGTCTCGGCGTGGGTTGAGGATGCCGCGCAGCAGCAGGTGCAGCAGATCGCTGCAGGTGGCGGGCCGGCTAATGCGGCTGCCAGGCTTGCCGGTGGGAGCATCAGGCTTGTCGACGTTTACGTGAACCACCCCACCCGCCCCATCGACACCGAACCCGCCATGACGCTTCAGGCGTGCACGGAGGCCTTCGAGCACGGCATTGCTATTGCTGACCAGGAGATTGATGCCGGCGCGGACCTGATCATCCCGGGTGATTGCGGGGTTGGAAACACCACGGTGGCCGCCGCGCTGTTCGGGGTATTCACACGCACGGAACCGGTCAAGGCGATCGGCCGGGGTTCCGGAATCAATGATGAGGTGTGGAAGGTCAAAGTCACCGCGATTCGGGACGCAATGTTTCGAGTGCGCTCCTTCCGCGATGATGAAGAGCGCGTGATCGCAGAGATTGGCGGGCCGGATTTTGCTTGCCTGGTGGGGTTGATTGCACAGTCGGCGGCGCGCCGTACCCCCGTGGTTATTGACGGCGCGTACGCCGCCGTTGCCGCCTACGTGGCTGAGCGCATGGCACCCGGCACGAAGCGCTGGCTGATTGCCAGCCAGCTCACTGCTGAGCCTTGCCACGTGACCTGCCTGGAAGCGCTCGAACTTGAGCCGGTGTTGGCGTTGGACTGCACCGTCGGCCAGGCAGCCGGCGGGTTGGCGGCGTTGCCAACAATCAACCTCGCCGCCGAGCTAGTCGCTGACGCCCTGGCGGACGCCACCTAACCCCGGTTTAAACCAGGCGATAGTTCCAGCCGTGGGTGTCTTCCACGGTGCCGTTTTGGATACCGCGCAGGCGCTCACGCAGCTGCAAGGTGATTGGGCCTGCCTCGTTGTTGTTAATGGTGAACTCACCATCGGCAGACAGCACGCGGCCCACGGGCGTGATCACGGCGGCGGTACCGCAAGCCAGCGTCTCGGTGATCTGGCCGGACTCGGCGCCGTTGCGCCAGTCGTCGACAGTAATCTTGCGCTCTTCCGGCGCATAGCCCAAGTCCTCCGCAACCTGCAGCAGGGACTTGCGGGTAATGCCTGCCAAAAGGGAGCCCGACAGCGCAGGCGTAATCAGCTTGGCGTTATCGCCGGAGCCTTCGACGAACATGAGGTTCATGCCGCCCATTTCCTCGATGTACTTACGCTCGATTGCGTCCAGCCACACAACCTGGTCGCAGCCCTTCTCCTCTGCCTCAGCCTGAGCCAGCAGAGATGCGGCGTAGTTGCCGGCAAACTTTGCGTCACCGGTACCACCAGGTGCTGCGCGGACGTACTCCTTGGAAATCCACACGCTGACCGGCTTGATGCCGCCGGAGAAGTACGCACCGGCAGGTGAGGCAATGAGGTAGAAGGTGTACGAGCTACTCGGCTTAACCCCCAGGGTTGCCTCCGTAGAAATCATGAAGGGGCGCAGATACAGCGCTGCCTCGCCGCCGGCTGCCGGGACCCAGTCCTGGTCCACGGTCACCAGCTGCTTGATCGCTTCGATGAATGTCTCTTCCGGCAGCTCCGGCATGGCCAAGCGGTGTGCGGAGTGCTGGAAACGGGCAGCGTTTTGCTCCGGGCGGAACGTGGTGATGGAGCCATCTTCATGGCGGTATGCCTTCAGGCCCTCGAAGATGGCTTGACCGTAGTGCAGCACGCTGGTTGCCGGGTCCAGAGAAATTGGGCCGTAGGGGCGCACGCGTGCGTCGTGCCAACCGTCTTCTTCCGTCCACTCGATGGAAACCATGTGGTCAGTGAACGTTTTGCCGAAGGCTGGGTTTTCCAGGATCGCCTGACGCTCAGCGTCGCTCACGGGATTGTCGGTTTTGGTAATGCTGAATTCGATCGAAGACATGACCTAACCTTACTCCTATGAAGTTGAACAATTTCAGCGCCCGCGGCACGACCGTGGCGCTTCGCACTGCTGACACTGCCCCTACTACTGCTGCACGCATCGTCCCTATTGCCAAAGGCGATGATGGCCTTGAGCTTCCGGTGACGTCTCTTGCACCGGAAGGCTTGCTCGACGCACTGTCCGCTCTCGGCGCCAAGGGTGGCGCTGGCGAGACGCTTCGCCTGCTTATCGACGGCACCGTGTACCTCACCACCGGCCTCGGCAACGCCGACGACATCGATGATGAGGCGGTACGCCGCGCCTACGGTGTCGCAGCCCGCGCGCTTGGCGATATCAAGGAAGCCGCCGCATCCTGTGAGTTTGGCACCCAGGCCGTGGTTGAGGGTCTGCTTCTGGGCAGCTACAAGTACGCAGGCTTCAAGTCTGAGAACGACAAGGACGGTGACAACTCCCCTGCCACCGTGACTGTGGTTGGCGCTGACCAGGAGGAGTTTGACCGCGCGGTTGCCGTGGCCGATTCCGTGAATTTCTCCCGTGACCTGGTCAACACCCCGGCCGCGTTCCTCTACCCGGAGGCCTACGCCGGCATTGTCAAGGACCTCGCCGAAGAGTGGAAGGACGAGGTTGACCTGACAGTTGAGGTCATCTCGGGCGACCAGTTGGCCCAGCAGGGCTTCGGCGGCATCGTGGCAGTTGGCAAGGGTTCCAAGAACGGCCCGCAGCTGGTGCACGTGTCTTACGACGGTGGCGGCGACAAGCACATCGCCCTGGTTGGCAAGGGCATCACGTTTGATACCGGCGGGATCTCCCTGAAGCCTTCCGCGAATATGGAAGACATGATTTCGGACATGGGCGGTTCGGCCGCGCAGTTGGGTGCGATCGTTGCCGCAGCAAAGCTGAAGCTGCCTGTGCGAGTCAATGCGTGGCTGCCTATGGCTGAAAACATGCCGTCGGGCAACGCAACCCGCCCGGGCGATGTGATCACCCACTACGGTGGCAAGACCTCTGAGGTGCTCAACACCGACGCTGAGGGCCGCCTCGTGCTTGCCGACGCTATTGCGCGCGCATGCGAGGACAACCCGAACTACCTGATTGAGGCCGCAACCCTGACCGGCGCACAGCTTGTCGCACTCGGCGCACGCACCACCGCCGTGATCGGTTCCGACGAGTTCCGCGACACCGTCGCCGAAATTGGCCGCGGCGTCGGCGAGCCGGCTTGGGCAATGCCGCTGCTTGAAGAGCAGGAAGAGGAACTGAAGTCCCCTGTGGCTGACATGCGCAATGTACACAACAAGCGCACCGGCGGCACCAGCTTCGCAGGCCTCTACCTGTCCAAGTTCGTGCCGGAGGACGTTGAGTGGGTACACCTGGACATCGCTGGCCCGGCATGGAACGGCGGCTCCCCCTACGGCTACGTGCCTGCACGCGCAACCGGCGCGCCGGTACGCACCATCGTGGAGACGATCAGCCGCATTGCTGCTGACCAGGTCTAAAAGCCTGATTAGCTAGCCTGACTAGCTGTAAGGATTCTCGCCGCGCTCAAACTTAGCGCGGCGTTCCTTTTGCTCCGCACGCTTGCGCAAAATGCGCTCCTGCTCAATTTTCTTGCGCATGCGGTCGGGGTAGCCGGTCTCCTCAACGTCGTAAAGCGAGATGCCCAACATGCGGGCAACCTCATCAATGCCCTTCGGCCCCCCGATACGGCGGCGGGTGTAGTTGCCCTTTTCATCCACCAACACCACGGACATTTCATTAACCATGGTTTCCGGCTCAACAAAACCCTCAACAAAGGTGCGCCCCTGGACCCAATCACGCAAATATGCAGCGTCGTCAGGGCGGATCGTCTCCCCCGGAGCACGGGGTGGGGCGAACTGAGAATGGCGTTTGCCTCTGCCGAAAAGGTTGAACACGTCGAAACATCCTAGTTCAGGGGGTGCAAATAGCAACGCGCCGAGGCGATAGCGGGTAGTCTGTGAGACCGTATAACTTCCACAAAGATTATGAGGAGACGTTGCAACCATGGCGCACTCAGTAGAGATGCCCGAGCTGGGCGAGTCTGTAACCGAAGGCACGATTACGACCTGGCTGAAGGAAGTCGGCGACACCGTCGAGGTAGATGAGCCGTTGCTGGAGGTTTCCACCGACAAGGTTGACACGGAAATCCCCTCCCCCGTCGCCGGCGTGATCCTGGAGATCAAGGCTGAAGAAGACGACACCGTTGAGGTGGGCGACGTGATTGTCATCATCGGCGAGGAGGGTGAAGCAGCTGATGCTTCCTCCGACAAGGCTGAAGAAGCTGAGGCTGAAGCTGAGGAGGCTCCGGCCGAGGAAGCTTCCGAGGAGAAGGAAGAGGCACCGAAGAAGTCTGGCGGTGCTTCCGGTTCCGCAACCGACGTTGCTATGCCGGAGCTGGGCGAGTCCGTGACCGAGGGCACGATTACCACCTGGCTGAAGGAAGTCGGCGACACCGTTGAGGTGGACGAGCCGCTGCTGGAGGTCTCTACCGACAAGGTTGACACCGAGATCCCGTCCCCAGTCGCCGGCACCCTGGTTGAGATCCTGGCGCAGGAGGACGACACCGTTGAGGTGGGCGAGGTCATCGCCCGTATTGGTGACGCGAACGCGGCTGCTGAAGAGCCGGCGGACGAGCCGAAGGAAGAGCCGAAGGCTGAGGAGCCGAAGAAGGAAGAGCCGAAGAAGGAAGAACCGAAGCAGGAGGAGAAGCCTGCAGCTGCTCCGAAGAAGGCTTCTGGCAAGTCCACCACGGTTGATATGCCGGAGCTGGGCGAGTCTGTCACCGAGGGCACGATTACCACTTGGCTGAAGTCTGTTGGTGACACCGTTGAGGTGGACGAGCCGCTTTTGGAGGTCTCCACCGACAAGGTTGACACCGAGATCCCCTCCCCGGTCGCCGGCACCATCCTGGAGATCCTGGCTGAGGAGGACGACACCGTTGACGTTGGTCAGGCCATCGTGGTGATTGGTGACGCTGACGCAGCTGCCGAAGAGCCGGCGGACGAGCCGAAGGAAGAGCCAAAGGCTGAGGAGCCGAAGGAAGAGCCGAAGCAGGAAGAGAAGCCTGCCGAGGAGCCGAAGAAGGAAGAGCCGAAGGCCGAGGAGTCCAAGGAGTCCGTGAACACCTCCGCCAAGCTGGAGGACCGCGGTGACAAGGTTCCGTACGTCACCCCGCTGGTACGCAAGCTGGCTGAGAAGCACGGCGTTGACCTGAGCACGGTTGAGGGCACCGGTGTTGGCGGCCGTATCCGTAAGCAGGACGTCTTGGCTGCCGCTGAGGGCGGTTCCGCTGCTGATGCTTCGGCTGCTGCAAAGGATGAGCCGAAGGGTGCTCGCGCTAACTGGTCCACCAAGTCCGTGGATCCGGCGAAGCAGGAGCTCATCGGCACCACGCAGAAGGTCAACCGCATCCGCGAGATCACCGCTGCGAAGATGGTCGAGTCCCTGCAGACCACCGCACAGCTCACCCACGTCCAGGAAGTGGACGTTACCCGCGTTGCGGAGCTGCGTAAGAAGGTCAAGCCGGCATTCGTTGAGAAGCATGGTGCCAACATCACCTACCTGGCGTTCTTTGTGAAGGCCACGGCAGAGGCACTGGTCTCCCACCCGAACGTGAACGCGTCCTTCAACGCGGACACCAAGGAGATCACCTACCACGAGGACGTCAACATCGGCATCGCTGTGGACACCCCGCAGGGCCTGCTGGTTCCGGTGATTAAGAAGGCACAGGACCTCAACCTGGCTGAGATTGCCAAGGCAATTGCAGACCTGGCTGAGCGCGCACGCAACAAGAAGCTGCGTCCGAACGACCTGTCTGGCGCTACCTTCACGGTGACCAACATTGGCTCCGAGGGTGCGCTGCTGGATACCCCGATCCTGACCCCGCCGCAGGCCGGCATCCTGGGCACCGCCGCGATTGAGAAGCGCCCGGTCATTGTGACCGAGGACGGCATTGATTCCATCGCTATCCGCCAGATGTGCTACCTGCCGTTCACCTACGACCACCAGCTGGTTGACGGTGCAGATGCTGGTCGCTTTGTAACCACCATCAAGGACCGCATCGAGGAAGGCGACTTCGAGGCTGACCTGGACATCTAAGTCCTAGTCCAGCCCTAGATACCTTCTAGAAAGCGCAAGCCCGGTACCGACATTCGGTGCCGGGTTTTCGCATTGCTGCATACTATGCAAAACCGGCCGCACGCTGCACCTACGGGCTTACTGTGAGCTGTCTACAGAGAATGCAAAACCCCGTACGTACCTTGCGTAAATAGCTATGCTGGTGCGTAATTTGTACGCCTTGGATAAGGAGTTCTCGTTGGACTACATTTCCCGACATATTGGCCCGGACCAGGATGAGCAGCGCGAGCTGTTGGATGCGCTGGGGTATGACTCGCTTGACGCGTTGATCGCGGCGGCAGTGCCGTCCGGCATCTTGGCTGACAAGCCGCTGGATCTTCCTGCGGCGCTTTCGGAGTATGAGGCACAGGACCGGCTGCGTGAGCTAGCCGGTAAGAATACTGTGCTTCGTGCTTTCTATGGTCAGGGCTTTTCCTCCACGTTGACCCCGCCGGTGATTCGCCGTGGTGTTGTGGAGGATGCGGGCTGGTATACCGCCTATACCCCGTATCAGGCGGAGATCTCCCAGGGCCGCCTGGAGGCTCTTTTGAACTTCCAGACCATGGTGCAGGACCTGACTGGGTTGGATATTGCGAATGCTTCGCTTTTGGACGAAGCGTCTGCCGCCGCCGAAGCCGTCGGCCTAATGTCTCGCGCTGTGAAGAAGGGCCGCCGGGTGCTGCTGGATTCTCGCCTGCACCCGCAGGTGATCAAGGTGACCACTGAGCGCGCTCGCGCCATTGACCTGGAGGTTGAGGTCACCGATCTAACCCAGGGTGTGGTTGGTGAAGACCTGGTTGGCGCAGTGCTTGCGTACCCGGGCACGGAGGGCGACATTGTTGACCCGCGTCCGGTGATTGAGGCAATCCATGAGCGTGGCGGCCTGGTTGCTGTGGACGCAGACATTCTGGCACTCACGCTGCTGGAGTCTCCAGGTGAGCTGGGTGCTGACATTGCCATTGGTTCGACGCAGCGCTTCGGTGTGCCGTTGTTCTACGGTGGCCCGCACGCCGCATACATGGCAGTGCAGGCAAAGTTACAGCGTCAGCTTCCGGGCCGCCTGGTGGGTGTGTCTAAGGACGCGGAGGGCTACCCGGCGTACCGCTTGGCCTTGCAGACGCGTGAGCAGCACATTCGCCGTGAGCGCGCGACGTCCAACATTTGTACCGCGCAGGCGCTTTTGGCGGTCACTGCTTCGATGTACGCGGTCTACCACGGCCCTGAGGGGCTCAAGGAGATTGCACGCGAGGTGCACCAGCGTGCAGCTGACTTCGCTACCGCACTTGAAAACGGCGGCGTGAAGGTGAAGCACGCACAGTTCTTTGACACCGTCGCCGTTGAAGTAGACAACGCGCAGGGTGTAGTGGATGCGCTTGCAGAGGCTGGCTACCTGGTTCGCCCGATTGATGCGACCACCGTCGGAGTGTCCTTCGGTGAGGACACCACGGATGCAGACGTTGCAGCCCTTCTAGGTGGCTTTGGGGTGGACTCCCCCGTCACTGATTCCCCGGCGCGCCTGCCGGAGGCGCTTGAGCGCGCAACCGAGTTTCTCACGCACGTGACGTTTAACAGCATCCACTCTGAGACCCAGATGATGCGCTACATCCGCACGCTGGGTGACAAGGACTTGGCGCTGGATCGCACGATGATCCCGCTTGGTTCCTGCACGATGAAGCTCAACCCCACCGCGGGTCTTGAGGCAATCACGTGGCCTGGTTTTGCCAACGTCCACCCGTACACGCCGGATGCGTACACCACGGGTTGGCGTGAGCTGATCGATGAGATTCGTTCCTGGCTGGTGGAGATCACCGGCTACGCCGAGGTCAGCGTGCAGCCGAACTCTGGTGCAACCGGTGAGCTGGCGGGCCTTTTGGCTATCCGCGCCTACCACGTGGCAAACGGTGACACGGAGCGTGACATCTGCCTGATTCCGGCGTCTGCGCACGGTACTAATGCGGCGTCGGCGACGTTGGCGAACCTGCGCGTGGTTGTGGTCAAGACTGCCGAAGACGGCTCTATCGACCTGGCTGATCTGGAAGAGAAACTGGATAAGTACGGCTCCCACGTTGCCGCCATCATGTTGACCTACCCGTCCACACACGGTGTGTACGAGGAAGACGTGCGCGTGGTGTGCGACAAGGTGCATGCGGCCGGCGGTCAGGTCTACATCGACGGCGCGAACATGAACGCGCTGACTGGCATTGCCCGCCCGGGCGATTTCGGCGGCGACGTATCTCACCTGAACCTGCACAAGACCTTCACCATTCCGCACGGTGGTGGCGGCCCGGGTGTTGGCCCGATCGGCGTGGCGGAGCACCTCATTCCGTTCCTGCCGGGCGACCCGACGGATCCCGAAGACACCCGTGGCGTGCCGGTGGCATCCACGCTCTACGGCTCTGCGGGTGTGCTGCCGATTTCCTGGTCCTACATCGCCATGTCTGGTGCGGAGGGACTGCGCAGCGCCACGGCACACGCGGTGCTCAACGCCAACTACATTGCGCGTGAGCTCAATGACAGCTTCCCGGTGCTCTACACCGGCGCCAATGGCTTGGTTGGCCACGAGTGCATCCTGGACCTGCGCGAGCTGACGGACCAGTCTGGCGTGACAGCAGCCGATGTGGCCAAGCGCCTGATTGATTACGGCTTCCACGCCCCCACCTTGGCGTTCCCGGTTGCGGGCACGCTGATGGTGGAGCCGACCGAGTCTGAGGACAAGGCTGAGCTGGATCGTTTCATTGCGGCGATGCGCTCCATCCGTGCGGAGATCCAGGAGATTATCGACGGTGCCGTGGAGTACGAGCGCTCTGTTATCCACAACGCGCCGTACACAGCGATCAGTGTGATCCGTGATGAGTGGCCGTACGAGTTCTCACGAGAGCAGGCCGCATACCCGGTGGATACGCTGGCGCGTTCCAAGTACTTCCCGCCGGTGCGCCGCATCGACGAGGCGTTCGGCGACCGTAACCTGCAGTGTGCGTGCCCGCCGCCGGAGGCGTTCGACATCGATTTGGATAAGGAGGATTAACCATGGCACAGACCCCGCTTCACGCCACGCACGAGAAGCTTGGCGCTACGTTTACTGATTTCGGTGGCTGGGAGATGCCGCTGAAGTACGGCAATGAGTTGGATGAGCACAGGGCCGTACGCAATGGCGTTGGCATCTTTGATCTTTCCCACATGGGTGAGATCAACGTCCAGGGCCCGGATGCTGGTGCGTTTTTGGACTACGCCCTGATTTCCACCATGAGCACGCTCAAGGACGGCAAGGCGAAGTACTCGATGATTGTCAACGCTGACGGCGGGATCATCGATGACTTGATTACCTACAAGTTCAGCGACAACCACTTCATGGTTGTGCCAAACGCCGCGAACACCCCTGCGGTGTGGGAGGCGTTCCAGGCCCGCGCGGAGGGCTTTGACGTGCAGCTGAGCAACAACACTGATCAGTTCGGTCTGGTCGCTGTGCAGGGCCCGGGTTCGCTTGAGGTGATCAAGGGCCAGCTTGAACATGACCCAACGGACTTGCCTTACTACTCCGGCGCGTGGAACACGCTGCGCGCAAACGGCGAAGAGGTTGAGGTCTTCGTTGCCCGTACCGGCTACACCGGTGAGGACGGCTTTGAGCTGTTCTGCTCCAGCGAAGACGCTCAGAAGGTGTGGGACGCCGTGATTGACCACGGCACGCCGTGTGGGTTGGCGTCGCGTGACTCGTTGCGTTTGGAAGCATCCATGCCCCTGTACGGCCATGAGCTGTCCACCGAGATCACCCCCGTTGAGGCGGGTATGGGCCGCGCGTTTGCGAAGAAGGAGGCTGACTTCGTGGGCAAGGACGCGCTCACCGGCCGCGAGCCGAGCGTGGTCATCGCTGGGCTTACTTCTGAACAGCGCCGCGCAGCCCGCGAAGGCTCCGAGATCTTCCTGCCAGGTACGGAAGACAAGATCGGCGTGGTTACTTCTGGCCAGCCTTCACCAACATTGGGCCACCCGGTTGCTCTTGCACACGTGCAGCCTGAGCATGCGGAAATTGGCACCGATGTTGAAATTGATATCCGCGGGAAGCGTTACCCGTTTACCATTAGTGCAACCCCCTTCTACAAGCGAAAGGACGCTTAAGTCATGGCTCTGAACCCTGATTTCTACTACTCCGAGGACCACGAGTGGATCAACGCCACCCCGGACACCGCTGTGGGCGCGACCGTGCGCGTTGGCATCACTGACGTTGCTGCTGACCGCCTGGGCGAGGTTGTCTTCGCTGAACTGCCGGCTGTGGGCGACACTGTGACCGCTGGTGAGACCTGTGGTGAGATCGAGTCCACCAAGAGCGTGTCCGATCTCTACTCCCCCGTCACCGGTACCGTCACCGCGGTTAACGAGGACATCGATGGCGCGTACGAGACCATCAACAATGACCCCTACGGCGAAGGCTGGCTGTTTGAGGTCCAGGTGGAAGAGGTTGGAGAGCTGATGACTGCAGACGAGTACGCTGCAGCCAACGGCGTCTAAGTTGTTATTCGGCGGTGGGGTGTATTGCCGCCGCCGCAACAACAGCATCTTCCCAAGGCATTCCGGTGGTTTTGAATACCACTCGCCCGGGTGCTTTTGTGAAATCGGTGCTGGATGTTACCGCCTCCTGAAGGCTCACCAGCGCCGATTTTTCAATGAATCCTTCTGCGATCGCTTGCACGACATCTCCAGCTTCACGCATAGCCACGGCCACATCTTCAACAATTACCGTCGCCCCCTCGAAGACGTCACCTGCCAGCTCACGCGTGTCAGGAGTATGCGCACCCATGGCAACCACAATGGCGTCTTCTCGCAAATCTGATGCTTGAACAATTGGTTCTGTTGCACTCGTTGCCGTAATCACAAGTTCGGCAGCGTTCACGGCAGCTGAGGCTTCCTCGCTGCCGCTTTCACACCAGTGCAGCGAGGCATCTTCAGGGCGCGAGCGCCCGATATACGTCACGTTTACTTCGCGGATTCCGTCTAAGACGTCTCGCAATGTCGCCTCGTGGTGGCGTGCTTGCAACCCGGTGCCGAAAATAACCGCTGACAGCGGCTCTGAGGACTCCACCAAAAGGTTACGTACGCCTGCAATGGATACCGCCGGTGTGCGCAGTGCAGTCAACGCTGCGCCATCGATGGTTGCTACGGGAGCCATCGACGTTGCGTCGAATAGCAGGTAGGCCCCCTGGATCAGAGGAATGTCTCTGGCAGCAGCGTCATCGGCAAGCGAAAGCACCTTGATGCCGAAATAGTCTGTGACGGTCGATGGCATCAGCAGGAGTTGCCCGCCGGAGACGTCGTAACGCGTGCGCGGAAGGTCCATAGCCGGGTCGAATCCAGCGTTGAGCGCTTCAATCAAGGCATCCACCGCTTGGGCTGGTCGCACGCGGCGAAAGAGCTCCTCCCCACTGATGTATGCAATTGAACTCATAGCATTTTTCCCTTCCTCCGAAGAATCTCAGCGACGATTTCTGCCGTGTGCAAAGCTTGTACTCCGGTTCCCTGCTGAACATGGGTCCTGCAGGAAAAACCGTCTGCAATAACAATGCCACCTTCCTTGAAAGTACGTGCCCTACAAGAAGGGCTTCGGCAATGTCATTCGCTTGTTGCCCACCACATCCGAAACCACACCCCTGCGGCATCGTAGGCCGCTGCGTGCAATGAACTGATTACACTTTCATCCATGACTGCCCCCCGCGATCCGTTTTTTCCGGCCGATAAGTCCATTCGCGCCTCCAGCGCGCCGATTGAGGTGCGCAGGCTGGGCGTGGTGGATTATCGCGAAACGTGGACGCTGCAGGCTGATTTGGCTGCGAAGCGCGCCGCAGATGAGGTGCCGGATACGTTTTTGGTGCTAGAGCATCCGTCGACGTTTACGGCCGGAAAGCGCACGCAGCCGGAGGATATGCCGGATCCGTCGTATCCAGTACCGGTGGTCACTGTGGATCGCGGTGGGCGTATTACGTGGCATGGGGAGGGCCAGCTGGTTGTCTACCCCATTGTCAAGCTTGCTGAGCCGGTGGATGTGGTTGATTACGTCCGCAGGCTTGAAGAGGCCATCATTGAGGCCGTCCGCAAGGCCGGTGTGCACACGGCTGGGCGTATTGATGGCCGCTCCGGGGTGTGGGTGCCCGCAACAACAAAGGCGGCGGATCCGGCTGCCCCGACACGGGACCGGAAGGTTGCAGCACTTGGTATCCGCATCACGCGTGGGGTGACCATGCACGGGCTGAGCCTGAATTGCGACAACACGCTTGAGCACTACAACCACATCGTGGCCTGCGGTATTGATGACGCAGATGTGACCACGATGAGCCTTGAGCTTGGCCGTGACGTCACCCCGTCTTCGATGGAGCCTTTGCTTATCGACGCTTTAACTCGCGCCCTCGCCGGCGACCTCGTCGTCGCTGACCACTCGTTTGGGTCTGCCCCTGACCCGTCGAAAGGTTTGCGAAAACGTCACTCTTGACACATCCACTACAGTCGGGGACGTGACTGTAGCACCTGAAGGTAGAAAAATGTTGCGCATTGAGAAACGAAATGCGCAGACCCCTATTGAAACGAAACCGCGTTGGATCCGTAACGCTGTAAAAACCGGTCCTGAGTATGAGGACATGAAGCAGAAGGTCAAGGGCGCCTCACTGCACACGGTGTGCCAGGAGGCTGGCTGCCCCAATATTCATGAGTGCTGGGAATCCCGTGAGGCGACGTTCTTGATCGGTGGCGCGAATTGCTCGCGGCGCTGTGATTTTTGCCAGATTAACTCCGCAAAACCAGAACCGTTAGACCGCGGTGAGCCGTTGCGTGTAGCCGAGTCCGTGCGTGAGATGAATCTGAATTACTCCACGATTACGGGCGTGACTCGTGATGACTTAGAGGATGAGGGCGCTTGGCTCTACGCAGAGGTTGTGCGCAAGATTCATGAGCTCAACCCGCACACCGGTGTGGAAAACCTCACCCCGGATTTCTCCGGTAAGCCGGATCTTCTGCAGGAAGTGTTTGAGGCTCGCCCTGAGGTGTTCGCTCACAACTTGGAGACGGTGCCGCGTATTTTTAAGCGCATCCGCCCGGCGTTCCGTTATGAGCGTTCCTTAGACGTAATCCGCCAGGCTCGTGACTTTGGCCTGATCACCAAGTCCAACCTGATTCTGGGTATGGGTGAAACACGTGAGGAGGTTATGGAGGCACTGCAGGACCTGGTTGATGCTGGCTGTGACATCATCACGATTACCCAGTATCTGCGCCCGGGCCCCATGTACCACCCGATTGAGCGTTGGGTAAAGCCTGAGGAGTTCATCGAATACCGCGATGCTGCCTACGAGATGGGCTTTGGCGCTGTTATGTCCGGCCCGCTGGTGCGTTCCTCGTACCGCGCAGGCAAGCTCTACGTAGAAGCAATGGAGCACCGAGGGCTTGAACTGCCGGAGAATTTGAAGCACTTGGCGGAGACGTCGCAAGGCGAAACTGCTCAAGAAGCCTCGACCCTGCTGGCGAAGTACGGGGAGAGCAAAGAGCACCCGGTGACCACCCGCTAACATGAGTCGCATGGCTAAAGAGGATTCGAAGGCTGCTGCTAAGGCAGCCAAGAAAGAAGCTCGCGCCGCGAAGCGCGCGAAAGGCAAGCAGACGCGTGGGCAGTTGATCCAAGCGTTCAACATCCAGCGCAAGCGGGATAAGTTGCTGATCCCGATCATGCTTGCGTGTGTGTTTGGTGTAGCGCTTGCGTTCTTCCTCCTTGGCTTGCTGTGGAACGGCCAGTGGTACATGCTGGTGCTGGGCCTGCTGCTCGGCGTGGTGCTGGCCATGTTCGTGTTCTCCCGTCGCCTTGAGGCCTCGATGTATGACGAGGTTGGTGACACCCCTGGTGCTGCCGGTTGGACGCTGGAGAACATGCGCAACACCATGGGCATTGTCTGGCTGACCCAGACGGGCGTGCAGGCAAACACGCACATGGACACGGTGCACCGCGTGGTGGGCAACCCCGGCGTGGTGCTGGTGGGTGAAGGCAACCCGAATCGCCTGAAATCTCTGATGGCGAAGGAGCACAGGCGCGTGGACCGTCTGCTTGCCGGTGTACCTATTTATGAGGTGTATGCCGGTGAGGGCGAGAACCAGGTGCGCGTGCGTGATTTGCAGAAGCACCTGCTGAAGCTGCCGAAGAACTACCAGAAGAATGACGTGTACGGGCTGGCTGCAAAGCTGGATGCGATGGATGCGCGTACCCGTGGCGGCAATATGCCGGGCTTGCCGGGTGGTCCGTTGCCTCGTCAAGCACAGAACATGGCGGGTATGAACCGCAAGATGCGTCGTATGCAGGAGCGCAAGGGCCGGTAAAAATACCCGCTGTGAGCCGTCATGGCCGTCATGGCTACTGACTCCCGCATTACTTTCGCCGCCGAGGCCAACACTGCGTTGCGCCTCGGCGTTTTAATGCTGTCTGCAGGCGCGGCAGCGCCAATTAACCCCTAGAGCCTGATCACGGTGGTGTTGGTTGCGCGATCGTGCATGCCGCGCCCGTCAGCGTCGACAAGAGCCGCGGGCAAAATGAAACCTGTCAAGATGGTGCGTACCGCAGCCCGCCAGAAGCCCACGGGTGCCTCCGCATCGACGCGGGCTACCCCCATGCCCAGCACCATCATCCCCGGGGTACGGGCGAAGAGCCAGCCAAACAGAATCCCCATGGCTATCCACAACAAGTAGGTCAGCGTGGCCCTGTCCCCAAGCGCGTCGGTTTGGGTGACCGCAAAGCTTGCAATGGCAAGACAGATCAGCCAATCGATCAAAACCGCCACCATGCGTCGCATCACGGACGCCTGTGAGCCAGAGCCGGTTTTCGGCATACCCAAAAATTCACCCGGATATGAGGGCACCGCGTCATCTTCGTACATGTCTCACACCCTAGCTGGCCGCCTTTTGTCTAAAATTGATAGCACTGTTTTACATCTGAAGGAGACACACGTGGGCTTCGAAAACATCGAAGACGTTCAAAAATTCATCCGCGACGAAGAAGTCGAGTTCATCGATGTTAGATTCACCGATGTTCCGGGAATCGAGCACCACTTCTCCATCCCCGCCTCCATGTTTGATGAAGATGTGATGGAGGAAGGCCTCGCATTCGACGGCTCTTCAATCCGTGGTTTCACCACCATCGAAGAATCCGACATGACGCTGATGCCGGATCTGGCAACGGCACGCCTGGACCTGTTCCGTGCGTCGAAGACGCTGAACATGAAGTTCTTTGTCAATGACCCATTCACGCACGAGGCGTTCTCGCGCGACCCGCGCAACGTGGCAAAGAAGGCCGAGGAGTACCTAGCATCCACCGGCATTGCAGATACCTGCAGCTTCGGCGCTGAGGCAGAGTTCTACCTCTTCGACAACATCCGCTATGAGGTTGAGGGCAACCGCGCCTTCTACGAAATCGATGCCGAAGAGGGCTGGTGGAACCGTGGCAACGAGGTTGAGCCAGACGGCGGCCCGAACCTGGGCTACAAGAACCGCTGGAAGGGCGGCTACTTCCCTGTCCCGCCGCACGACAAGACGGTGGAAGTGCGCGACGCGATGGTGCACAACCTGGCCAAGAGCGGCTTCAACATCGAGCGTTTCCACCGTGAGGTGGGCAACGGTGGCCAGCAGGAGATCAACTACCGCTTCAACACGCTGCTGCACGCGGCCGATGACCTGCAGGACTTCAAATACATTGTGAAGAACACCGCTACGCAGTTTGGCAAGACGGCAACGTTTATGCCCAAGCCGCTGGCTGGTGACAACGGCTCGGGCATGCACGCCCACCAGTCTTTGTGGAAGGACGGGGAGCCGCTGTTTTATGACGAGTCGGGTTACGGCGGCCTCTCCGACATCGCGCGCTGGTACATCGGCGGCATCCTGGAGCACGCCGGTGCAGTGTTGGCGTTTACCAACCCGACGCTGAACTCGTATCATCGTCTGGTGCCGGGCTTTGAGGCGCCGATCAACCTGGTGTACTCCCAGCGCAACCGCTCCGCGGCGATCCGTATCCCGATCACGGGCACGAACCCGAAGGCCAAGCGCATTGAGTTCCGCGCCCCGGACCCGAGCGGCAACCCGTACTTCGGCTTCGCAGCGATGATGCTCGCTGGCCTGGACGGCATTAAGAACCGTATTGAGCCGCACGCACCGGTGGACAAGGACCTCTACGAGCTGCCGCCGGAGGAGGCCAAGGACATCCCGCAGGCACCGACCTCGCTGGAGGCATCCCTGGCCGCGCTAGAGGCGGACCACGACTTCCTCACCGAGGGCGACGTGTTTACCGAAGACCTCATTGAGACCTACATCCGTTTGAAGGTTGACAATGAGATCGCCCCGGCGCGCCTGCGCCCGACTCCGCTGGAGTTCGAGCTCTACTTCGACTGCTAGAGCACTCGATGCGCACCTAGTACGCGCTAGGTGCGTAACTTTGTGCGTGCGGCGGCCGCTAGTTCATCATCGATAGTGGTGGCCGCCGTCGCGCGTATGCCTACAAGGCCCATGAGTACGGCGCTGGCAACGAGTGCGATGAGGATGCCGCGCCACTGCCCTGTTGCGTCGTAGGCGGCGCCAACCAGGATCGGGCCTGCGCCTGCCAAGAGGTAGCCGTACGGCTGCACAAACCCGGACAGTTTCGCCGTGACCACGTGTGATCGGCTCCGAGCCGGGATCAGCGCGATAGCGGTTGGGAAGCAAAATCCGCCGATGCCCAGGAGGAACGCCCAGAGGTAGGGCAGTTGGGCGTCGGTAAGCAAAAGCCCCAAATAACCTATTGCCGTGGCTGCGGCGAAGGTGACCACAAACGGGGTGAGTGTGCGGGCGCGGGCAATGAGCATTGGCATGACCAGCCCGCCGATCACATTCAGGCTGCCGAGAAGCGCCAACGCGATCGTGCCGGTTGTGGCTGACGCGCCGGCGTCGCGGTAGATCTGCGGCAGCCAGCCCATTTGGATATAGGCGTTCATGGACTGCAGGCCGAAAAACAGCAGGAGGAACCGTGCTGTTGGGGAGCGCCACAAAGCAACGTCGAGGGCCTGGTCGGGCTCGGCTGCGTTTGTGTTGTGCTGGGGTGCGTCGCTACCAACCTTGGCCACAACCACGATCCACACAACTACCTGCAGCGCCGCTGGCACAGCCCAGACGGCAAGTGCCCACTGCCAGGCACCGTTGCCGGAAAATGCGAGCGCACTTAAGGGGCCCACGGCGCCAGAGAGGCCGAGGAGGGCGCCGTACACCGTCATCAATGCCACGAGGTGGCGCCCACCGTGCTGCTTAATCCACGCCGGCAGCAACACGTTAGCCACCGCGATGCCGGCAACCACGAAGCCGGTGAGCACGATGAACACCGCCATCTGGCCCACCCAGGGCCGCACTGCCAACCCGATAAACGTGAACGCGGCGCCGATCGCAATGGTGCGGGTGAGGCCAAGCCGCATTGCAACTGGCACCGCACTTAGGCCCATCAGCGCGAACAGGAATCCGGGCATTGCCGTGATCAGACCCGCCTGCGAAGCACCTGCACCGAAAGCGGCAAGTGTTTCCTCCAACACCGGGCCTACCGAGGAAATACCGGCGCGCAGATTGATGGCCACCACAACAACTGCAGCGAACAACAGCGGTGCCGACAGCAGCGCCGCTGTGCTGCGGCACCGAGAAGCAGGACGCTGAGAAGTAGATCGCTTGGACGAGTTCTCCATTCGACCATTAGGCACCCAGATCACAAAAACGTCAACCTTTAACCAAACAAAGCGAGTACGGTACCGGTTATGTCCGAGAGGTACGGCAAGCTTCCCCCGCCTGGTCCGGCGTGGGGTGGCAGCTTGATGGGCACGTCTATCGTTGCCCGTTTGTTGGTTGAGGTGGGCATGCTGCCTTTGGCGGGCATGTTCGCCGTGATCGCCTGTGCCATCTTGGTTGTCCTTACGGCGGGGTTTGTACGGTACCGCAACCCTGCCTTCCAACGGACGACGTTGGCGGCGTGGGCTATGTACGCCATGGGCATCCTCGCGTTGGGCGATGCCCTTTCGGGACTCAGCGGCGAGCCTGTTTTCCGGATGATCGGCTTCTGGATCGGTGCGCCACTTGCCGTGGTGGTTTATCTAACGCAGCTGCGAGGCTTCCACGGCCCTCCGCAGTTCGCGTGGGGCTTGCCCCTTGTCGGGCCAATGGTTTCTGCTTCCACTGCGGGTGCACTATCCCGTAACTTCGGGCACTTTTACCAGGTCACCGGCACGGTGCTGTTTTGCATGACTATTTTCACTGCTGTGCCGCTCTTCGTCTACGTATATTGGTCATGCTGGCGCGGCCGAGTGCCGCTCGAAGGTGCGACATCCGCCACCGCGTGGGTGCCACTTGGCGTAGCAGGCCAGTCAACGACGGCGATCCAGCTCCTGCACCCGGGAAGCTTTTCCATTTGGTATGGATACGTGGCACTGATCATTGCCATCCCGTTGGCAGGCTTTGCCATGGTCGTGTTCTACCCGAATGTGGCCCGCTGGGTTGACTACTCCCCTGCGTGGTAGGCATGCACGTTTCCCACAGGCACGGTCAGCATGGGTAGCCACCAGGTTGCTCTCCTCAACGGCTCGCAGTGGCTCGACGTTGTGGCACTGAGCATCCCGGCACTCCTCATTGCGCACTGGGTGATCTGCGCGGCGCGCTTCGTCTCCTGGACGGTTGGCGAGCGCCAACCTACCTAAACCAGCACACTTAACACCCCAAAGTTTTCCCACACACCCCAAAGGGATTACCATACTGGCGTGACTGACAAGTTCCGCGAACTTCCCCCACCCGGCCCCGCATGGGGCGGCAGCCTCATGGGCACATCTATCGTTGCCCGCCTGCTGGTTGAAGAAGAGATGATGGTAGCCGCCGGCTGTTTCGCCGCGATCGCGTGCGTCATCCTGATCGTGCTTACCGCAGGGTTTCTTCGCTACCACTTTCCCCGGTTCGGGCAAACCACCATGGCTGCGTGGTCGATGTATTTCATCGGCATCCTCGCCTTGGGTGCGGCACTTTCGGGGCTAACCGGCAACGGCGTCTACCGCCTTATCGGCTTTTGGATCGGCGCGCCGCTGACCATCCTCACCTACACAATCCAGCTGAGGAGGTTCGAGGGCAAACCGCAGTTCACCTGGGGCCTGCCCCTTGTTGGCCCGATGATTTCCGCGTCTGTGGCTGGTTGGTTGGCTCGTGATTACGGCCAGTTCTACCACCTAGTCGGCACTGTGCTGTTCCTCATGTCAATCCTTACCGCGGTGCCCACGTTTGCCTACGTCTACTGGGCTGCATGGCACAAGCGTGTGGACCTTACGGGTGCCAACTCCGCCACCGCTTGGGTGCCGCTCGGCGTAGTTGGCCAGTCCACTACCGCGGTCCAGATCATGTACCCGGGAACGTTCTCAATATGGTACGGCTATGTGGCACTGACGTTGTCCATCCCTCTTGCCATCTGGGCGATGGTGCAGTTCTACCCCAACGTGGCGCGCTGGGTGGACTACTCGCCTGCCTGGTGGTCGTGCACCTTCCCCACCGGCACGGTCAGCATGGGCGGCCACCAAGTAGCCCAGGTCAACGGCTCGCACTGGCTCGACGTGGTTGCACTGAGCATCCCGGCACTCCTCATCCTGCACTGGACGTTGTGCTCCAGCAGATTTCTCACATGGGCTCTTGCTTCACGACGCCCAAGCGCACCCTCCGAGTAATAAATTGCCCAAAAAGTTGCTGTAATTACCCACACCAAGCTATTCTGGCTTTACAGATCCCCCCTCCAAGCTTCTCGTAAGATCAGCGAAATATGAGAGGGGGGCTTGTTATTCTAAGACGATGAATCGCCGGAAGCCTTTTCTTCCCATTCCCCGCCAACTAGATTTGCTCACCAGCCGGGGTCTGACGCTCCCCGATAGAGAAGCTGTAGCCAGTTTTTTAATGCAACACAATTATTACCGCTTTTCTGGCTACATGAGGTACTTCCAGGTTGCTCCTTCACACGGCAATGAAGACTTCGAACCCAATACTCACTGGGGCGACATAGTGGAGATTTACAGTGGAGATTTACAGTGGAGATTTACAACCTCGATGTTCAACTCCGTGCCCTGTTGTTTGAAGGCATTCACCTCGCAGAAATATCAGCGAGAACGGCTTTCGCATACAGCGAAGCGAATATCCATTCCCCTTACGAAGAGTATTTAGCTACTGATGCTTACAAGCGCCCTCCTAACCCAACCATAAAGGCAACCAACGAGCTGATACTCAGCGAGCTGCACCGCTCACGTGAGCCATATATCGCAAAGTTTCGGAAAGGCTGCACAGACGTAAACCAGTTGTGGACCGACGACGTCCCCGTATGGGCTGCAGTAGAAACCTTGTCTTTAGGGACACTGTCTAAAGCGATCAGCTTCCGCAATGATGGGAATGCTGTTTATCAAGGAACCTGCAAGGCCCTCGGGGTCGGGCAGCCATACTTGTCGCCGCAGTTGCGTTCTTTCACGTTCATAAGAAACAAATGTGCCCACTCCTCCCGTCTTTGGAACTGTTTCGTTGTCGATCCTCCTCGGGTGCCGGAGGGGGTAAAACGGCGCGCAGAAAGGTTGAACGGTTCGTACGCAGGAAACTCAGTGTTTGCTGTGATCGTTGCACTCGATTATTTCCTGTTCACCACCAAGCTGCGTGAAGGCTTCTTGAACGAGTATCTACAGTTAGCCAGTACTTCAGAGTTATTTAGCCAGGGTATTTCTCATCCGCGAGCTTCATAACCCAAAACCAGTAAGCCCCTGCCTACCGCGCGGTGACACGCTCAAGCACCACGGATTCACGGCGCGCGGGCGCTTCGGCACTGATGGTAAAGCCGTCGCGCAAGACTTCCAGGGAACGCTCGAAGCGGTACTCGTCGTCGGTATGCAGACTAAACAGCGGCTGGCCTGCGCGAACTTTGTCGCCCTTGACGGCGTGCAACTCAATGCCGGCACCGAACTGCACGGGATCTTGCCTGCGGGCACGCCCCGCCCCGAGGCGCCAGGACGCCACGCCAACGGACAACGCATCAAGCTCAGCGAGGTAACCGTCCGCATCCGCGGTCACGGTATGCGTGTGCGCGGCAGTGGGCAGCGCGGCATCCGGATCGCCACCCTGGGCGCGGATCATCTTCCTCCACGTGTCCATAGCGCGGCCGTCTTTCAACGCAGCGGCGGTATCGGCGTCGGGGACGCCGGCGGCCTTCAACATTTCGTCGGCAAGCGAAAGTGTTAGCTCCACAACATCATCGGGACCGCCGCCTGCTAAGACCTCGACTGCTTCTTCCACCTCAAGTGCGTTGCCCACCTTGCGGCCGAGTGGGGTGGACATGTCGGTGATCAGCGCAACCGTGTTCGTACCGGCATCAGTTCCCAGGTCAACCATGGTTTGGGCGAGATCGCGCGCGGCGTCAATATCCTTCATAAACGCACCAGTTCCCACCTTGACGTCTAGCACCAGGTTCGCAGTACCCTCGGCGATCTTCTTGCTCATGATGGAGCTTGCGATCAACGGGATGCAGTCCACAGTCGAAGTGATGTCTCGAAGCGCGTAAAGCTTCTTATCTGCCGGGGCAAGCCCGCTGCCTGCGGCACAAATGACGCAGCCGGGGTCTTCGAGAATCTCCATCATGCGCTCGTTGGATATCGCGGCCTGCCAGCCGGGGATGGATTCCAGCTTGTCCAGCGTGCCGCCGGTATGCCCCAACCCGCGTCCGGAAAGCTGCGGCACCGCCACGCCGAAGGTGGCCACCAGGGGCGCTAGCGGCAGGGTGATCTTGTCGCCCACGCCGCCGGTGGAGTGCTTGTCCGCGGTAACGCGCGTAAGTGAGGCAAAGCTCATCGTCTCGCCCGAGTTGATCATGGCCTGGGTCCACTGTGCGATCTCTTCACGGCTCATCCCGTTGAGAAAGATGGCCATGGCCAGGGCAGACATCTGTTCCTCGGCAACCACGCCGCGAGTGTACGCATCCACCACCCAGTCGACCTGCTCTTTGCTCAAGGGCTGGTTGTCGCGTTTGGTGCGGATGACATCGACGGCGTCAAAGCGCTCGGCCATGGTGAATTCCTTCTGGTTATGATTTCGGTGTCAATCCATCACGGTAGTAGAAAACCAGGTGTTCCCATGGCCACCTCCGCAGTCACTGACGCCCAGCTCATCCAGCAGGCCCGCAACGCGCAGGCCCGTGCGTACGCGCCGTACTCCAAGTTTCCGGTTGGCAGTGTGCTGCTGCTTGATAACGGCCACGTGGTCCCCGGCTGCAACCTTGAAAACGCCTCCTACGGTTTGAGCATGTGCGCCGAGCGCAACGCCGTCGCCGGCGCGATCGTGGGCTCTGGACCGCGTGGGGTTGCAGACGCCGGGTTCACCATCGAAGCCGTGGCCATTGTGGGCAAACCTGGCGAGCCGTGCTTCCCCTGCGGTGCGTGCCGCCAGGTACTTCGAGAGTTCGGCTGCAAGCGCGTGATTGTTGAAGACGGGGAGGGTTTACGCTCATTTAAATTCAGCGAGGAACTGTTGCCCTACTCGTTTGGCCCGGAATCGCTCTAGACTCCATTTCGCGCTCTAGCAGCGCAAACATGTGCGAAGCGCTGCTTAGCCTGCCCTATGGAAAGCTACCCTGACCTGCACAAAGGCAGCCTTTGCTTGCTTGTTCAGGGGTTTTATCCCGTGCACCATGGGGTGCATGACCGTTGTAGTTGAACCCATCATCGGCTCTCACGTCGCGCAGGAGCCGGCCACTCCACCGCAGCACGAGGCTGGTCTTGGTGAGCGCATGAACCGACTGCGCGCAGGTGTCTTAGGCGCCAACGACGGCATCGTGTCCACCGCCGCCGTGGTGGTGGGTGTTGCGGGTGCCACCGACAGCCTCTCCGCTATCGCCACCGCGGGTCTTGCCGCGGTTGTCGGTGGCGCGATCTCGATGGCGCTGGGCGAATACGTCTCCGTGTCCTCCCAACGCGACTCGGAGCGAGTCCAAGGTTTAGCCGATCACCACTTAGTCAACCCGTGGTCCGCCGCGATCGCCTCCTTCTTGGCGTTCCTGTTGGGTGCGGCGCTGCCGTTCGCTGCAGCTGTGCTCACCCCGGTGTCGGCTCGCGTGGTTGCGATCTTTGCTTTGACGCTGGTGTCCTTGTCGCTCACCGGCGCGCTGTCCGCCAAGCTCGGTGGCGCGGCTGTTGGGCGCTCCGTTGCGCGTGTGGTGCTCGGAGGCACGTTGGCACTTGGCGCTACCTTCCTTGTCGGCTCCCTGTTTGGCAGCCAGCTGTAGTCGCCTGTGTACTCCCGTTGTAAGCTTTTGGCATTTACCAAGCTTATTTTTAACGTGAGGGGTGCGTATGTCTTCGCCGTTTAATCCGAACCAGCAGCCACAGTTTGGGGGTCAGCCGCAGTTCGGACAGGGTCCTGGTCCCACTCAAGGTCCTGGCCAGCCGCAGTTCGGTGGTCAACCGCAATTCGGCGGTCAGCCACAGTTTGGTGGCCAGCCACAGTTCGGGCCCGGCCCAGTCCAGCAGTTTCCCGGTCAACCGTTCGGCCAGCCAGCACCGAAGCGTCGCGGCCCGGGCTGGCCAACCTGGTCCTACTTGGCGTTGACCGTTGCGTCGCTTCTGGGCAGCTTCCTGCCGGTGGCGGCGGTCGCTCTTGCATGGGAAGGTCTCGGCAGCGCGGCGCTGACGTTCAACTGGTGGGGCTCGATGTCCTATGAGGGCACCGGTTTCGGCACGATTGGCCAGGAGTACTTCGAAGAGGGGCTCGGCGGTCCTGATGCTGGCATGCTGATCGGGTCCATCGCCGTGATCTTGTTGTACGTCGGCGCCACGGTTGTTGGCTTTCTTGGCCGTGACAAGATTGCGGCGATTGTCGCAGCTGTCGCGGGTGGCACACAGTTGCTGACCACCATCGTGACCGCGTTCCAGATTGACGGCATGTACGGTTCCCTGGCCGCCGGCTGGTACCTGTGGTTGCTGTGCTCCCTGATTGGCCTGGGCATTGCCGTTTGGATGTTGGTGAAGGGCACGCGTCCGGCGCCTGCACCACAGTCACCGTTTGGGCAGCCGCAGCCAATGCCACAGCAGGGTCGGGGCTGGTAAAGATGAAGCGCTTTGGGGCTTTACTCTTGACGACGCTCACGTTAACCCTCACCACCGCCTGCACCAACAACGGCGGGGTGGACCTTGAGGCGCCGGTCTACGTCACTGTGGACAGTCTCGACGGCGCGAAGGTGACCATTACCAAGCATCAGCCGCTCGTCGTCCCCGTTGGCGAGAACCTAGATCCGGATGCGTGGACTGAGGGCAGCGTTGAAGACGAGACGATCGCAACCTTTGAATCCGGCCCGAGCTTCCGCGCGGTAGGCGTTGGCACCACCAGCGCCCAGCTGACCAACCCGGATACGGGTGAGGTCTACACCTTCACCCTGGTTGCGAAGTAGTCCGGTGAAGGAGCTAACGCTTCTTCAGCCCAAAGCGGGGGGTAAATGAGGTGGGGTGTTTGCGCTGCGCGGCGGCGTCTCCAATCACCAAACGCCACTTCGGGTCGGTCACCGGCATGTTTGAGATCGGGAACCAGCCGACCTCAGTGGACTCGTCATCGCCTACAACGGGTATTTGGTTCGGATCGTCGGCCTCACAACGAATCTGCACCGACATGTAGCTGGCCTTGTCCCCGTTGTCATGGGTCACGGGCCCAACGGTTCCCACGCCCAGCAGTGCAGCGGCGCTCACGCGCACTCCGGTCTCTTCCAGGACTTCGCGAACAGCCGCGTCATGTGGCTCCTCCCCCGGGTCCGCAATGCCGGTGACCGGCGTCCACTTACCGTTGTCGGCGCGCTTGACCAACAGCACCTCGGGGACGGCCCAGACGGAATTATCCGTTGAGTCTCGCAGCACCACCGCGGCCACTGCGGGCAGCCACATTAGGTCGGTGCCGATCTTGGCGCGTGTCTGAACAATGAACTCCGGGATTGGCATGGTTGCCAAGTGTAGACTTCCTGTCATCATGAGCACGAACAAACGCATCCCCACCCCGATTTTTGTCATCGGCTACGGAGCAATCGTGCTCACCCTCATCGTTGCCATGGCCATGCTGGTGAGCTACCGCGCGGACGCAGAGGCGGATGCAGAAGCGAATGCCGGCGCTGCAGACGGCAGCGCCGCAACCGGTACAGCAAGCACCACAACCACAACCGAGCAGGATCCGCGCCAGGCGTGGAACCCGCCGCTTCGAGACGAAGCGAATGTCCTGGCCAGCATCCGCCCCTACCTGATCACGGACGTGGAATCAGCCGTCGGCGAAACCGGAGTCATCGTGCGCGGAAAAGCCACGGAAACCGCGATGGCGTCCACGGCAGAGTTCACCGGGCACCTCTCACGCCTGCTGGAGCAAAACTGCCTGGACACACTTGTGCTGACCACCCCAAACAACATGCGCATCAGCTTTTTGGGATTCTGCTTCTCCACGCTGCCGCCGGCAAGCATTGAGAAATACACAACGTTTGCTGTAGACGAAGACGCGGACTCGCTAGCGTTTGTGAACTACAACAGCGCGGCTGGGGTTGAGGTGGCGTTGGGGTGGTTGGACGTGGCGTCGGCAAGCAAGCTGAGCGAACTGGAGCAGACCTGGAAGCGCCTACCTCTGGAGCCTGGCTTGGACCGACTGCGAACCAGTGCTTACACCGACGAGGAGGTTGCTGCCGGGCAGCGCGTGCGCGGCACATACATGGAGATTCGCCGCGGCGAGCTGTTTACCACGACTGAGTAACCCACGCCGGCTCCGGCACCACCGCATGAATCACGCCCATGAGCTGCTCAATGTTGGAGTAACTCATGCGCTTCGGGTTGTCCATCCCCTCAAAGCACTCCTCATCGGAGCGGCCCGCCTCAGTGCCGGAAACCACGCCAATGATCACGGCGCGGCCGTTGACTTCACTAAATACCGGCCCGCCGGAGTCCCCCGGGGAGACGCACACGCCCGCAATGTCGCCGAAGGTGGGCAGCTGCTCCTCCACCATGGTGTCTACAATCTGCACGCGCTGGGTCTCTAGGAACTCACCGCACGTATAACCCGTGGTCCCGCCTGTCTTGCAAACGTGGCCCGGGGCGGGAATGTCCTGCGCAATACCGGTTGGGATGGGATCACCCACAACCTCCATGGCGCGCTCCGGGTCAGTGATCTCAATGATGCCAATGTCAACGCGCTCCCCACCCGGGTTAAACAGACCGGAGTAAATGAACCGGCCGGCCTCGCGCTCATAATCGGAGGCAAACGTAGCGTTCGTCGGCCACACCAAATCCCCCTCGTGCCCGCAATGCCCAGCGGTCACGGCGTAGTTGCGGCCGTGGATATCACTGAAGGAAAACGCCACCGTGCACGACTGCGCGGTAAAACTCTCCCCCGGCGCCGGGTAATGGTCCGTGGTCTGAATCTTCGTGCCCGGCGCCCACACCGCGTACTCCGGCACCAACACCTGGTTCGCTGGCTGCTGCGGCTCACCTTCCGGGTGCTCCTCACCGGGTGGCGTGCGTACCTCTTCAAGCGCCTGGCGCTCCTGATCCGTAGGACTTGGCACTTTGGACGTGGTCACCCCCAACCACACCACGCCCGCAACCAGCGCTAGTACGGCGACGACGGCAAACAGCCACGCCACGCCCGGCCGGCGGTGTGTTTGTTGGGCAGGCTGAGGCGGGCCCTGCTCAGGAAACGCCCACGCAGGGCCCGCGCCAGTCTGATACTTCCGGGCAGCACCAAACTCGTCGCGCTGACCCGGTTCCTGCGGGTACGTGCTTACTGCCCCGCCTTGTCCTCGTTCTGCGCCTCTTGTTGCGCCCCTTGTTGCGCTTCAGCCTTCTCCTTCGCGGCCTCTTCCGCCTGAATCTTCAGGTCACGGATGAACTTCTCCGGATCAAACTCCGTGTACTGCTCCGGGCCTGCGAACTGCTCCTGTGCCATGGTTAGACCTCCGTCTTATTAATAGCGTTGGCAATGAACTGCTTGACCGCCTCGGTGTCATTGGGCAGGTCGGTGACGTGGCGCTCAGCGTCCATAATCCCCTTGAAGCGCTCCGGCACCCTCGGGTATTCCTCAATCGCTTCATAAATGGTGCGGCTGAACTTCACCGGCAGTGCGGTCTCCAGCACGATCACCGGGGTATCCAGCTTGTATTGCTGCGCAGCCGACACGCCATCAGCCGTGTGCGGGTCCACCACAATCCAGAAGTCTTCCTTCAGCTGGCGGATGATCTCCAAACGGTCCTCATGGGTAGAGGTGCCGGAGAGGAACCCAAACTCATCACGAATCCGTGCCATGACCTCCTCGCCTGCCGCACCGAAGTCATCAGCATTGAAGCCGCCGTCTTTGACCTTGGTGCCAAACAGCTCGGCGGTAAGCGTGGGGTTGCGCAGGGTGGCATCAAAAATCATGCGCTCAAAGTTCGAGGCCTTGGAGATGTCCATCGACGGCGAGGAGGTTGCAAACGTCTCGGCCGCAGAGCGCGGGCGGTACTCGCCGGTGACAAAGAACTCATCCAACACGTCATTTTCGTTGGTGGCCACGATCAGCTTGTCAATCGGCAGCCCCATCTGCTTGGCAATGTGGCCTGCGCACACATCACCAAAGTTGCCAGTTGGCACGCTGAACGAGACCTGCTGGTCATTGCTCTCCGTCACCTTCAGGTAGCTGGAGATGTAGTACACAATCTGCGCGAGCAAACGAGCCCAGTTAATGGAGTTGACCGCACCAATCGAGTACTTGGACTTAAACGCCGCATCCCCGTTGACTTCCTTGACCACATCCTGGCAGTCATCAAACACGCCATCGAGCGCGATGTTGAAAATGTTCGGGTCATCCAGACCAAACATTTGCGCCTGCTGGAACGGCGTCATGCGCCCCGCCGGGGTGAGCATGAACACGCGGATGCCGTCACGGCCACGCATGGCGTACTCCGCAGAAGAGCCCGTATCACCGGAGGTGGCGCCCAGGATGTTGATCTCCTCGCCGCGGCGGCCCAACTCAAACTCGAACAGCTCGCCGAGCAGCTGCATCGCCATGTCCTTAAACGCCGCGGTCGGACCCTCAGACAGGTGGGCGATGTAGAGCTTGTCATCCTCCAGGCACGTCACCGGCACGATCTCTTCGTGGGCGAACTTGCCCCCCTCGGTGGTGTACGCCTTCGCGGTGAGCTGCTCAATCACCTGCGGCGGAATATCGTCCACGTACAGCTTGAGCACCTCGGCAGCTAGCGCTGCATACCCCTTCTGTGCCAGCAGCGTGCGCCACTGATCAAGCGTGTCGCCGCTGATCTGCGGGTAAACAGCAGGCATGTACAACCCGCCGTCTGGGCTTAGGCCCTGCAGCAGGATGTCAGTAAACGAATGGGCAGTCGAGTGCGGGTCGCGCGTTGAGATGTAATCCACAACGCAACAGTCTACGTGGTGCTAGTGGCGCGGTGGCTCTTGACGGCCGGTGAGGATGTCCACCACGGAGCGAATCGCGGCGTCTCCAAGCGGCGGCAACGGACGATGCGCCGCAACTTCCGCCTCCGGCTCCTCCTTCGGCGCCGTGATCGCAGGCTCTACCTGCAGGGTGAGCGTCTCGCCCTCAAGCGCAAGCTTCGCATCGGGGGCCACACCAGCAACGCGGGCGGCCTCCACCAACGCCACCAGATCCGTGTAGGTAGCGTCAGCCAGATCAATCGTCATATTCACAGCCATGGCACAAGGCTACTCGTGCTCCAGTGAGGGCGCCTCGCCCCAGAACACCTCCTCCACCACACGGTGCGCGCGGCGGGTAATGCGCAGGTAATCCTCCAGAAACTGTTGCTGATCATCCGGGTCATAACCAGCCGATCCGGCGACCTGCGCCAGGTGCGGGCCCGGCGCGGGCAGCTGGTCCGTGCGCTTTCCGGACACCAAGACCAGCGCGTTTCGGGCGCGCGTGGCGGTCAGCCATGCGGTGCGCAGCGTCCGGGCTTGGGCGGCGGGGAGCACGTCCGGGTCGTCCAGCTCCGCCAGGTAGTCCAGCGCCTCAAGCGTGGAGGTGGTGTGCAGCTGCGGGTGCTTGTGCGCGTGCATCATGGTCAGAAGCTGCACGGTCCACTCCACGTCCGCCAGCGCCCCGCGTCCAAGTTTGGTGTGTACGGAACGATCAGCGTTGCGAGGCAGCCGTTCATCATCCACACGCGCCTTGATACGCCGGATTTCGCGCACGGCAGATGGCGGGGTGCCGCCATCCGGGTACCTAAACGCATCCGCCATGTGCAGGAAACGCTCGCCGACCTCCTCATCACCGGCGATCACGGTGGCGCGCAGCAGCGCCTGGTACTCCCAGACCTCGCCCCACTCGGTGTAATAGCGCTCATAGGAAGCAATCGTGCGCACGACAGGTCCCGAGCGCCCCTCAGGCCGCAGGCCCAGGTCCACCTCAAGCGGCGGATCGCCCGAGGGCTTGGACAGGCGCGCACGCATCTGCTCAATCATGCGGCTCGCCCACGCCAACGCCTCTTCCTCATTCGCGCCTTCAACAGGTTCGGCCACCGCCATCACGTCCGCATCCGAGCCGTAGCCCAGCTCCCCACCGCCAAGCCGGCCCATGCCGATAATGGCAATGCGCGCAGGCTCCGCACTCACGCCGCGCTCCGCAAGATCAGTACGGATCTCCGCCAACAGGGCGGCTTGCAGCACGGCGTCCCAAATAATGGTCAGCTCCAGGCACACCTGGCGCACCTCCATCAACCCCAACAGATCGGCCGAGGCGATACGCGCAAGCTCCGCGCGCCGCAACGAACGCGCCACACTCACCGCCTTGTCCGCATCGTCCTGGTAGCGCTTTGAGGCTGCAATGATCGCCTTCTTCACCTGGTCCGGTGCGGGTTCGATGAGGCGGGGGCCCGCGGAGCCGTCTCCAAGCAACTTGACCACTTCCGGCGCCGCAATGATCAGATCAGAGGTGTACGGCGAATTGCCCAGGATCTTCATCAGGCGCATGGACACCACGCCCTCATCACGCAGCATCCGCAAGAACCACGGCTTATCCTCCGCCGCCTCAGACAGCTTGCGATAGTTCAACAGGCCCGCGCCGGGATCCGCGGTGCTGGCCAGCCACGTCATCAACGTTGGCAGCAAAATCGCCTGCAGCTTCGCCTTGCGCGACGTGCCCTTCACCAGCGCCGCCAGGTGATCGTAAGCGCGCGCCGGGTGGCGGTACCCAAGGGCCGCCAGACGCGCCTTCACGTCTTCCGCCGACAGCGCCGCCTCGCCCACCGTCAGATCCACCACAGCGCCCAGCAGCGGCCGGTAGAACAGCCGCTCATGCAGGGTGGACACGGTGTCGCGGACGCGCTTCAGCTCAGCTTCCATCTCACCTATGGCACTTTTGCTTGTCGACGCCACAAACCCCGCCGACCTTGCCAACCACCGCATCCGGCGCTCATCATCAGCCTCCGGCAACTGGTGCGTGCGCTTAAACCGCTGCAACTGCAGCCGGTGCTCCAGCAGGCGCAAAAACTCATACGCACCAATCAGCGCCTTGGCGTCCTCGCGGCCCACGTAGCCGCCTTGAGAAAGTGCTTCGAGTGCGTCGATGGTGTTGCGGGTGTTGGGGGTGCGCAACGTGGCGTCGATACGCCCGTGCACCAACTGCAACAGCTGAACCGCAAACTCCACATCGCGCAGGCCCCCGTAGCCCAACTTCAGCTCGCGCGAACGCACCCCCTCCGGCACGTTATCCAGCACGCGGCGGCGCATGGCCTGGACGTCCTCAACGAAACTGTCGCGCTGGGACGCCTCCCACACCATCGGCCCCACCGCGTCCACATACTGCTGGCCAAGCTCCATATCCCCCGCCATCGGACGCGCTTTGAGCAGCGCCTGGAACTCCCACGTCTGCGCCCACCGCTTGTAATAGGTCACGTGCGAATCCAGCGTGCGCACCAACGCGCCCGCCTTTCCTTCAGGACGCAACCCCGCATCCACCTCAAAAAACGCCGCCGAACCAATCTTGATGAACTCGGATGCCACCCGCGTGATCTTCGTTGTCACCTCATCAGCCACAAAGATCACGTCCACGTCAGAGATGTAATTGAGCTCCCGCGCGCCACACTTACCCATGGCGATCACGGCCAGCGTCGCGTCCGGCTCCTCCTCGCCATACACCCGCTCAGTGGCAAGCGTCAGCGCGGCCTTTAACGCAGCATCCGCAATGTTCGTCAGCGCCTCCGTCACCGCGTGATACCCCAACGGCTCGCCTTCACCAAAGCCCTTAACCGCCGCAAACGTACCCGCCAAATCCTTGGCGGCCACCCGCATCACCAACGACCGATGCGCATTCTTCAACGCTTTTTCATCCGTGGCGGCCTTCGCCATGAACTCGTCCGCTTCCTGTGCGCTTGGCAGCGGCAGCGTCAGCGTGTCTAGAAGCTCAGGATGTGCAATCAAGTGATCCGCCAAGGCGGTGGACCCGCCCATGAGCGCGAAGAAGGGGGTACGTTGGGCGTCGTCAAGCAAAAGGCTCCTGCCGTTGGCGAAGCGATGCGCATTGTTTAAGGCAAGGTCAGGATCGGCGGCGCCTGCAAGCGTCCACAAGGAAGCCTCATCTTTTAGGCCAAGGGCTTCGAGGTCCTCGGCGGCGCGGCGGCTAGTCAGACCAAGTTTCGCGGGGCTGATCATAGATCCAACCCAGTCTCAATCTCCCACGGCGTGACCTGCGACTGATACTCATGCCACTCATCCCACTTCGTGCGCAAAAAGAACTCAAACACCTGCTCACCCAACACCTCCGCCATAAACTCAGAACGCTCAAGATGGCGAAGCGCCTGATCAAGAGAACCCGGCAAATCCCGATACCCCATCGCACGACGTTCACGACGCGTCAACGCAAACACATCATCACGCGCCGGCTCATCAAGCTCATACTCACCCTCAATACCCTTCAAACCCGCCGCCAACACCGCCGCAAACGCCAAATACGGATTACACGCCGAATCCAACGAACGGACCTCAATACGACGCGAATCCGCCTTATGCAGCCGATACGTAGGCACACGCACCATCGCCGAACGATTCGAAATACCCCACGTAGCAGCCGTCGGCGCCTCAGAACCAAACTGCAAACGCTTATACGAATTCACCCACTGATTCGTCACCGCCGAAATCTCCGGCGCGTGCTCAATAATCCCCGCAATAAACTGACGCCCCACCCGCGACATACTGATCTCATCATCCGGATCATGAAACGCATTCGTCTCACCCTCAAACAACGAGAAATGCGTATGCATCGCCGAACCATCCAAATGCGGGAAAGGCTTCGGCATAAACGTCGCATGCACACCCGTCGCCTCCGCCACCGTCTTCACGATGTACCGAAACGTGACCACATTATCCGCCATAGTCAACGCATCCGTATGCCGCAGATCAATCTCCTGCTGGCCCGGGCTCGCCTCATGGTGCGAAAACTCCGTAGTGATGCCCATGTACTCAAGCGCAGCAATCGCCTGCCTGCGCAACTTCGGCGCCTCATTACGCTTCGCCTGGTCGAAATACCCACCCTTATCCGCCGGCGTGATCTTATCCTCACCCGGCTTGACCACATAAAACTCAATCTCAGGACTTGCGAAAAACTCAAAGCCCATCTCACGCGCCGCATTCATCTGACGCCTCAGCACCTGCCTCGGGTCAGCGAAGAGCGGATCCCCATCCGGCATCGTAATGTCACAAAACATACGCGCCGTCTGCAGGCCCGCGTCCTCATCAAACGGCAAAATCTGGAACGTAGACGGATCCGGCCTCAACAACGTATCCGACTCAGACACACGACTAAACCCCTCAATCGAACTCCCATCAAACCCCACCCCCTCCTCAAACGCCGACTCCAACTCCGCAGGCGACATCATCACCGTCTTCAAACTCCCCGAAATATCCGTAAACCACAGACGAATGAAAGCGATGTCCTGCTGCTCCACCAAGCGCAGCACGTTATCCGTTTGAGAGCTCATGGTGGGAAGTTTAGCTTTGGTTGGGGGTGGGGTTGAGTGGGTTTGTGTGGGTTTGGAGTGTGCGGTTGGGTCGGGCCCGACACCGTCCCCGGCCGCCTCGGACGCCGTTCCCAGCGCCGTTTTTGGCGCCGCCACACCTAAACCCCGTTTAGTGGACCCCGTTTCCGCTGCGATTCTACGGTCTAAACGGGGTCCTCCGAACGGGTTTTGGCCACTCGACCTCTACGGCAATGCCAGAGCTAACACATCGAAGTCAGGAAATGAACCACCCTGCCCAAATCCCTCGCTGAAACCACCCCTGTTGTGGCTCCCGACGCCGCCACACCTAAACCCCGTTTAGCGGACCCCGTTTCCGCTGCGATTCTACGGTCTAAACGGGGTCCTCCGAACGGGTTCTGGCGCATAGAAAGACGCATCCGGATGCTCGGATCGACAAAGCAAGACGGAAAACAGTATTTCCATGCGAATGCGGTGGTGCGACCGCGCCTGCATGCGTTAAACTCCCCTCAACGCAGCAACATTTTCGGGGGGAAATTGTGGACATTTACGCACTCATTGATCGTCTGATCCGTCCTGGCCGGGCGGACCAGCAGGTGTGTGAGAAGTTGTCGGCAACCAAGTTCATCGCAACGTCGGATTGGCAGGCACTAAAACGCCACGAGCAGGAGTTTCTTCGCTGCTATGCCGTGGGGGCGGCCACGCGAAGCGCAGTCTTGATCGGTCGTTCAGCTGCGGCTATTCACAGCATTTGGACGCTTCCCGACAACGATGCGCCTGTCCATCTTGCACACCCGAAACCCAGGGGTCCAAAATTCTGGCCCCAAGGTGTGACTTACTCCAGTATGCACATCCCGGACATGGACACCATCGCATTCACCCCCACAGGAACCACGGACAAACTCCGCGTCACCAACCCCGTTCGAACCGCAGTAGATATTGCACGCATCCACGGGGTACGCCACGGGGTCATAGCTATAGACTCGTTGTTCCACAAAGCACAGAAGCCGTGGGAGCGACAGAAGATACGTGAAGATCTCGAAGCCACGATTCGGCGGATGACCGGGAAGAAGGGCATTGACAAGGCAAGGCAG
Source organism: Corynebacterium riegelii (assembly GCF_016728505.1). Classification (GTDB taxonomy): domain Bacteria; phylum Actinomycetota; class Actinomycetes; order Mycobacteriales; family Mycobacteriaceae; genus Corynebacterium; species Corynebacterium riegelii. The sequence goes on from NZ_CP068159.1 coordinate 2,419,131, forward strand.
GCGTTGGAGTGGAGTTCGACCTGCTCAGAGTCGCCGTACGAATCGCTCTTCCGCGTCGTGCTGCGAGAACACGGCATTGTTGTCCAGGAGCAGATGTGGATTGGCAAACACGTCCGGCCAGACTTTGTATGGGGCCAAGCTGTGGCCGAAATTGATGGCGCGGTCAAACTCGACGAAGACCCCAAACGAGCGGCCCTCGAACAACTGCAGCGTGAAAACTGGATCCGTTCCCAGCTCTATGAAGTGCTTCGCATCACAGTGCCCGAACTCCTCCGCAATGAAGCAGAGTGTGTCCGCCGCTTCCTTGAAATCAAAGCGCGATCCGAGCTACTCGGCGAACCGCTAACCAAAGCAACACGCGAACGCCCACACATCGGCGAGCACTGGCGCTACCCGGCCACCGGATAACCGGAACGCCAACCGCCACCCGCACCGCCACACCACACCCCGGGCGACTCACACCGCCCGCGACTATCGTTGTAGCTAATACCCAATCAAAGGAGGCCACCCCATGGGCGAGAAGAAAAACAAGCAGGCAGAGCGCCACCTGGAGGTGGAGATCAAGCTTGCCGTGGATGATTCGACGGCGGTGCCGGATTTAACGCAGCTGCCGGGGGTGAGCGCGATGAAGGACACCACGGAGCACAACTTGTCCGCGGTGTATTACGACACGCCTGATCTGAGGCTTACGCGGCAGAAGGTTACGTTGAGGCGTCGTAAAGGAGGCGCCGATGACGGCTGGCACTTGAAGTTGCCGGCGGACGGTGATGGTCGTCAAGAATTGCGCGCACCGTTGGATGATCCGGCCACGATCCCGGCTGAGCTGCTGGATCAGGTGCGTGCGATTGTGCGCAATGTGCCGCTAGAGCCGGTGGCGCAGGTGGATAACCGCAGGGTGGAGTCCAAGTTGGCCAACGAGGAAGACCAGGTCATCGCAGAGTTTTGCGACGATCACGTCACCGCCTGGTCACTACTTCCCGGCGGCGAGCGCACCTCGTGGCGCGAGTGGGAGCTTGAGCTGGCGGAGTCGATTGCGGCTACTGAGGAGGGTCACGCGATGATCCGCCAGGCTACGTCTTTCCTTATTAATAGTGGTGCGAGGAAGTCGTCGTCGCCGTCGAAACTGGCCACGGCGCTGGGTGAATCGGTGCGCACCGCTCCCCTGCCGCCGCATTTGCAGGAGCCGGAGTTGGAGGAGGGTTCGCCGGCTGCGGCCGTGATCGCGGCGGTGCGCGCGCAGCGGGATGAGATTGTGGCGTGGGACCCGAAGGTGCGCGCCGATGAGTTTGATTCGGTGCACCAGCTGCGGGTGGCTACGCGCGAGATGCGCTCGCTGCTGGAGACGTTCGAGGGCATCCTCGAAGGCGAGCAGCTGGAAAACCTCGAGGCGGAGCTGAAGGAAACTGCCGCGGTCTTAGGCGTTGCGCGCGACGCGGAGGTGGTTGAGGAGCGTTTCATCGAGCTGTTGGAGACCGATGAGAGCGGGATGATCGATGAGGCCACCCGCACCCACATCGCGGGCGACATGCGCGCGGACTACACCGCAGCCCACGCGGAGATTGTCGCGATGCTAGACGGTGAGCGTTTCCTGAACATGCTGGATGCCATCGATGACCTGCTGGCCGCCCCGCCGGTGCACACCCACACCGAAGAAGACGAGGAGGACGCCAATGAGGGCGAGACGGACACAAAGATCCTCATGGAGCATCTTGAGAAGGCGTTTAAGAAGGTGCGCAAGCGCGACGCGAAGGTGGCGGAGCATTACCACGACACGGATTTGCCGCTGCACAAGCGCGAGGATTACGTGCATGACGTGCGCAAGGCCGTGAAGAAGTTGCGTTACGCCACGGCGGCCGCGGAGGCTGCGGGCATTAAGACGGGGCGCTTGGCCAAGGCGGCGAAGGCGCTGCAGACCGTGTTGGGTGATTTCCAGGACGCGGTGACCTCGCGCGATCGCATTTTGCGCCTGGCTGATGAGGCCCGCGAGCGCGGCGAGGACACCTTCGCTTACGGTTTGCTCTACCAGCGGGAGCTCATGCTTGGCGACGCCGCGTTGTCCTCCTACGACGCCTCCATGCGAGAACTGAAGAAGGCCTTCAAGAAGATCTCGAAGTAGCCGCACCCAAACCCTGCGGGATTACTTCTCCCAGGAGGCGGGTTCGCCCCAGTTGTCGTCGGCTTGGTCGGCGGCGTCGGCAAGCCGGGTGCGCTCTTTCGCAATGGCGATGGCGTGCTCGGCGGCCTCGCGGGTGTCGTACGGGCCCATGCGGTTGTCCCAGGACGCAACCTTGCCTTGGGTGACTTCGCCGGTTTCGGGGTTGTAGTAGAACTTGTCGTCGCTCATGGCCGAAAGTGTACCTGCGTGAGTTGGTACTGTAGGCCGCATGGCAAAGCTGACAGAGGCGGCAAAGGCGACAAAGGCGGCAGAGAAAGTTCGCGCACTACACACGCAGCGCACGGGAGCCCAGCCTGCGCATGTGGCTACGGCACCGGCAACCTGGGTGTTGATCGGTGAGAACGTGGATCACTTCGGGGGCGTGACCGTTGTTGGTTTGGGGGATCTGCGGGCGGCGGCTGCGGTCAGCCCGCGTGAGGACGACCTGATTACGCTGCACGCCGAAAGCCTGCATTCCCCCGTGGCGACGGGTGAGGCGACGCTTGCGCAGCTTGCAGAAGGCGTGATTGAAGATCCGCTGATGCGGCGTGTGGTTGGTTTGGTGCAGACCATGATTACGCGCCAGGTGCTGTCGCGAGACACGGCCGGGTTGGACATCACGGTGGTCTCCGAGATCCCGGTTGGTGCTGGTCTTGGCGCGTTGTATGCGGGGGACGCGGCGATTGCGCTGGCGCTTGCCGGCGGCAACGCGGAGGTGAACGATCCGCCGATGCGCACGCGCCTGGCGGAGGTCTGTTCCCACGCGGTTGGTACGTATTCCTCGCTTGCGGTGTTGCGCGCGCGTCACACGGTGGCGCTTCGCGGCACGCCGGAGCAGGTCACGGTGGTGGATTACGCCGACGGCTCAGTCGCACCAGCCCCACACCCGGGCAAGTTGGGGGTACGCATCTTTTCTATCGCGAAAGCGTGGGGCCAGCCGTACGGCGAGCAGAAGGAACGCATTGCCACGTGGCGTGGGTTTATTGATGATGCGGTGGGTAACTTTGGCGTGGCGTCGTTACGCGAACTGCCCGACAACGTAGACCGGGTGGTTGAGTGGGTGGAGGCGCGGCGCGACGCGGGCGATGAGACGGCGCCGGAGCCGCAAACCGCGCGGCGCTGGGTGCAGTTTTGTGAGACGGAGACGCTGCGCAGCCTGGCGGCGGCTAAGGCGTTGCGCTCGCGGCGTGGCAATGAGTTGTTTACCCTACTGAACTCGCCCACTGAGGCACACGACTTGGAAACACCGGACGCACTGGTAAAGCTTGCGCTGCAGCGCGGGGCGACTGCGGCACGTCCAGCGGCGGCGGGTACCTCGCAGGCCGTCATCGCGTTCGTCCCGGTGCAGGAGGCAGACGAGTTTGCCAAGGTCTTTGCCAAGGACTTCCACGTGCTGGAGATCCGCCCCGGCGAGGCGGCGCGGCTGGAAGACCAGGTGGATAACGCCTAGTCAGCAGGCCAGGCGAACTCCACCTCGCGTGCTTGAGGGTCCGCGCGGATCAGGGAAAACACGCTTTGGGTGCCTTCGGCCGGCCCGCCTATGGAAGGCGCAAGCAACGGCGGCTGCGTCACAAAAATACGTGCACGCTGCGGCCGGTGTTGCAGCACCACGCCCTCAAAATTGTGCCCCACCCAGGGTTTGAGCACGGTCGCCTCCGTCAGGTTCAGCGCCGCCTTATCCACGGTGTTGGCCAGTTGGGAGGTCCGCGACATGGTTTGCAGGACCACCTCGGCGTCATCGGTAACCCAGCTCGGGATCTCGTAGCCGCCGCAGATGGCCAGGCACACTTCGGTTGCGTAGCGGTCTATCAGCCTGCGCAAGGGTGCGGTGACATGCGAGTAATACCCGCCGATGCCCGCATGTACCTCGGGCTCACCTTGGGACAAGTCCACGTAGCCCGAGGAACGCAGCAGCTTCTGCGCCTCGCGCATCACGGCCGCACCGCGCGGGGTGTCTGCATCAACGCTGGCCAAAAACGCGCCGATCTCCCCCTCCACCTGAAAGCCAAGGTTGTGCGCCTCCGAACGAAACTCCGCTTCTGCTTCCTTGGACGCGGGCTTGAGTGTACGCAGGAACCCCACGCCTGCGTCCACCATCATGCGCCCAGCCACCATGCCGGTGAGCAGGGAGATTTCAGAGTTGTAGTCCATCGCGGCGTACCTGGGTTCAATGACCAGCTCAAAAGTGCCGTCCGGGTTTTCCACCACGCGCACCGCCGGCAGCCGGAGGTTTATCGCTTGGCGCCTAAAAGAAGACTGCTGCCTCAACCTGCCCACCTCGGGCAGGAGACGTATCTGCGCCATCACGTCTCCCCCATCAAACGCGCGCTGCACCTGCGCGTAATCCAACCTGGCCACGGAGTGGATCAGGGCGCGCTCAACGTGGGCGCGTTCGACTTCGCCGGCGGCGTCAAGATCAAACGTCCATAAGACAGCCGTGCGATCAACATTGGGAAGCAGGGATGCGCTGCCTTCTGAAAGCGGCGCTGGGTGCAGGCGGGCCGGCTCATCCGGCAGGTAAATCGTTTGCCCGCGCTTCAGGGACTCCTGCTTGACCAGCGAAGACGGCTCCACAAACGCCGCCACATCCGCAATGGCGTAGTACACGCGGTAGCCATCCCCGCGCGCTTCAATGCACAGCGCCTGGTCCAAATCTTTGGAGCCGGGTGGGTCGATGGTGACTAGGGGGATGCCGCGGGCGTCGATACGCTTGTGCTCAGGCGAAAACTTCAGGCGCTGCGCCTCTGCCGTAACCTCCTGCGGGAAATCCGTGGGCACATCGAACTCTTGCGCAAGTGCACGGAAATTCAGCGGCGCGGCATAGAGCTTCATGCTTTGCCAGCATGCCAGACAAAAGGCGAATGAGTCAGCCTATGAGCCGGATTCTGTACCCTTTCGGGCGGCGATCATCCATCTGGACCACCCATTGCTGGGCGGCCTCAAGCAGCTACCTTCGGACTGGGCGGGCAGCCTCATCACGTCCGACAACCTCCGCCTTAAAGGCGGGGGCTCTTGCCTTGCTCCCGGTGGGGTTTACCTGGCCGCCTGTGTCACCACAAACGCCGGTGCGCTCTTACCGCACCCTTTCACCCTTACCCCTGCCTTACGGCAGTGGCGGTTTGCTCTCTGTTGCACTTTCCCGCGGATCGCTCCGGGTTGCCGTTAGCAACCACCGTGCCCTGTGGAGTCCGGACTTTCCTCGACCTGCGCCTACCCCAAGTTTAGGGCGGTTCACAACGCCGCGATCACCCAGCCAACTCATTCGCGGTAGCTCATTCTAGTGCGCGGGCTGCGCGTGCGCCCAATCGGTGTTTGCAGCTACCTACATGCAGCTACTAAACGATTTTTTTGGTTGGTAGCCGGGTGTAGGTAGCTACAAACTTGCCGTGGGAGACGGTTAGCGGTGGTGGGCGACGTCGTTGAAGGTGCGCACCACGCCGAAGTCGCCGTAGAACTCCACCACGGAAATGCTGGCCAGGTCCAGGAACATGTGGCGAAACGTCTCCGCACTCGCCCCGAGCGCCTGGCGGATCACGGACTTAATCGGCGTCATGTGCGTGACCACCAGCACCGTCTTACCCTCGTGCGCCTCCTGCACTTTCAGCCGTGCGCGGGTGACGCGTCGGTGCAGCGCGGTCGTGGATTCACCCTCTGGGGGGCTCGTGCTAAACGACGCCTCCCACTGCCCAAACTCTTCCCCATACCGCTCCATAGCCTCCGCGCGGGTCAGGCCCTCGAAGGCGCCGAAGTTGAGTTCGCGGAAGCCGTCCATAATCTCCACGTCCAGGCCGAGCGCGTCCGCGCAGTACTCGGCAGTCTGGCGGGCGCGGGTCTGCGGGGAGGAAACGATCACGTCGATCTTGCCCATCGCCGCGATCGTGCCGGCGGCGCGTTTCGCCTGTTCACAGCCGATGTCGGTCAGCTCCGGGTCGGAAGAGCCCGAGTATCGACGCTGCGCCGAATGCTCCGTCTGCCCATGTCTTAACAGGACGAAGCGGGTGCGCGGGGCGTCCGTGCCCGACCAGTGCGCGGGGCTTGCGACAACATGCGACTTCGTCGCAGAACTGGAATCCTTGGCGGCGGGTTTCGCGGCGGGCACGCCGCTGTCGAGGATGCGCGGCGTGCCGTCTTTCGCGGCGGCGTCCATGGCAACGTTGGAAAGCTCGTCGGCCTTCTTGTTCTTGGCGCGCGGCACCCAGGTGTAGGTGACCTTGTCAAAGGATGTGGCTACGTCGCGTGCGTCGCGGGCCAGCTTTTGCATGTCGGGGTGCTTGATTTTCCAGCGGCCCGTCATTTGTTCGACGACAAGTTTGGAGTCCATGGACACGTCCACGCGCGTGGCACCCAGGTCGCGGGCGGCTTCAAGGCCGCGCAGCAGGCCGTAGTATTCGGCGACGTTGTTGGTGGACTTGGCGCCCACAACGTAGGCGATCTCCGCCAAAGTGTCGCCGTCCTCGTTATAGAGGACGGATCCGGAACCGGCGATGCCGGGGTTGCCGCGGGAGCCGCCGTCGCAAAACAGCGCAACACGCATGGCTAGCGCTCCGTCACGCGCACTAGGAGGGTGCCGCAGTTGGGGCAGGTCGGCAGCTCATCATCCGCAACGGCCATGACCTCGGCGCGCTCAGAAGGCGGCAGCTGCAAAAAGCAGCCACCGCAGGTGCGGCTGTTAAAGGACGCCGCGCCCACGTTGTCGTACACCTCCAAAATGTCTGCCGGCAACTGAGCACGCAGCGCTCCGGTGTCCACGGGCGTTTCCTCCGGCAGGGCGTCTACGGCGCGTTGGGCGGCTTCGAGTTTGCGCGTGGCCTCATCAAGCTGCGCACCGTGGACCTCACGGTTGTTGCGAAGCGCCGCGATCTCGTTGTGCGCCTCTTTAAGCTCATAACGCAGATCCGTCAGGCGCGCCTCCGTGGTGGACAGGTCATGCTGCAGGTCACGGCGCACCTCAACGTCCGTTGCTGCGCCAAGCTGGGCGATGTTGTCTTTCTTGCGGCGCTCAAGCTTGCGCTGATCCTCCTGAATACGGCGGATCTCCAGCTCCATGTCATCTACCGCCATCTGCGCGGCAGAAGACGCCGCGGCAATGCGCTCGCGGTCCTTCCCGGCGCGCTGAAGCTCCGCAACCTCCGGTCGGGTGACCGGGCGTGTGGCGGCCGCTTCAGCAATGGCCAGCTTGAGCAGCACGGGTTGTAGTTCCTGCGACAGGTGCATGGGTGTTAGTCCTCCACGTTTGGGTTGTCGGCGGGGTGTGCGGAAACGGTCCACGGGTCGGTGCGTACCGGCAGGATGACGGTTTCCACGTCTAGCTCTGCCACGATACCCGCGGCCTGCTCGGTCCACGGAAACTCGCTGGCCCAGTGGGCGGTGTCAATGACTGCTGGCCCGCCGGCGCGCAAGTGTTCGTCAACTGGGTGGTGGCGCAGGTCTGAGGTGACGTAGACGTCGACGCCGAGGCGTGTGACGTCGTCAAGAAAACTGTCCCCTGAGCCCGAGGAGACCGCAACGCGCTTGACCATCTGGTCTGGGTCGCCGGCGGCGCGCACGCCCCAGACGGTGGTGGGGAGCGCGTCGGCGACTTGCTGGGTGAACTCTCGTAGCGTCATGGCCTCAGGCAGCTCCCCGATACGCCCGAGCCCCGTGGCCTGGGATAAGTCGGTGGTGTCGGCCATTTGGACAACGTCAAAGGCCGGTTCCTCGTACGGGTGGGCTTCACGCAACGTGTCAATGAGCGTGCGGCGTAGACGGGTCGGAGCGACGAATTCCACGCGGGTCTCGGTGCTGCGGTGCAGCTCGCCGGGGGTGCCGGTAGTGGGCGACGCGGCGCTCATAGGCAAAAACTGCCCCTGGCCCTCGAAGGAAAACGCACACTTACGGTAGTTGCCAATTTCGCCAGCGCCGGCCTCGAACAGCGGGCCCATCACCGCGTCTACATCGGCCGGCGGAATGTGGATGCCCCAGTGGTCAATGCCGTCCAGCAGCACCGGGCGAATCGGTCGGCCGGGTTCAATGCCAACCAGCTCAGCCAGCTTGTCGGAGACCCCCGGGCGCGCGGAATCCGCGTTCGTGTGCGCCGCAAACAGCGCCACCCCGCCTTGAAGCAGCGTGTGGATCACCTTGCCCTTCGGCGTGTTCGCCGCCACCGAATGCACACCGCGTAGCAGCAGCGGGTGGTGCACAACCAGCATTTGCACTTGCTTCTCGACGGCCCGGCGCGCCACCTCCAACGTACAATCCAGCGCAAACGCCACCTTGGTCACGGGGGCTTCGGGGTCGCCGCAAATCAGGCCGACCTTGTCCCAGCTTTCTGCAAGCTGCGGCGGGTAGGCGGTTTCAAGGGCGCGTACGCAATCAGCAACGGTGACAGTCATGGCACCCAGCCTACAAATCCGGCATGGTGGTTTGGTGTGGTGAGCATTCTTGTAGACGTAGACGGCACCCTCATCGACTCTTACCCCGGCATCCGCGCGGGATTTATCAGGGGCATGGAGGCCCTCGGGTTGGAGGTGCCGGGTGAGGATTTCTTGCGCAAGATTCCGGGTCCGCCGATGCGTGATTCCTTTGCGGCCGCGGGTCTGAGCGCGGCAGAGGTTGAGCGTGCCATGCAGGCATATTCGGACTACATGTCTTCTGTTGGCTGGCGTGAGTTCACGGTCTTTCCTGGCGTGGGCGAGCTGCTCAAGGGGTGGAAGGCGCTGGGGCTGCACATCTGCACGGCGACGAGCAAGAGCGAGCGCTTTGCCCGCCTTGCGCTGGAGGATGCCGGACTGATGCAGCACGTGGATTTCCTCGGCGCCGCTAATCATGAGGTGGGCCGCGCCACGAAGATCGAGGTGATTGAGTACGTCCTTGCGCACGCCTCCCCGTCCCACCCGCTGATGGTGGGCGACCGCATGCATGATTTCGATGGCGCGGCGCACTTCGGTTTGCCGTCGGTTGCAGTGACGTGGGGCTACGGTGATGAAGGTGAGTGGGCGCGTGCCACGTATGTGGCGCGCACACCTGAAGATTTGGACGCGATTGTGAGGACACATGCTGCACATTGATTTTGTCTGCACGGGCAATATTTGCCGCTCCCCCATGGCGGAGGTGATTGTGCGCGACAAGCTGGCCGAAGCGGGTTTTGGCGAGGACGCTGTCCAAGTGACGTCCAGCGGCATTGGCAACTGGCACGTTGGCCACCAGGCGGATCACCGCGCGCTTGCAGAGCTTGCCGCCCACGGCTACAACGGTGAATCCCACCGCGCCCAACAGTTCGGCGCCGAGCAGTTCGACGCTGACCTGATCGTTGCACTGGACCACAACCATGTCTCTGAGCTGGTGGCGCGCGGCGTCCCGGAGGACAAGGTGTGCCTGCTGCGCTCCTTTGACCCGCAGGCTGACGCCGATGATCTGGGCGTGGCGGATCCCTACTACGGCGGCCCGGAAGGTTTTGCGGTGACGCGAGAGCAGATTGAGGCCGCGGCGGACGGCATTATTGCTTGGGTGCGCGCCGCACTAAGGTAGTCACTGTGAAACAAACCGGTAAACCGTGGTGGAAGACGTTTTTAACGCCTGGCTGGGTACTGTCCGCCGTGCTGATCATCCTGTTTTCATACTTCGCGTTTACCACGCTCGCGCCCTGGCAGCTGGGCAAAAATGAGCGGCTTGAGCAGCGCAATGAGCACATTGTGGAGGCCTTTGACCAGGACCCGGTGCCGCTTGATACTCGCGTCAACCCGGACGGTTCGCTTCCCGATGGCGCCGATTGGTCCCGCGTTGTTGCCACGGGCCATTACGCCCAGGGTGCTGAGGTGTTGCTGCGTCTGCGCTCTGTTGATCGCGTCGCCGCATTCCAGGTGCTCACGCCATTTGAACTCAACGATGGCCGCACGGTTCTAGTCAACCGCGGTTGGGTGCCCGCCAAAGAAGCCTCACACGTGCCACCTATTGAGCCCGCCCCGAGCGGCGAGGTGACGATCACGGGCATGCTGCTTGCAGACGAAGGCGTGCACCCCACCGAACCCAACATCATCGAAGGCCACCAGATGGTCTATTCAGTAAGCCCCGGCCAGATCGGCGAACTCACCGGCACGGACCTGATCAGCCCGTACATCCAGCTGCTCGGCGGCTCCCCCGGCGTGATCAACCCGATCCCGCTGCCCCAGCTTGAGACCGGTAACCACCTGTCCTACGGCTTGCAGTGGATCGCGTTCGGCCTGCTCGCCCCGGCTGGCCTGATCTATTTCATTGTCAGCGAGACGCGCGAGCGCCGCCGCTTCCGCGAGGAGCAGGAGGAGCTTTTGCTTAGCGACGCCACAACGCCCTCCCCCACCCCCGCCCCCAAAACTGCTACCGCTTCGGCCGCTGCTGCTGCGCCAGCTCCTGCGCCGGCGCGGAGTCGCTATGGCGGTGGGCGTCGCAACCCTTGGGCAACTGACCGAGACGAGGAGCGCTAGCGGGCCTAGGATGAGGGGCGTGACTGATCTTCTTCGTAATGCTTTGGCCCTGTATGCCCAGGCAGGCGTGACGCTTGCGCCTGGTGTTGAACCGGATGACGTGGAAGATGCCGTGTTGGATGAGCCCGCTAGCTTCCGCAGCTTCCCGCTGACCACGCTTGCTGGCCTGACGTGCCCGGATGGCGAGCCCCTGCTCGCTGGCACGGTGATCAGTGCTGGTCTTTCCGGTGCTGCGGACTTCACCCCCGCTATCCACCAGCTTGCGCGCGCCGCAGGCACCACTGCTTCCGACATCGCCGTCATGCCGGATCCCGGCACGCGTGGCGCAACCGGTTCCTTGCGCGTACGTTTCGGCGATTGGGACGTGGCCGACATCAACTACAACTTCGACGACGCCACCCGCGCTTTCGAACTCGACCTAATTTCCGCGGTGTTGCCTATGGACGCCACCGCCGCCACCTTCCCTACCCCCGACGGGCGCGACGTCACCGTGTTCCTTCCATCCAACGCCGACACGGCAGGTGTGAACGCCTTGATGGACGCGATTGAAACCGAGTTCGCCAAGGCTTAACTTCCGCTAAGCTTCTCCCTAACTTGAACACCTTTAGGGGGAAGGAAATACGTATGGGGTGGGCCCAACATCTGCCAGGCTTTGAAGCGTTCGCACCACGTTTTAGCGCCGGCGGCTCGGTTGCTCTCATAGAAAGCAGTGCGGATCAGCGCAAATCCTGCCAGAAGCGGCTTAGTGATGTTGAGGATGACCTTGCCAGCGCCATGTTTGGTGGCAGCGACGGTGAGGTGTTCAACGCCATGCGCGCCCACGCGAAGCGTCTGCGGGATGCCGTGGATTCGGTTAGTGATGCCCAACAGGTACTGAGCAAGAAGATCTCCCGCTACGCCGACAAGGTAGATGGCACGCAGCGCAAGCTGGATAACCTGCGGAGCTTGGCGCACAGCATTCATTCGCGACACCGAGCTGCAGTAGACGCGTACAACCTTGCCTACCAGCTCCGCTTGGTAACGAACTCCCCTGCGACACTGCTTAACCTCAACGCTTGTGCCCAGGCGCTGTTCGGGATCCAGAGGGAGTGGGACCAGACACTTGGCGTCGTTGAACGAACCCGCGAAAAACACGCCCACGCCGTTGATGGCATTGCAAGCGACATCAGCGCGGCCAAGGCCCCCAGCTCCCCCATCTCTTTCGAGGCACCCGGCAAGGTGACGAATTGTAAGGTTGATCAGCCTGGCGCCGAGGATGCAATCCACAAACTTGCTACGGCCATTCACGCACTTGGCCCTGCCATAGACGCGCTTCAAGAGCTTGCCGGTGAAGACACCATTCGCGGCCAGCACATCCTCCAAGCCGTGCAGGACTTTGATGAGAAGTGGACGCCCTACCTGGTGTTAGTCCGGGGTGCCATCACGGAGTTTCAGGAAAACGCCCAGCGCTTCATAAACAATGTGCGTACGACTGACCAGGCGGCGGCCTTCGACTTTTCTTCAATGCAGCTGGATAACCCAGCAAATTTCCAAACCTTTGCAGCACGCCACGGCCAAGGCATTGCCACCAACGCATTCGTTGGCACCTTTGCACTTGGCTTCGACATGGCCGATGCTTCCCACAAGGAAAGCCTGAAGCACGCCAACCGTTTCTCCCACCTGGCGGAGGCAGACAACCTAAGCAAATTTGTGGCACGCGGCGGCGGCGGCGCAGTCACATCCATTGGCGGTGCGTTGTTTGATTACAACGTGTCGCGTAATGAGGGCTACTCGCAGCAAACATCTGCCATTGCTGCGGGGTTGGGCGCTAGTGCAGGCATTGGCACCGGTGCTGCATTGGCACTAATCGGAGGATCAGCAGTTCTCACCCCGCCAGGGATGCTCGCGTTATTGGCAGTTGGAGCGTTCTCCTCCTATGCAGGTAACGAAATAACCAAGAAAGGCTTGGGATACTAATGCGTACATCACACTGGATAAAGTTGGTATTGATCTGGCTGTCTCTGCTCGTCCCAACAGTCATCGGGGTATATCTAGCGATCAGTGAGCGCAGGGACATCGGCGTTCTCGGCGTAGCGGGCGCTATTTTCCTAGGGGTCCACGTCATCATCGCGCCGTTCTTCGGCCCCGCGATCAACTCCAGCGGCAAGAAATACACACTGAAGGCGGTACAGCCAGTCCTCCACGTATCCGACAGTGGTTATCAATGGTCCGTGACAGCCCGCAACGAATGGATCCGAGCATGGTTCGCTGGCCCCCTACTTCTGGGCTTAGGGATAGTGTCTTTAACCGCGTTTCGCTCCGACACCGGACGCGGTCCCATCATGCCGTACATCGGGGGGCTGTTGATCTTCCTAGCACTGTATCTCGTAGTGAAGCTCCTAGCCACGGATGTGGCCGCTGAAATGCATGACAACGCCTTCACCTACAGCTCTCGGGGGTTCCCATTCCACCGCCAGGAGCACCGCATTTTGCGTATCGACGCCACACATTTCTGGCAGCACGACGACCCAATGCCCGTCGCCTGCTTCCTACGCCTCTACGGCAACACCGAGACAACCTCCTACTGGCGCGGCAAACCGTACCGGACAACACGAAGCAGCAGCGTGAGAATCCCCGTTCCCTATTTCAAAAACGCGACCGTTCATCAGGTCGAGTCCATGTTCAACAGCTTCCACACGTCACCCCGGCGCTAGCCCAGAGACTGCAGGAAGCCCCCTCTATTTGGTTCTCTCGCATACCGTCTGTTAGTCTTTCCTAGCGCGCGCCGTTAGCTCAGCTGGAAGAGCAACTGGTTTACACCCAGTAGGTCGGCGGTTCGAGCCCGTCATGGCGCACCACTTCCCCCGGTTTCAACGCCGGGGGTTTTCTTTTGCGCGCCCTGACGTGGGGGGCCGGGCCCCGCCCGCAAACGGGGGTTAAGCGACAAAATGTGTGCTTTTCTCGGCGTGTCGATTTAAGTGACAAAATGTGTGCTTTTCGGGGGTTGGAATGGGCCGGGCCCGGGGTGCTGTGCTGGGGTTATGAGCGTCCTGCCCAGCCGTGTCGGATGGCCCAGGAGGGGTTGAAGTCGGTGTCGATGCCGGTGTCGTAGACTTTCGGCCGGCCGTCGGGTGAGTTGGCTTGGTCGCGTTCACGCATGTGTGCCTGGCGGGCGTGTGCGTAGCCTTTGCGGCCGAAGTCTTGCTCGATTGCTAGCGCCAGCGGGTCATCGTGGTGTTGGGTGTGCAGGTAGAGCCACCAGTCCATGATGATTCGTTGATGTTCGTCAAATGCGCCGCGGTGGGCTCGGGCAAGGTGTTTCAGCTGTGCGTTCACGCCGCCTTCCAGGCTGTTTGTGGTGGTCTTCAGCTCGGTTGTGGTGCGGTGTGGTGGGTTGAGCCAGACGAAGAGGTGGCCTTGTTGGTAGAGACGCTCGAACCGGCGGTAGGCTCTGCGGGCTCTGGGGTGGGTGTACCACCATTGCTGGTTGTCGCGGATGCGTTTTGGGATCTCTTCTGGGGCGACTTGGTTGCGGTAGGTGCGGTCTTTGAGCCAGTCACCGTAGAGGTCATGGAAGCGGTTGAGGCGAAGTACCCAGGTAATTGCCTGGTCACGGGTGGTGATGTGGGTTAGCTGGTTGCCGAGGCGAAGGAGTGCTTTGTGCGCGGTGATTGTTGGTTGGCGTGTGGTGTCTTTGATGGTGTCGCGGCGTACGTGGACGAGGCAGCGTTGGATGGAGGCGTTTGGCCAGCATTGTTTGATGGCCTTGTTTGCGCCACCGGAGCCGTCTGTGGTCACGACTAGGGGTTCGGCGATCAGGTCGAAGAGTTTGGCGTAGTCGTAGGCGGTTTCTCGTGTGCACCAGTGCCAGGCAACGACGTGTTCGCTGGTTGCAGCGACAAGCAGGCATTTTTTGTGGAAGTAGGTGCCGTCAATAAACAGCTGGTCGTAGACGCGGTACGGGTCTGGTTTGCATGGGACGATGATGAACCAGAAGTAGGTGAACCAGCGGATCAATGTGCGCCTGGAGACGTTGTGTGCAGCAGCCACAGCGTCGAGGGGACGCTGGCCGGTGATCCAGTCGATGAAGATGGCAAACCGATATGCGCTGGTCTTAGCCGTGTTCGGGTTGGTGAAGGTGTGCCCGCAGTGTGTACAGCGCCATCGCTGTTTTCCGCTGGAGGTGGTGCCCATTTTCGTGGCGGTGTGCTCGCATGCCGGGCATAGGGGCCTGTTGTGTTTTCTCTTCCTGTGTTGAGTTGGCATGCAGCTGGTTTAACAGCTTGCTGTCGTAGCACATCCAACGCCTGAAGTGGTGGACCTTCCGGTCTATGGTCGGGAATCCCGATTCAACGAGCACTCTCCCGCCGTAGGCCCAGGCAGGCCCGGGAATCCATATCCAAAAAAGCACACATTTTGTCGCTTAACCCGCAAACGGTCCGACCGCCCCGCCACACCAAATGCAGCTACCTACATGCAGCTACCTGCCATTTTTTCGCTTGGTAGCCGGGTGTAGGTAGCTGCAAACGCGGAAAAGGCGCCGCGCCGGGCGCCGCCAAACGCCCCCGCCGGCCCGCGCAGGGCGAAGCTGGGGCGCGTCCGCCCCAACCACGGACGCGCCCCAGCAACCGCCTACTTGCGGCTGTGCGGCGAGGTCAACAGGGAACCCTGCCACTGGCCAAAACGGTCCGCCTTGGTCTGCGCCAATCCGGCGAGCTGGGCGGATTCGGAGATTTCGCCAGCTGGGATGACGCCGGGCTTGCCTGCGCCGGGGGTCATGAGCCAGATGCGCCCGCCGTCGGCAAGATTGCGAATGGCGTCTACCAGGGTGTCTACGAGATCCCCGTCCTCGGCGCGGTGCCACAGCAAAATCGTGTCGCAAAGGTCGATGGAGTCTTCATCGAGCAGTGCCTCACCAATGGCGTCTTCGAGCGCTTCGGAGATGGAAGAGTCTGCGTCTTCATCCCAGCCAAGCTCCTGCACAACCTGGCCTTTGATTACTCCTAGGCGTGCGGCGTAATTGTCTCCCCCGGTGGCTACCAAGGTGGGCGTCCTCCTTATTTTGAATGTTTGCTTCCCATACAGCTTAGCGCCGCCCTCCACCTTTAGCCTTTGGTACAAGGTATGACTTTTCACCCCCGCCAGGCCCCCGTCACGCCCCCGCCGCGCCCCCGCGACCGCCAACAATCCAGCACGCAGCCGCCCTAACGCCACCCCACGCGTAGTCGGATGTGACTGAAACACTCTAGACTTGGCCGGAGAACGTTACCTACAACACGAAGAGGAGTGCACGTGGCTGAGAACGCTGATCACGCTGCTAATGCCGAGAAGGTGGAAAACACTGACGTTTACGGCAACCAGCATGACACTAATATCCCCCTGCTTCGGGACGGTGTTGCGTCCTACCTCCATGATTCCGATCCGGAAGAGACGCAGGAGTGGATGGATTCCCTCGATGGTCTTCTGGAGGCTTCTGATCCGGAGCGCGCCCGTTACCTCATGTTGCGCTTGATTGAGCGCGCGAATGCACGCCGTGTGCCGTTGCCGGCGTTGTCGTCGACGGACTTGGTGAACACGATTCCGACGAAGTTGGAGCCGGAGTTCCCGGGTGATGAGGAGATTGAGAAGCGTTACCGTCGTTGGATTCGTTGGAATGCTGCGGTGATGGTGCACCGTGCACAGCGTCCGGGCATCCAGGTGGGTGGCCACATTTCCAGTTACGCGTCTGCGGCTGCGCTGTATGAGGTTGGTTTCAACCACTTCTTCCGTGGCAAGGATGCGGAGCAGGGCGGTGACCACATTTTCTTCCAGGGTCACGCGTCGCCGGGTGTGTATGCCCGTGCGTTTATGGAGGGTCGTCTGACGGAGGATGATCTGGACGGTTTCCGTCAGGAGCATTCGCGTGAGCAGGGCGGTTTGCCGTCGTATCCGCACCCGCATGGCATGCCGGATTTCTGGGAGTTCCCGACGGTGTCCATGGGTCTTGGCCCGATGAATGCGATTTACCAGGCTCGTTTTAACAAGTACCTGCAGGATCGTGGCATCAAGGACACGGACAAGCAGCATGTGTGGGCTTTTCTTGGCGACGGTGAGATGGACGAGCCCGAATCCCGCGGCCTCCTCCAGATGGCGTCGCTGTATGGCTTGGACAACTTGACCTTTGTGATCAACTGCAACCTGCAGCGTCTTGATGGTCCGGTGCGTGGCAACGGCCAGATCATCCAGGAGCTGGAGAGCTTCTTTGTGGGTGCTGGCTGGAACGTGATCAAGGTTGTGTGGGGCCGTGAGTGGGATGAGCTTTTGGAGAAGGACACTGAGGGTGCCCTTGTTCACATCATGAACACCACCCCGGATGGTGATTACCAAACGTTTAAGGCCAATGACGGCGCGTATGTGCGTGAGCACTTCTTTGGCCGTGACCCGCGCACGCTGAAGCTGGTTGAGGATCTGAGCGATGAGGAGATCTGGGCGCTGCGCCGCGGCGGCCACGATTACCGCAAGGTCTACGCCGCTTACAAGAAGGCGCTGGAGACCAAGGGCAAGCCGACGGTGATTCTTGCGCACACGGTGAAGGGCTACGGCCTGGGTCACAACTTTGAGGGCCGTAATGCTACGCACCAGATGAAGAAGCTGACGTTGGATGATCTGAAGCTGTTCCGCGATAAGCAGGGCATTCCGATCTCTGATGAGGAGCTGGAGAAGGATCCGTACCTGCCGCCGTACTACCACCCGGGCCAGGACGCGGATGAGATCAAGTACCTGCAGGAGCGCCGCAAGGAGCTGGGTGGGTACCTGCCGGAGCGTCGTGAGAAGTTCACCCCGCTTGAGCTGCCGGACTTTGAGAAGTCCTTTAAGGCCATGTTCAAGGACTCTGGCTCGCAGCAGGTTGCGTCCACCATGGCGTTGGTGCGTACGTTTAAGGCGTTGATGCGTGATAAGGAGATTGGTCGCCGCGTGGTGCCGATCATCCCGGATGAGGCGCGTACCTTCGGTTTGGACTCTTGGTTCCCAACCCAGAAGATCTACAACCCGAACGGTCAGAACTACGTGCCGGTGGATCATGATCTGCAGCTGTCCTACCGTGAGGCAACGGATGGCCAGATTCTGCATGAGGGCATTAATGAGGACGGCTCGTCGGCGTCGTTTATCGCAGCGGCTACGTCCTATGCCACCCATGGTGAGCCGATGATCCCGATGTACATCTTCTACTCCATGTTTGGTTTCCAGCGCACGGGCGATAACTTCTGGGCTGCCGGTGACCAGATGGGTCGCGGTTTCATCATTGGCGCAACTGCTGGCCGCACCACGCTGTTTGGTGAGGGTCTGCAGCACATGGATGGCCACTCCCCGATTCTGGCGTCCACGAACCCGGCGATGGTTGTGTATGACCCGGCGTTTGCGTATGAGATGCCGTACATCATCTCCAAGGGTATTGAGCGCATGTATGGCTCGAACCCGGGTGAGGATGTCATGTACTACATCACCGTGTACAACCAGCCGACTCACCAGCCGGCTCGTCCGGAGAACCTGGATGTTGAGGGTCTGCACAAGGGCATCTACCTTTACGACGCTGGCGATACCTCCAAGGAGCACCGCGTCTCCCTGCTGGCGTCCGGTGTTGGCATGCAGGCTGCGCTGAAGGCGCAGGAGATCCTGCAGGACAAGTTCGACGTCGGCGCTGCAATCTACTCGGTGACCTCGTGGGTTGAGTGTGCTCGCGACGGTGCACGTCTGGCTAAGGAGCAGCTGCTTAACCCGGGTGAGGACGTTGGTACGCCGTTTGTCACCGAGAAGCTCAAGCAGACTGAGGGCCCGTACATTGCTACGAGCGATTTTGCTACGGACCTGCAGGAGCAGATCCGCCCGTACGTACCGGGCCAGTACATTGTGCTGGGTGCGGACGGCTTTGGCTTCTCCGATACCCGTGAGGCTGCACGTCGCTTCTTCAACATTGACGCTGAGTCCATGGTTGTCGCGGCGCTGATGGGTCTGGCTAATGAGGACAAGATCGACATGTCCGTGGCAGCGCAGGCTGCGAAGGACTTCAAGATTGATGATCCGACCGCGGCTAAGCCGGACCAGAAGGGCGAGGAGACCGGCCCGGAGAACGCGGCTGAGTAGCAACCACATCCAGTAGTCGCTCGATCGCCGCGGCCACCGCGCCCGGCGCATCGAGCGGCGGCATGTGGCCTGAGCCGGGCAGTACCTGCAGGTACGCAGATGGCCACATTGCCGCCAACCTGAAGGACTGCGATACGGGGGTGACGCGGTCCCTATCTCCCACCAGGATGTAGCCCGGCATACCTTCCAGCACCTCAGCCGCGCCGACTTCGGAGTGCGTCAACAGATCGTCAAAGAAGCCGCGGTAGGTGCTCAGCGGGGTGTTTTGGATCATGTCTGCGTGCAGACGAATCACGCTTAGCGGCACCGGCCTGAAGTAGAACCCCATCGCCAGCACCGGCGCAATCGTGCGCGTGATTCCGCGACGCATGCCTTCGGCAAAGTGCGGGGTAAAGCGCACAACGTATTCCAAAAGCCGTCCCAAAGGACCAGCCAGCATCTGCGGCAGGCCGTGGACGGTAAACGGCTCCACCGCCGAGGAGATCTGCACGCTACCCGCCCAATGGAAGGCGTCCGGATGCCTGCGCATCAGCGACAACGACACCGGCCCGCCCAACGAATGCCCCACCACAATCACCGGCCCCGTCACCTGCAGGTGGGTGAGGACGTTGATGAAGTCATCGGCAGCGTCGTCAATGTTCAAAAGCTCCGGCGGGCACGGACCGGAAGCGCCGTGGCCGCGAAGGTCTACCAGTACCTGCCGCACACCCAGCGGCCGCAGGCGGTCCACTACCAGCGCGAACGATTCGGAGGCGATGTTAAACCCGTGGACGTACAGGATCGTCGGACCCGCATCAGGCCCGATGTCGTAGTAGCGCACGCGGCCAACCACACCTGTTCTGTCGGGGTTTAACATGGCATCCACCCTATTATGTAAGGCATGCTTTCAGAGCTTTCGCTGCTTATTCAGGACCACTTCGACATCACCCCGGACCCCGCCGCTGCGCTTCGCGACTCGGAGCTGACCTCCCTTGACATGATCGAGCTGGCCGTGCGTATTGAGGACCGCTTTGGCGTTCGCATCACCGAAGAGGCCTACGCGCAGTGCGAGACGCTCGAAGACCTAGCCGGCTACATCGAGCAGCACGCTAGCGCTGGATAAACTGCTCGATCACCGCGTTGACGGCCGCCGGGTTGTCGGCGTTAGTGTTGTGCGCAGCCTCCGGAATCACGTGCAGCGCCAGGCCCTCGTCCGCCGCCCAGCGCTTGCCCATCTCCCCAATCCCGCCGGTCCGATCAAACTCCCCCACCACCAGTGCTGCCGGACAGGGTAGCTCCCAGGGCTTTTGCTTACCGACGCCCCTCGCCACCGCCTTAAACGTCACATCCGCAAGCGCCACGTATTCGCTCTTGGTGTATTCCTTGAGCATCGTGCGCGTGAGTTCTTGGGCTTTGGGGGTGTGGGAGGTTTCGCGTGGGGCGTCGTCAAGAATCTTGTCCCAGGTGCGCAAGTGGAGGAGCGGGCCCACGTGCTTGAGGCCCGCGATGAGTAGCGGGTTCCAGTATTCGCGGGTGAGTGGCATGGTGCCGATGCCGATGAAGCCGCTGGCCAGCGCTGGTTCGAGTTGCATGACGCGCTGGGCGACGACGCCGCCGAAGGACTGACCGACCAGCACCGGGCGCGTGATGTTCTCGGCGGACAAAATTGCGATGAGTTCGCGGGCGATGCGGTCCACGCTGATCGCGCTGAGTTCGTATGGACGCGACATCCCATGCGCCGGCCCATCCCACACAAACGTGTTGGCCTTGCCTGCGAAGTGGGCAAGCTGCGCGCCGAAGAGCCGGTGATCCGTGAGCATGCCTGGCAGAAACACCAGCCAGGGGGCGCTTTCTCCTGCAGCGCGCGATACCCAGTAGCGGATGTCCCCGTGCGGGGTGCGATGCGTTTCCATGCCAGCGTTCATGCCTGCGTTCATGCCTGCGTTCATGCCCGCTAGCTTTCCACACTGGAGACTGCGCATACAGGTTCCCTCCTTCTTATCCTCTACTTCTAAAGTTGCCGGAGTTACCCATTCCCCCTATACTTTTGACCACAGTGGCGGCGTTGAAACACACGTACCGCGCTAATTCCGGCGGCCGGATCACTTCTTGTGGTTTGGCCGCTGAGCTTTTCAAAGGAAAGTACATGCTTATCGCCTACCTCGATGAGTTCGGACACCAAGGCCCCTACATTCGTCACGACCATCGCAAATACAACACTCACCCGTGTTTTGGCTTTGCCGGTTTCCTCTTGCCAGCAGACGATGTCAGACGTATGGGCGGATACTTCAAATACGTAAAAGAAAAGCTGCTTGCCTGGGAAATTGAACACTCCGACATTCCCGCCGATCGGTGGGAAAAGAAAGGTTCGGCTCTCCTGACGACTGCGAACATCAGTCAGTACAGTGATGAGATTTTTCCAGCTCTCAGTCGCATCTACCGCAAACTTGGAGAGCTCAATGGCCAAATATTCTTCTACGGTCAGCAGAAACCCATTGGGCCGGTAAGCGAGACAAAAGAAACCTCTCAAGATCGTGAAAACCACTGTCTCATCCAAGCTATTAATCGGCTTGGAAAACTAGCCTCCGATAAAGGAGAGCGTCTCATGGTCATAATGGATGCCACCGACACAGACAACCGGGAGCGTGCCGTAGCCACACTCGCAGCCACGATCTATTCGCGGAATAACAAAGAGAATCGCAGCGTAATCGAAGTCCCCCTCCAAACTGAAAGCCACCTATATAACACTGTCCAAATGGCGGACTGGACATGCGCGCTTCTAGGGAGACTTACCGATTACCACTTTGCGGAGAGTTCCGAATTCTCCTGGGCAGTCGACTTGGGACGTGATGTGTTCAGGCTATCCGAGCCCACATTAAACTCCATCATTTGGTCAAACCTTGCCTCTAAGGATTCTAAGTGTTTTCCTGAACAACTCATCAACACCACTCGATTCTGGGAAATCGAACAACGCAGAGAGTCCCAACGCGAACGCAGGGACCTCAAAAACAGGGGAATGCTCCAGCGCCTCATTTCAGCAGGAACACCCGAATTGCATGCAAAACTAGAGCAAATCCGGAGCGAAGCAGAAAAACAAACGCCTTACCAGCCGGAAGCCACGTGAATTAAGGCCTAGGGATGCGAGCCAGCTTCTCGGTGTCTACAGTTGTTCGGTTGACGATGAGACCTCGAGGGGACTCAGAACCCGCTCCTGCCTCACGCAAACGAAAAATCCCGCGGCCACCTGGGAAGGAGGTGACCGCGGGATTTCCGCTGTTTTATTAACCGCCGAATCAGTTGAAACGGAGAATCTGATTCCGCTTGGAAGTGGGCTACCAACTCCGCTTCCATGGGTTAGCTTAGCCTAACCTGACTGTCCGGCAACAGGGGGTAAGGCTGCCCTACCCCCGCCAACTAATCCGCCACGAAGAAGCGCTGGTAGTTCACAAACTCGTCCATACCCACTGGGCCAAGCTCGCGGCCCAGGCCAGAGTTCTTCACGCCACCAAACGGCAGCTCGGCGCCTCGGGCCTGCGGGATGTTCACGTGGATCCTGACTTAGGCCAATTTAGTGCGGAAGTTCGTAGCCGGTGATTGCTTGGATGGTGGCGGTGAGTTCGGGTGGCAGTGGTACTGCGGCGTGGACGGTTTCGCCGCCAACGTCGAGTTGAAAGCTGCGGTATTGCTTGAGTGTTCTCACGAAGCGTTTGATGGATTGTCCACTGCGGGTTTCTATGAGATGCGCAACTGCTAGCGCGGCCATCACAATATTGAGGTGTGCGGTAATCGAGTCTTGTTTCCGCGCGTAGATCGGGCGGGCTTTTAAGTCTGATTTCGACATCCGAAACGACTTCTCAATATTAAACAACCTGCGGTAATGTCCGATGACTTCCTCGGCGGGAAGCGTCATCAAGTCGGTTTCGTAGCCTTTGATTCCCGCTAACGCACGGTGCTTGGCAGCCAGTGCGTAGTTGACTTTCTTGTTCGGGGCAGAAAGGTCAATGTAGCGGTTACGTTTGATGGCAGTCTCGCCGGCGACGGCGCGTTTGGCTTTTATGATTTGTTCTTCAATACCTCGTAGGCTGCGCCTAGCCCGATCGTGGGAGTACTGGTAATGCGTCACCGAGTTCGCGGTGGCGTGTTTGCGGCCATCACTTGCCGAACGTTGTGTCCAGATCTGGCCGTGGGTGTATGCAGTGTCTGGGTGCTTGCGGCGCCAGGTGTCGATTACTTCGGGCACTGTTGGAGTTTTCACAGACAGGATGTAATGCAAACCCGCATCGATCAGTGCTTGTTTATTCGCCGCGGAGAACATTCCCGCATCTGCGACCACGGTGACCTCATCAAGCTGGTAGGCATCTTGGAACCGTGTAATCATCGGCAGCATCGTGTGTGTTTCTGCGCTGTTGCCAGCAAACGCCCCAACATGCAAAGGAAACCCACGATCATCGGTAAGCAACCCCACAAGGATTTGCGGCTCGACGCGACGTTCCTTGGAAAACCCGGGTTTACGAAGCTGATCAGGGGTATCTGTTTCGAAATACAGTGTGGTCACGTCGTACAAAATGAATGCGCCCGGCCCAATCCCGGCATGATGCGCCAACGCCTGGGACAGGATCTCCCCAAACGATTCGCTCGCGAAGAAGGGAAGACGCCTTTGGATAGTGCGATAACTTGCGCTAGTGACTCCAACCTCAGCAAGCGTTTCGATGGAATCGAGCTTTGAACCGGGGCGAATAATGCGGGCACGCACAAGATCGCGAAACACCGGATCATCACCGGTGGCAGCAGCAAGGCCTAACTGATCGAAACACCAATCAATACAGTCCAGCAAGTAACCAGCACGCTGAGCGACTACCGGTAGCGGATTATCCACACTGCCCGTTGCAGATGGAGTGTGATCAACTTCGCCGAAATCCAACGCGAGTTGGTCACCATCAACGATACGTTGAGCTTCAGCACGTAACAGCGCAAGCTCAGACTCCGAATGTGCGGAGCCGACATGCTTCATCTGTTTGGTGCCTTTGCGTTCAGAGAACACGACCTGCACCGCTGTTGCCCCAGAGGCGGTAGTGACGGTGCGGATATAAGGACTCACAAAAATCAGACTACTGATCACCCCCGCCACTACCCACTTAGTGCGGAAAATTCTCACCCTGACAAAGAAAACCACCAGGTAGCAGTGTCAAGAGTGACGTTGCTCACCCACCCATGGCCTAAGTCAGGAACTAGCCTCCGATAAAGGAGAGCGTCTCATGGTCATAATGGATGCCACCGACACAGACAACCGGGAGCGTGCCGTAGCCACACTCGCAGCCACGATCTATTCGCGGAATAACAAAGAGAATCGCAGCGTAATCGAAGTCCCCCTCCAAACTGAAAGCCACCTATATAACACTGTCCAAATGGCGGACTGGACATGCGCGCTTCTAGGGAGACTTACCGATTACCACTTTGCGGAGAGTTCCGAATTCTCCTGGGCAGTCGACTTGGGACGTGATGTGTTCAGGCTATCCGAGCCCACATTAAACTCCATCATTTGGTCAAACCTTGCCTCTAAGGATTCTAAGTGTTTTCCTGAACAACTCATCAACACCACTCGATTCTGGGAAATCGAACAACGCAGAGAGTCCCAACGCGAACGCAGGGACCTCAAAAACAGGGGAATGCTCCAGCGCCTCATTTCAGCAGGAACACCCGAATTGCATGCAAAACTAGAGCAAATCCGGAGCGAAGCAGAAAAACAAACGCCTTACCAGCCGGAAGCCACGTGAATTAAGGCCTAGGGATGCGAGCCAGCTTCTCGGTGTCTACAGTTGTTCGGTTGACGATGAGACCTCGAGGGGACTCAGAACCCGCTCCTGCCTCACGCAAACGAAAAATCCCGCGGCCACCTGGGAAGGAGGTGACCGCGGGATTTCCGCTGTTTTATTAACCGCCGAATCAGTTGAAACGGAGAATCTGATTCCGCTTGGAAGTGGGCTACCAACTCCGCTTCCATGGGTTAGCTTAGCCTAACCTGACTGTCCGGCAACAGGGGGTAAGGCTGCCCTACCCCCGCCAACTAATCCGCCACGAAGAAGCGCTGGTAGTTCACAAACTCGTCCATACCCACTGGGCCAAGCTCGCGGCCCAGGCCAGAGTTCTTCACGCCACCAAACGGCAGCTCGGCGCCTCGGGCCTGCGGGATGTTCACGTGGATCATGCCGGTATCAATCTTGGCGGCAACCTTCTTCGCACGCTCCTCATCCTGCGACATCACGGCGCCACCCAGGCCGTAGTTGGAGTCGTTCGCCACCTCGATGGCCTCCTCTTCAGAAGACACCTTGTACACGGCAGCGACGGGGCCGAAGAACTCCTCGTAGTAGATGTCTGAGCCCACCGGGATATCCGTGATCACGGCTGGGGCGAAGTAAGCGCCCTCGCCGTCGATGGTGCCGCCAACGTGCAGGTTTGCGCCAGCGTCGACGGCCTTGCCCACCTGCTCAACTAGCGTCTCGGCTGCGTCGCGAGACGAAAGCGGGTAGTACTCACGCTTCCCCGCCGCACCTGGGTTCAGCGGGTCACCCTTGACGTACTCGCCGACCAAACGCACCAGCTCTGCCACGAAGTCGTCGTAAATATCGTCCATAACAATCATGCGCTTGTTGGAGGTGCAGGCCTGGCCAACGTTGGAGATGCGCTTCTTCCACGCCGTCAGCGCGGCCTCGGCCGGGTCAGCTGCGTCTAGCACCACGTAGGCATCCGTGCCGCCGAGCTCCAACACGCACTTCTTCAAGTGCTCGCCAGCCTGCGCGCCGATGATGCGCCCGGCGCGCTCAGAACCGGTCAGCGAAACGCCTGCGATGTGCTTGCTTGCAATCAGGCCCGCCACCTGGTCGTGGTTTGCGTACACGTTGGTAAACACGCCCTTGGGCAGGCCGGCTTCTTCCAAGATGTCCTGGATGATCTGGCCGGAGCGCGGGCAGATCTCGGCGTGCTTCACAATCACCACGTTGCCGGCCATGATCGCCGGCGCCGCAAAGCGCGCTACCTGGTAGTACGGGAAGTTCCACGGCATGATGCCCAGGATCACGCCCAGCGGCACCTTGCGCATGACGGCGGTGCCGCCCTTGTCGGTGGGGATCTCCTGGTCCGCACCGAACTCGGCACCGTGGTCGGCGTAGTAGTTGAAGATCTCTACAACGTCATTAATCTCGCCGTCGCCTTCCTTGACGGACTTGCCCATCTCCGTTGCGATGATCTTCGCCAGCTCACCCCTGCGCTCATCAAACAGCGACGCCGCCTTCTTCAACAGCGGTGCCCGATCCTCGTAGGACAGCTCACGCCACTGCCTGAAAGCGCTCACGGCGGTGTCCACCACTTCTTCTAACTCGGCGTCCGTGATGTAGCCGAAGGTCTCCTCAACCTTGTTGTTTGCGGGATTTTGTACTCGATACTCTTTAGACATACGCCCAAGCGTACGTGCGCTGCGTCACTCTCGCTACGAAGTTCCCACGCTCGGCCAACGCCTCCACACCCGCCGCAAAGGCCTCGATTTCCTCGGCAGTTCCCACGATTCGCTCGCGGCAGGAGTAGGTCCCGTCGGGCGCGCGCCGCCAGCGCGTGAACCACACCTCGCCAGGTTCCCCTTCAGGCAACAGGAGCATTTGCTTCTCGACGCCCCAACGCTCCCCCCTCCCCATCCCCTCCACCTCAAACACGTACTCCAGCACAGGGGGCTGCCCTTTCGTAACGCGCTCTTCCACGGAACTTTCCGCCTCCGGGCGAATCGTAGCGTGAGACAGAGCGTGCGTCGGGGTGTTCTTCGGCCGTGCTTCCTGGGTGTTCTTCGGCCGTGCCTCATGGGGCGCCACAAGTGTGGTTGTCATGGTTGGGGACCTTCCATTTGCTTCATTCATTTCCGTGCGCGCCAAACCACCGGCAACTGCACCAGCTACGGTGCGTGCTTCCGCACCTGTCTGGCGTATGCACCCACACCTGTTCGGTGCGTGGTTTTAGCGCGAGACGAGAGGTTCGTCTTCCCCAACGGCCTCTACAAGCTCTACAAACGTGTTGCTTCTCTGTGCTGATATTGCGTCACACCCGCCCCGCCAGCAACCCTCAACCACAGCTTGACGCCCCCGTTTACTGAACCTCAACTTCAGCTTCACCCACCCCTGGTCTTCCGCCTTGCCACCAGCCCAACCCCTACTTCGCCACCAGCCTGCCGCCGAGACCCCACTGCCCTGCCGCCAACACCCACCGCGTACACGAGTCCGTGTGCCGTCGGAACCTCTGGGGGTCCTTTTCGGAAATGCGGCAGCATGTTGCCAAACCGGGAATAGTTGCATTCACTGCCAGGTATTTGCCAGGGACGGCCTCAGGTATGGCCCCGGCCCGGGACCGAGCCCCGAGCTCGACGAAAAGTCGTCTAGCAGGCAGCAAAACCCTGCTAGACGACATTGAAAACTGTCCTCCATTTCCCCACGTCGAATGTAGGGACATTTGGCAGATTTTGCGTTGTCGTCTAGCAGTGAACTCGGAGCGCTAGACGATAACGACAAAAGCACAGGTCGCGGCTCAAAGCTAGAGCATCCGCACCATCAGCACGCCGGCGAAGATAATCGCAAGGCCGACAAGTCGTACTCCGTCCATGGGCACCCGGCGCGCGCCGAAGGCGCCAACTGATTCCATCAACTGACCGCTGGCGATCGTGCCCGCGTTGAAAGCGATGACCGTGGTCGCAGTACCCAGGATCGGGGCCAGTCCCGCGCCGCCGATGACAAAGATCGCTCCGACAACACCACCGAGCCACATCCACCACGGCGCGGGTTTCAGTGGCGTGACAAGTTGCCGCGGGCTGGTGCACAACACGGCGACTAGGAGGATGACCGCGCCCACCAGCAGGTTGATCTCGCTGGCAAACAGGGGCGAGCCCGCAAGTGTACCTACGTAGCCATTGATGGCAGCCTGCATTGCGCTGCCCACGCCGATGGCTACGCCGAGTAGTCGGTAAACCCACACGCTGGCGCCGAGATCCGGGTCTTCGCTAATCGCGGCGGGGGCTGTGCCGCGCTTCAACGGAAGCACACGCAACACCACGGCAATGCCCAGCAGCACAACCAGCGCGCCGCCAAGCCGGAACACAGACACGTCCACTTGGCGGCCGCGGAAGAGCCCGAAATGGTCGATGGCCAGGCCCATGATCACCTGGCCCAAAATCGGCAGCACCACGGTTTGGACTGCGCCGAGTTTGGGAAACAGCAAAATGTTGCCAATGACAAACGTGGCCCCGAAGAGGCCGGAGAGGTAGGCCCACGGTGGTGGCGTCGATAAGAAATGGGGCACAACGTGACCCTGCAGGATGAGCGTGGCCAGTGCGGCGAGGGTGAGTGCCACCGTAAACGAGATCAGCGCGGAGACAATCGGCCGGTTGTTCACGGCTAGGCGAAGCCGCGCGTTCGCCGCGGTCTGGACGGGGATGAGCGCGCCGACCAGCAGCGCGAGAAACAGGTAAAGCATCTGGCGCTAGGCTACGCCAAAAATCTTATCCATCCATACATCGAGGAACGAATGCCGCGGCAGGTAGTCCTGCAGACGAGGCTTTTTGAGGAACTTGTCAGCGTACGACTCAAAATCCTGCTCCATCAAACGAACGTTCTCGTTGAACTCATTAACCGGTGTCACAGATGACATAGGGGTTGCAGGGGTCATTTTGTATCCTCTCCTTCCTCAGTTTCAGTCGGTGGCTCTGATTCTAGCTGTCCGCCACGCTTCGGGACGAACAACGGCACACTTTTTGTAACGGAAGGATCCGCAACCATTACAAGGAGTAGCAAAGTGGACAAGTAAGCAAGACTTTTGCGATCACGCTCAAGGTCTAGTGACCCAGGATCCACAGCGTCAATTGCAAAGAAACCATAGAGCTTGCCTGTTTTTGAAATGATTCCGCGACTCATGTAGCACCCATATGGCTCATCACCTGCGGTGTCTGCACAGTAAATAATGTCGCCGTCACGTAGCCTTTTCCAAGTCTCTGAATTCTCATCAAGATTCTTTGGGACGATACTTCGCGGCGATGAATCCCCATCCCGTGTGGCATCGCAGTAAAGAAATAGCGCCCATCCGAGTCTTGATCAACCACGAACACTTGTGCTCGAACCTGAACCGGGAACAGAATTCTGCATAGTCCCATGATCGGGTCCCACGCCACACCAATTCTCGAAGAAGGTTGCGCCTCACCTTGATTTTCAAAAGCCGAAGCCAAACTCGACAAAATGAACTGGCTGTTCTCCCGAACCTGTAGCTCTACGTCCAGCTGTTGTTTTGCATCAGCTTCTTTAATAAGACGCGCGCGTGATGAAAGGCGATTTACAAAAACCAACAACAATACCGCTATCACCGCGAGAAGAATCCCCCACGGCAACGACGGAAGCACAGAAAACGCCGGAGATACAGCAAATGCGAGGGCTAAAGCAAAGCTAAGTGCGACACCGCCACTAGTATTGACCAGCGCAATGGTGACCGGGCTGCTAAAGAGAGCGAGCAGCCGAGACGGTTTAGATGGTCTAGTCACGCAGCAAGCTTACCTTTCACTAAGCGTTCTCGTAGCCGAATCAAAGCTAGTGCAGTTCGCGCCAGATCGCGGTGTTGGTTTCCTGCCAGAGGGGTTTCGCCCAGTTTCCAAACTCGCGATCCGTCAGCGCCACCATGGCGTAGCCATCCGCCACCCACAGGTAGGTGCCGCTCATGCCGAAGTGGCCGAAGGTGGTGGGCGGCATGCCGTCGCCAGTCCAGTGCGGGGCCTTCTCCCCCTTCAGCTCAAACCCGAGGCCCCACGGGCACGGCTTCTGCATGCCGTAGCCCGGCA
Organism: Corynebacterium riegelii; assembly: GCF_016728505.1. Lineage (GTDB taxonomy): Bacteria > Actinomycetota > Actinomycetes > Mycobacteriales > Mycobacteriaceae > Corynebacterium > Corynebacterium riegelii. Next base: position 2,448,655 of record NZ_CP068159.1, read on the forward strand.
CCACGCCGCGCAGGTCACCGAACTGGTTGGTGGTTGCCTCACGCAGGGTTTCCGGGCTGAGCAGTTGCGGGTTCAGCAGTTCTTGGGCGAACAGGGCCAGGCTGCTTACCGACGCCACCGCCCCATGCCCAGCACTGCCCCCCAACACCGCATCCGTCATCCCCAACGGCGCAAAGACCCCTTCGCGCAGATACTCAGGAAACGGGATGCCGGTGGTTTCCTCCAGGTAGTCTGCGAGGATCTCGAAGCCGGCGGAGGAGTAAATGCGGCGCTCACCAACCGGCTTCTGCGGCTCACGCGTGTCAAAGCCGACCCCGGAGGCATGCGCCAGCAGGCGGCGGACGGTGGAGCCTTCCGGACCACAGGGACTGTCTAAGAGGAATGCCTCTTCCTCCACGGCCATCAGGAATCCGTACGCCGCGAGAAGTTTGGTCACGCTGGCCAGTGGGTAGGTGCGGTCTTGGTCGCCGAGGGTCTCCACGTGGCCGTTAGCATGCACAAGCGCTGCAGAAACGTTGTCTACCGGCCAGTTTCCAAGAAGTTTATTCAGCATTGTTGCCTCCTCGCCTCGCATCCTGCCAACGACGCACCAACCACCACGTAGCCAACACAAACGCACCCGCGAGCAGGCCGGGCCAGATCGCGGGGTTCGGCGAAAACAGGTTGATCACCGCCTGGATCAGCGCGAGCAGCGCGAAGAACCCGACGAACCCGATCAGTGTTTGCCACATGAGGTCACGACGTTGATTCACGCAGGTAAGTGTACTGATGCGGTCTACTGGATCCTGAGTAGCAATCAGTTGGCGTTTTTCTGCGCTTGCATAATCGCATCAAACAAGCTCGGCATGGCAGTCGATGGGTTAGGGCCGACACTTCCAGGCGAAACTAGTGCAGCTTTCTTCGCTCGCTCACATGCATTCAAAAAATTCTCAATTGGAAACTCGGTGGAGATGTTCTTGCCTTCCACGAACCCAAGCTCCGTGGCTTGAGGGGTCAGCTTCTCCGCAGCGCTGCTCGGTGATGCTTTGTCATGATGCCAGATCAACCAAACTTCGAATTTATGGTTACTTACGATCAAACTGATGCCTTCATCAGCAGCGAGCGAAATCGCCTGTTGCAAAACAGTCGGTGATTTCCCAACATCACGGCCGTCAACATCAACCACAGCGAAGCATCGCGTGAATTCTGGTACATCCCGTTTGCTTTTACGTGAGCGTGCTGCTTCCTCATCTCGCTTCTCCACGCATTTTTTGACCACATGAAGCGGATCTGACTTCCAGTTACCTCCGCGGGCGTTTCCCTTGTCGGTTCTGGGCATTGAAACCAGCTGCACCCCATAACGCTGCTCAACGATGGGGCGCAGCCGTTCAAAGTACTGAGGTTCCGTCAGCACACCCTCAGTAACAATCAGGAATTTCGTTTTCCGTTCAACTCGGGTGCGGCTTTTCTTCGGTCGATATCCACGCGCCGGATATTTGCGCTTAGGAGCCATCAGCCGCCTCCGGCCCTTCGCCCACAGCCTCAAGTACCAAACCTCGAATCAGCGCGGGTGACACCCGAGGAAGCGCACCATACCTGCCATCCAGATAACGACGCTCGTAATTCGCGTCCTTCCGCTTCTCAAAACCAGATAATGGGAACACCTCGGATGCACCGCTCTGCAGCTTCTCTACAAACCAAAACGCGTCCGTATCCAAACCTAACGCACGCATATGCTCCAGGAGGTTCGTGTCGTGGGAAGAGAAAATGAGCTGAGCACCGTTTACGTTGATGCTTTCATCAGTAAAGGCCTTTACCACCAGCTCTAGCAGCTGGACGTGCAAGCTCGAATCAAGCTCATCCGCAATCACCACATGGCCGTTCCGCAGAGCATCAACGATGATCGGGGCAACCGATAACCAGGTCAAAGTGCCATCTGACTGTGCTGCCATTTTCAGCGTGTGATTCGAGTTGTCACCCCGGTGAGTGAACATGAGCTGGTAAGCGATTGCTTTTAGCTCAGCGTCAGAAATATCAATGTACGCGCCAGGCTCGTGAGCCATGTGGAAGCCTTTCAGGCTTCCCTTTTCATCCTTGCTCACGTCTTCCAGCCTTTGAGTAAGAATCTTTGCCAACTCGGCCAAGGCTGGTGACAAATTCTCCTCATCAATACTGACGTCAACAATCCCGGTATCAGCAGCCTGCATCATCTGCGTGACTTCAGAAAGCTTCACTTGCCCTTTACGCATCGCACGCGCTAGTTGGCTCAAGCGCTGATCTTTCTGACTATCACCGAGCGGAAGATAATTCACTCCGTCCAAGAGAGCCGATACCGATTCATAGATCAGACCGAGTTTGCCTCTGAGCGCGTGGGAAACCGCAAGTTCACGCACGTCTGCACGTTCTATCTCACGCTGGAGAGTTCTAGATACTGCAGAAGAGTTCCACTCCCATTCAACTTCCGGCTGTGCAGTCCGGTTAAACACAGAGGTCCAGCGAACCGAGGGGACATAGGACATCCACTCTTCAACAACCCCTGAGCGGCCAAATGTAAAGCCGTAAAGGTATCGCCTGCCTTTGGCAACGAAGTCGAATTCAAAAAAGCTTGGCTTACCTTGAGAATCCTGGTCCAAGGAGAACGGGGTTGGGATGGTGGAATCGTATTCGTAATGGTCCTCATCCAGCCAAGCCGTAGCCGAAAGCTTCATTGCCCGAAACGCGAACACCATGGCTTCAAGGAGGTTACTTTTGCCAGACGCGTTGGCTCCGAGCAGGACAGAGACCGGCACTGGCCTCGGCTGCTTGGAATCCAACGGCCCATCGGCAAATTCAAGCGTCTGGATCTCCCGGATGCTCTTAAAGTTGCCGACACTGAAACTTAGCAAGTTAACGGACACGCCTTAACCATAACGGGATATTGAACGATTTGCGCGATAAACCCGTCTTAAACTCCACATCCCCCACACTTTAAGGTCAGAACTGCGGAGCAACGCAAGCACCCCCAATGCGATACACCCCCCGCCACCCCACGAAACGAAAAACCCCGGTCCCTGCGGGGACCGGGGTGGTTGCTCCTCCAACTGGGCTCGAACCAGTGACCCTTCGATTAACAGTCGAATGCTCTGCCAACTGAGCTATGGAGGAATATTTTGTTTTTGTTGCTCTCAAGCAACGAGTCATAAGAGTAGCGCCGTATTTACAAAACGCAAAATCGCGAGGTCATTGGCGCTAATTGGCGTTATTGTAGAAGCATGAAGAAACCATTGTTAGCACTCACCGCAGCCGCAGCACTCACGCTTGCGCCCGTAACCGTCACCCCGGCGGTGGCCGATACGCCGCCGGCGGATACCGAGACAGACAACTCTTCTAGCGGTTCCTCGGACTCTGACCTGAGCGCAGGTGAGATCGCCGGCATTACCATCGGCGTCCTCGCTCTTGTTAGTGCAGGCGTGGCCTTCGCGCTGCAAACAGGCCTGATCAACATCCCTGGCCTGGATATGTCCAAGTGGCCAAAGATTAACGTTCCGGGTATTACGCCTCGTCCTCAAGCTTCCGCGACGCCTGGCGACTGCTCCCCTGCCACTTTCGACGCCATCGTTCCCGGCTGGCCGAACTTCACCGGCACGACGGTGAGCTACTGCGACGGTCAGTGGGCCAAGGCCGGCGCCAACCAGACGGACTGGAACGAGTCCTTCCACAAGGTCAATGGCCAATGGACGCGTATCCAGCCTGCCGGCAACGTGAACGGTTTCAAGTGCTACGACGTTGCGGACCTCCAGCGCAAGGGCGCACCGCGCGCGTTTACGGACCAGGTTCTCAGCTGCCGGTAGTTCGACGCCACGGCCTGAGCACAAATGAAAGCGGGCCTGAAGGTGAAAACCAACAGACCCGCTTCCGATCTCCGACTCAAAGAGCCTTTTCGATTGCTCACACTACAAGATCTACCCGACTGTGTGAATCACGTCGGCTCCGGCAATCTGAGCACTAACCGTTCAGCCCGCCTCGCAAGAGTGCGGGCTGGATTTCTTTACCTGCCCTAAAGATCTAAGATTTACCTAAAATAAAGCAGCGCGTGAGTCTTAGAATTCCCCATGACAGGAGAAGTTGTGAGTAAGAGTGTCTACGAGGTTGGGCGACCCGCAACATTCTTTTGGCGTGAGGAAACACAGGGCAAACATATCGAATCCGCCGCGGCAAAAATCATCGCCAGGTTGGGCGAGAGATACGACTTGAACCAGTTTCTGATCGATAACCTGACAACAGAAATTGAGCAACGGCTTAAACGAGCAGAACGGGGGAAGCTGCGGCCCATCCTGGAGGTAAGGAAAATCGTGGGCCAGGGCGCTGGTACAATTTTCGAGATTAAGTGGGATAATCTCACGGTCTCTTACAAAGACCCCATAACCGGCCTGTACGAGCAGGAATTGGTGTTCGTACGTCTTTACTATTACCAATCCAAAAACGCACTCAGCCACATTAATCTATGGGGTGTGGGGCTCTGGGTCCACGAAAAAGAGATCGTCCCGGGCAATGATGAGGAGACTAGACGGCTGCAAAACAAAGAAATTTCCAAAGCCGCCGAATACCATTCAAATCACTTTGAACAGCGGTGGAACGTTTCTGAACTGCAACATGATCAGCAAGAAAATGGAGGTCTGAAATGGCAAATGGCGTAAGGGTTTCACCCAACAAGTCCTTTAAAGCGCACTCTGACGATCTCTACTCCAAGTTCGCGGACCTCATGGACTCGCTCCAAGAACTTGCGAGGGAGAAGGGGCTTTCGGCTTCTGACATTGCTGAGATCATGCATGCCAGCACGGCCCAGATTGAAGAATTTGAGCATTACGATTCCGACCCCACGTTGCGGATGGTGAGGCTCTACGCGCTAGCTATCGGCGCAGACATCAGTTTCACGGTTTCAGACAGGGATGCAAAAAGCGGCATCTCTCAAGACGCCAAAACGTCTTACTCAACGACAACGGTCTCCAAGAAGAAGTTTCGCAAGGACAGAGTTCTCTTGGTGGCGAAATCGGAAACTAGTAGGCAATGGCAAACGAGGACAACATGAACGCAAAATTTGCTCTTGATGATGTTCAGGTCAACGAACTCTACGCGAAGCGAAAGCCTGTCGACCAGGGAGATACCGAAGAGAGTGACCTGACAAGTGCCAGTGATAGTTCCGCAAGCCCCGTTGAGGTGACAGCGGAACAGGAAGCACAGCTTCAGACGCTTATCCCTGGCCCTCATACTGACTTGCCAGCCGACCTGGCCATGGCAGCACTAAAAATTCGCTTAGACTTCCCATTTGGCGAGCTTTTCGCAGAAGTAGAAGGAAAATATACTTTCGCCGGGGAAAGTGGAGAGCTAGTTACTGAAAAAGAGTTTTTAGAGTTCCTCAATGCAGAAGGTCTCGTAGAGCTGACCGCCTATGTGCGAGCTTCTTTTACTGATTTGGCTGCACGGGTCTTTCGTGGCGTCGTGGTGTTACCGAGTTTTAAGGAGTTGGGGCTGAGTTTCTCCCCCGACGATAAAGTCGATCACGTAGACGACGGAACCCGGTAGGAAGCAACGCTCGGACCAAGAACTCAAACTACTTCGCTCAAGCGAAAGGTCTCTAACCTTTTGCGCATCGCGAACCGCTCAGGTTCGATTCAGACTAGATAGACAGTCACCTCATTGCAGCGCGCCTGATCCCTACCGCGGGTCCTTCTCGCAACCGACCCCGTCACCATCACGGTCTAGGTGACTGTTTGGCCTAAAACATGTTTGGCCTAAAACATGGAATGTCAGACGCGGGTTTTTAGTACCGGTGTTCCGGGAACCCGGTACTGCCGTGTTCCGGGTAGTTGGTACCGGGCCGGGCCGAAGGAGTCGGCCCGGCTGTTTGCTTTATTCGTCCGGCTCCATTGAGGCGGTGGCTTTGCGCATGTCGAAGTCTCCTATGCGGATTCGATGCCCGTTGTTGAGGCGGCTCACTAGGGAGTCAGCTCCGATTCTGTCGGGAAGTGCTTCGATCCAGTAAGCGGCAGCTGATTGGGAGGAGATAAGTGTTGGGAGGCGTCCGTCGCGGTCGAATATGATCTTGCTTAGGTCTTCTTGCCCGCGCTGGTTGATGCTCATGGTCATAAAATCGTCGATGATAAGGACATCGACATTGATCAGTTTCCGCATCTTATCGAGGTAGTTTTGGTCAGTCGGTGAGAAGACGGCCAACATGTCTACGAGTTGGCCTAGCCGGTAGTAGGCCACGAAGTATCTGTTATCCTAGACGTGCAAATGGAAATCACGCGGTGAATAACCGCCTGTCCTTTGAGGTTACCCTCGTTTAGTGGACACCCGACTTGTACGGATGTTGTGTCCGTAGGAGAGGATGTTCATTGTGAGTCAACAACGCAAGAAGTACACGCCGGAGTACCGGCGTGAAGCTGCGAATCTCGTGATTGAATCGCAGCGCCCGATCGCTCATGTGGCCCGGGAGATCGGTGTCGCTCCGGGGCTTTTGGGCAGGTGGGTCAAAGATGAAAAACAGCGCCGAGGCGCCAGCGATGGGATGAGCGAGACAGATCTTCGCGCTGAGATTGCTCGTCTGCGTCGTGAGCTGGCAGAGGCCAGGCTAGACAATGAGTTCTTGTCAAAAGCGACAGCCTTCTTCGCCGCGAAGCAACGCGAACAGAAAAGTTCGAACTAATGCGGCAGGAGAAGGCGAACTACAGCATCAAACGCATGGCACGTCTGTTGAAAGTGTCCCGGTCCGGCTACTACAAATGGGCCAATAAGCAGGAACAACGGCTATCTGGAAACGATGATCGGGCAGCATTCTACGACGATGTTGACCGCAAGATCCATCAGATCTGGTCAGATTCTGATCACGTCTACGGTGCCCCACGGATCACTGCGGAACTTGCCGAGCGCTACGGCATTGCACTAAACCGCAAGACTGTGGCCAAGCGGATGCGTCTGATGGGCATTGAAGGGATTTCACCGCGGGCCTTCGTCCCGGTGACAACGATTCAATCTAAGCGTAAGTCCACGCTTCCGGACCTGGTCAAGCGTATGTTTGATGCCGGTGAGCTTAATCGGGTGTGGATGTCGGATATTACCTACCTGCGCACCGGTGAGGGCTGGTTGTACTTGTGTGTTATCCGCGACGGCCATTCCCGCCGTGTGCTGGGCTGGGCGATGGATAGCGTTCAAGATACTTCTCTGGTTGAACGGGCCTTGCGCATGGCCTATACGCTGCGTGGTGAGGTTGCTGATGGTCTGGTGTTTCACGCTGATCGTGGATCACAGTTTACAAGCGATCAGATCTGGGACGTGTGCCGTGACCTGGGTATCGCCCAGTCCGTTGGGCGTACCGGAGTGTGCTTCGATAATGCGATGGCTGAGTCGTTTTGGTCAACACTTAAAACCGAGTTCTATGACCGGCAGCGCTGGCCTACCCGTGACGCTGCACGTAGGGCTGTCGCGCGCTGGATTGAGGTGGTCTACAACCGTCGACGCCGGCACTCCGCACTCGGGATGATCAGCCCCGTCGACTTCGAGTACCACATCACCCAAGCCACCAACAAAAAAGAAACAGCTGCCTAACCATCAGGCAGCTCCACTACGTGTCCACGATTTGCGGGCAACCCCACCTTCCATTCCTTCTTCAAGAGGCGCTCCCCGACTATCGGGTTGAGCGCCTCTTCCCATTCCCAGTTGAAAGGGTTAAAGCGTTCAGGCCAGTTAGACTTTTGCCACTTAACCCTCTTATGGGTTAAACCCTCTGAAACGCGGGTTAAGCGACAAAATGTGTGCTTTTCTCGGCGTGTCGATTTAAGTGACAAAATGTGTGCTTTTCGGGGGTTGGAATGGGCCGGGCCCGGGGTGCTGTGCTGGGGTTATGAGCGTCCTGCCCAGCCGTGTCGGATGGCCCAGGAGGGGTTGAAGTCGGTGTCGATGCCGGTGTCGTAGACTTTCGGCCGGCCGTCGGGTGAGTTGGCTTGGTCGCGTTCACGCATGTGTGCCTGGCGGGCGTGTGCGTAGCCTTTGCGGCCGAAGTCTTGCTCGATTGCTAGCGCCAGCGGGTCATCGTGGTGTTGGGTGTGCAGGTAGAGCCACCAGTCCATGATGATTCGTTGATGTTCGTCAAATGCGCCGCGGTGGGCTCGGGCAAGGTGTTTCAGCTGTGCGTTCACGCCGCCTTCCAGGCTGTTTGTGGTGGTCTTCAGCTCGGTTGTGGTGCGGTGTGGTGGGTTGAGCCAGACGAAGAGGTGGCCTTGTTGGTAGAGACGCTCGAACCGGCGGTAGGCTCTGCGGGCTCTGGGGTGGGTGTACCACCATTGCTGGTTGTCGCGGATGCGTTTTGGGATCTCTTCTGGGGCGACTTGGTTGCGGTAGGTGCGGTCTTTGAGCCAGTCACCGTAGAGGTCATGGAAGCGGTTGAGGCGAAGTACCCAGGTAATTGCCTGGTCACGGGTGGTGATGTGGGTTAGCTGGTTGCCGAGGCGAAGGAGTGCTTTGTGCGCGGTGATTGTTGGTTGGCGTGTGGTGTCTTTGATGGTGTCGCGGCGTACGTGGACGAGGCAGCGTTGGATGGAGGCGTTTGGCCAGCATTGTTTGATGGCCTTGTTTGCGCCACCGGAGCCGTCTGTGGTCACGACTAGGGGTTCGGCGATCAGGTCGAAGAGTTTGGCGTAGTCGTAGGCGGTTTCTCGTGTGCACCAGTGCCAGGCAACGACGTGTTCGCTGGTTGCAGCGACAAGCAGGCATTTTTTGTGGAAGTAGGTGCCGTCAATAAACAGCTGGTCGTAGACGCGGTACGGGTCTGGTTTGCATGGGACGATGATGAACCAGAAGTAGGTGAACCAGCGGATCAATGTGCGCCTGGAGACGTTGTGTGCAGCAGCCACAGCGTCGAGGGGACGCTGGCCGGTGATCCAGTCGATGAAGATGGCAAACCGATATGCGCTGGTCTTAGCCGTGTTCGGGTTGGTGAAGGTGTGCCCGCAGTGTGTACAGCGCCATCGCTGTTTTCCGCTGGAGGTGGTGCCCATTTTCGTGGCGGTGTGCTCGCATGCCGGGCATAGGGGCCTGTTGTGTTTTCTCTTCCTGTGTTGAGTTGGCATGCAGCTGGTTTAACAGCTTGCTGTCGTAGCACATCCAACGCCTGAAGTGGTGGACCTTCCGGTCTATGGTCGGGAATCCCGATTCAACGAGCACTCTCCCGCCGTAGGCCCAGGCAGGCCCGGGAATCCATATCCAAAAAAGCACACATTTTGTCGCTTAACCCTGAAACGCTGGCTGGGAGAGCTCTCCCATGCTTGCCGTTCATCCCGGAACCATTGGGGTACTACGCCTCTCAAGACAGTTCCTAATTGGCTACTCCCGGAAGGAATCTGTGAGATAGTAATCCCCGTGAAGAAACCTGTCATTTGCATTGCCACTGCCGTAGCAGTAGCTGTCAGCCCAGTTGTCACTATTACGCCCGCTCATGCGGCCCCAGCCTCGCCAATCAACCAGCAGGATGAAGACAAGACTGAGGCCATTGTCAGTGGCGTCATCGGAACCCTCGTTCTTTTGGCCGCAGGCGCGGGTGGCGCTTGCTGGGCAATGCAGCAAGGCATCATTGCGAATCCTGCACCGCAGTTCATTCCGTGCCACCCGGCGCCAGCCCCTGCTCCGGCACCGGCACCTGCGCCAGCACCTGTTCCTGCACCACCTGCTCCACATGTCGAGGCGGCCCCGGCGCCGGCTCCTGCGCCTGCTCCCCGTCCGGCACCGCGCACCAAGATGTACCCGAACTGCCGAGCTGTCTGGAACGATCTCGGTCGCCCGATCTACCGCAATGACCCCGGCTTTGGCAGCCACCTTGATCGCGACGGCGATGGCAAGGGCTGCGAACGCCGCCCACGCTAGCGCCAGCAGCTGAAAGCAGCCGAGCTAACACACCTAGTCAAAAGAAGAATCCAGCCCGCCTCGCAAGAGTCTGGGCTGGATTTCTATCTATCGCGGGTCCTTTTCACAACCGACCCCGTCACCGTCACGGTCTAGGTGACTGTCGTATCCCGGTTGTCCCGCATGGATTGGCCCGCCGATGGCGTCCCACACCGCCCTGCAGTTCCTGTAATACGCGGAAGGTTGCTGCGGCGCCTGCGCAGGTGCGACGAACTGCTGCGGGACTGCTTCCTGTTCAGCGCGTTCCCGCTCAATCCGCTCCTGCTCCAGGCGCTGCTCCTCGGCCACACGCGCACGCTCAGCAGCTTCCCGCTCCTCCGCCAAGCGCGCCTCCTCCGCCCGGCTCGCTTCAGCTTCAGCAGCCTCCCGCTCACGCTCAGCAGCTCCCTCATCAGCTGACGTAGTCACGAACGCCGCAGACGTACTCGCGGCCGGCGAGACAGAGGAAGACACAGTCGTCGGCGGAGTACTCGACGACCCCGAATCACCGTCTTCCTCCAGCGGCGTGATCACCGTGCCAACAACGAGAGCGACGATGCTGCCAATAGTCACCACCGGCCAGTGACGGTTCACTTTCCGAGGCGGCTGCACACCACTCATCCCCTGCAGCACCACCCGGTCAGCATCAGTGAGAAACTGCGCGAGGTTCTCGTTGGTCTGCAGTGTCTCCCGATACTGGCGAAAAGCCTTTTCATCCTTCGCCGTGCAGTACATCCACCATGCACTGGGGGCAAAGAATGCAAGGCCAAACAGGATGAATCCCGCGGCCTCTGCGAAAGATCCCCCATCAACAACTCCAACAAGGATGCTAAGGAAGCCCCAGAGGAACCCGCCCCACGCCAGAATTCTCTTCCAGGTTTTCGGCTTCTCGCCGACAACCGGATCGTCCACGTTAGGCAAAGCGGTCACGCTACAGCTACCTCCTAGCGCTCATGGCGGGGGTGGTTCCGCCAGCTCTAACTAGGAATCAGTTAACCACGAATCACATCCCAAAGCACCCCACACAACACCCCAAAGCACCCCGCAAACCCCCCACACCACTAAGGCAAGATCAACCCGGAAATAATCCCCGCCGCGAACGCACCGGCGACGACAAAAATCCACCAAGGCTTAATCACACTGGGCAGTTCCACACCGCGCGTTCCTTGGGTCTCCTCGTAATCTGCAGCCGCCACCAACGGATTGTGATACCCGTTTCGGTGCAACGTCTCCAGGTATTCACGAACTGTCTTTCTGTCCTTAAACGACGCGTAATACCACCACACCCCCGGCAGAAAGAACGCCAGCCCAAACAGCAGCATGCCTACAAATACCCGCCATACAAACGCCTGTGGGGCGTAATCGGTTGCAAAGATGTCCAGCACAATGATCATGAACCCAAACAACGTCGCCGCCGTGGCCCAGAATCCTTCCCACAGGCTGATCTTGAGATACTCGTCAGCCCAATCCTCTGTATTTGCTGGTGTGCTCACGTTGGACTACCTCCTCGTGCGTCTCGGCCGAAGTGCCCCACCTGCCGTGCTTAGGGTGCAGTAAACCACGGTTCGCCCCACCAGACCCGGGTGCTCTACCAAGTCCCAGAAGCTTCACACCGCATGTACGGGAAATCTCAACCCACCCCCCACAGCCACTCACCGAGTCTCTGCACACCAGCATTTTTCACTGAGAGCCCAGCTCATTTCTTCCGTTTAGCTTTCACAAGCCAGCAAGATACGCATCAATTTCCTGAACCAACTGTGGAGACGGCAGCTCAAGACCGAGTTTGATTTTCTTTTCCTCGGACAACCACTCGTTGACGGAGTACAGGTTCCAAGGTTTCTGGGGATTCTCCCCACCACCAACACTCCACGTCAGTGAGACCTGCGCGTTCTCGCTCCATTTCTTTGCTTCTCGACGCTCCACGCCAACCAACCGCGCTATATCGGCAATATCCACCGGTAGCGGTTCAACCCGTTTGATTTCCAAAGCACATTGATCCTTCAAGCGGCGAATGACACGTATTGCTTGTTCGTATTGACGCCCGGCTGCAGCCCCCAAGTCGACCTCAGCCATAACTACACCGTTCTGAAGAACAAATGACGATTCAGGCATTCGCTCTTCGATAGCGCTAATACGCTCTTCATCGCTGAAATCTATCCCATCTACTTCCAGTCTCAGCACCGTCGCCAACTCTGATCCCATAACCACAACCTACAGCTCCACAGCCACTCACCCTCAGAGCCAGTTTGCTTATCGACGCCACCGTCCACCACCACAACTACCCACCCCAACTACACTGACCTCGTATAACCCCCACCCCGATCCCGTGGAGCGCTCATGTCAGATGTGCACGATCTTGAGGTCCGCGTGCAGCGTCTAGAGCGCGCGCTTGCGAAACTGCTCGGCACCGACGACTTCGAGGCCTTCCTCGCACCACCAGCGCCAGCAGCACCACCAACACCAACACCAGCGCCCACACCAACCAACCTCAACCCCAGCACTACCCACACCGAAACTAACAACACCGCCACAGTCTCCAACGCCTCCTCCCCAGACGCAAAGCTCCGCCTGTTCGTCGACTACTTCCGTGGCCGCGAGGACGTGTACGCAACCGCTTGGCAAAACGGCGAGAAGAAAGGCTGGTCGCCGGCCTCCTACGGCCGTTACAACCGGGACAACCCGAACCTTAAGCCGCTTACCCCGCAGGTCCTCGAGCAGCACCTTCGCCGCGATAACACCCTCCACGTCGGCCTGTACCCGCTGCGCCAGGGCGATACTTGTTTCCTCCTGGCGTGCGATTTCGACGACGCTGATTTCCGCACCGCCGCCCGCACTTACGCTGACACGTGCCGCGAGTTCGGTCTCGACCCGCTCATCGAGATCTCGCGCTCCGGCACTGGCGCCCACGTGTGGCTCTTCTTCAGCGAGCCCGTCCCGGCCTCCCTCGCCCGAACCGTAGGTATCGGCCTCCTCGCCAAGGCCAGCCCGAAGCAGTACTTCGCCAGCTTTGACCGATTCTTTCCCTCCCAGGACACCCTGCCGGGCAAGCGCCGCGGCTTCGGCAACCTCATCGCGCTCCCGCTCGCCGGTCAGCATCGCGCCGAGCAGCGCACTGTCTTCGTCAACCAGGACTTCGAGCCCGCCGAAGACCAGTTCGCCGCCCTTGCCAACACGACCAAAGCCTCCAAACGCCAGCTCAAAGAGATCGCCGCACAACTCCAACCGGATCCGGAAACCCAGCTGCCCCAACCACCAACCAAGGCAGAACTCAAAGCCCTCAAACGCTCCGGCAAGGTCCAAGTAACGCACGATTCCCGCGTCCACATCAACCTCGAAGGTGTAGATGCCACCACCGCCAACGCACTTCGCCACCTCGGTGCGATCCCCAATCCGCAGTTCTACATCCGCCAGGCCCAGCGCCTGTCCACGTACCAGACTCCCCGCCTGATCATTCGTTTCGACGAGCACGAAAACACCCTCACACTCGACCGCGGCACTCTCGACGACGCCATCAGCATCCTCAAAACTGCCGGTTACACCGTTACTCGTCGGAGCAAAACCCCAAAGCCGCGAACTATGCCAGCCAAGTTCACCGGCGAGCTCTACCCCGCACAGCAAAAGGCGGTAGACGAGATGCGCAAACACCGCACCGGCGTTCTCGTCGCCCCACCCGGCGCCGGCAAAACGGTCATGGCCTGCGCACTAATCGCACACCGCCAAGTCCCTACCGCCATCATTGTCCCCAACGTAGAGCTCGCCGCCCAGTGGCGCGACGCGCTCTCCACTTTCCTTAAAAGCCACGAAGACACGCCCGCCATCGGCCAACTCGGAGGCAAGTCAAAGAAACTCAGCGGCGACATAGACATCATCACCGCCCAATCCATCAGCCGCGCCGACTCCCGCACGCAGTTCCTTGCCGACTACGGCTACATCATCATTGATGAATGCCACCGCGTCGGCGCCGCCGGCCTTACCCGCGTACTCGCAGACCTCAACGTCCGCTTCGTCACTGGGCTCACGGCCACCCCGTTTCGCTCCGACGGTCTCGACGAACTCCTGCCACTTATCTGCGGCCCCATCCGCCACACCATGGAGATCGAGCGCCCCGGCCCGAAGCACTACGTGGTACAGACCACCGAGTTCACCTTTGATGAGCCCCACCTCTACTGGCCCGACCTCGACAACGCGCTTGCCGCCGACCAAACCCGCAACACCCTAATTGCCGAGACAATCACCCGCGCCGCCACCAGCGGCATGAACGTCCTCGTGCTGGTCAAGCGCCGCGAGCACATCACCGCACTCGAAACACTCCTCGCCCGCAACCACCCGGATCTCCCTGTCACCGTCTTCACCCTCCACGGCGCGCAGCACGCGAAAGACCGCAGCGCCACCCGCAAAAAGCTCAACACCACACCCCGTTTCGTGCTCATCGCCATGACGCAGATCGCCGGCGAGGGCGTAGATCTGCCAGCGCTCGACGCGCTCGTTCTCGCCGCCCCAGTCGCATTCAAAGGCAACGTCATCCAGCAAATCGGCCGCGTCACCCGCGGCACCGAGACCTCCGCCACAGTTTTCGACTTCAACGACCACCACGTCCCCGCGCTTACCGCCGCATTCCGCAAGCGCCGCTCCGTCATCCGCGCCCAAGGCTTCACCGAATAGCCAGAGCTTTTGCCTATCGACGCCCACCAGCTCCCCACCCACCGCCACTCTAGGTGAGGTGAGCAGTCCAAAGGTGTAACGCTTCTGGCGTGGGATGATCGGCGTACCGGCCTATCCGTGCGGATGGAAACCATTGCGATAGCGGTACGGGGGTCGATTTTGGATTACTCATTGTGGAGTGGCTAGTCTTTATCTCGAAAGCCTCGGAACGATCCCTGCACTACGAAAGTGGGAGTAAATCGCCGAGGTTATTGATTTTTCCGGACAACTAATGAAGCGTCCTGGGCGAAAGAACAACTCAAACGACGCGGCCACCCAGACGGGCGACCAGCCACATACGACACCCACATCGACAACGAATGGAACCCCAGCTTAGGCATCAGAAAAGGCTGGGCAGGACGCCCCTAAATCCACACGAAATGTCCCTTAACCCGGCTTTTGCTTATCGACGCCCACCGGACCCCCAAAACACAAAACGCCGCTGGACAGGACCCTTCCCTCATCCAGCGGCGGTGTGTGGGGCCAGCGGGGCTCGAACCCGCGACCAGCGGATTATGAGTCCGCGGCTCTAACCGACTGAGCTATAGCCCCTTGAGCACTAAATGCGCAGCGATAACTATAGCTTGCTTCATCCGCCTTTCTTTCATTGGTGGTTGAACTTTTCTCAGAGCCGGTAAGGTAAGCGCCATGTATCAATTCATCGTCGGAGCTGCAGCTGGTTACGTTTTGGGGACAAAAGCAGGGCGTAAGCGCTATCACCAGATTGTTAACGCAAGCCAGGCGGTGATGAACTCACCAATCACAAAGTCGGTGACCAACTCCGCCCGCAGGGCCATTGCGAACAAGATCGACCCGGAGCCGCGCATGAAAGAGGTTCGCGGCCGCAAGCGTGGCGGAGATCAGATCCTCGAACCGGATCACGACTAGACCCCCACCAGAACGAGGCCTACTTCGCCACAAGCTTTGCGACGATGCCGTCCAGGATGTCCTTCTCACTAATGATGAAACTAGAGGCACCAGCGGCATCCGCAAAGGCAACCATCAGCTCCTCAACAACCGTGGAGCCTGAACCAATCACATCGGCACGACCCGGGTGCATCACCGGGTCCTCAAGACGTTGAGCAGCAGTCTTCAACCGCAAGTCAGTAGTGACCTCACGCATGCGATCAAACGAGATCTCTGACATGTGGATCCGCTCAGGATCATAAGTGGGCAGGTGCTGAGCAATCGCTGCGACCGTTGTAAACGTACCCGCACACCCCACAAACGTCCGGGCCTGATCAAAAGGCACTTCAGCTGCCGCCTCAGCAATACGCTCACGAATGTACGCACGGGCGGCTGCAGTCTCTTCCTCCGTCGGAGGATCCGTACACATAAAACGCTCAGTCACGCGCACGCAACCCATACGGGTGGACACAGCGTGGCCCTCCATGACGAACTCAGTAGAGCCACCACCAAGGTCAATCACACAGAAGGGACCGCGAGCCGGATCAATATCAGCAGTCGCGCCGGCAAAGGACAGTGCAGCCTCCTCCTCGCCAGTGATCACCTCCGCCTGTGCACCAGGCTGAATACGGCCGAGCAGATCACGGGTCATCGCGAAGAAATCCTCGCGGTTAGAAGCGTCACGGGTCGCGGAGGTAGCAACCATCCGGACCCTGGATACGCCCTCACGCTCCATAGTGTCTACATACGCCGCGAGTGCCTTGGAAGTCCGCTCAAGAGCATCCGGATGAAATTGCCCCGTCTCATCCACACCCTGCCCCAAGCGAACGATGGTGTTTTCACGGGTCACTTCACCAGTAGCAGTATCATGAATCAGCAGGCGAATGGAGTTCGTACCGCAATCTACAGCAGCGACACGAGTTGCAGTGGCACTCATGCCAGCCCCTCCCCTGCTTGCTCAAGCGTGATGCCAAGGTCTGCAAGCGTGGGCCAATCCGCTGGGATAGCGCTCCCACGCAAATCACCATGCTCCGCAGCAAGAGCAACAGCCTCTGTACCGAACCGGAAATGCTCAGGGCCTTCTGCAAGCGCATATGCAATAAGCACGTGCAAGCACTTCACACGATCTGGCATACCACCACCGGAGAAGTCCGTACCCAGATCATGCAAAGCGTTGCGCTTAGCTAGGAAGTAATCGTGCGCCGCCTTGTAATCAGCGCGAAGCGCCTCACCCTCATCAGAGTCAGCGTTGAGACGAGCCTCCATCCACTTCATCACCTGAGCAACCTCCAAGCGCGACGCTTCAGCAGTCAAACGCGGATCAGTCAGGTAGTAAAGCGTGGGAAACGGTGTGCCGTCGTCAAGCTTGGGCTCCGTTTTGACCACCGCCGGCTGACCATCAGGGGTGCGGTAAGAAACCTCCAAAACGCCACGGGGTGTGCGGCCGAGCTGGGTGGTGATGGTATCGATATCTTGCTGGGTGACAGACATGCAATCGATGCTACTGGGCAGGCCCTACGGGGCGCAGTTTTGGTCTCGCGCCACCACGCCTTGAACGCTGTCCCGGTCGCGAGATCAGCGCAACTTGATCCGATTCTCCGCATTCCTAGAGCAAACGCATAGCACCAATCAACCCTTAACTGGCTCCTCATCAAGACTAAATCCCATCGTTTTCAACGGGTCCACCATCTAAGTGCTTTAACTGGGAGAGAAGACGTCAAGCTGGACTTGCTTGCAACGGGGCTGCACCCTGATGAAGTTGCGGCTACGGGGTGGATAGGGAAACGGTGGGGCTAGCCCCGTTTGGCTATGCCCGCCGTCTCCCCTCGGCGAACTCGTTCGATATCGCCAATACGTCAGGTGCTCGCTAGGCGCGGGTCCGCTTATCCAGCTGCGCCCCGGCAACGTTGCCGACTCGTTCTCGCGTTTCCAAGGTGTTTCCCGCTGAGACCGATGATGGCGCCTGGTCGCCCCAACTACACTGATGCCGACCGCACCTACAACGAACAAGGTGGTTTCCATGCAAGGCGCACGCCCGATCATCCAAGTGTTTGATGGACAGTACCGCGAGCTCATCATTCCTGTCTACCAACGAAATTATGACTGGCAGCGGAAGCAGTGCGAGCAGCTTTTCGATGATTTGGAGGCAATCATTCGCGAGGGCCGAGAGGCTCACTTCTTTGGTGCGATTGTGGGCGGAGGAACGTCCTTTGAGTGGTTAGTTATCGACGGTCAGCAGCGCCTCACCACCGTCAGCATATTGATGCTCGCGTTGGCGAAGGCGATCGAGAACGGAGACATCCAGGCTGATGACGAATCCTTGGGTGTGAAGATTGTCGATTCCTTCCTCATGATCGGTGATCAACGGCAGGAGGTCCGGTTCAAGCTCAAGCCAGTCAAGGATGACAAGAAGGCGTATGACGCACTGTTTGGGGAGCCATCGGGGTACGTGGCGGCGTCGAATATTACGGCGAACTTCAAGTACTTCCAGGACAGGTTGCGGGCGACAGCATATACGGCGGATGAAGTTTGGGGAGCTGTAGAAAAGCTGCAGGTAATGCTGCTTGAACTGGATAAGGATGATGACCCTCAGCGGATCTTTGAGTCGTTGAACTCGACGGGCTTGGATCTGACTGAGGCCGATAAGGTGCGTAACTTCATTCTGATGGGGCATGCGCCGAAGGTGCAGGAGAAGCTCTACGAGAACTTGTGGAACCCCATTGAGGCGAATGCGAAGTTCCGCACGTCGGCGTTTATTCGCAGGTACCTCACGACAAAGTACGCGCGCACGCCGCGCGAGAAGGATGTGTACGAGGAGTTCAAGAAGTATGTGAAGCGCTCCGGCGAGAGTACCGAGCAGGTGTTGGAGGAGCTCCACGAGTTTTCGCGGTACTACAACGAGATTCAGGAGCTGAACACGGGGCTTGCGAAGGCCGACCGGATTCTGCGGCGCATGCAGCCAATCCTCGGCGATGTGACACTGCCGTTTCTCATGCCCGTGCTACGCGACGTCCACGCTGGCCACATCACCGAAGACGATTTTTGCAATGTGCTCAGCATCATTGAGTCGTTCATCGCGCGTCGATTCATCATCGAGATGCCAACGAATGCGCTGAACAAGATCTTTGCAACGGTCTACTCCGAAGTTACGAAGCTGCGCAAGGACAACGACACTTTTGCTGACGTGTTCGCATGGGTCATCCGCCGCCGCACCAGCAGCGGCCGCGTCCCGTCCGACAGCGAAGTACGCGCTGCACTGGAGACGCGCAATATGTACAACATCAAGTCCTCCTGGAGGAACTACATTTACGACGTCCTCGAAAACGGCAATTCGCGTGATACCCGCGACATCGCCCAAAGCCTCGAAAGCGGCGACATTTCCATCGAGCACATCATGCCGCAAACGCTGACCGAGGAATGGAAAACGGCGCTTGGGCCCGACGCTGAACGCATACATAGCGAGTGGTTGCACCGCATCGGCAACCTAACCGTGACCGGCTACAACTCCAGCTACTCGAACAAGCCGTTCTCCGTGAAGAAGTCCACGGACAAGGGATTCGACTCGTCCCCGTACCGCCTCAACCGCAGACTCAAAGAGACCACGACCTGGGGCGAAGCCGAGATGCAGCAACGCACGGAAGATATCGTCACCGCGGCTCTGGAATACTGGCGCATGCCAACGACGACGTTCACCCCGCCTCAAACCGTGCTCCCCACCGAAGCGATGGGCGACTCAGGCGAGTTCACTGGACGGTGGATCGTTGGGGTCCAATACCACGACTTCTCCAAAACGGTATCAACCTGGGCAGACATGGTTGTTGCTCTACTGCAGCACCTCCTTCGCGACCACCGCTCTGAGCTCCTCGCCCTCTCCAACGATGCCGCGCTACTACACACCGAGTTCGATCCGGAGCATCTACCGCGCGGCCGCCGAGTTGTTGACGACGCCCTCGCCGTCGACGTCGGCAACAGCACCTCAGTAAAAATGGGGCTACTGCGCTTCATCTTCAGCCGACTCGACCTGGACGCCGACGAGCTCGAGTTCCGGTTCAGAGCTACCGACCAAGATGATGCGGACGAGCCGGAGCAGCCTGCGGCGAAATACGACGGACTGCTGAAGTTCATCGCCGAACTTGATGAAGCCGCCGAGTTGCAGTCACCGCTGGAGGACACGGACGCGCTGCGGGCCCAGTTCATGGAAGAGTTTGCGAAATATGCGCCGGAGGCACCGGACGCGAGTGTCGCGAATCTGACGCTGCTGCAGATCACCGAGCAGGTGTCGCCTGAGTCGGCCACAGAGCTGCAGGCGATTTCGGTGATTCAGAAGGTCATTCAGGCAGCCCAGCTCGTTGGCCCTAGCGTGATCCACGACGCGATTATCGACGGTACCCTCACCCAGTGGGTGCGGAGACTGGAGGCGTTCTGAGGTGGCTGCAAAACGCGGCATCGAATGCATCCTTTCAAGCCTTGCAGTTGTAGTTGGCGGTGCCCACAGCCATACCTACCCCTCCCCGGCGCTAAGCTTCGCCACCGCCAGGTCCTCCCACGGCATCCCGACGGTCTTAAACACCACCCGCCGCGCCGGATCCAGCGCCACCTCCCCACGCACAACCCCAGCCATCATCGCCTCGTCCTCCCACGCAAGCGCCTCCTTCTCCACCGCGATCGCCACATCGCCGGCCTCCCGCCGCGCAGCCCCCAACATCATCCACAATCACCTGCGCGCCTCGCAGCACATCCTCATGCAACTCCCGCGTGTCCACCGTGTGCGCGCCACAGCAAGCACGGTCGCATCAGAGCGCAATTGCTTATCGACGACCCCCGGCTCCCCCGCACTCGTCGCCACCACAACCAACCCGGCACACCCCATCACCTCATCAGCCTTGAAGTGCCCCGAGTTTTGTTCCTAGGCATTTGCCTTGATTTCTATTTTTGCTTGGGGCGGGTTCTGCTTCCAAAATTCGGTTTCCACCTCGACCGGGGTTCGGTATCCCAAGCTTTGGTGAAGCCTTGTCTCGTTCCACCATGACACCCACTCGAACGTCGCGATTTCTACCTCGACAACGTCATTCCACCTGCGGGTATGGATCAGCTCGTTCTTGTAGGATCCGTTGACGTTTTCAGCAAGAGCATTGTCGTAGGAGTCACCGACAGTTCCGGTGGAAGCTGTAATGCCGTGTTGGGTAAGTCGCTCGTTGTAGACCACGCTGACGTACTGTGAGCCGTGATCCGACTGGTGAATGAGACCTGTTGTTTCCTCAGCACACACGATCGCCTGGTTGAGAGCTTGCAACGGCAGTGCTTCGGTGCGCATGGAATCTGATAACGCCCACCCAACGATCCGTCGAGAGTAAACGTCGGTGACAAACGCGGCGTACACAAAGCCTTTCTTCGTGCACACATACGTAATGTCGGCCACCCACAGTTTATTCGGGCCCTGAGCTTTGAATTCACGCTCGACTAAGTCCGGGCGCAGATCAGCCACGTTAGCTTTTCGGGTTGTGAGAGGTGATCCGCCTTTGCCTTTGCCAGAAACACCGGCCAAGCGCATCAACCGGGCGGTTTGTTCACGACCGATATCAATTCCGTCGCGGCGGAGAGCATGCCACATTTTCCGCACGCCGTAGACGCCGTAATTATCCCGATGAACAGTTCTAATGCGGTCGACCAGCACAGCATCGCGAAGGCGACGAGCACTTAACC
The DNA here is from genome assembly GCF_016728505.1 of Corynebacterium riegelii. GTDB lineage: Bacteria > Actinomycetota > Actinomycetes > Mycobacteriales > Mycobacteriaceae > Corynebacterium > Corynebacterium riegelii. Next base: position 2,469,859 of record NZ_CP068159.1, read on the forward strand.
CACGGGCCTTGGACTGGCGATAACCACGCGAGGTGATAAACCCACCAGCCCGGTTATTCTTCAACGTCTTACAAATGAACTCGACAGAGAAACGATTCCGGTATTTATCGATGAACCGGATCATTTCCGACGTTTCGGGTCGAGTTCCGACGCGAAAAAAGCCGAGGCAGCCTTCAGCAGCTCGTTAGTGTCGCGTAGCTCTTGATTTTCACGGCGTAACCTCGCGTTTTCGGCGGCCAAGTCTTCAGGCACAGGTTCTGGAATGTTTCCCGCACGGCGGGCCTGCTGGGTCCATTGGCGAGCCGTGTGCCATGAAACCCCCAGCTTTGGGGCTACTGCCTGGCATGCGGCTTGCATCGACATATTTTCCGCCAAGATGCGATCTTCCACGAGACGGACCACGCGGTCCTTGGCATCCTGGTCAAATTTTCTTGGCATATTCCAGATTTTCCCATCTACTCAAACGGAACAAAACCTGGGACACTTCAGTTCCGGTTTCAGATACAGCCACCAATCCAGCATTTTGCGTTGGTGCTCACCTGATCTGCCGCGATGAGTTCTCGCAAGGAGCTTCAATTGGGCGTTGATGCCACCTTCAAGACTGTTAGTAGTGGATTTGATCCGATGCGGCTCGAGCACACCTTTCGGTGGCTTCAGGTAGACAAACAGCAGGTCATTGCGCCACAGGTGATTCAGGCTGTTGTAGGCCTTGCGCACGTTGACATGGGTCCACACGAGTGTGTTTTCCCTATTTTCGGGTCTTTGACCTGTGTCTTTTCGTTGAGCCAATCCTTGTAGAGCGTGTGAAACTCTTGCAGTTGCGCGCCCCATTGCGCAGCCTCGTCCAAGGTGGTGATGCGGGTGAGTTTCAGCGCGAGTCGGTAGATTATGCGGCCAGCATCAGTGCGTGGTCGTGAGGTGGTGTAGCAGCGTACTCTGCGTTGGGCGTGCACGAGGCAGCGTTGAATTTTGGTGTTTGGCCAGCATGTTTTAATTGCGCTTGTGGCTCCTCGGCCACCGTCGATCACAGCGATCAACGGTGCTTCGATGCGCTCAAGCAGACATTTGTAGTCGTGCGTGGTTTCTTGTTTGCACCAGTGCCAGGCGATGACGTGGTCTAACGTTGCCGCCACGATCAGACAGCCACCTGCGGTGTAGGTGGCTGTCGATAAAGATCTGGTCGTAGACCCTGCCTGTGTGTCCCAAGGTCGAGTCAGGCACATCAACTAGCCAAAAGGCATTGAATTTGCGCTGCAGCGTACGTGTCGAGCAGCTCATGCTGGCGGCGATCGCAGCAAGACTGATCCTGGTGGTCAGGTGCTGGATGAACGCTCGAAAGAGGGCTGCGTTGGTGATGTCGCTGCGCTGCTTGGTCAGTGAAGCGCCGCAGATTTTGCACCGCCACCGGGTAGTCCCGTTGCTGGTAGTGCCGTTTCGTTTCATATCGCCACCACAATGGCAGCGTGGTCGGTTCTTTGGCATTGGGCAACCGAACCACCGCTGCGTAGCACACCATAGCAGCCACACCGGGGATTTTCGCAAGAGAGTGTTGCGACCGGCTATTTGGTAGCAGTGTCGTGACTATCTGGTAGCACTTCAGTGAGTATCTGGTAGCAGCTCAGGGGGCTCGGGGTGATACTTCCGGTAGCCGCACCACTCGGGTGCGGCGCGTACTGGAAGGAGTCCGCTTATGACGGATTACCGTGCGGTGATGACGCTGCTGATTAGGAAGCGTTCTTACCGCCAGATTGAAGACCAGCTTGGGTGCTCGCACCGCGCAATTTCCCGAGCGAACCAAGCGCTGCGAAGCCTTGGCCTGACCACTGCCCAGCAGGTCGCGGCGTTGACCGATGACGAGTTGGCCGAGATATTCGTTGACAAACGCACCAGCGGGCAAGGCGAGTTCGTCCCGATTGACTTTGACGCGGTCGTCAAAGCACGCACAGGGCGTACGAAGCAAACACTGCAAGTATTGTGGGCTCGCTACACCACCACCCCAGCCCAGCCGGGTCAGCGTCACTACAGCTACGACCGGTTCCGCCAGCTAGTTGCCTCCCATGTCGATGCTGCCGGGCTTAGCGCGCGGATCACCCATGCACCAGGCCATACGATGCAGGTGGATTGGGCAGGTACCAAGATGCGCCTGTACGACCCTGCGGGCACGCCGGGTGCGAAAGTCAATATTTTCGTCGCTTCGCTGCCGTATTCAGGGATGTTGTTTGCGTGTGCGTGTGTTGACCAGCGTCAACAGTCCTGGCTTGATGCCCATCGTCAAGCGTTTGACTACTTCGGTGGAGTCTGTCAGGTTGTTGTCCCCGATAACGCGTCAACAGCATCAAACGCGATTAGTACTGCCGATAGGAATCGGAAGGTCAACGACACCTACCAGCAGTTCTTGGAGCACTACAACACAGCAGCACTTCCCACACGCGCGCGCCGACCGAAGGATAAAGCAAATGTGGAAGCTGCGGTAAAGATCGTCACCCACAAAGTCATCCACACCCTTGAAGGCCACCAGTGCGTTGACGTAGACGAGCTCAACGAAAAGATTGTGGACTTAGTCGACGCGATCAACACCTCCGTGCCATTTCGCAGTCAACAGTCAAGCCGCAGGGATCTCTTTGAACAACACGAGCAGCATCTCCTTGCTGATCTGCCGCAAACCCCGTGGCAGCACACCGAGTGGAAGCGTGCGAAAGTAGCCCCAGATTTCCATATCACGGTTGCAACGGTGCGCTACTCCGTCCCGCACCAGCTTGTTGGCCGCACTGTCGATGTGCGCATCACCGGGCAAGTCTTGACCGTCTTTGACCAGGGGACAACCGTAGCGACCCACCGGGTTTCGCATAAGCGTGGGGCCTATGTCACTGACTATGAGCACATTCCATCTGGCATGGACTCCACCCGTGGACTGTGGACAAGCGACTACTTTTATCGCGAAGCCAGCAAAATCGGCCCGGCAACACGCAAGGTCATCGAAGAACTCATCGCGGCGAAAGCCATCCCAGCCCAGGCGTACCAGTCCTGTAGAAACGTGCTGTCGATGGGCAAACACGGCAACAAACCAATCCTGGAAGAGGCATGCCAGCGCCTGATGGCCAACGACGGCAGCCGACGTGCAGTGTCATATACCGCAGTCAAAAACATGATGGCCGCCATACGCAAAGAACACGCCACCCGGCCCCGCGGGTTAGACCAGGCCCCGCGCAGCACCACAACCAACCAGCCCACCGCCCCTGCAGTCACCGACCGGGATACCACCGGCGCGTTTCTCGGCGGTGCAGACCAGTTCAGCATGGACAACCTCGCTCAGAAAGGACACTAAGCCCATGTCATCACCAACCCCACCAACAGATCGCTTCCTTGACGAGTCCGTCCTGCCCGACTTCACCGCGCTGCGGATGACTGCCTTTGGACAAAGCGTCATCGAGATTGCCAACGATCCCGCATTCGACACATGGACGTTTTCCCAAAAGGTGCTCTACGCACTCGATAAAGAAGTCGCAGCCAGGCGTGAACGACGCATCAACAAACTGCTGAAAGCATCCCGATCGCCAAACCTTGATGCTTGCCTTGAAAACGTGGTCTGCACGCCTGACCGCAACATCAACCCCGAGCAAGTCAGCAGACTCGCTCACGGACAATGGTGCCACCTGGGCCAAAACATTGTCATCCTGGGCAAATCCTCAGTCGGCAAAACCTACCTCGCCCAAGCCCTGATCACAGCTGCATGCCGCAACGACTACTCCGCACGGTTCTACCGCACCGACATGCTTGCCGCCGAACTGGCAGTCCTCCAACTCGATGACCCCGCACGGCTGAAGTTCATCCAACACCTCCACGACGTCGACGTCCTGGTCTTAGATGACTTCCTGACCACACCTGTAGATGCCGCAACCGCGCACCAACTTCTCAACATCCTCGCCGGACGAGAAGGCAAAGTCTCAACGATAGTGACCTCACAATTCACCCCACTGGAATGGTACAAATCCATCCCCGATGCCGTGATCTCCGAGTCAATCCTCAACCGACTCGTCTCCGGCGCCGAGATCATCACACTCGAAGGACCAAACATGCGCCTGACCACCAACACATAACCACCAACAACGCCTGAGTAAGACACCGCTACCGGATACTCACTCAGGCGCTACCAGATACTCACCACACCGCTACCATTTCAGTCTTCTGAACAAGAGAGGGCCAATATATGCATTAGGAGCATATATTTTCCGCAAACGCGGAGTTCAGAGCATGAAAATCAACGATTCCGGACACACATTTTGTCGCTTAACCCCCTATCGGCGTGTCGCGGCGTTAGATGTGGCCCTTTTGGATGCCGATTGAGTATGTGTAGTCGGTGTAAACGGACGGAAGCTCGAACCATCAAGGGTAATTGAGCTTGGCCGCCCACGGTGGAGAATTACCGCACACCCAGCAACGTCGATTCAATCCGTTCTCGCTCACTGCCGTACTCGACCGGATTGCGCGCAGTACAGCTCCTTTTTCCGGATCCAGGAAGCCCGTCGACGAGATCTCGAAAAGCGATTGACTTTTCTGACTAAACTGAACTCGCTCCGGAGCGCGATGCCTCCGAAAACACTGAAGGAAAGTTTTAATGTTTGAAGTTAAGTCAAATGCGCCATTCAGGAACGTACATGCAGACGCCCTCAAATCCTTAAAACTCTTAAAACACTCGGTATTCTTTGGCGTCAACGGCGCAGGAAAATCTACAGTTTGCCAAATTTTACAAGAGCATACTAAGTATCAGAATCCAACTGAGATCCAGCCTCTAGTTTACGCATTCGACGAAAGATGGCGGGAAACTAACGTGGGCGATTTTGTCAAGGGGGGCTCAGCCCGTGAAGTTACGACCGTTAACCTAGCCGAGAACGCCGGCGACATAGAAGATTCCATCCGGGGCAAAAAGAAGCTCCTCGATCAGGCACTTGCGGATGTCGAAGTTGAGAAGACAAAGATAGCGAACATCACAAAGGAATTATCGCGAATCAAGGACACCGTATTCAACGGTGAACGAAAAACCTTGGAATCAAAATGCGATGAGTTGACAAGTAGAAAATTTAATCGAAATCAGATTGAAAAAGTATTAGCCCGCGGGAACCTCACGCTCCTAAGCAGCACCGAACTCGAAGAACATTTAACAATAGCTGCCGCTTCAACTCCAGAGATGCCCCCGCTACTGCCGCCTGAACCTCAGCGTTGGACTTTTTCTGATGAGGTATGGGCCGAAGTAAACAATGGCCTTCCAGCGTTAGATATGGCTGTCGAGACAATTACCGCTTGGGCCCGAAAAGGCTTCGAACGACACAAAGCAGGCGATTTCTGCGAGTTTTGTGCTGGTGAAGTTACCCAAGCGCGCCTCGACGAGATAAAGAATGCTATTGATTTTGCGGAGCAGGGTATCTCCGAGCAAACTTCAGCTGCGTTAGCTGAGTGCAGCGAGTGTCTAACTTCGTTAGAACAATACAAGGCTCTCGTCGAACACCTGACTTTATCTTCAGATACTTATGATAATGACCTGTCCGATAAAAAGACTCAGTTTCTCTTGGCAATCGAGCAACTTCTAAAAAATTTGCGAACTGCTGAAACACAACTCACCATGCGGATTGACGCACCGTGGGATCAGTTTGACTTCGAGAAACCCAACACCAGTTTTTCTGAGTTCGACAAGAAGTTAAAATCACTTGAAACCGAGTTAGATCTACTGCGCGGCAAGATCAGCGACCATGCGGCGAACAAACATAACGCGATTACTAAGTTGCGGGAGCACTGCTGCGCGAAAGATGGCGCCAACTGGGAAGCCACCAATACAAGACTGTCCGAGGCCGAGAACTCGCTTAATGGAAAACGTTCGAAGGTCGCCAAACTTGAGCAAGAATTGAAGGAGCTCGAATCATCCATTTCCACCACCGCTAGAACCGCAGAGTTCCTCGACGAAAACCTGTCTCTAATTCTCGGAGATAAGGTGTTACGCGTTAAGCAAGGCAATCCCGGAGAGGGCTACGTAATTACCCGTGACGGGGACCCCGCGACCGACATGTCAGAGGGTGAGAAGAAGCTAGTTTCGCTCCTGTATTTTTGCGCTGAGTTCGAGACCGAAGAACGTAAGTCATCGATGAGTAACTCCATTATTCTTCTGGACGATCTCGGGTCGGAGTTAGACGATACCCGACTTCTCGCGACCGACCGATTCGTATCGGATCACTTCTCCAAGCTAAATCCTGCGGCCTTGGTGTACTTCACTCACAGCCATTCCCACTTGAGAATTCTTCAAAATCGTTTGGCATCCAAAGTTACCCACCCTAAACGCGCTACTGCTCAATTCTTCGAGGTCTACAAGCAGAGTTATGACAGCAGCGATCGAACCACGCGCGTAAGGAAATGGGATTCCGAAGCTGTGACTCTTATAAACGATTACTGGCTTTCGTTTTATCTAGTAACTAAGGAATTCAGCGCCTTAATCGAGGAAACCCCACCTTCACTTGCATCCGGCAACTACTGCAGGAAAGCCCTCGAGGGCTTTACGGAGTTTAAGTCTCCCGTGGATTCCAAATTTGGAGCTGCAATCAATAATCTCCTATCAAAGCACCCAGCCAAATTTTCGCCTTCACTTTCAAAGGTTGTGAACGAACTTTCACACTCTGGGGTTGCCAGAACGGGAGGTGCCCTGAGCAGGAATGAGTTAGAACAAGCAGTAGTCCAGACTCTGAGTTTTATGAGGGCGATAGACTCGGATCACTTCTCGCAACTTTTACAACGCGTTCGGGGGAAAGAGACAGCGAAAAATATCACACAAGCGTTGGACCGGATCAACAAGATGTAGCATCACACTTCAGATCAGAGCCCAGACCGCGTTGGCCGAGGCTCCGAGTTGCAGTTTTCCCCTCCTCGTACGCCAGCAGAGTGTTTTCGGCGGGAATATCACTCCTAAAATTCGCTCCATCCGCCGACCCGTCCTCGTACCGAGTAGAACGCTGCCCCCCATTGTCCGCGCTTCCTACTCCAGGGGCGGGTGAATATGTCGACAGAAAGGGGGCGGTGGCGAAGCCCTACCCCTCCCTTGCAATCATTGCCACCGCCAGGTCCTCCCTCTGCATCCTCACGGTCTTGAACACCACCCGCCGCGCCGGATCCAGCGCCACGTCATAGCCACGCAAGCGCCCTGTTAGGACCACGGATTTAGTAACGCTGTGGTGAGTATTCAGTAACGCCCGGGTGAGTATCGGGTAACACCCGGGCGTTGACTATGAGCCGCTACTGCGTATTGGCTTCGAGGCGCATGTTTGGTCCTTCGAGTGTGATGATCTCAGCGCCAACGACAAGCCGATTCAGGATCGACTCGGCGATGACAGCATCCGGGATGGACTTGTACCACTCATCAGGCGTGAACTGGGAGGTGACAATGGTTGAGCCCCGGTGTTCACGCTCAGCAAGAATGTTGAGCAGCTGGTGTGCTGTGGCAGCATCAATCGGCGTTGTTAAGAAGTCATCAAGCACGAGTACGTCTGCCAGGTGTAAGTCTTGAAGAAACTCCATGCGTGCTGTGTCATCATGGCGTAGCACCATCAGCTGGTTGGCCAGGGTGTCTGTGCGGAAGAAACGGGCAGAGTAGTCGTTTCTGCACGCAGCGGTAAGGAGGGACCTGACCCCTGTTTGGTAGACACCCCTGATTCCGACCGTGTTGGGTCGGGGAAAGGTAGCCTGCCTCCATGCCTAGGAAGGTTTATTCGGATCAGTTCAAGCGCGACGCGGTCGCGATGTACGAGAACGATCCACACATCTCGTTCAATGCCGCAGCCGCAGACTTAGGGATCAACCGCACCACGCTTCGCTCGTGGGTTGACAAGTACCCTATTTATATTGGTAGAATTATTCAGGATTAGATTGCAAGAGGGAATCTGAGGATAAAATGCGCCGGGTAATCACCTATGGAACTTTCGATTTACTTCACTATGGTCACATTGAGCTGCTGCAACGCGCGAAGGCGCTTGGGGACTATCTGGTTGTAGCGCTGTCTACCGATGAATTCAATGCCGTCAAGGGAAAGAAGTCCTATTTCTCGTACGATCGACGTCGCAGGATGCTCGAAGCCGTGCGCTACGTAGACCTAGTGGTTCCGGAAGATCATTGGGGACAAAAAGCTCACGATGTCGAAAACTTAAAAATCGATGTCTTCGTTATGGGGGACGATTGGGCTGGCAAATTTGATGATGAACTTGAAGGAAAATGTGAAGTGATATATCTGCCACGCACTCCTGATATTTCGACGACTCAAATCAAGAACGAATTGAACAAGCGGGTTTAGGGAGATTTCGGTGGGTAAGTCGAACGCAAGTAAAAAGTTCATTGAATTTGCCGGTAAGTCCATTGCGGGCAAAACCACACAAAAGAGTGGGCTAAAGCTGGTTCAATTTGCTGCGGCTCAGGCATGGGAGCGGAAGCAGTGGCAGCAAGCCTTTGAGCTTTACAGCGATATCCCTCCCGCTAACCGGTCTCTTGCTGTTTGGGATCGGCTTGGCCAATTGAGCAAGAAGATTGGTAAAGAATTCGATAGGCAAGGCTTTGTACAAACTTTACTGCGACAGCAATCGATTGAAGATTTAGTCAGCGCACTAGATGTTGCCAAAAAGCTTGGCGATGCAGAACTAAAAGGCGTCCTTACTGATGAGATTCGCCTTTATCTCGCGAAAACAGGTGGGTATTCGCCAAAGCTTTTCAAGCTTTTGCACGCTAAAGACCCCGCCTGGCGACGTCTTGAAGTGTTCTCAGGCGTTACACCTTCTGATGAAACAAAGGCCGAATGGTTGACATTGGCTACACGCGCTGCGTGGGAGCTTCGGAATTACAACCTCGTCATCCAGTATCTCGAGGATTTGAGGGAAGAGGCACCGCTTCCTCAGCGATTGCTACTTACGTTGGCAGAGTCCTACCGTCGTACTGGCGATGAACAACGTGCAAGAGAAGAGTTTAGTAACTATCAAAAGTCATTCCCGAAGAAAGACTCGTATTCGGCTGCGTTGAAGGGGGTCCGGCAGGCCCTCGACAATATTGCGGCGCATGAGATTATTTCCGAAGAGTATCTTCAACCTTCAAGTGTGGAGGAACAGCTCGCGGCCCAAGCCGAATTGGATGAGAAACTTCATTTTTACCGGGAAGCGGAAGAATCCTACTCTGAACTCGCCTTCTTGGAAGTCGGTGGGCATCGAACTAGCTACAAGATCGGGTTGAACGCCGAGAGGGCGGGAGACTTGCGCTTGGCAGAGTTGGCCTATGCTGATGCATTAGCAAAAAGCCAGCAAACCAACGGTAGCTGGTATTCTTACCGTTTAGGTAGCGTTCAGTTTGCTAGTGGTGAGTTTGAATCTGCTGCTCGTTCATTCGCTGACTATTTTGGAGAGGGGTCAGTTGTCAGCCAAAGTGCGTTGGATTTTCAACGCATCATTAGTAACAACGTTAGCCGTTCTCACAAAAGTCTTGAAAATCTAGTCCGTTATAGAGTTTCGAAGGGGCCAGACTCTGCTAGGCAACTCCTTTCAAACTTCTGCTATCTCCCGCTTGGTCGACGCTCTACACGTATCAACCTTGCTGAACGGGCACTGTTGGAAGGGGAATTTGAAGCTGCCGCCGAATTGTATCGTGGCGCCGAGGTATTTCGAAACAAAGATGGCATGCGCCCAGAGAGTTACCGCAAGTCATTAGGAGATAAACGCCATACGTACTATCTCGAATGTGTTAGCGAGTGCCCGATCAATCCAGCGCTTATTCTATGGGAGTCCAACCATGGATCTTCGGCTGGATGTCACACCCTAGCCCTATTTCGTGATTTCGTTTCGCGCCACGAAATCGGGGAATTCGTGCACGTCTGGGCAGTTAACGATCCAAATACAGTACCCTCAGATGTGAAAAAGAATCCCGATGTGGTGATTACGAAACTTCACTCCGAGGATTATCTATTCACGCTCGCTACTGCGAAATACCTAGTTAATAATGTGACGTTTGCGCCGTACTTTACACGACGAGATGGCCAGAAATACCTCAATACTTGGCATGGGACGCCCTTCAAAACTCTTGGGCGGTCGATGAAGCAAGGGATTCTGGAGCATGAGAATATTCAGCGGAACTTTATTCAAGCCACTCATCTTCTTGCACCGAATGAACTGACCCGCTGGTCCTTGATTGACGACCACGATATCGACGACGTATTTCTCGGGAAAGTGATCATGACTGGGTCACCCAGGCTTGACACTTCGTTGAACATGGAACAAACCGAGCGCGGGGCAATCAGGAAGCGCTTGGGAGCGCGTGAACGTGAGAAGATAGTTCTCTTTGCGCCAACGTGGCGCGGGGGCGTATCAGACCGTGAACTTGATGTAGAGGAACTAGTCGCGGACCTTCAGGCGTTGACCGGTGCTGAAAATACAAAGGTAGTCTTCAGGGCGCATCGCTTGAGCGAAGGCTTGCTCAAAGGCGTAGATCTTCCGGTAACTGTGGTTCCTCAGGACATTGATACTAATGAGCTACTCGCTGCTGTTGATGTTCTTGTCACTGATTACTCATCAATATTGTTTGACTACATCCCTCAACAAAAACCAGTAGTCCTCTATCTGCACGATCTCGAAGAATATCGGGATACACGAGGTCTCTACCTCGAACTGGACGAGGTGCCAGGTGCAAAGGCGTTTAATCGAGAAGAACTCTCTGATGCGATTGCTCGTGCAGTTTTAGGCGAAGGTTCTCCATCGAAGGCTCACTCCGATCGCTTTGCAAATTTTGAAGATGGTCAGGCGTCGAAGCGTGTCAACGATTGCTTTTTTGACGAGAGGGATATCGATTCAGGGAAGATACTTGACTACAACGAGCAGCGCCGGAATAAGTCGAGCAAGAGCATTGTCTGGCACGCAAGTTTGATTCCAAACGGGATTGCAAGCGCTGGTTTGTCTCTGCTCCACGAACTAGTAAAACAGAATTTCGTCATCAACTTCATTGTTGAACCGAAGACGCTTCGAGCGAATCCTGACCGGTATGAGCAGTTTCAAAAATTGCCTGAAAACGTGCGAGTTATTTGTCGTACGGTGACGCTGCCGCGGTCCTTACATATGATGCGAGATGTTGCTCTCTTTAAGTCTGTTTCTAGTTTCCCGAATAGACGGTTTGAGGATGCCTATTTTGAGGCATTCGATTTCGAACGGCGTCGCCTCTTTTCCGACTTTGTGCCTGATTATGTAGTGGAATATGACGGCTACGCAGACTTTTGGCTATCGCTTCTATCCACTTGGACCAAGCTCGGCGCGAGAACTGTGTGTTATCAGCACAATCAGATGTACGAAGAGATGGTACGCAAGGACGCTAGCCTTCGTCGTACCTTTGCCCTCTACCCACACTTTGACAAACTAGTGGCGGTTAGTCGAGCCTTGGCTCAACATAATTCGAAGATGTTGGCTAGTTACATGGGGGAAGGGGATTCGCAGCAAACGTTCGCTCGAAACCTAGTCGACAGCAACGCAATTGAAGCGCTGGCACACGAGAGTGTTGAACTTCAAGAGTTCCTCGATTTTATGGAATTCGATGGCGTAACGTTCGTTACTGTTGGACGACTTTCCCCAGAGAAGAACCAGATTGCACTAGTGCGAGCTGTCAAAAAGGCAGTAGAAGCCGAAAAAGACATTCGCCTCGTAATCGTGGGGTCGGGAATTCTTGAGGAACGGTTACGTGCGGAAATAGATGCCCTTGATCTAGGCGGTCGAGTCCTCATGGCGGGGCAGGTATCGAATCCTTACCCGTTGATTGCAAATGCCGACTGTTTTGTGCTCCCGTCGAAGCATGAAGGCCAGCCTGTAACCCTTCTTGAAGCGATGTCGCTTGGAACCCCGGTCATTACGTCGTGTCTACCAGGATGTATCGAATTAGTTGAAATGGGTTATGGCTTGCTAATTGACTTTGACGTCGATTCGATAGCTAATGCTTTAATCGGGTTTGCAGGATCAACCTCCCCGGCATCCGGTCATTTTGAAGTTGAAAAATACTCGAAAATGGCTTTTGAGGAAAATCTGTTGGCTATTACAGGAGAATAGTACCGTTGGACACATCAACGTGATGCCACTCAAGGCACGCAGGGATGTTCCGTTATCCACCTTCCAACCAATTTGTTGACACCCATGTACAAGATGAGGAATTGAGTGACTACTGCACCTTCAACTGATAGCGGGACCTGACCCCTGTTTGGTAGACACCCCTGATTCCGACCGTGTTGGGTCGGGGAAAGGTAGCCTGCCTCCATGCCTAGGAAGGTTTATTCGGATCAGTTCAAGCGCGACGCGGTCGCGATGTACGAGAACGATCCACACATCTCGTTCAATGCCGCAGCCGCAGACTTAGGGATCAACCGCACCACGCTTCGCTCGTGGGTTGACAAGTACGGCACCGGCGCAAAGACCAAGAGTTCAGCGGATGTACGTGCCAATCGCGCCAAGCAGCTCACAGATGCAGAACAGATACGCCAATTGCAGCGCGAAATCGCTCAGCTGAAAGAAGAACGCGATATCTTGCGCAAGGCGGCCAAATATTTTATGGAAGAGACAAACTGGTGATCCGCTTCCAGTTTGTTGATGACCACCGCACCGATTACTCGGTCAAGCGGATGTGTACTGTCCTTGGGCTTAATCGCAGCTCCTATTACAAATGGAGAAACAGCAAACCCCAACGGCAACGCCGACTAGTCGATGATGGCATTTTGGGTGCGAAGATCACGGCAGTCTTCGAGGAGAAAAACCAGCTCTACGGCGCGAAACGCATCGCCGCAGAACTGACCTATAACGACGCCTACAACGACAATGGCCCAGTCAACCATAAGCGCGTCGCCCGGATTATGAAAAAGCTTCGGCTACGTGGCTACACCAAAAAACGCAAGGTCACCACAACCCGACGTGGGGCCGGTCGCGTAGTGTTTGCCGACCTAGTCAAGCGGGATTTCACGGCACCAGCTGCAAATAAGGTACTGGTGGGCGATATCACCTATCTGCCGATTGCAGACGGGTCGAATATGTATTTAGCTACGGTGATTGACTGCTACTCCAGGATGCTCGTTGGCTTTGCCATCGCCGAGCACATGCGCACCGAACTCGTCGAGGAAGCGCTTGAGCATGCGCACCGAACCCGCGGTGATCTTGCTGGAGCGATCTTTCATTCGGACCACGGAAGTGTCTATACCTCGTCGCAGTTTCAGGCCACCTGCCGCAGGCTCAACCTCACCCAGTCAATGGGTGAAGTTGGCACCAGTGCCGATAATTCGCTTGCGGAGTCGTTTAACGCCACGCTGAAACGAGAGGTACTCAAAGACGAGAAAGTCTTTGCCAACCAGCTTGTCTGCCGGCGAGCAGTCTTCGCATGGTGCGTGCGCTACAACACCAGCCGAAGGCACTCCTGGTGCAAGTACCTCACCCCCACAGAGTACGAAGCCCTCGCCGCATAACCATGTGCTAAAGTAAGCCCCGTAATTTCACCATTGATGGTGTCTACTTTTCGGGGGTCGGGCCCGCGTTCCAGTCTTGGTATTGCATAACATAAATATCGTGAATGGAGGTATGACTTTTGCCGTGCTGAAACGCGCGGAGGCGCTAGCTGCGGTGTGCCCACAGGTGCTCGTTTTTACTTACGGTTTCCACCGTGACTTTGCTGGATGTGTCCAACATTGGAAAAACTCACTAGAGAATTCGGAGAATCTGCACTTTATCAACCTGTTCGAAGGGAGCGGCCTTTCTCAACGCGAACCGAATTCTATCGGACCGGATGAGCATGTAATTAAGGATCCAAAGAATCCCGGTGGACAACGCGTATTTACAAATGGCGTATACAGTAGGTACGAAAAGAGGGATGCATTAGGATGCCTTGACTTTGTCGATTATTTCCAGGCTCCATGGACGCGTGTGAAGAAAGATGTTTATTCTCGAAGTGGGCATCCGTTAGTAACACACTATATGGATAAGGCTACGAACAAGATCTCTTATAGCACGTATCAAGATCCGCAGGGTAAGCCAATCTACTCTGTCAAAGTTAATCCCGAATCTGGAAAGCCGACATCATACTTTTGTTTCCTCGATTACGCTGAAGGGCGTGAGTGTCGAAGTCTAGAGGAAGTAGTTGGAATCTGGCTCGTTCGGGAATTGCAGCATCTCGTGCGCGTGGTGTTGTTCGCGGATAAGCGCGAGTTTGCAGGAGTTTTTGCTGAAATACCCGCCGAACGACGCGTTTTCTGTTTCCATAGCACTCACCTTGAATACCCCAGTGAAGATAGAGACAGCCTTCACCCAACTTTGAACGGGCTAAAAGTAAACTTGGGGGCATTCGATCAAATTATTAGTCTGACTGAGAGTCAGAGTGAGGATTTGAGGCGTACATTCGGGCTTTCTCGACGTGAGGTTGTTACTATTCCGCACCCACAGAAGGAAATCCCCCAAGCGGAACAGCAGCCGATCGACTTTTATAATCAGAAGGTAACGTCGGTAGCACGCTACCATTCTGCAAAAAATCTTAAGGATGCGATACGTGCATTTGCCCTTGTCCTAGAAGAATTTCCGGACGCCACTTATGACATCTACGGCTATGGTCCGGAGAAACAGGCCCTTCAAGAACTGATTGACGAGCTACAGATCGGCGACGCGGTTAAACTCCGTGGGTTTGTGCAGAATACGCATGCAGTTTATCGAGATTCATGCGTGACAATTTTGTCGAGCCAGTACGAAGGGCAGCCCCTTGTACTGGGAGAGTCAATGGCAGTAGGGGTTCCGGTTGTTGCATATGACTGCAATTATGGCCCGCGCGATGTCATTCGGAACAACGTGGACGGCATTCTTGTGAGAAAACATGATGTGGCAGGACTCGCAGAAGGAATTAAGAAGATTCTCCGAGATCCGAGCTTTAGGAGAGAATTATCTACTAGGGCAAGAGAGGTTTCGACTCGCTTTAGTGAGTCCAAATACAGAGAGGAGTTAGTCACACGAGTCTTAGCGGGAAAGGATTGAGCGCAGAATGTTCGGTCCATGGCAACTTAGGATCGACGCTACCTTCTTATTAGATGACTGTGACCAATTGTAGATACTTGTATTGCCCGAGTTTGCGCAGCTCGGGTTTGGGGCTTGCGACAGGTTCATCTACAACAAAGGATATAGAGCCGTTTTGAGGTTTTGAGCTCCGGTGCAGTATAAACAGAATTTCGAGGCTGTGAATTGCCCGTTGTGGGCCGACGGTCAGTTCTAAGGGGAGCATTAAGGATTCGCCTTGGCAGCTTCACTCGGGCCCCCGACGGTCGCATCGGAAAGCCGTGCACTTTGCTTGATTGCGTGACCGGTCTTGCACCTGGATGAAGTAGCGGTTTCGGGAGGGACGTTCTTTGAAGAGTGGACGATTCAATCTCAATGGCTACCGCTACTAGCGGGGACCTGACCGTCATCTGCCATAAGAGGCTGGGTTGTGTGTTGAAAATACCTGCCAGAGAATAAGACCAGCGACCTGAGACTAGACGCTTTTACACCAGTTAGTTATTCCGCGGGTGTCGATGAGGTTAGGGTGTCTTTCAAGATCCTGGGCGTTTTCCCGGAATAGGGTGTGATCAACAAGCACGACGGCAATATCTGCCGCTTTGAGTCCAGTTTTAAAATCAGTAAAAAACGTATTATCTTTGCTCGCCAGGTTCTTAGGTAACTTGTGGAGATTCGGTTCAACCACACCGATTTTCGCATCTGGGTATTGTTCGGCAAGTCTTTCTGTAATTTGTAATGCAGGAGATTCACGCAGATCGTCGATATCTGGTTTAAATGTAATGCCGAAGATGCATATGCAAAGATTCGAGTGGGGGGTCTCTAGTTTGTCGACGTTTTCCGCGATTTTGTCTAGAACATAATAGGGTTTGTCGTCGTTTACGTGTCGTGCAGTGGTGATCAACCGTGCTGAGTCTGGTGCAGAGTGGACGATAAACCACGGATCAATGGCGATACAGTGGCCTCCTACGCCAGGACCTGGTTGTAAAATATCGACGCGGGGGTGTTTGTTTGCAAGAAAACGTAGCTCCCAGATATCGATTCCGAGCTTATCGCATACTATTGAAAGCTCGTTTGCGAAAGCGATATTCACATCACGAAATGCGTTTTCTGCCAGCTTGGCCATTTCTGCGGTGCGGGAGTCCGTGGTTAGGATTTCGCCGTCGCAGAACGTTTTGTAAAGGTCGCGGGCCATCTCGGTTGCATCTTCGGTGACACCTCCCACAATGCGAGCATTTGTTTGCATCTCTGCCATGATTTTACCCGGGAGTACGCGTTCAGGGGCGTGCGCGAAAAAGACGGAAGACGCTTTGGTTCCGTTATCAGTGAGGTCGGGCCTAGCATCAAGTATGCGCTGTGCTATCTCCTCGGTGAGGCCGGGCGGACAAGTCGATTCCAGTACTATCAATTCCCCGCCTTCGAGTAGCGGCGCAATCGTATCCGCTGCGTTGTGTACAAACGATAGGTCGGCGAGCTTATCTGGACGTATCGGGGTGGGCACCGCGATGATATACGCTTGGGCCCGATTGAGTTCGGTGCCCGCTCGTAGCCTTTTGGTGGCTACTACGTTCGATAAAAGTGCCTCGAGCCCTGGCTCGTTAAACGGTAATGTGCCGTGATTTACGTTTTCAACGAGTGACGGATTTAAATCCATGCCATACACTTCTAAACCCGCGTTGGCAAAAAAAGCCGCAGTGGGCAATCCGATGTAACCCAGACCAATGACGGCAACATCGTATTTTCTAATAGGGTCAGATGTCATGGACATTCCTCAAACGTTATGTGGTCGGGCGAGAATTTAGTCTAGCGTTTGTCTTGCTAAGTAGACTCCGAAGGATCAGGCCAAGCTCCCGGCTAGGCGAGACGCGGATCAAATTCCGCGAGTGAGCTTGTAGCTGTCAATCCTAAGAGTTCTTCGATTACCTGGATGGTTCGCGTGGATGCGCATCCATCGCCGTAGGGGTTAGTGGCATTTTTCATCGCAGTAAGCTTAGGGGGGCTATCGAGGAGCTCCGACGCAACCTTATCTATTTGACGGGGATTTGAGCCGACCAGCTTGACTGCCCCGGATTGAATTGCTTCGGGGCGCTCAGTGTTGTCTCTGATCAGCAGGGCAGGTATTCGAAGCGCGGGTGCCTCCTCTTGAATGCCGCCTGAGTCAGTAATGATCAAGTCTGACCGTTTCATGAGCTCGACAAATTGATCATATGGCAGTGGTCCGGTAGTGACGACGTTTGGAAGTGAAGTGAGGGTCGGTAGTAGCCGTTTCTGAACTTTTGGGTTCAAGTGCATTGGAACATAAAATCCAACGTCAGTGTATCGCTTTGCTAGTGTCGCAATTGCTGTGCTGATCTCCGCAAGCGTGGAAATATTCTCCCGTCGATGCGTCGTGAAAACAATATGACGGTTATAAGTTCTCAGCGCGATTTGAATCTCGGGGTTTGAAATTTCGGAACCCCTACTGGCGATCGTTTGGAGAGAATCGATGACCGTGTTGCCAGTGACCGTGATGGAATGGTTCGGAACTCCTTCTCTGAGCAGGTTTTCCTTTGCTAGTTGTGTTGGTGCAAGGTGATGCGTCGCGATTGCTGAAATGATCTTTCTGTTTGCTTCCTCCGGAAATGGCGAACTTAGGTCGTTTGATCGGAGGCCGGCTTCGAGATGGAGAATCTTTGCTCGTCGGTTGAAACCTGCGATTGCAGCCGATGCGGCAGTGGAGGTGTCTCCTTGGACCAAGACTAGATCGGGCTTATTGTCCTTTAATATATAATCTAGTCCTTTAAGCGACCGGGAAAGGATTCGATTTAGGGTCTGCCGCTTGTGCATCAATCCAAGGTCAATGTCGGGCTTGAACCCAAAAAGGGTTGTTACTTGTGAAGCCATCTCACGGTGCTGGCCAGTGGATACTACCAACGTTAAGAAACGTGAATCTTCACGAAGCAGTCGGATGACAGGCGCCAGCTTGATAGCCTCTGGTCTCGTTCCGTATGTGACCATTACCGTTTTGGTTTTCACGCGATTCCTTTTATTCGACGCTAATCATGATTAATGAGGTTTGTTGGTAGGGCTATATTAGCCAATTGTTGCTTTGCCCGGATTAGTGTTGTTGTGTGCTGCTCTACCCTCTGAATCGGCCTGACTTTTTGAGAGTGGCGTGTTACGCGGCGTGAAGGCCTGCGTGGTTTTCTCGTTGGTAGTTGGTGTAGTGCTCGATCGGCGGGATATGCCCGAGCGAGGAATGCAACCGCTCGTGATTATACCAGTGGACCCATCCGGCTGTGGCGCGTTCCACCTCACTCCAGTTCGTCCACGTCCCCGCTTCGAAATCAATGAGTTCAGACTTGTACAGCCCGATCGTTGACTCCATCAGACCGTTGTCGTAAGCGTCGCCGACGGTGCCGATGGACCCATCCATCTGGTGGACGGCCAGCAGCCGGCGGAGATCTGTGGAGGTGTACTGTGAGCCCGCATCCGAGTGATGGATCACCCCGGCCGAATCAAAGTACGGGTCCTGGCGCTGGCGTATCGCCAGTGCCTGTCGCAGCGCACGGATGACCAAAGATTTCGTGGCTCGGGTGTCCACGACATACGCCAGGATCTCACGGGTGAACACGTCGGTGACAAAAGCCACGTAGCTGAAACCGCAACTGGTGTGCACATACGTGAAATCCGCGACCCACCACTGATCGGGACGCTGAGCCTGCGACCAGGCCCGTTGAATACGATCCGGGAAACGCTCGGCGGAGGGATCAGCAACGGTGGTGCGTGTGGTCTTGCGTCGGAGTACACCCGCGATTCCAAGGATATTCATGAGGCGTTGCACCTGGTCACGGCCGATGTTCCAGCCTGCCCGGTGGGCGGCTTTCCATAGTTTTCGTCGCCCGTAGACCCGCCGATTGGCCCGCCACAGCTCAAAGAGCCGGTGCGCGGTGTAAGCCTCATCCAGCTCGGCAGGGGTGGGCCCGAAACCACGGGCCTGGAAGCGGTAGAACGTTGCTGGTGAAATAGCGTATTCATGCTCATTGAGCACGCGGCACATCCGCTCGATGGAATACAGGTGCCGGTGAGTGCGGAGGAAGTCCACAATCACTTTAGTTTGCGGTCGAGCTCCGCCTGGGCGAAAAAAGCTGAGGCCAGTTTCAGGATCTCGTTGGCTTCTTTGAGCCGGGCATTTTCCTTGCGCAGGGTGATAAGTTCCGCGTCTTTCTCGGCATCGGATTGCTCGACGGCGGCGTCTACCTTCTTCTCTTCTGCGCGTACCCAGTTGCGGATAGTCGATGTTTTGATGCCGATGACAGCTTCGACAGCGCGTAGTGCGGCTGCCTTGGATGAAGCGCCGTCAGCGAGCTCCTCGAAATACAGGCGCACCGCCCGCTGGCGGGTCTCCTGGTCGTAAGGGCTGATAGCCATGATGTTCCTCCTGTGTTACATCATGCCCTCTCACCAACCCAGGCCGGTTTAAGGTGTACCAGCGGAGTTATTTATACTACCAAGGCTGATTTCGAGCGCAATAACAGATGCATCCAACGTCCCCATCTTGAATTGCTCCGATACCCTAAACCGTGCACACATTTCTAAACACCAGCTAGACGGGATTTCACTGCATGTTGTTGGATGTAGACCGCATTAAAGACAGAGCAGGAACCGCAATCTCTCAAATCCGAAACGGGAATTTTGACTATGTGTTCGCCAAACTTGTTAATGAAGTTGGCCGGCTCACTAACACTGCTTCGCACCGGAAGCACTCCTTGCTTCGGGGAGGCTCCTTAAACCGACCCTCCGTGTCTCCACTTTCGCTAGAAAAACCACACTTCCCGGAGACTACTGCTGCAGTTATCCTGGATGATTTTTCGTATCAATGTTGGCAGGGGGAGTTCAACACCGTAAAAGTAGCACCAGGGCGTTGGACCGAACAGTTAGAAAATACATCTATCGATTTTCTACTTGTGGAATCTGCTCACGCTGGCAACGGTGGAACATGGGCTGGAAAAATCAAGACCAGCTCGTTGGATCCCGACCTTGCTCAACTCCTGGATTGGTGCAAGCAGCACCAGATCCCCACGGTATTTTGGAACAAGGAAGATCCCCCTCACTTCGACGATTTTCTTGCAACAGCGACCGCCTTTGACATCATTTTCACCACTGATGAAAACATGGTTACCCGCTATCAGGAAGCAGCCCCTGAAGCAGCGGTCAATGTCCTTCCGTTTGCAGCACAGCCCCTCATTCACAACCCGGCGCGGAACTCCCCTATCGGGCCGAAGGTCCAAGATAGGCGTTGGCAGCAGGGAGATGTCGCGTTCGCAGGAACGTTTTTTAACCACAAATACTCTGCGCGAAAAAAGCACCTAGAAGATCAACTTTTCGCAGCGGCTAATATCGCTGAAAAATACCGGTACCAATTCACCATCTATTCGCGGTTAGGAAATGTTGACAAACGCTATCGGTTTCCGAGGCGAGTACAGAAGTACATCGCGGGTAGTCTCTCCGCAGACCAAATGCTTCAGGCCAATAGGGAGCACAAGGTTTTTCTGAATGTAAATTCAGTAGATTCCAGTCCCACGATGTGTTCGCGTCGCGTATTTGAGCTGCCCGCATATGGTGCTGCGCTGCTTACATCTCCAAGTCCAGCGATTGAGAATTTCTTCTCCCCAGATCAAATTGCTGTTGCTGAGAATCAGGATCAGGCCCGAGCGCATTTGTTGACCCTGCTCAAGTCACCAGAGGTCCGTGAACGCATGGTGCACCGCGCACAGCGCACCATCTGGAACAAGCACTGCTATCACCACCGTGCAGCACAGCTACTTAACGCCGCTGGAATCAAGCATGCTGCTATCGCTACAGATCCTTTGATCTCCGTCATCGCGCCATCCAACAGGCCTGACAACATGGATCACTTGTTTAGCCAATACGGTCGGCAAATCAATGTTCGCAGAGAACTAATTCTTGTGTGCCATGGTTTTAATCTGCAGGACAGTCAGATTGATAGTTTCTGTAGCCAATACGAGATACCACACGATGAGGTACAGGTCATTGCTGCATCGGAGGAGCAATCCCTTGGCGAGTGTCTTAATGCGGCAGTCGAGCGATCCTCCGGTGATTTCATCGCCAAATTCGATGATGACGACTTGTACCTCCCCCATTACCTCGAAGATATGCGCAACGCGGCGATGTACAGCGGTGCGGATCTCGTTGGCAAACAGGCTTGCTACGCGTACATCGAAAGCAAGAACGCCATCGTGTTACGGCATCCAGAGAGGGAGCACATCTGGACGAACTTTGTTGCCGGCCCAACCCTGTTCGGCCCCCGCACAACTTTTGAGTCATTCCCTTTCGAAAATCGAACTAACGGCGAGGACACTGCGCTACTTCGTACATTGGAGCGCAAGGGGCGCTATATCTATTCCGCCGATCGCTTCAACTTCATTCAAGTCAGAGGCGGCGAGCACACGTGGCAGCTTGCTGATGCAGAGTTCATGGCACAAGGTGAAGTTAGAACTTTCGGCTTAAACGAAGCACACGTTGAAGCGTAATTTTGCCGTTGCTGTGGTTAAAGGTGCTCGATTATCCGCTCTGCGATTTGCTTGAGCGCAGAATCGACGCTGCGCTGAAACGACACTAGGTCTACCTCTTCGCTGCGCTCGGTACCGAGTGTTTTTCTGAGAACTTCCTCGAGATCATGCGGTGTAAGCGCAACTGGCCTTCCGGAATCATAGGGCCAATCAGCGTAGAAGCCCCGCTCTTGTTCTTTGTATCTCTTCAAATCAGGTGCGTACACAATGGAAGGGCGTCCGGTGAGCTTGTAGTCAAAGAAGACCGAAGAGTAGTCAGATATAAGGACGTCTGCGATAGCCATAAGGTCTTCAACTCGTGGGTACCCACTCACATTGATCACATTCTTGCCTCGACCGGTGATCGCACGCATGTGGTGACCACGGATGAGGACGACAGCATCATTACATCGAGCAATACGCGCTGCAGGGAATGCTAAATCGTCCTTGGAGTACCTCCAGGTTGGCGCCCATAGAATGACTTTCTTGCCTTTCGGGATCCCCAGAGATTCCTTAATTGAGTCAACGTTCCGCAATCCCCGCGTGAGGTAAATGTTGCGTGGATACTCCCCGACGAGAATTTCTCCGCGGTAGTGAGCTGAATTTGCGATCAACTCTCCTGCTTCAGCACTCTGCGCCAACAACAAATCCCAATCATCGGACTGCCGTTCCATCAGCCTGCGATATGTCAGGCCGACAAAAAACGGGTGTGCGTCAAACAACAATCGTTTAATCGGCCAACCATGCCACGTTTGAAGCCAATATTGCCCAGGTTGTTTCCGCATCCAGAAGGGGAAATTATCATTTCCGACAATTACTTTTGCCCGTGTGAGCTTGTCGTACCAATCATCGCTGCCGGTGATCACGGGCACGGCGCCGGCGGGTACTTCGACATTTTCATCGCGAACGGACACCCAAACGGGAATATCGGGATGATGCTCAAGCAAGTACTCGCAAATTGCACCCGGGTTATCGGCGACGTTCTTTCCTGAGAACGACTCAACAAACACTCCACGGATCAGCGGACCACCCGTAGACGGAACGCCCCGATAGGTTTCCCATGAAGTTGCCTTGGAAACTTCACTCGGAGCAAGCACTCGCAGTGCGGTCGTCCCATTACTGCGTGGCTCGATCCGGATAGAACGAACAGTCCCTTCGAGGAAGGTATTAGCGTTCAGATCCCCTGGTTCTACTGCTGCCCTGCTCAAACGGTTCTGAGGTACGAGCGACCAGCGGAGGAAGTAGGACTTCCCACGTAAGACTGCCAGTTCAAACCTAGCCGTGAATTTACAACCAACCCATATTGTTTCTGCCTTCACCGCCTGATTGGAGGAACTGAGCCAAATCGTCGGTTTTACAGCAGGTGCGCTGCATCGCCCTTTCAGGATGAGGGAGGAACCTTCATTTCTCGCAGCATCAACCTCAACCCGAACCGCTTTGCGGTCAATAACCGCAGAACCATCAGCCGCTGTGCGTACAACGGTCCCCTGTCCAGTGCCGAATTGCTTCTCTGGGGGTTGCGCGCTGTGCACCCGACGCCCCCCAATTGCTATGGCATCTTTTCTGGCCCAACTGAGGAGAGCTCGATATCCCAAGGGACGAAATCGTTGCTGGAACTGCACTGTGCTGTCTTGTAGTGAATTAGTTCGGACTTCTCCAAACACACTGGTTTTTCGCGCTTGCCACGACGTGAGAAGGAAATCGTCTGGCTTAATACTGCGCTTGGTCAAGCGCCAGTTCATGCCACCGACTCCTCGTTGCGGCTGCACCAGCCATCGGTGATCGTTTCCTAGTGAGCTAGGCAATCCTGTTGCGATATCTCCTGCGTACTTCGCGAATCCAAAAGATTTAAATTCGCCCCAAGCTGCACGGACACCGATACTCAGGTGCTCAAGTCCACGAAGATCCACTTCTACGAGGTACGAATCATTTGTATGGTCGTGCCAAGGATCTTGAAGCACCGCATTATTCGCGGAGTGTGAGGTGCGACGGGCATGCAGTAACGAGGTGGCCGTTAGGCGGTCGATTGAGTCAGTCTCGGTGAGTGCGTCATCGTGAACACCGTAAAATTGAAATTCCACATCTTGGGAATTCACGCCTTTCATGCTGGCTCGGATTTGAAGTTCAACGGTATCTTCATTAATCCACCGCACACTTTGAACTTCTGCGAGCACAGGCACATCCGCTGCTCGGGCGCGAAGGAGATCTGCGGGAAAGCCAGCGATCTTAGGTACGCAATCACCAGCAATCTTCCCACCTTCAAGAAACGCATACTGCTGGTGTAGATCGAGTCTCAGCCCAATTTCCTCGTTAACATCCGTGTCAGTCCCATGTACTAGGGCCCAGAAAAGTGAACGGCGATAAATCGGCACACGGTCGAGTACATCCGGATACTTTTGCAACCATTTGCTGATGTCCTGAGCTAGCGACCGCATCAGCTCGCGATAAGGATCACCGAAATGCTTGTGCGGAAGATGCACAGCGAATAGGTACAGATCCATCGAGATAAAACGCTCGAGCATAAACCTACGAAGCTCGTCGGGCGCGTTGCGCTCTACTGCCTCTGACCACATCATCCGCGTTATAGCAACGCGGTCACGTAGATCGTCGATATCTGCCTTTGCATTGGACCGCGACATGCCTTCGTCGGACAATCGCCACGAATACACGTCACGTTTAAGCACATCAAACGATGTTGCGGAGACGATCGCACGCAGGATCGGAGGTTGATCCTCGTAGTTCAGATGCTCAGGCATCGCCCTTACTGATGAGCGCCAAAACTCCATGCGGAAGATCTTGTTCCACAGCACAGGCTCATTCAACGCCTCTGGAAAATCTGAAGCGTTCGCCCTTAGTACATCGCGCGAATGCGTCGCTTCCACGATTTGAGGACGCGTAACCGAACTCCCTTTGTGTCGAACGTACCCTCCGAAAACGAAGTCACTTCCTGTTTGCTCGAGCGTTTGCAGCATCGCCCTATAAGCACCCGGCAGCACCAGATCATCAGCATCAGCAAACGCCAGAAACTCGCCCTGTGCCTGTTCAATCGCCATATTGCGCGCGGCACCGGGACCTCTTCCCTCTCCGTCGAGGATGCGGATTCGGCGATCAAGGAGCTGCAACGATTGCGCAATGGTTCGGGTGGCGTCTGTCGATTTATCGTCCACCACAATGATTTCCATCGAGTTAACCCCTTGAGACTGGATGGAATGGATCAACGTTGCCACCCAGCGCGCGGCGTTATGGCACGGGACGATGACACTCAACATCGGCTGTCCATCGATTCCTCCGCGATGCACCCACTGCTTCGCATTAGGAACCTGCTTGAGCCATGCACGCACATCGTGTGCGTAGCTCACAACGGGCCGAAATCTACCTAATCCCACGTGGAATCCTCCCGCGCTATTACTGTCGCCCGCTACTTGTCATCAAACACGATGGTGGGCTTGATATAGTTCGAGGTGACTTCGTCGATAAGGCCTTCCGCCGCCTCAAACTTGTTCTCGCCTTTACGTTTTACCCACTCACGGTAACGATCAGCCACATCGCCTACGTCACCGTCAGCGATGATTTCCCCCTCGTGGATCCACACCCCACGGTCACACATTTCCTCGAGTTGCTTCGCCGAATGCGACACCAATAGCACTGTGCCAGCACCAGTCAACACAGATTCCATTCGTGCCTCTGCGCGTTTAGCAAACGCCGCGTCTCCGGTGGATAAGGTCTCGTCGACAATAAGAATGTCCGGCTCTGTTGCAAGCCCGATAGAAAAACCTAAACGCGCCCTCTGACCTGATGAATACGTTTCCATCGGACGATCAATGGCATCACCAATATCTGCCAGCTCCACGATTCCGGGATAGGCACGATCAACTTCTTCCGGTGTCATACCCATCGCCAAACAACCAATCCGGACATTCTTTGCGCCGGAAAGTCTCGGCTGCAGCGCTGCACGAACTCCCATCAGCGTAGGTTGGGATTTCACTAGCACTTCTCCACTCGATGGACGTTCAGCCCCTGCGATGACTCGCATCGTTGTGGATTTACCCGACCCGTTGTGTCCGAAGAAGCCGATGGACTGCCCTTCGTATGCAACCAAACTGATGTCGTTGAGCGCACGAACCTTGTCCCAGCCAAACCGCTTTTCCGTGGACTTCACTGGGTACTCCATCACAATGTTTCGGAGAACCACAGATGGCGTAGTGGAGTGCATCTCATCATTTGACAGTGACATAACGCTCCTCCGCCTGCCAGAAGAAAACAAACCCGACAGCAAACATGCCGAACGACCAAGTAAGGATCGGTCCCCACAGTTCCATTGTGGGCAACTGGCCGTACATCACTGACTCTCGTGCCGCCATGAGGAACTTATAGCCCGGGTTCGCCAACATTATTTCTCTAAGAACTGGCTGCTCAACGAAACGGTCTACAGAGAAGAACACGCCCGAGCTGTAAAACCAGAACCGCTGCCCCACTCTAAAAAGGGTTTCCATATCCGGATAAAACGTTGTAATACGAGCGACAATAAACATGATGCCCGTGCCGAAAATATGTGCAAGAAAAAACAGTGGCACGACGAAGATGATCGTCCAATGGATTGGCTCTTTCCACTGGGTAAGCAAAGTGAAGACTATGGCCACAAGAACCGGTACCGCCGTGGAGTAGAACAGGCGCAGAGACTGCGACAACACCAGAGCCGCTCTGGGGAACATGAATGACTTGACCAGATTCTGTTGTTTTTTCACCAGGTCATTTCCATCCGCAATGTATTTCTGGAAAATTTGAAAAAACGTCACACCAAGGACGACATAGCCTGGGAAATTCTGGATGCCATTATTCGTACGGACGATAAGACCGAAGATCAGCGCGTACATCACTGAATCAATCAACGGCGAAACAATGAGCCAAACTTTGCCCATCCACAAGTCACGGGGGGTCCGAAAAGCTTTCGCCGTTGCGTCCGCTTGGAGGAAATACCTACGACGCCAGAGCTGGCGCACATACTCAGGTAGCGGTGGACGAGCGGATAGCTTCCGAAGCGACGATCGTTGCACCACGATGGTGTTTGTGGACTGCGATTCATCCTCACCGAGGTTTGCAGACGTGTTGTCGTGCTCCGGCTCAAGCCCGTCCTCGCTCATCACAAATCCTTCCTAAGTGCCTAGTCATGAAAGCTTTATCCGTTTCTTTTCCAGACACCTCCTGTCACTGCATAGTGAAATTACCATGCAGCGCCTAAATATAGTTCTCTATACTTATCCGCCAAACGGCTCCACTGCCGAGTTTTCGCCCAATCAATCGAAGGCACATCGTCGCGACCCACTGCCTGCTTGATCCCCTGCGCCAACTGCTGAGCGTTCTCCGGCTGCACATATGTCTCAGCTTCACCGGTAACCTCCCGCAACGCCGGCAAATCTGATGCGACTACCGGAATGCCAAGAGCCTGAGCATTGAGTGCTTTCAATGGAGTTACATTGCGGCACACCAGAGTGTCTTTCCTCGGCACTACAAAAACATCAAGACACTGATACCAACGGCCAATAGTCGAGGCGGGTTGCTTGCCTACAAAACTCACTCGATCTGTAACGCCTAGAGAGTCCGCGAGTATACGCAACTCTGCTAACGCCGCGCCATCGCCCACAACAACACCAACGAATTCCTCATCGAGATATTTAAACGCCTGTATCAAGTATTCGAGTCCCTCGTAATCAACAACTGAGGTGATCGCTCCGACAATTGTTTTCTCGACTGGTAGATGGAGCTGTTCCCGCAGCTGCAATTGAGAGCCACTTTCCTCAAAGGCTCGATCATCGATCCCGTTGGGAACGACCACAATCTTGTTAGGGTCAACGCCCGAATCCTCAAGCTGTCGCTTGGTTACCTCGCTGAGAACAACCACAGCAGCTGCTTGTTTACAAGCTTCCAGCTCTTGCTGTTGTGCGAGTCGGTAGTATTCCGATTGCTCAGCTTGTCGTTGTTCTTCTTCGGGACGTTTGGACAACCACGTTTGTTCTGGGGCACCACGCATCTCGTACACCCACGGAATGCCCAAAGCTTTCGCTGCCCGACTCACAATCAAGGCATTTTCAAATCCCGTCGTGGTGTGCAGCGCCTCCGCGCCAAAGTCACGTGCATAGGAAACAAGCTCTTTGACTGCTTGCTGCTGGAAGTGTTCTGACGTAATGCGAGTCCACCTAGGAAGAATCCTGCGATATGTGATGTCGTCCACTATTTCAGTGGCTCCTGCCGAAAATTTTCCAACCACATTGGGATAGCCCGCGCGGGTCACCCCCTCAACGTCAATCCCCTGCGCCGACATTCCTTGAAGCACCGCGTGGCTGCGCAGTGAATAGCCAGCAACGGAATGCGGCAGAGAGTTCGTAAGATAGTGCATGACTCGCTCTGCGCGATGAAGTGGCACAGACGGTTCGATTACCTGACGTAATTTATGAGTTTCAAACTCGTACACCGAACGCCGTTTTTTCAGCCAAGGACGTCGCGGAAGTTCGCGCAATGCCTGCGTGAACTCTCCTTGTTCGAACAAGCGTGAAGCATCCGCGTCTGCAGCGTCTTTGTTCCTACGACTAGCTAATGAAAGTATGTGTCCAAGTCTTGGAATCGACGCGAACCGGCGGCCAAAGTCTTTAGCAAATTTTTCGGGATCGACCTGTATCTGGCGTATTGAAAAGCTGGCCATAAAAAAAGCCTGTTTCACTTTGTCCACGGCAGACATTTTCCGGACCATCGCCTATTTACCGGATTCAGTTGCTTGTCGCGACAGAATCTGATCGAAAAAGTTGACGATGACTTCCGGGGCGTACTGCAACCGTTGTTCCGTTACCCACTTCGCTGCTCTGTCAGACACCTCGAGCAGGTTTTTGTTCCGTGCCAGATGAACCCACAAGTCGGCTAACTCTTTTGGGTTCTCCGGAGCAACTGTGTGTCCCGCCTCCAAATCAGAGACAAGCCGTGCAGTTTCACCATCAACTGCTGCACAAATGTGAATACCGGCTTCCATCAACTCGTATGTCTTGGACGGCACCGCTCGTCTCAGCGGTTCCCAGTCCGCGAGATGAACCAACGCAGTATCTGCCCACTGATAGTGCTCATCCAAAGCGTCCGCATCGGTGCGGGGCAAGATATCCACGTCTACATCGAGCGTCTCTGCTTGCTCTTGCAATGCCGCCTTTGTTGCACCTGCACCAACAAGCTTCAAACGCACGTTTACGCCTGACTTCTTAGCAAGCGCTGCTGCTTCCAAAGCATTACCCAACTTTTGCGCCCGCCCCAGAGTGCCGGCATAAAGTACATTCAGATGATCACCGTCAGCCCCTGCGGCATCAACAGATGCAGATGCTTTTTCGGTCTCACTCTTGAGCGGAAAGACATTTCGGACCGTACATACATTTGGCTGCTTACCGCGTGTTCTCCTAGGAATCTCCCGCTGCAGTTGCTTGCCTAAATCTTCTGAGGTGACAATGATTCCAGCGGCCCCATCCAATGCTTTGTTAAGCGCATTTGACACCACTGAAAACCCAGCACGTCGGAGTCCCTTATTAAACAGTCGTTCACGCCACGATGATTGACCAGTTCCAGAGTTCCAATCATCGGAATAGTTCAGCAGGTCTGGCCACGCATCACGCAGATCAATGACGTACGGAACACCGAGCATCTTCGCACCAAACCGGGCGACAACCGCAGTCGGCAATGCTGGAACGGTTCCAACGATGATGTCTGGCTTGTTCGACTCCAGTGCCGCCTTTTGGCGTCGGAGCGTACGCAAC
Source organism: Corynebacterium riegelii (assembly GCF_016728505.1). Lineage (GTDB taxonomy): Bacteria > Actinomycetota > Actinomycetes > Mycobacteriales > Mycobacteriaceae > Corynebacterium > Corynebacterium riegelii. The sequence continues at coordinate 2,499,244 of NZ_CP068159.1, forward strand.
ATCGAAAGCGATACAAACCCCTGGTTCGCTGCTTTTGCGGTGAGTCCGGAATCACCTGTGAGATAGGTCGTGCGATAAATACGCTCACCCGCCGGCCCCCACTCAACCGGATGCATCCCACGAATCCAGAGCGCCAGCCGTTTGCCAATAGAGGCAAATCGTTTAGACAGTGTCACCTCGCGGTTGTAATGCGGCGGAGGAGCAACCACACTCACCGAATGTCCGTTTTCATGAAGTACCTGTGTAAGCCATGTCCAGCGACGTTGTGGAACGCCGTTTTCAGGTGCCCAGTAATGGGATAAGACCAAGATACGGGCCAAATGCTCTCCTCCTCTCACGGCACTCCCACAGGCTCAAGACCAATATCGGTGCTGAGGCAGCGTTGCCGACAGTTTAGTTCAATTCCGAAAAATGGCATATTGAGTGTCTGGTCATTCACAGACCGGCGACAATCCAGTCCAGGATGTCTTTCTCACTGATGACAATTCGGCTTGCGCCTGATTCTCGTTCGAAGTAGTCAATCAGTTCTTCGACGACGGCCGAGCCTGCTGCAATGACATCGGCACGTTCTGGATGCACCACCGGATTGGCTCGGCGTTCGTCTGCAGTTTTGCTTCGTAGTTCCTCGGTGACCCCACGGGTGCGGTCGAAGGAAATCTCCCACATGTGGATCCGTTCCGGATCGTAAGAATTGAGATCCTGGGCAAGCGCGGAAAGCGTCGTAAACGCGCCGGCGCAGCCGACGAAAGTACGTGCCTGGTCAAACGGCACAACCTCGGCCGCTTCGGCGATCCGGTCAGCGATGTAGTCGCGAGCAGCAGCGGTTTCTTCTGCAGTGGGTGGATCTGTACGCATGAAACGCTCGGTGATGCGCACGCAACCCATCTCGGGGGACACGGCGCGGATCCCCTCGCTGGTCTCCATCACAAACTCGGTGGATCCGCCACCGAGATCAATCACACAGAACGGTCCACGTCCCGGATCGAGGTCGGCCGTGGGTCCGGCAAAGGAGAGTGCTGCCTCTTCCTCGCCGGAGATCACTTCAGTCTCACCGCCTCGTTGGATATTACTGAGGAGTTCGTGGGGCACCCCAGGCCCTCCTCTGCTTCAGCAAGCGTGATGCCGAGATCCTCAAGCGTCGGCCAACCCTCCGAAATCGCGGTGTCCCGCAGGTTCCCGCGGTTGCCAGAGCCACTGCTTCGGTGCCAAAGCGGACATGCTCCGGACCTTCAGCAAGCGCGTAGGCGATGAACCACGTAGAGGCATTTCACACGCTCCGGCATGCCGCCGCCGGAGAAGTCTGTGCCCAAATCCTCGATAGCGTTGCGCTTTGCGAGGAAGTGTTCGTAGGCGGCGAGGTAGTCGCGTCGTAGGGCCTCCCCTTCCTCGGTGTCGGCGTTGAGTGTTGCGACCGGCTATTTGGTAGCAGTGTCGTGACTATCCGGTAGCACGATAGTGAGTATCTGGTAGCGCTGCACATCTCCTCATGTTCATACTTCCGGTAGCTCCATCGGTTTCCCGCGGTTGAGTTTACCGGTGTGCGTTTCTCTTCGACATCTTGCCGCCTCCCCCCACCCCCCACCCAGCCTCTTCATTCTGGAAGCCTTTCGGGCTGCTATTCACTTATGACGGCACCCAGAAGTGTATCCACAACACCTCTGAACACTTGTCAAAATTCGAGGTCACATCGCCCGCGGTATTGGTTTCGGCAGACACTAACCGCCTGCAACAGGATGCGCTTGTTGGTTTCCCCCCCCCAACCCTGCGTTGACAAGGGGACATAGCGTAACAATTTGTGTCTAAACTCACCCTTCTACAACGTGACACCGCTGCTAAATTGGCACTATTAAATACGCTACAGTTACATTCAACGTGGTTAGCAGCCACGGGGGAGCGCCTTCAATCGAGTCGTATCGCACTCCCCAATGGTTTCACACAACCCGTGGCTGCTAACCACGTCTTACTGTTCAGCAGGTGCTTCACCGGCTGGTTGTGCCGGCTGTTCTGCGTCCGCTGGCGCCTCTGGCTGCTGGGCGTCGGGTTGCGGATCTTCTTGCTCGGGCGCTTCGGCTTCCGGCGCCTTGTCTTCAGCCCCGGATTCAGGCGCCTCAACCTCAGGGTTTTCGCGGAGGCTGTCCCAGAGGAACTGGTGCCAATCGCGGTCGTCAGGCGCTTCCTCGCTAGTAATCGTGGGGTTTTGGGTCATGCGCGGATCAATGATGCGCCAAGCAGACTCCCCTTCTGCAAGCACGCCGAGGCGTCGGCGTGCTTCCTGCTCAACGTAGACCGGGTCCTCGTGGCGGGCGATGTCCGCCTCCAGCTCGTCTTTACGCTGCTGGAGTGCCTCGATAGACGCCTGGGCACGCGCGATTTCGCTGCGGCCCTCGTAGTAATTGCGCAGCGGCACCGCAATCGCGATCAACACGGTGAGAATCACGGCGATCAGGATGCCAGTGGATGCGAGATCCTGTTGCAGAATCAAGGGTTTGGCGCGACCCCGTTTCTTGCGGGCCTCGGCCTGCTCACGCTGCGCGCGGTCCCGGGAAGCAACGGGAACCGTCTTCGGCGCGCGGCGCTTCCGGCGCGGCTTTGGTGCATCTGGGGTCATAGTGCTTGTTGAGCTTAGTCGGGGGTGGGGGCGTTTGGGGTTTTGACGTGGCGTCGATAGGCAAAAGAGCGAAGAGCCTAGACCGATATCTGCAAGGCGTGGAGAAAATCGAGTGGAGTAATCACCGGCACGTTGAAGTGTTGTGCAACGTCGGGGATTTTCACTTTCTTCACGCCGTTGGGAGCACCAACCTCAGCGGTGACGATGATTGCGCCGTGGCGGTATGCGGAGGCAACCAGCCACGAATCAGCCGCCGTAAAGAAATCGGTTACCGCGAATGGTTTATAGCTGGGCTGACGATCCTTCTGAACCCAGTTCGCTACTTCCCCATAGCGGTTAATTTCTAACTGGTCAGGGTATAAAATCTGGTTCTTCTGGACGTGGGTGTTATACCAGCCAAACCGGGGGTGAGACCACCGCTGTAATTCCTTATCTACCTCCTGGTGGAAACAGACATGGGGTGTAAAAAGCTTCTGCTCCAGTTGCAGCCAGAGTGACGGAAAGACAGTGCCTGGGTAGTAATGCTCAAGATGGCCGAGGAAGTTCGTATCAACTAGGTACACCAGCTACGCCCCTTGCGTTCCTATGGGGCGTCGCTTAGCAACCAGGTTTTGGAACTTGTCGAAGCTGCGCGCGCCTAAGTATCTTGCCGCCTCCATGTCAGATACCTGACCATCCACGGCGGCATGCGTCAGTGTGTCAAAGAATCGCTCGCCCACCCTCGCCCTTACCAGCACTGGGAACTGTGGAGCTCCGCCTCGGTTTTCAGTGCTATTGGGCTTAGCTGCCATCAACACGGGGTATGCCTCTGCGGCATCCGCCTTAGTGATCAGATTCAGCTTTTGAAGGCGCAGCAACGAAGCTTCGCGGCTAAGTCCAAAACGCCGTGACACCGCATCCACCTCATCCAGCACTTCGCCGGATTTGTAACCCTGGCGAACAGCTTCTCCAGGGGCCAAGAACTCAGCGGCGAACTCGTTGCACCACTGCTCCAGCTCTTGCCTGTCGCTGTGGTCAGACAACCCTGGCTTGCCACGGACAACATGCCCCAACTCGTGCGCAAGGCTGAAAAGCTGCGCCGTTTTCGCGTCATTCGTATTAACAAATACGAGGACGAATCCGCTGTCTTCGATGGTGAAGCCCCGGAACTCCTCAACATTAAGACTGCGCTTCGTAGAATTTCCAACGATCGAATTGCGCGAAACCAGCAGACCAGCATCCTCCATTGAGCGCGCTAGCGACAAGACTTTTTCAGATCCCTTGAGTGGGACTTCCGGTGGTAGCCCAAGCACCGCACGGGTCTCTTGTGCCGCTTCACGGGCACTGACTCCGCCAGGCACTGACGCGAAGATAGCCGGAGGCTCAACTCCGCTCGCTTCGGAGTGGTCTGCGTACCACGCAAGTCGGCTCTCCGCGGCGGTGAGTACGTCTTGAAGTTCCGGGCTGAGTTCAGCAATGGCCGCGCTTCGCACTGTCCGGAAATCCGCAACCCCGGAGTTATCGGCTACGGGAGCCTCCAACAGCAGAAACGCAAACGGGACATGCGCTTTGTCCGCTAACTTGCGTGCCTGCGCTAACGTCGGTTTCGCTTCGCGAGAAACCCACTGGTCCAGTTTTGGGAACTGCGCACTCAGGTCGTCATCACTCAGCCCTGTGCGGCGAATAGCCCATTCCAACACGGCGGGGGCGATAGTGACTTCAACTGCTGCCATATCGACCACCCTTTCCGTTGAAACACTGTTTGTCTGCTTTGGACGCTACTTTAAACGAACACGTGACGTCGATAAGCAAAAGGCGAAAGCCCCGCCCTGCATGGACTGCAAGGACGGGGCCGCCTAGGCGCTACATACGCTTACTTGAAACGCGGGAAGGCGTTGCGGCCTGCGTAGACAGCGGCCGGGCCAAGCTCCTGCTCAATGCGCAGCAGGCGGTTGTACTTCGCCACACGCTCGGAGCGCGCCGGCGCACCAGTCTTGATCTGACCGCAGCCAAGGGCCACAGCGAGGTCTGCAATCGTGGTGTCCTCAGTCTCACCGGAGCGGTGGGACATCATCGTGCGGTAGCCGTTGCGGTGGGCCAGGTCGACAGCGTCGAAGGTCTCGGTCAGGGTACCGATCTGGTTGACCTTCACCAGCAGCGCGTTGGCTGCCTTCTCGTTGATACCGCGCTGAAGGCGGGTCGGGTTGGTGACAAAGAAGTCGTCGCCAACAATCTGGACCTTGTCACCAATCTCAGCGGTGAGCTTGACGTAGCCCTCCCAGTCGTTCTCATCCAGCGGGTCCTCGATGGACACGATCGGGTACTCATTGATCAGGTCAGCGTAAACCTTCGCCATGTCCTCAGCGGAGTGCTGGCCACCCTCGAAGTTGTATACGCCGTTGTCAAAGAACTCGGAGGAGGCAACATCCAGGGCGAGCGCGACATCGTCGCCGAGCTTGTAACCAGCCTTCTCCACAGCCTCTGCAATCAGGTCAAGTGCTTCCCTGGTGGAGCCGACAGACGGGGCGAAGCCGCCCTCATCACCAAGACCAGTGGACAGGTCCTTGCTCTTAATAACAGCCTTCAGCTCGTGGTACACCTCAGTGCCAACACGCAGCGCCTCAGAGAAGGTCTCCGCGCCGATCGGGGCGATCATGAACTCCTGGACATCCACACCGGAGTCAGCGTGAGCGCCACCGTTGAGAATGTTCATCATTGGCACCGGCAGAACGTGCGCGTTCGGACCACCGATGTAGCGGTACAGCGGCAAGTTCGCAGAATCAGCCGCAGCCTTGGACGCCGCCATGGACACACCCAGGATTGCGTTTGCGCCCAGGTTCTTCTTGTTGTCCGAGCCGTCCAGCTCAATCATGATCTGGTCAATCACACGCTGATCATCAGCCTCAACGCCAACCAGCTCATCTGCAATCTTCTCGTTGACGTTGTGAACGGCCTTCTGCACGCCCTTGCCCTGGTAACGCTCGTCCTCATCACGCAGCTCGTGCGCCTCGTGCTCACCCGTGGACGCGCCAGACGGTACCGCGGCGATGCCGTGGGAACCGTCATCCAAAAAGACCTCTGCCTCAACGGTGGGGTTACCGCGGGAATCAAGAATCTCGCGAGCAAATACGTGGATGATGTCGGACATGCCGGTTCAACTCCTTGGTGGTGAAACAAGTACTAATACGTGTCCAATTGTTGCACGTTTTCACCCCGCCTGCATTGAGAACACCAATTGTGTAACGCGGCGGGGCTAGCGGTGCGCTGGCTGGTTCAACGCGTAGTTGGCGGCGGCGTCGCGTACCTTCGCCACATAGTCATTGGAGTGGTTGTAGGCGAAGATGGCCTGGCGCCAGCCGTCCTCAGTAGACAGGTCGCGGCCGTTGGCACACAAAAGGTTGGCGGCGCCGAGTGCGGCATCATCAATCTGCTGGGGATTTGGGTAGCCATCGCCGTCTGCGTCGCGGCCGTAACGCGCCCAGGACTCCGGAATGAACTGCATGGGCCCAACCGCACGATCAAACTCCGTATCCCCATCCAACACACCACCGTCGGTGTCCGCAATCAGGGCGAAGTTGCCCGTACCGTCCAGGGCAGGGCCGATGATCTGCGGCTCCGGCGTCCCCTCCGGCGTCAACCTCGCCGGGTCAAAACTGCGCCCGGTGTAGGTGCCGTGGCGGGTTTCCACCCAGCCGATACCGGCAAGCGTATTCCACTGCAAGTTGCACGCCGGCCAGGCTTCCGCGGCAATCAAGGCGGCGTTGCCGTAGGCGCGAACCGCCTGGGGGTCAATGCGGGTTTCGTCCGCAATCGGCTGCGCCCACTCCCCGAGGTGGTTGGCGGTGCGGCCGGGCGCGTGGACGTTAATAAGCGGAGGCTCTAAAGCTGCATCCGGTGGCATGTGGGTGGGGACCGGCTCGCGCTGGGTGGGTAGCACCGGGGTGTTGGTGAGTGAGGCGAGCCAGGCGACAATGGCGGCGACCAACACAATGGTCAACACCACGGCGATCAGGCCCGCGCAGCCGCAGCCCTTCGCCGCGCGGGAGGCACGCCGGGTAGTCATGGCGAAAAATTCTAGCATGAGTCACACGCGTCACTTCAGTAACAGCTATAGTGCTTTTATGCACAAAACTCGTATTGCAACATGCCTGGTAGCAGCCGCCGTCGCCTTTGCGCCCGCCGCCGCTGCCGACAACTCCCTTGTCCAACTCATCCGCGTAGTCAACGGCGAAGTTGAAACCGCAGACTGCAACACTCTCGGCGCGGCACTGCGCGTCTCCGGCCTTGTAGATGCAGACACCACCCGCTCCCAGCTGGTAACCAAGGTCAACGGCGCAATCGGCGCTGACTCCTCCCTGCGTCTGGTCACCGCGCCGACCGTGAACAAGCTGGGTGACCGCGCGCTGCAATGCGGTGTGGTCAAGCCAGACCCGGTCACCCCGCAGTCCCAGGCAATTGAGTTTGTCTCGCAGCTGTCCTCGCGCGCAGGCCTCCCGGAGCTCCGTAACCTGCTGCCGTAATTTCTGGGGTTAGCGCTCTTTCCGCTTGCCTTCTTGCCACAGGCGATCCTGTTCGGCGGTGGGGATGATGCCGGTTGATCCGTCGAAAAGATAGGGCGCGCGCTGGCGCATTTTGGTGACAAAGGCTTCGGCCACATCGTCGAAGGTGAAGGCGCCGCGCTCTGCGGCGATCTCGGCGTGGAACAGGACCTGCAACAGGACGTCTGCAAGCTCCTTGCGCAAATTCGCCTCCGAGGTGGGGTTTGTGATCTCCTCGGCCAGCTCCTGGGACTCCTCCAGCAGGTACGGAATCAGCGCCTCATGCGTCATCGCCTGCTCCCACTCCCCGCGCGTACGTGCCGCGTGCATGGTCTTCACGGCCTGGTAGACGGGGTCTTCGAGTGAGGGGACGCGGATGCCGTCACGGTCTTCTGTGGTGACAATCCACTCCGCGCCTTGACTGTGCGGCCACGCGCGGGCGTGCTCGGGGACCTCGGGGGTGTACTCAACCGGGCCCGTAATGTGCTGGGCAATTGTTAGCGGAACCATGTCAGGCCAGCGGGGGTCAAGGACAAGCGTAGGCATGCATGCGATGATAGAACCCATGACTGATCTTTCGCAGGCACTTGCAAACCACGCGCCCACCCACGGCGACGTGATGGAACACACCGTCAGCTTCTCCCCCATCCGCTGGAAAACCGGCTGGCCCCACCACTTGCGCCGCGTCCCGCCCTTTCGTGACGACGCTACAGCGACCATCACCCGCAGCGAAGTCTTCGACTTTGCGTCTGTAGTCAAAGAGTCCGGGTTTGCGCGCGAGTACATCATCGACTTCCTGGGCGCCTGCTTTGCCTACATGGCCGGCAAGTCCAACCAGGTCATGCAGCTGCAGTCCTTCCTGCGCAACAAGGGCAACGCCGCGAAGCTTCTAAACGCCGTGCGCAAGCTGCAGGACGGCATCGAGCCGGTTGCCGCGTACGAGCTACTGGTGGGCACTGGTCTGCCGCCGAAGTTCGCTTCTGGCATCGCCTACTTCCTTGCCGGTGAGCAGGAAGATGGCGAGGAAAACAAGCCGGCGATCATCTGCTCCAACCGCGCCCGCGTTGCGGGTCTAACTAAGGACGCCGACTGGAGCGCCGAAGAATACGGCCAGTACCTGGATGCCCTTCGCGCTGCACGCAGCGGCGACCAGGCGTTGGATGCGGTGGAGCTGGCTGCCCGCGAAGCCGCACTGGCCGACACGGACAAGTAGCCACTAGGATTGGTTCACGACCGAGAGGGACGCCTAGCTTCCCGTTGCGCTAAGCACTCGGTCGCTTTACATTCCGGGTGGGGTCGAGCGCAGCGCCCTGGCGTTGAGCTCCCGGCGCGCCTGCTCGAGCGCGAGCAGGTCGGAAAATAGTGCGTTGTAGGCGGTTTCGTCATCAGACGGGCGCATGCGCTGCAGCTGCGCTTTGAGCTGGGCGATCTGGTCGCCCACGCGTGTTTCCTGCAGGCGGGAAAGAACAGAGTCGATGTAGACGTCGATGTTGTCGGCGTTGATCTCCTCCACGGCAAGCTCCGCGACGAAGTTGCGGCCGTTAGCCTCGCGCATCTCCCCTGCCACCGCGGCGATCCAGTTGGAATTGCCGCCTATACCTGCGCTAGCGCTTGCTGCGCCGCCGACGGTGCCGATGGCTTCGCGCACCTCCCGGTACGCCGGGTTGGTAAACGCGTCCGGGTTGATGCCGTCGAAGTAGCTGCCGGCCTTCTCCGGGTACTGCAGCGCAGCCTTCAGTGACTCGCGCTGCGGCCACAGCATCGGGTCCGCCGGGTTGGGCGCAAGGAAGCGCGGTGCGGACGGGTCGGCAGACATGGTGGCCCCGGTGCTGCTTGCGGGGCTTTCTTGTCTGCGCCGCAACTCACGTTTCGGGGCCTTCGCCGCCTCACGCACCTTGGCCAGCACCTCATCGGGGTTTGGCCACCCCACCCAACCGGCGAGCCTGCGCGCGTATTCGGTGCGCAGAACCGGGTCCTTGATCTCCGCAACCACGCCCACGGTGCGGTTGAGTGCCTGGACGCGGCCTTCGGCGTGGTCCAGGGAGAAATCCGCAAGCATGGATTCCAGCACGAACTCGATCATGGGGATGCGTCGGGCGACGAGGTCGCGAACGGCGGAATCGCCACGCTCAAGGCGCAAATCGCACGGATCCATCCCGTCCGGCGCAACCGCCACAAATGACTGACCCACGAAATCCTGATCCACATCAAAGGCGCGCATCGCCGCCTTCTGCCCGGCCTCATCACCGTCGAAGGTGTAGATCAGCTCGCCGCGGAAGAAATTGTCATCCAACATGAGCCGGCGGATGGTCTGCAGGTGATCGCGGCCAAACGCGGTGCCACAGGCGGCCACGGCAGTCTCCACGCCGGCGGCGTGCATGGCCATCACGTCCGTATATCCCTCCACAATCACCGCTTGGTGGCCCGAGGCGATGTGCTTTTTCGCAAGATCGAGGCCAAACAAGACCTTCGACTTGTGATACAACAGCGTGTCCTGGGTGTTCATGTATTTGCCCATGGGGTCATCGCTAAAAAGCTTCCTGGCCCCAAAACCGATGACATTGCCCGCGGCATCCTTAATAGGCCACAGCAGGCGGCGACGAAATTTGTCGATAGGGCCGCGCTTGCCCTGGCTGGTCACACCGGCGGCGATGAGCTCCTGGACGTCAAAACCCTTGCGCAGCAGATGCTTGGTTAGTAGGTCCCAGCCGTCCGGGGCGTAGCCGCACTCGAACTGGTAGATGTGCTCGCGCGAAAACCCGCGATTCAGCAGGAACTCGCGGCCCACCTGCGCCTGGGGAGTCTCCAACTGCTCACGGTAAAACTCGTGCGCCGCCTTATTCACCGCCAGCAGACGCTGACGAGTACCCGGCTTCACATCACGCGCGCCCGTGGACCCGCCCTGGTAATTAATGCGATACCCAATATGATCCGCAACCGCCTCCACCGCCTCCGGGAACGTCAGCTGCTCCATCTCCATCAGGAAACTGAACACGTCCCCACCCTTGCCGGTGGAAAAACAGTGATAATAACCGCGGGCGGGGCGGACGTGGAAGGACGGCGTCTTTTCGTCCTTAAACGGGCTTAGGCCTTTGAGCGAATCGTGGCCTGCGGGTTTGAGCTGCACATACTCACCGACAATTTCTTCAATCGGCGCGCGCTCACGGATAGCCTCAATATCACTATCCGGAATTCTCCCCTTAGCCATGGGCACATGGTAGCGCGTGGCACGATAGACACCTATGAAACGCCTCATTGCACTCGCCGCCTGCTGCGTACTCAGCGCGTGCACCACACCGGGGGTAGGCACGGGTGTGGGGCCGTCGGGGCTTCCTGCTTGTGGACGCCTCCCCGCACAAGCCCGGGACACCATCTCCTTAATCAACGACGGCGGACCCTACCCCTACCCGGTTAACGACGACAAACGCTTCGGCAACTACGAAGGCCACCTACCTAGCCAGGCGCGGGATTACTACCGCGAGTACACCGTGGACACGCCTGGGGTGAACCATCGCGGTGCGCGCCGCATAGTCACCGGCGGGGGTGGCGACGGGGTTGTAGACGAATGGTTCTACACCGACGACCACTACGAAACGTTCTGTGAGATTTCGGCCAGTGAAGTGGAGGGCAAGTAATGCTGACTGTTTGGGTAACCCGCCCCGTGCGAAGCGTGGCCGACCTCGGCGCCGCCATCAACGTCGCCGCCTACGGGCCCGAAGCCGCTGCCGAACGACCCGTCGCCCGCAACCTGGACGCGCTGGCGGACGTGTTGCGCGAAATTTCGCCGCGCTACTCCAAGGTGGTGGTGGCGGATTGGGGGTTGACGGGGGCGTCGGCAAGCAAAATGCTCAATGTGTTTGAAGATGCAGGCGTGCAGCTCGTGCGGTAGCTACTTAGTCTGATTCGGATGATTCGTGTGCACCTGTTCCAAGTAAACCGTGCGACCATCTACAAAGAACCAAATCCGAGCAGAACCTTTCAACGTCGGCTTATGCTGCCAACGCTCAAAAGACTTCCCACCCCGTTGGACAGTTCCTAGCTCCCCCTTCAGCCGATAATTAGTCGGAGTAATTTGCAACGGCGTCCTTGTCAGAAAATCCCACGCGTCAGCCATGACATTTCTGGACGTAGCCACCAGGTCCCGCCACCCCTTGGCAGCATTCGATGTTGCAAAACGGATCCCCCCTTCTTAACCGCCGCCATGGTTAAGGGCGCCCCACTGGTTCTTCAGGAGTAATCCAAACAAGATCCACACAGTTCAAACCAGCGGCAATTGCAGAGGCAGTCTCCTCCCACGAAGTTAGCTCTGAAAGAGCAAGCTGATATTGCCCAGTGGCAAAGGACGCGCGCGCAGCATCCAGTAGGTCTTGTGCACAGGTCTGCCTGTCCTGCTCAGAAAGCGCAAACATCCAAGGGAACACGCGACACATACGCTCCGCCAGCGCTCCCTCTTCACTAGTAGCTGCCGTGACAATCTTCGCAGCGAGTGAAAGCAACTGAGCCCTACTCTCAGCCTCCCGCTGAGACATGAGAATCAACGCTTCCCCATCGCGGCGCGTAACAGTCACGGGATGATCTTCAGCCAACGCAAAAACCTCGGCGGAGTGCTTACTCAAATCAGAGGAGCGCCGAGTGTAATTCGGGCTATGCGCAACAGTGGTCATACGAGCATCCTATTCGGAACGTATTCGGAAGTCCATGGCTCTTCGCGAATTCCATGCCGCGGTTCACACGCGGCTGCTAAATGTCTGTGAGAACCCCTACAAAATAAGTGTGGTTTCTGTCATACTTTTGCGGGTAAGTACCAAGGTTTCTACCCACGACTGGAGCACCACATGAGCTCACTTCTGCTCGTATTCGTCGGCCTGGCCATGATGGCCGCCGGATACCTGCTGTATTCCAAATTCCTCGGCCGCAAGGTCTACCAACTTTCAGACGCATACAAGACCCCCGCCCACACCATGGAAGACGGCGTGGACTTCGTCCCCACCAACAAATACGTGCTGTGGGGCCACCACTTCACCTCCGTTGCGGGTGCGGCGCCGATTATCGGCCCGGCTGTTGCCGTGATTTGGGGCTGGGTACCGGCGTTTCTGTGGGTGACCCTTGGCACGGTGTTCTTTGCGGGGATGCATGATTTGGGGGCGCTGTGGGCCTCCCAACGCCACCGCGGTCAGTCCATCGGCACCCTGTCCGGCCGCTACATCGGCGCGCGCGGCCGCAACCTGTTCTTGGTTGTCATCTTCCTGCTGCTGCTCATGGTGAATACCGCGTTCGCCGTGGTGATTTCGAACCTGCTGATCTCCACCCCATCCGCCGTTATCCCCACCTGGGGTGCGATCCTAGTGGCACTGTTAATCGGCCAGGCCATCTACCGCCTCAACTGGAACCTGCCTTTGGTATCCATCGTGGGCGTTGCCGCACTCTATGGCCTGATGATCCTGGGTGATCGCGTGCCGCTCGCCCTGCCAGAGACCATGCTGGGCATCCCGGACCGCGGCTGGTGGATCATCTTCCTGTTCACCTACGCATTCGTCGCCTCGCTTCTGCCCGTGTGGGTACTGCTGCAGCCTCGCGACTACATCAACGGCCTGCAGCTCTTCGTCGGCCTGATCATCCTCTACGGCTCCTTCCTGGTGGTTCGCCCAGAAGTAGCGGCACCCGCGTTGCGCGACACCGTCCCGGACGGCACCCCCGGCATCTTCCCCCTTCTGTTTGTCACCATCGCCTGCGGCGCTATCTCCGGCTTCCACGGCGTCGTGGCCTCCGGTACGTCCTCCAAGCAGCTGGACAAGGAAACGGACGCACGTTTCGTCGGCTACTTCGGCGCAGTTGGTGAAGGCCTGCTGGCACTTGGCACGATCGTTGCCACCACCAGTGGCTTCAAGACGCTCACCGACTGGGAGAACATCTACAACGAGTGGAACGCCGGCGGCGTCAACGCCTTCATTCAAGGCGGCGGCGCGCTGATGAACGAGGGCCTGGGCATCCCAGCCTCCCTGTCCGCCACGATCCTGGCCACCATGGCCGTGCTGTTTGCCGCCACCACCATGGACTCCGGCGTGCGCCTGCAGCGCCTGGTTGTCGCCGAGATCGGCGAGCTGATGGGATTCAAGGTCTCCGGCCTGGTTGCCACCATCATCGCCGTCGGCTGCGCGATGGGCCTGACCTTCTCCATGGGCACCGACGGCTCCGGCGGCATGCTGATCTGGCCGCTGTTCGGCACCACCAACCAGCTCATGGCTGGTCTGACACTGTCCATCGTCGCTGTGATTCTGACGCAGCTGCGCCGCCCGACGCTGCCGGTCCTTTTGCCGCTGGTGTTTGTCACCGCCATGTCCCTGTGGGCGGCAATCCTGCAGGTACGCACGTTCTACAACTCCGGCAACTGGCTGCTGCTGGTCCTCGACGTGATCATCATCTGCTGCGCAATCTGGGTCATCGTCGAAGCGTTCACCGCCATTTCCAAGGCACGCCGCGAGCCGGCAGTGCAGTGGCGTGATGACGAAACGATGCCGGGTGAATTGGCGGATGTTCGAACGTCTTAAGGCAATCGGCGCCGGGTTAGACGAGTTCTACAAGGCGCCGTACCGTCGCGAATTCGCCCGGGCAGCTCGCGAGGAAGACGACCTGTTTACCCTGCTGGTCGCCTCCGAGCTGTTGGGCATCCCGAACCCGGCGACTTACTACACGCTGGAACTTATGCCACTTATGTATGAAGATTTCCACGCCTGGCACACCCGCATGGGTATGGAACGCTCACCACTGGATGGAGTCCGATGCTGCTAGAAACCGCGCCCGTGATGTTTTTCGGCGGCAAAGGCGGCGTGGGAAAAACCACGGTGTCTGCGGCGACGGCGGTGAGCTTGGCTGCTTTACAGCGGCGCGTGCTGCTCATCTCCACCGACCCTGCCCACAACCTCGGCCACATTTGGTCCACTCGCTTAACTGATACGCCGCGGGAACTGGAGCCGCGGCTGGATGTGGTGGAGCTGGACCCGGCGGCGACCACTGAACGCCACCTGGCGGAAGTCGAGCGCTCCATGCGCGCGATGATGCCGGAGCGGATGCATTCGGAAATCCGCCGTCACCTGGATCTGTCGCGCAACTCCCCCGGCATGCACGAGGCCGCGATGCTGGAGGCGGTTGCGGAGCTTTCGCTTACCGACGCCTACGACCACGTCATCTTCGACACCGCCCCCTCCGGGCACACGGCCCGCCTGCTTGCGCTGCCGGAGCTGATGAGCGCGTACACCGGTGGGCTTATGGAGCGCCGCGAGCAGTCCGACGCGTTCTCCCGCGCCATGCGGGGTTTAAGCGGCAAGGTGGTGGACAGCAGTGATCCGGTGGAGCGTCGGAATTCCGAGATCCGCGCGGCGTTGTTGCGCAGGCGCCGGAAGTTCGAGCGTTTGCGTGAGGTGCTGACGGATCCTGCGCGGTGTGTCTTCCACATCGTGCTGACCGCCGAGCGCCTGCCCGTGCTGGAAAGCGCGGAGCTGCACGAGGAGCTCACGCACCACGGCATCCGCGTGGGCTCGCTGGTGATCAACCGCCGCAGCCCGGTAGGTGACGGGGAGTTCATGGCGGCGCGCCGCGGCGTTGAAGACGAGGCGCTCGCGTTGCTTTCCACGCTTTTGCCCACGGTGCCGCGGGTGGAGTTGCCGTGGCTGGCCGGGGAGATCGGTACGCGTGAGGCGCTCGGCCAGATCGCCGCGGCGCTGTCGTAGCGGCGCTGTCGTAAAAGCGCTAGAAGAAGCCGTCGAACGCGGCGGCCTTCTTCGCGGCGCGCTCTAAGCGGGACTCGGTCATCGACGCGATCTGGTCCACAATCACCCGCTCACGCTCCATCTCCGTCTCCGCTGTCAGCCACCACTGCTGGAACATCGTGTCCAGGGTGCCCGGCGCGCCGGCCTTCAAGTAGTCGTAGACGCGGAAGATGCTTTCGCGCTGCCGGTCCTGGCGGGCCGTGTGCGCCGGCACATCCATCACGTAGAGCACCGCGATCGTTTTTAACAGCTTGACCTCGGCCTCAATATTCGGCGGGATGATCAGATCACCGTGGGTGCGTCCGAGCGCCTGGCCATCGTGCGCGTCTAGCGTCGCCTGTGTCACCGCTCCCACGTAGCGCCCCACCAGCTCACTCGTTAACTGCTTCAGTTCCGTCCACGCGGCGAGCGTGTAGTTAAAGTCCGCGGCGCGTGAGATGGAGGGGAGGGATTGGAGGTGCGACGCGGCGTCGATAAGCAAAGAAGCACTACCGCCGAAAGCCAGGGAACCTTTTTCAGCCAAGGCGGCCAGCTCAACGAAATCCCACAGGACCTTGAGCGAAATGCGCCCGGAAATGATGCCGTCTTCAACATCGTGCACCGAATAGGCAATGTCATCGGCGAAATCCATCACCTGCGCCTCAATCGGCGGCCGATCATCCGTATGCCCCTCGCGTGCCCACGCGAGGATCGCCGCATCCTCGTCATAGGCGCTGTACTTCTTGTTCACCGTGCCGTCCGCGTTCGTGCGGGTGCGCGGGTACTTGCACGCGGAATCCAGCGCCGCACGCGTCAGGTTCAGCCCGTAAGAATCGGCGCCGTCGAGCACCTTCGGCTCCAGGCGCGCAAGAATCCGCAGCGTCTGCGCGTTGCCCTCGAAGCCGCAGGCGGACACCTCATCCAGCGCGCGCTCGCCGTTATGCCCGTACGGCGGGTGCCCAATGTCGTGCGACAGGCCCGCCAGCTCGCACAAGTCCGGGTCCAGGCCCAGGCCCGCGCCGATACCGCGCGCGATCTGCGCAACCTCCAGCGAGTGTGTCAGGCGCGTACGCGGCGTGTCACCATCCTGCGGGCCGACCACCTGGGTCTTGTCAGCGAGGCGCCGCAACGCCGCCGAATGCAGCACGCGGGCACGATCACGGGCAAACGCGCCACGCGTATCCGCATCCGGCGCGATCTGGGAACCCTTCGGCGCCTCGCTGACGCGTCGCGCGGCATCTTCCGGGGTGTAACGGTATCGGCTCACAGTTCTTAAGCCTATCTTTTGCGTAATCGGACTACCCTTGGGTGCCATGAAACTTCGCCACATCCCTGTCCTTGTCGCCGCTGGGTTCGGCTTGAGCGCCGCGCCGATCGCCATGCTTATCGACGCCCCATTAGCCCACGCCCAATCCACCATCACCGGCCCACGCCTTTTAACCGCGCCGGTTACGGACGAAGCCGGGGTACTCTCCGCAGGCGACCTCTCGCGCGTTGAAAGTGCTGTGCAGCAGGTCAGCGCGGAGAAGGGCAAGTCGTTGCGCGTGGTGTTCGTCGAGTCCTTTGGCGGGACAGCACCAAATACGTGGGCGTCCCAAGCCGTTGACGCAAACGGGCCGAACACGGCGGTGCTTGCGGTCTCCCCATCCGAGCGCGCCTATGCCATCGAAGGCGGCAACCAGTGGACGCAGCGCGAAATCGACGCCATGGACGCCGCCGCGTACCCGCGCCTGGCGCAGGAAGACTGGGCCGGAGCCGCAATCGATGCAGCGGATGCGGTGATCTCCGGCTCGGGCTCTGGCGCTGGGTCAGGGTCTGGCTCTGGCTCTGGCGGTGTGGGCTGGCTTGCCGGCGGTGCGGGCGTTGCGGCACTGGCCGGCGGCGGGTTGTACGCGGCGTCTCGGCGCAACACGAAAAAGACCACCGCGAAACAGCTCGAATCCGCGCGCGCCCTGGATCCTTCCGACACCGATGCTTTAGGGCGCCTGCCAACGCACACCTTGGAACAAGTCGCCCGCGACGCACTCGTCTCCGCGGACGAATCCATCACGCAAGGCAAAGAGGAACTGCGCCTGGCCACCGCCGAGTTCGGCGCCGACCGCGTACGCCCATTTACCTCCGCGATGAACACCGCAACCTCCACTTTGCAGCGCGCATTCAACACGCACCAAAAGCTTTACGACGCAATCCCCGAAACCGAACCCGAAAAGAGGGCGATGTTGGTGGATATCGTGTCGTCGTCAGGCAAAGCGGAACAAGCGCTGCGCGACAAGACCGCCGAATTCAACGAAATGCGCGGCGTACTCATGCGCGCCCCCGAAGAAGTGGACAAGGTCCGCGCACGCACCATCGACATCCGCGCGCGCCTCGAACCCGCGCAACGCACCCTCGATGAGCTGCGCGCACGCCACAACGAAGAAATGCTGCAGTCCATCGTGGACAACGTAGACATCGCCCGCGATTCGCTCACCGAGGCCGAAAAACACCTCGACGACGCTTCCGACCTGGCGCGCCAGGGGGCGGGTAGGCAGGCCTCGCTTATCGACGTCCTCACCGCCGCCACCCGCGCCGTGGACCTTTCCGACACCAACCTCACCGCCATCGAACACGCCGAAGAAAACCTCCGCAACGCCCAAACGAACCTGCCGGCACTGCAGCGCGAAATCGAAGACGAACTGCGCCAGATCGAAGAAGTAAAGGCAGCGCGTGAGCAGGGTGCGCAGATCGACATCGCCGCGTTGGACAACGTGGCGCAAGAGGCGCGGAAGGTGCTCGCGGACGCAGATGAGCGAGCCGCCCATGACCCACTTTCCCTCTACACCGAACTGACCGACGTGGACGCGCGGATCGACGAACAGCTGGAAATCGCACGAGGCGCCGCCGGCGACCAAAGCCGCGCACTGCAGCTTTTCGACCAACAAATGCAAGTAGCCACCGCGCAAATCCAAAGCGCCGAGGACCTCATCCGCTCCCGCGGACGCATCATCGGCTCCCACGCACGCACCCTCCTTGCGCAGGCGAAACGCGAATACGCCCAGGCGCACCAACTGCGCGTCAAAGACACCCGCGCCGCCATCGACTACGCACGCACCGCCACCAACACCGCCCGACGCGCCGCACAAGCCGCCAACGATGACCTCAACCGCTACCGCGCCGCCCAAAACCGGCAGACAGCGAACAACATGGCGCAAGCCGTGCTGTGGGGCTCGATCATGAGCGGCGGCTTCGGCGGCGGGGGGAGCCGCGGCGGCGGTGGTTTCGGAGGCGGCTTCGGCGGCGGCGGATTTTCCGGCGGAGGACCCATCGGGCGCGGGGGTACCTTCTAACCACCCCCACAAGACGTAACCGAGCCGAACTGGGCGTTGTGTGAAATTCCACAGCGCCCGGTTTTTGTTATCCACAGGCTGGCGCTTGGCGCACTTTCCTCATGCGGCGGGGGTGTTTAGCGTGCGGGGTATGACTTCGTTTGCTGGCTTGATTGCGTCGCAAAGCGTCGATGCACTTGCGGACTTCGACCGCGACACCGCCCTTGCCGCACGCCTGTCGTCCACACTCATCGCGGACTGGGAAATGGTGCACAAGGCGTACTTTGGCACGCGCCCCGACCGCGAAGCCCTCATGTTTGCCCGCGCCAACCAGGTGCCGCTTGAGCAGCTCATCACCATCGAAAAAGCACTTTTGCGTATCGACGACCCGTCAACCCACCCCACCGCCCGCCTTCAACTCCTGGCGCAACCGCGCAGCCCGCGGGGTTTGAAAGCGGCGATTCGGGAGCTGATTCCGCGTCAGGAGAAGCCGTACGAGCAGACCGCGTCGTTCTCGCGGTCGCGGTGCCGCACCCGTTCCCTGCGCGTTGCGTTGGACGAACGGTTGATGGCCGACCTCGAACACCATCTGCGTCGCGACATCGACCCGTCGCGCCCCGCCGGCCCCCAAATGGCGGCGAACTTCGCGCGCCTGCTCAACCGCGACACCGCAGACGGTACAGGCGCGGGTGCCGGCACGGGCGACGCAAGCGCAGGCGCGGGCGGGGGTGGCGCGGGGGTGCGGGTGGCTGCTGCCGCGCCGCGGCCCGTCGTCCTCGTGCCACTGCCCGAGCACGTCAAGCTCCTCGGCCGCACGATCCCAAACACCGGCGCGGGCGGCGCAGGCGGCGCAGGCGGCGCAGGCGGTGCGGGGGTGGAAGACGTGCTGCTCGGCCTCAGCGACGGCACCACCATCACAGGCGCCGAATACCTCGCGCTCCACCACGGCGCCGAACTGGAGGTGGCGTTGTTTCACCCGGTGGAGGGCGCGGTGGATGTGTACAGGGGGCGTCGATACGCAAATGCGAAACAACGACTCCTGGCCAAGCTGGTCTCCCCCACCTGCGCCTGGCCTGACTGCAAAACTGCCGCCGAGCACTGCGAAGCGCACCACGTCACCCCCTGGAAGCACGGCGGCAACACCAACATGGACAACCTGACCATGCTGTGCAGCTACCACAATCGCGTCAACGACGACGATCCTGGCGCTACAGGGGGCGTTGCTAAACGACGCCGCCGCGCCGGCCACATCACCCTCATCCGCGGCCGCCCCGCGTGGCAGCCCGAGTGGGGCCCGCCGATTGAGAACACCGCCGGGCCGCCGGGCGCGATGCGGTTGCTGTTCGGCGCGGCGGGGGTAACCGGTCAGGGTTAGGAGAGGCGTGTTAGGAGAGGCGGAGGTTGTTGATTGGTGCGTCGACAAACGACAGTGCCCATGCGATGAAGCCGAGGTCCACGTCGAGTTCGCGGTCGCCAGCAGCGGCCGAGCCGGTGGCGGAATTATCAGAGTTATCAATAACGG
Source organism: Corynebacterium riegelii (assembly GCF_016728505.1). Classification (GTDB taxonomy): domain Bacteria; phylum Actinomycetota; class Actinomycetes; order Mycobacteriales; family Mycobacteriaceae; genus Corynebacterium; species Corynebacterium riegelii. Next base: position 2,518,941 of record NZ_CP068159.1, read on the forward strand.
TGAGTTCGATGTTTCCTTCGGGGGTGGACTCCGTGGTGCCGACCAAACGGCCGTCCGCGTCCGTGATCTCGCGGCGCTTGTGCAGCGGCGAGCTGCCGCGGCGGCGCGCGGTGTAGATGCGGCCGTCGCAATCTGCCACGTATTTGCTCACGGTGATGGAGCGTTTGCGGAGGCTGTACGTTCGGCCGTCGATAGTAGAGGCGCGCACGTGCGTGGCCTTGGTGGACTTCACCACCATTGACACGCCCGCAATGGTGATCGTGTGCGGCACCGTCACACCAGGTACACCAAC